>JAUJNI010000003.1:0-9721 GCA_030446465.1 Actinomycetota bacterium
GCGAATGGAATCCCAGCTCGAGCGAGCGTGCCTCGCGGTCATGCGAAACCAACAAGCCGTCATCTCTCGTGCCCAAGCATGCTCTGCAGGTGTTCCGCCTACGTCGATCGACCGGGCGGTGACCTCTCGCCTCTTGATCCCCGTGCATACCGGTGTGTACCGTTCGGGCGCCGTGCCGCCGTCGTGGCATCAACGGGTCTTCGCTGCGTGCCTCTGGGCAGGCCCTCGAGCCGTAGCCTCCCATCGCTCCGCCGGTGCCCTATGGGGGCTCGAAGGCGTGAAGAAGGGTGTGGTCGAGATCTCGACCACACGCCAAGTCACCGCACCAGGCGTCATCGTGCATCGCTCAAAGGACTGGATAGGGGCCGATGAGAGCAACCTCGAGGGCATTCCTGTGACGACGGTCCACAGAACGCTGATCGACTTGCCCGCGGTCATGAAGGAGGAGGCACTCGAAATTGCCTTGGACTCCGCACTCAGTCAGCGGCTCACGTCGGTGTCCTTCATGTGGCGTCGCCTCAATCGTCTTGGCGGGAGGGGACGTTCCGGTTCCGCCCTCCTCAGAAAGATGTTGGTGGAACGGACGGGCTTGACGCAACACGCGCAGAACGGCGCCGAGACGAAGCTCGTGCGTCTCCTGCAGCAACGGGGCCAGGATGGCTTCGTAAAGCAGTTCACCATTCGCAATGGGCGCGAGTCGCTGGCCCGCCTCGATCTGGCGTGGCCCGCGCTGCGCCTCGGCGTGGAGCTCGACAGTTGGCGGTACCACACCAGCACCTCGGCTCGGCGGCGGGATGCACGCCGCCAGAACGCGATCGAGAGGCTGAGGTGGACGATCCTTCGCTTCTTCTGGGAGGACGTCATTCACGACGCCGATTACGTGGTCGACGAGATTGGCCACACACGAATGGCGCTTGGCGGTCGTCCATTGTTGGAATGGCACCGCTCACGGGTGGCCGGCTAACAATGGACGCACAGCCTCGATGCGCCGAGCCGTTTCTTACGCCCGGGGAAGGAGGTGGAGGCCCCGGAGCGAATAGTCGAGCTGGGCAATCAGACCCATGTCAAGCGTTCTAGCAAAGGGGCAAGGATGCAGGGAATGACAAGAATCTCCGGGGGCCGGAGCAAATCGGCCTCCCGAATCGTTCCTAGGGTCGTTGGTGCTCTCCTGGGGATGGCGGTTGTTGCCGGTCTCATGGTGAGTCCCGCAGTCGCGACCGGGACTTCGGGGACTCCTGCGGTAGGTAAGTCGGCGGACTCGGTGAAGCTGCGGAGGGTGCCGGGGAGGGTGGCCTATAAGGACGGATGGGCGGTCCCTCTGAGAGGCGAGAGCCCGTCGTGGTACACCGCAGACCTGGCCCGCAAGGTGCACAGGGCCAAGGGAGAGCCGGTGTCCGCACCAACCGACGCCCCGCTACCGGGTGAGGTCGGCATCCGGCCAGGTTCCTGGATGATCGAGCCCTACGGCTGCACGATGAACTTCGTCTTCAGAAAGAACGGCGCGTACGCCATCGGCACCGCGGGCCACTGTGTCGACAAGGTCGGTCAGTCGGTTGTGTTGCTGACGGTGGCGCCGGGCGGCTCGAACCCCGTGCTGGTCGACATAGGCACGGTCATCGCACACCACGACAACGGCATCGGCGATGACTTCGCTCTCGTGTCGATACGTCCGGAGCTGTACTCGTGGGTCAGCCCGACCATGGCGGTCGTTGCAGGACCCTGCGGCGCCTACTACGGATCCGGTCCAGAGACCGTGTATCACTACGGCCACGGCCTCGCCATCGGGACCGGCGGAACGCCGAGGGCCGGGGTTGCTCTTTCGTGGAAGAGGGACGCGTTTGGCTGGGACGGAGCGGCCATCTTCGGCGACTCTGGCAGCGCGGTCCGGGTGACCAACCTCAAGGCTGCTGGAGACCTAACTCACCTCGTGGTCAACACCAAGTGGCTGCCCAGCTTCATTGCAGGAACACGCATCGGCAAGATCCTCAGCATTGCGAAGGGCTGGAGCCTCGCCTCGAGCCCGCTCTGCCCTTAACAAGACCTCCCGGCACGCCGGAGTTTTAGTCACCGCAAGGGCGGCCACATGGCCGCCCTTGCCGTACGGACCTCTTCAGGTCCAGGGACAAACACACCCTCAGGCGGGCCCGCTCGGTCGTCCATTGTTGATCTGGCACCGGTGGCAGGTGGCCGGCTAACAATGGACGCAGGGGGGCGGGCCTAGGGGTGCGGCGTCAGCCCGCGGCTCGCTCGAGGGCACGGCAGAGTTGGTCGTGAGCGGCCATCTCGGCCTCCAGAGGCCGGATCACGCCTTCCTCTGCCACCGCGTTAATCCGCTCGCGCATCTTTGCTTCGGCCGCTCTTTTTCGTCGCAGCGCACCAACGCGCGCCAGCTGACCGCTCACCGCGGCAACCAGGAGACCGGCGAGCAATCCACCCACGAGCAGCACCGTCGGCACCGGGACGCGTCTCACCTCGGGGAGCGGGGGCCTGGGTATCTGCAGCCATTCGAGCGCAAACAGGACCCCCAGCCACAGAAAGCCGATCCCCGCCGCGATCGCCAACAGCGTTTGCAAACCCCGCACCACTCCCCACCACAGCGGCCGCCTTCCGTCTGTGACATTTGCCTCGGCAACCGCCCGGTCGAGCTCGGGAAGCACCGTGGCGGGCGTCGCGGCGGAGACTTCGCGGGCACGGGACGGCCACGGCTCGGGGAGCCCCGCCGACACCGACTCTGCGATCCGCCGCAGAGCCGTCTCGACCCGAGCCTTTTGCACCGGGGTGGCGGCGGGGATGGAGGTGCGCCCCGATTCGGGGTTGGCGCTGCCGAGATGGAGGCGCGCCAGGGGGTTGGGTCGAAGGCGGCGCAGCCAACGCGTGAACGGCCACCCTGTGGCGAGCCCCGCCTCACGGCGATGTGCTTTGCGTACGGCCTCGGCAACTACGTCGACCCCGGCGGCCGCTCCAAGGGCGTCGGTCAACGCGGCCCGATCGGCGTTGGTCAAGCGTCGCTTGCCGGCGTCCGGGCGGCAATAGGGATCGAGGGACGCAACCACCGTCTCCACGTCCGCCGCCAGTCGCTCGGCTGCGGCGCGCCGTTGCGCGACACGTTCTGCGAGGACCGCCTCGAGGTCGTCCAGCCCCTGCCCGGAGGCGGCCGAAATCGCGAGCACGGGGACGCCTTGCAGCCCGTCGTCCTCGAGCAACGCCCCGAGGTCGTCTATCAACTTGGTCTGTGCCACCGGGTCGAGGCGATCCGCCTGGTTGAGCGCCATCACCATGACCGAGGAGTAACCGGCAAGAGGACGCAAGTAACGCTGGTGCAGCGCAGCGTCGGCGTACTTCTGTGGATCCACCACCCACACGAAGAGGTCGACCAGCCGCACGAGACGGTCGACCTCGAGGCGATGGGCGAGCTCGATCGAGTCGTGATCGGGAAGGTCCAGCAGCACCATGCCGTCGAACCGCGGGTCGGCCTCCCCGAGGCGGTGACGACGGGGAACGCCGAGCCATTCGAGGAGGTCGTCGGCCGAGTCCTCGCCCCAGACGCACGCTTGCGCAACCGCGGTCGTGGGCCGCCTCACGCCGACGTCGGCAAGCTCGAGGCCCGCGAGCGCATTGAAGAGCGACGACTTGCCGCTTCCGGTCGCCCCCGCAAGAGCCACGACCGTCAGCTCCGATCCAAGGCCGAGCCGCCGGCCGGCCCGTTCGTGGACTTCTGTGGCCTGGGCCACGAGCCGTTCCTCGAGCCTGCCCTCGGCCACCACCACTGCTTCGCGCAGGGCAGCCAAGCGCTCGTCCAGCCCGAGCGTCCGCCCGCGGGCACGGAGTGGTGTCACGAACGGGTGGCGTCCACGGCGGCCGCCGCGGCTCTGATGGCACCGGCTTGGTCCTGCCCGGGCACTAGAGAGTCGACAACCGCATGAAAGCGGACAGCCTCTGCGTCGAGAAGACTGCGGATGCGCGCCAGTAGATCGGTGCGCGCCCTCGTCGTGAGATCTCTAACCGCCTGGTCGCCGAACAGCGCCTCGAGCACCTTCTGACTCAACGTGGCCGTGCCCCCCGCAACGACGACCTCAGCGCCGCTCAGGCCTCCGGTATGTGCAAACACCGCGACCATGAGCGCAACCCCAACGGAGTTGACCCCGAAGGACAGCGCCCGGCCGGTGGCGCGCTTGGATGCTCCCTCTGCTGCCACGAGCCCCAATACATGGCCCTGCCAGGCGCGCACCTCCGCGTCGACCGATGCCCGCAGGCCGGCAGACGAGCGCTCGAGCGCGCGACGGTCGACCTCCTGCAGCAGAGAGCGGCCGGCCGACACCGCGCTCCACGAAGCCACGCTGCGCTCGGACGCCTTGTCACAGGCTGCGACGACGATCGTTTCGATGCTCGACTCCACCGCCGACCGAACCTCGGCCGCAGGTGGGGTTCGGCCCAGGAAGAACTCCGCAACACGATCCCTCGCCCACCCAAGACGCGCCTCCAGCGTTCTCATGAACTCCCCGGTCCCGATGAACTCGTGCCACCGGGCGAGGACCTCGCCCCGCAACAGCGCGCCCCCGCTCAGGCCTTGGATGGCCTCGGCTTCGGCGACGTCATAAGCCGCGGCCACGTCGTCGACCAGCGCGGCCGCCGCCGCCCTCTGGATATCGACCGCGTCGGCAACCGCGGCGGCGCGGGGCCCGAGGCTGTCCAGCGCTCCCTCGAGCGTCATGCGGACGACGCTCGCACGAGCCTCCTCGTCGGCGGCAAGCTCATCCAGCCAGCCGGTCACTTGAGCAAGCGACTGGCGAGGGATCATGCCGTTGAACAGAGGGGCCTCGGGCACCGTCAGCACGGGAGCCCGTCGCAGGCCCTCCCTCTCCAGCATGCGGGCGAGGTCGGTCGGCACCTCGTGCAGCGCCTCGGCGGGGACCCGGTTGAGCACGACCGCCAGCGCGGTGCTGCGCGATTCCGCGGTTCGCAACAGCTCCCACGGCACCGCATCTGCGTAGCGGGCTGCGGTGGTCACGAACAGCCACAGGTCGGCGGCCGCAAGCAGTTGGGCGGCCAGCTCCCTGTTCGATTCGACGACCGAGTCGATGTCCGGAGCGTCGAGCAGCGCCAAGCCCCGAGGAACGTCGTCATCCCCTACGAGCTGCAGGCTTCGACCGTCGGCTGAAGCCTTGCCCGTCGTGCGCGCCAGCCCGGGCAGGATGCGATCGCTGGTGAACCACCGCAGGTCATCCGGGTGACACACCAGCACGGGGGCCCTGGTGGTCGGGCGAAGAACTCCGGCGGCGGACACCTCGGCCCCCACGATGCTGTTGACGAGGGTCGATTTTCCGGCCCCCGTCGACCCGCCCACGACGGTCAGCAGCGGCGCGTCGATGTCGAGCAACCGCGGCAGCAGGTAGTCGCCGATCTGCCCCCTCAGCTCGTCGCGCGCCCGGCGAGCCGAATCGACCTCCGGCACGTCGAAGCGGAGCTCCGCTGCCGCCAGATGGGCCTCGAGCTCCGCCAGTGCTGCATGCATCGAAGAGGTTGTCGGTGTCACCGGCACCAGAGGAGCGTACCGGGGCCCGGCCTACCGCAGGGCCAGAGCGAACATGCCCCCGAGCGCGGCAAGCCCCGCGGTCAACCACGCCACGTAATCACCTATGTGCCCTGAGTGGAGGTTCCTGAGACCCGAGAGGACCCGGGCCAGTGGCGAGGCCGCGCGCCGCAGGGCAAGGGGCAGGCGTCCCCAGGACAGAGCCGCGAGCGCGAGCCCGATCGCCAGCACGCCGGAGACGACGCCGGAAACAAGGCCCTTTAGAGGTGAGCTCGACTGCTCGACAAGAGCTGGTAGCGGAGGGGAGACCCCCTGGAGCACCGCGCTCTGGTACGCCTGCCGGTCCTGAAACCGATGAGCCGCCTCTGTCGTGGAGTGCTCGAATGCCGGTATCAGGCCGGGGGCGAACGAGAGCAATGCAAAGAGGGCGGCAGGGACAACCATGACCAGCGGCGTCCTGCCTTCGCCGCCCGAAGTCTCCGTCTCCTCGTCTTCGTCCTCGGTGCGCACCGAGTCGTCCCTCGTCCCCCGACCGAGAAAGATGCGGCCGGCCGCACGCAAAACGGCAGCCCCGGTCACAGCCGAAGCCACCATGAAGACCGCCGGCATCCACGAGTAGCCGAGCAGGGCCGCCTCCTGCTGGATCAAGGACTTTCCGAGCGAGGTGCCGAGTGGCGGCAGCCCTGCCAGACCCAACCCGCCGATCACGAACAGAAGGCCCGCCCACGGAAGCTCCCGTCCTCGCCCGTGGAGGTGGTATTCGTCTCCACTTCCGTAGCGGTGAAGCAGGATGCCGATGGCTAAGAACAACGTCGCCTTTACCAACGCGTCCGCAACGACGTAGACCGCGGTCCCGCCCAGCCCGGCCGGTGTCAGCAAACCGACCCCCACCACAAACAACCCCGCATGGCTCATCGTCGCGAAGGCAAGAATGCGCTTGAGGCGTCGTTGTAAGAAGCACATGACCGCAGCTATCAGTGCCGTTACGACGCCGATGCCGACTATGACCACCCTGATGCCGGGCGCCTGACCTCCGAGCGCTCCCTCGAAGACGCTCCAATAGACACGGGCGATGGCGTAGATCCCCAGCTCGCTCATCACCGCGGACAGGAGCACGCAAACGGGGGCCGGTGCAACCGCGTATGCGTCCGCGAGCCAGAAGTGGAACGGAACCATCGCAGACTTGATGAAGAAGCCGGCCACCAGGAGCACGAAGGCAACGACGACGAGCCCGTCCGCCTCTGTACCTTGCAGAGCGGCGCCGAGTTGTGCCAGGTTCAGCACGCCGGTGCGTCCGTACAGCAGCGCCAGCCCAGTGAGTATCAGAAAGGCCCCGATGACGTTGGTGACGCCGAAGTTGAGCGCTCCCTGCAGCGGCTCCGACTCCTCGACCTTGTACCCCGTCAACGCGAACGCCGACACGCCCATCAGCTCGAAGAACACGAACATGTTGAACAGATCGCCGGTCAGCGTGAATCCGACCATCCCCGCCAGGAAAACCAGCAACAAGACATGATAGAGACCTCCGATCGCATCGAAATACCTCCACGAGAACACCAGCGCAGCGGTGGCCAGACCCGCCGCGAGCAGCGCCAGTCCGGCACCAATGGGATCTATGGCGAACGAGATGCCGAGGGCAAGACCGTTGTCCGGCTCCCAGCCCCCGAACCAATAGACGATCGGCCCCCTGGTGCTCTCCACCAGGAGCAAGGCGCAGATCACCGTGACTCCTGCGGCGACTGCAACGGCCACCGCGTCGATCAGCCTCCGTCGCTTGAGCAGGGTTCCACCGACCAGCGCAGCGGCTCCCGCGAGCGGAACCGCGACCGCGAGGGCGGGCAGCTCCGTCATGACCTGCGCGTCATCCCCTGAGCGCTCTCAGCGCGTTGGGATCGAGGGTGCCCGCGCGCTTATGTGTCTGGACCGCGAGGGCCAAGAGGAGCGCCGAGACGGTGACGGAGACCACGCCGTCGGTCAAGGTCATGGCTTGGACTACCGGGTCCACCACTTCGGCGTCCATAGGTATGTCACCAAAGATGGGCGCCGTGGCGTCTTCCTGATAGCCGATCGCAAGCAGTAGCAAGTAGGTCGAGGATTGAGTGACCGCGAGGCAAGTGACGAGGTGAATGAGATTGCGGCTCGTGACGATGCCATAGAGCCCAATCAGGAAGAGCCACGCGGCTACGACGTACGGCAGCACGGTCACGAGCGGTCCCTTTTCCGGACCAGCACTGCTTGCTCCAGGAACTCGTCGGACAGCAATACGAACGCCGCCGCCACCTCTAGAGCCACAGCGACGTTGATCAATGGGATCATCCCTGCAGAAAAGACATCGCCGATCCGGCCCAACGGGAGAAAATTCGTGAGGAACAGCCCCCCGGCCACCAAGCCCGCAAGTCCCACGGCCACATAGGTCCATGCGGCCACCGCTTCGGTTGCTTCCATTAGCTTTTCTGGTGCCAGCCTCTCGAACGAGAGGAACTCGCCGGCGAGGTACACCAACAAGAGACCGCTTGCGAGAACGACACCGCCTTGAAACCCTCCGCCGGGAGTCAGGTGGCCGTGTGCCACCACATAGGTCCCGAAGAGGATGGTCGGTCCGATAAGCCCCAACCCGAACACTCTTACGGCGTCCGATGTCGGTAAGGGCCGGCGGCTTTCGGCCATGTCGTGTGGGGCGTCCTCCTCCTCGTCCCGCTGTGCTCGAAGGAGCAAGAGGATCCCTATGACGGCGCTGAACAGGATGAACTCTTCGATCATCGTGTCCAAGCCCCGGTAGTCGAAGGTGGTCGCGGCAACTACGTTCGTGGCATGACGCTCGTCGACCGCCCGCTCGCTCAACTGCTCCCCGTAGACGCTGGGTTGGACGCCGAAGTCGGGAAGACCAGAAAAACCCCAGACGAAAAGAGCCGAAATCCCCAGGGCTCCAGCGACGAATACAAAAAGGCGGCCCCTCCGGCTCACTCTGCCCTGCCACGGGTCTTGGCGAGCGCCAGCAAGATCATCAGAGGGAGGGCGACCGCTCCCACGACGATTTGAGAGAGCGCGACGTCGGGGGCCTGGAAGATGAAGAACAGGATCCCCAGCAAGAGCCCATAGAAGCTAGCGGCCATCGACTGGGGAAGCGGGTCGCGCGTGAGGACGACAGACGTTGCACTCAGTGCCACCAGCACCAAGATGATGATCTGCAGAAGACCCATCAGTCGCCCACCTTCTCCGCGGGCATGGGAACCCAGTGGCCGAACTGCCGGATCCTTGCGGCCCGCGCGGTCGCATGCGTAAGCACCGGGCCACTCACGATTATCACGACGGCAACAAGTAGCGACTTGACGCCGGCAACCGACAACCCCTCCTCCACGAGGATCGCCGCTGCGACTGCCAGCACGCCGAGACCGGCAGGGCCGGTGAAGTGAAGGCGGTCGAACGGATCCTCCATGACCAGGACTCCGATCGCGCACAGCGCTTGGATCCCCATCCCCAGGGACAAGAGAACGACAACGGCGATGTCGCGCATCAGTTACGACCCTGTTCAGTCGTCACACCCAGCGCTCCAAAAACCGGGCGAAGACGAGACCACCCGCGAGAGAAAGAAGGGCGAGGGCGAGCGCCAGGTCGAAGAAGATGTCACGGTGGAACCCTTGTGCAAGCAGCAGGAGGATGACCGCGTCGACGACGCCGGCCATCTCCAGAGCGACGAGACGGTCAATAGGCGAACCCTTGGCGCACACGATCCCGCAGGGCACCAGAGTCAACAAACCGACCGCCGCCGCAACCAACCACTCGTTCACAGCCACCCCGTGACGCTCTCAACCGCTTCGTCCGGCGGCGCCGGCACGAGTTGATGCACCAGCATCACATTGGTCTCCCGATCGATGCCGACGACGTAGGTGTTCGGTGTCGCGGAAATAGCCGCAGTGACCAGCGCCCGTCGGGCGGCGGAGCGTGGGTCGTCTCCACCGGCCTCGTAAGGCAGCGCGCGCCATGCCCCCTGTACCCGATCGCTCGTGAAGAGATGGCGCCACAGGGCCGCGAACACCGTTGCCGTATCACGCACCATCTCCTTGGGGACGCGCCACGATCTGAGGAACCAACTCGCCTTGGGCCGGAACCGGACCAGCCCCTGAGCTCGCACCAACTCGGCGGCCGTCGCGCCGACTGTTGCGCCGATCGCGCCCGCGATGAGCTCGGAAG
>JAUJNI010000003.1:9821-27214 GCA_030446465.1 Actinomycetota bacterium
CTTGGAACGTCACCCTTCAACACGATTCGCTCACGCTTCCCGCGTTTCGTCGGGTCGGGGATGGGGGCTGCCGACAGCAGGGCCTGCGTGTAGGGGTGAGACGGCGTCTCGTAGACCTCGTGGCGGTGGCCGATCTCCATGACCCTTCCGAGGTACATGACCGCCACTCGGTCAGAGATGTGCCGCACGACTGAGAGGTCGTGTGCGATGAAGATGTAGCCGAGGCAGAACTCCTCCTGCAGGCGATCGAGAAGATTAATCACCTGAGCCTGGATCGAGACGTCCAGCGCAGAGACCGGCTCGTCGAGCAGAAGCATCTGTGGGTTCAGAGCAAGGGCCCGCGCTACACCGATGCGCTGACGTTGGCCCCCGGAGAACTCATGCGGAAAGCGGTTGCCGTGCTCGGGGTTCAACCCGACCGTCGAGAGCAGCTCCTTGACTCGCTCCCTGCCCTCGTTCCCGTGGTAGCGGCCGTGCACCCGCAACGGCTCTCCGACGATCTCTCTGACCGTCATGCGGGGGTTGAGGGAGGCATAGGGATCCTGAAACACGAACTGGATCTCCCGCCGGAACTCGCGCATCTGGCGGCGCGAGATCGTTGTGATGTCCTGGCCCTTGAAGGTGATCCTGCCCTCGGTCGGGTCGAGCAGGCGCGCGATCGTCCGGGCCATGGTGGACTTGCCGCACCCGGACTCGCCCACTACGCCTAGGGTCTCTCCTGCCTTCAAGTAGAGGTCGACGCCGTCGAGGGCTTTTATGGAGCCCACTTCTTTTCTGAAGAGCCCCGCCTTGATCGGAAAGTACTTCTTCAGGTTCTCGACACGCAGGATCTCGGCTCCCACGGGAGCGGGCTCGTGCAGGGAGGCCGCGGCAGGGCGTTCCTCGGTCTTCACGACGCCACCTCCTGATCCTCGGCGAACTTGGACGCGGTGCCCCTCAGCTCGTCCTTGAAGTGGCAGCGGGCCAGATGGTCGCTTGACTCAATCGATTCGAGGAGCGGAGTCTCCTGCCTGCAGATGTCCCGGCCCTGGCGCAGCTCGCACCTGGGGTGGAAGGGACACCCGGGAGGCACATTGATCATGCTCGGAGGTTGGCCGGGGATGGGCTTGAGCCAGCGCTCATCGGCCTCGACGCGCGGCAGCGAGTTCATCAGGCCCAACGTGTAGGGGTGACGGGGGGTATGGAAAATGGTCTCGACGTCGCCGGTCTCCACGACATGGCCGGCGTACATCACGACGACACGATCGGCGATCTCTGCGATAAGCCCGAGATCGTGAGTGATCAGAATGGTTGCGGCGTGCGTCTCTTTCTGGGCAGTCTTGAGGACCTCGAGGATCTGCGCCTGAACCGTCACGTCGAGGGCGGTGGTCGGCTCGTCTGCAATGAGAAGTGACGGCTGGTTCGCGATCGCCATGGCGATCATCGCCCGCTGGCGCATGCCCCCCGAGTACTCGTGGGGATACGAGTCGTGGCGCGCCTCCGCGTTGGGAACCCCCACCAGCTTCAGCAAGTCGATGCTCTTGGTTCTGGTCCCGTCGTCGTCGAGCTCGGGGTCGTGGACTCTGAGGGCCTCTCCGATCTGCTCTCCGACTCGAAACACCGGGTTGAGCGACGTCATCGGGTCTTGAAAGATCATGGCGACGTCTTTACCGCGGATGCGCCTTAGCTCTGGCTTGGAGACCTTCAGCAGGTCGACCCCTCGAAACAGAGCCTCTCCGCCGACGATGCGGCCCGGGGGTTGAGGAATCAGCCCCAGGATCGACATCACCGTGACGCTCTTGCCGGAACCGGACTCGCCCACGACACCGAGAGTCTCGCCGGGATAGATGTCGTAGCTGACTCGATCCACCGCCCGCACCACGCCATCGTCGGTGTTGAACTCGACCTGCAGATCTCTCAGTGACAGGATCGGCTCGCGCGCCCCCATCTGTTAGGTGGTCCTTCGCTGAGTGGGATCGAGGGCGTCCCGCAGCCCGTCGCCCACGAAGTTGATGCACAGCACGATCGCAACGATCATGAGCCCGGGAAAGACCACCAGCCACCAGTGGCCGATGAGCATCTCGCCTTGCCCCTCTTCGATCAGCTTGCCGAGCGCGGGAGTGGGGGGTCTGACCCCGAAGCCGAGGAACGACAGAGTTGCTTCGATCAGGATGGCCGTGGCGACCGTAAGAGTCAGGTTCACGATGATCGCGCCAAGCGTGTTCGGCAGCATGTGGCGCAGGATGATCCGACGGTCGTTTGCACCGATTGCCTTGGCTGCCTCGACGTATTCCTTCTCCCGCAAAGACAAGAAGCTGCCACGCACGATTCGAGCGAGGGTAGTCCAGAAGAAAAAGGCCAGGATGATGGCCACTCGATAAGGCGATCCCTCGCCTAACAGAGCCGACGCCACCAGGAGAACCGCCAGGATCGGCAGCGTCAACATCAGGTCGGTAAACCTCATGAGGAGGTTGTCGATCCAGCCGCCGAAGTAGCCGGCAATCGCACCTATGAGCACCCCGATGATCGTCGACAAGAAGGCGACGAGAAGGGCAACGCGCACCGACGTCCGAATTCCGAACACGACCCTGCTGAAGTAGTCGCGCCCCAGCACGTCGGTGCCGAAGTAGTGCTGATTGTGAAAAGTGGGTCCCAGATTCCCATCCTCGAAGTTCTGCTCCGAGAAAGAGTAAGGCGCAATCTGCTCGGCGAAAATCCCCGCTCCGAAGATGAGGATAAGCACTATCAAGCTTCCGACCGCAAGCTTGTGCCTCAAAAAGCGCCGGCGCGCGAGGGCCCACTGGCTACGGGCCTTGATGTCGAGTCCCTGCTCGTAGAGCGACTCGAGCTCAGCATCCTGAGCGGTGCTTCCAGAGGGGGCCGGTTCCTCAGACGGCGGGATGGCCGAGGACGGCGCCCCCACAGGGGGTGCGGTTGCCTCGACGGGCGCCGAAGTCTCGCTGCCCAGCTCTGCGTCGCGGGGCAACGGCTGATTTGCCGCGTCGCGGGTTCGGTCTCTGCCCGCTTCTGGCTCAGTCATAGCGGATCCTGGGATCGAGGATCCCATAGAGGATGTCGGCCAGCAGGTTGAAGGCGATGACGATCACCGCCGTGACCATCAACCATGCCATCAACGGATAGACGTCTCGCTCGCTCAAGTTAGCGATCAGATAACGCCCCATCCCGTCGAGGCTGAAGACCGTCTCCGTCGCGATGACACCACCCAGGAGCCCGCCGAAATCCAGAGCCAGCACGGTGACGAACGGGATCATGGCATTCCGCAGGGCGTGCTTCATGACCACCCTGGATTCCCTCACGCCTTTGGCGCGAGCGGTCCTCACGTAGTCGGAGTTCACGACCTCGAGCATGGACGCCCGGACGTAGCGGCTGTATTGGGCAACGCTAAGGATCACCAGCGTGATGGTCGGAAGAGCGAGGTGCTGCAGGCGGTCGATCCAGAAGTTCGACGGGTTCGGAGAGCTCAACCCACCGGTGAAGAAGACCCTTGTCCCGGTTTTCAGATAAATGGTGACGAAGAGGATCTGAAGCAGCAAGGCCAGCCAGAAGACGGGAGTGGAGAAGCCCAAGAAGCTCAGACTGGTAGCCGCGTAGTCGAAGACCGAGTACTGGCGAACTGCGGATACAACTCCAATTAACAAAGCGAGGATCGCAGAGATGATCTCGGCCATGATCACCAGCTGCATGGTGTTGCCTAGGACCCGCCTTATGTCCGGAAGGATCGGTTCGTCGCTTAGCAGGCTGGTACCAAACTGGTTGGTGACTGCGTCCTTCACCCAGTAGCCGTACTGGACGATCAGTGGCTCTTCCAGGTGCTTGCGCTCGATGATGTTGTCGATGGTCTTCTGGCTAACTCTGGGGATCTGCCTGACCTGGTTGAGCGGGTCACCGGAAGCAGACACGAACATGAAGATCAAAAAGCTCGTGATGATGAGCACAGGAATGCTGTAAAGCAAGCGCCGAACGATGTAGGTAAACACCTAGAGTGCTCCCTCCCGGCCACCAGTGAAGATCAGATCGTATACCCCAAGAAGGGGGTGATGCAGTGCGGGGCGACCAGACGGTCGCCCCGCACTTACTACTAGAAGCTGTCTTACCGGGCTACTGACCGCCGCCGGTCAGGAACCAGTCCTCCGAGTTCCAGGTCGGGCCCTCGTTGGTGGGGTTGTCCTCCGCCCCCTGAAGCTCGGTCGTGTACGCGTAGAAGGTCGGCTTCTGATACAGCGGCAGGATCGGGAGGTCCTGGGCCATCAGCTCGTCGGCCTCGTTCATCACCTCGGCACGGTCGGCCGGGTCGACGATCGTGTCGCTCTCCTCCAGCAACTTGGTCACTTCCTCGTTGCAGTAGTTCTGGAAGTTCTGGCTGCCGCCGCACTTGTGGATCTCGACGGAGCCACCCGGGTCGGGGCTGCCCACCCACGCGAACATGAAGAGGTCATAGTTGCCGCCGGTAAGGCCCTTGTTTCCGAACACCACGGCAGCGTCGCCGAACTCGTTCTCCACCTCGATGCCGACGCCCTTGAGCTGCTCCTGAATGATCTCAAAGGCACGCTCCCGAAGGGCGTTGCCGGCAGTGGACTTGAAGCCGAACGACATCCGCTCGCCGTTGCACTCGTAGATCCCGTCGCCGCCCTTGGTGCAGCCGTTGTCCTCCAGGATCTGCTCGGAATCGCCGGTCACTGTGTCCTCGAAGTGCGGCACATAGAACTCGGAGTTCGTCAGGTAGATCATGTTGTTCAGAGGCTCGAGCTCGGGCGATAGCTCGCTGAACAGCTGCTGGATGATGGCGTCGCGGTCGATGCCGGCCACGATCGCTTGGCGCACGAACTGCTCCTTCAGCAGCGGGTTGTCGTACTGGAAGTCGATGTGCTCCCACGTGGTCCCGGCGTTGGTCTCCACGTTGAACGCCGGATCCTCGAGCAGCGCTGTTAGCTCGAGCTGCGGCTGCGGATAGATCGCGTCGACCTCGCCGCCGCGGAGCGCCTGGATCTCGCTGGTGGTCTCGGGGATGAACTGGAAGACGATCTCGTCGAGGTGCGGTGCACCCTTCCAGTACTCCTCGTTCTTCACAAGGGTCAGGTCGGCACCCGGGTTGTAGCTCTCGAAGATGAAGGGACCACTCGCGATTCCCTCACCGGTGTTGGGGTCAACGATGCCCTTCTGCCACACCTTGTTGAAGTCCTCGCCCTCGAGCACGTGCTTGGGAAGGATGCGGCCGAAGAGGTCTCGCCAGCCCGCGTAGGGCTTGTCGAAGGTAAAGGTGATGGTCTTGTCATCCTCGATCTGGACATCGTTTATCTGGTCGTAGCCGGCGCGGCTTGCGATGTCCCACTTCTCGTTGATGACCGTCTCGTAGGTGAACTCGAAGTCTTCGGCGGTGATCGGGGTGCCGTCACTCCAGTTGGCCTCCGGCCTGATGTTGTAGGTCAGGCTGAAGGGGTCGTCGGTCGGAGTTGGTTCCTCGGTGACGAGCTCCGGCTCATAGGTGAAGTCGGGCTGGGCCTCGAGCGCTCCCTCGAGCACCTGGTTGTTGATCACAGCCTCCCAGAAAAGGGTGCAGCACGTGAGCATCCCGTTCAGCCCCTCGGACGGCTCTTGCTCGGCGCCGAAGACAAGGGTGCCACCCTCGACGGGCTCCACCTCGCCTTGATCGCCCTCGCCCGTGTCGGTTGGGGTGTCACCACCGCCTCCCCCAGCGCACGCGGCGCCGAATAGGGCGAACGCGGTGAGCAAAGCAAGCAGTAAATGAGACTTGCGTCTATGCGTCATCCATCCCTCCGTGCTCTCGATGACCCCTGTCCGGGGCTGTGACCGCGTAGCCTACGACACCTGTCGTATCTATGTCCACACTATTTTTTCGAGATCGCTCAGGCGGACGAGTCCCCCTGGACCTCGTCGGAGCCGACACCGATCGACGCCAGCGGGGGCCGCTCATCCAGTGGCACTTGCTTGAGGTCACACCCGTGCGCCGACGGCAGCATCAACGATCCGATCGTGGTCTCTCGGCCCGGCCCCCGAGCCATCCTGGCAGTTGCCGCGGCAAGCACCGCGTACGCCATCGCACTCAGATCGCTGAGATCCTGATGGCGGTTTTGCCTAACGCCGAGGTCGACCTGTGCCAGAGCATCGAGGCCGACCAGGCGGAGGGAGTCGATCAGCATGCCGATCTCGATTCCGTAGCCGACCGGGAAGGGAATCGCCTCTAGCAGGGAACGGCGTGCTGCAATCTCACCCGCAAGGGGCTGGACGAACCCCGCGAGCTCCGGGAAGAAAAGGTTGATGAAAGGCCGGGCGGTGAGCTCGGTGACGCGGCCCCCGCCATCGGCCAGCACCATGTCACCGACCCGTAGAGGCCGCCGAAAAGAGCCTTTCAGAAGCTGAATGCCGGAGTCTTCGAACATGGGGCCCAGCATCCCGATCAAGAAAGACGCGTTGAAGTTCTCTGTGTCCGTGTCGAGGTAGACGACGATCTCACCGGTGGTGATGGCGAGGCCGCGCCACATTGCGTCGCCTTTGCCCTGTGCGGGTCCGAACGCAGTCATGAGCTCGGATTCTTGAAGGACCATGACATCTCGCTCGACGGCGACCTCGGGGGTACCGTCCCCTGAGGCGGCATCGATCACGAAGATCTCGTCGATAAGCCCGGACTGTCGCAGAGGAATCACTTCGTCGAGCAGCGTGCCGATCGTCGTGACGACGTTTCGAGTCGGAAGCACGACGCTAACGGTGTGGCTCTTCAGCGTCAGTAGCTGCTCTTCGGAGTAATTGGAGCCGCGATAGCTGCGCTTCGTGATCCAGGACGCAACATCGAGAACCTCGCGGCCAAGAAGCGATGGCAGCGGTGTGTCGAATGTCATGGGTTCATTCCGTTCCCTGTCCACCGCCACCTCCTACCTCGTCTCGATCGCCTCCAAATAGGCCCGCCTGCTTTGCTAGGTCGCGAAAGGATACGCACATTCAGAGCCCAGCGCGGTCTGTCGGGGCCCGTGAGCCTGGCGGTGGTCCCTGCAAAGAAGCGACCTGCCCGAGCGGAAGGGGGGTCGGGAAGAGGGGCAAGTCCCCTTCTGGGATGTGCCCCCGGTGGGATTCGAACCCACACTTGAGAGATTTTAAGTCTCGTTCCTCTGCCGGTTGGGATACGGGGGCTCCACGCCTATTATTCCGCCCCGAGGCGTTCTCACAGGTGTCGACGTCGCTTCTGGCACGAAGGCCGAAGGAAAGAGCTCTTGCCTTGTCACCAAACACGACTGCCTCAGCGCCGAATCCTCGATCGACCGGCGTCACGGGAGCGATCCTTGGCGTAGGTCTGGCAGGCACACTGGACGAGGTAGTCCTTCATCAGCTACTTGGCTGGCATCACTTCTACGACCGATCCACGGGGACGGTCGGGTTGGTATCCGATGGGCTCTTCCATCTCTTCTCCACCGGCCTGCTCGTGGTTGGGATGTACCGGCTCTGGCGACTCGAGCGCGACGGCTCGAGAGAATGGAAGCTACGGCTGTGGGCCGGCATCGCCCTCGGCGCCGGCGGCTTCAACCTCTACGACGGAACTGTGCAGCACAAGATCCTGAGACTTCATCAAATTCGGCCGGAGGCACCCAGCCAGCTGCCTTACGACCTCGTCTTCAACGCGGTGGCGTTGTTGCTCGTGGCGGCAGGCTTCGCTTTGCTTCGGCGATCGAGAAGGGAATGAGCCTCAGATGAGGGGCCACGGCAACCGATACTGCGACTCCGGAACGGGAAAGCGCGCGTCGGCGAGCAACGCCTCGGTCCTGGCCAAGGTTGCCGCCGCCTCCCCGACAGAGAGCAGCTCGGCCAAGCGATCTCTCAATCCGCCCGCCAGCAGCGCGTGCCTCAGTGCCAGGAGCTTGTCCTTCACATCGTTCTGGAGCGGGTCTCCCGCGAACTCCCAGATGACGGTCCTCAGTTTGTCATCGGCATTGAAGGCAAGTCCGTGGTCTACGGCCCACAGCTCACCCGCGGCGTCTTCGATCACGTGCCCCGCCTTGCGGTCGGCGTTGTTGATCACGACGTCGAAAGCAGCTAAGGAAGGGAAGTCGGCCTCGCGCTCTTCGACCAAGACGAAATAGTGACGGTTGGGGTCGTGCTCGATGAAGAGCTGCAGCGACCCGGCCCCCAGGGGAGCGTCTCCTCGCAAGACTGTCGGCGGCACGAAGCCAAAGCCGCCGGCATCCCCCACCAGGTAGGCCGCGACCTCTCGGGCGGCGAGCGTCCCAGGAGGGAAATCCCACAACGGCCGCTCGCCTCGGCGAGGTTTGTAGACCGCAGGTACGAGAGCTCCTCCGAGGCCTACCTGGACGAGGAAAACGTAGTTGGAGGAGTAAGGAAGCCGCCCGAGGACCTCCACCTGCCCCGACTCCAGCACGCCGAGCACCTCCGAGGCTTTCAGCGCGAGCGGCGGAGACGTTACGCCATCTGCCGATGGCCGTTCGAGGCCGGACATTGGTGTCCCTCCGGATCCATTGGCAAACCGCACAGCTGGCAGATCGGACGGCCCTCGCCGACGATGGCCTCGGCGTGCAGCACGAACGCCCTTATCTGGTCACGTCTCAAGAGAAACCGGTGACTGGCTTCCGGCTCCTCGTCCTGCTCTTCATCGGCGGCGGTCGCGGACTGCACCAGGACGACAACGAGATCTGCTTGCTCTTCGTAGGCCAGACCGATGGTGCCGATGCGCCAGGCGCCCTCGATTGGAGTCTCTAGATCCAGAGCTGGATCGCGTTCTGCGACCGCCGAGCCGATCGTGTCCTCCGCGTCGATCAGGAGCAAGAGCTCGCGAAGCTTTTCCGCCAGCACCGCAACCTGCTGTTTCTCGATCGGATAGGAGTGGGCACCGAAGGACCCTCGAACCTGGAGGTAGAAGGCTCGCTGCCCGGGCCCGCCGACGTAGCCGGCTGTGAAGATCTCGGGGGTCAACTCGGATTGGCTCATCGCTTCCTCGACGAGGAGCGGGCGGGGCCGCGGCCCGTGCGCCACGAATCGAAGTTCGGGACGACGTTGAGGGCCAGCATCCGGGGGCCGTCGTCGCTCACCGAGATGACCGTAATCGACGCGGGGACTATGACGATTCTTTGAAACAGATCGATATGGAGCCCCAGGTAGTGGGCGGCGACCAGCTTGATGACGTCGCCGTGGCTCACCACGCACACCGATTGTTTGGGATGGTCCGAGCGAAGGGCCTCGATTCCGTCCACGGCCCGGCCCTGGACTGCTCTCAGCGACTCTCCGTCGGGAAAGCGCACGCCTCCGGGCCACCTCTGTACGGTCGACCACAGCTTGGTTCTGGCCAGGACCTTCAGCGAGCGGTTGGTCCACTTGCCGTATTCCACCTCTCCGAGGTCGCGCCTGGTCGCCACCGCGAGCCCGTGGCGCTCGGCAATGGGGCGCGCCGTCTCGGTCGTGCGCGTGATCGGGCTCGCGTAAACCGCCTTCAAGGGCACTCCGGCAAGGCCCTCCGCAGCAGCCTCGGCCTGCGCCCTGCCCTCCTCGGTCAGGTGAATGTCCGGCATCCACCCGCTCAGCTTGTGATTGGTGTGCGTCGTCACGCCATGACGCACGAGAAAGAAGGTAGTCATGCCAGGGACTTCTCGATCGCCTCCAGCGCGCCTGGGTTCTCGAGCGAGGAGAGGTCGCCCGGATCCTCTCCCACCACCCGGGCTCTGATGGCGCGGCGCAGGATCTTGGCCGACCTCGTCTTCGGAAGCTCTTCGACGAAACGGATCTCGGCGGGTGTGAACGCCTTGCCGAGCTCTGCCGCAACCGCCTTCTTTATGTCGCGCCTCAGGTCGTCGTCTGGCTGCACCTCGGCTCGAAGGATGCAGAAGCACCACACTGCGGTGCCCTTGACCTCGTCGGGGATCCCGACGGCCGCGCACTCGATCACCGCGGGATGTCCAACCGCAGCGGACTCGAACTCCGCCGGCCCGATGCGCTTGCCGGCGATGTTGAGCGTGTCGTCGCTGCGGCCATGGAGGAACCAGTAACCGTCTGAGTCGCTCGACGCCCAGTCCCCGTGCTGCCACACGCCGGGCCAGCGCGACCAGTAGGTCTCGAGGTAACGCTCGGGCGCGCCCCAGAAGCCACGGGTCTGCGCGGGCCACGGTTTGGTGCAGACGAGCTCACCCACCTCGCCTCGAACCGGCCGGCCATCGGCGTCGAAGACCTCGACAGCCATTCCGAGGGAGGGAGCGCCCAGCGAGCACACCTTGGTGGGGATAACCGGGGACTGGCCCAGAAAGCAGGCCCCGACCTCCGTCCCTCCCGAGAGGTTGATGATGGGAAGGCGTGCCCCTCCGACCACCTCGGAGAACCACCTGTAGGGCTCGGGGTTCCAGGGCTCACCGGTCGAAGCGAGGATGCGCAGCCGGGAGAGGTCGTGGGACCGCACCTTGTCTTCGCCCGCGGGCATGAGCGCCCGCACAAGAGTGGGTGAGATGCCGAGCACCGTGATGCCGTGGTTGGCGCACATCGACCACAGACGGTCGGGGGCCGGGTAATTCGGCGCGCCCTCGTACATGAACACCGCGGCCCCCGCCGCATGGCCGCCCACCATCTCGAGGGGGCCCATGATCCAGCCCATGTCGGTGACCCAGTAGAGGACGTCGTCCGGCTTCGCGTCGAGCTGATACGCGACCTCGCTTGCGATCTTCACCAAGAAGCCACCGTGAACGTGCACGCTGCCCTTGGGTTTGCCTGTGGTCCCAGACGTATAGGCGATCATGAAGGGAGTCTCGGGATCGAGAGCGGCGGCGTCGCAGTCACCGGATTGAGAGCCGAACGCTTCGCTCCACAACAGGTCCCGGTCGTTCAGCGCGATGTCGGGATCGTCCCACCGAGAGAAGACGACGACGTGCTCGATGGTGGGACTCTGATCCACCGCTTCGTCGGCCACCGCCTTCTGCTCGACGCGACTGCCTCGGCGCAAGAACCCCTCGGCGGTGATGAGCATCTTTGCCTTCGCATCGTTTAGCCGCGTGGCCACCGCGGGGGCGCCGAAGCCAGAGAAGATGGGGAGGTAGATGGCGCCTATCTTGGCGATCCCGTAGAGGGCGGCGACGGCCTCTGGCACCATCGGCAGGTAGACGCCCACCACGTCGCCTGCGCCAACTCCGAGCTTGGTCAAGCCGTTCGCCACGCGGTTCACCTCAGTTGCCAGCCGGCGGTAGCTCCAGGTGCGCGTGCTCCCGTCCTCGCCCTCCCACACCAGCGCCGCTTTGTGGGCCAAGCTTCCCTCCGCGTGGCGGTCGACGCAGTTGTAGGTGAGGTTGACCGTGCCACCCCCGAACCACGTGGGCCACGCCGCGCCTCTGGATGCGTCGAGCACTTCGGTGTAGGGGGTGAAGAAGTCGATGCCGAGGTCCTCCACCACCGCGTCCCAGAACCACTCGATGTCGTCCTGGCTGCGGCGTACCAGCTCCCAGAAACCCTCGATGCCGTGACGCCGCATCAACCGCGTGACGTTGGCCCGTTCGATGTAGTCGGGGGTCGGCTCCCAGATGTAGTCGGCCATGCTCTGGAGGCTATCGCGCTGTTTAGTTGAGCAGCTCAATCACCAGGCCGTCGAGGATGTCCTTTTCCGAGACCAGGATCTCCGCGGCATCGAACACCTCCATCACCGCCAGCAGGATCTCGGCCCCCGCAACGATGACGTCGACCCGTCCGGCCTCGAGCCCCTTGACCCGCCTCCGCTTGGCGAATGGAAGCGACCCGAGGCGGCGGGCCAAGCGCCTGACGTCTCCATGGCTAAGCACCATGTGATGAGTGACGTCGGGATCGTAGACAGCAAGCCCCGACTTGAGCGCGCCGAGCTGCGTGACGGTTCCCGCGACGCCGATGAGCCGCGCTCCCGGCGGGACGCTCAAAAGGTCCTTCGCCCGATCGAGCCCCGCCACCACCTCGGAGCGAAGTGAGTGGAGCTCCTCCATGGTTGGAGGATCGGACTTCAAGTGCTTCTCGAAGAGACGGACACACCCGAGATCGAGCGACACGAGACGCTCTGGCTCTTCGTTTCCGAAGATCAACTCGGTGGAACCACCTCCGATGTCGACCACCAGAACCGATCCGTGGCCGGCCAGGTCGGACACCGCGCCCAGAAAGGTGGTTCTGGCCTCGGTCTCGCCGCTGAGAAGCTCGGGAGATCTTCCGGTCAGGCGCTCGACGCCGCTGAAGAAGTCCTCTTGGTTGCGCGCATCCCGCACCGCGGAGGTCCCCGTCACGCGCAGACGCTCGACCCCGTACTCGCCGCACATGGCCGCGTACTCCGCGACGATGGCGAGAGTGCGCTCGAGTGCCCTGTCGGACAGCGCCCGAGTTCGGTCGACGCCCTCGCCAAGACGAGTGATGACCATCCGCCGATCGATCGGCCGGAAAGCGCTGCCGCTCCCTTCCTCGGCCACCAGCAGGCGGGTGGAGTTGGTACCGACGTCGATGGCCGCGACCCTCATTTGGCGTCCTCCTGCGACACGCACGGCACCACGCAGTCGGGCCAGCCTGCATCCGCCAGCACCAGGGCGCCGACGGGGTTGGGGGGGTCGGCGAGCTCCTGCGCGAGGTGGGCATGGAGGCACTTCACCCGGTCCGGCCCCCCTCCGGGCGGCGCAGACACCGGGACGACCTCGTGCCGGTCCCGCCGAGCCTTGTAACGCGCGATCGCGGCGGCGAGCCGCTCCCTCAACCGGTCCTCGCGGCGAAGCCGTCCGGTCACCTCGGTCATGTAGCCCCGCGACTCCAGCATGCTCGCCCGCTTGGCGAGCAGAGGACAGGTCAGCCAGAACAAGGTGGGGAAGGGAGAGCCATCGTCGAGCCGGGGGTGGTTCTCGATCACCATCGGGACCCCGAGATGGCAGCGATCGGCGACGCTCCACCTGCCTCTCACCGGCCTGCCGAGCTGCACCTCGACAACGGCCCGATCACGTTCGTCGGGCGGTTCTTTCTGAGCTGACTTGCGGATTCCGGAATCCATCTCAGAAAGAACATTAGGGGGAGTTCGGCGGGAGGGTTAGCGGAGGCCGACGAAGTGCAAGAAGTTCTGAAGGAAGCCCGGATCGTCTGGCTCGGCGACCTCGGGCCTTGCCCCCGGCTTCCTGTCCCCGCGGAGCTCCTTGCGCGACGGTGGCACCACCACGTAGGTGGTCTCGCCGGGGCGAACCAGCCCAACTCGCCGCGCTTCCTGCTCGAGGAAGTCGGGGTCGTTCAGCCGCTCGAGGCGCTCCTCGAGACGGCGGTTGTCCCTCTCGAGCGCACTGAGGTCCCCGGACATCGCTCCTATCCGGTCGCGCTGCGCCAGCAACTGGCGAGTCGGCTGGATCGCCATGGCGCCCACCAGGCCGAGCACCAGGGCAACCGTGACGAGCTGTGGCATAACTCCCCACCCTCGGTGCTCGCGCGCCCCGGTTCGCTTGGTGCGGCGGCTCACCGGCGCCTCCACCTCGGAAAGGCTGCCGTGCCCGCGTAGCGGGCACCCTCGCCAAGGAGCTCCTCGATCCGCAGCAGCTGGTTGTACTTTGCGGTCCTTTCCCCTCGCGTCGGGGCGCCCGTCTTTATCTGGCCCGCATTGATCCCGACCGCGACGTCGGCGATGGTGGCATCCTCGGTCTCTCCAGAGCGGTGGGAGATCACCGTGGCGTAACCGCCTCGCTGCGCCAGCCGAACGCACTCGAGCGTCTCGGTGAGGGTGCCGATCTGGTTTGGCTTGATGAGGATCGCGTTCGCCGCGCCCTCGTCCATGCCCCGTCGCAGCACCTCTGGGTTGGTGACGAAGAGGTCGTCGCCCACGAGCTGCACCCTGTCACCGACGGCCTCCGTCAAGCTGCGCCAGCCGTCCCAGTCGTCTTCCGCCATGCCGTCTTCGAGCGAGACGATCGGATACCTCTGCAACCAGTCGCGCCAGAAGCCGACCATCTCCTCGCTCGAGAGGGTCCTGTTCTCCGAGGCAAGCTGGTAGCCGTCCCCGGACCGCAGCTCGGAGGTCGCGGGGTCGAGGGCAATCACCAGGTCCCGGCCGGGCTCGTAGCCGGCATCCGATATTGCATCCAGGAGCAGCTCCACGGCCTCGGCATTGGCCTTGAGGTCGGGCGCGAAGCCACCCTCGTCGCCCACCCCGGTCGACAGCCCTCGTGCCTCGAGTGTCTTCTTGAGAGAGCGATAGACGTTGACGCCCCACTCGAGCCCTTCGGCGAAGGAAGCTGCGCCGATGGGAGCCACCATGAACTCCTGCAAGTCCAGGGCGTTGTCGGCGTGGGCGCCACCGTTCAGGACGTTCATCATCGGCACCGGCAGAAGATGAGCGTCCGGGCCCCCCAGGTAGCGAAACAGCGGCAGATCGAGCTCGGCCGCCGCAGCCTTGGCGACGGCGAGCGAAACACCGAGGATCGCGTTCGCCCCCAGCCGGCTCTTGTCATCGGTGGCGTCGAGGTCTCTCATGAGGGTATCGAGGCCGCGCTGGTCGAGGGCGTCCCGGCCCGCGAGCTCGGGTCCGATCGAGTCGTTGACGTTTGCGACCGCGCCGCCCACGCCCTTGCCCCCGTAGCGGTTGCCGCCGTCGCGCAGCTCAAGGGCTTCTCCGGCCCCGGTCGACGCCCCGGAAGGGACGACCGCCCGACCCACGGCGCCGGAGTCGAGGTGCACGTCGACCTCGACCGTGGGATTGCCGCGCGAGTCGAGAACCTCCCGGGCCCTGACGGCGACGATCTCACTCACTATTGCTCACCTTTAACATCAGCAACACATATAACAACACAAACGGCTCCGTGACGAGCTTTGCGCCCGGGGCCGCGAGGACGGCGGGTGCCCCGGAGCGAACGCTGGAACAGCGGGATGCCTGAGGGGCCGGACACCCCGCGAGGACGGCGGGTGCCCCGGAGCGAACGCTGACAAAACGGGGTGCGTGAGCGAAGCGGGCACCCGCCGCCCGCAGCTCCACAGTTAGCGTGCGAAAGGCAAGGCCCTAGGGCCGAGGTCTCTTCTCCTGCTGCTTGAGGGCCTGCCAGTTGGCTACGACTTCTTCCGCGGAGGTCACCGAGACATCGGCGAAGACGTGCGGGTGCCGGTGCACCAGCTTTGCCACGATCCGCCGGGCCACGGACGCCAAATCGAAGCGGCCTTCCTGCTCGGCGAGCCGCGCATGGAACGCTACCTGCAGCAAAACGTCGCCCAGCTCCTCCTCGAGGTCCTCCCCGTTTGAGCCGCGGTCGATGGCATCGATCACCTCGTCGGCTTCCTCGAGCAGGTGGACCTTCAACGATTCGTGCGTCTGTTCGCGATCCCACGGGCAGCCGTCGTCGCTACGCAAGCGAGCCATCACCGCGGCGAGCTCGGCCGCCGCCGCGGCTGCCCTGCGAGCCACCGGCGCGCCATGGGCGGCGGTGAGCGCATCTGGAGGAGCCGCGGGGCCGACAACGACCTCGGCTCCCTGCCTCGCCAGCTCGACGATCGAGGGGGATCCTGGATCCGCCACCAGCGCCCACGAAGCGCGTCCCGCGTCCGGCCGTCCTGAGTCCTCAACCGTCGCCACTTTGACACCCGCCGAGCGCAGCCTCACAAGAAACGGATGCGAAGGCTCCTCGAACACGACAACTTCACAGCCAAGGATCCGGTCGTATTCGGCGAGAGTCAGCAGCCCGGCCTCCCCTGGAGCCAGCGGGACGACAAGCAACGGCACGAGATGCCCTAGGACGTCGGGGTGGGCGCCGGTGTGCCCGTCGGAGCCGGCGTTGCGGGGCTCGACGGGACCTCGGCCCCTGGGACGTCCTCCGCAGTCGGGTTAACTATCTGCTGGGTCTCGAGATCGAGCTTCCCGTAGCGGGGGTCGACCTCTATGTCGGCGTCCCTGTACGCCTCGATCACGAACTCCTGAAACGCCGCCTCCTCCTCACCGGTGGAGAGCTGTTGCGCGATCTCCTCCCTCACGTCTTCAAAGGGAGTGACGCGCCTTTCGGTGACCCTGATCAAATGGAAGCCGAATTCGGTCTTTACCGGGTTTGAGATCGCCCCGATGCGGAGCTTGTCGGCCGCGCGCTCGAAGGGGGGCACGAACTGCCCGGGGGAGAAGAAACCGAGGTCGCCGCCTTGCTTGGCCGACTGCGGATCCTCCGAGAACTTCTTGGCAAGCTCGCCAAAGCGCCTCGCGAGGTCCTTTTTCTTGGTCTTGTCGAGCTCCTTGCTGAGCTTTTGGGCGAGCGAACGTTTCTTGACGAGGATGTGGCTTGCCCTCGTGCTCCTGTAGTCGTCCCGATGGGACTCGTAATAGCTCCTTAGCTCCTCATCGGTCGGTCCCTCCTCGCTGAGAACCTGCTCCCTTACCTTTTCCTCAGCAACCTGGCCACGAATCAGCCCGCGCAGCTGCTCCAATGTCAAGCCCTGCTCGACGACCGCCTGCTCGAACGCCTCTTCGGAAGGAAACCCGCTCTGGATCGACTCGATGCGCTCTTGGATGTCGGCGTCGGTTATCGAGATGCCCATCTCTTCGGCCTCGCCCTCGAACACCTCGCCTCGTATCAGCTGCGCGAGGTAGCCCTGCTCGAACTGGCGCTTGATCGTTCCGGCCCCCTCCTGCTGCGAGCGCTGCGAGAACGCATCCGTCTTCTCGAACCTCTCGAGGGGCTCGGCGATCTCTTCGGGAGTGATCTCCTCGCCGGCCACCACTGCGGCGGGTGGATCCGTGAACTCCGCACATCCGCCGACGAGCACTACTGGCAGCACGACTGCCGCCAACGTCTTATGCATGCGCCGGTTCATCGGTTTCAGTATGCCGCCACGACGCCGTGATCGCGCGACCTCAGCCTGTCAGTCGACGCTCGAGCCGGCTCGCCAGATCGGCGACCGCAGCACGAGTGGCACGCGGGGCGCCCTCGTCGCTTCTGTACCAGGGCAGTTCCGGTGGCGTTCCCGGGTGTCGAGGCACAAGGTGCTCGTGAAAATGCGCCACACCTGTTCCCACGACCATTGCGAACGTGAACTCCGCAGCAAGCTCGTCACGCAAAGCTCGAGCCAACCGCACTCGAAGGCGTCCCAATGCTCGAGCTTCGTCGTCGGTGAGATCGGCAAGATAGGCGGCATGGCGGGCGCTTTCGACAAAGAGGTACCCGAGCGGCGCACGGCCGTCATCCCCTTCGGGCGCGTGGTAGATCCAGAAGCCATCCAGCACCGCAACCCGCTCACCGCCGAGTGGCCCTTCGCCTCTGTGCTTCGCGCAGATGATGCACTCCGGCATCCTTTGGTGACGATACTAGGAAGCACGCGGCCTGGAACTAGGCACTACACCTAGGTGAGATCCTCCAGCAGAGTAGCCACCCACTTCACCACGTCGGTCTGTGGAAGGGACCTCTGCGGAATGAGCAAGGTCGCGGTCGAGGGCCTCCATTCCGCCTCCGGAAGCA
>JAUJNI010000003.1:27314-29464 GCA_030446465.1 Actinomycetota bacterium
CTCTGCGGAATGAGCAAGGTCGCGGTCGAGGGCCTCCATTCCGCCTCCGGAAGCAGTCGCTGCAGCCTGATCTGCCGGGAGTCCTCCAGCTCGATCGGTCGGATCCGCAACATACGGGCGACCGTCGCGGCCTCCGTAATCCCTGCCGAGATCATGAGCCGGCGCAGAGCCGCTATCTCGAACAGCGCCTCCACCGGGGGTGGCACCGGCCGGCCGTAACGATCCTCGAGCTCGGCGCGGACCTCGGCGAGGTCTTCTGAGGTACGAGCCGCGGCTATTCGACGGTAGGCCTCGAGCCGCAGGTTCTCGTCGGCGACGTAGCTCTTGGGGATGTAGGCCTCGAGGGGAAGGTCGATGCGGACCTCGCTCTCCTCTTGCCACGGCAAGCCCTTCAGCTCGTCCACTGCCGAGGCGACCAGCTTGACGTAGAGATCGAAGCCGACCTCGGAGATGTGCCCGTGCTGCTCGGCCCCCAGAAGGTTGCCTGCGCCCCTGATCTCGAGGTCTTTCATGGCGATGCGAAAGCCGGAGCCCAGACCGGTGTTCTCGGCAATGGTCTTCAATCGCTCGTGCGCCTGCTCGGTGAGGGCTCGTTCCGGGGGGAAGAAGAGGTACGCGTAGGCCCGCTCGTGCGCCCGGCCCACGCGTCCGCGTAGCTGGTACATCTGGGACAGTCCCAGAAGGTCGGCGCGCTGAACGACCATCGTGTTGACGGTGGGGATGTCGAGCCCGGATTCGATGATCGTCGTGCACACGAGGACATTCGTCTTTGCGTCCCCGAAGTCGAGCATCGTTTGCTCGAGCCTTCGCTCGTCCATCTGGCCGTGAGCGACGCCGATGCGGGCCTCGGGAACCAACTCAGACAGACGGCGTGCGGCATGCTCGATCGTGTCGACCCGGTGATGCACGAAGAAGACCTGTCCGTCGCGCAGCAGCTCTCGACGTATTGCGGAGGTGACCACCTCCTCTTCGAACTCACCAACGTAGGTCATCACGGGATGACGGTTCTCGGGGGGCGTGTCCACGATCGACATGTCGCGGATGCCGGACATCGCCATCTCGAGCGTCCGGGGGATCGGCGTTGCCGTAAGCGTCAACACGTCCACGCTCGCGCGCAGCGCCTTCAGCTTCTCCTTTTGCTCGACGCCGAAGCGCTGCTCCTCGTCGACGACGATCAGCCCGAGGTCAGAGAAGGTGACGTCGGACTGAAGCAACCTGTGCGTCCCCACGACGACATCGACCTTGCCGACCGCCAGATCGGCAATGACCTGCTTTGCTTCGGATGCCGAGAGAAAGCGGGACAGCATCTCGACCCGCACGGGGAAGTGGCGAAAACGTTCGACCAGGGTGGCGTGGTGCTGTTGAGCCAGGATCGTCGTGGGCACCAACAACGCCACTTGCTTGCCCGCGGTAACCGCCTTGAATGCGGCTCGTACCGCGATCTCCGTCTTGCCATAACCGACGTCCCCGCACACGAGGCGGTCCATGGGAATGGGCTTCTCCATGTCGTCCTTGACCTCGTCTACCGCGCGCAGCTGGTCGGGCGTCTCTTCGTAGGGAAAGGAGTCCTCGAGCTCGCGCTGCCACGGCGTGTCCGCCCCGAAAGAGAAGCCCTTTGATCTCAGGCGCTCGGAGTAGAGCTTGACGAGCTCGTGAGCGATCTCCCTGGCCTTCTTGCGGACCCGAGCCTTGGTCTTCTTCCACTCGCCCGAGCCCAGGCGATTGACGCGCGGGGCCTCACCGCCGATGTACTTGGAGATGAGGTCGACCTGGTCGCTCGGGACGTAGAGCCTGTCGCCCTTCGCGTATTCGACTATCAGGTACTCGCGGTGCACCCCGAGCAGGTTGCGCTCCACCATTCCTTGAAAGCGCCCGATCCCGTGAACCTCGTGAACGACCGGGTCGCCCTCTGCGAGATCGAGGGGGCCTGAGATCGCCCGCCGGCGTGACCTGGCCCTTCTTTGGGCGGCGACCGAGCGCCTGCCCGTGAGGTCGGACTCCGCCACAAGAGCCAGCCGGGCCCACGGCAGGACGAACCCTCGATTGAGGGCCGCCACCACGACGGAACCACCGGGGGGATCGTTAAGGCCGGGGGCCTGCGGTCGCAGGGGGAAGTGGAGGCCCGCCTGCTTGAAGCTCTCGCTCAGCTT
>JAUJNI010000003.1:29564-54225 GCA_030446465.1 Actinomycetota bacterium
CCTGCGGTCGCAGGGGGAAGTGGAGGCCCGCCTGCTTGAAGCTCTCGCTCAGCTTCGCAGCCCCCTCGGGAAGGGACGCGGCGACCACCGCGTGCCAGCCATCTCGCACCAGCCGGCCGAGTTGCTCTGTGATGACCTCGGGTTTTCCCGCGGCCTGGGTCCACGTGTCAACCGGCACGGCCGCGGCTTCCGGAGAGGTGAAGCTCGACATCAGGACGTGGACATCGAACGAGCCGAGCGCGTCGTCCAGAGGCGCGTAGTGCTCCGCCCCCTCTATCCCAGAGGACCTCGACCACTCGTCGACCTGCTCGGTGACCTCGTCGGCCCGGTCCCGCACGCGCTTCGGCTCGAGGATCACGACAGGAGACCCCTCGGGAAAGAACGAGGCGAGTGGAACGAGGCCACCGGTGAGCAGGCTCAAAAGGCGTTCCGCCCCGGGCGCGACGATCCCCTCTGCAAGCTGGGCCAGCACAGGGTCGGCGTGGGTGAGCACCAGCTCTGCCGCTCGGGCCATCGTGTCGCCGTCTGCGATCAGCTCCCGGCAGGGCGCCAGCTCCGCACGGTCGACCTCCTCGAGCGACCTCTGGGAGGCCAGCGCGAACTGGCGCAAGGAGGTGATCTCGTCGCCCCAGAACTCGGCTCGCACCGGTCGCTCGAGCGCGGGAGGAAAGACATCCAGGATGCCGCCCCTGATGGCAAACTCGCCTCGTCGCTCCACGATGTAGTTGCGCTCGTAGCCGAACTCCACGAGCCGGCCTGCGAGCTCATCGAGGGACGCCTCGGCGCCGGCTTCAAGCACCACCGGGTTGATGTCGCCTCCGGGCGCCGCCACCAGCTGGGTGGCCCCCTGCGAAGAGGTCACCACGACCCCGGCTCGGCCCTGTATCAGCTTGCCGAGGACGTGCAACCTGCGACCCATCGTCTCGATCGAGGGAGACACCGGCTCGCCCGGCAGGACCTCCCAACCGGGAAAGACCTCGGCCCCGTCGCGACCGAGGAACGCCTGGACGTCGTGGGCAACCTGCTCGGCCTCTTCGGCTCTGGCTGTGACCGCCAGGATGGGCCTATCGAGGTGGCGCGCGAGAGCGGCAAGCAAGAACGGCCGTGCGGCGTCAGGAGCGGTTATGGGCGCGCGCGCCTCGACGAGTGCCCGCACGCGCTCGTCGGGAAGCAAGTCCAATAGGGGGGCAAGAGAAGCCACTGCTGTACCGAGCTTAGAACGAGCGGGCGGTAAGAGGCGCCGGCTCCCTACTGCGTCAGGGGAGCACGACCGCCCTCTTGTCGTAGCGATGGCCAGGGCCGGTCACCCTGACGTCGCCATGGGGCGTGATGGTGAACACCTGCCAGTTGTAGAGGGCGAAGAAGATGCGAGGGTCGCGTCGCATCTCGCGGGCGTAGATCAAGACCGCGTCGACATAGGCATCCGCGTGGTTGTACGCGAACAGCGCGCTTCTGTAATCGCCGGGCGCGCCGCTCGCGCTCAGGTAGTTCGCGGCCCCCAGGACCGCATCGTGAGGGTCGTCGATGTCGCCTCCCCGCCCATACGCAGCCCAGGTCGAGGGGATGAACTGCATGGGCCCTTGCGCCCCGGCAGGGCTCGCGGAGCTGACTCGCCCGAACTTGGACTCGACGTAGTTGATCGAGGCGAGCACATAACGATCGACCCCGAAGCGGCGTTCCCCCTTCTTGTAGTAAGCGAGGAGATTCGCCGGGGGCTCCGGCTCCTGCAGCTTCAGCGTGACCGGTGATGTGACCGTGGTAACGAGCGACCTCAGCCGCGCTCCGGCGGTGACAAGACGCTGGGCGACCCGGGCGAGGCGGCCGTCGAGCCGGCGGAGGACCTTGCCTGCAAGCTCTTCATCTTTAGCGAGCAGCCGGTAGATGCGCTGCTGGTAGAGAGCTTGGAGCACCAGTGACTTGGGGGCCGGGCTTCGAGGAGGCCCCCCCTTGACCCACGACCTGATCGATGCATCGAGCGCGGTGGTGATGTCTGCAAGGCGGCGCGCGAGCACTGCAGGGTCACGAGGCAGAACCACGTGGGGGCCGGGAACAAGCACCGGGCGCGACGTCTCTTTGCCGGTTCTGTGGGGTGACGGTTTCCCGGCGTGCCTGCCGGGGCCGGTGCCCTCCCCGCCTGAGTTCGAGCCCGAGCGGCCGGCCTTGCCGGTTCCTCGGCCGGTGGACGACCCGTCGGTGCATCCCGCGACTGCCAGCGCGATGGTTAGCGCGACCATCACGGCCCTGGTCCGCCGGCTCGAAGCCTTCACGGCATCAAGTGTGTGGGGTGACAGAAGCTAAGGACCTCTCGTAGTCAGGCTCGGGTGTTGATCTCGTTCATTGCCCTCTCGGGGCCCCACTGGATGATTCTCTCGGCAGCATCGGCAGCCTCGTCGAGCAACCCGGGGAGCTCCTTTCTCTCAGCGCCCGTGAACCCGTCCAGCACGTGGTCGACCGCGCTCGACCGCGGCCTTCCAACGCCGATGCGGACCCTCGTGAAGTTAGGCGAGGACAAGTGGGCAACTATCGACCTGAGCCCGTTGTGCCCCGCAGTTCCCCCTCCGTACTTGACCCTTATGTCTCCGAAGGGGAGGTCGATCTCGTCGTGGAGCACGATGAGGTTCTCCGGTGGCACCTTGTAGAAGCGCAGGAGCGCGCCTAGTGGTCTTCCGGAGTCGTTCATGTACGACGTCGGCCGAGCGAGCACCGAAGGCCGGCCTGCTATGCGGGTTTCTGCGATGAGGCATCCACTCTTGTGCGACTTGAGCGTCGAGGTCGTGCGTTCGAGCAGGTGATGGAGAGTCATGGCGCCCGCGTTGTGGCGGGTAGTCGCATAGCGTTCGCCTGGATTGCCGAGACCTGCGACGATCCAGCGACTGTCGGAGTCTTCTGAACCGCGGGGTGGGTGCAAGCGCCTGAAGATGGGCATAGCGCTTACCCGGTGTCTTCGGAGCCCTCCGATGCGCCGTCGTCGCCGGTGGTCCCACCCTCTTCGATCTCGGGGACCTCTGGCTGCTCCTCGTCGACCGTGACCCCGGCCTCCAGCGCCTCGAGCTCCTCCTCCGAAATCGGTTGCACCACCGAGGCAACCACGGTCTCGGCATCGTTGAGAATCGTGAAGGTCCGGCCCTCCGAGAGGTCGGAGACCCTGAGGGACTCCCCGATGGCGAGCTTCGAGACGTCGGCATCCACCGAGTCGGGGACGTCGGTGACCTCGGCCCTTACGTGCACCGTGAAGAGGGGGTTCTCGAGCACGCCGCCTTCCTTGACGCCGGGCGCCTCCCCGACGATGTGGATGGGGACCTCGGCCTCGATCTCTTGCCGGCGATCGACCTTGAGGAAGTCGGCGTGAAGGAGGGTGCCCCGCACGGGGTCGCGTTGGAGCTCACGAGCGAGGGCCAGGACGGTCGAGCCGTCCATCTCGAGGTCGAGGAGCACGTTCATGCCGGCCTCGGTGTGGAAGGCGGTGATCAGCTCACGCCGGTCGACCTCGAGGGCAACGGGCTCCATGCCGCGGCCGTAGAGCACGCCGGGGACCTTGCCCTCCATGCGCGCCCGTCGAGCGACACCCTTGCCCGTGCCCTCTCGCTTGGTTGCCTGCAACCTGACCTCGGCCATAGCGAGCGATTATGCCAGACCTCGTTCTTTCGCCCTACAGGGGGGCCGGCGGGGGGTCGTAGGGCGAAGGAACGGGTTGGCTCCTTGGGTGTCGCAGGGTCGCGCTTGACTCGGGACATGGAAGTGAGCCCGGAAGCGCTTGCCGAGCAGCAATACGGCATCCTCACCCTTGCTCAGTTAAGGGCGGCAGGCATGAGTGACCATGCCCTTCGGCACCGTCTTGACTGTGGCAGATGGCGACTGGCGAGACCACAGAGCTACGTGGTCACTGGGGCCTACGAGTCGTGGCATCAACGCCTCATGTCCGCCTGTCTGTGGGCAGGACCTGGTGCCCTAGCGTCCCATCGGGCAGCGGCGGCGCTGTGGCAACTCGACGGCAGCCGGCCCGACCTCGTCGAAGTCGTTACGACCAGACGAGTGCGCCCAGACGCCGGTGTCATCGTTCACGAAGTAAAGGAAATCCCTGAGATCGATCATGCGATGCGGCATCGAATCCCGGTCACTTCCATCGAGCGAACTCTCTTTGACCTTGGCAGCGTGATCGCGCCGAAATACGTGGACATCGCGATCGAGTCCGCGGTAAGAAAGGGTCTGACGTCGATTCCTGACTTGAGAGACTTCCTCAGGAAAAGAGGTGGCCGCGGCCGCCGAGGCGCAGGAGTGCTGCGAGAGCTGTTGTCGCTCCGTGAGGAAGGCGACACGCCGACCGACAGCCCGATGGAAACAGAACTCTTCACCCTGATCGTCAGGGCCGGCCTTCCTCGGCCCGTTCGTCAGTATTGCGTGTACGACCAGGGACGGTTTGTGGCAAGGGTGGATCTGGCATACCCGGAGGAACGGATTGCGATCGAGGCGGATAGCCGGACATGGCACAGCAGCCCTCTCGCTCAGCAGACCGACCTTGACCGCCAGAGAGCGCTGGAGAGGATCGGCTGGGTGGTGCGAAGAGTTCCCTGGTACGACCTGAGATCCCCAAGCAAGATCGCAGGCGGCATCCGAACGCTCCGCCAGGAGCGCCAGCTGAACGTTCGCCCTGGCGCTACCCCCTGACCCCGCTCACGGGCGAAAGAACGGGGTCAGGGTTGGTTGGCGCCGTGGAAGAGGTCCGACACCGACTCCTCCTCGAACACCGCCTTGATCGTCTCGGCGATGGTCGGGGCGATGGAGAGGACCACGAGCTTGTCGATCTCCTTCTCGCTGGTCAGCGGCAGGGTGTTAGTGACGACCACCTGACGGATCGGCGAGTTCTTGATCCGGTCGACGGCTGGGTCGGAGAGGATTGCGTGGGTCGCAGCGGCATAGACCTCCTTGGCCCCCGCCTGGACGAGGGACTCGGCCCCGCTGGTGAGCGTTCCCCCGGTGTCGATCATGTCGTCGACGACGATGCAGATCTTGTCCCTGACCTCTCCGACCACCGCCAGCGTCTCGCTGACGTTGCGCTTGTCCTTGTGGCGCTTCTTGTGGAGGAAGGCCACTTGACCGTGAAGACCGTGGAAGTCGCTCAGGTGCTCGGCCCATTTGTCGGCCAGGGCACCCCCTCCCGCGTCGGGCGACACGAGCACGAAGTCGTCGTCGATGACGTCTGCGAAGTAATCGGCGAGAAGCACCCAGCCGGCGAGGTGGTCAAAGGGGACATCGAAGAAGCCCTGGATCTGTCCGGTGTGGAGATCGACGGCGACCACCCTGTCGACGCCTGCCGCCTCGTAAAAGTCTGCGATCAGCTTGGCGGTGATGGGTTCCCGTCCCCTCGCCTTGCGGTCCTGGCGGGAGTAGGGGTAGAAGGGACAGACTGCGGTGATTCGCTTGGCCGAAGCGCGTTTGAGCGCGTCGATCATGATCATGTGCTCCATCACGTTTTGATCGATGGGGTCGGACATGCTCTGGATCACGAAGGCGTCGATCCCGCGCACGGACTCTGCGAAACGAACGTATGACTCAGAGTTGGCAAAGCGGGAGGTCTCTACTTGGCCGAGCTTCATGCCGAGGCTTCCGGCGACTTCCTCCGCCAGCTCACGGTTGGCGCTGCCCGAGAAGATCATGAGTCGTTTGTGAGTGGGCAGCTGCACGACGCGACCTCCAACCATCTCTACTCGAGGCGGGGGCTCGGCCCCCCGATCATTCTTGCTGCTGGTTCGGCCTCTCGGCTTCTTTCCTGCCCATCTTGTCACCCTTTCCACCAAGAATGCGGGCAGGAATCCCAACTGCGAGCGCATCGTCCGGCACGTCCCCCTTTACCACCGACCCCGCGCCCGTGGCGGCGCGCTTGCCGATGTGTGCGGGCGCCACGATCATCGTGTCTGACCCGATGTAGGCATCGTCTTCGATCACCGTCTTGTGCTTGGCGACGCCGTCCCAGTTGCACGTGATGGTTCCGGCCCCCACGTTGACGCCCCGACCGATCTCCGCGTCGCCGACGTAGGCAAGGTGGTTCGCCTTGCTGTCTTCGCCGATCACCGATTGCTTCATCTCGACGAAGCTGCCGGCGCGGGCCCCTCGTTCGAGCCTCGTACCCGCTCTCAGCGATGCGAAGGGACCCACCGAAGCAAAGGGCCCCACAAAGGACTGAACCACGACCGCAAACGAAACGGTGGCGCCCTCCTGCACCTCCGAGGACACCAGACGCGCGTGGGGGCCGATCTGCGCTCGAGGACCGACGGTGGTGCCACCCTCCAGGAAGGTAAAGGGGTGGATCACCGCGTCGCGCCCCACCGAGACCGTCGAATCGATGTAGGTGGTCGAGGGGTCGACGATGGTGACGCCTTGGGCCATGAGCTCCGTTGCTTTACGGGTTCTCAGGATGGATGCAGCCCCGGCGAGTTGGGCGCGCGAGTTGACGCCCGCGACCTCCGCCTCGTCGATGCGATGGGCCGCGACCGCGCCGCCTTCCGTCACCAGCACCTCGACCGCGTCGGTCAGGTAGTACTCGCCCTGGACGTTTCTGTCATCGACTCGGTCGAGTGCATACACCAGCCTGTCGGCGTCGAAGACGTAGACGCCGGCGTTGACCTCGTGCACGAGCCGCTCTTCCTCAGTCGCGTCCCGGTGCTCAACGATCTTCCGCACGCGCCCGTCCTCGTCCCTGATGACCCGGCCATAACCGGTGGGGTCCGTGACGCTTGCTGTAAGGACGCACAGCTCTGCGCCGGACGAGTCGAAGGTATCGACGAGAGCCTGCAGCGACTCGGTGGTGAGCACGGGGGTGTCCCCTGCGGTGACGAGAACCCGGCCCGTCGTCTGACCAAGCTCGCCGAGGGCCGCTCGCACCGCGTCGGCCGTCCCTCGTGGGGGGTCCTGAACCGCCCACCGAAGCCCCCGGCCGAAGCCGTGGGCGGCCATCGTGGCGACGACCTCATCCTTTCTCCTGGAGGTGACGACCACGGTCTCGTCCGCTTTCAGCGGCTCGATCGCGTCGAAAACGTGGGCCAGGAGCGGTCGGCCGGCGGCGAGGTGGAGGACCTTGTGAAGGTCCGACTTCATGCGTTTCCCCTCGCCCGCCGCGAGCACCACTACCGCAAGCCTCAACCCTGTCCCCCTTCCTGTATCAACGCGCCCGCTGCCCCGCGTGGACTCGAACCACGACTTAGGGAACCAAAATCCCTCGGGCTGCCACTTACCCCACGGGGCAAAAGCCTCTTCCAGCCAGCTTAGTCGAGCAGCTCGATGGACCTGAGTGCGCTCGTCGCGACCATCACCCGGTCAAAGTCTTGACGGACCCGAGAGGCAATCTGTCTCGCATGGCCCTCATTGGAGGCAAGCGCGAACAAAGTTGGGCCGGAACCGGAGAGGCAGGCCCCCAGCGCGCCGCCGGCGAGCATCTGTTGCTTCCTGGCCGCAAGCTCGGGCCTGAGCTGAAATGCCGCCGGCTCCAGGTCGTTGTGGAGGAGGGCACCGACCTCGGCGACGTCCGCGGCGCCCAGCGCAAGGGACATGGGAGCGCTTCCCACGGCGGGTGCAGGTCCCAATTCGTCGGCCATCTTGTAGACGTCCCCGGTCATCAGTGGCACGTCCGAGAGGCCCAGGACGAAGTGGAGGTTTGCGGGGGCCGGAAGCGGAGTCACGGCTTCCCCCCTGCCGGTGGCGAGACAGGTGCCACCGACCAGGCAATAGGGCACGTCGCTCCCGATGGTGGCGGCGATGGCCGTTAGCGACTGCGCGTCGAGGCGGAGCCGCCACAGCTCGTTCAGCGCGCTGACGATGGCCGCCGCGTCGGCGCTGCCTCCACCGAGCCCCGCCCCCAGCGGGACCCGCTTGATCACCTTCGCGCGCACGCCGAGACCGATGCCGCTGTGCGCCTGCAGGCACCGCACCGCGGTGGTGATCAGGTTCTGCTCCGCGGGGGGCATCTCGCTGCTAGCGCCCACCGCATTGATCATCTCGATCTCGATGCCTGCAGTGCTTGTCGCGACCTCGATGTCGTCGCCCAGGTCGATGCCGTGGAGGATCGTCTCGATCTCGTGGTAGTCGTCCGGTCTCCTGCCCATGACCCGCAGGAAGAGGTTGAGCTTGGAGTTGGCCCGGAGGCGAATGCGGCGCGGGGGCCCGTTCAACGCCACGCTCTGACCAGCTCCAGGAACCCGTCGAGGCCGATCTCCTCGGCCCGTGCCCCCCCGTCGATGCCGGCTCGCTTCAGCACTTCGAGCGATCGCTCCGTCGATCCCATCAGTGGTGCGAGGGAGTTTCTGAGCGTCTTTCTTCTCTGAGCAAACGCTGCTCGGACGATGCCTGCGAGCAAATCGACATCACCCTCGGGCGGCTGGTCTCGGCGAACGATGTCAACGATCACGGAATCGACACCGGGGATGGGCCAGAAGGCCCTCCTCGAGACGCGGCCCGCGACCCTGGCGTGCGCGAAGTACCGCACCATGACACTTGCCTGGCCATACGACTTCGACCCGGGGCAGGAAGCGAGACGCTCGCCTACCTCGCGCTGAACCATTACCGTCAGCCGGCGGATCTGGGGTGCTTGCTGCAAGACGCTCATCACCAGAGGAGTTGCGATGTTGTACGGCAGGTTGGCGACAAGAGCATCGGCATGCAGGGAGCCGAAGTCGAGCTTCATAGCGTCTTGCTGGAGGACCTCTACGTTGCCGACTCCCTCAAGCGTCTCCTTCAGGACCGCGACGAGGCAACGATCGAACTCAACGGCCAGCACCTCACGGGCGGCCGCCGTCAAGCCGAGCGTGAGCGAGCCGGGACCGGCCCCCACCTCGACGACGCGCTCATGACCACTGAGCTCCGCCACCTCGATGACCTTACGAATCGTGTTGGGGTCGATGACGAAGTTCTGACCAAGCTCCTTGCGGGGCCGGACTCCGTGGCGGTCGAGCACCTCCCGCAATCGGCGAGCCCCCAGCAAAGACGGCGTCGGGGTCATTGGTCGAGATCGAACAGTCGTAAAGCGTTGTCCGTTGTCGATCGGGCGACCGCGTCGGTGGTCGTCCCCCGCGCCATCGCCACAGCTTCGCCCACATGGATTACCCGTGCCGGCTCGTTCGGTTTGCCCCTGAACGGCACAGGACTCAAGAAAGGAGAGTCGGTCTCGACCAAGAGACGGTCCTGTGGAACCAAGGGCGCGACATCACGAAGTTGCCGTGCGCTTTTGAACGAGAGGTTGCCGGCAAACGAGATGCAGGACCCCATCGCCAACGCCCTGTTCAAGTGTTGCTCGTCGCCCGACCAGCAGTGCCACAAGAGCCGCCCGGGTGGGCCTTCCTCATCGACCACATCCAGCGCCGCGGCAACCGATTCACGCGTGTGTATGACAAGCACCTTGTCGAACTCTTTGGCAAGGCGTATGTGATCGCGGAAAGCGGCTGCCTGAGCTTCGGGTGAAACCGCATCCCTGTAGAAGTCGAGCCCGGACTCACCGACCGCAATGACGCAATCCTCAGCGAGAGCCGACTCGATCGCTAAGGCGGTCTGAGGCTCCCATTGATCGGCATCGTTGGGATGCACCCCCACCGACGCGTAGACTCCATTGTTGCGCTGGGCAATCGATACCGCCCTCTTGCTCGACTCCACGTCGATTCCAATCGTCACCATTGTGCTCACCCCGGCCGCGTGGGCCCTGGCTATCACTTCCTCGACCGGCCCCCCTGCTTCGCAGAGGTGAAGGTGACAATGAGAGTCGAACCACATCGAGCAGCTAGCCGGTTGCTGCGTCGAGGCGCGGCCACAACGGGTCGCCTGTTCGCACCCTGAGCCCACCGGAGAGACCGCCCCAAGCTCCGTCCGCAGTCAGACGTGTGTCCTCGAGCGGTCCCTCGAGCCCAAGCCGCCCCCACAGCTCCTGAGCGGCGCGCGGTGTGGCGGCAGAGACCATCAGGGAGATCAACCGCAGCGACTCCGCGAGGTTGTAAAGGACGACCTCGAGCCTCCTCGATTGCTGGTCATCCTTAGCGAGGGTCCATGGAGTGACCTCCTCGACATACGCGTTGGCCTTGCGCACGAACCTCCAGGCCGCTTTGAGGGCTTCGTGTGGCGCAATGTTGTCGACGGCTCTCCCCATGTCAGCCACCGAGTCCCTAAAGGTCGCGACAAGGGCATCGTCGGCAGCGGTGAGCTCCGGAGCCTCGGGGGGCTGCGGGATCACACCGCCGAGGTAACGGCCAATCATCGTCAGCACGCGCGCTGCGAGGTTGCCGAGGTCGTTCGCGAGGTCGGAGTTGTAGCGAGCGACCATGCTCTCCCACGAGAAGGTGCCGTCTTGGCCGAACGAGACCTCCCGCAAGAAGTAATAGCGGTATCCGTCCGAGCCAAAGGTCTCGATCAAATCGTGCGGGGAGATCCCCGTGGCCCTTGATTTCGACATCTTCTCGCCGCCCACCAAAAGAAAGCCGTGGGCAAAGACGGTACGGGGCAGCGGCAGGTCGAGCGCCATGAGGAGAGCCGGCCAGATCACTGCGTGGAACCACACGATGTCTTTTCCGATGAGATGGATGTCCGCGGGCCACACGCGGTTGAACCGCTCGTCGTCCGAGCCGTAGCCCGCCGCGGTGATGTAGTTCTGCAAGGCGTCGACCCACACGTAGATCACGTGCTTGGGGTCCCACGGGATCGGGATCCCCCAGTCGAAGCTCACGCGGGAGATCGAAAGATCCTGAAGGCCCTGCTTGACCTTGCCGAGAACCTCGTTCCTACGCACCTCCGGCATGACGAAGCGCTCGTCCGTCTCGTAGAGCTCGATCAAGCGGTCCCGGTACTTCGAGAGCCTGAAGAAGTAGTTGTCCTCCTCGACCACCTCTGGCTCGATCCCGTGGAGGGGGCACTTCCCATCGACCAGCTCATCGGGCTGCTTGAAGGCCTCGCATCCGACGCAATAGAGGCCCTCGTAGCTCCCGAGGTAGATCTCATCCTTGTCGTAGAGGGCCTGCACGAATTGCTGCACCGGGCCCTCGTGGCGCTGCTCGGTCGTCCGTATGAAGTCGTCGTAGGAGATGTCGAGCGCCTTCCACGCGTCGTGCCAGCGGGGCACGATCTGGTCCGCCCAGTCCCTGGGGGCCAGCCCCTTTGACTCGGCGGTCCTGGCGATCCGAACGCCATGCTCGTCGGTGCCCGTGAGAAAGAACACCCGCCTGCCCTGAAGCCGCCGGAAGCGCGCGATGAAGTCCGAGACGACCGTCGGGTAGGCGTTCCCCAGGTGGGGGACGTCATTGATGTAATAGATCGGGGTTGTGATGTAAAAGGTCTCGTCGCTCACGGCTCTCCTGCCCAGCCCGCCTTCGCCCGCTTCGACCCCTCTCCAGTGTTTGACTCTCGCATAACCGCAGCGTAGCTTTGTCCAGGAACTGCCAGATCGAGGGGGGTCGATGAAGTCTACCGGTGTCGTCCGCAAGATCGATGAGCTCGGACGCATCGTGCTGCCCTCGGAGCTCCGCCGGGTCTTCGGCATCCACGAGGGGGACCAGCTCGAGATCAGCGTGGATGGCGAACGGATCATCCTCAACAAGCGCGACGACGTCTGCGTTTTCTGCTCGTCCGAGCACCCGCTGGTGACTTACAAGGATCGACAGGTGTGCGAGAGCTGCGCCGGCGAGCTCGGCAAGCTCGGCCGCATCGAGGTCCGGCTCGACGAGAAGCAGATCACTCGCTAGCACCCGGAAGAGCTTTTTCTTCGACCAGCGCGTCAAAGACCGTTCGGCGCGCCACACCGGCCTCCTGGGCGACCCTCGTCAACGCGGCCTTGCGGTCCATGCCCTGCTCCATGAGGCCGCGCGCCCGTCGAGCAAGCGCCGTCGGCTCTACTTGATCGCGGTGCTCGTGGACCGCACCCGAGATCACCAGCACCATCTCGCCCCGAACCCAGCCCTCCTCCGCGCTTGCGACGAGCTCGGACAGCAATCCCCTCCTGACCTCCTCGTGCACCTTGGTCATCTCCCGGACCACAACCGCCGGGCGGTCTCCCAACCCGTCGAGCAGGTCGAGCAGAGAGTCCTTCAGCCGATGCGGAGACTCGAAGATCACGATGGTCCGCTCCTCTGCGCTCAACTCTGCGACCCTTCTCTGGCGATCGCCTTTCTTGCGCGGGAGAAAGCCCTCGAACACGAAGCGCCCTGGGGGAAGCCCGGACAAAGCCAAGGCGCTGACCGATGCGGTCGCGCCGGGGACGACCTCCACGGGGAGACCCCGGTCGACGCACGCGCGCACGAGCCGGTAGCCGGGGTCGCTGAGCCCCGGCATGCCGGCGTCGGAGACGAGCACCACGGTCCGGCCGCTCGAGATGAACTCGACCAGCTTGGCCCCCGCCCTTCGCTCGGTGGCATCGCTGTAGACCACGAGCGAGCCCGGCTTGATCCCGTAATGGGTCAGCAGCTTGCGGGTCCTGCGGGTGTCCTCGCAGGCAATCACCTCGGCCTCGCCGAGCACCCGGAGGGCCCGTTGCGTGATGTCCTCGAGGTTGCCGATGGGTGTCCCGCAGAGGATCAGCTTTCCGGCCATGTCACCCAACCCGAATGGCCCGGCCCCATCAGGGTCGCCACGGTTCGAAGGCATAGCGGAGGAGTCCTACGAGGACGCCTTTCCACGACGCGTCGTCGGCCTCGACGGCCCGGCCTGCAAACCAGCTTCGGGTAGCTGCTAAGGCGGCGGAGTTTGACGCGACGCCGACATGGTCGGTGAGCGCAACGATGTTTGCCTGGCCCGGCCTTCGCCAGTCGCGGTCGAGCCAGACGGAATCACCGAGCGCCCATATCGCCAAGCGCGACACCGAGCTCTGCGTCACGACCACCGGCTTCAGCTTCACCGGCGCAACTTCGGAGTCGATGTCGAAGCTTGGCAGCTCGGCCGTCTCCAGAAGGCCCGCCAGCGCGCGAGCAAAGTCCGCGCCCGGCTTGCCCGTCCCCGTTTGCCCGGCCCGAGGAGCCTCGAGGTCAGGCGGCACGGGGGGCGGCGCAGCCAACTCCACCGAGGCGTCCGGGGCGCTCAGGCCCCGGTCGATGAGGCGATCGACGATGAGCGCCGCTTGCGAGTGGCCAAGGAGGTCCTGCGGCGGTTGGGCCTCCGTCACTTGCTCGGACACTCGATCGGCCACCCGGCTCAGGCTGCCTCGGGTGTCGACGGCGTTGTAGGGCTCGCCGAGGCCTCTGTAGGACAGCACCTCCATCGCCGACCGGGGAAAGCCCGCGTCCCGGGCGTCGAACTTCGACAGTGCCCCCGACTTAGAGGTCGAGTCCACGCCTCCAAGCACCAGCAGTGTCCCGCTGTGCGCGGGACGCCCTGCAGGCCGAGGATCACTGAACGCCCTGTCGTAGACGGATGCCATCAATAGCCCGGCGATCACGATTCCGCTGACGGCCACGGCCATGCGCCCGGTGGTGGGAGAGGCTCCAGCCCTCGACTGCTCGCGCCAGCCGAGCAAGAACAGGGCGTGCAGGGGGCCGAGAAAGAAGACCAGGCCTGCAGCAAGCCAGACGCTGACCCTCGACAGGACCGACATCGAAGCTGCTGCCACCGAGAGGAGATACCCGTAGGTCAAGAGGGCGCCGAGCGAGGGCACTTTGCCGCTGGAGCCCCCGCCCGGACCAAGAGTCAGGCCCGCGGCACGCCGGGCAAGAGCAATAGCCGGAAAGATGCCCAGGGCTGCCGCCGCCCACACGAACGGGGCGTAGCGGATCGCGGTGGCGACGAAATACATCCCTGCCGCGGGCAGAAAGGCAAGCGCCGCAAGAGACCCGAGCTGTGCGGTTCGCAACCAGGCACGCCCAAGCGAGAAGCGACGTCTCTCCGATAACCACAAGGTCGTTGCAAGAACCAAGGACCTGACCGCGACGCCGGCCATAACCGCGGCTCCGAAGGCAAGCCAGCTGGACGTGTGAGCGAGCGAGTGCTTGACGTCGAAATAGATATCGATGGGGAAGGCTGCCGCTACCGCCGAGGATCCACCATCGGATGGGAGAAATCGAAAGCCGATCAGCAGCGCCGCGGCGAGGCTCTCCGCGATAAGCGGCGCGAGGGCAAGCGGTGAGCGCGCCAACACCTTTAAACCCGCCGCCACCGTGCTCACAGATGATGAGACTAGTGCCCTGTTTGGTGACTTGTGGGCCCGGCTCACTCACTATGCTGACCTCTCGTGAATGATGGACTGCGAACCGAAACCGCTCCCGCCAACCCCTCCTGGACACGACTCGACACTCTTGCACTCATCGTCATCACGACTCTCGGTGGAGCGCTCAGGTTGGTGGGGGTTGATCGCCCTCACAGCATCGTTTTCGACGAGGTGTACTACGCCAAGGAAGGCTGCTACTACGTAAAGGGGTCGCTGGGCGCCTGCGGGCTCGATGTCGTCCCCAACGAGGTGCATCCTCCGTTGGGGAAGTGGCTGATCAGCGTTGGCGTCAAGACCCTTGGCTTTGACTCGTTGGGGTGGCGCATCGCCGCTGTGGTGGCTGGAACCGTCACCGTGGCACTCCTTTACGTCCTCGCCAAGAAGCTTCTTCGTTCCACCCTCGGGGCGACGCTCGCGGCCGGGCTGCTTGCCGTCGACTTCCTGCACTTTGTCCAGTCGCGTATCGCCATGCTGGACATCTTCGTCCCCTTGTTCGGCGTCGCTTCACTGTTGTTCGTTGTGCTCGACCGTGATCGCCTCGTGGAAGGACGGGGCGCGGGAGGCCCTCCGAAGAGACCGTGGCGGCTGGCTGCCGGAATCGCGGCCGGAGCGGCTACGGCAACCAAGTGGTCAGGGGCCCTCTTCTTGCTCACGGCGATCCTGCTCACCATCGCGTGGGAAGCTGCGGCGCGCCGCGACGACGCCATCACGCCGACTGCCATATCCAGGTTGGCCGCGCTGAGTAGAGCCGTCAGCTCGAGACTGCGGGCGGTGGGCAGAGCCCTAAAAGAGGAGGGTGTCGCGATCTCCCTCTTGTTGATCCTCGTTCCCGTCCTCGTCTACACGCTCACCTACGTGGGACGGATCGATGGTTCGGTGCTGGCCTTGCCGTGGACAGATGACTCGTGGTTCAGACAGTTCCTGAACGCACATCGCAACGCGGCGAGCACTCATCTCGGTCTTGAAGCGAGCCACCCGTATGAGTCGCCGGCGTGGAGCTGGCTGTTGCTCAAGCGCCCGGTCTCTTACTTCTACTGCGCGGGAGTCGATTGCAATCCGAACGCACCGAACGGTGAGGTGAGAGAGATCCTCGCGACCGGCAATCCCTTCGTCTGGTGGGCTTCCATCATCGCCCTGATATACGTCGGCGTGAGGTGGGTGCGCCGGCGATCTTTCTGGAGGCCCGAGGGATTCATCCTCGCCGCTTTTCTGTTGAGCTATGTGCCGTGGCTTGCGCTGTCTCGAGGGCGGTCCGCCGTCTTCGTGTTCTACCTGCTGCCCACCGTTCCGTTTATGTCTCTGGCGCTCGCCTACGTCGCAACACAAATAGGCCGCTCGTGGGAAGCGCGGACCGCGGTCGCCCTGTTCGCGGCGGGGTCCATCGGGCTCTTCAGCTTCTATCACCCATTACTGGCGGGCACGGCCCTCCCCCAGGGGCAGTGGGAAGACCGCATCTGGGTCTTCAAGGGCGAGCAGTGCGACAAGCCCAAAGGCGCGCTGAGCTCGACGACGGTTACCACTACTGTCGACGGCAAGGTCAGAACCCGAGCGACGACGACTCGCGACAATTCCAGCCTGCCGCCAAAGGGGTGGTGCTGGATCTAGGGGTGGGGGTCCTCGGCTTCTAGGAGCTCGACCTGGAAGACGACTCCGGCACCGGGCTCGACCTCAGGGGGAAAACCGGCGTCGCCGTAGGCAAGCCCCGCCGGGATCTCGAGGCGTCGTGTTCCCCCTACCCTCATGCCCCTGACGCCCTCGTCTAGTCCTTCGATGACCTGCCCCCGTCCCACGGGGAAAACGAACGAGCCGCCTTGCTCGCGCGACGACCCGAACTGGGTGCCGTTCGGGAGCTGTGCGGTGTAGCGAATGGTGACGCTCGATCCCCCGATTGCCTCAGGACCGCGTCCGCACCGCAGGTCCTGGTAGGTGAGGCCCGAATCGGTAGTGACCGGCCTGCGCGCGCACGCAGCTCGTTCGGGAACAGAGTCGGTGCACGCCGCGCTGAGGCAGGCGACGGTCAACAGGGCCGCGATCGCTCTCGACACAGCTTCAAATTAAACGGCCACCTGCCTTCGGTTGACGGCCGCGGGGGCCTGGATGTCTCATAGGGGGCCTACTTGGTCCCCCTTCGGAGGTCGACATGCCCGTAGACGAGACAGAGACCGCAGAGCTCGTTCCCTTCCAGCTCCTGAACAACGAGACCCAACGGCTCGAATCCTTTTTTCGCAGTCTCAACGAGGAGGATTGGTCGCGGCCCACGCGCTGCGAGGGCTGGACGATCAGAGACGTGCTCGGCCACCTGGCGGGCAACGAGGAGTACAACCGCGCGTGCCTCGACGATGACTTGCAGAGCCTGTTCCAGCGCGCCGGTGAGGCCGGGGTCCAGGACGTCGACAGCTTCAACGCTTGGCGCGTGAAGAAGCGAGCCGAGCAACCGGTACAGCAGGTGCTCGAGGAATGGAGCAAGGCTCAGTCCGACTTCAGACGCAGGCTCGAGGAGCGCGGCCGGGAAGGGACGATCTCGACTGCGGTCGGTCCCTATCCGGTCGGGTACCAGGCGTTTCATCTGGCAAGCGAAGCAGCGACTCACGCCGACGACATCGGGGCCCCCGTGTCCGAGGAGGAGGCGATCGGCAGAACGAACTGGAGGGCCCGCGTGACCCGTTTTGCGCTTACAGAGAACAACAATCCGATCTCCGTCGAGACCCAAGATGGCAGCAACACGGTGCGGCTTGGGGACGAAGAGGCGGTGCTAACCGATGAGGAGCTCGTGGAGGCGGCCGTTGGACGCCTTCCCGCCAACCACAGCTTGCCGTCAAAGCTGCGAAACGCACTACGGGTGCTCGCCTAGCGTTGGTTAGCTCTTCGGGTCGTCACCCTCTTTACGGCGGAGCTCGTCCTCTCGCCGCTTGAGGTCCTCCTCCCACTTGCGAAGACGGGTCGCCCGGTCCTCGATCTCGGAGATGAACTGGGGCGAGTCCTCTGGACCGATGGGGCGGGGGGCCGGACGCGAGCGCGTCTCGGGACGACGGTAGCCCGTTTCGCCCGGGGTGAATCCGGCGCCGGCGGGGCGGCCGAGGACGAGCCAGGAAATCGATCCGACCGCGGGCAGGATCACAACCAGCACCAGCCACAACATCTTGGGCAAGTTGCGAACGAGGGCCTCCTGGGTCGAGATGACGTCGAAGATGCAATAGAGCCAGAGTGCCAACACGGCGAGGCCCAGAAGCCCTCCGCCGTAGATCATGCAGCCCCCCTCCCGTTCATGGCCGGTCTGCCGACATTGTGCCACGAGCCTTCAGATGACTTCTTGGCACCTAGATCGCTGAAGCCCCTGACGCGGGAGAAGCCGGCGGCTCGTGCCGCGGCGAGGCAGGATTCCTTCGCTCGAATAGACGGTCCAGTGATGTTCGCGAGCACATCCCAGGAGCCGGATTCAGCTTGACGTAGTTATGGCTTGACAGTAGTTAGGGCACCGGAGGCAGCGGTCAGGGGTCGGGACGTCGCAGGCGCCCGGCCCGCCGATCATTGGCGGTTTTGGCACGGTGACACGACCAGCAGCGCGGCCTCAAGTTTCCTGTGGAGTTGGGGCCGCCCGATACGCGGCACCTGGTGATCGAACTCGGTCCTGAAGCGGTTGCCGCAGTCGGTGCAGAGGACCCCGTTGAACCCGGGCCCCTCCCCAGCTCGAGCGCGACCCGCAGCTCGATCGAGATGTCTCGTGACCAGCGCTTGAACTGTCTGAGGTCCTTGCCGTCGTAGAAGACGCCGTTTAAAAAGGCATCCTTGGCGATCTGCTTGGCCACCCCTGGTGCGACCGGCCCGACGCCGGGGATCTTGCAGACCTCGCCCGCGCACATCGGTCCAGCCCCTCTTGGCGACCTCGTGGCTCACCAGCACGACCAGCTCGGGGCGCTTGGCGCGCCCGCTGCCCAAGCCCGCCAGCAGCGACGCGTAGGCGTCGGCGAGATGGCGGTGGAAGGGCTCGTCGGCGCCTGCGCCCTTGGCCTTGCGGGCGAGTCGCTGCCCCTCGGCCTCGGCCCGCGCCACGATGGGTGCACCGACGTGGGGCTCGAGCTCGATGTGGATGTGCATCATGCCGAGCTCGCCGCAGTGGCTGTGCGCCCTGCGGGCGGCATGTTGACGAGCGGCAAGATCACGATGCTGCTCGGCCTCGAGCTTCTTCTGACGCGCCTTCTCCTTGAGCACGTGGAATGACTCCTCCTGAGCAATCGTCACCAGCTCTGCAGCGGTACCGGGAGCCGACTCTTCGGCGGCTGCGATCTCGACGGCTTGATCGAGCGAGATGTCCCCCTGCTGGAGGGCCGCGCTCAGCTCTTCCGATGCCGCCATCACCCTGCCCGTGGCGACCACGCTCTTGGCCTTGCCGACCGACGAGCCGGTCACCCGTGCCAGCTCGGCAGAGTCGTCGAGCTTGTGGGACAGCGCCGCGATCCCGAACGCGACCAGCTTCTCGGCCCGGGCGTATGCGGCCATCAGCTCGCGCGCGGCCGCGGTCGTAAGGAGCTCGGGTTCGAGGTTTGCGTTCTCCTTTTCGAGCCCTTCGATGGCAACCAGAATGTCCGTTCCCATGCAGATCATCATGACGCGGGGGTGCGACAGGAATCGGCTCTCGTGAAGGGAGGATGGGAAAGTGCGAGTAGTGCCCTTGCTTTCCCGCTCAACGGGCCGGGCTCGTGTGCTTGGCAAGGACAGCAAGGATCTCGTCGCCATACCCATCGAGTCGCATCGGTCCGATGCCGGGTACCGCGGCAAGGGCGATCTTGGTGTGCGGTCGCCTCCTCACAATCTCCCCGAGCGTCCGGTCGTCGAAGATCACGTAAGCGGGTACGTCCGCGGCCCGGGATCGAGCAGTGCGCCACTCCCGCAGGTCTCGTTCCAAGGGTGAGATGGCCTCACTGGATGCTCCATGCCGTCGCGAAGGCCGGGCCGCGACCGGACGGACTCCAAGCTCCTCGAGAAAACGGCTGGGCTTGAGCTTGTCGTCATCAATCCACGTCAACGCCAAGTGGCGCTTTGTCCTCGTGATTCCGACATAAAGGAGCCTGCGTTCCTCGGCAAGGGCGTCCGCGCTACGAGATCTCCGGTAGGGCATCTCTCCTTCATTCAGAAGAGGCAGGAACACGGCTTCGAACTCGAGTCCCTTGGAACGATGAAGGGTAAGGAGATTCACCCCGCGACCCTCGCCCTCGGTTCCAAACCGTCCCTGGAGATCGGCGACGAACTCGGCGAGCGTCTTGTGCCCGTCGTCGAAGTCCCGGGCGAATCCAACCAATCGGGCGAGGTCGCTCTGGCGCGTCACCTCTTGCTCTCCAAGGTCGTTCGGAGGCTGCTCTTGCAACCCATCCCCCACGGCCGCTGCACGGACTTCTTGGGCAACCGCTGTGCTCTGAGATTGCCGGAACAACGATGTGAGGCGCCGAGCCGCGGGGCGGGCCAGAAAGGCGCCGCCACGCACCTGAAAGGGTATGCGTGAACGCGCGAGCACCTCCTCGAAGTCCTCGGAACGGTAGTTGACGCGATAGAGGATCGCGATTTCCTCATAGGGGACGCCTTCTTCTTTGAGGGCCCGAATGCGCTCGACGATGAAGGATCGCTCCGATTCCTCGTCGCTCAGTGGGCGCATAACGACGGCGGGGCCATCCCCGTTTACGGGACGCAGGACTTTTTTGGCGCCGCCAAGTCGAGGGACGAGTCGGTTAGCCACCTCGAGCACTTGGGGAGTGGAACGGTAGTTGGTCTCGAGACGAACGACGGCGGTGCCTTGATAGCGGGTCTGCAACTCGAGAAGGTAGCGAGGTGACGCGCCGGTAAAGCCATAGATCGACTGGTAGTCGTCCCCGACGGCACAGAGATCGGTGCGCGGGCCAAGCCAGCGGTCGAGCAAGGAATGCTGAAGCAAGTTGACATCCTGGAACTCGTCCACGGTGAACGCCTTGTAGCGCGCCTGAAAAAGCTCGCGCGTTTTGTCATCTTCGTCGAACATTCGGATGGCCAGATCGAGCAGGTCCTCGAAGTCGACCAAACCCCGCTCGGCCTTGCCGCGCTCGTAATCACGGAACATCCGTTGCATGAGGTCTACAGGAATGGGGGGCTCGTGACCATCAAGAGCCGTTGGATAGCTTTCGGGCGTGATTCGGCGGTTCTTCGCCCACTCGATCTCTGTCGCGAGGTCACCTGCAGACCGATAGCGATACGGGCGGGGGAGGCGGTTGGCGAGCTGTCTCAGCGGGAGGGCCTTTGACGCAAAGACCTCGCCCACCGGGTCCTTGGAAAGGTGACGAAGCTGCCCTAGGGCGGCCGCATGGAACGTGCGTGCCCTAATACCCGTAACTCCAAGGGCAGCCAGGCGCATCCTCATCTCGCCTGCGGCCTTGTCGGTGAAGGTCACCGCGACGATCTCCTCGGGCCTGAAGGTCTCGGTCGCGACCTGGTTCGCGATCCGGCGGGTGATCGTCGTGGTCTTGCCGGAGCCCGCTCCGGCAAGAATGCACACGGGCCCCCGGACCAACTCGACGGCGCGCCGCTGTTGGTCGTTTAGCCCCCTGAAGATGTCCGCCGCGTCCACTGAAGCAGCGTAACGAGAGTGTCCGACGAAGGGCCGCTAACCCGGGGGGCTTTGCCGAAGTCGCTGGGACTCTAGACTAAGCGGACTAAGTCCCACTAACTAAGGAGGGGTAATGCTCGTTAACATCCATGAGGCCAAGACTCACCTTTCGCGCCTGCTGGAAAGAGTCGCGCGCGGGGAGGAGATCGTGATTGCGAAAGCGGGGAAGCCGATGGCGAAGCTGGTCCCCTATCAGGAAGCTCAGGGCCCCCGCTCGCCTGGCGCGTGGCAGGGGCGCGTGCGCATCGCCCCCGACTTCGATGAGCTTCCCGGAAACGTAGCGGCAGCCTTTCGCGGTGAGAACGAGTGAGACTGCTGCTTGATACGCACGTTCTCCTCTGGTGGCTGGCAAACGACCCTTCGCTTGCCGATAAGGCGAAGGCCGCGATCGCCGATCCGAGGTCCGCGGTTTTCGTCAGTGCAGCCTCCGCGTGGGAGGTAGCGATCAAACAGGCACTCGGCAAGCTGGACGCACCGAGTGATCTGGAACGACAGCTGCAAGTGAACCGCTTCGAGCCGCTTTCGATAACGATCAGTCACGCCTACTCGGCCGGTACTCTGCCCCGTCACCACGATGATCCGTTCGACCGGATGCTGGTTGCCCAGGCGATGACCGAACGACTCACCATCGTGACTCGAGATCCTCGGCTCGCCCCCTACGACATATCGACTCTGGCGGCTTAATAAGGAAGAGATGAATCATGGCCGACAGCACTTCTAAGGATGACGGCGTGCCCCTCGAGCCTCGAGACCACAGTCACGCGCCCCTCGACGAGAACCAGATCCGGGCGGCCACTGTAGGAGAGCCCCAGGTGCACGGTGCGCCCATCAACCTAGTTGACTACGACCCTCAGTGGCCGGCGTTGTTTGCCCGGGAGGCACAGCGGGTCGCGTCGGTGCTCGGTGAGCAAGTACTCCGGATCGAGCATGTGGGCTCCACCTCGGTGCCCGGACTAGCTGCGAAGCCGATCATCGACATTCTGCTCGTTGTGCAGGATCCCGCCTATGAGGAACCCTATGTAGCACCTTTGGAGGCCGCCGGTTATCTCCTCCGCATCCGGGAGCCTGACTGGTATGAGCATCGAATGTTCAAGGGCCCAGACACAGACATCAACCTTCACGTGCTGCCGGATGGATGTCCCGAAATCAACCGGATGCTGCTCTTCCGTGATCGGCTACGGACCAACCAAGCCGACCGTGAGTTGTACGAGCGGAAGAAGCGCGAGCTGGCAAGGCGTGAGTGGAAGTACGTCCAGAACTATGCCGACGCCAAGACTGCAGTGGTCGAGCGGATAATCTCCCGATCTCAGCCCAAGGCAACCATGTAGCAGCGGCCGACCGACCTGCTTGACGTGGTGCGCCACCTGACGCTGCTCCAGATCGACCCGATCGCCGCCATCGCGCCAAGCGCCGATCTGGTGGCGTGGAGGGCCTCGGACAACCGCAACGTCACGCAACTGCTGGAGTTCATGGTGCTGCGCGGCGAGGTAGCGGTCGCTGGACGGAGGGGCGGCGACCGGCTGTGGGACCTAGCGGCGCGGGTCAACCCCGATGACCCGGTGGTTCCCGCAGACGAGGCGCGACGGATCCGCAACGAGCGGCGGCTGCGCGCGCTCGGCATCGCCCGCGCCCGTGGACCGGAATGTCCGGTCGAGCCGGTGGACGTGGGGGAGGCCGGCGAGCCGGCCGTGGTCGAGGGAACCAAGGGCACGTGGCAAGTCGACCCCCGCTTGTTAGGCCAGCCGTTCTCGGGGCGTGCGGCGTTGCTGTCGCCCTTCGATCGGCTGATACACGACCGCAAGCGCATGGTCGAGCTCTTCGAGTTCGACTACCAGCTCGAGATGTACAAGCCCGCCGCCAAGCGCCGTTAAAGGTACTTCGCATTGCCGATCCTGTACGGCGACCGGCTGGTGGGAAAGCTCGACGCCACAGCAGACCGCAAAGCCGGGGTGCTCCGGGTCGGCGCCATCCACCAGGACGTGGCCTTCACCAAGACCATGACCGCCGCAGTGGATCGCGAGATCAAGGATCTGGCTCACTGGCTCGAACTCCATCTCACGCAAGCACGGGTGGACCTGAGCGGATTCGAACCGCTGACCTCACCCGTGCGAGGGGCGCGCTCTACCAGCTGAGCTACAGGCCCGTGGAGGGCGTCATCCTAGCTGGTGCGGTGGGCTTCTCCGGGGGCGGCGCACCGGGCGGGTGCCGCAACAGATCGGCATGCTCGTCGAGGGCCGCGCGCAGCGAGCTCTGGATGGCCGAGGTGGTGAAATCCCCCCTGGTGCGCTCGATGATGGACCGCGCGACGTCGGTCAGCCGGCGCAACCCGAAGGTAATGCCGTCGGGATAGTCCATGGAGACCAACAAGTAATACATGTCGTCCATGGCGCCCAACAGTTGCTCGCATCGCTCCAGCTCACCGTGGCGCATGAGATCGAGGATGTGGCGCCTGAGCTCGCCGATCGCTTCCGCCATCCCCTTGGTGTAGGCCTGCGGCGTCACCTCGAGGCGGTCGGGGGCCGGAAAGTCCGCGTCGGTGACCAGCGCAAAGGTGATATGCGCCTCGACCAGCTCCTTCTCTGCGTCATGAAAAAAGCCGGCGTGTAAGACGTCGGGGTGCTGCTCGAGAGCCGCACGGGCCGCGTCTAGTTGTGACTGAGCCTCATCCAAGAGCTTCGTTGCAGCGTCCACCTCGTACCTGTGGAGTGCCCTGATCGCATTGCCGCAGGCGCGGATCGCGCTCCTGCTGCTGCTTAGCGCGCTCTCCCGAGCGGAGGTCTTGGCGTCGAACTGCGTGCGCAGCCCCTCCGAGATATGAGAGAGGTCCATGCCCGCACCCTATCCGCAGCCCTAGCGGCGCCCCTCGTAAACCGGGGCACGCTCAGCAGGGCTCACCCCGCGCGCTCCACGGCGTGCGCTCAGCGATCTGACCTTCGCCCGTCGCTCCACCCGACGCCTTTGCGTCTCGAGGAGACCGGCGACGTAGATGGCCAGAGTGAAATCGGTGGCGATGTGGACCTCCCACCAACCGCCGCGCAGCAGCAGCGCGGCAGTCAGGGTCACCGGCACTGCTGCCACGAGCACGTGGAAGAGAACCGCCCGCTGCTTGCGGACGCGGTCGGCGGAGGAGGTATCCCGCAGATCATCGGGCGGCGGCACCACGACCCATCTGCCGTTGGCCGAGGCGGGGGGCTCGGCAAGGACCTCGAGACCTTTTTTGAATCTTTCTGTGGTGATCAAGGGAGCGCTCCTTCTTGCCCGCACCACGGCGGGCACCAGAATCGCGATCCAAGCGACCGCGAGCAGGACAAGAAACAACGCCGTCAGCAGCTCTCCCCCACGCTCTCTTGTTTTGGGAGGGTTCAAAGTAACGCTGGGACGGGCCGTGCAGTTGGATTTCCCGCGCTCATGACATTGTGGTCTGTCGAGCGTTCGCTGCGGCCGTTTGACGGTATATAGAAGGCTGTACTCATGGACAAGGAGCCCCCTATGCCACCTTTGATAACGACTTCGAACGACGCGCCGGAAAAGGTCTCGTGTGACGCGCTCGTCGTTGGAGCCTTCGCTGGAGACGGAGGCGTATCACTGTCTCCGCAAGCCGCTGCAGTCGACGCCGCTCTGGAGGGAGGGCTGTCGGACCACCTCTCGGCCACTTCCTTCAAAGCAAATGTGGGAAACGTTGCGATCGTCCCCACGCTCGGCAGGCTTCCTGCCAGATCCATTGCGGTGGTTGGACTCGGTGACGAGCAAGGCGCAGGTCGTCTGGAGATCTTGAGGAGTGCCGGAGTCGCAGCCAGGAAGCTCGGGGACAATGCCACCGTCGTGGCGTCGTCACTCCACAGCATCGATCGTGATGGAGATGGAGCATCCGCCGC
>JAUJNI010000003.1:54325-115459 GCA_030446465.1 Actinomycetota bacterium
GCAAGGTCATCCTGATCGGCAAAGGAATCACTTTCGACTCGGGGGGACTGTCGCTCAAAGACGCAAAGAACATGGAAACGATGAAGACGGACATGGGGGGTGGCGCCGCGGTCATCGGCGCCATGAGCGCACTCTCTCGGCTGCGACCGAACGTGGAAGTAATCGGTCTTGTTGCGGCGGCTGAAAACGTCCCCTCGAGCCACTCGGTCAAACCGGGCGACGTGATCAAGCACTACGGGGGCACGACCTCCGAAGTCCTCAATACAGACGCCGAGGGCCGGCTCGTCCTCGCCGACTTGCTCGCGTACGCGTCGGAACAGGGGGCCGACGCAGTCGTCGATGCCGCGACCCTGACGGGGTCGATCATGGTGGCGTTGGGCCGCAAGGCGGTCGGCTTGTTCTCCAACAACGACGCTCTCAAGGAGGAGTTGTGCGCCGCCGCGACGAGCGCAGGGGAGAGAGTGTGGCCGATGCCCCTCTACGACGATTACCGAAGCGAGCTGGACTCTGAGGTTGCGGACATCAAGAACGTGGGTTCGCGGTGGGGCGGCGCCATCCTTGCAGCGCTGTTCCTGCGCGAGTTCGTGGGCAAGGACGTAGCGTGGGCGCACCTGGACATCGCGGGTCCGGCACGGGCAGAGAGTGACTTCGACGAAGTCGCCAAAGGGGGGACGGGAGTGGCTACCCGAACGCTTCTGGCGTGGATCGAGGGGCGATCGACCTGAGCAACCGTCGATCTGAACCGCCAGACTTTAACGCCGGTTCTGAACCGGCTCACAACGTTGTTCACCTCGATGTGCCGGAGCCGCCTGCGACAGAGGAAACCGGTCCACCTCCGGTTCGCCGCCCCGGCCGGTTGCACGGGCTTGCCATGGCCGGCATGGCGTTGAGCGCGCTGCTCGGCGTCACGGCGATGCTCGCCTTCGTCACCGTGGGGTGGCCGGGCAACTGGGGCAGCGTGGTGATCGGCGTCTTCATCGCTTGCATCATCGGCTTCATGACGTGTGCCTCGTTGGCGGTGTTCTCGGCCGCCAGGGACACCTATCCTCGGCGCAACAGCAAAGAGGCCTAGGATCAACCGACGTGGAGATCGACGGACATCCAACCCAGGATCTGATCGAGGAGTTGGAACGGCGCGGCGCACTGGGCCTGCAGGGGGCGACCTCCGGCCCCCAGACCGACGCCCTTCGTTTTTTGTCCGAGCGACTGGGAGACGTGCAGGGACTCTGGCTCTTCGTGCCGCGTGAGACTTTCTTGACCGGCTTCGACGAACCACCGGCTTAGCCGCCGGGCTGATCCACGACCTTCAGCTGCGTACCGGGCTCGAGCTCTTGCGGCACCGCTCCCGCCGGAAGCTCGATCACGTAACGAGAGCCAAGCACGAATTTCGACATTCGACGGGGGGCCATGGACCGGACGATATGTCTGACGTTCCAGTCCCTGTCACAGAACACCACGTCTATTGGATAAGCCATGCGCCAGGTATGCACTTGGCTGCCGGGCTCCAGAACGAGGGCCTCGCCATCGCCGAGCGGCGGCCGGCCGATGAGACCCTTTGATCGCTCCCGAAAAGAGCGGGCCCAGCCGACCCGGTCAGCGATTATCCTGCCGGACGACCCAACCACAATGCTCTCGGCCATAGAACCGCAAGTCTGGCAGGAGGTGAACAGTTTGGAGAAGTGGGAATACGCGACTGTGCCCCTGATCTCGCATGCTCTACAAGAGATCCTCAACCAGTGGGGCCAAGAGGGCTGGGAGCTCGTTCAGGTGACGGAGAGCCCATCCCTTGGAATGACCGCTTACCTGAAGCGGCCCATCGCCAACGATTAGCTAGCGAGCCCACCGGCCCGAGCGTCCTCCGGACTTGGCGAGCAACCGGACCTCCCCCACCTCCACTCCTCGCTCGATGCCCTTCACCATGTCATAGACCGTCAAAGCAGCCACCACCGTGGCCGTAAGGGCCTCCATCTCCACCCCGGTTCTCTCCGCCGTTCTGACAATCGCCTGAATGGCGATGCCCTCGTCGTGGTCGTCGAACGAGACCTCGACCGAACCAAGGGAGATGGGATGGCACAAAGGGATCAGCTCGGAGGTCTTCTTGGCCGCCATGATCCCCGCGACTCGGGCGACTTCCAAAGCATCGCCCTTGGGGAGCACGCGTGAGGTGACGAGGGCGCGCGTCTCGGGAGTCATCTTCACGACGCAGCCCGCCTTCGCCTCGCGAACGGTCACTTGCTTCGAGGTCACGTCGACCATGCGTGCCTCGGACTCGGGATGCCGCTCCTTCATCCTCCAGCAACCTCACCGTCCGGCAGGCGCCACACTTCCACCACGACCTGGCTTCCGGCTTCGAGCAGGGACTCGTTGCGACCGAACAGCGCGACACCGTGACAGTCGACAAGGCTCGATTGTATGTGAGAGCCCTGCCGCCCAGTGGGCGTGGCTTGCCAGCCCCGCTGCACAGGCGTCAGTCGGACACGAACGAAATGCAGGCGGCCTGGTTGCTTTTCGATCGTCTCGGTGAGCTCAGCAGTGATTCTTGGTCTCAAGAGCGTCGTGCAGCCACGCATCTTTCGGAGGACAGGACGCACGAACTGCTCGAAGCCGACGTGGATCGACACGGGGTTCCCTGGAAGCCCAAGGAATGTGACGCCCATCACGGAACCGAGAACCACCGGCTTGCCGGGTTGCATTGCGACGCGCCACAGGTCGATTCGGCCGAGCTCCTCGATGACGTCTTTGACGAAATCGTAGTCGCCCACCGCGACGCCTCCCGAGGAAAGGATCAGGTCCGAGCCCTGAGCCGCTTGCTCGAACGCTGCCACGACGGCAGATCGCCGGTCCGGCACACGATGGAGCCCGACGACCCGGCCACCCGCCTCGGCCACCAGCGCCACCAGCGCCACGGAATTCGAATCTCGGATCTGCCCGGCCTGAGGCATCTCCTCGGGCGCGACCAGCTCGTCCCCTGTGACGAGGACCGCCACCCTGGGCGCGGCCCTCACCGATACGGGCGACTGCCCCAGGGAGGCCAGCAAGGCGAGCTCTCCCGGACCCAGCTCCGTACCGGCAAGCAGGACGATGTCCCCCTCCTCTACATCGTCGCCCGCGGGCCTTACGTTGCGACCCGTGGGAGTGGACGCCTTGACCGCGACGAGCCCGTTGCTTTCGTGCGTCTGCTCGACCGGCACAACGGCGTCGGCGCCGGGGGGCAGCGGGGCGCCGGTCATGATCTTCACCGCGCACCCGGGCCGTACCGCGACGTCACCGCGGTCGCCGGCCCTCGTGGCACCGGCCACCTGGAGGAGCACGGGGGTCGTCTCGGAGGCCGATCGAGCGTCGTCCCCCCGAACCGCGTACCCATCCATCGCCGAGTTATGGAAGCGGGGAAGCGGATGGGGGGCCCTCACATCGGTTGCTGCAACGAGGCCGCGCGCTTCGCCCACCAGCACGTCCTGAGGTTCCAGAAGATCGACCGCCTCGAGCACGCGCGCCCGCGCCTCTTCGACCGTCAGCATCAGTGAGCGGTTATCTCCTGGAGAAAGCGACGCAAGGGCTCGGCGAGATCCTCTCGTCTCAACGCCAGCTGAATGGTGGCCTTCAGATAGTCGAGCTTTCGCCCGACGTCGTAGATCGGTCCGTCGTGGATGTAGGCGTACACAGTCTTCTCTCGGGCAAGGAGGTTGATCGCATCGGCGAGCTGAATCTCGCCGCCCACGCCGGCGGAGACGCGATCTATCGCGTCGAAGATGTCGGGAGTAAAGATGTAGTGACCTCGCGAAGCAAGGTTCGAGGGAGCTTGTTGTGGCGAAGGTTTCTCGACCATTGCGCGGATCCTCACGACGTCTTCCGATACTTTCTCGCCCGGATCGATAGCACCATAGGAGGAAATCTCTTCGTTCGGAACCTCCACCACTGCCACGACGCTGGCGCCCGTCTCCTCGAACGCTTCGACCATTCGAGGTAGAAACGGCTCCTCGGCACCAATGGGCTCCGGGACTATCTCGTCACCCACCATGACTGCGAAGGGCTCGTCGCCCACGTGCGTACGAGCGAGAGACACGGCGTGACCAAAACCAAGCGGCTGCTTTTGCCTTACGTAGTGAATGGTCGCGAGGTCGGCGATGGAACGCACCACCTCCAGCTCGGCCAGCTTCCCGACGGACTCGAGGTGATGCTCTAGCTCGAGGGACTTGTCGAAGTGATCCTCCACCACGCCCTTGCCCCGGCTGGCGACTATGAGGATGTCGTCCAGTCCCGTTCGGGCGGCCTCTTCCACGATGTACTGGATGCCCGGCTTGTCGATGACCGGGATCATCTCCTTGGGCTGCGCCTTCGTGGCCGGCAAGAAGCGGGTGCCCAGCCCGGCGGCGGGGATCACTGCCTTGCGGATCGTCAAGAGGCTGCAACCACGCTACTTGGCCACCTTTAGTCCAGGCGTTCCGGCGACCCTGATGCGGTCCCTGCCGTCGTTCTTGGCTCTGTACATCGCCTGGTCCGCCGCCTCTATCAACGCGGTGTAGAGGTTGCCGTGGTCCGGATAGGAAGCGATTCCTATGGAAACCGTCATGGGCACAGGCTCGTCGCCGAGCGCGAAGAACGGCTCGGCCCTGATCACCTCACGGATCTTCTCCGCTGTGGTGGACGCTCCACTCACATTGGTCTCCGGAAGAAGGCACACGAACTCCTCGCCGCCATAGCGCGCAAAGGTATCAACCTCTCTGAGGATCCCGCTGACCCTTCGAGTGAACTCGACAAGAACCGCGTCGCCCCTTTGGTGGCCATATTTGTCGTTGACGTCCTTGAAGTTGTCGAGGTCCAGCATGAGCAGGCAGAACGACCTTTTGAAACGGGACGAGGTCAACAACACCTGCCTGAACTGCATCTGAAGGTACCGGCGGTTCCAAATGCCGGTGAGACCGTCGGTGAGCGACAGCTTGCGCGCCTCCTCATGCAGCAGCACGTTCTCGATGGCAACGCCGCCCTGCTCTGCTAGGAACACTGCCGTTTCTACATCGCCGCGGGTAAACGCCGTCGACTCGTCGTGTCGATGAAGTGCGAGGACGCCCATGATCCTGTTGCTACTGAAGATTGGCGTCGCAGTCGTCACCGGCCACCCTCGCTCGCCGCGGCTGGGCCTCGGCCCCCCGCCTTCTGCCGGCAACGTGACCGTCACCCCTCGCTCCGCCACCAAGCCAACAATCCCCTCGCCTACGGGAGTGACCGCCAGATGATCGCCGTCCGATCCCCTCGTTATCGCCGGATAGAGCTCGTCCCGACCGGGGGTAAGAAGCCACAGCTCCGCCGCTTCCACCTGTACCGCATCCGCGGCCGTGTTGAGGATCGACTCGAGGATCTGGTTCATGTCGTGCGTCGAGCGCAGGGTCTCGCCAACCCTTTCGACCGCGCGCTGCAGTGAGTCGCGCGAGGAGGCGAGGTCCGTGACCGTCTGGCTCAGACGGTCGCTCATCTCGTTGAAGACGGTGGCGAGCCGACCCACTTCGTCTTTGGACCTGATCTGAATGCGGTGATCGAAGCGTCCCTCGGCGATGGCGATTGCACCCTCGGAGAGCTCTTCTAGAGGCCGGGTGATCAGCCGCGCCAGGAAATGAGAAAGAATCGCGATGGCTATGACTGCAAGTGCGAGCAATCCCAGCAGCGACTCGATGACTTGGTCAGAAATCGCTTCGACCGGGGCGTCTGACGTCCAGGCGACGATGGCGGCGTCGCCATCCAACCGCTGAATCTCCGCCTGGCCCGGGCCGCCCATCTCGAGGCCGCCGCGATCCGAGTCGGGAAGCTCCACATCCAGTGGGGCCTCGAGCGCCCGGTTGGACGCGATGACCCTGCCGCCCACCACAATGAAGGTATCGACGCCCGCTTCTGAGTTGCCACCCAACAGTGAGTCGTCCAGCCAAAAGCCCCCGACCACTGAACCCACCGGCCCTTTACCGGCAACCTCGACCGGAAAGAGGTCCGAGCGGCTGAAGCCGGCCCCCGGGCCGGGCGGAGCCGCCGCTATCTCTTCGTAGCTTGGTCGATCAAAGCCCGGGGCAAAGCTTCCTCGCTTGGCCGCTGCACCGACCACCCGTTGGCGTTTGTCCAGGGCGATCAAGAAATCGAGCTGCTCGACCTCTTCGAGGCGCGCACCGAGGACCTGTTCGACTTTCCCTCCTCGTCTGTCCGAGAGCAGCAAGCCGAAGGAACCCGCCTTCTGCAGGACTAGAGGAACGAGATCGTTCATCAGACGAGTGCGGTCGTTGTACCGAACGACGCTGGCCCTCAGCGCCGGCCGCAGTGTGAGGGCATGCCGCTGGGAGACCTCGCTCACGACCGCGCGCTGGACGACAAAGCCTGCCGCCGTAAGCGGGAGGACGACGATGAGAATGAAAAAGATGGTGAGTCGCCGTTGGAGCGACATCTGCTCTCCCGTTGCCTGTTGCCCTATCTTCGACAGGTGCCGCGCTCACTTTACCGGCCGGTAACCCATTCCAAGTAGTTAAGATCGGCCGGTGCCCACTTACGAGTACGCCTGCACGTCCTGTGGCGAACGAACCGAAGCCAGGCAAAGCTTCGACGATCCTCCTCTCGAGACGTGCCTCGTTTGTGGGGGCAAGCTCAGAAAGCTCTATTCGCCGGTCGGCATCGTCTTCAAGGGGACCGGGTTTTATTCGACCGACGGCAAGAAGCCGGCCGCGGGCGCCGGCGACAAGAGTGACGGCAGTGACAAGAAGGACAAGAAGAGCAAGAGCGACCCGGCCCCCGATAAGTCCTCCGGCTCCTCCAAGAGCGACGCCAAGACGACCACCTCGGAGTCGTCCACTTAGGTGCTGCGGACATGAACGTGGGAGTCTTCGGAGGCTCCGGCTTCTACTCCTGGCTCGACGACGTCCGAGAGCAAGAGATCGAAACGCCGTACGGGGAGCCTTCGGCTCCGGTCTCGATCGGGACGGTGGAGGGTCACGAGGTGGCGTTCCTGCCGCGCCACGGCGTAAGGCACCAACTACCTCCCCACCGCATTAACTACAGGGCAAACCTGTGGGCACTGAAGGAGCTTGGCGTTACGCGCGTCATCGGGCCGTGCGCCGCGGGATCCCTCAAGCAGGAGGTAAAGCCCGGGGAGTTCGTGATCGGTGATCAACTCGTCGACAGGACCACCGGCCGAAAGGACACCTTCTACGACGGTCCCGTGACCACACATGTCTCCTTCGCGGACCCCTACTGCCCCGAGTTGAGGGGGTTGGCCATAGACACCGCACGTTCCGAGCGGATCTCGGTGCACGAACGGGGCACGGTCGTTGCGATTCAGGGCCCCCGTTTCTCGACCCGCTCCGAGTCGAAGTGGTTCGCCGACGCGGGCTGGGAAGTCATCAATATGACGCAGTACCCCGAGGCATACCTCGCCCGCGAGCTCGAGATGTGCTACGTCAACATCTCCCTCATCACCGACTACGACGTCGGCGTCGAGGGAGAGACGGACGCCGTTACTCACGAAGCCGTCCTCGAAGTCTTCAACGCCAACAACGACAGACTCCGAAGCCTTCTCTTCAAGCTGGTCCCGCAGATTCCGTCCGAACGGAACTGCGTTTGCAGCACCGCCCTGCAGGGGGCGCGCCTCGAAACCTGAAGAGGCAGGGGCGCGGAGCGGGCTTTATAGTCCCCGCGGGTGTCCATCGTTCAGGCAATCGTTCTAGGAGCAGTGCAGGGCCTCACCGAGTTCATCCCGGTCTCCTCCTCCGGTCACTTGGTGATCGTTCCCGGCCTGTTCGACTGGACCCAGCCTGGTGTGTCCTTCGACGTGATGCTTCACGCCGCGTCGCTGGTTGCCCTTGTCATCTACTTTTTTGGGGACATTCTCGATCTTGCGCGCGGCATCATTCAGCGGGACAGACCGTCTATTCGGCTGGGCGCGCTGCTGGTGATCGGCACCGTCCCCGCGGGCGCCGTGGGCCTGCTGTTCGGTGACTATTTCGAACGAAGCTTCAAAGACGCCGAGTCGGCCGCCATTCAACTGGTGATCACCGCGGTAATCCTGGTGCTGGCAGAGCAAGTGCTGCGCTATCACGAACGCAAGCGCGCTGCGAATGGCCAGCGACTAAGGGGCATGGAGGATCTCAACGCGGTCGACGCCGCGGTGGTTGGAGTGGGACAGGCGGTGTCCATCTTCCCCGGCATCTCTCGATCGGGCGCCACGATCGGCGCGGCACTCGGGCTTGCGGTGGCGAGGGATGCCGCGGCGCGCTTCGCGTTTCTTCTCGCGATCCCCGCACTGCTGGGAGCGACGATCGTGGAGTTGCCCGACTTGGGCGAGAGCTCACTGTCTCTTGGACCTGCGGTTGCGGGATTCCTCGTGTCCCTGGTGACGTCCTACGCGGCAATCGCCGCGTTGATTCGATACCTCAAGAGAAAGACGCTTTATCCCTTCGCGGTTTATTGCGTCATTGCAGGAGTGGTCTTCTACCTCGTGCTGTGATCCCGACAGTCTCTTGAGACGATCGGACGTAGACGATCCATGGAGGGCAGTAGCTGCTAGAGGCCCCCGACGGTCATCTCGGAGACCAGAGTGGTCGATCCCCCGAAGGACCCACCAAAGGGGAGCCACCGCCGGTCGTCGGCGACCGACACGATGCGCGACAGGATGACGAGCAGCGGGGCCGCGATCGTGACCTCCTTGACGGCCTGAGTGAGCTCGCCGTCTTCCGCCAGCCGCCCGGTGGCACCCACAGAGAAGTCTCCCGATACCGGATTGGCGCCCGAGTGCACTCCGTGGAAGTCCTGCACCACGAGCGCGCGGCCTGCTTGGCGCAACACCTCGTCTCTGCCCACGCCGGTGGACTCGAAGGCGAGGTTCGAGGCCGAGGGGCCGGGGACGGACTTGAACCCGCCGCGGGAGGCGTTACCTGTGGAGGTCTTGCCTTCCCGGCGAGCGCTCATCGTGTCGTAGAGAAAAGAATCCAGGATGCCCCCCCGGATGACTTCGGTCCGCTGCGTGGGGACGCCCTCGGCGTCCCAGGGGGCCGAGCCGGGCGCCCCCTCGATTCGCCCGTCGTCCACCAGCGTCAGGCCCGCAGCCACCTCATCGCCGAGCTTGCCTGCAAAGAGCGACCGTCCCTTCTGCACTGCTTCTGCAGTCAGGGCGCGGGCGAGGACGCCGAGGAACTGCCCCGCCACATAAGGCTCGAAGACAACCGGCATGCGGTTGCTCGGAATCTTGGTTGCACCGAGCACTCCAAGCGCTCGCTCGCACGCTTTCCTCGCGACGTCGCCTGGATCGAGTTGGTCGAGGCCCCGGCCTAAGGCGAACTCGAAGCCGACCTCCGTGTCGTCGCCCTCCGTAGCTATCGCGAGCGAGTAGCACCACGAGTCGGTCTGGCGATAGAGCCCCTCTATGCCCGTTGAGGTGGCTATCGCGACCTCGCTGCTCGAGTCGGCGTAGACCGCCTCCTCCACGGCTCGTATGCGTGAGTCGTACGCCCTGGTGAGCTCTTCGAGCTCGAGCACGAAGCCGGTCTTCTGCTCCGGGGTCACGCGCGTCTGCGACTCGTCGAAGAGCCCCGGCACCTCCGGCGGAGGCGATCCCGGCACGGCAAGACCGGCGGCCTCATCTGGGGTCGAGAAGGCGGCGTTCGAGCGAGCGTCGCCCACGATCAGGTCGATCCCTTCCGGCGTCAGGTCGGTGGTGAAGGCAAAGCCCGTGCGATGGCCGGTCACGACGCGGACACCGGCCCCCCTGGGCTCGGCGGAAGAGACCGACTCGATGTCGCCGAGATAGGCCTTCGCCTGGAAGGTACGGTCGTGAACCATGTAGGCCTCGATCTGCTCGTCGCCTTGCGCTCGTTCGCAGATAGATCGAGCCAGCTCGAGAAGCTCCGCCATCTACGCCTCCGTCCCGCCCACGGTCATCCGGCCCAGAAGGACCGTCGCCATGCCGTTGGTGACGGGAGCGTGCTGGCCGTCCTTGCCGCACACTCCTTCTTTACGGTCGAAGTCGGACCCGACCGCCTCGATCACGCCCAGCACCTCGGGGCCGTTGCCGATCAAGTTGGCGCCCTTGATTGGGTATGCAAGCTCGCCTTTTTCGATCATGTAGGCCTCCGCCATGCCAAAGACAAAGTTGCCGGTGGCGGGATTGACCTCGCCGCCGGCGAAAGTGGCCGCGTAGACGCCCCGCTCGATTGACCTGATGATGTCCTCGGGGTCGTCCTGTCCCGGCTCGAGATCGGTGTTCGTCATACGAACGATGGGGAGGTGGGCGTAGGACTGCCGGCGGCCGTTGCCCGTCGGGGGGGCCTCGATCTTCCCGGCGGACCGCAGGTCGCTCAGGTGACCGATCAGCACGCCCTTGTCGAACAGCACGGTGCGTTGCGCGGGGGTGCCCTCGTCGTCGACCCCGAAGGACCCCCACGAGCCCGGTTTGGTGGCGTCGTCGACGATCGTCACGATGTCGGACCCGAAACGATCCCCACGTCTCTTTGCGTAGACGCTCGCCTCCTTTACCAACGTGTCGGCCTCGAGGCCGTGGCCACAGGCCTCGTGAATCAGGACTCCTCCGGTGCCGGGCGCGAGAACTACCGGGAACTCTCCTGCGGGCGACGGCTTCGCCTCCAGCATCCGCAGGGCCTTGGCCGCGGCCTTCGAACCGAGCTCTGCGGGCGGGAGCCGTTCAAAGAGCTCGAAGCCTCCGGAGTGACCCGGCGCTTCGAAGCCGGTTGCGATCTGCCCGTCCCTCCCGGCGACGACCTGCACCGCGAAACGAACGCGGGTGCGATCGTCCTCTGCACGGCGTCCGTCGGATGCAGCGATCAACACCCGTTGCCTGATATCGGCGTACGAAGAGATCACCTGACGGACCGCATCCCCTTTGATCCGGGCCGCGTGGTCGGCCTCGACGAGGGCCGCAACCTTGTCCCCGGCGCCCACATCCTCCGGGCGTACCTGCACGGCGGCGGTTGAGGAGGCTCCAACCATGCGCAGGTCCCTCGCCTCCACGGGCCCCTCGGACAACCCCGCCCGAGCCGACCGGGCGGCGTCCAGCAGCGCCTCCTGGGTGAGCAGATTGGTGTAGGCGTAGGAGGCCCTCTCGCCCGAGATCAGCCGGATGCCTGCCCCTCGGTCACGGCCCGACGAAACGTCTTCCACTCTGGAGTCCTCGAGCCTCAGAGCAGTCGATCGGCGGTCCTCGACGAACAGCTCGGCAAGGTCCCCGCCGCGCCCGAGCGCCTCCGCCAGGACCCTCTTTATGACACCGTCGTCGAGCATGGAAAGGGCAGGATACGGCCCGGCCCACTTACTGGGTTCGTGCGCTTGTGCGTGTCGATATGAGCGATGTAGTCTCACGTCGGCACACCGGCCTACCCAGCCCCTCAGCCGCTGGCACTTACAAGGAGCCCACGCCTGACAAGCCAAGACGGAGCCAGCTTCACCAGCCAGCAGGTCGGCCGGCTCAACTCCATCCAGGAACGCCTCACCGAAGCCCGCCGGGAGCTCGACGCGCTCATCGGGGACGCGTACCTTCGACCCAGGGCATCGGTCGTGCCGGTCCACTTCCTCGACCTCGCCTCCGCCGTCGAGAAGCTGAGGTGGGCTGAAAAGGAATGGAGAGAGCTCAACCAGCAGGTTCGGGAGGCCCGGAGGAGCCCGGGCGGCGACGGCGCCGTCGATATGCCGGCTCACGAGCAACCGCACGACCTCCTCAGGCTCGTGCCGGAGGCGCGCCAACTCTAGGGGTTGACTACTTCGGCGGCATCCTGAGTGCGCCGTCCAGCCGGATGGTCTCGCCGTTCAGCATTGGGTTCTCGACGATGTGCTTCACCAACGCCGCGTACTCCTCCGGTCGTCCGAGGCGATGCGGATGCGGGATGCCCTCGGCGAGCTTTGCCCTCACCTCTTCTGGCAGGCCGGCAAGCATCGGGGTGTCGAAGGTCCCCGGCGCGATCGCGACACAGCGGATCAGCCGGTTCGCCAGATCACGTGCAACAGGAAGCGTCATTCCGACAATGCCCCCCTTGGAGGACGAATAGGCAGCCTGGCCTATCTGACCGTCAAAGGCCGCGATGCTGGCGGTATTGATGATCACGCCGCGCTCCTCATCCTTGGGCTCTTGCTTCGCCATCTGGGCCGCTGCCAGACGCAGAACGTTGAAGGTGCCGATCAGGTTCACCCTGACCACAAACTCGTAGCGCTCAAGATCGGTGGGAGTGCCGTCGCGGGTCAGCACCCGGCCAGGGAAGCCGACCCCCGCGCAATTGACGTTGATGTGGAGGCCTCCGAGCTCTTTTGCTGCCAGGTCGACCGCCGCCCGGACCTCGTCCTCGGAGGTGACGTCGGCCCCCTGAAAAAGAACCGCGTCTCCGAGCTCCTTGGCGACTGTGTCACCGTTACTTGTGGGGAGGTCGACCATCACCACGGAGGCCCCCGAATCGAGCAGCTGCTTGGTAGTGGCGAGCCCGAGCCCCGAGGCGGCGCCCGTCACCAACGCGACCCGGCCGTCGATTTTCATACTGCCTCTCTTTCGGTGACCACATCTCCGCTTGCCAAGACGAGGCCATCCTCGCACCTCGTCTCGATCGCCCCGTCGGAGAACTGCTCGTGATACAGGGCCGCGTAAGCGCCATCCCTGGCAAGTAAGTCGGCATGGGAGCCCCGCTCGGTGATCTTTCCCTTGTCGACGAACAAGATCGTGTCCGCTGCAAGGATGGTCGACAGCCTGTGGGCGATGGCGATGGTGGTCCGACCTTGGATCAGAGGAGACAACGCTTGCTGGACGAGACGTTCGGAGTGAGTGTCGAGCGCGCTGGTCGCCTCGTCGAGGATGAGGATGTGCGGGTTCTTCAATATGACGCGCGCGATGGCGAGGCGCTGTTTCTCGCCGCCGGACATCTTGTAGCCGCGCTCTCCTACCGTGGTGTCTAAGCCCTCAGGCATCTCCACGATTCGGTCCCAGATGTAGGCCGCCCGGGCTGCGTCTTCGAGTTCCTCGTCGCTCGCCTCGGGATTCCCGTACCTGAGGTTCTCTCTGATCGTGGCGTTGAACAGATAGGTCTCCTGAGTCACCATCCCAATGATGTCGCCGAGGGACTCGAGCTTGATGTCCCTGACGTCAACGCCATCGACACGCACGCTTCCTCGCGTGACGTCGTAGAGCCGAGGGACCAGGTAGGTGAGCGTCGTCTTGCCCGCGCCTGAAGGTCCCACCAGGGCGACCAGCTTGCCCGGCTCGACCTCGAAGTCGACGCCAGAGATAGTCCACACTCTTTCTTCCTCGGGACCGATATCCCGGCTTCGGTCGTACTTGAACCAGACGTTCTCGAACGAGACCCGGCCCCTGACCTCTTGCGGCCTCAGCTCTATGGCCCCGTCGCGATCGACGATGTCTCGCTCGAGGTCGAGGTACTCGAAGATGCGATCGAACAACGCGAGCGCGGATTGCACCTCTACGGTCACGTTGAGAAGCTGTCCCATGGGGAAGAACAGCCGGCTCTGCAGGGTCGTGAATGCGACGATCGTCCCTACGATTCCCTCGGGCGCGCCGGCCCCTCCTCTCAAGAAGAGGTAGCCACCGACCAGATAGACAAATGCCGGGGTGATCGAGAAGAAGATTTGAATGAGTGAGAAGAAGCCTCGGCCCACCATCGTCCGGCGGACCTCCAGCTCGGAAAGCCTTTGGTTCTCGGCGCGGAACCTTCCGATCTCGTAGGGCTGTCTGCCGAACGCCTTTGACAACAGGATCCCCGACACGGACAGGGTCTCCTGCATGTGCGCGGTGAGATCGGCTAGCGACTCCTGCGTTTGTCCCGACACCTCTCGCCGGATCTTGCCGACCTTTCTGCTGATCAGCAGGAACACCGGGAGGATCCCGAGCGACAACACCGTAAGCTCCCAGCTCAGCACGAACATCACCACGACCGTCGAGATCACCGTCGCGATGTTGGACACGATGCTCGACGCAGTGTCCGTAAGAACGCCTTGGACGCCGCCCACGTCGTTCGAGAGCCTCGACTGGATCTCGCCGGTGCGCGTGGAGGTGAAGAACTTCAGGGACATGTGCTGCAAGTGCGCGTAGAGCGCGTTGCGCAGGTCGCGCATGACGCTCTGCCCAACCCGGTTGTTGATGTAGGTCTGCCATAGCCCGAGAAGGCCGCTCACTATCGGCGTCGCGATCATCACGGCGACCACGATGAGAAGCAGGCGCAGCCTGTCGCTCTCGGGCCCTTCCCCCAGGATCACTTGGTTGAACACGACCTTGATCAGCAACGGGTTGATCAGGCCAAGGCCTGCGGTGACGAGGATCAACAGCGCAACAAGTCCGACCTGTGCCCTGTATGGGCGGAAGGTCGCGACGATGCGCGCGAAGGTGCCAGGCCTTGCCGGGTGCTCCGGGGTGGCCGGAGGCGTCAGCCTGTGAGGGCGCAAACTCCTTGCCTTTCTTCCTGATTACCTGATTGCTTCAAGTCTGATGAGAACGCCCCTATTCCGGGTGCCACCTGTCTTTGCCCACGGGTCCCTCACCTCGTCCTCACCGCAGCAACGACACCGTCTCTTATGGGCAGGATGAAAGACCGAAAGTTTGGGTCGGACGCGATCGCCCGGTTGGTCTTGTCGATCGCCTCGGTGTAGCCGTCGCGCACGTCGGGCTCGTCCGACTCCCCCGTCACCCGACCGGACCACAGCATGTTGTCGCACAGGTAGAGGCCACCGATACGTACCCTCGTCTTCGCCGCTTCCCATGCGTCCGGATAGCCGTCCTTGTCGATGTCGCAGTAGACGATGTTGAAGTCACCCGCGGTCTCGTTGAAAACGTCGAGCGCGGGGCCAACGTGATAGTCGATCGGTGCGTCGAGACCGGCTCGTCCGAGGAAGTCCAGCGCCTTGGACTGGTTGGCCGGGTCGGTGTCGGTGAGATGTATCTCGCCGTCGGGACCGGTGGCGCGCGACCACCAGTAGGCCGAGTAACCGAAACCAGATCCCATCTCAAAGATTCTGCGAGCGCCGTTCGCTCGCGCCATCACTTCGAGAAACCTGCCGCACAACCTGCCGATTATCGGGAAGTGCTCCCTGGCTGCGAGCGCCTCCATCTCGAGCAGTACCGGCTCGTCGTCCTTGTGAGCAAGCTCGGTCAGATAGCGATCGACGGCAGGATGGAGAATGTCCACGTCCTCTCCTTTCTAGGTGCGTTTTGACCTGCTATGTAGGTCAGATGTCGGCGAGTTCGCCCTTGCTCCCACCAGAGCTCGCAGATCGTCGTGTAGTCGGGGGCCGGACGCCACAAGACCGTGGGAGGTTCCGTGGGGGGCGGGGAGGTCGCTCACGACACCGCCCGCCTCCTTCACGATAAGCGCACCGGCCGCGTTGTCCCACACCTCCATCACAGCCTCGTAGAAGCCGTCGAAGCGGCCGCATGCTAGCCAGCAGAGATCGAGCGCCGCAGAGCCCGCCCGGCGTATGTCTCGGACGCACGGCAAGACCCTTGCTACGACCTCTGCCTGTGCGCGCCGCGACGCAGTGTCGTAGGCGAACCCTGTCCCAATTAACGCCTGCGACAAGTCGTCACAATGGGAGACCGTGATCGGCTCGTCGTTAAGCGTGGCCCCCCCACCACGAGCCGCGCTGAAGGTCTCGTTGCGGTTCGGGTCGTGAACGACTCCGACAAGCGTTCCGGTTGGGTCCTCCACCGCAATGCTCACGCACCACACGGGGATGCCGAACAGATAGTTGACGGTCCCGTCTAGGGGATCGATGATCCAGCGGTAACCGGACGAGGACTCGCCCGCGCCACCCTCCTCGCCCAAGAAGCCGTCGTCGCCTCGCTTCTCGGAGATCAGCCCGGTTATGAGCCTCTCGGAGTCCCTATCCGCCTTACTCACCAGGTCGGTTGGAGAAGTCTTCGTGCTCACGGCTTCCGCGGGGTGACGGAACCTCGACATCAGCAAGTCACCGGCCGCGCGAGCGGCGTGAGCTGCAAGTTCGACTAACTCCTGATGGACCACGATCTAGGGCAAATTTCTTTCGACCTCTTGCCATGCTTTGCGTGCGGCGATCAACACCGCGTCCCACACCGGCGAGAAGGGAGGAGCGTAGGACAAGTCCATGTTGAGGATCTCGTCGACTGCCATCTCGTTCCACAAGGCGGTCGCCAGAACGTCGATGCGCTTGGCCGCGCCTTCACGCCCGATGATCTGCGCACCGAGAAGTCTTCCGGACACCTTCTCGACTATGAGCTTTGTCTTGATGGGTGCGGCGCCGGGGTAGTAGCCCGCGCGGGTCGACGAGTCGACGACGACCGAAAGGGGTTGAAACCCCGCGTCCACCGCCTCGCTTTCCTTCAACCCCGTGCGCCCCACCTCGAGGTCGCAGATCTTCGACACCGCGGTCCCAATAACTCCGGGAAAGGTCTCGTAACCGCCGCCGATGTTGATGCCGGCGACCCTGCCCTCTTTGTTTGCGTGCGTCCCGAGGGGGATCACGACCGGCCGTCGCGACACGCGGTGAAACTTTTCTGCGCAGTCCCCCGCGGACCAGACCGCGTCGACCAGTGTTCGCATCTGCCGGTCGACGCGTACGCCCCCCGAGGGTCCTAGGGGAACGCCGGACTCGGCGGCGAGCTGAACGTTCGGCGCGACTCCCAGGCCGAGCACGACGATATCCGCAGGAAGAGTCCGCTGTTGCGTGACGACGGCATCGATGCGGCCGTTGCTCGTCTCGAAGCCCTCGACTGGCTCTTCAAGGTAGACGTTCACTCCGAGCTTGCGAATGCCGTCGGCGACCAGCGCGCCCATGTCCGGGTCGAGCGTCGACATCGGTTGAGCCGCCATCTCGACCAGGGTCACGTCCATGCCCCGCCGTACGAAGGCTTCGGCCATCTCGATGCCGATGTAGCCGCCACCGACCACCACCGCCCTCTTGGGGTCCTGCTGTTCGACGACCCTGCGGATGGCCACGCCGTCGTCGAGGACTTGGACGCCGAACAAACCGTCAGCGTCCGAGCCGGGCCAGGGCGGCTTTATAGGGGTGGCGCCGGTCGCCACCATGAGAAGGTCGTAGCCCTCCCACGTCTCGACCCCGTGGTCGAGGTCTTTCACCTGCACCGCGCCCTTGTCGAGGTCGATCGCGGTGACCTCGTGACGAACACGCACCTCGATGGAGTTGCGCTCGCGGAACTGCTCGGGGCTACGGACGACCAGGTCGTCCACCTGCCCCACGACGTCGCCCACGAAGTACGGGATGCCGCAGGCCGAGTAGGAGCTGTAGTTGCCGCGCTCGAATGCGAGGATCTCGAGATCGTCCGGCCCCCGGCGCCTGCGTGCCTGAGACGCCGCGCTCATCCCGGCGGCGTCCGCCCCCACTACGATCAAGCGCTCAGCCATGGGACCCCCCGCTCTTTCAATCGCTCGAGAAGCTTAGGTACCTCTTTGCTAAGCGTTTGCGCTCCTCTATGCCCGATTGAATCTCCTCTTCGATCTTCCCTGTGTCCAGCACCTGGGTGCAGCCACCCAGAAAGGCCCGGATAGTAAGAAAGTCACGGCTGCGATAAGAGCCCGAGCGGTCATGGCCCCTCCTTCTTTGTCGTCGTGTGGCTTGTCCTCACCCCACTGCGTAAAGCTACAGGCTAGGCCCCTCGGCACACCTGCGGGGTCACCCACCAGCAACGCTCTCAGTAGGAACACGACAACAATCAGTGCCCTGGGCAGGATTCGAACCTGCGACACCCGGTTTAGGAAACCGGTGCTCTCTCCCCTGAGCTACCAGGGCCAGGGCGGGACTTGGCCAAATGGTGGGACAAAACTACTCGCGGACCAGGCTCAAGACAGCTTTCCCACGTTAGAAGCCAGCTAAGGGCGACCGTGAGCCGGTCAATCGGGGTGTGACGCCGCGTCCCACCAACGTCGAACTGTCTCAGCCTCTCAATAGGTTGCTCTTATGACTCCGGATGAGGAACTTGAGAAGGTGCTCGCCGCCTTCGTTCGGCGACGTCCGAAAGACGTGAGATTGTCGCCGCTCGAGGTGCTTGAGATCGTCACCCGGGACGCCTTCAGGTGTCGGATCTGCGGCAGGTCCGTGGATGCCCAACCACGCCGTGTCATTCGTCTCGAGGGAGACCAGGCGGGCAGCGGAGCCGAACAGATGATTACGGTTTGCGACGGGTGTCGACACCGGCTACTGATGGAGCGCTTCAGCCACAGGACTGAAGGGAGTTCGGATGACGAGTGACTTGCAACTCACGGCGGCGTCGATCGTTGATGCGTTCGGCGCCCAGGGTGGTCCGTCGGCGAACGTGGTTCCTTCACGATAGAGACCCACGTCCGGGACGTTCAACGCCTTACCCCGTGTCCCCGGGCGCGGGGCAGTAACGCCGCTCAAGATGACCGCTGGTTAAGGGAGTTCCTCTTCCGCTGTGGTTAGGACCATGTGTAGGAGCCGACGGCGACTCTCGCGATATTCATCACCTAGGTTGACGTGTCCGCCGTTCCGGGGCCAGAGGTCGCCATCGCTTGACAGCGCGAAGACGAGGTCTCGGCGGTCGTAGTCGTAGTTCCCGACGAAGAGGATCTTCGCTGCAGCGAACTTAGAACCCTGGGAACGGACCCACTCCGCCGCGGCAGGCATCTTGTCGAGCCCGTCGGGCGCCTCACCGCGCTCGACCTCGCTCCAGTCGTTCCACGCCGTCCACCGAGGTCGCGAGGCGCAGGTAGAGCTCGGCGTCCGAGTAGACCGAGCGCCTCGGACGCCTTCGCGTTCTGGCGGGACCAGTTCGATGGACGAGCGGCGAGTAACGCTTCTGGTATGGCGGCGGCGCGCTGCGCTCTGCGCCCCCTATCCGTGCCGGGCTCGGAGTCGTCCCTGCTTCGCCGCCATTCGCACCGGTACGAGGAGGAAGAGCGCGCCGAGCAGGATGACTGCCGCAGCCGGCAATGCGCCACCGATCGGCACCCCTGGCGGCTTTCCGCTGATCACGGAGCGCTCGCCGACGATGAATGCGAACACGCCTGCGAAGTAGAGAAGCTCCCTCACGACCGCTTGTGCGGCACCCCTCTGGTTTCGCACCGCAAATTTGTAGCCTCCTCGCACGACGACGAGGAAGACGGCGGCCGCGACCCATAGCGCGAGTCCGTCGCCGTTGCCTTTGAATCCGGTGCGGAATCCGTTCGCCCCGAGCACGAGATTGTTCAGCGCGCCGTACATCATCACGGCAAGGCCGCCGACGAGCAGGAGCTCCGTCGCGAGTGGGCCCAGGAAACGGAACGCGGCGCTGCCCCGTCGATCTCCGCGGACCGCGGCCTTCAGCGCCCCGCGCAGCACGACCAGCACGAGCATGCCGGTGATCGTCAGACCGAGGAAGCTGACCCAGTTCCACTTCGGCGTCATCAGGCGTTCGTTGCCGATCTGTCCGAGCCCGATCCCGAGCAAGATCGTGCCGACGGCGAGAATCACGCCGTCCGGGACGAAGTAGCTCACCCGCTCGGCTCTCCGCGCCTCCGGCGTGAGTGCGAAAGCGATCCCGCCGAGCACCAAGCCGATCGGGACGGTCACGAACTGAGCGACCGCGATCGAGTATCCGACACCGCCTTCGTGGAACTCCGTGTTCGTGACGGCGAGATAGACGAGCGAGGCCAGCAGCGTGAGCCCTCCCGCCGTCATCGCTGCATGCGCGCCTCTCGCGAGCAGCAACGTCCCACCAATTGTCGCCAGCGCTCCGGCCACGGCCTCTGCGGCTCGCGGACCCGCATCGACGGGAGCGATGAACGCCATCGCCGCCATCGCTCCCCCGAGCGCGAGGCCGCCGAAGCCGAGCGCTTTCGCACTGCCCATCACTGATCCCGTGAACGTGGTCTCGGCCGTGGTCATTCAGGCTCCTGTCATAGGTGATAATGTCCTCTCCCGAGATTAGCATACCTAAAAAAAATATTAGACATACCTAAAAGAGGCCAAGGAGGGTGAAGCCGCGTTCGCATGGCGAGAGCGTCTTCATCACCCGTGCACATGAGGGGCAACCATCTTGAAGAGCGATCCGGTACCGCGAGATCCCGAAACTCATACGATTGAATCGCCACCTACAGCGTCCGTATGAGTGATGAGAGTCAGAGAGCAGCTCGCGCCTCGTCCCCCTGACGGAGAGAATACGCGCGCTCCCGCCACGGTTCGCCGCGGTGCTGCAAGGGGTATAGCCGCCGGACTCGTAGCGATCGGGTGCTGCGTTGGCCCGGTTGTCGCGGCACTCCTGGGGTTGATGAGTGCGGCAGCTGCGGCCGATCTAGCTAACGATCTTTACGCCGACTGGGGATGGGCATTCAAGGTCGCCGGCGCGGTCTTCGGTGGCGCTGCGTTGCTCGCGGCGCGCAGGCACGCAAGAGCGTGCAGGCTTGAAGATCGGTCGATCATTCCATTTGCCCTCGTCTTGGTAGCGACTGGAACCGTGACGTATCTCGTGCTCTACGCGGCCACAACGTCGCTCGGACGGGCAGCAACGTGATGGTGGAACTACTCCTCCCTCGGACGGACGGCGGCGTGGCCGCCCAGATCGGGCTTACGTTCCTGTTGCTCGGGCCCCTGCCGTATCTGCTGATCAGGGGCAGCCACAAAGATGCCACCTGGGTCACCGGTGGCTTCGGCGCGATATGGGCAGTGTTCACTGCTCTTTAGGACGCTTCATTGACGATCGGCGAATCGCACGAGGTCAACGGCTTGAACAAGGAGAAGCGCATGCAGGAGGCGGGACCTAAGTCCGACGTGAAGCTTGGAACCACGCATTCTCTCTGCCCGCGCTGTAAGCGCGTGGTCCCCGCTGACATCGTCGAACGCGACGGTCGCATCGTCATGATCAAGGAGTGCCCCAAGCACGGGGTCTCAGAAGCACTCACCTGCTCGGACGCCGAGTGGTATCGGTGGAGCCGTCGCTTCCAGCGTCCGGGCAGACCTCCGGTGCACCGAGCCACAGAGACCCACCTCGGCTGCCCGTATGATTGCGGCTTCTGCCCCGAGCACGAGCAACATGCGTGCGTGACGCTTTTCGAGATCACGCAGGCATGCAATCTGGAATGTCCTGCTTGCTTCGCCGCAAGCCCGCACGGTCGACATTCCACGATGGAGGAGATCGACTCGATGCTCGATGCCGTAACGCTTGCGGAGGGCGGTCCCGCGGACGTGGTGATGCTCTCGGGTGGAGAACCAACTATCCACCCGCAGTTCGAGGAGATCGTCGCGCACGTGGCAGGGTCCGGACGCGTTAAGCACCTCATGGTGAACTCGAACGGGATCCGTTTCTCACGCGATCCGAAGCTGTGCGACTTGCTCGCTGCGAATCAGGTCAAGGTGTACCTACAGTTCGACGGCCTGGAAAGTGGATCGCTCGAGATGTTGCGTGGGAGTGATCTCGTTGCGACGAAGCTAGAGGCACTCGACCAGCTCGGCAAGGCCGGAGTCACCGTTGTCTTGGTAGCGACGATAGCGAAAGGCGTGAACGATCACGAGATCGGAGACATCGTCGATCTCGGCGTTAAACATCCCGCGGTTCGCGCCGTGAGCTTCCAACCCCAGTTCGGCGAGGGCCGCTGGGTCCCGTTCGATCCGTTAAATCGCACGACAGTGACCGATGTGATCGCCGCGATCGCCGAGCAGACGGGGGGCACCTTCGAGACGACGGATTTCGTCCCGATCCCCTGTTGCGACCCCATCTGTACAGCGGCTACGTACGCGTGGATACAAGACGGCGACGTCACACCACTGCCTCGGATCGTCGATGTCGAGCACTACCTCGACTACATCAAAGATTCCGCTTCTCCCGCGGTTAACCCCGCGCTCGAGGACGATTTCGTGGAGATGCGAGGGACGCTCGAAACCCTTTACTCGAAATCGAACCCGGCAGGATCCGAGGGCCAGAGTCATGCGTTTACGTGTGCCTGCGGCCCCCTGGTGGACGTAGCAAACGCTGATCTCTCGATGCGCCTGTTCTCGATCACCATCGAAGCGTTCATGGACCGACATAATTTCGACGTGTCACGAGCGCGTAAGTGCTGTATCCAGGAGGCGCTCCCCGACGGACGGATCATTCCGTTCTGCGTGTACAACACCCTGCATCGCTTTGCCCCCGGCAAACACGCCCGTCCCCCCGTCGAACAGACAACGAACCTGTGATCGAGACGGATACGGTCACGAATGAGATCAAGGCGTCGTGTTGTACGACGTGGGAACATCCTGCAGCTCGTCTCCTATTAGGCGACCATCTTCACCCCGGAGGCCGCGCTCTTACGGCGGCGACCGTCGATAGCGTCGGAGCAGTTGCCGGCGATGTGGTCCTCGATGTCGGATGCGGAACCGGATCCGCTGTTCGTCTCATGCAGGAGAGAGGTATCCGGGCTGTAGGCATAGACCTATCGGAGCGCGCGACAAGCGCGGCTTTCGATGCGGGCGCACGCCAACTCGTTGTCGCCGATGGCGAGCGGCTCCCGTTCTCCAGCACATCCATGGACGGCTCTACGGTGGAGTGCGTCACGTCGCTGTTCACTGACAAGCAGCGGGCGTTCGGCGAACTCTACCGAGTCCTCAAACCAGGAGGCCGTCTGGCTATGTCCGACGTCGCTCTGGAGAAGCCGTTGCCAACCCTCCTTGAAGGAGCCGCCGCCAGGTCCTGCTGCATCGGCGGAGCCCTTTCCGTTCGAGGTTACGAGCGCGCCTTATCCGATGCCGGATTCGAGGTGCTGAGGGCGGTCGACCACTCCGACGCTCTGATCGCGACGATAGAGCAGGTCAGGCGCAGGCTCTCGCTCTTCGAGGTCACCGCCGTCGCAAGTGGTTTCGACCTCTCGGGTCTCGGCGTCTCGTCCGAAGCTCTAGAGACCGGCCGTACGGTCGCCGCAATGCTGGTCGAGGAAGTGCGGAATGGCGTCCTCGGGTACACCTCTATCACCGCCCGCAAGCCGGGGCCGGGTCCGTCACGAGACGAGTAGGTCACGAGATGTTGTTGAAGCAGCCCGCTCCGGAAGTTGGGTTCACCACCCTGGGCGGTGAAGTCATCGAACTCCGTTCGCTGCGTGGGCGCCGGTCGTCCTGACGTTCCTCCACTATATCGGTTGACTGTTCTGCGAACACCATCTCGTGAAGATGGAAAAGAGGAAGGATCGGTTCGCAGCGGCGGATGCAAGAGTCCTGGTCGTCTCGTTCGAATCGCCCCACAGGTTGAGTACGCTTCAACAGCGACTGAACCTCTCGTTCACCCTCGTCGTAGACGAGGGGTCGCCCGGCGTACAGAGCGTTTGGGCTAGGACGCGCTGATTTCGCCAGGACATATCCCGACCCCCGGGTCGCCTGGGGCTACGCCAAGATTATCGCCGGCGGCGACCTACCCGATCTGCATCGTGGTCAGGACCGCCGTCAACTAGGGGGTGACTTCGTTCTAGACGCTGACGGGGACATCGCGTTCGCTCACCCCGAACGGGGGCCGGAGGATCGAGCTCACGTCGCCGCTCTGACGCGCAGCAGTGCCGCAGGCTTAGGATCCCGTGGCCCGTAGGGCGCCGAAGCTTCGAATCGCTATCTTGCGAACGAGGGACCCCCGAACAAGTCGGCGCAATCGCGGCTGAAAGGGGCCTCTCGAGTTTAGCCGACCTACACCTTCCGACCGCCAGACGAGCGTCGTCGCCTGGGTCGTTACCAAAAGTGCCTTCTCGCGTTACCCGGCCGTGTCCCAAGGCACCGCTGACCAGCACGGTCAAGGGTTTTGTCCGCGTCCGACCAGGGCGGGACTTGGCCAAATGGTAGGACAAAACCTCAAACGAATATCCATTGGATGCCGTCGCGCTGCCCCGCAAGCCTGTGATGGTGAGGAGATTGCTCAATGGACTCGAGGTAGTCCTTCAGCGTGAAGCCACACGCTCTTCCTACCGCAAACGCGAGGATGACAACACTCAACAAACACGGATAGCAACTGGGGGTCGTCCGAGCAAGAGGGTTCCGGTGACGGATCGGCCACACCGCCCATGGCCCGTTACTACGGGACTCTCGCTCTCATGCCATCCGGCACTGGACCTCGGCCTTAACGGCGTCCTCGGGTCGGTCCGTCTCGATCCGGAACGACAAATCGTAGTGCCGCGCCTTCGGGTTGCGCAGTTCTCGAGGCGGCCAGAATGTCGGTCGGATCTGCTGGAAGCCGCGGCCTAGCGCCTCGTCTCCCTCCGCGAACACGACGGCGTGGCATTCGGCTTCGGCGTTGATCATCGGCTCGCCTATAAACCGCAACGGGCTCGCGACCTGCACAGCGTCGCTCCCGACCGGTTCGAGCACGATCTCTGTGGGCCGCCACCCCGGTTCGCTGAATTGCCGGCACGCGATCTTTACGTCGGTCGCGGAGCCTTAAAACTCTGAGCCGTGAATGCCACCGGCGCGTTCCCAGTCCTCGTCCGGCGCTGCGATGTACTCAGGGTGGCCTTCGTAGATGAGTGAGCCAGCATCGTTGTAGGCACGCGTCCGGCAACGGCTCCCGGGCCCCTCATAGGGGATCGGCCCTACCCACAGGCCCGCACCACGAACCACCGTTCCCTTGTCACCCGCCCGGGCGGTGGAGAACTCCCAGTGGGGGACTTCCTGGGTATCGGGGAGCGAGAACGCCTTCAGCCCGGAAATAGTATCCGCGTCGAAATTCCCATCGAGCGCCACAACGTTCCATCTGCCGCCGCGTAAGGCGACGGTGATCCATGCATCTGTCTCCCCGGAGACTGACTTGCACGTTTCGTACGTCTCCCCCTTACGGTTGGTGAAGATCCCGCACCTCGAGCGACCGAACCCGACTCGCCACGTAGCGTCGTCAACCGGCTTCACTTCTTCGCTAAAGGAGTAGAAGTCGCCCAAAGGGTCGAAGAGGCCGGCGGTGGCCAGCGCCCGGACCGTGAACACCTCCGCTCGCTCCCCTGGAGTCATGCGATCAGATGGCACATCCGTCTCCTCGCGGTGCGCGGGGGGCGTGGCGTCTCCGTCACGAGTCACGAGGAGGGCATGGGAAGCACGCGCTGACAAAGGATGTAACGCCGGTCGAAAACTCCGGCTCGCGTCCTCCTCAGCACACCTCCACATCCTCCTCCTTCCTGAGACCTTGCCGCGAGCACTTGAGATCCGTGCGGCATGCAGTCATGTCAGGACATCGGAGGCCGAGCAGGCAAGCGCTTGTCGCAACAGCTCGTAGGACGAGGGTTCGTCTCCTCGCAGAAGTCGCTCCGAACCGGTGATCACCACGACGGCGTCCAGGGAGGGTGCGACGGCGAGGAGCTGACCGGCGTAGCCCGCCGCGAACCACGCTGGGGGGTCAGCATCACCGTCGCACCACCACATGAAGCCGTAGGGACGGTGCTCCGGTGCGCCACCATCGCTCGCGGGCTTCCAGGCCATGCCCATGAACCGGTCCGCCACCAGTGTTTCGGTCTTAGCCTGTCCCCGCGCCAGCCACAACCGCCCGAACCTCGCGAGATTGACAGGACTGATCCGGAAATGGCCGAAGCCGTACGGGATGCCCTCGGGATCCGTGGGCCACGTCCACCCTGAGATGTCGAGTGGATGAAACAGCCTCGATCGCGCGTACTCGACCACCGGTTGCGGCAGGATGCGCTGCAACACCGCGGCTGTGAGGTGTGCGCATCGGTTGTCGTATTTGAACGCGCTCCCGGGCGCTCGCTCTGCAGGAAGCGACAAGATGTCGTCGACCCAGGACGATTCCCGCTTCATGACCCGGTCGATGTCCATGAACCCGTCGGCCGCGATGCTCGCCGTCATCGTCAGAAGATGGCGGACCGTAAGGGCGGGATGGCGCTCGCCTGCCGCCGGGAGAATCTCGGCGACGCGCTCATCAATGCCTTCTAAGTACCCATCGTCGACGACGGCTCCGATGAGCGTCGTGACGATTGGCTTGGTGAGAGAGTAGGTGTCGAGGGGACGATGGATGTCCTCGCCATGAAACGATCGGACGTGCGTCTCGGGGCCATCGACCGCAAGGTGGTCGATGTGGGCCCAGCACGGGTCTGTTGAGATGCGGTGCTCTAGCTCCTCAAAAAGCCGGCGCATTGGTTCTCTGCCGCTCCTCGCATCTGACGACGGATCGTAACTCTGACGGAACTGTGTAAAGCATCACGTGGCGCCGGAATGTCAAGCTTCTTAGCAACTTCTGATGTGCGCTTAAGCCCCCCATCTCAAGTTGTCTTGCTCTGATGCATGTAGACACGTCGATCGTGTCTGCTTCGTCGGCCTCTTGTCCGGCCGGTAACGCTCCGTGGAATGTTGTGGCTGAGCCTCCGCTTGGTCGTCAGAGGAGTCGCTCAACGTTCGCTGGCGAGAAGGAGCCAGACGAGGATCCGTGGGACGCCAACGGGCGTTGGGTGAGCGATGCCCTCGTCCTCCGTCCTTGAGGCGTCAGGGGTCCCGTCCCACCACTCGAGCACCCGGAGCGCCCGGAGGGTGTTCCAGCGGCTCGCCGTCCCCTCGCCGCCCTCGACGTCGAAGTGGACGCGACCCGGATGGATGCGGTCGAGCAGCCACCGGCCGTCGGGCTGCCGCTTCGACCGGACGACCGCCACCGCCTCCGCCATCCGGGGATCCGGGTCCGCGCCCGACCGTCGGAAGTAGTCGAGCGCGCGCAGCACGTCGTAGTGCCAGTAATACGGGAACGCAAACTCGAGATACGACGGGTCGGCGACCTCCCCAGTGCTCTTGCGGCGGAACAGGCCGCGCTCGAGCAGGTACTCCTCACCGCCGCGCCGGGCCGTGCGCACCTCCGCGGACCCGCCGGTCGCGCGCTCGAACTCGAGCAGGCCGTCGAGCACGTTGATCGTCGTGTCGAAGGAGGACCGCACCGATCCGTTCTCGGCCTCGCAGTTCCAGCCGCCGTCCTCGAGCCGCTCGTCGAGGATCCGCTCGACGAGCGCCGCAACGTCCACCCCGAAGTACGCCCCTGTCTCGATCGTCCTGCCGTTGATGCACGGCTCGACCTCGCCGTCGAAGTACCGCTGCCCGGCGTGCTCCCAGCGCCCGTTCTCCGCGACGAGCGCGATCGCCCGGCGGGCGGACTCCGACGCCGGGTCGAGCCCGAGGAGTTGCAGCGTCTGCAGCGTGTGCATCGTGGCCGTCCAGGGCTGCCCCGGTTCACCGCCGGTGTAGGACGCCGGGAAGCAGGCGCCGCCCGCCCAGAGCCCGTCGGGATCCTCGAGCGCGAGGAGGCGCGCGCCCCAGCCGTCGTGCTCCACCCGGGCTCGCTCGGCGACGTCGTCGGGCGCCGCGTTCGTGAGATAGCGCAGGACCTGCCAGCGGATGGCGGGGTCGCCGTCGAGCAGCCAGTCGATCACGCTCATCGTCACAGGCTACCCCCGGCCGCCGACGACCCGAAAGGGAGTCGGCGATATAGGTCGGGCGGCGGTGTCGGCCCGAGTTCAGTCTGGCCTCACCATCCCTTCGCAGCTGGGCGCCGTTTGAGCATCTGGTGGTGCAATGCCGCCATCATCGTCAGGCATGGCTCCTTGACTTCAAATAGACGTCCCACCCGAGACCGACCGTGGTCGATCGACTGGATCCCCTCACGCCACCCCACGACCACCTTCCCCCTGGTCCGGCCCTATTCCAGGTAGGCGATCGCAGCGCGGATTCGGCGGACGGTAGGTCCGGTCGATCACCGGGCCCGCCTGCGGGGTTCGGGGGTCGTTACCAAAAGTGCCTTCTCGCGTTACCCGGCCGTGTCCCAAGGGACCGCTGACCAGCACGGTCAAGGGTTTTGTCCGCGTCCGACCAGGGCCACACTTGGCCAAATGTAGGACAAGGCGAATGTCCATTGGATTCCGTCGCGCGCAGGACACTAGGCCTCGTTGTGCTGAAGCGTGATCTGATCGGCCTCCGCTGCCTAAGGTCTCCCGAACACGGCCAATACAATCCTTCAATGCGCCGCCTGCTCAGCCTCTTCTTGCTCTCTGCGCTCCTCGCTGCCGGCTGCAGTGATGAAAGCAGTCCGTCCAAGTCACCCGAAGGCGGGGGCAAGATGGAAACAACGGAGCACGGCACCCACATCATCGCCTCGGTCGACCAAGAGACCGGCCTGCGCCTCGAGATCCAGGACAACAGCCTCTTCTTGGAGTTGCCGGAAAGCCCAACCGGTAAGGCCGCTGAGCTGCGGGGGACTGGACTTGGGGGTGCGTGTGACGTCTCCTCGGATGCTCCCTTCACCATGCCCGAGCTGTTCCCCATCTACTGGCGGGAGGAATACAACGACTGGGGCAGTGCCGTGACGCGCGGGCTGCCGGTGCCCGAGGACAGCGAACCAACCCTGGCCGAGTTCGTCACCGAGTGCCGGATCTACGCCCCACCCGAAGGCAGCGACGAGGTTCGACTCGACAATCTGGTCACCACGATCGACGTTCGCTAAACGGTAACGCTCGCAGTCCGAGACCGGCTCGGATGTCCTTGTCGTGATGGATCACCTCGTGTCCGACCCAAACGACCAGCTCCCCCACCGTCCAAGAGTCGCCCTCGCCGATATCGAAGACGAGCGATCGATCGGCGCCTTTGGCGGCTTCAACGAACAGGTCAGCAGCTTTCTGCAAGGCCCACAGCCCCCCAGTAGGCGGTAGCTCGTCGTACTTGAATATCTCTCCGAGGTGCGCCGGGTCGAGACGGAGGTGTAGCCAACGATAGAGAGGGTCGCTCGCGAGCGCGTAAATCCGTTGCCCTTGGATGCGAAACCAGTCACTAAGGTGCCAGACGTACCCGGATGGGGACCATGTATCGGCGTCCGGCTTGACCATGGCTTTCTCTTCCCTGCCCCGGATGAGCTCGCCGTACCGAGAAGCCGCTCCGGCAATCAACTCCAGCGCGTCCTCGTAGGTCGTTGCCCACGAGTACCCGCACCCAGGACAAGGATCGCCCCACACACGACCGCCATATGTCATGCCGAGGAGCCTTCGGCGATCACAACGGTCCCTTGGAGGGCGGCTGCGTGGGCGCCAGCGTCGGAAGAACCTCCACGAAGAACCTGCGGTCACCCTCGAACGTCGGGGTCAATTCGAGGAACTCATCAGTTGTGACCCACCGGTCTTCCGCAACTTCTCCGGCGTCAGGACGCAACTCGTCATCGTCGACTTCAGCGATCCACCAGTGGAGGGTGAAGTCGCCGTCATCAGTAGCGCACTCCCATACTTTGGCCACGGGTTTGGCAACAAGGCCGAGCTCTTCCGAGAGCTCGCGCACAACGGCCTGCTCCTGGGTTTCGCCGGGCTCGATTCGCCCGCTGGGGGGACACCAGTAACCCGGCAGGATCACGTCCGGGCCCCGCTTTATGACCAGAACACGTCCGTCTTTTCGAAGGATCGGTACTACGGCCTCTGTAGCAACTGGCTCTGTCACTTCCTCCATCCTATGGAGTGGGACTCGTGCACCAGGCGCCGGCTGCGCCATCACCCCTCACTTAGGTGAGGCTGGCTCCGGTCGGCGTCACGTCGTCGATGAGCTTCAACTCTTGTGGGTCGAACGAGACCTCTGCCGCGGCGGCATTGGACTCCATCTGTCGAGGGTTCTTCGCGCCCGGTATCGCGGTGTGCACGGCCGGATGTTCGAGCACGAATCGAAGAGCAACTTGGGCGAGGTTGCGGTCCTCGCCCGCAAGGTGTTTCAACCGCTCGGTCCTATCGAGCCCCTCAGGCCACCATTCCTGCACCGGCCAGTCGCGCCTGACATCGCCATCAGGAAAGGTTGTGTCCTCGCTGAACTTTCCCGTCAACAAACCCATCCGGAGCGGACCTCTGACGATCGTCCCAATGTTGCTCTCGGCACAGTAGGGCAGAACCTCGTTCTCAGGCTTACGGTTGAAGATGCTGTAATCCAGCTGCAAGACCTCGCATCTTCCATCCCGGTTGAAATGTCTTAAGTGGTTGACGTCGTCCGTGCTGACGCCGTAGGCCCTCACCTTGCCCTGGCGTTTGAGGTCCTCGAAGGCCTCCAGGAACACCTCCGTGTTCTCATCCCACCAGAGATGGCACAGATAAACGTCGATGTGATCGGTTCGAAGTCTCCTCAAGCTCTCGTTGCAGCAATTCTGGATGAGCTTCGGGTCGCTGTAGAGGTTGGGCTTGACGTCGACATGGGAATCCCACAGCCCCACCTTCGTGGAGATGACCACGTCGTCTCGACGCGAGCCGATTGCTTGACCCAGGAGCTCTTCACTGTGCCCGCGGCCATAGACATCGGCGGTGTCGAAGAAGTTGACGCCTAGCTCTAGCGCTCGCTCCATCGCGGCCTTCGAGTCCCGATCGTCGACCGGCCCCCACGCGTCACCCCCGACAGCCCAGCAGCCCATGCCAATGACCGACACCTCGAGCCCGGTCTCGCCCAGCATCCGATATTCCAAGTGTCACTCCCTGCTCTCGAAAAAGCTCTGCCCTCGAGGGCCTAGCCATGCGGTCATCATCCAAACGTAAGGAAGACTAGCCACCGCTGAACTCCCCCACGGTCCCTATCCTGTGTAGGTGAAGCGATGGGCATGGCCGTCACTCTGGACGCTAGTGCTCCTTGTGGGGGGCTGCGTAGCGCAACAACCCAACAGCAACAACAACCCCGCCTTCCCGACGGGCACGGTGATGGCCAGAATCCAATCGGAAGGCCGCCTGCTGGTCGCCGTCCCCTACGAAGGTAGGCCCCCACAGGGAGAGGAGAACCCTTCGTTGACCGTCTACAGGGGATTCGCAGTCGAACTCGCGCGAGAGGTGGCGGATTCGCTTGACGTACCGGTCCGATTCACTCCGTCGGCAACTAGCGCGGTATCTTCTCTGAGCGAATCGAGCTCCATCCACATCTCTTTCGCACTTACTCCGGTAACCGACCGTCTCATCGAAAAGAGCACGCTTACAGATCCCTATCTCATCAGCAACCGGCGACTCCTTGTGGACCGCGGGTCCGACATCAAGGGTCTAAACGATCTGTCGGGGCGGCGAGTTTGCTTCATCGTGGAACAGGCGACCACCGTAGTAGCGGAAGAGCTGGGAGCCTCGGTCCAGGTGATCAAGGCCCGAGAGAACGATTGCTTGGAGCTGCTGAGAAACAATGAGGTTGCGGCCGTAGTGGGTCTAGACGTGGACTTGGCCAGGGTCATTGCAGACAGTGAAGGTCGCTGGACGGTGGTGGGGCGTCCCATCGACACAGTTGCCCTTGCAGCCGTTGTACCCAGGGACGCGCGGGCCTTCGCCGACTATGTGAGCCGGGTGTTCGACAAAGCCGAAGGGCAAGATCGGTGGAGCCGGTGGTACGAGGAGTGGATCGGTGCCTACGTCGGGGGGCCGGCTCCGCCACCTCCGGATATATCCCTCGGCGAGGCGGCCGATCTCGAGGATTAAAGGGAAGGTGAGAGGTTCAGTAACCTCTGCACGGTCGGCAGGAGCTCTTCGATCTCATCCTTTCGAAGAAAGGCGTCAATAGCAGGATCCTCCATTGCCCTGGCTTCCAAGTCGTAGGCCGAAAAAAGAAGGACCTTTGCACTGGGTGCGGCCTCTTTCAGCATGGGAGCGCCATCCGCGCCCATGACCTCTCCTTCAATGGAATGGTCCAGGATGATCAGTCCGGGCTGCACAGTCTGGGCCACTCTCACTGCCTCGTCGATGGAGGCGGCTTCCCCTTCAACCTTCAACCGGGGTTCGGTAGAGAGAACGATCCGAATGGCCATTCTCATGTCGGGATCGTCTTCTACCACTACCAAGACCCTCATTACCTGGTCATCACTCCTCGAGGTCTCCTCAGCTCTTTGGTTCAAGGTTCCAAGCTGTCTGCGGTCTTATGAACGACTCGAGGAAGGCGGATCCCGAAACACGACCCCGTTGGTTCATTGGGTTCATACCATGCGTCGCCTCCGCCGGCTCTTGCAAGCCCCCGAGCTATCGAAAGGCCCAAGCCGGTACCTTGATTCGCTTTGCTCCTCTTCCTGTTGACGCGCGCGAACTTCTGAAACAGATCTGGGACGAAGTCATCCGGTACACCATCGCCGTGGTCGCGCACCCTAACCTCCACCCACTCCCCATTAGCCCTTGCGTCCACCTCGATCGGAGGATCACCGTAGATCAAGGCATTAGTCATGAAGTTGGCGAGGATTCGATTCACGTGAACCGGATCTGCGTGGACAGTCACGCCGGCCGGCACAGCGACTTCTATGTCTGAGCCGTCGTGGTCCAACGCTTCGACGGCTCCCTGAGCCACTTGTCCAACATCAATAACCTCTGGCTGACTCAGCACAGCCCCTGCGTCGATCTGTGAAACTGTCAACAGGTCGTTTATGAGATTGGCGAGCTGTCCTGTCTGCCGCCGAATGGTTGCAAGATACTCGAGCTTCTTGGCATCTCCGAGCGTCTCCCACTGACGTTCGAGACCGGTCAAAAATCCCCGCATAACAGTGATCGGCGTCCGCAAGTCGTGAGACGCGATCGCGACGAAATCCCTCATTGCTTCGTTGGCCGCCCTTAGCTCGAGGGCGCTCTGGCGCTCCTTTTGCAAGAGATCGACGCGTGCTAGCGCCAGATCGGCAGAGGTTGCGATGTCTCGAAGGATCCCAAGCTCATCCTCGCCGAAGAAAGGTGTGAAGGCACTGGTTCTGGCCCCCAGCCAGCCAGATTGCATAGGAACGGTCAGGATTGCTCCTTCACGGGGATCGCGGTGAGTGTCCGTCTGATCGCGGCTGACGAGCACTGCCATTGCCTTCGCCTCCTCCTCATCCACGCCGTCGCGCCCAAGGATTTCTCCCTGCAGGCCGACCAGCACGGAACCTCCGGTCCCCACGAGCCGGCCCACATGCGGAAGTAGGACCTCTGCGACCTGAGAAGGGTCCTCTGCCTTCATCAGCGCCACCTCGGCCTGCCGGAGAGCAGCCTCTTCGTGTCTGCGCCACGCCATTCGAACGATCCCGGGTGGGGCGAAACCGAGTAGGAATAGGGGTCCACTGGCTATGGCGAACAGTTGAATGGCAACCTGCTCTGCCGTCGCACCCTCTGTGTCCGGCGCCGTTCCGGCTAGGACGAGCGCAACCACGAGGCCAACCGATCCAAGACTCAGGGTGCGCATGCGACGACGGGTGACGGTCGGCCGCCCACCTCCCGCGCGCCACAGACGAACCGCGACCCGAAGGGACAACACGCTCCACTGAAACAGGAGCAGATAGATGTACCAGCGGGCGACGGGACTCTCGGCTTCCTCGCCCCGAGGGAACTCCGGGACCAACAACGCTCCAACGACTGCGAGAGCCGTAAGAACGTGCGCGATGACGTAGAACCACCGAGCCTGCTTGATGAAGCACAGGTGGAAGCGCCACAGGAAATAGGGAAAGAGCGCAAGAAGCCCGATGTTGAGCTTTCGGATCCATGTCACCGTAGCGCTGTCGGACTGCTCCGGAAGAAGTCTGGATACGACTACAACGATTGCCAGCACCGAAAAAGTGGCCGCGAGCCACGCCGCGGCCTTTCCAGCCCTCCTGCGCCATTGAAGAAGAGCTACCAGAGCCAGACCTGGGAAAACGATCAGTTGAAGGCCGCGCAGGATCTCGTAGAGCTCGTTCACCCGTCGGCGCTCCGGGGCTGCATGCTCTCCATGGCGCCGCGCGCTTGGCTGGTCTTGTCGAGGCTCAAGAGCGTGTCATGAGTTGGAACGTTTGGCGGCACAGCTGACTCATGTGTGAGCACCACCCAAACCCTTGGCAACTGATCTCATCTTTTGTACCCCTCGACACTGACGTCAACCAGCTGTAGCAAGCGGTAAGCCCACACGTCCGGGCTGCGGTAGGGGTCAGTCTTGGAGTTTAAGGATCAGATGTTCCTCATGCGTTCCAGCTCGACGCGGCACCCAGCATTGGAAGGGACAAGCCTCTTCGGTCCGGCCCCCACGGCGTCGCCGATCACCGTTATGAGCTGATTGAGGCCCGGGAGTCGCATGACCGAGCCCGCAACCGCCCACCCAAGGTTGATGTGCTCGAGAGCTCGGCCAACCGCCGCGACCCCTTGATCGAGACTGGTCCCGTCGGCACCTACATAGGTGAGGCGACGAGGTGCTTGTGGGAGGGCCTCGGCAACGGCGACACGCAGACCGATCGGTTGCCTCCGAATGATCCAGCGCCCCATCCTGCTGCAGGGGCCGCAGGTCGCAGCGACGTAAATGGTTGCGACCGAGCCCTTCGTCACATACGGGCGCCAACGAGGAAGCCAGGCACGTACCTGGCGTCTGTACGCGATCCAAGGGACGCCGAAGCGTTTGGCCAGGTGATCCTCTTCATGCCATGAGGCGATCCCCGCGCTGTATGCAACCGCCACGCACGCTGCAACTCCGAGCGGTGCGCTCATAAAGAACATCGCGGCGCCGAGCAGCAGCAAGGTCATCGACAGCTGCATAGGGTTCGACACGTACGCGTACACGCCGGAAGTCACCAGGTTCCGTGGCGGGTCATAAGGGAGCGGGGTTCCCTTCCCACGGATGAGGAACTCCTGCACGGCGCTTATGCCCACGGCGGCAGGCACCAACATGAGCTGGACGAACAGACCGTACGACCAGGCCGGTCGATCAGGTAGGACCACCCCTTCATGGGTCAGCACAAGGGCGGCCAGGGGCGCCACTCCGAGCAGGAGCCCGCCGGCGAGGACGACCAGCAGCGTCACCCGCCAGGCCAGCCGGCGATCGTGCGCGGTCCAGGCCCCCAGGAGATAGCCGGGAATGAAGGCCACCATCAACGCCACTGCTTCCCCCGTCAACCACCCGGAGAAGAGAGCTACGACGGAGCCGCAAAGAGGCATCAGAAGTGCATCCACCCATAGAAACGTGAGCGCCGCGACAAACAATGTTCCTCTCGGGAAGAACAGAAGTGCCGCCGGCCCCCACAGAAGCGCCCATCCCACCCAGAGATCAACGGGTATCTGCAGGAACGTGCCCCCGCCCGCGCTGAAGGCCCACCATCTGCCTTGCGCATAGAGGTTCAAGGGGAGAAGGGCTGTGAGGTTCCACAGAAAGGCGAGGAGGGATCCCAGCAAGAGTCGGCGAGAGGGCCGGCGCCATGCGATGAGTGCGGCACAGAGGACAACCGGTCCGAGAAACGCCACAGCGCGAATTACCAGCGGATCGACGGTCCTCACGGCGTGGCCAAGCTACTGATGAGGTAGTCGGCCGCCAGCCGGCTGCCGTAGTGCTCCCACGGCGCGAAGTACCACGAAGGATGTAGCCGGCGATCGTAGGTCAGGGTCCAAGTGACCTCTGTGTGTGAGGGATCGACAGCTCGCCACCGCACGATCGACTGATCCCACCCCACCCAGTTGCTCAACACCGACTCGTCCAGGACGTTGACAAAGCGCACCATGCGGGGGCCGGTCTCGGCGACGGAGAAGATCGTCCGGGACTCTCCGTAGTGGATCACTCGCCTGTCGCCGAGGCTCAATCCGGAACCAGAAGCGGCCGTGGGTGTCGGGAAGCCCAGGGCAAGGAAGGACGGAAGCTCGTCCGGATTGAAGGTTGGGGTCTCGGCCAGTGCAGCACGGATCTGCTGCGGCGTTGCAGCAATGATATGGCTGGCTTCGACCGTCTGCCGTTGAGGCAGCGAGGTCGACGGCGACACCCCCTCGATGCTCAGGAGCACGAACGGCATCAGGATGAGGCTCAAGACCCTCGGCCCTGGTGCTTGACCCTGCTTTGTCCTGTAGCGATCTATCGGGATGCCGATTGCGAGACCTACCAAGTAGAACAGCGGGGCGGCCATGAGGATGCAGATGAACCCCTCGCTCAACAGGATGCCGGAGAGAAGCAGTCCGATCGTCATGCCTTTGATGATCATCCCGGTTGAGCTCTTTGCCTTGGGCGTGAGGGCTAGGGCGATCGAGAGAACCGTGGGAAGTCCGACGAAGAAGGCGGAAGTTTGCTCCAGCTCGCCGAAGTGAAGAAGCCGGTATCCGAGGACGCCTGCCGCAAGGGCAATGCTGATGCTTATCAATGCCCATCGAGCGGCCGAGGAAGAAGGCTCGCTGGCCTTCTCGTAGTTCGTCTCCCTCATCCTGACTGCCCCGAAATCGAGGATGCCCCTGCCGGCGGGGCGAATGACCAAGAAGAACGCGATCGCGATTCCGGTCCAGAACATGAGCGTCGGCAGGAACGCATAGACGTTGTCCGAGCCCTCGGCGGCGTCGGCGAGAAGGGCGCCACCGACGACCGAAATGATCAAGAGAATTCCCACAGAAAACCATCGTGGGTGTTGCCGCCCCGGCCTCTCAGACCTTCTGCCGGAGGACGCTTTTCCCGAGGCCCTCATTTCCATCTCCACTGCCTCCTGTCCCTCAGTCACCCGTTCTTAATCGTATGATTAAATCACTCGATTAGCAAGCGCCGCCGGATGGCCTCCTCTACTTCGACCACCTCTTGGCGTTCCGGCTAGTCGGAGCCAGCCCAGCCACGACGAAGGCGCCTCGACGCTAGGGTTGACGCGTTTCGGGGACGGACGCGTTAGGGGCTCGGAGGTCCTGGCATGCTCTTGGAGAACAAGAAGCTGGTTATCACGGGCGTCCTCACGCGCCAGAGCATCGCGTTCTCGGTAGCAAGGATTGCCCAGGAGCAGGGGGCCGAGGTCCTGTTGACCAGCTTTGGAAGAGCGATGTCGCTAACCGAGCGCACCTCCCGAGAGCTTCCCCAGCGAGTGGAGGTACTCGAACTCGACGCAAACGACGACACACACATTGCAGCCGTAGCGGACGAGATCCGATCTCGTTGGGGCTCGCTTGACGGCTTTCTCCACGCCATCGCGTTCGCTCCGCCGGATGCCCTCGGTGGCTCGTTCATGGACACCCCCTGGGCCAGTGCCCAGACCGCCTACCAAACCAGCGCTTACTCACTGAAGGCACTGGCCTCGGGCTTCCGTCCACTTATGTCCTCGGGCGGCTCGATCGTGAGCATGGACTTCGACGCGGCCGTGGCGTGGCCGATCTACGACTGGATGGGGGTTAGCAAAGCGGCGCTCGAGGCGATCAACCGCTACCTTGCGCGCTATTTGGGGGCCGAGGGAATCCGAGTCAACTGCGTGTCGGCCGGCCCCTTGAGGACCATGGCGGCAAAGAGCATCCCGGGCTTCGACGAGCTCGCCTCTGCGTGGTCGAAGAAGTCGCCTCTCCTCTGGGACGTGTCGAACCCAGAGCCGGTAGCCCGCACGGTTGCGTTCCTGCTATCCGACTGGTCTTCAGCAATCACCGGCGAAATCATCCATGTAGACGGCGGCTACCACGCCATGGGCGCGGATCTGCCGGAACGACTAGGCGACGAGACCTAAGACGTACAGGTGAAGAGGCCTCCAAGAGCGACTTGTTTCATATACGCTCCTTAGGTCGTGAAAGCATCGAGGTTGCGAGTGCTGCTTCTGGCTGTGGCCGCGATCACGCTCGCCGCTTGCGAAGGAGCCTTCTCGAGTTCCGCCCACTGTGACTGGGCGAGCTTCTTGGTTCACGACGGCATCGAATACCACTCACTTGACGTACCCGTTCAGCCCGCAGCAATCAATGAGAAGGTCGGCGAGGTACTACACGAAGTCAAGAGTGACGAGTGCGAGCGAGAGCTGCGCGACGGAGACGCTGCTCATGTCAAGGCTGGAAGCAACATCGTGAGCCTCGAGGACTACGATCCCAGCTTTCGCCTGGGAGTCCAAACCGACGAAGGGACGACCCTGTATCAGGTCTCCCGTAACGACGAGGCAACAAAGGGCGGCGACCTACTTCAGATCGATGGTCTCGTGGCGTCGATTCGCGTGATCGAGCCCGCGTGGGTAACAGGAGGCCCGAGAGGACGAACGACGCTCGGACTCGTAAAGGAGCAAGAGATCATCGACAAACTGGTTCAGAACATCCTTACGGCGCCGGTCGATTACGAGCGTTTTCCTCCCGAGGAGAAGGGTGGCTTCGACGCGCAGGTCTATCTTGAGATTCGTCTCTCAGACGGAACCACCCTCGAGCCTAGGTACTGGCCCGGCTTCTCCGGCCGAATGGATCCCGGCATCTTCTTGCCTGAGCAGTTCAGAAAGACCCTCGCCGGGGCCCTTGAAAGCAACGGCCAGCGCCTCTATGAGATTCAAGCGGACGAGAGGGATGAGGGCTGACGTCTCCCACCGTCTCCAGCGTGACCACCGACATGGTTCTAATGAACGTCAGTTAGCTACGGGGTAGCCCGCCTCCTCGATGGCATGCACGAGCTGCGCTCGATCAACTGCTGTTGGATCGAATAGCACGGACACCGACTTCGCCGGCACATCGACTTCAGCTTGTTCGACACCTCGCAGCGGAGCGAGAGCCCCCTCGATGGCGTTCTTGCAGTGATCACACGAGACATCGGGCACCCTGAACGTCTCTTGCACAAGGCCTCCTCGACAACGGATGTAAGTCCTACCTAGGCTAGCGAACCTTCAGCGAAAGGAGAAGTCTATGCAACTCGGGATGGTCGGCCTGGGAAAGATGGGCGCCAACATGACGGTCCGGCTGATGCTGGGCGGCCACCGTGTGGTTGCCTACGACGTCAACAAGGAAACGCTTCATCGAGTGGCCGAGGAGGCGAAAGGATCTGAGTCTTCGGAGTCGCTCCAAGACCTCGTAACGAAGCTCGAGCCGCCGAGGGCCGTATGGGTCATGGTCCCGGCGGGAGCCATCACGTCCGAAGCGATCGACACACTTGGATCTCTGTTGGATGAAGACGACGTCATCATCGACGGAGGCAACTCACGCTATACGGAATCGATCGAGCGGGCCTCAACTCTTAGGGACAAGGGGATCCACTTCGTCGACGCCGGCACCTCGGGAGGGGTGTGGGGGCTCAAGGAAGGCTATTGCCTGATGGTCGGATGCGAACCACAGATCTTCGAGCGACTGGATCCCATCTTCGCCACGCTGGCCCCCGACAACGGCTACGCGCACGTCGGCCCGCCGGGGGCCGGGCACTTCATCAAGATGATCCACAACGGAGTCGAGTACGCCATGATGCAGGCCTACGGCGAGGGCTTCGAGCTCATGTACAAGAGCGATTTCGAGCTCGACGTGGGCCAGATCGCCGAGCTGTGGCGGCACGGAAGCGTGGTTCGGTCGTGGTTGCTCGACCTCGCGGCCAACGCGCTCGGCAAGGACCCCGACCTCACGGAGCTGTCCGACTACGTCGAGGATTCTGGGGAGGGCCGGTGGACGGTCGAGACCGCGATCAACGAAGCTGTTCCGGCCCCCGCGATCACACTCGCGCTGTTCAATCGCTTCGCGTCCCGGCAAGACGAGTCCTACGCCAACAAGGTCATAGCCGCCCTGCGCAGAGAGTTTGGGGGCCATCCCGTGCACGCCAAGCACATCGACTGATGCGTCGAGCACGTTCTTCTCCCCTCCCACGGCGACTATCGCCGTCAGCGGGGAAAGGAACGGGGTTTAGCGGGAGATAAGTGCGACCGCTATTGCAACTCCTCCGTCGTGAGAGATCGAGACCTCGATTGGCCCTACTTCTGGGCTGCCGGCCAGATGAGCGACCGGCGCTCCCGAGCTACCCCTGACTACCTCGATGCGCGGACCCCATGCTACGAGCGGTCCAAGGCGCAGAGCCTTTATCACCGCCTCTTTGGCTGCGAGCGTGCCGGCCAGATGCACTACCGGTTCCCTCTTCGACCTGCAGTACGCCCGCTCTTCTTTGGTAAAGAGTCGTTCCTCGAGCCCGGGCGAGCGCTCGAGAGACGCCCTCAAGCGAGCGACGTCGACGACGTCCACGCCGATCACGACGCGAGCGGGCCGAACGTCATCACGCCGCCCTGAAGACCAAACATGCGTTTTGGCCGCCGAACCCAAACGAGTTCGACATGACGGCCCGAAGCTTCTCCTCACGCGATCCCTCGACCACGTAGTCGAGATCGCAGTCGGGATCCGGCTCCTCGTAGTTGATGGTCGGAGGAACGGCCCCCCGGTCGAGGGCCAGAGTGCAGATGGCCGCTTCCACCGCGCCTGCGGCACCGAGCAGGTGCCCCATCTGCGACTTGGTCGACGACACCGGAATGCGCTTGCTCTCGGGGCCGAGAGCCGTCTTGATGGCGACGGTCTCGATGCGGTCGTTGTACGGGGTAGACGTCCCATGGGCGTTCAGGTAGTCGATGTCGTCGGGACCCAGTCCCGCATCTCGCAGAGCGCCGCGCATGGCGATTGTCGCCCCGGCGCCTTGTGGGTCCGGCTGCGTGACGTGGTGAGCGTCGGCGGACGCGCCGTAGCCTGCGAGGACACCGAGGATCCGTGCCCCCCGTCGCTCGGCGACATCGCGCCTCTCGAGCACCAGGACACCAGCCCCCTCACCAAAGACGAAGCCGTTTCGGTGCGCGTCGAACGGCCGGCTCGCATGTTGCGGATCGTCGTTGCGGGTCGAGAGCGCTCCCATGCGGGCGAACGATGACACCGCAAGGGGTGTGATGGCGGCCTCGCTCCCTCCGGCGAGCATGGCATCGGCCATTCCGGCGCGTATGGCCGTGAAGGCCTCGCCGATTGCATGCGCGCCGGTGGCGCAAGCAGATGACGGCGCGTAGTTCAAGCCCTTGTAGCCGAACCGCATTGCGATCGTGCCGGCCGCAGCATTTGGCATCAGCTTTGGGATCATGAAAGGGCTCACCCTGCGCGGCCCTCCGGCATTGAACGCGTCGTGCTCCTTTTCGATGGTTGAAAGCCCCCCGATGCCGGAGCCGACTATGACCCCGATCCGTTCGGGCTCCACCGGCGGCTCACTCATGCCCGCGTCTTCTACCGCGAGCTGTGCCGCGGCCACACCCATCTGCGTGAAGCGATCGGTGCGGGCAACCTCCCGCGCGTGCATGTACGAGCCGGGGTCGAAATCACCCACCTCGGATGCAATCGTTACCGGGAGACCGGACGCGTCGAACTGCGTGATCTGTGTTGTTCCCGAGGCTCCGGACATCAGACCGTCCCACATCGCGTCCGCGCCGATGCCGATCGGGGTGACGACTCCGATGCCGGTTACGACGACTTCAGTCATGCTCCGACCGACACCTTCTTCTCGATGAGGTGCACGGCGTCTCCGACCGTGACGAGGTCCTCGAGCTCGGAGTCCGGGATCTCGATGCCGTAACGCTGTTCTAGAGCCAGCGTGAGCTCGACCGTGTCGAGCGAGTCCAGTCCAACGTCATCGCTCAAGCTCGCATCCATCCCCACGGTCTCGGCATCGATGCCGCGACTCGACAAGTGCTCGCGCACCACGTCCAGAATCTCCTGCTGCTTGTCCGTCATGTCCACTCCCTTCCTCGAGGCGAAGACGCTGTCGTCCTCACCGCCACTGTTTGAAAACAGACTCGAGGTACCGGCGCCTCGAGGTTGAGTCACCGGCGCCCCCGAGCCCACAACCCCCCCTGTTATGCCGTTAGCCCTCCATCGACGACGTAGGTGCCGCCGGTTGCATAGGCGGCTTCGGGCGAGCACAGAAACGCCACCAGCTCCGCCACCTCTTCCGGCGAGCCTGCCCGCCGTTGCGGGATCGCAGACGTCAGGGCGGCGGCCTGCTTCTCACTCAGGTCACCGGTCAAGTCCGTTTCGATGTAGCCGGGCGCGACCGCGTTGACCGTGATGCCCTTGCCCGCCACCTCGCGGGCGAGCGTCTTAGTGAGACCGATCACGCCTGCCTTTGCGGCCGAGTAGTTGGCTTGTCCGGGGCTCCCACGAAGCCCTGCGGTCGACGAGATGTTGACGATGCGACCGCTCCGCGCGGCGAGCATCGACCTCAGGCCCCTGCGGCAACACGCGAAGGTACCGAACAGATTGGTGCTCACCACGCGCTCCCACGCGTCGTCCGACATAGTCAGAGCCAGGCCGTCCTGTCGAACCCCTGCGTTGTTCACGAGGATCGACACCCGGCCGAGCTGCTCTTCCACTTGATCGAACAGGGCCTCGACTTGAAGGCTCACCGAGACATCGGCTTGGACGGCGACGCTTTCTGCACCTGTCGACTGCACGGCTCGCACCGTGTTCTTCGCCTCTTCGGCGTTGTGCAGGTAGTTGATGGCGACATCGCTTCCCCGCCGAGCCAGAGCCACCGCCACCGCCCGCCCTATACCTCTCGATGCCCCAGTTACGACTGCGACTTCAGACACCAGCGGCCTCCCTGATTTCGGGGACGCCGCTCGAGGGCCGGGTGGCCGGCAACGTCCACCTCATCACTCCCGCACCCCACGCGAAACCGGTGCCAAAGGCCGTGAGCACAACCCTGTCCCCCGGCGTGAGGAGCCCGTCTTGCAGCGCCGACTCGAGAGCCAATGGAATGGAAGCGGACGAGGTGTTTCCGACGTGATCGATGTTGATCACGACCCGGTCGGGCGGCCATCCCAACCTTCGCTGGACCGCCTCGAGGATGCGAGCGTTGGCCTGATGCGCAACCAGCAACGGCCGCTCGTCGGGCCCGACGTCGCTTGCCGCCAGGGCCTCCTCGACCGACGTCGCCATCGCATCGACGGCCCGCCGGTACACCTCGCGGCCTTGCATCCGGATGAAGCGGCCCCCCTTGGGGAGACAAAGAAGATCAGGGTCCGATCCATCGGAGCGCAGCACGAAGCGACCTAAGTCGGTGGGCCCCCGGCTGCTCTCGACTACGACTGCCCCCGCGCCGTCTCCGAAGATCACGCAGCTGCGGGGGTCCGAGTAATCCGAGAACTTCGTCAGCACATCCGCCCCACACACGAGGACGCGCTCTGCAGCCCCCGTGTCCACCAGCGCCCCGGCTTGTGCCAGGGCGAAAAGCCATCCAGAGCAGCCCGCGCCGAGGTCGTAGGCGCCTGCGTGGCGCGCTCCCAAGGCACTTTGCACAAGCGATGCCGTCGAGGGGAACTGATAGTCGGGGGTGATGGTCGCGACGATGACAAGGTCGACTGCGTCGGCAGGCAAGCCGGCGGTCGCAAGCGCCGCAGCCCCTGCCTCTGTCGCAAGGGAGCCAGAGCTCTCGTGATCCCCTGCAACCCTCCGAGAGACAATGCCGGTGCGCTCGAAGATCCACTCCTGGGAGACCTCGAGCCGTGAGGCAAGCTCTGAGTTGTGGAGCTTTTGCTCTGGGAGCGCGGTACCCAGACCGGTAATACGCGCCATTAGCTGCTCGAGACCCAGAAAAGAGCCTGGCCTTGGTGCACCGGCTGTCCCGGCAGGGCGAGCATCCCCATCATCCATCCCCGAAAGGGCGAGGCAACCGACACGGTGTTGCCTGCGACTGCCACCTCGGCAACCGCCTGTCCCGCCTCGACCCATTCGCCCTCGGTCGTGAAGACCTCCGCCGGGAGCGGGCGAAATCGCCCAGTGCACGGCGCCACGATCACACGTTCTCGAATGTGAGTGACCTCCGAGGCAGCCTCGAATTCGGATACCGCTAGGGCCTCATGCACTGACCGCAGCCTCCTCGAGAGTTAGAGAGCGAACCACCCGTTGTGCCAAGCCCGCCACCACACGCCCGGGACCGAAGTCTTCGAAAGTGCGCGCACCCTGGGAGTGAAGGTGCTCGAGCGACTCACGCCAGCGAACACGGCTCGTTAGTTGGGCGATGAGCAGCTCTTTGATCTCTTCCGGCGACCCGTACGGGCGTGCGGTGACGTTCGAGATGACTGGTACGCGAGGCATCGTGATGTCGGCGGCCTCGAGGGCCGTACGGAGCCTCGGCCCCGCTTCCGAGATGGCGTCGGTGTGGAATGGACCGGAGACATCCAGCAGCACGGAGCGAGCACCGCGCTCGTTGACCAGCTTCGCGGCACGGGCAAGCCCCTCTTCGGCGCCGGCAAGCACCGCCTGGCCCGGAGCATTGTCGTTGGCGAGCGTGACCCCTGCCAGGCGTGCGACCTCCTCGATGTCCTGAAGGCCGAGGCCCATGACCGCGATCATCGAACCGGGCTGGGTTCGGGCCGCAGCTTGCATTGCGTCGCCACGGACGGCCACCAGGGTCAGTGCATCCTCGACGCTTATGGCTTGCGCGGCAACGAGGGCCGCATACTCGCCCAGACTGTGTCCGGCAAAGAAGTCGTAGCGCTTGCTTTCCGCCGAGGCCCGTCTGTACGCGGCAACACTTGCGACGAAGATGGCCGGCTGCGCGAGCGCGGTGGGCAGAGTCGCATTCTTGCGCCGAGCCGCGATGACTACTCTCTTGCGCAAGGAGTAACCGAGCGTCGCTTGCGCCGTCGCAAGCATCGGCTCCTCTTGGGGCAACGCCTCGAGCACCATCTGCGCGTGAATCCCCTGACCCGGGAAGAGCCCCGCCTTCATCAAGAGGTCACCTCCTCGGGAGCCTCTTCCATAGTGGTGCGAAGCCTCGTGCGAGCGCGGTGGAGAAGAATCCGAACCGCCCCTTTCGTCCGCCGGGTCGCCCGGGCCACCTCCTCGATCGAGAGGTCCTTCAGGTACCTCAGCGCGACCGCTTCGCGCTGTGCCGGAGGAAGCTCTGCAACCCGCCTCCACACCAGGTCGCGGGCCTCACCAACCAGCACGTGGGAAGCAGGACTTGGAGACGGGTCCGCTGTGTCGGGGATGCTCTCCGTAGATATCGCAGTGACCTGATTGTGTCTTCGCCATGTCGAAACGCAGTTGCGGGCGATGGAAAAGAGCCACGCCTTGTAGAGCCCATCCCCACGCCAGGTGTCCGCCGAGTTCAACGCCTTGAAGAAGACCTGGGCGGTCAGATCTTCTGCGACCTCGTCGCTGGCAGTCTGCGCTCTGATGAATCGAAATACGGGACAGGAGTGGCGTCTGTAAAGCTCCGCAAATGCTTCGAAATCGGTTGACGCGCGCGCCGCGAGAAACTCGTCGTCAAGGCGGATGTCGACCTCGACGGCGTTGGTTTCCATGCGCGCAAAGACCTCCAGAAGTAGTGAGTTGTTGCACCAGCAGACTCGACAACACCCCCGCGCGTTACCAACATTGACGAGTTTTAAGAAACTTTTTTGCGTCCCTTGACCACCCGGTCAGAGAACGTATTGACTCGTCGGTCAACTACAGGCGCTCTCTTAGAACGAGTGGTCAATTGCCGTGCGACTATTGATGTGATGTCCACGACGCTCTCTCCACAGAAGGTCCACGAACCGGAGGTCACGGAGGATGTTCGACCAGACCACCCCTGGCTCGTGGTTGTGTGGAACGATCCGATCAACCTCATGTCGTACGTGACATGGGTCTTTCAGAAGCTGTTTGGCTACTCTCTCGAGAAGGCCACCAGACTGATGCTGGAGGTCCACCACCAGGGCAGGTCAATCGTTTCGAGCGGGTCCCGGGAAAAAGCCGAGCTTGACTGCTTCCGCCTCCACGCTCACGGGCTCTGGGCAACCCTGACCAAGTCGGAGTAAATGCCATCCATTCGCCCTGGGGGCCGTTCGACGGTGCGCGTGGCGCTCGACCGGCACGAGAGCGCCCTGCTGCGCGACGTGGCCGAACAAACGCGGGCGCTGTTCGAGGAGCAAGACGACAGGGACCCCGTCATTCAAAGAGTGTTTCCCGACGCCTACGAGTCGCAAGAGGATGCGAGAGCATTCAAGGAGTTGACGGAGAGCGAGCTCCGATCCTCCAAGGTCGCAGCGCTCGAATCGCTTATCGAGACACTGGATCGCTCCAACTCCGTCAAACTGGCGCTCACTAGCGATGAGGTGGAAGCCTGGTTGACCGCGCTGACGGACATGCGTCTCGCACTTGGAACCAGAATCGATGTAACCGAGGAGATGATGAACAAGGATGTGGATCCCGAGGACCCCGACGCCGGGACCCTTTACCTCCTCCACTGGCTGGGGTGGCTGCAAGAATCGATGCTCGAGGCAATGACACAGACTCAGTCGCGCCGGAGGTTCATGTGAAGAAATTGGACAAGGGAATGCCTGCCCCCGAGTTCCAAGCCCGCGATGCAGAGGATCGAGTGTGGCGGCTTCGTGACCTGCGCGGCACAAAGGTGATCCTCTACTTCTATCCGGCAGACGACACGCCGGGCTGCACCAAAGAGGCATGCGACTTCAGAGATGCACACTCGTATTTTGAAGATGCGAACTACGTCGTGCTGGGCGTCAGCCCCCAGGGAGCCAAGTCCCATCGGAACTTTGCTTCCAAGTACGGGCTCGGCTTTCCTCTCCTCGTCGACGAGGACCTGGCTCTCGCCAAGGCATACGGAGTCGTGGGGGACTTCGGCACGTGGGAGGACACCCCCTTAAAGGTGACTCGCTCGACCTTCGTTATCGACGAGAACGGCAACATCGAGCAAGCTCTCTACGGCGTCCGAGCGAAGAGCCACGTCGAAGAGCTCCGCCAGTCCCTGTCCGTCTGAAAAGACCTACTGAACCGGGTAAGCCGCCGTCGGCACTACGAGTGTGTTGGTGAGCTTGTCGTGCCACGTTTGCTTCTCTTTGTCCCACAGCATCCACAGGTAGCCAAGCAAGCAGAGGAAGCTCGACAGGATCCTGGCAAAGTAGCGACCGATTGCCTTTCCGTACCCGATTGGCCCCCCGGTGTCCTGGTTGATGACTCGGATCCCGACTGCCTTCTTCCCGAGTGTCTGACCCGACGACCCGCCCTCCAACAAGGCAAAGTAAGTAAGGGCCACCCCCAGCGACAGGAGTTGGATCAGCAGCACCGTTCCGGCCGCCGCTCCCACATCGCCGCCGCTTAACTCTCCGGTCCTCTCGTTGATGCTGAAGCTGAAGGTAAACAAAGAGGCCCCGAGCGCAGAGGTGATGATCGCCAACGGAATGCCGAGGATCAAGGCATCGAGCAGATAGGCCCCGGCCCGTTGCCAGAAGCCGGCCCGCGGCCCCGATGGCCCTGCCTGATAAGGCTGGTATTGCTGCGGGTACTGCCCCGGAGGTGGCTGGTTCCCGTACTGCCCGGGGGGCGGCTGGTTGCCGTACTGACCTTGACCGCCCTGCGGATACTGCTGGCCCCCGCCGTACTCGCCTTGACCGCCTTGCGGATACTGCTGGCCCCCGCCGTACTGACCCGGGGGCGGTTCGTTGCCGTTGGCCATCATTTCTCCCCCTCGCTCGTCGCTTCCTATATGACAGAGAACCGAATCAGCTGCCACACCCACATCAGAACGAGTCCCGCGTGGACCGCCCATAGGGGCACCCTCAAGCTGCAGCTACGGCGATAGAAGAGCAGCGTGACTGCGGCGGCCACGGCGGCAATGCCCGCGGGAGCTGCTGCGAATGCGGTACCGAGGTCGAGCCGAACCGCCGCCTCAACGCTCGTGCTCATGCCGCACAGCGGACAGGGGATCCCGGTGAGCGACCTGAGAGGACAAGCCACTCCCGGGTGATCTAGCAGCGGGAGGAGCGCACCGGCGGCAAGCAGACCGGCCCCCGCGATCCTGAGCTCGCCCAGCTCCAGCACCGCTTCCCTTCTCATCAAGCCGAGCCTAGTGGCTTGCCTTGTCGGGCGAAAGGGACTCAACGGACTTAGAGCCACTCTCGGATGTGGGCGGCTCCGCGAAGACTTCCCGCAACAGAGCTACGTCGTCCGCTATGCCCGGCCACGGCGTTTCACAGATAACCACCGGGGCCTGGGCCGCCTCGACCATTCGCACCAGAGCCTCGAGCTCTATGGTCCCCCCGGCAAAGTTGGCGTGCCGGTCGCGGCCGCCCCCGGCGGGGTCCCGGGAGCTGTTGGCGTGGACGAGGTCGATGCGACCGGTCGCCTCCAGCACCCGCTCGACGACATCGCTGAGATCTTCACCGGCTGCATGGGCGTGGCAGGTGTCAAAGCAGAACCCCACCTCGAAGTCTTGGAACCACTTCCACAGCTCGGCCAGCACTTCGATGTTCTTGGCCATGGCGTTGTCTCCGCCTGCGGTGTTCTCGATGAAGATGGGAACCGGGCTGTCGAGCTCCTCGAAGACCTTCCACCAACGCCTGAAGCCTCGTTCGATGCCGTCCTCGGCATGACCCCCATGGACGATCACCGCGGCGGCGCCTATCGCCGCAGCCCCCTCGATGGTGTCGGACAGGATCTTGCGCGACGGGATGCGGACGCGGTTATTGGGCGAGGCGACGTTGATGAGATAGGGGGCATGCACGTAGACCGGAACCTCCGCAGCCCTCAGCTCGGCCGCGTCCGGACGGGGAGGAGGCTTCTTCCACGATTGTGGGGGGCCCACGAACAGCTGGATAGCCTGAGCGCCGATCGAGGCTGCCTCTTCCAGGGGATTCTCGTCGGGGACGTGGGCGCCGATGATCATTGACCCGACGCTAGCCGACTCGCCCCGATCTCGCCCCCCAACCTTGCCCCGACCGCTCGTATGACACACACTTCCTAGCGTGAAGCTCCTGCGAGACGTCGCAATCAGGCACCTTCTCACGGTCGATCCCCACGTGACCTTGCGCCGAGCCGCAAGAATCATGTCGGATCGGGGCGTGGGTTCGGCGGTCGTCATGGAGGCGGAGAAAGTCGCCGGCATCATCACCGAACGCGACCTCCTGCACTGCGTTGCCAATGGCGACGACATCGACTCGAAGACGGTCGATGAGACGATGACCAGACAGGTGGTGAGCGGAGAACCTGGCTGGGACATCGTGAAGGCCGTCACAACCATGACGCAGGGGGGGTTTCGGCACCTCCTCGTGATGGAGATGGGCGAGCCCGTCGGGATCGTCTCCCTCAGAGACCTGATGGCGTCCATGGCCGAGCTGGTGGAGGGCGATCAAGCACCGTCCGGCTGAGGCTTGGGGTGAGGCCCCGTTAACCTCTCCTCAGTGGGAACTCCAAGACTGGCCGCAGCGTCCGGGAACGAGCTCGGTGCCCGAGCAGCCGCCAACGTGGCGCGGGCCGGGGGCAACGCGGTCGACGCCTGCCTCGCCTCGGCGATTATGGCGTGGGTAGCCGAGCCCTTCTTCGGCTCGATAGGGGGAACGGGGTTCGTCTCGGTGCGGACGCCCGAGGGCGCCGTTGAGGTGCACGACGGCAACAGCATCATGCCCTTCACGGCCCCCAGCGAGGCGGGCCAAGGTTTGAAGAGGGTCTTCTTTCCCGACTACGGGGACGGGATCTACACGCGGATAGGAGGCGGATCCGTAGGGGTCCCCGGCATCCTCGCCGCGGTCAGAAGTGCCTGGGAGCGGCACGGCAGAATCGAGTGGGGGGCGTTGTTCGAAGACGCCATCGCGGCCGCCAGGAACGGCCTGCCATTGTCTAAGACCTCTGCCTACTACCTCACGGTCACGTGGCACCAGGTGTGGTCGCAGTACGAGGGCGCCGCCGCATTATTCGGCCCGGACAACGAGCCCCTGGTCGAAGGGGATCTGCTGATCCAATCGGAGCTTGGCGAGGCCCTCGAGTTGATTGCGGACCAGGGACCCAGCGCCTTTTACTCCGGTGCCTTGGCGCAAGAGATCGCCGAGTCGGTCGGGGCGGACGGCGGTTTCATGTCGGTTGACGACCTCGATCGCTACGAAGCAGTAGTGAGAGAGCCGATCGCAACCGAGGCGTGGGGCTGGCGAATTTCCTCGAATCCGCCGCCCGCCGTGGGAGGGGCGGTCCTCGTCCACATGCTGGCCCTGCTTCGATCGGCCGAGCTCAGCGAACCGCTGCAACGGCTGACTGCGATAGTGGGGGCCCAGAGAACCGCCATGGGGTACAGGCGCGAGCGTTATCAGGACCCCACCGGGATCGCGGCGGCTCTCGACGAAGCCATCACCGGGGCAGCCCCTTCTCTGCAGTCACCCTCAACCACTCACAGCTCCGCCGCGGACACCGACGGCCACGTCTGCTCCGTCACCGAGTCAAACGGCTATGGCGCCGGCCTCGTCGTGCACGGCATGTTGCTCAACAACACCCTCGGAGAAGAGGAGCTCAATCCCCTGGGCATGCATGGCATGCCCCCTGGGTCCCGCTGCCACTCGAACATGACACCCACGATCGCTCAGGGAGACGGTCGCACGGTGGGACTGGGGTCCCCCGGCGCCGACCGGATCGTGGGCGCCATCGCCCAGACGCTGATTCGTCTGGCCGTCGACGGCGACTCGCTGCATGACGCAGTGGCCGCGCCCAGGGCCCACGTCGATGTCCGCCCTCAGGGCGAAACCCTCTGCTTCGAGCCCGGCCTCCCGGGCGACGAGGCCGGCTTCATCCCTCGTCCCTACGAGGACATCCATATGTATTTCGGGGCCGTCCAAGCAGCATCACTGTCAGACGATGGCACGGTCGATGCGTGCCACGACCCCCGCAGGTCCGGGGGCCACGTCCTGATCTAGATCTTCTTTCTGAGATGGATTGCGGAAAGCGCAATTAGGCTCAGAAAGAACGGCGGGGGGGCCGGCGGTCAGACTGCGAAGCGGATGTGGAGGCAGTCGCCCTCCGCCACGACGTACTCCTTGCCTTCCACCCGAAGAAAGCCCTTTCTCTTGGCGTCGTCCCACGATCCAGCGGCCACCAGATCGTCATAGGAGATTGCCTCGGCCCGGATGAAGCCACGCTCCAGATCGGAGTGAATGACTCCGGCGGCCTCGGGCGCGTTGGCGCCCCTGCGAACTTCCCACGCCCTCGTCTCGTCCTCTCCAGTCGTCAAGAACGTGATGAGGTCGAGCGCGCCATAGCACGCACGGATCACTCGCTCCAGTCCGGGCTCCTCGACTCCGAAGCCCGCGAGGAGCTCGACCGCGTCGTCGCCGCTCAAGCCGGCGACCTCCGCTTCGAGTGCCGCGCTGATCGCAACAGCTCCATCGGGCAGGCCCGAGGGCAGGCTGCCGCCCTCCTCGACGTTGGCCACGACGATCCACGGCTTCAAGGTCAGAGGGCCATATCCCTTGAGGAGCTTCAACTCCGTGGCGTCGAAGGACCCCTCCCTCAGCGGGTGTTCGGCTTCGAGCAACCCGTGTGCCCGCTCGAGGAGCTGTACCTCCATCTTGCCCTCCGGGGAGCCGCGCGCCTTTTTGCGAGCCTTGACCAGGCCCGAGTCGACGCTTGCCAGGTCGGCCAGCACCAGCTCGTCGGACAGGGCCCCGAGCTCGCGCACTGTGTCCGCATCCTCGCCAAAGGCCCTAACGACCAGGCACAGGGCATCCATCTGACGAAACTCGGCGACGCCCTGAGCGGTGAGCCCCCCGGGAACGTCGACGAAGCGAACCTTTGCTGGGACCGTCTTCTTTGACCTCTCCATGGCCGTCAGCACCCCAAGGCGCTCGTCGGGAACATCGACCACCGCCTGGTTCGACCGGCCCCCGGACGCCCCGGTACGAGTCAGTGCTGCGAACAAGGTGCTCTTGCCCGAGTACGGCAGCCCGACGATGCCAACGTCTTTCATGGCCGCACTCTGACGCAGGCGCTACCGGGGGGCAACTTGCGCTTTGTGGGCCCTAAGCGGGTAGCTTGCGCACCCGGCGAAAGAAAGGAGCGTATGGACACTGGGCTGCGGGGAAAGGGCGTTCTGGTCACCGGAGGCGGCGGCGGGATTGGGAGTGCCATCGTCGACGCCTTCGCGGCCGAGGGGGCGGTGGTGGCGGTGCACTACCGCAGCTCCAAGGAACGAGCCGAGCAACTCGCGGACCGAAGTGGTGGCATCGCGTTGCAGGCCGATCTCACCCGTGAGGCCGACGCCGACGCTCTGGTCCCGGCCGCCGTCGATGCGCTCGGTCGTTTGGACGTGCTCATCGCCAATGCGGGCCAGTGGCCCAGTGAGGACGTTCCGGTGTGGGATATGACGTTGGATCGCTGGCGAGCAACCGTGGCCGCAAATCTCGACAGCGTGTTCCTTTCCTGCCGGGCGTTTCTGCGCCACGTTGCGGCCACCCACACGGGAAACATCGTCATCGTGAGCTCGACGGCCGGCCTGTTCGGGGAGGCAGGACACGCGGACTATGCAGCAACAAAGTCCGCCCTGGCCTCAGGCCTGCTCAACAGCCTCAAGAACGAGATCGTTCGCATTGCCCCCAGGGGTCGCGTAAACGTCGTTTGTCCCGGCTGGACCGCGACCGACATGACGCGGGATTACGTCCGGGACGACGCATTCGTAGCTCGCATCACGCGCACGATGTCGCTAGCGAAGCTCGGTGTCTCGGACGACGTCGCTCGGATCGTCGTGGCGCTCGCCTCGGATGAGATCTCGGGGCACGTCACCGGCCAGGTCGTCACTGTTGCAGGCGGCATGGAAGGCCGAGTGATCCACGAACCCGGGGCCGACTGATGCCCCGAGAGTCGTGGCGGATGAGCCTTCCTTTAGATCTCGGCGGGCTCAATCACAAACCCTAGTCGCTCGGCTCCCCTGCGGAGGCGGCCGTCCAGGGTGACGAACCGACAATCGAGGTGTAGGGCCAGGGCCAGGTACTCGGCATCGTAGGTCTTGGCCCACCCAAGCTCATCGGACAGCGTCCAAGCTACTTGGCCAAGTTTGCCGTGCGACCTCGCCCGGATCGGACAGCTTTCGAGCGTTGCCACGGTACGCAAGGCGTAGGTGCGGGAAACTTCGCCGCGCCAAAGTGCCTCGTGGATCGTCGATCGGGCTTCAGACCACATCAGCGGAGGGGCGGACAGCTCCTCATCTCCAAAGAGATCGAACCCCGCAGGTGCGCCGCACGCCGGGATGGCCACACTCGCGTCCACTACGAGCATTAGAGGCTGCGGCGGGAACGTCTAATCAGTCGTACCCAGTCCGGCTGTGTCTCCCCGGTCCAGGTGGTTTGCCATTCCTTCGGCAGCGGAAGGGACCCTGTGTCGCCGGTCACCTGATCTAGGTCATGTTCCTCGATCATGTGCTGAGTGCCGATCTTCTTGGCCCTCAACTTGCCGGCACGGATCCACCTGCGGACGGTTTCGGGGTCTCGGCCGATCCTTCCGGCCGCCTCTGGCACGGTCAGCATAGTAATAGTATGCTACTACACAAGGGTCAGCTAGCCGCTGGACGGACGCGTCATCCTAGAAGGCTGCTTCGAGTCGCTAACGATGAGATCGTCCGAACCGGGTCGCTGCCATCAGCGCGACCGGAGGGCTAGGTCCGGTCACATGTTGCTAGTGATTCAGACCCAGTGAGGTTTCAACCTGCCGTCGAGGAGTTCCTTAATCAGGCACAGCTCTCTTTCCCGGCTTCCATCTCTCGCGCTCCTGCGTTCCAGGTTGCTTGTCGACGACGCTGTCGGGCGTCTGGCATCTTGGCGCTGTGGCAATGTTCTCGGCTGGGACGTAATCTTGCTGTAGACGAGGCGCCGGGCGCACCTCCAAGGGCCAAGTCGAACCGCTTCTCTAGCCTTTCGTAACGCGACGTGGAGGTAGTGCCTTGGCGCTGAATAATGTCCTTTCCCTGCAGCAGCTTTTCGAGGGTCGGGTCTTTCGGGTACCTGACTACCAGCGCGGATATGCGTGGGAAACGCTACAACGCACTGAATTTCTGGAAGACCTGGAAATCCTTGCTCCTGGGCGTGAGCACTTCACCGGCCTCGTCGTGCTCCATGAGTCAGACCCACGTGCGCAGAAGGTCGATGAGGAAGGCAAGAGCTACCGGGTCTACGACGTGGTTGATGGCCAGCAGCGGTTGTCCACGATCATTCTTATCCTGGATGCCGTCCGCCGAGAACTTGCTTCTCTCAAGCATGAAACTGCTCAAACGCTTGCCGAGGGCATCAGACGCAGCTATGCGGCGGTTACTGACTTGGGCGGTCAGCCCCTTTACAAACTGACTCTCAACTCAGACTGCGACCACTATTTCCGGACGGTTGCACTGAGCGACCAACCCGGCCCGGAGGGACCGCAGATCACTTCAGAGCGACGTCTCGCCGATGCACGCGCCGAGTTTGCTGCCTACCTACAGCGGTGGCGCGACGCAAGCGGAGCTGCCTACCAAGGACAGCTGACCCAGCTCTATCTCAAGATCGCGAATCAGCTTCGCGTGAGCCTCTACCAGGTGGAATCGGCCGCAGAGGTCGGGGTGATCTTCGAGGTGATGAACAACCGGGGCAAGCCGCTGTCGGAACTCGAGAAGGTGAAAAATTACCTTCTCTACGCAGCGTCGACGCTCTCGATTCCGCATGAGCTGGACCAAGCGGTGAACGACGCCTGGGGTGAGATCTTTCGTCAGCTAATGGCCGCCGGTCTCACGTCTTCGACGGACGAAGATCAACTCTTGCGGGCGCATTGGTTGACCGCATATGACCCGCAGCCCCGTAAGTGGGGCGGCAGCAAGGCGATCAAGGCACGTTTCGACCTGCGTGGCTATCAGGGGGACGAACAGCGGCTGCTTGAGGACCTGTTGAAGTATACGGAGGGGTTGCGCGCCTCGTGCGTAGGCTACTGCGATGCCCGTACACCCGAAAGGGCGGAAGCGTTCGCCTCGATGCCCCATTCTCCCACTCGGAACGAGGTCAAACGCTGGAGTGCGAAGCTCATTCGCACGAACGTGATCGCTCCATTCTTGCCGCTGCTGATCGCAACACGGATTCGGTTTGCCAACGACTCAGCTAAATATCTAGAACTCGTGAGGTTCTGCGAAATGTTTGCCTTCCGCGTCTATCGACTCCTCGAACGGCGCGCCGACGCCGGGCAAGGCGATCTCTTCCGAATCGGGCACTTGCTCTGCACGGGTCAGTACCGCTTCGATGAGGCAATGGGAAAGCTCTGGACCACCCTTCTGGCCTTTAGCCCGGAGAGTTGGTTCAGGGAGGCACTGCGTCGCGAGGGCTATAACTGGTACGAGTGGGCCGGCCTCAAGTACTTCCTCTTCGAATACGAGGAAAGCCTCGCAGCTAAGAAGGGTGCGGTGCCGAGGATCACATGGGAAGAGGTACGCCGGCGCGAGCGGGCGGACACCATCGAGCACATCCTTCCGCAGACACCAAGGGACACCTATTGGCTTGACCGGTTTGACGAATCGGAGCGGAAGAATCTGACGCACGACATCGGGAACCTCTCCCTCACGAAGGACAACGCCTCGTACGGCAATAAGCCCTTTCCAGAGAAGAAGGGATCACCTGGCCTCGGAAGGCCGTGCTACGCGGAATCGCCGTTCTTCATGGAGCGCGAACTTGGGACGGTCGACGACTGGGATCCACCAAGCCTTGGCGACCGCAGGGAACGATTGATGGGATGGGCACTCGAACGATGGAAAATCCCCGCGGACTTATCGGCCGACGTGCAAGCTGTACCCGCTGATCAGGAAGACGCTGTCGATCCTGATCTTAAGGCCGAAGAGGCGTGGGCGTGACGGAATCGCGATAGCCTGCTGACCATCGCATGCGCTGGTGTCCGGTGTGCCCGAGGGCCTCTCGGGGCCTACAAGATCTTCGCCCCCAGTGCGCTGGCGGCTAGCTCCACGGCCAGGTCCCCGGTCATGTTGGCGTGGTCAAGAATCGGGTTGAGCTCGACGATCTCCATGGAGGTAACCACGCCCGCCTCGGCCAAGAGCTCCATTGCGAGATGTGCCTCCCGATAAGAGAGCCCCCCTCGCACGGGTGTGCCGACTCCGGGCGCTATCTCGGGATCGCATACGTCGACGTCCAGCGAGAGATGCACGAACCTTGCTCCCCCGACGACTCCCAGCGCCTCCACCAGAACCGACGGCAGCCCTCTTCGATCGATCTCGGCCATCGTGAAAATAGAGAGGCCGACTTCCTTCACCAGCGCCTTCTCGCCGGGGTCGAGCGCGCGCACGCCCACAAGAGCGACGCGCCCAGGGTCCACCCACGGCGGATCATCGAACCCCTCGATAGAGAAGCCACAGGCGCCTAGCGCAGCGGCAAGGGGCATGCCGTGCACGTTTCCCGATGGCGACGTCTCGGGCCGGTTGAGGTCTCCGTGTGCGTCGACCCACAGAAGTCCTCCAGGCCCATGCTGGGCGTGAAGGCCGGCCAGAGTGCCCATGGCGATCGAGTGATCTCCTCCGAGGACAAGAGGGATGCGCCCCGCCCCGTGAGCGTCCGACACCGCCCGAGCAATCTGTGCGCAGGAAGCGAGGATGTCGGGCAGGTAGCGGGCATGCTCGTTCTGCATCGGGGCCACTTCAGGGATCTCCGCCCGCACGTCTCCAAGGTCGTCGACCTTCCAGCCGATTCCCTCGAGGCGCTCGGCCAACCCGGCATAGCGGATGGCGCTTGGTCCCATATCGACGCCTCGTCGCTCCTGACCGAGGTCCAGGGGTGCCCCCAGCAGAGCGATGGTTCTGTCCGTCATGCAAGCATGGTGGCATGACGGGCAAGCGACATAAGACGGCAGTCGTCACGGGGGCTTCCAGCGGAATAGGCGCCGCCACCGCAATTCGTCTGGCGGCGGAGGGTTTCCACGTCGTTCTCGGAGCTCGTCGAGTTGACCGGCTGGAAGATCTCGTTCAGAGATGCGGGGGGCAGGCCCTCTTTCTCGACGTAACGGATGGTGAATCGGTCGCGCGCTTTGCCGGGGCGGTGGAGGGCGTCGATGTCCTAGTCAACAACACGGGAATGGCCGCCGGTTTAACTCCGGTCTCGGAGCTGTCTGAGGATGCTGCTACGACCATGTGGGAGACCAACGTGATGGGTCTCTTGCGAGTCACGCAAGCGCTGCTGGGCAGGATCGAGGCCTCAGGTGAGGGTCACGTGGTGAACGTCGGGTCCACTGCCGGCTTCGAGACCTATCCAGGCGGTGGCGGATACACCGCCTCCAAGCACGCGGTGAGGGCCATCACCCAGACGCTGCGCAAGGAGCTGCTTGGTAAGCCGGTGCGGATCACTGAGATCGCGCCGGGGCTCGTAGAAACCGAGTTCTCGATGGTTCGCTTCGGCGGGGATCGACGGCGAGCCGACAAGGTCTACGAGGGAATCACGCCCCTAACGGCAGAAGACGTCGCCGACTGCATCGTCTGGGCTGTGACCAGGCCCCCGCATGTCAACGTCGACGAGATAGTCGTCAGGCCTCTCGCTCAGGCCACCGCGACGATGGTCGCGAGAGAAGAAAGCTAGGGAGCTTCCCTGGTCTTGGTGGGGTCCTTTTCGGGCAGCGACGGGACGCCACAGCAGGGCCTGCCCAGACGCGCGCAGCGAAGACCCGTTGATTCCAGGACGGAGGCACGGCGCCGGAGCGGTACGGTCCGGTGTTGATCGAGCCCCCGTGACGGGTGCCGCATCAACAATGGACGGGGCGGGGGGCCGGCAGCTCGTTCCTTACTTGTCGGCTCTGGTGGACTTATCCGCCTCGGTTGTCTCTGAGCCGGTGTCGTGCTCCGCGCCGGCTCCCTCTCCAGGAGCTTGGGGTACGTCCTGTGCCTTCTCCTCGTACTCTTGTGGGTGTTTATCCATAGGACCTCCTCGATAGGAGGGGGCCCGATCTTCAGACGGCAGCCCCGGGGTGTGTCGTCCCGGTGGAGGTGTCGTCTTCAGCGATAGCACCACGGTGATCCCGAGGACCCCAACGATCACGGCCAGTGACAGCCATATCGGTACCTCTACGTGGACCGCTTCGAGCAGCATCTTGGTCCCGACGAAGGCAAGCACGATCGCGAGCCCGTAATTCAAGAGGTGGAAGCGGTCCATCGCTCCGGAAAGAAGGAAGTAGAGCGCACGCAACCCGAGGATCGCAAAGACATTCGATGTCAGGATGATGAAGGGGTCATCGGTTATCCCGAAGATCGCCGGTATGGAATCGAGCGCGAAGACGATGTCGGTGAGCTCAATGAAGACAAGGACTATGAACAGGGGCGTTGCGAGGCGCTTGCCGTTCTCAATGGTGAAGAGCTTCTGGCCGTCGAACTTCGACGTCGAGGGGAACCTGCGCTGCGTAAAGCGCAAGATGGGATTGTTCTCAGGGTGGATCTCGTCGGTCCCCTTCGCGATTCGGACGGCGGTGATGATCAGGAACGCACCAAAGATGTAGATGATCCACTCGAAGCGGTTGATAAGGGCTACGCCTGCAGCGATGAAGATGCCGCGGAAGATGATGGCACCCAGGATTCCGAAGAACAGCACTTGGTGCTGGTAGGCGCGCTCAACCCTGAAGTAGCTGAAGATGACGATGAAAACGAACATGTTGTCGACCGACAGCGAGTACTCGATGAGGTAGCCGGCGAAATACTCGGCCGCCACCCCGCCTCCTCGCAGGACGAGAAGGGCGATACCGAACGCCAGGGCGAGACCCACCCAGACGGCAACCCACGTGGCCGACTCCCTGACCGTGGGCTCGTGCTCTTCGGCATGAAAGAACTTCAGGTCGACCAGCAGCATCGCAATGACGAATGCGATGAAGCCGGCGAACGCGTACCAGGGTACTTCCAACGTTCCTCCTGAAACCTATAGGGTCGCAAAGCTGACAGGATAAGGCGGTACTTCGAAAATCACCCAAGGAGCCAAGGTCAGGAACCCTGCAGTGACCAAGATCTTCGGCCTCGTGATGCTATCGGCGGTTCTGTTCGTAGGGTGCAGCGGCGACGGCGGCAATGGAGCGGAAGAAAAGCAAGCACTAACAAAAGCCGAGTACATCGAACAGGCGAACGACGCTTGCGCCGACCTAGAGGATCAATTCAAGAACCTCGAGCAGCCGCAGTCGGCCGACGATGTAGAAGGCTTCGTCAATGAAAGTCAGGAGCGACTCGAGGCGTTCATCGCCGACCTGCGGGAGTTGAAGGCTCCCGAGGACATCGCCGATGAAGTAGAGACGATGCTGGGCAAGCTCGACGAGGGAACGAGCAAGTTCGCCCAGTACGCCGAAGCCGCTCAAGAGCAAGACGCCGAGGCCATCGACGCAACGACGAGGCAGATTCGGGAAGACTTTGAGGCCGCCGACAAGGTCGCTTCCTCGATTGGTCTGGATAGGTGCGCCAACCCGGGTCCGACGACCTAGACCCCTTAGGTGATCGAAGGACCCGCCGGCTGGTCTACCCGGCGGCCGGCTCTAATAGGCCATCGATCTCTTCGAGGTCGTCTGCCGAGAGCTCTATCGAACCTGCCTCCGAGTTCTCCTTGACGTGCGAAGGCGAGCGAGAACCAGCGATCGCTCCGGTTGCTCCCTTCTGGTGGAAGACCCACGCAAGGGCAAGCTGTGGCAAAGAGCATCCGATGCGCTCCGCCACAGGACGCAGCGAATCGACGATGCCGAGATTGCGTTCGATGACGCCTGGAGCAAAGAGCGAGTTGTAGTAACCCACCCCGTGGCCGCCGCTGCGCCAATCGTCGTCCGAGAACTTCGTGTCCTTGGTCACCGCCCCGGTGAGGAGACCGAAGGCCAGGGGGCCGTAGGCGATGATGCCTGTGCCGTTCGAGTCGCACAGGGGAAAGAGGTCTGACCGCGGGTCCTGATGAAGCATCGAGAAGTGGGGCTGCAAAGAGTCGACGTGTCGGACGGCCTCGCAGCGCTCGATTAGGCTGCGGTCGAAGTTAGAGACGCCGATGCAGCGCACGAGGCCGTCCTCGACCAAGCCGGCCATCGCTTCCCAGGTCTCTTCTATCTCGATCGAGTCATCAGGCCAGTGCAGCTGATAGAGGTCGATGACATCGCGGCCGAGGCGCTCGAGGCTCTTCTCGGCCCCCGACCTCACGCCGTGGGAGTCAAACCCGCTGCCGGCGTCCTTGGGGGCAACCTTCGTGAAGATCATGACGTCGTCGTGTCCTCGGACCGCTTGACCGACGAGCTCCTCGGAACGACCGCCGCCGTAGACCTCTGCGGTATCGATCCAGTTGACGCCGGAATCGATTGCCGTGGTCATCGCCTCGACAACCTGCTCGTCCGGCGGATTGGGTCCCCAAGCCTTGCCGCCGGCCTCCCACGCTCCGAAACCGATGACCGATATGTCGGGCCCTTGCGAGCCGAGCTTCTGCATCTTCATTGGGGTCTCCTTTGATTGCGGTCGGGACGGCAACGGTAGCCTCTGGGCGGTGAAACGGGGACTCGTACTGGGAGGCGGGGGCCTGGTTGGGATGGCCTACCACGCCGGCGCGCTCAAGGCGCTGCACGACTGGGGCGTCGACCCCACCAAGTTCGACTTGATCGTCGGCACGAGCGCCGGATCCATCCTGGGGGCATATCTGAGAGCCGGGTGGACCGCAGAGGACTTCTACGACTACGCGCACGGAAGGCATCCGGCCTCCGCCAAGGACCTCGCGGCCCAGCGTCGGGAGGAACGAGACATCTTTGTGCCACTGTCGAGATCCCGGCCCGAGCGCCTTCGCAGAGGTGTGGGTTCCGCCTTTGCCGCCGCTTCGTCGCGGGGCTACTTGCGAGTTGCGACTCGAGGGCGGGAGCCGGGGCCGTCTCTGAGGCGACTCTTTCCTGCCGGGCTGTACTCGACCGACGGCACGAGGCAACGGCTGCGCGACGACCTTCCCGACGAGTGGCCCGAACAAGACATCTACCTCTGCGCAGCGGATCTCTACAAGGGCCAACGCGTTGCATTTGGGAGTCCCGGGGCACCTCCGGCGCCGTATCCGGACGCCGTGCTCGCCTCGACTGCGATACCTGGAGTCTTCCCACCGGTAAAGATCGACGGTCGCCACTACGTGGATGGAGGCGTGGTGAGCGCCACCTCGCTGGACCTCGCGGTGGATGCAGGCTGCGACTCCATCATCTGCGTGGCCCCCCTGGGCTTTCGAACGGACGGGGTGGTGTTGGGGGATCCGAAGATGTGGGGCCCAATCTTCGTTCGCTCGCTCTTCGCCCGTGCCTTGAGGAGAGAGGTCAACGAAGCCCGGGCCGGGGGCATCGAGGTCTTCGTGATCAGACCCTGGTCGACGGAGTTGAGGAGCCATGGAACGAACTCGATGCGCCACCACGACCGCGTAGCCGTCACGGAGAGCGCTCGCCGCGGCGTCACCAGGCTTCTCGAGGACAACGAGGGCCACCCTGCACTCGCTCCCGACACAGCCAGAGTCAACGGGGGGCCTGCAGCTTGAGCGCGGCGATCGAAGGCCTGAGACAAATCGCCGACTTCGCCCGTCCCAGAACCCTGCACCAGCTTCGCGCGGCGGGGGCGCTCGACCCCCGGGGGCCCGTCGCGATGGCCAGGAGCCTGCCGTGGCTCTTGGGACGCGGGCCGTCGCTTGGGCTCGTCACTCAGATGAACGCGCTGGTGCTCGGGGACAAGCCGGCCCTTCATGACCGCAACCGCACCATGACGTGGCGGCAGCTCGACAAGCGAACCAACCAGGCTGCTCACCTATTGTCGAGTTGCGGAGTGAGGCCCGGGGACCACATCGCAATGCTTCTTCGCAACGGGGCCGAGATGGTCGAGATCATGCTGGGCGCACAGAAGCAGGGC
>JAUJNI010000003.1:115559-122933 GCA_030446465.1 Actinomycetota bacterium
TGTCCTACGAGGAGCTGCTCGAGGGACAGGCCACCTCTCCACCTGCTCCTTTCACCCGCGAGCGAGGCACGCCCAAGGTCATCATCCAGACTTCTGGGACCACCGGAGCGCCCAAAGGGGCATCTCGTAACGCGGCGGCCGCGGGCATGGGAGCGCTCGCTAACTTCATCAGCGTCGTCCCCTACCGGCGAGATGACGTTGTGTACTGCCCTGCGCCCCTCTTCCATTCCTTTGGTCTCGCCACTCTGACCTTTGCGGTCGCTCTCGGAGCAACGCTGGTTCTTCCGGACAAGTTCGAGGCGGAACAGTCGCTTGCCCTCATCGAGCGCCACCGCGCCACCGCTGCGTCGCTCGTTCCGGTGATGATCCGCCGAGTGCTGTCGTTGGACGAGGAGACGAAGAACCGGTACGACCTCTCCAGCCTTCGCATCCTGCTTGCTAGCGGCTCGGTCCTGTCCGAAGACCTTCGTCAAGGAGCGAACGAGCTATTTGGTGATGTCCTCTACGACCTCTATGGCTCCACCGAGGTGGGATGGGTCGCGATAGCGACGCCACGTGACATGAGGGAGAAAAGGGGCACGGTCGGCAAGCCGGTTCCGGGCACCGACGTGGCCGTGTTAGCGCCGGATGGCCGAAGGCTCGGGCCGAGCGAGACGGGAGAGCTATTCGTAAAGAGCCACATCGCCTTCGAGGGCTACACCTCGGGAGAGGCAAAGGACGAGCGAGAGGGGTTCATGTCGATCGGTGATGTCGGGTGGCTCGACGAGGACGGCTATTTGTTCGTGTCTGGAAGGGCCGACGACATGATTGTGGTGGGCGGCGAAAACGTCTACCCGGTAGAGGTGGAACAGGTGATCGAAGACATCCCGGGGGTGAATGAGGTCGCGGTTCTGGGTGTGCCCGACGAGGAATACGGCCAGTCACTGGTGGCCTTTGTCTCGGGGTCGGCCAACGAAGTCACGATCATTGATACCTGCAGGCGAGAGCTAGCCTCCTACAAGGTGCCCCGCAAGGTCGAGATCATGTCCGAGCTCCCGCGGACGTCGACCGGAAAGATCCTCAAGCGCGAGCTGATGCAAACCGCTCGGGACGAGCCGTGACGCACTTCTACTACGACGGCTGCAAGATCGCCTTCGATCAGCGGGGCAGCATGCGGGGGGCCGCCAAGCGACCAGTCGTGCTGGTGCATGGCCTATTGCTGCCGCGCGCCCACCACAACGGGCTCGCCGACGCCTTGGCCGATCGAGGGAACCGTGTCGTCCTCATCGACCTCTTGGGGCACGGGGACAGCGACAAACCGGCGCACGCACGGCATTACACGATGGAGCTGTTCGCGCGCCAGGTGGTCGCCCTCTTGGATCATCTCGACTTGGGCGAGGCGGTGATAGGGGGAACCTCGCTTGGAGCAAACGTCACCCTGGAAGTCGCAGCACATTCCCCCCAACGCGTGCGCGGCATGGTGATCGAGATGCCGGTGCTAGAGAGGGCGGCACCGGTTGCAGCGGCGATCTTTCTTCCACTCACGATCGCCTATGCCGAGGCCGGCGGCTCGTGAACGCGATGGGCCTCCCCCGGGACCTGCTCCATCCTCTCTCGGACGCAGAAGCCCTCCACCGAGAGCTCCCGGACTCGGAGCTGGTGCGGTCCCGGTCGTTCTTCGAGCTGCGCTTCCCGCCGAACAGGTTGTCGGACCGGATCGCCGATTTCCTCGACGAGATCTGGATGTAGGGATGGCCTTTCGAGTCGAGACCTTCCCAGAAGACCGCTACGCCCGCGATGCGGCCGGCCGCATCGCGGGCCACCTCCCCGGGCAGGGTTCACTGATCCTGACGGGAGGGACAACCGCCGAACGGATCTATCCCGCCCTGGCCCCGCAGGAGATCGACTGGTCTGGCCTCGACCTCTTCTTCTCCGACGAGCGCTGCGTGCCCCCGGGGGACGCAGCGAGCAATTACGGGATGGCCCACAGGCTCTTGATCGGCCCGGCAGGTGCAAGGCGCGTCCACAGGATGCGGGGGGAGCAGCCGCCGGACGCGGCGGCGCAGAGCTATCACGATGCTATAGCCGAATCGACAGGGGGCCGATTCGACGTCGCCCTGCTCGGAATGGGAGCGGACAACCACATCGCGGCGATGTTCCCCGGCTCCCCTGCGATCGAGGAGACCGAGAAGCTGTGCGTCCCGGTGCAAAGACCAGACGGCATGGGGGGCCTGACGCTGACGCCTCCGGCCATCACGGGCGCGGACCGGATCTTTCTGCTCGTCGCGGGGAGGGGAAAGGCGGCCGCGATGGCAAGGGCGCTCCAGGGAACGGACGACGTCTCGTCCTGTCCGGTCCTCCTGCTCGCGAACCATCCCGACGTAACGTTTCTGCTCGACGACGAAGCGTCATCCAAACTGTAAGAAGCGACTAGGCTCGTACTGTTTCGGGACGGCAGAGGAGTTGCGGCGCGCTCACAACGCCGACACTGATCCCGCATCGGCTTGTCGAATAGGAACTCAACCACATGGGTAGATCGGTCTAGATGGCGACGAGTCCCACTGCGGAACGGCTGGTCTATGGCCGCTACGCGCTTCAGGCCACTCTCGGCAAGGGCGGAATGGGTGTCGTTTGGCGCGCCCGGGACACCATCTTGGAACGCGAGGTTGCGATCAAGGAGATCGCACTTCCCGCGGCCATCCCCATTAGCGAGCGCGACGCTCTGCGGGCGCGGGTTAACCGCGAAGCACGTGCGGCAGCTCGGCTAACCCACCCGAGCGCGGTGACCATCTACGACGTCGTCGAGGAAGAGGGCACCTCTTACATCGTCATGGAGTTGGTCGATGCTCCGACTTTGGCCGAGCTGGTCAAGAGCCACGGACCAATTGCCCCCGAATCGGCGGCAGTGATTGGTCTCGACGTACTCGCTGCCCTCGAGAAGGCGCATCGGGTTGGGATCATTCACCGGGACGTCAAGCCGGGCAATGTCATGGTGCCGCCCGACGGCAGGGCAAAACTCGGTGATTTCGGAATTGCTTCCATCAAGGGAGACCCGAAGATCACGACGACCGGAATGATCATGGGATCCCCCTCCTTCATGGCGCCGGAGCAGGCGACCGGCGCGCCCCTCGGGCCGGAGGTCGACTTCTGGTCTCTTGGAGCGACGCTGTACTACGCGGTTGAAGGCCAGCCGCCGTTTGACAGGGGACAGGCCATCCCCACGCTGACGGCGGTGGTGCACGATGAGCTGCGCCCCCCCGAGCGTGCCGGAACGCTCGCCCCCGTCCTCTACGCCTTGATGGTGAAGTCACCCGGCGACCGCCCGTCCTACGAGGCGCTTCGAACGATGCTGAACGCGGTGGTCGTCGGCCAGACCCCGCCGCTCGAGACGCGGCCGGCCGGCCCGGTGGCGGTGGGGCTCGGGGGCGGGGTGGCACCGACAATTCCCGCCACAACTTCCCCCACCGTGGTTGAAGAGGACTGGCCTCGTGATGAATGGGACTACGAAGACGACGAGCCCGATGTGGACGATCGACCCACAAGGGGCCGTGCTTGGATGCTGGGAGCAGCGGCCCTTTTGCTCCTGGCCCTCATCGGTGGGCTCGCGTTCCTGCTGACGTCCGGCGACGAACCGCCCACCCCTCGGCCCTCCCCCAACAGAGATGTCGCCGAACGTCCGGACAAGCCCCGCAAGGCAGGTGGCGGTGGGGGGCCGAGGGAGCAAACAACCGCGGGGCCCACGGCGACACCCTCTCCAACCCCAAGCGCCACACCAACCGTCTCCCCCGAGCCGGCCGAGGGAACCACGACGTTCACCATCGGGGACACCGGCTTTGTGATCGACCGGCCCTCGGACTGGACAGAGGTCTCGGCCTCGACCGACGACGACAGCGTCGACTTCCGGGATCCGGCCACGGGTTCCTATCTACGAGTTGACTGGACCGACACGCCCGGAGACGACGCCGCCCAGGCGTGGCGAGAACTCGAGGTGGGCTTCAGATCGAGGCACGAGAACTATCGGCGGATCAGGATCGAGGACGTGCAGTTCAAGGACTTCGAAGAGGCCGCGTTGTGGGAATTCACCTGGACCGACGGCGACACGAAACTGCACGCCTATGACCTCGGAGTGGTGGCCAACGACGGGTCCAACGGCTTCGCCTTGAACTTCGTGACCCGTGAGGAGAACTGGGAAGCCTCCCAGGCCCAGTGGAAGCAGTTCATGGAGTCCTTCCGCCCGGCCGGATAGAGCGCCTTCTGGCTCAAACGAGGCGCTCGCCCCTGGGGCCGGGGGCTCAAGCTCTTGGCTTCGGTGACCGATAAAGAACCAAGTCACCCGATAAAGGCAAACCCGTCGTGAGGCGGGGACGCAAAGCCAGGGGTCTCCGTAAAGAGACGGCCCAGCCACCGAAGGGAGCGCCATGTGAAGTTGTCTCGCCGAATCCTCTTGCCGGTCCTTGCTGGGCTCCTTCTAGCAGGCCTCGCCCCCCTTCCGACGACCCACGCGGCCACCTGCTACAACTTCAAAGAAGCGGAGCGCGACTTCGCCCGCAAGACCAACGCCGCCAGGGACGCTGCGGGAGTGCGCAAGCTCCACCTCGATCCCGAGCTGTCGAAGGTCGCAAGGAAGCACGCTCACGAGATGGCCGACCGAAACCTCCTCCACCACACCCCCTCGGACGTCCTGAAGCGAAGGGTGACCAGATGGAAGATCCTCGGCGAGAACGTGGGCCAGGGATTCAGCGTCTCCTCGCTGCATACCGCCTTCATGAACTCCACCGTCCACCGGCAAAACATCCTGTACCCCTCGTACCGTCACATCGGGGTGGGGGTCGTGAACAAGAACGGGTGGATGTGGGTCACCGTCGTCTTCGAGGGCTACGACAACCCGGGCACGCGCCTCAACATGCCGTCCTGCTAGGGAACTCTCCACCGTTCGAACCGAGCTCCCTTGCGAATGTTGACACTCTTATAGGAGTGCTATAAGAGTAGCGCCATGCAAACGGACCAGAGCCACGCCGACCCCGTGGTAGCCGAACCCGAACGGCGCGCCGTGGGCGGAGCCTCGACAGCAACCCGAGGGGTCCGAGGTCTGTGGTGGGCTGTGCGTTTTCTTCTCGCCCTGTTTACCTTCGTCGGCGCCCTGCAGCTCATGAAGACGGGGGCGGGCAGCCTCGACATCCTGCAGCCCGGAGGCTTTCTGGTGCGGAACGCCGGGTCCACCCTGGGGCTCGGATGGCTCGGGGCGTTGCTCGTCCTCTCGGGATCCCCCATCGCGGCGACGTCTCTGACCCTGGTCGCGGCAGGCGAAACGGCTTCCGCGGGTGCCCAGCACTTCACCGAGATCCAGGGTTTCACGATGCTGACGGGCTCGAGACTGGGCGCCGCCTTCGTGGTGCTGCTGACGGCGGTCATCTACGCGGTGAGGGGGGGCAAGGGCGAACGAGCGAAGCCTCTGTCGACCGCAGTCATCGCCCTGTGCACGACGGCCCTGATCTACATCCCCTCGGCGGTGATTGGATTTGCACTCTTGAGGTGGGGGCCCTTTCACTCCCTCGAACTACAGTTCCCCGGCCAGTTCGCGGACCTAATCGACCTCGTCTACGGGGACCTGCTCGCTCGAGTAGAGGGCCTGCCGGCGGTCGTGGTATTTCTCGGGGGCCTGGGCGTCCTGCTGCTGTCTTTCAAGCTCATCGATGCTGTACTGCCTCAGCTGAGCGACGACCGCCTCGAGGATTCTCGCATTGGGTGGCTCAGCCGCAAGTGGCCCATGTTTGCGATCGGCAGCGCCGTCGCCCTCATCACCATGTCGGTGTCGGTCGCGCTCACCGTGCTGGTGCCGTTGGTGTCCAAGGGCTACGTCAAGCGAGAGCACATCCTCCCCTACATCATGGGCGCGAACATCACCACGCTCGGCGACACCATGCTTGCGGCCTTTGCACTGAACTCGCCCGCGGCAGTACGAATCGTGCTCGGACAGGCCATCGCGACGACGACTTTCACGGTCATCCTGCTCACCTTCTTCTATCCGCAGGTGCGGCGTGCCATTTGGCGGTTCCAACGACAGATGATCAAGAGCAAGACTCGGCTGGCCGGTTTCACCGCCGCGCTGTTCATCCTTCCGATCGCCATCATCCTCGTGGCGGGAGTGATTCACTGATCGCGTGAAAGAGACAAACGCCGACAGCGGCGTGACGCTAAAGCTTCCCCGGCCTCTCTACGAGCAGCTGAAGCAGGTCATTCAGGGATCTGGCTTTCATTCCGTGACGGAGTTCGTCGTCTACGTGCTTCGGGACCTCGTGTCTCACCACGAGAGAATCCCCTCCAAAGCAGCAGCAGGCGACGTCGAAGCGAACGTCGAGCCTCTGAGCCCAGAGGAGATCGAGGCGATACGCAAGCGGCTTGCCTCGCTCGGCTACCTTTAGGGTCCCCGCCCTTAATCTGTCGGCCATGTCCAAACGTTGGTTAGCCGCTAGTTGCTTGGTGCTCATCACCTTGGTGGCGACCTCGTGCCTTCCTGCACGGACCAGCGAAGAGAAGGAGTTCGGCGACAACACCGTTATGGGCCGCATCCAGGCTAGGGGCAAGATGATCGTCGGCATCGAAGCCGGCCTCGCTCCCTACAGCAGGCTCAACTCGAGAACGGGCAAGGCAGAGGGCTTTGTGGTCGACCTGGCCACCACGGTGGCGGACGCGCTCGGGGTCAAGGCCTCCTTTGTAGGCGCCACAGGCTCTCAACTGGTCAGCATGGCCGACAACGAGGAAGTGGACCTCGCCTTCCCCGCCATCCCCATCACTGAAGAATTCCTTCGAAATTACCGGCTCACGCAGGTGGTGTACGTGGCGCACCAGCGGCTTCTCGTCCGTAGCGGTTCCGGCATCGACGACGTGAGATCGCTGGGGGCAGGCAAGGCATGTTCCTTCATCAACGTCGACACCCAGGTGCCCTTGAAGCAGCTGGTCGAAGACGTGAAGGTGGTTCAGTCGGCCCGCCAGGAGTGCGCCTATCTGCTCGCCACCGGGCAAGTCGATGCGGTGACCGGCTCAGATGTGGACTTGATGTCCATAGCAACCCAGGTGCCGGACGTTGAGATCGTCGGAGACGAGCTCACCACCGAGGGATACGGCGCGGTGACATCCTCTGGCGGCATGACGGATTTCGTGAACAACACCTTCTCGAAAGTGAAGTCCGACGGCCGGTGGCTCGCCTATTACGAACGCTGGCTGGCGCCCGTCGCGAACGCGCCGGACCGCCAACCACCCGACCTCAGGGCCGAGGAGGCTGCGGCGCTGTATCCAAGCGACCTCGACTAGGCCGCGTTCGACTCTTCAGAACCCTCGACGGCTCAGGGGTAGTGGTAGATGTTCCCCGGGTCCTCGTGCGACTCGAAAATCTGC
>JAUJNI010000003.1:123033-136767 GCA_030446465.1 Actinomycetota bacterium
GGCTCAGGGGTAGTGGTAGATGTTCCCCGGGTCCTCGTGCGACTCGAAAATCTGCTGCGCGTAGACCTTGCCGTTCCGCTTCTTTACCCCTACCCCCACGTAGCGCCACGCGCCGAGGATGTTGGACCGATGAACGCTCGAGTTCATGAAGGCGCGGAACAAGATCTTGCAACCACCTCCTCGGCCGGTGTTCTGCCCCAGTGACCTCCAGCGGGTGACCTTTCTTGCCAGGCCGAGGTCGTGGTAGATCGCTCTGTCCGACGCCATCTTCCTGGCATGCCTTCGAGCGACGTATCCAAGCTGCTTGTCCCACCTGAGCCGGCGGAGGCCGTGGTTCTCTCGAACCCCATTGATCCGTCTCATGAAGCACTTCTCGTTGCTCTTGAAGGCGAACCTGCTGCCGGCGCGACTCTCGAGCGGCGATGCGAGGCCGGCGCAGCAAACAAGCATCGCCAGCCCGGCCACGACGCAGGCTCTCCAACGCGTTCGAAGATATGCAACAGGCATGAGGCCCTCCCTCTTTTATCGCTCCAAGCCCGCGACGGACCTCGAGAAGCGAGCATGGAACCACTTTCACGGGGAGGATGCCGACAAATCAGACACGCTTCGCGGTGGCCACGATTCTGTGGGTGACCCAACGCAGGTCAGAGGGCTCGCAAAAGTTTGAGATTTTTCGGCGGAGGGGACCGGCCTCGCCCCGCGGCGCCGTCCTTTGGTCCACGGGTAGTTGCGTTTGCTAACCTTCGGCTCATGGCAAAGGACTCATCCTTCGACGTCGTCTCCGAGGTTGACCTCCAGGAGGTGCGGAACGCGGTCGACCAAGCCAAGCGGGAGATCTCGCAGCGCTTTGACTTCAAGGGGACGGGATCCGAGATCGACCTCTCGAAAGAGGGGGGCGCGGAGGCCATCATGGTGAAGGCCAACACCGAGCAAAAGGTCAAGGACTGCGTGAGGGTTCTCGAGGAAAAGCTGGTGAAGCGCAAGGTCGCGCTCAAAGCGCTCCAAAAGGGTGAGGTACAGCCGGCGGCCGGGGGCACCGCGCGCCAGACCTTGACCCTCAATCAAGGCATCTCGACCGAGAAGGCCAGGGCCATCGTGAAGCACATCAAGGACATGAAGGTGAAGGCCCAGGCATCCGTCCAGGGGGAGCAGGTCCGGGTCTCCGCGAAATCGAAGGACCTACTTCAAAACGTGATGCAGGGCCTCAAGGAAGAGGACTTCGGGATCCCCCTTCAGTTCACGAACTACCGCTAACCCCTTCTTTCCCTTCGTTTGTCCGAATGTGAAGGATCTCAGCGAAACAAAGGCGCTATACCCAGAGCCTCTCGAACTTGCTGCACGACTAGATCCCCGCAATGCATGACGTCTTCCCAGGTGAAACGCAAAACGATCCATCCTCGAACGTTCAAAGCATTGCTCTTGCGGAGGTCTCGGTTGACTACCGGGCGGCTGGAGTGCCACTTGCGCCCGTCTACTTCAATCGCAACTTTCTGGCGCGGATAAGCAAAGTCGATCCGACCCGCCGGTCGGCGGTCCGAGTCTCGGTGCTGCAGAATCGGCTCAGGAAGTCCCGCTCTCCTCAAGAGACGCCGAAACTTCGTTTCGAGCACGCTTTCAGGCACGGCCAACTGAGAACCGCGAACCTCAAGGAGTGCCCTTAGCGTCTTACACCCACGCCTCCCTTTGCCCCCCAACTCCTCGAGCCTCCACCGCAGCCGAGCGACGGAGGTCAAGCCCCGCCGCAGTGCGTCATCAAGAGCGATCTCCACGACCTCCTCTTTCACGACGGCGCCTAAATCCAGGAGCGTTCTGCTCACATTCGTGACCGGCACAGCCTTGAATACGCAGACGTCGCACTCGGGCATATGCGTCACTGTATGGATGGTGACCCCCGAGCGGGCTACCAAGGATCTAGTCGAGGTGATCTCGATCACCCCCTGTGGAACTCCCGCCAATTGCCACAGCGCTGAAGCCGCTCGATGAGAGGCCCATACAGCCGACCCGACAGACAAGCACGCTGCCATCAGTTGTTGGGCCCAACTGCGTGGCACCGCAGTCACTCGGAACACTCTCGGCCCGACGAGATCCAACCGACCTTGACGAATCAAGCGATCTATCGCTGTGTCGGAGAACCCTGCGGCGCGCAGTTGGGCGCGGTTAACAACCCCGTACTGGTTCGCGGCCAAGGACGCCAGCAGGCGCTCGCGGACTTCTTTGGGGCGTCTTCCTTCCATAGCGGACAGACTCGAGGAAAGAAGAAGAAGCGGGTGAGGCACCGGCCACTAAAGGCGGAGAATCTCCTGGAGGGCCTCGACCGTTGCCTCGGGGGTTATGTGGAGGATCGAGCGCATCCCGGCCTCGGCCGCCGCGGCCACGTGGCCGGGGTGATCGTCGACGAAGAGGCACTCGGACGGTTGGAGGCCGAGCTTCTGGGTCGTCAACGCGAAGATGGCGGGGTCGGGCTTCCTGAGGCCCACTTCGCCCGAGATGATCACTACGTCGAAGAGAGTGTGCAGCCGATCGTGAGGGTAGAGATCGAGCCCCCATGAGTTCGACAGCAGCGCGGTCTTGTATCCCGCGCTGCGAGCGCCGGCAACCACGCTCAGCATGTCGTCCTCGAGGCGTAGGTCGGCGAAGAGCCGCGTGACCAGGCCCTCGGGATCGATATGCACCCCGGTAAGCTCGGTCAGGCGTTTGGCGAAGGCCTTCGAGAACTCAGCTTCGGTGATCTTGCCGGTCTCGAATTCGGTAACGAGACTGTCGGTCGAACCGGCGTATGCGGCGAGGGCCGCTCGTACCAGGTCCTGGAGCTCAATCCCTACGTCGTTCGAGAAACGAACCATGGCGTCCTGCAGAGGCGTCGTGAGCACTCCTCCGAAGTCCACGACCAAGCCCTTGAGCGCGCTCATGGAAGCGGCGCCCCTCCCGACCTGCGCTCTTCGAAAAAGAACGCTCCGATCGCTCCCGCGAGTGACGCGAAGACCACTACTGAGTAGGCCGCCAACACGATCTCGATGATGTCCGCGACTCCACTGTCGCGGGCGAACGGCTCACCGGTGATGGTGGCAAGAGCAGCGTCGTGTATCGCCTCTCCGAAGCTGGGAAAGCCTCCAAACTCATACAGGAGCTGGCTGGATGCAAGGATCACGATCAAGGTGAGGGAGAGCAACCACCCGAGCCGGCTCCTGAGCTTGGCTCCGGCCGACCTGCCGGTCCTTATCGCCGAGGAGAGAACTCTCCCCGCCCGTCCCAGCCGCGCCAGCTGTATCAATCGCACAAAGCGGAGGAACGGGAGGGCCAAGAAGATGAGCTGCCACCAGTTGGTCTTGAGGAACTGCCCCGTCGAGGGGGCAATCACCAGTCGGACGATGAACTCGCCCACGAATGCTGCCCAGATCAGCCAGCCGGCGACCTCAAAGATGCCACTCCAGGGACTCTCGTCCCCTATGAGGGTGTCTCCCACCACCACCAAGGCAAAGACGATCCCTAGAACGGTCATGGCGGGGCTGAGGCGCTCCTCGACGAACTCGGCCAGCCACTCGCGTTCCTCCGCCGACCTCTTGAGCACCGGGAGTGCCGTTCGCTCGCTCACATCGGCCTCTTGATCTGCCTTCACCCCCGTATCATCCGACCCATCCTCGAGGGACGGTTACGCTCGATGGAGATGAGCCAGCGAGGACGCAAGATCCTAGTCCCGGCTGCGTTTCTGCCTCTCATCGTTTCGGCGTGCACACCAGAACCCATCACCTCTCAGGGCGAGCAGGTCTCCGACCTGTACACCATATTCAGCGTCATTGCCGCGGTCATCTTCGTCGTGGTCGCAGGGCTCATCGGGTGGAGCCTGATCCGCTACCGGGCCAAGCCGGGCGACGACGAGCTCCCGCCTCAATTCCACACCAACCTCAAATTGGAGATCACCTGGTTCGCGATACCTCAGGTCATCGTTATTGGTCTGTTCATCGCGACCGCGTTTGTCCTCGTCGACGTCAACGAGGAGGCCGACGACCCGGCCGTCACTGTCGACGTGGAGGCGTTTCAGTGGGGATGGCGATTCGGCTACAGCGGTACCGACGTCACCATCATCGGCATACCGCAAGACCCCGCCGAGATCGTTCTGCCCGTGAACGAGCCGATCACCTTCGTCCTCAACTCAGACGACGTCGTTCACGCCTTCTACATCCCCAAGTTCCTCAACAAGCGCGATGTGATACCAGGCAAGGAGAACCGATTCAGCGTCACGATCCAAGAAGAGGGGACCTACCAAGGGTTCTGCGCTGAGTTTTGCGGGCTCTTGCACGACCGGATGCCGTTTACAGTGCAAGCCGTTTCCTCCGCCAGCTTCGAGTCCTGGTTGGAGGGGCAGGGAGACGACGATGGCGACAGTTGACAGCCCGGCAGACTTCGGCATCGAGCGGCGACGCTCGGGCCTGGTTGACTACATCACCACCACCGACCACAAGAAGATAGGGATTCTCTACCTCTATACCGCGGTGGCTTTCTTCCTGGTCGCCGGGGCGCTCGCGCTGGTGATGCGGGCGGAGCTCGCCGCGCCCGGCCTCCAGGTGGTCGACAACCAAACCTACAACGAGCTGTTCACCATGCACGGCACGGCCATGATGTTCTTCTTCGTGGTGCCGTTGGCGCTGGCGTTCGCCAACTATTTCGTGCCGCTGCACATAGGGGCTCCCGACGTCGCGTTCCCGCGGCTGAACGCGCTGACCTATTGGATGTTCGTGCTCGCCGGACTCACTGCGTTCTCGGGCTTCGCGACATCGGGGGGTGCTGCGCCCTTTGGCTGGACCGGCTATGTGCCGTTGTCCGAGTCGACCTACTCGCCGAGCGTGGGCGCCGACCTCTGGATCATGGGCCTTCTCCTGAGCGGGGTCTCCGGCACCCTCGGAGCCGTCAATTTCATGGCGACCATCTTTGGCATGCGGGCACCTGGAATGACGATGTTCCGGTTGCCGATATTCGTGTGGAACATCATCGTCACCTCCGCCCTCATCATGTTCACCTTTCCCGTGCTAACCGCGGCGCTGTCCATGTTGTTCATCGACCGGAACATGGGGGGGCACTTCTTCGATCCGAAGGTTGGTGGCGATCCGATCCTGTGGCAGCATCTGTTCTGGTTCTTCGGACACCCCGAGGTCTACATCGCCATCCTTCCGTTCTTTGGGGTGGTGACGGAGATCATCCCCGTGTTCAGCCGCAAGCCGTTGTTTGGATACAGGGGCTTCGTCTTTGCCACCTTGTTGATCGGTGCATACAGCTTCTCCGTGTGGGCCCACCACATGTTCACGACCGGAGCGGTCGACGGACCATTCTTCTCGGCTACCTCCATGCTCATCGCAGTGCCCACCGGGATCAAGTTCTTCAACTGGATAGCGACCATGTGGCGGGGCAAGATCCGCCTTCGCACCCCGATGCTGTTCTGCATGGGTTTTCTATTCATGTTCTTGATGGGAGGCATCACAGGGGTCTTTCTCGCGTCACCGCCAATCGACTTTGCGGTACATGACACCTATTACGTGGTGGGGCACATGCACTACGTCCTGTTTGGTGGAAGCGTGTTCGCCATCTTCGCCGGCATCTATTACTGGGCCCCCAAGATGTTCGGGCGCATGATGAACGAGCGACTCGGGAAGGTCCACTTCTGGTTGATGCTGCTTGGCTTCAACGTCACTTTCTTTCCCATGTTCCAACTCGGCCTGAACGGCATGGTCAGGCGCATAGCGGATTACCCCGCAGAAACCGGGTTCGCGCCGATGAACCTCCTCGCATCAATCGGCTCAGCGATCATCGGCCTCTCGGTCCTCGTGTTCGTTTACAACTTCTTCATGTCCAAGAGAAGAGGCATGCCGGCGGGCAACGACCCGTGGGAGGGGTACACACTCGAGTGGGCGACCACGTCCCCTCCTCCACATCACAACTTCACGCGCCTGCCCCCCATCCGCTCGCAGCAACCAGTGTTCGATGAAACCCAACAGGCGCAGAGGGAGAGCCGTGGCTGAGGAGCTTCGCTTCTTCTTGAGAATCGCGTTGTTCACCCTCGCGACTGCCGTCGTCTACTGGTTTCTCAGCTACGACGTGATCGGAACGTTCCTGCTCGCCTTCGTGGTGCTGGGCGCGACCTTCTTCTTCGTCGTGGTCGCGGGGTCCGTACGAGAGAGCCGCTCCGAGATCGTCTCTGGAGAACCCGGGTCTAAGAAGGCCCGGGTTCTGGGAATCGCAGACAGGGTTCTGGGATTCGCCGAGCGCCCCGGCCCCGCGGCCGCTGGGCCCCTGTCACTCGAGGAGGAGCCGATCCCCCAAGCCAGCGTCTGGCCGGTCGTGGTCGCGCTCGCCGCGTTGCTCGTCGGTCTTGGGCTGATCTACGGAGGGTGGCTGTGGGTGCCGGGAGTCCTGGTAGGAGCCGTGGCGACCTGGGGCTGGCTGACCGAGCTCGACGCCTAACCTGCTCGTTAACCGCCGCGCCATCAGGCTAGTGGACCTCTTCGAACCCTCCGGAGGTCGTGCGCCGTAGCACCGTCCCACGCCGACGTCTGAGTGGGTGGTCACCTCCCACTTGCAGCTCTTTACAGACGCGGTAGGCAATCATGCCCCCAACGACGGGCACGACCAGCAGCGCCACACGAAGGAACCAGGTGATGCCCTCGACAGGAATGTTGAAGGTGAGGGCCAGCACGTCGTTGCCTCCAGCGATGGTCAGAAGCCCCATGTAGAGAAAGCCTGCGGTTCCCACGGCGGTGCGCCACGGCACGTCGCGCGGCCGGTCGAGCAGGTTGTGGACCTCGTAGTCCTTGGTGATGCGCTGCTCGATGAACGGCCACAGGGCGAGGATCGTGAAGACGAGACCAGGGATGACGACCCCGGGGACAAACGCCGAAGGAATGGTGACGCCGAAGAGGGTCCATTCCCATGCCGGGAACAACCTGAGACCCCCTTCCAACCAACCGACGTACCAGTCCGGCTGCGCCGGCCCGCTGACTGCGGTCGGATCGAACGGCCCGTAGGCCCATACGCCATTGATCTGGACGAGCCCGCCGAGGGCCGCGAGGACCGCTGCCACCAGCAGCATGAGCCCGGTCGACTTGAACACTTGCGAGGGCCAGAACGCCTTGCCGACCACGTTGCCTTCGGTTCTGCCCGGCCCCCGGAACTGCGCGTGCTTCTGTCTCCAGAGGATGCCCAGGTGAACGGTGATGAGCCCGATGACCAGGGCAGGCAGAAGCATCACGTGCATCACGAAGAGGCGAGAGATGATGCCCTCGGTTGGGAACTCCCCCCCAAAGACGAGGAAGGTGATGTAAGGGCCGATGAATGGGATCGAGAGCATCACCGAATAGGCAATCCTGAGGCCGGTTCCCGACAGTAGATCGTCGGGCAGAGAATATCCCGTGAAGCCCATGCCGATCGCGAAGATGAGAAGGCTCACTCCTACGAGCCAGTTGATCTCGCGGGGCTTGCGAAATGCGCCGGTGAAGAAGACCCGCATCGCGTGCACCACGATCGACGCGACGAAGATCAGAGCGGCCCAGTGGTGGATCTGCCGCATCAGGAGACCCGCCCTCACCTCGAAGCTCAGCCTCAGGACAGATTCGTAGGCGGCCGACATCTCCTGCCCCCGCAGCGCGCGATAGGGCCCGTCGTAGATCACAGGGGTTGCATCGGGCCTGAAGAACAGGGTCAGGTAGACGCCCGTCGCAACCAAGACCACGAAGCAGAACAGCGCGACCTCGCCGAGAAGAAACGCCCAATGGTCGGGAAAGACCTTCTTCAGCCCCTTCCGAGCCCAGTGACCGGCTCCCAGACGCTCGTCGAGCCACTTGAGCATCACTCGCCTCCAGTCATGTTCCAGAAGCTTGGGCCAACGGGCTCGAGGTAGTCGCTGCGCGCCACCAGGTAGCCGTCGTCGTCGAGGTCCAAAGGCAGCTGAGGGAGCGGGCGGGCGGCCGGCCCGAACACGGGCTCGGCCCCTTGCAGGACGTCGAACGTCGATTGGTGGCAGGGGCACAGCAGCTGGTGAGCCTCTGCCCGGTAGAGACCTATGGGGCAGCCTGCGTGCGTACAGATCTTCGAATAGCCGATGCATCCCTGCGGGGACCAGTCCTGCCTGCCCTCCACCGGCTCCAGCAGATCGGGTGCAACTCGAACCAGCACCGTCTGAGAGTCAGACGAGCCCACGAAACCCTCGGGGAAGACGGTGACGACGCCCTCGATCGGTAGGTCCTCGGGCCGAATGGGATCGTTGTTGCGGTCCACCAGCCGGGCCCCCGAAGTCCACTTCGTTCCAAAGAGGGTCTGGCCGGGGCGGGGGCCGAGCGACAGCGCAGGGATGGCGAGCGCCGCCGCGAGGGTTGTTCCCGCCCCGGCGACAAGCCTCACCAGCAACGTGCGTCTGGTCACCTCATCGTCCTGCACCATCGCTTTCGTGCGATCTCGGGCCTCGGGGCCAGAGGACAGCGCCTCGTGCTCCTCGGTCACCTCCGGAGCGCTCATCAGGGACTTGGCCCACACGACGATGCCGAGCCCCAGCCCCCCGAGCGCGAGGGCCAGGAGGGTCCCTTCCAGAGGGGTTGATTCCCCGACGAAATAGACGGCGACGAGGGCGAGCGACGCCACCATCGAGAGCACGAACGAGATGGCGGCCAGGCGGCCCGCTTTCATGCTTGGTCCGGTTCCGCGGGAGAACGCTCCCGCTTTCGGCCCACGAACATGGAGATGGCGATGAGCGCGCCCATGCCGGCGACCCAGGCGACGAAGCCCTCCGCGACCGGGCCGACCCGGCCGATGTCCTCGCCGCCGGGCTCCGGGACGTCCTGAAGGTAGGTCACGTAACCCACGAGATCGTTCAACGCTTCTTCCTCGAACGCAAACTTCGGCATCTGGCCGGGGCCGACGATCGTGGCCTCGGCGATCTGGACCGGGTCGGTCTCGAGAAGGCTTGGGGCGAAGGCGTTGCTGCCGACCGCCCCTCCGGCCCCCGCCGCGCCGTGGCACGCGGAGCAGTTGTCCCGAAACAGCTCCTGGCCTGCTGACAGCTCTGCGGTTGCTGTATCGACCTCCGGAATCGGCGGCCCCTCCCCCAGCGAAGAGACATAGGCCACGAGGCTTTCGATCTGGGCGTCGTCGAACGCCGGCTCCTTCTTGACCGCCTGCTGGCTCTCGTTTGCCAGCGGCATGCGGCCGGTACGCAGGTAGAAGTCGACCGAGGCGGCGCCAACCCCCACGAGCGACGGACCATGCTCGGCCCCCTCACCCTCGGCCCCGTGACACGACGCGCAGGAGTCGATGTAGAGCTCACGCCCCTCGGCGGGATCCGGCTCTTGGGCCGGCGCGACCGAGGCCCCCGCCGCCCACAGCACAAGGGACAGCACGACGGCGCGCGCTGCTCGTGGCGAGGTCGCCGGCGTCAAGAGGGGTCCCCGGTCGCCATGAGCCGCCAGACGAGGCCGCAGACGACCACTCCGGCAACGGCCAGCACGCCTGCTTTCGACTTGGGAGGCGCCTCGACCGCGAAGGTCATCGCGGCAGGCAGCGCGAGGAGCGCGACGATGCCGTAGAGAAGGTGAATGGACTCTGCGGGCCTGCGGCCCTGGGCGTAGAGGATGCCCCCAAGCGCCACTTCGACGCCGATCAGAGCGACCAACGCGTTCCTTGCCCGTGTCAGACCCGGGAACCAGCCCGGCAGACGGGTGCAGACGAGGGCACCAATGACGAAGGCGGCGCTCACGAACAGGAGCGCGAACCCCCCTGTCGCGTGGACGCCTGCCATCGCCTCTAGCCTATCCGCTCGGCTTTCTAGTCCGGCGACCGCCTACACTCACTCGCACACCGCTAGAGGCGAGGAGGAGTCGTGGCGCAGGTCAAGGCGTATGTGCTCGTGCAGACGGCCACGAACGCCGCCCACGTGGCCCGCGAGATCCGAGGGATAGACGGGGTCGAGTCGGCCGAGGACGTGTCGGGTCCTTACGACGTCATCGTCGAGATCCGGGCCGAGGACATGGACCGGATCGGCCAGCTCGTCGTTAGCAAGATCCAGGCTATCCAGGGCATCACCAGAACCCTTACTTGCCCCGTCCCGCAGTTCTAGGAAGAGCAACGGTTCGGAGGGCAACGGCATCCACCAGTCGCGTAGGACGTTGAGCCGGCGATGAAGCGGTTTGTACCCCGCCTCGGAACGGTGGCCGAGTACCTTCGGTCTGCGCTGTGGCCTCTACCGAGCGCTTCGGTCATCGCCGCTCTGGCGCTGGGGGCGGTCCTCACGCGCATCGAGATCGATGTAGCCGACTATCCATTCCGCTCGGTCTTGTTTACGGGCGGCGTCGAAGGTGCCCGCGCGCTCCTTCAGGTGATCGCGGGATCCATGATCACCGTTACCTCACTTGTCTTTTCGCTGACCGTCGTCGTCCTGCAACTCTCGGCGAGCAATTACTCACCCAACGTTCTGACCCAGCTCATGAGGGATCGGGGGAACCAGGTAGTACTGAGCGTCTTCCTGGCAACTTTCTCGTACAGCTACATGGTGCTGAGAACGATTCGATCGAAAGCCTCCGACCAGGAAGCCTTCCTTCCTCAGCTTGCGGTGTCGGTGCTGTTGCTGTTCGCTCTCGCCAGTTTGGCAGCCTTGGTCTACTTCATCCATCACATTTCGACCATCATCAAGGTCGACTCGATCCTCGCATCGATCCAGAACGAGCTACACAGCTCAATCGACTCCCATTATCCAGATGCCGGCGGGAGGGAAGTGGAATCACGCGGCGCCCTGCTTGAAGTACCGGACCATGCAAGGCAGATCGTTGGACGGCGTTCCGGTTACGTGCAGGGCTTCAATCCACAAGACTTGGTCGACGTGCTGTCGGACCGGGACCTCTATGTTTGCTATCGCTACAGCGTTGGAGAACACGTCACGGCGGGGACCCCCTTGGCTTCCTTGTGGCGATCGCAAGCCGATGCAGATTTCGCAATAGACGAGGAGATCGCCGACTCGGTCCACTCGGCTGTCCCGATCATGAAGTCCAGGACGTTGCAGGAAGACCCAACTCATGGCATCAGGCAGATAGTCGATGTCGCTCTCCGCGCGCTGTCCCCCGGAATGAACGACCCGACAACTGCAGTAGATGCCATCGGTCGCCTTGCTACCGTCCTCGAACAGCTCAGCTCCAAACCACTCCTTCCGCGGCTGGGGGGTGACTCCCGCGGCGTTGTCAGAGTGAGCATGCCGGCCCCCTCGTTTGACGATTATCTCGATCTGGTATGCCGCCAGCTAAGGCTTTATGGAGCCCATGACGTAGTCGTCGTAGAGGCAATGCTGAAACTGCTGGAGGACGCGGGGTACTTCGCCCCGCCCGAAGCGCATGACGCAATTCGCACGCAGATCACGGACTTAGTGCTGGCCGCAGAGAAGGAGTTAGAGGTGGAGTCAGATCGCGCAGCGGTGCGCAGTAAGGCGGCTCGAGCCCGGCGCATTCTCGAGGGTGAAAGCGACTAGCGTCTTGCAGGCAACGCTCTTGCAACGGGGCTGGGCAGGGCGACTCCTGGCTGCTTAGTTGGTACGGCGGCCGGGGCGATCGGGGTCGGCGTCGGGCCCCACCTCGGGACGATCGCCGAACCGCAGGGTCGCATCGACAGTCTCTGAGGCCACCTCTATCCCGGCCCCCTCGAATCGTTCGATGATTCGCCTGGTCACCGCATCCTTTACCGACCGGGCGGTTCTGGTTGGAACGACAAAACGAGCGGCCAGTTCCATCCAGTTGTCGGTAGCTCTCATGAAGACACGAGGCTCGACCTCGGCCCGCGGCACCGGGTAGCGCTTGGTCATGTGGTCGATTGCGTCCCGCGCCTCCTGTGAGCTCGATGCGGCCGACACTTCTTCTAGCAAGATCCGCTCGGCGCAACGCCAATCTTCTCGATAGGGAATCGGGAAGGTCAGCTCCTCCCAGATGTAGTCGAAAACCGCCGAGTAGTTGAAGACCGGCTCGGTGAAAGTCATCTTGTTGGAGACGGCGACGATGCGGCCAGTGTGCTGGCGGCCGGTCACCCAGCTGGCGCTTCCCGATGATCCATCCTTCTGGGTGAGGCCGGAGCCCATCTCGAGGATCTTGGTCCGCAGCGGCGAGATATCGATCACATCGCCCCTTACACCTCCCATCTCGATGCGGTCGCCGACGCGGAAGATCCTGCCGGACACGATGTTGAACCAACCCGCGATTGCGCCGATCACTTCCTGCATCGCGAAGGCGACCCCGGCGGCAAACAGACCGAGGACGACCCCGATCTGTCCTGCGAAGGGACGCCAGACGATAGCCAGAGAAACGAACGCGATGACCGCTATGACGTAACGGACGGCCTTGCGGATGTAGTAGCGGCTAAAGGAATCCTGGCCTTGGCGGGACGCAAACCTCCCGATCACCATGCCGAGCAAGACTGCGACGGCGACGATAGCCAGAGACGTGACGAGGCGCCCCGCTACAGTCTGGTTGTCGATGAGTAGGTCGATCATTGACTGCGGCCCTCTTTATGAAACTGTTGCGCTTCCACCCCTGCCCAAGCTCCCAAACTGCTATGGAATGCGTGGTTCGGGCAGGACTTCGTTCAGGGAGCCCGAGCGGAAACCGGTCAGATCCAGCGTCACATACTTGAAGCCGAGACGCCGCAGATCCTCGACGATCCTCGAGCGAAGCTCCGCTGCCCTCTCGATGGCGTCCGAGGGCACCTCCAGGCGAGCGAGATCGCCGTGGTCCCGCACCCGAAAGACGGTGAAACCCAGAGCCCTGATGGCCTCCTCTGCTGCGTCGATCCTGTGTAAGCCCTCCGGCGTGACTCTGACGCCGTAGGCAAAGCGCGACGCGAGGCACGGCGACGCGGGCTTGTCTGCCGTAGGAAGGCCGAGCTCTGCAGACAACATGCGAACCTCCGCTTTGGTGAGGCCCGCGTCGGCCAGTGGCGTCTCGACACCCTGCTCCTGTGCCGCGCGGAGACCGGGGCGGTAGTCCGCGAGGTCGTCGATATTCGTCCCGACCACGATCCTCGCTTTCCGCCGTGCCGCGATGGGCTCGAGCACCTCGAACAGCTCCGTCTTGCACCAGTAGCAGCGGTCGGACGAGTTGCGAGCGTATTCCTCCCGATCGACCTCGAGCGTCTCCACGACGGCGTGCTGCCAGCCTCGGGCCCCCGCGAGCTCCACCGCAGCGCTCAGCTCCCGCCGGGCGAGAGAGGGCGACACCGCCGTGACGGCGAGCGACCGTTCCCCCAGCACATCGTGAGCAAACGCCGCCAGAAGTGCAGAGTCGACCCCACCGGAATACGCCACCACGACGCTTCCTAGGCCGCGCAGGCGGTCTGCGAGAGCCTGTTTCTTTGTGGCCACCCCGGCATTCATAGACGGCAATCTTGCCAGCAGAAGGCATAACGTGGGCTGCGGTGGATAACAACTTCTGACATGTATGCCGTCACTCTTGTCGCCAAAGCGCCCCGATTAGACGAGTTCTCCCGGGAACCGATGCTCACGGTGGCGTGCGTACTCTTGGTGGTCGTCTCGATCGCGTGGATCGTCATGTCGCGGGTGATCTACCGCAACCTCAAGAAGGCGGCAGCAGCCGGCCCCCCTCCCCGACGCCGCAAGAGACCTTCCAATGGCGTCAACCGCTCACAGGACAGGGGGGCCTAGCCCCACGTCCGATGTTGATTTGGCCCCGGTGACGGGGGCCCGGCCAACAATGGACGAAGAGCAGG
>JAUJNI010000003.1:136867-174046 GCA_030446465.1 Actinomycetota bacterium
GATGTTGATTTGGCCCCGGTGACGGGGGCCCGGCCAACAATGGACGAAGAGCAGGACGTCCGATGTTGATTTGGCCCCGGTGACGGGGGCCCGGCCAACAATGGACGAAGAGCAGGGAGCAGGCGAGGCTCTACTCGATGTAGCCAAGGTCCTTGAGATGAGCCGCGACCGCGGCGGCTTCGTCGTCGGAGTAGGCGCCTCCCGAGGCGCGCGTCGCCCGCTCTTCGGTGGACTGGACGGGATGCCGGTCGAGCCAGGCGCGCTCGACCGCCTCCTCTATCACCCGCCCGTCGAGCCCGGCGGGCACGGGTTGCTCGAGCAGCGCAAGAGCCGTGGGACACACGTCGTAGAGATCGAGCTTCTTCGAGCTCCCCGAGGCGATGCGAGGGCCTGCTGCGACGAAGATGCCCTCGGGCCTGTGGTCGGCGGACCAGGCCTCGTTCACTCCGGCGAGCGACGCAGGAGGGGCCACCAGATCGGCCGAGGGGCCGCGCGCCGGCGCCACCCGGTATCCGGCCGACCACGAATCGAGCATTAGGTCGGGGGCAAGTTGCGAGGCCGTGCCCTGGTAGATCTCGTCGCGCCGGTAAGCGGCTGCGAACACGGGCCCGCCCGTTGCCGGATCCCGAAGATCCAGCAGCTTGTCACTGAGCTCCTCGAGCAACCCTGGGGCGGCGGCCTCGTCGACAACACCGTCGGGCTCACGGCCCCGAAGGTTGAGCCACAGGTCCGAGTGGAAGCCCAGAAAGGCGTTGGTCTGGGCCCAGTCGAACGCGCCCAGTTGGCCGGTCAGGGTGGCCCCCACGGCGGTGCGGGCGATGGTGGGGGCGATGCGCCTCCCCAATCGGCGAACCGAAGGAGGGAACTTCCACGCGAGATCGACCACGGAGGGGCGTCGTTTGGTCCCGTAGGCAGCGTAGCCCTCGCGGGCGAGCCACCCCCCCAGGTTGACGTCCCCCTCCAGGGTGCCGGCGCCGTGATCGCTGACGACCATGAAGTCGGTTTGCGGCCACGCCTCGAGCAGCGCTCCGGTAGCCCGGTCCATGGCCTCGTAGACCTGGTCGACCGCCGACGCAAGGGGGTGGTCGGTGCCCCTGAAGCGCCAGAAGAAGTGTTGCGCTCGGTCGACGTGGGGCCACACCGCGATGAGGCAGTCAGCTCCGGTTGCCTCGGCGAACCACGGAAGGGCCTCTGCCTGTGCCTCGAGGCCCCGCAGCAAGTCGTCTAGGAAGCTCTCGAGCGTGGAGTGTGGCGCCCTGTCGATCAGGTCCTCTAGCGGCCACCGTTCGGCGAGCTCGTCCTGGACGCTCGAGGGATTGCAAAAGCGGCTTCCCGGCGGTGCGCCGTATCCGGCGACCATCGCTCCTTCGAGCGGTGTCGGCGGAAAGGTCATCGGCACGTTCCACACCCCGCAGCGGACCGTGGAGGTGAGCTCCCACAGCGCTCGAGCCTGGCGATCTCGCGAAGAGAAGTAGCGGCACCCGTAGGCCCCCGGCGCCCGGTACCACGAGCCAAAGATCCCGTGCCCGCCGGGGTTGAGACCGGTGAACGCGGAGGTCCAGGCCGAGTCTGTCATCGGGGGCCAGGTCGAGTGAAGCGGCGCCCGCCAGCCCCTGCCCATCAACGAGCTGAAGGCAGGCAGACGGCCCTCCGCCGCGAGTGGATCGATGACGTCGAAGGTCGCCGAATCCCACCCAAGGATTACGAGGGCCGGCCCCATCCGCCTTCTAGGTGCGTGGCTTGCCGTTGGGTTCCGTGACGGCAGTATCGTTCGGCGCGCGATCGAAGCAGACCCTGCGACAGCGATCACCGGTCAGCATGGTCTGGACCTTCCACCGGTAGGTCAAACGCTGAGGCCCGCCGAGGTACATCCTCGACAACGGCACCCTTACCGTCAGGCTGCGCCGGTTCGGGCGCCACTCCTTGAGAGGGGTTATGTAGGTGTCCGCGTACTTCTGGCGGTCGCGCCACAGGCTTCCGAGCATCTTCCGCCCGTCGGATCGAACCAGCGCGTAGTAGTCGAAGCGCTTACCCCCGAAGGTGTCGAAACGGACCAAGAAGTAGCCACGGTCCCAGATGCCCTTCGTGCGCCACCGGCAGCAGGTGACGATGTGGAAGCCGGGTCGATCAATACCGAACCTTTCGACTTTTCGAACGTCGAGGTCGCCCCTCGTGTCGTTGGGGTCAGGGATGCCGGCGAGCCCCGCGAGGGCGGGCGCGGCCAGTACAGCAATCGAAACGATTGCAGTGAGAGCGATCCGGGCCCTGCTCATGACTGCCTCCCTCGAAAAGCGTTTGCGACCTGGCGAACCATCCACAACGACAAGATCAACCCGAGGCCGACCAGAGTAACCGGAAGAACATCCTCGATGGATAAGCCGCTCAGCTCCTGAACCACCCCTTCTTGCGTGCCTGAGAGCAGCACGGCAGCAGCAAGAGCTGCCAGCACCCCGTTTCGGATCAGCATCAGGCGGTAGTCGCGCGCCTCGGTCCGTCCGAAGCACCCGCACGGCAGCTTGTCTCCCTGCAGCGACCGGGCCCGGATGATGGCCATGGAGAACACGGCGACCAGCGCCACTGCGAGAGCCGCCCCCGACTTCAGGGGGCCGGCCAGCAACAGCACCGTAACCACAATCTCCGCCACGGGCAGTCCGACGAGGGCAACTGGATGAAGCGAGCGCGGGATCCGGTAACCGTCCAGCGCGGCCCCCCAAGCCTTGAACTGGACGAGCTTTGCCGCGGCCGCCCATGCAAAGGCACAGGCCAGCACGGCGGCCGCTAGGGTGCTTGCAGTAGTCGGCATGGCCGGTGAATCCTAAGAGCCGCGGTAGCCTGTGGCCCGACGTTTCTGGTCGATGTCCGGAGCTCGGGCATCGAGTCCTCGAGCGGAGGTGCCGGTGGAGGATTGGTGGGCGGTCTCTTATATCGCCCTGTGGTTGCTCGTCGTGACGTTGTGCGTAGTGGTCGTCGCGCTGGCGCGCCAGATCGGCACCCTGCACCTTCGGCTCGGCCCCCGAGGCGCGCTCGAGATGGACGATGAAGGACCTCCTCTCGGCGAGGGGCTGATCCCCATCGAAGCAACCGATCTCGACGGCCGCCCGGTTGCGTTGGGGGGCCAGGGCGTCCCACAGCTCCTGTTGTTCGTCTCTCCCGGTTGCCAGGTGTGCGAGACGGTGCTTCCTTCCATTGCTGCGGTTGCGGAAGCCGCGGGGATGAGGCCCTTCGTCGTGACCGATCTCGACGCCACCGAGACGGCGTTGTCGTTCTCGCATAGAGGACTGAGCGCGCCCGTCGTTGCCTCCCCCGAGGCTGCGCGCGCTTACGCCATCCCCGGTACTCCCTACGTTGTTGCGCTCGACGAGCTGGGCGTGGTCAGAGCCAAGGGCACAGTGAACAACCTCGAGCAAATGGAGGGTTTGGTCGATACTGGTAAGAGGCGCGCGGAAGAAGCAACCAAAGGAGGCGTACAAGTCGATGCTTGAAACAGTCACCGAGCGAGCGTCGATCGGCCTCGCCGAGAGGACCAGCAGGCGGTCCTTCCTCGGGCGCATGGGCCAGGGGCTCGTGGCGCTGGTCGGGGGGTCGATGGTCGCCGTCGCTTTGAGGCCCGAGAGGGCCGAGGCCTATCACATCTGTGGTCACACCTACACGACCGGGTCCTGCCCCCACCCCTATTCGCCTCAGAGCAGAGTCGACAAGTACGGCTATCCCCTGCATCCGGTGTACGGATATCCCGTCGATGACAGGGGCAGGATCTACAAGTCCCACACGCAAACGCGCCACAAGATGTGCCAGCAACTCGTGCCGATTCGCTACCCCTACACCGGTAATCCCACCCAGGGGGGCGGCTGGAACCGCTGCTGCGGCGGTCGCATCCGCCGCATCTACGACTGCTGCTCCTACTCCGACACGCGCATCAACGGAGACGGAGCCGTCACCGGCTACTGCCACCACGGCAGGAAGGTCTTCTGCATCGGCTACAGGGACCTCAACACTCGCTGTTGAGCACGTTCGTTCTTGCAACGCTGGTCGTCGCCTCTGTCGTCGCGGGGATCTCAACGCTCTTCGGCCCCTGAGGCCTCTCGATGGTGGAGACCATCACCCCCGTGGTCCACGGTGGCAGCTCCCGTCGATACTGGTTCAGCGTAGCCCTCCACACGCTTGGGGCGACTGGCTCGGCCGCGCTTGTTGGAGCGGCCCTCGGAGGAATCGGCGCGCTCGCCGGCGCTCCCTGGGGCCAGGCGGGGCTCGTCGTCCTCGCAGTCGTCGCGTTGATCTACGCGGCGCGGGAGGGGCTCCGGTTGCCCATCCCCTTGCCGGATCGCCACGCCCAGGTGCCGGACTGGTGGCGGACCTTTTACTCGCCGGGAGTTGCCGCGTTCCTCTACGGAGCAGGCCTCGGCGCGGGTTTCTTCACCTTTTTGTCGTTCGGCACCTACGTCGCTGTGGTCGCCGGTGCGATGGCATCGGGGAGCCCCCTGGTGGGCGCGGCCCTCTGCATCCCGTTCGGGGTTATGCGCGGCCTATCCGTCACGGTGTCCCGTTCGGCGAGATCGGAAGACGAGGCCGAGACAATCATGAACCGGCTCGACGAGCTCGGCTCGACGAGCGCGCCCCGTTTTGCCAACGCAGCCATGCTGGTGGTGGTGGGGGCCGCCGCTCTGGCGGGGATCTGAGCCCGTTCGTAGCGCCCACCACAGCCGTTTCTCTTTCGCCGCTGCATGGTGTGCGCTATGCGTACGGGATGCAACAGAGAAGACCGAGAGCGGGTCCTCGCAGGCCTCTGCGCCCGCCAGTACGGGGTGCTTACACGAGAACAAGCGCACACTGCTGGGTTCACCGATTCGGCCATCAGGACGCGAGTCGAACAAGGCCGGTGGGAGATCATCCTCCCGCGCATTCTTCGGGTCACGACCGTCCCGCGACGCTGGGAGCAAGACCTCATGGCTGCGTGCCTTTGGGGTGGGCCGCCAACCTGCGCGTCCCACAGGGCGGCCGCGGCGCATTGGGAACTTGCAGGAATCACTCGAGCGGTGGTGGAGATAACGTGCGAGCGCTCGCAGCGATGCCCCGACGGGATAAAGCTTCACGTCGTTCCGGTGATGCCTCGCTGCGACCTGGCGACGCTGCGAGGGATCCCGGTCACCAACGCCGCCCGGACGCTCGTGGACCTTGCCGCAGTGGTCGACGAGGAAACGCTCGAGATTGCTCTCGACGATGCTCTTCGACGGCGGCTGACATCAGTCCCTCGGCTGCGGTGGCGAATCGAGGAGCTGTGTGGGAAGGGCCGGACTGGTTGCAAGGCCCTGAGACGGTTGCTGGAAGTGCGGGGGCCGGGCAACGCGGTTCCCGAGAGCGTGCTCGAGACCAAGTTCCGGCGCCTGTTGCGCAACGCCGGCCTCCCACCGCCGGTCCTTCAGCACCCGGACGTGCCTCACCGGCGCGCACCGGGCCGGCTCGACTTCAGCTATCCCGACAAACGGATAGTCATGGAAGTGGATGGGCGTCGCTGGCACTCAGGACGCCTACCGAGCATGCGCGATATGCGCAAGTCGAACTCGCTCAACATTCGCGGCTGGATGGTCCTGAGGTTCACGTGGGAGGACGTCCTCTACGAGGGGGCCTGGGTGGCGCAGCAAGTGCGGGCGGCAAGGGAGGCAGCGTAGGCCGCTAATTCCTTCTCTGCTGCATGAGGTGCGCTATGCGCGCAGGGTGCAATGAAGAAGGCAGTGGGATAGCCGGCCCACGTACCATGAGGGCGTGAACAACAACTTGATCGAGATGCTCAAGACCGGCTCCTCGGCGGCTTTCGAAGGGTCGGAGGTATTGTTTGCCTTCCTGTTTGGGTCTCAGGCCACGGGCTTGGCCAGGCAGGGCAGTGACGTAGACGTCGCCGTCTTCCTCGAGGGCTTCAATCGACCAGAGTTCGCCCTCGATGCCACGTTGGAGTTGACGAACGAGCTGGCGAAGGCGTCCCGCATAGGGCGACTCGACTTAGTAGTGCTCAACGTCGCACCCCTGGCCCTGCGAGGGAGAATCCTTAAAGAAAGAGTGGTCATCTACTCGAGAGACGAACCCGCACGCGTGCGTTTCGAAAGCGTGGTGATGAGAGAGTTTTTCGACTTCGATCTCCATGCCAGGGCGCTCGACAGGGAGTTCCTCTTGGATATCAGCGAGGGGCGACGCTGAATGGTCGATCCCGCACGAGTCCGCACCCTGCTCGACCGGTTGCAAGAAGAACTAACCCATCTCCAACGACTAGCAGCGTCCCCAAAAACCAGGACCGGGAACAACCCGGACATCCTCGCAGCGATCAAGTACCGCTTTGTCGTCGCCATCGAGACATGTATTGATGTGGGACAGCACATCATCTCCTCAGAAGGGTTGAGGAGCCCGGCGGACTTTGCAGATGTCTTTGTCGTCTTGGGTGAAACCGACTTCCTGACACCTGACGCCGTTCAGCCGCTCCAACAGATGGCTCGGTTTCGCAACCTCTTAGTGCACGGCTATCTTCGAGTAGACGACTCCAGGGTGCTCGAGATCTTGAGTTGCAACCTCGGAGACTTCGTTCGCTTCAGACGTGAGATTGCCAAGAGTGCGCTTCAGGGTTGAGCTCCGGGCCTTCTCTGCTGCATGGGGTGCGCTATGCGCCCAGGGTGCAATAGAGAAGGCCGGAGGTCAGGTCCAGGCCCCCCTGGCCCACTCGAGGGTCCTTGCCAGTCCCTCTTCCAGGGTGACGTGAGGCTCCCACCCGAGGGCTTCGCGCGCCAGCGAGATGTCCGGGCAACGCAGCTCGGGGTCGTCGATTGGTCGGTCGGTGAAGACGATCTCCGAGCCGCTTCCCGCGAGGTCGGCGATGAGCTTGGCAAGCTCCAGCACCGTGACCTCGTGGGGATTGCCGAGGTTCATCGGGCCCGTGCCTTCGGCGTTCAGGAACCGCCAAATGCCCTCGACGAGGTCGTCCACGTAACACAGGGACCGGGTCTGCGATCCGTCACCGTGCACCGTCAGGGGCGCACCCGCGAGCGCCTGATCGATGAAGTTCGGAACCGCCCGCCCATCACGCCGGCGCATGCGAGGTCCATAAGTGTTGAAGATGCGCATCACCTTGACGGGAACTCCGTGGGCGCGCTGATAGGCCATGGCGGCGGCTTCCGAGAAGCGCTTGGGTTCGTCGTAGACGCTGCGGGGGCCGATGGGGTTGACGTTGCCCCAGTAGCTCTCCGGCTGAGGATGGACCTTGGGGTCACCGTAGACCTCAGAGGTCGAGGCGAACAGAAAGCCGGCCTCCTTCCACCGGGCAAGATCGAGGCAGTTGAACGTTCCAAGAGAACCAACCTGAAGCGTCTCGATGGGATGGTCCAGATAGTCCTTGGGGGACGCCGGGGATGCGAGATGCAACACCCAGTCGACATCTCCCTCGATCTCCATGGGTCGCGTGACGTCGTACGACTCCAACCTGAAGCGCTCGTGCTGACGGAGCCCGGCCACATTCGCCGTCGCGCCGGTCAGCATCGAGTCGAGGCAGAGCACGTGCCAGCCCTCGGCCACGAGGCGCTCGCAGAGGTGGGAGCCGAGAAAACCGGCCCCCCCGGTCACGACCGCTCTCATGCCGGATGCGCCACTAAACGCTATGGCTCAACCGGTGGCCTGCCGGTCGGGTGGTAGCTCAACCCGGCGGCGACTACCTGGTCCGGCTCAAAGATGTTCCGGCCGTCGACCAGGATGGGATAGGCGAGCGCATCCCTCACCCGGACGAGGTCGAGCTGCTTGAACTCCTCCCACTCGGTGCAGACGACCGCGCAGTGAGCCCCGGAGGCGGCGTCGTAGGGGTCGGGGGCCAGCTCCAGCTCCGGTAGCTCGCCCTTGGCGTTGGCGGCAGCCTCGGGGTCGTAGCCCACGACCGTGGCCCCCTCCTCTCGAAGCAGCCGAGCCAGCGCCAGCGGCGGAGAGAACCTGATGTCGTCGGTTCCCGGCTTGAACGAGAGGCCCAGAAGGGCTACACGCTTGTCCTCGAGGTTCCACAGCGCCTCTCTGATCTTGTCCACCACCGCGGTCACTGCCTCCTGGTTGATGCGGGCGATCTCAGACAGCAGTGGAAAGTCGTAGCCCAGCCTGCCGGCCAAACGCTGGAAGGCCTGGATGTCCTTGGGGAAGCAGTAGCCGCCGTAGCCGAGCCCTGCGTTGAGGAACGCCCGGCCGATTCGAGGATCGGATCCCATCACGTCGGCGACCGCGACGACGTCTGCGCCGGCCCGCTCGCAAATCCGAGCAAGGGCGTTGGCGTAGGAGATCTTGAGCGCCAGGAAGGCATTGCAGGCGTGCTTGGCCAGCTCGGCGGTCTGGATGTCGGTCTCGATGATGGGGTGCCCCTGCGCCACGAACGTGGCATACAGGCGTCTCATCACCCCGAAGGCATGGTCGGTTTCCGCTCCGATCAAGATGCGATCGGGGTGCAGGGCGTCCTCGATGGCATGGCCCTCCCTCAGGAACTCTGGGTTAGAGACCACCTCGAGCCGACCGCCCAGGTCAGGCCGCTCCCGCCGCAGTGTCCGCTTCAGGCTCAGCGACGTGCCTGCGGGAACCGTGGACTTCTCCACCACTACAGCGGGACCTGTGGCATGCCTTGCCACGTCTCGGGCCGCCGCCTCGACCGCCACCAGGCTCGCCTCTCCCGAGGCCCTCGCCGGGGTGCCGACGCACACGAACACCACATCGGCATCCGCCACCGCTGTGGCTGCGCTACAAGAAAAGCTGAGGCGACCCGACTCCGTCGTTTGGTGAAGAAGCTCCTGCAAACCGGGTTCGAAGAAAGGCGCTTCCCCGCGTTGGAGGTCAGCAATCTTCTGCGCCTCGGAGTCGGTGCCGGCGACCTGGTGCCCGACCTCTGCGAGAGACACACACGTGATGAGCCCCACATGTCCGGTGCCGATCACTCCAACTCGCATGCAGTCCACCTCCGGCCGGCGCCCCCTTCCGGCGCTGATTCATCCCTGGCTCTTGGAGCATAGGAGCAAGCAACCGGTCCGTCGACAGATCGCGCGTTTGCGACCTCCGGCGGCGTGAGCTATCTTTAGCACTCAGAGCCATAGAGTGCTAAGAGTCGCATTAACCAGGAGGTAGCCCATGTCGAAGACAATTGCTTACGAGGAAGAGGCCCGGAGGGCGCTCGAGCGGGGTATGAACCAGCTCGCCGATGCGGTCAAGGTCACGCTCGGCCCCAAGGGGCGCAACGTCGTGCTCGAGAAGAAGTGGGGCGCCCCCACGATCACCAACGACGGCGTCTCGATCGCCAAGGAGATCGAGCTCGAGGACCCCTACGAGAAGATCGGCGCCGAGCTCGTCAAAGAGGTCGCAAAGAAGACCGATGACGTCGCAGGTGACGGCACCACCACCGCCACGGTGCTGGCACAGGCCATGGTGCGGGAGGGTCTTCGCAACGTCGCAGCAGGCGCCAACCCGATCGCCCTGAAGCGGGGAATCGAGAAGGCTGTCGAGCAGGTCGTCGAGTCGATCAAGTCGTCGTCGCGTGAGGTCGGGGGCCGGGACCAGATCGCCCAGGTCGCCTCGATCTCGGCGAACAACGACCCCGAGATCGGCGAGTCCATCGCAGAGGCCATGGACAAGGTCGGCAAGGACGCGTCATGACCGTCGAAGAGTCCAACACCTTTGGCATGGAGCTCGAGCTGGTCGAGGGCATGCGCCTGGACAAGGGCTACATCAGCCCCTACTTCGTCACCGACGCCGAGCGCATGGAAGCCGTGCTCGACGAGCCCTACATCTTGATTGCGAACCAGAAGATCTCGGCGGTTCGTGACCTGCTCCCGATCCTCGAGAAGGTCATGCAGGGCGGCAAGTCGCTGCTGATCGTGTCCGAGGATGTCGAGGGCGAGGCCCTTGCCACCTTGGTGGTCAACAAGATCCGCGGCACCTTCAAGGCCGTTGCCGTCAAGGCCCCCGGCTTCGGTGACCGCCGCAAGGCCATGCTCGGCGACATCGCAGTGCTCACCGGCGGCCAGGTCATCTCGGAAGAGGTGGGACTCAAGCTCGAGAGCGTCACTCTCGACATGCTCGGCAGCGCCCGCAAGATCGTCGTGACCAAAGACGACACCACGGTGGTCGAGGGCGGCGGCTCGCCGGATGAGATCACCGGTCGCATCAACCAGATCAAGGCCGAGATCGAGCGCTCCGACTCGGACTACGACAAGGAGAAGCTCCAAGAGCGTCTCGCCAAGCTCGCCGGTGGAGTTGCCGTCATCAAGGTCGGCGCAGCCACCGAAGTAGAGCTCAAGGAGAAGAAGCACCGCATCGAGGATGCAGTCCAGACCGCCAAGGCGTCGGTCGAGGAGGGCATCGTCGCCGGCGGCGGCGTCACCTTGCTGGCCGCCCAGGAGGGCCTCGAGAAGCTCGAGCTCAAGGGCGACGAGGCCACCGGCGTGACCATCGTCAAGCGTGCGCTCGAGGAGCCGGTCAAGGTCATCGCCAGAAACGCAGGCTACGAGGGCGGCGTGGTCGTCGAGAAGATCCGCACGCTCGGCCCGAGCGAGGGTCTCGACGCCCAGACCGGTGAGTACGGGGATCTGTTCCAGGCCGGCGTCGTGGAGGCTGCCAAGGTAACCCGGGCGGCGCCCAGAACGCAGCGTCGATAGCGGCCCTGTTCCTCACGACCGAGGCAATCGTCGCCGACAAGCCAGAGAAGCAGGCGGCCCCGGCGATGCCCGGCGGCGGAGACATGGATTTCTAAGCCCCGCTGCAGCTCCACGGATCACAAGAGGCCCCCGGTTTCCCGGGGGCCTCTTGCAGTGCGAGGCTTGGTCGTCGGACTGCAGCATCTTTCAGTGGCCCACACGATTTGCATTCGCAGGCTAGAATCACCGGGCACAACAGATGGGGGATGTCTCTCTTCCTGTAAGCCGTCGGAAGTTTCATTTGCTTGTGGAGCAGGAGACGCTTCCGCGGCGTTGAATTACCCTGCGTAGTCACGATGTATCGCTCCGTCAAGACCCGCCAGGAGGCTCCGTGAAGGACAGGATCGCCAGACCCAGGCTCATGATCGTCATGGCAAGCGCCTCAACTCTTGCCTTTTCTGTGCTGTGGGCCGGGACCGCCATCGCGGGTGGGGGCAACGCCATCTCTCACCGATACCGCCGACGACAAGACCTCCACGGTGACCCAGACGACGACCGATACCGCTGACAAGACCACCTCCACGGTGACCCAGACGACGACCGATACCACTGACAAGACGACCTCCACGGTGACCCAGACGACGACCGATAAGACGATCTCCACGGCGACCCAGACGACGACTCAGAAGGTGGACGACGTCGTGAAGACGGTCGAGGACACGGCGGATGGGGCCGCCGAGTCGGTGGGGTCGGCAACTGGGGCCGCCAAGCAGACGGTGACCAACGTGACGAGCGGCGCCAACTCGGCTGTGAAGGATGTCTCGAACACCGCCGCAGAGACCACCGCTCCACTCACCGATACCCAACAAAAGGCCCCTACCGGCACCCCTCCCACTTCATCGACCACATCCTCTTCTCCACAGAGGGCCCCTCAGACCGCTCCTCGAACCACCTCTTCCTCGAGCCCTTCTGCAACGACGCAAACAACCACGCAACGACGCCCCGTCCCCGCGGCCCCTCCAAGCAAGAAGGTGAAGTCGACGCGGCCCGCAAAGGAGCGGCTGAAGACGGCCGAGCGGACGGACGACTCGAACAAGGTGGCCAGCAGCGGGAACCTCATTGGTGCCCGCACCTTCTTGAACGAGCGCGTAAACGGACAACAAAATGCGGGAGGCACAGCCGATAACTCGAATCAGGAGCCGGCCGGCGGCCTGCCCTTCACCGGCCTAAACATCCTGGTGTGGCTGATGTACGCGGGGATGCTCGTGGGTACTGGGGCGCTCCTCATCGGAGGGATCAGCCTGAGGCCGGGCCCGAAGCTGAAGGCGCTCCTCAGATCGCGAAAGGTGCGTCCCGCGGAGGTTCTCCAGGCCGGATAATGGCCTAACGGTGAAGAAGCTCCTCTCACTTGCCACGCTCGGCAGAATAGCGGTGATCCTCTTGCTGGCTGCCGTCTTTGCTACGGCCCTGACCCAACAGACCATCAACAACGGCCTCTTGAGCCGCGGTCAGTTGCCCGTCAACGACGATGCCAACCAGCAAGATCAGGAAGAGCAACCGCCGCTCGATGTTGCACTGCAAACGAAGGTAAACCACAAGGCCCACTACTCCTTCGGCTACCCGAGGCGGTGGAAGGCGGCTACTGAAGGGACTCTGTCAAGGATCACAAGCCCGGACCGCAAGGTAGTGATTTCCGTGGGGCTTGCGCCGGCCGGAGACATCTCTCGGGCCTCGTCGAATTTCTTGAGGTTGCTGCAGGGAAGCTACGACCGTTTGCGTGTAAGGGAGCAAGAGGACGTTGTCGTTCGGCAATCGCCGGCCGTCCGACTGGCAGGTACTGCGGTCAACCAGCACAACGTCTCTCTCAAGTTCGAGGCCGTGACGCTTGGCGCCGGGTCACGCAATTTCACCATCGCTGCCTTCTATGACCCAAGAACGAAGGTGCGCAGGGTAGGGAGAATGGTGGATGCCGTGGTTTCGTCTTTCAGGCTCATCGCTCCCGCCTGAACAAGCGAGGGCACCCGGCTAGCGGGTCTCGCGGTGCGCGGTGTGGAGACGGCACCAGCGACAGTACTTCTTGAGCTCGACGCGCTCGCGGGTGTTGTGCCGGTTCTTCTCGGTTATGTAGTTACGGCGTTTGCACTGGGTGCACTCGAGCGTTACGTGGACGCGCCGGTCGCTGGCCAAGACCTCACCTCATCGGGAATCGATAGTCAGCCAGCGATTATAGCGAGGAGCTAGCTCACCATCTCCCTAGCCCTCGCACATGGGGACCTTCACTCTGCCCCCCTGAGGGTCGACGCAGGCCAGCTCGCCTTCGGGCCCCGACGCGTAATAGGTGCCGACGAAGTTCCCTATTGCGAAGGGGTCTATGCCGTTGCAAGTCTGCACCGCGCCCCACGCCGAGAGCGCGAAAGGCACGTCCATATCGGGGTACTCGACGACTATCAGGGACTTGTAGCCCTCCTGAAATAGTGCGTTGAAAGCCTCCCCTACCTGCTGGGTCTGCTCCTCGGAGAGGTTGTTGGTCCATCCGATGACCGCGCCGTGCTCGAGCGAATGGACCAGCCGGCCAAGCGGCTGAGGCTGGTCGTAGATCGCCCCCACCTCGACGACCTCCGAGGAGTGGTCTCCGCCGGCTGGGGGGTTGGTGCTGTAGTCCCCAGGCGTGAGCTCCTTATTGACGTGTTGCTCGGAGGTGATCTTGACCTCCTCTATGTCGGAGCACCCCCCGCCGGGGGAAGCGGAGACCTCAGCAGTCGGCTCCTCGGTCGGCTCCTCGGTCGCCTCAACGGTTGGCTCCTCAGTCGGCTCCTCAATCGCCTCCGGCTCTTCCTGCGCGTCATCCCGCGGCGCCGCATCCTGCTCCCCCTCTCCTCCACAGGCCGAAACCACTAGCGCAACGACCATCACCGCAACGAGCAGTCGACGAAGAGAGATGTTCATGTCGTCCTCCGGTCCTAGCGGTGGCTCGAGCCACATGGAAGGCAGAAAGGATAGAGGACGACGTTCCTAACCGAAGCGGTGGTGCGCGCGGGTCAGCGCGTCTGAGGTCTCAGGCGTTTGAGCAAACCCCGGTCGCGCGTGGCGAAGCCGGTGCGACCCTTGGGCCCCCAGTCGATTCGGGGAGCGGGAGCGAAGGCAAAGATCGGGTCGTCTTGCTGCGTCTCTGTGATGTCCTCGAGCTGCGTCCACACCGGACCCGTCGGGTCGTCACTGTGGGAGTCAAGCGCCGTAACGACATGCGTCGTCATTACCTGATCAGGCGGTGCGAACGCGAAGCGCTCAGGCTCCCGAGGATCGGGGGCGGCGGGGTCCGGCGAGTCGCCCGTCAACCGATGCCCGAGCATGCAGTAGCCGTCGACGTCGACGACGTCGGCTCCACACCTCGAACACCAGCAAAGGGGTTGCTTTCCCACGACATGTTGTCGGCTATTTGGACCGACAAGTTGAGGGGAAAGGCGGGCCTGGTAGCGGCGGGTGGACTCGAACCACCGACTCGGCGATTATGAGCCGCCTGCTCTGCCCCTGAGCTACGCCGCCATGGAGCCGCTGCCGGCTCCGAGAGCCCCCTCACGGAATCGAACCGTGGACCTTCTCCTTACCATGGAGACGCTCTGCCGTCTGAGCTAAGGGGGCAACCAGGTGATGATACTGCCCAACGGAACATCGCCGTTGGGCGAGGGATTCGTCGACGTGGAAGAGCTACAGCTCGAGCCAACCGATCGGAGGACCACCCTGATGAAGGCAGTCGTGTGGCACGGCAAGCGAGATGTCCGAGTCGACACCGTTCCGGATCCGATCATCCAAGAACCGACCGATGCGATCGTGCGCATCACCTCCAGCGGCATCTGCGGCTCGGACCTCCACCCCTATGAGGTCCTGGTGATGTTCATGGAAGAGGGGGACATCCTCGGCCACGAGCCCATGGGCATAGTGGAAGAGGTCGGGTCGGAGGTCGCCCACATCGCTGCGGGCGACCGCGTGGTCATACCGTTCAACATCTCGTGCGGACACTGCTTCATGTGCGACCGTCAGCTCTACGCCCAGTGCGAGACGACCCAGGTCCGGTCGGAGGGCAAGGGCGCCGCTCTCTACGGCTACACCAAGCTCTATGGCAGGGTGCCGGGGGCCCAGGCCGAGTACCTCCGAGTTCCCCAGGCGCAGTTCGGCCCCATCAAGGTGCCCGAGGGCCCGCCCGATGACCGCTTCGTCTACCTGTCCGACGTTCTTCCTACGGCATGGCAGGCGGTCGTGTTCGCCGACATTCCCGACGGTGGCAGCGTGGCGGTGTTCGGGCTCGGTCCCATCGGCCAGATGTGCGCTCGCATAGCGATGCACCGCGGCGCGGGACGGGTCATCGGAGTCGATCTCGTCCCCGAGCGCCTCGAGATGGCCCGCCTTAGTGGAGTGGACGTGCTGGACCTCAATGAGTACGACGACATCGGCGATGCGGTCCGGGGATTGACAAACGGCCGCGGCGCGGACTCCGTTATAGACGCAGTGGGCATGGAAGCACACGGTTCTCCCATTCCGCAGGCAATGCAAAAGGGGGCCTCCCTCCTTCCCGATCCTCTGGCGCAAAAGATGATCGAGAGGGCAGGAGTGGACCGGCTTGCAGCGCTGTGGGCCTCGATCGACGCGGTGAGACGTGGGGGGACCCTGTCGCTCAGCGGCGTCTACGGTGGAATGGCGGATCCTCTTCCCATGCTCGACCTGTTCGACAAGGGCGTCCAGATCCGTATGGGCCAGGCTCATGTCAGGCGCTGGGTCGACGACATCCTTCCGCTGCTTGCAGGTGATGGGGACCCGCTGGGCGTCGACGACTTCGCAACCCACCACATGCCCCTCGAGGAGGCGCCGCTCAGCTACGAGATCTTTCAGAAGAAGCAGGAAGGGGCTATCAAGATCCTTCTCCAACCCTGACCGCAGGCCCCGCGGTCAGGGATTCCTTTAGTCCTCCCTCCGGAATTCCTCGTTCTGGCTAGGGCCCTCAGCGTCATCATTACGGAGCGCGCCGTCTCGGATGCCGGAACAGCTGCTCACCTAGTGGCAGACCTGGGCGTTCGGGGGGCAGCTGTCGCCCACCAGTCTCCAGAGGGGACTCAGCCAGGAGCGGGTGAAGCGGCTGGATAGGAGCATCAAAGAGGGCCGCTTTGGCGCGCAGGTGGCTCTCATCAAGATCTGGGATCGGACAGGACGCATCGTCTACTCCAACAAGAGCAAGGAGATCGGACGAAGGTTTCCGATCTCCGGTGACCTAAGGGAAGCGCTCGATGGCGACGTAGCGAGCGAGCTGAGCAAACTAGAGGATCCCGATAATGCCGTGGCAAATCAACGGTTCGGCCAACTGCTCGAGGTGTACGTGCCTCTTCGCTTTGGGGGAGACGAGAAACCTAAGGGCGCCGTCGAGCTCTACCTGCCTTTTCAACCGGTAGCAGCCGTGATCCGAGAGGACACGCTGAAACTGTACGCACTGCTGTTCGTGGGGCTTTCGGTGCTCTACGCAATCCTCTTCCGTGTAGTGGCGCGGGCATCGCGCAAGCTGACCCGTGCCGCGGCGGAGAGGGCTCACCGGCGCTGCACGACGCCCTGACCGACCTGCCTAACCGGGCGTTGTTTCGCGACCGTGTCCAGGAAGCGATTGCGGCCGCCGAACGGAATGGCACCGCGGTCGCAGTGATGATCATGGACCTGGATAGGTTCAAGGAGATCAACGACACCCTCGGTCACCACAACGGCGACGAGCTCCTGTGCAACGTCGGCCCCCGTCTGGAGCGCGCGGTACGGACCTCCGACACCGTCGCTCGTCTTGGAGGTGACGAATTCGGGCTGTTGGTGCCAAACATCACCGACCGCTCGGTCGCAGAGAGAATCGCTCGAAGAGCCGTCGAATCACTCGAGGCCCCGTTCGAGATACAAGGCCTGAATCTCGAGGTCGAGGCCAGCATCGGCGCCGCTTTCTTCCCGGATCAGGGGACCGATGTCGATACGCTGCTGCAACGTGCGGATGTTGCCATGTACACCGCTAAAAGAGGGCACTCAGGTTACGTGGAATATGCAACAGAGCACGACGCCTACTCGTTCACACGGCTCCGCTTGATGACCGAGCTTCGCCAGGCGATGGACAACGACGAGCTGGTGATCCACTACCAACCAAAGGCGGCGCTCCCCACTGGGAAGGTCACGAGTGTCGAAGCGCTCGTCCGCTGGCAGCATCCGGAACGTGGCTTGATCCCGCCGTGCGACTTCATACCGGCCGCAGAGAACACCGGCGCCATCAAGACTCTGACACTCGACGTCATCGACAAGGTCTTGTCCCAGTCCTACGCGTGGCGCAATGGGGGCATCAGGCTGAAGGTGTCGGTGAACCTCTCGGCCCGTTGCTTGCTTGATGTGGAGCTGCCCGCAACTATCTATCAGCTCCTGAGGAAGTGGGAGGTGCCTCCTTCGACGCTTCAGTTGGAAGTAACCGAAAGCAGCATCATGGCGGATCCTCCACGCGTCCAGACCGTGCTCGAGAAGTTGCGCTCGCTGGGCATTGAGATAGCGATCGACGACTTCGGAACCGGCTACTTCTCGCTCAGTAACTTGAAGAACCTTCCCGTGGACGAGATCAAGATAGACAAGCTGTTCGTCACCAGAATGGCGGCGGACCATCACGACGCCGCGATCGTTCAGTCGACGATCGACCTCGCTCGCAACCTCAACTTGAGGGTGGTGGCAGAGGGCGTCGAGACCAAGGACGTATGGGAGCGACTGTCCGAGCTTGGCTGCGACCTTGCACAGGGCGCCTACATCGGCTGCCCTTCAGAGCCCGATGAGCTGCTTGATCTATTGGCCAAGCGGCGCGTGGAGCGAATCGCGTAGGCGACAATGACAGCTCCATGGCGACATCGAACACCACAGACGACGAGACGCTCACAAAGGTGTCCGCCTGGATCGGGGCCGCCCGGCGGGTAATGGCCCTGACCGGCGCCGGGATCTCCACGGATTCCGGCATCCCCGATTTCCGAGGCCCCCAGGGACTGTGGACGACCAACCCGAAGGCCGAGAGGCTTTCTCACCTCAGCTACTACATGGCCGACCCAGAGGTACGGAAGGTCGCGTGGCGCACACGACTCGAGCATCCGGCATGGCGAGCGTGCCCGAACGCCGGTCACGTTGCGCTCGCTGACCTCGAGAGGAAAGACAAGCTCCACACCCTGGTCACCCAAAACATCGACGGCCTGCACCAGATGGCCGGCAGCTCGCCCGACATCCTGATCGAGATCCACGGAACCTTACGGGAGGTCGTGTGCATGAGCTGCAATGAGCGAGCTCCGATGGAGCGCGCACTCGACCGGGTCCGTGCCGGCGAAGAGGACCCGGCCTGCCGTAGCTGCGGAGGTGTCTTGAAGTCGGCCACGATCTCGTTTGGGCAGAGCCTCGTGCAGGAAGTCCTCGAGCGGGCCATGCGGGCCGCCGAAGATAGCGACGTCTTCCTTGCCATCGGCACGTCGCTGAGCGTCTACCCCGCCGCCTATCTCCCCAATCGGACACTGGCTGCCGGGGGGCGCCTCGTGATCTTCAACCAGGAGCCCACTTCCTACGATGCCCGGACAGACGCGGTCATCAGAGAGCCGCTGGGCAGTTCGCTCCCGAAGCTCGTAACGCTGATTTGAGCCTTCTCTGTTGCACCCTGTGCGTATAGCGCGCACCCTGCAAGAGAAAACGAAGATCTGGTGGCGGGAGAAGGATTTGAACCTCCGTAGGCATTAGCCGGCGACTTTACAGGCCGCTCCCTTTGGCCGCTAGGGTATCCCGCCAGGTGTCGGCTCCAGCAGACAAACGACCTGGAGCCTCGAAGAGGATATCCGATCCGTTCTTTGCTCCGTGAGCGGCGACTATCGCCGTCCCAGGCGAAAAGAAGCCTTAGTCGCCGGTCTCCGACAGAGGCGACAGGCTCTTAACCTTGCCGCTGCCGTGGCCGGTCTCCTCGAGAATGGCATCGAGTTGCGCCTTCGGGCTGCCGGGGGCCGGGATCCTCTTGCGGAGGGTGCCCACGACGTCTTTGGCTGCAGGATCGAAGGCGGTGTCGAAAAAGTCCTTGGACACGCCGGTGACAAGCGTCGCGCTGGCCACTTCGAAGGCTCCGGGTGACCGACGTGCGACCTTCGGGACAAAGGCGTCGCCGAAGCGCCGTTGCGCCGTCAGCGCGCCGTTCTCCTTTTCGAGCTTGTTCTGCCGGTGGTACACGACCTCGAGCGATTTGCCCTGAGCTTGGCGAAGCCATCGCACGAGGTAACCCATTGGGTCTTTCGCCTTGCCGTCCACACCCTGATACCACCCAAAGTGAACGTGGCTTGGGGTCGTGATGGCGTTACCTGTGTTGCCGCAGAACCCGATGATGTCACCGGCTTCCACCTGGCTCCCCTCGGGGAACTCCTCGTTGTTCCAGTCGGACAGGTGCGCGTAGTACCAGTAGCTGCCGTCCGGGCGGAACAACCGAGCGACCCGGCCCCCGAGCAAGCCGTCGCCATACTCGACGACTCCCGCCTCCGACGCCAGGACAGGATCACCGTAGGTGCAAAAGACGTCTTGTCCCTCGTGAGTGCGGACGATAGGGCCTGGGCCGTAGCGCGGAGCACCCCAGGTGTTCGTCCACGCTGCCTTCCCACCGATGATGAACGGCGCGTAGACCTTCTTCATGATCTTGGACATCGGCATGCCGAGCGACCGCAGCTCGTTGGCGATGGCGACCAGCTTCTCGCTGTTGAACGCCCCTTGCGGAGTAAAGGTGCCTACGAAAGTCGGAAGCTCGACCTTTCCCTTGCCGTGCCCCACCGCCTTCTTCTTGGCTTCACGCGGGCTCTTTCGGTCGTTGCCGCTCTCGTGGGGGCTCTTGTCCGTCTCGGTTGGATCTCCGGCCTTCTGCTTTCCCGCGTTGGTCACCTTGTCGATGGTGTCCCCAACCGGATCATTGCTGTTGCCACCGCCGTCGTTCCCACCGTTGCCGCCGTCGTTCCCACCGTTGCCGCCGTCGTTCCCACCGTTGCCGCCGTCGTTCCCACCGTTGCCGCCGTCGTTAGCCGCCGTTGTTACCGCCGTTACCGTTGTCGTCGTCATCGGGCGGAGGAGGGGTCGGCGTCTCTTTGGGGGTTGGAGGGTCCTTGGGCGTGGGGCTCTGCAGCGGGTTCGGGAGTGTGGGCGTCGGAAGCACCTGAGCAACTGCGTCGGGCACGACGTTTCGCACCGCAGGGCGCGGCAGCACGATGGTAGCCACCAGTAGCACCACTATCGCCAGCGCTATGCGTGCTGCTCTTCTCACCTTAGGACTTTCCCCTCGATCCGCCGGCAGACATCACAGCGTGATGTTCCCAACACCCTCCGACGCTATCCATCCCACATTCGCCGGGAAACCACCAAACCCTGCGGAGCCAACCCCACTCTTTTCTGAATATCGGGCCCCTGCCCTCTGAGCTTGACCGACCCGGACGGCGACCGCCAACTATAGCGGTAAGCGCGGGTGAAGAATACCTGGTCACCGCACTAATTCGAGGCCTCGCCGAGGTGCTTGCGTCGGTCACAAAGCTGGCCGGACGGGATATGTGGCATCGGTAACAAACGCCCCTTTCGGGAGGCAGAGCAAGCTAGTAGCCTGGACCACCACGATGGAGGCCGTCTTGTTCTGCGCGGGCCGCGGCAAACGCCTGAGGCCCCTCACCGACGAAGTGCCGAAGCCCGCGGTTCCCTTGCTCGACGTCCCTCTTGGGGCATGGGCCCTCGCAGGGCTTCTCCGGAACGATCTCAGCGTTCTGATCAACGTGTCTCATCTCGGACACCTCGTGACCCCTGCCCTCAGTGCGGTTGGCGAATTCGAGACGCTGATCGAGGAGCCAGAGGCATACGGCAGTGGCGGGACGGTCGTGGCGATCAGGGACCGGGTGAGAGATCGGCTCGTCACTACCAACGGCGACGTCCTCAGCGGCCTCGAAACCGGCGAGCTGCTCGCCACACACCAACGGCAAGGAGCAGATGCAACGGTCGCGGTCAGCCGCGTCGACCGTGGCGGCGACTTCGAGCTCTCGGGCGGGATGGCAAAGTCCTTCATCGACCGCCGTCATGACCCCGACGCGCCCGGGGGCGTCTTCATCGGTACTGCGGTGTTCGAGAAGGCGGCCCTGGACCTCCTGCCCGACCGGCGTCCGCTGGGCCTCGGCGAGTCCCTGCTAAAGCCTTTGGCGAACTCGGGACGCCTGGCGGTCCATGTCCACGACGGTTATTACCTCGATGTCGGGAGCTTCGAGGGTTACCTCGAGGCCTCCATCGACGTCCTGGAACAAAGAGCGCCAAAGAGCCCGAAGCCCCCGCCGGGTGAGGTCATCACGGTCGACGGGGGACATGCGTACGTGGGCCCAGGAGCGAGCGCCGACATGGAGTCCCTGGGGCAGGGGGCCGTTGTGCTATCCGGCGCGAGGGTGGATCCGGGCGCTCGCATCGAGCGCGCCGTCGTGTGGCCCGGTGAGCACGTGCCGGCAGGGACCGAGGTGAGCGACTGCGTGTGGGCCTTTGGCCGGGCACACCGGGACCCTCCGCCTACCTGAGCTAGAAGATCGACCTGTCGGCGAGGTCGCTGATCAACGGCGGGTAGATGAAGGCTGCGAACAGGACGAGTGCGGCCAGTCCCATGGCGGCCCGCATGAGGTAAGGGACCTCGACGGGCTCCCGTATCTCCGGAGCCTCGAAGAACATGCGCTTGACCACCGCGAGGTAGTAAAACGCCGCGATGACCGCGTTGAGCCCCATCACCACCGCCAGCCAATAGACCTCGGCGTTGATGGCGGCAAGGAACACGAACAGCTTGGCCCATGCCCCCGCCATCGGCGGCGCTCCGGCAAGCGAGATCAGAAAAGCGGCGAGCATGACGGCGAGGGCAGGGCTTCTCTGCCACAGGCCCGAATAGTCGCTGATGAAGTAGGTCCCGCCCCTGCGCGCGAATGCAACTGCCGCGGCGAAGGCGCCCAGGTCCATGATTGCGTAGATGGCCAGGTAGATCAGAGCCGAGGCGAACGCCTGCCTGTTCGTCTGCGGCGAGCTTGGATCGATCAGCGCGAAGGCGACCAGCACATAACCCGACTGGGCAATGCCGGAGTAAGCAAGCAGGCGAATGATGTGTTGCTGTCGCAGCGCGATCAGGTTGCCTACCGTCATGGTGAGTGCCGCAAGCACGGCAAAAGCAGGTCGCCAGTTGTCGGCCACGTCGGGAAAAGCCTGGAACATGAGCACCAGCAAGCCGACGAAGCCGCCTATCTTCGAAGCGGTCGACAAGAACGCCGCAACCGGAGAAGGCGCCCCCTCGTAGGTATCGGGGGCCCAGAAATGAAACGGGACGGCAGAGATCTTGAAGGCGAAGCCCACGACGACGAAGAAGACGCTCAGCACGATGATCGGGTCATCTCCCGATCTGCCGATCGAGCTTCTGATGGCGTCGAGCTTCGTTGCACCGGTTGCCCCGTAGACGAGCGACATCCCATAGAGCATCACGGCGGAGGACATGACGGAGAACAAGAAGAACTTCAGCGCGGCCTCGTTTGACCTCGCATCGCCCTTTCGAAGCGCGGTCATGATGATTGCGGGGATGCTGATCAGCTCTATCGCAATGAAGAGTGAGACGAGATCACGGGCACTGGACATCACCACGCCCCCGAGCAACGAGGACAGCATCAAGAAGTAGTACTCGCCTTGATAGGGATGGCCCGCTCTAAAGTAATGAAACGAGATCGCCAGGATGATCAGTCCAATGACACAAAAGAGGCCCTTGAAGAGGAGGGCAAAGGTGTCGATCTCGAAGGTCCCCCCCAGCGTGGTGGTCTCAACGCCGGACAGAGAGACAACGGCCGCCAGCGTGCCGATGATCCCGGCTGCGGACAGCGGCATAGCAACCCACTTCGCCCCGCGCGGAACAAAGAGGTCGGCGACGAGAACCAGGCATGCGGCACCGGCAAGCACCAGCTCCGGCGCAAGCGCGTGCCAGTTCACCGACGGTTGAGCTAGCTCCTGCGCTAAAGGCACGTCATGCCGCCCTGACATGAAGCCGTCCACAACCATCTGGGAAGCAACCGTGTCGACGAGCTTTCACTAGCCGAAGAGGCCCACGAGGTCCCGAACTGCATCAGAGGTCACGCCGAGCACCAGGTTCGGGTAGAACCCGCCCACTACGATGAGGACCAGAAGCGGCGCCCACGCGACCCACTCGAGCCCGTGGACGTCGGAGATCCCCGTGCCGGCGGCAAACTTCTCCGGCACGCGCCCCAGATTGACTCGCTGGATGGTCCACAACAGGTAACCCGCGGTTAGAACGGTCCCGATCCCGCCTCCGACCATGAGGACCCGGAACAGCTCCTCGCTCAGCCCGGCCCCCGGCTGGTAGCTACCGAGCAACGCCAGCATCTCTCCCCAGAAACCGGCCAGCCCGGGAAGCCCCAGGGAGGCAATGGCCGCGTAGGCGAAGACGGAGCCGAACTTCGGGATCTGCTGCAGCACGCCACCCAGGGCGGATATCTCACGCGTGTGGTAGCGCTCGTGCATGGAACCCGCCAGGAAGAACAGCATTCCGGTGATGAGACCGTGCGCCACCATCCCAAAGATCGCACCGTTGATGCCACGGTCGGTGAGAGTGGAGATACCGAGCATGACGAAGCCCATATGGCCGACCGAGGAGAACGCGATCAGCCGCTTGAGGTCGGTCTGAGCGAAGCAACACAGAGACCCGTAGATGATCGATATCACGGCAAGGATGCCGATCAGCGGAGCGAAGGTTACCGCGGCATCCGGCAGGATCGGCAGGGCGATCCGGATGAAGCCGTACGTCCCCAGCTTCAGCAAGATCGCGGCAAGCAAGACAGACCCCACGGTGGGCGCTTCGGTGTGCGCGTCTGGGAGCCAGGTGTGGAACGGCCACATGGGTACTTTGACGGCGAAGCCAATGAACAGGCCAAGGAACACCACGTTCTGGAAAAGCTCCGACCCGCCGCTGTCTCTCAGCGCCAGCATGTCGAACGTTTGACTACCGCTTTGCAGCCACAGTGCCAGGAAACCAAGCAGCAAGAAGATGGAGCCGAACAGTGTGTAGAGGAAGAACTTGACCGCGGCGTACTCGCGCCGGGGGCCGCCCCAGATCCCGATCATGAAGTACATCGGGACGAGGACCAGCTCGAAGAAGATGAAGAAGAGCACCAGATCCAAGGCTATGAAGCTCCCGTTCATCCCCGTTTCGAGCAACAGCACCAGCGCGAACAGCGCTTTTGCCTTTCCGGGGGCCGGCACGTGCCACCACAGATAGATAGTGCACAAAAAGCACACGAGGGCGGACAGAACCAGCAACGGCAGCGACAACCCGTCGACACCAACGTGATAATTGGCCCCGATCTGCGGAATCCACCTCTCGTTTACGCCGAGCTGAATGCGGTCGCTGTGGCCGTAGTCGAACGCGACCACCACCGCCAGAGCAGCCAGCAGGGTGCCACCGGCGAAGAGGCTGCCCACCAGCTTCACTAGCCCCTCGCGAGCAGAAGGCAGGAACAGCAACACGATCGCACCCACCAGCGGCAGAAACGTCGCAACCGTCACGGCCCAGTCCTCAACCCAACTCATCTGCCACTACCCCTTCCACTAAGTAAGTGCGAAGACACCCACGAACAGCGCGATGGCGGCAAAGAGCACCGCGGCATAACGCTGTACGTTTCCAGACTGGATGTAGCGCAACAAGCCCCCCGAGTATCCGGTAAGGCCTGCCGCGCCGTTGATGGTGGAGTCCACGACGTGCTGGTCGAGGTAGTAGGCCCCGCGCGCCGCGCCCAAGGTGCCAGAACCCGCCCCGTTCACCACGCCATCGAGGATGTGCTGATTGAACCAATAAGCCGCCCTGGCCAGCTTGTATTGCACCGGCCTCACGATGCCTTTCAGATAGAGATCGTCCAGGTAATAGCGGTGCTCCGCAAAGCGATACGCCCATCCAAAGGGTCCCGAACGAGCGTCGTAGCGGAAGCGGTTTCTGTGGAACAGCAGCACGCCGAGCGCTATGGCACCGAACGCGAGTGCGACCGACGCGATGGGCAAGATGATGTTGTAGAGCGTGCTGAAGCCGGCGTGCTCGTGACCGGGCACGGTGATCCACTCCTTGAACGGTCCAATCACCGGGAAGCCAAGGAACCCCACGACGATCGAGGCCCCCGCCAAGAACCACAGAGGAGTGACCATTGAGCCTGGGCTCTCGTGCGGGGTACCGTGACCTCTGTAATCCCCCCAGAAAGTCTTCACGCAGGCGCGCGTCATGTATAGAGCCGTCAAGAAAGCCGTGACCAGGGCGCTCACCAGCACTATCCACGCGGCCACTTGCCGCCCTTCGCTTGCGGCGCGCAGCGCCTCGCCGATGATCTCGTCCTTGGAGAAGAAGCCCGCCAGAGGAAAGATCCCGGCGAGCGCTAGCGAGCCGATGATGAACGTCTTGAAGGTGTGGGGCATGAACTTCCTCAAGCCGCCCATATCGCTCATGTTGTTGGAATGGACCGCATGGATCAGGGAGCCGGCGCCAAGGAACAGCAGGGCCTTGAAGAACGCGTGCGTAAAGAGGTGGAAGATGGCCGCGGTGTAAGCGCCGACACCGAGCGCGGCCATCATGTAGGCGAGCTGACTGATCGTGGAATACGCGAGCACCTTCTTGATGTCGTCCTGCACCAAGGCGAGAACCGCGGCGAGGAGCATCGTGAGCGCGGCGATTATCGCGACGATGTCCAGCGCTGCGCCCGCGTGCTCGAACACCACGAACATCCTGCCGACGAGGTAGATGCCGGCGACCACCATGGTCGCGGCGTGGATCAGTGCGGAGACGGGGGTCGGACCGGCCATCGCGTCCGGCAGCCACACGTACAGGGGAAACTGCGCCGACTTGCCGACCGCGCCGCCGAACAGCAACAGCGCGGCGATGGTCAGGCCCGTGCCGGCGATCTCGCCCTCCTCCGCCAGGTGATTCAGCTCGGTGATGTCGAAGGTTCCGCCCAGCAGGAACAGCGCAAAAATCCCGAACAGAAGGGAGACGTCGCCCACCCGAGTCGTTATGAACGCTTTGATGGCGGCCGAGGAGTTGTCCTTCTCCTCCCAGTAGTGACCTATCAGCAGATACGAGCAGATCCCGACGCCCTCCCACCCAACGAACATCATCATCAAGTTGTTTGCTATGACGAGAAAGAGCATGGAGGCGGTGAACAGGCTGAGGACCGCGTAGAACCAGGTGTACCGCTTGTCGTCGTGCATGTAGCCCGTCGAATAGATCTGCACCAGCATCGAGATCGTCGTGACGACGACGAACATGATGCCCGCGAGGAAGTCGAAGTGCATTCCGAAGCTGAGCTCGAGGCTTGCCTCCAGGTCAAACCACGTCCAGAGCTTCTGCACGGCGGCGTTGCCCGAAGCAAGCTCGATGAATCCCAGCATGGACAAGACCCAAGCGATCACGATGGCAGCGATGCCCACGCTGTGACCCTTGCCGGGCAGCCTCCTGCCGAAGAAAGCGATGGCCAGAAACGACAAGAACGGCAGCAGCGGCACGAGCCACATGTACTGAGTAAAGAACCCCTCTTTGGTCGCGGCCTCTGCTGCAAGCAGAAGTGTGTCGTTCATCGCCAGTGTCTCACCACTTCATCAACGAGAGCTCGCCGACGTCGGTGTCCTGACTATTCCTGTAGATGAGAATCACGATCGCCAGTCCCACGCCAACCTCCGCGGCTGCTACCGCTATAACGAACAAGGCGAAGACCTGCCCGTCCAACCCCGCCTTCTCGAGCAAAGCAGAGAACGCGACGAGATTGATGTTGACCGCATTGAGCATGAGCTCGATCGACAAGAGGACGAGCACTGCGTGACGCCGGGCTAGGACTCCGTAGACCCCAATAGAGAACAACAGCGCCGACAGGACGAGGAAGTAGCTAATCGGCATTGTGGCCCTCGACCTCCTCGTCCTTGCGTGCGACGACGATGGCGCCCACTAGCGCCGCAAGCAGCAACATGGACACCACCTCGAAGGGAAGAATGTACGCGGAGAAGATCACCTCGCCCAGACCGCCGGCCTTGGTCCCTACCGTTCGAGCGAAGTTGACGTCCGTACCGTCAAAAGCTCGAACCATGATGTAACTGGTAACCCCAAAGAGAGCGCCGGCGACCACCGCGGCCAGAAGTCGTTGGTTGTTGTCGAAGTGGGCTTTGCCGATGGGGGCCCGAGTCAACATCAGACCGAACAACATCAACACCACGATGGCACCGACGTACACCAGCACCTGGACCCACGCGACAAACTCTGCGAACAACAGCACATAAAGCGCCGCGGCCCCCATCAAGGTCCCGACCAGGTAGAGAGCTGCGTGCACCACGTTGCTAGACGTGACCACCCTCAGCGCCGCAAGCGACATGGCGACCGCGAAGACCCAGAAGACGACCTCCTGCCAGATCTCAGCCATCGGTCCTGTCCTCGTCTGCGGTGGGGGCCACGGGGCCAGGCTCCGGCGCGGGCCCCTGTGCCTCGGGGGCGCCACTTGGCTCGGGCTCGGTTGGCGTGGCTTGTGGGGCGCTCTGCACCGGCGCCGTCGCGGGGGCAGGCGTGGCGGTTCTGGCCATACCTCGTTCCGCCTTCACTCGAGCGACCTTGGCGCGGGCCTCGGCGACCTGGGGGGACGATCCCCTGCTCGCCTGCTCTTGCAGCACGCGCCGGTAGGCGGCTTCCGGGTCCTCGGCCACGCCGGCCGGTTCAGTCGAGGGGCGCGCGACGGGGGCTTGCCCGCCCAGGTTCCGAAGCCCTGCTTGCGAAACCGGCTCGGCGGCGGTCACGGCCGGCTCGGCAGCAACGGAAGGGGTCTTCTGGGGCGGCTGGCCCTCAGGAGCCGAAGTTGCATCCGACCCCACCTGGGCGGTGTCGGCCGGCTGAGTGACGCTCTCGGCGGCGCGGCCGGCGCCAAGCGTGACCTCGGGCTCGGGTTGAGTGGTGGCCCCCGGCAGGCCCTGTGCCGCCTTGACCTCGGTGTCGAGGCCGGGAGCGGGCTGGGCGTCTTCTGGGCTCGTCTCCCTTTTTTGCTCTTGCGGGGGAAGAGAGGAAGCAGGGCGCGCGGGCTCGGTCGTGAACGATCCTTCCCGCGGCGCCGTTGCCGCCTGCTCGGGTCGAGCCTCCACCGCCGAAGACGTCAGGTTGGCCGGACGGGCGCCCGTGGCCTCGACCGTCGCGCTCGCCGCAGCGGCAGCAGGTTGACCGGGCAGGTCCGCCCCCTGCTCGAGCTCCGGTGGAGGAAGCACAGTCGTCATCCAATCCGCGAGCCTCTCCTTCTCATGAGTGAGCTGACGGATGTCGTACTCGGAGTATTCGAACTCGCGGCTCCAGAAGAGCGCGTCGTAGGGACATACCTCGACGCAGATGCCGCAGTACATGCACAACGAGTAGTCGATGGCAAACCGGTCCAGCACGTTGCGCTTGCGCGGCCGGCCCCCCGCGCGCTTAGGAGGCAGGGTCTCCTTATGCGAGTCGATGTAGATGCACCAATCCGGGCACTCGCGGGCACAGAGCATACACACGGTGCAGTTCTCTTCCTTGAGGGCGATCACGCCTCTGGTCCGGGGCGGAAGATCCTGTTTCTCGTCCGGGTACTGGATGACGGTGTTGTGCTTGAACAGATGCTTCAGCGTTACCGCCATGCCCTTCAGAAGACCGAGACCGAAGCCGGACTTTCTTGCGTCGCTTAGCTTTCTCGCGTCGCTGAGCTTCCTCTCGTCAACCGCCATGAGGGTCACCGCCCACTAGACGTAGAGGACCCATGCGCCCATGGCGAGAACCAGCACCAGGCTCACCGGGATGAGGAACTTCCACGCGAACTTCTGGAGCTGGTCCTCTCTGACGCGGGGGAAGGTCGGACGAATCCACAGGAACAAAAAGATCATGAGGGCGAATTTGAGCCCAAACCAGATGACTCCGGGAACAACCTCGAGCGGCGACCACGGGATTATGGGCTTGTACCCGCCGAGGAACAGAGTGACGCCGATGCCGGCAAAGGCGACCATGTGGCCCATCTCGGCAAACATGTGGCTGAAGATGTAGCGCATGCCGGTGTACTCGGTGAACGGCCCCGTGATGATCTCGGACTCCGCGACCGGCATGTCGAAAGGAACGCGCGTCATCTCGGCAACCGCCCCTGTGGTGAACACGAGAAAAGCTATGAGGCCGATGCCGGGCGGCCAGATAGCGAAGGGGAAGTTCTGCTTTTCAACGATGTCGATAACCGACAGAGAGCCCGCGTACATTGCAACCACAGCCGCGGAAAGGACGATCGGAAGCTCGTAGGCGATGAGCTGCGCAGCGGAGCGAAGGGCCCCAATGAGGGCGTACTTGTTGGCGGACGACCAGCCCGCCATCAGTACTCCGATCGTTGATATGGACCCAACGGCCAGGAGATAGAAGATCCCCACGTCCAGGTCCTCGACGATCAGATTGCGGTCTATCGGGATGACCAGATAGATCATCAGGACCGGAACGAAGATGGCGGCCGGCGCCAGGCTGAAGACCTTGCGGTCGGCTGCATCTGGAACGATGTCCTCCTTGTAGAGGAACTTCAGCCCGTCGGCGAGCGTCGTCGCCCACCCGTGGAACCCGCCCGGATACATCGGCCCCAGGCGGTGCTGCAAGTGGGCCATGACCTTGTGCTCGGCGTAGCCACCCGCCAGCGCCCCTACGGGAACGATGGTGAGGATCACCAGCACTTTGACGAGAAGGATCTGCCACGCGGTGAGTGCGATCTCAGGCATCAGCGATCGATGTCTCCCAGCACGAAGAAGAACGAACCAAGGATCGCAATCATGTCGGACACGAAGGTATCGCGCAGCACGTGGCCCAAGGCAGAGACGTTGTTGTAGGAAGGCGTCCTGATCTTCAGTCGATAGGGCCGCCGGTCCCCATCCGAGATGAGATACATCCCGAGCTCGCCCAGCGAGTTCTCGGAGCGGACGTAGATCTCACCCACCGGGGCCTGAACGACGCGCGGCACCTTTCCCATGACGGGCCCTGAAGGAAGCCCTTCGAATGCCTGCTCGACGATCTTGGCGGACTCGACCACCTCGTGGACCAGGACCCAGAAACGGTCGAAGCAGTCGCCGTTGGGGGCCGTTGACACTTGGAAGTCGAACTGGTCGTAGACGAGGTACGGCTCGTCCTTTCTTACGTCGAAGTCGATGCCTGAGCCCCTTGCAATGGGGCCCGACACCCCATAGCTGTAGGCGACCTCCTTCTCGAGCACGCCGACACCGATCGTCCGCTGCTTGAAGATCTCGTTCCCGAGCAGGAGGTTCTCGTAATCGGGAAGCCGGTCGATCACCTGGCGCACGCCCTTTAGGGCCTGAGCTATGAACCCCCTCGGTACGTCCTCCTTGAGGCCCCCTGGCCTGAAGAAACCAAAGTGCATGCGCCCCCCGGTCGCGGCTTCCATCGCCATCTGAATGTCCTCACGCTCTCGGAATGCATAGAAGGTCGGAGTGATCGCCCCAAGCTCCGCTCCAAAGGACGCGAAGAACATCAGGTGGTTCAAGATGCGATTCAGCTCGCACATGATCACTCGCAGGTATTGGGCTCTGGGGGGCACCTCGATCTCCATGAGGCTCTCGACCGCCATCGCCAGCGGAAGCTCGTTCTGGATGTTCGAGAGCCAATCCATTCGAGACACGAGGTTCGTGATCTGCCGGTAGTCCCGTTGCTCGACGAGCTTCTCGTAGCCCCGGTGCATGTAGCCGATCACCGGCTCGGCATCCACCAGCTTTTCCCCGTCGATGGTGGCAAGGAGCCGAAAGACGCCGTGCGTCGCAGGGTGTTGGGGCCCGACGTTGAGCAGCATCTCCTCGGTGACGAGCCGGCCGCTGGAGATCTCCTCTGCTACCTCCGAGGCATCTCTAACCCCTGGGGCGACCGCCACTATCTGCCTCCCGCCGCGGCCTCGTCTGGGTCCTTCGCGCCCGGCCACTCCTTGATGAGTCGACTGGGGAGCTTGAAGGACTTCAACAATGGATGCCCCTCGAAGTCCTCGGGCAGATAGAGGTTTGTCAGATTGGGATGGCCCGAGAAGTGGATCCCGAACATCTCCCTGGTCTCTCGCTCGTGCCACGAGGCCCCCCAAAAGACGCCGGTGAGCGTCGGGCACACCGGCGCCGCGGGATTGACGGGCACGTGGATGTTGACGTGGAGAACGTGGTCGGGGGAATAGAGGTGCACGAGGACCTCTAGCCCTTGGCCCTCGTCGCCGAATTCGCTTCGATCAACCGCCGACAAGAAGGTGAAGAAGCGGCACGAGAGCCCCGGGTCGTCCCGCAGGATGGACGCGACCTCGACCAGGTGCTCGGGGGCGCAGGCGATGTCTACTTGACCGAAGTTGACCTGCGGCTCGACCGCCTTGTCGCCGAGAGCGGCCTGCACTCGACCTAGCGCGTCTTGTGCTGCGACTTTGGTTGCAGGCATTACCGAAGCCCCACTTAGATGCCTCCCGCGAGTCCCGGCTCGGGGATGTGGGGAATGACCGAATCGTGGCCCTTCCACTTCTCCGCGATGTTCTCACCCGCGATCTTCTGCTGGAGGCGAATGACCCCTTCCAGCAGAGCCTCCGGGCGCGGCGGGCAACCAGGGACGTAGACGTCGACGGGGACGATCTGATCGACTCCCTTGGTCACGGAATAGGAGTCCCAGTAGGGGCCCCCGCAGTTGGCGCACGAGCCCATAGAGATCACGTATTTGGGCTCGGGCATCTGGTCGTAGATCCGCTTGATGGGAGCGGCCATCTTGTCCGTAACGGTGCCCGCGACGATCATAAGGTCGGCTTGCCGCGGGGATGCGGGGAAGGGAATGACCCCGAAGCGGATGATGTCGAACTTGCTGGCTATGGCGGCGCCCATCTCGATTCCGCAGCAGGCGAGACCGAACTGCAGCATCCACAGCGAGTACCTGCGGCTCCAGTTGAGCAGCCAGGACACCGGCCCAGGCAGCTTGACCTTCTCGATTACAGCCATTCCAGTACCTTCTTTTTCACGGCATAGAGGAGAGCGAAAGCCAGGATGGCAATGAAGATGACCATCTCGATGAAGGCCTGGGTGCCCAGGCGCTCGAAGACGACTGCCCACGGGAACAAGAAGACCGCCTCGACGTCGAAGACCACGAACAGCAGGGCGAAGAGGTAATAGCGCACGTTGGTCTGGGACCAGCCGCGGCCGATCGGGTCGATCCCCGACTCATAGGTCGTGTACTTGTCCTTGGCGGGGACGTTCGGGCGAACGAGCTTCGCCAGCGAGAGCGTCCCGAACACGAGCGCCACTCCCACCACCGCGAAGATGCCGATGGTCACGTACTGGCCGAAGTATCCGTCAGGCACCTTGTAGCACCGCTCCTGTGTGGTCGACAGGTCTGGAGGGTGAGCCGGGTGCACCACCTCTGGGCACCCGCATGCCCTCTGACGCTCCTCTTGGATCAGGCCCAACGACCCCAGAACCGCCGGCTTGACGCCGAGTCCTCGAGCCGCAAAAGCCCTGGTTAGGTGCCAAAACCTAACACGCAGCCGTCTGAATCCGAGGCTTCGTTCCCTCGTGAAGAGACCCCGCCCCCGGTCGTAGGGATGCCCCTGCCAGCTCCTCCATGCCCACCTCAAAGGGCACTTCGGCGCGCCAGCCGAGAGCCTGTGCCGCCTTGTTGGGTGATGCAAAGACATGCCTCACATCGCCGAGGCGATAGTCACCGGTGACCGTGGGCTTCGGCCCCCCGGCCCCCATAGCCGCGGCCAGAGCGGCGGCCATCTCGCCAACCGAGTGCGGCTCGCCGCTTGCGATGTTGAAGACGCCGGGCACCGGACGCTCCGATGTGAGCGCAAGTAGGTTCGCCCGAGCCACGTCGCGGACGTGTACGAAGTCACGCCGTTGTCTCCCATCCTCGAAGACCCTCGGGGCCCTGCCGGCTGCGAGGGCGCTTCGAAAGATGCTGGCGACGCCCGCATAAGGGGTGTCGCGCGGCATCCGGGGGCCGTAGACGTTGTGGTAGCGAAGAGAAGTCACATCGACGCCGGCCACGCGGCCGAAGATGTGGCAGAGGTGCTCCTGATGGAGCTTCGTCGCGGCGTAGACGTTTCGTGGATCGGGCGGTGTGCTTTCGGTGAGCGCCTCGGGCGCAAGGGGGTTCTCACAACCCGGGCAAGAGGGCTCGAACAGCCCCCGGTCCAAGCGTTCGCGTGTCCTTGGCGGGGGCCGCACCGGCCCATGCGTGGGACAGGAGTAAGCCCCCTCTCCGTAGACGACCATGCTGCTCGCCAGCACGAGCCTTCCGGAGAACCCGGTTGCGTCCAACGCCTGAAGGAGGGTTGCGGTGGCCACATCGTTGTTGGCAACGTAGGAGACGGTGTCCCCGAACGAGGTGCCGAGCCCCACCATCGCGGCCTGGTGACAGACATGGTCGACGTCTGCAACCACCGTTTTCAATCCAGCGAGATCCTGGAGATCCATCTGCAGGAACGTGGCCTGAGGGTTCAGGTATCCCGGGCTGTCACGGTGAGCCGCCGGCAGAAGCGCATCCAGCGAGACCACCTCCCACCCGAGATCGACGAGCTGGTCGACGATGTGAGAGCCGATGAAGCCGGCTCCTCCTGTGACGAGGACCCTCACCGTTCGGAAACGGTCGAGTCGCCGATGGGCAGCTTGATCGTGAAGTGACAGCCGGCCCCCTCGTTGCGAACCGATATCTCTCCGGCATGGGCCTCGACGATCCCTCTGGCGATCGCCAGTCCGAGGCCGGTGCCTCCATTGGCGCCCGGGGTTCTGGCGGCCTCGCCCCGAAACGCCGTGTCGAAGACACGATCGATGTCGGTGTACGGAATGCCGCCGCAGCTGTCCGCAACTTCGACGTACGCGTGCTCCTCCTCCACACCGGTTTCGACCCGAACGGTGCCGTCGCTCGGCGTGTGGCGTATGGCGTTCTCCAAGAGGTTTCTCAGCACCCGCGTTACCTCTGGGGCGGAAACCGCGAGCTCGGGTGCATCCCCCCGTAACCGGCCCTCGAGTCGAACGCCCTTGGCGTCGGCCACTCCCGACGCGGCGGCGAGCGCATCCGACACCAGGTCTCCAAGAGAGACGCTCTCCATCTCGAGTCTCAGTGCGCCCGCATTGATGCGACTCAGCTCGAAGAGGTCGTCGACGAGCACGGCCAAACGATCTATCTCCAACCGCATTGCCCTGTGGTAGCGACCGACGACTGCCGGGTCGTCGACCACCCCGTCTTCGAGCGCCTCGGCCATCGCCCGGATCCCCGCAAGAGGAGTTCTCAAGTCGTGACTGACCCACGCGAGCAGCTCTCTGCGCGACGCCTCGAGGGCTCGCTCGCTGGCGCGAGCTTCTTCCAGACGTTGCGACATGTCCTCCAGCTCGCGCGCCAGCGACTCGAACTCTCCTGCGGCGGGACGTTGCAGAGAGGGGGTGAAGTCGCCGTCGCCTATGCGTCTCGCCGCGTCGGTCAGCGACCGGCTCGCCCGGGCAACACGGTCCCCGAGCACGAGAGCGATCAGGATGCCAATCGTGCCTGCGGCCACCAGCACGACGGCCAGCGCGGTGATGTCCTTTGGAGGTGACAGAAACATCGCATCGGCGGCCGCGGCCGCTCCCGCCGCCACAGCCAGCACCGATGTGGTCGCGACGACGCTGGCCTGGACTCCTATCGAGCATCGGCGGCACAGCGCGAGGATCCCGGCCCCCACCAGACCGGTGACGACTGCGCCGCCCGCTGCGTAGGCAACCAGCTTTAAGGCCTTCGCGGCGCCCATCTCGACCAAGAGCGCCACGACCACTACCGCGACGATGCCGGAGAGAGTGATGATGAGCGGTCCTGCAGCCCGCCTCATGGGTCGAACCTGTACCCGACGCCCCAGACGGTGATCACTCGCATGGGTTGCGCGGGATCCTCTTCGATCTTCTCCCGTAGTCTTCGCACGTGGACGGTCACGGTTGACTTGTCACCGTAGACGTAACCCCAGACACGCTCCAGCAGGTCTTCGCGTGTGAACACCTGACGAGGATGCCTCATCAGAAAGGACAGCAGGTCGAACTCTATCGCCGTCAACATCACCAGCCGGTCGCCCAACCGCACCTCGTGCGCGGTCGGGTCCACCACGAGGTCTCCGGCCACCATGGGCTCCTGGCTTGCCGCAGCGGACGAGAGGGGGCCGCTCGCCCTTCGCAGCACCGATCGCACCCGTGCCATCAGCTCCCGGGGAGAGAAGGGCTTGGTGATGTAGTCGTCGGCCCCCAAATCGAGCCCCATGACGCGGTCGCTTTCCTCTCCGAGCGCAGTGAGCATGATGATCGGAACGGGCGTCTTGGCCCTCAGCTGCCGGCTCACCTCGAGTCCGTCGATGCCGGGCAGCATGATGTCGAGGATCACCAGATCGAAGCCCTGAGTCGCTCGCTCGATCGCCGCCCGGCCCTCGTTCACGATCTCCACCCCGAAGCCCTCGCGGCTGAGATAGCGACCGACTACGTCGGAAACCGTCTCGTCGTCCTCGACTACCAGCACTCGAGCGGAGACCTGCGAGGACTCCTGTGGTTTTCTCACCACGGCGATCTAACCCCCACTTGCAGAACCAGCGCAGTCAGCGCCTGAGCGCCCAAGAGCCAACGACGGCGCCTTGCAGCGAGGACGGACGTGGCCACGATCAGCCACGGAACGAAAGGCAGCCAGATCCGCTCGACCTCCCCCTTGGAGAGACCGCTCAGGTCCGCCAGTACCACCGACAGGACGGCGGTGCCGCACAGTAGCCACACCCTGGCGTCCTTGAGCCGGACCAAAGCGACTGCGAAGGCAGGGCCGAGAACAAGAGCCAGCGCCGCCAGGTTGGAGACGAAGAAGGGGGCCAGGGGCCTGTTTCTCGCGACTCCCACTCTGTAGCGCTCGAGGGTGGACGCAAGCCCGTCCCACCACCAAAAACCGCCTGCCGCGAACAGGGCCACCACGATGATGACTGCGGCCGCGCCGATGAGAAGCGGGCGAACCCGACGGCGGGCAAGGGCAACCGCGAGCACGACGGCGCCGAGGGGCGCGATCCCGTACGACAAGAACAGCCCGGCCCCGAGGAGCGCGCCGCCTCCGACGGCGCAAAGATCGCCGGCGTGATCCGACCTCGATGTTGCAACCACCATCAAGGCCACGCCCCACGCGCTTACGCCCATGAAGAGCGCATCGGCAGAAGTGGCGACCCAGACGGCCGCCGGCACCAGCACCAAGAAGGGAGCACACGCCCTCGCTCGGTCCTCGCCGGCAAGATTGCGAACCGCGACCAGAGCCGCGGCCGAAGCCGAGGCGCCAACGCCTATGACGAGGGCAGCCGCCCACGCGGCGCCTCCCAAACCCACGCGGTCGAGTGCCACCAGAAGCAAGATCATGCCGGGCGGATGGCCCTGGGCGTGAATGGAGTAGCTCGCGAGGGTTTGGTCGTAAGTGCTCAAGAAGCCTTGCAGGGACTCCACGGCCGGGAGGTTGACGAGGTAGTCGTTGGAGTTGCGCAGCGGAGCCGTCAGCGCGTCGGCGCCGTCGACGAACGATAGGGCGACGGCCCACAACGCAAGCCCTGCGACGCTGTAGAGCAACGCTCCTCGCCACGTCAGCCTCCGCGCCAGTCGGGGGCCCAGCATTACGACTGCGAGCGCAAAGGCAGCAGCGGGCAGAACCCTCCAGGAAAGACGCAAATCGAAGTCACCGAACAACGGTGGAGCAAGAAGCTTCGTTTCGTGCGACTCGTTGACGCGCCCGACCCACAGGTGACCGATCAGGATCAGCCCTACCCACACCGCAAGGGCCAACCAGTCACTCCGTCCCAGAGAGCCCTCGCCGGTGGTTGCCTCGTCACGGCGGGATGAAGTGGGCCCCGTCCGTGCCAAGACCGAGCGCGCCGTGGTCGACATGGACAAGGAGACTACGAGGGGGGGGCGTAGAACGGCATCTCGGGCATGGAGGCTTCTGCAGTCTGTAAGGAAATCGATTGGTGCGCAGGCCGGCACCAGACTAGCGTGACCGGGATGCCCGACGTCGTTCTTCCCGTACTGAACGAAGCGTTGGCTCTGCCATGGGTTCTCGACCGCCTGCCTAATGGTTACCAACCCATCATCGTCGACAACGGATCGACCGACGGATCTCCGAACATCGCTCGGGCGCTGGGTGCGACCGTTGTGTCCGAGCCTCGACGCGGCTTTGGAGCGGCTTGCTATGCCGGTTTGCTGGCAGCGTCTTCCGAGATCGTCTGTTTCATGGATTGCGACGGGTCACTGGATCCGCGCCGGCTCCACGACCTTGCCCACCCTGTGGCTGCAGGAGAGTTCGACCTCGTGCTCGGGGAGCGAAAGGCTCAGCGCGGGGCATGGCCGCTGCACGCTCGCATCGCGAATCGATACCTTGCGCGCACGGTTCACCGGCGCACCCGAGTGCAGTTGCCCGACCTCGGCCCGATGCGAGCGGCGCGCCGCATCGATCTGCTCG
>JAUJNI010000003.1:174146-223475 GCA_030446465.1 Actinomycetota bacterium
GACGGCTTCGAGGTCATCGAGCAACGGGGCGGCGGGCTCGGCGAGAGACTTGCGGGTGCCTTCGAGGATGTCGGCGGCATGTCGCTCGTAATAGGGATGGACACTCCTCAGGTGACGCCCGGGTTGCTCAACCGTTGCATGGCCCGCCTCGAAGAGCACTCGATTGACGCCGTCTTGGGCCACGCGTTGGACGGAGGCTACTGGGCACTGGGATTGAGGGAACCTCAACCGGGCGTCTTCGAGGGGGTTCCGATGAGCACGCAGTTCGCCGGGGTCGTTCAGGCTCAGAAGCTCTCCGACCTGAACCTTCGCTGGAGCAGCCTGCCCTTTTTGCGCGACGTCGATCACTTCGCGGATGCGATTGCCGTCGCGCAGCAAGGTCCGCACACGCACTTTTCGTCCACGTTGGCGAAGGTGAAAACGGGGGTGGAGGCCCGCTGCGCATGAGCCGCACTCAACTGGTATGCGACGACGGCTCGATCATTGTGCTGGATGTCCACCGTTTCATGTGCGCTGCGACGCCCGAGGAGAAGAGGCTGTTGGCCAAAGCCACCTCGCCGGTGCTCGACATTGGATGCGGACCCGGACGCCACGTGCTGGCCCTGGCTTACTCGGGCAAGATTGCGTTGGGGATCGACCCCGCGCCCAGCGCGGTGGCCCTTGCCCATCATCGTGGCGCAACGGTGATTCAGCGTTCGGTCTTCGAGCATCTGCCGGCCACCGGCCGGTGGAACTCCGTGCTTCTTCTGGACGGGAATATCGGCATCGGTGGCGATCCCGTAGCCCTGTTGACGAGGGTCGCAGAGCTGCTCTCTTACGGCGGTGTCGCGTTCGTCGAGCTCGAGGCTCCCGGAGTAGCCACTTCGCTGCTACGAGCACGGATTCAAACCGGAGGCAAGGTCACCGGGTTCTTCGCGTGGGCGCGGGTCGGGGCGGATGACATAAGGCGGGTCGGCGCCCGCGGCGGACTCACGTTGGATGAGCTGTGGAGCGTGGGTCCGAGATGGTTCGCCAGCCTTCGAAGGGCTCTGTGACGCTCCAGCGAGCTCCCAATCGGGATTCCGCCAACAGGCCCGCCACGACGATGACTGTGGCTGCGCCCATGAGCAGGGGGCGAACGCGGCGGCGGGCGAGGGCAATGGCGAGCACGACGGCGCCGAGGGACGCGGTCCCGTACCGTAAGAACAGCCCGGCGCCGATCTGCTCCGACAAGACGCTGACCGGGCATTGATGATCCCAGGCAGCTGTCTGTCGGCCTCCGCGTCTCGTCGACCTGCGCCGGTGCGGATATCGTCGATTAGGACCCGGTTAAGGCTGATGTCCGAGGGATGCGCCGCCCTCGGATGGGTGCGTGGATGACACGGAAGGATTCGAACCGGTACCAACGCTGCCGCGGCAAATGGTGGGCTGTTGGCATGAGTCCCGGCGCCGGGGGTGGGGGGAAGAGGGGGATTCGTTTCTATAAACCCGAGGCGGTTCAGTGGCTCACTCGGGAGCGAGCATGTGTCGACGCCGGGTGAAAACTGAGCACTTTCCGCCGGTCGAAAACTGCGCGATTTCCATCGCTTGAGCAGTCCATCGACCGAGTCTCAGGTCAGTCCATGACGACCGATCTGAGGAGGAAGGGGTGTACTCAGTGCATGACTGGGCCGAGGTCCACCGGCTCCACCACCGGGAGGGGTGGTCGAAGACCGCTATAGCCAGAAGGTTCTCGATGTCGCGCAACACCGTCGACCGCCTCCTGAGGCTTCAAGAGCCACCGTGCTACGAGCGCCGCGTCAAGGGCTCGCTGCTGGATCCGTTCAAGCGAGACATCGCCGAGATGCTCGACACCGATGCCGAGGCGCCGGCGACGGTGATCCTCGAGCACCTCCATGCGCGCGGCTACGAGGGTCGCATCACGATCCTCAAGGACTACCTGAAGCAAGAGCGCCCTCGCTATCTGGCCCGGCGCAGCTTCCAGCGCACCAGCTACATCCCCGGCGAGATCGGCCAGTTCGACTGGTGGGACCTGCCGATCCAGATCCCGGTGGGCAAGGAGCGCTTCCGCAGGCCGCACGGGCTGGTGGCGACGCTGCCGCATTCGGCCGCGCACGAAACGGTGTTCACGTTCACCAAGACAATGGGCGACTTCTGCCCCGCGTTCATGGGAACGCTCGAGCGCTTCGGCGGTGTGCCCACAGCCGGCGTGTTCGACAACGACTCGTCGATCATCGCGACTGGATCGGGCAAGAACGCGGTGCTGCACGACGAGGTCGCCGCGCTGTTCGGGCAGCTCGCTCTCAAGCCGATCATCTTGGAGAAGGAGCGCCCGGAATCCAAGGGCCAGGTCGAGCGCACCGTCGGCTACCTGGAGCGCAGCTTCCTGCCGCTGCGGAGCTTCGAGTGCATCGAGGACCTCCAGGACCAGCACGACACATGGGCGCGCGACAAGGCCCATCCCCGCCATCACCGCCGCGTCGGAGCACGGGTGGCCGACGCCTACAACGTCGAGCGCGGCTACCTGCACCCGCTACCTGACCCTCGACCCGACACCGACTTCCGCTTCGAGACAAGGGCGACCAAGGACCTGTTCATCCGGGTCTCGGGCGCCGACTACTCGATCCCGCCGGGACTCAGCGGACGGCGCCTGGCGGTCCGCACCTCGTTGCATGAAGTCGTCGTCTACCTTGAAGGTTCCGAGATCGCCCGCCACTCACGAAGCTACGTGCCGGCCGACGTCGTGCTCGATCCGACACATGCTCGTGCCCTGAGGCTGTCGCGGGAGGCCACCAACCACCTGGCGTCAGGTGACGTTGAGCTCGAGGCCCCCGACCTGTCGCGCTATGACGAGCTCATCGGGGCGTTGACGTGAGCACGGTCGCATCCGAGGTCGCCTACCTATCGCGCGCCCTCAAGGCGCCGCGCGTCCCCGAGGCGGCCCGGGTGCTGGCCGAACGGGCGCGTGACGAATCGTGGGACTACGAGGCCTATCTCGCCGCGGTGCTGTCTGAGGAGGTCAGCTCGCGTGAAACGCATGGTGGCCAGGCTCGCGTCAAGCGCGCCCGCTTTCCTCAGGTCAAGACCCTCGACGACTTCGATTTCACCTTCCAGCGCTCGATCAAGCGCCAGCAGATCGCTCATCTCGCCCAGCTCGACTTCTTGGCCGAGGCCAAGAACGTCGTTTTCTTGGGCCCACCGGGGACGGGCAAGACCCACCTCGCGATCGCACTCGGGGTCCAGGCCGCCCGTCGCGGTCACCGGGTCGCGTTCGCAACCGCCCATGAATGGGTGTTGCGCCTCGGTGAGGCCAAGCGAGCGGGCCGTCTTGACGGCGAGCTCGAACGACTTGGGCGCACGCCTTTGGTGATCTGCGACGAGGTCGGCTACATCCCCTTCGATCCCGAGGCGGCAGCGTTGTTCTTCGCTCTGGTCAGCTCCCGCTACGAGCGCTCGTCGCTCATCGTCTCGTCCAACAAGACCTTCTCCGCGTGGCCGGAGATCTTCGGCGATGCCGTCGCCGTCGCAGCGATGGTCGACCGGCTCGTCCACCACGCCGAGGTCATCCTGCTCAAGGGCGACAGCTATCGGCTGAAGGGCAAGCACAAGGAGGTGATGGGATCCGAGAACACCCGCTAGACCGCGCAGTTTTCAACCGGCGATTCCCGCGCAGTTTTCGACCGGCGTTGACAGCATGCCAAGATTGATGAGTCTATATTTTGTCGCCTGGACGCTAGCCTCAAAGAGGCTGGCCAGTAATTCCGGACTTACGGCTCGTCTACCTCTGTGGAGACGCGCTACGGCGTCGCACCAATAGAGTTCGGGGCGTCAATACTGCCGCGGCAAAGCTATTAGCTTCAATCTCTTCGGGGTCTGTCCGAAGGTGGAAATTTCGTCCCTCCGATTCAGTCAACACCTACCTGGAGCTCGGCAGCTATCGAGGCGCGGCCGACCTCTGCGGGTCGATCACAAAACCGTGAAACGGCTCGTGCAGCGGTGGCGGGCGGGTGAGCGCACGCGGCGTGGCCTTGATGGCGGTTGCAACATCGAGGTCGGATCACACCGGCGATCTTTGCTCTGTCGCAGGCGGCGGGCTCCCGTCGTAGCCATGGTTGATTTACGAGCGTGGAGGTGCAAGGACAATATATGCTGTCCCGGAAGCGGCTCGAGATCGGTGCCCGGCTTCTGGCGCTCCACCAATCACGTCGTCGCGAGCATCGCCGTTCACGTCCGGTAAAGCGGACACCGACCAACCGAAGAAGTCAAACTTGCTCTCTCCGTCGACACGGTATCCTTTGCGAAGCTTGCCAACGTAAACAGATGAGTCAGAGGTCTTACCCGGAACGACGTACACGGACCCGGACTCCGTCCTGCCATTGTTGCTCGCAAAGGGGGCTCCGAGAACGGCTTCATCACGGCCATCATTATTAATATCGCCAACTACTGACACTGACGTTCCCGTTGCGTCAAAGGGTGTCGCTCCACTAATGCGGTAACCGCTCCCCTCAAGTGAACGAATACTCACGGTGGAGGTCTCGTCTCGACCGAAGACTATTACGGCTGATCCTGATCGATCAAGCCCACCCACTGACGCACCTGGTGCGCCAACGAGAAGGTCGTCTCGGCCATCTCCATTCGTATCACCGCCCCCTGCTACTGCGCTACCGAAGTCCTCGCTTGCTGTGGCGCCTGCGATCTTGAAGCCCCTTTCGCCAAGGGACGCCAGGTCCACAGTGGACGACGCGGTCCCTCCAAAGAGAACATATGCTGAACCCCTCCTATCGAAATATCTGGCAGGGGCTCCTACGATCAAGTCATCGATTCCGTCGCTATTAACGTCGCCAGCGCCCGCCACACTCCAACCAGTTGTTTTCTCTGGCTTCTCGCCATCGATGCGATATCCCTACCTGTCAGTCTCTGCAGGTCTACCGGGCTAGTAGACACTCGACCGAACACAACATAAGCGGACCCGGAGTAGCCTCGCCCATGTCGGCCCGCCAACGGTGCACCGAGCGCGACGTCAGCTAGTCCATCTCTATTGACATCCCCGATACCCGCAACCGACGAACCCGCGTAACTCTTAACTCCTGAGCCCTCAATTCGAAAACCTTCACTCCCAATATCGGCGAGGTGAACTGCAGACGTGTCTCGGGCCTTGCCGAAGACGACATACGCGGTCCCGGCATTGGTCCGTGACGAAGCGTCGGCCCAGGGGGCACCTACGATCACATCATCGAGACCGTCTCCGTTGACATCACCAGCTCCTGCCACAGAAAACCCGGTGAAGTCTCCTGGCTCGGCACCTTTGATGAGAAACCCGCCATCGCCGAGATCGCGCAAGTCCACCTTGCGAAAGAAGGGCCCGAAGACAACATACGCCCGCCCGAGGTTGACCCTGCCATCGTTGCCCGATGTTCCTACGATGACATCTCCAGCCCCATCTCCATTGACGTCGCCCGCGCTGCTCACCGAGGTTCCTGCATTGTCGTAGCGGTGGGCACCGTCAATAGGGACATCGTTCCGGTCGCGGAGGTCCGTGCTGGCCATTGCGTTCTGGACTCGGCGCTCCCGAACCTCGGGAGATGCCCCAGACGGGCTCATGCCCAGCAGGGGGACAATCAAGATCAACCCCAGAGCCGTTCTTTTCCGTCTCATTCCAGCGTCAAATGAAAGGTCCAAACAGCATCCTGGTCATTGGCCGATCCCTCTACGTCATCCCATTTCCCAAAGATCTCAAGGTACAGGTGTCCCTTCCTATGGGGCAACCGAAAGACTGCGTCGTAGATGACATCGCCGTCCACAGTTCTCTTAACCAGCTCATGTGACACCGACTGCCCCGGTCCTCGCGGAGTCCCATTGCGTTCTACCTCTCTCCAGCGGTGAATACGCAGCTGCTTGGGGATCTGTGCCTTGTAAAGGCGCACTCGCGCCTTTCGACCAGACCAAGCGGGGCGCGCTCTGGGAAAGTCTTGCGTTGTATCGACGCACTGAGTGCCGAAAAGACCAGGCTCTCCCGTGGCTCTAGTCCAGCAGTACGTTCCAAGCTGACCCCGTTGGGTAGTCGTCGCGCTCACCAGCCGCGTCTTGGGGGGCTCGTGATCATGTGCGTGGGCAGATCCAGAGAAAGACAGCAACAAACCCATCAAGAGAGTTAGCGTGGCTCGACGACCGTCTTTCTCCTCACGCTCAAGGTCGCTCAAAGGTGCGCCTGAATATTCGCGAGACGCGATGATCGCGCTCCTCCGTACCCCAACCCCAATTCGCGAAGCAACCGGCATCCACCAGATCCGATACCCGCAAACCGCGGAGTTCCCATCGGCTTGCCGAACACCCAGGGCTGACGTGGACGTGCAAATAAGGTCTGACTTTCCAGACCAATCAGCGTCTCGGATGTCGACTCCCGGCGGAACACGTCCACTATCGACTCCTTCTCAGCGAGCTCCTTCTGGAACTCTCTCGCTGAGAGAGCACATGCAGCAACCAGAAAACGATTCCAGCTGCCACTATTCCTGCCATTAGCGCTATGACCATTCCCACGGCGCCGTTTTCACCGCTATACCGTACGAGAACACTGTCCGACCAACTCTCGCATTTCCCGCCCCCGGTCGTATCCGCGCACTGGCTCGTCCCTCCCGTTGGGAAGAAGAGAGCCATGACAAATAAACCGATTACTGCAGCGACAAGTTTTGCTCTCACGATGTCATTCCTTGCTGTATGTGCTGAAGCCGACGGGCCACCGGTTCAAGAAACCCGATGATTGAAGGACCCAATCCCAGGAACATAGGGACCTCAAGCATCCGAGATCCCTTCTACCACGGGAGGGCAGCGTCCGTACCTTCAATACTTCCTCTCCAGCCCTTCCCAATCGCCCTTGCCAATTGTTCGCTCTGCGGTCTTGCAGGCTCTTATGAACGGATTCATCGTGAGAGACGTGTGGGAGTCGTCATCACCTACATGGCCCATACCTAAGCTATGCCCTCTTTCGTGGGTCATGACCGCCTCCACGTCGTACTTGTCATCACAGCGGGAGCCGGTTGGATTGTTTGTCCACACGGCCTCATACTTATTGAACTTTACGTCCGACTCCTGTATCTCGTCGTACCCAATGCGCTCGATGCCGAGATTGGTGCACTCGACCGCCAGCGTCTTCCTGCCCGATAGCGCGCCAGGTAGGTTGCCCCAAGAAACTTCACTGGCCGTGTCGCCACCGCCACAGTTTGCGTTCTCGTCGATCTCGGTCAGGCTATCCGTGGTCCCTTGGTAGGAAAACCCGGCCGAAACGTTGTCGCCATGACCGCAGACGTTCGTCACGTTAGCCATGTTCGAGCCGCCTTGTCTGAGCGCTGAAAGCGTTTCGGAAGCACCAACCTCGAACGGCCTGCTATCGGAGTTGTACCACCACCGGAGATCTTCATCGATCTTCTCGTCCTTGTCGTGAGGATTGGTGCCGTCGTTGCACTGATTGCTGCTCGATGTCGTCCCCTGGTCTTCCTCACCACCGCCAGTCTCAAGGGAGTAGTCAGGACCTACATAACCAAACTCGACCAAGCCTCCGACGTGATGAGTAATCATCAGTTCTTCGGCGCCAAGAGTGTCCCCGAGCGCGTCTGTGACAACGAGAGCCTCTGCATATATTGAATGGCCCTCCTCGGGAACGACAGCCCCGATCTCATGGTCCCTGACTAGCCGGTTTCGAGATCGCACACATCAACAGAAACAGGATTTGGAAGCGTTGACGCGTCTATGGGAGCGTTGCCTTCACACACCGCTAAGGGCGCCGGCATAGAGGCGGTCAGTGCCGACACCGGCTGACTCATCTGAACTACGACCATTACAAGAGGAATTGCCCACCTTCCACGGATGTTCACAGACACGCTCCTTCCCAGCCCGTCAAGATTGAACGAGTGCCGTGTGGTCAGCACCTGCGTCAGTCCCGCAGCCAGGCTCCTCCCACCCACAGGCAACGTACTGCGGGAACACCTCGATCCCATAGCCCGAACGGGTCATCTTTGGTTGCCTCCGGGACTAGTTAGTTAGGTTGCCGAGCAAGGTTGTAAGACGGCGAGTTAGACGAGCCGCGATCCCACGTTCCCCGGTTTGAAGGACATCTGGATACTAGGACAATAAGTCCTAGGGAAGGCAGTTTTAACCGGGGCGGAGACCACCGGGTTGTTCGCGTGGGCCCGGGTCGGGGATGGCATAAGGCGGGTCGGCGCCCGCGGGGGACTCAGGTTGGACGAGCTGTGGAGCATGGGTCCGAGATGGTTCGCCAGCCTTCGAAGGGCTCCGTGATCCTCCAGCGAGCTCCCCGATCGGCAACTCCTCGAGTTAGTCGATGGCCTCTGCACTTGAACGATCCGGCTCCTGCTGCTCCCACTACATTCGAGACATTTTTCTGCAATTGTTGGGACCGAGACAGCCTTCCAGGGCTCGACTTCCCAACGGGGCCTCCAGCTGTATTTTGACCTCTTGAAAGACGAGATCTGCAGGACAAAGGTCCCTAGGCGTCAGCAGCTTTCGCCATACGTACACCTTTAGATCCACGGAATTCTTTGTCTCACTGACTTCGGAGTGGCGGACACCCATGCACCCTCGGCCATCGGCGACGACGCCGGTGAGTCTTACCAGCACAGTAATCGTCCGTGCATGATCGTCGATGTCTTTCAAACTCCATGGCACGGCCGACACGCTTCTAAAGGAAGCTCCGACGAACACTGCTAGTACGCAAATCGCCACCGCGCCCACTCCGGCGATTAAGAGGAGGCGCCGCCTATGGCCCTTCATTCTCTTCGCCCCTGTTCGGTCGGAGGCGAAACTGACCCACTACCCGACGTCTTCCCAGGTGGTCGATCCGCCTCCTGCTGCTCCCACTCCGTCCTGGTCAGCGCATACTCGACGTCTCCATGCTCCTCGCCTTCGATGTGGTACGGCCACGGCTCGTGGAAAACCCGAACGAGCCTCAGGCCCGCCTTCTCCATCACTCGACGGGAGGCCACGTTGACGACCATCGCCTCCGCCACCACCCGCTGCACCCCATGCTCGGTGAAGCCGTCGGGGATGAGCGCACGCGACCCTTCGGTGCCGTAACCCTTGCCCCAAGCCGACTTGCGCAGCCGGTAGCCGAGCTCTACCTCCCCGGGCGGGCAGCCTTGCTGCGGCCGGAAATCGAACCAGCCCAGAAAGGCACCGGTTGACTTCTCTATGGCCGCCCAGAGCCCGTAGCCTTCAAAGCGCTTGTAGTAGTGGAGCCATGCCGGCAAGACGTTGTTGGCCATTTCGTCGCGGGGTGTCGTTCTGCCTCCGGTGATGAAGTGCATGACGTCGGGATCACTCGAGATCCACCAGGTTGTCGAGGTCGGCCTCGGTGAACCGGCGAAGCACCAATCGCTCGGTTTCCAAGAAGACACGCGCACTCTCTTCTTCCGGAGGCACGACTTGCCGACTAGCTTGCAGTGTCCGTAGCGTCGGCCGCATCGGAAGCATCCTGCATCGGCTCGAGCGGCTTGACGGCAGGCCCCTGGATCACCTTGCCGTCGTAGCTGAAACGAGACCCGTGGCAGGGGCAGTCAAAGCTCTTCTCTGCGTCGTTGTACTCGACGATGCACTTCAAGTGAGTGCAGACCGCTGAGTGGGCGTGGAGCACGCCGTCCTCGTCCCGATAAGCGGCAACGGAGCCGAGTCCTTTCTTAAAGACGCCGCCCTCGCCGTTTCCGAGGCCGGACAGCGATCTCTGAGGCTTGGTGACTCGGTCGAGGACGAAATGACGAGCCACGTCGACGTTCTCCTTCACGAATTCCTTGGCGGAGGAGAGGTTGAGGCGCTTGGAGTCATAGAACGGCGCCCAGTCATTGGGCCGCTCGAGAATGTGGTCCGAGATGATCATCGCCGCGACCGTCCCATTGGTGAGGCCCCATTTACCGAAGCCGGTCGCAACGTAGACGTGCTCGGAGCCGCGGTTGAGGCGGCCGATGTAAGGAACGCCGTCCAGGGTCGAGGGGTCCTGCGCCGACCACCGATACTCGGGCTCTTCTATGCCCCAGCGCTCCCGGGCCCAGTCTCCCAAGCTCCGGTAACGGGCCTCGGTGTCGACCTCGGTACCGACGATGTGACCCTCGCCCCCGATGATGAGCATCGTCTTGCCGTGGTGAGGGGTTCCCCGGATTGATCGAGTGGGCGATGACGAGCTTATGTACATGCCTTCACGAAGGTCGTTGGGTTCGACGGTTGCGGAGATGGCATAGGAGCGGCTCGGACGGTTCTTGGGGAAGAAGAAGCCTCGGTCGAGGAATGGGTAGTGCGTCGCCATGATGACGTCGGTGGCCTCCAAGGTCCCCTTGTCGGTTGTGATCGTGCAGGGAGAGCCTTGACGCACGTCGAGGGCCCGGGTGTTCTCGAAGACATGGCTCCGGTCATCGGGAATCGATGCAGCTACCGGTAACAGGTACTTACGTGGATGGAACTGGGCCTGGTTCTCCATCCTCACCGCGCCGGCTATGGGGTAGGGCAAGGAGGTCTCTGTAGTGAAGGTGCTCGGGAGCCCGGCCTTCTGCTCTGCCTCGACCTCTTCTTCGATCGATCTCAGCTCGCCGGCGTCCTCGGTGTAGACGTAGTTCGGTTGACGTTGCCAATCGCAATCGATCCCTAGCTCTTCGATGATCTGAGCTATCTGGATGATGGCGTTCAGATTGGACTGGGCGTAGATCTGCGCCCCCTCGACGCCGAAGGTCTTGATGAGCTTCGTATAGATCATGCCGTGTCCCGCGGTCACCTTTGCGGTCGTGTAACCGGTCACGCCTCTCCCCACTCGGTCGGCCTCGATTAGCGCGACGGACTTACCGGCTTTCTTGAGCAGGTGGGCAGCATTGATGCCGACGATGCCGCCTCCAAGAACCGCGACGTCGACCCTTATTCCAGGCGGCAGGGACGGGTAGTCGGTGTCAGGCGTGCTCTCTATCCAAAACGACGGGTTAACCGGCACGTCGGTGGTCATGGGCCTCGTTTCCGCCTCGCAGTCGGCGCTCGAGAGTCGTCTCTTGTGGCTGGTTAGGCTACTCGGTATGACTTCTAAAGTGGGGCCCAAAGGTCAGGTCGTCATCCCCAAGGAGATGCGGGATCGGCTTGGGATCAGGCCCGGTGACCGAGTGGCGTTCTCACTTGCGGACGGAGGACTCCTCGTGGAGGCAGTCGATGCCAAGGCACCTCTGAAGGCGCGGTTCGAAGGCTCGGGGATGCTGGGAACCCTGGAGTTGGAGCACAGGCACGAGGTCGCGCACGATCGGTGAGCTTCTGTCTCGACGCGAGCGCAATCAAGGCCGATCACAGAGTTGCGTACGCGGACGCGTTCGCGGTTGCTACCGCACTTGCCCATGACGCCGTCCTCCTGACCGGCGATCAGGAGATCCTTGACCTCGCAACGAAGTGGCCTGTCGAGGACCTACGGCACTAGCCGACCGGGCGGCGAGGTTGGCGACGAATGTCACCCTCCGGCGAAGAAGAGGGTGGCCCGCTCGGCGACGTCGATGAGCGGCCCCCAGTAAAGCCCCAAGACGATCGTCGCGAGGGCCGCCAGGCCGATGACGCCGGTGGAAAGAGGCCCGGATCGCACCCGCTCGGCATCCTCCGTCTCTTTCTCCTGCATGTACATCACGACAAGCACCTTCAGGTAAAAGAACGCGGCAATGGCGCTGGTGACCATGCCCACGACCGCGAGCCACCAGTAGCCCTCTTGGATGGCCGCACCGAACACCACGAGCTTTGCGACGAACCCAGATGTCACCGGGACGCCCGCCAGTGACAGCAGAAAGAGTGTCAGCGCACCGGCCAACAAAGGACGGTCGTAGAACAAGCCCCTGTAGTCCCGCAGAGTGACCTTCTCGTCGTCGCGACCCGACAGCACCGCGACCACCGCAAAAGCGCCAAGCACAGTGATCCCGTAGGTGGCCAGGTAGAAGAGCGAGCCTGAGACCCCTCGGTCGTTTGCAGCGATGAGTCCGGTGAAAACGAACCCCGCATGTGCGATGGAGGAGTAAGCAAGCAGTCTCTTGACGTCCTCCTGGACCACGGCAAGCACCGATCCGACGACCATCGTCAACACAGCCACCCCTATGACGAGAGGCCGCCAGTCCTCGCGCAGCGGATAGAGCGTCACGTCGAGCAGGCGGAGAAGCGCTGCAAAACCGGCGATCTTTGAGCCGGCCGCCATGAAACCTGTAACGGGCGACGGCGCTCCTTGATAGGCGTCAGGCGTCCACATGTGAAAGGGAACCGCCGCGACCTTGAAGCCCAGGCCCACGATCAGCAACCCCATGGCGAGGATAAGCAAGCCGACGTCCGAGGCTCCCGTCGCCATGAAGCTGGAGACGATGCCGGGACCGTCTTCCCCTCCGTAGAGGTTGGTCGACCCCACCGCTCCGTAGACGAAGGCGATTCCCAGCAGGAAGAAGGCCGTCGAGAAGGAGCCTAGCAAGAAGTACTTCATGGACGACTCCTGGCTGAGCAGCGATCGGCGCCTGAAGCCGACCAGCACGTACAGGGCCAGAGAGAAAGTCTCCAGAGCAAGAAAGACGACGATGAGATCGGCCGCTCCTGCCATGAGCATCATGCCTGCCACTGCAAACAGGACCAACCCGTAGAACTCGCCCTCCTCGGCGCGTTCCCGGACGAGGAAGTCGCGCCCCAGCCACACCGTGAGCAACCCGAACACTGCCAGCGTGATCTTGACGAAGGAGGCGAACCCATCGACCGCAACCATCCCCGACAGCTCCAGCCTCGTAGTCCCCCAGGCCTCAGTCGCAAAGTAGATAGACAGGCCGAGCCCGATGCTCGCCAGTGCCGGCAGATACCAGCGGTTCCTCCGTTCGCCCAGCACCGCATCGATGACCAAGAGAAGAAGCGCAGTCGCGCACAGCGCAATCTCTGGAGCGATGCCCGTCAGTCGAACGGCAGGAATGTCAAGGGGCATCTGCGTCTCCCACGGCAGCCTCCGGAAGGGCCGAGGAGTCCCTCAGCTGATCGACGACCTTTTGTGCAGACGGCTCGATCCGGTCGAGGAACGGCTTGGGATACACCCCGATGAAGGCGATCAAGACCAGTATGGGCGCCAGCATGACCATCTCGCGAGGACGCAGGTCGGGGATCCTCAGATTGGCATCGTTGGTGATGGGTCCATGGAAGACCCGTTTGTAAGCCCACAGTAGGTAGATCGCCGCAAGGATGATGCCGAAGGCAGCCGGGACCACCCACCACCGGTAGCGAAAGAAGGTCCCGAGAAGAACCAGGAACTCTCCGACGAAACCGTTCAGACCGGGGAGGCCCAGGGAGGACAACGCGACGAAGAGGAACACGCCGGCAAGCACGGGGGCCGACCTGGCAACGCCTCCATAGTCCGCGATCCGGCGTGTATGGCGGCGCTCATAGAGCGCTCCGAACAGCATGAAGAGAGCGCCGGTTGAAAGTCCGTGATTGAGCATCTGCAGAATGCCGCCGCTCATCCCCTGGATCGACCCGACGAAGACTCCGAGGACGATGAATCCGAGGTGCGCGATCGAGGAGTACGCGATCAGACGTTTCATATCTCTCTGCACAATCGCAACCGCGGCGCCGTACACGATCCCGATGATTGCAAGCGTCATCACCAGTGGCACCAGCTCACGCGCCGCGTCGGGGAACAGAGGGATGGCAAAGCGGATCAGTCCGTAGGCTCCGAGCTTGAGAAGCACCGCGGCAAGCATCACGGAGCCTGCTGTGGGGGCCTCGGTGTGCGCGTCGGGCAACCAGGTGTGAAGCGGCACCAGCGGCACCTTTACCGCAAAAGATGCGAAGAAGCCCAAGAAGAGCAGACGCTGGGTCCCCAAAGACAAGGGCGTCCCGAGCAGTTCCTGATAGTTGAACGTCGGGGAGCCGGGGAACGAAAAATATAGAAAGAGGATGGCGACCAGCATCAGCAAAGAGCCCACCAGCGTGAACAAGAAGAACTTCATTGCTGCGTAGACCCGGTTCCTGTAGCCCCATATCCCGATAAGCAGATACATGGGGACGAGCGACGCCTCCCAGAAGACGTAGAACAAGAAGAGATCGAGCGAGACGAATACGCCGAGCAGCCCGGTCTCCAGCGTTAGAAGAAAGATGAAGTAGGGCTTCGCGCGTCGCTCGACCGACCATGAGGCCAGCACAGAAAGAGGCATCAGGAAGGTCGTCAGCATCACCATCCATAAGCTGACGCCGTCTACTCCTGTGATGTAGCTGATCCCCCACTCCGGAATCCACTCAACAGACGTCCCCAGTTGGAAGTCTGCAGTGCCGGTATCGAAGTTCATCAGGATGCCCAACGAGAGCAAGAAGGTGACCACCGTGACCGCGAGCGCCCCAATCCGCAGCGCGCCGACCCTGGCCCGCGGGATGAGGCCGATCAACAAGGTCCCGGCAAGGGGCAGGAACACAACTATGTCGAGGAACGGCCACTCGCTCATGCCACACCGATCCTCAAGAACAAGATTCCAACCAGCACCACGACGCCGAGCAGAGTGATGACCGCGTAGTTGCGGACGTAGCCGGTCTGGACGTGCCGGCCCTCTTCAGCCCCGCGCCCGATCAGCCACGCCACCCCGTTGACCACACCGTCGATCACCTTGGTGTCGAGGACGCTCGAGCTGAACGACGCCAGAGCTTTGCCTGGAAGCACGATGCCTCGTCCGTAGATGCGATCGACGAAGAACTTGTTGCGGACTGCGGTGACGAACCAGGGGGCAAGTCGTTGCAAGCGTTGGCGACGCGTTGCTCCAGCCGTAGTCGTGTAGAAGGCCCGCGCAATGAGGATCCCCGCGATCCCTACGAGCAGCGCGATGCCGCCGAGCACCCACGGCGTCAGTCCGGTTGGGACGTGAGATTCCCCCACCACCGGCTCGAGGAAGTGCTCGAGCGTCACGAGGCGGGGCAGGTTGATGACGCCTCCGATCACGGCAAGCACGGCCAGAGGAACGAGGGCAGCGGCCATGGACCTGGGCGCGTCGTGCGGGTGCGCTCCCTCCGGCACCTTCAGGTCGCCCTCGAACACCCGAAAGAAGAGCCGCGCCATGTAGAAGGCGGTGAGCAGGGTGGTGAACACGGCGATTCCCCACAGCGCGTACTGGTCCTCGAACCAGGCGGAGGCGAGAATTGAATCCTTCGAGAAGAACCCCGCGAACGGCGCCACTCCCGATATCGCAAGGACGCCGGCCAAGAACGTCAAGCCGACCACCGGCATGGCCTTGCGCAGGCCTCCCATCTTGCGCATGTCGACCTCTCCTGCCAGGGCGTGCATCACTGCGCCGGCCCCGAGGAACATGAGGGCCTTGAAGAAAGCGTGGGTCACGAGGTGGAACATCCCGGCCGAGTAAGCCCCTACGCCCGCGGCGAGGAACATGTAACCGAGCTGACTGATCGTCGAGTAGGCCAGCACCCTCTTGATGTCGTACTCGGCGCAGGCCATGAGGGCCGCCCACAACGCCGTAATCGCCCCGACCCAGGCAACCACAGCCAGCGCCGTCCCTCCCGATGCTTCGAACACCGGGCTGAAGCGAACCACCATGTAAACGCCGGCCGTAACCATGGTTGCGGCGTGGATCAGAGCGGACACCGGTGTCGGACCCTCCATCGCGTCGGGAAGCCAGACGTACAAGGGGATCTGTGCGCTCTTTCCGGTAGCGCCTCCGAACAACAGAAGAGCCGCTACGGTGGCGGTACCCGCGGTCAACTCGCCCGCGGCGGCGGAATTGACGCCACCGATGGTGAGGCTGCCGACCGTGAAGGCGAGAAGCAGGATCCCTAGCAGGAACGAGAAGTCGCCGATCCTGTTGACGATGAAAGCCTTCTTTGCGGCGTTCGCCGCGGCGCGCCTCTCGAACCAAAACCCAATAAGCAGATAGGAGCAGAGGCCGACGCCCTCCCACCCGACATATAGCAACAAGAGGTTGTCGGCGAGGACCAGAACGAGCATGAATGCGACGAAGAGATTGAGGTACGCGAAGAAGCGCGGGTAACGCTCGTCCCCGTGCATGTAGCCAATTGAATAGACGTGGATGAGGGCTCCCACCCCCGTGACCACCAGCACCATCACGATGGAGAGCTGGTCCACCAGCAGGTCGACGCCCGCTTGGAAGCTCCCCGCAGTGATCCACTCGAAGAGGTGGCGGCTTACCGCCCGTTCTTCCTCCGGACGCGACAACAATGAAAAGAAAGAGATCACTCCGAGGATGAAGGCCACCCCGACGGTTGCGGAGCCGATCACCCCGGCAACTCGTCCCATGCGCTTGCCGAAGAGCAGCAGGATCACTGCTCCGGCAAGCGGGAGCCCGATGATGAAGGGCGCCAGAACGGCGTCTGTGGTCATCCCGCCCTTACCACTTCAGAAGGCGCACGTCGTCGACGTTGGCAGAAGCGCGGCGTCTCGCAATAAGCATGATGATCGCAAGGCCGACGACGACCTCAGCCGCCGCCACGACGAGCACGAAGAAGACGAGGACCTGCCCATCGATATTGCCCTTCATGCGGGCAAAGGTCACGAACACGAGATTCACTGCGTTCAACATCAGCTCGATGAACATGAACAAGACGATGGCGTTCCTTCTAACCAGAACCCCTATGACGCCGATCGTGAACATGAGACCGGCAAGCGCGAGGAAATATCCGGGAGGAACGTCCGTCACGCGGCTTCCTCTTTGTCTGCAACGGACGAACCCGAGCGAGCCGATACGGGGCTGATGGCACTCATCTGTCGTGCCAGGACCATCACTCCGACCACCGCGACGACGAGCAGGATCGAAGTGACCTCGAACGGTAGCAAGTACCTGCTGAACACCACCCTTGCGAGAGCCTTGACGTTGCCCGGATCCGCGTTGAGGTCCTGGAGGGCCTGAGAACCACCTCCAGTCGTAATCAGGTCACTACCCTTGTAAGCCACATAGAGGACCTCGGCAGCGAGCAACGCTGCGAGCCCCACTGCGAGGGGACGCTGCCCGCGCAACGGCTCGTTGAGCGCTTCCCGTCTGTCGACGCCGAGCAACATGATCACGAACAAGAACAGCACCATGATGGCGCCGGCGTACACGATGATCTGGATCGCTGCGATGAAGTAGGCGCCTTCGAGCAAGAACGCCACCGCGAGCCCGATCTGGGTAACAACCAGAAACAGTGCTACGTGCACGGCATTGCGGGCGAACAGCATCGCAATGGACGAACCCAAGACCACGACGAACATCACTCCGAAGACGGCGACGTCGATGCTCACTACGAAAAGACCTGTCGCTCGGGAGGAAGCTCCTTCTTGGTGGTCCAATGGCGCACGATGGGGGTGTCGATGATCAACTGATCCTTCGTATAGATCAGCTGCTCGCGGGACGAGCCGGATAGCTCGTACTCCGTCGTCATCAGCAGAGCCTCCGTTGGACACGCTTCGACGCAGAGCCCACAAAAGATGCAGCGCAGGTAATTGATTTGATAGATCTGCGCGTACCGCTCGCCCGGCGAGAAGCGCGCCTCTGGCGTGTTCTCGGCGGCCACCACTTGAATGGCGTCCGCCGGGCACGCCCCCGCGCAAAGCTCGCAGCCGATGCACTTCTCGAGCCCGTCGGGATGACGGTCGAGGATGTGACGCCCCTTATAGCGGGGGAACGGCTGACGTCGGACCTCCGGATAGGAGACGGTGTCCTTCTTCTTGAAGACGTTCTTCACGACCGTCTTCATGCCGTTGAGGATCTCAGGCAGCGCCACGACTCAACCTCCCCTGAGTTCTTCTCCTTTGGGGTGTGACCGCTTCCTTGAGACGGGGATCACCGCGGAGCACCACGGCCAACACAAGCAGGAACAGCGCAGCGAAGACCCCGAGCCGCACATTGCGCGAAACCCCTTCGGTGTTCACGACGGCCGTCACCATGATCCACAGCAGCGCGGCAGGTATGAGTCTCTTCCATCCGAGCCACATCAATCGGTCGTAACGCAGTCTGGGCAGCGTGGCCCTCAGCCAGACGAACAGGTACACGAACAGAGCAGTCTTGAAGAAGAACCAGAACAACGGCCAGAGCCACGGAAGGAAGTCGAACCCCGGCCCGCTCCAACCGCCGAAGAAAAGGGTGACCGCCATTGCGGAGATGACCACCACGTGGATGTACTCGCCCAGATAGAACATGGCGAAGCGAATCCCCCCGTACTCGGTGCTGAACCCCTGGACGAGCTCGGTCTCTGCCTCGGGGAGGTCGAACGGGGGCCGGTTGGTCTCGGCGATCCCCGCCACGAGGAAGATTGCGAACGCGGGCCACTGTGACCAGATGTACCAGTTGGGCACGTAACGGAAGATGTTCGCGACCTGCTCCAGCACAGGGATGCCGTCGAAGAAGGTGACGTTTCTTATCGTCCCCGCCTGCGCTCCCACGATATCTAGGGTCGACAGGCTGTGCGCAACGAGCGCAATGGGAACGAGAGAGAGACCCAGCGCGATCTCGTACGAGATCAACTGTGCGCTCGAGCGAATCGCACCCAGCAACGGGTACTTGGAGCCTGAGGCCCACCCCGCCAGGACGATGCCGTAGACGCCCAGCGAGCCCATCGCGAGGAAGTAGAGGATGCCGATGTTGAGGTCGCTGACGATGAAGTTGATCGGATGTCCCGCGATGGTCACTTCGTTTCCGAAGGGGACTACCGCAAAAGCGAGAAACGCCGGCACCATGGTGGCGATGGGCGCGATCGCATAGGTCCACCGATCGGCGGTGCGGGGGCGAAAGTCCTCTTTGAAAAAGAGCTTGATACCGTCGGCGAGGGTCTGGAGCAGCCCGAAGGGCCCCCACCTGTTGGGTCCGACGCGCGACTGCATGTCGGCGATGATCTTGCGCTCGGCCCACACCACGAGAAGCGTTATGCCGAGGAGCATGACGAACGTCACGAGCACCTTGACCAGGGCGATGATGACCGCGGGCCCTATGGCGTCGATCAAACCGCTCACGGATGCCTCACTTCCACCACGGGGTTGACGCCGCGGATGATGGAGTTGGCGCGCCACCCCGGCTGGTCGTAGGGAATGAACACCGCCCCGCGAGCGATGTCACCCAGACGCACCTCGAGCGTCGCTCGCACACCGTTTCCCCCGACGAGCGCTTCATCGCCTTCTGAGAGCCCAAGCTCCTTCGCATCTTCTTCGTTCAACTCCACGAAAGGCCGGCGGGCAAGGGATTTGAGAGCCACGGTCTTGGACACCATTGCCCCCTCGTCATAGAGAAGCCTGCCGGTATACAGAACAAAAGATCGACGCCCTTCAGAAAAGGAAGGGAACTCGTCTTCGACGGAGTGCCAGGTGGCTGCGGGCGACGACTCGCCGCTCCGTTCAGGCACCCCACTTTTCCCAGCCTTCACTTCGGGCGAGTCGCCGTCCTCGCCACCGGTTCGAGACCACCCTTTCGCCGAGGACGGGGATGCCTCCGAAGCGAAGGCTGAAGAGAGTGGGGTGCCTGAGCGGAGCGAGGCATCCCCGCCCGCAGGCGTATCGGTCCGCGGGATGAGTCGCAGCGCGGCATCGTCGCCCGCAGGCGCCCCCGGCGCGGGCGCTGGCGAGACCGGGTCGTCGCCCGCAGGCGGCTCGGGTGGACGCGATGGGATGATGCCGGGTCGTTGGCGGGCTTCGAAGCCGCGCAGCTCCCAGCTCAGCGGCCAGTTCTGGCCCGTGTGGAAGGGGGCCCCGGACCGGTGTCCCTTCGGATAGCCGGCCCCCGGGCCTGCCGACACGGAGCGGCCGTGGGTCGGGTCGGGTTGGAAGGGGCTTTCGTAGTGCAACGAAAGAGGGCGTGACTCCTGTCCTGCCCAGGTGAGATCGACGTGCGCATGGGTTGGGACGGTGGCCCTGATCTCGGTCCAGACGTCGTTGAAGCCCGCCCAGCCCCAGTCATCGCCGAGGCCGTGCGCGATGCGCGAGCAGATACGCCAGGGCTCGCTTGCCGATCCCGGGGGCGCGGTGAGCGGCTCCAACTTCTGGATTCTCCGCTCGAGGTTCGTGAAGGTTCCCTCTCGCTCGGCATACGCGGCGCTCGGGAAGACCACATCGGCGTGAGCGACGCTCTCCGTAGGAAACAGCTCGACCGCGACCGTAAAGACTCCACTGCCGAACGCCCTGGCCACCAACCCGCCGTCCGGAAAGTCGGCAACTGGATCCGCCCCGATGAGCAACAGGATGTCGAGCTCCCCCGCGGCGGCGGCCTGCAGGATCCCTCTTGTGTCCTTACCGCGGCTATCCGAGGGGGTGTAACCGGGGTCGAGGGAAGGATGCACACCCATGTCGATCATGCCCTGAGAGCCTGCGTGCGGAGGGCACACCAGAAGCTTTGCATTCTTGTTGCGCGCGAGTGCGACCACTGCGTCGACGATGGGGCCTTCGTCGCGGCCGGGTGACGAAGGCCCCCAACAAACCACCAGAGGATCGCCAACGTCACCCGCCACCGCGGTGTCGAAGCCCCATGTCAGCCCGTCGACCGCCTCCGCCTCGCCCCCCACATCGCATCTGATGACGTGGGTCGCGATGGCATCCAAGGAGATGCGCCGAGGGGACACGACGATGAGCTTGGCGCCTTCTTCGAGGACCGACTTGCGAAGCCTCAGGTAGAGAACCGGAAGCACCTCTTTGGGGTCGGGGCCAACCCACACGATCGTGCGGGCCGACTCGAGATCGTTGAGCGTCGCAGTGGAACCGGCCACTCCGCTCAGGGCCGCGGCGCGCTCGTAGGGGGCCCCGGCATCTTGCAGCCGAGAGTCGACGTCCGAGGTCCTCAGGGTTTTCTTTGCCAGCTTGGAGACGGCGTACGCGTCCTCAGTCGTCAGGTGCGCGCCTGCGATGATTCCTATTCGTCGAGCCGTCCTCAGTCTGCCGGTCACGACGTCAAGGGCCCGCCCCCACGACGTCGCCTCGAACTCGTCGGCGTCGGTTCGCACCAGAGGGCTCGCCAGGCGCTCCTCCGAGCTCACGTAGTGATATCCGAAACGCCCCTTGTCACACACCCAGAAGTCATTCACATTCTCATTGGGAAGCGCCTGACAGCGCACCACCTTCTCGGCTCTGGCCTCGTTCGTGAGGGGGCAGCCCACAGCACAATACGAGCAAACGCTCGGCGCACTGGTGAGGTCCCAAGGCCTCGACACGAAACGATAGGGCTTCGACAAGAGGGCGCCGACCGGGCAGATCTGGATGGTGTTGCCCGAGAAGTAGCTGTCGAAGGGGTCATCCTTGAAGGTGAGGACCTGCGTCCCGGCCCCCCTATCGATCAATTGGATGAACGCATCGCCCGCGATCTCCTCGGAGAAACGCACGCAGCGCCAGCACAGCACGCACCTCTCACGGTCCAGAACGACCAGATCGGAGATCTCGAGAGCCTTCTCATAGGTCCGCTTTGGCTCGATGTACCGGCTCGATCCAGGACCGTGCTTGTAGGTCTGATCCTGCAGAGGGCACTCACCGGCCCGGTCACAGATCGGGCAGTCGAGCGGGTGATTGATCAGCAGGAACTCGAGCATCCCCTCCTGGGCATCGACGGCTTCTTCGTCCACCGTGTCGACCACCATGCCGTCGGTCACCGGAGTGGCGCACGCGGGCAGGAGCTTCCTCGACCCCTCAACCTTCACGAGGCACATCCGGCACACCGCCACCGACTTCATGCCGGGGTGGTAGCAAAAGCGGGGCACGTAGACACCGAGCTCTTCGGCCACGTCGATGAGCAGCCGGTTCTCCTCCGCCTCGACGTCATGGCCGTTGATCGTGAGCGTGACCTTGCCGTCGCTCATGGTTGCGCGGCCTCCGGCTCTGAGTCGGCGTCGATCCCGGCCGCCGGCTGTGATGTGATGCCTGCCTCGCCGAGGCCCGTGGCTCCAACCCGCGCGCCGACGTGAACCCTCTCACCACCGCCAAAGGGACAGCTGCCTTCTGCGACGTGCTGCTCGAACTCGTCCCTGAAGGTCTTCACTCCGGAGCGGAGCGCCCACGACGCAGCGTCTCCCAGCGGGCAAAAGGAGCGGCCGTCCATGCCGTTGCAGATGTCGAGCAACAGATCCATGTCCTCTTGCCGGCCGTCGCCGTGCTCGATCCTCTCGAGCACCTTGACCGCCCACCAGGTCCCCTCGCGGCATGGAGTGCATTTGCCACACGACTCGTGCTCGAAGAACTCCGTCGTCACGAGGGTGTTTCGAACCATGCAAGTGGTCTCGTCCATGAACACGACGCCGCCCGAGCCGAGCATCGAACCGGCCTCTTGAAGGGATTCGAAGTCGAGCGCGACGTCGGTCGAGGTCAACAGCGGGGCGCTCGCGCCACCGGGGATGATGGCCTTCGGCTCCTTGCCGTTTTGCATGCCACCTGCGAGCTCGAGAAGGTCGGCAAGAGAGGTCCCCAGCGGCACCTCGTAGTTTGCGGGTCTGTTCACATGACCGGAGACGGAGAAGATCTTGGTTCCCGGAGACTTCTCGGTCCCCCACTGCCTGAACCACTCGCTGCCGTTCAGTATCAAGTGTGGCAACGTCGAAAGGGTCTCGGTGTTGTTTATCACGGTTGGCTGCCCGTAGAGGCCCTTGACCGCCGGGAATGGGGGCCGGAGGCGTGGCTGACCTCTGAAGCCCTCGAGTGAATCCAAGAGCGCGGATTCTTCTCCGCAGATGTAGGCGCCGGCGCCGCGGTGCAACACGATGTCGAAGTCGAAGTCGGAGCCGAAGATCCCCTCGCCGAGGAAACCGGCTCCGTAGGCGTCCCGGATTGCCTGATCGAGGCGACGGGAGCCGAGCGCGAACTCGCCACGGCAGTAGATGAACGCCTTGTTAGCTCCAACGGCACGAGCCGCGATGATCATGCCCTCGAGGAGCTGGTGCGGGTCGCGCTCGCCGAGCTCTCGGTCTTTGAACGTCCCCGGCTCCCCTTCGTCGTGGTTGACGACGACGTACTTGGGGCTCACGTCGGCGGGGACGAAGGACCACTTGACCCCGGTCGGAAACCCGGCCCCACCACGACCTCGCAGCCCCGACGATTTCACTTCACCGCCGAGCTCCTCGGGCGCCATCTCCACGACGGCCTTCCTGGCGCCGTCGTAGCCGCCGGTGTCGAGCACTCGTTGCAGGGTCCACGAGTCTTCGGTGTGCTCGCGCATCCGCTTGGTGACGACCCTGACCTCCTCAGCCACTGTGGCTGCCCTCGTCGTGGCTGAGCTTGGGGCGGGAGTCGGGAAGGAAGTCCGAGGGCTGTGCCTCTCCCCCGACCGTTCGAGCTCGATGGTCTCCTGCGGTTCCGGGCAATCGAGCGCCTGCGGTAGCGGTCTCGAACGAGATCTCCCTCACGGTCCTTACCCGCTCGCCCGCTGCGCTCCTTACCTCTTCACCGCGTTCCAGCTTGTCCACCAGCGCCACCGCATCCTGCGGAGTGACATCGTAGAAGTCGTCGTAGTTGATCTGAATGCTCGGAGCACCATCGCAGGTCGCGAGACACTCGGCCGTCTCGAAGGTGAACCGACCGTCCGCCGTCGTGTTGCCCGCATCGGTCCCAAGGCGTTCACTGAGAGCTTGAATGACGTCGTATGCGCCCCTGTGCGTGCACGAGATGTTCCTGCACACCGAGATCAGATACTCGCCTTGTGGTTGCTTCTTGAGCATCGTGTAGAAGCTGCCGGACGCAAGGATCTGCGCCGGCGTGAGTCCGATCATGTTGGCGACCGTCCGCATGCCGTCTTCGGTCACGTAGCCTTCGACACTTTGCACCAGGAAGAGCAAAGGAAGAACCGCCGAACGAGGATTCGGGTACTTGGCGACGATCGCATCCGCCCATGCTTGCTGCTCGTCGTCAAAGACGTTCCTGTAGCCGTTCTGCTCATCGATGTCGCCACCGGTGGCCTGGTAGCGACGGGTCACCTGTCGACGCCACCCATGATCGGATCGACCGACGCGATGACTGCGATGAGGTCGGCCAGCATGCCCCCCACCGCCATCGGCGCAAGCGACTGGAGGTTGACGAAGCTGGGGTCGCGTACGTGACAGCGGTATGGGGAGGTTCCTCCGTCGGACATGACGTAGCAGCCGAGCTCCCCGCGCGGCGACTCGACGGCGGCGTACTCCTCACCCGCCGGCACGGAGTATCCCTGCGTGACCAGCTTGAAGTGGTGGATCACCGCCTCCATCGAACGGTTGAGCTCGGCGCGCGGAGGAGGCATCAGCTTGGGATCCATGTTCTTGTAGTCGCCGTCCGGCATCTTGTCGACTAGCTGCCTCACGATCTTCACCGACTCACGCATCTCGGCCATCCGCACCTTGTAGCGGGCGTACACGTCGGATGCTTGCTCCAGCGGGACGTCGAAGGTGACGTCGCCGTACGCCTCGTAGGGCATGTCACGCCTTAGATCCCAGTCGATCCCTGCTGCACGAGCAATGGGACCGGTCGCCCCTAGCTGCTTGATCTCGTCCGCGCTGATGACGCCCACGCCGAGAGTGCGCTCGAGAAAGACGGGGTTCTGCGACAGCAGGTCCTCGTACTCGTCCAAGCGTCCCGGAAGCATGTCGAGGATGCGACCGAGGACGTCCTCCCATCCTTCGGGAAGGTCCTCCCACACGCCGCCGGGGATCAAGTAACCGTTGTTCATGCGCAGGCCGGTAACCATCTCGAAGAAGTCGAGAATTAGTTCCCGTTCTCGGAATCCGTAGAAGATCGCGGACATCGCGCCCATGTCGAGCCCCTGTGTCCCGAACCACACGAGATGCGAATTCAGCCGGTTCATCTCAACCATCAACGTTCGGATGTACTTACCTCGCGGAGGGACATCGATGTCCAGCAGAGTCTCGACGGCCATCGAGTAGACCTGCTCGTTGAACATCTGGGCGAGGTAGTCCATGCGCGTGACGATGGTCACCGCCTGGCGCCAGTTCTGGTCCTCGCACTCCTTTTCCATACCGGTGTGGAGGTATCCGATGATGGGCTCGCAGCGAGCGACGGTCTCGCCCTCCAACTCCAGAAGCAGACGCAGCACGCCGTGGGTCGAGGGATGGACCGGGCCCATGTTTATTGTCATGCGACCTTCTTCTGGCTGATAGGACTCGACGTACGCGCCCTGGCCGCCTGCCTCGATCTCCTCGACCACCGTCTGTGCCCTGCTCATCCGCCGCGACCTGCTCTTGGAAGCTCGATGGGAACCTCGACCGGAGCCTGTCGAAACGGATCTCCGTTTGGCGACACGCCATTATCGGGCTGTCCCAATTCGTCGACGCGCACGTCGGCTTCCCGCGGCTTGGAGGATTGGCCAGGGGCATCCAGTTGGATCAACGGTTGCTCCCGGAACTCGATCTGCACCTTTCCCACCCCATAGTCCTTGCGCAGCGGATGGCCCTCCCACTCATCCGGCATCATGATGCGACGGAGATCGGGGTGACCGTCGAAGCCGATTCCCATGAGGTCGAAGACCTCCCGTTCCATGAAGTTGGCGGTTGGCCACACGTCAACTACCGAGGGAACAACGGGGGGATCGCCGGCGGCGTGGACATGGAGCCTTGCTCTCTCCTTACGCTCGTGCTGCAGCAGATGCACCACGACATGAAACCGATCCTCGCCACCAATCGCTCCCATCAGGTCGAGACCCGTCAGGTCCGCAAGCCACCACCCCTCGTCCTTCAGCCGGCGAGCCCGCTCTGACCACTCCGCAGAGGGAATGTGCTGCGTTTCCATCACGCGCTGCTGACTCGCCGCGTCGAGTACTCACCTGCGGAGATCCGCTCGTGAAGAAGCATGATGCCGTCGATGAGCATCTCGGGGCGCGGAGGGCATCCGGGAACGTAGATGTCGACCGGAACAATCTGGTCGACCCCTTGCAGCACCGCATAGTTGTTGAACACTCCTGCCGTCGATGCGCAAGCCCCCATTGCAATGACCCACTTGGGCTCGGTCATCTGGTCGTATATCTGCCGCACGACGGGCGCCATCTTCTGCGATACGCGCCCCGCGACGATCATCAGGTCCGACTGCCGCGGCGACGCACGGAACGCCTCCATCCCAAAGCGCGCCAGATCATGGCGCGGCATCGTCGTTGCTATCATCTCGATAGCGCAGCAGGCGAGCCCAAAGGTAATCGGCCACAACGAGGACTTGCGGGCCCAGTTGACAAGCTTGTCGAGCCTCGCGGTGACGAAGTTGGCGTTGACAGCGTCGCTTACTCCGCCCATTCGAGCGCGCCTTTCCTCCATACGTAGACGTAGGCCGCCACGAGGATCGCTACGAACACCAGCATCTCGATCAGGCCGAAGACCTTGAGCTCGTCGTACGCGACCGCCCACGGATACAAGAAGACCGTCTCTATGTCGAAGATGATGAACAGCATCGCCAGCAGATAGAACTTCACGGGGAAGCGCTCGCCACCTGGAACGCCTCCCTCTTGGGGCTCGATTCCACACTCGTAGGGCTCCACCTTCGCGGCGGTCCACTTGGCAGGCGACAGCTTCGAGGCAACGAACATCGACCCGGCGGCGAAGAGAGTCGAAAGGATTACCAAGAACAGGACCGGCAGGTAGGCGGGAAGACTCACGGCTTGACCTCCGCCAACAGCTTCAGGAACCGGAACCCGCGCTGCTGGAGGTTGTTGGACTTGCTGTCCTCGAGGTTACCCAAGAGGGTCAGGGCAAAGCTCATGATCGACTTAGAGCTCATCCCGAGAGAGACGAGCTTCTCCATGAACACCGGATTACCGATGCGCTTCACGAACCTGCGCCCCAGCCTGTAGTAGGGACCGTAGGTCTCTTTCAGCTCCTCGGTGTAACCGGGCAGCGCAGGAGATGAGCCGTTTCTCAACGCCTCGTCCACGTGGCGGGCAGCGATGCGCCCAGTCTCGTAGCCGTACGCAATCCCCTCGCCGTTGCAGGGGTTGATCATCCCCGCGGCATCCCCGACCAACAAAAAGCCAGGACCGTGGGGGGGCCACACGCTTCCGCCCATGAACAGACGCCCACCCCGGGGCTTGCTGCACACCGTCTGGTGGCTGACCTCCCACTCTGCCGGAAGGCCGCGAATGAAGCTCTCCTGCAACCGGTTGAGGTTGACGTCACGCCATCCGCCGAAGGTCGACAGCACGCCCACGCCGGCGTTGACGGTTCCATCCCCTACCGGGAAGACCCAGCCGTAACCGGGGAGCGCCTCTGGTCCCGAGCGTACGTCGAGGTACGCCTCGAACCAGCCGGAGTGCTGCATCGGTGACTTGAAGTACTGGCGTATCGCAAGCCCCATGGGGTAGTCCAGTGCACGGTCACGCCCGAGCTGCCGCGTGAACTTAGTGGCGGCCCCCTCGGCAGAGAGGACCCACTTGGCGCTAACCGTTTCCTTTTGACCGTCGCGCTGTGCAATGAAGCCGGTGACCACACCTCGGTCGAAGATCGCCTGCTTCACCTCGGTCCCTTGAAGGACCTTGGCGCCTGCCGTCTCGGCCCTCTCCAGCACCAGCTTGTCGAGGTCCTTGCGGGGTTTGACCAAGCCGTAGTCGCTCCACGCGGGCAGTTGAGGGAAAGGAAGCTCGAGGACCTTGCCCGCAGCGTGGACGCGCAAACCTCTAACGTGCTCCCACGTCTCTAGCTCGTCTTGAAGGCCCATCTCAGCCAGGACCTTCACGGCGCGCGGAGTGAGGCCGTCGCCGCAGGTCTTCTCGCGAGGAAACGTCTTCTTCTCACAGACGAGTACGGAGTGGCCCCTGGAGGCAAGGAAGTGGGCCGCCGCCGCTCCGGATGGCCCGCCGCCGACGATGGCGACGTCGACCTCGGTGGACACGGCTGACCTCCCTCTTGGCCGGGACGGGATGTGCTTCGTGGCTGAGCTTGTGAAAAGTTTCACGAGCGCGTGGACAGTCTATTACGAACGCGCTTGCCATTCTTGCCGCCGTTTGACCGATTATTTTGTGTCAATTCGCGGCGAGAACGGGGGCCCTCCTATTTGGTGACCGTCAGCGTCCCCGTCATCGTCGTCGGGTGGAAGTCGCAGATATACGGATAGTCGCCCGGCTTCTTTGGCGGGGTGAAGCTGAAGTCGACCGACTCGGGGCCTGTGGTGTCGGGGCTCGCGAAGAGGGGGTCCTCGCCGGCTGCAACGGCATCCTCGCTGTCGTAGACCGCCCAGTTGTGCGGCACTCCCTCATCTCGATTGTCGAGGGTGTAGGTGACTTCTTTGCCGGCGGGCGCTTCGAGCGTGCCGGTCTCGAAGCTGGTGTCCACCGCGACGATCGTATTGGCGGGGACATCGCCGCCTTCGGTCTGCTCGGTCCCGGTCTCGGTCCCCTCGGTGGCGCCGGTAGCATCCGGCCTGTTGCTCGCGAGGAAGAGGATCACCGCCAGCGGTATCAGCAGATAGAGGATGGCGAGGGCCGCCGAGCCCGAGCGCTCGGACCTGGCGGCTGCGGTGGCGGGGACGCCGGTCTGGATGACCTCGTCGATCAGGCGCCGCCGCTCGTACATCGCCCGCTGCCCGTCGAACTGAGCCTCCGTCGAGACCTCGTCCTCGGGCCGAAGCCTCGTGCCCGTTGAGACCCCGTGAGTAACCCCCGTAGTCACAGGGGCGGTTGCGGGCGCGGTAGCAACCGCTGCAGGCGCCGCGGCTGCAGGTGCGGCGGCGACCGGGACGGGCTCGGCCGGTTGGGGGGCCGGATGAACAGGCGCCGGCTCGGCCGGGGCAAGGGGCGCGTCCGACTCCACCACGGGCTGCTGCTGTTCCTCCGTCGCAGCGGGGGCAGGCGAAGCAGCCTCGTTTCCCGCCTCAGCCTCCACTCGAGGCTCTTCTGCCGGTGCTTCGTCAACCTCCGCAGTCGCCTGGGGTGCAGCACCGTCGGCCTCGAGATGAGGCTGAGCGCCCGGCCACCACTTCGGTTCCTTGGGATGAGGGGAGCCATGCTCCGCTCGGGCGCGGGCCGCCTTTGCGCGCCCCTCGGCTACTGGCGCAGCGCTGCCCTTTTGCTGCTCTTCTTGAAGCACCTCTTGATAGATCTGCTCTGGGTCCACTCCTGCTCCTGTTTAGAAGCTGCCTCGGCGAGAGCTCAAATCTACATGGCCCAGCAATCTGGCAGCCCCATATCGGCGGTCACACGGTGCGCGTGGTAACGAAACGCGCAAGATCCCTCAACGCCGCTCTTGCCCCTTCGTCGATGGGGGCCTCATCTAAGGACCGGTTCGCGTTGTGGGCGAGTTCCACGATCAGCTGCTCTGTCTTTGCCCGGGCGCCCGAGGCCTCGATTAGCCCGCGCAGTCCCCGAAGATCCGAGTCCGAAAGACTCGAGCCCCCGCCCCACCGCTGCACCAGGAACGCTCGATCTTCTTCCTCGAGCGCCTCCACCGCGAGCGCGTAAAGGAGGTTTCGCTTGCCCTCCCGAATGTCCGAGTCGATCGGCTTTCCGATGGACGATCGGTCGCCGAAGGTTCCGAGCAGGTCGTCCCTGAATTGGAAGGCCTCGCCCAGCGGCTCGCCGAAACCAGACAACGCGTCCACCAAATGCGGTGGGGCGTCGGCGAGCTTGGCACCAATGACGAGCGGCTTCTCGATGGAGTAGCGCCCCGACTTGAGCGCCGCTATGTGCCTCACCTCTGTTTCCGAGATCTCTTTCTTTGAAGTGGCGCGCACGTCGAGGTATTGCCCCGCAATGACCTCCTGACGCATTACCGAATAGGGGCCGAAGGCGCGTACGAGCCGGGAGTCAACGAACCCAGAGCCAAAGAGACACTCATCGGCGAGCGCGAGGGCCAGATCGCCTACCAGCAGGGCGACCTCGACACCATGCAGGGCATGAACGCTCGGCTGACCTCGCCTTTCATCCGAGGCATCCATGATGTCGTCGTGAACTAAGGCGAAGGTGTGAAGCAGCTCGAGGCTCGCCGAGGCGGTCACGATGGCGTCGCCGTGTGTGCCCCCGGCAGCCCTGAAACCCCAGTAGCAGAACGCTGGCCGAAGGCGCTTGCCTCCTGCTTGTATGACCCTCAGCAGCTCGTGGATGAGCGGCTCGTTCTCAGGGAGCCGGACGGCGCACCCGCGAAGGAATCCTTCGAGCTCCTCATCCACCTCGCGGCGCAGGTCATCGAGTGAGGGACTCAAGGCAGACATCGACAGGACACTAGTTTGGCCCCCCGATTAAGAGGGCCCAACAAGCAAGGAGGCGGATGACTCCACCACCCGTCGTCCCGCTGCTATACCCTTAAGTAATACTCTTACAAGGAGCAAAGATGAAGATCACATCCAAGGGGCAGGTCACCATCCCGGTAGAAATTCGAGAGCGGCTCGGGTTGTTGCCCGAGACCGAGGTCGATTTCGTGATCGACGGCGATGCGGTCAGAATCCAGCGGCGCCCCCCGCGCCACAGCGACGGTCGCGGCACGAATGTCGTTCGTCGCCTCCGGGGCACGGGCAGCGTGCGAATGACTACCGACGAAATCCTTTCCCTCACCAGGGAGCCATGACCGCCGTTCTGGTGGACAGCAACGTGCTCCTCGATGTCGCCACGGAGGATCCCCGTTGGGGGGAGTGGTCATCGAGCGCTCTTGCCGAAGTCGCGCATGCATCGGCCCTCGCGATCAACCCGATCATCTACGCCGAGGTCTCGATCCGCTACGACACCATCGAGGAGCTCGAGCGCGTGCTCCCTGTCGGCGTCTTCCGGCGAGAACCTCTGCCGTATGAGGCGGGGTTCCTGGCCGGCAAGGCTTTCATCGGATACCGGCAGCGAGGGGGGCTGCGCTCCACGCCCCTGCCCGACTTCTACATCGGCGCCCACGCCGCGGTCGCGGGGTTCCGATTACTGACGCGCGACGCCCCGAGGTACGTGACCTACTTCCCCGGCGTAGAGCTGTTCGCTCCCTGAGGCGCTGTTGGCCCGATAAGAGAGCCCAAAAGCGAAGGAGGCGGATGGCTCCGCCTCCTTCGCGATAACTCTGAGCTAGAGAGAAAGCGGCCTACTCGCAGTTCCTGACCTGGTCGTTGCCCCTTCCGGGGAGACACTGATCCCTGCCTGCGTCGCCGTTCAAGAGGTCGTCTCCGTCAAAGCCTCTGAGCGAGTCGTTGTCCCTGCCGCCGCGAAGGACATCGTCCCCATTGCCACCTTGCAGCGAGTCTTTGCCTGAGTCGCCCCGCAGCGTGTCTATGCCTCTGTTTCCCTTGAGCTGATCCCGGCCCCCGTTTCCTGTCAGCGTGTCGTGGAACTTGTCGCCGACGATCGTGTCGGAACCGGAGTCGCCCCGGATGTCGTCCTTCCCTCCGCCCCCACGGGCGGTGTCGTTGTCGGCGCCTAGAACGACGATGTCCTTGCCTCCGCCGGCAGTGACGAGATCGGCGCCGCTCAACGTGCAGATCACGTCGTCTCTATTCGTCCCCAAGATGACGTCCTTCTCTCTGGTACCTATAAACGTCTGGCCGCTCAGGTCACGCCCCGCTTGCAAGCGGCATGCCCTTGGCACCTCGGGAGGTCCGAGCAGCGAAGGCCCGGAAAGCTGACGGATGGCGATGCCCCTCATGTCGCTAGAGGCGTTGTCCTCGTCGCCGTCGAAGCCCACCTCGCGCTCGCTGTTGCACTTTTCCTTGTCTGTGCAGGTGTCCACTGCGGTCGCCCACACCGCGCCGTCCGCAGGTGACATCTGGATGTCCAGGAAGTCGAACATGTTGCCGCAGCGGTCGGGGCACTCGCCACGGTGGACGGGATCGCCAGGCTTGTTGGCGATGTTCGATACGAACAGAGGGTTGCTGCTCAGCGCGTTGGTGGACACCACCACGTAGCTGTTCCACGGCCGGGTCAGGTCCTCGTCGTCGCTCACGGTCGTGCCCGGGAAAGTGATGGCGATGCGTCCCCTGTCGCCCGCCACGATGGTCGGGAAGGTTGCCTCGTGCACACCCGGGGGGGCGATCATCAGCGGATCGCTCCAGGTCTTGCCGTGGTCCGTAGATGTCGCGAGGTAAGGCAGCTGGTGCTTCTTGTCCCAGTAGGTGTAGTAGAGGTTATCGGCGGAGTCGACCGCGACGTTCGCCTCGTGGTCCTCTGACTTCACCTTGTCCGAGACCGTAGACCTCCTCCAGGTCGTCCCTGCGTCGTTGGAGATGGACAGCGTGGGGATCTCGTTGGTCAAGAAGTTGTCCCGGCAGTAGCCGCGGGGCACAAAGACGCGACCCTCGCTGTCGGTGCGGACGTGACCGTGCAGGCCGCCACAGGTCTCACCCGTCTCCGGGTTGATGCCCGGGTAGGCGGGCTCTCCGCTCGGGGTGAAGTTACGGCCCCCGTCAATGCTACGGGCGCAGTTGGAGCTGTCTATCTCGTTCACGCAGTAGTAGACGATCTCGTTGAACTTCGGATCCAGCGCGCGCACGCCCGGAGGAGCGTTCTTCGGCACCGGCCCCGAGAAGATGGTCTGGTGGTCGTTGATGCCGGTCGGGTTGCTGATGATGTTGCTCTCGAAGGTCTCACCCTTGTCGTCGGTGAAGGACAGCTCCGATCCGACGAGCAGGAGATCGAGGAAGAAGGTGCGTCCTGACTCCGTCTCGGTGAAGACGTACGGGTCGAAGGTTATGGGATGGGTATCGGCGCCTGCCTCGCGAGGACCGATGTCCTCCCACGTCAGCCCCCCGTCTTTGGAACGTAGGAGCTGCGTGTTTGCGAACCGCCTGTTTTCGAACCCGATGGCACTGTCGAAGGTGGCCGCGGCATAAAAGGCGGTGTTGCTCTTGTCGATGCCGATGGTCGGCTCTGCCGCCTCACGACCGACGTCGACCGCCTGAAGGAGCAGCGGCGGGCCGTCGTAGGCGGCCGGCTTGTTCTGCGGCTCCTCCTTGGGGTTCGCCCCGCGTATGCGGGTGCCGTGATACGCCTGCGGACCGCCCTTCTTGGCCCGCTCGAGCTTCGTCTTGACGAACCTCGCAGTGCCCTTGTAGCCCGACTCTGTGACCAGGAACGGCGTGACCCGCACTTCGTACTTCCCGAATGCATCAGGTATGAAGGCCTGCTCGTTGGTCGTGCCTCCCTGCGCCGAGCTCGCCACACGCTTGCCGTTCTTGTAGATGAAGAGGTCGAAGTCGTCGTCGGGGTCGTCCCATGTGATCGTCACCGAAGCGCCACCGGCGCGGTCGTCCCAGTAGCTTTTTGACACGTCCACGGTTAGCTCGAAGTGGTCGCACACAACGTCTTCGGGGTCCTCCTCGGAGGGAGGACAAGCCTCTGGGTCGACGGTCGCGCCGACCACGTAGTTCTGGCCGTCCCAGGTGACCTGCCGATCTTGCGGGCCTATCTTTCCGCCCGGAGGCTGAGCCGCCCGGACCCCCGCGACGGGCGCCACCAGAAGCAGTGCGGCGGCAGTAGTGGCCAGCATCGCAATCGAACGCTTCACGAATCCCCTCCCCAACAGTCGTGGAAGTCCGTCTGCCACGCGGCGAGCCGGACGATGTCCCATCGTTGTTATTCGCCCCATCGGGGCGCTGACCTTCATGTTAGGGGCAAATTGCGTTTAGTGAGATTTGGGCAGATTGAGATAGGCGAGCAGGGTCCCCTCACATCCGGTCTGCCTGATCTGAATCAGCCCGAGGGCCTTGGCGCGCCGGACGTAGAGCTCTGCCTCAAAACCCTCGAAGTCCTCGTCAACCACCTCGAGGCCAGCCCTCGGCGCCACCTTTTTGTACGACTCGAAGACCTCCTCCACGGAGCCATCGAGGGCGACGATGGCGGTGTTGAAACCACGCGTGGAGCTAACTCGTTGCACTTCGCCTCCCAGGAGGAGCTCGCGCGGCACCAACGAGACATCCGGCTCAGACTGCGGACGGGGGACACCACACGATTGCAAGGAACGCGGCTCGGGGGTGCTAGCCGCTCGGGGAGATCTGGCGTCATCGCTGTCGCTGCACCCAACCGTCATGCCAAGAGCGACGAGGCAGACGATCAACACATGGAGACGAGAGCTCGATCCAAGCGTTGCGAAGGGGGTGCGCATGGGCTCGCTACCCTAGCGGCCGTGCAAAGCAACTCCTTGGTGGTCTTATGCCTCTCGTGCGCAGTCTTCGTAACAAGCTGCAGCGGGTCTTCTGAAGAGGCTCAGGATCCACCGCAGGTGCCGTCGGAAGTAACCGGTGTCGTGGTTGGCGTTGACTCCGCCGGGCTCGGTGACGTCCGTAGCTTCGAGCTCAAAAAGGCCGACGACACCTTCCGCATCTTCATCGATCCCGCTGTCGACTATGGCTTCGACGTCGGACACCTCAGCGAGCATCTCGCCAGCGGCGACCCGGTCAGGGTTGGGATTCACGAGCGCGACGGCCGGCTCTTCGCCGAGTTCATCGAGGACGCTTGAGGCTCGCCCGTATGCCAAAGGCTTGCTATGCGGCATCCTGTTCACCATGGGGATGACCGGGACGGCCTCCAGAAGGGCGTGGCTCCGGCGCGTCACCGTGCTGGTTCTTAGCGTCCTGTTTCTCTTGCCCCTGGTGTTCATGGTCGTCGGCTCGCTCAGGACCCCCGGCCTTGCGCCTCCCGAGGGGTTCGAATGGCTGCCCGAGCCGCTGCGCTGGGCAAATTTCCAAACCGTCTTCAGCCTCGTGCCGCTACGCGATTACCTGGGCAGCTCGCTGCTCGTAGTTGCGATCGCAGTGCCGGTCACCGTAGTGGTTGCATCGTGGGCCGGCTTCGCGATCGCAACCGCGTCCCCGCTGACGCGGCTCCGCCTGATCGCGATCTCCGTCGCGGCCCTGATGGTGCCTCTCAGCGCGCTGTGGGTCCCCCGCGCCGTCCTCTACCGTTGGCTGGACATCATCGACACGCCATGGTCGTTGATTGCCCCGGCCGCAATGGCCACCACTCCTTTCTATGTGTTGATCTTCGCCCTCGCTTACGCCCGCGTGCCGAAGCCCATGTACGAGGCTGCACAGCTCGAGGGACTGTCGCCATTCGCCGTGTGGCGCCGCGTGGCATGGCCGCTCGCTCGACCCGCAGCCTTCGCCGTCGCCGTCCTCGCGTTCGTGTGGCACTGGTCCAACTTCGTCGACGCGCTGCTGTACGTGTCGTCCGAAGAAGAAGCAACGCTGCCTCTTGGCCTGCGTGCTCTGCAGACGCTCGAGCCGACGAACTACTCGCTGTTGCTGGCGGCATCGGTCATGGTCACGGTTCCAGCGGTGGTGGCCTTCCTGCTCGCTCAGCGGGCCTTCTTCACCAAGACACTGGAGGTGGGGTGAAGCGCTCGGCAGTCCTCTTTACCGTCAGCATGATGCTGTTTGCGGCCTGTTTCGGCGGGGGGTCCGCGGGTGAAGATGGCGGCGTCATCCGCCTTCAAGTGTCAGGCGAGGTCGAAGAGCTTGCGATCTACGAGACCCTTGTCACCGCCTTTGAACAGGATCACCCCGGCATCGACGTGAAGCTCATCGGAGTCGCCGACAAAGACGACCACCTCGCCAAGCTGACCACCGCCTTTGCCACAGGAGATCCACCCGAGGTCTTCCTCATCAACTTCCGTGAGTACTCCCAGTACGTCGCTCAAGGCGCCATCGAGCCGGTCGGGCCCTTCCTCGAAGACGCCGGGGTGTCGCAAGACGACTACTTCCCTCAGCCCCTCGAGGCGTTCACGCTCGAAGGAGAGCTTCAGTGCATGCCGCAAAACGTCTCGTCGCTCGTCGTCTACTACAACAAGACGCTATTCAAGAAGGCGGGACTCGAGCGGCCCCCCAAGGACTGGGACTGGGAGGACTTCCGCGCTACCGCCCAATCGCTCACAAAGGGCCAGGTAAAGGGGCTCGGGATCGAACCCAACGTCATTCGCATCGCACCGTTCGTATGGTCGAACGGCGGAGAGCTCGTCGACGATAACGATGCGCCCTCGCGCTTCACTCTGGACGAGCCGAAGGCGCGGGAGGCACTCGAGTACATCGTCTCTCTGGTCCGGGATGACAAGGTCGTGCCGACCGCCCAAGAGGTCGCGGCCCAGGACCTCGAGACGCGTTTTAGCGCGGGCAAGCTTGGCATGCTGTTGTCGTCGCGCAAGGACACGCCGGTGTTCCGCGAGGTGTCCGCCCTGAACTTCGACGTCGCGCCGCTTCCAACCTCCGAGCAGCGTGCCGGGATACTACACTCCGACGCCTACTGCATCGCGGCCGGCTCGGACGCCGCAGAGGACGCATGGACCTTCATCGAGTTCGCAACCGGGGAACCGGGTCAGACGATCACGGCCCTCGGCGGACGCACCGTCCCCTCGCTCATGAAAGTAGCTCGTTCGTCTGCGTTTTTGGATCCGGTGCAACGCCCCAGGCACTCTGAGGTGTTCCTCGAGGGCATCGACTTCATACGCCGCACGCCCGTCATCCCAACCTGGCCGGAGATCGAAGACGAAGCCGAAGAGATACTGACCCGGGTCTTCTACGAGGACAACTACACGATCGACGACGCTCTCGCCGACCTCGAAGATCGGACGACACCGCTGTTCGAAGAGGCTTCCGAGGCCTCTCAGTGAGCATTTCGATCTCCGGTCTAAAAAAGGACTACGTCCGCTCGCGTCGCCGAGTTGTCCCCGCATTGGAGGGCATCGACCTCGAGGTCAAAGAGGGGGAGCTTCTGGTCGTCGTCGGGCCGTCGGGCTCGGGCAAGACGACGTTGCTGCGATGCATCGCAGGGCTCGAGACCCCCGATGAGGGAACCATAGAAGTCGGCGGGCGCGATGTCACCAAGCTCCTTCCCGGTGACCGGGACGTCGCGATGGTGTTCCAGGAATACGCCCTCTATCCGCACCTAACGGTGGAAGCAAACGTCTCTTTTGGGCTGAAGGCCCGGAAGGTAAGCAGTACGGAGGTGCGGCGACGGGTGGATCAAGCGGCCGAGAGCCTCGGGCTGCAAGACCTTCTGGATAGGAGGCCCCCTGAGCTTTCTGGAGGGGAGCGCCAGCGGGTTGCCCTGGCCCGCGCGATCGTGCGGGAGCCGAGCGCCTATCTCTTGGACGAGCCGCTCTCCAATCTCGATGCCGAGCTTCGCACCAAAACGCGAGCCGAGATCCGTCTGCTCCAAAAACGCCTCGGAACCACGACCGTCTACGTGACGCACGATCAAGTCGAGGCTATGACCATGGGAGATCGCGTCGTCGTCCTGCGGGGCGGCCAGGTCCAGCAGATCGACACCCCGGCCATGCTCTACGACCATCCCGCCAACGCCTTCGTCGCCTCTTTCTTCGGCACTCCACCGATGAACCTCTATCCGGCTCAGTCGGGCGGGGGGCCGAGCGGCGCCTCGACCGTGGGCGTCAGGCCAGAGCACCTCCGGCTGGTGCCGCCCGCGACCGGGCGGCTACACGGTCGGACCGAGACGGTCGAGACCATCGGCAGCGACGCCATCGTTCACCTCAAAGTGGACGGGAGAGCATTGCTGGTCAAGACGAGCAGAGCGGACGCGCCGATCGACGGCCAAGAGGTCGGCGTCGATTTCTCAGACACCGACATGTACGGGTTCGACGAGAACGACAATTCCCTGACGCCGTGAGGCTCCTGCGGCATCACTCCTCGTTGGCGTGGCCCTATCTCGCCGGACTCATCGTCCTGGTCGCCCTTCCCCTATTGGGGACTCTGTGGTTGGCCTTGACCGAGTTCTCCGGAATCGTTGCGCCGCGCTTCGTCGGTCTCGCCAACTTCGAGACGCTTATCGGCTCGGACCGCTTCTGGTTGTCGTTGGGGAACTCGTTGGTGTACGTCGCGATAGCCGTGCCTCTGAGACTCCTGGGGACCGTAGCGTTCGCACTGCTGCTCAACAACCGGTTCAAGGGAGCGGGGGCGGCACGGGCCGTCGCCTACTTGCCCACGGTCGTCCCCGATGTCGCTTACGCCTTGCTGTGGCTGTGGATACTCAATCCGCTCTACGGCCCCCTCACCGCGGGGCTGGAGGCTTTGGGCGCGTCGTCACCGGGGTGGCTGACCGACCCGTGGGCGGCCCGCTTCTCGGTGGCCTTCATGGGGGCCTTCCAAATCGGCGAGGGCTTCGTCATCGCACTTGCGGCCCGCCGCAGCATCCCGCAACGCCTCTACGAAGCGGCCGCTGTCGATGGCGCGCGTCCCTTGTTGATCCTGCGCCGCATAACGCTGCCCCTGATGGCGCCGATCCTGGCGGTGCTGGCCCTTCGGGACGTGCTGTTGAGCTTCCACACCAACTTCGTCCCCGCGCTGATCGTGACCGGCGGCGGCGACCCCCGCTATGCGACCTTCTACCTGCCCCTGTACGTCTACCAGACGGGCTTTAGGTATGGACGGCTGGGTTACGCGTCGGCAATCACCGTGGCGATCTTCGCCATCATGGCGATCATTCTGGTGGTCCAATACCGGCTGTTGCGCCGCTGGCGCCTGACATAGTCTGCAGTTCACCACTTGAAGCCCTCGAGGAGGGCAATCGCTTCTCTATGACTAGTCACATCGCGGTCCCGTGTAGGAGAAGACTAGTCCGAACGGGCCTAAATCCGCACGAGCGATTCAAATGCCTCAACACTTTTTGGCCCCCTGTCGATCACAAACCGCGAGGAGTAATCGACTTCATTACATACGACAGGAGAACCGACATGACCAGGAACAGATTCTTTGCCAGGATACTGGTCGTGTCCTTCGCCGCCCTTGCATCAATGCAGTTCACGCCGGAGGCCCTCGCCGCTCCAACAAGGAGTCCCCAGGGCCAAGTGGTCGTCGTAACGAACAATCTGCATTCCAACAATGGCGCAGAGCTCGACGACCTCTCGGAGGCCGGCGTATTCGCTCGACGCGTTCTCGAAGATGTGCCCTACCGACCCGACGTAATCCTGCTGCAAGAAGTCGTCCGCAAGAGCGCCAAAAAGGTGGCCGCAGAATTCACCACGAGGACTTCAGACCAGTACGTGGTCGTCAGATCGTCCCCGTTGTCACGCGGGTGGGTCCGAGTGTCGACGAACAAGGTCATCAACACCGACACCGCCATCATCATCAACGCGTCCACGACCGAGCTGCTCGACCAAGGGGGATGGATAAACATGGCCGTGGCTGCCTCGGATGTCGCCGGCGAGCAGGTAGTGAGAAGGACCGCCTACGCCATGGTGACCGAGATCGGCAGCAATGTCCAGATGCCTGTCGCCAGCCTGCACTTCCTTAGACCCTCTGAAATGAGGACCCGAGAGCTCGCCTTCAAGTATCAGGAGAAGTGGACGACGAACATCGCGAATCTGCTCCGGGATAAATACCCCGGGGGCAGCCTGAAGGTCATCGCGGGAGACTTCAACGAGGACCGCTGCGTAAACGACCCGTATCCGAATTGCGAGCCACTTGCGCCTTACTACGCCAAGCTCACGGGCTCACCGTACAACTACGTTGACACCGTCTGGACGATGATCAGAAAGGGTGCAGTGGACCACTTGTTTGCGACTGGCGCCCTCCTCGCCGCAGGGGCCGATACCGACTATGACAAGGCAGCTGCGCTAGGTGACCCCACCGAGTGGTACTCGGACCACATCTTTCACTGGGCGCTCATCCACTAGACGTTCCGGTTGGCTTCTCTTGTGCACCAGGGCGCTATATGTGACCCACCATGTAGAAGAGAAAGCTACTAAGTGGGCTCACAAAAAGGGGGCGGCCCAGCGGGCCGCCCCCTTTCGCTCTTGTTGTGCTTGCTTCTAGCGCGGCGCCTTCTTGAGCTGGTGGTCGAACGAAGGCGTCGAGTCTGCCTGGTTGTAGTAGTCGGCCGGGAATCCCTCCCTCGGGGAAGCGCCCTGCGGGCGCCCGAAGGTGAAGGCCGTTACCTCATAGATCTTGTCGCCGGGCTGGGCCGGGCCGACACTCGGCTTAGCTTCCAGGTTCGACCCGAGATCAAAGTCCTGGATCCCACCGTACGGCATGAACATGGTGATGGTCCCCTTCTTCTGGTTGACGTTGCCCTTGATCTCCTTACGCCGAGGGGCGGGGGCCGGGTAGATCTCGAGCTTGCCGTCGTCGGTGAGCTCTCGCCTGAGGTTGCCCTCATAGAACTTGGAGAAACCTTGGACCGGGTCCCAGTTGACCACCGTGAAGTCGGGCCGGTAGGCGGAGAACCACCTGACGACGAACTTGAGCTGCGGACCCAGACGGAGGGCTGCCCTCTCCAGCTCGGCGTCGCTCAGGTCGTTGAGCTTCATCCGGATCTTTAGGCCCTGTCGCCGCTTATCGTTGAACGTGAATCTCGCGGGGCTCACTCGCAGCGACTCTAGGTCCAGCGCCTTGAAGTTCTGTCGCTCGGGCACGGTTCCGAAGCTCGAGAACCTGTAGCGAGCGTCCTTCAGTGGATCATTGCTCCCGCTTCTGACGATCTTGCGGCGGTCGGGCTGCACGCGGCCCACGTTCTCGTACATGCTCGGACCGACCTTCTGCTTGGCCTCCGTCACGATCGCGATAGGCCCGACATCCGCCCGGGGCTTCTTGTTCGACTCGTTGAACACGACGTGCAGGCGGCCGTCCGCGGGGTCCAAACGCATCTGGAAGAAGTCGAGGAGCGTGCGGTCGCCACCACTCACGGAGCAGCCGAGGCCGAGCGTGCAGATCGAATCCCAGTGGATCGGGTGGTGCGTCGCCTTGACCTGGCTGAAATCGGCGCTGTTGCCGAGGGCATTGAAGCTCTGGTTGACGCACACGTGCCACGGGGAGTGGAACCCTTCCTTGCCTCCGATCTCGGGATTGCCATCGACCGAGCTGCAGTAGGTCGACACGGCGACGCGACCGGGGCTTCCCGCGACGATCCACGGCATCAGGGTCGACTCGGCCCCCCTGCGGTTGACCAGCTGCTTGCGCGACCAGGTCTCGCCCCGGTCCTTTGAGTACGAGTAGTAGGTGTTGTAGGTGCCCTTTTCTGTCCACGCGACGTAGAGGTTGCCGGCGAGATCGATGTCGATGGACGGGAACAGGTTGTCCGGCCTGCCCTCTGCCTCGACCACCGTAGACCGCTCGAAGGTCTTGCCCTGATCGGAGGTGCGGAAGACCTCGACCTTCAGGCCGTTCGTGTAGGTGCCGTACACGGTCTCGTTGTCCAAACCTGCAGGGTTCCTCGAAGACTTCGTGTCGATCACGATGTTGCCCGGCCGGCTGATGTCGGGCGCTGCGTTGCCTTGCTCGGAGGCCGGCTCGTACTCGAGGCCGCCGACGGAGCGCTGGAGCGTGCCTCCGAACGGGATCTGGTTGTAGAAGAGGTAGGTCTCGTTCTCACCGACCGCTTCGAGCCACTGCCGGTCCACGAGGGGAACGCTCTCCGACAGGTTGTCCCCAATGAACGTGCGACCTGCGTTTCGCGAGATCGCGGTCGAGAAGTTGAGGAGCGCCTCGAGCCCTACGTAGTAGAGGTTGTACTTACCGAGCTCGTTTTTCTTCGGCGCGACCGCAAGGTCGCAGTCGCCGCCACCTCCGGGGGCAATGCGGCCCTCGGGCGGCTCGCCGAGCACGCGGAAGGTGTCGCCACCGTCTTCCGACTTGTTGGCGTAGTCGGCGCCACGCGAGGCGCCAAAAGGCCCGCAGGCGTAGACGTTGCCGGCCTTGTCGATGCGGAGCGACGGCTCCGCCACGTCACGCTGGGGGTCAACCGTGACGATCGGCATGAATTTGAGCCCTCGGGAGTCCGACGCCGAGGGGAGAGGCTCCTGGGGCCCCTGAACGGTCAGGCTGACGTCCGCGTCGTACGGCTGCGGCGTGGCATTGTCGAACGCACAGGTGATGATCTGGTAGTCGCCCGCCACCGGCGTGTCGACCAGCACATCCTCGGTGGGGACGCCCCCGTCGGACGACCCGACGGTCTTTCCGTCCTTGACCACATACAACGCAAGGTCGTTCAATGCCGGTTCCCCGGTGGTCGGGTTCCACTTGATCGCGACGCTGAGCTGGGCCGTGTGGTCGGCATAGAACTCCTCGCTGAGTCCCACGAGCGTCAGCTTGAAGAAGTCGGCGTTGAAGCCGTCCTGACAAAACTCGGCGTCAATTCCGCCGGTGCCCGCGTTGACCGTGCCCTTGTACTGGAGCGCCGAGGTCCCGACGTCCTTGGCCGTCAAAGTGCCGCTATCGGGTTCCGCTGCGCTCGCCCCGGTCAGGCCCTGGCTCACCGCCACCGATGCAAGCAACAGAACCGCAAGCATGATCTGAAGAACGCGACGCATGGCTTCTCCTTGGGTCGTCCGCCTCTATCCGCCACAGAGTTTATGCCCTGTTCAGCTTTAGTAAACCTAAGGGAGCTTCTCCCCAATCAGCTTGACGTATCCAAAGATCCTGCCCGGGCATTCGATCTGCCGGAGTTGTATGAACCCCTGGCCCTTGGCAGTCTGAAAGTAGACCTCTGCGTCTGCGCCGTCGAACTCGTCGCCCAGGATGTCGTAACCGCCGCCGGGGAGATCGTCGTGATAGCGGTCGTAAGCGTCCTCGAGCGACATGGGCACGTGGAGCTTGACCGAGTAACCCTGCTGGTCCTCGGTGATACCGATCACCTCGGCCTCGCCCTCGAAAGTGAACACGCCCGGAACGCGCTCGGCGTCCCCCTCACTCAGGCTGCGGGGCGCACATCCGCGCCCCGAGGGCGTGGCGGACGGTTTCGCGGCCTCTTCTTCCTCGTTGGGGGAGCACCCGGCCACCAACAAGAAAGCCGTGGCACAGGCCGCGAGAAGGACCATGAAACGGCGTGTGCCCTCGGATTTAGATCCCGCCATCCGCATGGGCGAGCTAGAGGCCCTCGAGCTCGGCCCGGAGCTCCCCGGCCCCCACGACCCCCTCGTACTTGGCGTCGAGCTTCCCGCGCTCGTCCACGACGAAGACCCATGGCTCGCTCGGAAGGCCCCACTCCTGTGTGGCCGGCACCGGCTCGAGCGTCGAGCCGTCGGTGGGGAGCTCATAGGGCTCGACGTGAATGAAGGTCAGGTTCTTGAAGTCGCGCGCCACCGACTTCACGGTGTCGAGCGTCGGCCCGCACACCGCAGAAGCGCAGAACTTCGGTGTCGCAAAGACCACCACGAAGGGCTCTCGCTGCTTCAGCGCTTCGTCGACCGACGTCTCGTAGAAGCGGGGGTCGGGATGGTGGTCGGTGCTGATGGACGAGAGCTTGTCCACCTCTGATGAGGTAGGGGTGTCGGAGGCCGGCACGGGTGCCCCCAAAGCGGGCGTGCTCGATTCCTCTACCACCTCGAAGGTGGCCTTGACGCTCTCGTCGAGGCCTCCTCCGGTCATCGTGACCTCCGCTCCCCACTCGCCGGCCCGGTCGAAGGTCGTCTCGGTGACGTAGAGCCCTCGCTCCCCCCTAACCGCCCAGATGAAGTCCATGTCGGCCTGGGCCACCGCTTTGGTCGCGGACTTGGCGAGGTCGTAGAAAGAGACGTGCACCTGTATCCGGGGGTCGCCGATCGGCGCGTCGTTGCGATCGAGGAGGCCGAGCAAGAAGCGGTTCTTACCGGTCACCAGCTCGCTCGAGATGAACACAGGGTACGCGTCGACGTCGCTGAACCCTTCATGGAAGGCAGCGGCCGGATCGGGGGTCTCTTTTGGGGCTACCCCCTCTTTGGCGCTCTCCGCACAGCCCGCCGCAACAAGCGCTAGGACCAGCACCACGGTCATCATTCGAATCGTCCGAAGGCTCATGGATGCGAGCGTAGCCCCGCTGACCAATTACGGGCCCCGGTTAACATGACCCCGAATGGCGCTGTTCAGACGACTTTCGATCGCTTCGATGGTCGCCACCTTCATCCTCGTGGGCATTGGCGGCCTGGTGCGCGCGACCAAATCCGGGCTCGGCTGCGGCACCGACTGGCCTGATTGCAACGGCGCGCTCGCGCCTGCGCTTGCCAACCGGGCAGTCCTCATCGAGTTCAGCCATCGCCTCGCCGCCGCAGTAGTCGTCGTGTTGCTCGGAACCCTGGCGGTGCTCGCGGTACGCCGCTACAGAAGCTCCCCGCGAGTCATGTGGGCCGCGCTCGGCGCCTTTGGACTCGTTCTCTTCCAGGCCGCCCTCGGCGCGCTGGTGGTCAAGCTCGAGCTTCAAGCGGTTTCGGTGCTCCTGCACCTCGCAACCGCCATGACCCTCGCGGCCCTGCTGATCTACGTCGTCGCGGCCGTCCATGCCTCAGAGGGGGGGTTCGCTCCTGCCTCCGACGCATCAATCAGCAGGCGTGCCGCAGCAGTGGGGGCAGGGGTCCTCGTCCTCTTGCTCGTCGGTTCCTACGTTGGTTCCTATCCGGACCGGCCCCCAAGCTGGCCGCTGATCGATCGGCAGCTGGTGCCCGATCTGGGCAACGAGTTGTTTCTAGTCCACTTCTTGCACCGGAGCCTGGCCCTGATCGTCGGCGCCGCGCTGGTGGTTCTGGGGCTGCGCGTGATTCGGAGGAAGAGCGAGCTGCCCCTCGCCGCCAAGCTCGCTCATGGCGCTCTCGGCCTCTTCCTGCTCGAGATCCTCGTGGGGGCCGCCAACGTGTGGACCGATCTGGACCCTGCCGTGGTGACCATTCACCTGGTGGGCGGCAGCCTTATCTGGGGAAGTCTCGTGGCGCTGGCGATAGTGACTCATCCGAGCCTCGCCCGCGCCGCCAGCCGCAATGAGATCCCACGTGCAAGACCCGCTCTGGAGAGTCGCTGATGCGTCGAGTCATCGCAACGGACGGGGCAGCGAGCCTCGCCCCGGAAGCCGCAACATCGCTGAGGGAAGACGCTGTGGAGGGCCGGCCCCGGCCCGCCACAAAGGAGCTCGTCCGCGCCTATTTCGCGCTGACTAAGCCGCGCATCATCGAGCTGCTGCTCATAACCACGGTTCCGGCGATGATCCTCGCCGCCGGGGGATGGCCCCCTCTGTCGCTCATTCTGCTAACGGTGGCGGGTGGGGCTCTGGCGGCGGGCGGCGCCAATGCAATCAACTGCTACGTCGATCGCGACATAGACGAGGTCATGGACCGGACGAGCAAGCGGCCGCTTCCCATGCACATGGTGCCGCCGCGCCATGCACTGGTGTTCGGCGTCGTCCTCGGGGCCGCATCGTTGGCGCTGCTGTGGGCGACGGTCAACCTGATGGCCGCTGCGCTTGCTATGGGAGCGCTGCTCTTCTATGTGGTGGTCTACACGATCTGCATGAAGCGTTCGACGCCTCAGAACATCGTCATAGGGGGTGCGGCGGGGGCGGTGCCCGTGCTGGTTGGCTGGGCGGCGGTCACCAACTCGCTCGACCTGCCGGCGCTCGCGTTGTTCGGGATCATCTTCTACTGGACGCCGCCCCACTTCTGGGCCCTCGCCATGAAGTACGAGTCCGATTACGCCGCGGCCGGAGTTCCCATGATGCCGGTCGTGTACGGACGCGAGGAGACCGCCAAGCACGTGGTGCTCTATTCCTTTCTTCTGCTCGCGATGTCTCTTGTGTTGTTCTCGGTCGCGCGCATGGGGTTGCTCTACCTGGCCTCGGCCGTCCTGCTCAATGCCGTCTTCATCGTCCGAGCCTTCAAGCTGTACCGAAGGCCAGAGGTCGACGTGGCGTGGGGGCTGTTCCGCTACTCGATCCTCTACCTGGCCCTGTTGTTCTTTGCGATCGCGGCCGACGTGCTAATCCGCTCCTAGACAGTCCCGTCACCTAGCGCCGGTCAGGCGGCGATCGATCCTCTCCGCGTCCTTCAGGTCGCGGCGCATCCATGCCCCCACCGCAAAGGCGAGGGCCACGATGAACAGGAGGTCCCCGCCGACCCACATCATGATTCCCGCGGTGCGTTGGTCCGCGAGTGCCTCGAGCGGGGGATGAAGCTCCGCGTAATGCGGGTACAGGACTCGGCCGGACGAATAGATGGCAAGTCCCAGAAACGACTGCTGCGGCATGGCGAGAACGAGATAGCCGATGCGAGCCGGCCACCGGAGCGGCCGCGAGGTCGGGTCGAGGCCGACGATAGGCCACCAGAACAAGAACCCGGCTGCCAGATAGACGAGGTGCTCCAAGACATGGACTGCCTCGTTGCGGAGGGCCAAGTCGTAGACCGGCGAGAAGTGGCTGGCCCACATCACCGCAGCAAAGGCTCCCCAGGTAACGAGGGGATGAGTGAGCACCTGTAGAGCTCTCGAGTGCAGAGCCCTCCCGAGCTTCTGCCTCACGGCCGGAGAGGAAGCGCGAAGGGCGAGAGTCGCCGGCGCGCTCAACGCGATGAGGGGCGCCGCAACCATGGTGAGGAGCAGGTGCTGGACCATGTGGACCCAGAAGTAAGAGTCCGCATAGACCGCGACCGGCGTGACGAGCGCGACGGCAATGGCACCAATGCCCATGAGAAAGTGAGCTCGTCGTACGGACGGATACCCCGGCACGCGGGCGAAGAGGCGGATGTATGCAACGGCGGCGGCGATCAGCGCGATCCATAGGAGAGGCTCGAGCGGCCACGCCGTAACAAAGGAGGTTGGACCCGGATCGAGGGCCCCATGGGCGATCGACCTGCCGAGGCCGGTCAGCCGGGCTGCGAGCACCGAACGCTACTAGCCGTTGCCCTTCGAGTCCCCGCCGCCCTTGGTGTTGCCGTCCCCAGAACCATCACCCTTGGTGTTGCCGTCCCCAGAACCATCACCCTTGGTGTTGCCGTCCCCAGAACCGCCACCCCTGGTCTTGCCTGGCCTGGCGCCTTCCTTGTTACCTCCGCCGCCCGTGGTCTTGCCTTCCTTGGTGCGTTCCTTGGCGCCGTCCTTCTTACCTCCGCCGCCCGTGGTCTTGCCGGACGCCCCCTCGGCCGCTGCGACCACGAGCGTCCCCTTCATCGTCGTCGGGTGGAAGTCGCAGATATACGGATACTCGCCCGGCTTCTCGGGCGGGGTGAAGCTGAAGTCGACCGACTCGGGCCCGGTGGTGTCTGGGCTCGCGAAGAGGGCGTCCTCGCCGGCTGCCACGGCATCCTCGCTGGCGTAGACCGCGAAGTTGTGCGGCACCCCCTCATCGCGGTTGTCGAGGGTGTAGCTGACCTCTTCACCGGCGGTCGCTTCAAGGGTGTCGGTTTCGAAGCTGGTGTTCACCGCGACGATCGTGTTTGTGTCCGCCGGGGCCGCCGCGCCGCCTGCCGGTTCCTCGGTTGAGGCCGCGGCCTCCTCGGCCACGTGACCGTAACCAGTTTGCGCCACCGCGATCCCGATCAAGACGGGATAGAGGACGACCGCAAGGAGCTCTGGCCATCTGCGACGGGCCGCTTCAGGCCTGAGCGCCATGAAGGTGGCGGCTCCCAACAGGTTTGCAGCACTCACCAGCGCAATGACCGTGGCTACCTCGGCTTCAAGAGCAAGGAGCACGCGGGAGAACCCGAAGGCCACCAAGCCGATTGCCAGCAAGATGAGAACAGGCAGTAAGACCAGAGGGACCCTGAAGCGGATCTCGCCGGTCATGCGGGGCCGAGATGAGGCTCGCTGGCTCATTACTTCCTCATGTCCCAGGCTTCGAGCTCGCGCTCGAAGTCATCCCAACTGACTTCATCGACCTGTTGTCGTTCCTCGCGCGCGTTCCAGCGAAAGAACAACACCGTGATGATGGACCACAGTAGCAGACCGCCTCCGATCTTCATGATGAGGCCAGACATCATTTGGTCCGTCTGAGCGGACAATCCCCACAGCCTCGGGACGGTCTCGTAGTGGTGATAGAGCACTCCATCCGCGAACGTCAAAAAAGACGCCGGGACGGTCGGCAACAGCGACGTCACGAACAGATACCCCATCTTGACCGGTTCGCTCAGCCGGCCCATCTCGGGCAGCGGTGCAACCACCGGCCACCACATGATCGTGGACGCGCCCAGAACGAGAAGGTGGATCAGCCCGTGCCCCATCTCGGAGGTGACTTGAAGGTCCACGATGACCGGCCAGTGGATGAAGGCGACCATCACATTGAAAAAGATCAGGGCGGTGACGGGTCTCGTTAGCCACCTGAACGCAGAGAACAACCGGCCGCGGCCCAGCAGCGACCGAAGCAGCCACTTGGGCGTTCCCAGCAACAGCAGGGGAGGTACGACCATCATGAAGATGAGGTGCTGCACCATGTGGGCACTGAAGAGGTAGCCCTCGGCGAGATCGTGCAGCGGCCAGTCCGCCGACAGCCACAGCAGGACGACTCCTGAATAGAACAGAAGCTTCTGCTTGGTCGTTGCGGGTCTCGAGCCGGTCGGGGCCGCCTTGGGGCCAAGGACCCGCAGGGCCACCGCATAACCCAGCCCGAGCGCCACGATGCCGGCCGTGATGTCGGGATGGAGGTGCCAGGCCCACGGAGATTCAGAAGCGGCTAGAGCCGGCAGGGACATGAGCCTGGTCAGCCTCTAGAAGGGTGGTGCCACAAAGAGCTCGCCGCCGAGCCGACGCCTGCCTGAGCCGTTGTGCCGACGTCGCCTCCCGGAGACGCTCCGCCGCGGGTAAAGAAGATGACCAAGACGACGCCGAACACGAACAGGGCCAGGATCACGCCCGTGATGAACAGCCGCCTGAACAACGCGCTGTCGAACTTGAGATGCATGAACCACAGCACCACGAGCGCGAACTTGATTACCGACAATGCGATCAAGGCCGGCACGAGGACCGAGCTCAAGGCTTCGACGTAGAAGATCGCGACCTCGACGGCCGTGATCACGGCCAGGATGATTGCAACATTGACGTACTGGCGGGGGCCGGGATGGTGGCCCAGCTCGGCCTGCTCCCTTATTTGAACGCCTTGGCTGGTGGCCGCAGGGTCCATCGTCAGCTCGTCGGGATTAGGTAGACGACGGTGAAGATGACGATCCAGATGATGTCGACGAAGTGCCAGTAGAGGCCGATGAGCTCGACCTTCCGAGAGTCCGCGGGGGCCTCGAGCCGCCCGAAGACTGACATGGCGACCAGCAGCAGCAGCATCAGGATCCCGACGGTTACGTGGGCGCCGTGGAAACCCGTCAGGACGAAGAAGGCAGATCCGGCGGGGCTTGCGCCGAGCGTCAAGCCCTCTTCGACGAACGCCGTGAACTCGTAGATCTGCCCGCCGATGAAGATCATCCCGAGCGCCGCGGTCGCAAGGAGCCACAGCCGCAGGCCCCCATGATCTCCGCGTTGAATGGCCGCGAGGGCAAGAACCATGGTCAGCGATGACATCAGCAGCACGAACGAGCTCACCGACGTATAGGGGATGTCGTAGAGCTCATGCGGGGCCGGCCCAGAGGCGGCCTCGTTGCGGTAGAGCAAGTAGGTCGAGATGAGCGACCCGAAGAAGAGGCACTCGGACCCGAGAAAGGCCCACATGGCCATCTTGACGTTGTCGAGTCCGGTGGAGGTCCGGTGCTCCGCAACGTGCGCAGGCGCGGTCACGTCGTGGGTGCTCACTCGGCCTCCGCGGGCTCGAGGACCCACCCGAACAGCCCGAGCAGGACGATCACCGCACCGGCGACGATCAGCACCGGGTGATAGATGACCCCGTAGGCCAT
>JAUJNI010000003.1:223575-231692 GCA_030446465.1 Actinomycetota bacterium
GGATAGGTGTAGATCCGGCGAGGCATCCCGTTCAATCCAAGGATCGCCATCGGGGCGAAAGCGAGGTTGAAACCGACGAACATGAGCCAGAAGTGGAGCTTTCCAAGGCCCTCGGACAGCAACCGTCCGAATGCCTTGGGCCACCAGTAGTACATCGCGCCGAACAAAGCGAACATGGCGCCGCCGAACAACACGTAGTGAATGTGGTTCACGATGTAATAGGTATCGGTTTGCTGGTAATCGGAGGGGACGATCGAATGCGTCACGCCGGTTAGCCCCCCGATGATGAACATGGCGATAAACCCAAGCGCAAACAACATTGGCGTCTTGAAATGGATGTCACCGCCCCACAAGGTGCCGAGCCAGTTGAAGATCTTCACCCCCGTGGGCACTGCGATGAACATCGTCGAGATGGCAAACGCTGAGTTGGCGACGGGACCAAGGCCTGTGGCGAACATGTGGTGGGCCCACACGCCCCACCCCATGAACCCGATGGCGGCGCCGGCAAACACCAGAGCGGCATAGCCGAACAGCGGCTTGCGGGCAAAGGTAGGAAGGATCTCCGACACGATCCCCATGGCAGGCAGGATCAGGATGTAGACCTCGGGATGGCCGAACAGCCAGAACAAGTGCTGCCACAAGAGCGGGTCGGCGCCCAGGGCAGAGTTGAAGAACTGCGCCCCATAGGCTCGATCGAACATCAGCTCGAACAAGGCGATGGCGATGACCGGCATTGCGAACAGGATCAAGAAGGACGTAACCAGCGTCATCCACACGAACACGGGCATCCGCATGAGCGTCATGCCCGGCGCCCTCATGTTGATGATGGTGATGATCAAGTTGACGGCCCCCGCCACAGAGGCGATGCCGAGGATCTGAAGGCCGAGCGAGTAGTAGGTCATCCCGACGCCGGGAAGCTGCCGGTTCAACGGTGCATAGCCGAACCACCCACCGTCAGGGGCACCGCCGAGGAAGAAGCTCGAGTACATAAAGACGCCACCGAACAGAAACAGCCAGTAGCTGAACGCGTTGAGCCGGGGGAAGGCGACGTCGCGCGCGCCGATCAAGAGTGGAACGATGTAGTTCATGATCCCCACCCCGAGTGGCATGACGACGAGAAAGATCATCGTCAGGCCGTGCATCGTGAAGAACTGGTTGTAGAGCTGAGCGGTCAAGAGGTCGTTGTTGGGAACCGCGAGCTGGCCCCTTATGGCGAGGGCCTCGAGCCCTCCGAGGATGAAGAAAGCAAGCGCGGTCGCGCAGTAGAGGATCCCGATCCTCTTGTGGTCGACCGTAGTCACCCAGCTCCACCAGCCGGTCGCTGCGGTGGGGCGGCGGAAGAGACCTCTTTCCGCCGGTGCTGCTGCCGTTGCCATCAGCTCACTCCCTCGGGCTCGCTCGGTGGATCACTTTAAGCTCTGCAAGTAGGCGACCAGGTCCTGTATCTGGTCCTCGGACAGACCGTAGTCGGGCATCCTCGAGCCCGGTTTCATCGCGGGAGGATCCCGCAGCCAGTTGGACAGCTCCTCCGTGTTGTTCTCGAAGGCGGCCCCCGCGAAGGTCTCCCGGCTGGCGAAGTGCGCGAGGTTCGGGCCGACGTTCGGCTGAGCCTCGAGTCCGGGATCGACCGCGTGGCAGTTGGCGCACTCTCCTTCCTGGCTGGTGAACAGCTTCTGGCCTTCGGCGGCGTCACCCGTGAAGTTGTCCTCCGGAGGAGCGGCCTGCTCTTCCGCCCACTGGTTGAAATCGTCTTCAGCGACGGCGTAGGCAACGATCTTCATGTTGGCGTGGGACAGGCCGCAGTACTCCTTGCACTGACCCAGGTAGGTGTCCTCCTCGTCAGCGTGCAGCTTCAGGAAGTTGGCGTGGCCGGGAAGGATGTCCTGGCCCCCCGCGCTGATCCTGGGAATCCAGAAGTTGTGGATGACCTCCGGGTCGCCGAGGCCGTTGTCGGTAGCTCCTGTCAAGGTGAGCTCGACGTCCTTGTCGACAGGAATGTAGAGCTCGTTCGCCGTCTTGAACCCGAGGTCTGTGTACTGGTACTCCCACCAGAACTGGTGTCCGACCACGGTGATCTGAAGAGCGTCGGAGGGCTTCCTCGCGAGGTCGAAGATGGTCCTTACCGTTGGGATCGCGAGGCCCGCAAGGATCAGGGCCGGAATTGCCGTGAGCAGTATCTCGAGCTTGGTGTTCCCGTGGAACTGCGCCGCGGTACGGCCAGGCTTGTGACGAAACTTGACCATGGCGAAGACCAAGGCGGCCTCCACGATGACGAACACGACCGTGGCGAGCACGAAGGTCAGGTTCCAGAGGTCGTCGGATTGCCTCGCATAGGGGCCTGCAGGATCCAGGGCATCCTGGGGTTTCACCTCGGAGCAAGCCGAGGCGGCGATAGCCAATACGACTACCAGCACGCCTAAAACGGCGCGCCTCTTTGGCGAAGTAGAAGGGTTCACAGTCTCTCCTGCGTCACTTGGCCGAACAATAACTGACACCCACCGAATAGCCTGATGCCGTGGTCCCATCCGATGAGCTCGAAGGATTCGACGCCACTTCACGATGGCGCAAGCACCTGTGGATGGCGCTCGCCGGCATCGCGGCCGTAAGCGTCATCGTCTACGCGGCGGTGAAGCCCGCGGAACAACAGGAGCAGCGACTTCCGGATTTCGAGCTTCGGCTGCTGTCGGGGGAAGGCTCGTTGAGTCGTGACGATCTGCTAGGCCAGCCGATCGTCTTGAACTTCTGGGCGTCGTGGTGTGATCCGTGCCGGGAGGAGACTCCGCTGCTCGAGAGGACCTACCAGGCATACCGCGACCAGGGCGTCCAGTTCGTCGGCGTCAACGTCCGCGATTCCGCACGAGACGCACGGGACTTCATCGACGACTTCGGCGTCACGTACCCGGTGGTAAGCGACCCAGATCAGGTCCTTGCCGGGGCTCTCAACGTCACTTCCGGGCTTCCACAGACCTTCTTCATCGACCGAAACGGTGTGGTGGCCTCTGCATCGGTTGAGGGGTCGCAACCGAACTCGAGCCCAACGGGCCTGGGTGCTCGGGCCGGCGGGGGGGGAACCCTCGGTGCGCTCAGCAAGGAACAGCTCGAGCAGGGGGTCGAGCAGCTGCTTCAGCCGGCCAGAGACGACGGATGATGTCCGGCCACGCCACGGGTTCGGAGCGGCGCGTCCCGAGCACGCTCCTCGGCATGATCCTGTTCATCAGCTCCGAGGTGATGTTCTTCGGCAGCCTCTTCGGCGCCTACTTCACCATCCGGGGCAACGCCGGTGCCTGGCCCCCGGGCGGCACTCCAGAGCTCGACGCGTTGCGCACAGGCCTGTTCTCCATCCCGCTTCTAGCTTCTTCTGTGACCCAGCAATTGGGGCTGCTCGCGCTGAAGAAGCAGGACTCGAGAGGCCTGATTCGCTGGACCGTGATCACGATCCTGCTGGGAGCGATCTTCTTGCTCAACCAAGGGGTGGAATACGCCCAGCTGAGCAGCGAGGGCTTCACCGTGTCGACCAACGTATTCGCCACCCTCTTCTTCACGATGACCGGCTTTCACGGCCTCCACGTATTCGCAGGACTCGTCGTTCTCGGACTCATCGTGTCCAAGGCGAGAAGGGGTCACTTCTCTGCACAACGACACGGGCCGGCCGAGGCCGCCGGCTACTACTGGCACTTCGTCGACGTCGTCTGGATCTTCCTGTTCTCGGTGCTCTACCTGCTCCAATGAGTCGAGCCTCCTGCCCTGCGAGAAGCACGATGCCGCTTGAATCCCGTCCTGCAAGTAGGCTGGGATGGGTGGATCGAGTAAAGACCTTCCTTACCAGGGTGGGAGTTCTGGCGTCTGCCGAACGCCGCGCCATGACGCGCAAAGAGAGGCTTCGGGAAGACTGGCCTGTTCTCGTTGCTACGCTGCTGACAGTGGCCGTGAGCGATCGGGTCACAGAGTCCTCCGGATGGTTGCCCGGCCTTGGCGTGGCTCTTGCATTGCTAATACTGGCTGCGCTCATCACTGCACTTTGGAGGAAGAGAAAAGGCACGTAGTCTCACGTAGGTGTTGCAATGACCGTCTCAAGTTGGCGGCGGGCATTCATATGCTGGCCCGGTGCTAAGGGCCAGGCGTCACGGCATCAAACGCACGATGGTCCTGTGGTCCTGCGCAGCTCTGTTGGTCATCCCCCCGGCTCAGGCATCGAACGAAGACGAACCGCAGGACGGGGCCCTGTCAGAGGTCTTCACGCTGGTCTACGACCAGGTACAACGCGCGCTGGCCGACTGGTCGACCTCGGCCTCCACGCCTCGGGTTAGCTCCCTCGACGCCGCTACGAATGTAGCGGTCGAGAACGTGGCCCAGATAAGCCGGGACACCGTCGACGGCCTCAAGGCGTCCCAGGACGACACCCAGGTCGAGCCCGATATCGCCATCGATCCGAGCGATCCTTCGGTCTTGGTGGCGGTCTTCCAGCAAGGCAGGTTCGACGATGGCGCCTCCGCAGCCCCCGGATACGCCACGAGTCACGACGGGGGCGCGACCTGGACCAGCTCAGCCTTGCCGCGGCTGACCCATGCCACCGAAGGAGAGTTCCCGAGGGCGTCGGACCCCGTAGTTGCGATAGGGCCGGACGGCTCCGTTTATGCCCAGACGCTCGCGGTTGACTTCCGCGGCTGTCGCAGTGCCGTGGCGGTTCAGCGTTCGGAGGACGGAGGTCTCACCTGGGGTGAACCGGTGCTGGTCCAAGACGACGAGGGCTGCCGCAGCGACCACACCGAGGCCGAGGGTTCGGCTAGGAGCCGGGTCTTCAACGACAAGAACTGGATCACGGTTGACACCAACCCGGCAAGTCCGCATGAGGGCAGGATCTATTCGGTGTGGACCCGCGGCACGTCAGAGGGCAGGTCGGTCGTGGGCCGGTATTCGGACGACCGCGGCGAGACCTGGAGTGAGCTGATCACGGTCTCGGGCAACCAAGGCGGCATAGGCGTCATCCCGTTGGTCCAGCCCGATGGGGACGTGACAGTTGTCTATATGGACTTCGACCGCAACTTGCTGAGTCAGACGTCAACCGACGGAGGGGACACGTTCACAACGCCCGTGACGATCGGGGAGGCGTCGGGCACCTCCCCTAAGGACTTCCGGGGGTTCGGCCTGCCGTCGGCGGCCGTGGACTCGGAGACGGGTGACCTGTTCGTCACCTGGCAGGACTCGCGCTGGCGCAGCGACGACCTGAACGATGTCGCGCTCAGCAAGTCAACGGACGGGGGCCGGACCTGGAGCGCGACCCAACGGGTGACTCAGGGCGAAGGCATCGAGACGCTCGACCACCTGACCCCCGACGTCGCGGCGCACGATGGCTCGGTCCATCTGACCTACACCACCCGAAGGACGCGCGCGGAGCCCTCGAGGTTCATGAGGCAGCGTTACCTATCGTCTTCCGACGGAGGGGCGACCTTCGAAGAGGAGATCGAGCTCGGCCCCCCGATCGACCTGAGGTTCGCGGCCAGGGACGGAGACGGGAACCAGAGGCAGAAGTTCCTCGGCGACTACGTCGGGATCGCGGCAGGCCCCAACACGGTGCACCCTGTGTGGGTCGTGTCCTCGAAGGACGGGGGTGATCCCGGCCCCCTGCATCAGGTCACCTGGAGCGCGACCATTACGCTTGGACCAGTCCGGCCCGGGCCTGCACGAGCCCGCTGACAGCCCTCACCAGAAGCCCATAAAGCTTTGCGTTACGCGACCATTCCAGCATGTCTTCGTCCACGCGCGTGCTCCTCATCCGTCACGCGCAACACCACGTGGCGGATGAAGATGGCCGCCTGACTGAACTCGGCAAGCAGCAGGCGGATGCACTCGCCCGTGCGTTGCGCCTTAACCCGCCCGCCGCAGTAGTTTGCAGCCCCTTTCAACGTGCTCTCCAGACAGCGTCGGTGCTTGAGTTGCCCCTCGTCGTTATCAACGATCTGGAGGAGTTTCGCTTCGGACCCGCCGCGCCGGAAACACGCGAGATGGTCCAGGAGCGAACCGACCTGACTCTGTGGCAGAACCACCACGGCTTCCCGGGCGGCGAGACGCTCGGCCACTTCCAAGCGCGCGTAGGCAAGGTGCTCGAGGGGTTGGTCTCGGCGCATCTCGGTGGGGCGGTCGCGGCTGTCACGCACTCCGGATTCATCGACGCCGCCCTACGCTGGAGTTACGACGTCTCACCAGAGGCAGACTGGGCTACCGAGGCAATGCTCCCGCACGCCTCGATAACCGAGATCGAGCACTGGCCGTCCGGGCGTCACCGTCCCGGCGCTGCTCATTTCACCCTTGTGCATCGCGTGGGCGACATCTGTCACCTCGAGGAGGGACTGGTAACCGACGTGTAACCCACCCGTTGGGTAGACCGGTGACACCGAACCGTTCCTGCGGCCACGAAGCGATTGAGAGAGTCCGAGGAACGGAAGGCATTCGGTATAGGGGCCCGGGTAGCTTTATGGTTGAAATCCCCATGGAACAGCAAACGCCTAGTGCGGCCCAGGGCAAGCGGCGCGCCAAGTTCGCTGTCGGCGGCGCGTTGATCGTCGTCACCCTGTTCGGCCTCGTCGGGTGGGCCATGAGCCGCCCCGGGTCCACCGCGTTCTACATGACGGTCGGTGAGGTTCGAGCCGCGGGTACCACCCAGGGCGCCGCAGAGGTGAAAGTGAACGGCAACGTGGTGAGCGGCAGCGTCCAAAAGGACGGCCTCACCACCAGCTTTTCGATCACCGATGGGAGCAGCGAAATCGACGTGACCACGGAGTCGACCTTGCCCGACGCCTTCTACAGCGACACCGACCGGATCGAGGTGGTGGCACAGGGCCGTTTCGACGGGCAACTGTTCACGGCCTCAAACGTCTTCGCCAAGTGCCCGTCGAAGTTCAAGGCGAAGGCTTGACCGCTTCTCCCCTTCCCTCGCTCGCCGGTCTGGGGCGTCCTTCACTCATCGCCGCGCTTGCCTTTGCGCTGATCGCACTGGGCTTGTTCGTCGCAGGAGGAGCGGCCAAGCGCTCGGACCTCACCGAGATGGGGCGCCGTGCCTTTCTCGCCACCTTCGCCTTCACGGCCCTCGCCACGATCGCTCTGTTGAGCGCCCTCTTCGCGCGCGACTTTTCGGTGGCGTACGTGGCCGACTACACGTCGCGCTCCCTGTCCGGCATCTACACGTTCACGGCACTGTGGGGAGGCATGCAGGGATCGCTGCTGTGGTGGGCCATCCTTCTGGCGACCTTTGCCTCTCTCGCCCTCACGAGGGCCGCCGCCCACAAGAGCAGCGCGCCGCTGGTTGGCTGGGCCGGCGCAGTTCTTTCCAGCATCGCCGCCTTCTTCTTGTTCCTGCTGGTGGTACCGGCCAACCCGTTTGCCCTGGCGCCCCAGGTTGCGCTCGACGGCGCCGGCCTCAATCCTCTGCTGCAGTCGCCTGGAATGGCGATCCATCCGCCGTTGCTCTACACCGGTTTTGTTGCTTTCTCCGTCCCCTTCGCGTTCGCCATCGCGGCGCTGATCTCGGGCCGCCTCGACGATCGGTGGTTCACGTCGACGAGGCGCTGGACTCTGTTCGCGTGGACCGCGCTGTCCGTTGGCATAGTCCTCGGCGGCGCGTGGGCCTACACCGAGCTGGGCTGGGGTGGGTACTGGGCGTGGGACCCAGTCGAGAACGCATCGTTCATGCCATGGCTCACCGCGACCGCGTTCCTTCACTCGGTGGTTATCCAGGAGAAGAGACGGATGCTGAAGGTGTGGAACGTCTCGCTAATCGTGTTGACCTACGTGCTCGCCGTCTTCGGCACCTTCCTCACTCGCTCGGGGATCTTGTCTTCGGTGCACACCTTCACCGAGGGACCCATAGGCAAGTTCTTCTTGCCGTTCCTTGGAGTGATGCTCTTGGGAGGGCTCGGCATGGTGGCGTTCCGGCTCGACGCCCTGAGGAGCGAAAACCGCCTCGACTCCCTGCTATCGCGGGAGTCCGCGTTCATCGCCAACAACGTGCTGTTCGTCGCTGCGACGTTCACGGTCCTGTGGGGAACGATCTACCCGATCGTCGCCGAAGCGTTCAGCGGCATCAGGCTCTCGGTCGGCCCCCCGTTCTTCAACTCGATCTT
>JAUJNI010000003.1:231792-236578 GCA_030446465.1 Actinomycetota bacterium
GTGCACCTCGGCGTACTGCTCATCGTCATCGGTTTCGCGGGCAGCGCCTTCAAGGTCGAACGCCGCGCCATCGTGGAGCCGGGGGGCTCGATGAAGGTCGGTGACTACACGCTCATTTACGAGGGCCGGCAGCAGACGACCACGCCGGAGAAGGAGATCTCCGTCGCGCCGATGACGGTTGTCCGCGACGGCCAAGAAGTCGGCACGCTCAGGCCGCAACGCAACTGGCACCTGGCGCAGCAGCAAGCGCAATCCGAGGTCGCTATCAGGACCACGCCGATAGAAGACCTCTACGTCGTGGTCGGGTCCTTCGAGTCGGATGGGTCGGCCGACGTCAGGGCGTTCATCAACCCCCTGACCTGGTGGATCTGGGCCGGGGCGGTGGTCATGGCGGCCGGCATGAGCGTCATCATCTCGGGGGCCACCCCGGTCGCGGCGACGAGCCCCGCGCGCGCTCGGGTGCGACAACCGGCGACGGCCGCGCGATGACCCGTCTCGGCGCGCTCGTGACAGTCTCCCTGCTTCTCTTTTCACCCTTGGCGGGGGACGCTCGGGCCGACCCTCAGGATGTGGCCAACGACGTCTCCAACCAGGTGATGTCCCCTTATTGCCCCGGCGTGACGCTGCACGACTGTGCTTCAGGGCAGGCGTCGAAGATGCGAGAGCAAATCGTGAAGTGGGCAGAGGCAGGCTGGAGCAAAGAGCGGATCATGGACCGGCTCGAAGCAGAGTTCGGAGCCACCATTCGGGCCACACCCCCCGCCGAGGGCGCGGGCATCTTGGCCTGGCTCCTTCCGGCCCTCGCGGTGGCGTTTGGGGCACTGGTGGGAATCGTGCTGGTGCGGCGATGGAACCTTCGAGCAGCTCCGGCCTCTCCCGCCACGAGTGCGGAGGTCGTCTCGCCCGAGGACCGCAGGAGGGTGAGCCTCGAGCTGAAGAGGCTGAGGCGAGAGACGTGACCTCCACTCTGGTGGTTGCAGCGCTCGCCCTCGGGGCGCTTGCCTACGTGGCTTTGCCTCTCCGAGGAGGGCCGCGCCGAGAGGCGCTCGGTCCACCGACTCGCGCAGAGCAGGCCGGTTCACGTAAGAGGGCTGCGCTGGTCGCGATCATCGACCTGGAGGAAGAGCGCGACGTGGGCAAGCTCTCGAGCGAGGATTTCGATGAGCTCAGGGGAGAGTACGAGGCCGAGGCAGTGGCGGCCTTGCGCGAGCTCGATGAACTCGCGGATTCCACCTGGGACGATGAGCGGCTCGAGTTGGAGATCGCGCAGGTCAGGGAGCAACTGAAGTGCCCCACCTGCGGCGCGCCGAGAACGCCGGGAGGAGCCTGCGCCACTTGCGGCGCCTAGCGCTCCTTACCTTGCTGTGCCTTGTCGGGCTTGGAGTGGTCTCGGCCCCCAACGCGTCGGCGGCCCGGGTGGGCACGATCAAAGGCCGCGTGGTCAACGCAAGCACTAAAGAGGGACAGCCTGGCGCACGGGTCACATTGTTGGGGGGCCGGACCGACGAGTCAGGTGGGGTGACGGAAACGATGCGAAGGACCACCGTGACCGACGAGGACGGCCGTTTTTCGTTCGCCGAGCTACCGACAGGAGAGGATCGCCCTTACATCCTCGACGGTCACTACGCAGGGGGACTGTTCGCCGGGGGCGTGATCACCCTTCCGAGTGCGACGAGCAAACCACCCGTGATCGACACCTCCATCCGAGTGTGGCCCACCACCACAGAGCCCGACGTGATCGTCATCGAGAGCGACGCCCTCTTTTTGATCAAGGGTGATGACGGGGCCATCGACGTGCTCCAATCAGTCGAGGTGGTCAATGTGGCCCACGAGGCCTATATCGGCCGGGGCGGTGCGATGGGAGGGGCGCAAGGACCTCGTCCGAGCCTGGGCCTTGCCGTCCCACCCGACGCGCTCCGCGGCGGCATCCAGATCAAAGACGCAGACATCGACGCTCCCCAGTTGATCCAGACCGGCACGGGCCCTGCCATCACGAGCGCCATCCCGCCCGGATCCACCAGGATCAGCTTCGTCTACAGCGTGGACGGCACTGCCGGCCAGTTCGACCTCTCCCGCACCTCGCTCTACCCGACGCTGGACCTGTCGGTTTATGCGGAGCCGCCGTTCGTCATCGATAGCCCGCGCCTGCAGGAGGGCGAAGAGGTCACCATCGGCGGACAGCGCTACCGCAAGTGGACGGCCTCTCAGGGCTTCGATCCAGGCGAGTCCATCCAGATCCTTGCCACCGCGCAGGGTGAAGGGGATCCCACGCTGCTCGTGGGGGCCGGGATCCTCGGCGTCATGGTCGTGGGGGCCGTCGCATTCGGCCTGGTTCGAAGACGCAGCAAGCCGGCGCCCGTCCGGACGAAGCGTCCTCCACAGCCGCGACGACAGGAGACCGATCCCCCCTTGACCCGCGATGACTTGGTGGTCGCCATCGCGGAGCTCGACTTGAGATACCGAGCCGGCGAGCTGGGCGACCAGGAATGGGTGGAGCGCAGGACCAAGCTAAAGGGGCGCCTTGCAACCATGCCCCCTGCCGATGACCACAAGGGAGCTCCGGAGCCTGCTTCTTGATCGAGATAAGTGGCCTGCGGGTCGTGTTCGGCCAGACCATTGCGCTGCACTCAGTGGATCTCACGATACGAGCCGGAGTCGCCGGCCTCTTCGGTCCCAACGGAGCCGGGAAGTCGACGCTTCTGCGAGTCGTCGCAGGACTCCTTCGACCCTCGTCCGGGCACGTTAGCGTCGGCGGAATTCCCGTGACGTCTGCAGACGAGACCCTCAGGCGAAGAATCGGGTACTCGGGTCACGACTCGGGCCTCTATCAGCGCCTGTCCGTAAGAGAGAACCTCGAGCTGTTCGCCGGCCTCTACGGCGCCACGTCGACGCGGGTCGACACGGTGATGCAGCAGCTCGGCATCGGGGATCGGGCGGGGATGCCGGTAGGACGGCTATCGGCCGGTCTCAAGAGGCGAGCCTCGGTAGCGCGGGCGTTGCTTCACGAACCGGACGTGCTGCTCCTTGACGAGCCCTACGCCAATCTCGACGACGAGGCGGCGGCCATGATGTCCGACGCAGTGAAAGCCTGGCGAGCCCCGGGGCGCGTCGCCCTTATAGCGACGCATGGCGCCAAGCGCGTGAAATCCTTCGCAGACGCCGGGATCATCGTGCAAAGAGGACGCGTCGTCAGCTATCGCGTCAGGATGCCGGAAGGCGAGGTAGCAACCTCCTCGTGAATGAAGCCGGGTGGCTTCACAAGAGCGCTCTGCTCGTCCGCAAGGACCTGCGTGTAGAGGCGCGCGGGCGCGACACCTTGCCCCCGATGCTCGCGTTCGCCTTCGCCGTCACGCTTCTTCTTGCCTTCACGTTGCCCGGAAGCACGCGGCTGGCCGCCCCGGTGAGCGTACCGGGAGGAACCGTGGCCGTAGTGGACGTCGTGTCGGGATTCTTGTGGATCACCGTGCTGTTCGCCGGCTTGATCGGTTTCGCCAGGACCTTCGAGGTCGAAAGAGAGGAAGGAGCGATCGACTCGCTGTTGCTGGTGCCGCTCGACCGGTCTGGGCTGTTTGCTGCCAAGGCCGTCGCCAACCTCGCCTACATCGCGGCGGTTCAGGGGGTCCTCCTACCGACTTTCGCGCTCTTTTTCGCTCTCGACCTGGGGGCCAGCTGGTTCGTGCTGGTCCTCGTGACGATCCTGGTCGATCTCGGGTTCGTCGCGGTAGGAACCCTGTTCGCGTCGCTTGCCGCCCAGACGAGGAGCCGGGAGCTGATCCTGCCCATCCTCGCCCTCCCCGCGCTCGTTCCGGTGTTCATCGCGGCGGTCGAGCTGACCTCGGACCTGTTCGTGGGCGGGGGTCTCGACGCGGTTGCAACAAGAGGGTGGTTCGGCGTTCTCATCGCCTTCGACGTCGTGTTCATGACGATCGGCGCGCTCGCCTTCGAATTCGCCATCGACTGAGCCAGCCGACACATCGCCATAGACCCACGCCGTCGGTAGGCTTTGTACTGATGAGCACCTCACCTCCGGCGTCTAGCCCGCAGTCGAAGGCCGTGGCTTATCTGGGCACGGCGGCATGGGTCTCTGTCGCGATCGCCGTCGTCATGATGTTCGTAGTTGCCCGGGAGGCGACGGACGCGATGGGGGGCCAGCTCCAGAGGATCTTTTACGTCCACGTGCCCTCCGCCTGGCTCGCCTACCTTGCCTTCGCGATCGTTTTCATCTGTTCGATCGCCTATCTGCGCACGAACGCTCGGCGGTGGGACCTGCTCGCCCATTCGGCGGCGGAGATCGGCGTGGTCTTCACGACACTGGTGTTGATCACGGGTCCGATCTGGGCTCGCCCCGTGTGGGGGACGTGGTGGCAGTGGGACGCTCGGCTTACGTCGACCCTCGTGCTGTGGCTCACCTACGTCGGCTACCTCTTCCTGAGGGGCCTGTCGAGCGATCCGAGCAGGACCGGCCGGCTCGCTGCCATCGTGGGAATCGTCGGCTTCTTCGACGTTCCGATCGTCCATTACTCGGTCAACTGGTGGAGGACCTTGCATCCCCTGGGGCCCACCATCGCCGACCCGACGCGCGACTCGGGGTTGGGGGGGCCGGAGTTGATCACCTTCTTCATTTCGTTGAGCGCCTTCACGCTGCTGTTCGCATGGCTGCTGGCCCTGCGCGTGCGGCTGGGGCACCTCGAAGACCAGGCCGCCGAGGTGGAGGCGTGGGAGGACGCGGCCCCGGCCGCAGCACCGGCACCAACATGAGCGACACCGGGTGGCTCCTGATCGCATT
>JAUJNI010000003.1:236678-290825 GCA_030446465.1 Actinomycetota bacterium
CCTGCTCAAGCGCACAATCTGGCAAAAGATTTTGTCTTTGCATTGCTAGTATGGCGGCGCCATGGCGATCACCGAGCGCATCTACAAACGCACCGACAAGCCCATGTCGTGGACCGGCGCCATCGTGGCCGGATTGGTCATTTGGATCCTGGCCATCATCTTTCTCGGTCAGGTCCCTTCACTGATCATCTACATGACCGACACCTACGTGGCCGAGATCATCGAGTTCACTAAGAAGCTCCCGGGCGTCGGTGAGCTGGGGCTCAACACGGTCCAGATCAACATCGTGCGAGACATCATCGCCAACACGGTCCAGATGGGCCTGTTGGTGGCCGCCTTGGTGTTCGCCTACATCTGGCAGGAGCGAAAGAGAAAGCGCGTAGGAGGCAAGGGCGTCCAGGACGTCGTCAAGGGCTACATGCCCGGTAAGTAGCCCAGCGAGACAACGAGAGGAGGTGCGAGAGACCAGATGCCGAAGGCCCCGGAGCCGAAGTCGATGGAGATCATCGAGAAGCCCATCTTTCGCACCGACTACGAGATGGAGCTGGTCGACGACGACTGGCTCAAGGGGGCGGTCAAGCCCAAGCGCTTCATCGACTTCATTCCCGAGCAGTGCATCTTGTGCGAGGGATGCGTCGACATCTGCCCCTGGTACTGCATCTTCATGGTCAATCCGACGGCAGTCGAGGAGTCGGGCAACGACGCGCTCGCCCGTCAAATGGACGGCGACGACATTCTCTTTCTAATCGATGACAATGCATGCACCCGCTGCAACCTGTGCGTGGAGCGCTGCCCCACCGGGGCGCTCGTTCAAAGTGAGGTAGCAGGCGGTAAGAAGCGCGGGGCCCGGGCCATGGGCACCGTCAAGCAATCTCAGAAAGCGTCCTAGGAAAGGCTAAGAGTGGCACGGGCAGAGCGTCGCTGGAACCCGAGACAGAAGCTGGTCGAGCGCATGGACCAGCTTCACAACAGCCAGCTCTGGCGCGCGATGTTCCGCCCCGGCTCCATCTTCCGGCGCGGCTACGCGGACTCGCCTCGAAACCGCGCCTACGTGGTCATGAACTCGCTGCTCTACCACCTGCATCCGGTCAAGGTGAAGCGGCACGGGATCAAGCTGTCCTACACCTTGTGCCTCGGCGGCTTGTCCTTCTTTCTGTTCATCCTTTTGACCATCACCGGCATCTACCTGATGTTCTTCTACCGGCCGAGCGTCGAGATCGTGTACCAGGACATGCAGCGCCTCCACACTCAGGTGAGCTTCGGCCTACTCGTCAGGAACCTCCATCGCTGGGGCGCCCACCTCATGGTGATCAGCGTCTTCCTGCACATGGCGAGGGTCTTCTACACCGGCGCCTACAAGCCTCCGAGGGAGTTCAACTGGGTCGTGGGGGTCATCCTCTTGCTCCTCACCCTGCTGCTCGCCTTCACCGGTTACCTCCTGCCGTGGGACCAGCTGGCGGTGTGGGCGGTCACCGTGGGAACCGAGATGATGAAGAACTCGCCGGTCATCGGGGACCAGGTGCAATTCGCCTTACTTGGGGGGCCGGTCATCGGGCCGGAGACGCTGCTGCGCTGGTACACCCTTCACGTGCTCTTCCTGCCGTTCATCATCGTCATATTCATCTCTATCCACTTCTGGCGAGTGAGAAAGGATGGAGGGATCTCCGGACCCATGTAGGGTCGGAGAAGAGCTGATGCCTACCCCGGACGAGGTCTACGAGCAGGTACTGGCCGAGGAGACAGCCAAGGGCTCCTCGCCCGCGGTTGCCCAGGCTCGCGCCAAGGCTGCGCGCGTGCGTGCACAGCGGGGCTCCACCAACCCCAACAAACCGGACTCCTCGACGGCGCCCGCACCCAATAGGAGCCCGACCACAGGAGAGGTGCCGCCGTCCGAGCCTGCCTCCGCCCCACGAACCGAAGCCAGACCGGCCGCGGCGGCACAAGCCAAGCCTGCAGCGGCGGCCCAGGCCAGGCCGGCGGCAACTGCGACCGCAAGGCCTGCGGGACGAGCTGCCGCGGCCCCCACGACCGGGGCTCCTGCGAAGAGGGCTGTCGGCAATGGTGCAGGCCCGGCCGTACCAGAGCGAGTGCAGCGCTTGCTCGCAGTAGTCAAGCCGGAGGCCATTCAAAAGGTCGAGCGCCAGCCCATGGACAGAGTCAACGTGTGGCCCCACCTGATGGCTGCGGAGTTCGTCTCCCTGCTGGTCATCACCGCGTTGCTAACGATCTTCTCGGTGGCCGTCGATGCGCCTCTGCGCGAGCTGTCCAACTTCAACCAGACCCCCAACCCGTCCAAGGCGCCGTGGTACTTCCTCGGCCTGCAGGAGCTATTGCGCTACTTCCACCCACAGGTCGCCGGCGTGACGATTCCGACGGTCATCATCATCGCCCTGATGGCGGCGCCGTTCGTCGACCGCAACCCGTCGACAAGGCCGGACGACCGCAAGCTGGCGATCGTGATCTTCTCTTTCTTCATGCTGACCTTTGCGGTGCTGACCATCATCGGGATGTTCTTCAGGGGGCCGGGCTTCAACTTCGTGTTCCCCTGGGAGGGCGGGATCTTCTTCGAGCTATGACCTCCTCCAGGAAATGCTTCGTGGTAGAGGCGAGCCGGTGACGCCGGGCACCATCGCTCTCATTGTGGTGGCCGTCAGCGTCGGGCTGTGGGGACTCTTCATGGCCAACATCGCGATCAGGCGCGAGCGCAAGGTCGCGTTCGCGGCCACCGGGCCGAGTGGAACCGCCACCCGTCAGGCCCCCGCGCCTCCGAGAGAGGAGACAACCCCCGAGGAAAAGCCCGAGGTCACCGTCCAGAAGGTTCCCGAGAAGCAGCTCAAGCCGCTCACTCCAGAGCAGATGGGTGTATCGCGCCGACAGTTCCTCAACCGGGCAGTGTCTTCGACGTTCATGACCTTCCTTGGCTTCTTCGGCATGGGGACTTTGAGCTTTTTGTGGCCGAAGGTGCTGGGCGGGTTCGGCACCGAGATCACCGCCGGCGGATATGACGACATCATCAAGCAGGTAGGGCCCGAAGGCAACTTTGCGCCGCTGTTCATACCCGAGGGGCGCTTCTGGCTCACCTACTACGACGGCACGGCGGATGCAGCCGTGTACGCCGCGATCGGCGCCAAGGAATACAAGCTCCAAGCCCTCTATCGCAAATGCGTGCACCTCGGTTGCTCGGTGCCACACTGTGGGACGTCGATGCTGTTCGAGTGTCCGTGCCACGGGTCGAAGTACCGCCTCAACGGCGAGTACTACGGCGGGCCGGCCCCCCGGGGTCTCGACCGCTTCCCGGTAACGGTGAGGGGCGGAAAGGTAGTAGTCGACACCGGTTCCGTCCAGACGGGCCCGCCGCGTGGAACCAACACGTGGCCGAAGTTCTCCGAGCCGGTCGGATCCCTGTGCGTCCCCGTATAGCCGCGGCGGAAGAGTAAGGCTCGTGGACACCGAAGTCCTAACGATCGCGCTCCTGGTGCTCGTCCCGGCGCTGCTGCTGTGGGGCATCTTTTTGATCCGCAACAGGATGGCGCGCCAGCCGGGTGCCCTGCTCGGGATACCGCGCGCCATGCGGCCGGGGCAACCAGACGCGACTCTCGAAGGGCCGAGGCTCGAGCGCGTTCTGGTGGGTGGCCTCGTCTTCACGCTGACTCTTGCCTTCTTCATCCCCGTTTACTGGCTGCCCGAGGCAAGCCGCCAAGCGGGGTTCGAAGAGCGCTTCTCCGAGGAGTCGATCACTCGAGGCCGTCTGATCTTCCAGAAGGCGCCCGCGCTGGACGAGGACGCCGACCCGGTCTTGTTCAAAGAGCAAGAGAAGGAGATCGCCCTCGGCATGGGCTGTGCGACATGCCACGGCGGCGTTCCCGACGGGGTCCCCCGCGAAGACTGGGCGGGTGGCGGGCTGGTCCCCGAGTTCCAGGATCCCGGGACAGGAGGCATCGTCGCCTACAAAGCGCCGCCGCTTCAGAACGTCTTCACGCGGTGGGACGAAGAAATCGTCCGCTTCACGATCGAGCGCGGCCGCCCGGGGACACCCATGCCCGCGTGGGGCGTCGAGTACGGCGGGCCCATGACGTCACAGATGGTCGACGACGTGATGGCCTTCCTTCGGACGCTGCCCGGCAACAACGAGGCCCCCGAGATCTCGGAAGACTGCCAGAACCCCTCCAAGTCCCAGGCCAAGCAATGCGGGGAGGAGATCTTCGCTGCCCGCTGCGCGGTGTGCCACGGACCGGAGGGCCAGGGCAGGGAATCGCAACCCTGGTATCAGGGCCTAGCGCTGTGGAAGGGCGACGTCCGTCACCTCGACAAGAACCTCCACCGGTACACCATCATCAACGGACGCCGCTTCGGCTTCATGCCGCAGTTCGGCGAGCAGCCCGCCCAGGGCATCCCCGCACCGCCCTATCCCCTGACCGACAAGCAGATCGAGGCGGTCATGCAGTACGAGCGGGGCCTCTAGTTGGACGCCCTGTTCATCGAAGGCGTAGCCGCCACCGTCTCCGCCATCATCATCTTCTGCGGCAGCGTGACGCTGCTCCTTACGATGGTCGTTGGCTTCCGCCTTGCTTACCTGATCACGGCCTGCATAACGCTCGGCTTCTTGTTCATCATGGGTCTGGTGTGGGCCTTTACGAACCCGATATCGCCACTGGGCCCGGTGGGGACCCTTCCTAGCTGGGACGACGTCGCCATCAGCGAGGACCAGGCCGACCTCGAGTTCGGGGCCGCCGAGCAGTACCCCAAAGAACCCTGGAGGGTCCCCGACGAGGAGGACGAGGCAGAGGTCACTCAGGCGTCCGAGCTGGAAAGCGACGCCCTCGAGTTCCTGCAGCAGGCGATCGAGGAGGGCGAGGTGAAGGTCTTCACCGCAAGCTCTCAGGCAATCGTTTCTGAGGAAAGCACGAGGATCCTCGAGCAGGACGACGCCGAGTACGGCGCCCTTACCTTCGAACCTGTGCCGCTGGTCGAGCCGACGCCTTCTGAGACCAACAACGCCGAGATAGGAGCCGGAGGTGGTGGCGGGGAGGCCAGCCCAAGCCCCTCGCCCAGCCCCACCGGCCCCCCGGCGCCGCCCGAGGATGCCCGCGTCTACGTAGTGATGGAATACGACCCCGGCAACCCGCTGGGGATGGCGCGGGGCATTCTCGTGGGCACCGCACTTCTCCTCGGCGTCCATCTCTTTTTGCTCAGCCGCGCCGAACGCCGCAGCCGGGAGTTCACCAGGGGTGAGCGGGAGCCGGCCACCTAACCATGGAGACCCAGCGCAAGCTTCGGCTTCTCGCGACGGCCCTCATGCTGGTCGGCGCGTCGGCCTGCTCGCGCCCCGGCATCAATGCGGGCGAGCGGGGGGGCCTTGCCTTCATAGCGTTCGCCGCCATGTTGATAGTCATGGTGGCCGTGCTGGCGATCTTCCTCGGCAAAGAGGACTGACCCCGCCCGTGCCGTCCTGTCGTGTGCGAGCCGGCGAGGACGGAGGCCCCCGGAGCGAAGGCTGAGAAAAGTGGGGTGCCTGAGCGGAGCGGGGCCTCCGCCGCAGTAGGCGAGCCCCCGGGCAGAGCTAGAGAGTGGCCAGGACCTCGGCGGCGGTCTCGACGATGCGGTCGACGTGACCCTCGGTGTGCGCGTCCGAGATGAACAGGGCCTCGAAGCGTGAGGGGGGCAGGTAGATCCCTCGCTCCAGCATGCCCCTGAAGAAGCGCCCGTAGACCTCGGGATCGGTCGCCTGCGCCTCGGCGTAGTTGTTGACGTCGCCGTCCGAGAAGAAGAGCCCGGCGAGGCCCCCGATGGCGAGCGCGTAGAGGGGCACGGTGGCGGCGTGATCCGCGGCGTCGACCAGTCCCCTGACGAGGCTTCGCGCCCTTAGTTGGATGCGGTCGTAGAGAGACGGGTGGCCCTGGATCAACGACATGGTGGCGAGCCCCGCCGCCATCGCAACCGGGTTTCCCGACAGGGTCCCCGCTTGGTAGATCGGCCCCATGGGAGCGAGCTGGTCGAGGAGCTCAGAGCGGCCGGCCACCGCCCCCACCGGTAGCCCACCTCCGAGAATCTTGCCCAGCATGACAAGGTCGGCGGAGACCTGGAAGCGGTCCTGCGCTCCGCCCGTCCCCAGCCTGAACCCGGTGATGACCTCGTCGAACACCAGGAGCGCGCCAATGTCGTCGGCCAGCGCCCGCAGGCCCTCGAGGAACCCGTCGACTGGAACCACCAGGCCCATGTTGGCGGCCACCGGCTCGACCAGGAGCGCGGCGACATCGTCTGCGAACGGCTCGACCGCCGCGCGCACCGACTCGAGGTCGTTGTAGGTGGCGACCAGGGTGTCGGCGGTCGTGGCCTCGGTGACTCCCGGGCTACCGGGGATGCCGAGGGTGGCGACGCCGGAGCCCGCCTGAACCAAAAGAGAGTCGACGTGGCCGTGGTAGCAGCCCGCGAACTTCAAGATCTTGCTTCGTCCAGTAGCGCCCCGCGCCAGGCGCACGGCCGCCATGGCGGCCTCCGTGCCCGACGACACGAACCGGATCCTCTCGGCCCCCGGCACCATCTCGACGACCACGCGAGCAAGCTCAACCTCGAGCTCGCTCGGAGTTCCGAAGGAGGTGCCCCTCGAGGCCGCCTCTGCGACCGCTCGCACTACCTCTGGATGAGCATGGCCGAACAGCAGTGCGCCCCAACTCTGAACCAGGTCGAGATAGTCGTTTCCGTCGACGTCGGTGATGGTTGCACCCGAAGCAGACGCCACGAAAAACGGATGGGCGCCGACGGAGTCGAAGCTTCTGACCGGTGAGGCCACGCCTCCAGGCATCAACGAGCGGGCTTCGGCGAGCAGCTTGTCGGACCTCTGCCTGCTCAGCTCACCCACTCGGCGGCTTTCTTCGCGTGATAGGTGACGACCAGGTCGGCGCCCGCACGCCTGATAGAGGTAAGAACCTCGAGCGCGCCCTGCCGCTCGTCGATCCATCCCTTCTCGACAGCAGCCATGAGCATCGAGTACTCCCCGGACACGTTGTAGGCGACCGTCGGGTAGTTGAAGCGGTCCTTGACCGCCCTGAGAACGTCGAGGTAGCCGAGAGCCGGCTTGACCAGCAGTGCGTCGGCGCCCTCCGCGACGTCGAGCTCCACCTCGCGCAACGCCTCACCAAAGTTCGCCGGATCTTGCTGGTAGGCGCGGCGATCACCGAACCGAGGCGCCCCTTCGGCAGCCTCTCGAAAAGGCCCGTAGAAGCTCGAGGCGTACTTGGCCGCGTAGGACAGGATGGCGGCCTCCTGCAGGTCCGCTTCGTCGAGCGCTCCCCGAATGGCGCCGACCTGGCCGTCCATCATCCCGCTCGGGGCAACGACATCCGCACCGGCTTCGGCGTGGCTCACCGCGATGTGCCCGTAGGCCTCGATGGTGGAGTCGTTGTCGACGGTGTCGCCGTGCAAGAGCCCGCAGTGGCCGTGGTCGGTGTACTCGCACATGCAGAGATCCGAGATCAAGACGAGATCGCCGGCGACCTCGTCTCTTAGAGCTCTCAGCCCCTGCTGGACGATGCCGCGTGGGTTCCACGCCTGGTGGCCGTCCGGGTCCTTGGTCGCGGGGATCCCGAACAAGAGCACGCCGGCAACGCCGCGCTCCGCGAGCTCGCGGGCCTCCTTGGTAAGCGACTCCAGGTTGTGCTTGTGCTGTCCCGGCATGGATGCGATCGGCTCGGGCTCGTCGGCGTCCTCTTTGAGGAACAGAGGCGCCACCAGGTTGGATGGCGTAACCGAGGTCTCAGAAAAGGCGCGGCGCAGCCCGGCGGTCCTGCGAAGTCGCCTGGGTCTGTAGGAGGGAAACGAGCTCATATCCCTATCGTGCCATCTGGTTCGTTCTTGGTGCGATTCGGCAGACTATGTAGGTCAAATCGCGGCAAGAACTAGGGCCGCCACCAGGCCTTCGACGGTGTGGTCCTCGGGCACCACGTCGACACGGAAGCCAAGGTCTCTGGCGGCGTCGGTGGTGGTTGTTCCGATGCAGGCAACGACCTTGCCTCCTTCATCCTCTGGTGTGAGAGCAAGCCCCCTAGCAGTGCCCGCAATCTCGACGAAGCCCCTTATCGCAGAGGGGCTCGCGAAGGTGACGACGTCGAACTCACCGGCTCGCACCAGCCGAACCGACGGAGTGTCCAGGGGACCGAGCACGTTGCGGTAGGCGACGCACTCGACCGGATCCCACGCCACCGACCGCAGGGCCTCCACCATGTCTCGGGGCGCCCCTTGCACCCGCGGCAGCAGAACCCGGCCCGGCCCCCTGCCCATCGCTGCGACGAGGGCCTCTGAGGTGAACCTTTCGGGCACCAGATCGACCCCAACTCCGAGGCGCTCCAGCACCGCTGCAGTCGACTGGCCAACCGCGGCCACCTTGGCCCTTCTCAACGCATCCACGTCCATAGACCGGGCCCGAAGTCGCACGACGAGCTTGGGGATGGCGTTCACCGAGGTGAAGACGATCCAGGAGAAGGTTCCGCTCGCCAGCTCGCCGAGGGCCGTGTCGAGCTCGTCGAACGACTCCGGATCGGCGATCGCGATGGCAGGCATGTAGATCACGCTGGCTCCGAGCTCCTGTAACGGCGTTCCCAGAGCCGCGGCCTGATGAGCGGGGCGAGTGACGACCACTCGAAGCCCCTCGAGACTGCCGGCCCGCGCCGGGCTCACGGCGGGCTCGGCTCCACCGCTTCCATCGCTTTGATGTCTTCGAGGATCTCGTCGCCGCCCGAGTCGAGCAACGCCTCGGCGAGCTTCACTCCGAGCGACTCCGCCTGTCCGACGGGTCCCGAGATGCGATCCCGCAACGTCTGTCCGTGGGGCGAACCAAGGAAGCCGGTAACGACCATTCCCGAGCCATCTGCGCGCGCCAGGCAGCCAAGGGGTACGGAGCATCCTCCTTCGAGGCGAGCGGAAAAGGCCCGTTCGCAGGCAACCTCAGCGGTGGCTGCACGATCCGCCACCCCCTCGAACAGCTCGGCCAGGTCCGATCGCTCGCTCGAGGCTTCCACGGCAAGTGCGCCTTGCGCGGGGGCCGGCACCCACCAACTGGGATCGAGCACCCCTCCGTCGTCCAATGCGGCGCCGCGGAGCCGTTCTATGCCGGCGGCCGCGAGCACCGCCGCGCTTACCTCCCCATCGGCCAGCTTGCGCAAGCGCGTATCGAGGTTGCCGCGAAACTCGACCGCCTGGAGATCACCGCGCGCTTCGGCCAGCAAGACTCTCCGTCGCATGCTCGAGGTTCCGACGCGGGCCCCGCGTTCGAGAGAAGAGAACCGTTCCTCCCCTGTGGCGCCGTTGCCGCCGACTACGACGTCCTCCACTCGAGCGCGCGCCGGCACGCAGACGATGGAGCAACCGGGGGCAATGTCTGCAGTGAGGTCCTTGGCGGAATGGACCGCAACATCGGCGCGGCCCTCGACAACCTCTCTCTCCACCTCGGCGGTGAAGATCCCCTTGCCACCAAGATCCCGAAAGGACCGCTCCTTGTCGACGTCTCCCTTGGTGGTGACCCTGAGGATCTCGATATCGATTCCGGGGGCCACCGCACGGACGAGATCGGCAACTATGGCCGCCTGACGCAGGGCGAGGGCAGAGCCCCGGCTCGCTATGACAAGGCGTTCAGTGATCGGAGTCATCGTCGAGCCCGAACAGCTCGTGAAGGGCCTCCCGATACAGGTATCCCCGCTTGGAGCTGGCGAGCTCTCGAGACTTGTTCAAAGGAGCGTGAAGCATCTTGTTGACTATCCTCTTGGTTAGCTGCTCGACGAGCTGCTGCTGTTCCGCAGTGAGCTCGGCAAGCAAAGCGTTGGCGCGATCGATCTCTGACCGCCGGATGGCTTCCGATCTCTCGACGAGCCGGGCAACCGTGGGGGCGACCTCGATCGCGGCTTCCCACTGCGAGAACCTCGCCAGCTCATCAGCAACGATTTCTTCAACCTTGGCGACCTCAGAGCGCCCGGCCCCCAAGTTGCCCTCGACCAGCTCGCGCAAGTCGTCGATGTCACGCAGGACAACATTCGGGATACGGCCAACCTCGGGATCGACGTCACGTGGCACCGCGATGTCGACGATCACAAGAGGGTCCGTGGTTGTTCTGGCACTCACCGCTTGTTCGACCATAGGCCGGTCGAGCACTACCTCTGGAGAGGTCGTCGAGCAGAAGACGATGTCGGAGCGCACGAGGGCCTCGGCAAGCTCGTGCCACGGTCTGGCTCTCGCTCCGAAGGTCGTCGCCAGACCCTGAGCTCTCTCCTCGGTGCGATTGATGACCGTTGTGTCGCTTGCGCCTGCGGTCGCAAGGGCTTGGACCGCGAGGGCCCCCATCTTTCCTGCACCGACGATTAGCACCCGTCTGCCCTCGAGTGATTGGCTGGGCCACGCACGTCTTGCCAGCTCCACCGCGGCAGATGACACCGACACCCGATTGCGCCCAATCGCCGTCTCGGTCCGCGCCCGCTTTCCGACGCGCAGCGCCTGAGAGAACGCTCTCCGAAGGGTCCTTTGGACCTGGCCTTCGTCGGAAGCAACCTGGAACGCGCTGCGAACCTGTCCCAGTATCTCGGTCTCTCCAACCACCATCGAGTCGATCCCGGCTGCAACCTTGAACAGATGCCTTACTGCCGCTTCGTCGTGGTAGGTGTAGAGATTGTCGGAGAAGTCCTCGGGGGCGACATGGGCGACCTCACTCAAGAAGTTCCTCAGGTCCTGAGCGCCACCATGGAACTTGGTGACGTTGGCATAGACCTCGACCCGATTGCAGGTCGACAGCACCACTCCCTCGAGGACGTGGTCGTAGGTCCCGAGCTGATGCAGCGCCTTGACCAGAGCGTCGCGAGGAATCGCCAAACGTTCCAAGAGATCGAGTGGCGAGGTCCTGTGGTTGAGGCCGACGACGACTAGGGACACGGTTTATCTCGGGGGCCGGTGCTTGATCTCGAGCCGCCTGTTCGCTTCCCGAGCGGCCGCAATGGCCTGGGTCCGCTGTTCGTAGAACGACAGGATCTGCAGCTCGATAGAGAGATCAACCTTCCTGATGTTGACGTCCGGAGAGACGTTCACGACGGAGGGGGCGAAGTTCAAGATCGACTTGACTCCCGCATCAACGAGCTTCTCTGCTGCTTCTTGGGCGGCACTCGGCGGAGTGGCGATGATGCCGATGGACAGCCCGTCTTCGTTCACCGACTCCTTTAGCTCGTCGAGGTGTCGAACCGTCAGCCCGCCAACCTGTTGTCCTATGACGTCGTCGTCGACGTCGAACAGCGCGGCGATGCGAAAGCCGCGCTCCGAGAATCCCTTGTAGGAGGCGAGCGCCCGCCCCAGGTTTCCTATTCCGATCAGGGCCGTGGGCCAGTCTTGTGTGAGGCCAAGCTCGCGGGTGATCTGATACAGGAGGTACTCGATGTCGTAACCGACCCCCCGGGTCCCGTAGGACCCCAGATACGACAGATCCTTTCGGACCTTCGCTGCATTGACACCGGCGAGGCGCGCCAGCTCGTCGGAAGAGACGGTGATCGCCCCTCGCGTCTCGGCCATATCAAGCAGGGACCGGAGGTACATCGGCAGCCTTGCAACTGTCGCTTCTGGTATGGGGCGATTGGGCATGCACCGACGATTCTACGAGCTTGTGACTGAAATCACAAACTCAAAACCGCCTTTGACCTGCGCTTTTGCTTTGTGGGACGAGAGCCACAAGCGCACTCCCGCCGATTTGTGCACGGCGTCCTTAGGCCAGCCCCGCAGGTTCCTCAGAAGCTCCAGAAGTCGAGATTCGCGCTGGTGAAGGCGCGCTGCATCCAGATCGAGATATTGAACAACTCGTCCGTCAGGAACAGGACTCCAACCACGATGAGCAAGGCGCCGCTCGCGAGGTTGATCGTGCGTGTGTGCCGGCGCAACCACGTGACTGCGCCCGTCAGATGGGCCACACCCAGCCCGGCAAGAATGAAGGGGACACCCAGGCCGAGGGAATAGACGCCGAGAAGAAGGGCCCCCTCGCCCGGACCTCCTGCAGTTGAGCTTCCAGCGGCCATCGCCAGCACCGCTCCCATCGTGGCTCCGATGCACGGACTCCAACCAAATGCAAACGCGGAACCCAATACGACACTGCCCCATAGGCCCGCCGTGGGCGTTGGATGAAAGCGCTTCTCTCTGTAAAGCCACGGCACCTTCAGCAGCCCCATGAACAACAGACCCATGAGGATGATGACGACCCCTCCGAACTGGGTCAGTGCAGTGCGGTGTTCCCGCAGAAACGAACCCAACAGCGTCGCGGTCGCTCCAAGCGCAACAAATACGACGGTAAACCCGGCCACGAAGGCGACCGCCACACTCGCGGTTCTGAGGGTGCGGTTGTGGTCCGCATCGACTGCCCCCATCCCCGACATGTACGACAGGTAGCCGGGGACCAGAGGAAGGACGCAGGGTGAGAGAAAGGACACGAGCCCCGCAAAGAATGCAACGGGGAAAGTGGGATCAACCATTGCGTTCAACCAGCCCGTCGACCATCTGCAAGAAGGCAGCTTCGTCCCCGATGGCCCCAGGGATGTGCTCGACGACGACGCCGTCGGCATCTATCAAGTAGGTCTCCGGCTGACCGGTAAGGCCATAGTCGGAATAGATCTGCCCCTGCTCATCACGCACGCTTTCATAAGGCACGTCGAAATTTCGCTCGAACTCGAGGGCGTCCGACCGGCTGTCTTTGATGTTCACGCCGACGAACGCGACCTCGTTTCCGTAGAGGCGGTGGGCTTCGTTCAGAATGGGCGCCTCGGACTCGCAGGGGACGCACCACGACGCCCAGAAGTTGAGAACTACGGGCTTACCCTTCAGCTCTGCCAGAGAGAGAAGGCCGCCTTCATCACCAAGCGGCTCCGCAGCAAAGGCCGGTGCCTCGTCGCCCGCTTGAAGTGTCCCCCCCTTCTGGAAAGTTGCCCACCCAAGCATCCCGACGAGCCCCACCGCCGGCAGAAGGATCAGCGCCGCTCGCCCCCAGGTCGGCTGCCTCTTCATGGGGGAACTGGTGTCTTCCATGCACCGTCAATCTTCGCGTGGACGCCGCTCAATGACGCCAGGTAACGAGGACCGTCCCCCGGCCGCTGCGTTGCGGGCGGCGGCTTGCCGCTCCGCTCAGGCACCCCACTTTTCTCAGCCTTCGCTTCGGGCAAGCCGCCCGTCCTCACTCCACGGCCTCGTTAGCCTGGGAGCCCCAGTTTTCGCGGTGTGGACGGAATTCGCTGGTCTCGATAACTTGCTTCCCGAGGAGGGATGGACGCGAGTCGTCCATCCCTTTTCCGCGCCCTCACCGCCCGTTTGGCCTTCGGGTCATGAGCGAACAGGAGGTGCCGTCATGCGCAACGAAACTCGATCAGCGGTGGGCCAGGTCTCGGCCCGAGACCGCGTTGCATCGCCTCTGTTGGACCGTCTCACAGAGCCAGACCGGAGGCTGTTGCTGGATCGGGCCGTGCCTCGGCACCTGGCCCCAGGGGAGCGTCTCTATCTCGCAGGAGATCGAGCCCGGCGAGTCCACTTGATCACCGCAGGTCTGATCAAGCTGGTGGCGCGGGATGCAGAGGGGCGCGAGACGATCCTGTGCCTCGCCTTGACGGGGGAGGTCACGGGCGACACGGCCGCCGTGGACGGGCTCCCTCAACCTCTGGACGCGGTGGCGGCGACCAACTCAGACGTTCTCGGGTTCGACGCCGACCTATTCGTCGAGGTGTTGGCTCGCAACGCCGGCGCCGTCATGCAGCTTTCGCTCACCATGGCTGAGCGCACCCGATGGATCTGCGAGACAGCGCTCGAAAGAACTACCAGCGAGGTCCCGGCGCGCCTTGCCGGGCGACTCCTCGACCTCGCCGACATCCTCGGCAAAGTCAGCGACGGCGCAGTGGAATTGGAGCTGCCGCTGGGACAAGGCGACCTGGGACGGCTCTCAGGGATGTGCAGGGAAAGCGCCTGCAAGACGTTGAGAAGGTTCCAGGCGGACGGGCTCGTCGCGTACCGAGGCCGCCGCCTCCGGATTCTGCGGCCCGATGCCCTGCAGAGGATCAAGTGCACCGGCAGAGCGGGATCCTGGCCCCAGTGAGGGCCCAGCTTCTTTCTGAAGTGAGTTGCGGATTCCGCAACAGGTCTCAGAAAGAAGGGCGCCCTAACGCGCCTGCCCTGACCCCCTGAAATTGGCCCACCGCGAATGAGAGTCTGATGCCTCTAGAGAGGCGGAAGGAGAAGGAGGATCGAGGTGAGAAGGAAGCACACACCCGATCAGGTGGTGCGCGAGCTAAGGGAGGCCGATCGTCTGCTGGCCGACGGTAACATCGGCGAGGTCAGCAAGCATCTCGAGATTTCCGAGCAGACCTATCACCGGTGGCGCACCCCAGCACGGCGGCCTCAAGGCCGACGACGCCAAGTAGCTCAAGGAGCCCAAGAGCGCGAACACCCGGCTCTAGCGCATTGTCGCCGACAAGGAGCTCGAAATCGATGCCCTTAGGGAGGTTGCGAAGGGAAACTTCTGAGCCCGGCGCGCCGGCGGAGTGCGGTCCTGATGCTCAAGGAACGCCTCGACATGTCGGAGCGGCGGGCTTGCCGCATAGTCGGTCAACATCGTTCGACCCAGCGCCGCCCGGTCACGCGCGGCAAGGGCGACGACGCGCTGAGGGCGCGGCTCCACGCCTTCAGCCGCAAGCACAAGCGCTGGGGCTATCGCAAGGCGTGGGCGGTCTTGAGAGACGAGGGCTGGGACGCCAACCGCAAGAAGATCCAGAGGTTGTGGCGAGAAGAGGGCTTGGAGGTGCCTCACCGCAAGAAAAAGCGCCGACGGGTGGGGACCTCGACCTGTCCGGTGGATCGCCTTAGGGCGCAGCGCCCTAATCATGTCTGGGGCCTCGACTTCCAGTTCGATCAGACCGCAGACGGCAGGATCTTGAAGCTGCTCAACATCGTCGACGAACACTCACGCGAAGAGCTCGGCGGCCTGGTCGAGCGGCGCATCGACGCGGACCGCACCGTCGCCGCACTAGATGGCATCGTCGCCAAGACAGGAGAGGCGCCCGCGTTCATCCGCTGCGACAACGGACCCGAGCTGACCGCCAACGCCCTGAGGGACTGGTGCCGCTTCTCGGGCACGGGAACGAGCTACATCGAACCGGGATCTCCCTGAAAGAACCCCTTTGTCCTTCGGCTCCCAGCATGCGCGACGAGGTGCTGTGGACCCCGACGTTATTGATGGAGCGACCGCGCTTTCTCGGACAAGCTTGAAGCAATAACGCTCTCGAGTCAGCGATAAACAGGTACGGTCTTTGCCTAATAAAGCAGCCGACCGCTGGTCTGGGCTCCTTCCGCTTCGGCGCACCCAACGAACGCTGAGGCGCACACCAGGATCACGCCGCTAAGCTTACGGATTAACACCCGCAAAGCATTCATTGCCTATGTAACCGATGGGTTTGTCATCTTCCGCGTCATAGACGACAACCGTACCTGTTGTCGCGCCCGTTGCCTCAAACCCTCCAGGAGCAATCATATCTATTGCCTGAAGTTCCTCAGGACTAAGGCTCGGCATTGCGAAAAGTTCAGCGGTCAGAGCGTAACCCACAACATCCCCGTTGCAGTTAACGACCCCCAACGTCCTCGGCATACGGGACGTGTCCACAAGACCGTAGTTACCGGCACTATCGTTGGTCAACCACGACGGGTCTTGCGGCATATCCTCCGCGCTTGCAAGAATGGACCAAGACAGAGCCAGGGACAAACACGTCGCAAGCGCCATAACGGCTGTTTTCTTACTTCTCATGGAGCGTCCTTCCTAGTCGGCCGGTAAGGTGTGGGACCCGGAATACATGTGTCCTCCGCGCCATGCGCCGTCGAAGTTCGTGATACCGCCGCCGAAGTTTGCGTAGGTTCCACGCCGACACGGAGTCCGGTACACGCTCGTCTTGGTCTTTTCGTCAGTGCGATGCTCGTTGTATCTCCACGTCCCGTTAACGCAGACGTTCCACCCGCCGTTCCGCCACTTGAAGAGCAGGTTCCTGGCCCCCAAGTAGTAAGCAGGTCGGTTCCAATCCTCCCAACATTCGATATCTCCGAGGGTGGTGGACGTTTCGAACACCGCTCTCGCGATTGACTGCGCGTAGCCACCGCCATTCCCATGCGAGAGTTCCGCGTGGTCCCAAAGACATTTCCCGTTCCCGTTCTCCCAGACGTAACCGCCCTCGTATTTCACATGAGCCAGAGCACCAGCGGGAAGGCCGACTACAGCCAGAACCCAGAGTGAGACTAAGACACCCCTCATATTCCAGACCCCCCAATCCCTATGCCGGCTGCCGCCGCCCGAATCTCTCAAGACTTAGGACTCTACGGGCGTTGCAACGAAGAGTCAATAGCGACTTGACTCATCAGGAATGTCCTCCAAATCCTCTCATTGCCTCACCTAGAAATGTCCAAGCCCGGGAGCCTGTTCAAGGCGCAGATCCCGATCAGGACCTTCGCCGAGTGGGACGAGACCGGGCGCGGGTTGTGCGAGTACGATCTCGTCGCCCACGACGGCGGCAACCCACTGGGCCAGTTCTGTCAGACGGTGAACGTCACGACGTCGCGACCGGGTGGACGGAGATGGCCGCGGTCAAGAACAAGGCCCAGCGCTGGGTGTTCGAGGCGTTGCCCGACATCGAGGGGCGACTGCCGTTCCCCCAGGAACAGGACGACGAATGGCAGGTGATGGATCGTCGCTACTTCAGCATCGAGTCGATGCGCAGGATTGATGAGCACCGAGAGGGAGGTGAGACGCCGAAGGAACTTTGGCAGCGATCGCGTAGTTAGTTGAGGTTCGCGGTGGTGAATTCCACCACTTGACAGGACTCTCTCCTCCTGAAGACGACATTGTTGAGATTGTCGAAGCCAACCCCTTATTCGGCGACTTCACCTACCGGCCCCGGTATCGGTCCCGGTCCATAATGCGGACCCCTCGAGCGCGAGGACATCTGAATACTGAACGAGATCCCCGGCCGGAAATTCGAAATCAGCAGGTTCGGTTGACTTAACCTCACGATAGCTCAAGAGGGCGACAGTAACATCGTCGGTCATGCTGGGCCGGTTGCGCACTCGACGATATGCGAATCGCCCTCCACGCTGACGGTTAGCTCGGCTTGAGTTGGTCTGCCCCCTACGCGTCCTTACCGGAGCGCTCGCCTCAGAACCTTTCCAGTTGGGAGGTGAGGCAGGGCATCCACCACTTCTATGGTCTGAGGCCATTTGAAGCGAGCGAGCCGGCGGCGGACGTGCTCCAGCAATTGCTCGGGAGTTGCCTCTGCCCCCGGATGCAGGACCACGAACGCCTTCACTGCCTCCCCTGAGTACTCGTGAAGGACCCCTATCACTGCGACGTCGAGCACTGCCGGGTGGTCGAGCAGAACCTCTTCTACTTCCGCAGGAAAGACGTTGAACCCCGAGACGATGATCAGGTCGCGCTTGCGATCAACGAGATAGAGGTAGCCCTCCTCATCCCGCACCGCCACGTCGCCTGTTCGAAACCATCCATCGACAAACGCGGCCGCCGTGTCGCTTTCCTTGTTCCAGTAGCCGGCAAAGACGTTCGGCCCCCGCACCACGACCTCGCCTGGATCACCCAGCTCCACGTCGTCGCCATCCTCGTCCACCACGCGCAGCTCGACACCTGGAAGGGGCAGACCAACCGACCCAGCTCTCGGAGCATCCCCCATACGATTAGAGGTGAGAGTCGGCGCAGTCTCGGTGAGACCGTATCCCTCGTAGATGTCGATACCGAAAAAGCTCTTGAAGCGGGCCAAGACACCTACAGGAAGAGGAGCTGCCCCCGAGATCGCGAGCCGGACGCAGGACAAATCATGCCGCTCCGCGTTTGGAAGCGACGCCCACGCAACGTACATGGGGGGTGCCCCGAACATAACGCTGACCCGTTGCTCCTCGACCGTGTGAAGGCAGTCAACCGCATCGAATCTCTCCAACAGGATGCCGGTGGCTGCGCTCTGAACCAAGAGACCGAGCGTCACGTTGAGGCCGAAGATATGAAAGAGCGGAAGCGTCAGCAGCAGGACGTCGTCTACGGTTACGTGAGCGTCGGGGATCGCCATTTGCTGGCGGAGGTTGGCTGCAAGGTTGCCGTGGGTCAGCATGACTCCTTTGGGTGAGCCGGTCGTCCCAGAGGTGTAGGCAAGGACCGCCACGTCGTCCTCTTCTCGGTGCACTTCGGGAAAAGGCCACGCCGGCTCGGTGAAGTCGTCGAAGGGCGCCACGATCACGTGAACGTCACACTCGAGCGAGCGCACGGCTCGTGCGGCGAGCTCCCCGGAAGGACCGGCTCCCAATAACACCGCGGCCCCGGAGTCCCGCAGGATGGCGCCCACCTCCTGCTCGGAGAGCATCACGTTCAGGGGAACCGCGACGCCTCCGGCCCTCAGGATCCCGAAGTAGGCGGACACGAAAGCAACGACGTTGGGCATGGCGACAGCAACGCGATCCGCCGGACGAACCCCCAGACCGAGGAGCCCGAGTGCCACCCGGTCGGCTTCGCCCTCGAGCTCACGGTAGGAGATGTCGCCCGAGACGGTCGTGGCTCCATACCTGAGGGCCGGCTTGTCGGGGGCCGCCTGTGCGGCCCGACGTAGCAAGTTAGAGAGGTTCATCGCCCCCGAAACACCGCCTCGACCAAACCCTGGGTGCAAACTCTGGCTAGCAACCGTTAGCCAGAAGCATATATCGGCCTTCGAGCCGAAGCCTGGGGAGGAGCCACCTACAGGTTGAACGCGAGCCATGCGAACATTCGCTGATGGTCCCCAAGAGCTCCACTGCCACTATCCAATGCTCAACCGGGCCCTTCTGGGCCTTCGAGCTCGAGCGGGCGCTCGATGCCCTGGCAGAGGCCGGATTCGTCGAAATCGAGCTCATGGTTACCCGAGATCCACGTACCCAGGAACCCGAGCTGCCGGCGCGCCTCGCCGAGGAGCGGGAGCTCACGATTGCCTCCGTGCACGGACCTTTCCTAGTCGTAACCAAAAACGTGTGGGGCATGGATCCCATCGAGAAGATCCGCCGGGGGATCGAGATGTGCACCGCCTTCGGGGCGAGGTCGCTGATCGTGCACCCCCCGTATCTGTGGGAGAACGCCTACGCGCGCTGGATCATCGAGGAATCCGCCGCTTACTCACTGGAACACGGCGTGGCGGTGGCAGTGGAAACGATGTACCCGAGGTGGGTCGCCGGTCGCCGGCTCAGGGGACACCGCTGGCTCAAACCGCAGGAGCTGGTCGACTACTGTCCCCACGTTGCGCTCGATACCAGCCATCTGACGGTCGCCCGAGAAGACCTCCTCGATTCCTATACGACGCTCGCCCCCAAACTGACGCACATACACCTCTCTGACAATGCGGGGAATGGAAGGGATGGCCATCTCGAGCTCGAGCAGGGCGTCCTCCCCCTCGAACGATTCCTGGCGGAGCTGCGCAGGACGCAATACTCAGGGGTTGTGTCGCTCGAGCTCTCGGTTAACCGTTACCTGGAGCGCCCCAAGGAACTCACCGAGATGCTGATCAGGAACCGCAAGTACGTCGAAGATCGACTCACTCGAGAAATTCGCACGGTGAAGGGGCTTCCGAGATCCCCTTAGCTGCGGCAGACTAGAGGCGAGACCACCGGTGGGGAAGCTGGGAGGACGAGGATGGCGGAAAGAGTCGTCGTTGTCGACGACACGGATCACGTTCGACGCATGGTCGTCGACATGCTGGAGATCGACGGGTTTGAAGTCGTGGGCCAGGCAGGCTCCGGTATGGAAGCGTTCGACGTGGCCGTCGAGACGCAACCGGACGTGATCGTGATGGACTACCAGATGCCCCACATGGACGGGCTGACCGCGGCCGCCAAGATCAGAGCCGAGCGGCCCTCACAGGCAATAATCCTGTACTCCGCCTACCTCGACCGTGAGGTCGAGCAGCGAGCCCGAAACGCAGGAGTGGCCGTGTGTCTGGGAAAGGTCGAGGGGTTGGGGCGGCTCGAGCACGAGATCAGGGCCCTCTGTCGCGATTTCAGGAAGCCGTAACCTCCCTGGGCCCTTCGGGCCCCGGGCCGCTGCGCTGCGGGCGGCGGCTTGCCGCTCCGCTCAGGCACCCCACTTTTCCCAGCCTTCGCTTCGGGCAAGCCGCCGTCCTCACTTCGCGGCCCTATCCTGACGGGGTGAGAAGAAACACCTTTTATGCCCTGATGCTGCTGCTGGCGGCCATAGCCATCGCCGGAACCTTAAGCGTCATCCGCCTGTGGCAGCTCACCGCTCGTTGAAACGTTCTTTTCGCCCTGCGGCTGCCTTATGACCCCGGCCACGGGCGAAAGAACCTCTTAGAGGAACGCGTTGCCGCGGATCTTGAGGTTGTTGTAGAGCATTTGCTGGATCGTGTCTCGGATCATGTCGTTGATGTCGAAGACCAGCATCTTGTCGTCGGCCGCATCGTCAGTGTAGTGATCCATCAGAATGGGCTCGCCAAACTCGATGACCCATCGGGACGGCAGTGGCAGAACACCCAGGGGGCCGAGCAGTGGAAAGGTCGGCGTCAGCGGAAAGTAAGGAAAGCCAAACGCCTTTGCCACAAGCCTCGCGTTGCCGACCATCGGATACGCCTCTTCCGCGCCCACGATCGCTACGGGGATGATCGGGACACCTGCACGAAGCGCAAGCTCGACGAAGCCGCCCCGGCCGAAACGTTGCAACCTGTAGCGCTCTCTCCATCCCTTGCCGACTCCTTTGTATCCTTCGGGGAAAACGCCGACGAGCTCGCCCCGTTCGAGCAGTGCCATGGCGTCTTCCTCACACGCCACCACGTTGCCCGTCTTGCGCGCCAGGGGACCGACGAACGGCATCCCAAACGCTAGATTGGCCGCGACGTTACGGACCACACGCTCGGCGGGATGCTCGGTTGCTACCGCAAACTGCACCATCACCGCGTCGATGGGGACCGTGCCGGAGTGGTTGGCAACCACCAGGGCCGCCCCTTGTGACGGAATTCGATTGACACCGAGAGTCCTGACTCTGAAGTAACGCTCGTAGAGGGGACGCACGAGGGGCAGAAGGATCTCACGCGACAGCTCTGGGTCGTACCCGAAGTCATCGATCGGATAGTCCCCCGCCATGCGTTTCCGAAGGAAGCTTCCCAGGCGATCGAACAGGCCCCCGTCCCCCGAGAGAGGTGAAGGGGCGGCCCCAGGGCTTTCGGACGCTGGGGCCGGAAGGCTTCTTACCCTCTTTTGATGAACCCCGCAGTAAGAACTGCCCGCCGTCGCGTGGTTCCTGCAGGGACGCCCCGCGGCCGTGGTGGCCAAGCAACGTTCCGGAGAGCCCCCACTCTGGCTGGAGCGCTCACGCATTCGTGCGTCGATGGAGATGACCTCAGCGTTTGCCATCACACCATCAGGCCGTCGGAGGACTGATCCGTCGGATGTCCGATCACAGGCCCTTTCGCTGCGGGCGTCGACACATCGCCATTCTGCCGTTGTTTGAAGTCGACGATGCTCGCCTCGGTCGAGTACCTCGGCATGAATCCCAGCGATCGCTTGGCGCGAATCGCGTCTAGGACTCGTCCGTACAACAAGACCCTCAATTGATCGATGGGAAAGTCGGCGACGCCTAGTCGGAGAAGAAGCTCGCCGGCCCCCTGCGCAAGGAAGTAGAGCATCGGCAGCTCCACTCGTCCAAGGAGCCTGATGGCCTTGGATAGATAGACCACTCCATCACCCGCAATGTTGAAGATCCCCCGTTCGCGGGACAACGCCGCAAGATAAAGCGCCTCGACTGCGTCGTCCTCGTGCAGTAGCTGCAAGCGCGGGTCGTACCCCAGAGCGGTCGGAACGACCGGTAACGAGAGATAGTCGGTCATGTTGGTCTTGACCGTGGGCCCGATGACATTTTGAGTCCTGAGGATGGCGAGCTCTACATCGGGACGTCGCCTGCCGAAGTCTCGGGCGTTGGTCTCCGCGTCGGCACAGTCCTTGCCGTATCCGGTCAGCCCCACCCGTCGCGGATCGTAGTCCTCCGCAAGTATGGATGGCTGCCCCGGGCCCGAGCCGTATACCGCCGCCGAGGACTTGACCACGACCCTGCGGACACGCTGTGCCCGTTGAGCCGCAGCCAGGAGCTGCATGGTACCGATGACGTTGTTCTCCTTCATCTCCGACCGGCCCCCGAGACGCCCTGGAGTCGATTGGATGTTGGTGTGAACCAGGGTGTCGACCGAGGTGGACTCGAGAACACGAGCGATCAAAGGACTGCGGATGTCGGCCTTCACGAACTCGAGCCCCTTGATTGGTACCGGGGGCTCCTCGAGGTCGACGCCGATGATGGTCTGGACGGCCGGGTCTTCCTCGAGCCGCTGGGCGAGCCGAAGCCCAAGGAACCTCGAGACGCCGGTGATGAGAACCCGCTTCTTCTGACCCGAGCCTTTGCCGGTCAAGAATGTCACACACCCGGCGGGCCGACGATGATGGTGGAGCCGGGAGCAGCCTGGAGCCTGGAGGCCGCGTCGCCTTTGTTGATCGCAAGGGACAGCTGCTGATACGAATCCTCGACCAAAATGAACTCCCCGGGCTTGACATCCATGAAGGTCTCGCCGTAGGGCACCTTTAACCTATGGCCCTCCATTCGGATCTCGATCAGGGGGCCGCCGAGTCCGACTTCCTCGAGATGAGCCCTGCCGAAGTTCATCTGCAGGTTGCCGAACCGATCGTGCTGCAGGACCTGGGCGTGAAGATGATCGTCGTGAATCCACGCCTCTGGGATCTTCAAGCGCACAAGATCCGAAGGGTCCACCGGGGGGCCCAGCTCTGTGAGATCGGTGCCGTTTGCGATGTGAGCGGTCGCGGGAGCAAACACGTCGCGACCTTGAAAGGTGTGGGACACGGGCCCGAGCACGATGTCTTCGTTGGTGATCTCGTGCGCTCGCTCGATGCCCCCACATTGCTCGGCAGCAGGCACCAGCAACCCGTTGTCGGGACCAATGAATATCTCGCCTGAACCGCTCTGGAGGGCAACGGCTCGGCGATCCGATCCGACCGTCGGATCCACAATGGCGAGGTGTAGGGAGGCAGGAAGGTACCCCACCGACTGACACAGAACGATTGCGCCGTGACGGATGTCCTGCCTCAGGATGTTGTGGTGAACGTCCACGATCCTTAGATGCGGCGCCGTCCGCAGCATGACCCCATGGCAGACTCCGACGAACTCGTCTTCAAGCCCATAATCAGAAAGAAACGAAACGAACTCTCGTCTTCTGGCCACCGTCGGTCGCTGACTTATCTCTGTTGACGTCGTTGCCAGCGAGTCTTCTTGAGCATTTTCCGATGCTTCTTCTTCCGCATCTTCTTTCTGCGCTTCTTTACTAGTGAGGGCATCGTTCTCCTTTGAAAGTTCTACTCGGATCTGAAGAGCCGTCGCAGATCCACCGGTCCCTTGAACCGACCGACGGTGTCGATCCTGATCGACCCCAACCGAAGGCCCCGAACTCCCTCGGTGATCGGAGAGATCATTCGGAGAATGTCTGCGCCTTCATCGTATTCGAGGACGCCTATCCCGCTACACATTCCCTTGCCGTCCTCCATTCCCACAACCAGAGAATCGAGCAGGCGGAGGTCGAAGTCCGGCGGCGGCGTAGGCATGAAGACGGTCGGTTTGACGCGCCAGCGCGACAGGGCCTCACCGAAATAGGCGGCGAACTGCTCTTCCCTGAAAGAGGCGCGTTCATCGACAGAGCGGGTGACCACCTCGGGAGCAACGCTCACCTCGATTATCTGGGCCGGGCTGAATCGCTCGGCGATTCCGACCACAAGCTCGAGCTCACCTCCACGCTCGAAAGCGACTACATAGTTCGGCCGAACCAGATCCATCTTGAAGAACTTCAAGGTTTGCCCAGCGATGCCCGAGACGAAGCCCGTAGTGTCGATGACCACGAGAGCGCAACCTGCTTCCTTGGCCGCCGCCGTCAGTTTGGCGACGCCGGTTACGAGCGCGAGCATGTAGCCCCGCGGTGAGATAGACCCCACGAAGCTCAAGGCATCCGCATCCCGGAGCGTGACGCGAGTGAAGTCCTGCATGCCGTTGCAGAGCTTCAGACCGACGGTGGTCGGGGGACCGACCACCGACTGGCCGATGTCGGCGTCCACCAACCCAGCAGTGATCCCTGCGGCGGTGGCGCGCTGCACGAGCTCAGCGGCGAAGGTGGTCTTTCCCGTGTCGATCTCGCCGAGAAGCAGGACCACACCCGGGTCCGAAAGAAGGCGAGAGTAGACGTCGTCAAGCTGGGCAGTCGTTGACACTATTTGGGGCTAGCCGGTGTCCATGTAGCGCTGCTCGAGGTACCTGCGGACATCGTCCTCTCGGAGACGGTAGCTCCTGCCGACCCGAATAGCCCCAAGCTGCCCCGAGTTGATCAGCCGGTAGACCGTCATGTTCGAGACCCGAAGCTGGCGAGCCACCTCTGTAACTGTAAAGAAATTGCCCATCACGGAGGAGGGCCCAGGGGAGGGCACAGGGGGCTCGGTCATGACGTCCGGCAGTATAGCAATCGACGTTTTGCCTGCTCAGGGAGCTTTTTCAGTCACCAGGGGGGTGCGAGGGGCGCGAAGATCCAGGGGTGCGCTACGTAGACGGCATCCCGGTTTGGGGCCAGCACGACGACAAGACGATCAACCAGATAAGGCGAGTGGCCGCCGACGATCGCTCTGCCGGCGCCGCCCTCATGGCCGATGGTCACCTTGGCTATGCGATGCCGATTGGCGGTGTCGTTGCTTATCGCAACGCGGTCAGTCCCAACGGTGTCGGCTTCGACATCTCTTGTGGGAACAAGGCTGCAAAGACCAGCATCCGAGCGGAGGAGATCCGGCGCGATGTCCCCAGGATCATGGACGAGATCTCCACTCAGGTCGCTTTCGGTATGGGTGTCTCCTCGGGGCGCGGCAAGGACCACGAGTTGTTCGATGATCCGACGTGGAAGTCGATCCCCCAGGTGGACTCACTGAAGGAGACCGCGCGCAACCAGCTCGGCTCGGTCGGCTCAGGCAACCACTACGTTGACATCTTCGAAGACGAGGAGGGCTGGGTCTGGATCGGAGTCCACTTCGGCAGCAGAGGACTCGGCCACAAGACCTGCACTGGTTTCCTGAACCTGGCCCACGGTCTCGCGTGGGACGACAGGCCTCGGGGCGAGAGCATGGAGGCGTCCGCGACCGTGATCGACCTGGATACGGCACTCGGCGGGGACTACTGGGCGGCCATGGAGCTGGCCGGTCGCTACGCCTACGCGGGGCGCGACATGGTGGTCGAGCAGGTCGCGGGCATCCTTGGAGCAGACCTTTCCGACGAGGTCCATAACCACCACAACTACGCGTGGCGGGAAAGGCACGGAGGGGAAGAGGTGGTCGTCGTGAGAAAGGGCGCGACTCCAGCGAGGCCCGGCCAGCGGGGCTTCATCGGCGGCAGCATGGGCGACGACGCGGTGATCGTCGAGGGGGTCGAGTCACCTTCTGCCGAAGAGGAGCAGAAGGCCTCACTCTTCTCGACCATCCATGGTGCAGGTCGAGTGATGTCGCGGCGACAGGCCGCCGGCAAGGTGAGGTGGCGCCGCGGACCGGATGGAAAGAGGCGACCCGAACGCGTCAGTTCAGGAGCGGTCGACCCAGAGGAGATGCGAGCGTGGCTAAAGGATGCTGGGGTCGAGCTGCGAGGCGGTGGTCTCGACGAAGCGCCGCAGGTCTACCGGCGTCTCCCGAACGTCCTCAAGGAGCACGGCAACACGATCCGGGTGCTGCATCGCCTGCGTCCCCTCGGTGTCGCCATGGCGGGGGCCGACGTCTTCGACCCCTACAAAGACTGACCCCCACCAGGAGGTTCTTCGCTATTAAGCCGCTTCTGCGCACGACCCGAGATGATCCAAGCAGCAGCGGCGGCGACTACCGACGCTATGAGGGCTAAGACGAGCGTGGGCTCCCCTGGGATTCTTAAACCCAGGATATTTGACCATCCCTGTGCTCGGCACTCTGCCGTTTGGGGTACCGCATCACATTGAGTTACAACAAGGAGAGGAGCGAAGAAAGCAAATCCTGCCGTTGCTCCGAACATGGTTATGAGGATGCGCGATACCAACAAGTCAACCCGTCGGCTAACCTTGTTGCTTCCCAGTCGCAGGAGTATTCCGATGGCGGCAAAAATCGGTCCCGCAAGAAGTCCTCGAGCCCAAGGGTCGGACCCCCAATCATCCCAACCTATGGGGCTCGATGGGTCGCTGATCGCAGCCGCCGACAAGATAGTCAGAGCCGCCCCGAAGACCATGAAACTCAGGGAAAACGGCCGCATCAACGGGGAACGCTAAAGAGAGCCAATGCGGCCTTGCCGATGCGTTCGTCTCCGTCGAAGTTCGCTCTCATCCGACAGTCGATAGGAGGATTATTCGACTCCGTACTTTTGTCGGAGCGATCGAACGTCCCCTAGACCGAGCGTCCGATGCTGCCCGTCACAGGGACGCATAGCTTCACTCATGGTTAGCCGACCGTGATCTTCCACGGTTACATGACCTAGTCCGTAAGTATGTCCACGCTCGTGCGCCATCACCGCCTCAATGTCATAGTACCTATCGTCACAGTCGCTGGCGCCTGGATAGATTGTCCAATCATAGTCGACCTTGTCTAGACGGATGTCCGACTCACTCACTTCGCCGAATATGTACCAGATGCATGCCCCTACCCAGAACATCCGACGGCAGATCTCCGAAATCAACCTCGTTGATTGCGTCGCCGACCCACAGACATGATTGTTGTGACCCTAAGTCTGCGTCGCCGCCTAAGCCACTGCCTTTGTAGGTCGCAACCGTGTTCTTGACGTTGTTAACAAGCCCACAATCGTTTTGAGTCTGAGTGATGCTACGGGTCCCATCTCGTAATGCCTCCTCAACCTGGTCACGCGTCAATTGGGGCTGAGGTTGGTTAACTGGAGCACTACTGCGGTCGAAATACCATTGATGATCGTCAGTTTCCTTGTAGGAATTGTGACTGTACTGGTCATCTTCACACGGTGGGGGGCATCCGTTCTCGCAGTAGCTGCCGAGATGGGAGTCTTCCCCCGGCGATGCTATGTTCTCATTGCCCACGTGAAGAAGGGTTACGGTTCCATCCGTAGCAACCTCAATTCCGAGCTCTTGACTGCCATGACCACCTGCCAAGAGACTCTCCGTGTAGACGCCACCCCCTGCCTTGGGAACGCGCACAACGACGCCGTGGTCTCTGATGATCTTTTTCGTCATGCCACATGATGGCTTGATGGTCTGTGGCAGGTGCGAAGCATTGTACGACTCTTGCTCAGGGGGACAAGAAACTGGGCTCACGGCCTGAGCCTGCCGCAGCACCGAAAAAGGCAGCGACAGCGCGACCAGAAACAAGGCTAGTCCAAGTCTGACGCCAGGCACGGGTTTTCAAGCCTTGAAAACCCCGATGAAAGCGGATAGAACTCTTGCCACACCGCACCATAACCCCCCAAGTAGCGTTGGTAGTGTCTCTACCATACCTTCGGTGGCCGCTACTGCTGCTCGGCGATGATCGCTTCGAAGATCCGCCACGACGGCTCGTAGAGGCGTGGAGGACGGTTGTCGTCCATCGGAATGATGATCGCGTCCTTGCCTTGTGCCCATGCCACGGCGAGAGCCGGATCGTTGATGTCCATGACCGCAATCGTCGGGATGTTCCGCTCGATGGCGGCCCCCGCCCAGCCGTGGTCACCGAGGACGATGTCGGGCCACGGGGCTCCCTCCAGCAACGCCTCCATCGGCGCGCTGGAGTGCGTGTGCTTCAGCTGTCCCCAATCCGACAGCATCCCCACTCCCCCGACGAAGCGCACGACGGACTTGCGCTTGCCCAGAGGCAACGATTCCTCCTCCCGGAGGTGGAGCACCTTCCCCCCGGCATTCCGGTAGGCGTCCACGACGCGGATGTGATGCTCGAGCAACCCCGTCGGGTGACCGGTGACGCACAGCAGGCTCGCTCCCTTGCGGGCTTCCTCGGCCAGTCGCCCGGCGGCCGTCACAATCGCATCGACGGTCCTCGCGGGATCCATTGTGTCGCAACCCTCTAGATCTGTGATGTCGGTGGAGCACCCCGTCAGCTCTGCCAGGAAACCGAGAATCTCCTCGGCCGAGTAGCGCGTGACCGAAGACATACCGAAGCGAGCCTCGACATCGTCCTCGAGCATTGCCTTGATCTTGCTCACGTTGTTCTGGCGAGAATGGGATTGATGTGGGCCTGCAATACCGGCGGCCACGAGGGCGGCGCGTGCGTCCGGCAAAGAAAGAGGGGGCATGGGAGCATCGTAAGCCGCCATGAGCACGCAGTTGTTCTCCCTCGAAGGAAAGGTCGCCATAGTGACCGGCGCGTCGCGAGGCATCGGGCGCGCGCTTGCCCTGGGTTACGCAGAGGCCGGCGCCGACGTCGCCGTGGCCGCCCGGAACCAAGCGGACCTCGACGCCGTCGCGGCAGAGATCCGCTCGCGGGGACGCAGGTCGTTGGCGGTGCCAACGGATGTGACCGATAGGTCACAGATCAAGACTCTGATCGACCGCACCGTCGAGGAGCTTGGGCCTCTCGACATCCTCGTGAACAACGCTGGTGGGACCAGGTTCATGACCCCCATCGTCTCCTTGCGCCCCGATGGTTGGGACAAAGCGCTGAGGCTCAACCTCGATTCGGTCTTTCACGCAACGCAGCTGGGGGCTCAAAAGATGCTCGAGAGCGACGGCGGCTCCATCATCCAGATTGCTTCGGTTGCCGGCATAGAAGGGGCTCAGGGTCTGTCTTTCTACTCCGCAGCCAAGGGCGCCGTCCGACTGATGACCCAGGCGGTCGCAAAAGAGCTTGCGGAGTCCGGCGTGCGCGTGAACACGATCGCACCCGGATGGATCGCGACTGATCTGAACGCAGTGATGTGGCAGGACGAGTCCACGCGCAGGACGATGGAGCAAATGATCCCCATGGGCCGACTGGGGCGACCGGAGGAGATCGTCGGCCCCGCGATATTTCTTGCTTCGGATGCATCGTCGTTCGTGACTGGAACGACGCTCGTAGTCGATGGAGGCCAGATCGCCTGACCGCCCCACCGGCGTCGAATAGCTAGTGGGTGCAGCCCCCGGTTCCGACCGGCGACGTCCGCTGTGATCCCTTGGAGATCTCGTCTGCGACTTCGTCGCCGGTCAGCGCGTACCCCGTGCCTCCATTGGTAGTGGAAGCGGCGAAGATGACTCCACCCACCCGTCCGTTGGGAAGCACGAACGGCCCGCCCGAATCACCTTGCCGAACTGAAGCGCGTAGCTCGTACACCTCTCGGGTGACGGTGTCCCGGCCATAGATGTCGAGCCCGGTCGCATTCAGACGCTGCTGGACCGCGGCCGGACCATACTCCGCCCGGCCCCCCCGATCGCCCGGATAACCGAGGGTTGCTCCCGGCTGGCCGCGCTCGAGCTCCTGAGTGGCGAGCCGAAGGGGCGGCGCCGACACACTCTCGCTCAGATGGATCACCGCCACGTCGGAGTCCTTGTCGAACAAGACGACGCTGCCTGCAACCGACTCGCCCGCCTCCGTCTGGACGGTCACATCGCCGCCTCCTGCGACGACGTGAGCGTTCGTGACCACCGTGGCATCGGCCGCTATCCAGCCACTCCCGAGTTGAGTCCCTCCGCACGCGGGTACTGTCACCCGCACGGTGGACTGGTCTGCCGCCCCAATCGCTCGATTGGCCAGTGCGTTCGAGGGCAGCTTGACCGGGGGGCCCAAAGACGGCGGAAACCCCTGGAAGACCTGGGGGAAATCGTTCAGGTACTGGGTGAAATAAGCGAACACGTTCGGAGGCTGAGGCAGCGTGTCGCTCAACGTCCCGAGAACCGCGGACCGCTTCAGAGCCTTGGCGACCGGGCGGGACGAGCTGTGCACCAGTAGAGACCCCAAGAGCCAGAAAGAGATCGAGGTGATCAACACTCCGGCCACTGCGCCCAGACCCGAGTTGACCCCTCCCAGCCTCACGCTCTTGGCGTAGGCCCCGGTCTTTCGCCCTGCGATGTAGCCGAGGGTCTGTCCCGTCGTGAGGCACACGAATACGGTAAGCAAGGAAATCAGCGCGCCCTCGATCCCCCCGCTGTTGGTCATCAAAGACGCGATCCGGGGGCCGAGCGCAACCCCCCCGACCAGCCCGACAAAGCCCCCTCCCAGCTCGAAGATGAGCCCCAGAAACCCCCGGCGCCAGCCCCTGATCACTGCCAGCAGTGCAAGGATCACAAACAAGATGTCGACGATGTTCATGCGAGGCCGAGCCCCGTCTGGAGTGCTCTGAAGGTGGAGGCCGAACACAGAAACGCAGCGATCCCAAAGACCACCCAGGGGATATCGGGATGCTTCTTCGCTTGTCCGTGCGCGATCGTAAGCACGAACGCGGGGAACAGGGCGCCGTAGACGTAATGCAGCCAGTCCGGTCCCTGGCTCGCCGGTCGAGCCCCGGAAATAAACAGCACGCCACCAACCAAGAACTGAATGGCGATGACCACCTGAAGAATCGCCAGAAGAGTCCAGAAGCCATTGCTCGGCGGCTTGTTGCGAACCAGCGTCAGGACGGTCCAGAGCACCAACAGCAGGAAGCCCGCCGGAATGGAGAAGCCCACGTACTTGTGCAGCTCGGCGACACCGTTCACGGTCGCGAAGGTTAAACCGCTGCCAGAGCTTCGAGACGAGGCACGCATGCGTCGAGCACCTGGTCGACCGAACGTCTCACCTCATCCGAATAGCTCTGCGATACGTCCGTGGGCTCTCTGTCATCGAGCCACTCCTGCGGGATGACCTCTGGGGCGCCGCACATCTCGGCGAAATGGATGCTCCATACGGTCGGCACCACGGTGTCGAACTGGTAACCGCCGCCTCCCGTCGCCACCCAACGATCGTTTGCCCAGCGGTGTGCCGCGTCGTGGAGGATTCTTGCCATGCGCGGGTACGCAGCAAGGGTTAGGCCGAGGTTTGCAAGCGGGTCACCAAAGTGCGTGTCCGCACCGAGCTGAGTAACGATGAGGTGTGGTCGATAGGACTCCGCCAGGGTGTTCAAAGTGGTCTCAAGAGCCCATAGGTAGTCCTCGTTTCCGGTGAAGGGCATCAGAGGAATGTTCACTGCAGTGCCCGTTGCGACGCCTCTTCCAATCTCGTCCTCGAAGCCCGTCCCCGGGTACAGGTACCTGCCCGACTGATGCAGCGACAACGTGAGAACACGCGGCTCTTCGTAGAAGATCCACTGGACACCGTCTCCGTGATGCACGTCCACGTCCACGTACATCACCCTCCAATCGGGATGAATGGCAAGGACCTTGGCGATGGCGACGGCGGGGTCGTCGTAGATGCAGAACCCCGAGGCCTCGTCCCGGCGCGCGTGGTGCAGGCCCCCGGCAGGATTGAAGGCATGCTGAGCGCCACCTCGCGCGACCAGCTCGGCGCCGGTGAGCGAGGCTCCACATACCGCCGCCGACGCTTCGTGCATGTCCTTGAAGATCGGGTTGTCCGGCGTTCCAAGGCCGTAGGACAGACCCGAAGACGCCGGTCTCGATCCCTCGTCGATGGCGCGCACGGCGTTCACGTAATCGGAGTCGTGGACCGCAACGATTTCTTCCGCCGAGGCAGAGCGGGAGGGAACCTCTGAGACGTTGTCTCGTTCGATCAAGCCGAGAGCGCGGATGTTCTCGTAGGTCAGCAGCACCCTTTCCGGGCGCAGAGGATGGGTTGCCCCGAAGTCGTACTTGCGTGCGATGTCCTCTACGACGACGAGTGCGACGGTGTCGCTCACCTTCGTGATCTCACGGCTCTGACATCTGCGCGCGCTGCAGCTTGCCGGAGAAGTCGATGCCTATGGTTTTCCACTCGGTGAACTCGTCGAGCGACTGGGGGCCAGCCTCGCGGTGACCGTTGCCCGTGTTCTTCATACCTCCGAACGGAACCTGGATCTCGGCGCCTATGGTTGGCGCGTTCACATAGATCACTCCGAACTCCAATTGCTGCACGGCCTTGAAGGTATTCGTGATGTCGTGCGTATAGATCGAGCACGACAAGCCGTAGTCCACAGAGTTGGCGACCGCTATAGCCTCCTCGACCGATTCAACATTCATGATGCCCGTCACCGGTCCAAAGATCTCCTCCCTTGCGATCCGCATTTCAGGCGTCATCTCGTCGAAGACGGTAGGCGTGAGGAAGTGACCGTTGGCATATTCCTCTCCCTGCGGCTCCTCGCCTCCGATCAGGACCTTGGCCCCCTCCTGGCGTCCGACGCCGATGTACTCGAGCACCCGCTTCTTTTGCTGCTCATTGATCACGGGAGCCAGCTCCACTTCGGGGTCGAGACCGTTGCCGACCTTCATCCCGGAGACACGGTCGACCAGGCGCTCGGTGAACTCGGCCCTCACCCGGTCGTGAACTATCAAGCGAGACGTCGCGGTGCAACGCTGTCCGGAAGTTGCGAAGGCGCCCCAGGCGGCCGACTCCACTGCGAGATCCATCTGCGCGTCCGGCATGACGATGAGTGCGTTCTTGGATCCCAGCTCGAGCGAGCACCGCTTCATCGAACGCGCACACTTCTCGCTGATCATGCGACCCACCTCGAGGGAGCCGGTGAACGAGATCGCATTGACACCGGGGTGATCGACTAGCGCAGCTCCCGCCTCGTCGCCCATGCCGTTGACCAGGTTCAAGACCCCTGGAGGCAGCCCCACCTCGCGGAACATGTCGACCAAGAGCGCAGCACAGAGAGGCGTGTCTTCGGCGGGCTTGAACACCGACGTGCACCCGGAGACGATCGCCGGCGCGATCTTCCACAGCGGAATGGCAATCGGAAAGTTCCAGGGAGTGATCAGGCCCGCGACCCCAATCGGGTGCCGGACCGTCATGTAGAACTTGTTGGACAGCTCCGCCGGAATGGTGTCGCCGAAGAACCTGCGTCCCTCGCCGGCCATGTAATGGGCGAAGTCGATCCCCTCCTGGACGTCAGCCCGAGCTTCCTTGAGAGTCTTGCCCATCTCTCTGGTCATGGTCTCGGAGAGGTCCTCTTTGCGCTCTTCCAGAAGCAGCGCGACCCGAAGCACGTAGTCGGCGCGCTGGGGGACCGGAGTGCCGAGCCAGCTCGGGTAAGCGTCCTTCGCCGCCTGAACCGCTCGATCGACGTCGGCGGCCCCCGACTTGGCGAAAGTGCCGAGCACCTCGGTCAGGTCGGCCGGGTTGCGCGACTCGAAGGTCTCGCCTGACAGAGCGTCGGCCCAGTCGCCATTGATGAAGTTGCCGAAGTCCCTCGTCGTCATAGGAAACCCCCCTGCTGGAACTCGAAAAGCGTCATCCTAGATGACCCCTTCGGTCGCCCTCTTCCAACTGAAGGCCCATGAGCAGTGAATCCCAGAGCTCGCCGTTGCGCCGGCGCCAGTGACGGCGGAGATGGCCTTCCCGATGGAAGCCATACCGGTGATAGAGAGCGATCGCAGCGGCATTGTGAGGCCACACCTGCAGAGCCATCTTGTGCGCCCCGCGTTGCTTGGCCCAGCCGATCCCCTCCTCCAACAGCCTGCGCCCAACGCCCTGCCCTCGCCACTCGGGGCCAACCAGCATGCCGAGGTCGACCACGCCGTGACGCTTCCAGAGACTGATGAAGCCGACGACGACACCGCCGGGGGCCGCGATGAAGACCTCGTCATCGTCGGAATCTATGGCCTGCTGGAAGCCTTCACGCTTGACAGCGCGGTCGATGGGCGCTTCGGAGCCAATCCACAAACCCTCCGCGGCAACGACCTCGAGCAAATCGAGCATCTGCTCCATGTCTGCGTGTTCCGCGGGGCGAACGCTTGAGGGTTCTTCCAGCATGTCTCCTGGTGCTCCGTAGCTCCCTGAACTCCCACCTCCATTTAAAAGGGGCGACCTATGATGGCAGACATGCTTGGCCGGGCGTGGTTATGGGCAGCGGAGAAACCATGGGTTCACAAAACGGTCACCCAGGGCCGTCTTACAGAGCCGGTGGTCAAACGCTTCATCGCTGGAAACGAGCTCGAGGACGCCGTCCGTGTCATCAAAGAGCTGAACTCGAGGAGCATCGGTGGGATCCTCGACCTCCTCGGTGAGGGTGTCACGGACGCAGATGGCGCTCAGGCCGCCGCAGACGATTACCTCATCGCAGTAAAGCGCATAGAGGAAACGGGCATAGACACGACAATCTCGGTCAAGCTGACGCAGCTTGGACTCGCCTTTGACAAGGGGCAGTGCATCGATCACCTGCGCCGCATTGCTGCCGAAGCCACTGCAATCGATGCAGGGGTCGAGATCGACATGGAGCAATCCGGATACGTCCTCGACACGCTCGACGTCTATCGGGTCCTGCAGACCGACTTCCCCGGGCTTCGCATCGCCGTGCAGGCTTATCTGCGCCGCACCCCGGTGGATCTCCAGACCTTCGCCTCCGTCAGGCCGAAAGTGCGGCTCGTCAAGGGCGCCTACGCAGAGCCAGAGGAGCTTGCCTTCCAGAAGCAAAAAGAGATCGACGCCCAGTACAAGTTCCTCACAGAATGGCTGTTCGAGAAAGGGACCGATCCCGCGATGGCCACCCATCACTCGGACCTGCTGGCGCACGCCAAAACAACGGCAGAGAGAACGGGGGCCGGCAAAGAGGATTTCGAGGTCCAGATGCTCTACGGCGTCAGAAGAGACCTCCAGGAGCAACTTGCTAAGGAGGGCTACCGCGTGCGCGTCTACGTGCCCTATGGAGTCGCGTGGTACCCGTACCTCATGCGCAGGATCGCCGAGCGGCCTGCAAACCTGGCCTTCTTCCTGCGCGCCCTAGCCCGCGGATAGATCCGATAGGGCCTCCGGGCAAACAAAGAGGCCCCAGAAACCGTTATCCAAGCACGCTCTCGTGTACTTCCCCACACACGAAAGCAAGCCCGGGCGTGGCTTCTGGGGCCTGTCGTTCCGAGGCCCATGGCCGCACTAGCTGGCGCTGGACGGCCTTGATCCTCGCAACGTCGCAGAACATAGCGACGTGGGCCGCGGCGCGTCAACCATGCAACGTCGCAGGTAGATAGACAAACGAGCAGGTCATAAGCGTGCCAGCTTTTTTCGCGCTCGCCGGCTTTAGTTTCGCGCTCTGCCCGACCGTGCCCTTAGCAGGTGCAGGCGTGCGGGAAGGGCTCCCGCAGCAGACATTCATAGAGCTCGTGGTAGGCGGCGGCAGCCCCATCCCACGAGAAGTTGGCGGCCGATACCAAAGCGTTCTGTGAGAAACCCCTCCACAGATCCCAGTCACTCAGTACCGTCTTTAGCCGTCCGGCGAATCCTGCGGGATCCCGGCTGTCGACCAGCCACCCAGATTCGCCATCCCGAACGATGTACGAAAGGCCGCCAACCGGAGTGCCGACTACCGGAGTGCCACAAGCATGCGCTTCGAGCGCAGCGAGCCCAAAGGACTCGTTGTGAGAACACACCACTAGAACATCGGCCGCTCGATAAAAGGTTGGAAGCGCAACGTGTGGCTGCGCGCCGAAGAACCGCACGTTGGGGCCAAGCCCCATCGACTCCACCAGCCCATTTATTCGATTCAGCTCCCGCTCGCCTCCCTGTCCACTAGCGCCACCGACCACAAGGAAGACCAGTCTTCTTTCGAGAGCGGAGACGAGCTGCTCGGCAGCTCGGACTGCAAGCTCCAGCCCCTTCAAGGGCTGAATACGCCCGACGTAGAGCATCACCGCATCGTCGGCGTCGAGCCCTAGCTGCTCTCGTGCTACAGATCGGTCTCCGGCCTTGAAGATGCGGTGGTCGACCCCCGGATGAATTGTCTTGAGCCGATCGTGAGAGGCGCCGTACATGCATGAAAGCTGGCGCCACTCCTCGTCGGTGGACGCTATAAGGACGTCCGCTCCCTCTATCACCGTCGCCTCGCCGTTCAAACGAGCCTGAGACTCGGGGACATCTCCCGGCGCAAGATAAGAGTTCTTCACGTGCGCCAGAGTGTGTTGAGAATGCACTAGCGGAACGCCCCATGCAGAGGCAATCCCTATGCCCGCGAGACCGGATTGCCAGTAATGCGAATGCACTACGTCGTAGACACCTCGCTGCATCGTTGCGAAAGCCCGCACTCCTGCAGCGAACTCGTCTACATAGCTGCCCAGTATCTCTTTCTCGACTGACACACGAGGACCGGCGTCGATGCTCACGACTCGGACTCCATCGGAGATGGTAAGCACGCGGGGTCGGTCGGATACGGCTCTGGTGAAGATGTCGGTATGCACGCCCCTTCGCTCGAGAGCTTCTGCGAGCTGGCGGACGTACACGGTCATCCCGCCGGCGTCACCGGAACCAGGCTCCACCAACGGCGACGAGTGATAAGACAGGACTGCAACTCGATTCACCATGGTCTGATCATCGTACGCAGCTACGACCCCTACTCGGTGGGCCCTCTGTGGACGCGGACATTGTTGAGTGGCACCGCTTGAGCGCCCATCTGATACTTGTACTTCTCCGGCCCGCGGAGAAAGTCGAAGACGTTCAGGCCCTCCTCGATGCTCCTCTTGACCAGCTCCGAGACGTGGACGAAGCCGGGCGAGAGCCTGGCTAGATCGACGTCATAGGCGGAGTTGTACAGATAAAAGGTCTTGTCGAGAACGAAGCCGAAGGTTGAGGCAACGGGACGGTCTGCGATCTCGGTGATATCCAAGCGAAGCCATCCGAGATCCATGAAAGCGCGTGCCACTCGCTCGAAAAAGGTAGCTATGTGTCGTCCCATGAAGTGGCCCTTGTGCCCCTCTGCGCCGCGGTGCATCTCGACAAAGGTCTTGAAGTCCCTGTCCAATGTTGCTGGCGTCGCCGTTCTCACCACCGCGTCGGCATGGTCCCGCTCGACTCTGCGCCGCTTTCGCCTCAACTCGTGACGGTCCTTGGAATTCAGCGACGCAAGGTAGCCGTCCCACTTCTCCGGAAGGAGCAATACGGCCGAGGTCTCTTCCTGCTCCAGGCGGAACTCGAGACCGCTGCGATCTACCTCATCGACAAGAAACTCGGCGAACCCCAGAGGCACCGGCATGTTATGGGCGTCGAACTCATCCCAGTCGGAGGCCGTCTCCTCCAGCCACTCGACTAGAGCTCTTGCGACCTCGGCCCTATCGTCCAACGAGCAGATGGGCCCGAGGTAATCGGTCAAGTCGATGCCTCCGATGAATCGAATGACCCTCTTACCGTCCTCGGCCTTGCTATAGAGAGGCACTATGCCGGCGACCTCATCGCCGCGCATCATCGTCAGGAGGCAGAGATCCTTGTCTGCTCCGAACTCCTCCCACCACAGCTTGCTCCACTCGGGTGTCGCAAAGATGTGCGCGTCGGGATCGCGAGAAAGGAGGTCGCGCCACTGTGGAAGCTCGAAGCAATCCTCCGTGCAATCCACCCGGACGTCCAGAGTTGTTTGGGCCTTCTGCATGAAGCTCCTAACCCCTTGACAAAGTCCTTCGTTCCCAACCGTTGGGAGCGACAAAGGCTAGCGAAGCCTGTCTAAGGGGATGTCGACTTGCCGGCGGCCGCGGCCCGCTCATTTCGCTCTTGGCCAACCGACTCCGCTTCACCAAAGCGATTGAGCTCGACGTAGTTGCGGTAGGTGTCGATCAGATTCTGTTTCTGCTTCTCGGAAAGCTTGTGATCCTTGAGGATCTCGGCGATGAGGTCCTGGTCAGGGTTCTCCTCGAGGATGCCGGCCCTCACGTAGAGAGTCTCAGAAGAGATGCTGAGGGCCTTGGCGATGGCCTGCAGGATCTCCGCCGACGGCTTGCGCAGACCGCGTTCTATCTGTGACAGGTAGGGGTTGGAGATTCCCGCGAGGTCGGACAGCTTTCGCAACGACAGGCTTGCCGAACGACGCTGATCGCGGATGAACGAGCCAAGCTCGCCAAGCTTCATGCGCCCCCCAGCCACGGTCCTCCCTTTCGCCTCGCTCATTACCCGGACGTGCACATCGGGATACACCCGCTAACTCTTATGGCTAAACCGTATAACGGCTGTTAGCAGCCAGAACGTGAGGCGGTGAGGACGGAGGCCCCCGGAGCGAAGGCTGAAGAAAGTGGGGTGCCTGAGCGGAGCGGGGCCTCCGCCGCAGCCGGCGAACCAGGGGCGGGAAGGGGATCCGAGGGAAGTTTTTTCGCGATGGTGCAGGACTTTTGGTTACGAAGCGTAACTAAACCACTGCGGTGAGCAAAGACGCTTACGTCCTAAGGGGGCATACTGAAACCGGCCACTAATCCCACGGAAGTGAACTGACCGGATGCAGCTCAAGAACCAGGTGACCCCCTTGCTCGGCCTCGTCTTGGCCGGGGTGGCGGCCGCATTCCTCGTGCTGTTCCTGGCGATCGCGCAGCGAACGATGCTCGACTCCGACCCTGGGCCCACCGCAAGACCAGTGCGGCCGGCCGATGGACGCGGGGAATCCATCACCTTTCGCGGTCGTCCTTCGAGCGACCCCGAAGATGAAACGGACCCAGGGAGCCCCACCACGGGACCTGGAAGCACAACCGAGCCTGGCACCACGGTGCCGGGCCCCGGGACCTCCACCGCGGCGCCCGGTAGCTCGGTGGGGAATCCGCTCGAGCGACTGATAGCGGCCATTCCACTGACGCAAGCACGCCTCGACGACCCACCGGCGGAGACGGATCAGACCTTCCGTGAGCCGTACAGCGGCGCCATTCCTCCTGGACCCGTCACCACGGTCGACAGCCAGGGAGCCCCGGACAGAACCGGCGGCGGACCCGCTGGCAATGAGGGCAAAGACAACACGCCGGATAAGCAACCCGCTCGCACCGCGGAAGACAAGGGCAGCGTCCTCCGACCGAGAGACGGTTCGGGCGATGACGATGCGTCGGGCGATGACGATGCGTCGGGCGATGACGATGCGTGGCGATGACGATGCGTCGGAGATCACTACGCTCGGAGAGGAGCCGGGGATCGTCTTGCTCAAGGTGACCCCGTCGGAAGAGAAGCCAGGCGATCAGCGTCGGGCCACGAGCAAGGCCATCGTCTTGCTCGAGCAAGACTATGAAGAATGCAATGTTCGCACCAGCGGGGCAATGCCTACGGGCAGCACAAGCCCCCTCCACCTCGGGGCAATGCCTACGGGCAGGAGCCCCCTCCACCTCGGGGCAATGCCTACGGGCGCCACAAGCCCCCTCCACCTCGGGGCAATGCCTACGGGCACCACAAGCCCCCTCCACCTCGGGGCAATGCCTACGGGCACCACAAGCCCCCTCCACCTCGGGGCAATGCCTACGGGCACCACAAGCCCCCTCCACCTCGGGGCAATGCCTACGGGCAGCACAAGCCCCCAAGCCGGCCGCATCCGGCACCGCCACCTCCGAAGGCAAAGCCTGCTCCACCCAGCCAGTCGCGTGCGTCGTCGAGTCCGTCAGCCGCACCCAAGCCGCAGCCCAGCGCAGAGCACAGGAAGCCTCGGCCGTCACCGGCACCTAAGAAGCCGCAGCGGAGCGCCGGACAAAGCAAGCCACGTCCGTCACCCAGCCACACCGCCGCGGCACCCCGCCCTCAGCCAGCACCACAGAGTGACAACGGGTCACACGGCGCTCAGGGCCACGGACCCTCTAAGGCAAAGCCATCGAAAGCGCCTAAGAAAAACTAGCCGAGTGCCGCTGAGGGATCGGCCTCCCCACTCGCATAGCGTCTGACGATTTCGCCCTGGATCACATCAAGCACCTCGTGGAGGCCCTGCCGGCGCGTGGACAGCACTGCCTCGTGCTCCTTGAGATTTTCTATGATTCCCTCGATCTCTGCGGGCTGCAGCTGGGGAAGCCGAGCCAGGATCTGCTCACCCACGATCTGCTCGACCCGCCGCCTAGGCACGTCGGCGCTGCGTGGGATGGAGAGGTCGGGGGCGCGTTCCGGAAGAGGCTCTGATCCCTCCGCGTGACCGAGGCTCCCCAGGATCTCGGGCAATCTCTCGACGAGGTTGCCGGTCGTTCCCTCACCACTGCGATTGGCCAGCTCGGCGTTGAGTATGTCGATGCGCGCGTGACAGAGGCGACGCTCGAACGACACTTCGTTTTCCGCCTCCCTGCACTCGTCCCTCATCGTGCGCAGGTCGTCGATCGACTTGTCGCGGAGGCCCTCGAGGTAGGCGGGATGCGTGATGCGCTCGATGAGCCTGCGTCCCTGTGCGTTCATTAGTCGAGAGTACCGCGACCGCTCACTGAACCCCCAGTAGCTGCCTGGTCTGCTCTCGGCTGGCGATCGGACGCCCTTGCGTCCGCGCCATCTCCGCAACCCTGCGGATCAGCTGGCCATTCGATGCAGCGAGCTCACCGGGCGCAACAAACCTGACGTCTTCGAACCCAGTGCGGACGTGCCCCCCGCCGGCGATGGCGGCCGTCGCAACCGGTAGGTGAGCGCGACCGATCCCCGTGCACGACCACGATGCGCCGGCCGGGAGATGGGAAGCGAGGAAGTCCAGTGCGTCTGGCCATGCCGGCATTCCTCCCGGGACACCAAGCACGAAGTCATAGTGACGATGGTGTCCGTCTCCGTGCTCGACGTATAACCGCTCTGCGGACGCAATCATGCCCGCCTCGAATATCTCGAACTCGGGCACGATTTCGAGCTGTTGCATTCGCATGTAAAAACGAGTCACCAGGGAGAAGGGGTTCCAGAACACCTCTTCGCCGAAGTTCACCGTGCCCGTCGTGAGCGACGCCATTTCCGGACGCAGCTCCAGGGGAGCAATACGCGCCTCCTCGTCATCGCTAACGGCTCCACCCGAGGTGAACTGAACGATCAAATCGGTTTGAGATCTGATCGCCTCCATCGCCGCGCGGAAGCGGTCGACTTGCATGGTCGGCCGTCCTTCGTGGTCGCGCACGTGAAGGTGATAGATCGACGCACCGGCTTCAGCGCAATCGGCGGCGTCACTCGCGATCTCGTCAGGCGAGAGGGGCAGGTTTGGCTGTTGCTCCCTGGTTAGCTCCGCACCGATGCCGGCGACCGTGATGATCAAGGGATCCATGCGTGCCCTACGGGTTCGAAGATGCGGGGGGTCTTAACAGATCGATGCGACCAAGGGATATGGGTTGACCGGGCCCCCACCACCAGGGTGGTACTCGAAGTGCACGTGGGGGATGCCGGTGGCGTTGCCCGTGTCACCCACCGTCGCGATTTGCTGGCCGATCGACACGCGCCCGCTCGTGACGATGTTTCTTTGGTTGTGCATGTACCAGTAGGCGTTCCCGTCATCTCCGGTCAGAAAGATCATGTTGCCCCCGCCGCCGGCGCTGTAGGCCGCGTAGGTAATCGTCCCGGAGGTGATTGCAACGACCGGGGTCCCATAGTTCGCCATCATGTCCACGCCCTGGTGAGTATGGCCGTCACGCGGCGCGCCCCAGCTATCGATGAAGGTAACCGGGCCGGCGACCGGACAGGTCAGGCCCCCAGTGATGGGCGGTGGCTTGGGCGGCGCAGGGGGTGGGTTCGGAGGGTCGACCTCGGGCTCCGGCTCCGGCTCCGGCGCTGGCTGAGGCTGTGGCTGTGGCGCTGGCGCCGGCGCCGGCGCCGGCTGCGGGGCCTCTGCCACCTGCTCCTGCTGAGCCTCCAGCCGGGCCTGTCGCTCCGCCTCCAGCCGGGCCTGTCGCTCGGCCTCCGCCCGCGCCGCGGCTCTCGCCGCAGCCTCGGCGGCGATGCGCTCCTTGAGACTCTCGTATTCCTCGGACACCGAGCTCAGCTGCGACCTGAAGCTGCTCGGTGGCTTCTGCCAGCGACTCCTCGGTGTCGTCAAGCTCCTCCTGTCTCGACCTGAGCTCCTCCGAGAGGGCCTCGAGCTCCTCGGTCGATCGTTCCAGCTCGAGGAAGACGGCAGTGTCACGGGCTGACACGCGCGACAGGATGTCCGCCCTCGTCGAGAGGTCGACAAAGTCCTCGGCACCAAAGAGAACCTCGACCATCTCGGCCCTCCCCGACCGGTAGAGCTCCGCTGCTCGTGCCGCTGCCTCCTCTTGAAGCTCCCCGCGGCGAGCCTCGAGCTGGTCCGTCCGGGTCTCTATCTCGGCGATTCGATGCGCAGCAGCGTCTTTTTTGTCCCGAAGATCCTCGATGCGAGTCGCGGTCGCGTTGAGCTCGGCCTGGATGTCCTCCATCCGAGCCTCGAGATCCGTGAGCGACTCCTCGCCCGCCGCTCCGCCCGCCATGGCGGGAAGAAGGGTCACAGAGACGAGAACGGCAGCTATCGCAACACGGAGCAACCTGAGAGTGATTACCCGCGACACTGCGCGCAAGCTAGCACACCTGCCGAGCTCCTTCTACTCGAAGGAGTCCTGGTCAGGGGCCTTACAATCTCGTTCCATGCGAGGCGTCGAGGACTACCTCGAAGAGATCAAACGCCTCGAAGAGGACGGCGAGCGGATAACGGCGACCGTGATTGCCCGGATCCTCGAAGTCTCCTTACCCTCGGCCTCCGAGATGCTGAAGCGCCTCGCCGCAGAGGGCTACCTGAGTCGGGGGACCAACGGAACGATCTTGCTCACCCCCGAGGGGCGGCGGCTGGCCCACACCATCTTGAGACGCCATCGGTTAATCGAATGCCTGCTTGTGCACAAACTCGGGATGTCGTGGCACGAGGTTCACGGCGAGGCGCACAAGATCGAGCACGCCATCTCGGCGCGCGTGGAAGAGGCAATGGCCAAGGCGCTCGATTACCCCGACTATTGCCCGCACGGCCACCCGATCTGCCCCGTCGACCTTCGGCAGCTCCATCGCTTGAGCGAGCTGGGGGCCGGGGAGGCGGGGCTAGTCGCACAGATCTCCGAGCTAAAGGAGGAGGTCCTTCCCTATCTCGATCGGATGGGGATTCGGCCGGGCGCAGAGGTCAGGGTCAAGGACAGCGCTCCCAACGAGGGCCCCATGACGATCGAGACAGACTCCGGCCCGACATCGCTCGGTCGAGAAGTGGCGGACCTTATTCGCGTCACGAACCTCGGTGAGCTCGTCGGATGATCCGGGATCTGCGCTCGCGTCATAGGTCCAACAGCGACCTGGCAATGATCATTCTCTGAATCTCTGAGGTGCCTCCGCCGATAGAGATCAGCTTGGCATCGCGAATCGAGCGCTCGATCGGATAGTCCTTGATGTAGCCGTATCCGCCGAAGATCTGCGTCGCCTCGAGAGCGTTTTTCATGGCAGCCTCGGCTACGAACAGCTTGGCGACACTCGCTTCCACCTGGTGGGGAAGCCCCTCTTGCTTCATCCATGCGGCCCGATAAAGAAGGAGACGAGCCGCATCGAGATGAGCCTTCATCTCTGCGATCTTGTGTTGAATCGCCTGATGCCTGGCCAGGGGCTTGCCAAACGACTCCCGCTCCTTTGCATACTCAATGGCGGCATCGAGCGACGCTTTCATCCCTCCGATCGAGGAAGCGATCATGACGGTCCTCTCCCAGTCGAAGCATTCGAAGGCGACCTGCCAGAGCGCGGCACCCTCGGTTCCGAGCAGAGCTTCGGAGGGCACCCGGCAACCATCGAAGTGGAGAAGCGAAAGAGGAGAGGACCGCGTCCCCATCTTGTCGAGATCCTTGCCCACCGAGAAACCGGGGTTGTCAGTTTCGACGATGAAGGCTGATACCCCCTGGCCGCGCCCTGCCTCCGGGTCGGTGACTGCTATGACGATTATGGCGTTGGCGATCGACCCGTTCGTAATAAAGATCTTCGAGCCGTCGATGACCCACTCGGCGCCGTCGCGCCGGGCCCGGCACTTGATTGCGGCGGCGTCCGAACCAGCCTCGGGCTCGGTAATCGCCATGGCGCCTATCCACTCACCGGAGCAGAGGCGCGGCAGATATCTCTGTTTTTGCTCCTCTGTCCCGTGCAGCCATATGGGAACCGTCCCGATCGTCACATGGGCGCCGACGGATAGTCCCAGGCCCCCGTCGTGTCCGCCCTCCGCGAGAGCCTCGAGCGCGAGGCAGGTGGTTATGACGTCGGCGTTCGAGCCTCCGTATTCCTCCGGGATCGGGAGGCCGAGCAACCCGAAGTGGCCGACCGCATCCCACACCTCTCGATCGAAGCGACCTTCGACATCACGGTCGTGAGCACCTGGTGCAACGATCCTTCCAGCGAAGTCCTTTACGGATTTGTAGAAGGCAAGCTGTTCCTCCGTATGCCTGAAGTCCATTCAAGCAAGCGTAGTGGAACGAAGATCGGCTACTAGTCGAGGGCTGCCGCCAGGCGCATGCCCAGGAACGTCGAGCCGCTTGCGCTAAAGAAGAACAAAAGCCTTCGGGCGGGTGACAGATGACGCCAGGTTGCCAGGACGCTTATGGCGTCCGCTGCATCGGCCATCACGCCGGCTTCCAACCACCCCCGCACCTCTGTCTCCTTGTCGAGGGCAACCAGTGTCCCTATCGCGATCGCCATGTCCCTTGCGCCGACGCTGCGGGCGGCCGCCAGCAGACCTGGGGTTGGCTGAGCCTCCCCGAGCCACAGCCTCACGCCGCGCTTCGGAGCAACGAAGAGAGCAAACCCCGCACAGAGACGCAGGAGCGAGAGAGCTTGCGCTAGCTCACGATCGTTCATCCCACCAATCCCCCTTTTCTTTTTTGCTTCTTCTTCTCTTGCTGTTCCAGCGCCCCCTTGACGAGGCGCCGGTCGTGCTCCCAAGCAAAGTCGAGCGCGTCGAGCTGAAAGTAGGTGACCCACATGACGTCTGCCACGTCGTCGGCGGGCCGCGGCTCCCCCTTCACGAGCCTTGCCCTGAAGCCCAGCGAGAGCACGTAGTCGCCTTCTGGTCCATAACGATGCGGGACCGCCTGGACAAAATCGGAGTTGTCCACCTCGATCTCGATGTCCAACTCCTCTCGGACCTCGCGCCGCAGGCCGGTCAGTGGATCTTCACCGGCCCCCAGAAAACCGCCTGGAACGTCAAGGCGTCCCTTCTCAGGCTCACGCCCCCTTTGCGTGACCAGAACCCTGCCGGCGGCCACGATCGCGGCTCCAACGGTCGGAGCCGAGTTGCGATACCACGACCGTTGACAGTGAGGGCAGCGTCCACCCCCCTCGTGATCGGGAGCTTCCAATGGGGTGCCACACGCCGGGCAGAAAAGAAACGGCTTCACTTGCGCCGCGACGGCTCCGCCCTTGTGCCACGCTCCGCTTCCTCGTAGCGGGCGAGCACGAAGAGGAGGTCGGAGACCCGGTTGAGATATCTCAGGATCTCGGGGTCGGGCAGAACCCCCTCCCGCGCCATCTTTACCGCCGTTCGCTCGGCGCGCCTGACGGTTGAGCGAGCCAGGTCGAGACCCGCGGATCCAAGCAATTCGCCGGGCAGTATGAACTCCTGAGGAAGGGGGTGCTCGGCGGTGAGCTCGTCGACCTCTTGCTCCAGGCGCTCGGTCATGTCAGGGGTCACCTTCGATACCCCCTCCTGAAGCTTCGTCTGGTTCTCCTCTGCGGTGGCGAGATGAGCGCCCACGAGGAACATCTCGCGCTGTAACCGGATAACGATGGTTTCGACTCGTTCGACGAGGCCACCCGCCCGGGCAACCCCCAGGGCGGACACCGTTTCGTCCACCGTTCCATAGACGTCTGTTCGGATGTCGTCCTTCGCCACCCGGCCCCCGTACAACAAGCCGGTGGTGCCGTCGTCGCCTTTCTTCGTGTAGATCTTCACGGCGTTGACCCTATCCGTGCTGGTGAAGCTTCGGTATTCGAAACGCCTGAACGCTTCTGATGGGCAACCCGTCCCCTCTCATACGCACCACCTGTCGTCAGGAATTCGAGGCAGAGAGGCCTTACGATCCCGGCATGGCCCGACCTCTCCACGTCACTTTCGCCGGGGGGTCCATCGGACTGTGGCGAGTTGACTCGCTCGAAGCCGTAGAGGGAAAGGGCCTGCCGGCCGTCGAGCGAGTGGCTGTTCTCGAGGGGAGTGCGGACGCGGCATCCGAGATGGCTGCCTGGTTTCTTCGCGGTGTGACTAGCAACGAGCGCTACGTCACGAGGGAGGAGCACGAGGCGCTGACCGCCGCGCAGCCCGCGCTCGATCGACCGGAGGCAACCCGGGCAGCACTCATCCCGGTCCGCAAGACAGAGGAGTGGTGGGACCTGTCCCAGGATCAGCGGCGAGCCGTCTTTGAGGAGCGCTCACAACACGTCGCTATCGGCCTCGAATACCTCCCAGCGGTCGCACGCCGCCTGCACCACAGCCGCGACCTCAATGAGCCGTTCGACTTCCTTACGTGGTTCGAGTATGCGCCGACGGACGCTTCGGCCTTCGAGAAGCTGGTGGAACGACTGCGGAGGACTGAGGAATGGACATACGTGGACCGGGAGGTCGACATCCGCTTGACATGGGACGGAGATATGAGGCCGCGGGTGCGATCTTGATCCGGCACGTTTGGGCGCCCCTCTTCACCGAGCTGATACGGCGCCGCGGCAAGGTAAGTAGATCCTTCCTCGCGTCATCAGCCGGAGTTACGCGTCGAATCCGATCTCTATATGCTCGGGGCCAAAGGGGGTCCACGCTTTCTTTCGAGGCCCGGGAGACCGGCAGGCGCAAGGAACCGCACCTCAGCAGCTCAAAGGAGGAATGTTGTGAGCACCGGTCGTCGCAAGTGGTTGGGAGCACTGGTCATCGCACTCGCCGTCATGGTGGGGGCCTGCGCCGAGGAACCTGAGACCGAAACCGGTTCAGGCACCGGTTCCTCAGCCAATGCCGACTTTCTCGCCTGTCAGGTCACCGACACCGGAGGAGTTGACGACAAGTCCTTCAACCAGACCGCATTCAAAGGACTGGAGGACGCCAAGGCTGAGTTCGGCATCGAGACCAAGGTGCTCGAATCACAGAGCCCCAACGACTTCGAGACCAACATCAACACCTTCATCGAGCAAGGCTGCGACCTGATCGTTACCGTCGGCTTTCTCTTGGGTGATGCGACCGCTGCTGCGGCAGAAGCCAACCCCGACCAGAAGTTTGCAATCGTCGACTTCGACTTCTTCGACCCCGACAAGGGCGAGGACATCACCTTCGACAACGTCAAGGAGCTGACCTTCCAGACCGACGAGGCTGCCTTTCTCGCGGGCTACGTCGCTGCAGGGATGAGCGAGACCGGAAAGCTGGGGACCTTCGGTGGCATCAACATTCCGACCGTGACCATCTTCATGGACGGCTTCCAGGCGGGCATGGAGCACTACAACGAGGAAAAGGGGGCCAACGTCGAGCTCGCGGGATGGGATGCGGCGAATCCGGACAAGGGCCTCTTCACCGGCGACTTCGAGAACCAGGACAACGGTAAGCAGGTAACCGAGTCGCTCCTGGGTGAGGGTGCGGACATCGTCATGCCCGTTGCAGGACCGGTCGGCCTGGGCGCGGCGGCAGCAGCACAGGATGCGGGTGACGCGTCTCTCGTGTGGGTCGACACGGACGGCTGCGTGAGCGCAGAGGAGTTTTGCCCGCTGTTCCTGACGAGCGTGTTGAAGAACATGGACGTCGCGGTGTACGACACCATCGAGGAGGCCCTGAACGACGAGTTCGAGGGCGGGCTGTATTCCGGCACGTTGGAGAACAACGGTGTCGGCATCGCCCCCTTCCATGAGTTCGAGACACAGGTGTCCGACGAGCTCAAGCAGGAGGTCGAGGACATCAAGGCCCAGATCATCGACGGCTCCCTCACCGTGGGAGGAGATCACTAGGTCCGAAGAGCCTGTTGGAGCCGCGTCTAGCGCTTCTGTCGGCGCAGTGAAGGTTGAGCTCAGGGGCATCGGCAAGCGGTTTCCCGGAGTCGTAGCCAACTCGTCCGTGGACCTCTCGGTCGCGGCCGGGGAGGTCCACGCCTTGCTCGGAGAGAACGGCGCGGGCAAGTCGACGCTGATGAACATCCTCTTCGGTCTCTACGCGCCGGACGAGGGCGAGATTCTCATCAACGACAGGGCGGTGACCTTCGACAGCCCGGCCGATGCGATCAAGGCCGGGGTCGGGATGGTGCATCAGCACTTCATGCTCGTCCCGGTCTTCACGGTGACGGAAAACATCATGCTTGGAGTGGAGCCGGCGGGCAACTTCGGCCTCCTCGATCGGCAGCGGGCTCGCTTCCGGCTGCAAGAGCTGTCGGAGAAGTACGGGTTGCGCGTCGATCCGGACTCTCTCGTGGAAGACCTGCCGGTTGGGGTCCAGCAGCGCGTCGAGATCTTGAAAGCGCTGTACCGGGAGGCCGACTGTCTCATTCTCGATGAACCGACCGCGGTACTCACTCCGAATGAGATCGAGGACCTCTTCAGGGTCATCGAGACGCTGAAGGCAACGGGACGCTCCGTCATCTTCATCACCCACAAGCTCAAGGAGGTGCTGGCGGTCGCCGACCGCATCACCGTCCTTCGCCGCGGGTCGGTTGTCGGGACGACCAGCACCGCCGAGACCACCGAGAAGCAGCTGGCCGAGATGATGGTTGGCCGACAAGTGGAGCTCACCGTCGAGAAAACGACCGCCACTAACGGCGATGTGGTCCTCGAGGTGAACGATCTGGAGGTGCTCGACGACAGGATGCAAGCGGCAGTCGACCGGGTCACCTTTGAAGTGAGGAGCGGGGAGATCCTGGCAATTGCGGGGGTTCAGGGCAATGGCCAGACCGAGCTCGTCGAGGCGATCACGGGCATGCGTCGGGTTGAGGCGGGCGTGGTGAGGCTCCAAGGTAATGAGGTGACCGGCGCCTCCCCTCGAACGCTCTTTCGACGAGGTATGGCCCACGTGCCCGAGGACCGGCAGGGGGACGGGCTCGTGGTGTCGTTCCCTATCAAGGACAACCTCGTCTTGAACTCCTACACCGAGTCTCCATACTCGCGCGGGCTTCTAATCAACCGGGCGACAGTGCAAAGCAATGCCGAAAGGCTGGTGGAGCAGTTCGACATCCGTACGCCTTCAATCGACGTGCCGGCTTCAGTGCTGTCGGGTGGCAACCAACAGAAGTGCATCGTGGCGCGCGAGTTCTGCCACTGCGACAAGCTCTTGATTGCCTCACAACCGACCAGGGGCCTGGACGTCGGCTCCATCCAGTTCATCCACGCCCAGATCGTTGCCAAGCGGGACGAGGGGGCCGCGGTGGTCATCGTGTCCTCTGAGTTGGACGAGATCCTTGCATTGGGTGACCGGATCGCAGTGATGTACAACGGCAAGATCTTGGACATCCTCGACCGGCAAGAGGCAACCCGAGAGAAGCTGGGCCTATTGATGGCGGGGTCCACTGCAGCCACCGACAAAGCGTCCGTCGAAAGGACGCCCGACAAAGCATCTGCTTCCGAATGACGGCTGCCACGCCTCCCGCTGACACGAGGCCTAGGCAACGACCGGCGAGCAAGAAGGGGACGGCTTTGATCCAGGCGGCCGTCATTCCTGCGCTGGCGTTCTTTAGCGCCCTCTTACTTGGTGCAATCGTCATCGTCTTCACCGATCCAGAAACGCTGCGGACGTGGGCCTCTTTCTTTAGAAACCCCGGACTTGCTCTGAGATCGTCCTGGGACCTGGTCTCCGAGGCTTATACCGCGCTGTTCAGAGGTTCACTGGGCAGCTCGAACGCCATCAGCGAGACTCTCGTAGCGGCCACGCCTTTAATGCTCGCCGGACTGTCCGTGGCGCTTGCTTTTCGCGCCGGTCTGTTCAACATCGGTGCAGAAGGACAGATCTTGCTCGGAACGCTGTTTGCGTCCTATGCCGCTTTCACGTTCGACGGCTTGCCCGTGATTGTTCACCTGCCGTTGGCGCTCACCGCGGGATTCGCCGGCGGCGCCATGTGGGGAGCTATACCCGGTCTGCTCAAAGCACGCACCGGTGCTCACGAGGTCATCACTACGATCATGCTGAACTTCGTTGCGCTGTACCTCACCGACTTCATGCTGAAGACCTCGATCTATCAGCGCACCGGCCGAACCGATCCGATATCCAAACCGGCCCCCGAGTCTGCCCAGCTACCGAGCTTCGGCGATCTCAGGGTGCACTTCGGCATCTTTGTTGCCCTCGGCATGGCGTACGCGGTGTGGTGGCTGTTGTTTCGCTCGACCATCGGCTTTCGCTTCCGGGCGGTGGGAGCCAACCCGCAGGCAGCGGCATATGCGGGCATGGGGGTCGGCGGCACTTACATGTTGGCCATGGCCCTCGCGGGTGGCCTCTCGGGCTTGGCCGGATCGACGAACCTGCTCGGCGTCAGCCTCAGCCTCACTCCGGGCTTTGCGGGCTACGGCTTCGATGCGATCGCCTTGGCGCTGCTGGGTAGAACGCATCCCTTTGGTGTGGTCGGCGCCGCGCTGTTGTTCGGCGTCCTGCGAGCCGGGGCCACCGGCATGCAGGCGGCAACATCGATCCCCGTCGACATCATCGTCGTCATCCAGGCGCTCATCATCGTCTTCGTTGCGGCACCCGCTCTGGTGAGAGAGATCTATCGGATCAAGACCCGAGAAACGGCAGACACAGACACCTTCACGAAGAGTTGGGCAACGTGAGCACGGTCGCCATGGCCCCATCGAGCAGGATCTCGCTCAAGCGGGTTCGGGTCACGGGCGTCCTGTTCATAGTCCTGGGGATGGCCATTGCCTGGTTGTTCGGCTTTGGTAGCGAAGGCGGCCTCGAATCTTCATTTGGCCTGAACGGACGCGATCAGGCCTTCGAGCTGCCGGCCCTCGTCCTACCGTCACGGGCAACCGCCCTCCTCTTGGCGGCCGTTTCCGCGTTCTTGGGCGCCGTGCAGCTCACTCGCGGATTTGGCCGGCGCACGTATGTAGTGCTCGGCATCGTCGCTGCATGCTTCGTTCTGTCCTTCTTGGTGTGGGCGGCGCGGGGAAGCTCACTGAACTTCCTCGGGATGCTTCAGAGCACGCTGCTCCGCGCGGTGCCGATCACACTCGGTGCACTTGCAGGGATCCTGTGCGAGAGATCCGGAGTGATCAACATCGCCATAGAAGGAATGATGCTTACCGCCGCATTCGTCGGAGCGCTGGCAGGCAGCGCGGCGGGAAGCCTATGGGTGGGGCTGCTGTTGGGAGTCGCGTCCGGAGCACTGCTCGGTTCGATTCTCGCAGTGCTGTCAATCCGTTACCGGGTCGATCAGATCATTGCCGGAACGGTGCTCAACATCTTCGCTCTGGGACTGACCAGCTATCTCTCGGCGAGGCTCTTCAGCACCTACCAGAACCTCAACAGTCCCGGACGCTTCAGAGTGATCGCCATCCCCTTGCTCTCGGACATACCCGTCATCGGACCGTTGCTGTTTGCGAACAACATCTTCATCTACCTCATGCTGATCCTGATCGCAGTCGTTCACGTCGGCTTGTTCAAGACTCGGTGGGGCTTGCGGGTCCGCGCGGTTGGCGAACATCCGAAGGCGGCAGACACCGTAGGCATCAAGGTGCTCGCGGTGAGATACAGAAACGTAATCCTGGGTGGGATGGTCGCCGGGCTCGCGGGGGCCTACTTCACCCTAGGATCCGTCGGGCGCTTCGACGAGAACATGACCGCCGGCCGGGGCTTCATCGCACTCGCGGCCTTGATCTTCGGGCGGTGGAGTCCCATCGGCGCCTTTGGGGCTGCCCTCGTCTTCGGCTTCGCCGATTCGCTTCAGAACAAGCTTGCAATCTTGAAGGTGCCGATCGCGTCGGAGTTCCTGCTGATGGCCCCGTATCTAGTGACGATCCTGGTAGTCGCCGGAGTTGTCGGAAGAGCGAGACCCCCCGCGGCCGATGGACAGCCATACATCAAGGAGTGACGATCTGAACCAGATCGACTGGAGGGCACTGAAGCGGGCCGCGCACGACGCCGCCCGGCACGCTTATGCGCCCTACTCGGGGCTTGCGGTGGGGGCTGCGGGTCTCACAGAGGAAGGCAGAACCGTCATCGGCTGCAACGTCGAGAACGCTTCCTACGGCCTCACCCTTTGCGCCGAGTGCGGGCTGATTTCCAACTTCTATGCGAGCGGAGCAAGCCAACTGATTGCCCTGACCGTCGTGGACGCGAGCGGACGTCACCTCATGCCGTGCGGGCGATGCAGGCAGCTCCTGCTCGAGACCGGAGGCCCCGGCCTGCTGATCGACTCTGAGACGGGCCCAACTTCACTGAGCGAGCTGCTGCCGGCTGCGTTCACGCGCGACGAACTCGAGAGCCGCAGGGCGGACTGAGCCGTGGACGCAGTCGATGTGATCAGGACCAAGCGCGATGGCGGGGAGCTGTCCGAGGCGGACATCAACTGGTTCATCAAGGCCTACACGAACGGCGACGTGGCCGACGAGCAGGCCTCCGCATTGCTCATGGCGATCTTCTTGCAAGGGATGAGCCGACATGAGCTCGGAGCTTGGACCGCAGCGATGATCGGCTCCGGGCAGCGGCTGGACCTGAGCTCAATAAACGCCCCGACGGTGGACAAACACTCCACTGGTGGAGTCGGTGACAAGGTCTCGTTGCCGCTGGCCCCCATCATCGCCGCCTGCGGAGCGGCCGTCCCCATGCTGTCGGGCCGCGCGCTCGGCCACACCGGCGGCACCCTCGACAAGCTCGAGTCGATAGCGGGCTTGCGCGTGGATCTCTCTTCGACCGAGATTCTCCAGGTGCTCCGGCGGGTCGGGTGCGTCATCTGCGCGGCCGGCGCCGAGCTGGCTCCAGCCGACAAGAAGCTCTATGCGTTGAGGGACGTGACGGGGACCGTGGAGTCGATTCCCCTCATAGCCTCTTCCATCATGTCCAAGAAGATCGCCGAGGGCACGAGCGCTCTTGTTCTCGACGTCAAGGTCGGATCGGGTGCTTTTCTACGCGATGAATCCAGCGCCCGGACGCTTGCCGAGACGATGGTCGAGCTCGGCGCGGATCACGATGTCAAGACCGTGGCCCTGCTGACCAACATGGATACTCCGCTGGGTTGCACGGCAGGGAACGCACTCGAGGTAGCGGAATCCATCGAAGCGCTCGAGGGCAGGGGCCCGGCCGATCTCATGGAGCTGACCTTGGCGCTCGCGCGGACCATGCTGGAACTCGTTCGCATCGAGGTCGATCCCGCCCAGGTAGTCGAGGATGGCTCGGCTCTTAAGAAGTGGCGCCAGATGGTGGCTGCGCAGGAGGGAGATCCCGATGCGCCTCTGCCGGAGGCTCCGGAACGTCACGTCATCGAGTCTCCGGGCCCAGGCTTCGTCGGCAAGCTGGACGCCAGGAGGATCGGGGTCGCCGCGTGGAGGCTGGGGGCCGGAAGAACACGCAAAGAGGATGCCGTCAGTGCAAGCGCAGGAGTCGTGTGCCTCAAGAAACCGGGCGACCCGGTGCAGCAAGGAGAGCCGGTTCTCGAGCTGCACGCCGAGGATGCTCGGCGACTCGAGGCCGGACGCGCCGCCGTCGACGGAGCTGTGGTGGTGATCGAGGAAGCAGTCGAGCCACCGCCTCTGATCCTGGACCGCATCGGGCCGTGACGGAACCCATCACGGCAGCAACCGGGCGGCGTCACCGGGTTGCGGTCGTGCTCGGTTCCGGGCTGAGCTCACTCGGGGAGACACTCGTGGGAGGAGATCCCATCCCCTACGAGCAGGTGGAGGGCATGCCGTCATCCACCGTGGAGGGTCACGAGGGAGTCCTGTTCTCCGGTGAGGCAGGCGGCGTCCCAACGCTCGTGTTCGCGGGCCGAGTCCATCTCTACGAGGGTCACCCGGCCACCGTAGTTACCCATGGGGTCAGCTCTGCGGTCGGGGAAGGATGTGAGGTCGTCATTCTCACCAACGCGGCCGGAGCCATCAACGAGCGCCTGGAGGTAGGCCGACCGTGCCTCATCTCCGACCACCTCAATCTGACCGGGACCAACTCATTGATCGGCCCCCACGACCGCCGCGGCCCCCGCTTCTTGGACCTCACCCAGGTCTACGACAAGGGACTCCGCGACCTGGCTCGATCCGTCGATCCCGAGGTCCACGAAGGCGTGTACGCCGGGCTCGTCGGTCCCGTCTACGAGACTCCGGCGGAGATTCGCATGCTACGCACCATGGGGGCCGACCTCGTTGGCATGTCGACGGTCCTGGAGGCGATCGCGGCGCGCTATCTGGGGGCCCGAGTACTGGGTATCTCCGTCGTCACGAACA
>JAUJNI010000003.1:290925-313647 GCA_030446465.1 Actinomycetota bacterium
ATCGCGGCGCGCTATCTGGGGGCCCGAGTACTGGGTATCTCCGTCGTCACGAACAAGGCGGCGGGCTTGTCCGGAGAACCCCTGAGCCACGAGGAGGTTGCCGAAGCCGGCCGAGAAGCGACGGGACGCCTGGAGCGGCTTCTGAGAGGCGTCATCGCCGGTCTGCCCTGACGCAATTCAGTTCCAAGGGATGACGCGCTGCGGCCCCCGGAAAACCGGGGGCCGCAGTGATTTGGTTATGGCTCTAGGCGAGGCGGACGTTCGAAGCCTGCTTGCCCTTCGGGCCCTGAGTCACCTCGAAGGAGACCGCCTGGCCTTCCTCGAGCGACTTGTAACCCTCGGACTGGATCGCCGAGAAATGCACGAACACGTCTTCACCATCCGACTGCGAGATGAAGCCGTAGCCCTTGTCATTGTTGAACCACTTAACCGTTCCTTCTGCCACTGCAACTTCCTTTCCGCCGACGAGGGCTGGCAGCATCCTGCACATTTGACCCCCGCCATAACGCAAGCAGAACCGTAGCACAGCGCGAAGAAATCGCCCAAGCCCGTGCGAGCCGGCGTAGAGCTCAGGGGCCCTGTGGGTGCCAGACCGTCTTCATCTCCATGAAGGCCGTGACCTCGTAAGGGCTTCTCTGCTCCCCTGCTCGCACGATCCGTTTGACGTTGTTGGCCGCGGCGCGCTCGACGTCGGCAAGATCGCGCTCGGCCACGCCCGTCACATCGATCGCATCCACATCGCCGTGGGCCGCGAGCACCGGCACCAGCTCAGATGAGTAGCCGGTAAGGATGTTGACGACCCCCGGTGGCACGTCTGCCGTCGCCAGACACTCGGCGAGGGCGATGGACGGAAGTGGATGCGGCTCGGACGCGACCGCGACGGCGACATTGCTCCCGCACAGCACGGGGGCTAGGCGCTCGACGAGGCCTGCGAGCGAGGGCAACTGCGGCGCCACGATCCCCACCACGCCGGTCGGCTCAGGCGTCGTGATGTTGAAATAAGGACCTCCAACGGAGTTGGAGTTGCCCATCGTCTGACTCAACTTGTCGGTCCAGCCCGCGTACCAAATCCAGGTATCGATGGCGGTGTCGACCTGTTCCTCCGCACCGTTACCTTCCGCCCTCATGACCTCGTCGACCAGCTCGGCGCGGCGCGCCTCCATCATCTCTGCGACCCGGTAGAGGATCTGGCCGCGGTTGTAGGCCGTCATCTGAGACCATTTCGCCCAACTGGATCGAGCGGCCTTCACCGCATCGCGCAGGTCCTTGCGCGATGCGCGCACCGCATTGGTAACCGAATCGTCGCTCGGGGAAGTCACCTCGTACGAACGGCCCGACTCCGAGCGAGCAAACGCCCCGTTGATGAACAGCTTGTAGGTCTTTCGGACGCCGAGGCGTTGGCTCACGGGCGCACCAGCTTCACATAGGGCTCGAGACCCTGACGGCCGCCCTCACGACCGAAGCCGGACTCCTTGTAGCCGCCGAAGGGACTTCCAGGATCGAACTGATTGAAGGTGTTGGCCCACACGACTCCCGCTTGAAGGCGGTCCGCCATCCACAAGATCCGTGACCCCTTCTCGGTCCACACGCCCGCGGACAACCCGAAGGGAATGTTGTTGGCCTTTTCAACAGCCTCGTCCGGAGTCCTGAAGGTCATGACCGACAGGACAGGTCCAAAGATCTCCTCGCGGGCGATCCGGTGGCTCTGCGCAACGCCGGTGAAGACGGTCGGGGGGAACCAAAAGCCGCGTTCGGGAAGGTCGCAGGGAGCTTGATAGATCTCGGCCCCCTCATCGACCCCCACGCCGACGAGCCGCTTGATCTTGTCGAGCTGGTCCCTCGAGTTGATCGCCCCGATATCGGTGTTCTTATCCAGTGGGTCTCCTAGCTTGAGCGTCGCGAGACGACGCCTCAGCTTGAGCATCACCCGCTCGGCGACGGACTCCTGCACCAGAAGTCGTGAGCCCGCACAGCAAACGTGGCCCTGATTGAAGAAGATCCCGTTGACGATGCCCTCGATGGCCTGATCCAAAGCAGCGTCCTCGAAGATGATGTTGGCAGCCTTGCCTCCGAGCTCCAAGGTCAGACGCTTGCCGGTGCCCGCTATGGCTCGCTGTATCTCCTTGCCTACCTGGGTGGAGCCGGTGAAGGCCACCTTGTCGACGTCGCCGTGGCGAACGAGCGCGGCCCCCGTTGCTCCGGCTCCTGTCACGATGTTGACGACTCCGGGCGGGAGCTCGGCCTGTTGGCAGATCTCGGCGAACAACAAAGCCGTGAGGGGTGTTGTCTCCGCCGGCTTCAGCACCACGGTGTTGCCCGCGGCCAGCGCCGGAGCGATCTTCCACGCGAGCATCAGCAACGGGAAGTTCCACGGGATCACCTGCGCACACACGCCGAGCGGTTCGGTACGCCGGCCGGCGAACGCATACTCGAGCTTGTCGGCCCACCCTGCGTAGTAGAAGAAGTGCGCAGCCGTAAGAGGGACGTCGCCATCGCGACTCTCTCTGATCGGCTTACCGCCATTCATAGTCTCGAGGACGGCAAGCTCGCGACTGCGCTCCTGGATCACCCGGGCAATCCGAAACAGTTGCTTCGCCCGATTGGCGGGGTCCGTCGAGGACCATTCACCGAAGGCGGAGCGTGCAGCCGCAACGGCAGCATCGATGTCCTCTTGCCCGGCCACCGGTATGGAGGCCAGGACTTCCTCGGTCGCGGGGTTGATCGTCTTCAGGTAGTCGCCGGACGCGGGGTCGACGAACTTGCCCCCGATGAAAAGCCCGTAGGTGTCGTTGATGGAGACCACGTCGGTGGACTCGGGGGCCGGCGAGTAGGTCCACGTAGCCATTAGTCGAGTGTGTACCGGTCGGGGTCGGAATAGAAGCCATTGCGCTGAAAATCGATTTGCATCAAGAGGTCGTTCAGCAACGAGGATGCGCCGATGCGAAAACGGTCGGGCGACAACCACGAGTCTCCGAGCGTCTCGTTGACAATCACCAGATAACGAATGGCGTCCTTTGCGGAGCGAATCCCTCCCGCCACCTTGAGGCCGACTTGCCCGCCGGTGAAGTCGGCGAAGTCTCTAATCGCCTCGGCCATGACCAGCGCGGTGGGCAATGTCGCGCTGGCCGCGATCTTTCCGGTCGATGTCTTGATGAAATGGGAACCGGCCGCCATCGCAACCAGAGCAGCCCGACGAATGGCATCGTAGGAACCCAGCTCGCCGACTTCGAGGATCGTCTTGACCTGCGCCGCGCCGGCGGCTTGCCTGGATGCGGCGATCTCCTTGAAGACACCCTCTTCATCCCCGGCGAGAAACGCTCCCCGGCTGATGACGATATCGACCTCGTCGGCACCGTCGGCCACGGCCCTCTCTATCTCTTGGACCCTGCTGTCGAGCGAAGCCTGTCCTGAAGGAAACGCCGTTGCCACCGAGGCAACCTTGACGGAAGAGGATTTGAGCGCCTGTGCCGCAACGGAAACAAGGCGGGGATAGATGCACAGCGCTGCAACGGATGGAACGGAGGGGTCGCTGGGGTTTGGACGCATCGCCTTCGACGCAAGCTGTCGAATCTTACCGGGGGAGTCCGAGCCTTCCAGCGTCGTTAGATCACAGCAGCGGATCGCTAGATCGAGGACCCACAGCTTCGACTCCTTCTTGATCGACCGCTTGGCCAGAGTGGCGGCACGTTCCTGCGCCCCCACCGCATCGACCGAGCCACCGATCCGGTCGACGAGCTCGAGAGAGAACGAAGTCACGGTCGCCATGATGAGCCCAGCCTAATGGCCCTCCATGGTGCACCGGCCCACGACACTGTGGCCGCGTAAGAGCGAGTTCTAAGTCGATCGGTCACTCATGGCCGGTACCCGACCAAGAGTGCTTGCGGCTCGCTGAGGCTACTTGGCCAAATGTCCGACCAAGCCGTTGGTTTCCTTCTCGGGGACTATCAGGTTGGCGAGTGCTGAGGAGTCCAGATAGAGAATGCGCTGGTTCAAATGCGCTCCGAGCGTTCCTCTTGCAACGCGTCGCTCAACTTGGTGGACAAGCGACCAGGTGGCGGCCCGAGTTCCAGCAAGTCGCCCGTGGGAGTGGTGGCCCTACCCAGAGCGGTAAGCCTCTCCAGTGGGGAGGAGGGAGGTGCCAGTGGAGCCAAGACGGCGACTGGTCGACCTCTGTCAGTTACCTCCAGTGTCTCTCCTGCTATGACCCTTCTGAGGTAGACACTCAAATTTTGGCGCAGCTCTGTTACGCCCACTCGATTATCAGAACTGCTCGGCACCATGTAGCACATTGTGGCACTTGCCCCGTCAGAACCGGATGAACGGGTCAGTGCGAGGTCAGAGGCAGGGAGATCCGCTTGGTGCGCTTGGGCCGGGGGGGCAGCAAGTTGACCAGCTCCTTGGCTGCCTCGTCGAGGCGCTGGGCCACCTCTGAATCCGGGTCCTGCATGACGATGGGGGCGCCCTTGTCGGCGAACTCGCGCAGTTTCGGATCCAGCGGGATCTGCCCTATCAGCGGCACGCGCAACCTGTCCGCCAGTGACTGACCTCCTCCGGATCCAAAGAGCTCGTATCTGCCACCGTGATCACACCGGAAGTAGCTCATGTTCTCGACCACACCCGCCGGCCTCAGTCCTGTCTTCTCGGCCATGAAGCCGGCGCGTTGGGCAACCTTCTCGGCAGCCTCTTGAGGCGTCGTGACGACGATCATCGAAGCTCCTGGGACGAACTGGGCAATCGACATCGCAACGTCGCCTGTTCCGGGGGGAAGGTCCAGCAGGAGGTAGTCGGGATCGTTCCAGTGGACGTCGCCGAGAAACTGCTCGAGAGCCTTGTGCAGCATCGGTCCCCGCCACATCACCGGGTTGTCCTCGTTGGTGAACAGACCGATCGAAACGACCTTCACTCCGAAGACCTCGGGGGGCATGATCAGATCGCCGACCACGGCCGGCTTCTCGTAGACGCCGAGCATCCGGGGGATCGAAAAACCCCACACGTCGGCATCGAGAAGGCCGACGCTATGGCCCTGCTTGGCCAGTGAGGCAGCGAGGTTCACTGTAGTTGTCGACTTCCCCACTCCTCCCTTGCCCGAGCCAATCGCTATCACCGTGGTCGATGAGTCTGCCTGAGCTATGGGGGCCGGAGCGTCTTTGCGCATGCTCGTCGACAGAGCCTGGCGCTCCTCCTCGGTCATCGCAGTGAACTGGACGTCAACGCGCTTGATGTCCGGAAAGGTCTGCGTGAGCTTGGCCGGAATGACGTCCATATAGAACGGCCTGACCGCAGAGTTCGGAACCACGAGAGCTATCACCACGGACACGCGGCTGCCGGAGACCGCGATGTCGCGAACCATGTGCAGCTCGTTGATCCCCCGATGGAACTCAGGGTCCTGTATGGCGCCTAAGACGGCTGATATCTCTTCTGTGGAAGGTATCGAAGACTCACCTCGTGTAAACACGTCCTAAGAGCCTAAGCGATACCTCTGAGCTTGCCCCCACTAGGAGGGAACCAGCAGCTGAAGCCCGCGATAGCTGGGGATCGAAGAGAAGACGTGGTCCTGTAACACTAGAATTCCTTCACAGTAGTGCGGAACGTACAAAAGGATATCTGCATCATGGGGTTCGGGAGTACCACGGAGTTGATCAAGTCCGAAACGGATGCTTTAGAAGCTCGTAGCCCGTGTGTTCCTACGTGAAATCGCCAAGAAGCCAATACCACCAACGATGACGAGAGCAGTCACCAAGATCCAAGCCGGAAGGTCAGCTGTCCCACTTGGGGTGTCCTCACCATGCCCAGTCGTTGAACGAACTTCGTTTTCAATCACGACTGTCACGGCGCCTTTCGGAACGGCTGAGCGGAGAGCTCGTGTTGTGCTGGATCGTCCGACCGCAGGATGACCTCGACTTTATTGAGATGGGACCGTGGTCCAATACCAATGATCACGTCGCGTTCGTCGAGAATAGCATCCAGTCTGCGAGCAAACCGCACGAGCTCTGCTCTTGAATACTGAACCGCAACTGCGCTCGGTAGGACGAATCGACCTCCCAGTAACATTCCTGAACTCTTGCCCATTAAGGTCGCATCACTCTAGGGGGTGGCGTAACCGCGCAAGATGGTGCGCCTTCGAGGCCATCTTACGCGAGCTCTATTCTGTTGGATGGGTTGCCGCGAGGGGCGCGTAAGACCTGAGTTCGAGATCTGCTGTCAGGGAGGGGCGTCATGAAGGGGGTTTACTACGACCAGGGGGACAGCTGGCATCCGTTGTGGAAACTGATGTGGATCGTGACCACGCCGACGTGGATCATGATCGCGTTTTGTATTCCGTTACGGAGGCGGGCCGGCAGTGGGTAGCGCCCACCGCGTTCGCAGTGCTGTTTCTGGTGCCGGAGTTGATCAGTATCAAACCGGGAACCGACAAGCTCCCGCCGTTGACACACATGATTCGTGGTTACATAGACGACGACCTTGCCTTCCCGGCGATCTACTTCCTGGTCGGAGCGCTCGGCGGTAGATGGTTCGGCTTCTCGCCGACACGCTTCCTTGGGCTTGGGCTCATCGCAGCGATCTTGGGATGGCTGACTATCCACTTCACCCTGTCTTATCTCGGCCCCGACCCTCGTTTCCCGACGGACGCCGGGGAGCCCCCGAAATCGAGGCGATCGCTCGAGCTTTGAGTGTTCTGGCTGGTGCGGTAGGCGGTTATCTAGGAACATTCGCTCACCCTTGGGCAGCTCGGTGTCCTCGCCCCCGTAGAGGGTGTAGCCGTAGGACGCCTGGACCGAGCCCCCCTGGGAGATGAGCTGTGACACCGAGCCGTGGACGTCGTATCCGTAGGTGTAGGTCTTGGTCTCCTTGGCGGGGTCGTCTGGGTCGTTGGTCAAAGAGATGCGGTGCCCGAAGGCGTCATAGGAGTAGGTCTTGGTGGTCGGGTTCTTGCCGGTGATGCGCTCCTCGGTGACGAGGTCTGACAGGCCCTGGTAGCTGAACTTGGTGGTCCTGGTCGTCCCGCTCCACTCGTCGTGGGTCTCGGTCTCCTTGACGGTGCGATCGAGGGCGTCGTAGCTGTAGTCGGTCCCTGTTACCGATAACGAGACACGGGTGCATGGGAGAGTCTCACACCGATAAAGGGCGAGACCTTTCATGCCAATCTGGGGCATCCGTGACGACCCAAATCTTCCGCCCCAGGGCGGCGGTGAGTTCCTGCGTCAGCTGCTGTTCGTTCAGTTTCGGAAAGTCGCCGGCCGGAACAACAAGAACCAGCTCATCGTCAGTGTCGTCCACGACTCGGAGACCCGTTTTGAGTCCAAGCGGACCCAAAGCACGCCGCAAGACCTCGACCTCAGCAGGCTCCACTTTTCTCACCGCCTTTCTCTAGTATGGAGGCGCCAGGGAGTTCATCTCCAATATCTCTAGCTGCTTGCTCGGATTGGGGACGAGATATTCGATCTCCCCACCCAGGTTGTCACCGAGAGCAAGCGAACGACGGGCTGCCATTCCCGTGTAGTCGGTAACGCGTGCTGTCGTCAAATACTCACCCGAATTGACGCTGGGGAGTCCGAGGCTGCCACGAGGGTTGGTCAATGTGCGCGGGTCGGTGGGGGTCCATGACGAACCGAGCTGGCCGCTTTTTCCTCCGTGGACACGATAGAGAACCTCACCACCTTCGTCCGGAAGGAAACCTGTTCCGCTTCTGGTACCTCCTAGCTTACTTATCCTCGTGGCGCCCTTGGCTCCAACGGCTATCTCGGCGAGCAGCCCTGCGAAGCGGCCCGCCGCCTCGCCCGGATTGCCGTTCCTAAAGTCCTCGGCGATGGGGTCGGCGACGCCGTGCCACATGGCCGAGGCCACGCCGCCGGGGTCATCGCGCACGGCTCCGACAAAGGCCTCGATGTTTCTCTCACAGCCGTCCAGATCGCGCGCGCAGCTGATACCTGCCTTGCCGGTCTCAACCGCCCCCTTGCCGGCCTCGACCACGGCCTCACCGACCCCCTTGGCGACGCCGAGGACATCCTTTCCTGCCTCTACGGGGGAGAACCCAATGTCGATGGCGCTGCCGTCGCCTTCGCTGACGCTCTTCTGTAACTGGTTGGTGCCCAGTTCGGTGTCTCGGTTGGCGTAGCTGGTGTAACGCTTGCACTCGGTGGTGGAACAACCGCCGCCGTCGCCGACCACGTGGTGGCCGTCGACCTCGACGAAGCTCACCGGGTTGCCCCCCGCCAGGCTGTAGCGGTTCTGGGTCAGCGGGTCGAGCGACAGCGAGAGGTCTCCGAGCGCCGAGTAGTAGAGGTCCTGCTGGATGAAGCGGGTCGTGTCGGGCCCGTAGCGGCGGGCCCCGAAGTCCATGCCGAAGCGGTCGCCACCCTCCTCCTGGCCCCGGTCCATGCCGGTGTCCATGCGGGCCCCGGTGTAGCGGTAGCTGTTTAGTGGCTCGAGGGTCGCAGAGGCGTTGTCGCCCTTGGTCAGCTCTTGGTCCTCGCCCCCGTAGGGGTGTAGCCGTAGGACGCCTGCACCTGGCCCCCCTGGGTGATGAGCTGTGACACCGAGCCGTGGACGTCGTATCCGTAGGTGTAGGTCTTGGTCTCCTTGGCGGGGTCATCTGGGTCGTTGGTCAAAGAGATGCGGTGCCCGAAGGCGTCATAGGAGTAGGTCTTGGTGGTCGGGTTCTTGCCTGTGATGCGCTCCTCGGTGACGAGGTCAGACAGGCCCTGGTAGCTGAACTTGGTGGTCCTGGTCGTCCCGCTCCACTCGTCGTGGGTCTCTGTCTCCTTGACGGTGCGATCGAGGGCGTCGTAGCTGTAGTCGGTCGAGTCCTTCTTGGGGCCTCCCGCATAGAAGCGGTAGGAGGACAGGCGATTGAGCGAGTCGTAGCTGTAGTCGGCCACCAGGGTCGAAGAGGTCGAGCTCGCCTTGTCGGAGGGCGAGCAGTCTGCCTGGGAGCCGGTCTCCTTGGTGATGCAGTCGATGTTGGCGAAGTCGTCATAGAAGTACTTGGCGGTGGCGGTCCCTGCGGTCAGTGAGCTGAGCCGGTTGCCCTCGTAGATGCGGGTGACGGTGCCGTCGGGGGCCTCCTCGGTGGTGAGGTTGGAGGCCCTGATGGTCTTGTCGCCGAGCAGCATGGCCGGCTGGTCGAAGATGTAGGAGGTGACGCCGCCGTGGCCGTCGTCGTGCCTGACGAGACGGTCCCGGGCGTCATAGGAGAACTTGGCCCTGCACGGGTTGGCGGGATCTTCGCACTTGGTCGCGCTGGGGCGCTTGAGGACGTAGGCGTCCTCGGTGCGGTGCCCGTTGACGTAGATGCCGTTGTCGTCGATGTAGGAGACGCTGTGGGACTCCTTGACGTCACCCGCGGGCTGGGTCGCGGGGTTGGGGAAGCTTCTCGTCTCTAGAGTCTTGAGCTTGCCGTTGGCGAAGTAGTCCCAGGTCGTCTTCTGGCGGGGCTTCCAGTCTGCGTCCTCGACCGTGCAGGTGTCGTCGGTCCTGAAGATCTCCCGCTGCTTCTCCCAGCCCGTCGAGAAGTAGGTGTTGACGACCTTCTGGTCGTCCTTGCAGCCGCTGTCTCGTCCGAAGTTCCTCTGGAACTCCATCCAATCGGCCTGGTCGTAGCTGAAGAGGTGCCTTCTCGGCTTGGTTACTTCGGTCCCCGAGGGGCTCTCCTCGCCGTCCTCGAGGCGCAGCGTGACGTTGCCGTTCTTGTCGTACTGGTATTCGGTGAAGCTCCAGTTGTTCTCCGAGCCCGAGTCGCTCTTCTTGCGGTTGCGCACCTTGGTTTCTTCATCGAAGCCGTTGTAGCGGGCCTCGACCTCCATGGGGGTCTGCCCCGCAGTGGTGACGCCGGCCGCATCGACCGCCTCCAACAGGTTGTCGTTGGGGTCGTAGTCGTAGGTGCTGCGCTGCCCGTCTGGATCGATGCGCTCCTTGAGGAGACCGTCCGGGTAGTAGGACCAGGTCAGGGTCCGGTCCCGGTTGAGGTTTCCTGGGTCACTCTTCAGCTCCGGGGTGCGCTCCCGTTGCCAGCCCTGCGCGGTGTAGTCGAAGTGGACCTTGGGGTTGACGTTGTCGGTCGAGGTCTTGATCCAGCCTGGATCGAAGTAGGTCATCTCGGTCTTGGCGGTCCCCGAGACCAGCGCCGGGTTGCCCTCCGTGGTCGGCAACGACGTCCACCTGAGGTTGCCGTTGTCGTCGTAGCTGTTGTGGACGTAGGCCTGCTCGGCCTCGTTGACGTTGACGGTGGTGAGGTCGTCCTTGCGGGTCGGCAGCTCGACCTTGACGACCTGGTTGACCCGGTTGTAGTGGTAGGTGGTGACGAACTCGGTGAAGCTCTGCTTGTCGGCGGACGCGTCGTAGGCGCGCGGGCTGATGCTCTTGGTGAGGTTGCCCGCGCCGTCGTAGACCGACATGGTCGTGACCGTTCGGTTGGTGTCGGGCTTGAACGGCTCGACCGACTTGATTGGAAGGCCACGCTGGTCGTAGAAGAACTCCGACCTGTCGGTGTTCTCATTGCTGGCGAAGTCGACTGCGCCGTTGGGGTCGTAATGCTGGGTTCTGGCATTGCCCTTCGGGTCGATCGACTTGACCACCCGATGTGCCTTGTCGTACTCGTAGCGCCAGGTGAACGGGACGCCGTCCGGCGGGCAGGGGATCGAGGTGCGGTCCGCTCTGGGAGCGGTCATCGCGGTGAGGTCGCCCGCGAGGTCGTAGCACGACAGGGTAGTCCTCGTCTCGGTCACCGCGCCGGCCCCGTCGACCGCATGGCGAGTCTGGCGGGTGACCCGGTCGAGCAGGTCGTAGTCGTAGAAGATCGCAAAGTCCTTGTCGATTGCCGGGGTCTCCATCCCCTTGGGCGCGGTCTGACTCACGAGCCGACCGGCGTCGTCGTAGGTGAAGCCCGTCTTGTGGCCCTCCTGGCTGACCGCAACGGTGGGCCGGTCCATGGCGTCGTAGTCCACTTTCGATTGCGAGCCGCTGCCGGGGTAGTCCCGCCCGTAGTGGGGGTCGATCAGGACCTTGAGGTTGTCGTTGGCGTCGTACTGCGCGCCGCTCCAGATGAGCAGGCCGCGGGACGCTGCGGTGGACTTCGGAGCGCTCTGGCGCCCGAGGCGGTGGAAGCTGTCGTAGTCGAAGAAGATCCGGTAGCTGCGCTCGTCCCCGCCCGAGTCGTTTAGGTGGCGAGGGTCCTGGATCCAGCGCAGAAGCCCGTCGTCGTCGTAGAAGAACTGGGTGGTGCGGCTCTCTGCGTCGACGATGCGGGTCGGAAAGCCGTTGGCGTCGTAGGCCTCGAAGCTGGTGGGGTTGCCGTTGGGGTCGGTGGTCTTTAGCAACGTCCCGTTGGGGTTGTAGGAATTGACGGTGGTGTAGCGCTCACCCACCGGGTTCAGGGTCGGCTCCGGCTCGATGACCTTGAGCAGGTTGCCCTTGCTGTCGTAGGTGAAGTTCCATTGGTAGTCGTCGGGGTCGGCGTTGCCCACGCCCTTGGGGTCTGTCTTGCTGATCAGCTGGCTGACATGCGGGATGCTGCGGCCGCTCTTCCAGTAGGGGCTCTTGTCGCGGAGCCCCAGCGGATCGGCCGAGTCGGCCGCGACGTTCTGGTAGACGAGCTCGGTCTTGTGGCCCTCCTGATCGGTGAAGGAGGTCACATAGCCGTTGTTGTTGTAGGTGTAGCTGGTCGAGCGGGCCGGGGTTCCCGGCTCGGCCACCTGGGTGACGTGGAAGTCACTGCTCCACGTCAGGGAGGTCTGTCGGTTGAGGGGGTCGAGCATGCTGGTGAGCTTGCCGTCGGTGTCGTAGTTGTAGGTCGCCACCCGGCCGAGCGGCTTGGTCACCGTCGTCTTGCGAAGGTCGATGTCGTAGCCGTAGGAGGTCTTGTCCGCGGTCCTGTTGGTGACGGACTTGAGCTTCCAGCGCAGATGAGCGCCTTCGGAGGGGCCGTAGTAGCTGAACACCGTCTTGTTCTTGACGGGGTCGGCGACCGAGTAGATGTGGGTCGACTGGTTGGGGGTCTTGGGACTCGGGTTCAAGAGGTTGGTCGCCGCAGGAGAGACACCGTCCGAGGTCGTGTAGGTGAACACGATGCTGCGGTCGGCGAGATAGGAGCCGTCCGCGTTGGTGCCGCCCCGCTGGGTGATGCGCAGCAGGTTGCCGTCGTCGTAGTAGTCGAAGTCGAGCTTGCTGCCACTGTGATCGGAGATGGTTTGGATGTTGCCCCGGATCTGTGGCTTGGGGGCCTCGGCCTTCTCGTAGTAGTCGATCGAAAAGGAGCGGCCGCCTGCATCGGTCACTGCGGTTATGCGCTTCTTGGGACCACCGGGATCCTCTCCGGCTGGGGTGTTCTGGAGGGTGAACTGCAGCTCGTTGCCGTTCTTGTCCTTCACGAAGGTCGGGTAGCCGTCCTCGTCGAAGAAGTAGGTGACCCGGTCCGGGCGAGGGCCCACTTGCGCGCCTGGTAAGTGTCCCGACTGTCGCTCTCGTATTGGCGCAGGTAGAGGTGGACGCCGGCGGGAGGCCCTGGCACCGCCGCCCTGGTACAGCAGCAAGGAGGTCGAGCCGTGGACGTCGTAGGCGTAGGTGAAGGTCTTGGGGTCGGTGACGCCGTTTGTGTCGGGGGGGTCGTTGGTCATCGAGATGCGCAGGCCGTAGGCGTCGTAGCTAAAGCTCTTGGTGGTGGTCTCGGTGCCGCTCACCTGGCGCTCCTCGGTCGCCAGATTGGTGAGCCCGAGGTAGGAGAAGGTCGTGGTCTTCTCCGCTGCGGAGCCGTGCTTTTCGATCTCCTTGGTTACCCGGTCCAGGGCGTCGTAGGTGTAGGCGGCGCGGTCTTTTACCGACGAGGTCGCGTTGTAGAAGCGGTAGGAGGACAGGCGGTTCAAGTAGTCATAGGAGTAGTCCGCCACCAAGCTGGCCGAGACCCCGCTGGTGGGGGCGGCATTGGACGGCGAGCAGTCGCTCGAGGACCCGGTCACGGTCGTGATGCAGTCGAGGTTGCCCTCGGTGTCGTACCAGTACTCCGCGGTGACCCCTCCGGTGGTCATGGTCTGGAGCTGGTTGCCGTCGTAGGTGAAGGCCTTGAGTTCGTCCCCGGTCTCCTTGGTGACGTTGCCGGCGGCGTCGAGCTCGTAGCCCTTGGTCGAGATGGTCGCTCCCCACCTCGTTGGTCCTGCGTTCCCGGCAAGGACGACGCAAGCTCAAGAGTTCGCGTTTAGCAGTTTCTTTGCAACGTCCTCAGTTGGAGCGTTTGAGTGAGCTGCATAGGCATAGACAAAAATCTCCTTGCCGATAAAAAAGGCTACGGATTCACTCCGGTGTTCCCCGGCTCGATCCTCGATAAGAATACCCTGGCCCCTCATCAACTCGGAGCTGTTCCTTGGGGTCGCGCCAAGGAACTCACGGCCCAGTTCAGCGGCAAGTGCTGCAAAGGGAACCCCCTTCGGCAATCGATAACTGATCGCCACAATCCTTACGGGTAGGGGATGTCCTCCGACTGTCACCACCCGCTTAACGGCGATACTGACTGGAGGCAGACGCTCAAACGCGCGGAGAAAACGCGACGAGAGATTCTGCTGTAGTCGGGGCGACACCTCTTCGAATCTGTAGCCTTTGATCGGCACGAAAATCGATTCGGCACGGCGGTTTTCGACGAATCCAGGATCAGCAGAAGTTGATTCTTCGATATCCTCTTGATGAACCTCCTGTGGCGTAGCCCTGGAGTCGCATGCAGTCGTCAACAGGCCCGACAAGGCTGCCAAGGCCCCAATGACAATGGTCCTACGGCAGGGTGACGGATCATCAGACACAAGCGCCTCCACTCGGCGAAAGCCCATCAATCGGCCCAATTCCCGTCAGGCAATCCGCGAGGAGGGGACAACTCCACTCTAACGAACAGCCTCTGCGGATCGACTGACGAAGCATCGCCATCACCATGTTCCCATCCAAGAACCGATGGCACTCAGCATGATCCCGGCAATCAAAAACATTGCTGAGGCATTGTTGACGGTACCCGGCTCATCGCTTACCAAGCTCAATAGGCCGACAAGGATGAACGCGCCAAGGGAGCCTGCAAGGGTGCCAACCTCGAGAGAACGAACCTTTGCTCGTCGCGCTGCTATGAAGCTACCCACGCTCAACGCAACGAGTTGTACGCCCAAACAGCCGAGGAACCGATCGACGATGGGACCAGTGTCGGCGACATAGTCGTCGATCACTAAGATATAAGCGCAGAAAAGCGTCGCAACTGCGATCAAGATGGCGACCGGTGCGAATCCTCGAAGAATGCTCTTCATAGCCGGAATCACAACGTGAGGTCCATCATGATAACGAACCCGTTAAATCGAAAAAGACCAGGGCAATCAAAGTCGGTTATGAGTGAGTTTCCCATGGTCACGGGCAATATTGGTACCGAAACGCTGTGCCGCCACCGCAATAGAATTCGTTGCCGGGAACGCCGGGCGCGAAATCAGGTGAGATTGGCGAAATGGGCTCGGGGTCGTAGGTCGTTAGAAAGGACTCGCCGCTTGTATCTATATCTTTAAGCCCCTCGTTCAGTACCCCACCGCCAAACACGTCAGCGGCGTTCTGAGTGTCACGGACGCCACCGAAGGTGAGATTTCCCTTCAAAACGCAGAGGTGGCCGTGGCCGTATTCGCATTCGCTGATGACATCCTCATACAACAGAGCATCGATCGCGCCTTTTGCCGTTCTCTTGCTGTTTTCATCCGTCCCGAACGCCCCCGCTCTTATGAGATCATACCCATAATCATGGGTACCACAGGCAAGCGGCGTACCCGGCGTACCCCCCAGGCCTGAACATGATGCGAAGGGGTCCACGACACGCGGATTGTCTAGAAAGGGGAATTCTTCGTCTTGGACGGGGACCGGCTTGTAAGGAAAATTAGGTGGTGGTGGCAAGCCATGGATGAGGAACTCGCTGACTCTAAACCGAATTTGTTCTTCTGTGACGAGGCCGTCGGGGTTACCGTACGGCTTTCCGTCATGCCGTTTGTACGAAGCGGGCAACGACTTTGATTTCGCGGAAGTGGATCCCCATCCGCCAACGTGTCGCTGTTGGGCCCTAAGGCCCGAGCCACCCCCTCTGGAGCCACCGCCGCCACCCGAGCCACCGCCCCCGCCGTCCTTGACGTAGTTGGAGGCGGTGCCGTAGCCGTTGGCCAGCGGGTAATGACCGTCGACTTCGACGTAGCTCACCGGGTTGCCTCCCGCGAGGCTGTAGCGGTTCTGGGTCAGCGGGTCGGTCGTGAGAGACAGGTTTGAGAGCGCCCCCATGTATTGGTCCTGCTGCAGGAAGTGCATGGTGTCGGGCCCGAAGCGTCTCGCCCCCATGTCGATCGAGTTGGAGCCCGAGTCAAAGCGCCTGGCCGAGTAGCGGTAGGGGTTGAAGGGCTCGTCCTGGTTGGGGTCTCCCCCGCTGGTCTGGTCGTCCTGCTCGCCGTAGGCGTCGTAGCCGTAGGAGGCTCTGGCGCCGCCGCCTTCGTTGAGCAGCAAGGAGGTCGAGCCGTGGACGTCGTAGGCGTAGGTGAAGGTCTTGGGGTCGGTGACGCCGTTTGTGTCGGGGGGGTCGTTGGTCATCGAGATGCGCAGGCCGTAGGCGTCGTAGCTAAAGCTCTTGGTGGTGGTCTCGGTGCCGCTCACCTGGCGCTCCTCGGTCGCCAGATTGGTGAGCCCGAGGTAGGAGAAGGTCGTGGTCTTCTCCGCTGCGGAGCCGTGCTTTTCGATCTCCTTGGTTACCCGGTCCAGGGCGTCGTAGGTGTAGGCGGCGCGGTCTTTTACCGACGAGGTCGCGTTGTAGAAGCGGTAGGAGGACAGGCGGTTCAAGTAGTCATAGGAGTAGTCCGCCACCAAGCTGGCCGAGACCCCGCTGGTGGGGGCGGCATTGGACGGCGAGCAGTCGCTCGAGGACCCGGTCACGGTCGTGATGCAGTCGAGGTTGCCCTCTGTGTCGTACCAGTACTCGGCGGGACACCGAGCCGTGGACGTCGTATCCGTAGGTGTAGGTCTTGGTCTCCTTGGCGGGGTCGTCTGGGTCGTTGGTCAAAGAGATGCGGTGCCCGAAGGCGTCATAGGAGTAGGTCTTGGTGGTCGGGTTCTTGCCGGTGATGCGCTCCTCGGTGACGAGGTCTGACAGGCCCTGGTAGCTGAACTTGGTGGCCCTGGTCGTCCCGCTCCACTCGTCGTGGGTCTCGGTCTCCTTGACGGTGCGATCCAGGGCGTCGTAGACGTAGTCGGTCGAGTCCTTTGGGCTTGAATTCTCATCCCGATTCTCGAATCACCTATCAGACGCGTGTCTGATTGCGTTCCAGTCGATCTCAAGTACCCAGCGATCCTGCTCTTTATCGCGATAAACTATCCCCTCGGCTAGTAGATCATCGCGATTCCCCCGGTCATCGGCGTCGTCGCTGTACACCTCCAGCCTTAGGCCCTCGTGCAAGTCGATTCCCTGCTTCTTTAAGTCTTCGATCGTTCCCAGGGTAGTCAGAATGAGACGCCGCTGGGCATCGGTCTTCATGAAGTCGACCCATATACGAGGATTGGCGCTCATAGCCCTGGATTCCTGATAGTAGGAGTAAGCAGTCGACTCATGGCGTCGGGCGTGACGCAGGAGACCAGGCAGTGGTAAGGATTGCCCGGCAGCGGATCGCGAACTACCTGGCCGCCGATTGCCCGGATTTCACCGACGGTGGTGACGCCAATCTGCTTGTGTGGAATGCCCCTCACGAGATCGAGGAGTGAAGCTCCTGTCCCACTATTGCGACGAGCTTGTAGGTGAAGCTCTTGGAGGGCGCGGCGGTGGTGTCGCGATAGGAGGTGGTCGACTGATCCCCCAGCGTCGCGATGAGGGTCGAGCTCGACGGAGTGAAGCTCGCAGAGGTCGAGCGGTGGAGCTCATAGGAGCCGAAGCTGGCACCCGCGGCGGTCTCGTAGCGGGTCCAGCGAAGACGGGCGCCGTTGGAATAGAGGGTCTCGGGCGCCAGCAGGGTCGATGGGGTTGAGGTGACTTGAGCCGACGCCATTTCCGGCGCTTGGGGTACGAAAGGTGCCGGCGGCAGCAACGCCGAGAGCAGCGTCTGAACTACCACGATCGCCAGAAACCAAAGGACACGCCGCCGCTTGCTCAACATCTGCGGACCCCCAAAGCCAGGGCTGAAAAACAGCCGGAAACGGTCTGGCGACACCGCTTCGGCTGTTCAACCGAGAGTTGGAGAGCTCCAAGGGCGACGCTTGGCAGCACTATGCAACGAGCGAGCCACCAGAGGGAAGAGACAGATGGGCGACAGCTCACCGACCGGCCAGCGCCGCCACTCCTACGAATTACCGACGTCGCGGCGACGACTGGAGGACGGATCGCGGACGCCACCCCGCTGAGTGACCGTCTCGAGCTTTCAGGAGTGCGTCAGAGCGCGAAAAGTTGGGAGAGCGATAGGTAATGAACGCATAAACTGGTTGATATCCATCACTTAACCTGTGGGGGGACGGGATGGCGGGCGTCACAGAATCGCAAGCGAAGGCTTTTGATCAAGGAATCCCTCTCGTGGAGCTGGCCCACGCGGCTCGCCAGCTCGCCGAGATGCGGCGGGAGGTGGACCTCCCTTCCGTTCTGGAGTGGGGCCCTCTGCGTCTTGATCTAAAGAAGCACGAGGCACGTTGGGACGGGGCAGTCGTCCGGTTCACTCGCCAACAATTCAAGTTCATGAGCGTCCTCGTGCTTGCCGAGGGGAGCGCAGTGACCTTCGGTGAGCTGTCACGCCTCGTGTGGGGCGGGGAGCTCACTCAGCGCGGCGATGTGGAGCGCGTCGTTGCTCTCGTGCGTCGCATCCGCAAGAAGATCGAGGTCGACCCGACGCACCCTGTGTTCCTGTTGCCGGTACCCGGTGTGGGATATCGCCTCTCAGATCCCGGCTAGCTTCACTCGAACCGCCCCGACGAAGGAAGGGCGCTCGATGAGCGCCGGCAACCCCAAGACTCTCATCCCCGGACAAGCGAGGGGAAGGGGTTAAGCCATCAATGTCGCCAAGTAACGCTTCGTCAGACAGGCGAAGAGGGCATGTCTCGCAAAGACCCCGTTATTACTCTGGAGAAGTTAGATGAGTAGGTGGAGAGCGTTGGGCTCCAACGACCACATCACCTCACTCCACTCGCCGATGTAGTCGCCGTCGACCTGCACCGGGAGAGCAGCGTCGGCCTCCAGGGTCGCGTTGCCAACGTCATGGCAATAGTGCACGTTGTTCCATCTCGGATGGGAACGGCTCACGAACAGCGAGAAGACGAAACGGGGAATCGTGAGAGAGGTGATGCGCTTGAACGAGAAGAGGTCGAGACCCGAGTCCAAGCTCGCTCGCGGGCACGCATCCACGGGTAAACCGCCGAAATAGGTCAGGGGACGGGCGTTACAGCACAGAGCCGTCACCACGCGTACGGGTGCCTCATCTTCGACTTGAAGAGTGATGGTCGGGTCCGAGTTCCGGTACTCCCCGATCGCTGCGCTCAGAGAGTTCTGCAAGAAGGTCCACTGGTGGTGCGCCCGCTTGCCCTTGGGGTCGGCCTCCACTCGCTTGACGACCTCTGCGTCGAAGCCCATCCCCGCCGAGAAGAGGAAGTAGCGCCCGTTCACTCTTCCCACATTGACCCGCCTCTTGCTCCCCGACCTGATCGGAGCTGCAAGAAAGGCGGCTGCTCGCATGGGATTGCGCGGGACTCCGAGAGCCCGCGCGGTGACGTTTGTGCTCCCTCCCGGAAGAATGCCGAGGGCCAAGTCAGTGCCAACCAGAGCCTGCATGACCTCGTTGATGGTTCCGTCGCCGCCGAACGTGAGCACCGCGTCGAAGTTGCGGTCGACCGCGGCGCGTGCGAGATCGGTCGCATGCCCCCTCCGCGTCGTATTCGCCACCTCGAGCTCAAAGTCGCTTCGCAGCGTTGCAATGATGCCCTGCTCGGCCCGAGCGGATACGGAACCGGCGTACGGGTTGACCACAAGAAGCGCTTGGTGCATGGCGGAGGATGCTACCGACCGACTCCCCCGTCGTGCATATCCTGAGACCATGCAAGGTTTGCGGGAGCTTGCCTGATGGAGGTTGCGCTCATTGTCGCAATCGCGGCCGCACTTGTGGGTCTTCGCAACGGAGGATCACTCCACGCTCTCGCCTATACACACTTCCGAGCACCGCTATTGCTTCTGGCAGGGCTCGTGTTGCAACTCGGTCTGAACCTGTGGGAGCCGGAGTGGCTGACGAACGACCTCGCGCTGGCGCTACTTCTCAGCTCGAATGCCATCGTCGCATCGTTCATTGCAGTAAACCAAAAGCTGCCGGGGATGCTGCTGATAGCGGTGGGCTTGGCCCTCAACGTGGCGGTCATCACGGCAAACCGCGCCATGCCGGTATCGGCGCAAGCAGCCGAGCAGTCGGGAGCCACCACAGTGGTCGGGGACGCCGGGATAAAGCACGAAGCTCTCGATGAAGACACCGTGCTTCCGTGGTTGGGTGATGTCATCCCGGTCCCCGGCTTGCGGCTCGTGCTGAGCGTCGGCGACCTGATTCTCGCCGCAGGAATGAGCAAGCTGGTCTACGTGCGCACTCTTTCGGGACGACCGAACAGGCCCGCCTCTAGGACAGCTTCCGGTTGACCGCATGAAGCACGGCTCTCGCACCGCCGCGCCGACGAGATCGTCGTGCACGATGGTGGAACCGACGAGCTCGGTCTCCTTGGAGCCCTCCCGATAAACGGTCCGCACCAGCACTGAGCTGGCCGCCCCAAGCGGCTGAACCAGGACATCTTCGACGTCCAGCCGAGCTCCAAGTCTGTCCAACGCAGGGTTGAGAGCATCGATCACGGCTCCTACCGCGCCTCGAGCGCGCCCTCGGGGAGAGTCTCCCAGCTCTGCTTCTCCCTCGGTCGCTTCTCCGTTGGGCCAGCGAAGCCGGACCCGGGTCCAGCTCCGGCCATCCTCGATCCCGGTCAGGACCATCTCCACGAGGGGCCGCCCGACGACCTCGGACTTCTCGGCCGGCTGACCCTCCTCCAGCTGGACCACCGAGACGACCCGGTGATCGACCTCGATCCCGAAGCCCGCAGCGGCAAGAGATTGCACATCTCGCACAATCTGCTTGGGGTTCCGGCCGTTGGAGGCGACGATGTGGACCTCCTCTACGGTGTCGCCGCCGATAAGCCGCGCGGCGACTACCCCTGGGATCCGCAGGAGGTCCTCCTCGAGCCTCGTGAGGCTCGGCCGGCTCACCTCACCGACCGTCCGCCGGGGGCCCGGTCTTTCGTCGAACAGAGCTTCTCCTCTCGTCCCAGGCACAGCGGGACCCACAGGTCACTTCGAGGATAGTGTTCGCCTCCCCCGCCAAGCCGCCAATCGATCAAGAAAGTCCCTTAAGAGCCGAGTGTGGGCCTCACATCGCAAGCAAGCCCCGGCGAGCCTTCCAGAATTACCCTTGCCGGGATAGTCAACACCCTCTAGAGTTCTTTGTTCATCCCCCAATCGAGTAATGAATTCTGACTCGATCGGGGGACAGCGAAGCGAAGAGAGCGAGGTGGTAAAGGGCTCACGGCGCAATCGCGCTGGAGCACTTAGCGAAGCGGATCGTCCAGTACCTGATGTTTCACTGGAAGGAGTCCGCGTGAAGGTAGGCTCATCGCCTTTGCCAGCGCCCTGGTGGGTTTGTTTTACACCGCCGGCGCAATGGTGGAAAGGCAAATAGCACAGCCTGAGGGAGGGGTGCACCTAGGCCCCTCCCCTTTATTTACCTGAACTCTCCTCCTTTCCACTACCATTCAGGTATGAAAGCAAAGCTTTTCGCATGGCTCGTGGCAGGGATCACTGGAGCCATTCTGGTTTCTTGCCATAGGAGTGGAACTTAGTCAGGCTCCGCCACCTTTGTTTTCTTCTGGATTGCCCTTCTCATTGTTGCGGAACTGTTGCCCGTCTCACTCGGCTTTCAGTCACAGGTAACAATGGCGTTCCCGATTGTCCTGGCACCGCCATTCTCTTCCAGCCAGCCCGCTGCGATGATCATCGCCGGCTTGGGGCGTTTGATCGTCGAGAGCTGCGCCGAGAGAATCCCGCTCTGGCATGCGCTGTTCAATCGTGCCAATTCATGGTGGCGGCCGGTGCAGCTTCCAGCGTCGCCCACATTTACGAAGGCTCGGTTCACGGCTTCGTCGGGCATCTTGCTTATTGCCCTGCCTCAATCACCTTGGTGCTCGCCAATCTTGGTTTAGTCACCATTTGGGTCAATCTTGAGGGACGTCCCTATCGGTACCGCTGTTCAAGAGCCTGGTGCCCGCTCCAGCGGCGGGGTTTTGGATGTCTCAAGCACTCTTGGCCGGCCTTGGGGGCGACCACGGCCGCCGCCTACCAATTCATCGGCCCATTTGTCGTTGCCTTCCTGATTCCCTTGTTGTTTGCAAGGCTCGGGATCCTCGGGGCTCGAGCGCAGCAGGAGCTCTCCGAACGACTCCAAAAGCAGCAAGAGGCCCTGCTGGTGGCGACCGAACAGGTCTTTCAGGAGCGGGAGAACGAGCGGAAGAGGATCGCGGCCGAGATCCACGACGGAAGCCTTCAGATGATGGCCGCGGCCTCCTACGGCGCCAGCAACGCGGGCGAGTACCTTGCTGCGGGTAAGACGGACGAGGCAAGCAAGCTGCTGACCACGACTCAGAACGCAGTCGCCGGAGCGATCAAGACGCTACGGGGCTCCCTCGTCGACCTGCGGCGATCCTCCGTGGAAGCCGGAGGGCTGCTCGAGACCATCAAGAACTACACGGATCAGGTTGCGACGCTGTGGGGCACCGAGGTGCGAATCGAGGGATCCATAGATCACGAGCCCCCTATCCCGGTCGCCCTGGCTGCCTTTCAGATCTTGCAGGAGGGTCTCGTCAACGCGCTGAAACACGCTAACAACAACCCAATAACGGTGCGAATCACGGACGTGGACAATATGGTTCACATTGTCGTAGAGGACGAGGGTCCAGGTTTCGACCCTCAGGCCGAAGTCGGCCCCGATCACGTTGGGATGAAACTGATGAAGGAACGCGCCGCCCGTGTGGGTGGATGGATACAGCTGGACTCGGCCCTGGGCCGCGGAACGCGCCTCGAAGCAGTGCTGCCTGGGGGCGTTTCCCAGTGACGGTCCGAATACTGATCGCAGAGGACCACGCCCTCGTTTCTGAGGGGTTGGAAACCATGCTCTCGACGACGGGAACCGTCGAGCTCGCCGGCATTGCGCCGACAGGTGAGGCGGCCGTCGACATGGCTTCCAGGGAGCAGGTGGACGTCGTGCTGATGGACGTGAACCTTGGGGACTCCATGAACGGGATCGAGTCGACGAGACAGATCAAGAGCAACTCTCCCTCGACGAAGGTGTTGATCCTGTCCATGTTCACGGACCCAAGCACGGTTGCCGAGGCAATCAAGGCGGGGGCCGATGGCTATCTCTCAAAGGGCGCATCGCGAGAGGCCATGATCCAAGCGATCCAGGACGTCGCTGAAGGAAGGTCTGTGCTCGACCCGAACGTGACGGAGGGCATCTTCGGGCGTATAGGAGGAAAGGACCCAGGCGCGTTGACGGATAGGGAGTTCACCGTGCTCCAGCAGTTGACCCATGGGCGGTCGACGAAGGAGATAGCGCAGGAGATGCACGTTTCAGAAGAGACAATCAAGACCTACCTCAAGCACATCTTCAAGAAGCTGAACGTTCGCGATCGCACGGAAGCGGTCGC
>JAUJNI010000003.1:313747-342770 GCA_030446465.1 Actinomycetota bacterium
GAAGCGACCAGCGAGCGCACGTCCCGGACGGTCTCCTGCTCGCTGCGTTCTGGCATCACCAGAACCCTTATCGAGCTCATCCCCGAGGAGTTGCGCTGGAGCCTGGCGGCTCGGATCCCCCAGAGGCGCTCTACCGAGCGCTCGATCTCCCTGCCCTGCTCAATGGCCTCTTCAGCCGCCATCGACCGAATGTCATGCCCCCTTGACGAAAGTCCGCGTGGGCTCAGGATACAGAACTCGTCCAGGACCAGCCAGTTCCTGCCTTTTAGGAAATGAGGTCGAGAAAGACGTCCACGACCGCGGGGTCGAACGACACACCGGCGTCCGAGCGGATGGCCTCGACTGCCTGCTGCGGCGTCATGGCGGGCCGATAGGGCCGGTGCGAGGTCATGGCGTCGTAGGCGTCCACCACAGCGAAGGCCCGTGCCGCCAGCGGAATATCCTCGCCCGCCAGGCCGTCCGGGTAGCCCGAGCCGTCCCACCGCTCGTGATGCCTCAGGATGATGTCCGTGGTGGTGCGGGAGAAACCGATCGGCTCGACGATCCTCACGCCCATCTCGGGGTGGCGCTGCATCAGGGTCCATTCGTGGTGCTCCAGGGGGCCCGGCTTATTGAGGATGGCGTCGGAGACACCGATCTTGCCGACGTCGTGGAGCAAGAACCCGTACCGGACCTCCTCGTCTTCTGCCAGATCGATGTCGATGCGCTCCATACAGGAGGCGGCGAGGGCGGCCGCCCTGTGCTGGTGGCGCCCGGTTCCGGAGTCCCGAGCCTCGACCGCCGCCACCAGGGCGTTGATCGTTGCTACGTCTCTCTGGCGCTTGACGCGCAGGCCCTCGACGTAGGAGTTGAGCAGCAAGCCCGTGGCTTCCTCCGCGATCACAGGACGCTGGCTCGATGCAGACAGGAGGGCTCTTTCCAGATCGACGAACAGACCATCGTCGTTGTAGAGAGCGCCGACGGCGCCGCTGCCCAAGGCGTCGACCAAGCCCTCGGCGGCCCCCTCGCCACGATCTGCGATCGCGATGATCCTCGTCGCCGGCGAGCGGAGGCCGAATTCCTCTACCAGCGAGCCATCTCCGCAGAGATCGAGATGAACGATGGCCACGTCCGGGCTGAGCCGGGAGCCTGCGACTAGAAGCTCCCCGGCCGTCTTACATGTGCCGGCCACCTCGGCGTGGCCGAGCGAGATAACGACCGACGCGAGCGACTCACTTGCGTGCTCATCGGCCACGACGACCTGAAGAGGTCTGACTGATACTTTTTGCACTGCCCACCCAGCTCTCTCGTGCTGCTCTTAGGAAACGTTAGTTAACAATCGTGCTCTTAGCTGCGTCCATCCCCCAAACCGGTAGGAAGGCCCCCCGATCGGGCATGGCATCCTTGGGGAGTGGATTTCGAGGTGGGGCACCGATTTGCATTTTCGGCGGAAGAGCTCGCGGCAGCCATGTTGGACGTGGCCTACCAGCGCTCCCTTTCCGACATCCCGCCTCTGGAGTCGCGCGAGCTCCTCAGCCAAGACAGCACGCCTGAGGGGACCGTGCTGCGCAAAGTGCGCTACGTCCTGGGCCCGGTGCTGCCCAGCGGTGCCCGCCAGGTACTCGGGAACGCAGAGCCGGCATGGGTGGAAGAGGCGATCTGGCACCCCGTCGCCATGCGGTGGGACTGGGTCATCGTCCCCGAAGTGGGCAAGGACCTGCTGAACTCGTACGGCACCATCCAAGTGGAGCCCTCGGGCGACAGGAGCACGAGGTGGGTGCGAGGCCGTGTCTCAGTCAAGGTCCCGCTGTTCGGCAAGAGGGCAGAGCGGGTGATCGTCGACGGTATTCGTCAGGCCTACGACCAGGAAGGCCGGCGGCTGGGGGCCTGGCTCAGCCGCTAGCCAGGGGCGAACCCGCCCTTCTTTCTGAGCCGACTTGCGCTTTCCGCAATCCAACTCAGAAAGAACGAGGGGGACCGGCTGTGGATGGGGCGTAACGCACTCGTAACACCCCCGAAACCCCCGAGTAATCGGCCCTTGAGACCCTTTGGCCATGGCGCGGCGCGCCAGAGCCGAGCAGAGGTCGGACAAGGAGGGATTCATGGCGGCAAGCCCATCGGATGTCCTGAAGCAAGGGAAAGACCAGGGCGCTCAGTTCTTCGACATCCGCTTCTCCGACCTTCCTGGGTTGATGCAGCACTTCACCATGCCCTTCGAGGAGATTGCGGAAGAAGATTTCGAGGAGGGCTTCGGCTTCGACGGTTCTTCCATCCGGGGCTTCCAGGAGATCCAGGAATCCGACATGATCCTGGTGCCCGACCCCGACACGGCGGTCATGGACCCCTTCGCCAAGTTCCCGACCCTCGTCGTCCACGCGTTCGTGAAGGATCCGATAACCAACCAGTTCTACTCACGCGATCCCCGTTACGTCGCAAAAAAGGCGCAGGACTACCTGACGGGCTCGGGCGTTGCGGACACCGCCTATTTCGGCCCCGAGGCCGAGTTCTACATCTTCGATTCCATCAGGTTCGATCAGAACCAGCACTCGAGCTACCACTACATCGACGCAGTTGAGGGCGTGTGGAACTCGGGGGCCGAGGAAGGAGGACGCAACCTCGGCTACAAGCCCCGCTACAAAGAGGGCTACTTCCCCCTTCCGCCCATGGACCACTTCCAGGACCTACGCAGCGAGATGGTCCTGACCCTGCGCGAGCTCGGCATCCCGATCGAGGTTCACCACCACGAAGTCGGCACCGCCGGCCAGGCCGAGATCGACATGGGGTTCGCGCCGCTTCTGACGATGGCGGACCGCCTCATGCTCTACAAGTACGTGATCAAGCAAGTCGCACGTCGCAGCGGCAAGACGATCACGTTCATGCCCAAGCCGATCTTCCAGGACAACGGCTCCGGAATGCATGTCCATCAGAGCCTGTGGAGAGACGGTGAGCCGCTCTTCTGGGACGAGCTCGGCTATGCGCAGCTGTCCGACACCGCCCGGCACTACATCGGCGGGCTGTTGGAGCATGCTCCTGCGCTGCTCGCCCTGTGCGCCCCCACGACCAACTCCTACAAGAGGCTCGTCCCCGGTTACGAGGCCCCCGTAAACCTCGTGTACTCGCAGCGCAACCGCTCGGCCGCCGTGAGAATCCCGCTCTACTCGAAGTCGCCGAAATCAAAGCGCATCGAGTTCCGCTGCCCGGACCCGTCCTGCAACCCCTACCTCGCCTTCTCGGCGTTGCTCATGGCCGGTCTGGACGGGATCAAGAATAAGATCGAGCCACCCGAGCCCGTGGACAAGGATCTCTACGAGCTGCCTCCTGAGGAGCTGGCGGAGGTTCCTCAGGTGCCTGGATCGCTGGATGCCGCGCTGGACGCGCGCTGGAGCTGGACCACGACTTCCTGCTCGACGGCGGCGTCTTCACCGAGGACGTGATCGATCACTGGATCGACTACAAGAGGGTGCGCGAGGTCGACGAGCTTCGCCTGCGCCCCCACCCCTACGAGTTTTATCTTTACTATGACATCTAGACGCCGATCTGATTTAAGTTGTGGAGGTGAGCGCTCGTAGAGGACGTCCTGGCAACCCCCACGGACCCGTCGACGACGCGGGCCGCACAAGAATCGGCAAGAACCTCAGGAGGCTAAGGTCCGAGCGAGGCCTTACCCAAACCGCGCTGGCCGGTGATGCCTTCAGCGCCGCCTATGTGAGCACCATTGAAGCCGGCAAGCGAGTGCCTTCCCGGAAAGCCCTTGCTTACTTCGCCGATCGGTTGAGGGTGGGGCCCGAGGAGTTGTGGAGTGAAGAGGCGGCGACATGGCACCTCGAGCTTGCTCAGGAGCTCTCGAGCAAGGGCTCCGACAAGAAGGCAAGAGAGCTTCTGGAAAAGACGCTTTCCATTCTCGAACAGACCCGTCAACTTAGACCCCGGGCGTTAGCCGTTGCACATCGCGAGCTGGGCAAGCTGGAAGCCGGCCAGGGTGATCTTGTCTCCGCGGCCAGGCACTTGCGCGCCTCAGTGGAGATCCTCCAGCGCTCTGAGGCCCCGGCGATCCAACTAACCGAGAGCTACATGCTCCTGGGAGACGTCCTGGCGCGGCAACGAAAGACCGCCGAAGCGATGAAGGCCTACCGTGCCGGCTGCTCAGCGATCGTGGAGGAGGTGTGATGTCCGTAGTGCTCGCGCATGGAGGGACCGCCGGGGTCGTGGTGGAGCTGCTGTTCCTCGTCGTGGTGCCCCTCGCGGTCGTCCTGTTTCTCTTGGTGCGAGGCCGCGGCACCGACCAGCGGGAACACAACGGGGATCACACTGCGCACCAGCGCTCGGAGGCCGACTAGGAAGACGGTTCGTATCACGCAAAGGGGCCGGCCCTTCGGGCCGGCCCCTTTCGCTAGCTAGTCCTTGCTACTCGCAATTCCTGGTGCGGTCGTCGCCCTTCCCAGGGCTACAGGTGTCCTGTCCCCGTCCTCCGTCAAGGAAATCGTCGCCCGAGTAGCCTCGAAGCCGGTCGTCGCCGTCGTTCCCGAACAGAGAGTCGTCGCCGAATCCGCCCTGCAACACGTCCGATTGCTCGCCACCCCGCAGCGTGTCGATTCCCTTGTTGCCCTTCAGGATGTCTCTGCCGTCGTCACCCGTGATGGAGTCGTTCTGGCCGCCGCCGGACACGCTGTCGTTGCCGGCGTCGCCGCTGATCTGGTCCTTAGCCCCGCCACCGCTGATGCCGTCATCACCGGAGCCACCGATGATGAGGTCTTCGCCGCCGCGGCCACGGATCTGGTCGTCACCGCCCAGGCCACAGATGATGTCGGCTTTGGGCGTCCCAACCAGCGCATTGTCTGAACTGTCGCCGGTGATTGCCCGTCTTTCCCTACAGGCAGAGTTCAGGCTTGGCGGTCTCGGGAGCGTGACTTTGTAGACGTCGATCACGTTGCGCCCTTCCGTGATCTTGAAGTCCCCGGCAACGCCCCAGTAGGTGAAGAGCCCGTTGCGGTTCTCTCTGACCTTGAAGATGTGGGAGACCCACTCGTTGGCCATCTCGGGGATGAAGTAGCCGGCCTGCTTGAACTTGAAGGTGCCGTCCGCGTTCTCGACGAAGTCGATTACCTGCGTTCCCTGTGAGTACCAGCCCATGAAGATCCGGTTCTGGCCAGGAATCTGCTGGAAGACGTGCGCCGTACATACCGTGGGCTCGACCCCTGTATGGATCGGCACCCGGTGGATGGCCTTCTCGCCGTTCGGCTGGCGAGCGTAGGCCTTGAAGGCCTCCTTCGGCGAGCTTGGGTACCTCTTCTGGAGACGGTCGACCGCGTAGGCGTGCAGTCCACCGTTGCCTTCCTTGTTGTCGGCCGCGGAGCTGCAGCTCGCTCCAGGGGGAACGACGCCGCCACCACGCTCGTCGGAGGCGATGAGGAAGTTACCCGAGTCGGTCAGCTCGGTCTCGTGGTTGAAGTCGATGTCCTCGGTAGCGTCAAACCTCGAAGTCACTCCGGTCTCGTCGGTCGCGCCGCGGCCCTGATGGTGTGCGCTCCCCAGGTGCTCGACTCCCCGCAACCTCCCCGGTTTGCCCAGCTTGAGCCAGCTAGGAATCCTGAGGTCGGTAAAGGTGCCGTCCTCTTTGGCCTCGCCCTGCACACAGTCGGTGATCTTCGCGCCCGTCTGGAAGACCGGGTCCGACGAGCTGTCCCGCACCCGGCATGGCATCGGCGTGCCACGGACTTTGTCGTCTCTGTAGTTGTTCGGAGTGCCCATGTCATTGAAAACGCTCTTCAGATCAAACAGAATCGCGGCGTTTCCTCCACCGCAGCTCAGCAGGTCGTTGGGGTAGACCTCGAGCTCGTGGCACCCGAAGACGCCCTGAGTGCCCGTTTGCCGGCTGTGTCCGAGCGCCATCCGAAGCGTCGGGTAGCGGAACCGCCACACCTGGGGGCGGCACTGTTCGCGCTTGTCTTCGATGCTGGTGCCCTCGGGGAAGTTCATGCACGACTTCAGGTTGATCACCTCGAAACCATCGAGGTCCGAGGCGTCGTTGTCGTCCTCGATCTCGTTCTCTCTGACGAGCTCCTCGGTGTTGCCGTCCTTGTCGTTGTCGTCGGTGTCCTTCGACACGGTCACGGCGTCGGAGGTCACTGCATAGGCGATGTGCGGGCGCTTGGGGTCGACATTGACGGTGTGCGCCTCCCCGATGTGGCTGGTGAGCCCAATCTCCTTGGGATTGTGGACGTCGGTGATGTCGATGATCTCTATACCGCCCTGCGGCGCCACTACCCCGAACGTCTCGCCGTTGTCGTGACACCGGCCCCTGCTGTCGGTTGCGTCAAGCAGCAGCTGGGCGTCGGACTTGTCGGCAACCTCACGAGCCCCCCGAGTGTTGAAGAGAACGTTGCCCTTCGGCGTCGCCTCGACGTCGTGCTGGAGACCAAGGGTGTTGCGGGGGTTGGAGGGACACTCGGCCGACGGATGACCTGCTACGAACTCGACGCTCTGCTCGTTGACCTTTCCGTCTTTGGTCAACCGGATGATGGTCTGCCCGGCGCCGTTGGGGCCGGTGCCTAGGGTCCCAACGGAAGCATAAGTCTCACCGTCCTGGGTGAAGAAGTCGAGGTCGGTATGGGGATTGCCCGTGGCCACCGTGGTGATGAGCTCCCAGTCGGCATTTTCCCCGCCGCTGTTAAAGGCGTTACCGACCTGAGCCTCCTGCGTGAAAGCGGGGCCCGGGTGATCAAGCTCGTTGCCCGAGGTTATCCCCGGCATCGCGGCGATCAGCAGGCCGGCCGTCGCAACCAATAACCAACGTCTCATTAGGTAATCCCCCTCCATCGTCCTAGTGGCACTAATTGCCTGTTTCTTTTACCGCATTTCCGAGGCTATTTGACACGCGCCTCGTGACTCCTGCCGCCAGACCCCGAACCGGGACACCTCCGGCGGGGGTCCTCGGTAGTCTGAGAGGAGATGCTCACGTTCATTTCGAGGTCCCGTCCATGGTGGTTGGGCGGTGTTGCTTGCGGGGGAGTTGTCCTCTCTCACTGGATCGCCTACCGGCTGGCCGTTCCCGAGGGGACCCTCGACCACGCCCTCGCCCAGACGGGACATCGCTATTGGGGCCACTTCGTCGCCCTGGCCCTTGCGGCGTCTGTGGCAGCTCTGACCAGTTTCAGTCTGAGGGCCCTCAGGGGGGAAGATCGCCGTTGTCGTCGTTCGCTTGAGCGTCAGTTCCTTTCGCTGGTCGCCCTGCAGGGCGGGGGATTATTCCTCCTCGAGGCGACCGAGAGAGCGTTGAGCGGGCACTTCGACGGTGTTGCCGGCCTGGCGACCGAGCCTGCGGTTGCTTGGGGGCTTCTGGTGCAGGTCGCCGTAGCTGCGGCGGCAGTCGGAGGCTGGTTTGCTTCCGGCACGTCGTCGTCCGCCTCGAACGAATCCTCAACGGGTCCCGCACCAAAAGGCTCGCTGAGCCACGTTGGCTCCTGTCTCGGGAAGTGGGATGTGGTAGCCGTACGGCGGTCAGGCTTGGAAGGCCTCGAGGCCCGCCGCTGCGTGTCCCGTTCGCGTTCTGACTTCCGTAACCGACCGGCGACTGCCGGAACGGTTCCGCGCACATAAGGAGACTTTCTTGAATAGATCGTTACGCATGCTTGTGTTGCTATTCGTTGTGTCCATCGGAGTGAGCGCCTGTCAGGACGCCGCCTCGCCTGAGGCCGATCCGAGCGAGACATCGACGCCCCCTGCACATGACGAAGCCTCGAATCACGACGGTGACCAGCACAAGGAGAAGCGGGGCAACCAAGACTTGGGTGTGACCCTCGTGCCGATCATCGTGGAGGAAGGACAGGTCCAGGGCCCGGATGAGGTCGGAGTCCCGGTTGGAACGTCTGTCCGAATCGACGTCAGGTCCGACGCCGCCGACGAGGTTCACGTGCACGGCTACGACGAGTTCGTCCCGGTCAAGCCCGGCAAGACCACGTCCCTCGAGTTCACGGCGAACATCCCTGGTGTCTTTGAAGTGGAGCTCGAGGAGTCGGGACTCCTGCTGTTCGAGCTGAGGGTGGAAGGACCGTGATCCTGGCCCACGGGATCGGGGGCCGCTCGGACCTACCTGTGCCTCTGTGGCTTGCGCTCTACGGTGGTGCCGCCGCCGTCCTTGTCTCATTTGCCGCATTGGGTGTGTTGTGGTCCACGGCCAAGGGTTCTGGGTAGGGATCGTGCCCGTTTCGATCCTCTTGGGGCCGGTCTGGCGCGCGCTGAACCCGTTGAGAGCGTTGACGTCGGGGGTAGCTCGTCTCTCAGGCGATCAGGAACACAGCTATTCACGCAGTCTTCCAAAGGGTCTGGGGTACTGGCCCGCCGCCGCCGTCCTCGGAGTATTCGTGTGGATGGAGCTGGTCTATGACCGTGCCGACGAACCGGCGACGGTTCTGGTCTTTCTTGCGATATATGGAGTTGTCCAGCTCCTCGCTGCACAGAGATACGGCCCCAAGTGGTACGAGCGGGGCGACGGCTTCGAGGTGTACTCGACCCTCGTTGCCCGGTTGTCTCCTTTCGGAAGACGCTCGGATGGTCGCCTTGTCGTGCGTAGCCCGCTCGACGGACTCGCCGGCCTGACACCGGCACCCGGGCTGCTGGCCGTCATTTGCGTGTTGCTGGGCTCGACCGCCTTTGACGGAGTGACAAGAACTCAGTACTGGCAGGACCTCACCACGGCGCAACCCGCTGTTGCAAACCTATTGGGGACGGCACGGCAGGACTGATAGGGATGATTGCATTCGTGGCGTTGACCTACGCTGGCGCAATGCTCGTTACCCGCGCTACCGTGAATCGAAGCGATCCCGTGTGGGGCTTGAGCGCGACGTTCTTGCACTCGTTGATCCCGATCATGATCGGTTACACGATCGCGCATTACTTCTCGCTTTTCGTATTCCAGGGACAGGCAGGATACATACTCGCTTCTGATCCACTCGGGACCGGACTGAATCTCTTGGGGACCGCCGAGTGGACGATCGACTACACCGTTGTTTCCACCGCCACCATCGCAATTGTGCAGATAGCCGCCACCGTCACTGGCCACGTCATCGGCATCGTCGCGGCGCACGACCGTGCAGTTGGAGTGTTCACGGGACGGGACAAGACGCGCGGTCAGTACGCGCTTCTAGCCGTCATGGTCGTCTATACCGTGGGTGGAATCGCCTTGCTGGTGGGGACGTGACGACCTTCATCCTGGCGCACGGGGGAGCTAGGGGGCCGCGGTCGAAGCGCTGCTCCTCGTCGTCCCCATCCTGGTCGTCTTGATCTTGATGGCGAAACGGAGGAGCGACGACACTGATGAGGATGTCAGGGATCAACGCGACGACGAGCGTTGACGCCGGCGGCGCGCAATCAATAGCAAGCTCACCGCGCCGACGAGCACCACGCCACCGGCTACCGCAATAACGATTACGGTCCTCGCGCCCGAGTCCTGCGGAGAGCCCGCCGGTGGCTCTCGTGGTGACGCAACCGCGAAGTACCCCAAGGCACGGGTCTCCGACTGAGTAGAGTGCTGAGCCGCTATCACAGTTGTGTCTAGTGCTTGCCAGTCCTCACCGTTGCTCGACTGCAGCACAGTGGACTCGGGATCGATGTCTGGTCCGGGGGGATAAATCAAGACGAGCTGTCCCGGCTGTGCCAGATCCACGATAGCTGCCCCACTGGCTTGATAGCTGCCGGTGATCGCGTAGACGTTGCCTTTGAAGCTCCATGCCGCCGGCTCGTCAACCTGAGCCGGCGCGAGTGGCCGCATGGCGACCGACACGGCCTTCTCTCCGGGTTCTGGAGGAAACGCGCCCTCTACCAAAAAGATGCTCGCCTGGAGGTCTGGAGTACTAATCACTTGCGACTGTGACGTCTCGCGCTTGAACGGCACAGACGAGGTCTGGCTAAGAGGCTCTTGGTTGGTGTCCTCGAGGCTTGGCGGTGGATCGACCCAGCGATAGGGAGGCGGAGGGAGGAAACCGTCGAAGATCGGTCTCCTCGACAGTGGGCCGAGTTGCCCTGTGACCGTTGCCGCCGCGACGTAGAGGGTTGCGGCGAGGAGCCCCGCCACAACAGGCCAATTCCGCATCCTCACGGCGCGATGGGTATCACCTTGATGGGAGATGTCGAGTAGCGCGGAGGCCACACGACCTCCCGCCGGTTGGTGCTTACCCACTCCCAGATCACGCTCGAGGCACGAAGGTTTTCCATGTTGTCCGAAGGACCGACCTCTCCGAACGCCAGCCCACTACCGTTGGGGAGCCCCCCTCGGGGCAGCCTCACCTCCCGAGCGATCTCGGCCACCTCGACTGGGCTCATCGAATCAGCCCCTGCCAACACGTGTCGAAACAGGGCCCACCCGGCGGAGAAGCCCGCGAGGGCCGGTGCGCTCATGTCTTCACCAAATCGTTTCGCATAGGCGGTGCGCGCCCTCTCGAGAAGGCGTCGGGCGTCCGGCCGCAGCCCCTGCGGGTTGAGCACGCCCGCGTCTGGCTTATCCGAAGCAAACAAGCCGAGAGCGTTCTCACCCAGCCGGGCTCCGAACTCGGGCATGCAGTAACTGGACGATGTACCGATGCTGGTAACCAATTGCAGGTCGTCTCGCACCATGGCGCGACGCAACGCCACACCGTCCTCGAGATAGGAGGAAACGAACAGCACGTCGGGCTTGGTGGCGGCGAGGCGCTTGACCACGCTTCGCATGCGCCACCGGTACGGGTCGTAAGAGATCTGGCCCGAGAACACGAGACCACGTTTCTTGATCTCCGCCACGGCCCCTGCCGCAACCGCACGTCCGTAGTCGTCGTCGACGTTGACAACGCCGTATCGCAAGGGTCTGCTCGAGGCGCGCAGTTTCGGCGCGTAACGTTCGGCGACGAATGCAATCGCTGAGCGACCGAGCACACCACCTGTGGGCGCAACGCGAAACACCAACGGGCTGGCCGACGGCGACATCTCGCCCACGGCACCGGTCTCCCAAAACAACATGCCCCTGGTCGCCGCTTCGGTGGCCGCCGGACGGGAGATGGTGCTCCCGTAACTCCCCACAAGGATGCTGATTCCTTGATCGTGCAGAGTCCCCACTGCCGCCGGGACGGCGTCCGGGCCCGGCGCGTCGGCGACGCTGATCCTCACCCTGCGCCCGTCGATCCCGCCATCCTCGTTGGCAAGCTGCGCCGCGACCAGGACCCCGCGGTACTCGTCCCTGCCGCCCTCGGCTTGAGAGCCGCTCAACGGATAGATGGCTCCGATCGTGATCGTCGGCTCGCCGGTCGTCGAGCAGGAGGGCAAGACCAAGGCCAGAGCCGCTGCGGCGACCAGCATCCTCCTCACGCCAGCACCGCCATCAAGTTGGCCGCCGAATGAGTAACCGCCGGCACGGCCCACCCGCCCGACGCCCACCGTTGCCATGAGAACAAGACGCCAGCGGCAAGATCCACCGGCACTACCTGGATGCCGTAAAGGGGGACATGAACGAGCGCAAACACAAGCGAGGACACCGCGACGGCCGCGGTGACGCCCGACCAACGCAGCACTCGCTCGTAGAGTAGGCGCCGGAAGAAGGCCTCTTCCGACACGGCGGCAAGCACCAGCAAGCCTGCGGCGGCCGCTGGAGCCGGACCAACCGGCGGCCACTCGCCGTTAGAGCCGGCAACGACTCCGATGGCCGAGAGGCCCAGGGCGAGCACCACGGCGGGGTGAAGCAGCCTCGCCCGCCCCGCCCGGGACGGGCACACCAGCGCAACCGCTCCGAGCAACGCATAGAGCAACACCAACCACGAATACGAGCCGCCGCGATCGATCACAGCCGACCGGGCGAGCAGCAGAGCCATCCCCGCGGCCAGCGCGACAAGAGTTGTGGCTTCGTTGCGGACCGCCGTCGATCGCTCGGCCGTTGCCGTCATGCTCATGGCTTGACCTCCACCGCCACTTCGGTAAACAGTCTCGGCTCGAACGGAGCATGATCGGAAGCTACGAATTCGACCCGGATCATGTGACTCCCGGGGCGGACATCGGGGATGTCCTGTCTGAGGCCGTACGCCATCGACACGAGCTCGCCGTCGAGTTGCACGTGTACGTGTCCCTCGTCGGGTCGCAGATCGGTGGAGGCCTTGGACACGACCTTCCCTCCCTGAAGAGAGATCCGCAGAGGAATGACGGAGCCCCTGATGACCTCTCCGCTCTTCGGGGAGACGACGGTCAAGTCTGCTGTCGTGCTCGGGCGGTCCACCGGAGAGCCGGCTTCGTTCGCCGGCCCACCTTGCGCATCTTCGCCTTCCCCGCACGAAGTCATCACGAGGACAAGCAGGATCGCCGCCGCAGTTCGCCACCTGGACGACGGCATCAACCTTCGCCGAAGACCTCCTTCAAGGAGCATCAGGACCGCATTATCTCGTCGCGAAACTGGAACTTCACAACGTCGCCCGACGTGGTCCTTGCGCGCACCGAAAAGGTCCATTGCCCGGCAGTGAGAACAACATCTGAAACAAAGTGACCGGGGCTGAAGCGAGTCGTCTCGAGCTCACTCGAGTCCCCCCTTGGCGAAGTCGCTTTCACCTCGACCGATCTAACCGGCAGCTCGTCTCCGTTGGAGTCGAAGAAGGTGGAATGCACCCCAGAGCGTCCTGCGGCCGGCGGATCGAGGTAGGCCCGCAGAGAACCTCCGTCCTCGAGAGTCAAGGTGTGAACCTTTGGTCCGCCGGAGTCGTTATCGGATGAGTGATGAGCGTCATCGTGATTCGGGGCAGGGTGTCCGTGGCCTTCGGAGGCCGACACCAACCCCGCCGAGGACAGCCCGACCACGACCAGAACGGTGCTGGCGGCGATTCCCTGTGTCAGCCTGGGAGGGGCCGAGCGACTTCCGACCCTAAAGCGCAACAGAGCAAACACGCCGCCGATGATGATCAATTCGAATACCGTCGACAAGACGTCGATGAAGCTCATAGCCTCAGGCACTCCCCGATGAGGACCGACAGGCAGACCGAGGGCCCGGCTCACCGCCCATATGGTGACCACCAAGGCGTTGCCGACCGCGCCGCCCAGCAGCAATGAACGAGAGCTTGATCTTAAGACGCCCGCCGCCCACCCAAGCTGGAGCCACGCAGTTACAACAAAGAAGAGACCGAACAACCAGTATTCGCGAAAGTGCTCCCCCATAACCGCAAAGTGCAACGACGCAGCACCGGCGGACAATGCGGCGAGGGCAACTCTGATCCCGCGGCCGAGGTCACCGTCCGCGCCTGTGGAGCCGGACGCGTGGGTGGTGCTCCTTGCGACTGAATGGTTCCGCTCCACCATTCCCTCCCACCGATTTGTGCCCAGCGTCCCTATCATGGGTCAATGAAAGACTTGACAACTCTAGTCAACCTCGAGCTTTCGGATTCCTCTGGTCGCCGTTTACGGCTCGGAGACCTCTGGCGCGATCGACCGGCAGCGATCGTGTGGCTGAGGCACTACGGCTGAACTTTTTGCCGCGAGCAGGTCGCGCAGTTGCGTGACAGATACGACGAGCTCCAGGGGGCCGGTGCGCAAGTGGCGGCCATCGGCATGGGGACCGTCGAGATGGCGGCCGACTTCGCCCGTAGCAGCGACATCCCGTTTCCTCTGCTCGTCGACACCTCTCGGCACAGCTATGCGGCCCTCGAGATCAAGAAGGGCTCCTGGACCGACGTCATCGGCCCCAAGATCTGGAGTCGCGGCATTGCGGCCATACGTCAGGGCCACAAGCTGTCGACCATGCCCAAGCAGGATCCCAGGCAACTGGGTGGTGCGGCGGTCATCGCGCCCGGCGGTGAAGTGAAATACCTGTACAAGGCGACCAACTCGTCCGAGATAGCAGACGTGGACGAACTGCTCGGGGCCCTCGCCTAAGGGCCTGGCCTAGCGTCCATTGTTGATTCAGCACCCGTCTCAGGGGCTCGATTACCAATGGACGCAGATTCGGGCCGAATGAGTGCTTCAGCCGTAGATGAACGCCTCCGCAACCTTCCTCGCCCTGCGGGTGACCCGGAGGTGCGTCTCCTCCAGCTCCTGGCGAGGCTGGCTCCTGTAACCCATAGCAATCCCGAGCGCCTCGAGGTCCTCGGGCTTGACCGGCAAGGCGTCGACCGGGCGTCCGGTCAGGAAGAACAGCCGGTTGCGCGCCGAGTTCGAGAAGACGTACGCCGCTCGCAGGCTCGCCGCCTGTGCCTCGGTAAGAAGCTCGGCAGCTCGAGCCGCGGACAGGACCTGCAGCGTGTTCGCCGTCCGCAGCTCCACGACCTCGTGGGCATGCATCCGCTGGAGGATCTGAGCCGTGAACTCGACGTCGGACATCCCGCCGGGGCCGAGCTTGATGTGACGGCGCGCATCGGTCCCTCGCGGTATGCGCTCACGCTCCATGCGAGCCTTGAGGTGCCTGATCTCGGTGATGGCAGCCGGAGCTAGCTCCTTCGGGTAGGCAAGGCCTCTAGTGCGAGCGATCAATGCCTCGCCCAGGTCGGCCCGGCCCGCCGCCACCCGCGCCTTGATCAGCGCCTGGTGCTCCCAGGGACTGGCCCACCGGTCGTAGTACTCGAGGTAGGACTGGAGCGAACGCGCGAGGGGGCCTGATTTGCCCTCCGGCCGGAGGTGGGGATCGATCCTGAAGGTCTGCCCCTCAGGCGTCACCTCGCCTATCGCTCTTATCAGGGACTCGGCCGCTCTCTCGGCGCTCGCAGGATCGCCGTCGTGAACGAACATGACGTCGATGTCGGACGAGTAGTTGAGCTCGCGGCCCCCGAGCTTGCCCATTGCGATCACCGCGAAAGGTATCGAGGTCTCCCCCAGCGCCGCCTGCAAGCATGCGTCGGCGACATCAGAGAGGCTGCTGCCGACTGCACCGACGGCGGCCTCGCCGGCGAGGTCCGCCACTGCCACTCTCAACATCTCCCTGCGCTTGAAGCGCCTGAGCCCGTCGAGCCTTCGCTCGGGCTCCCGCCATTCAAGGGACGCAACCGCCTCGCGCACCAGGCGCTCTCGATCCTTCGGCTTCGCCGGCCCCCTTGGGTCCGCGATGCTCTGCACCTCCTCGGGTACATGGACGAGAAGCTCGCCGAGGACGCGGCCGCTTCCAAGAACCCGCGCCAGAACTTCGAGCCCCGGAGGGTTGTCCCGCAGAGAACCGAGCAGGTCTGGTCGGTCTTGCAGCGACTCACCCAACCTCAAGAAGGAGAAGAGCCCTTCGTCTGGTCGCGGGCTGGTGGCGAGCCACCGGAGCAGCGACGGAGTCAGGACTCGAAAGAGCTTGGCTCGACGCGAGGTGCCCGAGATCAGCCCAGCCAGGGTCCGCCCTGCCCGGTCGACGTCGCGAAACCCAAGCACGCGCAGCCGATCCTTGAGCGCGTCTTCAGAAAGGCGGCCGCCAGCAGGATCAGCAAGTGACTCGATCATCGGTCGGTAGAACAGCCGTTCGAAACGGCTTCGAACGTCAAGCAGCACCGACCGGTGCGCGGCGTCGAACCGGGTCAGAGCGCTGGCGCCAGGAGTGTCTCTGAACCCCATGACCCGAGCGAGATGCCCGCGGCCAAACTGATTGGTCGGTAGCCGGCGGACGCGCCGCTCTTGGTAGAGCTGGAGGCGGTGCTCGACGTTTCTCAACCACCGATAGGCGACGGAGAGCCCCGCGGCGTCATCCTCGGCCAGGTATCCGCCGTCGGCCAACTGCAACAACGCGCTCAGCGTCGAAGGGCTTCTGACGGATGGATCGGAGCCACCGTGAACCAACTGAAGAAGCTGCACCGAGAACTCGATGTCACGAATCCCCCCAGGGCCGAGCTTTACATCGTCTGCCTCAGAGCTCTTGGTCCGGCGCAACGACTGGAGCGCATGCTGCTCGACCCTTTCCTTCATCTTTCTGATGCTCGAGATGCGGTCGGCCCCGATGCTTGCCGGAAAGACGAGGTCGCGAGTGCCCTCTACCAGTGCGCTGGCGAGCTCTTCATTGCCGGCTGCGGCGCGCGCCTTTAGCAACGCTTGGAGTTCCCATGGCTTCGCCCACCGCCGGTAGTACTCGAGAAACCCTTCGAGCGAACGCACCAGGGGGCCCGATCTACCCTCTGGGCGCAAGTTCGCGTCGATGAAGTAGGCCCGGCCCTCGGGAGAGACGTCTCCGAGAGCGCTCAGAAGCTCCTCGGCCGACTTGGTCGCGGCTGCGAGGTCACCTTCCGCCACGAACATCACGTCGATGTCCGAGACGTAGTTCAGCTCACGTCCGCCGAGCTTGCCCATCGCAACGACGGCCAACCCGGCCGGCGCCTCGAGGTGCGCAAGCGAAGCATGCAAACACCCGTCGGCAAGGTCGGACAGGGCGCGGCCAACCTCTTCGAGCGAGACCTCACCGCAGAGGTCTGCGGCCGCTATCTGCATGAGCCTTAAACGCTTCATTGCCCTCAGGCCGCCCAGACCTCCATCGGCGAGCGCTTGTTCGCAGGCAGCGAGGTATCCGGCGCGCCCCGGAAGGGCGTCCTCCTCGAGGACCGCGGCATTCTGCGTATCGGTCGCCAAGAGGTCCGCGAGAGTGCGGCTGGCGGCGCGAATCGCCTCGCGGCGCGCCGACATCGTCGCTTCAGGGCCCATATCCCCAACCTACTTGCGAGCGTTCGGGGGACGCTCAACGGTCGCCTGACCTGCACCTATGAGGTTCTGTGAGGGCTTCTTTGTGCCCGACCCACAATAAGGCCGCCCTCTTTTGTGGCAGGTAAACGGTTTACCGCTTCGAATCCACTTACTAGCGTGCACGGCTGTGCCCCCTCGTACGGGCGCAGCGCATTACGACGCAGTCTGGGTCGCCGCCTGCCAGCGGGCGCCACCGAACCATGCCAGCCAGCGGCTGTTGCTAGCCGAACGACAGAGGGCCTGCCCGGAAGCTCGCGGGAGCAGTAGTTCCGGGCAGGGCCCCCTGGAACAGGGGAGGTGAGAATGAGAGGTATCTACGCCGACCATTCGATCCGGAAGTACGTGGCGGCCTGTGTGGTCGCCGCAGCATTAGCAACGATCTTTGCGACTCCAGTGGGTGCTCACACCCTGGAGGACACCGACCATCAGCGGGCCCACATAGTCGCTCGAGCGAAGAGCCAAATAGGCTCACCCTGGGTCTACGGCGGAGAGTCGCCCGGCGGCTTCGATTGCTCGGGCTTGACCTACTGGACCTACCGGTATCACGGCGAGACCCTTCCGCGTACGTCGATCGACCAGTTCTACCTCGGCAAGCAAGAAGGCTACAAGCGCATCTGGAACAGGACACGCCTGAAAGAAGGCGACCTCGTGTTTCACAAGACGACCAGCGCGCGAGTCGGCCACGCCGGCATCTACATCGGGGACGACAAGTTCATCTCGACCACGTCGTCGGCCGGGGTGCAGGTCCGGGATCTGTACGACCCGTACTACTGGGGCGAGCGCTGGGTGGGGGCCACGCGCGTTCCCGCCACCATCCGCCAGTAACAGCGTCAGAGAACCGGTAGGTAGCGCTTCACCTCGTACGGTGACACGTAGGACTTGTACTCGTCCCACTCCGCCCGTTTGTTGCGCAGCAAGAACTCGAAGGTCTGCTCCCCGAGAGTCTCTGCGACTAGCTCCGACGCCTCCATCTCCCGCAACGCCTCATAGAGGTCATCGGGCAGATGCACGATCCCCCGAGCGCGGCGCTCGGCCTCGACCATCTCGTAGATGTTGTCGGTAGCCTCGGGTGGGAGCTCATAGGCCTCGTCTATCCCCTTCAGGCCGGCCGCAAGCATCACCGAAAAAGCGAGGTAGGGATTGCAAGCGGGATCGGGCGAGCGAATCTCGATTCTGGTCGACTGCTCCTTGCGCGGCTTGTACATGGGTACTCGGATGAGGGCCGAGCGATTGTGCCGGCCCCAACAGACGTACACCGGTGCCTCGCGGACCGGATAACCGGGGCCCGTCACCAGTCGCTTGTAGGAGTTGACCCACTGGTTGGTTACCGCAGTGATCTCGCGGGCGTGATGAAGGAGCCCTGCGATGAAGGCCTTGCCTACCTTCGAGAGATGATACTCGTCAGACGAGTCGTGAAACGCATTCTGGTCGCCCTCGAACAACGACAGGTGGGTGTGCATGCCCGACCCAGGAAGCTCCGTCGTCGGCTTGGGCATGAAGGTCGCATACATACCGCGCTTCGCCGCCATCTCCTTCACGATCAACCGGTAGGTCATCACCGAGTCGGCCATGGTGAGCGCGTCCGCATGGCGCAGGTCGATCTCGTGCTGAGAGGGCGCGACCTCGTGATGCGAGAACTCCACTGGGATACCCATCTGCTCCAGCACGTTGATGGTCTCCCGGCGTAGCTCCTGGGTTGCGTCGAGAGGGGTGAGATCGAAGTATCCGCCCGCATCTATGGGGGTGGGGTCGTCCTGGCTCTTGAAGAGAAAGAACTCCATCTCGGGATGGACATAGAAGGTGAAGCCGCGCTCCGACGCCTTCTCCAGGTTGCGGCGCAAGACGTAGCGAGGATCGCCCCAGAACGGCCGTCCGTCGGGAGAGTGAACGTCGCAAAACATCCTGGCGACACCTCCGTCCGCTCGAGCATCCTCGGACGGCATGATCTGAAAGGTGCCCGCATCGGGCCGAGCGAGCATGTCGGACTCCTGGACACGAGCGAAGCCCTCCACCGCCGACCCGTCGAAGCCGATCCCCTCGTCGAACGCGCCTTCGAGCTCTTCGGAGGTGACCGCGAAGGACTTGAGGAAGCCGAGGACGTCCGTGAACCACAGCCACACGAGGCGGATGCCGCGTTCTTCGACCGTGCGAAGGACGTAGTCCTGCTGTTTTTCCATGCAAGCAACGCTACGCCGGACGCGTTTCGGAGACGTTAACTAGGCGAGCTGCCACTAAGCTGGATCGGTGATCCGGGTAGGCCTCGCACAGCTCAACATGGTTGTCGGAGACATCGACGGAAACGCTCGCCGCGTGGTCCAAGCGATCTCAGAAGTGAGTGAGGCCGGGGCTCAGATCGTCGCCTTTCCCGAACTGACCATCACGGGCTACCCACCGGAAGACCTCCTCCTAAAGCGGCCCTTCGTAGAAGCAAACGTAACTGCGCTCGAACGGGTTGCATCTTCGACGGGGGACATCGTCGCGGTCGTCGGTTTCGTCGACCCTGGGCGCAGCTCGATCTATAACGCAGCAGCCATTTGCCATCGGGGAAAAGTCGTCGACGTCTACAGAAAGCACCGGCTACCCAACTACGGGGTCTTCGACGAGCAACGTTACTTCGATCCGGGCCGGGGCCACATCTTGATCGACACGAGGGATGCAGTCGTGGGCGTATGTGTCTGCGAGGACATCTGGTCGGAGAGGGGGCCGGCGGTGTCCCAAGCAGACGCCGGCGCGCAGGTCGTGATCAACATCAACGCTTCGCCTTTCCACAAGAACAAGCTCATGGAGCGCACCGAGATGCTGGCCGACAGGGCCCGGCGCGCGAAGGCCTCCATTGTTTACGTCAACTCGATTGGGGGCCAGGACGAGCTCGTCTTCGACGGAGGCTCGCTGGTCATCGATTCGAAGGGCCTAACAGTGGCGCGCGCTCCCCAGTTCGAAGAGCTCCTCGCAGTCGTCGACGTGCCCCTCGGCGAGGCAGGCGACGAGGATGATCCCTCGGTGCGTCGCGTCGAGCTGCAGCTTGGTCCCCGGATCGATCAAGACCCGTCGCAATTGATGCACGACCTGCTCCCCCCGGAAGCGGAGATCTACGAGGCGCTTCGTCTCGCCCTGCAGGACTACGTGCACAAGAACGGCTTCTCTAAGGTCGTGGTGGGCCTCTCTGGAGGGATCGACTCTTCCATCGTCGCAACGATTGCGGCCGACGCCATAGGCCCGGAACGAGTGCTGGGCGTCGCAATGCCTTCGGAGTTCTCTTCATCGCATTCCATAGAAGACGCGAAGGCGCTCGCTGCGAACCTCGGCATCGAGATGCTCGAGATTCCCATTGCGGCCGCTTATCGGACCTACCTCGAAACCATGGAGGACGCCTTCGGTCGCGCCGAGCCAGGGATTGCCGAGGAGAACCTTCAGGCACGCATAAGAGGCAACCTGCTGATGGCGATCTCCAATCGCTACGGCCACCTGGTGGTTGCGACCGGCAACAAGTCCGAGATGGCGTGCGGCTACGCCACCCTGTACGGCGATATGGCCGGAGGCTTCGCACTCTTGAGGGATGTCTTCAAGACCGAGGTCTACGCGCTGGCCCGCTACCGCAACTCAGTGGGAACGGCGATCCCGGAGAACGTGCTTCACAAGGCCCCCTCGGCCGAGCTGCGCCCCGATCAAAAGGACTCGGACTCACTTCCGGTTTACGAGGTGCTGGATCCAATCCTCGAGGCCTACATCGAGGAAGAGTCGAGCACCGAAGACATGGTCGCCCGCGGGATGGACCGGGCCCTGGTTGAGCGAGTGATCACCATGGTGGATCGCGCCGAGTACAAACGCCGGCAGGCTCCTCCGGGACCCAAGGTTACGACCAAGGCGTTCGGGCGCGACCGAAGGTTACCGATCACGAACCGGTGGCGCGAACAACCCTCGGCGGAGCTGCCCGCAAGGGAGGTTGGCGACGAAGGCCCCCCTTAGTCCACGATTGACGCCATGAGCTCGACCGTCCTGTTGCTCTCGGACCAAGTGGAGGACCTCCGGGACCTTCTCCCCGGGTGGCCCCTGGGTCCCGGTGTCATCCGAACCATGGGCCTGAAGACGACGGGCGAGAGGGACCTGATTCCGATCCACCCCGACCTCGTGATCATCGACGCTACGACAGATCCCGGTGCCGCTGAAGTTGCGCTTAGAAGGCTGTCGCTCGCATGGGAGGCGGGTCTTCCTCCCCTTTTGGTGGTGGTCGGGGACGACGGGGTGACGACCTTCCCCTTCGAGGCAGGGGCCGACGACTTCGTCCTCACGAGCGCGTCGACCAACGAGATAGCGGCGCGGGTGGCGATGGTGACACGGCGTGCCGGCCGCGGCGAAGAGACGACGGTCCTGAGAGTGGGAGACCTCACCGTCAACCCCGAGAACTATCAGGTCTACGTAAGTGGGAGGCCGCTGGATCTCACCTACAAAGAGTTCGAGCTTCTTAAGTTCTTGGCGCAGCGACCAGGGCGAGTGTGTGATCGAGACCTGTTGCTGCGAGAGGTGTGGGGCTATGACTACTACGGAGGCACTCGAACCGTCGACGTCCATGTGCGCAGGCTACGCGCCAAGCTCGGGCCCGAGCACGAGGCTCTCATCGAGACGATAAGAAACGTGGGTTACCGGCTCGTGCCGCGTCCGCGCGACCGAAGGTAACGGCCGATGGGTCTCGTAATCGTCACGGTCCTGGCCTTCATCTTCCTGGACTGGCCCTGGCGCGCCGTCGCCATCGCTGCGGCTTTCGCATACGAAGGCCTCGAGATACTGCTGTGGCTCAAATGGCGCAGGAAGAAGTCGATCACTGGGGCCGAAGGGCTGCTCGGCGCGACGGGAAAGGCGATCACCGACCTAAGGCCCGGGGGCCAGGTGCGCGTGAGAGGCGGTATCTGGAACGCTCACTGCACTGATGGTGTAAGTGCCGGCGAGGAGGTCGTGGTGGAGACGGTTCAGGGTCTCCGCCTCGAGGTTCGGCCCGTTACCCTTCCCGACAGGGCCCCTAGCTCATCAGGCAGAGCTCCGGACTTTTAATCCGGCGGGCAGGGTTCGAGTCCCTGGGGGCCCACCCGCAAGGGTGTAGCCGACGCGCAGAAATACGAATGGAACGAAGGGAGGGCCTGCTCGGTAATAGTGTGCGCCGGTACCTTCCTAGGGGATGGGGACCTCTGCAGGTAGCGTCGCCTCGTTCGACGTGTCGCGAGGGAGCGACTGTTCAGAAGGCCAGAGGTTGGCCGAGGAGCAACCACAGGATAAACGCAACCAAGATGAGGCCTTTCGCCACCAAGGGCACTCGATCCCACGCCCGCACGCCAGGGTCCGCTAAGTCGTCCATTGGACGTTTACCCACTGGAATGGTGCGCGGATGTGCCTTGGACGAAGGGTCTACAAGGTCGGCGTCGGGCAGCTCAAGGGCTCCTTCTGATGCCGACTCAATCAACTCGCGCGCCGCCTCCATCTCTTCGCGCGGTACGAGGACGCGGCCGGCTCCCAGGTCCCCAACGGTGAGCGGGTAAGCGCTGGAAAAACCCTCACGGCTCACGACTGCCTGAATGCCGTTGCCCTCGAGAAGCGACCGAACGACTTCGGCGTCGAGTCGATCGGTGCGGTACACCTCGACCAGCTCGGGGACGTCCTCGGGACGAAAGGTCGGGTCATCCGTGTCATCGGGTCTTCTGAGGCCCGCCGGGGGCTCGTCGACGAGCTGCACGCCACAGTCGGAGCAGTGGCTCAAGCCGGCTCGGTACTCCGCCGCACACGATGGGCAGTAGCGATACACGCCCTCAGCATACGAATGCCTAGCTCGTGACTAGATCCCCTTGCAGGACGGCAAGGTCACCCTCGTTCCACACCACCTGCGCTTGGAAGCCGGCGGCCCCTAACCACTCAAGCTGGTCGCCGACGCTACTGGGGAAGTCGAAACCGACCTCCAGCGGGATGGCAGCCTCGGCCGGATCGTCGGGTACCACGACATCGGCGAGGACGAAACGTGCCCCCGGGCGAAGGACGGCTGCCACTCGTTTGAAGAGATCGGCCTTCCGGTCGCCGGGCAGGTGATGGACGGTCAGCGCCGAGACAACGAGGTGGAAGGGCCCCTCGGGAAGCGGATCCTCGAGGCGGCGGTAATGCAGGGTCACCCTGTCGGGGGGAAGCAGCGAGCGAGCCGCCGCAAGCATCTCCTCGCTCGAATCGATCCCAACCAAGCGCGCCCCCGGAACTGCCTCTAGGAGGCGCCTCGCCGTTTCTCCAGACCCGGTTCCCAGTTCCAAGATATCGGCGGCGCGTGCCTCACTGGAAAGTCTCACGACGATGTCCTGGAGAAGGTCGTAGCCAGGGATCTCGGCCCGGATCTCAGACGGATAGGTGTTCGGGTCCCATGCAGAGTCGCTCACGCCAGCCTTTCCGCAGTCGATCGGAGACCGGCAAACATAGTTGCTGCAGCACCAAAAGGGACCTCGGAAACGGGCCTGTGTCACAGGGGGCCAAAGCTGGCAACGGCATAGGATTGGACTTCACAGATGCAAGCCCTACAGGAGCAGTGGCCGTGACCCCCAGGCCCCCTTTTCGCACCAGCGTCTCCAACGTCCTCATCATCGGCACCGGTGGAGCGGGGCTTCGGGCCGCTATCGCGGCGCACGAGGCAGGGACCGAAGCCGTAGTGATCGGCAAGCGAGCCCGCAAGGACGCGCACACGGTCCTGGCGGCAGGAGGCATCAACGCAGTTCTCGGCACCAGGGATCCAGAGGACTCCTGGGAGCAACACTTCATCGACACATGGAGAGACGGCTACTACCTCGGTAACCCGCGGGTGATCGAGCTGTTGGTCCGCGAGGCCCCTTCGGTCATAGGCGAGCTCGAACAATGGGGCTGCGACTTCGCCCGCACGCCGGACGGCCGGCTCGATCAGCGTTTCTTCGGAGCGCACAAGTACAGGCGCACCTGTTACGCCGGTGACTACACGGGGCGGGCCATGATCAACGCTCTCGACGCTCGGGTCACCGAGCTCGACATCCCCATCGTCGAGAACCAGCACGTGTCCCGTCTCCTGGTCGAGGACGGCTCTTGCTTCGGGGCCTTTGCCTTCAATCTCTCGAGTGGAGAGCGCACCGTCTACATCGCAGATGCGGTAGTTCTCGCAACCGGAGGGCACACTCGGATCTGGCGCAAGAGCTCGTCACGCCGGGACGAGAACAACGGCGACGGGATGTACCTCGCGCTGCAGGCAGGTTGCAGGCTTGCCGACATGGAGCTCGTCCAGTTCCATCCCACTGGGATGGTCGCGCCCGAGGAGATGGCGGGGACACTGGTGACCGAGGCCGTTCGCGGCGAAGGTGGCCGACTCTTCAATGCCTCGCGGGAGCGTTACATGACACGCTACGACGCCGAGCGCATGGAGCTCTCGACCCGCGACCGAGTGGCTCTTGCCAACTACACCGAGATAACGCAAGGGCGCGGAGGCCCCCACGGTGGAGTATTCCTCGACGTCTCTCACATCGGCAAGGAACAGATCCTGAAGAAGCTGCCGCGCATGTACAGGCAGTTCATCGAGTATCAGATGCTCGACATCTCGCGCCATCCCATGGAGGTTGCTCCCACGGCTCACTACTCCATGGGTGGGGTCGTGGTCGATCCCGAGACACATGCCACCGACGTCGCGGGACTGTTTGCTGCGGGAGAGACGACCTCCGGACTGCATGGCGCCAATCGATTGGGTGGAAACTCTCTCACCGAGACCCTTGTGTTCGGCAGGCGAGCCGGCGCTGCGGCCGCGGCGCGCGCACAGTCCATCGACGTCCAGGTCAGATCTCGTTCGAGAATAGAAGAGGCAAACGCCGAGCTCGACTCGTTCATCAAGGAGGGCACAGAGTTCGTGCGCCCCCTTCAGCGCGCGCTACGCGACAACATGTGGGAGCACTGCGGCGTGGTCAGGAGCGAACAAGGGCTGAAACAAGGTCTACAGAAGATCGAAGAGCTCAAAGACCTCCTGCCGCAAGTCGACGTCCGGCCCACCTCCGAGGGCTACGACGACCTGGGGCATGCACTGAATCTCAGAGGTTCGTTGTTCTCAGCCCAAGCAAGCCTCTTGGGGGCGGTCGAACGTCGGGAGACCCGCGGGGCGCACAACCGTTCCGACTACCCACAGCTCGACGAAAAGCTAACCGTGAACTTGGTGAGCCGACTCACCCGCGATGGGGAGTTCGAGATATCGGCGGAACCGGTGGCCCCAGCGCCCGAGCACTTGAGCCACTGGGCAAAGGATGATGCCCACCTAGAGGCGAAAGGCAGGCTACTCGAGTAGGTCGGCCCCGAACGAACCCAAGTGCATCGGCGCTGCCGAGCCTCCCTGGGGCTCACCCCCGAACGTCGAGGGGTCAAGCCGAGATAGAGGCGTCGCGGCTCGTGAGATCGTCTTGGGCCGCGTCCTCCCGGCTACGGTTACTGAGCAGGGCGTCCATGCCGACGCCCCAGAGCGGCCTTGCAAAGAAGTAACCCTGGCCCCGGTCACAACCCATGGCAGTCAACTCATGGAGCTGCTCCGCCGTCTCAACGCCCTCGGCAACCGCATAGAGACCGAGGGTGTGTCCGAGCTTCACGACGGCGTGGGCGACGGCGGATTCCTCGGGTCCCTTGTCGATGGCCTTAATGAAGGATCTGTCGATCTTGAGCACGTCTACGGGGAAACGTTGCAAATAGCTGAGGGAGGAATATCCGGTGCCGAAGTCATCGACCGCAATCCTTATACCCAGCTCCTTCAGCGCGTTTAGCCTCGACACGCCGATCTCAACGTCCCGCATCAGAGCGGTCTCAGTGATCTCAAGGATGAGGCTTTCCGGCCTAAGACCGGACCGATCGAGTACCGCATCCACCTCTCGCACGAGATCGGCATCCTGAAGCTGCCTCGCCGACAAATTGACGCTGATGTCAAGTGGCGGATCGCTCGGGAACTTCTGATGCCATAGGTGGGTCTGTTGGGAGGCCTGCTCCAGCACCTGCAGTCCAATATCGACGATCAGGCCTGATTCTTCGGCAAGGGGAATAAAGTCCATCGGAGGAACGATTCCTCGGGTGGGATGGTCCCATCTAAGCAGCGCCTCCATTCCCACGATTCGGCCACTCTTGAGGTTGATCATCGGCTGGTACTGCAGATGGAACTCCCGGTTGGCGACCGCTCGCTGGAGCTCACCCTGAAGCTCCAGCCGATGCAAGAGGGCAGCATGCATACTCGGGGCGAAGAACTGGAAGCGCCCTGTTCCGCTGCCCTTTGCCACATACATGGCAGCATCTGCATTCCGTAGAAGCTCATCTCCGTTACGAGTCCCGGCGGTGCTTACGGCGATCCCGATGCTTGCGGTTGCAAACACCTCCTTACCCCCCAGAGAGAAAGGGGTCTGGAAAGAGTCCAGGATCCGCCCTGCTGCGATGCTGGCACCGAGGTCATCGCTGGCTTCCAGCAAGACGGCGAACTCGTCACCACCAAGGCGGGCGGGCGTATCGGCCTCCCGGAAGCAGGTTCTCAGCCTCTCGGCGACTGCTTTCAAGAGTTCGTCTCCGACTCTCGGCCCGAGGCTGTCGTTAACGGTCTTGAACCCATCGACGTCCAAGACAAGCACCGCCACCTTTTTCCCCTCGCGAAGCGCTCGGGCTAACGAGTGCTCTATACGGTCGGTAAGGAGCGCCCGGTTCGGTAGACGAGTCAGGGAGTCATGAAAGGCGTCCTGGTTAGCCTTCCACGCGATCAGTTGAGCAATGCTCGCGCCCACGACGAAGCCCCCATGGATGAGGGCCCACTTCCACGGATGGGCGATCGCCTGTGGATCGTTGTAGATGATGTGGGGAGCCAGGGCGCCAAAGAGGCCATGGTCCACGATGACATAACCAACCGCAATCAGAAACGGCAGCCAATCTTGATAGAGCGAGATCACCGCAACCATCAAGAAGAAATGGAAATGCATCTCGATGAGTCCGCCCGAGATATGGACCAGGATCGCAGAGGCGGAAAGAAGTCCAAAAGAAACGGCGCAGGAGCGAAGGCGTTCCGAACCGCGGGGTGAGGAGGCGACGACGGCAGCCAAGGCCACCACTCCTCCTTCGAGGAAGCTATGGAGGATGCCGAAACCCTCGATCAGGGCATAGACAATTGCTCCAACGGCATGCAGCCACAGCAACGCAACCATTCCGCGATGCCGTCGCAACCACAGCTCTTTGGGAAGAAGTCCACCTTTGGGCAGGTCACTCCAGCCGCGTCCGGCCAACCCGCGCAATTGCTTCACCATTGCTGCTACTTCGGTATTTGCTCGGAATTGCTTGAGCAGGCGCCCGGCGCCTACCTCTCTACGTCGAAGACGGCGCCCGGCATTTCTTGAACCCATAGTCCTTGCTGACCTGGTCGAACTTCTTCTGCAGTCGCTGGAACCGCTGAAGGTCGCCCGGCCGAGCCTTCTTGCCCTCAATCTTGCGCACCAGTCTTTTGGTCTCCCCGTTCAGGTCCGCGAAGGTGGCAAAGAACTTGTCGAGCGTCTTTTGATCCTCGTCGGGCTGCTCGAGGTCTTTCAGGTCGGCCAGCATGGTGGTCGAGATCTTGACGCTCTTGTCGAGTGCCTTTCGGAAGTCCTTTGCACTGCGCAGATTGAGCTTGCCTAGGTCCTTTTTGCCCTGCTCACAGATCTCGTCGGCCTGAGCGATGAAGTCCTCCTTGGAGGGACCTTTCAGGAAGAAGTTGTAGACGAAGAAGGCGATGACTGCGGCTGCCAGGATGCCTCCGCCGATCAGCAGCCACTTGGCGTTCGACCCCTTGGCCTTGCTCGATGCTCCGGCTCGCCGTCTAGGAGGGGCCGGTGGAACCTCGAGAGCCTCGGTCGACTGGTCTGCCTCTGCCGGTGGTCGTGGGGAGGGAGGCCCCCATTGAGGCTGCGACGGCCCGGCTCCTACGGGGGAGGGTATGACCGTGTCCCCCGGCCTTCCCATCGGTGCGACCACGGTTGCGTCAGAGCGCGACGCTTGCTCGACCTCGAAAGTTGTGCCGCCCATCCTGACGACATCTCCCGGAGACAGTTGGGTCGCACTCTGGATGCGGTTGTCGTTGACGAAGGTGCCGTTGGTCGATCCCTGATCCTCGATCTCGACGCCGTCACCCGAGGGCCGGACCACGGCATGGCGACGAGAGACCTCCGGATCTTCGATGGTGAAATCGGCGTTCTCTCGTCCGATGCTCATCTCCGATTCAACGGTCACCCGGCGCCCGGCCATGGGCCCGTCCCTTACGATCAAGCTGGACACGACAGGGGGCTCCTCTTCTCTAGCCGTTGGTCACCGATCTTCGGCCCCGATCGTAGGGACTGGCCCACCGGCGAAACAAGTGCTATGTCACTTTTTGCGTCGCTACCCGAGGGGGAGTGAAACATGGACGTCCTGATCAGCGGATCTACGGGGCTCATCGGGTCGGCGCTAGCGCGGAGCCTTTCGAGCTCTGGTCATCGAGTGATCCGCCTTACCCGGGGACATCAGGGGCACGGGGCCATCGCGTGGGACCCCGTGAGCGGAGAGATCGACTCGGAGCGGCTCGAGCGGCTCGACGCCGTGGTGCACCTAGCAGGGGAAGGCATCGGCGAGCACCGATGGACCGACGGCCACAAAGGGCGAGTGCTAACCAGCCGTGTGGAGGGAACGACTCTTCTCGCCGGCGCGCTCGCCAAGCTGCAGCATCCGCCGGCGACCTTGTTGAGCGCTTCTGCGGTTGGCTTCTACGGCGATAGAGGCGACGAGATCCTCGACGAGAAGAGTGGGCCGGGGGACGACTTTCTCGCCCAGGTTTGCGTCGCGTGGGAAGCGTCGACCAGCGCTGCCGAAGAAGCGGGGATCAGGGTCGCTCATCTACGTACCGGAATCGTGCTGAGCCCTCATGGCGGAGCCTTGAAGCCGCAGTTGCTTCCCTTCCGACTCGGGCTGGGGGGCAAGCTAGGCAAGGGCAAGCATTACTGGAGCTGGATCTCTCTCGATGACGAGGTAGCGGCCATCCGGCATCTGCTCGAATGGGATGACCTCTCGGGGCCGGTCAACCTCACTGCGCCGGAACCGGTGACGAACGCGGCCTTCACCAAGGCGTTGGGGCGAGCCCTGAACCGTCCCGCCCTGCTGACCGTTCCTCCGGCTGCTCTCAGGGCGCGCTTTGGCCGGCAAATGACAGAGGAGATGCTGTTGGCGAGCCAGAGGGCCGTGCCTCGAAAGCTCCAGGGCAGCGGTTTCCAGTTCAGGGACACGGAGGTCGAAGCGACGTTGCGCCGGTTGTGTGCCCGCTAGTCTGTCTGCGAGGCCCCATCGTCTAGCCTGGTCAGGACGCCGCCCTTTCAAGGCGGTAGCACGGGTTCAAATCCCGTTGGGGCCACCAGGCGGCGTCCTTATT
>JAUJNI010000003.1:342870-356292 GCA_030446465.1 Actinomycetota bacterium
CGTTGGGGCCACCAGGCGGCGTCCTTATTCGGCACGCCCTGGCAAGGCGGTAGCAAAGGCTTCACTCCCGTTGGGGCCACCAGGCGGCGTCCTTATTCGGCACGCCTGGCAAGGCGGTAGCAAAGGCTTCACTCCCCCGAGCCCCCGACGATCGCGGATGACTGGAGCGCCACCCCGCCATCAACGTGACAATCCGGTGGTGGGGTCCCTGCCAAGCCTCCAGCAACCTTCGGAGGTGGCTCCGAGACTTCTGCATGTGACAAGCACCTCGCTGCAGCTGCCAAGCATTGTATTACGTTCTCCGATAATTTGTCATACACTCTACTGATGAAGAGTGTCCGATTGGATGTCGAACTTGAAAAGCAACTGGAACGAGCCGCGGAGATCACCGGCATAAGTGAATCGGAGTTCATCCGCGAGGCGATCCGTCGCCAAGCCGACCAGGTCGTGGGGGACACTTTGGAAGCCCGAGTAGCAGACGTGATTGGAACAATGCGGAGCGAGGGAGGCCGCGCTCGTCGTGCCCACGATCGATTTCAAGAGACCCTTAAGAAGGAGAGGCAGCGGCGGCGATCCTGACGGACACCGGCCCACTCGTGGCCCTGATCGATGCCGGTGAACCAGACCATGAGATCTGTCGCAGGGCACTCAGAGATCTCTCCGGTCCAATGCTGGTCACTTGGCCTGTGTTAACGGAAGCGATGTACCTGCTGGGCGATGCAGGTGGGTGGAAAGCACAGAGCGCCCTGTGGACCCTTTTGACCAGAGGCGACCTCGAAATCGTCGAGCTGGACAGGGAAGCATTAGAACGGTCTCGATCTCTAATGGAGAAGTATTCGGATACTCCGATGAGTCTTGCCGACGCGAGCCTCGTGGCGGCTGCCGAGCGCCTGAGCCTCAAACGAATCTTTACGTTGGATTCTGATTTCGACGTGTTTAGGTTCAGGGGCCGTCAGCGCTTCGAAAAGATTCCGAGCGACCCCAGGAGCAGCTAGGAGAAGAGAGCCCACTCGCTCCAGGAACACCAGCACCAGGCTGACCAGCAGGGCTGGGGACTCAATACCGTCCGTAACGAATCAAACCATATGAAGTGTCATATGTTCGCTCCATGGCTCGCAAGCAGGTGATCGTTCAACTTGACGACAAGCTCGTGGCTGAACTCGACAAGCTACTGGGCCGACCTCGGTCCTCCCGCGGGGCAACGACCCGTAGTGGTGCTCTCTCGAAACGCCGCCATACCCGTCCTCTCGGGGGTGGTAGTTGCGCCTATCGAAAGAACGATCCGCGACATCGCGTCCGAGATCCAATTGGGAGCCGAACAAGGCCTACCCGAGGAATGCGCAGCCTCATGTGACAGCCTGCTCACGGTCCCGAAGGACAGACTCGAACACTCACCGGTCGGCGCGTTCGGCCCGGCAAGATCGTCGAGCTGGACCGTGCGCTCCGCTTCGCACTGAGATCAGCTACTAACGCTCCGAACTCAGCCATCCGGATTGAATAGCAACCACTTGGGCCCACCAGGGGCGTCCCTACTAGGCCACACCCTCAGGCCGATCCTGCGATCGCTCGGATGTGTATCCTATGTGTATGTACAGCGAGCGATTCCAGATCTTGTTGACCCCCTATCAACGCCGCCACCTTCAGGAGGAGGCGAAGCGCCGCGGTACTTCCGTCACGGCACTAATTAGGGAAGCCGTCGACCAGCATCTTGGCGTTATCCCTGAGGGGGACCGGAAGCGAGCCTATCGGTCGATCATCGCTCGGCAAGCCCGTTTTGTGTCCCCCGACCAACTCGATGACCTCGTGGAAGGGCGCTTCGAGTAGTTGTTCTTCGTCGACACGAACATCGCCATTTACGCAACGAGCCGGTCTCGATATCGCGATCCGTGCGCTCAAGTTCTCGAAGCTGTGTCACTTGGTCAAGCAGATGGCCGAACCTCGGTTGCGGTCCTCGAGGAAATCTGGCACTTAGAGCTTCGGGGTTCCCTTGGTGACCTCACCGGATTGACCGCCGATGTCAGGGCACTGTTTGCTCCGGTTCTCGCCGTCACCGATGACATCTTCGGAAGAGCCTTGGCCCTGGAGGTGCCGGCTCATATAGGTGCCAACGATCGAGTGCATGCGGCGACGTGTTTGGTGATGGACATCCCCGTCATCTTGTCCGCAGATGCCGGCTTCGACGAGATAGGAGGCATCCGTAGGGTCGACCCGTTGGACGAAAAGGCTCTCGAGCAGCTCCTTGGCAGCTGAGCGCCCGAACCCACACCGCTGAACGCGACAGGCGGGATGGGAACAAGCTGGCCGCGTCTCTCGTCTATATCAATCATGAACGCCCTGGGGTCGACATCGGGTCGCGGGCGTGGTGATAAAAGCCCGATGACAAAGAGACTCATTGTGATGGTTGTCTTTTCGCTAGGGGCCCTTCCGGCATGCACGGTGAACAACGAGACGGACTGCGGTCCGGCCCCCGTTCTCGCCACCGGATCGGGGGTCGACCTCGCCACCAGTTGCGTTGCGCTCATTGAGTACGAGGGTCGCACCTACTCCGAGGGCTGTCTTGCGGTTCATCCCAGCCGGCTAGGACCGGTATTCCTGCGTGATGGCGGGGAGACCGGCTACGCGGGGGCGAGACGAATCAAGGGCGTGCCCTCCGAGGAAGCTTTCGTGCTCCTAGGTAGGGGCTGCGGTCGGCGCCATGTGGTCGCCACGGGTGACGGCTTCACCGACGCCGACTCCGACCTCGTCCGTCAGCCGGTCGACAAACCTGTAGTCCTGAGCCTTGACGACTGGCGGGTGCGACCCAGAGAAGTGATTCAAATGCGCGTCTATGCGAGGCACCTCGACCACTGGCTGTACGGCAACGACGCCGTCCTCGGACGGGAGGTGCGAGGCAGATGGCGACCGCTTTACCGCCTGTTCGTTTCTCCGGGCCAGCGCCCCACCTACACCCGAGACCTCGACGCGCTCACGACGCTGGAGGGATACGAGGGCCCGGGACCGCTGCGAGTCAGGATTCCGCCCGTGCGTCCCGGCGAATACGAGATCCGCAAGGAATTCTTTTTCAACGGTGACTCACGGGACGCTCCAACCAAGACCGACAGGGTCGTCGCGGCGGCGACCCTGCGAGTCTTGCCGTAACGGAGCCCACCGAGATCAGGACCGGTGCGTGTCCTCGCCGGCCTCGGTCTGGGCTGGGGAACCAGAGCCCGCCAGCAGTGGCGAGACCACCGGGGCCAGTCGCTCCGCTAGGGCGAACAAGGCCTCGGTCCTGGAGTTGTCCTCGTCGAGGTGGGTCAGCAGGTTGACCCCGAGGTAGAAGGCGACCAGGGCGTAGGCAATCTCACGAGTCGGCACCAGTCCCTCGTAGGGGGATCCCACGATCACCTTATGGAGCGCACCCTCGACGAAGTCGAGCCACGGCTCGGCCCGCGCCACGATCTGCGGACCAAGCTCTGGATGCGACAGGCTGGCGCCGATCAGCTCCGAGAAGACCGTGATGTGTCCTCCCCGGACGTCTTCCCGGTACATCCCAAGGGCGACGGCCGCGAGCTCCTCGAGCGTTTCAGCCTCGTCGACCGCTCGTTGATAACGAGCCAGGCGCTGAGCGCTGCTGTGGTCGAGCGCCGCAAGCAGGAGCCCGTTGAGGGTCCCGAAGTAGTAAAAGATCAGCGCGGAGTTGAAGCCGCCGGTGCGCGCGATCGCGCGCACACTGGTTCCCGAGAAGCCTTCCGTCCGCAGCGTGACGAGGGCCGCCTCGATGATCTGGTGCGGCATCCCGGCCGGAGCGCTGCCGGCCGAAACCGGAGGCTCGCCTTTTTGAATCTTTTCCACGGACCCATTGTGCCCCTGTTCCTAAGCGAGCGCTTTAATCGTATGCTTAAGACCCGAGCCTACGCAAGGAGCCGCGATGGGCACAGCACAGATCCGGCCTTTGGTGGACGCAACCCAACCTCTCCCATGCCGGCCCGCTCCCCCCGCCTCTCGAGCGGCCGGTGATGATGCACACATGGTCCCAGTTGAGCTTCATTCACTGGCCGTACTCTCCCGGTGCCGTCCAGGCGCTGCTCCCCCCCGGACTTACCGTCGACCCGTTCGACGACCGCGCGTGGGTCGGTCTGATCCCCTTTCATGTGACCATCAACCCTCCTGGCGTACCGAGGGTCCCATGGGTCTCGAGCTTTCCCGAGATGAACGTCAGGACCTACGTGCGTGGGCCCGACGGCGCTCCGGGCATCTACTTCCTTTCGTGCGACGCCGCACGGCTCGGGGCGGTGGTCATCGCCCGGGGTGTCTATCGCATCGCGTATCACTGGGCCAAGACCGAGTTCGCGCGGGCGGGCGACTTCGTGACCTACACGTCCAGGCGGCGGTGGCCCGGCCCCCGCGGCGCCTCCAGCAAGGTCGTCGTGGAGGTGGGAGATGCTTACGGAGCTGACGAAATTAGCGACCTCGAGGCCTTTCTGACGGCGCGCTGGCGCTTCTTCTGCCTGATGAGACGCGGACTGGCATACGGGCTGGTCTCACACGCTCCGTGGCCGCTCGCCCGGGCCCGCGTCGCCCACTGCGATGACGGACTGATCGCAGCCTGCGGTCTTCCGCCACCTTCCGAACACCCGCTTGCCATGTACTCCGAGTCGGTCGACGTGGCAATGGGGGCGCCACACCTCTGCAGCGGTGGAGGCTCCAAGAGCGACTGACAGCGCCGGTCGGGTGAGACTTGCACCTTCCAGTCGTCGTCTAGCCGAGGACGGCGAGTCGCCCCTACCAAAGGGCCGAGCCAGGGACATGCCTGGCCAGAACGACTCGTCGCCCCCAGGCGAATCGAGAGGTAGGTGCCGTGAAGATCTACGCAGAGACTCCCCGCTTTCGAACCCGTCAAGTCTTGGGTGACCTAGCCTTGGTTGGCTGGATCTTTCTGTGGGTTCGGATAGGCCTCCGAGTCAAGGAGCTCGTGGATCGGCTCGGCGCCCCAGGTCGAACCATCGAAGACGCAGGCAGCAGCTTCGCGGAGACGCTCGAGTCCGCCGCCAGGGAGGTCGCCGACGTCCCCGTGGTGGGCGACGCGCTCCAGACTCCGCTCGAGGCGGCCGCCGACGCCGGTCGGATGCTCCAAGAGGCCGGCACCAGCCAGCAGGACGTCGTTCACACCCTGGCGTTGTGGCTGGGCACCTTGCTGGCGCTCATCCCAATTCTGTTCGCCCTGTACCACTGGGTCCCACGGCGAGTTCGCTGGGTGCGAGAGGCGAGCGCCGCCCACCGTCTGAGAGTCGATGCGAACGATATGCAGCTGTTTGCCCTACGTGCGATCGCCACACGCCCACTGCACGAGCTACGCCGAGCAACAGAGGACCCTGCCGCCGCTTTTGCCGCGGGCGACTACGAGGCGCTTGCCGCCATCGAGCTGAACGAGCTGGGACTCAAGGCGAGCTGATCGGCCACGACGCCATCAGCCGGGGCTGCAGGGTGGGCTCGTGCCGTCCGGGAAAGTGCGCCCCAGACCGGATTTGAACCGGCGACCTTCTCCTTGACAGGGAGATGAGCACTCCTGGCTGCTCCACTGGGGCGGGGCGAAAAGGAGGCTACCAGAGAGCCTGCGCTGCGACGGCTAGGGTTGCCGGGTCGCACTTGGGGAGTCCCCCCGCTATCCTCGACCTCGCTTCGACCGGGTTACCGGGAAGTCGAAGGCGAGGTAGCTCAGTTGGCAGAGCACGCGACTGAAAATCGCGGTGTCGGCAGTTCGATTCTGCCCCTCGCCACTTGTCACCCCCCCGCCCCCACACCGCGTGAGGAGCGAAAGCTAGCGGTCTGCGTCGATGTGCTGGTTGTCCTGCAGGAACCTCTCGACCTCGGCCGCCCGGTAGCGGCGGTGACCCCCCAGCGTGCGGATCGAAGACAATTTTCCCGCCTTCGCCCACCGGGTAACCGTCTTCGGATCGACTCTGAACTTCTTGGCGACCTCTGCCGGCGTAAGGAGCGCATCTTCGTTGGAGCTCTTCATGGTGCCTCTCTTCCTGGGCAAAACCCTCTGCCGGCCAACCGTCCGCCCCCGTGCCGGTCCTCCTACCCAGCCAATCATCGACCGAACCACGCGCGGACGTAATGGCCCATTGGGGTCATTTTCGCCGCCCCGGAGCCGCACCGACATAGCCCTATATAACTAGTTAACTGCCAGCTTGGAGGGCCCCACATGGGCAGCGCCCTAGTTCATCACCTCGTGCGCCCTGACTGCCGCCCAGCGGTTGCTGAGGTGCTCGAACGCCCGCCCCGCGGTGACACCGTCGCCGGCGCTGACCGCCTCCACGCAGGCACGCACCTCGGCTGCGCAGTTCTCCTCGAGGAGCTCCTCGTCATCGAACATCCTGGCAACCGATCCATAGTCCAGCTCGAGCAAGGAGTCAGCGGAGAAGTCTTCGAGCCATGCCATGAGGTCCTGCACGGCGATTCCAATCCCTTCGTCGAGCCATGGTTGGTGGAGCACGGAAACCACTTGCGCAAGGCGCTCCTTCGCATCAGCCACCGAAGTTTCGTAACGGATTCTCAAGCCGTGTCCGTCTTCCACCAGGATCCGCTCCGAGGCGTCGAATGCCAGGAACCATCGAAGCGGTACGTGCCAGTTGGCGTGGATGATGTGAGACCGGATGTCAGGGTGGGCCGCATCCAGCGCGGCAAGCTCACGCGCCGCTCGTCGAGCCTCGCTGGCGGGCACGAATGCCTCTGCTACCTCTTCGGGAACGGAGTCCCGAAACGCTAGAAGTCCGGCCAACACCCTTAGCCTGGTGTGCCAGGGACATACGACGGTCTGGTTGCGCCAGCTGCGGATGAAGCCCCCTTCTGCGATTTCGTAGGCCTCTTCTTCGGGAGGAAGGGACCCGGTGATCAACCATCTCTCTAGCCCCTTCATCGCGATGCCATCGCGGACGCCGGCTTCGAGATCGACCGACGAGGCCAACCATTGATCACGCTCTTCCACAGGAAATTCCGTGAGCGGTTGATAAATGCGCAGATACGCCGTTCTGACCATCAGCAAATGCTAACCATGACCAGCCGAATAACCCCGACAATCATTAGAGGGTTACCATTTCAAGCGGCACGGTCAGCGCGTGTGCTGGAGCAAACAAGTAGACAGGGGGACCACATAGCGATGAGTGTGTTTGAGCACATCAACGGAGATGGCTACGAGCAGGTCGTCTTTTGTTCCGACGACCAGTCCGGGCTCCGAGCCATTATCGCCATCCATTCCACCGCGTTGGGCCCGGGCCTTGGAGGCACCCGCTTCTATCCCTACGAAAGCGAAGACCAAGCACTCGTGGACGTGCTGAGACTGTCGCAGGGAATGACCTACAAAGCGGCGGCGGCGGGTCTCGATGTGGGCGGCGGCAAAGCCGTCATCATCGGCGACCCAAAGCGTGTAAAGAACGAAGAGCTTCTTAGAGCTTACGGACGATTCGTGGAGACCCTTGGTGGTCGCTACATCACCGCAGAAGACGTCGGCACTTCGTTGGAAGATATGGACACAGTTCGTCGGGAAACTCGCTGGGTGACCGGCTGCTCACACACTTACGGTGGTTCGGGGGATCCTTCACCTGTCACTGCTTACGGTGTTTTCCAAGGCATGAAAGCCTGCCTTCTCGAAGCATTCGGAGATTCCGATCTGGCGGGGAGAAGCGTTGCACTACAGGGTGTGGGCAAGGTGGGTTACGCACTATGCAGCCATCTCGCCGAGGCGGGAGCCAAAGTGACGATCGCAGACGTCGACGTTGACAACCTCGGACGCGCAGTCTCCAACTTCGGGGTCGAGACAGCTTCTTTGGACGAGATACACAAACTGGACGTGGACATCTTTGCACCTTGTGCTCTTGGTGGAGTCGTCAACGACGACAGCCTCTCTGAGCTCAGGTGCCGGATCATTGCGGGAGCGGCGAACAACCAGCTTGCCCGCGAAGAGCATGGAGAGAAGCTGCGCGATCTCGGCATTCTGTATGCGCCCGACTTCGTGATCAACGCCGGCGGCCTCATCAACGTCGAAGACGAGCTTCGAGGTTACGACCGAGGGCGAGCGATGAAGAGTGTGGAAGGCATCTACAAGCAGCTCCAGCATGTCTTTGCCATTGCCTCCGACAGGCAAATCTCGACGGCTCAGGCGGCCAAGGAGTACGCCCAGGATCGAATCCGCAAGATCAGCCGCATTCGATTGCTGCGAACGACCGAGTACGGCACGGCCGGGCACTGATGAGCGCAGCGGAAGTGCTGCGGGTCATGGGGGACGGCAAAAGCCTCGAGGACCGAGCGGTCCCAGAAGGCCTTGGGGAGAAGGACCTTCTCGAGCTGTTCCGCTGGCTTGTGATTCTGCGGACCTTTGACGAACGTGCGGTTGCGCTGCAACGCCAAGGCAGGATCGGCACCTACCCTCTTTACTGGGGAGAGGAAGGCACCCAGGCGGGCGCTCTGTATGCGTGTCAAGAGGGGGACTGGGTTTTCCCCACCTATCGTCAGAACTCCATAGGCATATTGCGGGGCGTGCCGGTAGCGACAATCCTCGGGTGGATCAGGGGGTACGGGGGCCCGGCCGGCTTCTACAACCCCCGCGACTACCGAGTCGCCCCCATCTGCGTGCCGATTGCCACTCACCTGCCACACGCAGTCGGCCTCGCGTGGGCCGCGAAGATCCGCAACGATGGCACCGCCTCGCTCGCATGGTTCGGTGACGGGGCAACCTCCGAAGGGGATTTCCACGAGGCGATGAACTTCGCATCGGTGTTCAAGGTCGCGACCGTCTTCTTCTGCGTCAACAACCAGTGGGCGATTTCGACGCCGGTCACGCGTCAGATGGCGACGAGCACCATTGCCGAACGGGCTGCTGCGTACAACATGCCCGGGATCAGAGTGGACGGCTTCGACCCCATTGCCTGTTGGAAAGCGACCCGTGACGCGCTCGAGCGCGGCAGGGCCGGTGAAGGACCCACTCTGATCGAGGCCTACTGCTACCGGCTCGGCGCCCACGGCACCGCGGATGATCCCAAGCTGTATCGCGATGACGCCGAGACAGAAAGGTGGAGACCGCTCGAGCCCGTCGGGCGCATGTTCGCGTTCCTATCGAGGTTGGGAGTGCTCGACGAGAGCACCGCCGAGGGCTACCAACAAGAGGCCAAGCGCATGGTCGCCGACGGCGTCAAGCAGCTCGAATCGATCGAGCAGCCCGGCCAGGACGTGTTGTTCGACTACGTCTATTCCTCCGGGCCCCCGTGGACCTTCCAAGAGGGCCTCGCAGAGCTCGAATCGATGAGCCGGCAGCCCGAGGTTGAGCCACCGACACCCTCGCCGGGACCGAACACCGGTGACGTCGAGTTCCCGAGGGAGCCGTGAGCGAGCTCACCATGGTGGAGGCGCTGAACAAGGCGCTTCACGAGGCGATGGAATTAGACGATCGTGTCGTGCTGCTCGGGGAGGACGTCGCCAAGACCGGCGGCGTGTTCAGGGTCACTGCGGGGCTGCTCGACAAGTTCGGTGACGCACGCGTCGTCGACACGCCGCTGGCCGAATCGGGAATCGTGGGAACCGCAATCGGCATGTCGATCTACGGCCTGCTGCCCATCGTCGAGATTCAGTTCGACGCCTTCGTCTATCCGGCCTTCGACCAGATCATCGTGCACGCGGCCCGCTACGCCTGGCGAACCAATGCCGAGCTACCCGCAACCATGGTCATTCGGATCCCGTTTGGGGGAGGCGTACGCGCACCGGAGCTCCACTCGGACTCCCCGGAAGCGTTCTTTGCTCACGCACCGGGGCTCAAGGTCGTATGCCCGACCACTCCGTCGGACGCTCGAGACATGCTACTGGCCGCCATAGCTCACCCGGACCCGGTCATCTTCATGGAGCCAAAGCGGATCTATCGAGCCGGGCGCCAAGAGGTCCCTGAAGACAGTGCCGTCACGCTTGGTTCCTCCAACGGGGCGGGCGCGGAGCTTCTGTCCACGGCCCGCGTGGCGCGCGCTGGTGAGGACCTTGCAATCATCACCTACGGTGCCACCGTGCCGCTGTGCGTGGAGGCCGCTGGGGTGCTGGAGCGGCAGCGGGACATTCAGGCGCGGGTGGTGGACCTTCGCTCGATCTATCCACTCGACGTCAAAGCAATCACTTCGAGCGCCGCCGCCTGTGGTCGCGCCCTCGTGGTTCACGAAGCTCCCAGGACCGCGGGGATGGGGGCCGAAATCTCGTCGTTGATCCATGAACGCGTGATGCTCGACCTGGAGGCCCCGGTAGGACGCGTCACCGGCTTCGACGTACCGTTCCCTCAGTTCGCAAACGAAGAGGACTACCTGCCCAGCGTCGAACGAATCGTTGCGGGCGCGAACAAGGTTCTCGACTTCTAGTGGCGGTTAAGTGAACGACTTCAAGCTGCCCGACCTGGGCGAGGGGGTCGCAGAGGCAGAGATAGACCGGTGGCTCGTCAAGGAGGGAGACTCGGTCCAGGAGGACGATCTCATCGTCGAGGTCATCACCGACAAGGCGACTGCCGAGATTCCCTCCCCCTTCTCGGGTGTCGTGTCGCGCATCCACTTCGAGGAGGGGAGCGTGGTACCGGTCGGAGCCGTTCTTATTTCCATCGGTGAGAAGGAAGAGGCGGGGAGCGACTCTGCGACCGAGGTCGACCCGACTCCCTCGCAACCGACGCCAAGCGAGGCGGTAGTGGGAGGCGGCCCACCGCCCTCGCTCGCATCCAGCTCGGGCAATGGAGCAGCACAAGCGATGCCGCCGGTCCGAAAGCGCGCGCGGGAGCTGGGGGTCGACCTCACACGGGTAAAAGGATCGGGCCCCCAGGGACGCGTGCTTCGGTCAGACGTCGAGGCCTACGCAGCCGCCACCGCAACACCCGCACACCCTGGTGTGACGCGGTCCCCGTCCCAACGCAGAGAACCACTGCGTGGAGTTCGCCGGACCATCGCACAACGAATGTCCGAGGCACATCGGATCGTTCCTCCGGTCACGCACGTCGAGGAGTGCGACGTCACGGAGCTCGACGCGACCAGGCGTCTCGCCAACGACCGCAACCCTTCAGGCCCGAAGCTCACGTTCTTGCCGTTCATCGTCAAGGCAGCGGTCGCGGGTCTCAAGGCGTATCCGGTCCTGAACTCCTCGCTCGACGAAGAGAAGTCCGAAGTGGTCTTCCATGACCGCTTCGACATCGGGATCGCGGTCGAGACCCCACAGGGGCTGATGGTGCCGGTCGTGCGTGACGCGGACGCCAAGTCGCTGCGCGCAATAGCCACCGACATCGATCGGCTCGCACTGGGAGCCAGAGAAGGGACCCTCAAGGCAGACGACCTGCGCGGCTCGACCTTCACGGTCTCTAGCCCGGGACGCTTCGGCGGTGTGATGGCGACGCCCATCGTGTTCCACCCTCAAGCGGCGATCCTCGGCGTGCATCGCGCCGCCGAGCGACCGGTCGTCAGGGACGGCCAGATAGTGATCCGCTTGATGATGAACGTTTCCATCACGTTCGATCACCGAATCCTCGACGGCATGACCGCGGCGAAGTTCATCCTCGACGTCGTGAAGCTCCTCGAGCATCCCGCCGTTCTCGCGCTGGAGAGCTGACCGTGGTGTTCAACCTGTAACGTTGAGGCAACGTGCGCGCAATCGACACCTACCAGCTGCGAACCTGCCTTGGCTGTTTCGGCACCGGCGTTACGGTTGTAACCGTCGATGCTGAGGACGGCAGAAGAGGCCTGACGGTCAACGCGTTCACCTCCGTCTCGCTGGAGCCACCCTTGGTGCTCATATCGATCAACAAGCGAGCTCGAAGCCACGACACGCTGGCAGGTCGACCGTTCGCGGTGAACGTGCTGTCGTCGGATCAGGAGCGGCTCGCCCGGCACTTCGCCGGAGACCACCAGGACATCGAGCTTCCGTGGGAGGAGGGCCAGGTTGCCCCCCGCCTCGGTGGAGCGATCGCGTTGATGGAGTGCCGGCCGTGGGGCTCCTACGAAGGCGGGGATCACACCCTTTATCTCGGGGAGGTCGTCGCCCTCAGCTACCGCCACGGTGACGCACTGGGCTACTTCCGCAGTCGTTTCGTGCGGCTGAGCGAACCCGCGCTCGTCGCTTCCCCGCACACGCATGACCCTTTCGAGCTTCCCTATGACGCCTATGAGTGACCCTTCGGCCCTCAGGGGCTCGATCGTGCCCCTGGTGACCCCGTTTACAGACGACGGCAAGTTCGACGAGTCGACTCTGCAAGAGTTGATCGACTGGCAGGTCGACAACGGCAGCCACGGCATTTCCGTGACCGGGACCACAGGGGAGCCAAGCTCACTGTCGCTCGAGGAGCGAGAGCATGTCTTGGACGCCGCCTCGGGGGCGCTGAAGAGGCGCATTCCGTTCGTTCCAGGTACCGGTACCAACAACCTCGAAGAGACGCTTGCCCTCACGAGAGTCGCTCAGCGCCTGTCAGCCGATGCCGCCCTCATCATCGTCCCCTACTACAACAAGCCCTCCCAGGAAGGGCTCTACCGTTACTTCAGGGCACTGGACGACGAAGTGGACCTGCCGATCATCATCTACAACATCCCGGGCCGGACTGCGGTCAACATGACACCTGGGACCATGGCGCGGTTGAAGCGTGACTGCCGAAACGTCATCGGAGTCAAGGAGTCGAACAAGGACTTCGAGCACGTGAGCCGAGTCCTGCACGAGTGTGGGCGCGACTTCAACGTCTATTCCGGCATCGAGCTGCTCTGCTACCCGATGCTCACCATCGGGGGCGCCGGTCACGTCAGCGCTACTGCCAACCTGTTTCCTCGTGAGGTGGCCGACCTCTACAACCATGCTGCCGCGGGCCGGTGGCAAGAGGCCATCGATTTGCACTACTACTTGCTTCCGATCAACGACGTCTTGTTCGTCGAGACGAACCCCGGCCCCCTCAAGTGGGCCATGGGTCAACTGGGCAAGATCACGCCTCACCTTCGGCCTCCGGTGTGCGAGCCGTCGCCACAGAACCAGGAGCGCATCGCCACGGTCATGGCGTCGTACGGGTTGACCGCCTCAGGCGGGGCAAAGGGCGACGCCTCGTGAAGAGAGCCCGCTTCATCTCGGGGGGCCGATATCACGAGGGACACCTGGTGGACGAGGGGTTGCTGACTGACGAGTCGGGCACCACGCACAACGAGGGTGACGTGGTCTGGCTTCCGCCGGTGGCGCCGGGAAAGGTGATCGGGCTCGCGCTCAACTACGCCGATCACGCAGAAGAGCTCGGGCTGGAGAAACCCGCGCAACCGGTTCTGTTCTTCAAACCGAGCAACTCGTGGATCGGCCACAGGACTCCAGTCGTCTATCCCCAAGGCGTCGAGTACATGCACTACGAGAACGAACTCGCCGCGGTCATCGGCCGTCGCTGCAGACGAGTGACGGCAGCCGAAGCAGGCG
>JAUJNI010000003.1:356392-374834 GCA_030446465.1 Actinomycetota bacterium
CTCGCCGCGGTCATCGGCCGTCGCTGCAGACGAGTGACGGCAGCCGAAGCAGGCGAGGTCGTGCGCGGCTACACCATCGCCAACGACGTCACGGTGCGAGACTTCGTGGCCAACCTCTACCGGCCCCCGGTCAAGGCCAAGGGATGGGACACCTTTGGACCCCTCGGTCCCTGCCTCGTCGAAGATGAGATCGATGATCCCGGCGCGCTCGAGCTCAGGACTTACGTCAATGGGGAACTGCGGCAAGAAGGCAACACCAAGCAATTGATGTGGACGATCCCGGAGATCATCGAATACATCACCGAGTTCATGACCTTAGAACGCGACGACATTATCTTGACCGGGACGCCCAAGGGCCTGTCGCACGTGTACCCGGGAGACACCATGCGCCTGGAGATCGATGGCTTGGGCGCGCTGGAAAACCAGATCGTCGCCCAGGATGACCCGGCCCTAAACCTCAGGGAGACGACCTCGTGAGCCACCAGATACCGATCAAGGAACCGCTGCTGTACATCGACGGCACCTTCCGCTCGGGAGCCGAGGGCCACACCTTCGAAACGATCAACCCTGCTACCAACCAGGTGATCACCGAGGTCGCAGAGGGCCGGACCGAAGACATCGACGTCGCCGTCCAAGCAGCCAGGCGAGCGTTCGACGAAGGTCCATGGCCACGCATGACGCCCCGAGAGAGGGCGGGCTACCTCACCGCCATTGCCGAGGCGCTCGAGGCCAACGGGCACGAGATCGCGCGGCTCGAGGTGCTCGATACGGGATTGCCGATCAAGCAGGCGCAGGGTCAAGCCGCGCGGGCAGCTCAGAACTTCCGCTTCTTTGCGCGCGTCATCCAGGATCTCGGCGGCACCGCTCAGAGGTTCGGTGACGAGTTCCTCAACTACACCATCCACAAGCCGGTGGGAGTCGCGGGCCTGATCACCCCATGGAACACCCCGCTCATGCTGGAATCGTGGAAGATCGCTCCTTGCCTCGCGTCCGGCTGCACCGCGATCCTGAAGCCCGCCGAGTGGTCACCGTTGACGGCCATAAGGCTCGCAGAGCTGATCGACGAAGCAGGGCTGCCGCCAGGGGTCTTCAACGTGGTTCATGGATTCGGCGAGACCGCGGGCGCGCCGCTGGTCGCTCACCCAGGAGTCAACCTTATCTCCTTCACGGGTGAGACCACCACAGGCAAGGCCATCATCAAGAACGGCGCAGATAGCTTGAAGAGGTACTCCCTCGAACTCGGGGGGAAGTCTCCGGTAGTCGTCTTCTCCGACTGCGACTTCGACAGGGCCGTGGACGCAACGATATTCGGCGTCTTCTCGTTGAACGGCGAGCGTTGCACCGCAGGGTCGAGGGTGTTAATCGAGGACGCGATCTATGACGACTTCGTGACGGCGCTGGCGGAGAGAGCTTCTCGAGTGCGCGTGGGAGACCCCCAAGATCCCGACACCGAGCTCGGCCCGCTCATACATCCGGAACATCATCAGCGCGTCACCGGATACATCGACATAGGGCGACGTGAGGGCGGGCGTCTTTTGGCGGGCGGCAAGCGACCCGAGGGCTTGCCGGAGGGCAACTACGTCGAGGCAACCTTGTTCGCCGACGTCACGACAGACATGCGGGTCTTCAAGGAAGAGATCTTTGGCCCCGTGCTGGTCGCCGGCCGCTTCTCCGATGAAGCCGATGCCGTCCACCAAGCCAACGCTGTGCCCTACGGTCTCGCCGGCTACGTCTGGACCGGTGACGCCGGACGCGGGCACCGGGTCGCTCAGTCGATCGACGCGGGGATGGTGTGGCTCAACTCCCAGAACGTCCGGGACCTTCGCATGCCGTTTGGCGGAGTCAAGAGCAGCGGCATGGGGCGAGAGGGCGGCCATTACAGCTTCGAGTTCTACTGTGAGCTCGAGACGATCCACGTAGCACTGGGCGAGCACCACATCCCTCGCTTCGGGGCACCTGAGAGCCCGGACCAGGTCGAGAAGGGGATGTCACAATCATCAGCCTGACGGTTCCAGTGGGAGGTGTCTGCAGTGCCGGCTAGGAAAGGCAGTGACTTCGTAGAGGCTTTGAACTCCTCGAGCCGCGACGTGCAGATTCACGGCGAGCGGGTCGAAAAGAACGTCGCAGACCATCCCGCTTTCAAGAACCTCGTGCGCAGCTACGCGGCCCTCTACGACATGCAACACGATCCGGCTCTGCGAGACGTCATGACCTACGAGTCCCCGACATCAGGAGACCGCGTGGGGATGTCATTTCTCCAGCCGGAGACCACAGACGACATCGAGCGCAGACGCAAGATGAGCAAGATGTGGTCGGACTACAGCTTCGGGATGCTGGGCCGCACCGGCGACTACCTGAACAGCTCGGTCATGGCCATGGCGTCGGCCGCCGATTGGTTCGGCCAAGCGGACGCTCAGTTTGCGGACAACATCCGCAACTACTACGAGTACATAAGAGAGAACGATCTCCTCCTTACGCACACCCTCATCAATCCACAATCGAATCGGTCGGTAGGACCGGCAGCCCAGAGCGACCCCTTTCTTGCAGCCGGGATTGCGGGCGAGACGGACGAGGGCATCATCATCCGCGGAGCTCGCATGCTCGCGACTCTCGGCCCTATAGCAGACGAGATCATGGTGTTCCCTTCCACCGTCCTTAAGGGCACTCCCGAGGACGAGCCCTACTCCTATGCCTTTGCCATACCGTGCGACACGCCGGGTCTGCGCTTCTTGTGCAGGGAGAGCTTTGACTACGGCAGGGGCCATTTCGACCATCCGCTCGGATCCCGCTTCGACGAGATCGATGCGGTAGCGATCTTCGACGACGTGCTGGTCCCCTACGAACGCTGCTTCATGATCCGGCGTCCCGAGCTGCTCACTGGGGGCCGGCTCTACACCGAGACCTCGGCCATCGTCCACATGACCCACCAAGTGGTAGTGAAGGACCTGGCCAAGACAGAGTTCGTCCTCGGCCTGATCTCCACGCTCGCCGACTCGATCAAGATCGAGCAGTTCCAGCACGTCCAGGAGAAGATCGCGGAGGTGATCATCGCCCTAGAGATCATCAAGGGCTTGCTGCGTGCGTCAGAAGCCGACGCAACCAAGAACAGATGGGGTCTCATGACTCCGAAGTGGGAGCCGCTGAACGTCTGCCGCAACTGGTTCCCCAAGACCTATCCGCGTTTCGTGGAGATCGAGTGGAAGCTGGCCGCGAGCGGTCTCTTCGGCCTCCCCACAGAGGGAGACGCTTTCGGGGACGCGCGCGAGGACGTGGACAGGTATTTGGCGAGTGCGTCGATGGACGGGGTGGAGCGTGTTCGCCTGTTCCGACTCGCGTGGGACGCGGCGGTGTCGGCTTTTGCAGGTCGTCAGGAGGTCTACGAGTTCTACTTCTTCGGTGACCCGGTGCGCATGTCGGGCGCGCTGGTGAACAGCTACGACCGCCGTCCCTACATGGACCGCATCATCGAGTTCCTGCACCGCGACGACTAGAGGGATGCTGGATACCAACTGGCAGCAGCCCGACTTCAACATCATCAGGGCAGCGCATGCCGAGTACGTCGTAACGGACCTGCACCGCGCCTTCGACTTCTACGTGGGGGTGCTTGGGTTCGTCCTCAGCCTGGAGACCCCGGACGCCATATACCTGCGCGGCTACGAAGAGACGGTGCACCACAGCCTGATACTGCGCCAAGGTAGTGAGCCGGCCGTTGGCCACCTTGCCTTTCGGGTGGCCTCAGAGGACGACCTCGATGCTCTTGCCCATCACTTCGAGTCAAGCGGTACCCGCGCTATGTGGGTCGAGAACGAGGAGCCGGGCCAGGGACGCGCACTGAGAGTGCAGGACCCCCTCGGCTTCCCGGTCGAGTTCTTTGCCACCATGGAGCCCGAGGAACGCCTCCTGCAGCGTTACGACCTCCATCGGGGGGCGCAGGTCATGCGCGTCGATCACTTCAACATGCACGTTCCCGATGTGCAGGCAGCATTCGATTACTACAAGGGGCTCGGTTTCCGGTGCTCTGAGTACACCTCGACCGATCCTCCCGACGAGAGGCTCTGGGCTGCCTGGATGTACCGCAAGCAAGACGTCCACGACGTCGCACTCATGAACGGAAGAGGGCCACGCCTTCATCACGTCGGCTTCTGGGTGACCGACACATCGAGCGTGCTTCGAACCTGCGACCTGCTCGCGGCCACAGGCCATGTCGACGCGATCGAACGAGGGCCAGGCAGACACGGCCTCAGCAACGCCTTCTTTCTCTACCTGAGGGACCCCGACGGCCACCGCATCGAGCTCTACACCAGCGACTACTTCACGGGAGACTCAGACCTGGTGCCGATCCGCTGGAGCGTCAACGACCCGCGCCGCGGCACCTTCTGGGGCCACGCGGCGCCGGCAAGCTGGTTCGAGGAATCGTCCCGAGTACGGGCACTTGATGGGGGCCTGGTGGACCTTCAGGAGCAGCTCTTGACCGAACGCCCGCAGACCGCCACCTAACTTCGTAGATCGCCGGCGTACGCCCTTTGACAAATCCGGCTAGACCTGGCTACATATAGCCATGAGACGTGTCAGGATTGCGGAGCTGAAGGATCGGTTATCAGAACATCTGCGAGCCGTCGAAAAGGGCGCCGAGGTGACCGTCACAGATAGGGACCGGCCGATTGCCCGGATCGTGCCTCTGGAATCAGGAACTGGAGCCCGCGTCTTGCCGCCGAGTCGCAGGTTTTCACAAATTCGAGATCGACGCCGCAAGCATGCGGGTTGGGCAACCAGCTCGACCGAGCTCCTCCTGGAGGAACGCCGGGAAGGTTGAACGTTTACGTCGATTCCTCGGTTTTGCTTCGTGTCGTCCTCGGTGAACCCAATCGGCTTCGGATCTGGCCCAAGATCACTAACGCTGTCTCCAGCCAGCTGATACGGCTAGAGTGCCTCCGCACCATCGACCGCGCTCGAATCCGATTCGGTCTTGAGGACCGGGTCCTTTCAAATCACCGGGCCGACGTGCTGGAGGCGATCGACGCATTCAGTCTGGTCGCTCTTGATTCCATCGTGGTAGATCGAGCCTCCGAGCCGTTCCCCACGGCGCTGGGCTCACTGGACGCCATTCACTTGGCCAGCGCCCTTCTGGTACGACAAGAGTTCGAAGAGCTTGCGTTTGCAACTCACGACGATAAGCTGGGAATCGCTGCCCGAGCGATGGGTTTCTCAGTCCACGGTCCACCTCGGAAGACGTGATCCCCTGAGGTGACGATCCTGGGACCTCACGCCTCTCCCTCAGGGACTGCCTGTGGGCCGCGACCTAGCGGCCCGGTCGTCGACAGCACATCGGGTCGGTGAGCGACACAGGACCTTCCCCGCTCGAGCCGCTTGACCTTCCAGTCGGATGGAAGGTCTACAGTCGTCCCACGTTGAAAACAGCGACGACATAAAGGAGGCCGAGATGGAGCAGACGACCCTTCAGGTGCCAGGGATGCGCTGCGGCGGATGCGCCAACCGCATAGAGGAAGCGGTCAAGCACATTGAGGGCGTCCGACGGGTGAAAGCAGACTTCATGGCCCACACCGTGGATGTCGCGTTCGATTCCGACAAGCTCGATGCAGCAGCCGTCCGCTCGGCCATCGAGAACACCGGATACGAGGTCGTGGCATGACCACCGCCTCGGCCACGACAACCGAAGACGGCGCGTACTGGGAAGTCGAACCGTCGGCGCGCGAAGACCGAGAGCGCATCCGCGCTCGAATCGGCAGCCTTCACTGCTCGCTGTGCACCGGCACCATCGAGAAAGCGGTCGGTCAGCACCCGGGCGTCGACAAGGTCGCCGTCAGCCTCACGCATGAGCAGGCGCTGATCGAATACGACCCGACCAAGGCGCGCCCGGAGCAGCTGCTCCAGACCCTCAAGGACATCGGCTACACGGTCTGGGACCCACGCAAGACCCGCACCTTCGAAGACGAAGAGGCCGATCTAGTCCGCGAGCGAAACCGCCTGATCGCCGCCAGCATCCTCAGCGTCGTCGCGATCCCGTTGATGTTCGTCGAGCTGTTCGGCGCGACCGGGTGGAGCTGGTTGCCGTGGGTGCTCGGCGGGGCGGCCGTCGTCGCGGTGTTCGGCCTCGCCTGGCACATCCTCGTGATGGCTTTCCAGTCGCTTCGCCGCGGGATTCTGAACCAGCACGTGATGGTCGAGGCGACATCGTTCGCGGGACTGGCGGGCGGGATCTACGGTCTCACCGCGGCTCCGGCTGATTTCCCCACCGGCGGCTTCTTCGCAGTTGCGGTGCTGGCCGAGAACTATCACATCTTCTCTGAATGGCTCTCGCTCATCGTGCGGACGAGGAGTTCCCAGTCGGTCAAGCGGCTCCTCGACCTCCAGCCCGATACCGCGCGTGTTGTGACCGATGACGGCGAGCGCGAGATCCCCATCTCACAGGTGAACGTGGGGGACGAGGTCCGCGTGCGGCCGGGTGAGCGCATCCCCGTCGACGGCAAAGTCGTCAGCGGTCACTCGGCCGTCGACGAGTCGCTCGTGACCGGCGAGCCGGTGCCCGTGGAGAAGAACGAGGGAAAGACGGTGGTGGGTGGTTCGATCAACGGGTTCGGGACCCTGGCCGTCGAAGTCACCGCGGTGGGCGAGGAGAGCTTCCTCGCGCAGGTCGTGCGCCACGTGGAGGACGCACGGGCGCTCAAGCCGGGGATCCTGCATCTCGTCGACCGGGTGCTGCGCATCTACGCGCCTGCGGTGCTGTTGCTGGCGCTGGGCGCGTTCGCCCTGTGGACGATCGCGCCGTGGATCACCTCTGGCGAGCCAGACGTAGGACGCGCCGTGTTCGCCGCTCTGAGCGTTCTCGTGATGGGGTACCCATGCGCCGTCGGGATCGCGGCTCCGTTGGCGATCGTACGTGGAGCAGGGGCGGCGGCCAACGAAGGCATCCTCATGCGCACCGGCGAGGCGTTCCAGGCGTTCCGTCAGGTCCGCACGATGGTGCTCGACAAGACCGGAACCCTCACGGAGGGGCGATTTACCATGCGTGAGGTCGCACCGGTTGACTCCGACCCGGCAGAGGTCCTATCGCTGGCAGCGGCAGCCGAGGCCCATTCCGAGCATCCGCTCGCTCGGGCGATCGTGGATGCCGCGCTGGACCACGGCGTTGACGTGCCGGACTCGGATGACTTCGAGGCGCTGTCGGGGCGTGGCGTGCGGGCTCGCGTCGCGGGCAACCAGGTCCTCGTCGGGAGCCCCACCTTCCTGAAAGCGTCCGGGATCGGCATCGGCGCCCTCGATGACAGGATCGGCGAACTCGAGAGCCGGGGCCGAACCGTGGTGTTGGTGGCGCGCAACCGGGCCATCGCCGGCGCGATGGCACTGGGCGACGAGGTCCGTCCCGACGCCCGCGGTGCCATAGCCGCGCTCAAGGAGCAAGGGATCGCGCCGCTCCTCGTTACCGGCGACAACGCGCGCGCCGCCGAGCGGGTCGCGGCCGCGCTCGGGATCAGTGAGGTCCGGGCAGGCGTCCTACCTGACGGGAAGGCCGAGATCGTGCGCGAGCTGCAGAAGCGCGGGCGTGTCGCGATGGTCGGCGACGGGATCAACGACGCACCTGCTCTCATGCAGGCCGATGTCGGTATCGCGATGGGCGCAGGGACCGACATAGCGATCGAGTCATCAGACATCATCATCATGGGGAACGACCTCGATTCGCTCCTCGTGGCGCTCGATATCAGCTCCCGCAGCTACCGCACGACGCGACAGAACGTGTGGCTCGCCTTCCTGTTCAACGGCATCGGGGTTCCGCTCGCGACGACCGGACTCGTTTATCCGGTGTGGGCGATGCTGGCGATGATCGCGAGCGTGACGGCGGTCTTCGCTAACTCGTTGTGGGGGCGACTGTCGCTGCTGACGGAGGCGATCCGCAGCGTTGGCAAGAGACCCGCCACAGCGGCGTCTTTGAGAGGGAGGACCCATGCGGATCGGTGAACTTGCTTACGAGCTAGACGTCAACCCGCGAACCCTGCGCTTCTACGAGAATGTGGGGCTCCTGCCGCAGCCCCGGCGGACGCCCAGCGGCTACCGCGACTATGACGAGGATGCCCTGGAGCGAGTTCGTTTCATCAAGAGCGCGCAGCGCCTCGGTCTGTCGCTCGACGACATCAAGGAGATCCTAGCGTTCAAGGAGCGCGGCGACCTGCCGTGTCCGTATGTCCTCGGCGTCATCGACAAGGAGGCCGACGCGCTCGACAAGAAAATAGCGGAGCTCGAGACACTCAGGCGGGAGCTGAGGTCACTGCGGAGCAAGGCACGGCGCATCTCACAGAGCGACCTCGCGAAGAAGTCGCGTGTCTGCCACATCATCGAGAACCAAGATCTGCTGACGTCCCGGACGACACGCTGACCATCCGGGAGCTCGCGCAGCAAGGACGGACCGAGCTTGACAGTGCGTGCGAGGAGTGCGCAGCTGAATGCGCCACATACGACGATGAACTGATGCGAGCGTGCGCAGAAGCGTGCCCCAACGCCGCGGAGGAATGCCGCAAGCTGGCGGCTTAGAGCACCTCCAGACCGGCCGAACCCAGCCGGAGCGCTCGTTGCTGACTCGCTTCTAGTCGTGGCTGCCGCGGTGGCCTCAAACGCGGTCGTGAATGGGGAGCCCTGCCAACTCGCGAAGCCGATTAACTATCTGCCTGCATCAAGCGTTCTCATGACCTCTCCAACGGGACTCGACTTCTCGGAATTTCTCTTCCACTTGGGTTGCGGGGAGCACGTACTGCTCGGTAGAGCCGGTTCCGATGAGGTCACCCAGCTCGCTACGGGCAGTGCAGTCGGCAAAGATCCTCGGCCCTTGGGTTCGCACATGACGAGACACCACCTCGACTCGCATCCCGACCAATGCGGGGGCCAGGTGCCTGACGGTAACTGCGCTGCCGATGCCCTCCTCGCCCTCTTCGAGAAACGGCAGGATGATCTTGCGACCTGCCTCCTCCATGTGCTTGGCGAGCCAGTAGGTGGCATAGACGGGATGCACATGGCCGAGCTCGCCGAACTCGACGGTCATATCCTCGGTCACGACGACGCCGACGCTGTCCTCGTATCCCTCGGGGATCGAACGCATCCTTACTAGCGGCCCTCGAAGCTCGGCGGGCGCTTCGACAGAAACGCCTGTACTCCCTCGAGGTGGTCGACGGTGGCACCGGCCTCGGTTTGAGCCTCGACCTCGAGCTCCAGTTGATCGTCCAACGCATGAGTCGCGGCCGCGGCAACCAACGCTTTGGTGAGCGCGTAGCCGCGCGTCGGGCCGGTCGCCAGCTCTCGCGCAAAGGAGCGCCATGCGCCCTCAAACTCATCCGCACTGACCAGCCGCGTGTAGAGCCCGAGCCTCAACGCGTCCTCGGGCGACACCGGATCGCCGAGGGCCGCAAGCTCCCACGCCTTGGCGGCCCCCACCATCCTGGAAAGAAACCAGACGGCTCCCGAGTCGGGCACGAGACCTACCTTGATGAACGCAAGGACGAGCTTGGCTTTATCCGACGCGATGCGGAAGTCGCACGCGAGGGCGATGCTGGCGCCGGCTCCCGCTGCCACTCCATTTACCGCCGCGACCACAGGCTTGGGCGCGGCGCGGATTGCCCGCACCAGGGGGTTGTAGCGACTTACCAGCGTGTCGCCAAGAGGCGGAGCCTCGCCTTGCTCGTAGGACCCTGCCAGCGCGCCGAGATCCTCGCCGGAGGAAAACGCTCGTCCCGCGCCTGTGAGCACGATGCATCGAACTTCGGGGTCGGCGGCCGCCTTCCGCATCGCCTCCAGAGCGTCGCGCCCGAGCTCGAAGTCGAATGCATTCAGCACGTTCGGCCGGTCGAGCACGATAACTGCAACCGCATCCTCTACGACGTATTGGAGGGGCATTTGGCGAGCGTATAACGACACGCCGACGACCCGTTCCGCGAAAGGGAAGAATCCCCGTTCCCTTATACTGCCGTCCGATGCTAGGAAGGAACCGACTCCTTGTCGCCGCGCTTGTTGGCGCCCTTGCGGCAGGCATGGCGATATGGGGTTTGTCTGGAGGGACCTCCTCCGTTCCTCGCCGCGATGAGACACCCGCTCGTAGAACGTTTTCGACCGACGATCCCGTGAAACGCGGCTGTGCGCTCGATCGCGACATCGTCGCGCGCATATGGCGCGGCTACGTCCCCGAGAAGTCGTTCGACCTCGCCATAGTGCCGCAGTTTCCCAACTATCCCGGTAGCTTCGATTACACAGGACATTCAGGCCCCTGGGACTACCTCCAGAGAATCCCTCTAGTGCTTTACGGACCCGGAAACATAGAGCGTCGAGGGACCGTGGATCGACCCGCACACATTACCGACGTCTATCCCACCGCAGGCCGGCTCCTCGACGTTCAGCTACCTGAGCGGGAGGCGCAGCTATTGCATGAAGCGATCGCGCCCCAAGCCGAAGGTGCGAAGGTGATCGTGACGGTGGTGTGGGACGGGGTAGGCCGCAACGTCCTCGAACGGTGGCCCGACGCATGGCCCAACCTTGCAGAGCTGGAAGTAAACGGGACTTCCTACGCAAACGCCACGCTCGGGTCAGCGCCCTCCATCACGCCATCGACCCACTCGAGCCTTGGTACGGGAGCGTTCCCGAGGAGCAACGGCATCCCCGCCATCGAATTTCGCAACGAAGAGGGCCTCGTGACCGGCACGTTTGGCGACCGCAATCCGTCTGATCTGAAGCTCACGACGTTCGGCGACGAAATCGACCGCGCCCTTGGCAACGCTCCCAAAGTTGGGATGCTCGCGTGGAAAAGCTGGCACCTAGGCATGCTCGGGCATGGAACTCAGCTCGAGGGCGGTGACGCCGACCAGCTGGGGTTGTTCGGATTCTCGGATGGCGACATAACCGGCAACGACGCCTTTTACTCCACGCCCTCGTATCTGCGTGGCTTTACGGGACTCGAACGCCACGCCGACGAGCTCGATCGTGAGGACGGCGCCGTCGATGGTAGGTGGATGGGTCATCCCACGGTCGAAATCCACGATAATCCCGCCTGGATCTACTGGCAGAGTGACGCAGTTCTCGCAATGCTCGAGCGCGAGGGCTACGGGGCGGACGCAGTCCCCGATCTCTTCTTCACGAACTACAAGGTCGCCGATATCGTCGGACACGAGTACTCGATGGAGTCTCAGGAGATGGAAGCGGTAGTGCGTGCCCAGGATGACGCACTTGGGCGACTGGTCGCCTACCTCGAGCAAGAGGTCGAAGACTATGTGGTGGTGGTAACGGCGGATCACGGCCATACACCGCCGTCGAGCGCGTCGGGTGGCTGGCCCGTCAAGGTCGACGAACTGGTCAAAGACATCGACGCCCACTTCGATGTAGCCAAGGGCAACTCTCTTACGGAGAAGGCGACCGCAGCTGGATTTTTTATGGATCGTCAGATGATGCGAAACCTCGGCGTCACGGCGACGGAGATCGCAGAGTTCGCGAACGGCTACACGATCAAAGAAAACTGGCCCGAGGATGAGCTCCCCGAGGGGTTCACCGACAGGGGACACGAGAACGTTCTCTCGGCGGCATTCACCGGTGGGCATCTACCGGACATCATGCGATGCACCTTTGGTGAGCGAGGGCGGCCGCCTGAGGACGTGGGCTGAGTGAAAGAGTGATCTTAGCCGCAGGGGTGATCGCCCTGCATGACGCGGACTACCGACTCACTCCGACCTCGAACGCAGTCCATCGTTCCATCGAGCCACCGAACAACCACCTCAGCCTTACCCACGTCCCCCACCCCCAACACCACATATCCGGTCTCTGACTGGGATCTGAAGTCGACGGCGTCGGTGAGCTGACGGCGATAGGTCAGCTCACCGGCGTGGACGGTCACGCGCGCACCCAACCCGAAAGGATTGGCCGGCACACCCCTCAACTGGAGCGTGATCCACCCACCTCCCTGGGATCGGTTCTCGAAGAGCCGGTAAGTGCCCGGCCACTGTCTGTAGCCGTTTGTCACAAGGACGTCGACCTTGCCATCGCGGTTGTGATCCGCCGCGGCAACTCCATCGGCATCACCGTTGTGCTCTGCCCGAAAAGGAGGGACCCACGCCTTACGGAAGCCTCCTTCATACTGAACGATAAGAAATTCCGAACGGTTGAGGGCATCGGATGGATTCTTGCCGCGGGCCCCCTGCGCGACGAACAGGTCTAGGTCCCCGTCGTTCTCCACGTCCAACCACACGCTCACGCGACCTTGGCGCATCGGGAAGCGCTGGACGCTGCGGAGCGTCCCGCGAACGTTGTGCAGCAACAGCGACCCTTTCGAGTCGACGACGTGGAGGTCGGGCCACCCGTCGCCGTCGTAGTCGCCCCATGCGGCCGACTGCCACGCCCTGGCGCCGAGCGCTGGAAGAGTGGTCCGCTCGAATCGGCCGCCGGCGTTCTCGTACGCTACCGCTGATCTGTCGCCGTATTGCAGCACCAGCAGGTCGGGGTCCCCGTCAACGTCCCAGTCTGCCCACGTTGAGTTGATGGACGAGAGTTCGCCGCCCAGACCGGCATTCACGCGCGTGAAGTGGTCCCCATCCTTTCGAAAGAGGACGTTCCCGGCACCTTCACGGAACTTGTTGGCCACAAACAGATCGAGGTCGTTGTCGGAGTCGTAGTCGAGCCAATTTGCAAGCCGCCCTCGACCGAGCTTGTCGGTGACGCCGTAGTCAAACGATACATCGTCGAACCCGCCGTCTACTTGAACCAAGAGCTCATTGGGCCCGATGCCGTGTCCCTTGCGCGCGCCGCGAGTGCAGTAAAGGTCGGGCCGTCCGTCGTTGTTGGCCTCTCCCCAAGCACACGCATGGCGATCGAACTGCTCGATCGACTCAGGGTTGAGTTCTGAATAGGACCCTGACTGATTGACGAACAGATAGGGGACTCCCTTGTGACGACCCACGAACAAGTCGGGGTCACCATCGAGGTCATAGTCGGACCAAGCCGCGCCCCAGGTGCGGGTCTCGGGGCGCAGTAAGCCGGCGCTCTCCGTTACGTCGACGAAGCGGAGGCCTCCGGGGTCGGAGGCGGCTGAAGTGGAAGGCCCCGACTCGTCGGTGGCGTCCGGACTACACGCCACTACGAACATGCAGCCTGCCAGCGCAGCAGCGAGTGGCACCCTAGCGAACAGCAACGTTCTGAGAAGCGTGGACGTGTAATGAGGGATACTCGGCCTCGGCTTAATGCTCGAAGCGTGCATTGCATAGCTCGCACGGCGTCCGCTCGACCTCATCGAAATCGGTTTCACAGCCGCACATCCCTCGTGTGCGTACCTCCACCCATCCCGAGCCGCCACAAGCAGGGCAGACGTCATCGCTCATCACGTCCCGAAGGATAGGGGACGCGTGAGCTCTTGCACCGCATCTCTCGCTTATAGCCACGGCGAGTGAGCATAGAGCACGGAAGCGAGCCACCGCATCAATGGGAACCCCCGCCCAGTTGGGCCGGCCTCAGCGCGCCCTCACCCGTCTGATCAGCTTCAAGGCACCGTCTCGCTCTGCCGGGGTAAGGCCAACCGCCAGGTAGCTAAGCGCGTACACCAGCGCACCGCCTATCCCCGTGACGATGAGGTCCAGTAGCCAGCCCGCCGTCACGGCGTGGTGAAGCAACCACATGACTCCTCCGGCAGCAGCCGCAGGGATCACGAGGCGTCCGTACCGCGCGTCGTAGGGCTGTATGCCGACCAGCCTGTTGACCAGCAGAAGGCGAGCGCAATTGGAGGCAGCAAAGGTCACGGCGTTGGCAATGGCGGCGCCCTCGATCCCGTACCGGGGACACAGCCACAGTGCGAGTGCGACATCGAGTACAAGTGAGCCGGCATAGACCATTAGGTCCGTCCCGGTTCTTCCGACCATGATCAAGATGAACCCGGCGCTTCCCGTCCCGATGTTGACAAGCTGTCCGATCAGCAAAATCAGAAGCGCTGCCTGACCCTCGGAGAACTCCGCGCCGAAGATCTTCATCACCGAGCCCGGCGCGACTGCGATCAACAGGAACAGCGGAAGTGTGGACGCGAGGATCCAGCGCGTGAGGGTCTTGTAGAGACCATCCAACCGCTGCTTCTCACCGCGGTTGTAGAGGTCGGCAACGTAGGGAGAAAACATCAGATTGACGGATGTCAGAAAAAGGATCACGACTTGACCCGCCCGTAAAGCAGCCGCATAGACCCCGACATCTTGAGGGCTCGCAAATTGGGTGAGCACGAAGAGGTCGGTCCAGAACAAGAGTTGGGCGAACAACGCCGCGGGGGCTCTGGGGCCCGCATAACGCAGCAGCTTGTCGAGCCATCCAGGCTCGGGGGCGGTGACACTCCAGTCCCGGCTCTCCCTGTGCCAAAAGAACCAAGCCGCGGCGGCAGCCCAGACCCACGAGAGCGAATAAGCAAGGATGCTTGCAGCAGCGCTCGTGGAGACCTGCCATAGAACGACGGTGAGGGCGATCCAAACGATGTTCTGCCCTGCCCAAAAGACGTACAGCGTGTAACGCATGATCTTGAGCCCGCGGGTAGCCGCCAGCAACACGTTCGCAACCGCGAGAAAAGGAAGACCCACAGCGGCGGCCTGGACGACCCAGCGATTGCTCTCCGGATCGATCCTGAGCAGCGCAAGCACCGAATCCCCGAACAGTGCGACGACGATCGCTGCGACTGTGCTTACGAGGGTGGCTATGACGGCGGCCCTCATGACCATGCCACGGACCCGGTCCCAGCGACCCTGGCCGGTCGTCACGGCGACGTCCCGCAGCACGGCCATGTCCATGCCACTCCTCGTAGCAAAGGACGCAACGAAGGCGCCCTGGGTGAGGAGCGTCACAACCCCAAATCCGCCCCGGCCGAGCGTCCGAGTCATCAAGATCTGCAATCCGAACATCGCCGCAGCGGCAACCGCTATTCCAAGCACGTTCTGCAACGTCCCAGACGCGATCGCTACATAGTCGCTTGGAGCGCGTTGTGTTGCGGAGGGAGAGATCTCGGCCGTCACGGAGACCTAGACCCCCAGATCAAATGCGCTTACCCGCCCCGTAAGATCGCGACTCGTGGGGACACTCGAGAACGCTGCGACAACAACGGTCGGCGACTCCTTGAAGTCGCTGGCGCTTCGAGTGATGGAGGCCGGGCGCAGAAACCTCTTGTTCGTCGTGCTATTCATCGCCGGCGCGGTGTTGCGTCTTCTCGTCGTGCTCGCGTACCAGCCGGTATTGATGCTGCAGAAAGACACCTATATCTACCTCCAGACCGCGGTCTCGAGCGGCAACCCCTCAAACTTCCGACCCGCCCTCTATTCACTGTTCTTTTTGAAACCGCTCCTGATCTTCGACAACCTCGCCATCGTCCCCATTGTTCAGCACGTGGCGGGCTTGGCCATATCACTCATTCTGTACGTATTGCTGCGCCGACTCGCGGTTCCGCCCGTCCTAGCTGCTTTGGGCACCGCCCCCCTGCTACTGGACGGATACCAGCTCGACCTCGAGCACTACCTGCTGACGGAGACCTTTTTCGACATCTTGATGGTCGCGGCCTTCATACTCCTCGCTTGGAAGGTGCGTCCCTCGGTTCCAGCCGTGGGTCTTGCAGGGGCCCTTCTTGCGATGGCGGGCCTCACCCGATTCGTCGGAATGACGCTCATAGTGCCGGCGGCGCTCTTCGTCATCTTCAGACGTATGGGGTGGCTACGATTTGCAACTCTGGCAGTCGCCTTTGTGATACCGCTCGCCTCTTACTCCCTGTGGTTCAGGAGTTCTTCTGGGACCCTTGGAGTAACCGATCGCAACGGGTTCTTCTTATACGGAAGAGTTGCGTCCTTCGCGGATTGCTCCAAGCTGGAGCTTCGGCGAGAGCTAGAGAGATTCTGCTTCACCGAGCCGCCTGAAGAGCGTGGCCCCAACTACGGTGTCTTCGCGTTGGACGTCCCTCCCAGCAAGCTGCAGCGGATTCCGAACGCGAACGCCAAGCTCCTCCAGTTCTCGAAAAGTGCGATCTTCGGTCAACCGCTCGACTACGTTCGAGTCGTCGTCGCAGATTTCGTCCGTTTCCTGGAGGCGACGTCTCCCACCGACCAAGAGCCATACGCCAAGCGCTGGCGCTTCCCCCGTTCCTTGGACGACGCAGACCCTCACCCCTTCGTCGTAAAACGCAAGGGCTCAGCGCCCCCAAACCTCGGCTTCGAGAAGTTCCGAATCGATCGCACCCGCGCGGAGCAACTCCGGACCTACCAGGGAATCCTGTACACGCGTGGGCCGATTCTGGCGCTTTTGTTCGTCTTGGGCCTGATTGGCGCCATTGTCGGCCTGAAGGTTGCCGAGGGCCGCAACCTGCGGGCGGAGTCCATCTTGTTCGTGGGGAGTGGCCTGATCCTGCTCATCGTGCCGGTGATGACGACCGTCTATCACTTCCGCTATGTCATTCCGGTGCTCCCCGTTCTGGGCCCGGCAGGCGCCCTCGGCGCCACTGTGATCTCTCGACGAGTGAGGGATCGAATCGACCGATTCCAGAGCCAGCGGCATGAGTCATCTCGAGATGCCCAGCCGGTCCCTGATCCGTAATGGCCGGTTTTTGATCGGCGGCCATATACGCTCTACGCCGAACGTTTTTCCACAACTCCGGGGGTAAGCACCGATGAAGATCCTTGTACTGGGTGGCGACGGGTACCTGGGATGGCCCACAGCCATGTATCTAGCCAACCGAGATCACGACGTCACCGTGGTCGACAACTTCGCCCGCAGACTCTGGGACCATGAGATCGGGGCCAGCTCGCTGATCCCCATCCTGTCGCTTCAGGAACGGGTCAACCTCTGGAAGGACCTCGGCAAGAAGCCGATCAACATGCAGGTCGGAGACATCACCGACAAGGCGTTCATCGACCAAGTCTTCACGGCCACTCAGCCCCAGGCGATCGTCCACTACGGCGAGCACCGGTCCGCGCCGTTCTCGATGCTGTCCCATCGGCACGCGGTGATCACTCAGGTCAACAACGTAGTTGGAACCCTCAACATCCTGTTTGCCATGCGAGACATCGTCCCTGAGGCGCACCTCGTCAAGCTCGGGACCATGGGCGAGTACGGCACGCCGAATATCGACATAGAAGAGGGCTTCATCGAGATCCATCACAACGGCCGATCCGATGTGCTGCCCTACCCCAAGCAGGCCGGGTCCTTCTACCACCTGTCGAAGGTGCACGACTCGAACAACATCATGATGGTGTGCCGGGCGTGGGGCCTGCGCTCGACCGACCTGAACCAAGGTGTCGTTTACGGGGTTCACACCGAAGAAGCTGCGCTCCACCCCGGGCTTGCCACACGTTTCGACTACGACGATGTGTGGGGGACCGTCCTCAACCGCTACTGCGTACAGGCAGCGATCAACCATCCACTAACGGTCTACGGCAAGGGGGGCCAGACTCGTGGGTTCCTCGACATCCGCGACACCCTGCAGTGCGTGGAGCTGGCGATCAAGAACCCCGCCGAGATGGGGGAGTATCGGGTCTTCAACCAGTTCACCGAGCAGTTCCTGGTCAGAGAGCTGGCGGAGAAAGTCGCGGAGGCGGCTACCAAGCTCGGCTGGGATCCCATCATCGAGAACGTCACCAACCCGAGGTTCGAGCTGGAGGAGCACTACTACAACGCCAAGCACACGCAGCTAATGGATCTGGGGCTCGAGCCGTATTACCTCTCGGAGACGCTGATCGACGGTCTTCTCGCAACGGTTAGGGATCACGCAGACCAGGTGAACCGGCGCCTGCTCTACCCCGGCCACAGCTGGAAGCAAGGGATGCTGGAGGAGCCGGAAGACCGGTAACCCTTGGAGCCCAGTGGGCCGGGGGTATCAGGATCCCACCGTTGCCCAGTTGTCTCTGTACCACTCGGCCGTGAGCGCAAGCCCCTCCGCAAGGGAGACTCGCGGCTCGAATCCGAGGAGCCTCCTGGCTTTTGAGATATCCACGCGGCTCTTGTAGACCTCGCCCGCGCGACCCGGCTCGAAATGGACCTCGCCTCCTCCTCCCACGGCCTCCCGGGCGAGCTGCGCCAGCTCGACCACCGACGTCTCGACCCCGGTTGCGAGCTGAAAGACCTCGCCGGCAACGTTCTGCGCGCCAATCGCGAGCACGATTCCACTGCAGAGGTCGTTCACATGAATGAAGTCACGCGTCTGGGACCCGTCGCCGTAGATCTCAATCGGCTCACCTCTAAGGCAACGCTTGATGAAGTTCGGGATCGCGTTGTTCTTGTGCGCCGAGAAGGGCCCGTAGACGTTCGAGAATCGAAGCGCGACGGTGTGCATTCCGAACGATCCCGCGTAGGCCTGACAGTAACCCTCGCCCGCGAGCTTGCCGGCGCCGTAGGGAGACAGCGGCCGGGGGACGATGTCTTCTTTCAACGGCGGGTCCACATCCCCCAGCGCTGCACCGGACGA
>JAUJNI010000003.1:374934-512833 GCA_030446465.1 Actinomycetota bacterium
GGACGATGTCTTCTTTCAACGGCGGGTCCACATCCCCCAGCGCTGCACCGGACGATGCGAAGACGACGTGATCGATGCCGCGCCGGCGACAGCCTTCGAGCACTCGAAAGGTCGTGAGCGTGTTCCCCTCGAAATCGCGCGTCGGGTCCTCTAGCGATGGCACGACGCCGGTCTGACTCGCCAGATGGACGACCCCATCCACCTCCTCCAGCGCAGGATTCAGAACCGTCGGTTCTGCGACGTCACCGATCCGCAGGTCCGCCAAACTGTCGTCGATATAGCCGGCCTTCCCGGCACGAAGATCGTCGATCACCCTCACGGACCAATTGGTGTTGGCGCGCAGGAATCGCACCAGGTTTGCCCCGATGAACCCACAGCCACCGGTTACGAGTACCCGATTGATTTCGGTCATATAGTCATTTCGTTAGGGCCGCAGCTACGATCCCACACGGCCGTCAGCTAGAGAGACCTTCGGAGGTCTGATGGGCGACTTGCAAAGTCCGTTGATCCTTCTGCGCATTCTTGGTCTTGTCGTTGCTGCAGCGCTGGTGATCCTAGCGTTGAGACGGTTCCGCCGCCGCGCCCTGCGGCTTCCGGACACGATCATCATGCTGCTGCTCGCCGGGGCCATGGCCGCCATCTCGATAGCGCCTGCCTTGGTGGACCCCGTCCTTCGCGAGCTCGGCTTTCCGCCGGGCGACGCTCGACGGGTAATCGGCGTCCTCGTCATCTCCAACATCCTGGCTTACGTGCTGCTCCTCAGGGCCTTCGCCAAGACGGACCGGCTCGAACAAACTCTCGGAGACCACGCCGACCGGGTAGCCGCCCGATGGTTCGAGCGCGAGTACGGGAGGGACCTCGCTCCAGGAAAGGGATCGGGCAAGGTGTCCGTTGTGATCCCCGCACTGAACGAGGAGGACAGCCTCGGAGACGTCCTCTCGGTGATGCCGCAGGAGATCAGCGGCCTGAAGGTGGAACCGATCGTCGTGTCGGACGGCTCCAGCGACGCCACCGAAGACATCGCCCGCCGGCACGGCGCCCTGGTCGTCGGAAGAGACCTGCGACGGGGGCAGGGGGCCGCGGTCAAGCTCGGGTATCGGATGGCGCTGTTGCGGGGGGCGGATGTGGTTGCGACCGTGGACGCCGACGGCCAGTACGACCCGCTGGAGCTGCCTCAGCTGGTTCGGCCGATACTCGACGGTGAGGCCGATGTAGTCCACGGCTCCCGTGTTCTCGGCGCGTACGAGCGGCCAATGTTCGGACGCGCTTACGGCGTCAAGGTGTTCGCCGGGATCACCTCGCGGATAACCGGAACTCCCATCACAGACCCAGCCAGTGGATTTCGAGCGTTCACCCCCCAAGCCCTCGAGGCCCTCGAGTTCCGCGAGAACCAGTTCCACGCCAGCGAGGTGACCATTGCGGCGGCCAAGCGGGGCTTTCGCGTCAAGGAAGTGCCGTGCACCTTTCGCGAGCGCTTCGCGGGGACTACCAAGAAGCCACCGCTGTTCAAGTATGGCTACGGATACACGCGCACGCTGCTGCGTACCTGGCTGGGCTAGCTCCTCGCACTCAGCGGCGGGTTGAGCTCCGCTGCGTCTGAGGCTCTTCGAGGACGTGCTTGTTCCGGAGTTCGATGGGCGGGATCGGGATCGGATAGCGCGACGAGAAGCAGGCGGTGCAGAACGCGTCCTGCGGAATCTCTGTTGCGCCGAGCATCCCCTCGAGCGAGAGGTAGGCGAGCGAGTCCGCTTGTATGTGTGCTCGGATCTCATCGACCGATAATTGAGCACCAATCAGGTCGTCCTGATCCGGCATGTCGATCCCGTAGAAGCAGGGCCACTTGATCGGCGGAGAGGAGATCCGCACGTGTACCTCTCGAGCCCCCGCTTCTCGCAACATCGAAACGATCTGTCGCGTGGTATTGCCTCTGACGATGGTGTCTTCGATCACCACCAAACGCTTGCCGGCAATGACCTCCCTGAGAGGATTGAGCTTCATCCGGATGCCCTGCTGCCTCATCGATTGCGTCGGCTGTATGAAGGTTCGGCCGACGTAGCGGTTCTTTACGAAGCCCTCTCCATAGGGAATGCCAGAAGCCTGCGCGTAGCCCTGCGCGGAGGGGACGCCGCTATCCGGTAGAGGCATCACAAGCTCGGCTTGCGCGGGGGCTTCCTCGGCAAGCCTTTGACCCATGCGGTACCTCGTCGCGTAGACGTTTTGACCCATGAGGGTGCTGTCCGGGCGGGCGAAGTAAACGTGCTCGAACACGCACGCCGCAGAGGTGGTGGGCGCAAACCGCTCGCTGGTGACGCCCTGTTCGTCGATCATCACGAGCTCACCGGGCTCGACGTCGCGGATGAACCGTGCACCGAGAAGATCGAGGGCGCAGGTCTCGGAAGCAAGGACCCAGCCTCCATCGGGGAGCCGGCCGATGCACAACGGACGCACCCCGAAGGGATCACGGGCCCCGAAGACCTTGTCCTCGTCCATCATGGTGAACGAGAAGGCACCCGACAGCTTGGGCAGGACCTCGAGGATTGCCTCTTTTGCCGACACCGGGTCGTGTCCGTTCGAGCCCCGCAGCTTGTTCATCCGCTCCCTTGCGATGTGAGCCGCGACCAGCTCTGTATCGGACGAGGAGGCCACTCGGGCTCGTTCCGGAGTCGGGTCGCCGCCCGCTTCGGCCAAACTGCGCTTGAGCTCGACGGTGTTGACCAGGTTCCCATTGTGGGCAAGTGCAATCTGACCCGCAGGACCGCTCTTGTAGGACGGCTGGGCGTTGGCCCACGAGGACGCTCCCGTCGTGGAGTAGCGCACGTGGCCGATCGCGAGGTGACCCCTCAAGCTGGACAGGACCGTCTCGTCGAACACTTGGGCGACCAGACCGAGGTCCTTGTAGACGACGACCGTTCCGCCGTCCGAGACCGCGATGCCGGCGGATTCCTGACCCCTGTGCTGGAGGGCATAGAGGGCGTGATAGGTCAGCCGGGCTACGTCCTCACCCGGTGCATAGATACCGACGACGCCGCAGGCGTCCCGAGCTTCCCCTGACATCTCAGTCCATGTTAGTGGACTGTCCAGCTACTTCCCTCGCGGCCCCGGACATAACTCTTTCGAAGTCTCCTTCGAACCTGTGGCGCGCCTCTTGGAGGGTGACTCCGAAGACGCCGTAGTCGAGATCGGGCCCCCCCACGGTGCCTATTGCCCGAGCCGCCAGCCCGTGCCGCGCCACGAGATCGAGCAACGGTGACAGCGAGCATCGGGGACAGGAGACCACAGCTCGAGAGGGCGTCTCAGAGAACAGCAAGCGGTGAGGCTCCGGTTCGTCGAGCGCCACGGAGAAGCCACGGGCCCCGGCCAGCGCGGACTCCGCGAGGGCCACGGCCAGTCCACCATCCGAGCAATCGTGGGCGGATAGCACGAGTCCTTGCTCCGAGCCTGCGATCAAGACCTCGTGCAGGGCCTGCTCCCGCGCCATGTCGAGCGACGGCGGACGACCGGCGGTGACGCCGTTAATGACCTTGGCGTACTCGCTGCCCCCAAAGTCGTCATCCCGAGTGCTGCCGAGCAGGACAATGACGGCCTCATCGGTTGTGAACCCCAGACCCACTGCCCTGTCGGGGGGCCCGACGATGCCGAGCATCCCGATCACGGGTGTGGGGAAGATGGAGCGGCCGTTCGTCTCGTTGTAGAAGGACACGTTGCCGCCGGTCACCGGGGTGCCGAGCGCTCGACAGGCATCGCCTATGCCCCGAACCGCCTCTGCGAACTGCCACATGACCTCCGGCTTCTCGGGGTTCCCAAAGTTGAGACAGTTGGTGATCGCGGTGGGCCTGGCGCCGACGCAAGCGACGTTGCGGGCCGCCTCGGCCACCGCGAGCCTGGCCCCCTCGTAGGGGTCGAGCTGGCAATAGCGGCCCGGTCCGTCGGTCGTGATTGCGACCGCGACCTCGCTGTCGGGAAGCCGGATCACCGCGGCGTCGCCTCCCGGGCCGACGATCGTGCCGAGGAAGATCATGTGGTCGTACTGCTCCCAGATCCACCGCTTGGAGGCGATGTTCGGCGAGCCCAGAAGCTGCAACAGGGCCCCCGGAAGGTCGTCGGCCGCAGCGTCACCTGGGGCCGCGGCCTGGAGCTGGTCGAGCCACGGGGGCCGGACGACCGGCCGGTCGTAGACGGGTCCCTCCTCGGCAAGGGCAAGGGAGGGGACGTCGGCCACGACCTCGCCCCCGCTGATGACCTCGATCCGCTCGGATGGCGTGACCTCACCAATTGCGCGGGCGTCGATGCCCCACTTCGAGCAGACCGCCAGCACGTCGTCGACTCGGCCCGGCTCGACCACGGCGAGCATCCGCTCCTGAGACTCCGAGATCATGACCTCGAACGGCGCCATTCCGGNAGAGAACAGCAAGCGGTGAGGCTCCGGTTCGTCGAGCACCACGGAAAAGCCACGCCCCCCGGCCAGCGCGGACTCTGCGAGGGCTACGGCCAGTCCACCATCCGAGCAATCGTGGGCCGATAGCAAGAATCCTTGCTCCGAGCCTGCGATCAAGACCTCGTGCAGGGCCTGCTCCCGCGCCATGTCGAGCGACGGCGGACGACCGGCGGTGACGCCGTTAATGACCTTGGCGTACTCGCTGCCCCCAAAGTCGTCATCCCGAGTGCTGCCGAGCAGGACAATGACGGCCTCATCGGTTGTGAACCCCAGACCCACTGCCCTGTCGGGGGGCCCGACGATGCCGAGCATCCCGATCACGGGTGTGGGGAAGATGGAGCGGCCGTTCGTCTCGTTGTAGAAGGACACGTTGCCGCCGGTCACCGGGGTGCCGAGCGCTCGACAGGCATCGCCTATGCCCCGAACCGCCTCTGCGAACTGCCACATGACCTCCGGCTTCTCGGGGTTCCCAAAGTTGAGACAGTTGGTGATCGCGGTGGGCCTGGCGCCAACGCAAGCGACGTTGCGGGCCGCCTCTGCGACCGCGAGCCTGGCCCCCTCGTAGGGGTCGAGCTGGCAATAACGACCCGGCCCGTCGGTCGTGATCGCGACCGCGACGTCGCTGTCGGGAAGACGAATCACCGCCGCGTCGCCTCCGGGGCCGATGATCGTGCCGAGAAAGATCATGTGGTCGTACTGCTCCCAGATCCACCGTTTGGAAGCGATATTCGGCGAGCCCAGAAGCTGCAACAGGACCCCCACAAGGTCGTCGGCCGCAGCGTCGCCTGGGGACGCGGCCTGGAGCTCGTCGAGCCACGGGGGCCGGACGAGCGGGCGATCGTAAGTTGGTCCCTCCTCGGCAAGGGCAAGGGAGGGGACGTCAGCCACGACCTTGCCCTCGCTGATGACCTCGATCCGCTCGGATGGCGTGACTTCACCAATTGGGCGCGCGTCGATGCCCCACCTCGAGCAGACCTCGAGCACATCGCCGACCCGGCCGGGTTCGACCACCGCGAGCATCCGCTCCTGAGACTCCGAGATCATGACCTCGAACGGCGCCATTCCGGGCTCCCGGCGCCGCACACGGTCCAGGTCCAGCGTCATTCCCGTCCCGACCTTCGCCGTCATCTCCGCCGTCGGACAGGAGATGCCCCCGGCCCCGAGGTCCTGGAGGCCCACCACTAGCTCGTCCCTGATCATCTCGAGCGAAGCCTCGATCAGCAGCTTCTCCGAGAAGGGGTCACCGACCTGGACCGAGGGGCGCTTGTCCAGTGAGGCGTCGTCGAACTCGGCCGAAGCGAGCACGCTTGCTCCGCCGATCCCGTCGCGTCCGGTCGAGGAGCCGAACAGGATGGCAACGTTGCCGGCTCCCTTCGCCTCTGCCGTCATGACCCTGGTGTCGATGACTCCGAGACAGGCCGCGTTGACGAGGGGGTTCTCCGAGTAACAGTCCTCGAAGACGGCCTCGCCCCCGACCGTCGGCACCCCGATCGAGTTGCCGTACGACGAGATGCCGTGCACCACCCCCTCCACCAGGTAGCGGGTCCTGGGGTTATCGAGGGGGCCGAACCGCAGCGAGTCCAGCAACGCGATCGGACGAGCCCCCATCGACAGGACGTCTCTGACGATGCCACCCACTCCGGTGGCGGCCCCGTTGAACGGCTCGACAAACGACGGGTGGTTGTGGGACTCGATCTTCCACGCGACCGCGAGCCCGGGGGCGACCTCCACGACGCCCGCCCCCTCGCCCGGTCCGACGAGCACCCGGGGGCCCTTGCTCGGAAGCGTTTTCAGGTGCACGCGGCTCGACTTGTACGAACAGTGCTCGCTCCACATCACCGAGAACATCGCCAGCTCGGTGTAGGTGGGGTCGCGGCCGAGCCGTTGCCTTATGGCTTCGTACTCGTCGTCGGTGAGCCCAAGCGCTCTGTGGACTTCGGTCTCTTGGATCATGCAGGTGCTGCTGCAGAGGACCGGGTTCGAAGGCGGTCGAGCACCGAGCCAAAGATCAAGGCGCCGTCCTCGGAACCAAGCAATACATCGCAGGCGCGCTCGGGGTGCGGCATCAACCCGAACACGTTGCCGGCTTCGTTCACGATTCCGGCGGCATCGTCGAGGGCGCCGTTGGGGTTATCGACGTAGCGCAACACGACCTGGCCGTTGTCCCTCATGCGCTCAAGCGTCGCCGGGTCGCAGTACCAGTTGCCTTCGAAGTGATTGATCGGAATGCGCAGGACCTGACCTGGTTCTGCTCGTGACGTGAAGGCGGTAGCGGGGTTGTCGACGCGCAGCTGCACCCATTTGCACAGGAACTTGAGGCCCGAGTTCTTTTGGAGCGCGCCTGGCAGAAGGCCCGCCTCGCACAGGATCTGAAAGCCGTTGCAGATGCCGATCACCAGGCCCCCGGCCCTTGCGTGCTCGGTCACCGCCTCCATCACCGGAGAAAAGCGGGCGATCGCTCCGGTTCGGAGATAGTCCCCGTGGGCAAAGCCACCCGGGAGCACCACGATGTCCACGACCGGCAGCGACTTCTCCGCATGCCAGATCATGTCGACGTCGGCCCCCAACGAGTGCAGCGAGCGGCGGCAGTCCTGTTCGCAGTTGGAGCCGGGAAAGACCACGACTCCGGCCCGCACGCTCATCGAACCGACACCTCGTAGGACTCGATCACCGGGTTCGCCAGAAGACGCTCGCACATCTGGTTGACCCTTCGAGTGGCATCTTCGGCGTCATCGGCGTCGAGTCGTAGCTCGATGTGCTTGCCCACCCGAACCTCGGTCACGCCCTCGTAACCGAGGGCCGGCAACGCTCGTTCGATCGTCTGACCCTGGGGATCCGCTATGCCGGGCTTCAACATCACCACGACGTGCGCCGCGAAGCTCACTCGATCACTCTTGCCAGAGCGATCAGCGCAGCCGAGAAAGCGGCGACCACGACGGCGACACAGGCAATGGCTCCCAAGGTCACTGCGGCAAGTGTGGGCCTGTGGCCGCTCCCCGTCGCGGCTCGCAAGCCCGACACGAACAAGAAGAGGGACCAGGCGCCGAGCGCGACGGCAAGGGCTATCGAGACTGCCGCCCACGTCAGGGCCAGTGAATCACCAAGCCGGGTGGTTGTGTAGCTTGCCGGGCCCGCAATCGATAGGTCCAAGGGCAAGAGCAGGAGCAAGCTGACCACCTGAGGAAAGCCGGCGACACCCCACACCAGCCTCAGGTCGCAAGCTGCAACTTCTTGCTCCGCACCGAGGAACCAGGAAGCAATCGACGCCCACAGCAACTGTGCGACGATCATGACGATCGCTCCGGCAATGATTGCCGCAGCGAAGGCTGCCCAGCTGAACTGCCCCGGCGCGACCTGTCTAACCCCCGCAAGGCCACCGATCTTCAGCCACAGCAGCATCCCCGCCGCCCCTCCTACTGCACTCAGAACGTAGGGAGCGATGCCTTCCGGGAATCGACCGAGACCGGTCCTGGCACGACGATCCGATGCTGCAAGCATCGCCTCGAAGCCCTCGGCCGGGCTGAGCAACACCTTTCTGAGTCGCAGCCCAAGATGCGCCGAAGCTCGTGGAGGGTGGGTGGGTCCCGGGGCTCGGTCCAGCGTGGCCCGCCGGCTCAAGCGCCCGCCTCTTTGAGCCACGCATCGAACGGCTTCCCACTCACGCGCTCATAAGCCTCGACGTAGCGCTGTCTGGTGGCGTTCACCACCTCGTCCGGTAGCTGGGGCGGTGGAGGGGTGTGGTCCCATCCCGCCTCGTCGAGCCAGTCCCGCACGTACTGCTTGTCGAAACTCGGCTGCGGCCCTCCCGGACGGTACTGGTCAACGGGCCAGAAGCGGCTCGAGTCGGGGGTCAGGACCTCGTCGATCAAGATGACCTCGCCGTCCAGCAGGCCAAACTCGAACTTCGTGTCGGCGATGATGATCCCCCGGCTCGCGGCCAGCTCCGCCGCACGCGTGTAGATGGTGAGCGCGTAGTCCCTGGCCGTCTTGTAGACGTCGAGGCCCGCGATCTCCTCGGCCCTCGTCTCCGTGATGTTCTCGTCGTGACCGGTCACCGCCTTGGTGGCGGGCGTGAGGATGGGGGCCGGCAGCTTGGCCGACTCGGTCAGGCCCTCGGGCAGGCGGTGACCGCAGACCTCACCGCTGCTGCGGTACTCCTTCCACCCCGACCCCGAGAGGTAACCGCGCACCACGAACTCGAGGGGCAGGGGCTCGGCCTTCTTGCAGAGCATCGCTCGCCCGGCCAGGTCCTCCATGCCCACGTCGGGGAGGTCGTCGGCCCGAACGCTGATCGCATGGTTCGGGACGTCCCCCATGACCTCGAACCAGTAGGCAGAGAGGCCGGTCAGGACCTTGCCCTTATCTGGTATCGGTTGCGGCAGAACGACGTCGTAGGCGGAGATCCGATCGGTCGCTACCAGCAGCAGCCGATCGGAGCCGATCTCGAAGAGCTCACGGACCTTGCCTGAACCCGCATGTCTTGCTTCCACGACTAAAGGGCCTCCAAACGCTCGAAGATGACACCGGTGCTCTCAACGTAGCGCGCCGGGTCGAAGCAAGCCTCGATTTCATCGGGATTAAGGTGGCTCGTGACCTCGGGATCGCTCTTGAGAAGCTCGATCAGGGGCCGGCCCTCGTCCCACGCCGCCATCGCGTTGCGCTGAACCAGCGCATAGGCGTCCTCTCGCTGAAGCGTTCCGGAATTCAGCAGTGCCGTGAGGACACTTTGAGAATGCACGAGCCCGTGGGAGGCGTCGAGATTCTGGCGCATACGGTCTGGGTTGACGACCAGGCCCTCGATCACCCATCGCATCCTGTCCAGCATGTAGTCCAGAAGGATGCATGAGTCGGGAAAGGTGATCCTCTCGACCGACGAGTGCGAGATGTCGCGCTCGTGCCACAGCGCCACGTTCTCGAAGCCGGTCTGGGCGTAGCCTCGCAGGAGCCGTGCGAGCCCGCAGATGCGCTCACACACGATGGGATTGCGCTTGTGAGGCATGGCGGAGGACCCCTTTTGCCCTTTCCCGAATGGCTCCTGGGCCTCGCGGACCTCGGTTCTCTGCAGGTGCCTGATCTCCTGGGCGAAGCGCTCGAGGGATGCCCCCGTGACTGCAATGGCCCCCAGGAGCTCGGCGTGGCGATCCCTGGCGACTACCTGGGTGGCGGCGTCCTCGATCGCCAGGCCGAGACGGTCGCAGACGTAGGCCTCGACCTCGGGAGAGAGCTGGGTGTAGGTGCCGACGGCCCCCGAGAGCTTGCCGACGGCAACGGCATCGCGGGCCCGGCGGAAGCGGTCGCGGTCTCGGGCCAGCTCGAAGACCCAGCCGGCGAGCTTGACGCCGAAGGTCGTCGGCTCGGCGTGGACCCCGTGAGTCCGACCCGCCATGACGGTGCCCCTGTGCTCTAGTGCCCGTGTCCTGATGACCTGAGTGAGGCGCCCGACGCCCTCGATGAGGAGGTCGGCGGCATCCCGCAAGGCCACCGCAGTGGCGGTGTCCACCACGTCCGAGGAGGTCATGCCGTAGTGGATGTGCCTGCCTGCTTCCCCGACGTTCTCCCGGACGTTCTCGACGAAGGCCACCACGTCGTGATGGCGAGTGGCCTCAATTGCGGCGATGCGCTCGAGGTCGAAGCCGGCCCCCTCCTTGATGGCGGTGAGGTCCTCGACTTCGACCTCGCCGAGCCGGACGCGGGCTTCCACGGCAAGCACCTCGACGTCGAGCCACCGAGAGAACTTCTGGTGCTCGGAGAAGATGCCGGCCATCTCCGGCCTGCTGTAGCGAGGAATCACGCGGCGATCCTACCGGGGGCCTGATTGGCAGACGGGTGATCCGGTGGACGGCCAGAGAACCCAACGCCCCCGCACCGGGGGGGAGCAATAGAGACGGACACTTTCGTATTACGATTGATTTTTCTCCCATCCCCGGGGAGGGCAATCGGCACGGAAGAGGCTAGTAGAACGAGGGGTACTTTGGCAGGGATTCCAGTCACCGATGAGGACATCGAGCGCCTCGGGACTGAGGCGGAACAAGGGTACGAGGCAGCTCGCCTGCGTCCACGGGGCGGCCGACCCCGGATGGGCTCCGAGCCGGCGGAGGTCGTGCCTGTTCGGCTTGACCCGGTGCTTCGCCGAGCCCTCGAAGACCGAGCCGAAGCCGATTCGACCACACTGAGTGAGGTCATCCGTCGAGCGTTACGCCGTTATCTACACGTGGCCTGAGGAGTGGGGGATGTAGAAAGGCGAGCTTCGGGGTAAGAATGAGCCAGAGGAGCGAGACACCCAGAGGTAGAAGTACGGGACGGTTTGGCCCCAGAAGACGCTGAACCCTGGGATTGGGGAGTTGACAACCGGTCCGGGGGCGGTGATTCTCGTAGATATCAGATAGAGACTAGATGCAGCACGAGAAGGGAGATCGCGTGAGCAGCTTTTCCACTTACCTCTTCGCGACTCCGTCGTTCTGGGAGGGCGTCGGTCGTATGGTCGACTTTGGCGACACGCTCAGTGAATACAATTCATCCCCCACGCCCGAGGCGGCGGATGCAATTGCTATGTACTTGGATTGGTCGGCCATTGGTGATGACATTCGGACGGCCATAAACCAGCACGGCGTTGAGGACAGCGTCGCTTCCTAAGCCCGGGGCGTGGAAAGTAACGAATCGCGAGAACCAGTGGAACGACGTGCACCTGCGTCTGGGATTGAGCAGTCCACCGAACAGGCCCCTACGACACCCGCTGTGTCACCTCGGGCAGAACAGTCGCCTGAGGGTTATGAGGGGATGCTGGCAGCGGTTTACGAGTCTTTTAGAGGACCGCTTCCGCCTCCGCACATCCTCCGCCAGTACAACGAGATCGTGCCTGGCTCTGCGAAGAGGCTACTGGAAGAGGCTTGGACCCAGGGGAGCCATCGCCAGCACCTTGAGCGGACAGTCATTGAGGGCGGGGCGAAGAGAGCACACAGAGGCCTAACTCTCGGGTTTGTGTCGTTCGTATTGCTCCTGGTCGCAGCTTTCGTCTTGGTGCTGACCGGCCATGACACAGCGGGAATCGCGTTCATCGGGATCGACGTGGCCGGCCTTGTTGGATCATTCATTTTTGGCAGTTTGAGGCAGATGCGCGAACGTAGTCAGAAGTTCCAAGACCTCCAAGAGCGTCTCCCGAACGGTGAGCCCGAAATGCAGCACGATAGGGCCGCGACGGGTCCGCTGTCCTAGAAGTTCAGGCTCGGACCTTAAAACCTACGGGGATTCGAACGGCGGAGATCCTAGTAGATGCCATTGGCGTGTGGAAAGAAGCCCGAAATCGCATAAGTAATTTCCATCTCACGAACTTGAGGGCGTGAATTTCAAGAGCGCCTCTCGTTTGGAAAGTGTCGTGGGTGGTGCTTACGATGGCCGAGGACATGGAGGGGAAGGCGACAATTCAAGCGAAATCTGGGCTGGATGTTTCGACGCTGGAGCAGTGGCTCTGGGGTGCCGCCTGCCAGATTCGCGGCCCCCTCGATGCACCTAAGTTCAAGGATTACATCCTCCCGCTGGTCTTCCTGAAGCGCCTGTCGGACGTCTTTGAAGACGAGATTGGGGCACTCGGAGCCGACTTCGGTTCCCGGGACAAGGCCCTCGAACTGGTCGAGCGTGACCATGGTCTCGTCCGGTTCTACGTGCCTGGACTCGCCAGATGGGACGCGGTCGGCACGAAGACCACAGGGGTCGGAGAGCACCTCACGGACGCAGTTAGGGCCGTCGCGAGGGAGAACCCGCGGCTGTCTGGCGTGGTCGACATCGCGGATTTTAACGCGACGGCCGCCGGCCAGCGCATCGTGGACGATCAGCGACTGGCCGCGCTGGTCCAGATCCTGAGCCGCCATCGCCTGGGACTGAACGACGTCGAGCCCGACATCCTCGGGCGGGCCTATGAGTACCTGCTTCGTAAGTTCGCCGAGGCCAGGGTCAGAGCGCGGGCGAGTTCTACACGCCTCGGGCGGTGGCGGTTCTCATGGCCCGAATGCTCGATCCGGGGCCCGGCATGGCGGTCTACGACCCTTGCTGCGGATCGGGTGGACTCCTCCTGAAGTGCCATCTGAGGCTCCTCGAGAAGTACGGGCAGCGCTCCAACGGTCATCTGCGCCTGCCGAAAGAGGTGGCGCCGCTCCGCACGTTCGGCCAGGAGATCAACCCGGCCACCTTCGCCATCGCACGCATGAACGCCTTCCTCCACGACATGGATGCCGAGATAGCACTCGGCGACACGATGCATCATCCGCAGTTTCTCGGCGCCGGTGGCCGCCTGCAAAGGTTCGACGTGGTGACCGCCAATCCAATGTGGAACCAGGACTTCCCCCTGTCGGCCTACGAGAACGACGGCTTCGAGCGTTTTGGCTTGGGCGTCCCACCATCTTCGACCGCTGACTGGGGTTGGGTGCAGCACATGTACCGGTCCCTGAACGAGAGGGGTCGGATGGCGATCGTTCTCGATACGGGAGCCGTTAGCCGCGGCAGCGGAGCCAAGGGCTCCAATAGAGAGCGTGACATCAGGAAGCGCTTTGTGGAGCAGGACCTCATCGAGGCTGTGGTCTTGCTTCCAGAGAACCTCTTCTACAACACGTCTGCTCCCGGCATTGTGTTGTTCATCAACCGGGCCAAGGAGCAACCTGGAGAAATCCTCTTGATCAACGCGTCGAAGCGGTACGCAAAGGGCAGGCCTAAGAACCACCTGCAGGCTGAGGATGTCACTGGCATAGCGGACATTTACTCGGCTTGGAAGCAAGACGAAGCCATCTCGTCCGTCATCTCGAACGAGGAGGCGATCAAGAACGACTACAACCTCTCTCCGAGCCGCTACGTCAGCAACGAAGGGCAGGAAGAAGTCTTGCAGCTTGAGGATGCTGTCGTACTTCTAAGGGAGGCGGAAGAAGAGCGGGCGACAGCCGACCAGGGCCTCAACCAAATCCTGATCGAACTGGGCTATGGGGCCGGGCGCCCAAATGACTAATGACCGCCGCCTGCTGGAGGGGGTAGCCGACATCATTCTCGGGCAATCGCCGCCAGGGGAAAGCTACAACTCGAGAGGGGACGGGCATCCATTTCTGCAGGGAAAGGCAGAGTTTGATGCATGGTCTCCTCGACACGTGAAATACACGAGTGATCCGATCAAAGTCGCCCCCCGCGAAGCCATCCTTATTTCAGTTCGTGCACCAGTAGGGGCGACCAACATTGCCGACCGAGAATACGCAATTGGCCGAGGTCTAGCGGCAATCGTTCCGCACTCTGAAACAATTGACCGTGACTACCTTCTGTACTGGCTGAAGCACAAAGAGGGAGCTTTAGCCTCGCTAGGCACGGGGAGTACGTTTCAAAGCATCAACAAGGCGACCCTTAAGTCATTCAGCGTGGACGTGCCAAGTTTGATAGAGCAGCGTGCGATTGCGAAAGCGCTTCGAGCCGTGCAGCGGGCGAAGGAGCAGACAGAGCAGGTTGTCGAAGCTGTTAACGAACTGAGGAAAAGCTTTCTTACGTATGAATGGCGTGGCGATTCCGCGTGGAGAGAGCACGCAACCCCCGATACACCACCGGCTCGGTGGAAGAGGGTAACGTTGGGAGAGGTCCTGGCGAGCGGAGGTGGCTCGATCCAGACTGGTCCGTTCGGCAGCCTCCTGCATGCTGAAAGCTACGTCGACAGAGGACCATCATTTGTTATGCCAAAGGACATGATGCCTGATGGTCGCATCAACAGAACGGCTGCCGCCCGAGTCACGAAGGCAGACTATGAACGACTGCACCGATATCGACTGGCGCCTGGAGACGTAGTTCTCGGAAGGCGGGGTGAGATAGGTCGGTATGCGGTGGTGACGCGAGACGATTGTCCCGCGCTATGCGGGAGTGGCTCCCTGCGCATAAGGACTGGGGAGGAACTGTTGCCGGAGTTCTTGGGCGGTTTGTTCCTTCGGCAGACGACCAGGGATTGGCTTTCAAGGAGTGCAGTCGGGTCCACGATGCTGAATCTGAATACGAAGATCTTGAAGCAACTTCCACTGTTACTGCCCCCGATAGAGGAGCAACGCCGAGTATCGGAAATCGTAGTGGCCATTCAAAGGAAGTCCCGTGCCGAGAAGCAAAAGCAAAACGCGCTCGATCAACTGTTCAAAGCTCTTCTGCATGAGTTGATGACGGGGCGTGTCCGGCTCGAGCACAGAGGTAAGGCGGCATGAGGAACTACGCAGAAACCTTCACCGACGAGACGCTGCTAGAAATCGTCAAGCGGATTGTCGAGGTTGCGGCTCCCCAGAGGGTGGTTCTCTTCGGGTCTGCAGCGCGTGGCGAGATGGGACCCAACAGCGACGCCGACTTCCTGGTTGTCGTGGAGGAACCGGCAGACCGGCTTGGGATCGCTCAGACCATCTATAAGAACTTGCGTGGAGTACGCCAGGCGGTGGACATCGTGGTCGTCACGACGGATGACGTCGAGAGGTACAAGGACTCGCCGGCAGTGGTCATTCATCCCGCCCTCGAGGAGGGCCGTGTCGTCTATGCCAAATGAACGATTCTCGTCCGATGACCCCAGGGAGTGGATGAACCGAGCGCATAGCGACCTGGCACTGGGTTTACTCCAGAGACAGGATGTGTACCTGGAGGACTTCTGCTTTCATCTTCAGCAGGCGGCCGAGAAGGCTCTTAAGGCGCTGCTGCTGCGACGGGTTGGCACGTTCCCTTACGTCCATGATCTTGGGCAATTGGTCCGACTGATCGCCGAGTCAGGGATCGACGTTCCTGCAGAGATTGAAGAAGCCGACCAACTAACACCCTTCGCGGTGTTGGTGCGATACCCCTTTGCTCAATCCGTCAACAGCGAAGACTACGAGCGTGCCAAGAAGATCGCTCAGCGAGTGGTTACATGGGTCGAACAGCAGCTTGGGTGAGCGATGCCTGACGGGGTGATGGAGGCCGGGGGAGTACAGAACCCGCTCGTACGGTATGCCGTCGAAGCTGGCTGGACGTACCTGGCTCGCGAAGATGCGCTCCGGCTCCGTCGCGGTGCGACCGGACGGTTTCTTCACGACGTGCTGGTCGAGCAGCTGCAGAAGCTCAACCCAGGGATCGTCGACTTCGATTCTGCTGAGGACGTCGTGGCCAGACTCATGCGCGTGCGGCCGACCATCGAGGGAAACCTCGATGCCTGGGAGTTCCTCAGAGGGCTAAAGACTGTCTTCGTGGAAGAAGAGAAGCGTGAGCGCAACGTCGCGCTCCTCGATCTCACCGGGACGGAAGCGAACGTATTCCAGGTCACCGATGAGTTCAGGTTCACCAGCGGAACGCACACCATTCGAGGCGATGTGGTGTTCTTGGTCAACGGAGTCCCGGTTCTCATCGTCGAGGCGAAAGCTGCCACCGCGGCAGGGGGAATAGCTGACGCGCTAGACCAGATGAGGCGCTACCACAAAGAGGCTCCCGAGCTGCTGTCGGTGATGCAGCTCCATGTCCTCACTCAGCTCGTCCGCTTCTTTTACGGCGCGACGTGGAATCTCTCGAGCAAGGCCCTCTTCGATTGGAAGAACGAGGCGGCCGGGGATTTCGAGCAACTGGTGAAGAGCTTCATCTCGCCACAGCGAATCCTACGAATCGTTTCCGACTTCATACTGTTCACGCGCGTCGACGAGGAGCTCACTAAGGTTGTCCTCCGCCCCCACCAGATGCGGTCCGTCGATCGAGTGCTCGAGCGTGCCGCCGACCCCGACCGACGGCGGGGACTCGTCTGGCACACCCAGGGGTCGGGCAAGACCTACACCATGATCACCGCAGCTAAGCAGATCATCGAAAACCCCGGCTTCGAGAATCCCACTGTGCTGATGCTCGTGGATCGCAACGAGTTGGAGGCCCAGTTGTTCGCCAACCTCGAGGCAGTGGGGTTGGCGAATGCCGTGGTCGCTCAAAGCAAGAGGCACCTACGGGAGCTGTTGGCTTCGAATCAGCGCGGGCTCATCGTGTCGATGATCCACAAGTTCGACGACATCCAGGCCGGCATCAATGAGCGGGGAAACGTGTTCGTTCTGGTGGACGAGGCACACCGCACGACCGGAGGCGACCTCGGCAACTATCTGATGGGCGCCTTGCCCAACGCCACTTACATCGGCTTCACCGGCACCCCGATCGACCGCAGTGCGCACGGCAAGGGCACCTTCAAGGTGTTCGGCGTCGACGACCCACAGCGCCGCTATCTGGACAAGTACTCGATCAAGGAGTCGATCCAGGACGGCACCACCGTCCGGCTCCACTACGCGCTGGCTCCCAACGAGTTACGGGTGGACCGCGATGTCCTCGAAGCAGAGTTTCTGGATCTGGCCGACGCCGAGGGAGTAAGCGACGTCGAGGAGCTCAACCGGGTGCTAGATCGAGCAGTCAACCTCAAGAACATGCTGAAGAACGAGCAGCGAGTGGAGCGGATTGCTCGCTTCGTGGCTAAGCACTTCACCGAGACCGTTGCCCCGATGGGATACAAGGCCTTCCTCGTAGGGGTGGATCGTGAGGCGTGTGCTCGCTACAAGGAAGCCCTGGACCGCCATCTGCCGGCTGCCGCTTCCGCGGTCGTGATCAGCGGCGCCCACAACGATCCGGAGCAGCTGGTGAAGTACCACCTCGGCGATGAGGAAGAGAAAAGGACCCGTAAGGACTTCCGCCACCCGGAGAAGAACCCCAAGATCCTCATCGTCACCGAGAAACTGCTGACCGGCTTTGACGCACCGGTTCTCTATGCCATGTATCTCGACAAGCCGATGCGGGACCACGTGCTGCTGCAGGCAATCGCCCGAGTGAACCGCCCCTACGAAGACGAACAAGGGCTGCCCAAGCCCGCCGGCTTCGTGCTCGACTTCGTCGGGGTGTTCGAGAAGCTGGAGAAGGCCCTGGCATTCGACTCTGAAGAGGTCGCCGGGGTCATCGATGACCTCGACGTGCTCAAGGAGCACTTTGTAGCCCTAATGGAAGAGAGCCGGGCCTTTCTCGACATCGGGCGCGGCCTGACGGGTGACAAGCACACGGAAGCGGTCCTCGCGGCGTTCACCGACCCGGCCGAGCGCGAGCGATTCAACGAATACTTCCAAGAGGTCGAGGAAACCTACGAGATTCTGTCGCCCGACCCCTTCCTGCGGCCCTTCATCAAGGACTTCTCGAGGCTCGCCTGGATACATCAGTTGCTGCGGTCGACCTTTCGGGGTACCCAGATCGACCGGTCGTTCGCCCGCAAGACGGCCAAACTGGTGCAGGAACAGACCAGGGCCGGGGTCATCACTCCGCCCGAAGAGGTCTACGAACTTGGCGAGGAGGCCCTCAAGAAGATTGCACAGTCCGACAAGCCGGATGTGGTCAAGGTCTTCAACCTCCTCAAGTTGATCGAGAAAGCGATCAGACGGAGAGCCGATCAGGCGCCTTACCTGATACCAATTGGCGAGCGGGCCGAAGCGATCATCAAGCGCTACCAGGAACGCCAGGTCTCCACGCAGGAGGCACTGGAACAGCTCCGCTTCGCTCTCGAGGAGATCGACGACGTCGAGGCCAAAGGAAAGGAAAGCGGACTGTCCGCTGAGGGACTCACTGGACTTCTCCTCCTCCAGGAGAACGGCGTCGAGCAAACCGTCGAAATAGCCACAGACATGGCCGCCGCCTTCAACGAGTATCCCCACTGGAAGCAGAGCGACGAGCAGGAGAGAGGCCTTCGACGGGAGCTCTACAAGGCAATGATCAAGACGGGCTCCGACCACACTGAGGTTGTGGACAAGCTGCTTCGCATTTTGAAGCGAGGCTCGGAGTGACCGCAGAACCCGTTTCGACGGATGCGTTCAAAGTTGAAGTGCGTCGCTGGGCGGATCGAATGGGAGTGACACCAAAGCAAATCCATGTGCGAGAGATGAAACGCAAGTGGGGAAGCTGCTCCACCTCCGGGCGGGTGACGTTCAGCGACGACCTGCTCGAGCAGCCGGCGATCACCAGAGACGAGGTCATCGTTCACGAGCTCTTGCACCTGAAGGTCCCCGAGCACGGCAAGCTGTTCCGGAGCCTGGAGAAGGCCTACCTATCCAAGTACGTGGCCCATGTAGAGGCAAGCCTCGGAACAACAAGGGCTCCGGCAGACGTCAAAGGGCAATGAGGTTGGGCGCTCGAGGCAAGGAGTCCGTCATGCGAATCGTCGCGCTGGCGCTGGTCGCCGGCGTGGTGCTCGCCGCCTGCGACGAGGGACCGGGTGCAGCCGGCGGCGGTGGCTCGGCTGAGAACTCCGTTGCTGCAGGCGGTGGCGGCGCGAGCCCGCGCCCGACGACGGGTCCAGCCGGCCCCCTCGAGTTGGTGCTGAACGCCGAATACGAAGAGGGGACGAAGGTGCCGGTCAGGCTACGAAACACTTCGGGGCGGTCGTTCACCTACAACCCCGACTACGAAGCCTGCGACATGCGCTACGAGGACGCCTCGGGCCGGGAGTTCATCATTCCGCCGGGGACGCACTGCGACTTGATCTCCGAGGAGGCCATCGCCCCGGGAGAGACCGCCACGCTGTTCAAATGGCGGCTCGACGAGTGCACCAAGGACAGGTGGGGCTGCGTGAAGAGTGAGGCTCTGCCCCCGGGCAGCTATTCCATCCACGGTTCCTTCAAACCAGAGGGTGGTGGACCCGCCGTTCGGGTGGAGGCGAGCTTCCGTATCGTCGACTCCTGATCCCGATCGGCCAGTCGGGGCCGGCGCTGGTTCTCGGCGGCCGGAGTTTGCGCCTGGTGACGGCGTGACGTAGGAACAACGGGTGAAGCAGTCGGAATCGCTGGTGTTCGACCGAGCGGCAGAGTTCTACGACCGCACGAGGGCATTGTCCGAGAAGGCTCTGGCCCACGTGGTCCGGACGGTCTCCGCCGAATTGGCCGGCAGAGGGCCGTGCCTGGAGGTCGGTATCGGCACCGGCCGGATTGCCGTTCCCCTCGCTCACGCCGGGGCGGAGCTGATGGGAATCGACCTGTCCCGCCCCATGCTCGCCAAGCTAGTTGAAAAGGCCGGCTCGAAGATACGCATCCCCGTAGTGCAGGGCGATGCAACCGCCCTGCCGTTCGCGCCCAACTCCTTTGGCGCCGCGCTGGGTGTTCACATCCTTCATCTCATCCCGGACTGGGACCTTGCCGTCCGGGAGCTGTTGGAGGTCGTCCGCCCGGGTGGCGTCATTCTTGTGGATGTGGGTGCATCGGGAGAGGGTCCAGGAAGGGAGATCCAGGACTACTTCTCGGCCCAGGCAGGGGTTCCGGCCCGCCATCGAGGAGCAAACGAACCCGCGGAGGTGGACGACTTGATGACCTCCCTGGGCCTCGGAGTGCGTGAGCTGGAACCCATCACAGAGAGCCACCACACCACCCACGAAGAAACGATCGCCCGCCTCGAAGCGGGCATCTTCTCGTTCACCTGGGCGGCCTCAGAGGAAGACAGGGCCCGGGCAGGTGCCGCAACCAGGTCCTGGGCTGAGGATCGCTTCGGCCCCCTCGACCAGACCTACAGCTACGAAACGACGATCGCCTACCGCGCCTACGATCTCCCAATGACCCGTTCTTTCTGAGCGCACCCCCTCCAGAGGTGGCCATTCTCAGAAAGAAGGGGCGGGAGGCTTCATGTACCACTCGGTGAAGTGGGAGCACCTCCCTGATGTATGGAAGCGCATGACGAAACAGTTGTCGTAGACCTGGTCGACCGATCCATCGGCGGCCAGATAGGTGCTTCTACCCGTGGCCACAGCGATGTCGCCGTCGATTGCGATCGGTTGGTAGCTGCCGTCGTAGGTGCCCGGCGGATCGGGGTTTTCGAGCCAGCTTGCAGCTATCGCTTCGTTGCCCCGAACCGGGTCTTCGTCATACGGGTGATACCGATATTCGGCGTCGTCGCTAAACAGCTCCGCAATCTGCTCTTGGTCATAGCTCTTCCACGCGCCAACGTAACGATCAAGCCAGCCTGCTACCTGCGCTCTGTCCATATGCACCCTCTCCTTTATCCCAGCACTTCCGAGTAACCGCTGAACTAGACGGCACCTTTGATTGCCCCTACCAGATGCGTGACGGTGCGCAGCGCCCGCGACCTCTTGGGGGCCAGTTGGCGCGCTCTGCGCTCGCCTTGGGCCCTCGAGTAGAGGTCGGCAAGGCGCTGCTGTACGAGCTCTTGCGTCATGAGCGGATACATCCCTTTCCTCCTTAGTTCCTCTGGTGGTCGATCCAGTCATTGCCGTCGCGGCTGTCGACTCCAAAGATCCCGACAAGGGCGCCGGCAACGGCGAGAACGGCCACTACTGCGGCGAATCCGAGAACCTCCACGATCCCTCCTTCACGCTTCTCTTACCAGCAAAAACCGTTTTGCTAGTAGCAACGTAGCATCAAGCCTCTTACCAGTCAAGAGCGTTTTGGTGGTACCATCCTCGGATGGCAACGCAGGAGGAAATCGCCGTTATCCATGAGACGAGCCTGCACGGAGGCCACCTGGCCCTCGACTTCGTGAACACGGTCGATTGGCGTCTGGGCCCGGAGCGGCGGGATCTATTGCCCGACTACGAGGTCCTCGTTCACTGGGGCCACCGGTTGGGCGTCATCACCGATCAGGAGCTCCCCCGGTTCCTTGGAGACGCCGAAAGCCACCCGCGCAAGTGCGGGCAGGCGCTCGAGGAGGCGCTCGACCTTAGGGAGGCGCTTTATCGCATCTTCGCGGCCGCGGCCGATGGTGGGATGCCCCGGCCCCGCGACCTGCGGGCCCTCAAGGCCGCCTTCGCGGACGCGGTCGCCCACGCTTCGCTCGTGGCCTCAGAAGACGGCTTCACGTGGAGCTGGAGCGGCAGCGAGCCCTGGCATCGCGTTCGGTGGGTCGTCGCCTCGGCCGCCGTGGACCTGCTGTCCACCGGCGAGCTCGTGCGCGTGAAGCAGTGCCGGGACGAAGGCTGTGGATGGGTATTCCTCGACATAAGCAAGAACGTCAGCCGCCGCTGGTGCAGCATGCAGGGGTGTGGGGCCCGGGCAAAGATGCGCCGCCAGTACCGGCGCAAGAAGGCCCAGGGCGAGAGCTTGGCCCCTCGGGGACCTTCTTGCTGAGCCGAACCCTTCCGAGGTGGCGGTTCTCAGAAAGAACGGCGGGGGTCAGAGCTTGAGGCCCTCGGACAGCTCTTTCTTGTAGTCGCGGAGCTTGGCGCGCAGGGCCTCGTCTCCGGTCGCCAGGATCTGCACCGCCAGCACGGCCGCGTTCTTGGCTCCCCCGACCGCCACCGTGGCGACCGGAACACCGGGAGGCATCTGCACGCACGAGTAGAGCGAGTCGGCCCCTCCGAGCGCGCCGTTGTAGAGCGGGACTCCTATAACAGGGAGGGTGGTGTGAGCAGCAACGACGCCGGGTAGATGCGCCGCCAGGCCGGCCCCCGCTATGACCACCCGAAGACCCCGGTCCTCGGCGCTTCCTGCGTAGTCGGTCACCTTCTCCGGGGCTCGGTGCGCCGACATGACTTCGATCTCCCACCCCACACCAAAGCGGTCGAGCACTCCGCCCGCTTTTTCCATCACGGCCATGTCGGAGTCGCTACCCATCAGGATTCCCACGAGCGTGTCCATTAGTGATTCTCCTCACAGTCTTCGGCCCTAAGGGCGACGTCGGTACGTAGGTGCTTGCCTTCGAAGTTGATAAATGACGCAGCCTCGTAGGCGCGCCGTCTCGCATCCTTGATGCCTTGTCCCAGGGCGCTAACGGTCAGGACCCTGCCCCCGCCAGTGACCAGCTCACCATCTTTAAGGGCCGTGCCCGCGGAAACCTCGACGCCCGCGAGGGCGGCAGCGCGCTCGACTCCTTGGATCGGAACACCGGTAGCGTGGGCGCCCGGATAGCCACCCGAAGCAAGGACCACGGCGACACAGGCCTCAGACGCCCACTCGAGGCTCACTCCCGCAAGCTCACCGGTGGCACAAGCCATGCACACCTCGGCGAGGTCCGACCGGAGTCGAGGGATCAGAGCTTGCGTCTCCGGATCGCCGAAGCGGGCGTTGAACTCGACGACGCGGCCCCCGGCCCGTCAGCGCGAGCCCGGCATAGAGGGCGCCCACGAACGGCGTTCCGGCCGCCGCGAGGGCGGCCACCGTTGGCTCTATCACTTCGGAAACGATGGCTTGGGCGAGCGGAGCGGGGCACGCGGGCACGGGACTGTAGGCGCCCATGCCCCCGGTGTTCGGGCCCCCATCATCGTCGAAGACGCGCTTGTAGTCCTGCGCCGCCTCGCATGCGAGGACGGTGCGCCCATCGGTGAACGCGATCAGGGAGACCTCCTGGCCCTCGAGGTACTCCTCCACGACCACGGTCGCACCCGATTGGCCGAAGCTTCGGCGCTCGATCCTGTCCTCTATCGCAGCCACGGCCGCCTCGCGATCGCCGGTTACCACGACTCCTTTTCCCGCGGCGAGGCCGTCCGCCTTGACGACGTAGGGGGGCCGAGCTCGTCCATGAACGCCACTGCCTTGTCGGTCGAGTCGAATGCGTCCCACCGCCCGGTCGGAATACCGGCCCGATCCATGAGCTGCTTCGAGTACGACTTGGAGGCTTCGATGCGTGCTGCCGCCGCGCTCGGGCCGAACACGGCTCGCCCATCCGCCCGCAAGGCATCCGCGACCCCGCGGCGAGCGGCGCTTCCGGCCCAACGACGACGAGATCGGCACCACGCCGGCGGGCAAGGTCGACGACCGCAGCCGGTTTGCAAGGATCAATCGCAACCGTGTCGGCCAAGTGTTGGATCCCCGGGTTGCCGGGCGCAACGGTTAGCTCCTCAACCGAGGAACTACGGGCCAAGCCAGAGGTCAGCGCGCTCTCCCGGCCACCCGACCCAAGCAACAGAACACGCATCTAAGCGCCGTCCGCTGCTCTGAAGCGAACGCTTTGCTCCCGGCTGGGGCCGACCGAAGCGAGCGTGATCGGGGCCGCCACCAGGTCTTCGATCATCTCGAGATAAGCACGCGCCTCTTTCGGCAAGTCCTCCAGCTCTCGAGCGCCTGCGAGATCGCCGGTCCACCCGGGCATCTCTTCGTAAATGGGACGGCACTTGTTGAAGATGGTCTGATGGGGCGGGAAGTCCTCGTAACGACTTCCCTCGTACTCGTATGCGACGCACACCTTGATGACGTCGAAGACAGAGAGGACGTCGAGCTTGGTAACAACTAACTCTGTAACGGTGTTGAGCCGCGCGGCATAACGAGCCGCAACTGCGTCGAACCAACCACAGCGGCGCGGACGACCTGTCGTGGTCCCATATTCCTTACCCGTCTCGAGCAGTATCTCGGCATCGGCGGGATCCGCCTCGGACGGGAACGGACCCGAACCAACGCGAGTGCAGTAGGCCTTGGTTACTCCGATGATCCGCTCGATGTCGCGAGGCCCTACGCCGGCGCCCGCACATGCTCCGCCTGCAAGGGGGTTCGAAGAAGTAACGAATGGATAGGTCCCGTGATCGAGATCGAGCATCGATGCTTGCGCTCCCTCGAAGAGCACCGTCTCCCCGTGATCGAGCGCGCGCTGGACGAGCAAGGCCGTGTCCGTGATATGCGGCTGCAGCCGTTCTCCGAACGAGAGGTATTCCTCTTGGAGAGCCGCCGGGTCGAACGGCAGCCGGCCGTAGACGCGTGTCAGCACGAGATTCTTTTCCTTGAGCACGACCTGTAGCTTGGTTGCGAAGATCTTTGGGTCAAGCAAGTCCTGAACCCTCAGGCCGATGCGCGCAGCCTTGTCTGCGTAAGCGGGTCCTATGCCCCGCTTCGTCGTGCCGAGCCGGTTCTTTCCGAGCCACCTCTCGGTTACCCGGTCCAGCTCGAGGTGGTAGGGCATGATCAGGTGAGCGTTTCCGGAGAGCTTGAGTCTGGAGGTGTCGATTCCCCGGCCCTCCAGCGCGTCCATCTCTTCGATGAGGACCTGTGGGTTCACCACCACGCCGGGCCCCACAATGGGGGTGCAATGCGGGTAGAGGACGCCCGTGGGCACGAGGTGGAGCGCGTAACGCTCGCCGTCGACCACGATCGTGTGCCCCGCGTTGTTCCCACCCTGGTAGCGAACGACGACCTGTGTTTGCTCCGCGAGGAGGTCGGTGATCTTTCCCTTGCCCTCGTCCCCCCATTGAATCCCTATGAGAGCGACGCCGGGCACTAGTGGCGGTTCACTATCGCTCGATGCGGAACTTGATGCGGACGTGGGTCAAATACTCGGCGATCTTGCCGTCCGCCACGTTGCAGGAGGTGTCGAGCACGTCCATCCCGGTGATCCCTCGGATGGTTCTGGAGGCCTCGGCGAGAGCTTGCTCGGCCGCGTCCTTCCACGACTTGGCCGACACGCCCACGAGATCGATCGTTTTGATCACCGCCACAAGCCACCTTCTTTCCGCAAAGCTTCGAGGCATTGCCGTTTCTTGCAGCCGTTCTAACTATCCCACCGGGAGCCTATCGAGGGGATGTTAAGACAACACTGTTTACCGCCTTGTCGTGCCAGGCCTGCTTCTGCGGATCCCATAAGGGCCACAAGTAGTTGACGGGCAGCAGATAGACGATAAGTAACAAGAGACTGCTGACCAGCGATCGCACGTAAGCCCGCCCAAAGCCGATCGTCGCTCCCGTGTCTTTGTCACACACTCGAATCCTCAAGAGCCTCTTTCCGAGGGTCGCTCCCGAGGTCGCATGGAACGTCACGAAGTAAGCCGGGATTACAAACAGATAAAGAACCACAACCACGGCCGCGACCGTCTCTGGTGAGCCTCCTGAGGTGGAGGTGATCACCTTGGTGATGCCCAGGACCACGCCACTCGCGATCCCGACCATCACCGCATCGACAAGCCACGCAAGCAGCCGCTGCCACCACCTCGCCAAGGGGGGCAACACCCGCCCCTCCGGCAATAGGTACGCCGAGCGCGGTGTGGGTTGGACGTACGGAGTCTGGGAGCCGGGCGGCGCGGCGTACCCCTGGGCCTCGACCTCCTGGGTCGGGGCGTCGGAAGGGGGTGGCGCCGGATTCACCTCCCAGCGACTGCGCTCGGGGCTCCACTTCCACCAGCCACCATCCGGACGCTGGTGCCACCACTGGCCAGCTTGATAAATCGGTCCGGTCATCGAACCCTTCCTCCAGAGCTTCTTGCTCAGGGGCCAGACTTGCTACGGACGACCGAGTGGCTTGGGAAAGGGACCCAAACCCCTGGCATCGTTGCCTTGCTTTCTCTATATTCCGCTAAGACCTCGCTTTGATGATCGCCGTAGTGCGACGGCGAGGGCGGCTGGAGGTGTCCGCGCATGGATCTGAGCCGGCTTTCCATGGGGGAGAAGCTGTCCACGCCGCCTCCCGCGTAATTTTTGAATGCTAAGGACCGCCGCCAACTCCGGCCGCGGTCCTTGGTTCAGCAGGGTGAGGGATGATGACGCGCGTCGCGGGTGGAACGAGGTGAGCAATGCCTGAGCTCGATACAGATCTCTTTCAGTGGGTGACCCTGGCCTTGCTGGGTCTAACCCTGCTCGTCCTTCTGCTTGCGCTTCTGACTCTGGGGCGGATCAGGAGAGCCGTTGAGCGCAGCGTCGCGGTAACGGAGTCGTGGGGGGACCGGGCCAACGCCAGCCCCCAACCCACGCGGCAAGAGCCGGCCCCCGAGGAGCCCTCCCACCAAGAAGACCGGCGAACCGAGTCGGAGGAGACGGCGACGAGCCCGGCCGTCCGAATCGAGCGGATCCAGGCATCGGAGGTGACACCGGGCCCCACGCGGCATGAAGCAGAGCGAGCCGCCTCGACGCGTCCCGCGGAAGGGGAACGCTCAGACTCCCCGGAAGGGGTCCTGGACACCGGCGCCTATCTGAGGGCACAGAGCTCGAGGCAGGCAGCCGCCGAGCAAGCCGCCCCCGCGACCGGTCAGGTGCCTCGAGCTCAAGAAGCTGCGGCTGAGACCCGTGAGCAAGCCGCCATCCCGCACCAGGAGGAGCCCGAGGAGCAGCCCTTCGAGCGAGAGGGCAGGTGGTGGTTCAGGCGCGATGGCGAGTTGCTGGTCTACGACGAGCGGACCGGCCAATGGGGGCCGGCCTCCGAGCACCATGCGGCCCCGACCGTCGTCTCCCCAGCCGGAACCCAAGGGCCCTCCGTCTCTCACCAGGAGGCCGACGTGACCACGGCGATCCCTGTTCAGAGGCCCGCGACCTCGAGCGAGGAGCAACCGGCCGGCGCAAGCACCTTCTGGAAGTGTCAGTCCTGCGGGGCGATCAACGCAGGCGAGGCGAGCTCCTGCCGCATGTGCTTTACGCCGAAGGGTCTCGGGTAGCTTCGGGCGCCGATTGTTCTTCGGCAGGCTCGTCCCCGTGACCCGCTAGAGACCTGATCAGACGACTTCCCGGCAGACGGGGATCCCGCCCGATCGCGGCCACGAACAGCAGGCCCATCCACAGCAGCAGTCCCAGCGCAAAGGCGATCCGAGTGCCAAGCGGCCCGATTGCCGAACCCAGATAGATGGCGGCCGGCCAGGCGGCGCCGAACAGCACCGATTGGAGCCCATGCCAGCGAAGCCGTGAAGTGGATGCCAGCCCATAGGCAATGAGCCCCGAGATAGGAGGGAAGAGGTAAGCGAGCGCGGCCACGATGGCGAGCCTATGCGGGGATCGATGAGCCGGCAGGCGCGTCACAGTGGTCGGGCTGGTGCCGCAAACAAAGGAAGATGGGGTCATGGCAAACCGTCTGGCGCAGGAAACGAGCCCCTACCTGCTGCAGCACAAAGACAATCCGGTCGACTGGCACCCGTGGGACGAGGAGGCTTTCGCGGAAGCCCGTCGGCGGGGCGTTCCCGTCCTGTTGTCCGTGGGCTACGCGGCGTGTCACTGGTGTCACGTGATGGAGCACGAGTCGTTCGAGGACCCGGTGGTCGCCCGGGTCATGAACGACCACTTCGTTTGCGTGAAGGTCGATCGTGAGGAACGCCCGGACATCGATTCCGTCTACATGGATGCGGTGCAGGCAATGACGGGACAGGGTGGGTGGCCGATGACCGTCTTTCTCACGCCGGAGGGAGTCCCCTTCTACGGCGGCACCTATTTCCCCAAGGAGGACCGCCACGGGCTTCCGTCGTTCACCCGCCTATTGGAGGCCATCACCGAGGCGTGGAACGAGCGCAGGCACGAGATCGAAGCGCAGGGCAAGCAGCTGGTGCAGCACATCGGCTCCACCAGTCGCCTGAAGCCATCGACCGAGCTGATTACGAAAGGCTTGCTGGCCGACGCGCTCCGGGGCCTGAAGGGGTCGTTCGATTCACACTACGGAGGCTTCGGCGGGGCGCCGAAGTTTCCGCAGCCGATGACTCTCGAGCTGCTCCTGCGACTGGGCAACAAGGGGCACGACGAGGCCTACGCCATGGCGTTTAGAACGCTGGATGCGATGGCGGCCGGCGGGATATTCGATCAACTCAAGGGCGGTTTCGCGCGGTACTCCGTTGATCGCCACTGGCTCGTGCCGCATTTCGAGAAGATGCTGTACGACAACGGGCAGCTGCTCCGCTTGTACGCCCGCGCCTACCTCGTCTCGAACAATCCTCGCTATAGGTCCGTGGCGGAGATGACTGCGGAATGGATGCTCGATGAGATGCGGGATCCCGGCGGGGGTTTTTGGTCCTCGCTCGACGCCGACTCGGAGGGCGAAGAGGGCAAGTTCTACGTTTGGTCGTTGGACGAGGTGGAGGAAGCAACGGGCCAAGACGCCTCGGCCGCCATCGCTCACTGGGGCTTCACCAGAACCGGCAACTTCGAGGGCAAGAACATCCCGGTTTACGCCCAGGAGCCCGACTCCGCGGAGGCGATAGAGCGCGCCCGCCGAGCCCTGCTCGACCGGCGCGCCGAGCGAGTTCGTCCCGGCACGGACACCAAGGTCCTCACGTCCTGGAACGGTCTCGCGGCGGCGGGGCTCGCCACGGCCGGCGCAGCATTGGGAAGACAGGAGTGGATCGACGCGGCCGCCGAGTCCATGACCTTCATCCTCGAGACACTCCGGGTAGACGGCCGCCTCATGCGCTCCTACCGCCTACGGGACTCGGGCGAAGGCTCGGTCAACCACCTCGGCTGCTCCGACGATTACGCCTTCGTCCTGGAAGCGTGCCTAAGTCTCTACGAGGCGACCTTCGATGTCGGGTGGCTCGACGAAGGGCGGTGGGCTGCGGACGAGGCGATCCGGTTGTTCCTCGACCCCGTTGCGGGGGGGTTCTACACGACGGGCAGCGACGCAGAAGCTCTCGTCGTCCGGCCCAAAGACCTGTTCGACAACGCAATCCCTTCGGCCAACTCGGTGATGGCACTCGAGTTGCAGAGGCTGGCGCTGTTCACCGGAGATAGCAACTACGAAAGCCACGCAGTGAAGGCCATGCGACTCGTGGCAGATCCGGCGGGACGATCTCCCACCGGGTTTGGTCATCTTCTATCCGCAATCGACTTCTACACCTCTGAGCCTCTCGAAGTAGTCCTGGTCGGAGAAACCATCGCTCCCCTTGCGGACGCGGTCCGCAGGGCGTTCATCCCCAACAAGATCCTGATCGGCTCCAGGGACGCCGGCCCGGAGGACATCCGACGCATCCCCCTACTCGAGGGGCGGGCACCGGCGAACGGAGCGAGTACTGCTTACGTTTGCAGATTCGGGAGCTGCAAGCTTCCGGTAACGACCCCGGAGGCTCTGCTCGACCAACTGACCGGCTAGTCATGGATGACTTGCGCGTCGACCGCTCGGTGACCATCCCGGCGAACGAGCTGGAGCTCAAGTTCACGACGTCGTCCGGCCCGGGGGGGCAGCACGCGAACCGGTCGTCCACGCGCGTGGAGGTCAGCTGGAACGTCTTGGCTTCTAGCGCGTTGTCACCCCGCCAGAAGGAGCGCGTCGCAGGTGTGCTGCGACATCGCCTCACCGGTGCCGGCGTCTTGAAGCTGGCAAGCGACACCCACAGGTCGCAGATGCTCAATCGGAAAGAAGTCCTCGACCGGCTCGCGCGGCTGGTGGCCGAAGCGCTTCGGCCGAAGAGGCGACGGGTTCACACGGTGCCGTCCGAAGGAGCGAGGGCCGAGCGTGTGCGGGTCAAGCGACACAGAAGCCAGCTGAAGAGGCTTCGGCAGGCGCCACGAGGAGAGGAGTAGAGCCAAAGCGCGCTCACTGCCGGGCAGCTGCCCCTCAACAACGTGCTACCAGACGGGCCGCGTGAATGTGGTCCTCATAGAAACGACCCTCGGCATCGAAGCTCCACGCCAGCGCATGCCCGAGCCCCCATCCCCGAGCCCGCTCTCGGTCGATCCCCAGGCGAGCACAGAGATAGTCCAACCGTCCACGAACGATCTCCTGGGAGTCGGGGCCCTTCTGTAGCAGATCGCGTCGATCCCGCAGAAAGGAAGCCAGGTCAAAGGCACGCTCACCAACGAGGGGCTTCGGATCAATGGCGACCCACTCGGCGCCACGCCTGAGGACGTTGCCCCCGTGAAGATCTTGATGCAACACGACACTGTCCCCGGGCGGTGCACCAACCGTCTGCATAAACGCTACGGCCTCCTCGAGAAGCTCGAGCTCGAAGGGAGCGCCGGCTTTGGTCCATGCCGCTGTCAGGTGGTCGCACCACACCGCAGCCGCCCGGTGCAGCGGTTGGAATGGCGCATCCGGGGAGGCATCTGCCGTCCACAGCCGCTCGAACACACCGGCGATCTCCCTGGTGGCCTCCTGCTCCGGCACACTCCACAGCAGCCTTCCGGGCCTGCAGCGCTCGAGAAGCAAAGCCTGCTTATCCACGTCCTCGTCGAGAAGCCTCACGGCGCCGCGACCGTCCCACTGTCTCAGAGCAGCCGGTTCGTGTTCCGATTCCGTCGAAGGGAAGCTCACCTTGAGAACAACTTCCAGACCGGAACTCGTGACTGCGGCGGCGACGTAGGAGACCTCTCCTCGAAACGGCGGCTCCAGATTCAGTTCCCAAGCTAGGGCACATTCCTCTACAAGCCCCGGCAGTCGCGCGAGCCACTCGGCTCCTCCGGGCTCGTCCCGCAGCCATTGGAGCCATTCGGGAACGTGGGGTCTCAAGGTCGGCGTTGCACCGCGACTTCGAGGAGCCGTTGGGCGACGTGCTCCCACGACCACCGCTCACGAGCCAGGGCAGCGGCTTTCTTGCCCAGCTCCTGCCTCGTTTCGTGCGGCAAGGAGAGCACTGCATCGATGCAACGGGCGATCCCCTCTACTGCATCTTCAGGATCGAACGTCAGGAGCCCCGGCACTGCCAGAGCTTGCTCGACGGCTGTACCCACCTCTCCGATCCCGGAGTGGCGGGGCACTATCGGCAGCACCCCGGAGGCCGCTGCTTCGGCCGCCACCATTCCGAAAGCCTCCGGCACTACGGATGGGACCACCAGGACGTCGAAGCTGGGAAGGAGCTGCGACAAGGGACCATGTTCGAGACGCCCCCTCCAGTCCAACTGGACGTCTGCAACTCTGCGGAAGTACGCATCGTCCATTCGTCCTGAATCCACGAAGGCAAGCAGCTGTTCCAGCGGATCTCCATCCCCCCGGTCTGCTATCGATTTCACGAGTCCGAGGTCTTTGGTCCGCAGCGTGCTCCACAACTCGTGCAAGCCCCGCTCGAAGCCTCCGTAACCGACGATGACCGTCTCGAGTTGGGAAATGCCGGTAAGGCCGAGCGCCGCCAGGAGGTGATGAACTCCCTTGGATGCGATGAGCTTTCCGACGTATCCAACCGTTGGCGGCACCGAGCGGTCTTTGCGTCGGGGACTGAAGATATCGACGTCACAACCCGGGTTGACGACTACGGCGCGCTGCTCCCACCCGGGGACGACTGAGCTCGCTTCTCTGATCATGTACTCGCTGCCGCCTGTGACGACGCGGGCGCCGTTGAGACCCTCGCTCGCAAAGTGTTTGTAGCGATCCTGCTTCTTCACCGCGTACTCGAGCGCGCTGCCGTGAAGCTTGGCAACGTAGGAGGTCTCCGTCCTGCGGCAGGCCAAGAGAGCGATGTAAGGACCCATGACCTCATGGCCGGTGATGATGACGTCGGGACGATGCTCCTCTATAGCAGTCACCAGAGCCCTGATGTTGGATGAGGTGTAATGCTCGAGCTCTTGGTCGCTCAGATCCACGAACAGCTTGGCCGTGAAGCCCTCGTAATGGTCGTAGACGTAAACGGGCAACACATCACCGATGTGAGGTCTAAGCAGCCGAACCCGTCCCTTATCGCTTGGAGCGGTCGTGGTGGCGGTCTCGAATCGATTGTTGTCTGGGGAGAAATCACCGTGCTCGTCGACGAAGGCCAGGCCCTGCCCGTTGCGGTCCTGGCACATGAGCAAGACGTCGTGTCCCGAGCGTCTCCATATCCGAACGATGTTGGCGGTGTAGAGATTCGAGCCGGACCCCGACAAGAGATAGCCGTGCCACAAAAGAATCCTCACCTGCGGCATCCTCCAACTAAAGCCCGCCGTTTAAAAGCGGGGCCTAAAATCCATCGGTGCTGCTGGACAGAGCTTTCTCGACCACGCTCAAGAGTTACTCGACGCTCTTCTTGGTAGTCGCGTTCGTCACCGTCCCCCTGCAACTTGCATATTCCTTTTACTTTCGCGACATCCTCGCCCTCATCGAGATCCACCCCGCCATCGAACAGCTGCCCCCAGCGCAACCGGTTGGCGCCGTGACAGCCAAGGGCCTGGAGCGAGCCCGCGTCGCCTACCTGGCTCTCTGTGGGGTCGAGCTGTTGTTCTTGCCGCTGCTGTGGAGAGCGACAAGACGCGTGGTGGCGCTCGAAGAAGCCGGCCGCCTTCCATCGGTTGTGGAGGCATGGCGCTTGCGGCGGATCCCGCGCACTGCCCAGGAACCCCCACGGGGAAGCCGGTTGGTCATGGTGGTAGGGGCCCTCTTGTTCTCCGTCGCTGTGTGGTTCCTGGCAGAGCGGATCGGCATGCTGGTCGTAGAGGTCGTGCCCGACCGGTTGCTGTTCCTCGGTCTCGCGCTGGTAAGAGGGGTGAGCCTGGCCCTTGCGGCACCCTTCGGCTTAGTTGCCGCGGTGCTCGTTTCGCGCCGAAGGACCCCCAAGCGCTGACACCGCGCGGGCTCCCTGGCATTAAGTGGAAGAATATGAGGCCCACCACCCACTCCAGGAGCCATTGTGGACCGAGAGCCAGCGACCGAGGCAGAGAAGTTTACAGGGGGCATCGACGCCTTCAGGTTGTTGACCGAGAGCCGGCGCGCCGACGTTAGGCGAATTCGGGAGCGCAACCGAAGGACGCGACTTCGTTACCTGCTCTATCTGGGACTCGTGTTGCTCGGCTATCTCATCAAGAGACTCGTCGAAAACCGGCCTCTCCAGTTCGGCCTTCCGGACCTCGGACCCGACGCCTTGATCTATCTCTTCCCACTGATCCTCATCGTGATGCTCGGACTCGTCATGCTCTTGCCGCTGGCGAACGGTCGCTCACCCCATGTGAGGTTCAGCGCCGAAGAGATCGGCATCGGCTTCAGTGACGTCCGTGGGATCGACATCGTCCTGGAGGAGGTCACACGCACGCTGCAGATCTTTCTCACCTACAAGACCTTCAGAGAAGAGCTGGGCGGAAACCCCCGGCGGGGCATCCTGTTCGAGGGGCGCCCCGGAACCGGCAAGACGCACATGGCAAAGGCAATGGCAGCCGAGGCCGGTGTGCCGTTCTTCTTCGTTTCCGCTCCTGCCTTTCACTCCATGTGGTTCGGCATGACCGCGTGGAAGATCCGCGCCTTCTTCAAGACCCTCAAGAAAGCGGCGCGCAAGGAAGGCGGCGCCATCGGCTTCATCGAGGAGATGGACGCCGTGGGCTCATCTCGTGGCCCCGAGGCGATGGTGGAGCATCGGGGGCCACGCGGCCTGTCGGTCAGCCCCATGGTCAGCCCCGGAACGGGCGGGATGGTCAACGAGCTGTTGATCCAGCTCCAGTCCTTCGACACCCCCCCGCTGTCGGGACGCATCAAGAACTTGCTGATCACCAACGCGAACAAGTTCCTGGCCGCGCACAAACAGATAAGAAGAACTCCGCCTCCCTACAGCAACGTCTTGATCATCGGCGCTACCAACCGGGCCGACACACTGGACCCTGCCCTGATGCGTCCCGGGCGTTTTGATCGCACCCTCTATTTCGACCTTCCTTCCAAGAACGGCCGGCGCGACTTGATCGATTACTTCCTGGCGCGTCGAGCGCATGCCACCGAGATGGACCGGGAAGACCTGCGAGAGGAGCTCGCCGCCATGTCGCTTGGCTATTCCCCGGCGATGCTCGAGCACATCCTGGACGAGGCACTGGTGTGGGCCATCCGCGAGGGCCGGCGTGAGCTCACGTGGAAGGACGTACAGCGCGCCCGGCTGTCCGAGGAGATCGGGCTGGGCCAGCCGGTCGCCTACACCGACAGGGAACGCGACCTCATCGCTACCCACGAGGCGGGCCACGCGGTGGCGGCCTATCTGTGCGCCAAGGACTGGCGCAAGCTAGAGGTGCTGTCGATCATCAAGCGGCGGCAGGCGTTGGGGCTGCTGGCACACTCCGAGCTCGAGGAGCGCTTCACCAAGACCCGCTCGGAGCTGGAAGGCACTTTGAGGATCGCGCTCGCGGGAATGGCCTCAGAGGAGCTCTTCTTCGGCGAGTCGGGAACCGGCCCATCGAACGATCTAGCGGCAGCAACCGAGATCGTCGCCCAGATGGTCGGCTCCTTCGGGATGGGATCGTCCCTGGTGTCCTATGAAGCGGTCGACAACGGAGCCCACTCGTCACCAAACATCGTTGCGAAGGTGCTGAGCAACGAGGACACCAAAAAGGAGGTCGACACCATCCTCGGGCGCCACAAGGATCAGGTCCGTTACTTGCTGGAGACCAACCGGGACCTCGTGGAAGCCCTGAGGGATGCGCTTCTCGACCAAGAGGAGTTGCTGGGCGACGACATCCGAGTGGTCATAGAGAAGGCGCTGGCCAAGCGCAACTGACCTGCGCCGCTCTGGGGCGGGCGGGAAGCAGGCCGAACGGATGGATCAGGTCGTCAGACCCCGGCGAAGAGATCGGTCTCGGGGGTCTTGGTCTCGACGGCCGACGAGACCAACGTGTAGTCCTCCCACGGATAGACGGCCTTTTGGATCTCGTCTGGGACGGCAAACCAGAAGCTGTCGGGGTCTATCTGCGTGGCATGTGCGAGAAGGGCCTTGGTGCGAAGGTCGATGTACTCGGCGACGTTGACCTGCGTTGTCACTTCCGGCTCAGAGAACCCCATCTCGTCCCACTTCTCGAGCCACCCCACGTAAGGACTCTCCATGCCGGCCGCAATCGCCGCGTCGTTCAGCAGCGTGAACCGCCGCTTGGTGAAGGTCGCGAAGTAGTAGAGCTTTCCTGGCTGCCACGGCTCGCCCGCGTCGGGGAACCTCTGCGGGTCCCCGGCGGCGTTGAACGCTTCGGTGCCCCACTCGTGTACGCGGACGTGGTCGGGATGGTCATAGCCCCGGGATTCGTCGTAGCAAAGGACCACTTCGGGACGCTCGGCGCGGATGATCCTCACCAGACCTCCCACGGCCTCCTGGGGGTCTGCATTGCAAAAGGCGTCCGGACGTTTGTTGGACTCGGTTCCAGGCATGCCCGAGTCCCTATAACCGAGCTCGTAGACCTCGTCTACTCCGAGGATGTCGCAGGCGGTGCGGAGCTCGGCCATTCGAATCTCCGCCATGCGCTCGAGGATCCCCGGCTGCTCCATGCGGGGGTTGAGGATCTCCCCTTCTTCGCCGCCCGTCGCGCACACGAGCACAACGCGGACTCCTTCGTCAGCGTAGCGGGCCATCGTCCCGGCCCCCTTGGACGACTCATCGTCTGGGTGGGCGTGGATGGCAAGCAGCGAACGGGTTTTTGTGACCATCGGCGTAGGCTAACCCCCGTGTCAGACGCAGAGGAACCGGCGAACTTCTTCAACAAGGCCAGAAGGGTCGCCGTAGTGGTCCTTCTCGTCGCCGGAGCCCTCTCGATCATCGGGTCGCTTCTGAATTGGGTGACGATCAGCCGGCCGCCGCTGATCGAAGGCTCCGACTTCGGCGCGAATAACGACAAGGTTGTGGAGGAGGCGTCCGAACCATTCACGGGCCTCGAGGCCGCCTACGGCTATTACTCCCTCGCCGGAGGGATCATCGTGGCCCTTGGTGCGGTGCTTCTTCTCGGCCGGGCCCGGGGGAAGTATGCAGTGGTGTCTTTCGTTGCGTCGATGTTCGTTGGTGCTTTAGCGCTCGTTGCTTACCGGCAGATCTCAGACCGCACCTCCGCGTTGTACCTGAAGATGGACATCGAGGGAGTGGCCCGGCCCGCCCTGGGCCTCACACTGGTCACCGTGGGCGCGATCGTGGGCCTGCTCGCGTCGGTTGCCGGAGTCGCAGCCAGCCCCCGGAGTCGCGAGCCGGCCCCCTAGAAACGGGCCTTGAGGGACTCCACGACGCTTGCGTAATGGGCCTGGCCTTCGGTCAGCTTCGGGCCGACGTTGCCGGGGCCCGCAAAATACGCTGCCAGGGCTCTTTTCTCGTTGGGCATCATGTTCAGAAGATGGTGCAGGTACATCACCCCGAGGTGGACGTTGTCGTCGGCGACGTTGACGTCGAGCGCCCCTCCACCAAGCACGTCGTTAACGAACTTGGCGGTGCCCGGCATCACCTGCATCACGCCGATCGCGCCGACGCTCGAGGTCACGTCCTGACGCCACCCGCTCTCGTTGTAGGCGACCGCCTTGACCAGGGACACATCGAGGCCGTGGGTCGCGGCGTGACGCTCGAGGGACTCCTCTATCACCGCAACCGGGGCAGCTGCGGGAGACAAGGCAGGGGCCGCCGGGGCCGCCGCCGAAAGGGACGCAGAGGGAACCTTCAAAGTGGTGCCTGAAACGATCACATCACGGTCGCTGAGGTGATTGACCCGAGCCAGGACGCCGATCGACGTCCCGTACCGTTGGGCGATGCTGGACAGTGTCTCTCCCGCCGCCACCTGGTGAGTCGAGCTCATCGTCAGCCTCGCCGGTATCCGAAGTGCCTGTCCCGCAACGACGAGGTTGGGGTTTGCCAGGCGATTGACGGACGCGATCGCGGCCGGCGAAGAACCGAAGCGCGCCGCGATGCCCGACAAGGTGTCTCCCTCCCGGACAACGTAGCTGCCTGCGTGCGCCGCGGGGCCCGTGAGCCAGACCGCTGCAGCGGTTCCCACGACCGCGGGCCCACGTCTGCGAGGCCGTGGCCTCAGATGTCGTCCTCTGTAGCGCAGTGTCTTCAATGGTTCCCCCTCAATAGTTAACAGAAGACCCAATACCATACAGAAGTAACAGGCTACCCTGTCAAGTTGAGCAAGGGGTGGGGTGGTGAGTGCCTGGATGACCCCGCCCGTCGTAGGGTCGGGCAATGACGCCCAGCTCAACCCCCCAACGCCCGGTTATCAGGTGGGGAGCCGTCTGCATTGACTGCGCCGACGCGGAGGAGCTGGCTGCGTTCTACAGCCGTTTACTCGGCTGGGAGATCACGTCCCGCGACACACCCGACTCTCGCCAGGGGGGTGCCGGCTGGATCCTCATGCGGGATCCCGCAGGTGGGGTCGGGCTGAGCTTCCAGGCGGAGGAGTGGTACCAGCCCCCGGTGTGGCCCGAGGAGCCTGGAGCGCAGACGAAGATGTCCCACTTCGAGATCGGCGTCGATGACCTGGAGGCTGCCGTCGCCCATGCCATCGCGGCGGGAGCACGCGAGGCGCCCCTCCAACCCCAGGACCGCGGCCGCGATGAACTGCGGGTCATGCTCGACCCCGCCGGGCATCCCTTTTGCCTCTTCGTCGGCTAGAGCCGCTCGATGATGTAGCCGGAGGTCGCGAGGCCACGAACCAGGGCCTCGATGTGATCGGGGCCCTTGGTCTCGACCTGAAGAGCCACATCGACCTCACCGACGTGAAGGCCGAGGCCCTCCCTGTGGTGCTCCACCCCCACCACATTGGCGCCGGCTTGGGCGATCAGGCCCAGAAGACGGTGGAGCTCGCCCGGTCTGTCGGACAACCTGGTCCTGAGGGCCAAGTAGCGCCCGGAGGCGCCGAGTCCGAACCGAATGACCCGCAGAAGCAACAAGGGATCGATGTTCCCGCCGGACAGCAAAACGACCACGGGAGGCTCAAGGCCTCCAAGATTCTGCAACACGGCGGCGACCCCGGCCGCTCCGGCCGGCTCCAGCACTAGCTTCATTCGCTCCGCGCTGAAGAGGAGGGCCTCGGCAAGCGCCTCGTCCGTGACGGTAACGACCTCGTCCACATAGGCCTGAACATGAGCAAAGGTCAGCTGCCCCGGAGCGTTGGCGGCAATCCCGTCCGCGATGGTCGAAACCTGCCTGAGCTCGACGGGGGCGCCCCGTTCGAGTGACGGCGGAAAGGAGGCCGCCCCCGCCGCCTGGACGCCGACCATGCGAACGCCGGTCCGCAGCGATCGAAGGGCCGCGGCGACTCCGGATATCAGGCCCCCGCCACCCATGGGCACGACCACGGTCCCTATGTCGTCCATCTGCTCGGAGATCTCGCATCCAACCGTGCCCTGGCCCGCTATGACGTCGGCGTGATCGAAGGGATGCACGAACACGGCGTCGCAGGTAGCGGCGAACTCGCTTGAGGCGGCGTAGGCCTCGCCGAAGTCCTTTCCGACGAGCTGCACCTCGGCGCCATAGCGCTTGGTCGCTTCGATCTTCGGAAGTGAGGCCCCCGCCGGCATGAACACGGTCGACGAGATGCCCGACAAGGTTGCCGCCAGCGCGACGCCCTGCGCGTGATTACCGGCCGAAGCGGCGACCACTCCACCCCGACCCCCTTCTGGTGAGATACGGCTGATCCGGTTGTATGCGCCGCGAATCTTGAAAGAGCCCGTCCGCTGGAGGTTCTCGCACTTGATGAAAACGTCCCCGCCGACGACATCAGACAACGCCCGCGACCGATCAAGCGGAGTTCTGACCGCGACACCGGCTAACCGCTGCCGAGCCTCCTCTATGTCGGCCAGCCCTACCAGCTCAACCGTTCTCATGACCTCATCGTGCCACGATAGCTGTGCGTGATTCGTTCAATGCTAAGAGGCGGCCACTAGCTCCCGCACCGATTGGAGCACCTCATCGTATTCGGCGTGACGCCCGGTCGACTTCTTGGAGTAGACAAGCGTGCCGTCTACCTCCACTTCGAACACGCCTCCGCTCGAGGGAACTATCACCAGCTCGGTGATCCTCTTGTCGAACTCCTCGAGCAACAACTCCGTCAGACCGACGGCTTTAGGTGCGTATCCTCACTTAGAGCAGTACTCGATCGAAATCCTCATATGACGCAAGTCTAGTTGGTGGCACCGGGCTCTTGCGTCGCGTGTCAACAACCATTGTGATCGTCTCACGGCTCCCTCAAGAAGCGACAAGCGGAACTAAAGCCGGACCTAAGAGTGTGGTTGCACTAAGGGATACTGGTTCCAGATGGTGGATGCCCAGGAGTATCAGAGGTGGCGAGTCGAGGCAAGTCGCGCGCTTCGCAGTGCTGAATTGCAGACGGCAGACAGTCTTTTCAATTGGGCTTGCTTTTCAGCGGAGCAGGGTGCCCAACTGGCGTTGAAGGCTCTCCTTCACGGTGTGGGTGCCGGTCCTTGGGGTCACGATCTCGAACAGCTCGCGGCCAAAGCCAGGGCGCAAGGATTCAGCTTGCCCGAGCAGATCGCCGACGCCCTTCGCCGGCTTGGTCGGCTCTACATCGCCTCACGTTATCCCGATGCACACGCAGCCGGTGACGCCGCCTCGCATTTCGGGAGGTCCGATGCCGATGCTGCTCAGCGCGACGCACAAGATGTGCTCGAGTGGGTGGATGCTCAATGGCGAGAGCTGCAATGACGCATCCCATCATCGAGCGGCGCAGAGCGGAGCGGAGGGAGAAGATCGGTCTTGCCGACGATTACATCAGAGCGGTAACCCTGCGGCTCGGCATCCACCGTGCTTGGGTCGTCGGCTCTGTCGCACGGGGTGACTTCAACGTGTGGAGCGACATAGACGTTGTAGTTGTCGCGGACGACCTCCCCCCAACACCGTTGCAAAGGGCCGACCTGTTCCTCGACAAGCCACCAAACGTTCAAATCGTCGCGTACACCCCCGAGGAGTTCCAGGAGGAGCTCCGCAGGGAGAATCCCCTTGTGGTCGAGGCGACCACTCTCGGAGTGCCGATTGGAGATGCAGGCGACTCATCCAGGGGTGGGTGAACGCTTCAGGGGGGCGGAATGCCCTCGCCTGAGCGCCGGGGACTCCCCTGCCCTCTCTAGCCCAGTCACTGCAGTGACGAGAGCCACGTGAGAGAAGGCCTGGGGGAAGTTCCCCACCAACCGCTTGCGCCGGACGTCGTATTGCTCCGACAGCAGCCCGAGGTCGTTTCTGACTGAGAGAACCCGCTTGAGAACAGTCTCCGCCTCGGAGTGTCTGCGGAGCAGAACAAGACAGTCGACCAGCCACAGAGTGCACATCAGAAAGGAACCCTCTGCGCCGGGCAAGCCATCGGAGGCACCATCGGTCTTGTAACGGTGCACGAAGCCGTCGACAACAAGGTGCTTCTCGATGGCCTCAATCGTGTTTTTCATCCGTTCATCGGTGGCGTCGATGAAGCCCACCAGCGGAAGAATGAGCAGTGCCGCATCTACCGAGTCGTCGTCGTAAGCCCGCTTGAATCTGCCCAGGCCCCCGTCGTAGCCCTTGGCCAGAACCTCGTCTCTGATCTCTGAGCGCACCGCCTTCCAGTGGTCGACCGGACCCTCGCGGCCGTAGCGCTCGACCATCGCTACGGCCCGGTCGAGCGCCACCCAGGCCATGACCTTCGAGTGCACGAAGTGCTGCCTGCCGGAGCGGACCTCCCAGATCCCCTCATCGGGTTGCTTCCACAGCTTGCAGACGGTATCCACGATGCTGCGCTGCAGGTCCCACGCTTCGAGAGTCGCGGGACTACCGGCGCGCTCGGCGGAGTGAAGGGTGTCCATCACCTCGCCGTAGACGTCGAGTTGCAGCTGCTTCACCGCGGCGTTCCCGATACGCACTGGACGTGATCCCTCGTAACCGGCGAGCCAATCGAGCTGAAGCTCGGTCAGGCGACGTTCGCCCCTGACCCCGTACATGATCTGAAGGTCTTCCGGATCACCCGCGACCGCCCGCAACAACCAGTCGCGCCACTCGGCGGCCTCCCCCGTGTAACCGTGATCGAGTAGCTCCTCGAGCTCGAAGGTTGCATCCCGAAGCCAGCAGTATCGGTAGTCCCAGTTGCGGACTCCTCCAATGTCTTCTGGCAAAGAGGTAGTCGGAGCCGCAACGATTCCACCGGTAGGCGAATAGGTGAGGGCCTTCAGGACGAGCAGGCTACGGATGACTTCGTCCCGCCACCGACCCTTGTAGGTACAGCGCGCCGCCCATCGTCGCCAGAAGTCATCGGTGCGCTGGATGAACCTCTCGCAGTCCCTCACCACTTGGAGTGGAGGACTCGCCAGGTGCGAGCGGCGATAGCGGGCGGCGAAGTAAGCGGCGTCACCCTCTTTGACCTCGAAGGTCGAGCGCGCCACAGGACCATCGAGCTCGAGCGGCACACTTGCCTGCAGATCGAGGGCGTCGGGCCCCCCGATCGCCTCTATGCCGTCATCGGTCACTCTCATCCACGGGACGATCTCCCCATAATCGAATCGAGGCGCATACTCCATCGTCATCGGAATGGAACCCGAACGCCCTCGTATGACTCGGACGACGACATCCCGAGGCGCGACCGTACGCGGATCGGCTGCGTCGTGCCCCTCTTCGAGCGGAAGACAGTCGATCAAGGTCGCCGATCCGGTCGAGGTTTGGAAGGTCGTCTCTAGCACCATCGATTCATGGCGGTAAGAGCGGTCGACCGTGAACTCACCCGACTGTGGACCGATCTTCCAGTGACCCCCGACGTCGGGATCCAGGATTGCCGCGAAGCAGGCAGGGGAGTCGAACCTGGGCAGACACAACCAGTCGATCGAACCTTCTCTCGAAACGAGCGCCGCGGAATGTGTGTCGCCGATGAACCCGTAGTCCTCGATCAGCATGGCGAGAGACTAGGAACTCGGGTGGTGAAGCTCAACCCGCGGGAGGTGCGGGAAAAACCCGCTTTCGCCCTGCTTCATCCAGAGCGTCAGACTTCAGCACTCGTCGGATCCGGCGAACATCCCTGAGAGGGACGAGAGCCATTCTCTCCCGGGCATCGGCCATCTCCTTCAGCTCGCGGCTGGATTCCTCGAGCTCCCGCATCGATTCTTCGTGACTCTCCCGCAGGCGCTCGATGGAGTCCTCCAACTCCAGAATCTTTAGTACGCCTGCCAGATTCACACCCTCGTTGGTGAGCTCTTGGATCTTGCGCAGAAGCACAATGTCGCGCTCCGAATAGCGCCTGGTGTTGCCTGCGGTTCGAGTCGGAGTCACAAGGCCCTTGCGCTCGTAGACGCGCAATGTTTGAGGATGCACCCCGGCAAGCTCCGCAGCCACCGAGATGACGTAGATCGCCGCCTGACTCGGTTTGGATGAGGTCTGCGCCATGTTCCTGTCAACCTCCTATGACGCCTGGGCCTGGGCGCTCTTCCGCAGGTACTGCTCGAGGTGGTCGCGCGGCGAGTCCTTGTGGACCTGGTGGAACTCCTCCAGCAACTGACGTTCCTTCTTGGAGAGCTTCTTGGGTACTTCGACCTCAATCTTGACGAGAAGATCACCCTGACCCTGCTGCTTGGGGACGCCTCTTCCACGCAGGCGCAGGGTCTTGCCGGAATTGGTGCCCGGGGGAATCTTCACCGTCACCGGTCCATCGAGAGTAGGCACCTGCACCTTGGCCCCCAGCGCGGCCTCCGCCACGGTGATCGGAAGCGTCACGACGAGGTCCCCATCCTTGGTGAGCTCGAAGATGTCATGGGGCCTGACGTGCACTCTGACGTAGAGATCGCCGGCAATCCCGGCCCCCGATGGCCGTTCCCCTTTGCCGGCGACCTTGATCATGGCGCCGTCCCCGACCCCTGGTGGAATCCGCACCTTGGCCCCCTGATCGAGCGTCACGGTCGTGCCGGAAACGGCCTCCTCGAATGACAGCGTGATGGCCGTCTCGCGATCCCGGCCACGCCGCTGTCTGCGACCCCCGAAACCAAAGAGGTCGTCGAACAATCCCCCGCCGCCTCCGCCGCCCGAGAAAAGATCGCCGATGTCGTCGACGTTTACTCGCACGCTGCCCTGGTCGCCACCGGGCCTGAACCCGTAGAACCTCTGCCCCCCCGCTTCGACCAGGCGACGCATCTGGTCGTACTCCTTGCGCTTCTCTTCATTGGAGAGGATCGAATGAGCTTCGGAGATCTCTTTGAAGCGCTGCTCGGCGTTCTTGTCGCCCTTGTTGGCATCGGGGTGGTTCTTCTGTGCAAGCTTGCGGTAGGCGCGCTTGATGTCGTCCTTCGACGCATCCTTCGCAACGCCGAGGACTTTGTAGAAGTCCTTGTCGATCCAGTCCCGCTGAGACATGTGCCTATCCCTGTGCAGCGCTCGGTTGAGAGGGCAGCGAATCTTCTTCTGCCGGCCGCGCGACCACTACCATCGCGGGCCGAAGCACCTTGTCGCCCAGCCGGTAGCCCTTGCGGTAGACCCTCTTCACCACCGTCTCGTTCACGCCGGGATCCTCGAGCGACTCAACTGCTTCGTGCACTTGAGGATCGAACGGTTGTCCTTCGGCCGCTATCTCTTTAAGACCTTCATCCTCGAGGATCCTCTTGAGGTCCTTGAGGATGAGCTCGACGCCGGCGTCGCCCGCTCCATGCTCGATGGCCCGCTCGAAATTATCCAGCACCGGCAGCAGCTTCTCGAGCAAACGAGAGGTGGCGCGGGTCCCTGCGAGCGACTGCTCCCTCAGCACCCGCTTGCGGTAGTTGTCGAACTCGGCCTGCAGACGGCGAAGGTCATCGAGGTAGTCGCGGACCTCGGCAACCACCTCCGCGGCCGTCTCCTCGACGACCTCCGCCTGCTGCTCGACGGCTTCTGCCGGCTCGACCGGCTGAACCGCAGGAGTCTCCTCTGCTGCTACGCGTCTTTTGTCCTGCACTGTGATCTTGATCTCTTTCTGCTGTCTATCGGGCTTCAACTGACTAGGCGCTCTTCTGCTCGCCGTCTTCGTCAACAACCTCGGCGTCGACCACGTCGTCGTCACCCGCCTGAGGCGCGCCCTGCTGTGTCTGCTGGCTCTGGGCGTTTCGATACAGGACCTCGGCGAACTTCTGCGACGCGGTCACGAGCTCTTGGGTCGACTGCTTGATGCGCTCGACGTCGCTGCCGCCAAGAGCCTCTCGGGCCGCCTTCAGCGCGTCCTCGATGTGCTGCTTGTCGGACTCCTCGAGCTTGGAGCCATGCTCGTTCAACTGCTTCTCGGTCTGGTAGATCATGCCGTCGGCCTGGTTGCGGGCCTCGGCCTCCTCGCGGCGCTGGCGGTCCTCGTCGGCGTGCGCCTCGGCCTCCTTGACCATCCTCTGGATCTCGTCATCCGCTAGCTTGGTGCCGCCGGTGATGGTCATGGACTGCTGCTGACCGGTCCCGAGATCCTTGGCGGAAACGTTCACGATGCCGTTCGCGTCGATGTCGAAAGTGACTTCGATCTGAGGAAGGCCTCTCGGCGCCGGTGGGATCCCGACGAGCTGGAACTTGCCCAGGGACTTGTTTCGATAGGCCATGTCGGCCTCGCCCTGCAGCACGTGGATCTCGACCGAAGGCTGGTTGTCGTCGGCCGTGGTGAACACCTCGGAGCGCTTGGTGGGGATGGTGGTGTTCCGCTCGATCAGCCTGGTAAAGATGCTGCCCTTGGTCTCGACGCCCAGCGATAGTGGGGTGACGTCGAGGAGCAAGACATCTTTAACTTCCCCTCTGAGCACTCCTGCCTGAATGGCTGCACCCACCGCGACGACCTCGTCGGGGTTGACGCCCTGGTGTGGCTCCTTGCCGCCGGTGAGGTCGGTGACCAACCGGCGCACCATCGGCATACGAGTCGATCCTCCGACCAGGATGACGTGGTTGATGTCGGACATCTTGATGCCCGCGTCGGCAATCGCCTGCTCGAACGGGGTCCTGCAGCGATCGAGAAGGTCCTCGGTCATGCGCTCGAACTCCGAGCGCGACAGGTTCTGCTCGAGGTGAAGGGGACCCTGCTCCGTAGCAGTAATGAAGGGTAGGTTGACCGTCGTGCTCTGGGTCGCGGAGAGCTCGATCTTGGCCTTTTCGGCCGCCTCCTTGAGGCGCTGCAGGGCCATCTTGTCTCTCGACAGGTCGACTCCGTGGGCGTCCTTGAAAGACTTCACCAGGAAGTCGATGACCCGCTGGTCCCAGTCGTCTCCACCGAGGTTGGTGTCACCGTGGGTCGACTTCACCTCGAAGACGCCGTCCCCGAGCTCCAGCACGGAGACGTCGAAGGTCCCGCCGCCGAGGTCGAACACCAGGATTGTCTGGTCGGTCTCGTCTTTGTCGAGGCCGTAAGCAAGCGCAGCAGCGGTCGGCTCGTTGATGATCCTCAAGACGTTGAGGCCGGCGATCTGGCCCGCCTCTTTGGTTGCCTGCCGCTGCGCGTCGTCGAAGTAGGCGGGGACGGTTACGACCGCATCCGTGACCTTGTCGCCGAGGTACGCCTCGGCATCCGCCTTTAGCTTCATGAGGATGCGGGCCGAGATCTCCTGAGGGTTGTAGTTCTTCCCGTCGATGTCGACCTTGGAGTCACTCCCCATCTTGCGCTTGATCGAGCGGATGGTTCGGTCGGGGTTGGTGATCGCCTGACGCTTGGCGACCTCCCCAACCAGGATCTCGCCGCTCTTCGAGAAGGCGACCACCGAAGGGGTCGTCCTGCCGCCCTCCGCGTTGGGCATCACGGTTGGTTCACCGCCCTCGAGAACTGCCACTACCGAGTTGGTGGTTCCGAGGTCAATTCCTACTGCTTTAGCCATGTCGGTTCCTCCTGAGGGATAAGTTGAGTGCCCTCAATGATGCAACCCTAAGTGCCCTATTGTCAAGTTGAGCACGGAGGAACCCAGGTAGGCACGCTGCCGGCCGAATCGCTACGGTGCAGCCCAGGAGACGGCAGTCACCGGCCGTCGGGGGCGTTAGGTTCACTGACGCGACGGCCCCGTCTGCCGCCGCCGTCAAGTTACCGGTCAGCCACGAAGGAGCCAGAGCTGGTGCTCGAGAAGATCGCAATGACGGTGGTCGTTCTGATCACTCTGGCTCTGTTTGCCAGGCGGGTCAGAGACCTGGTTGGCCTGCTCCGCATGGGGGCGGAAGACGCCCGCAAGCCCACCAACCTTGGCCGCAAGCTCAAGGAGCAGCTAGTAGTCGTCCTCGGCCAGCGAAAGCTCCTGCAGTGGACCGTCCCCGGCGTCATGCACTTCTTCATCTTCTGGGGGTTCGTGGTCCTGTTCACGACCATCATCGAGGCGTTCGGCGCCGTGTATCAGGAGGGATTCCATATCCCGCTGATCGGCAGGTGGGGGCCGCTCGGAGCGTTGCAGGACTTCTTCGTGGTGGCCGTGCTCGGGGGAATCATTACCGCGCTGGCCATCCGGCGGATTCAGCAACCCGGACGCTTCAAGGGATCCCACACACGAGACGCCGAATACATCCTCTACGCGATCGGCGGCATCATGGCGACGATTCTGCTGGTCCGGGCCGTCGAGATCTCGCTGGGGATCTTCCCGTACGACGTGCGCTGGACGCCCGTCTCGAATGCAGTCGCCCAGCTGTTCGGGGGCTTCTCCGTTGCGGTTCGGGAGGCCCTTGACACGGTCTTTCTGTGGTGGCACTCGCTGATCATCCTGGGCTTTCTGGTCTACATCACCTTCTCGAAGCACCTGCACATCGTGACTTCTGGGTTCAACGTGCTGTTCACCTCGGAACGCCCCAAGGGCGCCCTCAAGCCAATGCATCTCGACCTTGAGGAGATGAGCGAAGACGACGTCTTCGGCGCCGCCAAGGTGACCGACCTGTCCTGGAAGCAGCTACTCGACGGGATGACCTGCACGGAGTGCGGTCGCTGCCAGAGCCAGTGTCCGGCGTGGAACACGGGCAAGCCGTTGTCGCCGAAGCTCCTGATCATGGACATCAGAGATGAGCTGTTCGCCCACGGGCGGCAGCTCCTCGATGCCAAGAACCGGGGCGAGGAGGCCTTCAAGGAGGCGGTGGCCGAGTTGGCGCCGCTCAATCCGAAGGTTGTGGAGGATGAGGTCATCTGGGACTGCACGACCTGTGGCGCGTGCGTCCAGGCGTGCCCCGTGAACATCGAGCACATCGACGCGATCGTCGACATGCGCCGGAACCTCGTGATGGGGGAATCACGCTTTCCACGGGAGATGCAAAGCGCTCTTCAGAACCTCGAGACAACCGGCAACCCGTGGGGGCAACCACCGCAAACCCGTCTGGACTGGATGAGAGGAACATCCAAGCAAGAGACCCTCGACATACCGCACATATCGGAGGCACCCGACGCAGAGGTGCTCTTCTGGGTCGGCTGCGCGGGCGCCTTCGACGATCGCAACAAGAAGGTGACCTACGACACCGCGAGGCTGTTGCAAAAGGCGGGGGTCAGCTTTGCGGTCCTTGGCGCCGACGAGTCGTGCACCGGTGATCCCGCTCGTCGCATGGGGGCCGAGTACATCTACCAGATGCTGGCGGACCAGAACATCGAGGTGCTAAAAGAGCACAAGGTCAAGCAGATCCTGACTGCCTGCCCCCACTGCTTCAACACCATCTTCAACGAGTACCCGCAATTCGGCGGCTTCTTCGAAGTTATCCACCACACCGAGTACTTGGCGCGTCTCGTGAAGGACGGCCGGCTAAAACCCGCCAAGGACTTCAACGGGACGATCACCTACCACGACCCTTGCTACAACGCCCGGCACAACGACGTCTGGAAGGGAGCGCGCGAGGTCATCGAATCGATACCGATGGCTTCATACAAGGAGCTACATCGCCACGGCCACGCCACCTTCTGTTGCGGCGCCGGCGGGGGCCGGATGTGGATGGAAGAACGGATGGGCAAGAAGATGAACATCGAAAGAACGGACGAGGCACTGGCTTCGGCATCGGACACGCTCGCGGTCGGTTGCCCCTTCTGCAACATCATGCTGGCGGACGGCATCGACGAACGACACGCATCCGAGGACATGACCGTGCGCGACATCTCGCAGATCCTGTGGGAGTCGGTCGAGTTCGAGCCGGACGGGGATGCGTCCACCGGCAACGGGGATGCCTCCGGCTATCCTTTGACCAAGGACACCAAAGACATGACCGGGACCGCAGCCGGACCGGAGGACACCGCCACCACCTGACGAGTTCGGCGGCTACCGCATCACTGAAGGCAGAACTCGTTGCCCTCGGTGTCCTGCATGACGACCCAGTACTCGCCATGCTCTGCATCCGCGCGGATCCGAGTGGCTCCTTCTTCTATCAAGCGTTCCGCCTCCGCATCGACGCGCGCCTTGCGCTCCTCCATCGGCGTCTCTTTGCCCCCACCGACGTTGACGTCGAGGTGCACGCGGTTCTTCACCGTCTTTTCCTCGGGCACCCGCTGGAAGTAGAGCCGGGGGCCGACCCCGTCCGGATCGACAACCGCGTAAGCAGAGTTCCACTGGTCTTCCGGGATGCCTTGCGCGGCGAGAAACTCTTGCCACGACTGAAATCCCTCCGGTGGGTCCTGCACCTTGTAACCGAGCGCGGTTGCCCAGAACTCGCCAACGCGGGCGGGATCAGCGCAATCGAACGTCACCTGAAACCCAGTTGCCACCCGACACCTCCTTGATCTCTGGGCGCTTGGTGCAAAGGTGGCCACTTTATGCTCAACCCGATTGTGGATGAGCGTGAGCAAGTCGAGAACTTGGCGAGAACCTACCTGACCGATTCCGACGCCGCGCCTCACACGACCATCACATCTGGCGTACTCCGAAACTACGAAGAGATCATCCATTCACTCCCGACGCCGCTGTGGCTGCGAAGCTCCGTGGACTTCATTCGAGTTAGCGCTACGCGCATCGACAAAGACTCGGCAGAGGTGCAGCTAGACGGCACCAAAACCATCCAATGGGAGCACCCGCTGGAAGGTATCGCCCACCGCTTGGAACGCCGCTACAGAGGCCCCATGACCCTGCGCAAGAAGGAAGGCTCCTGGACGGTGGAGGACTACGTCGTGGACGGGCGATCCCGAGTGTCACAGATCTTCCTGGAGCTGCAGGGGGGCCAAGAGGTCAGCCGAATAACCATCACGCCCGTCGCCCTTGAATTGGCCACCCGAGGGACCCTGCTGTACATCAAAGTAGCCAACCATTGCGGGGAGGATCTCGATCTCCTCGATGCCATCCTCGTCTCCAAAGTGAGGGGCCGTGTGGTGGGCTCCATCAGCGAGGGCTTCGACGTCGCCCCGGATCGCAGCGAAACCCTGGCAATGGCCAGCTGGGTCCACGCCCTTCCCTTGGGGACAAAGAAGATCCGAGTAGCTATTTACGCGCTCGGCCGGCGCACCCGCAATCTAGTCAGGTTCGATTTCGAAGTCGGGGTGCATACCGAGAAGTTGAAGCGGCATAAAGCTCGAATTTTGAGCTCAGAAGAAGTGGCGATCGGCGAACGATCCAGGGCCAAGATAGCCCGACTGGCTCAGTTCGCCTTAGTCGGCGTTGTTCTCTTCTCTCTTCAGGCAGATTGGCGACAGCAACCACCGCCCCTTCGAGAGTCACCCGAGGCGCGGGAAGTGGCCACGGCATTCGTTACCACGCTTTTGTCCGACGACTGGACTAAGAGTGGAAGATATCTGGCTTCGGACTCGGCCATTCAAGGCGAGTACCTCGGTAACGCGCACTACCTTTATGAGCGGCGTGGCCTGCAGGTCATTGCCCAGCCCACCATCGAGTCGGGTCTATTCCTGTTGCACGGCGACCCCGGGGAGCACTTTAGCTACGAAGTCGAGGGCCGGCTCGGATGTCCGGGGAAACGGGGGCTCAAGTACACCAAAGTGACCGGCTCCCTCGATGTCTTCATGGTGATGGAAGGAAGCGAGTGGCGGGTCAACGAATTCAGTGCCTTTGCCGGCGCAGTGTTCTGCTCCGACGGCACCCAAGCGGTGCCGTCGCCGGTGCCCACGACTCCGTAGCGAACCTGCTACTGACGTGGCCCGAAGTTCTCGAAGTAGCGGGAGGGAGTCGGCCCGCGCTGGCCCTGGTACTTCGAGCCGAGCTTCTTGGAGCCATAGGGGTTCTCTGCCTCCGAGGTGAGCCGAAAGAAACTGATCTGGCCGATCTTCATCTCGGGATAGATCGTGATGGGGAGGTTGGCGACGTTGGAGAGCTCCAGCGTTAGGTGACCCTCGAATCCGGGATCGACGTACCCGGCGGTCGAGTGAATGAGCAGCCCCAGGCGCCCAAGCGAGCTCTTTCCCTCGAGCCGGGCCACGAGATCGTGTGGGAGCTTCACGTACTCCATGGTGGAACCCAACACGAACTCGCCGGGGTGCAGGATGAAGGGCTCTTCCGGCTTCACCTCCACCATCTCGGTAAGGCCCTCCATCTCCTTTTTCACATCGATGAACGGATAGCGGTGGTTGTGGAAGGTGCGAAACAAGCTGTCGACGTGAAGGTCGATAGAGGATGGCTGCACGTTGGCGTCATCGAACGGATCGATGCCGATCTCACCAGCCGCAACCGCAGACCGGATATCTCGGTCCGAAAGGATCATCCTGCCCTCACCGGCGGCCTCATGGCGCGGAGTCTAGCGGGGCGTGCCTGGTGGCCTCATCCTCAAAGGCCGACCGGGTACGATCCTCGTGTTTTGCGGGTGTAGCTCAATGGCAGAGCTCTAGCTTCCCAAGCTAGTGACGAGGGTTCGATTCCCTTCACCCGCTCTTACCGTTGCGAAGGACTCTCATGACCCCCGTGAAGGTCAGGACTCCCAGCGTCCTCAGCCTGGGCATCGACCAGCCTCGACAACGCGTCCCTCACGGCCTCGAGCACGCTCGGGTTGAGGGCCAGCAGCTCTTCGGGAGGCTCGTAAAGACGTTCCTCCAGGTCCTCTTTCGTCTGGACCCCCAGGGGGGTAAGGGCGACGGTCTTGACCCGTCGATCGGAGGGGAGCCCGCGCCGCTCGACCAGCCCGCGTTCTTCGAGGCGATCGACGACCCATGTCATCGTGGAAGCGTCGCAGGAGAACTGGTTGGCAAGCAAGCCCATCGGGAGCGCCTTGCCGGGTTCGAGCAGCAGAAGGGCCTTCATGTGCCCGGGCGTTAGCCCCATCTGCTGGAGGACGCCCGAGGGCCGCCCGAATCGGCTCATGGTGCACTGGAGCAACAGACGCCAGACTGCAGCTGCGGTCGGCGGCTCGGTCCCGGCTGTGGTCTTCATCCCGACCATAATATCCCGCGAGCCACCCGACTTTCGGCTCCTCAGACTATTTGACAGCTCAAACTATCTGTGGAATCGTGCGCCCGATGACCAAGGCAGTGGCGGTCGAGGGCCTCTCTCGCAAGTTCGGCGACGTTGTGGCCCTCGACAACATCAACTTTGAGGTCCCGGCGGGCACGGTCATGGGCCTTCTGGGCCCGAACGGCGCGGGCAAGACGACGACCGTGCGCGTCCTGGGAACGATCTTGAGCCCCGACCGCGGGAGGGCCGAGGTCCTGGGACATGACGTGGTCCGAGAGGCGCGAGAGGTTCGCTCTCTTATCGGGCTCGCCGGCCAGTACGCAGCGGTCGATCCAAACCTCACAGGAGCGGAGAACCTGCGGCTGATCGGGCGCCTCGTCCACCTGCAGCGAAGAGATGTCGAGCCCAGAGCCAGAGAGCTTCTCGACCGCTTCGGTCTGGAAGATGCGGCGGACCGGCCGGTGCGGACCTATTCCGGCGGGATGCGCCGCCGCCTGGACCTCGCCGCTGCGCTGGTCCACCGGCCCCCGGTGCTGTTTCTCGACGAGCCGACCACGGGGCTCGACCTACAGGGTCGCTCTGACCTGTGGGACATGATCCGCGAGCTCGTTACGGATGGGACCACCGTCTTGCTCACGACGCAGTACCTAGAGGAGGCCGACCGGCTTGCCGATCGAGTGGCGGTGGTGGACGGAGGCCGCCTGATCGTCAACGACACCCCCGCCGCCTTGAAGGGCAAGCTCGGGAACACCGTGATCGAGATGGGCTTCGCCAACGAAGCCGTCGCCATTCAGGCGCACACGCGACTGACCGGATCGTTCGGGGACGGCGTCGAGCGTGAGGGAACGATGATCCGACAGAAGTCGGACGACGGCGCGCGCCTTCTCATGAACGTTCTCAGATCCCTCGACGAGGAAGGCTTCGAGCCCGCATCCCTAGCAGTTCGGGAGCCGAGCCTCGACGACGTCTTTCTCTCGCTTACCGGACGCCATGCCGAGGATGCTTCAAAGCAGCAACTGACGGGGGCAAGCTCCGGATGACGACCACGACGCAAGACCTCGCCGGCGGCGGACGATCGACTTTCTCCCCACTGTGGGTCCTTCAAGACGCCATCGCAGTGGCAGGGCGCAATCTGATCGCTTACCGGCGCATCCCACAGCTTCTCGTCTTCTCGACGATTCAGCCGGTGATCTTCGTGTTGATGTTCCGTTACGTGTTCGGCGGCGCGATCAAAGTGCCGGGGACTAGCTATGTCGACTACTTGATGCCCGGCATCTTCGTGCAGACGGTGGTCTTCGGGGCGATGGCTGCTGCAATTGGCCTGGCGACCGACTTGAAGAGCGGCTTGCTCGAACGGTTCCGCTCTCTTCCAATGGCTCGCTCGGCTGTTCTGGCCGGCAGGACCTTGGCCGACCTCGTCCGCAATGTGTTCGTCGCAGTACTGATGTCGGCAGTCGGCTTCGCCGTCGGGTTCCGGGTGCATACCAACGTGCTGGCCTTCATCGCCGGTCTGGCCCTCGTGCTGCTGTTCGGATACGTGCTCTCCTGGATCTTTGCCACGCTCGGCCTTGCAGTCGGGGATCCAGAGACCGCCCAGGCTGCGTCTTTTCCCTTGATGGCGCCGTTGGTCTTTGCCTCCTCGGCGTTCGTGCCGGTCGAGTCGATGCCGGGCTGGCTCCAGGTGTTCGCGGAGCACCAACCGGTATCGGTGACCGCCTCGGCGGTGCGCGCTCTGGTGCTGGGGGGGCCGACCACCTCATACGTTCTGCAATCGCTGGCATGGTCGGCGTTGATCCTGGCGGTGTTCGTGCCGCTGGCAGTGGGTCGCTACCGCCGCGCCGTATAGCCAAAGTCTCAAGACGGCTCGCCAAGGCTGCGGTCAGCGGGCGCGACCCTGGGCCAGCAGCCCTGGCCCTGCCTTGCATAGATCGAACAGCACACACGATGAGCAGATAGGCACCTGCGCCCTGCAGATGGTTCTTCCATGTCGAATCAAGTGAACGTGGAACTCGTAGCGCAGGTTTGGTGGGATCAAGGAAGTAAGCAGTCGCTGCGCGCGCTCGGCGCTTGTCTTTGGCACAAGTCCTAGCCGAGAGGACACCCGGTGCACATGTGTGTCGACGGGAAAGGCGTCTCGGTTCATCGCAAAGCACATGACGCATGCCGTCGACTTGGAACCAACCCCGGGGAGTGACTGCAGGTAATCGTCCACCTCCTCGTCGGGCAGCTCGTCCAGCCGGGTCAGATCGAGGGATCCCTCGCGCCGTTCGATCTCCTCGAGGATCTGCTTGATGCGAGGAGCTTTGATCTCGGCGAGGCCCCCCGGCCGTATCGTCGCCGCGATCTCATCGGTGGGCGCGTCGAGCACTGCGTCCCACGAGGGCCAGCGGTCCTTGAGCGCTGCAAACGCTCGCGAGCTGTTGACGTCGGAGGTGTGCTGAGACAGCAGCGTCCCGACAATCGAGTCGACGATGGGGCTCGAGTTGCGCGGCTCGACCGGTCCCTGTTGTTGGAGCAGCCGCCGATAAAGCACCCTGATCCGGCGGGTCGAAGAAGGCTGGGTCAGCGAACGCCGCCCCTGGTCATCGACGCGAACTTGGTGTACTGGTTCATGAACGCAAGGCGCACCGTGCCGGTGGGGCCGTTCCGGTGCTTAGCAACGATGAGCTCGGCCTCCCCCCTGGCCTCGGTGTCGTGGTTGTAGACCTCATCACGGTAAAGGAACATCACCACGTCACTATCTTGCTCGATGCTGTTATGGGCGACGATGCCATTCGCAATGAAATTGTGAGTCCCGGGGACGGTCATGTCGTAGACATCTTCCACACCCGCCGGTTCGATGGATCTAATCGTGTCCCAAAAAAGGTCTGAGCTCGCCACTTCCTTGAGTCCCGGATCCTGGAGCACAGTCGCATAGGTGTCCAGTTGCGTGCGGCTTGGGGCAAACCTAAAGTGCGATGTCCCCCCATAGGCCGTACCCCTAAGCTGCGCCATTCTCCGTTGGGAGACACCTTGCTCGACCATCCGAGCCCTCACTAGTTCCCACACGTCCATGGGAACCGTGTCGATATTCGTGTTCGACTGAACAGAGGACAAGGCGGCCTTGAGCTCGGCAAGATTCTTAGCTCGTTCCCCAAACGCTCCAACCACCTCCGCGAAAAGGAGTTGATTCGTACGTCCGCTTACGTGGATGTGAAAATTTGGCTCGTAAGAACCCTTGAACGTTGTCTTTATTGAAGCCGCTATTCCGAGGCGACCCAAGAGATGCTGGACCTGATCGGCCAGTGCTCGACTGCTCGTTGAATAGTAAATCCGTCCGCTCATTCCGTTTCTCGAACGCCCCAGCCAGACACAACCATCGGTTGCCCACAGATGCCGAAGAAACAAACAAATATCACTGGAGGGCTGCCGGAACACCTCCTGTGGAATGAGTTTGTCTTTCGAACGCTGCCCGTCGACCCCCAGATCTCTCAGCCACTGTCTAATCGGATTTGGATGCCACTTGTTCGCCCCTGCGGAGAGGTACAAGTGCCACCATCCCTGTTGCTGAACTCGATGACCCCTTACACCAAAGGCAGAAAAAGCCGCCTCCTCCACTGCAACAAGATTGTCCTCGGACTTACTCGTGTAGTGAAGAGGTTGACGAGACGCATAACAGCCGTCGCCGATCAAGTGCGCAAGAAGAACGAGCCGATCCGGGCTCCATGTGCGTTCACATACCGGTTCCGGATAGCACCGAGGGATCGCGATTCGGTCGCCTACCGCTAGGTCTTCGAGGGCCCGCCAGTCCTGAAAGGTGCGGAAGGGATGGTTTGCAGTGGCAGTCACGCTTCGCCCAGATGCCGTAGTGAGCACGTATGTCATCCTGCGACCGGTGTGCCAGACCTTGCTGGCTTGGCGAACCGCCGTCTTCCAACCGTCAAGTGTCACGACCTCGGGCGTCTTCCCAACCAGCGAGCGGATGGGGACGGCTTCACCAGAACCGAGTGCCACAAGCGTGTCGCCGACGACACACCCGCTCTCTCGAAGGTCTCCAAGTAGCGGGCGCTTGTCTGATCTGTACTCCACCCCTCGATTGAGCTGCGACGCGCAAACCACAGGGATCTCTAGCTCTCGGGCAAGGATCTTGAGGGACCGAGAGATCTCCGAGACCTCCTGCTGGCGATTCTCGGACTTTCGCGGTGATTGCATTAGTTGGAGGTAGTCGATGATCACAAGCCCGACCCCGTGCTTGGCCTTGAGACGGCGACACTTGGCTCGGATCTCCATCAATGTGATGTTTGCAGCGTCGTCGATGAAAATGGGGGCCTCTGCAAGTCTTCCGAGTGCAGCAGACAGACGGCTCCAGTCTTGCTCTTGCAACGACCCTTTGTTGATGCGCTGGGAATCAACCTTCGCCACAGAAGAAAGAAAGCGTTTAACCACCTCGTGCCGGCTCATCTCGAGGCTGAAAATGACCACAGGCGTCGGTTGCTTGCGGTCAAGAGCGGCCTGGAGGGCGAAGTCACCCATAATGGCAGTTTTTCCCATACTAGGGCGGGCAGCGACGATTACTAGGTTGCTCGGCTGGAAGCCAGAGGTGATCTCGTCGAGGTCCGCGAAGCCCGTCGGCACGCCGGTGACGTGCTCGCCTCGTTCGTAGAGGGCTTCGATCGCCTCGAGGTTTTCGGTCAGCAGGTCCTTGATCGGCTGGATGTCGTCGCGCAGGCGCCGGTTGCCGACCTCGTAGACGATCTCCTCGGCGGAGTCGACCGCGTCGGCGACGTCCTCGGGCAGCGAGAAGCCGAGTTCTTGGACCTTGTTGCCTGCGTCGATGAGCCGCCTCAGCAGCGCGTGCTCCTCGACGATGCGCGCGTAGTGACGAGCGGAAGAAGCGGTCGGATACGCCTCTAACAGCCCGTGGATGTAGGGCTTGCCCCCGATCTGCTCGAGCATCCCCCGTCGGCCGAGCTCATCGGCCACGGTGATGGCGTCACACGGCTCGCCGCGTGCGTAGAGCGCCAGGATCGACTCGTAGATCTCGGTGTGAGCCGGCTTGTAGAAATCACCCGCCTGAACGACCTCGATGACGTTCGCGATCGCCTCTTTGGATTCGAGCATCGCGCCGAGGACCGACTGCTCGGCGTCCAGGTTGTGTGGAGGTATGCGGTTGTGTCTGACCGGCTGCAACGCCTGCGCACGCTGGGCCACTCCACTCCCTTCTCCGAACGTGTGTTCGTACATGGTAGGGGTGGCCTACGACGAGGAACCGGCTTTGCTATGCCACCCGGGGAAGGGGTTGCCGGCCGACCGGCCGACTAGGAGACGCTAGGGCCCCTCGGCTGTGGACTACAAGTGGGGTGTGGACACGGTGGATAAACCAGAAACCGCAGCTAGGTGGAGAGCAACATCAACGGGACCTGTGAATTCGGCAAGAAAGTGGACGACCCTACTCGTCTTCCTCGTGTGCGACCACCTCGACCGTGACCAGGGCGTTTACGTCCTCATGCAGGTGCACCTCGACCGCGTGAGTTCCCAGGCTCCGGATCGGGTCGTCGAGTCGAACGCTGTGGCGATCGATCGACTCCTCGAGCTGATCGGTCACCGCTCGAGCGATATCCGACTTGGTCACCGATCCGTAGAGGCGCCCGCCTTCGCCGGCGCGTGCAGAGATGTAGACCGGCGAGGATCCGAGGATCGCCACCTTGGCCGCGGCCTCGTCACGGGCCTTTCGCTCGGCCTCCTCACGGGCGCGCCGCATGTGCTCGGCTTGACGAAGGGAGCCTCTGCTGGCGGCCAAAGCCAGACCCTTGGGCACGAGGTAGTTGCGGGCGTAGCCGTCCGCCACCGTCACCACATCGCCCTTGAGCCCGAGGTTATCGACGTTGTCGGCAAGTATGACTTTCACCGTCGCGCCTCCTTATCGGGCCGTATAGGGCAGCAGCGCCATCTCGCGCGCGTTCTTTACCGCGGTCGCCACCATCCTCTGGTGCCTGGTGCAGTTGCCGGTGACCCGCCGGGCCCGGATCTTGCTGCGGTCGGACAGGAACCTGCGGAGCAAGTTGACGTCCTTGTAGTCGACGTAGCTGGTCTTGTCGACGCAGAACTGGCAATGCTTCTTCTTTCTGGGCCTGCCCGGCTTGGCGGAAGGGCTCTTGGTGCCCCTGCGGTTGCTGTCTCGTCTGTCGCGCGCCACTACCAACCTCCTTCGTCAGATTGCTGAGGGGCACCCACGGGGGCGGGGCTGTTGTTGCTTCCCCAGTCGGATGACCCCGACTGCCCACCTGTCGCCTGGCCCCCGCCGCTGCGCTGCGACTTTTCGATCTTTGCCGTAGACCACCGCAGTGACGGTCCGACCTCATCGACCTGGACCTCGAACGCCGACCTCTTGTTCCCGTCCTGGTCCTCCCACGAGCGTTGCTGAAGGCGGCCGACCACCACGACCCGGTTACCCTTTTGCAGCGACTCGGCCACGTTCTCGGCCATGTCTCGCCAGCAGTTGCAGCGAAAGAACCCATCGAGCTTGTCGTTCCAGGTGCCGTCCTGATTGCGTGACCGACGGTTCACGGCGACTGTGAAGTTCGCGACCGGCGCTCCCGATGGAGTGAAGCGAAGCTCGGGGTCATCGGTGATGTTTCCAACCAGGGTAACGACGTTGTCTGATGCCATGTCTGCTCCTTTAGTCCGAAGATCGCCCGCGCCTACTCAGGCCGCACGATCTTTCCGCGAATGAACTCGTCGGAGATCTGCAGCGTTCTGGTCAAGCTAGCAACCGCCGAGTCGGGGGCTGTGAACTGCGTCACGAAGTAGTAGCCGTCTTTTTGGTGATTGATCTCGTAGGTGAACCTGCGCACCCCCCAGCGATCCACCTTGGCGACCTCGCCGCCTGCTCCGCCGATTGCGTCGACGAAGCGATCGACGGCCTTTTGGATGTCGCCCTCTTCCAGGCGAGCATCGACTATCACCATGGCTTCATATCTGCGCATAATGCCTCCTCTGGACTCGAGCCGGTCCGGCTTCGAGGCCCCTCGCGGCTGCGCCGGCGGTGGGGCAGGGGACGTAGCAGCTGAGCTGCTCTTTCGCGGTCATGCTAGCACCTCCCTCCAGTCGCCCCTTAGCTGCGTGCAGCGTGCGGATCCCCTCTAGTGGAGACGCTAGCGTCGGCCTGGGACGAGATTCGGCTGCGGATGCCGGACCGCGCCTCTTCGGCCCGCCCGCGCGGTGAGGAAGACCCCGATGAGCAGCAGCAACAACCCGGCCCTGCCCCACACGCCCGCAACCATCACTTGCTTCGCGAGGGTGTCCTGTTGGCCCTGGTAGCCGAGATCGAAGTACCAGCGGAAGACTCCGACGTAGACCAGCAGATCCACGACCGAATAGGCGACCCACCACAGACTGCTTACGTTCAAGAGAGCGAAGAACGGGAGCAGCCACAAAGTGTACTGCGGCGAGTGCACCTTGTTAAAGAGCAGAAACGCGGCTAGAAGCGCTCCGCAGGTCTGCAGGAAGGGATAGGCCCGGCCGTGCTGGGATCGGACCCAGCCGAACAAAAGGATCAGCACGAACGAGGCTGCGAGCAACCCGGCGGTGATGAAGTTAGCCCGGTCGGGCGACAGCGACGGCGACCCCAGGTACCAGATGCTGTCGTAATTCGGCCCCCGCTCCCGATGGAACTGATAGGTGGCAAACCAGCCCTGTGAATTGATGAGGGCAAAGGGCAGGTTTATGAGCCCGAAGGTGGCCACTCCTACGGCAGCCGCGGTGAGACCGTCGCGCAGACCGCGTCTCCTCAGGCGGTCCAGCAGCAGTGGAGCGAGAAAAAACAGCGGATAGAGCTTGAGAGCCCCTCCGATTCCCAACAAGACCGCGGCCCACACCGGCTTGCCCTTGCTCCACGAGTAGAAGGCTCCGACACATGCGGCGGCGGCCAGGAGGTCCCAATTGTGAAACGCGTAGAGGGCGAGGGCGGGGGCCGCGGCCCATAGAAGAGCCCGCCTCTTGGTCATCACGCTCAAGTGGTAGGCGGCAAGAAGGCCAAAGGGAGCAAGCAAGGCGGCCGACACGACTAGATAGGTGTTGGCGTCACCGGACAACAGTCCGGCGAACCACGCGAACACCCCTGTAAGCACGGGATACTCGATCGCTCCCCCGATGAGCTCGCCCGACTCGAGCCCCCCGTGGACGTAAGGAAAGATGTCGTCCTGAATACCCCGCACGCCGTACAACGGCTGCAGGTCGTTGTAGCAGAGGCGCTCGTACTGGCGCCCGTCGAACCCCGCGAGGCATTGGGCCTTGAGGGCAAAGCCGGCGAGCAGTGTCACGAAACAAACCCCGAGCGCGACAGGAGCCGGGCGGTTTAGCGCCGCTCGAGCTCCCGCAGAGGTCACTCCTACGGGCCGCCCCCTCCGTTGCCGTTCCCGTTCCCGTTCCCATTGCCGTTGCCGTTGCCGTTGCCGTCGGGCCCTGGCGTCTTGGTCGGCTCCGGCTTCGGTGTCTGCGTTGGCTCGGGCTTGGGTGTCTGGGTTGGCTCGGGCTTAGGGGTCTGCGTCGGCTTCGGCTTAGGGGTCTGGGTCGGCTCGGGCTCCGGGGTAGGCGTCGGGGTCGGCTCGGGCTCCGGGGTAGGCGTCGGGGTCGGCTCGGGCTCCGGTTGGGGCGTAGGAGGTGGTGGAGGGGGATTGATCACCTCGTCCGGCTGGTCGAGCGGTATCGGGAAGGGCACGATCGGGTAGTCGTCCAGGGTCATGGCGACCTCCATGAAGGCCGCCCATATTGGCGCAGGGCTGACGGGAGTACCGCCGCCGGTCACGTCGTAGCCGTGCACCGGTCTGCACAGCTTCGGATCCTCACAGGCACGCATTTGGGGAACCAGGTTGCCGTTGTTCTCGGCCGGATAACCCATCCAAACCACTGTCGCGAGCTGCGGCGTGTAACCGGCAAACCAGGCGTCGACATTGTCCTGTGTGGTTCCCGTCTTCCCCGCAACCGGCCGACCAATGCCTGCGGCAGTCGCCGTGCCGCCCTCCACGACGTTCGTCAGCACCTGGCTCAGGACATCTACTGAATTCTGCTCGACGACTTGCTCCGACGGGGTGATGTCTTCGTCGTTCTTGCCGCAGTCACCGTCCTGGGTGGGTCGGTAGACCTTGACGCAGGTTCCATCCGTCCGCTCGATGTAAACGAGGGGCTCGACGTGGGGGAGTCGGCCCCTGGCCGCGAAGCCGGCGTAGGCGCGCGCCATTTCGACCGGGCTGACGTCCGGTGTCCCCAGGGCAAGCGAGCAGACCGGACGCATGGGCTCGACCTTGGGGGTCCTTGGCTCTCCGTCAAACCCGAAGTCGCCGACCATCTCCGCCACCGGCTGCGGCCCGATCTCGGCGATGAGGCGCGCGTAAACCGTGTTCACCGAGTTGGTCGTGGCCTCCTGGAGAGTGATCGTCCCGTACGAGACGCCCTCGAAGTTCTCAGGCTGCCACAGGCCCTCTTCTGGATCTGCACACTCGGGGTTCGTTATCGTCGCGGGGCTCCCGCCGGGGAAGCGCGACTTCGGCGAGATCCCCTGGTCGATCGCGGTCAGCAGCGTGAAGGGCTTGAAGGCGGAGCCCGGCTGGCGATAGTTATCCGAAGCGAAGTTAAAGCCGCGGGCCTTGCGTGTGCTTTCGAACGACCGGCCCCCAACAAACGCTCGCACCGCACCCGTCGGAGTGACCGACACCAGGGCAGCCTCCGGATCCTTGCGCTGGGTCAGGATCGAGGACACCGCGTCCTCGGCCGCGTCCTGATACCGAAGATCGAGCGTGGTGTGGATCTTGTAACCCTTGGTGTAGAGGTTGGGCCCGTATTCCTTCTCCAGCTCTCGTCTCAGCCATTCCATGAAGTAGGCGGCCCTCTGCTGGGCGGCACCGTCCTCGGGTGGGACAGCCCTCACCTTTCCGTGGCTGAACTTGGCCTCCTGAGCGGCGCCGATGTAGCCCTGTTCCTGCATCAGGCCCAGCACCCGATCACGCCGTTCCCTTGCCAGCCGGGGATCTACCTCGGGCTGGTAGGACTCGGGCGACGGAATGATGCCCGCGAGGTAGGCGGCCTCTTCGAGGGTCAACTGGGGAGCGTGCTTGTCGAAATAGGCGCGAGCGGCTGCCTCGATCCCGTAAGCCCCCCGGCCGAAGTAGACGGTGTTGAGGTAGAACCCGAGGATCTGCTTCTTTGAATAGCGGCGCTCGAGCTTGATCGCCAGGACTGCTTCCTTGAGCTTTCTGGTCAGGGTGCGCCCAGTATCTTGAAGCACTGCGTTCTTGATGTACTGCTGGCTGATCGTGGACCCTCCCTGTTGGATCTCACCACTGGTGAGGTCGGCCCACGCGGCGCGGGCCATACCTCTGAGCGACAGCCCGTTGTGCTCGTAGAAGTCCTTGTCCTCGGTGGCGACGATCGCCTGGCCGATGTAGGAACGACTCTCCAGCAGCTTCTCGGTGTCGATCAGGAAGCGACGTTCTTCGGAGGAGAAGACCCCGATCAGATTGCCCTGCCGGTCGTAGACCTCGGTGGCCGAGGGAAGCCTCACGTCCTTCGGCAGGGGAATAGAGGCGTACGCATAAGTAAGCAAGAGAACACCAAGCCCAACGCCGATGAAGGCCAGAGGGAGCAGCCACCCGAACCTGAGAAGCATTCGCTGTCCAAAAGAACGGGGCCGAGGTTTCCTCTTCCGTGGCGCTCTGGTAGCGCTCTCAGCAGTTCCCATGGTTGGAGTCTAGGCGTGCCTAGTGGCAACGGAGCGCTCTCGCAACCTCACTGAAACGACATGTCATGGTCTCCCCAGGGCGCGCCCGCGGGAATCCGGCTCCCTAGACCCGCTTCTGAGTCCTTCGAGGCGTCGCCTCGGCTTCCCACCTTCTGCCGGTGACGTAGGACCGCACGAGGTGATTCCAGGAGCAGTCGACACAGACCTCAACCACGTAGCAGGTGAAGTTGTCGTGGCGTTGGGCGAGCTCCGTGAGCCACCCGGCCGGATAGACCACCCGGCCGTTGTCGTGCTTGAGCTCGTCTCCGTAGACGTAGCGAACCCACCGCAAGGTGTCGTGGGAGCAGACGGGACAGGGCCCTGAAGCCGACTCCCCGATGTTCTTGCCCGCCCGCAGCAACTCGGGGTGGGCGTCACATACCGCGGTGGTGGCCAGCACGCCTCGACGGAGCAAGGCAATGGTGGAGCGACGCGCAAGCCCGTAGTCGACCACTGGGCCCAGGGGGTGGGCCGGGGGCCGGCCGGGATCGAAGGACCGTCCCAACATCGCCATAACGGGATGGTAAACGCGACTGCGGCCGCTGTTCATCAGAGGGCCGGCCACTTGCAAATGCCCACCTATCGTGGTGATATATCGACTTGATATATCAGGGTGATACGAGGAGCCGCTGAGTATGAAGCCGTCGGGGAGTCTGGAGCTGTCTGTACTGGGACTGCTGAAGGAACGGGCCATGCACGGCTACGAGCTGAGAAAGCAGCTCGGCGCCATGCTGGGACCGTTCTACCAAGTGTCGTGGGGCTCTCTTTATCCAACGCTTAGACGGCTGGCCCGGGCCGGTGCCGTCGCCACGCTCGAGGTGCCGCCGCCTCGCAAGCCCTCTCGATCTCTGAAGCAACCCAAGAACACGTCGTTGGGTACCGGCAGGCGCAAGACGGTCTATCAGATCACTCCCGCCGGCGAAGAGCTGTTTCTTCGAATGCTCGAGGAAACCGCTGCCGCAGTCGACGCCGAGCACTTCACCCTCAAGCTCGCCTTCTTCAGGTACCTCCAGCCCGAGGCGAGGGTTGCCCTGCTCGAACGCAGAAGGGCCTACCTGCAGGAGAAGCTCGCGCAATTCAGGGCGAACCTGCGCACTTATAGGGAGCGAATGGACTCCTATGCACTGTCGCTGCAAGACCACGACATGCGCAGCACGGAGAGCGACATCGCCTGGATCGACGAGCTGATCACCAAAGAACGGGGTCCCCAAGAGCCCCGTCCGAACACATCGAACATCTGAGCGCGGGAGGGGACTCACCATGCCACCAGTAAGAGTCGGAATAGTTGGGGTTGGGAACTGCTCGTCTTCGTTGGTCCAGGGCGTCGAGTACTACGCGAAGGCTCGCGACGACGAACGGGTTCCCGGGCTCATGAATGTAGACGTCGGCGGTTATCACGTCTCTGACGTCGAGTTCGTGTGCGCCTTCGACGTCGACTCGAACAAGGTCGGCAGGGATCTGAGCGAGGCGATCTGGGTCGAGCCGAACAACACGATCAAGTTCTCCGACGTCCCAAAGACGGGCGTCGAGGTCATGCGGGGCCACACCTACGACGGGCTTGGCAGCTACTACCGCGACGCCATCACCGAATCGGAGCTTCCTCCCGTCGACATCGCTTCGGTGCTGCGAGACACCAGGTGCGACGTGCTAGTCAGCTATCTCCCGGTCGGCTCCGAGCAAGCCGCTCGCTTCTATGCCGAGCAGGCCCTCGAAGCGGGGGTGGCATTGATCAACTGCATGCCGGTGTTCATCGCGACGAACGAGGACTGGGCGCAGCGCTTCACCAAGAAGAAGGTCCCGATAATCGGAGACGACATCAAGAGCCAGGTGGGGGCCACCATCAGCCACCGCGTCCTCTCCAAGCTATTCGAGGATCGCGGCGTCGTCATCGACCACACCTACCAGCTGAACTTCGGCGGGAACATGGACTTCAAGAACATGCTGGAGCGGCAGCGTCTGCAGTCCAAGAAGATCTCGAAGACCCAGAGCGTGACGTCCCAGATCGAAAACGGGATAGATGCCGACGACATCCACATCGGACCCTCGGACCACGTGCCCTGGCTCAAGGACCGTAAGTGGGCCTACATCCGCATCGAGGGCCGCGAGTTCGGCGACATCCCGATCAGCATGGAGCTAAAGCTCGAGGTATGGGACTCGCCCAACTCGGCCGGCGTGGTGATCGACGCCATCCGCTGCGCAAAGCTCGCGCTGGATCGTGGCGAGGGAGGTCCGCTGATCGGCCCCAGCGCCTACTTCATGAAGTCGCCTCCGGTCCAGTTCACCGACACCGAGGCCAAGGAGCTGGTCGACGCGTTCATCCGCAGGGATGCCGGTGTTCAGTCGTCCGAGACCAACGGCAAGCCGGCGGTGTCCGGCAACGGCCACGCCGCCTCCTACAGGGAGATCCATCTAAACGGCGAATCTGTTCTTCGCCACGGTCACTAGTCGCCGCACGCTCCGCCACCGCGATTTCACGCGGCTCTTGGGAGCCCAGCTTCTCGCGCAGGCGGCCGATGGTGTCGCTCAGGCAGGTTTTGCCGACGAGCTGATCCTCGAGCCGCTTCAGCAGTCCACGCCTACACGCGTCCTGCTGGTGTTCGCCGTGACGCTGCTGCCTTACTCGCTGATTGGCCCCTTTACCGGTGTCTTCGTCGATCGTTGGTCGCGGCGAGGCTTGCTGATCTGGACGAATGTCTGCCGGGCCGGCACTCTGGTGAGCCTCCCCCTGTGGTCGGGGGCACTGCCCGGAGATGCCGCCCCCTACGTCGGCGTCCTGCTGTTGACGGGTCTCGGCCGGCTGTTCCTCACGACGAAGGGCGCGGCGCTGCCCGTGCTCGTCCATGAGGAAGCCCTCCTTCGAGCGAACTCCATCTCTTCTGGAGGCGGCATGGTGGCCGCGCTGGTGGGCGGAGCAGCCGGGATCGGGGTTGTCGCACTGTGGGCGCCCCCCGCGGCCTATGTCATCTCAGGACTGCTCTACGGCGTGGCGTCGCTCGTCGCCGCTTCGATTCGAGAACCTATGGTCCACGCGCGGTTGCACGCAGGCCACCTTGCGGCACGGCTTCGACGGGTAGGGCTCGAGCTGAGGAGTGGGATGGTCGAAGTGTGGAAGCGAGACAGCGCTCGGCTCCCGTTGCTCGGCATCTTCATACTTCGGGTCACTGCGATGTTCGTCGCCATTGCCGCAATCTTGGTGATCAAAAGAGATTTTCCCGAGGCCGGCGACCGCTTCGGACGTCTTTCCGCAAGCGGAATCGCGCTGGGAGCGGCCGGAACCGGCGCTTTCATCGGTGCGGTCACGGCTCCCTTCTTGGGGCGCCGGATCAGCAAGCCGGGCCTGCTCCTGCTCGGCTTCGTGACGTCGGGGGGCGCCATGGCCGTTGCCGGGGCAGCGCTGAGCCTCCCGATGATCATCGGGTTGACGCTGGTTGGAGGCTTCGGCGCGTTTGTCGCAAAGGTGTCGGTTGACGCCCAGGTGCAAGAAGCGCTTCCAGACGGCTATAGGGGCCGCGCGTTTGCCCTCTACGACATCCTCTACAACCTCGCCAGCATCGGGGCCGCGATCATCGTCGTCCTGTTGGCAGGCTTCTCCCTGGAGTCACTCTTGATGAGCATGGCGCTGGTCACACTGGCTCTCGCAGTCTTCTTGGCAGCTGCCATGGGACGGGCAGGCATCGTCCTTGGGAGACCGCCGGGGTACGTACTCGCGCAGCGAGCGGATGACGAGTGATTGACTACCCGCGAGACCGGTTAGCGCTCCGGCTTGCGACAGAAGAGCAGCAGCTCGGGGAGGTCTGAGTCAGGTGGGCGGCGCGCATAGCTTCCCGGCTCAACCGACCAGATAGCTTCGGGAATCAAACCCACACCGATCGCAAGCAGTCTCAGCTCGCGTGGCGTGAAGACGCTGGTCCAGAGGTCGAAGGTCTTCTCGGCCCCCGCCTCGTCCTTAACCGTCGAGACCTCGTGCACGACACCCGCGTCGGCGTCGAGGTCTGCATCGTGCTGCTGGCGCACCGAGAAGTAGGCGTTGAATGCGGTGACCACCACCGGCGCGCCGGGCTTGGCCGCCTCAGCGATGCGTCTCAAGATCAGTGAGTCGTCGTCGCCCATGAGGCCGAACCCTCCCTGACACAACGAGATGACCGCGTCGAACTCTTGGTCGAAGGGCATGCGGCGAGCGTCGCACTGAAAGAAGGCTGCGGAAACTCCGGCGGCGCGTGCGGTCTCTGCCGCAATCTCCAAGAAGCGCTCCGAGATGTCGACACCGGTCACCGCCAGCCCGGCTTGGGCCAGCGCCACCGCATGGCGGCCCGGTCCACAGCCGACGTCAAGGACGCGCGCTCCTCGGGGGAGCCTCAGCAGCCCCAGCAGGAAGTCGGCTTCCTGGGCAGTGCCTTTGGTAAAGCTGTAGCGAAGGTAAGCCTCGCCGAGGTGCTCCGCCACGTCGGTGAAGAAAGGCTCGCCTGGATGCTTCTTCGAGGTGACCACCTCTACGATGCTTTAGACCCGCGCCTTGGTGCCGGCCGGGACGATGCCTTCGGCACGCGCCCAGGCATCGAGCCTCTGGTAAGCGGCGTCCGGTCCGATCACGCCCTCCTCGAGCCGGATCTCGAGCAAGTGCGCGAGCGCTCGCCCCACAATCGGGCCGGGTGGCACGCCGAGATAGGCCATCACTTGGTTGCCGTCGAGCTCCGGTCGGATCCGCTCCAGCTCCTCTTTCTGTTCGAGCTCCTCGATCCGCGCCTCGAGCTCCTGCATCCGTGCCACCAGCTGTCTTGCCTTGACGGGGTTTCGCGTGGTGCAGTCGGCCCCCACCAGGTGGTTGAGGCTGTGAAGAAGCGGTCCTGCATCACGGACGTAGCGCCGCACCGCGGAGTCGGTCCACCCCAGGGCAAAGGTGTGGAAGCGATGGTGCAGGCGGATCAGCTCGCTTACCGCATCCACTGTCTCGTTCGGATACCGGAGGGCACGCAGGCGGCTCTTAGCCATCTGACTGCCGACCACCTCGTGATGATGAAAGGACACTCCTTGTGGCGTGATGCTTCGGGTCTTGGGCTTCCCGATGTCGTGGAGCAGCGCGGCGAGACGAAGCTCTGGCTGTGGGTCTGTCCGCTCGACCACCGCCAGTGTGTGCTTGAACACATCCTTGTGGCGGTGGATCGGATCCTGCTCCAACCTCAGGGCACCAAGCTCGGGAAGGAAGATGTCGGTCAACCCGGTGCTCTCCGCCAGCTCTAACGCTCTGCCCGGCGCGACGCCGAGCAACAGCTTGGTCAGCTCATCGCGAATCCGTTCGGCAGAGACGGTCCTGAGCTGGTCCTTGCCCGCTTCGATCGCGGTCACGACCGTCGGGTCGATCGTGAAATCCAGCTGCGACGCAAAGCGAAAGGCGCGCAGCATCCGCAACGGGTCATCCGAGAACGAGTCCCGAGGATCTATCGGTGTCCTCAGAAGACGGGCGCGAAGGTCGGCAAGACCGCCAAAGGGGTCGACGGGCGTGGGATCGGGAAGCTTGATCGCAAGCGCGTTGATGGTGAAGTCACGACGCGATAGATCGACATAGACATCGTCCGCATAGGTCACATGGGGATGGCGCGATTCCGGCGGGTAGCGCTCCGTCCTGAAAGTGGTGATCTCCATCCGAACACCGTTGATCTCGGCCCCCACGGTGCCGAACTCGATTCCTTGGAGCCACACCGCCGAGGTAAGCGGATCGATGACCTTGCGCGTCTCGTCCGGGCGAGCGTCGGTTGCGAAATCGAGATCGCCGCCCGAGCGCCCCAGAAAGGCATCGCGCACGGTGCCTCCGACCAAATAGAGTTGCTTGCCCGCGTTCGAGAACGCACGAGCAACCGCCGACACCGGGGACCCGGCTTCCAGCAACCCCGTTAGAGGGGACCCATGAGGCATGAACCCAGACTATGAGACGGGCTGCAGTCCTTCCTGCCGCAGGGCCACCTTGAAGTCGTGTGGGCTCGTCGCCGCCACCATGGCGTGCTCCAGTGTGACGAGCCCCGAACGGAACAGCTCCATCAGCGCCTGGTCGAAGGTCTGCATCCCATAGAACCCTGACTCCGCCACGATGTCGTGGATCAAATGGGTGTGCTCCGGATTCAAGATCAGGTCTCTCACCCTGCCGTTCATCACCAGGATCTCGACCGCTGCTACCAGGCCTTCTCCGTCGGCGCGGGGCACCAGACGCTGCGACACGACCCCCTTGAGGGATCCGCCCAATGCGACCCGCACCTGCTTTTGCTGGTACGGGGGGAAGAAGTCGATGATGCGGTTGACCGTCTCGGATACGTCCGTCGTGTGGAGCGTCGAAATCACGAGATGCCCCGTCTCTGCCGCCTGCAGTGCCGCCTTCACCGTCTCTGAGTCCCTGATCTCACCGACGAAGATGACGTCTGGGTCTTGCCGCATCGCCGCCCTGAGCGCGGTGGCGAAGTCCTCGGTGTCCTGGCCGATCTCGCGCTGGCTCACGATCGCCATCTGGTCGCTGTGAAGGATCTCGATGGGATCCTCGATGGTCAGAACGTGACAGGCCCTGGTGGCGTTGATGTGGTTGATGATGGCAGCGGTAGTTGTGGTCTTTCCCGATGACGTCGGGCCGGTGACGAGGATCATCCCGCGCTGCTCATCGGCGAGGGTTCGTACTACGGGAGGCATTCCGAGCTGGTCGAAGGGAGGGCTGCCCGGCAGGACTCGACGGCATGCGATCGCGACGCTGCCCCGCTGGTGGAAGACGTTGACTCTGAAGCGGCCGACGCCTGGCTCGGAGTGCGCGAAGTCCACCTCTCCGTGGCTCTTGAACATGCTCGCCTGGTTCTCGTCCATGATCTCGGACGCAGCACTGGCGCAATCCCCCGCGCTCAGCGGTGGGAAGTCGGTCTTGTGGAGCCGGCCGTTCACTCTGATGTAAGGGGGGCCCCCGGGCTTGATGTGAAGGTCTGACCCCTTTCTTTCCGCCACCAATCGCATGAAGTCGTGGATGCTCGCCATGTCGGGAATGCCTTCTCTCTGGGATGTATGCGCAACCCCTGGAGCATCGGCAGCAAGCCGGCATCCATTGAGCCCGCGGCACGCGACGGCCGGGAGCCTGCGTTTGGTGCCAGCGGGTCGGGGTAACCCCAACAGAGACCACTAAGGGGGTCGTGACAACCACATCACACGGAGGTTGTTGTAATGGACCAGGTCCCAAACGGCAAGATGTCGCGCTCTGAGGCAGGACGCAAGGGCGGCAAGACCACCAAGAACCGCTACGGCGAAGAGCACTTCGGTAGGATCGGGCGGCTCGGCGGCAAGAAGGGCGGCGAGACAACCAAGGAGCGCTACGGGACCGAATTCTACCAGAAGATAGGGCGCATCGGGGGCTCCAAGTAACAAATTAGACCTAGAACCTCCACGCACCCCTCGGTCGAGAGGGACCTCTTCATTCGATTGGAGCCGCAGGCTGCGGCTTATGCTCGGCCAGATGGGTAGTGGTCGATTGCGCAACGGGGCGGGGGTCGCCCGACGACTCGCCACCGCAGTATGCCTGGTCGTTGTCGTCGCAAGCCCGATCTCGACCCCTCCCGCCGCTGCTCAAGAGCTCGATTCCGAAATCTCCCTCAGCTTGAAAGACCAGCCGATCTTCTACCGGTCGGGCGACAAGCTTGGTCTCGAGGTGAAGGTCAGAAACGACTCGAGCCAGGCGCTCAAGGGGTTCGGGCTGCAGATCACCGCGTTCGACAAGGTTGGCAGCCGGTCTGCCCTCCACGAAAGCTTCAACGGCACGCCGCTTAGCGCCTTTTCTGCTTTTCCGAAGACATACACCCGCCGCATCGACGCGGGGTCATCCACGGTCGTCTCCATCAACAACCCGATTTCGGAGCTCGCGCCGCTGAATCAAACGACCGAAGGCGGAGTCTTCCCCATGAACATCTCCCTACTGGACAACAACGGGGTGCCCGTCGACTCCTTCACGACCGAGTTGATCTACTACCCAGACGCCCTCGACACCCGACTGAACATGGTGTTCGTCGTTCCGCTGAATGCGCTTCCAGCAAGGGGGCCCGAGGGCGTCTTTGCTTTCGAGGCGGCCGCTGCGACCCACAACGATGATTCCCTCGCCGAAGGCCTGGCTCGCTCGGGGTGGCTTACCAACACCCTCGCTGTGCTCGATCCGCTCGTAGGGAAGAAGCTGAAGCTGGGCGTCGCGCCGTCGCCTCGCCTGCTGGACGAGATAGCAGACCTGCAGGACGGTTACCGAGTGGACGAAGGGGCAGGCGACGAGGAGGTCTCCCAGGGACCGGTAACTAGAGCGGCGGAGGTCTTCTTGGACGACCTGCGAGAGCTCCTTAACCACAGGGGCGTTCAGCCCCTGTTGGTTCCGTACTCGTCCCCTGACCTGCCGGCTCTGCAGGCCGGAGCTCCCGAGGACATCGGTCCGCAGCTCACCCAAGCGGTGACGGTCCTGAGGTCGACGGCGGGCACCACCCTCGACAGGTCCTGGATCTTTCCGCCGGCCGGCAGGGTGGATACCCAGACGCTCGAGACGCTGAAGCTGGCGGGCGCCGAAAATCTCTTCTTCTCGGCACACTCGATGGCCGAGGCGATAGATCCGCTGACCGGCGGCTGCCCCGAGCCCACCCTCAGCTTTGCGTGCCCGGTCGCAGTGACGAGCCCGTTCGGGGACACCACCAGTGGGTACGCGGCCGATGAGGACCTCCAGAACCGGCTAGCGGCGCTCGCCCGACCGGGGGCCGGCCGACTGCAGCTCCAGAGGTTCTTCGCGGAGACCGCGGTTATCAGGGAGGAATTGCCCGGACGAGCCGATCGCATCATCAATGCCGCGCCTCCCGCCCTGTGGCAGCCTTCCGCGCGAACCACCAGACTGCTCTACCGGGGACTTGCAACCGCACCCTGGCTCAAGACCGTCACCCCGAAGGCAGGGCTGCAGCAAGGGATCGAGCTCGGCCACCGACAAACGGTCGATGCTCTCCCTGAATCCGCCAACCAACTGAGCCCCCCGGCGTACGACGAGATCGAGGAGGCTAGCGATGTGGTGGAGAGCTTCGGTCAAATGCAGCCCCCCGCCTCACTGATCCAACGATTGCAGCGGAACATCCTGGTAGCGGAGAGCCGCTCGTGGTGGGTGGACCCGACTCTGGCGGAGAGGGGTGCCACTTACGCATCGAGCTCGGCCGACGAGGCCATCGGCGAAATGCAGAAAGTGAAAGTCGCGATCAACAAAGTCGTCCTCACCTCGAGCAAGGGAAAGATTCTGCTTTCGGTTGAGAACTCGGCGGACTACCCCGTTCATGTCGAGATCCGGATCGAGTCGTTGAAGCTTGCGCCTGACCCTCCCCTAATCGACGCGGTCTTTCGGCCGGGGCTCACTCGCGAGCTGGTCGATGTCACGACTCGGGCAACAGGCATCTTCTCCTTGGATATCACGCTTGCCACGCCCGACAACTACCCCATCCAGCGACTCAGCCGGCCGGTCCAGTCCACTGAGTTCAATCGCATTGCGCTGGGAATCACGGTCGGCGCGCTGCTCTTTCTGATCGGGTTCTACGTTCAACGATCGCTCAAGAGACGTCGCAGCAAGGATTCGGCCTCGAGCGTCGGATCGGTGTGAGGAGGCTCGCCCGCGCCACCGCCGTCATGTCCGTCGGCACGGTGCTGTCGCGGGCCACGGGGCTTCTGCGAATCTTTGCGATCGCGGCAGCGCTCGGCGTTGTCGAGTCGGGCCGCCTGACCGATACCTACAACCTCGCCAACACCGCACCCAACATCATCTACGAGCTGGTCCTCGGGGGAGTGCTCACATCGGTGTTTGTGCCGGTGTTCGTCGACCTGGTCGAAAAGGAGGGTCGGGCGAGGGCCTGGGAAGTAGCCAGCGCAATCATCAACGTCTCGATCGTGGTGCTCACTGCCATCGCGGCGCTGGGACTCCTTGCAGCACCCTTAATCGCAAAGTTCTACACCCTGAACGTCGGCGGAGAAGAGGCGCTTCGTCAACAGCAGGTCATGACCTTCTTGTTGCGACTCTTCATCCCCCAGGTGATCTTCTATGGCCTCATCGCGCTCACCGGGGGACTCCTGAACTCACACAAGAGATTCGGTGCGCCCATGTACACGCCTATTTTGAACAACCTTTCGGTCATCGCGGTCTTTCTGGCTTTTCACCAGGCGTATGGGGCGGTCTCACTGGAGAGCGTTTCAACAACACAGCTATTAGTGATCGGCCTCGGCACGACTCTTGGGGTGGTCGTGAACGCGGTCGCCCAGATCCCATTCCTTCGAGGGTTAGGCCGCTACAGGATGAGCTTCTCGATCAAGCACCCTTCATTCGGCAAACTGGCACGACTCTCGGTGTTCGTCCTCGGCTATGTCGTCACCAATCAAATCGGTTACCTGGTCATTCAGGTCCTTGCAGCCGGTAACACCGGCGGATACACCGCCTATATCTGGGCCTTTACTTTCTTCTTGCTCCCTCACGGGCTCTTCGCGGTGTCGGTCATAACCGCTTTGTTGCCTGCCATGAGCGAACACGCGTCCAATGAACGATGGGATTCCTATCGCGAGCAACTGTCAATCGGCATGCGAGCCACCTTTCTTTTGATACTGCCGGCGGCGATTGGCTACTTCATCTTGGGTGAGCCGATCATCCGCGTACTGCTCGAGCACGGTGTGATGCAGCGTCAGTCGACCGAGCTGGTGGCCAACGTGCTTCGCTTCTTCGTCATCGGACTGGTGCCTTTCTCCTTGTTTCAACTCTTCCTGCGGGCGTTCTACGCGCTGCACGACACGAAGACTCCATTTCTCATCAACTGTTCGTCGGTCGCTCTCAACACTGCGCTGAACGTCCCCCTCTATCACTTCCTCGGGGTCAAGGGTCTCGCCATAGGGCATACAACCGCGTACACCTTCGGTGTCCTGGTCCAGGGGCGAGCCCTGTCCAAACGAATACAGGGCATCGCCGCTCAACGTGCTCTCCGCAGTGCTCTGCGCATCGCTGTGGCCGCTACGGGGATGGGATTGGTGGTCTGGGGTTGTCGCGTTTTGATAACTCGCCTGCTCCCACCGACGACCTTTGTTCACCAGTTGATCGACGTCGCGCTGCCCGTGGTAGCCGGCGCCGCCGCCTACCTCGCCTTCGCCTACCTCTTGAAGGTCGAGGAGCTCAGCTTCATTAGGGGGATCCGGCGTCGGGCGGAACCCCCGGGATAGTCATTTGCGCAAGTTCATAATGACCTCATGGATCTGAACGACGAGAGGGGCGTCGTACTTGGCTGGCTGGTCAAGCTGGTCGTCTTTCTGTCGGTTCTCGGACTCGTCTTATTCGAGCTGGGCGCGATCACCGTCAACTACTTCGGCCTGGACACGAGCGCAGACGACATCGCCGTTGCCGTATCCACGGTCGCACAGGCGGGCACCTCCAGCGAGGCGCAGCTGCAAGAGGAGGCGAGGATCAGGGCTAAGGACGTCGGCGCGAAGCTGGTCGACCTAAAGCTCAACGAGCAGCAGCAAACCTTGAAGATCGTGTTGACACGCAAAGCCTCGACATTGCTCCTCCACCAAATCGATCCCATCAAAGGATGGGGCAAGGCAACCGTTACGGCCGAGTCCGGGACCCAATAGCGGTTGTGGACGACGCGCTGGCCGGACGCTATCTATTGGAGTCACCCATCGCTCGCGGCGGGATGGCGACGGTGTGGAGGGCCAGGGACGACGTGCTCGCTCGCACGGTCGCAGTCAAGATCCTCCACGATCATCTGGCTAGCGATCAGGTGTTCCTCGAGCGCTTTCGCGTGGAAGCCCTCGCAGCGGCGCGCCTTTCCCATCCCAACATCGTCTCTATCTACGACACCGGAGCCGAGGCCGGTACGAGGGAGCCGCCGCGCCACTTCATCGTTATGGAATTCTGCTTGGGCGGGAGTCTCGATCTTCGGCTGACCGGCGAGGGGCCGCTCGAGCCGGACACCGTCGCGGGCCTGGCCGCCGAGGTTTGCGAGGCGCTCACCTACGCTCACCGCTCGGGCGTCATCCACCGGGACCTCAAGCCTGCGAACGTCCTCATGACAGCCGACGAGACGCTCAAGGTGGCCGACTTCGGCATCGCCAAGGCAGCGTTTGCACGGGGCGACGTGACCACCACCGGCGCGATCCTGGGAACGGTCACCTATCTCTCGCCTGAACAGTTGAGAGGCGAGGAGCCGGACCCGCGCTCGGACCTCTACTCCCTGGGCGTCACCCTCTACGAGCTGTTGATCGGACGGCCCCCGTTCCAAGCCGACAGCGAACTCGCCATCGCAATGATGCATTTGCGGGAAACGCCGCCCACGCCCCGCAGCATGAAGGCCGGCATACCGCGCGGCCTGGAAAACGTCGTGATGAGGGCTCTCGAGAAGGACCCCGACAAGCGCTTTTCCTCGGCAGAGGAGATGCGGCAGGCGCTCGAGGGGGCCCGCAGCCCCTCGTCCACAGCGATTCTGCCTCGAGTCGCCGGGCGGGCGCCCAAGCAACGTCGATCAGCCTCGGGACGTCGATCGGGCAGCTTCGTTCGCAGGCTCCTGCCGGTACTGCTTTTGATTGGACTCGCCGTCGTTGCCGGGTTCGTGCTGGTGTCGCAGGACAACCCCGACTCGACCCCACGGCAAAGCCCAGATCCCCCGGCAGCTACCCAGAGCACCGATGCGGCTCAGGCATTGGACGTACTCGGCGTTACCGATCTGGACCCGGTGGACCCGGAGCACCCGGAGGAAGCGCCCCTAGCCGCCGACGGTGACGAGACGACCGCATGGACGACTTCGACCTACGAGGTGAGCATGGAGGCGCTCGGCAAGACCGGAGTGGGCTTGGTCTTCGACCTCGGCGCCGGCGCCGAGGTCGGCGCAGTGGAGGTGAACGGCTGTGGTGGCTGCGCCCTGGAGCTGCGGGCATCGGACCAGACGTCGCCAACCGACGAGTCTCTCTTTGAGGTGGTCGAGCAGGTCGACAGTGCCGGCGATCCCCAACCTTTCGAGTTCGAGCCGAGGATCAATCGCTTCTGGCTCGTCTTCATAACGACGCTGCCCGGCGAAGGCACCGGGAGCGCCTCGATCTCCGAGGTCAGGTTCTTTGGCTCCTGAACCGGCGGATGAAGAGCTCCTTCGCGGCTTCATCGGCGGGGACGAGCGAGCGTTCGCCGAGCTGATGAAACGTCACGAGGACCGGATTTTCGCTCTGGCATATCGAATGACGGGGGGCAGGGCCGACGCCATGGAAGCGACGCAGGAGACCTTCATAGCGGCGTTTCGGCGGGCCGGCTCTTTTCGGGGGGAGGCCTCATTCGGAACCTGGCTGTATCGCATCGGAATCAACACCTGCAAGGACCTGTTGAGGAAGAGGAGGGACATTCCCACGGAGGACCTCGGCGCCATCAGGCAAGAGGGTCAGGCAAGCTCCATGGAGGAGTCTGCTGCAGTCCGGCTCGATGTGAGCCGGGCCCTGGCCGGGTTACCTGAGGATTACCGCGAGGCCGTCACCATGCATGATCTGGGCGGCGTCCCCTACGACGAGATAGCGCGGCTCACGAGGGTTCCGATCGGCACAGTGAAGTCCCGCATAAGCCGGGGGCGGCGCATGCTCGCTCAGGCGCTGGAACAAGCCGACCCCCACGAGTCGTCGAAGGATCACAGATGACCTACGACATGGACCACGAGCGCTGCTCTGAGCTGCTGACCGAATACGTGCGCGGACGGCTCGACCCGCCCCAAGAAGCCGCCGTCGAGCATCACCTGTCGGACTGTCACGACTGCAGCGATGAGCGCCGCGCGGTCCAGGCCCTGGTCATAGGGCCCGACGCCCAGCTTCAGGACCACGAGCGAGCCACCTTGCGGGAGGCGGTATGGAAGGGGGCCGGCGTCGCTCGGGCCCCCGTCGTCAAGCTCGAGCGAAAGTGGGACCGAACGGCAAGGATCCTGGGCGCGGCGGCGCTCGTGGCCGTTCTCGTCACCGGTCTCTTCTATCTCGGCGGGACCGGTGGTGGAGAGGACTTCGGTGGCGATACGACGGGGGCAGCGGGTGGGGCCGCCGAGGAAGCGCCAGGGCGAGACCGGGCAAACGAGGACGGACGTCCCGGCAGACCAGAGGCCCTCGACAAGCAGGAGGATGCGACTGCCGCACAGGGGCAGACCGACAACGCGGTCGTCGCCCAACCCACTTTTGCTCCTGCCGGAGGCGACCTGAGCGACCAAGAGCTGCGGGACCTCGGGAGCGGCAAGCTCTTTCGCGGACTTTCGGCGGCCTACGCCAACGCGGATTCGGACCGGGTGCGTGCCAGGCTCACAGCCGATCTCGCCGAGCAGGCCCCCGACAAGCTATCCGACCAGATCAGATCCTGCTCACAGCGAGTCTTCGCCATGTCCCCGCCTCGGGTGGTGCCCGCTTACGGGACGGAGGGGACACTCCAGGGGCGCAGGGTTCTAGTGCTCGGGTTCGCATACTCGAAGGCGGCAGGCGGCCCACTCGACCGGTTCATGTTTTGGGCCTGGCCTCGGGGAAGCTGCGAGCCTGCCGTGGACTACGAGGAGGGCGCCATTCCAGGGCGGCCCTGAGCGTGGAATCCCCGGTCCTTCGCCCCCGTTGAATAGGGTGTGGACAACGTGAGCGAAGTACGCAAGGTGGTAATCGTGGGCTCAGGGCCGGCCGGTTTCACGGCGGCCGTCTATGCGGCGCGCGCCAAGCTCGAGCCCGTCGTGATCGAGGGCATTCAAGCGGGCGGGCAGCTGATGCTGACCACCGAGGTCGAAAACTTTCCCGGGTTCGTCGACGGCATCATGGGACCGGAGCTCATGGAGAGCATGCGCAAGCAAGCGGCGCGCTTCGGCACCGAGTACATCACCGACAACGCCACGTCGGTAGACCTCTCGACCAAGCCCTTCACGGTGACCACAAGTGAAGGGACCATTCGCTCTCTTTCCATCATCGTCTCGACCGGAGCCTCGGCCAAGATGCTGAACGTCCCGGGCGAGCGAGAGCTCCTGGGACACGGCGTCTCCACCTGCGCAACCTGCGACGGGTTCTTCTTCCGAGACCAGGAGCTGCTGATCGTCGGAGGAGGCGATTCAGCCATGGAGGAGGCCATCTTTCTCACCAAGTTCGCCTCCAGGGTCACCGTCGTGCACCGGCGGGACTCGCTCAGGGCGTCAAAGATCCTGCAGGAACGGGCGTTCGCCAACGACAAGATCCACTTCTTGTGGAACTCGGCCATCACCGAGATCACCGGAAACGGCAAGGTGAGCGGAACGCGCATCGTGAACCTGATGACTGGCGAGGAGTCAGACGTCGCCGCGGGTGGCGTCTTTGTTGCAATCGGGCACACCCCGAACACCGAGCTCTTCCAGGGCCAGCTCGAGCTCGACGGCGGCTATATCAAGACTTCAGGCAGCACCACCGAGACCTCGGTGCCGGGAGTCTTTGCGGCGGGCGACGTGGTGGACTACCGCTACCGGCAAGCGATCACCGCAGCCGGAATGGGGTGCATGGCGGCAATCGACGCCGAGCGCTACCTCGAAGCTACTCAGCACTAGAACCAAGCCGGCTCGGCCGCAGTCGTAATCTTCCGGGATGCTTGCACTGGGGCGTCATGCGTTGCTCGCGATCTTGGTGGCGGGAGCCTCCACATCTTCCCTAGCCGGCCCTGCGCGGCCCGGCTACCTGGCCCCCGTGGAACATGATGGGCAGGTCTTTCCCGTGGCTCGCTCCAACTGGTACTCGGTAATCAACTTCACCAACGACTGGCACGAGCCTCGCATGCGTCTTGTTGACGGACGATGGAAACAAGTTGGCCTCCATGAGGGCACCGACATCTTCGCGGAGCCCGGCACACCGGTGCTCGCCGTCCTCGGGGGTCATATCGAGCAGGCCGGGTGGACCTTCTATTCGGGATGGCGAGTTGGGATCCGAGGGGACGACGGCAACTATTGGTTCTACGGTCACCTGCAGCGGCCCCCTGCCGTCGCGGTTGGGACTCGAGTGGAGGCCGGAGATGAGATCGGCGAGGTCGGAAACACCGGCTACGGCGCAAAGCCGGGACACAAGGATGAGTTCACTTACCACCTGCACCTGGGCATCCAGGCGCCCGACGGCAGCTGGACCAACCCCTATCCGCTTGTCTCACGGCTCTACCGGGCGGCCTTGAAAGGTGACTGACAAGATCTTTCGTGAGGGGGATCGGTCGGACGAGGTCGCCGACATCCAGACCCGCCTGCGCTCGCTCGGCATGCACATCGAGGACGAGCCCGGCCTCTTCGGCGCTGGCACTAAGCAGGCGGTGCGAGCCTTTCAACAGCTAAGGGGCGTGGTTGCCGACGGAATCGTGGGCCGGCACACCTGGAACGAGCTCGTCGAGTCGGGCTGGAAGCTGAACGACCGCGTGCTGTATATGAGGCATCCTCCGTTTCGCGGAGACGACATCCTTGCCCTTCAGGCGCGGCTCAACGCTCTGGGATTCGACGCGGGGCGCGAAGACGGCATCCTCGGGCGTGACACCGACCGGGCGATCCGAGCCTTCCAACGAGAGTACGGGGTCGCCGAGGACGGCATCGTTGGGATCAAGACCTATGCCGCGCTCAGCGGTCTCCGAATCGACCGGCCCGTCACTGCAGCAGGCCTGCGGGAGGAGCTCCGAAGATCAGAGCGAGGCGGGGTCTTCGACTCCCTCGTAGTGGTCGACCCGGGCCACGGCGGAGACGACCCGGGAGCTCGGGGGCCCAACGACACCTGCGAGGCGGACGTGTGCTGGGACATCGCAGGAAGGCTCGCCGGACACCTCGTCGAGTCGGGGGCGAAGGTTCGGTTCACGCGTACCGAAGCCGACGGTCCCGAAGAGCCCGAGCGGGCTCAACGAGCCAACTCGATCGGGGGTGAGCTTTTCGTCTCGTTGCACCTGAACTCTCACCACGAACCCACGGCCGAGGGCGCATCCACCTATTACTTCCGCACCTCGAGAAGCGGGGCGGTTCTTGCCGAGCACGTCCAGAGCGCGCTCGTAGATCTCGGCCTCAAGGATGGAAGGACACATGCAAGCTCGTATCCGGTTCTCAAGGAGACTCGCATGCCGGCCATCCTGGTGGAACCTGCGCACATCACCAACCCAGACGACGAGAAGCGACTAGACGACCCCGAGTTCAGGGAGGCAGTCGCGCACGCGCTGGGCCGAGCTATAGCGTCGTACTACGAAGAGCCCCCTGAGAGGCCGAATCGGTGATCCTGCAGGTGGCCAAGCCTCGCTTCTCGAGGTAGCGCTGGTGGTAGTCCTCGGCCGGGAAGAACTCAGAGGCAGGTGTGATCTCGGTGACGATGGTCTTGCTGGAGACAGCTTGGCGTCGTTGCTTGGAGGCGGTGGCGGCGGCCTCTTGCTCGGGGGAGTGGAAAAAGATGGCTGACCGGTACTGGGTCCCAACGTCGGGTCCCTGCCGGTTGAGAGTGGTGGGGTCGTGGAGGTTCCAGAAGGCATTGAGCAGGTCGTCGTAGGAGACCTGGTCGGGGTCGTACTCGACTTGGACGACCTCGGCGTGTCCGGTCCTGCCCGTGCAGACGTCTCGATAGGTCGGGTTGGTCAGAGTCCCTCCGAGGTAGCCGACCGCGGTGGCCTTTACCCCAGGGACGTTGCGAAACTCCGCTTCGACCCCCCAGAAGCAACCCGCTCCGAACGTCGCCTTGGCCATGGCCGCTCCTCCTTGCGCTGCGTTGATGAAGCCCCACGGTAGAGGACCGGGGGAATTAGACAGGCTTGCTCGATCGGCCGCGGGCGCACGGTCGCGTCAGTCGTCGAGCACGACGGTGACGGGCTCTCCCCCGGTTGTCTCGTTGGTGATCACCTTCAGCAACCTGGCGAGCTCGTCGATCGACACGAAGTCGAGGACGATCTTGCCTTTTTTTGGCCCCATGTCCACCCGAACCCGGGTCTGCAGGTAGTCGGCCAGCCGCTGCTGCGCGTCGGCCACGAGCGGCGGACGCGCTGTGCGGTCGCGGGCCCCCGCGGGCGCCGACATGGCCCCGTAGCGCCTAACCAGCTCTTCGGTGTCGCGCACCGATAGCCCTTCCTGTCCCACTCGTTGGGCCAGGCGCTGCTGAAAAGGGCTTCCCTGCAGGCCGAGAAGCGCCCGGCCGTGACCTGCGGTGATACGTCCTTCGACCAGCAAGCGCTGGAGCGTCAGCGGCAGATCGAGGAGCCTCAAGGAATTGGTGATGGCGACCCGACTCCGGCCCAGCCTTTCCGCCAGCGCCTCGTGGGTGAGGCCCGCCTCGTCGATCAGCTGCCGGTAGCCCTCGGCCTCCTCGACCGGATTGAGGTTTTCTCGATGGAGGTTCTCCACCAGAGCCCGCTCGAGCGAGCCCCGGTCGTCGGTCTCAACCACCATGGCAGGGACCACAGAAAGGCCGGCCCGGCGTGCCGCCCGAAGCCTCCTCTCACCGGCGATGAGCTGGAAGCGGCCGTTGTCGGCACCTCGCACCAGGAGGGGCTGAAGGACCCCCAGCTCCCTCATGGACGTGGCGAGGTCGTCTATTCCGTCTTCGTTGAAGCAGCGGCGAGGCTGGCGGGGGTTCGGGTCAATCGCTTCCACCGGGATCTCGTTGGGAGCGCTTCTGCCCTCAGGGAAGGTTGCCGCGTCCCCCCTGGGGATGAGCGCGTCGAGCCCTCGGCCAAGCCCAGACCTGCGGGTCATAGCCCTGCTCCCCACGGACTGGGCGGTGGCCACGCCTCTTCGAGTCCAGCCGGTTCTGGCGCTACGGTGCCGTAGCCGCGCCCACCGGGCCCCGGCACGGTCACCGGCTTCCACTGCCCTCGTGGCCCCGTCGATTGCCTGGGCGGCGGAGGCGGGGGGTAGGTGACGAGCCCATAGCGACCCTCGACCTCAGAAGCAAGGAGTCGATAGGCGATCGACCCCTTCGCCGCCGGATCCAGGGTCACGACCGGCTCTCCAAAGGAGGGGGCCTCCGACAATCTGACACTGCGCGGAATCACCGAATCGAACACCAGGGCTCCGAAGTGGCGGCGCACCTCGGCCGCAACTTGCTCCGCAAGCTTGGTGCGCCCGTCGTACATGGTCAGAAGGAAACCCGCGATCCGAAGGCTCGGTTGAAGCGAGCGCCTGACGAGCTCGGCCGTCTCCAGCAACTGCCCGAGCCCCTCGAGGGCGTAGTACTCGCACTGGACCGGAACTATCAGATTGTCCGCGGCCCTTAGAGCATTCACCGTGAGAAGGCCGAGCGAAGGCGGGCAATCGAGAAAAACCATTTCATAGCGGGCGGCCGCGCCCCCGAGCCCTTGGCCCAGCCTTGATTCGCGCTGCTCGACGTCGACCAGCTCGATCTCCGCTCCGGCGAGCTCAGGCGAAGCAGGAACACAGCTAAGGCCGGCGATGGAGGTCTGCACCGCTACCTCGTCAAGGGATGCCTCGCCCAGGACGAGGTCGTAGGCGGTGGCGCTCGAACGGCGATAGTCGAGTCCCAGACCGGTCGTGGCGTTCGCCTGAGGATCGACGTCGACCACCAAGACCTTGTGGCCGCGCAGTGCGAGGGCTGCGGCTAGGTTGACGCAGGTAGTGGTCTTGCCCACGCCGCCCTTCTGGTTGGCGACGCAGACGACCCGGCCGGGTCCCTCAGACGGCCCCTCTTCCAGGACCTGCCAGTGGGAAGGAAGCGGCGCGGTCTGCTGGGAGGAAGAGCCATTAGGGGTCACGTTCCTCGCAAGATAGCAATACCGGGCTGCCATTCCACGGCATGTTCGGGAACTTCGGCGCCCCCGCCGATGAAGACGGCCGCGACGCCTCCGGGACCAATCAGGGGTTGGATCAGGTCCAGCGCCACCGCGGGGACTGCCAGCGCCCGGGCGGTCGCCAGCACATGCGTAGCGGCGAGCCCGGGGTCGGCGGCCGCATCCTGAGCTCTTAAGGGCACGACCTCACAGTTCAGCTGGAGCTCACGGACCACTTCCTCGAGGAACGCGGCTCGCCGTTGCCTCGGTTCCAGCAGGCGCCAGGGACGCTCCGGCCCCGCGATCGCCAAGGGGATCCCCGGCAGCCCTGCCCCCGACCCGACGTCCACCGCGGGGCCGTCCGGCAAGTCGTCGAGGAGGTCTCTTAACCGAAGGGAATCGCGCACGTGGCGCTCCTCGAAGCGCTCGAGATCGCCGGGGGCGACCAGATCGAGGCGTGTGGACCAGCGACGGACCAGCGCGGTGTAATGGGACAACTTGGCCTGGTCAAGCGGTGTAACCCGTGAAACATCCGTATAGGCATTCCCCTCGCCGTGACCGCTCTCCACGGACCAGTCTTACCAGGTCGGGCGATGTGCCCCGTGAAACGTCGAGTCTGTTGCCAGGCGGGCCTCGGCCTCACTCGCCCCGAACGATGACCTTTCGGTTGGGCTCATCGCCCTCACTGAAGCTGGCGGCGCCCTCCACCCCTGCGACGGCGTCGTGGACGATCTTGCGCTCGTAGGCGTTCATAGGCTCCAGCTCGATCTCCGTCCCGCGCGTCTTCGCTCGCCGGGCCATGGAGGTGGCGTATTCGATCAGCGATTCACGACGCCGGGCCCGATAGCCCTCGACGTCCACCAGCAGGCGAACACGGGCTCGCAGCCTTCTTTGGACCGCGATCCTGGTCAGTTCCTGCAGAGCGTCGAGGGTCTGCCCCCTTCTGCCGATCAGGACGCCAAGGTCCTCGCCGGAGACACCCACGAACGCCCGGTCGCCCTGGACGTCGTGGGTCACCTCAGCCTCGAGCCCCATCGCCTCGAGCAGGCCTGAGACAAACTCCTCGGCGGTGGTGGCCACCGCCTGGGGGGTGGCGGGCTCGTCCCGGCCCTCGTCGAGCGGCTGAGGCACGACTGCTGCCGTATCCGCCTCGTCCCCAAGCTCGGCGGCGTCCACGTCGAGCTCCTCGATGTGCCGGCCGGGGGGGGCCTCTTGCGGGCTCAGGGAAGCGCCAGGGTCGTCCGAGGGGAAGTCGTGGGTCACCGCTTGCGCTTCTTTTTGTTGGCTGCGTTTGGAGACTTGGCCCCGCTCTTCGCGGTGGTCCCCGGGGAGCGGCTGCTTGCCCCGTTGGGGGAAGCAGGGGACGACTTTTTGGGCGCCGGCTTAGTGGTTGGCGCCGTCTTGCCCTTTGCGTCCTTAGACGCCTTGGGCTGCGATGTGCTTTGAGGCGAAACTCCGGCGGCGGGGGCCGGGCCCAGCCTGCCGAGAATGATCCTTTGTTGCGCGATTGTCCACACGTTTGTGGTCAGCCAGTAGAGCACCAGGCCGGCGGGGAACTGTAAGCCGAAGACGATCAGGATGGCCGGCATGATCCTTCCGACCATCTGCATTTGCTGGGCCTGCGGGTCTCCTGGGGTACGTGTCGCCTGCATCTGCTTCTGCTGGTAGTAGGTGGTGAAACCCATGAGAGCGATGAGCAGGACGTAGGGCAACGTCGCAAGAATCACGTTGCCGGACGCACAAACAGCAGTCTCGAGGCCCCCCTGCCCGCGAGCAGCGTCCAGCAGAGAGCAGTCGAGGTGGAAGCCAAGGAAGCGATAGACGCCGACCGCCTTGTCACCAAGGTCCGCGGCCAACGCCGAATCACCGGGGATGTAACTGAGCGGAGCGCTGATCACCCGGTAGAGGGCGATCAGGACCGGCATCTGCAGAAGCAGTGGCAGGCAACCGCCGAAGGGGTTGACGCCGTGCTCTTTGTACAGCGCCATCATCTCTTCGTTGAGCTTCTGGCGGTCGCCCTTGTGCTTCTGCTGCAGCTTCTTGACCTGGGGCTGAATCGTCTGCATCTCGCGCATCGACCTCGTCTGTTTGATCGACAGAGGCAACATCACAACGCGGGTAGCGAGAGTCAAAAGGATGATTGCAATCCCAAAGCTCGGGATGACGGCGTAGAAGCCCGCGAGCGCAGCGGCGAAGATCTCAAAGAAGCCCATCTAGGCTGCTCTCCTCGCCGGCACGTGGTCCACTCCACCCGGAGACCAGGGGTGGCACCGACTCATCCTCTTCAGCGCCAGCCAGGCTCCCCTGGGTACGCCGTGGCGATCGATCGCCTGCTCCGCATAGTGGGAGCAGGTTGGATAAAACCGGCAATGCCTTCCCATGAGCGGCGACAGCCACCTCCGATACAGGGCTACCAAGCCAATAAGGAACCGTCGAGCGGTCACCGTCGAGTGACCTCCCGCAAGGCAGCCTCTAGCTCCTCCAAGACCTCCTGGAAGTTTCTGGATGCCAGGCTCGCCTCCGCTCGCACGACAACTCGATACCCCGGCCCGCAATGGCAGGCGCGAAACGCCTCCCGAAGACGTCGCTTCACCCGGTTTCTGACCACCGCACGGCCGGGCGCTCTAACCGCAAGGCCCAGCCGAGTCGGTAGCCGCGAGTCTCGCTCGGCGAGCGCCCATACCGTCATGCCCGCCCTCGACGCCCGCCGTCCTCTCGACATGACGCCTTGAAACTCGCGCGAACTCCGTATCGATGTCGGTTGATCCATCTCTGCGCGGCCCCCTAAGCCGAGACCCGGGCTCGGCCTTTCGCCCGCCTCTTCTTCAGGATCGCTCGCCCGGCCCTGGTTTTCATCCGGGCCCTGAAACCGTGCTTGCGCTTACGCCTCCGAACGTTGGGCTGGAAAGTTCGCTTGGTCACAACGCCTCGACTCGATTGGTAGCTACGCCCACCGAGCTCCGCATCGCAGTTTCTCTAGTCGCGAAAGTCTCCGGGGCCTCTAGGGGTGCCGCAGGAGTATAGCGGAGCCGCGTTTATCCACGTCAAAGCCACCCTCTGCGAGACTCGCCAACGCAACTCCAAAAAGCTATTGGCGCCCGGGTCGAGGCGCCTCGTAAGATACGTCTCGATGTTGGCCCCGGCCCCCGAGGTTGGGACTACGGAACTTCCCCCCGGTACCTCCGGTGAGCACGCATCGCGGGCTCGGCTAGCAGTTGTCCACACTTGTGGATAGAGCTGTTGATCGAGCTCGGTTCGGTGGGCTCACTCCGTCGCCTCCCTCGGAGTCACACTCAGGTCACCCGGGGCCACGGGCCGAGTTAGACCACCTCGTCGGCGTGGCCGCGGGTGTGGATAACTCTCTGGGAGCAGGGGGGACCGTGAAAGCAGCAGCCGAGTTCAGAGAGCAGGCTCACCAAGCAAACGCTGGGCGGCCGAGCGAGGTCGCAGAAGCGATCTGGAGGGACGCTTCCCTGCATCTCCGTCAAAAGCTCTCCGACGGGAACTTCTCGGCTTGGTTCGGAAAAGCCAGACCTGTTGCCCTCGACGGCTCGACCTTCGTCCTCGGGGTAGGAACGCCCTTCGCCAAGGACTGGATCGAAACACGCTACCTGGAGCCCCTCCGGGAGGCGCTGCGGGCTGGATCCGGCCGGGCGCTCGATGTCGCGGTCCTTGCTGGGGACTTCTCCGACGACGAGCCGTCGCCCGAAGAATGGCCATCCGGGCGCGAACAGATCCCGCCGATCCCTGCCCAAGCAACCGAGCGATCGGCTTTCCACCCGAAATACACCTTCGAGTCCTTCGTCATCGGGTCCTCCAATCGCTTCGCACATGCAGCGGCTATGGCGGTTGCCGAAGCGCCGGCGGAGGCCTACAACCCCCTGTTCATCTACGGTGGGGCCGGGCTCGGAAAGACCCACCTGCTCCACGCCATCGGTCGCTACGTGGCCGACTTCCACGGCGACCTCAGGACCCTTTACGTCTCCACGGAACAGTTCATGAACGAGTTCATCCTCGCTCTTCAGCGCCGCACGATTCCCGACTTCCACCGCCGTTACCGCGCCGCCGACCTCCTGCTCATGGACGACATCCAGTTCCTCGAAGGCAAGGAGCGGACCCAGGAGGAGTTCTTCCACACCTTCAACGCGCTCCATCCGCACAGTCAGATCATCATCACCTCGGATAGACCCCCCAAGAAGATCTCGGCTTTGGAGGAGCGCCTGCGCACCCGGTTCGAGTGGGGGCTGATCACAGACATCCAGCCACCGGACCTCGAAACCCGGATCGCCATCCTCCAACGAAAGTCGGAGACCGACAATCTCTCCATGGCTCCCGATGTCATGACCTACATCGCGAGCCGGATTCAAACCAACGTGCGCGAGCTCGAAGGCGCCCTCATCCGGGTCGCGGCCTACGCCTCGCTCACCCGCTCCGAGCCAACTCTCGAGCTCGCCCAAGAGGTGCTCCAGGCCGTCCTCCCAAACACCCTCGAGACGCGGGTCACGGCGGACGTCGTCATCTCGGTCGCGGCCGAATATTTCGACGTCACCCCGGACGAAATCCGCTCCTCGAACAGGTCGCGCCCTCTGGTCAACGCTCGGCAAATGGCGATGTACCTCTGCCGCGAGCTGACCGACTTGTCCCTCCCCAAGATCGGTGAACGCTTCGGCGGTCGAGATCATTCAACTGTGCTGCACGCCACCAACAAGATCCGTCGACAGATGCAAGAACGTCAGAGTTCCTTTGAGCAAGTACGGGAACTGACCACTCGGATCAGGCAAAGGGCGGCGCGTGGATAAGGTGTACACAACAAAGACAGCTCATCAACAGGTGAGGTTGTCGGAAGGTTTCCTTGTCGGTCGTGCTCTTGTTATCCCTCGAGCTTGCAGAACCCACTCACAGGGCTGCAGGAGCGCAACCAGGACTTTGGCGGCTTATCCCCGTGATCCACACCCCCTACTACGACGACTAACAAAAGATCTCTCTCGAAGCAATCCTGGTATTGGCCTGCTTTGTGTCGGTGGCCAAGCGTAGGTTTAGGAGTCGGCCGGCAGGCCGGATCGGAGGCAAGACATTGAAGCTGCGTTGTGAACGGGACGACTTGCTGGAAGCTGTGCAGTTTGCATTCAGAGCCATCTCCAATCGAGCGACCCTGCCGGTGCTTTCTGGCATGAGGATCAGGGCATCGGAATCAGGGACGGTTGAGGTCGCGGCAACCGACCTCGAACTGACCATGCAGACGTCGTTTCAGGCGGGGATCGATGAGCCGGGCACTGCCATAGTCCCCGGACGGCTGTTAGGCGAGATGTCCCGCAGCCTGGGGGCGGGGCAGGTGACCCTGGCAGGAGGCGAAGGCGAACTCGAGATCGGGTCCGGCCGGGGCCGCTTTCGGGTGAAAGCGCTTACCGCAGACGATTACCCGGCCTTGCCGGTCGACGACGCGGGTGAGGCCGGGGGTGTTCGTGTCGAGGTTGAGGGACCAACCCTTGCAACCGCTCTGTCTCAGGTCATCAGGAGCGCGTCGAACGATGAGAGCCGCCAGGTGTTAACCGGCGTTTTGTGGGAAATCGAGTCCGGGGGCCTGACTCTTGCGGCGACCGATTCGTACCGGCTTGCGGTAAGGACCCTGGAGGTGTCGGGCGGCCCGGCGGAGACGAGGAAGGTCATCCTGCCCGCAAGGGTGCTCGGCGAGCTCGGCCGGGCGTTGCAGACCGCGCCGCGCACGGTGAGCGCTCATGTCAAGGACAATTTGATCGTGTTCTCTCTCGGTCCCGCCGGTGGGACCGACGGAGTCGAGTCGGTGATCGGCTCTCGGTTTATCGAAGGTGACTTCCCCAATTACCGCCAGCTTCTGCCTGAGGGGTATCCCAATCGCTTGACGGTCGAGCGGGACTCCCTGCTCGAGGTCATAAAGAGAGTCGGGCTTCTCGCCCAGAACAACATGCCGGTGAAGCTCCAGCTCGGCCAGGAGCTCGAGGTCTCGGCGCATACGCCCGACGTCGGCGAGGGCCAAGAGATCATCGACGCCGACTACGAAGGCGACCCGCTGGTCATCGCGTTCAACCCGAATTTCTTGCTCGACGGCGGCTCCGCGATCCAGGGCGAGAGGCTGGTATTGGAGGCAGGAGACGGCTTGAAGCCTGCCATTCTTCATGGCGGCGAGGATGCAAGCTTCACCTACCTGCTAATGCCGGTGCGGCTGTCCTAGGCGCGAGCCTGGTTCACGAGAAGCTGGCGGAAGCGATTGCGGGTAGACAAGCTGGCGGTCGAAGACTTCCGTAACTACGGCAAGGCGGCAACCGACTTGGCACCCGGTGTGAACCTGGTGGTGGGTCGGAACGCGCAGGGCAAGACGAACCTGCTCGAGGCGGTCCACTGCTTGAGTGGCCTCGGCTCTCCGAGGTCGCCCGACGTCGCACTGGTCAGAAACGGGGCCGACGCGGCGGTGCTGCACGCACTGGTCACCAGGGGCGAGCGATCGCTGACCCTGGACATGGAGATCAAGCCAGGCCGGGGGACCCGCGTGCTCGTCAACAAGACCCCCGTCTCGGGCGCTCGGGCGCTCGGCGCTCTAACGACCAGCGTGTTTTTCGGCCCGGATGAGCTTTCCCTGATAAAGGGGACGCCGGACGGCCGCCGCAAGTTCCTGGACGACTTGGTCGTGAAGCTGCGGCCCGCTCGAGAGGGGCTCCGCCGGGAGTGGGACAGGATCCTCAAACAGCGAAACGCTCTTCTCAAAAGCGCGCCGCGGGGCCACCGGGGCGAGCTGGCGACCCTCGACGTCTGGGACGACGCGATGTGCAGGGTGGGCGCAAGCCTCACGGCTGCCCGCATCGAGGTGCTGGCCGCGCTTCTGCCACACGCTCGCAAGCGCTACGAGGCCATAGCGGGGGCGGGCCGACTCGAGCTCACCTACCTAAGCGCATGGGTAAGCCGGGAACTCTGCGACCAGGCGTTAGTAGACCCGGCCGCGACCGACGAGCGGCAGTTACAAGAGATGCTCGCGGCGGCAGTCGCGTCGGTGCGCGCCCGGGAGCTCGATCGAGGAATATCGCTGGTCGGCCCCCAGCGCGACGACGCAGGCGTGCTTCTCGAGGCCACCTCGCAGGAGTCGACCGGCGTGCTCGACGCCCGGATGTATGCCTCCCAGGGCGATCAACGCACGGTTGCGCTGGCCCTGAAGCTAGCCGAGCTCGATCACTTGAGCGAGGTCACCAGGGAAGAACCCATTCTCTTGCTGGACGATGTCTTCTCCGAGCTCGACCCCTTGCGCCGGAGCTGGCTGGGCGAAGCCGTGCACGACCTCGGTCAGACGCTGGTGTCTTCGGCGGAGCCGGGGGCGATCGAGTCGGCGGCCGCCGACCGGGTGATCGAGGTGGTTGGAGGCACGTTGCGAGATGTCTCGGTCTAGCTCACCCGAGCCGTACCGGCTAAAAGACATCCTTGACTCCCTCGGTCACAGGATGGGTCTTGGCAAGGCGGCTCAGACTGCCACGGTGTGGTCGAGATGGGTCGAGATCGTCGGACCGGCCAACGCCGACCACGCGGAGCCCACCTCGTTGAGGCAAGGGGTTCTGCGAGTCCGTGCCTCGTCGCCCGCGTGGGCCACGGAACTCGGTTATCTCGCGACCGTTATCAGGGACCGGGCCAACGAGCTTGCGGGGCCCGGAGTCGTCACCGAGGTTCGAATTTGGACCGGTCCCGGCCCGCTGCGGCGACAGGAGCGGCCACCGCCGGCCACCTCCACCGACGCTTTACCGCAACCCAAGAGAAAAGACCGTGACCCAGACCCCGCCGCCGCGCTCGAACGGGCCAGACGAGCGTGGGCAAAGCGACGGAGATGATCGCCGTGAAGGGCTTGGCGAGCAAGCCTCAATCAAAGGAAAGCTCCTGGTAGATGGTATGATTTGTCTCATGAACCCAGCCGTTGCCCCTCTCCTTTCGCGCGCCCTCAGGGCGGTTACCAGGAGCTTCGGCAGCGGATCTTCCGGCACATCAGCGTGGCTCGACAAAAGGGAGTGGTGTGGCCACCACTAAGCCTTCGGCGGCTCGGCCGAGCTACACGGCCAGTGACATCACGGTCCTCAAAGGGCTCGACCCGGTCCGCCAGCGCCCGGGAATGTACATCGGGTCGACGGGAGCCCGCGGGCTCCATCACCTCGTGTACGAGGTGGTCGATAACGCGGTGGATGAGGCCATGGCGGGCTATTGCGACCGCATCGTGGTCGAGCTGCTCGCCGACGGCGGTTGCAAGGTGTCTGACAACGGCCGAGGTATCCCCGTGGACAACGTCAAGGGGGAGGGCAAGACCGCAGTAGAGGTCGTGATGACGACCCTTCACGCTGGCGGCAAGTTCGGCGGCAAGGGCTATCAGGTCTCCGGCGGTCTGCACGGTGTTGGCGTGTCGGTTGTCAACGCGTTGTCGGAACGGCTCGAGGTGGAGGTCGTCCGCGACGGGCGTTTGTGGCACCAGGAGTACCGACGCGGACGCCCCGCAGGAAAGCTCGCTCCCGTAAAGAACGCCAAACGCACCGGCACGACCGTCAGCTTCTGGCCCGACCACGAGATCTTCACGGACGAACGCGAGTTCAAGTTCGACACGCTGGCGCAGCGCCTCCGGGAGATGGCGTTCTTGACCAGGGGCCTGGAGATCCGGCTCATCGACCATCGGATAGAGCCCGCCGCCACCGAGACGTTCCGCTACACAGGGGGCATCGTCGACTTCGTCAAGCACCTGAACTCGGCGAGAGAGCCGATCAACAAGCGGATCGTTAACTTCGAGACCAAGGCCGAGGACCACGAAGTTGAAGTAGCGATGCAGTGGACGAGCTCGTTCAACGAGTCGGTGTTCACCTTCGCCAACAACATCAATACTCACGAGGGCGGCATGCACGAAGAGGGCTTCCGGCGCTCACTGACCCGCGTGATAACCGCGTACGCTCGCTCCAAGGGGTTGCTGAAGGAAAAGGATGAAGCACTCGTCGGTGAAGACTGCCGCGAGGGGCTCACCGGGATCGTCTCCGTGAGGCTACGGAACCCACAGTTCGAAGGCCAAACCAAGACCAAGCTCGGCAACACGGAGATCCGGTCGTTTGTCGAGACCTCGATGAACCAGCGCTTCGCGGAGTTCATGGAAGAGCATCCAACCGAGGCTCGTGCGATCTGCAACAAGGTGATCTCGGCGCAGCGGGCTCGGTTGGAGGCGCGCAAGGTTCGTGACCTGGTTCGCAGGAAGTCCCTGCTCGAGTCGACCTCGCTTCCCGGCAAGCTCGCAGACTGTCAGACGCGCGACCCCGAGAGGGCCGAGCTGCTCATCGTCGAGGGAGACTCGGCGGGGGGCACTGCCAAGAGCGCCCGCCAGCGCGAGTACCAGGCGGTATTGCCGCTGCGGGGCAAGATCTTGAACGTCGAACGGGCGCGTCTTGCGAAGATCCTCGAGAACAAAGAAGTCCAAGCGATCATTACTGCTATCGGAACGGGAATCGGCGAGGAGTTCGACCTCGAGAAGTGCCGCTATCAGAAGATCATTTCGATGGCAGACGCCGACGTGGACGGCTCGCACATCAAGACCTTGCTGCTGACCTTCTTCTTCAGGTTCATGCCGAAGCTTATCGACGCCGGTTACGTCCACGTGGCTCAACCTCCGCTGTACCGGCTCACTTACAAGGGAATGGTCCACCACTTCAAGAACGACGAGCAACTCGAGGCGTTCAGAGCTGCAAACAACGGCGCCAAGATCGAGCCACAGCGCTTCAAGGGCCTAGGTGAGATGAATGCCGAGCAGTTGTGGGAGACCACACTCGATCCGGATCATCGAACCCTGCTACGAGTGACGATGGAGGATGCGGCGCTCGCCGAGGAAATCTTCTCCACGCTGATGGGCGAGGACGTCGATGCGCGCAAGACGTTCATCCAAAGAAACGCCAAGGACATTCGCTTCCTGGACATCTAGGACTTAAGGACGCATGGCCAAGGAACCCTTTCAAGACAAGCTGCCAGAGGACTCCGGGGACGGGACTGGGGTAGACAACATCACTATCGAAGAGGAGGTCCAGTCTTCCTTCCTCGAGTACGCCATGTCCGTAATAGTCAGCCGCGCTTTGCCGGACGTGCGAGATGGTCTGAAGCCGGTCAATCGCAGGATCCTTTATGCCGCGCTCGAGTCCGGGTTGCGGCCCGACCAACGCCGCCGGAAGTGCTCGGCGCTGATCGGCGAGGTCATGAAGGCCTACCATCCGCACGGTGACGGGGCGATCTACGACGCGCTTGCTCGTCTCGTTCAGGACTTCACGACGCGTTATCCGTTAATGGACGGTCAAGGCAACTTCGGTTCTGTCGACGGGGATCCACCAGCGGCGCATCGTTACACGGAATGCAGGCTGGCCCTCATTTCGATGCAATTGCTGCGCGACATCAACGAGGAGACCGTCGACTTCAGCCCTAACTACGACGGCGAATCAGAGGAGCCGTCGGTCCTTCCGGCCCGCTTCCCGAACCTCTTGGTGAACGGCTCCATGGGGATCGCCGTGGGCATGGCGACGAATATCCCTCCGCACAATCTCGGCGAGGTGGTCGACGCCGTCATCGAGATCCTCGAGAAGCCCGAGCTCTCCCTGGAAAAGGAGAAGGTCCTCGACGCGGTGATGCGTCACATCAAGGCGCCCGACTTCCCCACCGGGGCGCTGATTGTTGGTCGCCAGGGCATCGTCGATGCGTATCGGACCGGACGGGGCTCGATCAAGATGCGCGCGGTGTCCGAGATAGAGGAGGGCCCCAAGGGCAATCCTCGAATTGTGGTCACGGAGCTGCCTTACCAGGTCAATAAGTCTCGCCTCCTGATCAAGATCGCCGAGCTGGTGAACGCGAAGGAGAACCGCCTCGAGGGCATCGCCGACCTACGGGATGAGTCAAGCCGCGAGGGGATGCGGATCGTGATCGACCTGAAGAGGAGTGCGATTCCTCAAGTGGTCCTGAACACCCTTTACAAGCGGACGCAGTTGCAAGACGGCTTCGGCGTCAACATGGTGGCTTTGGTCGACGGCGTGCCGCGTACGTTAAACCTTGCGGAGGTCGTCGAGCACTATGTAACTCACCAGATCGAGGTGGTTGTGCGGCGCACCCGGTATCGGCTTCGCAAAGCCGAAGAGCGCTCGCACATCCTCGAAGGCCTGATCATTGCCCTCGACAACATCGACGCCATCGTTGCTCTGATTCGCGCGGCGGCAAATGCAGAAGAGGCGCGCGACGGGCTAATGACTCGCTTCAAGCTGACACAGGTGCAGGCTCAGCACATCCTCGACATGCCGCTTCGTCGCCTTACGGCGCTCGAGCAAGACAAGATCCGCCAAGAGCACGCGGAGTTGCAGAACACGATCCGAGAGCTCAAGGCGATCCTCGCCGATCCCGCCAGGGTGCGCGAGGTGATTGCCGACGAGCTGCGAGAGATAAGGCGGAAGTTCGCCGACGAGCGAAGGTCACGGGTCATTCCGGACGAGGCGGAGTTCGACATCGAGGACTTGATCGCGGACGAAGACCTTGTTGTGTCGGTAACGCGGGGGAGCTACCTCAAGACCGCGCCGCTCGACACTTACAGGCGCCAAGGCCGCGGGGGCCGGGGGATCAAGGGGGCCGGTCTCAAAGAAGGCGACATCGTGGAGCATCTGCTGACCACGACCGCGCATTCCTACTTGCTGCTCTTCTCCACCAGCGGGCGGGTCTATCGACTCAAGGCCCACGAGATCCCCAAGCGTGACAGGACCGCGCGCGGGACGGCTGCAGTCAACGTGGTCTCCATGCGCCCGGAGGATCGCATAGCGGCCGCAATCGACACGCGTGACTACGAGACCTATCGCTACCTCTTGATCGCTACCAAGAAAGGCATGGTCAAGAAGACGCTGTTTCGCGAGTACGACTCATCTCGCAAGGAGGGCATCATCGCTCTCAACCTCAAAGAAGGCGACGAGGTCGTGCGTGTGCGTCCCACCTCGGGTGACGAGGACGTCCTGCTGATCACAAAGAAGGGCAAGGCCATGAGGTTCTCCGAGAAGAGCGTTCGCCCCATGGGGCGAACCGCCACAGGAGTGATCGGGATCAAGCTTGACCAAGACGACGAGGTGGTCGCATGCGAGGTCATCGACGACGAGACCGACGAGCTCCTCATAGTCACCGAATTTGGCTACGGCAAACGAACCAAGCTGGCGTCGTTCCCGCGCAAAGGCCGCGGGGGCAAGGGCGTGATTGCGGCCAAGCTCACCAGACCGAGAGGTCGGATCGTCGGCGCGTCGGTCGTGAGGCCGGACGACGAGATCTTCTTGATCTCGGACGACGGGGTGGTGATCAGGATGGCCGTGGGGTCAATCTCCCGCCAGGGTCGCCCGGCAACGGGAGTGCGCATGATGAACCTTCCGCAGGGTGCCAGCGTCTCCTCGATCGCTCCGGTCGTGGGCGAGTCCGAAGCCGAGGTTCAGGGCTCCCTTCCCGACCCAACTGCCTGAACCACCCCGCCCCGACCGACGTCTAAACCAAGCAAATAGGCTTTTTGACAACAGCTAAGGCCCATTTCGCCGATACTGAACCCGGAGCCGACGGTTTGAAGGGCGGGTTGTGGCGAGCGAGCGCAGACAGGATGAGTTCTCGAGGCGGGCAGAAGCCCCGTCTGCAAGCCGCGTGCCCCGGCGAGACGACGGCACTGTCATCGAGCCCTTCCGCCCCTCAGAAGACGAACGGACGAGGGCGACAGACGCGCGCACTCTGGGGGCGCCTGAACGGCACGACATAGCGTCCTCTACGACCTATGGAAGAAGCACTCAAGAAGAAGGCACGAGGTCGAGAGAAGCGGCGCCGGTTCGGGAGAGGCCACGCTCGCAACCTGCGCAGCACCCGAGGCGTTCCCGTTCCCGACAGCCGGTGCGTCGAGTCAAGCGGACCGTCAAGCATGTCAATGCCTTCTCGGTCCTGCGACTTTCGCTCTTTTTCTATGCGGTCTTTCTGGTCATCTGGCTGATCCTCGTCGCGATCTTTTATTACTTCTTGGCCTCCACCGGTGTGTTCGACTCCATCGAGGAGCTCGGACGAGGGTTCGCGATCTCTGCCCTGAAGAATATCGACATCTCGCTGTTCTTGGTCGAGAAGTACGCCTTCTTCTTAGGGGCGGCGGTGGCCGTCTTTGGCTCGCTGATGAACGTGTTCATGGCGTTGCTCTACAACGTCGCGGCCGACAGCATCGGCGGGCTCGGCCTGACCTTCGTCGAGAAAGAGCTGTAGGCCTTACAGCGGCTATCTCGCTATCATCCTCGGGCACACGGCTCTGGATAAGACGAGAGGTGCTCTATGCCCGAGGTGATGATCTCCCTCAGAAACGTCTCCAAGAGGTTTTCTGGGACTTCGGACTCTGCCGTGAACGATCTCTCGATGAACGTCAATGAAGGCGAGACCGTGGTTCTGGTAGGCCCTTCGGGATGCGGCAAGACCACCACCATGAAGATGATCAACCGCCTGATCGAGCCGACTTCGGGAGCGATCGAAGTCGACGGCACCGACGTCCTCAAGCAGGATCCGGTTCAGCTTCGACGGAACATCGGCTACGTGATCCAGAGCATCGGCCTTCTTCCTCACCGGACGATCTCGGACAACATCGCGACCGTCCCCAAGCTCATCGGGTGGGATGACGGCAGAATCGAGGGGCGTATCGAGGAGCTGGTGAGGATCTTCGAGCTCGATAAAGAGCTGTTGCCGCGTTATCCGGGGGAGCTTTCCGGGGGCCAGCGCCAGCGTGTCGGCGTCGCTCGAGCGCTGGCCGCCGACCCTCCAGTGATGCTGATGGACGAGCCGTTCGGAGCGGTCGACCCGATCGTGCGGGAGCGTCTCCAGGACCAGTTCCTCGACATCCAACAACGTCTGAAGAAGACGATCGTGTTCGTCACGCACGACATTGATGAGGCAATCAAGATGGCCGACCGGATTGCGATATTGAACAGGGGCGGGGTGATCGAGCAGTACGCCTCTCCAGAGGAGATATTGAGAGCCCCCGCCAATGAGTTCGTGAAGCAGTTCGTCGGCAGCGAACGTGGTCTCAAGCGCTTGGCCCTCATGAAGGTCTCAGAGATAGAAGTAGAGGAGGGGCCTGTCGTGGCCCCCTCAGCCTCTAGAGATGTGGCGCTAAAGACGATGGAGGCGTTTGGGACCGACTGGACGAGCGTGGTCGACGACGGCGAGCTCTTGGGATGGGTCGATGGGGAGCTGCTCGACGGGGCCGGCACCGTGGCAGAGGCCCGGCCTCGACCCTTCAGTGCCTACGTGACCGGCGACAGCACGCTGCGCCAGGCTCTCGATTCCATCGTGACGTCACGTACCAACGTTGCGGTCGTCGCCAGCGAGGGTCAGCGCTACAAGGGCATCCTGTCGCTCGAGCGCATCTCGAAGGAGATCGTGGCGTGACGCTTGCTCAAGCGGAAGGCAGGCCGTTTTTCGACTGGGCCTGGGTAGGAGACCACCTCGCCGACATTGGCACCCGAGTAGGTCAGCACCTTCAGCTGACCTTCATTGCAGTCTTGGTCGGTCTCTTAATTTCCTTTCCACTCAGTATCTTCGCTTATCGGCACAGGCGCTTCTTGCCTCCGATCACCATCGCGACGGGGATCCTCTACACCATTCCTAGCCTTGCGCTTTTCGCTTTGCTCATCCCGTTCACCAAGCTGAGCGTGCTGACGGCTGAAATCGGACTGGTTAGCTACACCCTGCTTATCTTGATCCGCAACATTGTTGCCGGCCTGGAGGGCATACCGTCGGACGTCAAGGAGGCCGCCGTGGGTATGGGCTACTCGCCGAGGGAGCTGTTTTGGAGAGTTGAGCTCCCGCTTGCAATACCGGTCATCGCCGCCGGTGTCAGAGTGGCGACGGTGACCACCATCGGTCTCGTCACGGTGGCAGCGCTCATCGGCAAGGGGGGAGTCGGTTACTTCATCCTGCTTGGCTTCGACCGCAGTTTCCCGACTGCGTCGATGCTGGGAGCGTTGCTATCCTTGATTCTTGCGGTCTCCATCGACGGCCTTCTCGTAGTGGGAGAGCGGTTGGTAACGCCCTGGGCGCATCCTCATTCGGCAAGAAGCGCGGGCTGATGGGAGTCTTCGGGGAGATCTTCTCGTGGCTCACCGATCCGGTGAATTGGTCCGGTAGCAGGGGAATCCCGATCCGCACCTATGAGCACCTGCAAATGTCGGTGCAGTCGGTGGCATTGGGGGCGTTGATCGCCCTCCCGATAGGCCTTTTCATAGGACACACGAGACGCCTTGAGTTCCTGGCCGTCTCTACCGGCAATCTCGGACGCGCTCTCCCGTCGTTCGGGATCGTGGCGTTGACCTATTCCTTCACACTGAGCTGGCCGGGGAACATCGGTTTCTGGCCCACCTTCATCGCGCTGGTCCTGCTCGCGATCCCTCCCGTGCTCACCAACACGTTCGTTGGAATCAAAGGCATCGACCGCGACACCCTGGAGGCCGCTCGGGGCATGGGCATGAACGAGCGGGATGTCATCATCGGGCTGGAGCTTCCCCTTGCGTCTCCTTTGATAGTGGCCGGCCTCCGAACAGCGGCCGTTCAGGTGGTTGCGACGGCGACGCTTGGAGCGTTCACCGGATGGGGGGGCCTCGGCCGGTTCATCGTCGATGGGTTCGCGGTGCGTGATTTCGGCCAGATCGGTGGAGGCGCAATCGTCGTCGCGTTGGTGGCGATCTTTACCGAGGTCGGTCTCGGCGGCCTGGAGCGGCTGGTAACTCCCAAGCTCAGCACGGCTCCTAAACGGGGTCTGCTGCGCGGCCGCGCAACCCCTCGGCTGAGGTCCGCCGCGTAGCTTCCTTAAGGTTCGGTTACGACCCTCCTACATACCTAGTAATCCGCATATGGTTCTCCTGCTTACGGGATGGGGGCCGAGAGAGGCTCCCCGAGAAGAAGGAGGGAGAACCCATGCGGAGCTTCCGCAGAAACGCCCATGGGGCGGCCCTGCTTGCGCTGGCCTTGGTGCTTGGCGCGTGCGGGTCGGGTGTGGGCGACGATGGATCAGAGCCGACTGGTAGTGGCGGTGGTGGAGAACCCCTTGCCAGCCAGCTGACCCTTGGAGGACCGCCGGAGTGCCCGGAACGGCCCTTCTGTGAGCCCGGCCTGAAGGAGACGTACGGCATCGAGTTTCAGGAGTTCCAGCCCCTTGACGTCGGAGGCCCCCAGACCGTCAACGCGCTGAAGGCGGGAAGGGTCGACGTGGGGTTGCTGTTCTCGACCTCGAGCGCGATCGCCGCCAACGACTTCGTCGTGCTAGAGGATGACAAGAACCTGCAGCAAGCCGAGAACATCACTCCGATCGTCAGGACCGAGGTCCTGGACGACACCATCGAGGGCCTTCTCAACGAAGTAAGCGCGGCCCTCGACACCGACACGATGACCCAGCTCAACGGCCGAGTCGAGATCGACCAGGAGGACCCGGCCGATGTCGCCTCCAGCTTCCTCGAAGACCAAGGGATCTCGGGTGACGGTGCCTCGGGAACGGGCGAGCTCACGGTCGGCGCCGTGGCTTTCGCAGAGAACCAGATCGTCGCAGAGATGTACGCACAGGTTTTAGAGCAGGCAGGCTACACGGTCAACAGGCAGACCGACTTGAGGTCGAGGGAGATCCTCTACCCCGCGCTCAAGTCCGGCGAGGTCGACATCGCTCCTGAGTACCTGGGAACCCTGCTGATCTTCCTCGACGAGAGTGCGGCTGCTTCAGGTGACCCCGCCAACAACGCCGAGCTCTTGAGCCCGCTCTTGGAGAAAGACGGTCTCTCGTTGCTCGAGTTCTCCGAGGCCAACGACACGAACGCCTTCGTGGTCACACAAGAGACTGCCGAGAAGTTCGATCTCGAGCAGCTGAGCGACCTGGCCGCCGAGCAATAGATCGGCATTGATGTGGAATGGGGAAATGGGCCCGCTTCGGCGGGCCTTTTTCCTAGGGGACCTTCTCTCCGGCCCGCACTTCGACGTTCAGCCGGTTGGCCGGGGGGGCCAGTGGACAGACCCACCGCGGATCGTAGGAGCACGAGGGGTTGTAGGCGAAGTTGAAGTCGAGCACCAGCCTGTCGCCTTGCATGCCGAGGTCGGAACCCTTGACGGTGTCGAGGAGGTATCGCCCCGCCCCGTAGGTCTCGGTGCCGCTGGTCGCATCCCTGAAGGGTAGGAACAGACCGCCCCCGTAGCCCTCGAGCCAGTAAAGCTCGAGCTCGAGCCCCTGGCCTGCCAGCTCGAACGACGCGGTCGCAAAGCGACGAAAGCTCATCGTGTCCTCTCCGCTGGTCGGGATGTCGTAGCGAAGGCTCTCGGCGGGTGCGACGTCGGCGAGGAGCCTCGCTCGGGCGTCGTATTCGAAGTAGGTGGGCCCGTCGAAGCCGCTCCGGTCCTGCGGTGGGATGGGTGACTGAGGATGCGTCGCAAAGAGATGGCGGCGGACCTCGACCCATCGCTTCCACCCCTCAGTGGGCTCCCTCTGGGCCCGAACGTCCTCATAGAGCTTGAAGATGGTTCGCTTCCAGTCCAGCAGGGCCAGCTCGGCTCCGGGGGAGTTTTCTGGCGATGACCACATCAGGCCGAGCTCGTTCCAACGCGGGCGAGCTCCTCCTGGCCGTGGCAGGGATGGTCGACGCTGGGCGGGACCGAAGGAGCGGCCGCGGACGGCTTACTGATCGATACCAAAGAGATCAGCGCGCCGCCGGCGCACACAGCGGCTGCGACCAGCACCGCCGTCGGAAAGCCGGTTGCGAAGGTCTGCGGGTCGAGGCCCTCGGTTCCCGAGATCCCTGCTGCGAACGGCAACAGCGCAACCGCCAGGAGCCCCGCGACACGCGCCGTGGCGTTGTTTACACCTGAGCCGACGCCCGCATGACGCAGCTCCACCGCCGCAAGCACCGCCGAGGTAAGGGGCGCCACCACGAATCCCATTCCGATTCCGAACACCAGCACGGCCGGCAACACGGCGCCGAGGTAGGTGGCGCCCGCTTCGATCCGCGCCATCAACGCCAGGCCGCATGCCGCGACCAGTGGTCCGACCGTCAGGGGAATGCGGGGGCCGATACGTTGAGCCAGCGCTCCGGTCCTTGGCGACATGACCAGCAGCAGAAGGGTTATCGGGATGAACGCCGTGCCTGCCTCGAGGGCCGAGTAACCGAGAACTCGCTGTAGCTGTATGACCACCAAGAACAGCGCGCCGCCGAGTGCAAAGTAGACCATCAGGGTGACCGCGTTCGCGCCAGAGAACTGTGCCGAGCTGAAGATCTCGAGTGGCAGCATCGGCTCGCGAGCTCGCCTCTCGATCACGAGAAATGAGACCAAGGCAACGACTCCCACTGTGGCGGCCGTCACCACCTCGACCTCGAGCCACCCCTTCGCCGGTCCCTCGACCAGCGCGTAGATGATTCCTCCAAGGGCGGTCACGATCGCAATCGATCCCAGGATGTCCGGTCGCCCGGCCCACTCATCGCGTGAGTCCGGTACGTGGCGCACGGAGATGCCGATCGCGACGAGAGCAAGCGGCACGTTGATGAAGAAGACGGATCGCCACGACGTCGCATCGATCAGCCAACCTCCGACGAAGGGTCCAATCGCCGTGGTTACTCCGGAGAGCCCCGACCATGCCCCGATGGCCCGGCCTCTGTCATCCGGATGAAAAGAGGTCTGGATGATCGCGAGGCTGCCGGGCACCAGCATGGCGGCAGCGATGCCTTGCAGCGCCCGCGCCGCGATGAACAGCTCGATCGACGGCGCCAGTCCACAGAGGGCCGAAGCGACGGTGAAGCCGGCGAGGCCGAGGACGAACATCCGCCTGCGCCCGTAGAGGTCGCCGAGCGAGCCTCCCAAGAGGAGAAGCGCGCCCAGGGTGAGGAGGTAGGCCTCGATCGTCCACTGAAGGCTCGAGACCGGAGGATGGAAGTCGCTGTCGATGGCCGGTATGGCGACGTTCACAACCGTGGAGTCAAGGAAGGCGATGCCAGACCCGAGAACCGTCGCCAGGATCACCCACCGCCCCGGCGTGGTGGCGTAACGAATGGAGTCCGGGGCAGTGGCCATTAGCACGGTAAGCCCCCGCGTCGAGCGCTTATTCCCGAGAGTGGGCCCAGATGGATTTGAACCATCGACCTCATCCTTATCAGGGATGCGCTCTAACCGAGCTGAGCTATGGGCCCCCCAGTGGGAGGGGCATCTTACCGTCGCCGCTACCTGGGGGAAGCGGCGATCCCCAGCACGCCAGCGCCCGCTCGATGGAGCGGGCGCCGGTCTACAAGCTGGGAGAAGGCGGCTGCTTAGGCGTTCAGGCCGAGACCCATCACGATGTCGTCCTTGGGCCGAGCCCCGACGACCTGTGACTTGATGTCTCCATCGACGAAGAGAGCGATCGTCGGGATGCTCATGATTCCGTACTTGGCGGCGACAGAGGGCGCCTCGTCGATGTTGAGCTTCACGACCTTAACTTTGCCCTCGTACTCGGTCTGGATCTTCTCGAGCTCGGGGCCTACGAGCCTGCAGGGGCCGCACCACTCCGCCCAGAAATCGACCACCACCGGCACGTCGGACGCGAGCACCGCCTCGTTGAAGTTCTGCTCGCCGACTGCTTGGACGTTTGCCACGGAGAATTCCCTCCTGATCGGTTTCTTGATCCTGCGTCATAGTCCAGAACACACCGCCATCCTTGATATTCCGAGGGGTGCCTGGATCGGTCGTGAGTCGCTCGGCACTAACCGTTGACCCTCCGGAGTGGTCGTCGGTAGGCTCCCCGCGTGGACGTCGTCCCTGTGACGCCTGACAAGTGGCGTGACCTCGTCGCGCTGTTCGAGCGAAAAGGGCCGCGCGGCGGAACACCAATCCCGGCGAACTGCTGGTGCATGTGGTGGCGGCAGCGGACTGGGGATGCGGCCAAGAACAAGGCCGCGATGCGCACCATCGTGCGTGAGGGCCGACCGCCGGGTCTGTTGGCTTACGACGATGGCGCGCCAGTGGGCTGGATATCGGTGGGTCCGCGAGATGACTTTTGTCAGCTCGTCCGCTCCCGCACCTATGGGCCCATGGAGAAAGAACCCAAGCTCTGGTCGATCGTGTGCTTTTACGTCGACCCGAGGAGCAAGAAGCGCGGCGTGGCAACCGAGCTGCTTGAGGCCGCGATCGACTACGCGGTCACCCGAGGCGCAGCAATGGTGGAGGCCTATCCCCACGAGCGGGGCGACTTCATGGGGGCTCCACAATGGTTCGAGCGCGTGGGATTCGAGCGGGTTCGTTCGGCGGGAAAGAGGACCATCATGCGGTACAACGCACCTAAGACCAACGAGTAGGGATTCAGTGGCGACGATGTCGAAGCAGCGCACGGAGCAGTTGTCAATGCAGCTCGACTGGTATTGGGATGCGATGTTGCGCCCACGGTTGCAAGGGCTAAGCGACGACGAGTACTTCTGGGAGCCGGCGCCGGGATGCTGGACGGTTCGCCCAATCGGCGAGGGCAAGTTCCTGTCGGACTGGGAAGAGCCGGAACCCACGCCGCCGCCCTTCACGACAATCGCATGGCGCATGTGCCACATCGGATTCCTGCTGGCGGAACGAGCCAGCTATCACTTCGGCAACCGGTCGTACACACTTGATGCGGTGGACTGGCCCGGAACAGCGCAAGACGGGATGGCATTCATGGAGCGGGGATACGAGGAGTGGTCCGCCGGCGTGGCGGCGCTCGAGGACTCGGCTTTGGCCCACAAGCAAGAGGGCCCTCCGGGGACTCTCGATGGCGAATTTCCTTTCGCCGACGTCATCTTGCACCTGAATCGTGAGGTGATTCACCACGGGGCCGAGGTGGCCCTCCTGAGGGATCTATACAGGGCCCGCGACGTGCACGTTTAGTCAAAGGTTTTCAGGTCAGTGCACCTCGCAAGGCGGTCGAAGTCCTCGTCAGCGTGAAGGATCGGGGCGCCCTGTCTCACGCAGGGGGCGGCGATAAGGCAGTCCAACGTCTTGTGGATCGCGATGCCCGCCCGCCGGGCTTTCCTGTACAGCTCGGCTGCAAGGGCGAAGTCATGCAGGCCTTCCAGCCGAAGGACGGGGAAGGCGCGGAGGTGTGTCTCCACCTTGTTCGCCTCTCGCTCTGACCGAAACCCTTGGAGGATCTCGGTGAAGATCACGTCCGTGAGGGCGAGTGGAGCGCCGTCCTCCAGCAACTGAATGCATCGAGCCGCCCGAGGCGAATCCGTGCCGTTCAACACGTCCACCCAGACGCTTGTATCGACGACTATCACAGTCTGGCGGACCTGCTTGTCTCGAGGTCACCCTCCCAGCGCACCCGCCCCCTGAGTTTCAGCAAACCAAGTCTGCGGTGTTGGCTGACCAGCTCCCGAAGTGCCACGTCGACGGCCTCCCGTTTGGTTCTAGCACCGGTCAGCCGCTGGACCTCTTTAAGGATTGCCTCATCTATGTCGATATTGGTCCGCATACACCAGACCATACACCTTAGACGTAGGGTGGATACACCAATTCCAGACTGGGAGATGAGGGTTCTAGCCGCCCGCGTCGTTGGCGGCGCTCGCCAAAAACCGATAGGTCCATTCCTCCGCAAATTTGCGGGAGTCAGCAAAGGTCACCTGGATCTCGGGATAACGGGCATGAAGCCGGGACAAGACGTCGGCTATCCACCCCGCGTCGACGTGTTGGAGGCGGAAGAGCTCCGAGTAACGGCCCTCCACCACGATCGCTGCAAGGGGCACATCGGCAAGCCGCTGCATCTGAAATGCCATGGTCCCGTCGGATAGGGAGGTGACGAAGTTCTCGAGCGTTTTTCGTTCGACCGATGCGATCAGTCCCGCGCTGTTCCCAACGGCGTAGTCGCCCGCCCTCAGCGTGGCGCGCTGCGTCTTGACCTCTCTGCCGGCGAATCGAAACGGATAACGCTCCCTCGAGTCGACGAGGATCACAAGGGCAACGCGGCTGCGTCCTCTGGGAACGCGTGCGCCCGGGTTGGCCGTCTTCGCCGTCTTTTGGGTCTGCCAGAAGATTGTCGGCCGGCCGCGGGTCTCGGTGAAGACAAACTGCGAGCGGTTCAACTGGGGGCGATCCAGTACCAGGTCTATCGCTGCCCCCCGACGACGGCAGACTGTAGGAGGAACGCTCTCCAGAATGTCCGGGCTGGCCGGCCAGTCGCGCTCGAGCGGGTGGCAGTAGACGCGCGACGAACGAGGCCAGGTCTCGCGGGCTTTCAGCAGGAGTCCCTCGTCAACAGGCACGTGTAGCAGATATGGCAGCGTGCTGTCGCTGTCAGGGTTGCGGGCTACGACGAACATACCGGCGAGTTCCATAGACTCCATTGTGGTCCAGGGGGGTGTCTGGTCTGGAAATCACGCCGAGAGTCTCTCACGACGGTCAAAGTCGCCCGTCGCTGGAGGCGAGCACGTTCATGACACCTCTGCCGAGCACTTACATGTCGAGGAGGATCCGGAATCCCAGCGCTGAGAGGGGTGGCCTTACACTTCGATGGAGGAGTAAGGGAAGACGTGACCGAGGTTTTCGACCACATTTTCTACATGCCCCCGGGGCGGTCGGACCGGTAGAAACGCTGTTCCAGCAGGTCAGGAGCCTGGCCGCCTAGTCGCTCGTATTGCGGAATGGCCATTTTCGTAACGCGCATCGCGACACGAGCGCCCTCCCGTGGCCCCCGCTTAACCTCTATCGGTGGAGCCCCGTTCACAATCTCGTGCTCGAGTCCTGCTCAACCTTTTTACGGTCGCGCTGCTCGCGGGGGTTTGTGCGCTTCTCGTCCTCAGCCTTCTGGAGGGGCGGCCTCACGCGCTTGGTCCCGCGACCGTTACCGTGCGGCCGAAGCTGGGCTCGGGCATCACCTACTTCGCTATCCCACCGCTTGGGACGGTTTCTGCTAAGACCCATTCGGGACCACTGTCGCTGACCGCGACTCTTACGAAAATCGATTTCTCGGCTCTGTCCGGTGCCGTTGATAAGCGCTCGCCGCGCGACGCCCTGGTCGACGACGTCGAAAGAGACCTTCGCAGCCTTGTCTTTCGAATAAGCAGGGAATGGCTGGTTGTCGCCTCGATCGCCGGCGCCTTGGTGGGGGCACTGTGGCCCCGGCGGCGTTTGGCTCACGTAGCGGCTGGAGCCGTCGGTGGAATCATCGCGACGGGAGCTTCAATCGCCCTCATCGTCGCGGCGTTCGACGTTGAAGCGTTTCGCGAGCCTGCCTTCAGCGGGACGCTCCGGCGTGCTCCCGAAGTGATCCGCGCCGCCGAGGCGGGCCTGAACTCGCTCGACGACCTCCGATCGAGGTATGAGACCTTGGCGGACCGAGTGTCTCGACTGTTGGCGCTCGTCGCGAATCCCGCGTCGGATCCAGACCTTGGGGGAGTCGCCATTCTCCATATCAGCGATGTTCATTCGAACCCGTTGGGCCTGGAAATCGCCAATCAGTTGGCGCGAAGCTTCAGCGTCGATGCCGTCATCGATACCGGTGATTTGACGTCTTTCGGTGAACCGATCGAAGCGCAACTCCGGCGACTCATCCGTGAGATACCGGTCCCGTACCTATTCGTGGCGGGCAACCACGATTCGCTCGCAAACAGATCTATCATCGCCAAGGTCCGCAACGTCAAACTTCTCGACTCTGACACAGCCCGCATTGGTGATGTGATTGTTTTAGGTGTAGCGGATCCCACGTTCACTGCGAGCGGCGACATCTCGACGGAGGAAGGAAACCAGATTCGGCTTGGTCGCTCGGACGACGTCGCAAGCGTGGTAGACGAGACCGCGCCCGATGTCCTGGCGGTGCACGATATCCGACTGGCAAGCGAGTCCATAGGTCGCGTGCCGGTCGTTTTAGCCGGGCACACCCACGAGGGCATGTTGGAGGAGGACCAGGACACCGCACTCTTTACCGTCGGCTCAACTGGCGCTACCGGTCTTGGCGCGTTTACGGCGGAGGCAGACATGAGCTACGAAGCTGAGATCCTCTACTTCCGGGACCAGCGTCTCATTGCTTTGGATTACGTGAGCTTGCACGGACTCGGCGACGACTTCGAAGTCCAAAGGAAGACCTTCGAGACTATCGCCCCGTAGCAGGTCTCCGAGATATGTCGCGAACCTGCATCGTGGCCTCCTCAGATGCTGAGGGACTTGAGGCTCGGCTGTCGCGTATGGACTTGATTAGTTGCCGCGTTTCTAATACTCCAATCGCTTCTCTGGACGACGCTTTAGACAAGCTAGCGCGACATGGCGCGGTGCTAGGTGTCGTTGATCGCGCTTCACGCGGAGATGCATGACCATTGCCGCATCTGTGCCGAGGCATGTCGTCGGTGCCAGGAAGCGTGTGAGGGGCTGCTTAGCGCGATGAAGTAGTCGTCTGGGATTCTCTCGCTACGAGACTGCGGGGGCGGGCGCCTCACCGGGTTCGCCGGTTGCTCTCTTCGAGAGAACGATGAGTACACCAGACACAGCGATTGCGAACAGATTGAGGAACAGCGTGTAGTCGATGGTGAAGGCCGCGAGATCGTCGATGCTCTTGGCGGAGGTCGGCAACAGCCCGACGACGCCAAAGAATGCGTGAACGATCACGCCCGCTACGACGGCGGCGCCGGCGAACACGAGCCCGAGGTAGATGGCGAAGCGCCATCCGTAGTAGTTGGCGTTGATCTTCAGCGAAGGCGGGACGATGAAGTCCGAATACAGGAACGCCATGATGCCGCCGAAGACGACTCCGTTCTTGAAGAGGATCGCGGCGAGCGGGCCGTTGCCCATCGAGCCAATCACGGTAAGCACCGCCAGGAACGGCGCCAGGAGCGCATGGAGCGGGACCAGTAACCATGTCGCGAGCCCGGTCGGGAACAGCGCCTCGAAGAAAGACCGCGGTACCAGCGCCGCGATGGCTCCGGCGATGGTGAAGCCGATCGCCAGCTCCTTCCACACCATCTCCCACTCCATCAAGTAGGCGCTGCCGGCCCGTTGCCATGCGGCGCGACTCGTCAACCGGTCGCGCCAGTGCTGCGGGAGCTGGTCCGCTGAGTCGTCTTCCTCCTGCGTCATCTCCTGCGCGTGCTCTAGCGCGCGTTGTGACAGGGCGTCGGGCCTCGTCGCTAGCACGATCGCCGCCATCACGGCGACGAGGATCGGCGCCCCCACGAACAGCGCGAGCGCGAACTGCCAACCGAGGAAGATGAACGCCAGCGCTGCCACCTCGATCGCCAGGTTCGTCGACGCGAACATGAACGCAAGGGCAGCGATTAAGTGCGCGCCCTTCATCCAGATGCTGCGCGTTGCAGACAGCGCAGCGAACGAACACGACGAAGAGGCGAATCCCAGCAACATCGCGAGGCCCACCTTCTTCGGCTTCGCATCGCCCAGGTACCTGGCGGCTTCGCCACGAGAAAGGAACACCTGGATCGACGCAGAGACCGCATAGCCCAAAGCGAGCGCCCAGAAGGCTCGCCAGAAGAGGCCACCTGCGGTCATCACTGCTTCCCACACAGATTCCATCTCTTGCCCTCCCTATGACTTCCTCGATACGCGGGGAAGCTCCTGCAACAGCGGCTCCAGCTCTTCGCGCGTCGCCACGTTGTCCCAGCGCTCCTTGATGCGACCGTCCGCGCCGATGAAGAACACCCAGGGTTCACGTAGGTCGTTATCCCGCAGTAGCCAGTCGGCCGCCGCCCTGTTGATCACCTTCTTCTCGTAGTTGCGCCAGATCTCGACATGGATGAACGCGGCGCGGTCGCCATACTCGTGCGCCAGGTCCTGCACCATGTCGGTGACGGGACCGCAGAAGCGGCTCACGCAATAGACCGGGGTCGAGAAGACGACGATCGCTGGACGTCCGGCTCGAACCGTCTGCGCGATCGTCGTGGAGTGCAGCCCCGGGTCCGGAAGCCGTTCCCCTGACCTCCAACGCGAGTCAACCGCTTCGTGTGGAGCGTTGGCGGAGTCTCTCGTGAGGTTCTCCGTCTTAAGTGCAGCATCGCCGGGAGCGGGGATGCGGTGCTCGTCGAGCACCTCGAAGGCGGATGTCGCTGTCATGGGTCCGCGACCGTCGACGTCCACGGTTACCGCCACCTCCCAGAAACCGGGCCGATCGAGAGCTACCTCTGCTGCGTACACGCCGCGACCTTTGGACGCAGGCACCGCTACCGGATGCTCCGGAACAGTCCGGCCGATCTCGGTTCCAGGAACCAACAGGAACCTCCCTCTAGCGGTTGGGCCCGGTTCGGCAGGACGCGCGGCGTCGGCGTCACCGAGGAAAGAGAAGGCCATGTCGACCGTTCCGTAGCTCACGAACAACTCGTCACCGGTGAACAAGCCGACGATCAGACGCGTCGGTTCCCCCGCCGCTATGTCGTAGCTCGCCACCTCCGCGTGCAGAACGTTCTCCGGTTCCTGCTCCGAAGGGGATTCGACCGAGGGCGTCTGCGAGCAGGCCGCCACGGCAGACAACACCAGCGCCAGAAGAGCCGTGGCCTGTCGAGGAAGACGCAACATCAGGGGCGTCCTGGGGTGACGCACGCCGGTTCCTCGATGCCGAGAGCAGCCAGGGCGTCGCCGCCGGCGCGCCCGAGGCCATCGAGGGCGTCTTGCAAGGCGCGGGCATCGGATCCATCGGCAACCGCTTCCACGCTTTGCTTCGCCTCCAGCACGGCCGCAGCGGTGCCCCGATCAACCGACGCAACCTCGTCGGCGAGCCGGTGGGTCCCGTCATGGGAGCGGTCGAGGAAGAGCAACGCCGCATCCTCGGGCGATCGCCCCGCTGCATCACGCGCGGCGCAGACCCCCTCGACGGCTCCAACGAGCTCTGATCCGTCTTCGGCAGCTGGTGCTGTCGATCCGGAGTCACCCTGCGCACAAGCCACCAACAGGATGAGTGACAAGCCCACGATCCAGAGTCTCATCTGGATGCCGCCCGTCGCACTAGGAGCTCCACGTTGGTAACGAGCTCCTCCTCGGAGATGGCCCCACGCACAACAGTCCCCTCCTGCTCCGATGTCTGAGCGCCTCTGATCGTGCCGAAGAAGGTCCAGTCGTGGTCCAAGAAGAACGTCTCTGGCAGACCGAGTACACCGAACGGTTGGCTCAGCTGCTGGTTCACATCGCGGATGTTCGGATAGGTGATCTGGAAGTCTTTGATGAAGGCGCGTGCGTCGCTGTCCGCGTCCTTGATGTTCACCCCGAGGAAGATGACGCCGTCGTCGCGGTATTGGCGCCACGCACGTTCGAGCAGCGGCGCTTCCTCACGGCACGGGATGCACCACGACGCCCAGAAGTTGATGACGACGGGGCGTCCCTTCAGATCCTCGCTGCTGATCATCTCCCCCGTGGTCACCGAAGGGAGCTCGAAATCCGGAGCAGCGTTGCCGACCGTCGTCTTCATAGTCGAGCGCATGAGGCCGAACCACAGCACGGTCGTGAAGGCGATGGCCGGGATCAGCGTCAGGGAGATCCGCAACCATCTCGGTCTCGTGTTGGGCGCAACCTCGTCGAGCGGAACCAGCATCACGGCACCACCCCGGGATCACGAGCAGGTCCGGGATCGGCGTGATTCGACCGCAAGCTCGGCGTATCACCACTCCACTTCCACAGCGACCAGGCAAGCGCAACCGCGACCAAGCCGCCGGCCGCGAGCACCAGGGCTCGTCCTCCCGAACCAGCGGCCGCTGACTGGATCCAGGCAGTGAAACGTGACAAAGCACCTACGAGGGGATCGCCGCCCAGCGCCACGGGCTCGGCCCACTGCACCTTCGCCCAGTAGTAGGCGAGGAACGCCCCCGCCAGGATCAGCAGGGCTCCGGCCAGGCGGTGCGCGTAGGGAAGGACGCGCCGGAGGTTGTGCGCCAGACTGCCTCGCAGCAGTGCTGCGGCGACCGACAGCGCCATCAACACGGTCCCCATGCCCAACCCGTAAGCAGCCAGCACGGCAGCCGCGTCGAGCGGACCCGCGGTGGCGAGTGAGGCGCCCACGACCGCCAGAAAGATCGGAAGAGTGCAGCCGAGCGAACAGACGGCATAGGCCGCCCCGAACCCCACGATGGCCAAGGGCCGCCGCCTGCGCGACACGCTGATGCGAGCCTGCGGGAGGAACCTGGGGGCTCTTCCCACTGCGACGGCAACCCCGAACACGATCATGATGACGCCGAGTAGCAACCCGACCCACGGGATGCTCTTAGTGACGCGCGTTCCCGCGTACGAGATCGGGATGCTCACCAGCGCGAACGTCAGCACGAACCCGAGCGTCACGAGCAACCCGACGATCAGACCCTGCGCGACCCTGGTCGGCGCGCGCGGAAGTGATCCCTCATCTGCGCCGACGTAGAGAGATAGGTATGCCGGTAGCAGCGGAAATCCGCACGGGTTCAGTGCCGCGAGGGCGCCGGCCGCTAGTGCTATGCCTATGGGCATCCGGCGTCAGCGCCCCGTTGCGAGATGTTGCCGCCGCGTCGTGAACTCCTCCTGATCGATCTCGCCGCGCGCGAACCGCTCTTCGAGCAGGGACAGCGCCCGAGATGCTCCCGCCTCGGTCGAGCCAACCCGGTGCCACAGGGCGCGCACGATCAGCACGCCCACCACCGCCAACACTGCAAGCACGACGACGGGCAAAGCCATCGCCCAGAACATCCCACCGCCCATCTGGCACGAACACGTCATCACAGTTCCTCCCACGTCTTTGCGCCGTCTTCGCTGATCCAGATACGCGCGTTGGGATCGTCGTGAACAGCCGCGTAGAGGGTGTCGGGATCGTCGGGCGAGAACTCGACGATGCCCGCGCCGGGCGGGATCTCCATCGTGTCCCAGGTCTTGCCTCCGTCGCTCGACCTCGCCGCAGAGCCCACCGCCACCACGACGACTTCGTCTGTGTCAGATGGGTTCCAAGACACCCATGTCGCGCCTTGGATGCCGCCGAGCGCCTTCCATGAGCGTCCGCCGTCGCGACTCTCTACAGCACCTGCTCGCATGTCGGGTGCAACAACGTGTTCGGGATCCTGAGGGTCGACCAGGATCTTGCCCATGAGCGCACCGCCGACCTCTTCGTTGCGGATCTCCCAAGACTCCTCCGCATTGCTAGACGCAATGAATCCAGCACCGGGGGAAGCCGCGTAGACGACGCCGCCGCCAGCGCCGAGTGCATGGATGTCGATGTTGGGGAGTCCTTCGTTGCGGGGCTCGAACGTCTTGCCTCTGTCAGTAGAGACCGAGAGGCCCGGATGCCCGCCGACATAGATCGTGCCGTCGGTGAAGGCCCAACCCATCGCGTCGGCGCCGTTCAGACTTTCCACCACCTCCCACGACTCGCCGCCGTCGCTCGAAACCGAAACGCCTTGGTGGCTACCGACGTAGAGGGTGTCCGGATCGGAGGGGTCGATCACGAGGGAGTGGAGGTCCGCACCCACGACGGGCTGCGACGACGTTGCACCCTCGGGCGGTCCTTCGCTCCCAGCTGATCGCAAAGCCACGAACACGACGGCCAGAACAAGGAGCCCCGCCGCCAAAGGGAGCCACGAAAACCGCTCGTGCCAGGGAGACGGAGCCTTGTTGCGTGCGCCCGGCGTCGGGCGCACCTTCGCTTGCGCCTTGGGGGTACGCGCAGGGAGCTGGGTCTTAGCCACCGACGCCCTCACTGTCCTTGAGAGCCCGTGCCGCGCGCAGGCGGGCGATCTCTTCCCGCAACGCCGCGACGTCCTCCTTCGATGCTGCCTCGGGCCCGTTGTTGCCTTTGCGGTTCATGAACATCGGCACGAACATCACGAGCATCATCGCCCCGCATGCGAGCGCGGGAACTGCAGCCCAGAGCCATTCCATAGTCATTCCTCCTTCATCTAGTCCTTTCTGATGTGCCGGTTGATCGGCGCTAACCGCGCACCGGCTCGTATCCCAGACGCCGGATCGCGTTCTGGATGACTTCTAGGTTGATGCGCGTTTCGTCGAACACCACCTCGGTCGATTGCTTGCGGTAGGAGGTCTTCGCCTCCTCCACGCCTCCGAGCTCTTCGAGCTCCTCGTCGATGTTCATCGCGCAGCTACCGCAGTGCATCCCTTTGATCGCGAGCCGTTGCTTGGTCATGCAGCACCTCCTTTGTCATCGACCACTCTGATCGTTCCGCCGTACATCCCCATCGCACAGCTGTAACGGATCTCGCCGGGCTCCTGCGGAGGAAGCTCGATCGTCTGCTCACCACTGATCGAATGCAGCTCGTCTTGGAACACGAGCGACAATGTGCAGCCGCCTCCCGCATCGACGAACGTCAGCCGCGCTGGCTCGCCGGCAGCGATGTTGACAAGGCCCGGCGAGTAACCGCCGGCGCCAGCCTCGATACGGACTTCCTGAACTCCGTCGGACCCGCTAACCGCTGCCACCGCTTCCTCGGGAGCGAACAGCGAGTTCTTCACCGAGGCGAAGGTCACGGGTGAGTCAGCCAGGCGAAGCCCGCTGTCCAAAGTAAGTAGCGCGATAGCGGCGATGGCGATCGCGGCGAACTTTGTGAAACGACTCTGCATGATGTCGCCGAGCTTGGTCGCGAAGTACCCGAGCATGAAGAACAGCGGCGCGGTCGCGATCGTGAAGGTGAAAAGGATCGCCGCACCGAGCACGGGGTCGCCCGAGTTGACCGCGAGGACCATCATCGCTTGCGTCACTCCGCACGGGAGGAACACCGTCATAGCGCCAAGGGTCGCCGGGGCGAAAGCGCTTCCGCCTTTAGCCTCTTTGCGGATCCTGCGCGTTATGAAGGCTGGCGGCTGCAGGACCACATACCGGAAGATCGGATGCACCCTCAACAGGTGAAGAGCGGTAGCAAGCATGAACAGCGCGGTGAATATCTGGAAGAACCCGCGCGCCACCGGGCTCGGTTGAATCAAGGTTCCGAGCGCGCCTAGACCCGCTCCCAACAGCGTGTACGCGGACGTTTTTGACGCCAAGAACCACAGAACCGGCTTTCCATCGTGGGGCGGGAACCGGGGTTCGTCGACCGCGCCAGACACATAGCGCTTTCGCACCTCATCGAGATCATCGCCCTCGCGCTGTGTCACTGCCGTCGCGAGAAGACCGCCTTGGACGGCGAGACACGACAGTCCGCCGGCCGTGATCCCGGTCACAGCCACCAAAACAAGGTTGACCTTTCCGGCATCAGACCCGGGCAGGCCCGGAGAGAACAGCGCGCTGAGCACAACCAGCGCTGCGATGCCAACCAGGGAAGCTGCGACGACATGACGCTGCCTCCTCTCGCGCTCTGCAACGAGCTCGTCGAAACGCTCTGCCCGCGCCCGGCGCTCACGCCGTGCTGCCTCCAACTCTGGCGACGGCTGAGCCTTGAAACGCTGTTTGGACCCTCTGCCCTTGGTCTTAGGCATGAGCGCTCACCCGTGTCGCGGGCACCTGACCGTGACCCTTCTTTCCGAACCTGCGCAGTCGGAGAGAGTTCGCCACGACGCTGACCGAGGAGAACGCCATCGCCGCACCGGCGATGATCGGATTCAGAAGCCCGAGTGCGGCGAGCGGGATCGCAGCCGTGTTGTAACCGAAGGCCCAGCCTAGGTTCTGGTAGATGGTTCGAAGGGTTTGACGCGCCAGCGTGATCGAGGTCACCACACCTTGCAGGTCACCCGACATCAGCGTGATATCCGAGGACTCGATCGCTACGTCCGTACCGGTCCCGATCGCTATCCCGAGATCGGCCTGGACGAGCGCAGGTGCGTCGTTGATCCCGTCGCCGACCATCGCCACGACCTTGCCTTCTCCTTGAAGGCGTTTGACCTCGGTCACCTTGTCCTCGGGGAGGACCTCGGCGAGGACGCGGCGAATCCCGACCTCGGCTGCGATCGTTTCTGCCGTCCGGCGGTTGTCACCGGTGATCATGGCGACCTCTAGACCCATGTCATGCATTCGGCTCACCACCTCGCGGGCGTTGTCCTTGAGGACGTCGGCAACGCCGACCACACCGTGCGCCGACCCGCCCCAGCCCGCGAACACAGCTGTGCGCCCGCGTTCCTCCAATGTCACGGCAGCTTGCTCGAGCAACTCGGGTAGGTCGAGTCCCTGTTCGTACATCAGTTTGCGGCGGCCGACGAAGACGATGTCGCCTTCGAGCTCCGCCCGCACGCCGTGGCCGGTAACCGACGAGAATCCGCTGGGATCGTTCCAGCTCAGGCCACGGTCCAGCGCTCCGGCGACGATCGCCTGACCGATGGGGTGTTCTGACCCCGACTCTGCCGCTGCCGTCTTTTCGAGAAGCAGCTCCTCATCGACCCCGTCACCTGCGACGACGTCGGTGAGGGACATGCGACCCTGCGTGAGGGTTCCGGTCTTGTCCAACACGACGGTTTGGATGCGGCGCGAGCCCTCCAGCACCTCGCCGCCCTTGATGAGGACACCCATGTCTGCACCCCGTCCGGTCCCGACCATGATCGCGGTCGGGGTGGCGAGACCAAGCGCGCAGGGACAAGCGATGATCAACACGGCAACGGCAGCCACGAGTCCCGCACGGGCATCACCGGTCGCAACGATCCATCCTGCGAACGTCAACGCTGCGATCACGAGGACGATGGGCACGAAGATCCCAGAGATGCGATCGGCGAGCCTCTGTACCGGCGCCTTGCTGCCCTGAGCTTCTTCGACGAGCCGCACGATCTGCGACAACGCAGTGTCACTGCCCACCGCTGTTGCTGCCACTGTGAGAACGCCGTTGGAGTTGACGGTCGCCGCGGCGACCTGATCGCCCTCCTTCTTCTCAACCGGAACGGATTCGCCGGTGAGCATCGACTCGTCAACCGCGGAGTAGCCGGTGACGACCTTGCCGTCGACCGGGATCTTCTCGCCCGGTCGGACGCGCACGAGATCGCCGACCCGCACCTGCTCGACGGGAACCATCCGCTCCTCGCCATCGACGACGATGCGCGCCTCCTTGGCACCGAGCTCGAGCAGCTTCTTGATCGCACTGGAGGCGCGACCCTTCGCGCGGGCTTCGAAGTAGCGGCCCAGGATGATGAAGGCGATGATCAGAGCTGCCGTGTCGAAGTAGAGATCGCCCCCGGCGAAGAGCTCATACGTCGAGTAGAAGAACGCGGCGAGCGTTCCTATCGCGATCAGCGTGTCCATGTTCGCCGTGAACGTGCGCGCCCGTTCGAACGCGGTGCGGATGAACGGCCAGCCGGCGTAGAACTGCACCGGCATGGTGAGGGTGAAAGAGGTCCACCGTGCCCATGGTTCGTGCATCGCGAACAAGCTGAGCGCGAACACGATCAGTCCGAGAGGCCAGCTGACGAGCAGCAGCCGCCACCACATCTTCTGGTCGCGGTCGTGAAGCTCCTCGGCCTCGACGTCTTCGGCGGACGCCGGCGCCACGTGGTAACCGACCTTCGCGACCGCCTCCTCCAGTTCCCCAACGCTTACCGACTGCGGTCGGTACGTGACATAGGCGCGGTTTGCTGCGAAGTTGACGCGTGCTTCTTCCACGCCGGGCTGGCGTGACAGCGTCCGCTCGACGCGTGCTGCGCAGGATGCGCAGGTCATGCCCGACACAGACAGCTCTATCTCGTCATTGACACCGACGTCGCGGCGGATGTCATCGTTAGCAACTCGGGCTTTCCCCGCCCGGCTCACGTCCGCGCCGCCTGAAGAGGCGACGGCTCCTGCTGAGCCGCCACTAGCGTAGTACTGGTTACTTCCGAGCCGCGGTCAGCCCGCAGGGCTGCGATCTCTTCGCGCAGCGCGGTTATGTCTTGTTTGGTCGCGGCCTCAGAGTCGCAACCGTGCTTCTTCCCAAACATCATCGGGACACATACAAAGAGCATCATGGCTGCGCAGGCCAATCCAGGTAGCGCGAGCCAAAGCCATTCCATCGTGTGGAACCTCCTCGGTCTAGGTCAGGTAGCGCCCATTTAGGGCGCGCGCGGCTGCCTAGACGGTGCGGGGAGGTCGGAACAGAGACGCCAGAGACACCGACGGCATGTCGGGCTCACTGGCGAGAGAGATCTTGCTAGAGGCGAGGCCGAGCGCCAGTGCGAACAGGGAGAGGACGGCCAGGCACATCGCGAGAAAGATGGGCGCGTCGGGGCCGCACGCAGGGCAGTCACCACTCATATCCATGCCCATCCCCATCGCGAGCGGAAGCCCCGCAAGCAGAAGGACGACCACGAGCAGCACGATCCCTATCGTCTTCATCTAGCGCATTGTACAAGGCGCCGAAGTTAGGAGGAACGGGGGCCGGGTGGCGCCGTGGTTCGATCGACGGGAAGATTGGGGGGAAACTGACGGCTTGAGAGGGGAACTCGTGGAGCCAGGCGCAGCAACCCAAAGCAAGAGATCGCTCGCAGCATTGGGGGCGGCCTTCGGCGTCCAGGTCGCCGGAAGACTGATGGATCTGCAGTGGCACCGGAGGCACGATGGGTTCGAGACCGGGAGCGACCAGATACAGGCGCATTGGCTGGTGTGGCTCGGAACCATCTTGGTCATAGCAGCCTGCGTGATCGCGCTGCGGGCCGGCGCAGGCGGCGCCGAGCGAACGGGATACCGAATGACGCTCATGGCTAACGTGCTCTATGGCTTGGTCGGCGTCATCCACTTCATCCAGCATCTGGACCACCGAGAGGTGGATTGGGTGCACGTAGCATTCGCGGTGACAAATGCTGCTGCCGTCATAGGTGTCGTCGCCGTCACCATCGCCAGACTCAAGAGCACATCTAGGCCAGAAGTGGCGGCTCAGTGACACGCACGTCCCGTGCGAGCGACGTGGCCCTTAGTAACGACAAGAGGCGGCGCGCGTGGGCCAAACGAGCGCCTAAGTACGACAGATCGATTGGGTTCTTCGAGCGCCGAGTGTTCGGAACTGATTCCCGTGCTTGGGCCTGCGCCCATGCGAAAGGCGAGACGCTCGAAGTCGCCGTCGGGACCGGGCTGAACCTCCCGCTCTATGACGCGGATGTCCGCTTGACCGCCATCGACCTGAGCCCTCAGATGCTGCAAATCGCCAAGCAGCGGGCGGATGAGATAGACCGCGCCGCCGATCTCCAGGAGGCAGACGCGCATCAGCTTCCCTTCGTCGACGCCTCCTTCGACACCGTCGTTTGCACCTATTCCCTATGCAACATCCCAGATCCTCATCGAGCCGTCGGCGAGATGAAAAGAGTCCTGCGCCCGGGCGGGCAGCTGGTTCTGGTGGACCACATCCGTAGCTCGGTCAAGCCGGTGCTGTGGCTTCAGAAGCTCATCGAGTTCTTCTCCATGAGGAGCGAGGGAGAACACATGACTCGACGGCCGCTTGAGGAAGTAGAGGCCCACGGGTTCACCGTCACCCAGCGGGAGCGTCTCGGACCGGGAGCAGTTGTCGAGCGCCTGGTTGCGGAAAGAAATTCGTAGAGCGTCAACACTCTGCTTCTTCGCGCAGCCTGCCGCCTTCGCCCTTGCTTGCAGGTCCGCCGTCGCGGTGTTTAGTCCCGCACGCACTGGGCGGACCGGATCTGTTAACCAGCTTCAGCACGAACACTCCAGTAACCCGGTGCAAACACAGCTCGAGCAAGGACCACAGGATGAGCACGAACCTGCGAGGCCGAGCTCGCCAAGACCAGCTCTCAGACAAGGTGCTCGCTCGACGCGCGGTCGCTCGGATATCGGCGATCGCGTTCCTGGTTGCCGCCGGCGCGATCCACACCGCACAGATACGGGTCCACCTGGACGAATGGAACGTCGCCGGGCTGTTTTCAGGGCATCCGCTGTCGCCCAGGTTGGACTAGCGGTAGCGCTCACCCCCGGCATGAATTGACGGGCGCGAGATGTTCAAGGTCTGGTTCGGCCCTTCAGCCCCCGCCTCCGAGGAAGCTGATCGTCGGCGTAGTCGCCACTTCCCCCACCTTGGCCGTGCTGTGGGCGATCTCCCGCGCTGCCGGGATCCCGTTCGGACCAAACGCGGGAACACCTGAGCCGGTGAACCGGCCGGACTCGTTGGCGACCATGTTCGAGTTGTTGACGCTTGCCGCGGGACTCCCGGTCGACTTGACTTTGAAGTCGACTTGAACGTTTAGCCTCGACCCATGTACAGGATCGGAGAACTGGCCGAGAGGGTCGGGGTGACGACGCCGACGCTGCGCTACTACGAGGACATAGGCCTCCTTGAGTCGTCGCAGCGTTCGCCGGCGGGCTACCGCCTCTACGACACCACCGCCGAGGCCCGCTTGCGGTTCATCGCCCGGGCGAAGCGCCTCGGTCTGTCGCTCGACGAGATCCGTGACCTCGTGCAGATATGGGACGGCGGAAACTGCTCGGCGACTCGTGCTCACCTGAGCCACCTCGTCGTGCACAAGATCGCCGAGACCCGCGACCACGTCGAGGAGCTGGCAACCTTCGAGCGCCAGCTCGAAATTGTGTACGAGCGCGTCGCCGAGAAGGCTTCCTCGAAGACTTGCGGCGACGAATGCGGGTGCGTTCCCGAGCTTCCTGAGAAGCCAAAGATCGCGCTCACCGACGAGCTGCAACTGATCGAGAGCAGCGAGTGCAGCTGCGGAGGCGCCTGCGGGACCGCGGGGTGCGGCTGTGGATGTATGTGCTGCGGCAACACGGGGATGACATGAAAGCAAGGAGGGGGGTGATGCTTCATGGCTGAGCTGACGACCAAAGAGCTGTCGGTCGAGCAGTCGACGTGCGCGTGCGGGTGCTGCGGACCAGTGCAGACGAGGGAGGCAGCGCCTGAGGTTCAAGAGACGCGGGCGGACGCAATCTGCGACTGCGGGTGCACCGGATCCGGATGTGCCTGTGGATGCGCTTGTTGTGGGTGACGTGTGGCCGCTGTAACGGTGGCGCAGGGCTCGGAGAGTCGTGTGCCGCTCTGTCCCTTCGTTCGTCATTGACCGATCGCTCAAGGCGCGTCCGTTCTTGAAGAGGAGCACGCGGCGCAGCTGTAGCGCCGCAACGGGAGCTCCGTGAAGGTCCATGAAAGCCCTCTCAATAGGTCACTCATTCGCATTGGAGAATCGCCCCTTCATGCGGTGAGAGATTCACGTCGAGGAACGGCAACAGAACCACGCCGACCCCAAGCGCGATGATCCAAAGGATGATTTGTGATCGCTTCATAACAACAGCGTAGCGTCGGGCACGGTGGGATATTCCGTGAACAGAATCGTCGCTGTCTATCTACGGAGCCAGTGGCTGTCAAGGGGTTTACTCCGCGCAGCGGACGCCAAAGGCGCCCTTGACAGCTCCGAGCGAGCGGAGTGCTAGGGCTTCGTGTCAGGCGCGAGACGGGCACAGGCAGCTGCGAAGTACCGACCATCGGAGGTGCGGCTCCTTCTCATCGCGGAGGCGCCTCCAGATGACGAGAGCCGGTACTTCTATTTCGAGGACGTGCGGGCCCACGACTCCTTGTTCCGGCATGTCGCTGCGGCCATCTTGGGCTGGACCCCCGATCGAACAGAGAAGGCGAGGGCGCTGGAGCAGCTGGGGGACAGAGGGGTCTTTCTGATCGATGCGTCTGAGATTCCCCTGGGGGACCGGCAGCTACAGGTTGATGCGCAAGATGTTGCTGACCGATGCCGCGCTCTCAATCCCGAAGGGATCGTCCTTATCAAAACCACCGTCTATGACGCGCTGTTTAGCGATCTAGATAGTGCAGGCCTGCCCGTTATCAACAAGCGCATTCCGTTCCCAGGGAGCGGGAGGCAGCGAGAATTCATGGCAGCGTTTGCCGACGCGCTCGCGCAGGTCGGGTGGGACAATGGCGGAGTCGGCCGCTAAACCGGCGACGCAAACTTGACCAGGTAGGTGCTGTTCGAGCGCTGTGCTTGGGAGTGAACGACCCGCTGTAACGTTTTCGCAGGTAGCAGCACGTTTTGCATGGGGCGGTAGCTCAGTTGGTAGAGCACCTGCTTTGCAAGCAGGAAGTCGTCGGTTCGAGTCCGATCCGCTCCACAGAAAAGTGCCGGCAGGACGTGGCCAACTCGGAAAGGCCGTCACGCGGGCTCCGCTGAAGAGACAGGCCCACTCCTCAGCGCTTGCGGCCGACGAAGATGCCCCACCCAAGCAGGTCCCGCTGCCAGCGCAAGTAGCGGCGGCGAAAGTGATCCGATCTCTCACGGAATGTCACAGCATCTGGATCATGTGGATGGTCCTGCAGCCATTCTTCTACGGCGAGCCAGTGAAGCGACTCGTAGCGATCCCAGTCGTCTTCAGAGGAGGCGATCAGCGTCACGACCTCCAGACCGGCGTCCTCGAAACACTCAACGGTCTCTGCAAGTCCAACGAAGTCTTCGCCCTCTTCCTGCTGGAAGTTCCCTGGAAGTGGCCACTTGCGCCAGTAGGGTTCTCCGACCGCTACAAATCCGCCCGGTCGCACGGCGGGACGTAGAGCGGCGAGGGTGCCCGAGAGGCCGCCCCAGATGAAGCTCGCCCCCAGGCAGAGCGCGGCGTCGTAGCCGTTCGGAGTCAGAGCGAACCGGTGCCCGTCGGAATGTACGAACTCGATCAGTTGGGACAGTCCGGCTGAGCGAGCGTGCTGCTCGGCCACAGTCAGGAACTCTTCGGCCTGCTCGACGCAGGTGATGCGGCAGCCGAAGTCTCCCGCCAGCAGGATTGCAGGACCGCCGCGGCCCGACGCCATATCGAGCACGTGGGAGTCCGGCCCCAGAGCAAGCCTTTCGCCCAGCAGACGGATCTTCTCGACGCTCGTTGGGTTCTGGATCTCGTGCTTGTCTTCGGACACTGCGTACCACCAGGGCATAGCGCAGGGTCCTATAGGAGTGGAAGCAGGTCAAGTTTGTTGATCGGTTCTAGGATGATCGGGGCAAGTCCAACCTAGGACTGGTGGATGAGATGAGTTCTCAGCTTGGAAGACACTCGTGGGTGGCGCCGGTCTACTACTACCTGGCTGCTCTGATCGGATTGTTAGTCGTTGTCGTCGGTGCGCTCATGGCGGTCAACGCTCTCATGGACGCCATTTTCTTCGAAGAAGCGCCCGGTACCGCGGTGGAAGGATTTCAGGGATTCGAAGACGTTGGAGGTTTCGATGAGGATCGGGGAGACAAGCTCGAGGGAGTGGTGCGGGGCCTAATGACCGCTGCCGTGGGCGCACCGGTCGTCTGGTGGCATCTGCGGCAGGCCCGCCGGCGCGACCAGGGCTGAGAATCGCTTACACGGTGTAGCGCAGGATTCCGCCGACTCCGTCACTCGGGAGCTGTTCGTCGCCTGGCGAAGGAACAATCCGGACGCCGGCCCCCGTCCCCAGTGCGCCACGGACCAAGACATCAACCAGTGGTGCTTCCTCGACGTCATCAAGTCCCATGTCCATCAGCGAGCCCCTCTCTAGAGCTGCCTGCGTGAGATCCGATGTCGCAAACCAGGCTGAGCCGCTTACAGAGTCGGGGTTGACGAGCAGCGTGTCGACCTGGGCCATGCGAAGCGCTGCAAGAGTCGCCTCGGCCCCCTCGACCGCCCGGTCCTGCTGGCCTCGCTCCTCTTGAAATCGTTCGAGCAACGTCTTGGTGGTCTGAGCCTCGTAGCTTGCAGCCGCTCTCTCGAGGTCTTCTCTTAGCTCGTCCAGGGAGCTCAACCCTGAGTCGATCTCGAACGCTATCGGTTCCACCTCCGGCACCAGGTTGTCCCGCAGGAACTGAACCGCTCTTACGTCCCCCGCTACGACGACGAACGCGAGCGGCTCCGACCGAGCTATATCGGCGAGCCGGTCGGCCACTTGCTTGGCATTCGCCTCCCAAGTGTTCTCGGCGCGGTTCTGATAACGGCGTTGCGACCATCCACCCGGCTGCACCTTCCTGATCGGCTCTTCGTCGCCTTCCACGGAAACCGTCTCGTCATCGCGCTCGCCCCCGATCACGTGGATCTCGGCCCCCACCCTGTCGGACAGAACGACTGCGTAACGAGGGTGGGCTTGGTCCCATTCGAGCAGCGGGACCAGGTGCGGCAGCGCTCCCGCCCGGATGTCGTCGTCGATCGGCGCACCAAGGTGGCGGCGCAGCCCGACCTCGTTGCCCGAAAGGAAAGCAGCGAGCCCATCTCCTCGTCTCTGCGATCCGGAAACAACTCCGTCGAGGGCTTCCAGAGCTGCTTCCTCCGCCCCCTTGCTGGAGGCCCGGTCACGCAGTGCTCTCCAGCGCAGCTCTAGCTCTTCGGCGCCCGTTGCAGCCGCGGCCTCGGTGTTGAGGTAGAGCGAGATGAAGGGCCCCGGCCGCTCCACCAGCGACCTCAACTGCTCGGGAGCCCCTCTCGCCTTCATGTGAGGAACGCGTCAGTCGTGGAGGATGACTGCACGCACTCGAGCTATGCCCGCGTTGATGTAACCGAGCTTCCTTGCAGCGCGACGGGACAGATCAAGCACTCGGTCCTCATCTCCGTACGGCCCCCGGTCCCTCACCGTGACTCGAACGACTTCGCCGTTCGCTTTGTTCTTGACTCGAAGTCGAGTGCCGCACGGCAGCGTCCTGTGCGCGGCAACCATCTTCCACGACTGGTACTTGCCGCCGCAGGCCATCGTCCGGCCCTCGTAGTAGTTGGAGTAGTAGGCGGCCTCACCTTCAAAGGAACGATGATGCGCCCAACCGGTACTCACCATGACGCACACGAGTCCAAGAGCAAGCGAAAGACAAAGCTTGCGCATGATCACCTCCGGCAGCAATTGGCAGCAAAACAAAAGAGCCCCATGCGGAGCTCCGAAGGAGCACCATAGCCAGGGCCTCCGGGTCCGTCAAACGCTACCGGGGAGCGGTTACTTGACGGCGTCGAGGAAGCTCAGCACGCGTTCAGTGAGCAACCCGGCGGCCTGCTCGTCGTATGCGGGCAGGCTGTTGTCGGCGAACAGATGCTGGCTGCCGGGGTAGAGGAACAGCTCGGCGTCCGCAGACGCCTCGACGAGCGTGCGGGCCGCGTCAAGGTCCCCTTCCTCGACAAAGAACTCGTCCGCATCCATCCCGTGTATCTGGACGGGGACGCCCTGGGGCCATGACCCGTCGAACTCGGAGGGCGGGACACACGAATGGAACAGCAGCGCCCCCTTAGCGCCGGGTCGTGTCTGCGTCAGCATCTGTGCCGGCATGACGCCGAGTGAGAACCCGGCGTAGACAAGCTCGTTGGGCAGCCCTTCGACGGCGGCTCGTCCGCGCTCCATGATCGATCCGAACCCGACTTCCTGGGCGTAGGCCATTCCTTCCTCGAGAGTGTCGAAGACGCGCCCCTCGTACAGGTCGGGAGCGTGGACGGTGTGACCGGCGCCTCTAAGCGTCTCAGCAAAGTCGCGGACACCGGAAGTCAGCCCGTGCACGTGATGGAACAACAACACCTCTGCCATCTCGCCCCCTTCAGGGTCGGCCCAACAGTGTCACCAAACTCATGAACCCAAATAGCTAGTAGTCGACCTCGACGTCGCTTACGGCCTTGGGCATCGCGTTGAAGACGCCCTGCAGTTGCATCAGCTTCATCATGTTCCCTGTGATCTTGAGCTTTCCCTGCATGAACGCCTGCTGCGCGTTCAGCTCTTGCTTATTGAGGGCAGCGGCCGTGTCGTAGCTCTGCGAGATGGTGGCCTCGGCCCCCTCGATCTCGCCGAGCGCCACCTGAGCGTTTCCGTTGTCGAGCTGAAAGTAGTACTTGGCCTCTCCCTCGGGAGCATCCGTGACGACCTGCTGCAGCTTCGCCTGCTGAGACCCTGCGGCCGTCTTGAAATCTTGCGAAGAGTTGAGAGCGCTCGTCATCTGCTGCGCCCACTCCTCCGAGAGGAACTTGACACCCACGGGTGGACCTCCTTTTGTCGACCTCCGTAGGGGCGAGAACATACCGTGTGGGCATGGAGTCGCCCAATCGAACGGGGGAACGACGCCGGCCGGCAGCTGCTGATTTGTCGCAGGTCGAGGTGAGGCCGGCCACCACCGTCGTGCTGCTAAGGGATTCGCCGAAGGGCCCCGAGGTGCTGCTGACGGTGAGGCCCAAGGGGCTCCGCTTCATGGGGGGAGCCGTCGTCTTCCCCGGCGGCGCGGTCGCCCCCGCGGATCTCGATGAGCGATGGGAGCAAGTGTCGACCCGCTCCAGGAGCGACGCTGCAGCGGCATTGGACGACTCAGACGAAGCCGCGGCGCTCGGGGCATTCGTTTGTTGTCTGAGGGAGGCATTCGAGGAGGTCGGCCTCGTTCTTGCGGCCGGTCCGGTGAGCGAGTTGAAGCGCTCGGACGCCGACGACTCGGGGAAGTTCTTGAAGCGTTGCCTCGAGCTCGGCATAGTCCTCGACACCGCCGCGCTGCAGCCTGCCGGGCGGTCGGTGACCCCGCCCGGCTCTCCCGTGCGCTTCGACGCTCGTTTCTTCGTGGCGAGAGCGCCGCGGGGGTGGGAGCCCCAACCCAACCCCAAGGAAGTAGAAGGCTGCTTCTGGATGACCCCCGCCGCGGCCCTCGAAGCGCTCGCTGCAGGAGAGATGATCATGGCGCCCCCCACGATCGAGATGCTCCAGCAGCTTCTGGGGTTCGCGGAGCTCGACACCATTCTCGCCGGGGCTCGGGCCGGAGCTTTGGCCCACCTTGACGGCCCCCTGCGCGCCCAGCTTGCGCCGCTGGTTGCAGTGGTGCTGGCGCCCAACCCCGGCGTTATGACGGGGCCGGGCACGAACACCTACATCGTCGGAAGTGGCCCCACCTGCGTCATCGACCCCGCCGTGGACCAACGCGACTATCTCGATGCGGTCCTCGACCTTGCCGGCGAGGTGACGTCGATCCTCGTCACCCATCGCCATCCCGACCATGTCGGAGGAGCAAGCGCTTTGGCGGAGCGTACCGGCGCCTCGGTAAGGGCTTTTGGAGGCCACCCGGCGGGTGCGGCCAAAGTGGACCCGCTCGAAGACGGCCAGGTGGTCGAGGCTGGAGGGACGCGCCTCACCGCAATCCACGCCCCCGGGCACACGAGCGACCACCTTTGCTTCATGCTCGACGAGGGAAACAGTCTCTTTGCAGGCGACAACGTCCTGGGAGAAGGTACGGCGGTCATTGCTCCCCCCGACGGAGACATGAGCGCTTACATCACCAGTCTGAAGCGCCTGCGGCGCCTCGATCTTGGGCGCATCTATCCGGGGCACTTCCGCCCGATCGAGGATGGGCCCGGCGCCCTCGATCGGTATCTAGCTCACCGCGCCCAACGCCAGGCGGCGATCCTCGAGGCCGTGGGCGATCCTTCGGATGTCGACGACATCGTGAGCCGGGTCTACACCGACACGCCGGCTCACCTCCATCCGGTGGCCGCCTACCAGGTTCGGGCCCACCTTCAGCTTCTCGAAGAGGAGGGCCGTGTCGCTCGAGTTGGGAGGGTCGAGGCCGGTAAGGACGTATGGATCCGCAACGGTCGTTGAAGGGAAGGCAATGCCGCCGGATGGCGCGACAATTGACCTCTCAGTCAAGTAGTAAGAGGAGATGACTCGTGACCCGTGAAGCTGTGATCGTTGAGGCCATCAGGACTCCGCTTGGAAAGAAGAACGGGGAACTCAAAGATTGGCATCCGGTCGACCTCTTGGCCGAGGTCCTGAACGAGACGGTCGCCCGCGCCAAGATCGACGCATCGATCGTCGACGACGTCATCTGCGGATGCGTCTCTCAGGTCGGGGAACAGTCGCTCAACGTTGGGCGCAATGCATGGCTTGCGGCGGGCCTCCCCGAAGAGGTTCCCGCCACTACCGTCGACCGCCAGTGCGGTTCGTCACAGCAGGCGGCTCACTTTGCGGCCCAGGGAGTCATTGCCGGCGCCTATGAGGTCGCAATCGCCTGTGGGGTCGAGAGCATGACCAGAGTGCCCATGGGCAGCAGCGCCCAGATCCAGGGATGGCCCTTCCCGGCCAGCTTGATGGCGCGTTACGAAGGGGGGCTCGTCCCGCAGGGCCTCTCGGCCGAGATCATCTCGGAGCGCTGGGGGCTCACTCGAGAGGACGTGGACCGCTTCGGCGCAAGATCACACGAGCTGGCGGGCCGGGCGACCTCGGAGGGCGCTTTCAAGAATGAGATCCATCCCATCAAGGTCGAGTCCGAGGAGGGCACCCGGCTGTTCGACACCGACGAGGGCATCAGGACCCCCAACCTCGACAAGATGGCGCAGCTGATTCCGGCCTTCAAGGCCGACGGCATCGTGACCGCCGGCAACTCGTCTCAGATCACCGACGGCGCCTCGGCCCTCCTGATCATGACTAGAGATAAAGCCGACCAGCTCGGCCTGCAGCCCAGGGCCCGCTTCGCCGGCTTTGCACTCGCCGGCACCGATCCCGTCACCATGCTTACCGGGCCCATCCCTGCCACCAAGAAGGTGCTCGCGAAGAGCGGGCTGACGCTCGAAGACATCGACGCGGTCGAGATCAACGAGGCCTTCGCCAGCGTGGTGCTCGCGTGGAAGAAAGAGCTAGGGGTGGATGACGGATGGTTCGAAGATCACGTCAACGTCCACGGCGGCGCCATCGCCCTGGGACATCCGCTCGGTGCGTCGGGGGCCCGGCTCATGACCACCATGCTGAACACGCTCGAGCAGCGGGACGGCCGCTATGCCTTGCAGACCATGTGCGAGGGCGGGGGACTTGCGAACGCCACGGTGATAGAGCGCCTGGACTGACTCTTCTCGCCGGTTGCGGCGTCCCCCCGGTCACACCAAGGCAGCATCGCTAGACGGGTCGTAGCGGGGGCTTGCCGTCCTCCCGAACGAGGACCATCGGCTCCATGCAATGGGTGGGGGCCTTGTCCCGAGCCGCCTTCTCGACCTTCAGCTCGAGCCCGCACATGGTGCAGACGTACTTGAGGCCGTAATCGCTCACATCCGAGATCTCGGGCTGGGGATGCGCCACGCCCAACTGCTGGATAAAGCGTGAGCCGAACACGAGGATCCCTACGAACATCGCAACGCCCACCACTGCTCGCAGATACCCGTAGAACTGGGCGAGCGCCACGACCGCGGCGAGGGCAAGCACCGCCGCAACCAACCGTGGGCGCCCGCTGCGGGCCGGAGGGGCGTCCACAGGCTCATCCACACCGGTGGATAACATCCGTGTGATTTACTTCCGCAGAGCTACGAAGCGCTCGAACACTCCAACCAGCTCCTCGAGCCGCTCCCGGCCCTCTTGGGACGGGACCGCGTCGCTGACGCAGCCATGGACGTGATCCTCGAGAACCCCGACCGCGACCCGGTCGAGGGCAGCCTGCACCGCCGAGATCTGCGTCAGGATGTCGACGCAGTACTTCTCCTCGTCGACCATCCGGGTGATCCCTCTGACTTGCCCCTCTATCCTGCCGAGCCGGCGACGAAGGCCGTCCTTGCGGTACCCGTAGGACCCCCGGGCCTGTTCCACTGAAGCACTCCTCTTCCTCGATACCCTCGGGGGGTATCGTACGTCGCGGAGGCCACTAATGCCACTGAGTCGCCACGATGAAGGCGGCCGAGATCAGTCCGAGGCCGACCCACAGACCGTAGGAAGGGTCCGCCCCTCGCAGGTAGTAGACGATGATCACGGCAACGCCCAGGCCCATGAGACCGAAGAACAGCGCACCCACCCACCTCGGCGATTGCTTGGGTTTCGGCTTGGGCGGGGTTTGGCGCGAGACCCTCTTGGATCTGCTTTTAGGCATCGAGCGATAGTAGCCGAGAGATATTCTGGCGATGCCTATGCGAGCTATCAGAGTCCTCGGCAAGTTCCTCATCTCGGTCGGGATGGGCGTCCTGCTGTTCGTGGTGTGGACCTTGTGGGGGACTGGACTCGCGACCCAGCGGGCCCAGGCCCAGCTATCCAAGGAGTACGCAAGCCTTCCTGCGTTCGACCCGGTAAGGAACGACCGGGGCGAGCTCGTGGCCGGACCCCCGTCGAGCTTCAAGCCGGCACCCGGAGATCCCGTCTTCAAAATGTCCCTTCCCCGCATCGACATCGACGGCCTCAACGTCGTCGAAGGAGTGGGCACCGAGGAGCTCTCCATGGGTCCCGGGCACTATCCCGAATGTCGTCCCGGGTTTCGCAAGCCTCTGTGCACCGAGGGCGAGGAGATCTGGCCGGGCGAGAGGGGTCGCACGATCATCTCAGGGCACCGCACTACCCACGGAGCCCCGTTCTGGGGGCTTGACAAGATGAGAACCGGCGACGAGATCGTGTTCGACACCAAGTGGGGGCAGTTCACCTACCTGGTGACGACCACAAGGGTCGTCTCCCCAAGCTCTCTCGCGATCGCGAATCCCGACAGCAAGAAGGCCGAGGTCGCTATTACGACGTGCAACCCGAGGTTCTCGGCGGCCGAGCGCCTCGTCGTGTTCGCCGAGCTGGCCGAGGGCCAAAAGTGAGGCGCTCGTGGAAGTCGCGTCTGGCGGAGCTGGCCTTGTGGACCACGATTGCGATCGTCACGGCCGTGGTAATGGTGCTCTTGTCCGAGAAGCTACTGCCCGCGAACTTTTAGCTTTCAGCGTCCAATGACTTTCCGAGGCGCACCGCGAAGGTCTCGTATCCCTCCCGCTCGTAGAAGGCCACCCCTCGCTCGTTCGCAATGAGCACATCTACCCTCATATTGACGGCTCCCCTATGTCTCGCCTCCTCTTCGGCGACGGCCAGCAGGCCCGCCCCGACGCCGTGCCCGCGCGCTTGGTCCTCGACCACGAGTGTCTCGATTTCACACGAGGTGCCCCCCACCTTCTCCACGAAGCTCAGCTTCATAAACGCAACGGTGCGTCCTTCCTCCTCGGCGACGTAGCACACGAACTGGTCATCTGAGAGGGCTCTTCTGGCGGTTTCCTTCCAGCGAGCGTCTTCGGCTCGATAGCGGGGGTGGTCCGGCTGAAGGCGCGCATGATGGTTCTTTAGGCAGATGTAAAGGCGTACGACCTCATCGAGGTCCCCCCCGCCGGCGCGCCGGATTCGGAAAGGCTCGATCAGCTGCAGGCCCTTAATACCGCTTCGGTCATCAGCTCGACTGCGCGCTCGAACCCCTTCACCTCGACGCGCTCGTCGTGACCGTGGATCGTCGCGAGCAACTCGGGAGTAAGCACCAGAGGCACCCAGCCGTAGCCGGTGGCCCCCCGCTTTCGAAAGGCGCGCACGTCCGTGGTGCCGGGGGTGAGGGACGGGACGACGACCATGTTCGAAGCAAGTGTGCGAGAGACCTCCTGCGCGATCTCATAGAAGCGCCCTCTCTCGCTGACGGGACTGCCGTTGAGACCAATGGTGTCGACCGTGACGCCGTACTTCGCCGCGGTCTTAGCGGCGGTGGCCACGAATTGAGCGGGATCGGTGTCTGGAAGCAATCTGCAGTCGAGCGCTCCCTGCGCATCTCCCGGCACGACGTTGTGCTTGTAGCCCGCGCTGACTTGTGTGGGAGTCACGGTGTCGGCCAGCAGAGCCCCGATCGTTCCCGCGGCTCTGAGTTGCTTGGCGAGCGCTCGGGCGACAAGTGGACCACCGCTTCCTGCGAGCGTGCGAAAGGCCTTCTCACGACCACCAGAAGAAGCTTCTGCCAGGGAGCGGAACTGGTCGCGCATCACAGGGTGGATTCGTGGAGATCGATAGCCACTCAGCTTGCCCATCACCTTCATCAGATTGTGGGCCGCGTTCCGTCGCGGGGGCAGCGAGCCGTGCCCCGGATCACCTTCGGCCGAGAGCCTCAACCACAGCGCGGTCTTCTCTCCGAGCACGATGGGCATCACGGGGGCGTCGATGATCCCCGACAAGCCGAAGCCGCCTTCTCCCAGCACCTCCGGCGCGGGTCGTCCCTGGCCGAATCCAACGGCTTCGGGATGAGCGTCGAGCAGCCACTCGGCCCCCTCGACCCCTCCCGCTTCCTCATCGGCCACGGCGACGACGATCACCTCCCGGCGCAGCTCGGTGTCTGACTGGGCAACGGCTGCGGCGGCCTCCGCGTGCATCACCGCGATGCCCTTCATGTCGAGGGCCCCCCGGCCCCACACGAAGCCGTCGGCGATGGCGCCTCCGAAGGGGTCGTGAGACCAGCGTTCCTCTTCGACTCCAACCACGTCGGTGTGTGACAGCAACACGAGGGCGGGGCGGTCCCTGGGTCCGTCGAGCCGCGCCACTAGATTGCGACGCCCCCCGGGACTCACGAAGATGTTGGCCTCCAACCCGGCACCCTCGAGTCGCTGTCTCAACAGCTCCGCGGCAGGGCCTTCGTTGCCCGGAGGGTTCGTGGAGTCCACCCGTAACAGCGTCGACAGAAGCTCGAGGCCGGGCATTCGGTCACCTTATAAGCTCCGCCTCAGTGAAAGCGCTTGTGACCGGCGCGACCGGTTTCATTGGATCCCACATGGTCGAGCACCTGTGCGAACAGGGCTTCGACGTGGTCGCAGGAGACCTTCCCAGCGCGCTCGACGCTCCACCCGAGGACCGGACGAGATGGCCGGGGGTCTGCAGAGCGGCAGGAGCCAAGCTCGTGGCGCTCGACCTCACCGACCAAGAGTCGACGAGCGCCGCCGTTCGGGATGCGGAGCTCGTCTTCCACGTTGCGGCTGTGTTCGACTACACCGCTCCCGAGGGCCTGCTGCGGGCCGTCAACGTGGACGGCACGCGGACCCTCTTCGATGCGCTGACGAGGGCCGGATCCTGTACCCGGGTCCTCAACTGGGGCGCCGGGGGGATCTATGGGTCGCCCGGGCCGAATGTAATCCCGTTTCAGGAGAGCGGCCCGAAGCGTCCGAGCAATCGTTACCTCGTGTCCAAGTGGGATCAGGAGGTGCTCGCCCACTCCTACCGTCAACATGGCATCGAGGTCACCTCGATCCGGCCCACCTCTCCCTATGGGCCTCGAGCGGCCTACGGCTCCGGTCAGTTGCTCATGGGGCTGGCCGAGAGGCCGGTGGCCTTCAGCAACCTCACCGGCAACATCCCGTTCGTGCACGTCCGGGACCTCTGCCGTGCCGCGTTGCACCTCGCCCGGTTGCCGGTGGCAGACGGCGAGGCCTATAACGTCAGCGACGAGGGACGCATCGACGCCGTGGCCCTTGCCCGCCTGGTCGCCGTTGAGATGGGGGTCAGACCGAAGATGCTTCCGCCGCTGCCCATACCTCTCGTACGGCGCGGGCTTTCGGGAGCGGCACGCCTCTCGAGGGCCCGGGCGAGTCGCACGGGGGCTCGGCCGTTCCTCGAGTACGACCAGGTCCAGTACTTCGGACGCAACTACCTCTACTCCATAGACAAGCTAAAGGCGACTGGGTTTGCCTTCCGCTGGCCCCAACCCGAGCCGGGCCTACGGGACACCCTTCGCTGGTATGTGGACCAGGGCTGGATCAAGCGCTCACCGAAGCCGCGGGCCGCGGCAGTGGCAGCTCGGGGGGGTGATTGAGACCTTCATCATCGACTGGCCGATCATGTCCCTTCTCGGCTTCGTCTTCGGCGCCTTTGCTCCGCGCGAGCGATGGTGGACGACGCGCGCCTTCCGGGCGGGACTGGCAAGCGCAGCCGTTTTCACGCTTGTCGCGTTGATCTCCTACTTCATCGCGCCGGATTGGATGTGGATGTATTTCCTCGATCCGAGCCGGGTTGCGTGGGTCGTTCCGGTGATCCTGATTGCGTACCTTGCGGTCTTCGCGGTGAGCTTCGCGGCGGCAATCGCCCTGCGGGAGCTCGGGCCCAAGTTGGTGTGGGCCCTCGTGGCGGGATGTGCAGTGCTGGAGGCGGCGGTGCTCGCCATCACCTGGGACCGCTACCACCAGATCGGTACGAGGCAACAGTGGCTTGCCGACGCGGCGCACGAGCTGGTGACGCCAACCCCGACGGGGCCAGCTCGAACCATCTCGCTGCTGGTTCCGGTGTTCCTGATAGTTCTGGGCGCGTCTTTGGTATCGGTGTGGAGGAACCGACGCCCGGCTGAGCCCTAGCTTGCTTACGGCAATGGATCGGGATTGACGATCAACGTGGCGGCGTCGCCCTCGGAGACGGGCGTGTCCGGAGGGGGGCTCTGTTCGCACACGATGTTCGGACCGCCGGGACAGGGGGCCGCCGCCTCTTGCTGCGTCACCGTGAGGCCGAGGGCCTCGAGTTGCTGCTGAGCGGCATCGGCGTCCTCACCCCTTACGTCCGGCATTGGGGTCTCCTGAGGCGTCTCCTCCTCCTCGGGCCCGGTAGAGACGCTGATCGTCACGGTCGTGCCTTCTGTGACCACCGTCCCGGCCGCAGGGTTCTGCTCGAAGACCGTGCCCTCTTCTTCTTCGCTCGCCTCCTCGGTCGATTGCGCCTGGAGTTCCGCGGCTTCCAGGTTGGCAGTCGCGGTCGCCTCGTCCTGACCACGCACGTCGGGAACGGTGACGGTCGGCGTCGCCTCGGGACCCGTCGACACCACGAAGCTGACCTCGGTGCCCGTCTCGACTTCTTGTCCGGCGGCCGGCGACTGGCTGATGATCCGGTCCTCGGGGACCTCTTCGCTGGCTGCCTGGCTTGAGGGTCCCGAGTCTAGACCGGCCTCCTCCAGTGCTTCGTCGGCCTGCGCGGTCGTAAGGCCTTCGAGGTCGGGAACCGTCGCAGTCCCGGGGCCGTTCGAGACAAACAGCACGACCGTGCCACCTTGCTCGACGGTGGCGCCCTTGCGCGGGTCCTGCCTGAACACCTCACCGGCGGGAGCATCGCTCGAGCGCCTTTTGATGTCCGGCTCGAGGTCCCTACGCTCCAGAATGGTGGCCGCCTGCCCCGCCTGCTTGCCGACCACGTTCGGCACTCGGATCTCTTGAGCGAACAGGTTTTGGGCGAAGAGGTAGGCAAGCAGCCCGAGGAGGCCTAGCACCAGCAGGGCGATGAGCACGTACCAAGCTGGGTTTCGCCGCCGTGGTGGAGGGGGCGGCCGCCTTCGCTGGAAGGTGGCGGTCTGCTCGAGCACCTGCGTCCCGCCACCCACGGCAGGTTCCACTGTCGTCGCCTCCGCCAGGAACGGCGTTGCGGTGACAGCTTGCCCGGCAAGGTAGCGATCGAGGTCCTCTCCCATCTCCCGAGCGCTGGGATAGCGGTTATCGGGGTTCTTCGACATGGCCTTCAGCACGATCGAGTCGAGCGCGCTCGGCACATCGGAGTTGATCAGCGACGGCCGTTCGACGTTTTCTCTAACGTGTTTGTAGGCGATCGAGAGCGGCGTGTCTCCCATAAAAGGAGGCGCCCCGGTCAGCATCTCGTACAGCACGCACCCGAGCGAGTAGACATCCGACCGGGGATCGACTGGGTTGCCTTGTGCTTGTTCAGGAGAGAGGTAGGCGGCAGTTCCAATCACCATGCCGGTCTGGGTCATTGTCTGATCGCCGTCGGTCGTCAGGGCGCGGGCGATCCCGAAGTCCGTGACCTTGGTTTGGCCCGTCGAGGTGATCATGATGTTGCCCGGTTTGATGTCTCTGTGGACGAGTCCCGCAGCGTGGGCCCGAGCCAGGCCCTTGGCCACCTCAGAGGTGATCTCGGCCGCGCGCTCCGGCATCAAAGGGCCCTCGTTGTGGATGATGTCCGAGAGGGGTCTGCCGTCGATGTACTCCATCACTATGAAGTACTTGCCGTCGTCCGCTCCGTAGTCGAACAACGACACGATGTTGGGGTGGTTGAGGTTGGCGGCGGTCTGGGCCTCTCGCCTGAAGCGCTCGACGAACGAGCGGTCGGTCGAGAGTCGCTCGTTCAGGACCTTTAGGGCGACCTCGCGGCTGAGAAGCTCGTCGCGCGCGCGATAGACCTGAGCCATGCCACCGGCTCCGGCCAGATCGAGCACCTCATAGCGACCTCCGTAGGTCTCCCCCACTTGGCTCAGTCGTCCTCTTTCTCTTCCTTGTCTTCTTTCGGGGGCTTGGGTGGCTTCGGAGCCTTGTCGGATTTGCCCTGCGAGTCCTCGCTGTTTCCTGGATCAGCGGAGTCCTCTTCCTCGCCATCCTCGCCGGATGAGTCGTCCTCTTCGGCAACCTCTCCCGAGCTCACCGCCAGCGTTATGACGCTTCCCTGCTCCACAGGGTTGCCTGGGGCGGGAACACTGTTGAGGACGGTGCCCTCTACTTCGCTGCTGGCGACCTCGTTCTGCTCGACCTCGAAGCCCTCGTCTTCGAGAAGCCCCTTGACCTCATCGGAGGGCTGCCCGACGATGTTCGTTGGAATCACGAAGGACGGGGCCGATTCCTCGTCGTTCTGTCCTTGGCCACCGGCCGGTTCTTTCGCTGCCCCTCCAGCACGGTTCCGCCCCCCGGCGCGGCGGTCGGTCGAATTCTCTTCTCCTGTCGCCATGCGAAGGAGCAGCGCAAGGACCAAGAGGAGGGCCAGAGCACCCAAGACCATGGCTCCCGCTCTTTGGAGCTTGCTTCGATCCCATCCACCGCCCGAGGTAGGCGCCATGTATGGCGTGGTCTGCTCGGCGCTCGGGTCCTGCTCGAGCACGGCCGTGCCCCCGGCTGCTGCCGCAGCAGCCCCCACGAGCCCCGCGGGCGCCGGCGTGGTGCCTCCGCGCAACGCGGCTGCCATGGACGCTGCATCGGGCCAACGGTCTTGGGGGGCCTTGGCGGTGGCCTTCGCAACCACCGCGTCCAGCGCTTTCGGCACGTCCGGGTTGACGCTGCTGGGCGCCGGCACGCCCTCCGCGACGTGCTTCATCGCGATCCCGATGGGCGTGTCGCCGGTGAAAGGGACGGCCCCGGTGAGCATCTCGTACAGCACGATGCCGAGCGAGTAGAGATCCGATCGAGCACCCACAACGTCCCCCGAGGCCTGCTCGGGCGAGAGGTACTGGGCGGTGCCGATCACAGAACCCGTGGCCGTCAAGGTCGATTGTCCCGCGGCCCTCGCGATCCCGAAGTCGGTGACCTTTACCCGCCCGTTGTCGCCGACGATGATGTTTCCCGGCTTGACGTCGCGGTGGATTACGCCGGCAGAGTGAGCGTGGGCCAGCGCGTCACAGGCCTGAGCTGCGATGTCGGCTGCCCGTTGTGGATCCAGGGGCGCCTCGTTCCGGAGAACCCTGGCCAGGTCTAGCCCCGCAACAAGCTCCATGACGATGTAGCGGCGGTCGCCGTCCTCGCCATAGTCGTAGACGGCTGCGATGTTCGGGTGAGAAAGACCCGCCACCGAGCGCGCCTCTCGGCGGAAGCGTTCGACGAATCGGGGATCGTCCGCGAGCTCCTCGCGCAGCAGCTTTACCGCCACCTTGCGGTTGAGCCGTTCGTCGATGGCGGCGTAGACAGAGCCCATGCCCCCCGACGCGACCCTCTCTTCGAGGGCGTAGCGTTCGGACAGCTTGATGGCGCTCACCATCCTCTGATCTCCCGGTCCGCTTCTATGACCGCTCTTGCGATCGGAGCCGCGACCTGACCCCCGGTCGCCTCTGAGCCCAACGACCCCCCGTTCTCGACGATGACGGCCACCGCGATCTGGGGATCCTCGGTTGGGGCGAAGGAGATGAACCAGGCATGTGGAGCCGCCCCCTCGACGTTCTGGGCGGTCCCCGTCTTGCCGGCGACCGACACGCCGGGGATGCGGGCGGCCGTTCCTGTGCCCCTCTCATCGTCGACGACCGCCTCCATCATGTCGGTCAGCGTGTTGGCGGTATCGGTCGACATCGCCCGTCCGAGCGTCTCGGGCGGGATGTCCTCGACCACGTCGACGTTGGGACCGATGATCTGCTCGACCAGCCGGGGTCTTGGGACCACCCCGTCGTTTGCGATGGTGGCGGCCACCACCGCCATCTGCAGTGGTGTCGCCTGCACGTTGCCCTGGCCGATCCCGGCAAAGGCCCGAAAGGGGGCTTGGTCGTCGGGTACTTCGGGGGCGAGGCTTGCCTGAGTTGAGACGTCGAACGGAAGCGGCTCGTTGAACCCGAGACGCTCGGCCATGTCGAACAACTCATCCGGGATGTCGAGGCCGATGATGGCAAAGGTCGTGTCGCACGACACGGTGAGGGCCGTGAAGAGGTCGATCCGCCCAACCGTCGTGCAGGGCTGCTTGGTGAAGTTGGTAAGGGTCTCGTCGGTCTGAGGTAGGTCCAGCTCGGCCGGGTCGGGGAACCGAGAGTTGGCGTTGTACTTGGCGGATTCGAGCGCCGCCGCGATTGTCACCACCTTGAAGGTCGAGCCCGGGGGGTAGCCCTTCGAGGTCGCGATGCTGAACAGGGGATCCGAGTCCCCGCCCCGCAGTTGCTCCATCGCTTGACGTGCGACCTGCGTGTCGTGTGCCGCCAGAGGAGTTGGATCGAACGAGGGGTTGCTCCACATTGCCAGGACTCCACCGGTGTTCGGGTCGAGTGCGACGACTGCACCGGTCTGGTCACCAAGCGCCTGGCGCGCCACCTCCTGAAGTTCGGAGTTGATGGTGAGCTTGATGTTGTCGCCCTGTTCCCCCGACTCGAAGAGCCTGTCCCTGATGTCCTGCATCGAGATGACGTCGCTCTCACCGAGAAGCTCGTCGTTGAAGCTGCTTTCGATGCGCGACGCGCCAAAGACGAGCGAGTAGAAGCCGGTGATGTGGCCGTAGAGCTCTCCTTGAGGATAGGTACGCTCGAACTTGAAGTCGCCCTTGGTCTCTCTGCTGCTCGCGACGGTTACTCCGTCGGCGGTCACGATGTCGCCTCGTTTGATGGAGTACTCCCTGAGGAGCTCCCGGCTGTTTCCCGGCTTGTCGGCGATCGCTTCGGCCCCCCAGAACTGCAGGTAGTTCAGCTGCAGGAACACGGCGAGGAACGCAACGGTGAGGCCCATGCCGACGCGTCGGATCTGCGTCTGCACTAGGGGCCACCCCTTCCGCCGATGAGGATCTCTCCGGTCCTCGCGGGATCGGGTTCTGTTGCGCTCTGGTGGGAGACGCGCAGAACGAGCGCAACGAGGATGAAGTTAGACAGCAGGCTCGAACCCCCGAAGGACATGAAAGGCAGGGTGATACCGGTAAGTGGCAACAGACGGGTCACGCCCCCCAGGATGATGACGGTCTGGATCGCAAAGATGGCGATCAGACCGGAAGCGAGGAGCTGCCCGAAGTCGTTCCTGGTGTTGAGGGCGACGCGGAGTCCCCGGGCCACCAAGAGCATGAAGCACACGAGGACCGCGGCGGTACCCAGCAACCCCAGCTCCTCTCCTACGACCGAGAAGACGAAGTCGGTGTGGGCCTCGGGGATGATGCCGGGCCGGCCCTGCCCCAATCCCGTCCCGAAGAGCCCGCCGGTCGCGAACGAGAACAGGGACTGTGCGAGCTGGAAGCCTTCGTCCTGGACGATCTTCGGGTCGAACACGTTGAACCACGTCGACACGCGCTCCTGTACGTGCGAGAAGGCCTGGTAGCCGACGAACGCCCCGGCCGCGAAGAGCGCCATCCCGAACGCCACATAGACGATCCGTGCGGTGGCGATGTAGAGCATCACCAGAAAGATCGAAAAGAACAGCAAGCTGGAACCGAGGTCCTTCTCGTAGAACATCACCGCCAGTGAGACGCTCCACATGACGAGCAACGGCCCGAAGTGCTTGAGATCGGGGATGTGCAGGGGGCCGAGCCGGCGGGTTGCGATCGACAGCAGCTCCTTGCGGTCGGCGAGGTAGGCGGCAAAGAAGATGACGAGGCAGATCTTTGCGATCTCCCCGGGCTGGAAGCTGTAGCCGCCAAACCGCAGCCACAGCTGGGCCCCGTTGATCTCGGTGCCGAGCGGAGTGATGGGGAGCAGCAGCAGGAACAGCCCCGCAAACCCAAAGATGTACTTGAAGCGGGCGAGGATGCGGTAGTCGCGTAGGGCAAGCAAGGTCCCTGCGAAGAACACGAGCCCCACCACGGTCCAGGTCACCTGGGCGGGGCCGAACCCATCCGGCCGCGGGTCCAGTCGGTAGACCGCGGCCAGGCCCACCGCGTTCAAGATAGCGACGAGCGGCAGTACCAGGGGATCTGCTTGCCTGGCGACCCTTCGCACGAGTACGTGGGCGCCGATGTAGGCGACCGCCACCACTCCTGCCAGAGGCAGCGCCAACGCGATCCTGTCGACGCTTCTGGCGAGCGCGACCAGGGTCATGGCCCCCGCGCCGACTATGAGGGCCACGATCAGTAGCGAGAGCTCGGTGTTGCGGCGAACCGACGACTGCACCCTCTAACCCCTCTTCTTCTTGTCTTGCTCTTTGTTTCCGTCCTGGTTGTCGCGGCGTTGAGAGGGGCTGCGTTCCGGCCTCTCTTGAATGGCCTGGCCCTCGAGAGCTTCGATCTTGCTCAGTGCTTGCTCGAAGGAGTCCACCTTGATCCCCTTCTTGGGGCCGTCTCGAAGGAACTCCGGAAGATCTTTGAGCGAGAGATCGCTTACCCGCTTCTCTTCTCGAAACGAGTAACCGGCGATCTCCTCGGGGATCCCCTGATAGGCGGTGACCATGCCGTCTTCGTTGACGCCGACGTACCACGAATTGGCAAGGAAATAGCGTGCGGCAAAGAAGCCGGCGGCCCCCACGAACACCACCACGAGCAGCCCTATGGCGAGCTTCTTCGGCCACGTTCTTTTTTCTGGCTCTTCGTCGAAGTCCCCTCGCCCTTCCGCCTCGCCTGCGGCCCTCGGGCGGGAGGGCCGCGGCCTCGGTGCCTCTCGAGTGGCAGTCGCGACAGCGGGTCGGGCGGTT
>JAUJNI010000003.1:512933-541485 GCA_030446465.1 Actinomycetota bacterium
TGGCATCGACTCCGAGGGCCCGGGTGACGATCGACCGTTGCGGGTGATGCTCGGCCTCCTCGGGCTTGAGCCTTCCCTCCTTGACCATGCGCCCCACGAGGCTGTGGTCCTCGGTTAGCTGTGTCAGCTTTCCGTTTCGCAACATGTACGCGCGCGAGTCCCCCACGTGAGCGATGTGAGCCTTCGCTCCATCTACGAGCAGCAAGGTGCAAGTGGTTCCCATGCCATGGAGCGAGGGGTCGGCTCTTGCCTTCTCCCAGATCCTGGAGTTGGCATTCCGTACGAGGGCCGCCAGGGTCTCCATGTCGCCGGGCGATGCAGTGTCGGACTGCTCTTCGATCAGCTCCACCACGGTCGAGGAGGCGACGTCGCCGGCGATATGGCCGCCCATTCCGTCGGCCACGACAAAGATGGGCTCATGGATGAGGTAGGAGTCCTCGTTGACCTCCCTGACCAGTCCGACGTCTGACTTCGCCCCGACGGCCACGTTCACTTGCGCGCCTCCAGCACCGTCTTGCCGATCTTCACTCGATCTCCTCTCTGGAGCTCGGCCGGCGAGGTCACGCGTCGGCGGTTGAGGTAGGTGCCGTTGGTCGAACCGAGGTCTTCCACCATGAAAGTTTCTCCCTTGGCAAAGATGCGGGCGTGCACCTGGGATACGTAGGTGTCGTTCAGCACGACATGACACTTGTCGGCTCTGCCGACCGTAAGCTCGTCTTGAAGGTCGAACGCCTGGCCCTTCAAATCGCCCTCTATCACCGCCAGCTTCCTCGGCGACTTCTTGGATCGGCTTGACGCGGGGGCGGCTGCTGGAGGGGCCCTCCTGTCACCCGTCGCCGACCTGCCGCGGGCCGGACGCAACTCCAGATAGACAGCTTTGACCGCCCTGGCAACAAAAATGTACAGAACCGCGAGGAATACGTATTTGAGAAGATCGAGGACCAGGGCCGGCATCTGCTAAGCCCCCTGAGAGGTCTTGAACATCAGCTGGCTGGTTCCAAAGGAGATGCGATCGCCATCCCGAAGGGCGTGCTGCTTGGCCAGCTTGCCGTTGACGAGCGTGCCGTTGGTCGACCCCAGATCCCTGAGCGTCCAGGTCGCCCCGTCGCGACGAAGCTCCGCATGCCGGCGACTCACGTTCGAGTCGGCAAGGACAACGTCGTTGGTCGACAACCGCCCGATTGTTATGGGGGTACGCGTAACAGAGATGCGCTCCTGCGGCTCTCCGTTGTCGCCCAATACGGCCAGCTCCGCGCTCGCGGGAGCGAGCCCGAGCCTCTCGGCCGTCGCTGAGGAGATGGCGCGAGTGGAGCCCGCGTCGTTCGCTTTCGGCTCACGGGTCGACACCCGTGCCGGCTCTCGGCCGGGGTCCGCAGCAAACGACGCCTCGACGACCAGCTCGCCCTTCCCCATGTCCTCTTGAGGAATGAAGGAGATGCGAGGGAGGCCCATGAGGTTCCATCGCTCCTCTTTGGCCTTCTGGATGACGAGGTCGGAGAACTCCTGCCGCAGGCCCCCCTCCATTTGAAGGAAGCGGGCGTGGTCCTCGGTCCCCATGAAGATGCGGAAGTCGTTGGGCGTATGGATCTTGTTGATCGAGACGGTGCGATTCTCCTCCATCTCACGGAGGATCCTGCGTCCGATCTCGACCGGCTGAAGGCCCGAGCGGAACAGCTTGGTGAAAAAGCCCTCCATCAGGCCCTCCAGGCGTTTCTCGATGGTGCGCGCCACTCCCATTGGTGAGGATTATGCCCGCATGAGGGGGCCGAACCCTTGCTAACCTCAATGATTGCCGCACGTATCGAGCAGCTCTAGGGCGAGTGGTGGAACGGCAGACACGCTGGCTTCAGGTGCCAGTGCTCGCAAGAGTGTGGGGGTTCAAATCCCCCCTCGCCCACGCTGTCATCTTCCGTTCTTTCTGAGTCGACTTGCGCTTTCCGGAATCCATCTCAGAAAGAATTCAGGAATCCCGGGCGGCTACCTCTTCGAGAGCGTCGCTGAGGAGGCGTCGCGCGAGCAGGGCCGGTGCATCGGAGATGGGGGCGTCGCTCCCGGGTGCACTCACGGGCTCCGTCTGGTCCCGAGTCTCTTGGTGAGCCTTTGACTCGACCTGTTCGAGGGCGGCCTCGAGCACGCTCGATCGCCCACCTGCGACCGTGATGAGCTCCTGAACGGCCGTCGCGCTCTGGTCATGGCCTCGGCCAGCCCCATGGCATGCGCATAGACCCGGTGGGTCAGATCGTCGCTCATGTCTGTGCTCGATAATGTCGTCGGTCGGCGCCCGGGTTTCTTCTCCTCGGTCCACGAGTGACGTGACCACGAGGGGCCCCAGCACGGCGGCGGCTGCGACGACAACAAAGACCCACCGGTCGATGACCTCTGTCGCTCTAAGGACCATCCCGACAACCAGCAGAAGGGCAGAGCCGGCCAGAGCCCCTGTGACCCTCTTGTCGAGCATGGACTGAGGTACTAGCGGAGCATCCAGGCTCAGGCACGTCTCTAGGGGAACTGGCCGTTGCCTTATGGGGCGGAGTCACATAGACTCCCTGCCTTACGACATGTGTAGTAAGGACCGCCGGGGGAGCGACCTTTGAGTCAAGTTGCGTCTGAAGTCGTCGAGCTGGGGGCACCACCCCAAGGCGTCGAAGCGAGCGAGGCGGGTCGCGGGCAGGAGCCCATGGCAGCTCTTTTGGCTGCGCTTCAAGCAAGACAAGGCTGCACTGGTCGGGGCGGGGTTCATCGTGCTGTTGATAGTGCTAGCTCTGATAGCGCCGGTCATCTCCACCGCCATCACCCACCGGGGGCCGAACGACCGAACCCTGTCGCGTGACATGACCGACGAGTTTGGTCTTCCCAAGGGGCCCAACGGCAACTACTGGTTCGGCGCCGACAAGTCGGGTCGTGACCTGTTCGTGCGGGTTGTCTCTATGGCGCCCGGACGTCTCTTCAGGTTGCGGTCATTGCGACCGGGTTCTCCGTCCTTATCGGAGTCATCCTGGGTTTGACCGCCGGCTACTTCGGCGGCGTGGTCGACACCATCATCTCCCGGACGATCGACGTCGTGTTGTCGATGCCTCTGCTGTTGTTCGCCATCGGCATCGTCTCTGCGTGCAGCTCCTCAGTTGCGGGGTGCGACGTTGGGTTTTTCTCGGTCAAACCAGGACTTCCCGCCGTCGTTCTCGTTATTGCTTTGTTCTCGTGGCCCTACATCGCGCGCATCGTGCGCGGCAACACTCTTTCGTTGCGTGAGAAGGAGTTCGTGGAGGCGAGCCGTTCACTGGGCGCGGGCACCCGCCGCATCATGGCGCGGGAGGTGCTTCCGAACCTCGTGGCTCCCATCGTGGTCTACGCCACGCTCATCATCCCCGCCAACATCTTGTTCGAGGCTTACCTGTCCTACCTCGGGGCCGGGATCCCGCAGTCGATCCCATCCTGGGGCCGCATGCTGTCAGAGGCTTCTGACATCTTTGACATTGCACCCTGGTTCATGTTCTTCCCCGGGCTTTTCTTACTGTTGACCACGCTTTCTTTCAATCTTCTCGGAGACGGTTTGCGGGACGCGCTGGATCCCAGGTCGGCGCGGTAAAGGAGGCGCATGGGAGGAGGCCCGACGGAACTGTAAGGATGAGACTCGAGCGGTTAGTAATGACGGTTAGCTAGTAGAGAGGTGATCATGAGAGGAAAGCGATTCTTGGCGATGGTGAGCCTCCTTGTTGGGATGATGCTCATCGCCGCAGCATGTGGGCAGGAAGAAGAGGAGCCCACCACCGGAGGCCAGGGGCCGACCGGAGAGGACGCCCAGGAGGGCGGCGTCTATCGGGTCCTGACCGACGACTTCGGATTCACGGCCGCATTCGACCCGACCGGCGAGTATCTGGGATCGGCGTGGGGCTTCTACTCGAACCTGCTCCTTAGGACGCTGGTGACCTACAAGCACGTCTCGGGCGTGGAGGGCAACGAGCTGGTCCCCGACCTGGCGACCGAGCTGGTGGAGCCTTCTGAGGACGGGCTCACTTACACCTACACGCTGAAAGACGGGGTCAAATTCGGCCCTCCCCTGGATCGTGACATCACCCCCGAGGACATCAAGTTCGCGTTCGAGCGCCTTGCAACGGAAGGGCTCGGCCAGTACGCGTTCTACTACTCGGTCATTGAGGGCTTCGATGACTTCACGGCAGGCAAGGCCGATGAGATCTCGGGGATCACGACCGAGGGCAATACCATCACCTTCACGCTCACCGAGCCGACCGGGGACTTTCCCTTCCGGCTGGCCATGCCGGCGACCGCCCCGATGCCCGAGGAGGTCGCAGGGTGCTTCGAGAAGCCGGGCGACTACGGCCGCTACGTCATCGCTTCTGGGCCGTACATGATCGAGGGCTCGGATGAGCTCGACGCGTCGAGCTGCGACACGCTCGAGCCGATCTCTGGGTTCGACCCCAGCGCTCGACTGAGCTTTGTCCGTAATGAGAGCTACGACCCGGCGACGGACGACCCCGAGGTCCGCGAGAACCTCGTGGACGGCGTAGAGGTCACCATCAACCCCAACCTCTCCGACATCTTCAACAAGATCGAGGCCGGCGAGGCCGAGGGTTCGATTAACACTCCGACGCCCAAGATCGTCCGGGAGTACGCCACCGAGGAGTCGCTGCAGGACCGAATGGTCGTCAGCCCAGGCGACCGGACCTGGTACATCACGATGAACCTGACGCAGCCTCCGTTCGACGACATTCACGTTCGCAAGGCCGTCAACCTGGTGTTGGATCGCGAGGGGCTGCAGCGGGCGTGGGGTGGACCGACGGCCGGTGAGATCGCGACTCACATCATGCCTCCCGAGTTGACCGGTGGGACTCCGACGGCCGAGGAGTACGACCCCTACAACACTGCCGAAGCGGGCTTCGCGGGCGACGTTGACGCCGCGAAAGAAGAGATGAAGCAGTCGAAGTACGACACCGACGGCGACGGCACCTGCGACGCGCCTGAGTGCAGCGGGATCCTGATGATCAACCGGAACGTCAGTCCCTGGACCGAGATGGAGCCGATCGTGCAGGAGGATCTTGCATCGATCGGTATCGAGATCGAGCCTCGTGCCCTCGAGTCGAGCGCGGCTTACACCACCATCCAAACGGTGAGCAAGCAGGTTCCCATCGCGCTCAACGCAGGGTGGGGCAAGGACTACGCCGACGCATACACCTTCGCGGTGCTGTTCCAGAGCGCCAGCATCAACCCTGAAGGCAACGTGAACTACTCGTTGGTCGGGCTAACGCCTGACCAAGCCAAAGATGTCGGGGCGGAGGGAACCGTCACCGGCATTCCGAGCGTCGACGACCAGATCACCGAGTGCACCGGCCTCGCCGGCGAGGAGCGGACGCAGTGCTGGAGGGATCTCGACGCGACGCTCATGGAGGACGTCGTTCCGTGGGCACCGTACCTGTGGGCCAGCAACATCGACATCATTGGTCCGACGGTGACGCAGTTCGAGTTCGACCAGTTCTCGGGCGAGGCGGCGTACGCCCACGTTGCAGTAGACGCGGACGCGCAGGAAGAGCAGTAAGCCTTAGCCGATAAGCCGATAGCAAAGAGTTGGAGCCGCCCCCCAGGGGGCGGCTCCATTCGCATACAATGTCGTCCTTCGGGGACATCGAAGGAACGACGGACTTGAGGAGCCCATGGGCCGCTACATCGTTCGACGACTGATCTACGTCGTTGCGGTCGTATTGATCATCACGCTCGTGACGTTTTTAATCTTCTTTTTGATGCCTCCGGGTGATCCGGCTCTCGCTTTCGCCGGCAAGGCTCCCAATCCACAGTTGCTCGCCGAGATCAGGAAGAACCTCGGATTGGACCAGCCGGTCTACGTCCAATACGGCCGCTTCGTGCGGAACCTGTTCATGGGGGACGAGTACGGCTGGCCCGGGTTGGGCGTGTCCTACGAAACGCGCACCCCGATAGTGGAGGAACTGTTCAAACGAGTTTGGGTCACCGTCCAGCTTGCGGTGGGAGCCGCCATCATCTGGCTCTTCTTCGGGGTCACCATCGGCATCATCTCCGCGCTTCGAAGGCGGAGCTTCTTCGATCGGGTGTCGATGGGCTTTGCTCTCTTTGGCGTCTCGGCCCCGGTTTTCTGGCTTGGCCTCATGGGCTTGTACATCTTCTGGGAAAAGCTCAACGTCTTACCCGGCACGGGCTTCACGCGGTTCTCCCAGAATCCCGGAGAGTGGGCCGAGCAGTTGCTGATGCCGTGGGTCGTTCTGGCGTTGTTGTTCACAGCCGTCTACGCCCGAATGATCCGAGGGAACCTGATAGAGACGATGAGCGAGGACTACATCAGGACGGCGAGAGCGAAAGGGCTGCCCGAGCGTAAGGTCGTCGCCAAGCATGGTCTGCGCGCGAGCCTTACTCCGGTTGTCACCATGTTCGGCATGGACTTCGGTCTGCTTCTAGGGGGTGCGATCGTCACGGAGTCCGTCTTCAACATCCCGGGTCTTGGTTTCTGGCTTCGCCAGGCGCTTCCCACGGACATACCGGTGATTCTCGGCATCACTGTGTTCGCAGCTTTCGCCGTGACGTTCATGAACCTGATCGTCGACATCATCTACGCCTTTCTCGATCCAAGAGTCAGATACTCGTGAGCCACTGCGGCGCCCGGAAGCCCCCCAGTGCCTGAAGCCATCCTCGAGGTCAAGAACCTCAAGGTCCACTTTCCGACAGTCGACGGCATCGTGAAGGCGGTCGACGACGTCTCTTTCACGCTTTCTCGGGGCGAGACGCTCGGCGTCGTCGGTGAGTCGGGATCCGGGAAGAGTGTCGGCTTCCTTACGATCATGGGACTGATCAACCGGCGCAGCGCTCATGTCGAGGGCGAGATCATCTTCAAGGGCCGCAATCTGCTCGAGGTGTCCGACGAGGAGATGCGAAAGATCCGCGGCGACCAGATGGGGATGGTGTTCCAGGACCCGATGACGTCGCTGCACCCCATGTACAAGGTGGGGGACCAGATCGTCGAAGGTGTCCGGGCTCACCGCGACGTCGATAAGAAGGAAGGAATGGAGCTGGCGATCGAGATGCTGAGGCGCGTCGGCATCCCAAAGCCCGATCAACGGGCCCGTCAGTACCCGCACGAATATTCCGGAGGGATGCGGCAAAGGGCGATGATCGCCATGGCCCTCGCATTGAACCCCGATGTCCTAATCGCCGATGAACCGACCACCGCTCTGGACGTCACAGTGCAGGCGCAGATCCTCGAGCTGATCGACCGCCTGAAGCACGAGTTCGATGCCGCGGTCGTCATCGTCACGCACGACCTCGGTGTGGTTGCCGAGCACTGCACCAAGATTCAGGTGATGTACGCCGGCAAGATCATCGAGAAGGGCAACCGGCGCGACATCTATTACGAGGCTCGTCACCCCTACACGTGGGGTCTGCTGCAATCGATCAGCCGGCTCGAGGCCGCGCAGGACCAGCGACTTCGTCCGATCCAGGGGCTGCCCCCGTCTTTGATCAACGTTCCCTCCGGTTGCCCGTTCCACCCTCGTTGCCCGCATCGATTCGATCGGTGTCCGCATGAGTACCCCGGGCTACAGCCTCCGCACAGCGATCATCAGGACGCCTGCTTATTGCCCTTCGACACCAAGAAGAAGATCTTCCACGACGAAGTGGCGGTGCGCGCGTGAGCACGGTCGAGCTCTCGACCGCAAGGACCACGGGCAAAGCGACCGGGGAGCCGCTCGTCAAGTTGGTGGGCGTGAAGAAGTACTTCCCGATCACCCAGGGGATCATCCTTCAGAAGAAGGTCGGCCAGGTCCACGCCGTGGACGACGTCGACCTCGAGATCTACCCCGGAGAGACGCTCGGCGTGGTTGGCGAGACGGGCTGTGGGAAGTCCACCACGGCTCGTTTAGTGATGAAGCTTTATGACGTCACCGAGGGGCGCGTCATCTTCAACGGTACGGACATCACGCACTTGAAGCGCAGACAGATGGCGCCGTTCCGGCGAGAGATGCAGATGATCTTCCAGGACCCTTACGCGAGCCTCAACCCCCGTAAGACGATCGGCTCGATCATCGGTGAGCCGTTTCGGATCCACAAGACCGTCTCCGAGGAGAAGATCAAGAGCGAAGTGCAGCAGCTGATGGAGCTGGTCGGGCTCAACCCCGAGCATTACAACCGTTATCCGCACGAGTTCTCGGGGGGTCAGCGTCAGAGGATCGGAGTGGCCCGAGCGCTCGCGTTGCGGCCTAAGCTCATCATTTGCGACGAGCCGGTGTCCGCGCTCGACGTCTCTATTCAGGCCCAGATCCTCAACTTGCTCAAGGATCTCCAGAATGAGTTCAAGCTCACCTACATGTTCATCGCCCACGACCTCTCGGTCGTCAAGCACATGAGCGACAGGGTCGCGGTCATGTACCTCGGCAAGATCGTAGAGGTGGCCCCGGGCGCAACGCTCTACAAGTATCCGAAGCACCCGTACAGCGGAGCGTTGTTGTCTGCGATCCCCATAGCGGATCCCGACCTTGCCGAGAAGAAGCAGCGGATCGTCCTTCAGGGTGATGTTCCGTCGCCGGTGGATCCTCCGTCGGGCTGCCGCTTTCACCCCCGCTGCCCGAACGCACAGTTCCCGCGCTGCAGCGACGTGGAGCCCCCCCTCGCTGCTCACCGCGCCGGCCAGCTCGCCGCTTGCCACTATCCACTCGACGACGTTCAGGTCAACGCAGTAAAGGCCGAATAGCCGCTGTTGGTCCACACCACCCGCCGACGATGACCTTTTCGATAGTCGCCTGGGATCCCGATTCGAACCCTGCCACCGAGTGGGGCGTCGCGGTCGCCTCAAAGTTCCTCTCGGTGGGAGCGGTGGTGCCGTGGGCCCGCGCAGGGGTGGGCGCCATCGCTACCCAGGCCCTGGCGAACGTGTCCTACGGCGCGGAAGGCCTCGGCCGGCTCGAGCGCGGTGGCGACGCCCCCGGCGTGGTAGCCGGTCTTATTGGCGCCGACGGCCTGCGGGCCCACCGCCAGCTCGGAGTCGTTGATGCAAGCGGTCGAGCGGAGTCCTTTACGGGCGCCGAATGCCTCGCGTGGGCCGGTGGAATCGTCGACGAGGGGTTCTGCTGCCAGGGCAACATCCTCGCCGGTCCCGAGGTGGTCGAGGAGATGGCTGGGGCGTTCCGGTCCGCCGATGGAGAGCTCGCCGTGAGGCTGCTCGCGGCTCTGGCCGCGGGCGACGACGCGGGGGGAGACAGGCGCGGGCGGCAATCCGCGGCTCTGCTGGTGGTCCGTGAGGGTGGCGCCTACGGTGGCGGAACCGACAAGGCGGTGGACCTGAGAGTCGACGACCACGCGGAACCGATCCCGGAGCTGCACCGTTTGTTCGACATGCATCGCCTCCTCTTCCCCCGTCCCAGCGCGCTCCGGTTCGTCGACGTCGACGACCACCTCGCGGCCACGATGAGAAGTGCGTTGGGCTCTCTCGGCTACGACAGCGAGCCCGTCGCGGGCTACGACCACTCATTGCGGGCCGCCCTACTAAGCTTCGTCGGGACCGAGAACCTCGAAGAGCGTTGGACCGACGAAGCCAAGGTGGACCAGGGCATCGTCGACCATCTGCTTAAACGGGCCAACTTGGCCGCTAACGGCTGACCCGCGACGGTACCCTTCGCGCAACAATCATTTACTCGAGGAGGTTGTCTCATGGCTGCCGAAAGCCGAGCCACCGCGCATTGGTCTGGAAGCTTGTTCGAAGGCTCGGGAAACGTCGAGGTCCAAAGCGGGGCCACCGGTGAGCTGCCGGTGACGTGGGAGGGAAGGACGGAAAGGCCCCCCGGTTCAACCAGCCCCGAGGAGCTGATCGCCGCAGCCCACGCGGCGTGTCTGTCAATGGCCTTGAGCGGCGCCCTGGCAAAGGCAGGAACTCCCGCAGAAACCCTCGACGTCTCAGCAACCGGCAGCTTCGAGAAGACCGACGCAGGCTTTCGGATAACCAAGATGCACCTCGACGTCACCGGGAGCATCCCCGGTATGGGGGCAGAGGACTTCGAGCAGGCCGTCACCGCAGCCAAGGACGGTTGCCCCGTCAGCAACGCGCTGAAGAACAACGTGACCATTAGCGTCTCCGCCTCGCTTAGCTAGCGTCCGGGTCGGCAGTGAGCGTCGTCTTTCGGTCGGTCACCAAGCGCTTTGGTGAATCCCTAGCGTTGGACGGCGTGAGCGCCGATGTGAGGGCGGGGGCCGTAACCGCCCTTCTGGGCAACAACGGCGCCGGAAAGTCGACTCTTCTGCGAGTGCTCCTGGGGCTCGTGGCTCCAACCTCGGGCTCTGCAACTGTCGAGGGATCGGCCTATCGAGACCTGCCGCATCCGACGCGCACGGTGGGGACCGCTCTGGAGGGTGCCGGCTTCCACCCCAGCCGCAGCGGACGAGATCACCTGAGGATGCTGGCAAGAGCCGCGGCGGTCGCCGACAACAGAGTCGACGAGGTTCTCGACCTGGTGGATCTGGCCGGCGTCGCCTCCAAGAAGGTGGGCAGCTACTCGTTCGGGATGCGCCAGCGGCTTGCCCTTGCCGGGGGTCTGCTGGGCGGGCCGAACGTCCTGGTCCTCGACGAGCCGGCCAACGGCCTCGACCCACGGGGGATCCGGTGGCTCAGGCAGTTCCTGCGTGACTTCGCCGACAGAGGCAACACCGCGCTCGTCTCGAGCCATGCCCTCGCAGAAGTGGCCGTAGGTGCAGACGAAGTGATGGTTCTGCATAGGGGACGCCTGCTCGCCCACTCGCCGGTTGATGAGATGAGCTCAGGCAGGCGCGGCCTGGAGGAGTCTTTCTTCGCCCTGATCGAGGCGGAGCCGGATGGGCGAATGTGAGCCGGCTAGTTGCGAGCGAGTTGTTCAAGCTTCGGACCATGCGGTTCACGTGGGGGCTGCTTGCGGGCGCCGTCGGGCTTGCCGGACTGGGGACCGCGTTGAACATCTCGGTGTTCGTGAAGCTGTTGCCCGGCCTCGACCTGGGGTCGGAGGCGGGACTTCACTCACTTCTCGCAAACGGCGCCAACGCCAGCATCTTGATGGTGGTCTTGGGGATAGTCGCCGTCGCCGGCGAGTACCGGCACGGAACCATCGCTCAGACTTTCTTGGTGACCCCTCGCAGGGGGCAGGTGATCGTCGCCAAAGCGGTGGCGGTTGCGATCGCAGGTACGGCCATGGGCATCCTGGCAGCATCTCTGTCGGCTGCCGTGACGCTCAGCTGGCTGGTTACCCATTCGATCCCCATCCAGCTCCCCGCCGTCGCCATAGTGCTGTTCTTGCTCGGAGGCATCGCGGCGACCGCTCTCGCAGGTGTGTTCGGCGTCGGGCTTGGAGCCCTGTTCCGGGGCCAGGTGGCGGCCATAGTGATGGCGGTCGTAGTCGAGCCCTTGGTCGAGCCTCTGATCGCTCAGTGGTTGCCCGCGCTGGGAAAGTACCTGCCGACCTCGGCCCTGGGAGCGCTTATCGGACGAGCCGGAAGTAACCTCTTACCAATCTGGGCGGGTGGAGTCGTCTACGCGGCATATGCCCTTGTGCTGGTAGCGGCGGGCATCGCGGTGACGAATCGCCGGCCGATAACTTAGGAGGCACCAATCTCTGTTGCACGGCGGATCCTCGGGTTGGCGATCGCCGGCGTGCTGGTGGCGGGGTGCGGATCTCCCCAAGAGGATTCGCCTCGGTTGACCAAACGGCAATTCATCTCTCGGGCCGACGACATCTGCCGCGAAGGCAATGCCGCGGTCGAGGAGTTGGGCCAGCCGACGACTACGGAGGAGCTGACGACTTACGTCGCCCGGGTCGAGGAGATCAGCAGCGAGGCGCTGAGCGAGATCGCAAAGTTGGAGCCTCCGAAAGCTGACGCAGAAGAGGTTCAGAATGCGATCGCCAAGCTCCAGTCGGCCCTCGATCTCCTCAACGAGTATCAGCAGGCGGACGCCTCGGGCAACAAGATGGAATCGCTGGTTGCGCTGCAGCAAGCAAATTCCGCGGCGCTCGAAGCCCAGAGCTTCGCCGAGGGCTATGGGTTTAAGGAGTGCGGGAAGGTACCCAACACCGTGCCGACCTGATCAGGTCTTGTCTCGGTTGTGGCTCAGGGCGCCCGAAGCTGCAGCCGCGCCTCGTCGAGCGCGCGGGCGTACACCTCTTTCAGGGGCAGGCCAGTGGCCCTCGCCACCACCACTGCCTCTTCGTACTCGGGCGCCATGGTCACGACGTCGCCCTCCCACATACCTACCTTGATTCGTAGCGGGTGACCGTGGAGCTCCACGGTGATCCAGTCACGCCGAAGCGCTTCCTTGTCGACCGAGGTGACGCGTACGCCCAGCGTGGTCGTCTCCTGCCAGAGCACGTCGAGCGCTGCACCTTTCAGCGACGGATCGACGAGGACCGAGATGGTGTGGGCCGGCCGTCCCTTCTTCATCACGATGGGCGTTACCCATGCGTCTTGGGCCCCCGCCTCGATGAGCCGCTCCACCACATGCGGTAGCAACTCGGGGCTCATGTCATCAACGTTGGTCTCGATCAACAATCCGACCGAGCCGGTGTCAGAGCTGCTCTCGAGCTCTCCGACGAACACCCTCAACACGTTTGGAACCTCGTCGTCTGCAGCTCCCGCTCCGTAACCGATCCGCTCGATTCGCATCGGTGGAAGGCCTCCGAAGTCGTCGCTCCAAGCTGCCAGCAGGGCGGCCCCCGTCGGAGTTATGAGCTCTCGCTGCCCGCGCGCCACGAGTGGTGCACCTCGAGCAGCAAGAATCTCGGCGACTGCGGGGGCCGGCAGAGGAAGACGTCCGTGGGCAGTATCGATGAGCCCGCTCCCGGTGGCGATTGCGGAGGTGACGACTACCTGGGGGCCCAGGTGTGCCAGCGCCGCGCACGACCCCACCACATCGATGATGGCGTCCAGCGATCCAGCTTCGTGGAAGTGAACGTCTTCCACCTCCATGCGGTGGACTCTTGCCTCGGCTCGCGCCAGGACCTCGAAGACCTTGAGGGACAGCTCTTGGACCGCGGTGCTCAAGGACGATGCTCGCAGCAACGCAACGATGTCCGCATAGGTTCGTTCGGCGTCGGTGTCGGTCACCGAGACCGTGGCTTTGGTGGCGCGGAGACCGCCTCTAGTAGTCCCGGTGACCTCGAGGCTCCATCCGTCGATCCCGAGCGCATCAAGTGAGGCGTGCACCACGTCCTCGGGGACCCCCCCGTCCAGCAGGGCGCCCAGCACCATGTCGCCCGAGGCGCCGGAGAAGCAGTCGAAATAGAGGGCCGTCATTGCGATCGCTTGCGCAGCAGCTTCAGCGCGAACATTGCCGCCCCAAAGCCGTTGTCGATGTTGCACACGACGATCCCCGCAGCGCAGGAGGTCAACATGCCGAGAAGCGCTGCGAGCCCGTCGAAGGAGGCGCCATAGCCGACGCTTGTCGGCACCGCGACTACCGGCGCCGACGTCAGTCCACCCACGATGCTGGCGAGCGCCCCCTCCATGCCTGCAACCACGACCACGACGTCGGCCTCGTGAAGTGCGTCTTGCGCTTCCAACACCCGGTGCAGCCCGGCGACTCCCACGTCGTTCATCCGTTCGACTTTGATCCCCATTGCTTCCGCGACTACGGCCGCCTCCTCGGACACCGGCAGGTCGGAGGTTCCGGCATTCACAACTACAAGGAGCCCGCGCGGCTCTTGGCCGGCGTCGGCGCGCAGAATCACGAGCCGGGCAACGGCATGGTGGAGCGCGTCGGGGAAGGCTTCGAGTAGCGCCTCAGCAGTGGCGGGAGGAACCCGCGTCGCTATGACTGGACCGGTCGTCCTCTCCATCGTCCGGCGGGCGATCGCGACCGTTTGATGGGTTTCTTTGCCCTCCGCATAGATGGCCTCTGGCATGCCCTGACGTAGCTCGCGGTGGACGTCGAGGCGGGCGAAGCCAAGGTCCTCGATCGGGAGCCGGCGCAGGGCGAGCATTGCCTCGTCGACCGAGATCACGCCTTGCTGGACCCGGACCAGCAGCTCCTTTGCCTCTTCTGGCTGCATGGCGCCAGTGTAGGATGGCCCACCGTGCCCGAACTAACCACCGATCAGCTGACCCTTGCTCTGGCCGTCGTCGGTGGGGTGGCGCTGATCGCGCTCGTGACCGCTTTGTTCCAGGCCATACGTCTTGGACGATTGCGTCGCCAGTACGCGGTGCTGAGAGGTGACGGCGAGGACCGGGACATTTTGGCGGGCCTCGGCCGGTCGATTACCCGCCTCGATCAGATGGAGCAAAGGGTCACCTCACTCGTCGATTCCCAGGAGTCCCTGGCGGCTACCGGCCGTTCGGCGCTGCAGAACTTCGGCATGGTCCGCTACGACGCGTTCGAGGACATGGGCGGGCAACTGTCGTTCTCCGCGGCGATCCTCGACGACTACGGCGACGGCGTCGTGCTCACTTCGATCAACGGACGCACCGAGACCCGTACCTATGCGAAGCCGGTCAAGGAGCTCGACTCCCCGCAGAACCTCTCCGACGAGGAGCGCGACGCCATCGCAAGCGCTGCGGCGGGTGAGGACAGAAGGCCGTCGACGGCCGGCACGCATTCTCGCTGAGAGACCCCGGTGATTGACCTTAGGTTGCTACGAGACGACCTCGACGCGGTTAAAGCCGCTTATGGACGCCGCGGCGGAGTCGACGTGCTCGACAGAGTGGTCGAGCTCGACCGTCGCCACCGGGAGCTGCTTGGCGAAGTCGAGCGGTTGAGGGCCGAGCACAATCGCGCCACCAAGCAAATTGCGAAGTCGCCTCCGGACCAGCGCCCTGCCGCCATCGCGCATGCCAGAGAGCTCGGCCTTCGGGCGGAGGCGCTCGAGCCGGAGCTCACCCAAGTGGGGGCCGAGCTTCAGGAGGCGGCCGCGTATCTGCCCAACCTTCCTCACGAGTCGGTTCCCGAGGGCTTGTCCGAGGCCGGCAACGTCGTGGAGAGAGAAGTTGGCGACAAACCGAAGCTCGACTTCGAGCCACTCGACCACGTCGCCATCGGAGAGCGACTGGGGATATTCGATTCGGAGCGTGGGGTGAAGACCTCGGGGAGCAGATTCGTTTATCTCACAGGTATCGGCGTCATGTTGGAGCTGGCCTTGGTTCGCTTCACGCTGGATTTTCTAATGGAGCGAGGGTTCGTTCCCGTCATTCCTCCCGTGCTCGTTCGCGGCAGGGCGATGTACGGAACGGGCTTCCTGCCGACCGAGGAGCACGAGTTCTATACGGTCGAGCGCGACGAGCTCTATCTCACGGGTACTTCCGAGGTGGCGCTGGCGTCGATGCACGCCGACGAGATCCTCCGACGCGACGCGTTGCCGGTCCGCTATGCGGGCTTCTCCTCCAACTTCCGCCGCGAGGCGGGCAGCTACGGCAAGGAGACGAAGGGCCTGGTGCGCGTTCACCAGTTCGACAAGGTCGAGCAGTACTCGTTCGCCTATCCCGAGGACTCGTGGGACGAGTTCCAGGCGATCCGAGCGAACCAGGAGCGCATTTTGCAAGCCCTCGAGATTCCCTATCGAGTGGTCGTCATGTGCGCCGGAGACCTCGGCTCATCCGCCGCCAAGAAAGTCGATAACGAGGCGTGGCTTCCGGGGGCCGGCCGCTACCTCGAGCTCACCTCTGCCTCCAACACCACCGACTACCAGGCCCGCCGCCTGCAGATCAGGTTCCGGGGCGACGGAAGCACGCGCTTGGTGCACACTCTCAACGGGACGGCGTGTGCGGTGGGCAGGATGATCGTGGCGCTGCTCGAGAACCACCAGAGGGCCGACGGAAGCGTCGCCGTTCCAGAGGCGTTGCGGCCGTATACCGGGTGGTCCGAGATCAAGCCGCCAGAGCTCTGATGACGGTCCCAGCGCGGCTTCCTTCTCGCCTCGGCCGCACGAGGCATAGCCTTTTGCCATGGCGCTGTACGAGCTGACCTCAGACACCAACTTCGATTGCCCCGTGATGGTGTCGGCCCTGACGGGCTGGGTCGACGCCGGCTCGTCTGCGTCGCTTGCAGCCACCCACATCGCCGGCTCCGCCCCTGTCGTGGCGACCTTTGACTCGGATGCCTTGTTCGATTACCGCTCCAACCGTCCGGTGCTCGACATCGTCGGCGGCGTCATGAAGGAGGTCGCGTGGCCTCACATCACCATCCGGGCGGCGAGCCTCGGTGAGCATCGGATAGCTCTTCTGAGCGGTAGCGAGCCAGACTTTCGCTGGCAGGCCTTTGCTTCGGCGGTGGTCGAGCTGGCCGGCGTTCTCGGCGTGAAGCTCCACGTATCTCTCGGCGCGGTCCCCGCGGCAGTGCCGCACACGCTGCCCCCGCCGGTACATGCGACCGCGTCTGAGGGGGCGGTGCTGCACGAAAACGCGCGTCTGCTGCCGGGCCCCCTGCGCGTCCCCAGCGCCGCCATCAGCATCGTTGATCAAGCGTTGGACCGCAGCGGCATCTCAACCGTTGGGTTCTTTGCTCAAGTCCCTCACTACGTCAACGCCCCCTATTACGAGGGCACCGTTGCGTTGCTGGGTCAGCTCGGGGCTCAACTAGGAGTCGACGTGCCACTCGGTGAGCTGCCCACTCAGGTGGCCGAGCAAAGGACCCAGCTCGACGACGTCGTGGCGGGCCAGTCAGAGGTGCAGGAGTACGTCCGCCGGCTCGAAACGATGGCGGCGCAAGAGGACCTGCCGAGCGGCGAGGAGCTCGCCGCCGAGATCCAGCGCTTCTTCAGCCAGCAAGGGGGCCAGGGGCCACTCGAAGGTGGAGGCGAGGGTCGGACCTAAGGGCATTGGGGGCAGAGCCCAGCGTTAGGCTCACATTGGAGGGCTACGCTAACTGGCAAGCGGACGGTCTTGAAAACCGTTGTCCGCAAGGACTTGTGGGTTCGAGTCCCACGCCCTCCGCCCTGGTTGGGCCGCATGTTTCGCGTTTCTTCGCTAGTTCACGAAGTGCAAGATTTTCGCGTTTGACACCGCTTTGACACCCCGCTTCCAGGCGGGGTGAGTGCTCGGCGAAAAGAACTGTTGAACATGTGTTCGCGAAGTGGCAGCATTCGTGACTGCGTCGTCGAGGTGCGTGATGCCATCTCGTCCGTCTCCGAAGACAATGAAGCTGTGGATAGCGGATGGGCGATCGTCCTTTTGACCGCCGTGCTGGTGATTGTCACGGCCTACTACGCGTGGCAGAACCGTCAGATGGTCTTGGAGATGAGGCGAAGCAGGGAGTTGAGCGTCGCCCCGCATCTCGTCATCTCAATCTTCATGCTCGGCCCCACTTACGGCGTCCCAAGGTTGGTGAACAGCGGCCAAGGGCCAGCGCTGGACGTCAACGTGACTCTGGGGTTCCATCGGCGGGACAGCTCGGGAATCGTCGAACGTGTGTGGCAAAGCACGTTCATGCCGCCGGGAGAGATTCACGACTTCCTCGAACCTGACGAACTCGGGCAGATCCAGTTGATGGAGGCTCTCGCGGCTGTCTGCTCCCAGATCACCATTCGCGGAACGATGCGCTCCTCCCTGGGTCTAGAAATAGCGGTGGATGAGACAACGGGGGACCTGCAGGAGTGGTTCGAGATGTCGGCCGCAGCGCAACACGTTTGGGAGGAAGAGCCGCGGCGGAAGATTCCAAAGGAACTCGAGAAGATCCGCAAGGAACTCGAGAAACTCAACAAGACGTTGAACCGCCGCCCTTCTGAATAGTCGTGGTTACTTGGCTGCCGCCGCAGGTCCAGGGAGCCCTTTCTTGCCATACCACGAGGAGACGTCTGCCCGACGCCGATCAAGCTCTTGAGGCCACCCCAGCTACGCGCGAGGAAAGCGCGTGAAGTCTTGTCAGAAGCTTCGCCAGCCACCCGTAACTCGCCTCTACGTTGCCGAGGGCGAAGTGCGTCTCGTGCAGCATCAGAATCATGGCGTCACCCTCGGCCAATGTCCCCGTCGCAACCTGTTCATCTGCATGCTCGCTGGCATTACGAAAAGCCGCCACGAGATCCTCATCATCCTGCGTCGGCAGTTCGGACTTGGCTACTTGAAGAGCCTCTCGATCGCGCCGAATTCTGCGCGCGTATCTAATGGCGCGCCGGGCGCTGTTCAAGCAGTTCTCTAGGTGATCAGCGGCTCGGAGATAGGGACTGAGATGCTCCGAACTTGTGGCGACGAATTCCTCGAGGGATCGACGGGCAAATTCGTATTCCCGTACGGCCTTGTCGACCAGTCGGACATAAGCCGCCGTGTACGCAAGCGAGGGATGTGTAGTTCCGACTTGGGCACGGAGGGTGATGTTGAGAATCAGGGGAAGGATGTTCTTCGAATATAGGTGCGATAGGTCGGGCATCCCCGATCTGCGCGGCGGGAACGCCACGTCGCTGCTGAGCTGTGAGGCCCCACCTCCGAGTCGGAGGGCTACGGATTCGTAGTAGTGGGTGGGTTGCATCCGGACGGGCCCGAGCGCGACCTCTCTTTCTTCAAGCGGCGCGACCGACTCTTTCTCGCTAACCAACCGCGCCTTAGCCTGGGCCATGGCCGCGTACTGTGACCACTTCTCCTCTTCGATCTCCTCCAACCGTTGCAAGAGCTGATCCCGAGTCGTTACCCCCGACCAGCGGACGACGTCGTCCGAGATAGTGACGTACCACCCAGCGGGGCCGGAACCGCCCCCGTGGGTAAGGAACGGCACGCCGCTCACGAGTTCTCTAAGAACCTTGCTGACGTCGCCGGGTACTTGCGTACCGTCCGTGAATTCGGCTTCAGTGACCTGCGTTTCCTCCGATGACGATAAGTACTTATCGAGGGCGAATGTGATGAATTTCAAGACCGCGTCAATCAGAGGATCGCTGGCGCTCGTGCGCGCCAGGACATGTAGGGGCGGAGCGAACGTGTCGCCGAGGTCGTGATAGCCGCTAAGAAACGGGTGCGGCGCTAGTCGTCGTGCCACCTCTCGGACGTCGATATCGAGCTTGAATTCTCGAAAGATTCTCCGATGAATGCCCCGCAGTTCCGGCCACTCGCCGCTCGCGACCAGATGTTCGGCCGTGAGGCGAAGGACGAGTTCGTCTTCCTCTGGTTCTCTCATCAAGTCAACTTAGGATCGGTCAGGCCGCTTGTTGTGACTCCTCAATCATTCGGATGATCTTGCTGGCTTTTCTCTTATCGCCCCCCAGATGGCCGGCAAGCTCCTCGGATCCGATATCAACCACGATTTCGGGAGCGGCGACGCCCGCCGCGTGAAGCTGGAGGTATTCGGCGCGTGTGAGCAGTCCACCCGTGGCGCGTGCGAGCGGAACGACATCGCGCGGGATGCCGATGTCCAAGCGGAATAGAAGCTCCGCGAGTTGTGTCGAGAGATCGGTCCCACGCAAGATCTCGCCGGTGCGTTCAAGCGCAACGTTGGCTACGAGGGATGGAAGAAATCGATGTTCGCTCAAGAGTGGTTCGACTCCCGTCCTGAGAGGGACGTGGCAAACATGTTGGAGGACTCCAGTGAAGTCGAGTGGTGGGTTCGGCTCCAGGTTGGCGACTTACCCATCCGGTGGGAAGGGACACGTGACTACAACCCCGACTTCGTCGCCCTAGAGACAGATGGAGATCGGTGGGTTGTTGAGGTCAAGTCCGACGCGGAACTGGAGAGCGAGAACGTCAAGGGCAAGCGGGAAGCGGCCCTTAGATGGGCGAACCACGTGAATCATTCGGGCCAGGACAAGCACAGGTGGGGGTATGTCCTTGCTGGAGAAACCGATATCGCAACAGCCAAAGGATCGTGGTCCGCGCTTAGGTCGTTGGGCTCTGCATGAATACGGGGAGCTTCAGTTCCCATAACTGCCGCATTTTCACGTAGCGAGGAACTGTCAAGGGGTTCACTCCGCGGAGCGGACGCCGTAGACGCCCTTGACAGACTATTCCGAGCGAAGTGATTCGAGGTGGTTGCGGCCCCTCGTCACGCGATGATTTTGCGGTTTGCAACGCAGGCCACTCGTGGCTTCTAATGAGAATAGCCTGGAGGGATGTCTCGAAAGAAGAAGCGCGGGCCTACACCGCCACGGAAAGGAACGACGAAAGCTACCGAGGGTCAGGAACCGCGGGTCAGAGTCTCCAAAGTGACCGATTCGATCAACGTCCGTCCGGTAGTGGGCTATCGCGTCTTTATGAACGACGAGCTTGTGCAAGAGGTGCCGCACACAGGCAAGGGAGGGTTGCAGGCAGTGACCCCGAACATCACACCCGGCGTGACACTGAGAGTAGGTGTCCAGTCGGTGAATTCGTACGGTGTGACATCCTCAGTGAATGACGTTCAGGGCGCGGCTCCTTTCGATCACTAGTCACCATTCTCGGAATGTCGTGTGCGACGAGATTGCGCGAGCGGGGACCTCCATGCTTCGGAGGTAGCTAGCAGTCGCCATGATCGCAAGATCCCGATGAGGCGTCGGCCCGACGACGACTTCCTCAACGGAAGACTCGTGGTTGTCGGGGCGGATGGTCGGAAGCGAAACGTACGGGACGGGGGTAAAGCGGCCGACGCGGTAGCCGAAGCCAAACTCCTCGGGTAATGCGGGAGAAACGATCCGCCACTCCTCTTCCTCTTCGAAAGATGGGTGTTTCATCCGCGGGGCGAGGGTCGTGAGTTCGTGGCGCAGGACCCTACCGGCCGTTGAGACGGGTGGCGACTGCATGGCAGTCTCGACAGCTCTGCCAACCAGCCTGCGGTGATCCTCTGGCACATAGACGCACTTGAATACCTGCCAGCCGATCTCCTCCGCGATGAACTCCAGATCGGAGCGGCGGAGGCCAATCGCAAAGGCACTGCTCGGTGTTCCGTAGGCGCGCCACTGACTAAGTGAATCGCTGAGGGCCGATAGAGAAATAACGAAGATATTCGCCTGCTCAATCGAGCGGACTTCATCTAACAGAGCATCTCTTTCCTCATCAGAGTGGAGCGCATAACGCCTTTCGCGGGCAAAGTCGTGGATCAATCGCTCAGCTAGGCGCAGCGTGAGGTGGTACTCGGCGCTGTCGTTAAAGTACTGAATCTTCGTCGCCCACAATGATGCGCTCTGGAGAATGCCGAGCATGCCAGCCTGATTAGTGCAGTGGTAGAGGAGCCGAGGGTCGTCGTTCGCGTCGTCCTGCTTCAGCTCGTCTTGGCTATTCACTATCCAGACCTTTGTTCACGTGTAAGTCGCTTGGCAATCCGTTCGCTCCCACAAGCCTTCACTGGAACTATGGATTGAATCGTGGAGTTCTGTTGTCAGCCGTTCGATAGATATGACCGAAACGTTCATCAAAGGTTTCCTTCCGCTCGACAGCGAGCGCTTGCGCTAGTCGGCTCATAGTCACCGTGAACTTGTCGAAGAAGCCGACCTGGCCAAGCAAGACCGCCCAAGGCGGTTCCCACTTTGTGAAGAATCCCACCTCTGCCTCCCAGGAGGTAAGCGGAGGATCCTCGGTGTCGAGTTCTGGAAACAGCCCGATCGTCACTTGTGCGGGTCGGACGAGGCGTGCACCACCTCCGATCCCGATGGTGAACTCGCGCGATTCATCAGGTTCAATGCCAATGGCTCGAGCCAATAGAGGAGCTGCAAGTGTGTGTTCGGAACCCGAATCAACGAGAGCGGCTACCTTCGTCGGTGCTACCGAGTCACCAGTTAATCGGACTGCGACTACGGGCCGAAGTGTCTCGCGGCCCTTTCGACCAGCGGGGTCCTCGACGTAAGGAAACAGCCACGGTTCCCGCGCATCGGGGCGCGGGTCTTTAGCCAAGGCCGACGAGTTCAGCTTCTCCTTCGGCGGGAGAGCGGATAATCGTCGCGTCGGTGATGTCTCGATACTTGAGGGCCATTACGAGAGCGTCGGGGGTCTCCTTCGCCTCAACGATCTCGCCGTTTTTGAGCGCGACCCACATCCCGGGGTACTCGCGAAGAGCATCGGCTATGCGGACAGGCTCGATTTTGCGCCTCCGGCGTCTGAACAGCTTGAACGGTCCTCTCATTATCTTCCTGCTTTCGCCATCCGGAAACCGGCTTCTGGTTTACGGTTTACGGTTTCCATAAATCGTATACGGTGGAGTCGTGGAGGTGGAGGAAATCCGCGAAGTCTCTAAACGAGTCTTGGGCAATCGCTACCGGCTGGAAGTGGCGGCCGCCATAGCGGAGCAAGAACCAGGAGTTTTCCACGTGCGACTGCTCGCTGACAAACTGAGACTCCCTGACAACAAGGTCCGAGATGAGCTTGTGAAGTTCACGGAAGCCGGGCTGATCCAACTACTTCCGAAGATCCGTGGGCAGCAGGATTACCGCCGCGAGGAATCCGTCTATTGGGCCTTCGCTCAGGAGCTCATAAAAGAGCTGCGCAAGAAGCGATCCACGACTGCGGCAAGCCGGTCGTAATGGGAGGGGGCTCACGTTGACCTCTGAGCAATCCGAACCCAGTGATGCCCTCTTCGATTTGCGGGAACGACTGGACATATGCAATCGGCTATCTACGCGCGAACACGTTGCCTTCCTCAGTGATACCGCCAAGGCCCTCTACTCGCTCATTGAGAAGGTGGAGGTCGGGGGGATGACCGCGTACCCAGCCGTCGTATTTGGAATCTGCGTGCACTTCTTCAACTCACTGATCGGAGTAGTCGACCTCTTGTCGCTAGGACAGTCCAAGTCGGCCCTGGGGCTTCACCGGGGTCTTTTCGAGCTTATGCTTCACGCTCGCTGGATTGCCCAAGATCCGGAGCCACGATCGAGGAGATACATCCATTACGCAACGACTCTCTACCTGTGGTTCGCTTCTGATCTTCATCAGAAGTGGGGGCGTGGCGGTGATCTGACTGCTCGTCGGAAAGAGCTCGCGCCCAAGCTAGTGGAACTTAGTGAGCATTACGAAGTCATTCACGGGACTCCGGAGGAGATTGCCGAACAACGAGAAGCATGCTTAGAGAATCCACAAAGGTGTGCCGAACGTTTGCGTGATGCCGTGTTTAGCGGAACCCCAACCGGGACGTGGCATGAAAAATCGGTCAGGCGTTTGGTTCGGGATGTGGGTGCGAGTTTTCCCGCGGGAGGTGGCTTTGAGAAAGGAGCTGACTACCTCGAGTTCCTCTATGAGGTTTTCTATGAGCTAACTACTGAGAACCACCGATAACGGCAACTTCACGCGGAAGTCCAAAGAAAAGCCCCTGAGCAGCGATGATGAGTTTGCCGAGAACCATCATCCACCGACACAGGAGGCATCTATAAGGTGAGCATAAACCGGTCCCGCGCGCCTTCACGGTTTCCACCACAGATCGCAACCTCACAGCCCATGCTGGCGCAGTTTTGATCCGGGCCGCGGCCTACGGGGTGGGTCTCGGCGCCTGATCGCAGCACACCTGCGCTTGAAGAAGCGTGCCCGTGGGCTGAGCGAGGCCGAGTCGATCCTCGCCATGACAGAAGCGGTCGCGTTGGGGGCGGAATGCCTCGACGACCTGGCGGTCGCGCGCCGATCATGTTCAGGAGGAGCTGCGAGGCTTCGCCGTGCCCGCTCCCCAGACGGCCGGATCGTTCCTCAAGCGCTTCACGCTCGGCCACATCCGCCAGCTCGACAAGGCGCTCAGGGCCGTCCATCTGCGCGCCTTTCAGCTGCTTGGGATCACCTCCGGCAAGAACGTCACGCTCGACTTCGACTCGACCTACATCCGCTCGTTCTCGTCGCGCCGCCAGGGCGCAGACCCGACCTGGATCAAGCGCTATGCGTTGCACCCGTTGCTGTGCTTTGTCGCAGAGCTCGGAACCTGCTTGCACGCCAAGCTGAGGCGCGGCAAGGCGGCACCGTCCAGGGACATCAAACCGTTCGTGGCCGAATGTCTGCGCCGCGTTCCTGAAGGAGCCGAGGTGAGAGCCCGCTTCGACTCGGGGTTCTTTTCCTCGGAGCTGTTCAGCTACCTCGAGGAAAAGAGCGTCACCTATCTCTGCGGAGCGCCGCTGACATCCCGCCTGACCAGCATCATCCGGCAGACCCCAGCTGCCTGCTGGTCGCCCTGCCTCGACAAAGACGAAGGTGAGGTCGCCGAGTTCGGCTATGTGATCGGCAACGACAAGCGCAACAAGTTCCGCCGCTACATCGTCAAGCGAATCCCGGTCAATGTCGGCGAGCAGCTAGAGATCGAAAGCGGCGGCTACCACCACTGGGTGCTGGTGACCAACGATCACGTAACCGATGCGGCGACGCTCGAGTCCGAGCACCGGCACAAGGCCCAGGTCGAGTCCGGCGTGCGCGAGCTCAAGGAGAATTTCGGACTCAATGTCCTCAGAAAGCACGGCTTCATGGCCAACTGGGCGTGGCTTGTGATCGTGGCAACCTCACTCAACCTGACGCGCTGGTCACAGCTTCTCGGATCACTCGATCAGGATCGCGATCTCCGAGCCAAGAGGCTCCGCTACCGCTATCTCAATGTGCCGGCTGTGCTGGTTCGCTCAGGCCGCCGGCTCGTACTCAAGCTTCAGCGCGACTACCCGATGCTAGGCGCCTTCGTCGCCGCGCTGACGCGCCTGCAATCGCTTCCTTCCCCGTCGGCTGACAACTTTCGCCGACTCGCTGAAGAACCGCCTGGGGGCGCTCGGCTAGTCGGCATTGCCGAATGCGGGCATGGATGAGGTGACTCTTTATCGACCAAAGCCGCACGCCGAAATTCGGTCGCCCGGCGGGCCGGAGTCGACGAAATGTCGCTAATCGAGGCTTCTCTCCGGACCTACCGAGGGATTTAGGTAACTAGCCAGCAGGTCCACGGCGCACCCCAGGCGGTCGGCGACGCGCTGAGCGCCACCGAGTCCGGCGTCACAGTTGACGTGGGTCCGGATCCCGCCGAGACGGAGAAAGTCGTATTGAACCGGGCCCGGTTCAGGAGGAACGATCGTGCCCAAACTGATCTATTCGATGAGCGTGTCGCTGGACGGCTTCATCGCAGGGCCCGACGGCAACTTCGACTGGACGGCTCCAGACGAGGAGCTGCACCGCTTCCATAACGAGCGGGTCGGCGCGCTCGGTGGCCATGTCCTCGGCCGGCGGCTGTACGAAACGATGAAGTACTGGGAGAGGGCGCAAGAGGACCCCACAGCAACCGATTACGCGCTTGAGTTCGCGGAGATCTGGAAGGCGTTGCCCAAGGTCGTGTTCTCCGGCACACTCCACGAAGTGGTGGGCAATACGCGCCTGGCCCGGGGCGGCATCGCGGAAGAGGTTGCCGAGCTGCAGGAACGATCCGAGAAGGACGTGGCGATCGGCGGAGCCGGCCTGGCGGCTGAGGCAATCAAGCTCGAGCTGGTCGACGATTTCCGGCTGTTCGTCATCCCCGTGGTCGTCGGCGGAGGGAAGCCATTCTTTCCGTCGGTCGATCAAAGTATTCACCTGAATCTCGTGGAGACGCGGACCTTCGCCTCGCGCGTCGTTTACCTGCGCTACGAACGCGCCTGAACGCCGGCTCTCTGCTGCCGGGTTCGACTCCCACGCCCTCCGCTGGTAGTGACCTCTTTGTTGAAAGAACGTTCGAGGTGAAGGGCGCCAGACCCTATGCCAGGAAACCCTTCAGAGGACCGAGAGGCTGACTACAGCGCTAGATGCAGCCGGAGTGCCTCGTCAAGCTTCACCATGAGTGGTGGAGGGACGATGCCAACCCGCCTACCAAGACGTTCGACGGCGATGGAACGGACCTGCTCGGCCTGAGCCTTCGAGTCGCGAGAGAGACCGGTGTCGCTCGCTTCAAGAAGGACCTGGAAGGGGTAAAGGCGCGTGACGTTCGAAGTCACCGGCACCACCGTAACGACGCCGTGCCCCAGTCGCCGCAATGAGGTTCGCTCCATCGTTGGTCACGATCACGGCCGGCCGACGCTTAGCGGCTTCTGCTCCGCGTCGGCTCAAGGTCAACGATTCGGATCTCGCCGCGGCGCATCAGGATTGAAGTCCGTCGATTGTCGTCGCTTCCCAGGCATCGGCTTCACCAGTGGCCCGCCATTCGTCCCAGGCGTCTTCGTAGGCGGCGCCCAACTCCGACGCCCTCAGGAGTCGGACGGCCCTATGGACCACCGCCGATCGAGACGCGAACCCCTGCGTAGCGGCGTAGGCGTCTAGGAACTGCACATCCTCATCAGGCAAGCTCACGCTTACTTTCATACACATATGCTACCAACTATCCTCCCCTTGTAGGAAGCGGTGATCCCAGCCCCGCCAAGGCAAGAAGCGACTTCTGAGAGACTTCCGGACTGGCAGAAGTCTTGGGATGTGGATGACGGCTACAACTTAGAACTTGAAGTTTGTGAACCTTTCTGGTTCCGGCTCCTCCAGTGTCTCGACGACGTCGCAGCGCAGCATCGTTCGGATGTCCTGCGGGAGAGCCTCGTAGTAGTTCCGTTCGATTGTCATATGCACGTTAGCCGTGTTGAACCAGCGCATGACGTAGCCCATTACTGCAATCACTCGGGGGCTGTCCGTGTGATTGGGGGTGCCGCGGTGGAGTGCGAGTGGGGTGCGGATCATCACGTCGCCTGGTTCGGAACAAAAGGACTCCAATGCAATCTCGCCCGACTCGATCTTTGCAACAGCCTCGGCGCGCGGCAAAGCATGCGTTCCCCGAGCCATCTGGAAGGGCCCGTTCTCCTCGGTAACGGGCAGCAGCGGCAAGTTGACTGCAAGTGCGTAAAGGGGAGTGATCATGTCGGGAAAGATGTGCTGAAAGTCCTTATGGATCGGTTGGAACTGCGAGCCCGGCAGTGAAACGTCCGCACCCAGTTGGACCATGTCGAAGTCTTGAGCAAAGACGCGCTGGACGACACCGAGGATGACCGGATTGGCGAAGATCTCCCGGTTGGAGAAGGGTGCCACCCACGGAAGCGTCAGGTAGAAGCGGGCTTCTTCTCTCGGGGCAAGCACGCCGGGGCGGCTCCTGCGGTCCTCCCAGAGAGACTCGAAAGCCTCCGCCCATTCGCCGATCAAGTCGGAGGAAAAGAGTCCCCGGATGATGCAGATCCCGTCCCGTCTAACGTCTTCCGCCAGGCGATCGAGCTCCGAAGCCTGCGCCTGCGCGGTACCGGTGCTCACAGCAACCCCTCTCCCGTCCGCTGGTTCATGCTAACGCCGGTGCCGTTTGATGGTGATCGGTGGTGACCGTCAGGTTCCTGGACTCACCTCGTGGGGGCGGGGCCGGCCCCCTCGGCTGCTGGGGAGATCCACCGGCGCGCGGTTCGACCGGTTTCTGCCTGGTAGCGCCCCACGATCTCAGCTCCAGCAGCTTCTGCGCCCCCCTCTTCCACCAGCTGCACGGTGCAACCGCCGAAGCCTGCACCGGTCAGCCGTGATCCCACAACTCCAGGCGTCTCGTCGGCGATACTCACGAGTGCGTCGAGCTCCGGTGTGGAGACCTCGTAGTCGTCTCTCAGGCTGCGATGCGACTCCCCGAAGAGAAAGCCGATCAGCTCGAGGTCCCCCGCCCTCAATGCTTCGACCGCCCGAAGGACGCGCTCGTTTTCGCTGATGACATGGCGGGCTCGGCGATAGGCGACAGGTGAGAGATCGTTCTTGTGCCTTTCGAGAAGCTCGATGTCGGCGTCTCTCAGGGAGCCGACTCCGAGAGCAAGAGCCGCTTGTTCGCACTCTGCTCTTCGGTCGTTGTAGGCGCTGTCGCCAAGACCACGACGGACACCAGAATCGATCATCAAGACGCGCAAGTGCTCCGGCAGAGGCACCGGTTCGATCGATTCGTCGCGACAATCGATCAGGAGAGCGCAACCTTGCCGGCCCCCTGCCGACGCGAGCTGGTCCATGATGCCTGACTGAACACCCACGTAATGGTTCTCGGCTCGGCGGCAGATGCGCGCTACCCGAAGTGGCTCGAGCTGTTGGGAGAGCAGGGCCTTTGCGAGGCAGACCTCGAGCGCCGCAGACGACGACAAGCCCGAGCCCGAAGGAACCTCGGAGGCGACGACTCCTGTCAAGCCCCGCAGCTCCAGAGACTCGTCGAGCAACGCTCGGACCACTGCTGTGACGTAGCGGCCCCAGCCTTCGGTGGGTCCTTCTCCTGTTACGACGTCGACTACGGCCTCTCCAGGTTCGTCGAGCGACCGTAGGGACACGAATCGATCGGCGTGTGATCCGGCTACGTAGGTAGACAGCTCGAGCGCCACCGGTAAGACGAAACCGTCGTTGTAGTCGGTGTGCTCTCCAATCAAGTTGGCCCGCCCGGGAGCGCGCCACGCAACATCGATGGGACCGTCGCTCGCCGCCCGTAGCCGATCTGGCAGAGAGCTCATGCAGATAGCGAGCCGGGCACGGGCTGTGGATCGAAGGTCGGCCCCGACACGAGCGGACCTTCGGGCCCCCACCGAAGCCGGTCTATGCACATGCTCCTGGCCGACTTACCGGGATCCCAAGCGTGATAGACGATGTAGTCGTGACCGTCGGGGCCCTCGACGATCGAGTTGTGTCCCGGCCCCACGACTTTGTCCGGCACCGACTTGAGAACGGACGGCCCTTCCGATTCCGGTTCGACATACGGTCCGAGCGGCGAGTCGGCAACCGCGTACGACACTCCGTAGTT
>JAUJNI010000004.1 GCA_030446465.1 Actinomycetota bacterium
AGCCCGTCCGTTCCACCAACATCTTTCTGAGGAGGGCGGAACCGGAACGTCCCCTTCCCCCAAGGCGATTGAGGCGACGCCACATGAAGGACACCGACGTGAGCCGCTGACTGAGTGCAGAGTCCAAGGCGATTTCCACAGCCTCCTGGCTCATGACCGCGGGTAAGTCGATCAGCGTTCTGTGGACTGTCGTCACAGGAATGCCCTCGCGGTTCGCCTCATCGGCCCCTATCCAGTCCTTTGACCGATGCACGATGACGGCCGGTGCGGTGACTTGCCGGGTGGTCGAGATCTCGACCACACGCCTCTTCACGCCGTCGAGCCCCCAGAGGGCACCGGCGGAGCGATGAGAGGCCACGGCTCGAGGGCCTGCCCAGAGGCACGCGGCGAAGACGCGTTGATGCCAGGACGGAGGCACCGCGCCCGAACGGTACACACCGGTATGCACGGGGATCAACAGGCGAGAGGTCACCGCCCGGTCGACTGACGTAGGCGGGACACCGGCAGAGCGTGCTTGGGCACGAGAGATGACGGCGTGTTGGTTTCGCATGACCGCGAGGCACGCTCGCTCGAGCTGGGATTCCATTCGCTCACCCAATCACGGGCCTGCGACACGACTTACTTTCGGTCCGATGTTGATTGAGCGCCCGTGACGGGCGCCACATCAACAATGGACGGATAGGCGCCGGCTGGCTGTCGGTCTGATGTTGATCGAGCCCCCGTGACGGGTGCCACATCAACAATGGACGAACGGGGCCGCGCGTTCCTTACTTGTCTGCTCTGGTGGACTGATCGGTCTCGGTCGTCTCCGAGCCCGTGTCCTGCTCCCCGCCCGCTCCCTCGCCGGGGGCCTGGGTCACCTCTTGCGCCTTCTCCTCGTACTCTTGTGGCTCTTTGTCCATGGGGACCTCCTGGATAGGTGGGGCCGGGTCTCCAAGGGGCAGGATAGGCGGAGACGAGAACGAACCTAATGACGATGAGCGCAACTTCTCGGTGGCTTGCGGCGGCGCTGACCTCAGCGCTTTGCTGCACGGTGCTCGCGGGGCCTGCCTCTGCCGGAGCCATTGAAAAGCGAGAGGCCAAGCGGATCAAGAAGGCCCTTATAGCTATCGAGCGGGAGCTGGACAGGACGGCGGCCGACCTCGAGGGCTTGGAACGCCGATCGAGCGAGCTCGATGACCTGATCTCCTCGACCGAGAGGGCCCTGGCGCGACGACCTCGGCGCACCGAGGGAGCTTTCTCATCGGCCCTGGTCTTCGTGTCAGACCTCGTTCGCTTGAGCAGCGCCCGTTCCGAACAGGAGACGGTCGAGGCGGGAGTCACCAAGCTCATGCAGGAAACGCAGACCTTGACGACCCAGCGCGACGAGAAGATAGCGGAACTCCAGGTGCTGGTACGAAAGGCTCGTGAGGATGACGACATCACCGGCCAGACGGCTCCCGCGGGGAACCCAGGCCCCTCTCTCAGCGTGGGAGGATCGCTCATCACCTACAGCGCGGACTGGGAAGCCACCGCCCAGTGCGAATCGAGCGGCGACTGGCACATCAACGCCTACCACGACGGAGGATTGCAGTTCCTTCCCTCGACCTGGATTGGCTTCGGCGGAGGCGTCTTTGCCCGCTACGCATACCAGGCGTCCAAGCGACAGCAGATCGCCATAGCTGAGAGGGTGCTCGCCATCCAAGGCCCGGGGGCGTGGCCGAACTGCTTCCGCCCCCTCCCCGTCGACTTCTAATCCCCGGCTACCTACCATCGCCACGCAGGTGGGAGGTGGCAGTGAGGCAGCCGCTAGGGGAAACGGCCCCTCCACAACACCGACAGGACCGCGCCGGCTGCCGCAAGGACAAGGCCCGCTGCAGCGAAGGCGAAGGTCACCTCCTGGCGGTCTTTGACGAAACCGAAACGGGAGCCGAGGGTGTCGTAGATGGTGCCGAGCTCGGCCCGGTTGGGGGCGCTGAAATAACGGCCTCCGGTCTCTTCAGCGATGTCGCGCAAGGTGTCGTAGTCCGGCGGGGGGACCGGCACGCCTGCCACCAGGTCGAGAGGCACGTCCGCGCCCTCGGGGGGACCGAGCGCGATGGTAAACACCGGCAGCCCGAGCGACTTTGCTCTCGTGGCGCCCTCCATTGGCTGGAAGCGTCCCGCCGTGTTGGAGCCGTCGGACAACAGGACGATGGCGGCGAGAGGACGCCCGGGGTCGCTCGCCTCGACTTCCTCGGTTGCGGGAGGCGATCGTGGGCTCAGCCTGAGGGATTTGACGATGGCGTCGCCGATTGCGGTGGGGCCTGAAGGGATAAGTGACGCGATTCCCTGTCTGACCGCGGTTCGGTCGGTCGTGGGTTGGGATAGCACGTGGGCGCGATCGGAAAACGCCACTATCCCGACCTGGAACTTCGGCGGGAGCTGATCGACGAAGTTGGTGGCGGCTTCCCTGGCGGCGGACATGCGGTCGGGCTTCACGTCGGTGGCCTGCATGGACCCCGACGAATCGAAAGTGAGCACGACGGTCGCCTCCTCGCGGGGCAGGAGCACCGTAGCCTGAGGCCGCGCCAGGCCGACGACAAGCGAGATGACGGCGAGCAGCAGCAGCACCGGTGGAATGTGGCGGCGCCGGCCACGGACCCCCTGAGTGACTGCCGCGAGCAGCTCGAGGTTGGTGAAGGCGACCGCATATCGCATGCGTCTGCGCCGGGCCAGGACGTAAGCGCCCACCGCAAGCGGCGCGACAAGAAGGCCCCATAAGAACATCGGTGCCGCGAAGGTCAACGCCGGGCGCTCCTGTTGGACAAAAGGCTCGCGAGGGTCCGCAGCCAGTCACCCGAGGTCGAGAGCACGATGTGGTCGGCCCCCGCGGAGCGCAACGCGTGCCGGACCTCGGCTCGCTCCGCGGCAGCCGCCGTCGCGAACCTCGTCCGGATGACGGGGTTGCGCGTATCCACTCGCAACTGTCGCCCGGTCTCGGGATCGGCCATCCAGATCTCGCCGACGTCCGGAAGCTCCCGCTCCCGGGGATCGCCGATCTCGACGATCACGACCTCGTGCCGGCTCACCAATCGCATCAGGGCGCGCCGCCAGTTCATCGGGCCGATCAGATCGGTTACCAGGAAGACCGCGGCCCGCGATCTGAAGATGCCGTGCGCCCGCTTCAGCGCCTCGTCGAGCGCAAGGGCACCCCGGCCCTCGTAGGCGGGCCCCCGTCGAAGCTGGCCGAGCATCCTCAGCATGCCCGCTCGTCCTTGGCTCGGGCGAACGATCGCGGGCGTCGCATCGCCAAAGGTCATCATTCCAAGGCGATTGCCCCGCCTGGTTGCCAGGTGCCCGACCGCCAGGGCGACACCCTCCGCTACATCCGCCTTGCGCCGGTCGGCAGTCCCAAAGGTCATCGACGCGGACGCGTCGAGCATCACCCAGGTCGTGAGGACGCGCTCGGCGACCTTTACCCGAACGTGAGGCTCGCCGGTGCGCGCGGTGACGTTCCATTCGATGTCGCGCACGTCGTCGCCCGGCGCGTAGGGACGTACCTGAGCGAGCTCAGTGCCCGGCCCCAAGAGTGAAGCCCTGAAATCACCCGCCAGGAGGCCGTCGATCCTGCGGGTGACCTCGAGCTCCAAAGCACGCAGAAGCCCGTCCGGCATGGGACCGGGCCCCGGGCGCGACGGGCTGCGCGCCACGCGGAGCCGGCCCTGTGAAGTCACGCGCTCTTGGCGCCGGCGAGCTCGACCTCGGGGGTCGGGATCGTTGCAACGATCTGATCGACGATCGAGTCGGGCGTGACCTCTTCCGCCAGCGCCTCATAGGTCAGTGAGATCCGATGACGCAAGACGTCTTTGGCGACGTCCTTGACGTCCTGTGGCAGGACGTACCTGCGTCCTCTGATGAGTGCAAGCGCGCGACCCGCATGCACGAGGTTGATCGAGCCCCGGGGACTTGCGCCGAATGAGATGTAGGGATCGAGTTGGCCAAGCTGGAAGCGAGCGGGCGTGCGGGTGGCAACCGTAAGGCCGACCGCATACTCCCTGACGAGGCGGTCAACGTAGACGTCGGCCACGGCGCGCTGATAGGACAACAGGTCGGCCGGGCTGAGAACCTGCTTGACCTGGGCCGCCTGTCCGAGCGAGCGGTCGACCACCGTGGTCTCGTCGCCGAAGTCGGGGTAGTCGACGACGACCTTCATCATGAATCGATCCACCTGAGCCTCCGGCAGGGGATAGGTACCCTCGGACTCGATCGGGTTCTGGGTCGCCATCACCAGGAAGGGCGGCTCCACCTGAAACGTCTGCATGCCGATCGTGACCTGCTTTTCCTGCATGACCTCGAGCAGCGCGGACTGCACTTTTGCCGGCGCGCGGTTGATCTCATCCGCCAACAAGAAGTTGCAGAAGACGGGCCCGAGCTCCGTTTCGAAGGTTCCGGTCTTCGGCCGGTACACCCGTGTCCCGACGAGGTCGGCGGGGACGAGGTCGGGGGTGAACTGGATGCGCTTGAAGAGCCCGCCGAGGACGTCGGCAAGCGTCTTCACGGTCAACGTCTTGGCGAGGCCGGGGACTCCCTCGATCAAGAGATGCCCGCCCGACAACAAGGCGATCAGGACGCGCTCCAACATCGCCTCTTGTCCGACGATCACGCGCTTCATCTCGAACAGCGCGGCCTCTAGGCGGGTGCGGGTGTCGTCGTCGGTTACCGCGCTCAGCTTCGGGGGCTCGTTGGTCACGTCGGTTCCTCTCCTTCGTTGGTCGTGTGGGTCGATTGGCTCAACGCCCACCTATTCGCACGTCCACCCGCAGTTTCTTTCCTTGTCTCGTGATGTCCAGCGTGACGGTGGTCCCCGGTTGCGTGACGCGGACGCGCCCTGCCAGTGCGCCCATGTCCTCGATAGGCCGGCCATCGAGCGCCGTTATCAGGTCCCCCCGGCGCAGCCCGGCAGCTTCCGCGGGTGTGTTCGACAACACCTCGGTGACGAGCGCACCGGCCGGGCCACTGCTTGGCTCGGTGCCGCTCACGCCCAGAAATCCAATGCGAGGCTTGGCTCCCTTCACCAGTGAGTCCGCCACCGAAGCCGCGATGTCGATCGGTATTGCGAACCCAACGCCGGAGTTGACCCCTGAGCTCGTTCGGATGAGGTCGTTGATGCCGATCACTCTTCCGTCGCGATCGGCGAGCGCGCCGCCCGAGTTCCCGGGGTTGATGGAGGCGTCGGTCTGGATCATGCTGGCCGTCGCGGTGCCGTCGTTGATCGGAACCAACCGTTCGAGCGCGCTGACGACTCCGGAGGTGACGCTGCCCTCGAGACCAAAGGGGCTCCCGATGGCGATCGCGAGCTGACCCACCTGTGGGGGCCGGTCGAGCGCGAGCGTTGCAACGGGAAGGTCTTTGCGAGCCGCTCGGACGACGGCAACGTCGGTCGCCTGGTCCCTGCCGATCACCTTTCCGCCCACACGGCGTCCGTCGGCCAACCGCACGGTGACGTCTTCAACCCCCTCCACGACATGCGCCGCGGTGAGGATGAGGCCATCCTCGTCGTAGATCACGCCCGAGCCGAGACCGCCTTCGGTCTCGATCTGTACGACGGAAGGCGACAGAGCCCTGGCGACCTCCGACACGGGTTCCGCGTCGGTCGCCGGCTCGCCTTCCGACGCCTCCGCTTGGGGACGTGACTGCGGGCCCGCCGGGTCTCCGTCCACGGCCTGACCTACGCCGTAGCCGGCCCCCGCAACCAGCAGCACCGCAAGCAGTGTGGCCGCCCGCCTCAGCCGGGTCGTCGATCCAGGGCGCTCCGACCCACCACTGCCCTGGGTTCGTGGCGAGCCATGCCCCTGCGGCGGGCGGAGCCCCTGGCGCATCCATTCGGGGGGATCCTCGCTGTTATAGAGGCTGTGGGTGGAGGTGTCTGTGTCTTGGTCGTGCGTCGACATGGAACCCTTTGTCACGGTGGGGATCAAACCCTAAGGGGAAAACGGGCCAACTAGTGCAGCCGCTGCGGTGTTTTGGTGGGAGCGTCTCGAGTCCGGCTCCCCCAACTCCGGGTTCGTAGGAAGATTGCCGTTCTGAGGTTTGTTGGCCTACGCCGGTGGGTGACGACAATCATGGATTTCAAATGGCCGCTTGTGCTCTGGTTGCTGCTGTTGGTCCCGGTGACTGTGGCGGCCTACGCACTGTGGCAGCGTCGCAGGGCGGTCTACGCCGGTCGCTTTTCGAGCGCGCACATGATTCCAAACCTTGTGCCACGGCGGCCGGGGTGGCGCCGGCACCTCCCGGTTGCCCTCTACCTGGTAGCCATGGCCTCGCTTGTGATCGGAATGGCCAGGCCCCAAGCTTCCTTCGAGGTTCCACGAGAGCGCGCGACCGTCATGCTCATCATGGATACCTCCAATTCAATGACTGCCACAGACGTGGAGCCCAATCGTCTGGAGGCCGCCCGGACGGCCGCCGACAGCTTCGCAGGCCAGGTGCCCGAGGAGTTCCAGGTCGGAGTGGTGGGTTTCTCCAATCGGGCCCGCGTCCTGGCGCCTCCCACGACGGATCGCGTCGCCGTGAGGAGGGCCCTCGAGTCGCTCGAAACCGACTTCGGAACGGCCATCGGAGACGGGGTCGTCAAGGCTCTGGAGCTGGGGAAGGATCGTAACCTCGCTGCCGCCGCCCGCCGCCCTCCCATGGTGATGTTGCTGTTGTCCGACGGAAACAACACGACCGGTGAGGTCGATCCTGCGGCAGCCGCAGAACGCGCCGCTGAGTCGGGGGTAAAGGTCTACACGATCGCCCTGGGTCGAGCCGACGACCCCACCGCCTCCACCGGCGGTGACCGTAAGGTGCGCCCGGTCAACTACGAGCAGCTCGAGGATCTCGCGACGACCACCGGAGGCGAGTTCTTTACGGCGCTGACGAGCGAGAGGCTGCAAGCGGTTTACACCGATCTCGGCTCGAGCATCGCGACGGTTCGGGAAGAGCGGGAGGTGACTGCGGCGTTCGTGGGGGCCGGCCTGGCCGCCCTCATTGCCGGCAGCGCTCTTGCGTCGCTCTGGTTCAATCGGATCGCCTGATGGGGTGTTTTCGCTAGTTCACTAGTGAGTCGATAATGAAGCGATGACGTCGGCCTCGTCCCCCGTGCGGCGCTCGATTGGGTTGCTGTCCGCCGCGACCGGCGTGACGATTCTGACTTTGTTGAGCGCCTGCTCGGGCTCCGGCTTCAGCTACGTCGAGAACGCAGAGACCAACACCTATTTCAAGGTCCCCGAGGAGTGGGAGGTCTTCGAGCAGAGCGAGGTCATGCAAAGCTTGTTTCCGAACCCGTCGCCGGGCACGATAGGTGCTATCGAGCGAACCCTGTGGGCCGCTGGGTTCGACTCCGATGAAGACCCTTCGGCGAGTCACATCCTTCGGCCGACGTCCGACCATCCGGCGGGCTATGCCAGCGTTCGCGCTCTGTCCGAGGAGGAAAGGGAGAGCATCTCTCTCGGGGGGCTTCAGAATGCTGGGGCGATTCCACTCACCGCGCTACAGCAGCAGAGCAGCGACTCTGTTCGAGAAGTCGAAAAGGAGGACATCGTCCTCGAGGGTGGGACCCACGGGAGACGAGCCGTCTACGACGTCCGGCTGGGACCCGGCACGCTCACGTTCAGCCAAACCGCTCTCATCGACCCCCCCACCGAGAACGTCTACGTCTTTCTAATTGGTTGCTCCGCCTCTTGCTACAGGACGAACCAGGACATGATCGAGGAAGTCGTCAACTCGTGGACGATCAAGGAGTCGTGAGATGAGCTCAAACGACACGTCGGGGGGCCTGGCAAGGGCCACCACTGATTTCGGGACCACGCCGCCTCCCGAGTACAAGGGGCGAGAGCGGGACGAGGATCGGAAGACCAGGAGGCCCCTTGCCTTCTGGGACCGCGTCAAGATCCTGCTGCTGCTGCTGGGGGCCTGGGGCGTTCTGCTGTGGGCGTCGATGGCGCGCAATCAGCTGATCCCCTTCCAAGACGCCCTGATCCTGAACGTGAGGAGCAACGGCTGGCTCCTCGTCCTCGCGGGGCTCGAGTTCCTACGTCAGGTTCACTACCTCATAAGCGAGCGCTCGGCGCGCTATCACCAGTTCTGGGTTCGTCGCTTCGAAGGCATAGAGCGACGGAAGTCGCGCATGAACGACTGGAATCGCTTCCGTCTTGCGCGGGCTCTCAAGCTCCTGTTCTTCTTGGTGATCCTCGATCTTGTGCTCGCGCAAGCTTTCGGTCTTTCGCCTGCCCTCGCGTTGTTCCAGCTTCCCGTCGTTCTCTTTAAGGCGGCGCCTTTCATCCTTCAGCTCGCCTTCGGCCTCCTCTTTGGAGTCATTCAGATCTTTGGGATCTTCTACTTCCTGTCGAGAGGCGGGACGGATGTCTACTTCCCCGACGACATCAAGACTCGCTTCAGCGACGTGTGGGGCCAGGACAAGGTGCTCGAGAGGATCCAGGAGAGCATGCTCTTTTTGGACGCCCCCGAGTCGATCGAGCAAAAGGGTGGCTACGTGCCCGGCGGCGTCCTGTTGTGGGGACCGCCGGGAACCGGCAAGACCCTGATGGCCGAGGCCGTCGCGGGCGAGACCGGCAAGCCGTTCGTGTTCGTGGATCCCGGCGCCTTCATCAACATGTTCTTGGGAGTCGGGATCCTGAAGGTGAAGGCCCTGTTTAGAAAGCTTCGAAAGCTCGCGGTTCGCTACGGCGGTGTGATCGTCTTCTTTGACGAGGCGGACGCACTCGGCAACAGGGGAGCGCTCGCCGGTGGCAACTGGGGTGGGCAACGCATGGCGGGAGGCCCCGACATGTGGTCACTGACCTCCTCGTGCAACGGGATGTCCTACCTCTCGGAAGACACCGCGTCGATGCTGATGAGGACGCACCTGGAGCAGAGCCAACAAAGCGAGCGGCGGCCCCCCGTGCGCGACGGCATCATCATGGGCGGCATGGGCGGCGGCGGTATGGGCACCCTGCAGGCTCTGCTGGCGGAGCTGTCGGGCCTCAAGAAGCCGCGGGGGTTCGTCAACCGAGTGGTGCGGCGAATACTGGGCATGCGTCCGAAGCCACCGCCGAAGTACCGGATCTTCGTGATGATGGCGACGAACATGCCGCAGGCGCTCGACGAGGCGCTTCTTCGACCGGGCCGGCTGGACCGCATCTACAAGGTCGGCTATCCCTCCAAAGCCGGCCGCATCCGCACCTACCAGGGCTACCTCGACAAGGTGCGCCATGAGCTAACGGACGAGGAGATCGACAAGCTGGCGACCATCACCCCCTACGCGACCGGCGCCACGATCAAGGATCTCGTCAACGAGGCGTTGATCAATGCGATCCGGGAGGGCCGTGAGGTCATCACGTGGAAAGACGTTATTCAGGCGAAGCAGCTAAAGGACCTAGGCCCCCCCGAAGACGTCGAGTACATCGAGCGCGAGCGGCACGCCGTGGCGGTCCACGAGGCCTGTCACGCCGTTGCGGCTTATCGCGTGCGTCAGCACTTGACGATCGACATAGCGACGATCGAGAAGGGCGGGACCTATCTCGGCATGGTGTCCTCGATTCCGCCCGAGGACCAGTTCACGAGATGGCGCTCGGAGTACGAGGCGGACATAACCGTCTCTTTGGCCTCCCTGGCGGGGGAGAAGATCTTCTTTGACGACGACAACTCCTCGGGAGTTGTCGGCGACCTGGTAAGCGCGACCTCCATAGCGACGATGATGGAGGGCTACTGGGGGATGGGTTCGACCATTGCGTCCCACGGGGTCACTCACAGGGTCGGCATTGGCGGTGGCGGCAAGCCGGGCAAGGAGGACGAGGAGCCCGACTTGCTGAAGGGCGACCTCGGTGAACGCATAGAAGGAAAGCTGCAGGAGATCTTCGATCGGACTGAGCGCCTCGTGCGAGAGAACCGCTCCGAGGTGCTGGCCGTCGCCCATGCTCTCGAGTCACACAAGACGGTTACGGGAGAAGACGTCGAGGCGATCATCGAGGGGCGAGAAGGGCCGCTCATCGACGGCCGCGCCTATCGCAGCAAAGAGTTCATCAGGACGGCTGAGGACTATCACTCACAGGTAGTGGACGCCCACAAGGGCCACGCGGCAGTGAAGGTCCCGCTGCCACAGCTCAATGGACGGCGTGACCTCGAACCCGCGGTGGCCTTCGAGGATGCCGACGCTGGCCCGCAGGACTGACCAAGGAGCCGGCGATGCCGACCAAGAAAGAGGACCTTCCAGACACCATCAAGAGATCGCCGAAGAAAGCTCAGCGCACTTTCGCCAAGACGCTTGACTCAGCCGAGGACCAGTACGGCGAAGGGGAGCGGGCGTCAAGGACTGCCTATGCCTCCCTCAAGCACTCCTTCGAGAAGGTCGGCGACCACTGGGAACCAAAAGACGAGAAGGGGCCCTCGGATCCGCGTGCAAAGAATCCACAGGCCAGGGCCGGCAAGGGCAAGACCTTCGGGGGCGTCGACTACTACGGAAACACCAAGAAGGAGCTCTACGAGCGTGCCAAGAAGCTGGGGATTGCCGGCCGTGGACGAATGTCAAAGGGACAGCTCGCCGAGGCAATTGCAAAGAAACAGTAGGCGGGATCGGGCTTCTTTATCCCTGGTCAGTTATGAACCAGTCGACTGCTCCTCGGACCCGCTCGGGTGTGACGGCATGGCCGCCGTCGAACTCCTCGTAGCGCACGTCGTAACCGCTGCGCTGCATCGCAGGCACTATCTTGCGGCTCGTCGCTCGGATCGGCAGCACGCGGTCGTCGACGCCATGCGAGACGAACAATTTGGGAGCGCCGTGCAGCTTCCCGGGCACTGCGAAGCCGGGAGAATGCAATCACGTGCGTAAAGAGGTCACCGTTGGTGAGCCCTACAGAAAGGGCGAAAGAGGCGCCGTCGGAGAACCCCTCCACCGCGACGTGGGTCGAGTCGACCGTGCAGTTGCCAAACACCTCTGCCAATGCCCGGTCCATGATCTCGACGTCAGGCCCATAGTCCCCGGCAGGTCCCAGGTCCTCCCCCGAGAAGAGGTAGAGAGCAGGATCAGCCCGAACTCGTCTGCGACCTCGAGCAGGAATTGCATACCCCCCTCTGCGTTGCCTCCTGCACCGTGCAAGGTGACCACGAGCGGAGCTGGCTCGTCCCCGCCATATCCCCGTGGTACGTACAGAAGGGCGGCTCTGGGGCTGCCCAACTGCAAGTCATGAAGGCCGGGCGCTATGGTGCCGGCAGCAGCCGGTGACAGCCGGGCGCTCAGCCGCCCCGACCCGGCGCCTCGGGCTCCGATTATCGCGACGCTCCCTTTCCATGGCCGTCGCCCAGGGTCTCCTCGTCGATCCAGGCGAGATAGGAAGCGCTCCCCCCGACAATGGGGGTCACCGTCACCTCGGGGTTCTCGTAGGGGTGTTGCTCCCTCACCGCCTTCAACAGGGGATCGATCAAGTGGCCCGAGGTCTTGATTAGGCACATCCACTCCTCAGCGTGCTCCAGATTGCCCTTCCACCAGTAGGTGCTGGCTATGGGTCCGCCCACCTGGACACACGCGGCGAGCCGCGCCTCCACCAAGCTCTGGGCAAGGGCAGCCGCCTGCTCCTTGGTCTGGGTTGTGGTCGTGATCTGGACGTGCGAAAGGTCCATCGGCTCTCCTCTGGGTCTCCTACTGCCTCGGCCCCCTCGTCCGACCGCCTTCCACATACCATCACGCACGCCCGGCATCCTGCATCGCCTTGACGACAGCGGGCAGGCCCCTCCGCGCGCTCGGGTGAGTGGGAGCCCATCCAGTGGCTTCTTTAAAGCGGCGGTTCGAGGCGCGCTGGGATCTCAGGTACATCTTCGTGATCCCGCTCAGCTTCATCCCGCCGTAGGGGAGGTTCCTGAGCTTGTCCTTACCGACGGCTTGGGCGAGCACCTCGGCCAGCTCCCGGCGTCGTAGCGGTTCGTCGTCGGTCACGTTGTAGGTCCCGGCCGGTGCTCGCAAGGCCGACACCACCGCCGTCGCGATGTCGTCGGCATGCAAGAGTGGGAGGTAGCCATTAGGGGGGCCGAGGAACGGCGAGATGCCGCGCTTTGCCATCTTCACCATCGTCATGGTGTGGGGCGCATCTTCAACGTAGAACTGGCCGAAACGCAGGACAATCCCGCGGCCGCCGCCATCGGCGAACCGGTGCGCCTGTCGCTCTGCCTCGAGCGCCGAGTCGCCGTGCGGAGCCGGGTCGAGAGGCACGTCTTCGTCGATCCACTCCTCCGCCCGGTCTTCGTACATGAAGGCTATCGACTCCTGGACGAAAGTCTCGGCACCCGCGGCGAGCGCCGTGTCGGCGAGGTTGCGCGCCACCTCCCGACGGATTCGATCGTTGTCCCTCCATGCGCTACGCATCCCCATCCGCGCCGGCGAGGTCGGTATCTTCGTCGCGAGGTTCACGATCGCGTCGTGGCCCTCAACCGCTTGCCGGACCGCGCTGCGGTTGAAGAGATCGACTTCCACCGGGCAGGCGCCTAGGCTCTGGAGAAGGGCACCTTTGGAAACCGAGCGCGCTACCCCGGTTACGTCATGACCGGCAGCAACCAGGCGCCCCGCCGTTCCTCGTCCAGCGATGCCGGTAGCGCCTGCGACGAAAACCCGCAATCGAAACCTGTCCTGGCTAGTGCCGTGGCCAAATGGTCCTCAACGGACTGGCCCCTCGCCCCCACGTTGCTTTGAGAGCTGAAGCGACTCCTAGAAGTCGCCCCCGCCGAAGTCTCCACCGCCGAAGTCTCCACCGCCGAAGTCTCCACCGCCGAAATCTCCGCCCCCGAAGTCGCCACCTCCGAAATCTCCGCCCCCGAAGTCGCCACCCCCGTCGCCGTAGCCGCCGTCACCCCAACCACCGCCGTAGCCCCACCCACCGAACCCAAAGCCACCGCCCAGCATCGATCCCAGGAACATCCCTTGCAGCAGGCCCCCGCCGAAGCTTCCGAAGTAACCGCCTGCCCACGGGCCGTAGTAGTAGGGAGCGTCCCAGTAGGGCACCATCTGACCCTGCACCGTGATCTGACGAGCGAGAGGCTCCATCCCCCGCTCGACCCGCCGGCTGTCCTCGGCACAGGCCGGCACCGGCCGCGGAGCCCCATCGGGGGGCGCCCACTCGACATCGCGGACCGACGGTCCGTGGCGGGGATCAAAGAAGCACGGGGGCCGGCGTTCCGGTGGCTCCCGGCCGTCGAGCCTCGCCTTGGCGCAGGCCATGGCGTAGCGACCCTCTTCCAGAGCGGTGGTAACGGGCGCCAGCTCCTGGGGGCGCCGGGCCTTGTCGATGTCCGTGGTCGCGCGTTCGTAGCACTCGAGCGCCGTGACGTAGTCGCGCTTCGCCTGGGGATCGGCGTTCGGCATCTCCACGTCGAGGTCGAGGGCCCGGAGATCGTCACCGAGCGCCACCAGATCCTCCATCGCGACCTCCCGGACCTCTTCCAGCTGCTCTTTCTCGCGCTCGGCCTGGATCCGGCTCTCCCGGCGCCGCCGCACCGACGAGAAGACCGCAAAGATCAAGAAACCGATCAAGAGGACGGGGAGCAGACTGAACCCCGGCTCGCCCTCCGTGTCACCCGAGCCTTCCTGAGCGATCTCCTCGAGTCCGGTGACGAAGTCCGAGAGCACAGCGGAGGGGTCAGCCCCCTGGTTCTCGCTTACCACCTCATCTGCGAGCGTCGGGACAACGCCCGGTGCGTAGGGGGCGCCTGGGCTGGCGCCGGCAAAAAAGTCCCTGCCCGCTAACACCGCGTAGACTCCGGTTCGTTCCAGCGTGCCGGCAAGCTCCTTAGCGACTGCGGCCGTGCTTCCGCCGGCTTCGTCCAACACGTCTTCCGGCAATACCGCGACGTAGACAGCTCCTGCGTCCCCCTGCTCGATCCGGTCCCGGAGCTCGTCGGCCTCCGCGTCGCTGAGCAGCTCCTCGGCGTTCGGGTCGACGTACACGGGGTCGCTGGCGAGCGCTGTGGCAGCGTCCTCGATGATGGAGTCAGTCTGAGCAGACGCGGGGATGACTACTAGGGCGCTTGCCGCCAGAACTGAGCTGATCAAGATGAAAGGGCGTCCGAGACGCATTTTTGAATCTCCAGACCGTGCTACCGCACGAATGTATTCAAGCCGTTCAAGGAAGGTGTTCCCCTCCAGGGGGCAGGGTAACCTTCCCCAAGGCCATTCCAAGGAGCGTGATCGATGAGCTTGATGCGACGATTTTCGATGATCTTCAAGTCCAAGGCCAGTCGGGCCCTCGATTCGGCGGAAGACCCGAGGGAGACGCTCGACTATTCGTACGAACGGCAACTGGACTTACTCCAGCAGATGCGAAGAGGTTTGAGCGACGTGGCCACCTCTCGCAAGCGAATCGAGCTTCAGGGCCAGCAGCTACAGCAGTCGGGCGACAAGCTCCAGAGCCAGGCTCGCCAGGCGCTGGAGCAAGGTCGAGAGGACCTTGCTCGTGAGGCGCTTGCCCGTCGCAGCGCGATTCAGAGCCAGCTCGACGATCTACAGGTGCAGGAGGACCAGCTTCGGGCCGAGGAGAACAAGCTGGCCGAGGCCTCCCGCAGGCTGGAAGCCAAGGTCGGTGCCTTCAGGACCCGCAAGGAGACGATCAAGGCGAGCTATACCGCGGCGGAGGCCCAGACGAAGGTGGGCGAGGCGGTCTCGGGCATCTCCGAAGAGATGGGAGACGTGGGGCTTGCCATGCACAGGGCGGAAGACAAGGTCGCCCAGATGCAGGCTCGCAGCGGCGCCCTCGACGAGCTCATGGCTTCCGGTGCGCTCAACGACTTCACGGCGAGCAGCGACCCGCTTCAAGCGGAGCTCGACAGAACCGCGATCGGCAGCGGAGTCGACGCCGAGCTGGAGCGGATGAAAAAGGAGCTCGGCACGGGGGACGCCAAAGAGCTCGAAGCGCCTGCCTCGGAGGAACGGTCGTGATCGTCCGGCTCTTGGGCCAGGGTCAGTTCGACGTACCGGAGGACCGCCTCGATGATCTAAACGAGCTCGACGATGCGCTGATTGCAGCGATCGACGCTGGTGACGAGGAATCCTTCAGGGACTCGTTGGGCCGGCTGCTCGATGCCGTCAAAGCAAATGCTCAAGCCGTGCCGGACGACTACCTCGGCCCCTCAGACTTCATCCTGCCGGGGGATGACACGTCGCTCGAGGAGGTAAGGGAGCTTCTGAGCGACGAAGGCTTGATCCCGGGCTGAGCTCCCGGACCGGCTCTAGAGCTTTGCCTGTAGGAGCGGAGAAGGCACCGAGGGATCGTCCGCGTCGGTAACCATCAGCAGGCTTATGTGATCGCCCTCTAGTCGCGCCGCGAGGCCCTCCAGCTTTACGTCGACGTCGATGGGCTCGACCATCACAACCGCGCCGTCCCGGTCCATGATGCCGACCGCAGAACCGACCGTCTTGCCGTCGCCGTAAGAGGAGCCGGAGTCCTCGGCCGAGGCCGCGAACATCATGCGACCATCGGCCAGGGCCGATGCATCCGAGAAGCAAAGTTTGACCCCATGCAGCTGCCCGAGATCGCACTCGACTACCTCCTGGACCGCCGATGGGGGTAGTTCCCCGCCGGACGCGAGCGCCGTCAGGACCCCCTCCAGGTCGAGATCGATGCGGGCGTTGCGTCCCTCGTCGTTGTTGCCCCGCTGCAGCAGCCGCAACACCCGGCCGACGACCGCAGCTCCCTCGATATTGAGCTCGGGAAGTTGCTCCTTGAGGCTTTCGTAGAGAGGCAGAAGATCGACGAGGCCGTGTTCTCCGGTTGGCAACCCATCCTTCTGCAAGGGGATCAGCACGCCGCGGTTTCGCTTGTCGGACGAGCCGGAACCAAGCGCCAGCAACGCCCCGTGATCGTGGCGACCGAACGGTGGCAACAGCACCACGGCCTCCAGGTCCGGCTTCTCTTGCTTGCGCGTGTCCTCGTCACTGGGCAGAGGTCCTTCGAGGATCTCGACCGGGCGGCCATGCTCCGACGTCTCGAGCGGAAACACTCCAAGGTCCATCTCGTCGTCCGCTACGACAAAGAGATGTTGCTTGTGCCGTTCGAGGCTGCTCGCGGCCGAGATGTGGGGCGAGCGCTTGGCGCCCTCCGGGACATTCAGCGTGAGGTCGCGGAGCTTGCTAACGGGAATCATGTCCACCACCCTACGGCTTCGGCTGACGGTCTGTGGGCCCACACACCGTCACGGTTCGGTAAGTCGAGTTGATCGCTCGCCGCCCACAGGTTGGTCACCGGCGCAGCCGTCTCACCTGGACTCGACTTCTATGATGCTCCAGGCCCCAACGTCTTGTCGGGATGGCACTGTTGTGCGCCTGCGCAGACAGGAGCCCATGGAGGAAGCCGTGACATTCGAGGAGACTCTCCACAAACACCTTAGGGCGATCCACCAGAGGGATCTCGAGGCCCTCGTCGAAACGCTTGCGCCGGTCGAGCTGGTCCTCGTCGCGGCGACCGGAGAGGTGTCTTCAGAAACGAGCAGGTTCATCGAGCTGCACAGGGAGTGGTTCGGCAGCCCTACGTGGTCCCTGGGCACCGAGGTGGTGCACGTGCGTGAGGGGGCCGATCTCGCAACCTGCTTGATCAAGCTCGATTACAGGGACGAGGCCGAGGGCGGTGCAGCCATCGAGGAGCACAGCGTCCTGGGCCTCGTGTTCCAGCGGATCGAAGGAAGATGGTTGTTGGTCCAGGACCAGAACACGCCCATTACGACCGAGGCGCTCTAAGCTGAGGCCGCGCCGGGGCCCGAGCATGAGCCGTAGGGAGGGATCTTTGCAGCAGGATCGGTACAGACCTGGCGGGGGGCGGTTGGGGCGATGGTGACCGTTGCGGAAGGCGTACACCGTTTCGGCTCGAGCCTCGTGAACTGGTATCTGATCGAGGAGTCCGGAAAGCTAACGATCGTCGACACGGGTATGCCCGCGTACTACAAGCAGCTTCAGCCCGCGCTCGACGAGCTTGGCAAGACGCTTGGCGACGTCGAGGCCATCGTTCTCACCCACACGCATGTCGACCATGTCGGCTTTTGCGACCGTGCTCGCTCGGCGACGGGGGCTTCGGTGCACGTGCACGAGCTCGAGGCCTCTCCGGGTCTCAAGAGAGTGCCGCCGCTTCGCCTCTACCTCCGGCCCCAGAGCTGGGCCCTGGGTGCCCACCTTCTGAAAACTGGGCTACTCAAGCTTCCCGACCTCGGGCCCTCCACTACTTTCGTCGACGGACAGGTCCTCGATGTACCGGGGTCACTGCGTGTGATCCACACTCCGGGTCATACCTCCGGCAGCTGCTGCTTGCACGCGCCGCGGCACGATGCGTTGTTCACCGGCGACGCCCTCGTCACGTTGGATCCCTACACCAAGCTCAAAGGGCCCCGGCTCATGATCGACACGGTCAACGAGAGCACCTCGACCGCCGTCGCATCACTCCAGAACGTATGTGGCGTGGACGCCTCCCATGTCCTGCCGGGGCACGGCGATCCGTGGCGAGGCGGAGTGGCAGGGGCAGTCGAGCGAGCGATGCGTTCGTTTCGCTCTGCCAAAGGTACCTAGAGCCGCTCGTCCGCGGTCTGGTCCTCAAGACAGAAGCGGGCCCACGGAATTGCCTCGAGCCGGTCGTCTCCGATCGGCTTACCGCAGCGCTCGCAGTTTCCATAGCTTCCCTCACCCACGCGAACGATCGCCGCATCGACTTCTGTGATCTGATCCTCGACCTGTTGAACGATCGAGAGATCCTTCTCCCGCTCGAACACCTCGCTGCCCACATCCGCGGGGTGCTGGTCGAACGAGGAGAGCTCGCCGAGTTGGTCGGTCTCGCCCGACCCTTCCCCATGGTCGGCCAGAATCTCTTGGCGCAGGGTTTCAAGTCGCGCCTTCTCCTCTTGCAATCGAGGCAGGGGATCACTGTTTGTGGTGGCCATTGCATCTCCCTTGGGGGCTTGACGGCGGTGCGGCCGCCAACCCTAGCCGACTCCCGCGTCCCCAACATCTGGCACCCCCGCACGCTCTTGCTAAAGCTCGTGGAGGTTGCCGACGAAGAAAGGGTCATGCACCTCAGCCCCGGCACTCGTCGTGCAACCGCAGCAGTCCTCCTGGCAGTTGTGATCCAAGTGATTGCCTCTCCGGTTGCATCCGCGTATGAGTTCAAGAGAACCCTTCGTGAGGGCTCGAGCGGCCGCGACGTAAGGGCCTTGCAAATCCGGATTGCGGGTTGGTTTCCTGCAGCCGACCAGAGTCTTTTCGATATCGATGGCTTGTTCGACGCCGACACCAAAGTGGCCCTCCAGCGATTCCAGGCCCATTACGGTCTGGCCGTGGACGGGATCGCGGGCGATGCGACGTTCGCTGCGCTTAACGCTCTGCAGGAGAGAGATGGGACTACCGTCAACTTCGACTGGTCTGAGTTCTGGCAGAACAGCAACTCGTCGTGCTCCGCGACTGCGAACTCGTATGCGGGGACCTTCGAGGGAGGGCCAATCGAGGCGAGAAAGATCAAGAAGAACGTCCGCCGGCTCATGTGGCGGCTCGAGGCGTTGAGGGCCAAGCTGGGGGGCCAGGCGATAGGGATCAACTCTGGCTACAGGAGCATCGCGTACAACCAGTGCATAGGTGGAGCGAGCGCCTCACAGCACATGTACGGGACCGCGGTGGACATGAAGGTCGTGGGCACGACGAATCGCCTGACGCGCGATGTCGGCAAGGCTACTCAGCTCCACGGGATTGCTTGCTATTCGTCGAAGACCCACAACCACCTCGACCTGCGACTGCAGAACGAGGCGCTGCCCAGTGCGCAGTTCTGGTACTGGCCCGACCGCGACGCCTATGGGCGCGATCTCGCGGACGACAACCAGCCTTGCTGGGGAGAGACCATCACCACTTCCCCCCGAACCTCCAAGAGCAGCGCGGGTGACTCCACAGAGCCCACCTGGACGGAATCGGAAGTACAGGCCTGGGAGAAGGCGGGCGAGCCCGACGACATGGGCCGCGGAGACTAGACTCCCTCATCCTAGAGTCGTAGCGACACCATGACAGTTTGGCCTGCTTCATCGGTGCTGGCCGCCACCCAGTCGTACGACGCCTGGACGAGCGATAAGTGAGATACACTCACTAGGCGTCGCTAAGGAGACACATTGCGAGTTCCTCTCTCGTTGTTCCAAGGGTGGTCACGTCTGTTCTCTATGGCGCTGCTCTCTTGTGTTGTAGTGGTAGGTGTTGGCGTCACTCCCCCTTTAAGGGCCTCGGCATCTCTAACTCTTAAGAAACAGTCGGCTGCAGAGGCACACTGGCTGAGGCCAACGCGCCAACCCAACAAGTACATCGAGTATTCGGTTTTCGTTCTGCGGGAAAAAGACCTAGCGAGTGGCGTTAGAACAACAGGGGCCTCGATGTCCAGGTCAAGGTGTCTTAAGACTAAAAGTTCATTCTCCTGCGAAGGGCTAAGCCGAGTTCGCGTCGGCGGGATCGAGTTTCGAATTGACCGAGACTTGTCGACGGCCAGCGCCGAGATTAGAACCATCAATGGGCGCATACACCGAGTACGCTGGAAATCCGATGACGCGCCGCTCGATGGGCTGCAATACGGCTACACCATCTGTACAGGAGACGGTCGGGGTGTAAGCGGTGGTTTGGTCCGCAGTGCGGAAGCTCGAGGCCACGTATTTGGAGAGCGACTTCTACCACAGCCGCGTGATGAAGCCATTCTGGCCACAGGGATCAAGTTGACGCAGTGTTAATGACCGCCCAACGGGCTGCCTCTTCGAAGGCGCGGCGGAGGAACTCGCTGCTTACTAAGGCGCTTCAGAGCCTGGCAGCTTAGTCATCGATGAACTCGGCGGGGACCGACTCGGCAAGCCACACTATCTCGTTGCCCGGATAGAACCTCACGCCCGCATCGTGTGCTTCTCTCGCACGGATCCGAAGGACGACGACCTCCGAAGATTTCCGTTTCCCGACCACTTGTGCGGTCGATACGTCGGCCGAAAGATGGACGAACTGTCGCTTCATCGGCCGCAAGCCGTGCGACGTGATCGAGCTGGCGCTGTGCTGAGCGGTGCCGTGCCACAGGAACTCCGGCGGCCTGGCCTCGGCTTTGGTCACCCCCCGGGGGAAGGAGTGGCCGTACAGAGCGCGGATGCGGTCGCCGCGGATCTCGAAGCGAGCCTTGTCGGAACGCTCGATCATCGAAACGAGATCGCGGCGATCGATTCGGCTCCACTTTCTCGTGCGGCGGAGGGCTTGCACCAGAGCGTCGGCCGAGCCCCAGCCTTCGTCGTCCAACTCGAGCCCGGCAGACCAGGGCTCGTGCCGCAGCAACCGGGCGACGGTGCGGCTGAGCTTGGTCAAGTCGCTGCTACGCACGGCGTCGAATTGAACTCAGCCCGCGGCCGTCTCGGAGATGATCAGGTCGACAACGCCTTCCAGAGATCCAGAGCGGGCCAGGGCCCTTCGCTGGCGTGCGGCCCCCGTTCCTCTGCCGAGTGTCTGCTTCACTAGGGATGACACCTCGTCCCACTCCCCGTCGCGCTCCAGGGCCGGCCGCACGAAAGCAAGGAGTCGCTCGATCGCTGCAGGGGCGGGTACGGGGGTTCGTGCCTCGAGGTCGATGAGCTTCCCTTCGAGACCGTACCGGCTGGCGCGCCATTTCGCCGCCACCAGCAGCTCGGGCCGAATCGTGGGCAGGGGCTTGTCGCTTTGCGCATGTTCGTAGCAGGTGCGCGCGAGGCCCCTAGTGAGGCCGGTGATCATGACCGCCTCATCCACAGTCATGCAGACATCGGTGACCCGGAACTCGAGGGTATCGAAGCGAGTTGAGGGCCGCATGTCCCAATAGATCTTGGTTGGCTCTTTGATCACATCTGCTTGAACCAGCGATTGCATGAGCTCGTCGTAGTCCGCCCGAGACTCGAACTGTGGGGGGATGCCCGCCATCGGCCAGCGCCGCCACATCTCCCTGCCGAAGCTGGCGTAGCCGGAGTCGGACCCGAGCCAGAAGGGTGAGTTGGCCGTCAGGGCGACCAACGGCCCAAGCCACATACCCGCCCGGTTCATGGTCTGGATCACGGCTTCTTTGTCGCTGATGCCGACATGCACGTGGCACCCGCAGATGATCTGCTCTCGTGCCAGCTGCTGGTAGTCCTCTGCCAGACCTCGATAACGGTCCTTTGGGGTGAGGCGCTGATCATCCCAGTGAGAGAACGGGTGAGTGCCGGCAGCGGCTACTCGGTGCCCCTCCTGGGCAGCGGCGTCGCCGACCTCCTTGCGCAAACGTCGGAGCTCTGCGCGGACCTCCCCGAGGCTCGTGCATACCGGCGTGTGTACCTCGACCTGCGAGAGATACAGCTCCGGCTGCGCCCTCTGACCGACGACCTCCTGAGCCGCGGGCACGATCCGCTTCCCTGCCTGACGCAGGCCGCGCGTGGTGGCGTCGACTATCTGATACTCCTCCTCGACGCCCAGGGTGAACTCGTTAGCTTCCGGAGCCATTCCAGATGGTCTGCCTAGGGAGTCGTTGAGATGTCTATGGAGGCGCCGATCGGCGGACGCCCGAAGCTGTCCCATGCATTGCCGCCGCGCAAGAACAGTTCCATCCACCGCACCTCGTCCCCCCTAGGGTTGGTCCAACCGCTGCTTCCCGGTGCAAATGCCATCTGTCCATGCTGGACCGAAAAGGTGCCGTCGCCGGTGATTACCTCTCGTGCGGTTCCGGCAATGTGGACCCACAGTGACGATCCGGGCATCGCCCGGACGCCGGCCGGCGCGATGGTGGTCTTGAGGTTGCCGTAGCCGTCGACGTAAGCGATCTGCTTGTCCGGCACATCGGGGATGTCCTCGTGCTCCAGCTCGTCCCCGAGCGCATCGGGTCGGCCAACCGCGATCGCGCTCGCCGCTTGAGGAAAGAAGTCGCGGGAGCGGAATTGAGAGCCCTCGTCTGCGGCCGTGGCCCACCGCAGCTCCTCGGCCTCGTCTCTCACGAATGAGAAGGCGTATCCGGCGTTGACGCCGATGACGCGGACACCGGTTGGCAGCCTGGCAAAGGCAAGGCGTTCACCGGCGTTGTTGGGGCGCGCCTCTTCTTCATCGGCCCTCGGTGCGACGTTGTGGTAGACGATGGTGCCCGCGGGGGCCTCGTTCAGGCCGAGCTGAGCTACGCAGAATCCGGCCGCGAGAGTCGAGAAGGGTGGCACGGGCGTCAACACCGGTTCGGCATCCGGCAAGTGGGTCTTGATCCGTTGCACGACTTCGGCGAAGGCCAGGTCTCCCTGTCCGTAATCCGCAACGATGTGAACCAGCAAGCGACTCTCCCCGTCTGTGGCTGCAACTGCTTACCATTGTGGCGCTTCCTCTACCGCAGGTGATCTGTCGGTAGTCCGTGACGAGACCTACGACATTTGTAGTCGGCTCAAGTAGCATGGCATCCACATGCCAGATCCGGGCGAGTCAGAGCTCGTCGACAGGCTGCTCGCTCGCGACGAGACGGCCCTTCGTGAAGTGATCGCGAGCTGTGGCGCGGTCGTTTATGCGATGGCCCGGCGAGTCGTGAGGGATCCGGCGTCGGCCGAAGAAGTTGCTCAGGACACCTTCGTGGCGCTGTGGAGACGGCCGGGCTCCTTCAACCCCGAGCGTGGCAGTTTGCGGGTTTTTCTGACCGGCGTTGCCCGCAACAAAGCGATCGACCTGGTACGCCGAGAGGAAAGACTCAGGCGGTCCAAGGATGCGCTTCTGGCCGAAATGCAATCCGCTCCCCTCGTCCTGGACGAATCCAACATAGAGAGCACACAAGACGTTCGAGCAGCCTTGACGAGTCTATCGACGGTCCAAAAAGAGGCCATCGTGCTCGCTTACTTCGGAGGCCGGACCTATCGAGAGGTAGCGCAGGAATTGGGGATCCCAGAGGGCACGGCGAAGACCAGGTTGCGGGACGGCCTCATCAAGCTTCGAGAGTTGATGAGCCCGTCGAAGGAGCGTGAGTCGTGGAGCTGACCCACACGGAGCTGAAGTCGCTCGTCGCTCCCTACGTGTTAGGCGCCTTGAGCCCCGAGGAGGCGTCTGCTGTCCGCAGGCACATGCCCTCCTGCGAGGAATGCATGACCGAGGCGGACGGCTACTCAAGCGAGGCTTTGTCGTTGCTCATGACCCTTGACCCGATGTCGCTTCCTGAAGGCTTCGAGGACCGGGTACTGAACCGCGTCGCGGATGAGAGGTCGGCGAGAGCCCCGGCTACTGCGGTAAAGCGCAAGTGGTCGTGGGCCCTGGGACTGTCCTTCCTCGCCCTGATCGTGGCGGCGGGTGCCCTTACCGTTGGGCTGGTCGATGCCCGTCGGGACATCGCTCGCACCGAACGAGCCCTGAGCGTGCTGGCCTCAGATGAGGGAATCCAGCTCACGGGCCGGGGTGGCGCCACCGGGAGGCTCGTGCCGACAGAGCAGGGGTCCGCGCTGGTCGTGGCGGGCCTCGACGAAGTCCCCGAAGGACGCACCTACCAGCTGTGGCTCATGAAGGGCGACCGAGCCGTAAGCGTGTCGACGTTTCAGCCTTCGCAGGAAGTGTCGGTCATCGAGACCCCCAAGTCGATCGAGGGCTTCGACCGTGCCGGCGTGACGATCGAGCCTGCCGGGGGGTCGACTCGACCGACGACTCCACTCGTGATGAGGTCCGGCTGAGCCTCTAACTAACTAACTAGATCTGCCTCTTCCCCACTACGGCGAGGCAGGCGCCACTACCGTGAGCTTCAGTACAGCACGTCGGGCGGTGGCTCCGGCCGAGTTGGCGCCGGTGATGATCACCCGGTAGTCGCCTGGCATAACCGGCGCGCCGAGCTCGTCGGTGCCATCCCAGGTGGTCGAGAGGCGGGTGCCGCTAGCGTCGAAGTGACGAACTACGGTTCCGAGGGCGTTGGTGACGTCGACGTCCCACCCGAGAGCTTGGTCCGCCCGCGCCCTGAACTGCACCTGGTCGACACCCGGCGTGATGGAGCTGTCTGACTGCGCCGGGCGAAGGATCTTGGGCGTGCCCAGCGCGGAGGTCGCGCGCCGGATCTCGGGCAGAAGGCCGTAGAGGTAGTCGCCGGGGCAATCGGTGTAGCCGGTTCGCCGGTGCCCGGAGATCACGCGGAGCGTCACCTCCTCGCCTTCCGGATATCTGTTGTTGGGACCTCCGGCCGAAGTCATCTTCGCCCACCCGGTAGCGGGCAGATGAGCGACGTCCAGTCGCCACGCCAGAACTCTTTGGATGGCCGTCACCGTGGCACTGGTGGGAGGGACGTCCATGAAGTTGCCCATGGCAGCGACCGCGGTGCTTCCGGTGTTGAAGCCCTGGGTTGCTGCGGGAATGGTGGGCTGCCTCACGCCTCCATCTCGCCCGACGAACACCGTCCCGTACCTGTCGACGAGGAAGTTGTAGGCGATGTCGCACCAGCCTTTGACCTGGGTGTGATACCAGTAGATCGACCTGACGATGTCATCGGACTGGTCGGGGCTGTAATCGTTGGAGCCGGCGGTGTGGTGGACGAACGCCATCTTCAACGCGGGCGCGTAGCCGGCGTCGCAGTTCTTGAGAGACTCGTCCGCCCCCCACTCCGCCCGAGTCACGAGCCCGGGACGGCGGGTCATCGCGTTGGCGGTCGAGACACCGAACAACCCGTCGAGGGGGCCGGCGGTCTTTGTCGAAGGCGCCGGTGCCTCGCCCTGAGCGGTGCCCGACGTATTGATGAAGACGGCCCTCAAACCGGAGATCGCTGCCCTAGAGGGCAATTCCAACGACAGCTCGATGCAGTTGGCTTCCCCCGTCCACAACATCGCCGTGGCGCGGCTTGTGGGGTGATACTCCGGCGAGGAGACATCCGGCCCCTCGCCCCCGTCGCTCTCGACCTCCGTGGCGCGGCCAAGGTCTTCTTGACTCTTGCCGCTCTTTATGGCGGCGTGGACGTCGCCGCCCGCTGCCTGGTTCCACGCGAGCCCGACCGCGGTGAACTGGATCGGCGCACACACGGTCGTGGGGGAGGTAGCTACCGAGCTCCGGGATCGAAGCACGCCCTGCGGCGACACGGACAGCGACTCATCGTTGCGCCCGTTTACCAGGGTTCGAAGCGACACGGGGACCTCACGGCTGACGGTCTCAGGGACAAGGCGGCCACGCGCCTGGGGAGCCCAACCGGTTAGCGAAATAGCAATCGCAAGCGTGACGACAAAGCTAGTTCGTCGCCACAGGGTCATGGATGGCATCGAGAGAGAGTGTCTCATGTCAAGGTGCTTTCGGACTTTTCCGGCGACAGCTTGAGGGCTCATGCGCGTCCGTTTGCTCCATTGGCTGCACGCTACCGTGCAATTGCCTCGCGCACGGCGCCGAAGAACGCCTCTGCGGTCTGCTCCCAGGTGGGAAGGCTCGAAGCTCGTCTGCGAGCGGCTTCCCCAAGGCGCAGACGCAACGCTTCGTCGCGGGAGAGTCGCTCGAGCGCTGCGCTGAGCCCCTTGACATCCCCTGGAGGGACCAGCAGGCCTTCTCGTTCGTGGGTCGCCAGATAGGGAAGGTTGCCCGCTCGCCAGCCAACGACGGGCAGGCCGCCGGCCATGGCTTCCCCATAGACGGTTCCGTAGGGCTCCCTGAGGCTCGGTAGGACGAAGACGTCTGCGGCGGAATACAAGGCGGCGACGCTCTGCCTCGAGACACGGCCGTGCACGATGACCTTGCCGGCGAGGTCGGGCCGCGCCAGGCGAGCCGCTACCCTCGCCGCGTAGCGAGGTTGCACTGCCCGATCGCCGACCAGGTGCAGGCAACCTGCGCCTGGGGGTAGATGGGCGAACGCATCGAGGAGCTCGAGGAGCCCCTTGCGCTCCACCCAATTGCCGATGGACAAGAAAGCCGCGCGCGTTCCCCGCCGCAGGTCGTAGGGAACGGCTCCTGTGGTCGCAGCCGGGTCCCGGCCGGGAGGGACCACCACGATTGGACCCTCGAAGCCCTCCCGCCTCATGCCGGCGGCGAGGGAATCGCTGGCAACCAGAAGGCACCGAGCCTGGTTGTATGCGGCTCGGTCCAATGCGGCTTGCAGCCTGGTTCTCAGCGGTCCGTGATCGATCCCACCCGTAGGCTGATGCAACATCGCTATCACTGGGACCCCGGGCGTTCTCGAGAGCAGCCACGGGGCGAGGTAACCCGCGGCGATGCTGTCGATCACGAGGGCGTTGGGTGCAGCCCTAGCACTCCGTTCAAGGACGGCAGCTCCTCCAAGCGCCGGCAGGGGGAACGGTCGTTCGAGAAACGATATGAAGTCAATCCGCGCATCGTGGGCGGGAGCCAGCTCGGCAAGCCTTTGATGGTAGAGATAGCCGCCCGTAAGGGTGCTGGGATCGCCCAGCGTCACGAGGGAGATCGCAAGCATGCGAGTCACGCACATCTCTCCTACTGTCTTTGGGAGCGGAGGGCTCTTCGGCGGAGGGGAACGTTACCCGCTCGAGCTCAGCAGGGCACTGGCGCCGCATGTGGAGTGCGAGCTGGTCACCTTTGGCGACCAGGCGCGCGTGGTGCGGGAACCGGGTGGGCTACGGATCCGAGTCCTGCGCTCCTCTGCCCGTATGCGGGGGCATCCAGTCCATTCCATCTCGTTTGACTTGCCCGGCGCAGTAAAGAACGCCGACCTGGTTCACGCTCACCACATGAGGAGCGCGCCGAGTCGCATCGTGGCCGTGACGGCCCGCGCACGTCGGCAGCGGCTGGCCGTGACCGACCACGGTTTGGGTGGTGGGGGATGGGGAGGGCTTCTCCCTCGCCTCTTCGATCGCTTCTTACTGGTGTCGCGCTTCTCCGCCCTCACTCTCGGGGTTCCGGATGCCAGGACCCGGGTCATCTATGGGGGGGCCGATCCTGCACGCTTCCGGCCCGACCCAGACGTGGATCGCGTTGGCGTGCTGTACGTCGGCCGGCTCACGCCGCACAAGGGCATCGATCGGCTAATCAGGGCTCTTCCGAAAAGAGCCCGGTTGACCATCGCCGGGACCGGCGGACACGACCCCGAGCCACCCGAGAGGGACTACCCGTTGCTGCTGGCCCAGCTCGCCGCCGACAAGGACGTCGAGTTCACCGGCGCGGTTGCCGAGGACGAGCTTCCCGGCCTGTACCGTCGCGCCGCAGTAGTGGTGCTGCCTTCGGTGCAGGAGACTTGCTACGGAAAACATGTCGAGATCTCGGAGCTCCTTGGCCTGTCCTTGCTCGAGGCGATGGCGAGCGGAACGCCGGTCGTTTGCAGCCGCTTGGGAGGCCTGACCGAAGTAGTGAACGACGGCGAGACCGGCTTTCTCGTGCAGCCGGGCAGCGTGGAGGAGCTGCACGACCGGATCTCGGTTGTCTTGTCCAACCCGGCGCTGGCAGCTCGAATGGGAGCCGCAGCACGGGAGCTCGTGCTCGAGCGGTTCACCTGGGACAGGTGCGCGCTGCGCTGCCTGAGCGCCTACGAAGAGCTGATGGGCCCGGGGTGATGGGGGCTCAAGCCCTAGCCGCCCGGGTCGACCGGGGCCTCGTAGCCGCCATAAGCGACCGGCGACTCCCACACCTTGACCGCCAGGGTCTCGCCCCCTCCGGTTCGCACCGCCTCGGCGAGTGCGTCGTGAACCCACCTGGCGAAGACCTCTACGGTTACTGCCTCGGCTTCCGGGGGCCTTATCACCTCATCCAGATTGGCATCGCGCACGGACGAGAGTGTGTCTGCTAGCGCGGCGCCCAGGACGTCCAGGTCGCACGCCATCCCCCGCTCGTCGAGGCCGCCGCGTCTCACCGAGACCTCGATCCTGTAATCGTGGTGGTGGAGCTGACCCTCAGGACCTTCCATGCCGGGCATGACGTGCAGCGCACGGAGCTCGGCTCCAGTCCCCACTTCGTACATGAGCCACAGGGTAGCCGGATCAGTCGTAGCGCAGGGCGGCGTGCATCAAGCCTTCCTCTGCCCGGTCGATCGCTGCGAATGCTCCGGCAGCGTCTGAGAACGCAAACTCGTGAGTCGCCACCGACGCCAGAGGAAGCTCGTGCATCAGCGAGGCGGCCGCTTCTTGGGCTGCCGCTTCCCTGCGTCGCTCGAGCGTCCAAGTTCCCGACAGGTGCTGTGGAATGGTCGACACTTGAGTGCTCTTGATCGACAATCGCCTCCTGTGAAACTCACGTCCAAGAGGAAGCGACACATTCTTGGACCCGAACCACGAAGCGACCAGCACGACTCCCTCATGACCGAGCAGTTCCAGGCCCAGCTCCAGCACGTCCGGATTACCGCTGACATCGATCGCGAGACGAACGCCCTCTTTATTGGTGGCTGCTTCCACCGCGGCCCGAACCTCATCGGTTGCTACCGCGGTGAGGCCGAGCGACGCGGCGACGTCCCTGCGCCACTGTCTGGGCTCCGCACAGATCACCGTGGCGCCGGCTCGCTCGAGGAGCAGCGTCGTCAGCAATCCCACAACTCCCAGGCCGAACACCACGATCCGCTCGTTGCGCACCTTTGCTGCGTCCAGAGTTATCTGGAGCGCCGTCTCGACGAGCGGAAAGAGCGTTCCGCGGCGGGGATCGATGCCGGGAAGCAGAATCAGCTCCGACGTGTCAGCAACGAAAAGGTCCTGATGAGGATGGAACGCAAACACCAAAGACCCCTCGGCCAGTTCGCTGTTGGAGCGCTCGACTCGAGCCATACAGCTGTAGCCATATCGAAAGGGGTAGGAGAAGGTTCCGCCCAGTGCGTCGAGGGTCATGTCCAGCGCAACGTCGTCGTCTATCTCTCCTCGATAAGCGAGCATCTCAGTTCCGGCGCTGATGCCGGAATAGCGCGTGCGCAGGAGGACCTGGTTGTCCTGCAGCGCCGGCAGCTCGACGGTACGCAGCTCAACTCGGCGCGGGGCAACGAAGTGGACGGCCGTGGCCTTCACGATCCCTTTCTGTCTCGAGGCAAAGCTCAGGATACGGTTTGTATTTCGTCAGCTAGAGCCGGTGGGGGCAATGCATAGCGAAGAGTCAGAGATCTTCTCCAATCGACAGAACGTCATACCCGCCGTCCGGGAGGTCGCCAGCCTCCGGCTCCCGACCACCGCCGGCGAGTTTGCCGCGCATGCATTTGAGTGTGCGTCCGGTTTCGTATGCATTGCTTTAGTGAAGGGGGACATCAAGGGTGCACAGTCCGTGCTCGCGCGAGTTCATTCGGAATGCTTGACCGGAGATGCTCTCGGCTCACTGCGGTGCGACTGCGGTGTCCAGCTGAAGACCGCAATGAGAGCGATCGCGGCGGAGGGCCGGGGGGTCCTCGTCTATGCAACCGGTCACGAGGGCCGGGGTATTGGCTTGATCGACAAGCTTCGGGCATACGTCGAGCAGGACCAAGGCGCCGACACCGTCGACGCGAACCTGCACCTGGGTCTGCCGCTCGATAGCCGCGACTACCGCGAGGCCGCGGCGGTTATCAGGGCTCTCGGCGTGGCTTCTGTGCGGTTGATGACGAACAATCCCGGCAAAGTAGCCGGTCTTCGCCAGGCCGGAGTGGAAGTCGAGTCGGTCAAGGGCGTTCCAACCGCGGGCCACACCCGCAACCTTCGTTACCTGACGACCAAGCAAGTGCGGCTTGGGCATCTCAGCCCGCTCGGCGACGAGATCGTCGCGAGCGAAGCCGTTCCCACCGACGTCAGCGCGTTGCTCGGAGAGGTCAAACCACACGGCTCCCGGCCCTACGTGGTGCTCAAGTACGCGCAGACTCTCGACGGCCGCATCGCAACTTCGACCGGCGACTCGAAATGGATCAGCGGGACTGCGGAAAGAACCATCTCTCATGCTTTGCGCGCGCGCTGTGACGCCGTCATGGTCGGCATCGGAACGGTGCTGAAGGACGATCCTCAACTGACGGTGCGTCTGATTGCAGGTGCGTCGCCTCTACGAGTGATCGTGGATTCGACGCTCGCCGTCCCCCTGACCGCTCTAGTACTCAGCGAAGAGGTCGGAACGTTGGTCCTTACCACTCACAGGGCCGATGCTGATAAGCGGCGCGCTCTGCAAGAGATGAACGTGGGGGTCAGGGAGGTGGACGAAGGAGCCGACGGAGTCGACCTCACCTCGGCCCTCAGAGCTCTCCGAGAGATGGGCGTCGAGTCCTTGTTGGTCGAGGGAGGGGCGCGTCTCATCACCTCACTGCTCGCCGCCTCATTGGTCGACCGCATCATCGTGGCCATTGCGCCCATGGTCATCGGCAAGGGCACCGAAGGGGTGGGGGAGCTCGGGGTGGCGCGCATCTCTCAGGGGTTGGCGCTTAGCAACCGTTCGATGTATGTGGTCGACCGGGACGTGGTGATGGCCTGGGATGTTGGAGACACTCGCTCTTCCGCCTGAGCCGCCTTACGCCTCAGAAGTTGCTGCGGTAGGGGCCTGCGCACGCCACCTGCGTAATGCCGCCGGACCCAAGGCGTTTCATCTCTAGAGGGACCTATCCGTGCCTGGATGGCGACGGGGGCGAAGGTTGAGCCAAGGGAGGCACAGTGTCACAAACGAGCGGAGATGGTGGACGAGTTCGTACAGAATCGTCGGGGGCCGGGTCGGGTGCGACGGGGGCGAGCCGTCACGGGGAATACGACGCGCAGCGCGCCGAGCCGGCTCGACGGCGGGGGCTGGACATCCCGGCCACGCTTGCAGGCATGCTGGCAGCACTTGGCTCGCTCATCTTGCTCGCCGGCCTTCTGGGCGCGGCCCTTGGGGCGATCGGATATCAGGCCGGCCTTGGAGGGAATCGAGAAGAGCTGTCGATCGGGGCCTTGGTCGCCGGCATCGTGGCTCTCTTCCTGGCCTTCTTGGTAGGAGGCTGGACCGCGGCGCGCATAGCCGGCCACGACGGTCCTCGTCACGGGCTTCTGACAGTGCTTTGGTTCGTGCTGCTGGCAGCGATCCTGGCAGGGCTGGGCGCGCTTCTTGGAAGCGAGTACAACCTCTTCCAGAGTCTGAGCCTGCCTCAGTGGTTCTCTTCAGACGCTCTGACCATCGGCGCGATCGTGAGCGGGATCGTCGCTCTCGCAGCGATGCTTCTCGGCGGCTGGTTGGGTGGAAAGCTCGGCGACCGCGACGCTGCAGATGCGGTGCTGATCCGCAAGGGTGAGCGCGTCACGGTTCGGGAGGGCGGGGTCCTGCGGGGCCGCCGCACGGATGCCCGATGAGTGAGCGCCATCCTTCCCCAGTGGGCTCGACCTCCCGGGGCTTCGAGAGAGGTGAGCCCGAGGCCTCAGCCGTTCGCCACGAGGAGGAGCTCGAGGTTGGAACCACTACGCATGAAGCGGGTTCCGTTCGTGCTCGTAAACACGTGGACACTCAGCACGTCGAGAGGGTCGTTCCTCGGGACATCGAATACAGCGACGGCGTGGAGCACCTGTCTCCTAATGCCGAGGACTCGGGAGAAGTCGAGACGCTCCCCGACGGGTCGGTGTCCATTCCGATCTTCGAGGAAGAGATAGTCATCACGAAGCGCCTGGTCGTCCGGGAGCGCGTCGTCCTTCGCAAGCGAACGGTCACCGAGGAGCATCTCGTCGAAGCCGATGTGAGGCAAGAGCGCATCGAGATCGAGGCCGACGAGGGCATCGACGTGGCCGAGGGTCCAGCTTCCTCAGGCATCTCCGGTCACTCGACAGAAGACGAGTCGCGCGGCGTCTGACGGCACAATCGCGGTCTCGCACCAGTAGGGTTCCTCCGGACCAGGAGTTTAGCGGGGGAGGGGCTCATGCCGCACAAAGTCAAGGGAGTCGTGTCGCGCGCCAAGGGTGCGCCCGTCGAGCTAACAGACATCGTGGTCCCCGATCCCGGACCCGGCGAAGTTGTGGTCGGAGTCCAAGCGTGCGGGGTGTGCCACACCGACCTGCATTACCGCGAGGGGGCGGTCAACGACGAGTTCCCCTTCCTGCTCGGGCACGAGGCCGCGGGAACGGTGGAGTCGGTGGGAGAGGGCGTGGTGGACCTGGCCCCCGGCGACTTCGTCGTGCTCGCATGGCGGGCCCCCTGCGGCACCTGCCGGTCCTGCCGTCGAGGGCGACCGTGGTACTGCTTCGGGAGTCTCAACGCGGCCCAGGTGATGACGCTCGAGGATGGGACGCCTCTCAGCCCCGCGCTCGGCATAGGCGCGTTTGCAGAAAAGACGGTCGTGGCGGCCGGGCAGGCCGTGCCGGTGGATCCGGCCGCAGCACCCGAGCCCGCCGGCCTGATCGGGTGCGGCATCATGGCCGGCTTTGGAGCGGCGGTGAACACCGGCAACGTCCAGCGCGGCGACACCGTGGCGGTGTTCGGATGCGGGGGAGTGGGCGACGCTGCGATTGCCGGGGCCGCCCTTGCCGGCGCGGGCAAGGTGATTGCGGTGGACCTCGACCCACGAAAGCTCGAGTGGGCCGGGGACTTCGGGGCCACCGATGTCGTGAACGCAAGCGAGCAGGACCCGGTGGAGGCCGTCAAGGAGCTTACCGGCGGCTTGGGCGTGGACGTGGCGATCGAGGCCGTCGGCCACCCCAAGGTGCTCGAGCAAGCGTTCTACTCACGCGATCTTGCCGGCACCCTGGTTCAGGTAGGGGTGCCGGACCCCACGATGCGGATCGACCTGCCGATGCTCGAGTTCTTCGGAAGGGGAGGGGCTTTGAAGCCGTCGTGGTACGGCGACTGCCTGCCGACACGCGACTTCCCCATCCTCATCGATCTCTACCGCAGCGGGCGCCTCGACCTCGATCGTTTCGTGTCCGAGACGATCTCGTTGGAAGAGGTCGAGGAGGCCTTCGGCAAGATGCAAAAAGGAGAGGTGCTTCGCTCCGTGGTGGTGATCTGAGGGTTACATCTTGGTCACGAGAAGGTAGATGATCACCCCGAGGGCTACGAGGACCAGAAGGATCACTATGGGGGAGATGCCTGGGCGGCCCCCGCCTCCACGTCCGCCTCCACGTCCGCCTCCACGATGCACGACCACTTTTCGTCTCGGGCCTCTACCTCTTCGCATCTGTGTCCCCTTTCGTTTCTTACAAAGCCGTATGCCGGAGGTGAACCATTACCCAGCCCGCTGGAAACTACGCTGCCCGGGCACCCGCCGCAAGGGCCGGGTGCGGTCGGCGGCTACGCGGCCTGCTTGACCAGGGTCCCCGCTTTCCACACCATCGTCACATTCTGTGGGTCCGCAAGCGCACCGATGTCGTCGAGGGGATTGGCCGCGACGGTAATGACGTCTGCGACATAACCCTCCTTCAGCTGGCCCGACTTGGGGCCCTGACGCCCCAGGGTGAGCGGGCCGTTGGCGGTGCCTGCCTCGATGGCCTGAAGGGGTGTCATGCCTGCGTCCACCATGTGGCGTAGCTCGTGGCCATTCATGCCCCATGGCGCGCCGCTGTTCGCGCCAGAAGTGGCGATGTCGGTCCCGAGGGCTATGCGAACTCCCTTTTCGACTGCGAGACGCAGCGCCTTCTTGTGGATGTCTGCAACAACCATGGCCTTGCGGAACGCGTAGTCCGGCAGGCCGTGATCTCTTCCAAACTCGATGAGCCTCTCGATGATGAAGCGTGTGGGAACGAGGAGGGCATCCTTTTCGATCATGAGATCGGCGGTCTCCTCGTCGAGATAGGTGCCGTGCTCGATCGTCTTGCAACCTGCCCTGAGCGCCGCGAGGATGCCGGGCTTGCCGTGGCAGTGCGCCATCACGATCCGGTCGAAGCGCTCGGCCTCCCCGACGATCGCCTCGAGCTCCTCGTCGGTGAATTGCTGGTGGATGGGATCGTCGAGCTGGCTGAGCACGCCGCCCGAGGCGCACACCTTGATGGCGGTCGCCCCCTGTCGTAGCTGGATCCGGACCGCCTTTAGGCACTCGGGCACCCCGTCGCAGAGATGAAGGAAGCCGCCGGCCTCGGCCAGGTCGTGCATCCAGGACAACGGGTACTCGTGAAGGTCACCGTGTCCGCCGGTCTGGCTCAGGATCGCGCCCGGCCCGTAGATGTGGGGGCCGGTGAGCAACCCTTCGTTGATCCCTCGGGCGAGGTAGACGCCGAGCCCTCCTGCTTCTCTCACGGAGGTGAAGCCGGCCATCAGCGCCGTCCTGGCGTCCTGGGTCGCCCGAGCAGCCGCGACGGGGAGTGGCGTCTTCATGACCTCGCCCAGATCCAGTCTTCTGACGCCGAGGAAGTGCCCGTGGCAGTCCCACAAGCCCGGCATTGCGACGGGCGCCTCGAAGCTGCCCGTCACTGTGGCGGAGCCGGGGGCCTTGGCGGCCGGACCCGCGTAGACGATGGTTCCCTCGTCGATGAGGATGGCGCCGTTTTCGACCGGTTCGCCCGCGCCCGGGATCAGCAGATCTGCATCGATGCGGTGCATAGGGGAAGTGTCGCGCTGCGATTAGTTTTCCGCAGATGAGCCAGCTTCGGGATGGCTTCGGTGCGCTGCCCAACCTGGTGGTGATCGGGGCCATGAAGTGCGGGACCAGCGCACTCCATCGGTATCTGGACCGGCACCCGCAGATCGAAATGTCCGAGCCCAAGGAGCTCAACTTCTTCTTCGGCCCGTCGACCAGCGCGCAGGACGAGAGCCACCCGGCCCAGGAGCGGGGCCGCGAGTGGTCGTCGGGAAACTGGCACCGCGGCTCTCAGTGGTACTCACGACACTTTCGAGGGGAAGCGATTGCACGGGGGGAGTCCTCCCCCGGCTACACCTCACCGTCGCATGAGGGTGTCGCACAGCGGATGGCCCGGATGATCCCGGCTGCTCGGCTTATCTACCTGGTGCGGGACCCGGTTGATCGGGCGGTCTCCCAGTACCGGCATCACCGCAGTGAGGGGACCGAGAGTAGGCCGATGGAAAAGGCGCTGCTTGACCCGGACAGTCAATACCTGTCGCGGGGCCGCTATTACGAGAGATTGGTGCCATTCCTGGAGCGCTTCGCCAGACACCAGATCGCCATCGTGTCTGCAGAGGAGCTCCTCACGCGCCGGAGAGCGACCTTGTTGTTGTTATTCCGCTTCGTGGGCGTCGACGAGGGCTTCTGGTCGAGCGACCTGCAGCGGCTTCACCATTGCAACGGGGAGACAGCTCAACTAGACAGCCGGCTTCGCCGGCGGCTGAGCGAGGCGTTTGCGCATGATGCGGATCGCTTGCGCGAGCTTGCGGGCCGTGACTTCCCCGCATGGTCTGTGTGACCGGTTCTTGCCCCCAAAGGGCGGTTGCGCTTCGCACTATGCGCAACGGCTCCGACGAAGCCCTACTCTTGCGGAATGCTCCAGGACCTGACGTGGGACATCGAGCCGCTGGTGGACGGCCTCGGCGCGCCGGGGGCCGACGCTCTTCTCGATCAGGCCCGGGCACGCGCCGAGCGGCTGGCCCTCCAGAAGGGGAAGGTCGCCGGCTTCACGGCGGCGGACCTGGAGCAGTTCATGGTCGAGTACGGAGAGGTGCGTGAGCTGATCGGCAGGGCGAGCTCCTACGCCAACCTCGTGTTCTCTGCCGACACGAGCGATCCGAGACACGGCGCGCTGCTTCAGAAGGTGCAGGAACGGGGGACGGAGATCGGGACGCTCCTGCTTTTCTTCGAGCTCGAGTGGACGGCACTGCCCGACGACCGGGCAGATGCGCTGCTCGAGGATCCCGGTCTCGAGTCCGCGCGCCACTACCTCAAAGTCCTGCGCCGGCTCCGTGACCATCTGCTCACCGAACCGGAAGAGCGAATCATGGCGGAGAAGTCGGTGACGTCCCGTGCGGCTTGGACGCGGCTCTTCGACGACCTCACGGCCGCCATCGAGGCCGATCTCGACGGCGAGAGGATCACGCTCGAAGAGGGGCTGTCCCGCCTGACGTCGCCCGACCGCGACGAACGCCGGACTGTCGCGACCGCCATCACCGCCGGGCTGCAGGACGGTCTCAAGACCCGGGGGCTGATCTACAACATGCTGCTGCAGGACAAGGCGACCGACGACCGGCTGCGCAACTACGAGAGCTGGTTGCAGAGCTTCAACCTGTCTCAGGAGGCGTCGGACGAGTCGGTCGCTGCGCTGATCGGCGCGGTGCGCGGACGTTACGAGCTGGCACAGCGCTGGTACGCGCTCAAGGCGAAGATCCTCGGCGTCGACAAGCTCGCCTATTACGACCGCGTGGCCCCGGTGACCGATGACGACACCGAGATCGAATGGGCCCAAGCCAAGGACATCGTGCTCGATTGCTACACCGCCTTCTCTCGTGACGCCGGCGACGTGGTCGGGCGCTTCTTCACCGAGCGCTGGATCGACGTCGAGGCTAGGCCCGGCAAGGTGCCCGGCGCCTTCTGCTCGCCAACCGTCGCGTCGCATCATCCCTACGTGCTTTTGAATTACACAGGCAGGCGCCAGGATGTCCTGACGCTCGCTCACGAGCTGGGGCATGGCCTGCATCAGGCCCTCGGCGGCAGGCAAGGGCCGTTCCATCACACAACGCCGCTCACGGTTGCGGAGACGGCATCGGTGTTCGGGGAGACGATCGCCTTCAATCGGCTGCTCGAGCTGGCCGATTCGCCGCGGTCGCGCTTCACGCTGCTCGCACAGAAGGTTGAAGGGGCGATCGCTACCGTCTTCAGGCAGGTCGCTATGAACGGCTTCGAAGATAGGGTTCACACCACCCGCCGCAGCGAGGGAGAGCTCTCGTTGGAGCGATTCGGGGACCTGTGGATCGAGACGCAGACCGAGATGCTGGGCGACGCGGTCGAGCTCCACGATGAGTACCGATCGTGGTGGTCATATATCCCCCACTTCATCCATGTTCCTGGGTACGTCTACGCCTATGCGTTCGGGTTCCTTCTGGCGACGTCGGTGTATGCCGCCTACGAGCAACGGGGGCCGGAGTTCGTTCCGAGCTACCTCGAGATGCTCTCGGCCGGTGGGTCGAAGTCGCCTGAGGAGCTCGCGCTCATCGTCGAGTGCGACCTCACCGACGAATCGTTCTGGGACCAGGGCCTCGACATGATCGAGCGCGACATCACAGCGACCGAGGAAGCCGCCCGCGCGGCGGGACTCCTCACCTAGCACAGACGCTAATTCCACATCTGTTCATTACAGTTGTGAGCGATGCCCACATCGGAAGGAATCGTTTGGCAGGCGTCCTTATTTGCAGCGGGTGAGACGCCCGAAATCGATCGCGCCTTTACAAGCCTGCAGCACATTCATCTCGATCAGCAGTCTTGGCTCGATTACGTTCCTGGATGGGTGTCCGGCGCGGACCGCTTGTTCGAGGAGATCTTCGACGGCCGGTTGTGGGCCCAGAGGTCCCGGAAGATGTACGACCGCAGGGTCCGTGAGCCCCGACTCACCGCACCGTGGAACGCTCGCTCCGGCGATCCTTTGGAGCCCCCGGTCCTCGAAGAGATACGCATCGTGCTGTCCGAGCGCTATGAGCGAAGCTTTGATTCCGTGGGCTTCAACCTCTACCGGGACGGTAACGACAGCGTTGCCTGGCATGGTGATCGCATCAAGAAGGACATCGCCGATCCGATTGTCGCCCTCGTCTCTGTCGGGGAACCCCGCAAATTCCTCATGCGGCCAAAGGGCGGCGGAAGGTCGCGCGCCTTCTCATTGGGACGCGGAGATCTCTTGGTGACCGGGGGCAGGTCGCAGCGGACATGGGAGCACAGCGTGCCGAAGGTCGCTCGGGCCGGGCCGCGCATCAGCCTCGCCTATCGGCACGATCTGGAGGTCGCGGCCTACGAGCACAAAAGGCTGGAGGAGCCATGAGTACGCCTGACTATGTCGCGCGCAACCAAGCAGCTTGGTCGGGTTGGGCGCCCGACTACGAGGCCCGTGGCCGCCTTAGATGGCAAGAGGAGCCGTCGTGGGGCATCTGGGGGCTCCCGGAACAAGACCTCCATCTCTTGCCCGACGTCACAGGGCTCGACACCCTCGAGCTTGGCTGCGGAACGGGGTACGTGTCGTCTTGGTTGAAGCGAAGGGGGGCCCACCCCGTGGGCCTCGACCCCACCCGGGAGCAGCTGTGGTCGGCACGCACCTTCCAGCGCGAGTTCGGTGTGGACTTCCCTCTTTTACGTGCGCCCGCGGAGGCGCTCCCCTTCGGCGACGAGACGTTCGATCTGGTTATCTCCGAATACGGGGCATGTATCTGGAGCGATCCCTATCTGTGGATTCCGGAGGCGTCGCGCGTCCTTCGCGACGGAGGCCAACTGATATTCCTTGTCAACGGAACGCTTCTCACGTTGTGCATGCCCGACGAGGACGGCGTGCCGGCCGATCGTTACTTGCGGCGGAGCTACTTCGACATGCATCGCTTCGAGTGGCCCGATGATGGCGCGGTCGAGTTCCACTTGGGTTACGGGGACTGGATTCGGCTTCTCCGTCGTTATGGGCTCGAGATAGAAGATCTCATTGAGCTGCGGCCGCCGGAGGGCGCCAGCACCGATTACGTGTATGCACCGGTGGAGTGGGCGCGTCGCTGGCCCTCCGAGCAGGTCTGGAAGGCTCGCAGAGTAGCCAGACCGTAGGGCTATCGTTGGTGCAACCTGCCGTTCATAAAGGGAGCTTCGTGTGGCCACTCGTAACGACCTACGCAACGTAGCGATCGTTGCCCACGTCGACCATGGCAAGACCACTTTGGTCGACGCGATGTTGTGGCAGTCGGGGGCCTTTCGCTCCAACCAAGACGTTGCGGAAAGAGTCATGGACTCCATGGATCTCGAGCGCGAGAAGGGCATCACGATCCTGGCCAAGAACACGGCGGTCCGCTACGGGGACGTGAAGATCAACATCATCGACACGCCGGGACACGCCGACTTCGGCGGTGAGGTCGAGCGCGGGTTGACAATGGTCGACGGCGTCCTGCTGCTCGTCGATGCAAGCGAGGGCCCGCTGCCTCAGACGCGTTTCGTCCTTCGTAAGGCGCTCGAGGGGAACCTGCCGGTGATCCTCGTCGTCAACAAGGTCGACCGTCCCGACGCGCGCGTGGAGGAGGTCGTCAACGAGGTGTACGAGCTGTTCCTCGACCTCGATGCGGATGAGCGCCAGATCGAGTTCCCAATCGTGTACTGCAACGCCAGGGCAGGTTGGGCATCGACCGACGCCGCCATCGCAGGAAGCGACCTGAAACCGCTCATGGAGCTCTTGCTGGAGCACATTCCGGCCCCTCGACACGACGAGGGCCACCCGCTGCAGGCGCTGGTCACCAACCTCGATGCGTCACCGTACGTGGGCCGCCTCGCTCTGTGCCGCATGTTTCACGGAACCATCAGGCGCGGGGAGCCCGTCGCGTGGTGCCGCGCCGACGAGACGATCGAGACCGTAAAGGTCACCGAGCTGTACGTGTCGGAGGCGCTCGATCGAGTCGACGCGCCAGAGGCGGGACCTGGCGAGATCATTGCCATCGCCGGCCTTCCCGAGGTCACCATAGGAGAGACGTTGTCGGATCCTGATGATCCGCGTCCCTTGCCCGTTAGTCACTTCGATGACCCAAGCCTGTCGATGACGGTCGGCATCAATACCTCCCCCCTCTCTGGTCAGGAAGGCAAGAAGCTGACCGCACGGCTCGTCAAGAACAGACTTGACGCGGAGCTCGTGGGGAACGTCTCCATCCGGGTCTTTGACACCGATCGTCCTGATGCGTGGGAGGTTCAGGGGCGGGGTGAGCTGCAGCTGGCCGTACTGGTGGAGATGATGCGGCGCGAGGGATTCGAGCTCACCGTCGGTAAACCCCGGGTCGTCACTAAAGAAATCGATGGAAAGGTGTACGAGCCGGTGGAGCGCTTGACGATCGACGTCCCCGAGGACTTCATGGGGGTGGTCACTCAGCTGATCGCTCTCCGGAAGGGCCGCCTCGAGAACATGGTCAATCATGGGACCGGCTGGACCCGCATGGAGTATCTCGTGCCGGCGCGGGGCCTCATCGGCTTCCGCACGGAATTCCTCACCGAGACGCGCGGCACCGGGCTCTTGCACCACGTGTTCGATCGGTACGAGCCGTGGCATGGCGACCTGCGAACGCGCCCCACGGGGAGCTTGGTGTCGGACCGAAGAGGCCTTACTACCTCCTACGCGCTTCTCGCGCTTCAGGACCGCGGGACGATGTTCGTCCCACCGGGCATTGAGGTCTATGAGGGCATGATCGTCGGGGAGAACGCTCGGGCGGAAGACATCGACGTGAACCCGACCAAAGAGAAGAAGCTAACGAACATGCGGTCCGCCAGTGCGGAAGAGTTGGTGCGCCTCATCCCGCACAAGCAGATGTCGCTCGAGCAAGCTCTGGAGTTCGTTCGTGAGGACGAGTGCGCCGAGGTGACGCCTCGCTCGGTGCGGCTGCGCAAGGTGGCACTGGACGCGAAAGCCCGTGTACGCACCGCGAGGCGAGGGGCAAAGGCCCAATAGCTCGACAGGAGGCTACGAGGCTGCCGAACGCACATAATGGGGGCATCGACCGACCTTTAGGAGGGGCTGTGGCGAGCAAAGACAAGGGCGGGAAAGCGGACAAGAAGCAACCTAAGAAGAACCTGAAGGAAAAGCGCGCCGCCAAGAAACAGAAAAAGACGAAGTAACCCGCTGCTTGATCGCGGCGGCCGGCCGGCTCATCAGGCTTACTCAGTGTGAGTCAAGTGGATTCTCCCATCGCACTTCGCGGAAACGCGCAAAGTCGGTGTCGGCAGAGCACACCATCAGGCCGTGTTCGATCGCGAGGGCGGCGAGTTGTGCGTCCGAGATCAGGTTGCCGCGAAGATCGTAGGACCTGACCAGCGAGCCAAGCACGTCCGCGTGGCGTTCTGTCGGGCTCGGGATCCACGCGGGATCGGCCGCCAGCCAATCCTCGACCTGTGCCCACGCCTGATCGGGTGTCAGCGGATTATCCGCCGCTCTGGGGTGAGTGCTGATCCGTAGGAATGCGCCAAGGCTCTGCCACGGGAGTCCCAATCGCCCCGGACCGTTGAGCTTCTTGGTAAGCCAGTCCGCCGCCACGGCGTGGAACCTGCTTGTCTCATCGACCGCGAAGAGGAGAAGGTTGGCATCAACGAGCATCAGCGACTGCTGAAGCCGTCGAGCGTCTCGAGCGTCTCTGCGATGTTCGACACGTCCAAACGGAGCCCAACCGAATGGGTGCGCTGTCGAAACCTACGTCGCTCGCTCTTCACACGAAGCCCCGCTCGTATCAGCTCGTTTGCTGCTTCGCTGAGGCCGAGTGAACGTTCGCGGCGGAGGCGCTCGAGAGCTTGCGCCACGTCATCATCGAACACTACTGTCGTCCTCATGCTCTGACTGTATCATTTCGATGATCGTCAGGAAGCATCAAGATGGTCGTGGCCGCCGAAGCTTCTCGAGGACGAAGATGGCGCCAAGAGGGCCGGTCAGAATGGCAAGCGCCGCAAAGGCCCACGACCACCCGAAGTGCTCCCGGTCCACCAGCACGAGGACCGCGTAGCCGAGAAACAGCAAACCGTGTATCGCTCCCGCGATCGAGACGCCTGCCTCGTTGTTCGAGATCATCATCGCGAGCAGCACGATGAAAGAGAGCGTCTCGAGGATGGATATCGCGCGCAGACGCCGAGTCGCTGCATCGGAAGCCTGCAAGTGTCTTCAGCGCTTCTTGGTTATGCGTCCGCGCAGAGATTGAAGCTTGCGTTGGTTCTCGGGGTCCTGTGCTGCCTTCTTTCCCTTGGCGATCAGCTCGCGCCCCCTAGGGCTGCGTGCGAAGTCGCTGAGCTTCTTCAGTAGCGGTGCCAACGATCCACCTCCAAGTACATTCGTTTGGCCGAGTCTCTACGATACTCAGCCTGAGCAGGGCCCCGGACCGCGGGTCGGGTGACGCGATCAGAGGCCGTTGGGCTTCAGCAGGATGTTTCCATAGGAGTGGGTTCGGTTGGGCGCATGAGGTTGTGTTCCCTTCGGACTCATGTCGTACGCCTCGTAATCCATCGACTCGGCAAGCTCGATGAGCGATTCACCGGATTCGGATACTGCTGGGCCCCCAATCTCTACGACGATGATCGGTTTGTGGTCGCGCATCGTGTTGCGCGCACCCCGCAGCACTTCTTGTTCGGCGCCCTCCGCGTCGATCTTCACGAGATCGGGCATCTCACCTGAAGCCTGCACGTAGCGATCGATCGTCGTGACCGGCGTCGCAGTCGTCGTGAGTGGCGATCCGAATGACTCCTTGCGGAGGTGAAAGAAAGTGTTGACGGACGACAGGGCCGGTCCGTAATCCTTCAACGAAAGAGTCGTTTCGGAGCTCCACATCCCACGCTCAACCACAGTCGCTCGCTCGGCGAGATTCTTCTTCAGAAGAGCAAGTGTCGAAGTGGCCGGTTCGAAGGCATGCACGCGCGCTCCGAGGTACGTGCCAAGCAACGAGTAGTAGCCGAAGTGCGCACCCACGTCGTAGACCACCATCCCGGTGGAAACGACGTCCAGAAACAGGCGCGTGACGTCAGGTTCGATGAGGCCGTAGGCGTAGATCTCGCACGATGCAATCTCGGGCAGCTCCACCGCCATCTGGTCACCCCAAAAGGTTTCGGCGGTAGTGACGACGCTTCCCTCCAAGTGGCTGGAGCAAAGGGTCTGTAACGGCGTGCCGACCAGTCCGGTGGTTTGGCGGGCAAGCACCTTGTTAAAGGCCTCGTCTAGATGTGACGGACGCATCCGCGGAACACCTAAGCGTCTGGTGTCAATGGTCGCTCATGAAGTTGCTGAAGGGAGATCCCCCATCCGTCGGAGGAACTCGGTGGTCACGGACCAAGCGCTTTGCGCGGCCCGTGGGTTGTGAAAAAGCGCGGATTCGTGGTTATCGAAGGCGTGACCCGCTTCTTCTTCGATGTTGATCCTGATGTCGCTTCTGGCGGCCACCGCCGCCTCCACTCTGGCAACGTCGTCCCGAGCTATGTATGGGTCACTGCCTCCGAAGTGCAGGAGCAGGGGACAGTTGATGTCATTCAGCAGGTCGAGTGATTCGGGTACACCGGACCCGTAGTAGGAGACGGCGAAGTCGGGATCGAAGGCTGCGGCCGTTTGGAAGGCCAGCGTGCCGCCAAAGCAGAATCCCATCACGCCCGTCTTCTCGGTCACTTCGGGCAGGGACCGCAGATGCTCTAGAGCCGCACCACAATCTTCGACGCCGAGTTCCCAGTCGAAGCGGTTGGCGTACGACATCCCCTTCTCTATGTCGGCCTGGTCGGTGCCGGCCAGAGCGACGCCTGGTTCGATGCGCCAATAAAGGTCGGGAGCAAGGACCACGAAACCCATGTCTGCGGTTCGCTCCGCGACGTCTCTGATGTAACGCGCTACGCCGAAGATCTCATGGAGCAGCAGGATGGCAGATCCGTTCGACTCGGAAGGGATCCAGACGTGTCCGTCAAAGGTGTCTCCGCCGCGGGCGGCGATGCGCTCGATTCTGGTGGGTGGCATGGACGAAGCATAAACAGATCAGGGAGCCGGCCCACGCTCGTCGTCTAGTGTCTTGGGGCTTACGTGGATCTCACAACGACTTACAGGGAGAAGACGCCGCGATGAAAAGATTGTCGCCGAAGCAGCACGGCTTTATCGATTACGCGTCGGTGGCGGCGAATCTCGCCATGGTCCGCCTCGCCGCAACGCCCGCGGGCAAACGCCTGGTGACCGCCGCAGCCGCGGGCATAGCAGGCCTCAGTCTCTTCACCGACTATGAGCTCGGACTCTTCCGCACCGTGCCGATGAAGACGCATCTGACGGTCGACACCGTCACCGGCCCGCTGCTGCTGGCCTCGCCTCTTTTCCTCAAGGGGGAGAGCCCTCGGATGAAGCAGATGTTGGTGGCCACGGGGATCGTGGGGACGGCCGCGACCTTGGCCACTCGTTCGAACGGCTGACCATTGCAGGAGCCGGCTTATGAAGTGCCGAGGATCAGGAGGCGCGAGCCGTCGGGTGGAGGGAGTCCAACAGAGCCCGAGAGACTGCGGATATTTCTGCGACCGCGGCGGTGAACGCCGCCTCGTTGGCTTTGGAGGGCCGGCGATAGCCGCTGATCTTGCGCACGAACTGCAGCGCCGCAGCCTCTATCTCTTCGTCGGTCGGGGGATGCTCAGGGTTGCGAAGGACTTTGATGCTCCGGCACATCACTTGCTCCTTCCCGGTCGCTCACACTCGAACCATGAACCTTCGATGCTAAGGCTCACGTCAAAACCGGAGTCATCGTTCAAAACGACGCGAAGTCCCGCAGGGCAGTCCTCGGCCCCCGGCGCGGCGGGCGCTTACCACCGATCTCGATGAGGCGGGCCACCCGCCCCCGCTGGCCCCGGTAAGGCTCGAGAAGCTCCAGCATTCGCTCGTCCGAGCCCCTGGGTTCGCCGGCGAGAACCCACGACACGACGTGGGGAAGATGGTAATCACCGACGCGCACCGCGTCGGGGTCGCCCAGTGCCTTTCGCGCTACCTCCGCGGCGGTCCATGGTCCTATGCCGATAATGGAGGTCAGCCTGCGCCGGGCCTCGCTCCAAGGAAGCATCGTTGCCTCCTCCAAACGGTGGGCCAGTAGGCAGACCCGCCGGATGAGCTCCGCTCGTCTTCTTTCGATACCGAACGGATGAAACATGTAAGAGGGGAGAGCAGCGAGCTGTTGCGGATCGGCAGGCAGCACGAGTCCACCGGGCCCGGGCGCCGGCTCGCCGACTTCTTGGAGAAGCTTGCGGTAGGACTTGCGCGCCTCGTCGCGGACGACCCTTTGCTCCAAGATCGTCGGTATAAGCACCTCCATGACCGTCTTCGAAGCACCCATCCGCAGGCCTGCGAACCTTTGACGAAGAGCTTGCAGGGCCTGGTGCGAGGTTTTCAGTCGCTCGGGGCGGTCGTGATAACCGACGAGGTTGGTGACGTTGTCGAGAGCCCATGCGGCTCCCGGCCCCCACGCACTTGCCTCGATGACCGAGCTGTGCGCGCACAGATGCAGGGTCGCCGGACCCTGTGGTGTGCGCGTCGCCTTCCAGACCCCTGCGTCCTCGAAGCGGATGGTTGGATCACCCCAACCATGGCGCAGCGGGGCAAGGGTGAGCTTCAGGTCAATCGGGGCGGTTGGACGCAGGGTCCTCTGCTTCACAGGAAGGCAGAGTAGTCGCGCGGGATCAACCCGTTGGACGGGCGTGGTTCTCCTCGGCAGCTGCGACAAGACGATTCCGGGCCCCCCTTATGGGCGCCGCCGTGCGACTTGTTGACGCGGCATGCGAAAATCCCACCTCCCCCGCCGGCCTCGTACCAGCTTCGTGACGGTCAGATCCACCGGGGATGAGCGGCCCGGCCCTCCATAGCTCGATGCCACCAGCCAAGGACGGAGACGTGCTCAAGGCCTACGATCGCTGTATATGAATCGGCCGGAGAGACGCATGGCTCAGCTTCCGAGGGGCACCGTCACCTTCCTCTTTACAGACATCGAGGGCTCGACGCGCCTGCTCCACGAGATGGGCGACGCCTACGAGGCAGCGCTCAAGGTGCATCGCGACCTTCTCAGGCAGGTTGTCGCGGCCTGCAATGGGGCCGAGGTCGACACTCAAGGAGACGCCTTCTTCTTCGCTTTTGACAAGACCGAAGAGGCAGTCGAGGCAGCGGTTCTGGGACAGCGTGCGGTGAGCGACTACCAGTGGCCGGGGCGCAACCCCCTGCGCGTCCGGATGGGGATTCACACGGGGGAGCCCACCGTCACGGACGAGGGCTACGTCGGAGAAGACGTGCACCGGGCGGCCCGCATCTGCTCCGCGGCTCACGGCGGTCAGGTGCTTGTATCCGAGGTGAGCGCCAAACTCTTATCCCGATCCATTCGGGCGGCGGGCCTTGTGGATGTCGGGCACCACGGCCTCAAGGACCTCACCACGCCGCAGCGTCTTTACCAGCTGACGATCCAGGGACTGACAAACGACTTCCCCCCGATCAGAACGCTCGAGAGCCGACCCAACAACCTGCCGCGTCATCTGACGTCCTTGGTGGGCAGGCAGGAAGAGATCGATCAGGTGACCGAGTTGCTCGCACGTGAGGACGTCATCCTCGTGACGTTGACGGGCCCCGGAGGAGCGGGCAAGACACGGCTCGCTGTGGCGGTGGGAGCGGAGGTGCTCGGCCGGGTTTTCGACGCCGTTTTCTTCGTCGATCTATCGACGCTTCGCGATTCCGCTTTCGTCATCCCCGCGATCGCACAGACCCTGTCGCTCAGGGAGCCGGCGGGACAGACCATCGGGGAGACGGTCGCCGACTATCTGGCGGGCAGGAGGTTCCTGCTCATTCTCGACAACTTCGAGCAGGTGGTCGATGCGGCGTCGGACGTCTCGAAGCTGCTTTCTTCAGCGGCGTCCCTCAAGGTCTTGGCCACGAGCCGGCAAACGCTCAAGCTACAGGTGGAGAGGGAGTTCGAGGTTCCGCCACTGGCCTCCCCATCGGTGGAGGTAAGTGACGTGTCGGAGTTGCTGCGCTGGCCTGGGGTGTCCCTCTTTGTCGAGCGGGCTCGGGCCGTGAACTCGAGCTTCGAGCTAACGCAAGAAAATGCCCCGGCTGTCGTGGAGATCTGTAATCGTCTCGATGGCCTCCCTCTGGCAATCGAACTAGCCGCGGCGCGCGTGCGGATGCTGTCGCCCGCGGCCTTGCTGAATCGACTGGGGAGCCGGCTGGGCCTGTTGACCGGAGGTCCGCGAGACCTCCCCAGTCGCCAGCAAGGATTGCGAAGGACGATCGAGTGGAGCCACGAGTTGCTCACCGAAGAGGAGCGCGAGCTGATGGCCCGGATGGCCGTCTTCTCGGGACCGACGGATGTCGATGCGGTCGAGAAGGTCTGCTCGCAGGATGGAGCCGACATCCTGACCCATCTCGAGTCTCTGGCAGACAAGAGCCTGGTGAAAGCAGTCGAGGTCCCCGGGGGCGAGCCTCTTTTCGCGATGCTCGAGACCATCAAGGAGTTCGCGCTCGAGCGCTTGGAGGAACGAGACGGAGCGGAGGAGGCCAGGGAGCGACACGCCGACCACTACCTGGTCGTAGCCGAGCGCGCTCACGCGGAGATCGCCGGCCCTCGCCAAGTCGAGTGGCTCGAGCGGCTCGAGAGGGATCAGGACAACATCTACGCAGCCATCGGTTGGTCCCTGGAGCAGGACAACATCGACCGGGCGCTCAGGTTCGGTACGGCACTGCATTGGTTTTGGTGGATTCGAGGTCAGCTCAGCACCGGCACGCAGTGGCTGAAGGCAGCCCTCGCAGAGACCGGGACGGATCCGGTCCTGTACGGCCGAGCCCTCGTCGCCTATGCGCGCCTAGCGTCCGACCACGGTGACTTCGACGAATCTCAAGGGTGCCTCGTGGAGGCTCGCACGCTTGCTGAAGCAAGCGACGACGAGGACCTTCTCGCCAACGCTCTAGCGGAGCTCGGATACGTAGCCCTCCGCACGGGTGCAGAAGACGCCGAAAAACTCACACGCCAGGCCCTCGAGATCTTCCAAAAGAGGAGCGACACGCGAGGCGAGGCGATTGTTCAGATGCGTCTCGGAACGCTCGCGACCAGGCGAGGTGATCTGGAAAAGGCACGAGGCATGTATCTGCGGGCGCTGGAGCTACGCAGGCGCACCGGGGACCCATGGGGCATCGCGAGCTCACTGAACAACATCGGTTACGACCTTGCGTTGCAGGGCAGGTTCGAAGAGGCGCAGCCTTACCTCGAGGAGTGCCTCGATCTTTTCGAGAAAGTGGGGTTCAAGGAAGGGATAGCTAACGTCATCGACACACTGGCACTCATAGCCGTCGGACGCGGCGACATCGGGGGAGCCATCGAGCTGTACGAGAAGGCGCTTGCCATGTTCCGTGAGATGAACTACCGAACCGGGATTGGGTTCGAGTTATGTGGTCTGGGGCGGGCACGGATTGAGTTTGGTGACTGGCGTTCGGGGGTCTCTGATCTGGTGGAGGCCCTGGAGCTCGGAAAGGAGATCGATGACGAGGAGATACTGGCATACGCCTACGAGGGAATAGCGTCCGCGCTTGCCTGTAGCGGACGACCCCAGCGTGCCGCTGAGCTCTTTGCAGCCTCGCACCGCTTTCGGCAGGAAGTAAACATTCCGCTTCCACCTGTGGATGAATCCCGCGTCGGGCGCTTCATCGCCACACTCGAACGAGAGCTCGACCCCGCGGCCTTCAAGACGACGTGGAGCAACGGGGTGGGTATGAGCGGTTCGGAGCTGCACGAAGCGGCAATTCTGGAAGGGCGGGCTCTACGCTCCACCGCGAGCCGCGATGAAAGAATGGGACAAGTGGGGCATCGGACGGAAAGGGTGTGATGGAGTCTTTCGCCCGGCGACTGCTTGCTGAGCTGCTCGGTACATTCGGTTTCTTCTTTTTGGGGTTCATGGGCATCGCGGCGGCCATCGATAGTCCAGGGAGTATCGGAAGCGGTGGCATCGCCGCCGGCTTCGGCCTCGGGCTCGCCATGATGATCTTCGCCTTCGGTCACATTTCCGGGGGTCATTTCAATCCCGCCGTGACCTTAGGGCTCACCTGTAGTGGGCGATTTCCCCCCCGCGAGCTGCCCGCCTATTGGGGGGTACAGCTGGTCGGCGGGTTGTTGGCTGCGGGGCTCCTCAGGGTCCTGTTTGGCGATGCGGTCGGAGAGGCCCTGGCGACCAGCCCCGCGAACGGCATTTCGGATGGCAAGGCGCTGGTGTTGGAGGCGGTGGCTACGTTTTTGTTTCTGCTGGTCGTCAGCGCCGTGGCGACCGATGAGCGCGCTGCATGGCATGGAGTGTTTGCCCCACTTGCCATCGGGGGCTTTGTCTTCACCGCGGCGACCGTGGTCGGACCGTTTACCGGGGGATCGTTCAATCCGGCCCGCTCGATCGCGCCGGCTGTCATCGCAGGTTCGTTCGGCAGCCTGTGGGTCTACATCGTCGGGCCGTCTCTTGGAGCGGCGCTCTCTGGATTCGCGTACCGGTATCTGCGCCGGTCGGGTACGGCCGTCGAAGTAGAGCAGGAGCCTCTGGTAGATCGAACGAACAGATAAGCCGATCCATCGCGGCGATCCAGGGCCCTTAGCCTGTCTCTTTCTGGTCGTTGCCTCGAGCCTGCTTCGCCGCCTCCACGCTCGCTCTGAGGGCCTCGAGCAGATCGACCACCGGCGTGGTTGGGGTCACCTCTTCGGGTTCGGGGACTTCGAGTGCCTCATCGACCTTTTTGTGCAAGAGCTCGAGGAGCCGCTCGCGGTACTCGTCGCGATGGCGAGCAGGCTGCCACTCTGCGGCGAGCGCCTCCAGGAACACATGCGCCATGCGTAGCTCTTCCTCGGGTGGTTCGTCGACCCACCTTCCCCATAGGGTCTTCGGCTCGCGTATCTCGTCGGCATAGAAGAGCGTGTGGAGCATCAGTGCCTGCTCTGTCGGTCGCACGACGGCAAGGTGTTCCTTCGTGCGCATTACGAACCGGCCAACGGCGGCCTTCCCGCCAGCCTCCATGGCCCGATACAAGAGCCAGTATGGGCGCTCGGCCCCCACGCCTGGTTGTGGAATGACGTAGTAGCTCTTGTCGAAGTGGACGGGGTCGATGGCACGTAGATCGACGAATTGTTCCACCTCGAGCTCTCTTGACCTTTCCGGGGCAATTGACTCGAGCTCCTCGGGGTCGACGGTGACGACCCGGCCCGGCTCCAGCTCGAACCCTTTGACGATCTGCTCCCACGGGACTTCGATGTCGTTGCTCGGGTCACCCAGCGCCTCGCTGACCTGAGGTTCGCTCGCGGGCTCCACGGACGCCTCGCGCTGCAAGGGCTCCGGTAGGGTCTCGTCGGCAGGTGAGGAAATGTGATCTGGGCTTCCTTCGGCGATGCGGCGGTAGCGGATGCGTCGGCCGGACCCCGCTTCGTACTGGTGAAAGCGCACGCTTCTTGGAGACGTCGCCCCGTAGAGCTTGACCGGTATGTTCACCAGACCAAAGCTGAGGTGGCCGATCCACACCGCCTGAGGCATGAACAACAACCTACAGCCCCCTCCTGGCTTGACCGCTAAGATGTGCTCATGGCGAACAGGAACCCGGCTCTAAGACAGAAGTTCTTCGATCAACCCCAGCCGTTGGCGGTGGGTGTCGAGCGGATGAGCATCGAGGGGGTCGCCCGCAAGGCGCTGATCCTGCTCGTGGTGGTGTTCGCGACGGCAACTTATCCGTGGGGCAAGGTGCTCGAGGGAGAAGATGTCACCGGCCTGTTTTGGATCGGCGTCATCGGGGGCCTGGTCCTGGCTCTCGCCACCATCTTCAGACCCGCCTGGGCCGGTTTCACGGCTCCTTTGTATGCCGCGGCTGAGGGCTTGGCGCTCGGCGCCGTGTCCGGCTGGTTCGAGGCGGCGTACCCCGGCATCGCAATCCAGGCGGTATTGGGGACGCTGGGTGTCTTCGTCGTGATGCTTGGTCTCTACATGAGTCGAACGCTGCGGGCAACGCCAAAGTTTCGCAGGGGAGTCATTGGCGCCACTCTCGCGGTGCTGCTCATCTACTTGATGTCGTTCCTCCTTGGCGCCTTTGGCGTACAGATGCCGTTTCTCCACGACACGGGTCCCATCGGAATCGTCATCACTCTCGTGATCATTGCCGTTGCGGCACTGAACCTCATACTCGACTTTGACTTCATAGAGCGGGGAGCGGGGGCCGGTGCGCCGAAGCAGCTTGAGTGGTACGGCGCGTTCGGGCTGCTCGTCACGCTGGTGTGGCTCTACCTTCAGATTCTTCGCCTGCTGGCCCTTCTTAACCGGCGTTAGCGGCATCAGCCGATCTGGTACACATCCTCTCCTCAGGTCCGCTCCCTGTATAACTAAACTGTTATAATCGAGGGGTTATGACCGGTGGCAGACTCATAAAGGAAGCCCGCCGACGGGCTCATCTCTCTCAGGCGGAACTCGCACGCCGGCTCGGTACTAGACAACCCGCTGTTGCTCGTTGGGAAACGGGGGCCGCGGCCCCCAGTTTCGATACCGTTATGCGTGCATTAAGGGCATGCGGGTTGGAGGCGCATGTTCAGTTGTCTCGCATATCCAGTTCCGAAGCTCGCTCGATCCAGTCGTCTCTCAGCCTGACTCCAGGGCAGCGCCTTGCCCGTAACCGTCAGATGTTGGAGACGGAGCGGTGGGCGAGCCGGGCCCGACCTGTGAAGCCGCAATGAACCTGGAGCCGCCGCTTCTTGCCGCGAAGGTGATCCTGGAGACCCTGGCTCGTCACCGCGTCCGGTACGTCGTAATCGGGGCGTTGGGTGCGGCATTGCACGGGTCCCCGTTGCGCACGTCTGATGTGGACATCTGCCCGGACCCGCGCCCCGACAACCTGACGAACCTATCCCGCGCGCTGGAGGAGCTTGGCGCAAAGGAATGGGATCCCCACAAGGGAGAAGCAGTAGCGCGTGAATGGGACGCCGGCATGCTTCGGCGCGACGACATGTGGATTCTCGTGACCAACCACGGCGATCTCGACTTGGTCTTCGAACCGGCGGGAACGAAGGGTTACCGGGATCTCGCCAAAGAGGCGGTGGAGTTGGACATCGATGGCTTGCGAGTAGATGTCGCATCTTTGGACGACATCATTCGATCCAAAGAGGCAACTGGGCGACCTCGCGACAGGGAGCAGCTGCCGACCCTGAGACGTCTACAAGAGACTCTCCGAGAAGAGTGAAGGAGCCTCGCTCATTGCAGGGGCTAGTTGTTGGTGGCGCCCGGGGCTATCAACAAGTCGTCGAAGCTGCACGTCAATGCGAGTTCGCCGTCGACGAAGACAAGGACATGGCGCAACTCGGGGTTAATGGCAACATCTGCGTTCTGCCCGGGTTTCAGGTTGGCGCGCAGGAAGTTGGCGAGATTGGTGGCGAAGGCTTCCGAATCGTCTTCCACCATAAGGACGCTAGAGAGACGCCGCCTACGGCTCTGTGGCGGGCGCAACAGATGGGTAGTCTCCGTCCATGACTTTGACTTGGCGTACCTCTTGCTCCTCGTGTCCCTGGTCGGCCTGCTCGCCGCATAGCGCGTCCTCCACCTGACCTGGGCGACATGGACACCTGGAAGGCGATCGACTCGATCCGCGTCGTGCGTGAGTTCGCCGATCGCCCAATAGCCGAGGACGCGCTGAATCGAATTTTGAATGCCGGCCGACGCGCCGGCAGCTCCAAGAACCTCCAGCGCTGGCGTTTCATCGTAGTGAGGGATCGAGAGCGTTTGAAGAAGCTGGCGCACGCAGGTCCCTTTGCCGCCCACATCGAGGGAGCGGCTCTGGGCATCGCACTGGTGATGCCCGATCCCTGTGCCGAAGGAGCGCCATTGTCGGTTGTCTGGGATCTGGGCCGGGCGGCGCAGAACATGGTCCTCGCAGCATGGGAGCTGGGGATCGGCAGCTGCCCGGCGACCGTTTACGACCATGCTTACGTTCACGAGCTGTTGCGCATCCCGGACGACCAGCACTGTGAGTATGTGTTGTCGTTGGGCTATCCCGCGGACCCTTCCGTCTTGCAGGCGCCGAAGCGTCCGGGGGGCCGAGCCTCATTAAGCGAGGTGCTCCACGAGGAGACCTGGTGAACGCCGGTCGTGGCGGAGTAGCGCCGACTGCTGCTGATGTATAGTGACATACATCATGAAGCGAACTCAAATCTACCTCGATGACGAGCAGGACCGGCGCCTTCAGAAGCGGGCACGAGCGACAGGGCGAACTAAGTCTGCGCTGATCCGAGACGCGATCGACGGGCTGTTGAGCCGAGAGAGGAGTCCCTCCGAGCTCGAGAGCGCTCTAGAGGAAACCGCGGGAGCCCTCCCGGACATAACGCTGCCGGAGCGCGCCGAATGGGATCGAGGCTATGGCTAGGGTTTTGTTCGATAGCGACATTTTGATCGATCACCTAAGCGGTTCAGCAGCCATCCCGTCCGCCTTTGCCGGCTCCTCTTATTCGTCCATCAGCAGAGCGGAACTTTACAGTTGGGAGCACGCCGACGAACGTGTCGTTGATCGCCTTCTGGATCAGTTCGAAGAGGTCTCAGTCGACCGCGAGATCGCTGAAGAGGCTGGAAGAATCCGACGAGAGACGAGCATCAGGCTCCCGGATGCACTCATTGCGGCCTCGGCCATCATGTCGAAACGCCCACTATTAACGCGGAACGTTCGCCACTTCAAGAAGATCAAGCGGCTTCAACTAAGCAGCGAGTAGCAGCACAGCGATGCGAAAGCTACTTGCCGAATTCAAGGCGTTTGCTATGGGCGGCAACGTTCTGGAGCTCGCCGTCGCCGTCATACTGGGCCTTGCCTTTAATGCCGTCGTACAGTCGCTTGTTAATGACGTGCTGATGAACTTCATCGCCGCGGTGTTCGGACGCCCCAGCTTCGATGATCTGGTTTTCAAGGTCGGGGAGGGCACTATTCGCTACGGCTCTTTCATCAATGCTGTCATCAACTTCTTGCTCGTTGCCCTAGCGCTCTTCGTGGTCGTAAAGGCGTTCAACCGAGCAAGAGAGCTTAGGGGTCAAAAGGTGCAGCCCCCCACCACTCGCGAATGTCCCTATTGCGTCACCAGCATCCCCGTCAGGGCTCAACGATGCCCGAACTGCACGAGCGAGGTTAAGGGCCCACGATAGAACGTACTGCCTAGCTTGGCGGGCCGCTCCTTCGCATCCGCTCCGCCAGCTTGACAACTGCGGCGATTAAGTGGGATCCGTCGAGGAGGGCCGGGTCGTTGTGGTCCGCCTCGATCGCGACGACCGCGGCGTCACCCGGGGCGGCTTCCGCAACCGCCCGGCTTTGCTCCGGAGGCACGATCGAGTCCCCCGTGCCGTAGACCACGGTCAGCGGGACGTCGACACGGCGTACGTGCTCAATCACTGGATAGTGCTCGCGCAGTAGCGCACTGACGGGCAGAAACGGGTAATGCACGCTTCCGACGTCGGCGAGATTCGTGAACGGCGACCTGAGCAGGAGGCCCCCGGGAGGGTGCTCGGTCGCCAGCTTCGACACCACTGCGGCGCCGAGACTCTCGCCGAAGTAGATGAGCTGCTCGGGCTCGACGAGTTCATCCTGGACGAGGAAGCGATACGCGGCACGGACGTCGCGGGCGAGGCCCTCCTCACTTGGATCACCGGGGTTGCCGCCATAGCCACGGTAGTCGAACAAAAGCACGGCGAACCCTTCTTCTGCGAGGGCTTCCGCAAGTGGTGCCCGCAGCGACCGGTCGCCTGCGTTGCCGTTCGCAACAAGAATCGAGAGGCCGTTCGCTCGGCCGCGCGGCGGGACCAACCACGCTCCTAGACTGAGCCCGTCACTCGTCTCGAGCGTCACGTCCCGTGCTCCGTTGATCACGTGGTGGGCCCGCGGCACGGGCGCCGCCGAGGGGAAATAGATCAGACGTCGTTGAAAAGCCCAGATCACAGCGATCAACACTCCCACCACCACGATCACTACGAGGGCGGCTTGCTTCACGTGCGTAGTGTCCTCCCGCCGCCGGTGGTCCGGAGGCTCAGTCGATGCAATGGCCCGTCCTGACGACGGCTGCCGATGGCGCCGAGGTCGCATTCGTTTTTTGGTGCGTGTAGCCGGCGAAGACTGACTCTGCGCGCTGGGACGAAACGATGACTCTGTCCACGCCGTACTTGTCGATGATGGCGCGCAACTCATCTGCGGTGGTGCCCTCGGCCACGAGGACTTCATTTGCAGCGACGCGTTCGGACGGAGGAGGAATCCGTTCGTAGATGTCCCCCCAACGCGGGCGGGCCGGAGCGGACAGCGGGAAGTTCAAAGACAGAAAGCGATAACCGGTGTAGGCGAACGCCAGGAGGCCTCCGTCCTCGGGTCCCGCGACGACACACCGCTCGCCGACGGAAGGCGCCAGTAGGTTGAGTGGCGACCTCTCATCTCCGAGTAGCGACGCGGTCAGAGTTGGGTCGGGGGGCACCTTCGCCGGGAGAGCGACGCTAGCCAGCAGCGGTGAGGGAACGGCAAGCGCGACCGCGGCCGCAACGACGATGCGGGCCCAGCCCCGGCTGTTGCGAGCGACGCGGTCGAATACGTACGAGGCACCCAGGGCCGCGAAAAGCACGACGCCCAGATGGACCAGCGGCCAATAGCGATGTTGACGCCCCAGCGTCGTGAAGCCGGCCCCCAGCAAGCCCGGCAGCGAGCTGGCCAACAACACTCCAACCAGGGGGACGATAACGACGAGCGGCAATATCCGCATCGCCGCCTCGTGCCTGTGCTCCATCCATGGACCTAAACCTATGAGGGCCAAAGGCGTCACGATCCCCCAGGCACCCAGAACGGCAAGGGGGGTCAGAGTGACCGGCTCGGCTGCGGTGTTCACGAACCCTCCCAGCCGCACGTAGTTCACCGCGACGGGAACGAGCCACAGCCCCCAGACGGCAAGCGCAGGGATCAGCGTGGCAAGCGCAGTGCGGATCCTTCCCACATCGATGGAGACGACGCTAGCGGCGATAGTGATCCCGACGCCCACGATGAAGGTCTCTCCTCCCGTGAGCCCGATCATTCCGAGGACTGCGCCGGCCCCGAGGAAGTCGGCCGAGCTCTTGCGCCTGAAACCCCGTACCAACATCACCAAGAAGGCGACGGTCAGCGCGAACGCGACATCTCGAGGAAACGTTGGAGCGAGGTTGTGAAAAGACACGTTGTAGGACCGCCGAGACAACAGATCGCCCGCGTAGCGCAGTGCTTCCTCGCCACCGTTCTCGCGAGGATCGAAGACGAAGTCAGGCCGGCTAAGGAGGAGAAATCCGATTCCGCCCGAGAGCGCGCCGAATACGGCAGCGAATGCTCCGGTCGTCACCCGGCCGCCGAGTTCCCGGCCCAGTGCGTAGAGCGCGAGAACTGCGCCGGTCACCTGCACGACGAGCAAAGGTCCTTGGGCGTGAAAGGCTCTGCCACCGGCGGTCAGTGAAGCTATGAATGCGACGAGCGCATGGAACAGCCACGGGTAATAGTTCGGGATCGCGCCGCTGAGCGGTCCCGAAGGCGTCGTCTCGCCGTTCATCAACTCGGCTGCCCACCCCATGTGAACCGTTTGGTCGCCACTGTGGCCGAGGGGGATCATGCGCACGATAGGTGAGCCCCACAGCGCGACGGCCAGCGCAACGAGTCCCGCGACCAACAAAGCGTCGCGCCGTCCAAAGCGTTGGTGTGACTGTGGTTCGTCCGCCGAGCGTCGCTTGGAGCGTCGCCGAGCGATGAAGATCTTGCGGACGATCAGCGCACTGCCGAGCGCGGCCGTGCCGGCTCTGATCGCAGAGGGGCTCCCAAAGACGAGACCGCCCGACCCGATGTGAATCAGGGCGAGAATCAGGACATAGGCCATCAGGCCCGGGAAAGCGAGCCCCAGACGGATGGGGACGCCCGCGCGGTCGCCGAGCAGCGCATCAACCACGAGGTATCCCACGGCGAGCAGCACAGCCGCGACGAGGATGCTCTCCAGCCCGGTGGCCAGGGCCGTGTCTAAGGGGAGCTCTGCCATCCCCGCCGGCTTAGCGCAGGAAATCGAATATTGCTTGGTTCACCATGGCGCGCTACTGGAAGGTCACGGTGCGCAGTATGCCCAAGGAGACCAACCCGCGTCCCGGAAGTACGCATGCGCGGCTCGGGTTTGCTGCCTGCGAGTCCAGCCCCAGTCGTAGGTGCTGCGAGCTCCGGATCCCATCTGGAAGAGACCCCAATACTCTCCATTGCTGCTCTTTACCCTGACCCTGAAGCTCGACTCGCAGCTCACGACCTTCTGCGCCTCGTGAGCCTTGTTGCGTCTGTTGAAGACGTCATGAATCACTCTGGCCGTGTGCCTCGCGCTCTTCCTGCTGACGTCCCGCTTCAGACCGTCCAGCAGATGTGCGTTGGCGGAGGGCGCTGTAACGGCAACCATGGTCAACGCAGCAACAAGAATCCTTGTTTTCATAAGAAGTGTCCCCTTAGCTTGGCAGCCGTCGCATGGTAGGCCGCGGGCGCCGCTTACGCAAACGCGCACATGAAACGAAGCAGGTCCGTTCAGGGGAGCCGGGAAGTATTCTTCAAAATGGAACACGCAGGGTCTCGGCGAGAGGAGTGCAATGTCTCAAGGTTCGCGCGACGTAGAGAGGGTTTACTCGACTAACGAGGTGGTGGAAAAGCTCCGGCGTCTTGCAGACGCTCTTGAATCGGGTTCACCGTTTCGGATACAGGTAGCCGGTGAGCGCATCTACGTCCCGGTCCGAGCCGAATTCAGCATCGAGCATGAGCGTGGCAGCGACGAGGAAGAGGTCGAGTTTCAGCTCAAGTGGAACCTGGATGACGAGGAGGCCGGCGACACCGAGACCACTGTGTGAGGTCGTGACACTGATCGAGGGGTGGTCGATCTAAAGCGCCGACCGCGGACTCTGGGACGGAGGAGAGCCGGTTATGTCGTACCTGGGTGAGAACGGTGAGGTCAGCGCTGTGTCCGACCAGTGCATGGTTTAACTCCAACAATGTGCAATCCACTCACTTATGGCGGGCGGGTGACTTAGGTTGCGGCGGATGATTCCGGCAAAGCCATCTTCTCCTGTGAATGCGGCGCGCCCCGGCCGGCCCTGGCTCGCCTACGGCGGTCTCCTTGTTGGTCTGGTAATACTGGCGATTACGCCCGCTGATGTCGAGCCGGGGTTTCGGGCTGAGGCCAGCATCGTGGAGCCGACCGGCGACGACACCCCGGGCGGAGATAGTGGTGGCCACGGGTCCTCCGGTGCCGAACCTCCCCGGCCCGAACCTCCCCGGCCCGAACCCCCCGGCCCGAACCCCCCGGCCCGAACCCCAGCCCATCAACAGATCATTTGAGGGTCTGACCACTTTTCGAGGCAATGCCACCCGCACCTATTACGGCGAGGGGCCGTTGCCAGAGAAGCCGAAGGTGCTGTGGCGTTACCCGGAGACCGGAGGGCTGTGCTCCGAGTCCTCTGATGAAGGGGGCACGAAGGTGTGGTGCGGTACCGGCTGGACCGGGCAACCCAACGTGATTGAAAGAAAGAGCGGGCCGGTGGAGGTCCGCTTCGGGGCCTACGACCGGGGCGTGCACATCCTCAACGGTCGCACCGGGGAGGAGCTCAAGAGCACCTTTTTCACCGGAGATCTCATCAAGGGCACGGTGAGCAGTGATCCGGACCGCTATCCGCTCCTCTACACGGGGTCGCGGGACAACTACCTTCGCGTCCTGGCGCTGGATCGGGGACCAAAGCCGGTGGAGCTGTGGAGCCTTCATGCCGACTCAGCGCCCAACCCTGTCTGGAATGACGACTGGGATGGCAGCCCGTTGATCATCGATGACTACCTGCTCGAGGGCGGTGAGAACTCCTGGTTCTACGTAGTGAAGTTGAACCGCGGCTACGACGCCGAGGGAAAGGTCACTGTTGCCCCCGAGATCAGGATGCTGGTTCCGGGATACGACGAGTCCTTGTTTTCTGCAATCGGGGACGACACCGTCTCCATCGAGAATTCCGTGGCCTACAGGAATGGTGTGGTCTACTTCGCAAACTCCGGGGGCCTGGTGCAGGGGTGGAACATCTCCGATGTGCTCGATGGAGGGGACCGTTATCGACAAGTGTTTCGGTTTTGGACCGGAGACGATACGGACGCTTCCTTGGTGATCGATGACGAGGGTTACCTCTACGCCGCTTCCGAGTACGAGCGCCTCAACGCGCGCAGCGCCAAGCTCGGGCAGCTTATGAAGCTCGATCCGCGTCGACCTAACAAACCTTTGGTGTGGTCTCTCCCGGTCGTGGACGAGGGCATCGTGGGCGGTATTTGGGCGACCCCGGCGCTCTACGGGGATGCTCTGTTCGTCACTACGAACTCTGGGCGGCTGCTGGCCGTAAACCGAGACAGCGGAAAGATTGCATGGCAGATGGAGTTGGCGGGTCCGACTTGGTCTTCTCCGGTTGCACTCGACGGAGTATTGGTCGTCGGCGATTGCGACGGTGTGCTCCGCGCCTATGACATCACCCAACCCCTGAAGGGACGGCCGAAGGAGTTGTGGCAAGTGCAGCTGGACGGCTGCATCGAGTCAACGCCCGCAGTGTGGAAGGGAATGATCTACGTCGGCTCGCGCGGCGGGGGCATCTACGGGATCGGCGACCCTCTCCGGCGCTCTGCTATTCGAGGATGAGAGGCCCGATCCACCGAGAGGATCGCCTCAACGAAGCTGCGCCGAGTGGGTTTACGTCTGGCATCCGCCAGTTCGACGCCGACCATAAGTTCGGCCGCTGTGACGGCCGCGATGACCACGTCGTCATCGTCGCTGGCGACCTCTTCTAGGTGAGATCGGCTCCGCTCTGCGGCGACGAGGACCGTTGTATCGAAGATCAGTCTTACCAGCGGGATTCCTCGAGCGCCAGAGAGTCCCTGATTTGAACAAGCTCGGCGGACCACGATCTGTCCACGGGGTGCGCCCTCATTGATGTCTTTGATCACTTTTCCCGTAGCACCCGATGCGGAGGCTATCCGCTTCCACCGGATGGCCGAGGGAGCCCATCAGGACTTCAACCATAATCGTACGTGACTCGGCTCCATCGTCTCATTGACGACGTCAATCAGGTGCGTTGTCAGGGAATCGATATCGACGTCCTCGCGTACTGTGGCGCCGAAGACCTCGATCATCTTTCGCGCGTTGTACTTCCGGCGGTTGAACCGGCGGTCGACGGCTTCCTGGATGTACTTTCGAACCGGGCTAAACAGGGCTGCCACGGTAAGCGTCGCGCCGGCAACGACAACCTCACTGGCTGCAAGGCGATCGCTAACGACCTGCTGCGCTGCAATCACGATTCCGTAGTACGCCAGCCCCAGAACCCCTGTGACGATTCCGTACACGAGGGTCCGGTTGATAATGACATCGATGTCGTAGAGGCGGTATCGGAGAATGGCGATTCCCACAGCAACAGGGATGCCACCGAACGCAAGCAGGACGATGACGTTTGTCCACTGGATGAGATACGAGGGCACGATCCCCAGCTGCGGGATGACAACACTGACCACCAGTACAGTCACAGCGTAGACGAACCACTTGAGTTGCTGTCGTTCCTCGCCGCTCGACCGCTTTAGCCGCAAAGGACGGCGATCCCGGCGGCGAGGGCGGTCAGAAGCGCTAAGAGGAATGAGGCTCCGAGCACGACTGCGAGCCATCCGTCACCGAAGCCCTCCGGCCCATTGAAGCTGTGGAGGTCCTCCACTCCTGGGGGAGCCGTGAGCCAGGCTGCTGCCACAGCGAGCGCCAAACTGTTCAGAGCCGTGACCCACGCAACGGGCCTCCACCTCCGCGAGGGCAGTCTCCCGGTGGGAAAGATGAGCATGACGAATGTCGTGATGCCTCCTGCGGCAGGAAGCCAGGAGCCCAGCCACGCCATTACCTCTCCTGCAGGGAGCGTGCCTGGGGCCGACACCAACGCTCGGATTGCGTAGTCCTGGGTGAAGATCGACAGAACCAGACCGAACCCGACGGCGCAGAACAGCCACCCCACGCAGTTATCGGGTACTCGGGAGGTCACAAGCGCGCCGACCGTCGCAGCCACCACCCCGAGCACGGCCATCTGACCTGGCAACCCTATGGAATCCGCACTTGTAACGGCGCGGTTCAGAAACGCCAGTACGAGATCCGCGACCGCCAGAATCACACTCGAGGCCCACAGGGCCCAAACGGCTCGCGATGAGGTCGGGAGGCCCATCGCTTATCTCTCGACTCTCCCTTCCTGTACAGAGTTCGGGGCACGCACTCCAAGTCTCACCCGCGACCCTACGGGAGACCGCTCCGCTGGTCCGCTCCTCTCGCCTAAATCTCTCGGGATTTCGAATCTGTGGGCGATCGGACGGGTGGTCGGTCGGCCTCCTGACACAAAAGCTCAGGGGAAGAGCCGCTGCTCAGTTGGGAGGTGGGGCGCCCACTCGCGGAGTTGCAGTCATCTCACCACCCTCGGCAGCGCCTCCTGCGTGACCTCGGCCTGCTCGGAATCCGCGTGTCCGTTGCGTTGATCGTGAGCGAAAGGTAACCACGGCGGCGAAGCTCCGTTCGGGAGCAGCAGCGGTGGATCCGTTCGGCGCCCTCGATGATGAGCTCCGTCGGTGGTGCCTCGGCACGTCCGCCGATGCAATACCTCTCATCCTGCTTAGCCGGCTGGCGGCTTCCGCGCGCTGATCATCCATGCGGCCGAGCCGAACATGACTCCATCAGCAGTCTCATGCTCTGCCAGACTCACTTTCTACGACGAGAGCGCCGCGGCCCGGCGTGATCCGTCCAGATCCTGCAACAGTCCCCGGACCATTCCCGTGCTGCACAGAAAGCGATAGGCGTCTTCAGCATCGGCGCCCTCACAGACCAACTCCTCCACACCGGAGATCTCGACCCGCTCAAAGCCCGCCGACACCAAGTCCCGTTCGACGCCGTCGCGATCTGCGAGCCCGAACGGGCCAGGCGAGCCGAGCGCCGGCGACGGTAGATCCCTGCCCGCAGACAATGCCGCGCGCATCCCCTGCAACCACTCGTTGCGCCTCAACTCCTGCCATCCGAGCATCACGAGACGCCCCCCGGCCCGGCTTGCGCGCCACATGTTGCGGAAGGCGGCGCGCCGGTCCAAGAAGAACATCGCGCCGAAGCGGCTGATCACCACGTCGTAGGCGCCGGCGTTGAACGGGTGGACCTGGGCGTCGGTTCGCTCGAAAGAGACGTTGAGGAGTCCTTCGGCCCCCGCGAGCTCGCGTGCGCTCTCGATCATCGCCGTCGACAGATCCACTCCCAAAGCCGCCCCTCGGGGCGCCGCTCGACCCGCGGCCCTCGTCGATTCGCCCGTGCCGCAGCCGATGTCCAGCACGTACTCGGACGGCGCGATGGCCGCTGCGGCGAATAGGCGGTCGTGGTACCTGCGAATCGACCGGTCGTAGCGCTCCCACTCGCGCGCCCATCCCTCGCCCTCCTCGCCGTCCCACGCGGCCGCCATCTCGACGTTCGCGATCGGCGTCGCCATGACGTCGGTTTCTGGTCGCTGACCTTTCGACACCGAGGACACCGATGTCACTCGAGGACCTCGCATCCGGAGGCGATGATGACGTCCATCATGGCCTCGAGGTCAGGTGGTTCCTGTGAGGGGGGAGGGAGGGTTCGTGTAGCGGCGGGCTCGCTCGTTGCCCGAAGGACCTCCTCAAAGCCTCCCGGGGTGAAGATGAACAGCATCCGGCACCCGGCGTCTCCGACCGTGTACTTGTGCGGGATGTCGCGGGGGCCGAAGACGAAGTCTCCGGGGCCCGCTTCGATCTGCTTTCCTCCGACCTCGAAGGTGGCGTTGCCCTCGAGGATCCAAAAGCCTTCATCCTCCCGATGGTGTACGTGCAACGGTCCCGTGCCCGGACCCTCCGTGATCTCCAGAATCGTGACCAGCCCGCCGGTCTGAGCCGCCGTGACCTTTATCTCGGCAAGCCCGCCCATCCACCAGCGAGCCTCTCCCTCGCCCGTGGGCACTGCCACCGGATCGAGCGTCTTGGTCTGCGCCATCTCTGCCTCCTCGTCCCGAAATGGGCTGCCGTGTGGCAGTCCGTCACGGGCATCGTCCCGCCGCACCGGGAGCGAAGACATCAGGGAGGTCACGTATTTCGAATCCCGGAGCAGACGCGAAGATCGTCCGCGTGGCACTTCTGGGTCGCGACGCGGAGCTGGCCGCCTTGCGACGAGCGATCAAGGCTTCAGCGCAAGGCCGTCGGGCCGTCGTCGTCGTCGAGGGCGAGGCGGGGATAGGAAAGAGCGCCGTCATCAGCGAGGCGCTGACCGAGGTGGCACCATCGGCCTGTCGCCTTCACGGGGTTGCCGACCGACTTGGCCGGGGCCTTCCTTTCGGCCTCCTGGCAAACGCGTTGCAGATCAAGCCCGGGAGCGAGGACGGCCCCTTCGCGGAGGTCGCGCGCATCTTGTTCGACAGCGACGGTGAGACTGGAACGCTCAGGTTCCGGGCGATCGAGACGACCCTGAACATCCTCGAGGAACTGGCGGAGGACCGATCCGTCTTGCTGATCCTCGAGGATCTGGAGTGGGCCGACGACGCAACGCTGACATTGATCGAGCGGTACCTCGGTCGCTCCGAGTTCGTCCGGATCTGTCTGATCGTCTCGGCGCGACCAGAGCCGCGTTCGCCCGAGGTCGCAGCCGTGATGGACGCGCTGGAGCGCGCCCGCGCCGTGATGCTGAGGCCCCAGCCCCTGCCCGCGGATGCCGCGCGCGAGTTCGCGCGTCAACTGCTACGAGGAAAACAGCCGGGTCCGAACCTGACCAGACAGCTCGAGCGCGCCGGCGGCAACCCGCTCTTCATAGTCGAGTTGGTCACCGCCCTCGAGGAGTTCGATCTCGTGACCGATCGCGGCGACGAAGCGGAAAGCGATGCCACTACGCTGCCGCCCTCGCTTCGCCTGACCATCCTTCGCCGCTTGGCTGCCCTCGGTGACCCCGTGGTCTCGTTGCTCAAGAACGCGGCCGTGCTCGGCCGTCGGTTCGACATCATGGACCTCGCCGCGCTCAGCCATCTCACGCTGCCCGAAGTTCTCGAGCGTCTGGAGGCGGCGCGGCGCGCGGCGTTGATCCAAGACGAGGCGGGTGGTCTTGCCTTTCGTCACGACGTCATCCGCGACGCTCTCTACGACGACATCCCGGAATCCGCGCGCCGGGCGCTGCACACCCATGTGAGTGACGTCCTCGCAGCTCGTGAAGCAGATCCGGTAGAGATTGCCGAGCACGTCGTACGCGGGATCGAGCGCGGCGATGTCGAAACAGCCCAGCGACTGCGAATCGCCGCGGCGCGGCTCCGCACGACCGCGCCACGCGACGCGATACGGCTGCTCGACCTCGCGCTCGACGCAGCTCGAGATCATCCGGAGCGGGGAACCATCGAGGCCGAGTTGGCAGATGTGTGCATGTGGGTGGGTCAGCCCCAGCGAGCGGAGGAGCTCGCCCGGCGGGCTCTGGACCGCGGGCACGTGACGCTGACGACGTCGGTTGCGTTGATGCGCGCGGTGGTGCAGCAGAACGAACCCGAGCACACGGTCGCCACGATCGACCTGCTCCTAGAGCGAAACGCCGGCCGCGCCGCGGAGGCTCGGATCCAGGCCGAAGCCGCGCAGGGGCTTTCGACGTCCGGAGCACATCACGACCGGGCGCGGGCTGCGTCGTTTCGCGCACTCGAGCTCGCGGGAGAAGAGGATCCCACCGCGACGATGTTGGCCGAGATCACTCTCGGTTACCTGGCGAACTACCACGGCTATCTCGCCGAGGCGACTGAACATTCGGCGCGCGCGCTTCAGGCAGCGACGAACGATCCGACCGAGGAAGCGCTGAGGCGCGCGCCTCACCTGACGCACGGCTTCCACCTCAATCTCTCCGGACGATCGTCCGACGCGGAAGAGGTTCTGCGCGAGGGCGTCGCGACCGCTCAGCGGCTCGGAACGGAGTGGGCGATCCCGAGCTATCACTTGCTCGCAGGCGCGATATATGACGTTCAGGGGCGATGGGACGAGGCGGAGACGGAGCTGGCCGCGGGGATCCGACATGCGAAGGAGCTTGGTGTCTCGGTTCAGCTCCTGAACGCGTACATGTTTCTGGCGGAACTGCTGGTCGAACGAGGTGAGCTCGGCCGGGCGCGGGGCTTACTCGACCAAGCGGGTTTGAATCTGACTCCGGATGAAGCGAGCAGGCTTCCGAGCCCCTTCGCCCGCTGGGGAGGACGCCGCTTCCTCGACGAGGCCGAGGGACGCTTCGACGACGTCGCCACTCGGGCTGCCGCCACCATCGATCTGATCGAGAAAACGGACTACGTGTTCGTGTATCGACCGGCGGGGATCGACCTCGTGCGCGCCCTTGTGCGCGTCGATCGCAGGGATGAGGCGAAGCTCGTAGTCGAGAGACTCCACTGGCTGGTCGAAGGAGGTGGCCCTAACTGGTTTTGCGGTGATGCGGAGTGTGCAGCCGGGCTTGTGAATGAGGAGGTGGATGCGTTGCTGGCGGCAGTAGATCATTACCGCGACAGCGAGTGGCCTTTCCGGCTGGCAACCGGTCTGGTCGATGCGGCGCGCGCTCTAAAGAAGCATGACAATTCACGCGCCGCGGACTTGCTGCAGGAGGCGGCCGAGATATTCGAGAGGCTCGGGGCGCTGCGAAGAGCCCATGGTTGCGCAGCCGCGTTGCGTGAGCTGGGCGTGCGCCGGGGTGTCCGGGGCGCGCGAAAGCGTGCGACGGTCGGCTGGGACGCGCTTACGGAGAGGGAGCTGAGCATCGCTCGGCTCGTGGCGGATGGGCTGTCGAACCCGGAGATCGCGGAGCGGCTCTTCATCTCGCGTCGCACGGTCGAGGTGCACCTCGGCCACATCTTCAGCAAGCTCAACCTGACGTCGAGAACGCGTCTTGCGACCGAAGTGGTAAAGCGGCGCAGCTTGGCCAATGGAGCACACCCGCGCTAGCGAGCCAATCCGTTCCTTACTGTGGGCGATCGGACGGGTGGGCGGTCGGCCTCCTGACAAAAGCTCAGGGGAAAAGCCGCTTCTCCGTTGCGAGGTGGGGCGCCCACTCGAGGCGGTTCGCGCCCGCAAAGCGGAGGTAGGCGCCGAGTGCGTCTCGCATTGCGTCCACGAAGCCCTCGGCGCGCCGCGGCGCGAAGCCGTCCTCCCACCAGACGCCGATCACCTCCGCGCCGTCCCTGTCGATTCGCGGCTCGATCCGGCCGACGAAGCGGTCGCGGAAGAGGATGGGTAGCACATACCAGCCCCAGCGGCGTTTGGCGGGCGGCAGGAAAAGCTCCCACACGTAGTGGAATCCGAACAGGCTCCCGAGCAAGCCGCGGTCCCAGACCAACGGGTCGAACGGGGAAGGAACGCGACCGAGGGCGGGGGCTCCGGCGGCGCTTCCAGCAGCCCGACGTCCTCGCGTATGACGAGGCGCTTGCCGCGCACGCCCTCGACGTTGACGGGAACGAGCTCGTCGAGCTCGACGAGCTCCGCGCGCAGCGCGGTCCGTCCGGGGCTCTCCGGCCACCGTGGATCAGGCTTCGCCGCACCGAGCCCGCCGAAGATGTCGCCCCCGCCGCCCACGCCGAGCAGGCCGTGCGCGCGGTAGCGCGACAGGAGCTTGTGCCGGAGCTGCTCCCTCAGCGGGAGGTCGTGCCCAACGACGTCGGCCGGCAGCAGCCGTTCGATCAGGTCGTAGTAGCGGCGGTTGCCGTCGCGGCGAGCGAGGCCGAGCACGCCCGTGACCGCGTACGCCTCGAGCACGGCGCGTACCGCGTTCGTCGGCATCCCGAACCAGTCCGTCGTCGGCCCGCGCTCGCGCTCGAAGTCCAGCGAGGACAGTGGGCCCTCCGCGGATCCGCTCGAGGACCCGCTCCGCCACCTCGGCGTTCTCGTCGAGGACCTGCGGCGCGCTTCGGCTCAACCTCGCGCGGAACCACGGGAACTCGCTCGAGGGGATGAGTGAGAGCCCCTTGTTGTACGCCTCGAAGATCTCACGGTGCTCGTAGAGCGCGTCGCACCAGTCGGGGTCGTAGTCGCCGGCGCGTGTAGCACGAGGTCGTGGCTCCGGCCGGCGACCGCGAGCGGATCGAACTGGATCGACCCGAGCTTGCGGAAGACCTCGAGCACGGCGTCGGGGCCTCCCTCGAGCGATCGCGCCGGCGCAAGGAAGTGCCGGGCGACAAGGAAGCGGCGCGCTGCCTCAGCGGTGACCCTCACGCGGAAGGACGCTACCGCAGGGGGATCAGAGCCTTTTGCGTTCAACTCACATGTTCGTCGGGATGAGCGAGAAACCGACTGTCTTCGCGGCCTCCCATAGCCTTCGGTCCCAACATGCGAACTGCGCCTCTACGTCGGTTTCTTGTCGAAGGGCCAACGCCGAGGCGAGATGAATAGCGTCGGCGGCGCGTAGGTTGCGGACACGCACGATGTCACTCGCATGGGAAACGAGGCTCTCGACGATGTCCGCGACCACAAGGTCGTTCCAGCGGCGATCGAATTCTTGAATCAGGGAATCCTCTTGCCGTTTGGTTATCTGGTTGTTGCGCCTGAGTCGAGCAAAGGCAGCTCGACACTCGACGTGGGAGAGGCGCGATGTCACAGCAATCAGATCTGGTGCACTCAGAAGATCGCGAACGGCATTGCTTCCGGCTTCGTCAATGAACGCCTTCACTAGTGCGCTGGAGTCGAGATAGGTGGTCAGCGGCGGTCCTCGCTGATGTAGTCAGATGCCAGGGGGCCTGGTTTGGGACGGATTGGCTTCTCAGGAGGCCTGAACCTCTTTGCTGACCACACAACCGTGCCCTCTGACATGAGCTTCGCGATGTGCTCCGGGATTCCGGCAGGAATGAGCCATGCTACGACATCGCCTCGGTCGGTCACCACTACGATTTCGCCCTGACGAACTTTGCGGAGGTAGCGACTCAACTGATTCTTGAGCTCCCGGACTCCGACTTCAATCATGTAGCTACTTTAGCAATAGGAGTAGCCACCTACCGGGTGCAAAGATGACACGGGCCGTTCTCGACCCGCGTCGTTATATCGCGGCCTTGATCTCTCCACGGGGTACACCAGCGAGATTGATCGCTCTGGGTGGAGGGAGCCTCCTCTCCATTCCGCCTACGGAGGAACCGGTCCTTCAGGCTCGCTCAAGCAAATCCCGTGCCGTAGGCGGTCTTGCGAGAAGTCAGAACCCGGCTCCACCTTCAGGGCGTTCTCGTTCCGGGCCCACTCGCCGACCGCCTGGAACGAGGGGCCTCGTCACTTCGAGACCAGCCACGGTTGTTCGAGGTCGTAGTAGGTGATGTCGCCTTCGATCAGCGAAGCCCACTCCTCCATCTCCGCAGGGGGGTCGTCGCTCATGGCCTTTTCATTACGGCGCGCCTCTTCCAGCGAGGTGAAGTAGATGACGTCGGTGAATGCGCCGTCGTCGTACATCGCCGTGAGTCCCCCGAGTAGGTCCGGTCTCCGTGCGGGCATTTCCCTCTCCATCTTGTCGTTCAAGTTCCGTGCCGCCTCTACGTCGTTTACGCGTCCCTGCATCACCTGCACGAATCCCGCACTGTCGTCGCCCCCGCCTTGATAGGTCGTGATGTCGGTGGATTCGTGAAAGGTCGCGTCCCCAGTGAGGTGACTCGAGAACCGCTGCCACCACTCGCCCTGCTCGCGGCGTGCACTGTTGCGGCGCGCTGCCTCTTCGGAGTCGAACCGAACAACCATGATCAGCCGGCCGTCTGCGGTGATGCCTCCGGTGCTCCCGAGGAACCCCTCCGCGTTCGGCATCAGCTCCTTCTCCCAGCGCTCCCGTTCTGAATCGACGCCTCTACGGTCCCTTACCTCGCCTTGGATGATCTGGACGAACATGAGCGGCCTCCTTGTCGAGCTTCCTTCTGGTTAGAGGAACGTACGCCTCAGGCAGGGCACGTCAAGTCGTAGAAGAGGCGTTTCCCGACTGTCACTTGAGCGGGCGCTCAGCGAATATCAAGCAACTCTCGCACAAGGACGTGCGACTCTGCGGTGCCGGAAGGACCCTGTCAGGCCGTGTGCACGGGGGCGCAATCCAGGATTGGTGGGAGATTGCGCCAATAGCGGTTCGCCTAACCGGTTCTCAGTGCGGTGGGGCTCACGGGCTAGGCGGTCGAGGCGAGTGGGGAAGCGAGGCGAGTCCTCGCGTCGCACCCGCGTGTGTGCACTAGGTGGTTCCGCCGATGTATGACGACGAGCGCGTCGCAGCGGCGTATGACGAGTCGTCCCCGCGGAGATGTCACAAGCATGGGGCTATCAGTGCGATAGTCCCCAAGCGCTTATGGGGTCACGTCACCGAGCAGGCGCTCGATCTGATGCTTAAGGGCAGGCAGATCTTTTTCGACGGTCGTTGCAACGATCCGGCGATCCGTCGCAAAGTACTTGTGAATCACAACATCCCTCATCCTGGCTGCAGGCGACCAATCAGCTTCGGGAGCTAGCGCTTTAATCCAATCCGGCAATTCCTTGACTGCTTCTCCGATCACCGCAAGGTTATAGAGGACGCTTTCGAGAACGATTTCTTCGGAAAACGAGGGATCACTGGCCACATACATCTGCACTTTGTTTATTGCATCCAAGATGTCTTGCAGGCGAGCAACAGCCTCCCTAGGCGACACTTAGGGACTTAGCCTCACTGACGATGTTGTCTCGCAGCCTTCGATTGAGCCCGCCCTCAGTAACGATTTCTACCTCAAGCCCCAGAAGTTCCTCGAGTTCATCTTCCATGCGAATGACATCAAAGAGCGAGGTGCCAGCTCGGACATCAATGAGTAAGTCAAGGTCACTGGATGGAGTGGAGTCCCCGCGCGCACGGGAACCGAACACTTTGACGCTCGTCGCCCCGTGGCGCTCCGCAATTCGAAGGATCTCGTCGACCGGCAAACGATCCATAAGCCTAAGAATAGGCGAGAACGGCGTCTTTTCGCCGGTCTTTCGGCCGCTGGTATCGGATGTGAGTCCAATGCAGTGCCGCGGCTCGCGCAAGGCGATTGGGAACTCCATGGCATGACAACCGTCAATCTGGGCTCAGTACACGTATCCCTATACGGGTGCCTGCTTGCTGAAGCCGGAGATCGAAGGTCGCTAGGGTGCAATTGAGTAGTCGGGCGAGCGCCAGGTATTCGGCATCGTAGGTCTTGGCCCAGCCCAGCTCGTCTGCAATGCGCCACGCTTCAGCGCCGAGTTGTCGATGACGTCGTTCTCGTACGCGCTTTGATTGGATAAGAGAGAGAGCGTGCTCGGCCAGTTCTTGCGAAATCAATCCTCGCCATAGCGATACATGGAGGGCAGACCGGGCCTCCGGCCACAACAGCGGGGGGCCAACTAGGTTGTCATCGTCTAGAAGGGCTAGTCCGGTCTCTGTAGCTGCGGCAGTCAGAAGAACGCTGGCGTCGAGAACCAGCACTACCGGGTGTCCCGAACCTCACGGATTAATGACACCCAATCGGGCATGCGTTCGCCCGTTACGGTCGTGCGCCACCGTCGGGATAGAGGTGTTGTCGCCGTGTCGCGACTCGCCTGTTCGAGGTCTGCCTCCTCGACGAGGTGCTGAGTTCCGACCTTCTGGGATGGAAGTCGCCCCGAGCGGATCCACCGCCGGATCGTTTCCGGATTCCTGCCGGTTCTTCTCGCTGCTTCGGGAACCGTAAGCACGGAGGTAGCATACTACAACACCATTCCACTCCCCGCCGCAGTGAGGTGTGCCGGTGGCTTTATAAGCAGATCTACATCTGACGGTTTGATCAGGCTCGTGCCTTTCAGCCAAGCGGATCCTTTCCTTGCCGTCTACGGAATCACTTCAGAGGACCCGGCACGAGTTTTCCGCTGGCGAAACATTCACCTTCTTCGAGGATCAGGAGATAAGTCTCGAGCCCGGCGAACAGGTCGAGTGGGAGGCTCCTTTGTGCTAGACAGCGACAAAGTAGGCATGATGGCGATGAGGATTTGGTTCAGCGGCTATCAACGCAGACGTTCTCGCCGCCCCTACGAATGGGCAACGTTTGCCTACCTTGAGCCCGAGGTACTCCTCTCTCCCTCGTCCGGCGCCCCGGTTTAGAATGTAGGGACTATGAGACCTGGGAAGAACCCAACACCTCGCCCGACGTTAGACCTTCTGAAGCTTTGGAAGGCTCTCAACGAAGATCCGCCCGGCAAGATTCGCGTGTCTACCAGCCGGAAGGGTGCCCTGCCAAAGGCCCGGGGCGCTAAGGGCCGTCTCGGATCAGCAGGTCGCGCTTGACGCGTTGTATGCCAGGACGGGCACAGTAGCGTCGGCTGCGCCAGTTGTTGCTGGCATAGCCGGGGCCAGAGCCGCCTCGGAAGGTCTCGTGGGGTCTGGAAAACTGGTCGTTCTCATTGCGTTCCTTATGGTGGCTCTGCTAACAGGCGCCATATGTGGCAAAGGAGGACATGGCGCTTTCATTTCCAGGCGAGCAGTTACTGTGGGACTACGTCGAGGGTCCGAAGGCCCTGCCGCCCCACTTGATGAAGAGAGATCTCGCTCTGTATTTAGAGCGGTACTTCGAGGCAAATGGGGTGACCATCAAGCGCTTAGCGCTTCTTTTCGCCGTATCGATCGTGTTTCTCTTCATAGAGGTCGGAGCACTAATATGGCTCTGGGTAGGAGGCTAAATGGCTACAGAGAATCCGAGTACGGAACCACAACAAGAGCCTGTTCTCCCAGGGGTTCCTCTGCGCCCTGATCCCGGTTCCCCAGAGACCCGTGGGGGTAACTTCGAAACAAAGATCAGGCGTTCGGAGCCAGGGACTCAGGAGGCTTCATCGGAGGATCGGTCTCCTTAGCTCTGTCCAGCATCGGCCTATCAGTCCAATGCGCTGGCCAAAGCCCTTGTCTCTTTACGGATGAAAGGTCGTCTCAGCTGGATCACGGGGGTCGCATGAGTGGGATGAGTCATGCTCCCGTACCTTCCTCCTGCAGTGGTTGGATCATCTGAAGAAAAGCATCAAGTTCGATCACCTCCTTGTGCTTTTGCCGATGCAGCAGGATGCCACCACCGTGGTGTAGCGAGGCCATCGAGCTCCGCCGACAGGTGCGTTCCTAGCGCTGCATTTGCCTCGAAGGGGATGTAGCAAATATCACCAAAGGGATCAAGCCGTGGGTAACGATCAGAAGAATGCCGACATCCGCTAGTACAGCCCGTTTCTTGTTCAAGAAATTCCCTGCGGCGTCCTTGCGAGAGCGCTGGAAGTCGAACAGTTCGAGAACGACCGGGACGACATGTGGACGTAGTCCGAGCATGGGCGAAGAAGCTGTTGAACCGGGCCCGGTTCCGGATGGACAACTTCTGACCTTAACCATCATGCTGCCTTGCTCTCGATCGAGCACGACGTCGGCCGCGTAAGCCTCGCAAGGTAGACGACGTGCAGTGTCCGTGTCGCTCGATGAGCCACTGCTCGTTGTATCGACGGGTGAACTCAAGCCACCCGTGCTGGCGGAGGTCCTCGATGTCTTCGTAGAGGCGTGCCCACAAGCCATTGACCTCCTTGAGCGATGATCGGCGGATAAAGCGCTCGGCGCAGCCTTGCACGGCGATGCTCGCCGTTGGCGAACGCGCCGGCTGTCCTCGATCCCGAGCCAGGTGATGGCCGTTTCGAAGTGGCCCGCGGCCTGTATTGCGGTCCCCAGTCATGGCGCAGCGCGCTCTTGCTTCAGGGCGACGTCGGCGTCGCCGCGCGCATGGAGGGCCGAAGCGGTCGGTGACCGCGTCGCGTAGATCGGCTCGAGGCAGGCGAAGCGGTCGCCCCGCTCTTGGCAACCGAGGTCCACGCTTCGGCGGTGAAGTGGTCGACACAGCAGAAGGCCCACACCCAGCCGTTGTTTCTGGTCCAGGCCATGGTCGATCATCTGAAGAAAAGCATCCGTTCCCCACAGAAGATCGGGGCCCTCGGGGATGATGGTGCCGTCGTGGGGTCAGAAGAATGCCGCCTTACGGCGCTTCTTGTCGCGACATGTGAGGAGCCAGCAGGCCATTGGCTCGCATGATGCGCAGGACCCGCTTGCGGCCGACGTGGACCTTCTTGTTGCGCCGTAGATAGGCGGTGATCTTGCGATGGCCCTCACGCCGAGAAGGGGCTCTCCTCGATCACCTCACGGATCAGCTCCAGCAAGCGCTCGTCGGAGATCTGGGTGCTGGGGCCGCGCTTCGGCGGTGAAGGCGATCACCACACCGCCCTCGTCCCGGATCGCGGCCCTCGGGGATGATGGTGCCGTCGTGGGGCGTAGATCGTCGCGCGCGGCGGCCCGAGGACCTTCTTGTGCGCATACTCGCTTGCGCGAGAAGGGGTCGAGCTCCAGCAGCGCTCGTATCTCGGCCGCTTCCGCGGCGGGATCGAGAGCCCCTTTTTCGGGTCGCCGCCCGCAGCACCTCGTTCTCGAGCGTCAGCTCGCCGTCGCGTAGATCGTCAGCGGCTATCTTGCGTTCGGCCTCTTTGAGCTTGCGGTCCTCCGGCTGCAACGGCTTTGCCTTCAACCCCTCGATGCCGCCGGCCAGAAACTCGTCCCGCCATGCCTGCAGCCTGTGTGCTTCGACACGCAGCTCGCGGCTCAGCTCGTCGAGGCTCTCACCGCGCAACAGCCGAACCACCGCGTCGGCCTTCCTCCGTGCCGACCAGCGTGACTCCGCCGGTCGTTCGTCACGCTTCGGTGTCGCCACCGCAGACCTCCCGTGTCCCACGGATCACCTCCTCCGCGGACCATCATCATGTCCGCTTATCGGGTGTCCAAGGAAATCGACCTTCTATGTGTGTCAAGCGGCGATCGCGAGCTCCCTCAGCTCGGGCAACATCTGGCGGTAGACGACGTTGGAGAGGTGCCGCTTCAAGCACCGAAGCGCTTCCTTCTTTGACTTGCCTTCGCCCGTTCGCCGCGCGACATAGGCCCTCGTGTCTGGATCCGTGCGCAGGCAGCTGACCGCGATCATGTGCAGAGCAGAGTTCAGCTGTCGATTGCCTCCCCGATTGAGTCGATGCCGGTTGGTGGCTCCCGACGACGCGAGCAACGGCGCGCTCCCATTGAGCATGGCGAAGGCGGCCTTGGATCGGATGCGTCCGATGTCCCCAACCTCTCCCAGGATCTTGGCTGCCAGGACCGGTCCGACGCCTCGCAGCTCCGTCAGCGTCGTCGCGGACTCCTTGATCTTGAGTGCGATCTGGCCCCTAATGACCTTCAACTCGGCATCGAGGCGACGGAGCTCACGGACATAGGAGCGGATTAGCCGCGCGCACGCTGTTGTTACCTCGGAGGAACCTGAGCACGGAGGCAATGTGCTTGGCGGCCGTGAGATTGGGAATGCGCTCGTGATAGGCGGGGTCGAGCGCCACCAGACAGCGGTGCGTGCGGTTGGCGGTCTGGTTGCGGGCCCGTTTGAGCTGGTCGTGGTGGTCGCTTAGGAGCTTGAGATCCTCGAGAATGGGGCTCCTCTGGACGGAGAAGAGCGGTTCTTCCCGCGCCACCACACGCGATCGCGATTGCATCCGAGGGGTCGGACTTTCCCTTCGAAGGCCGTTTCTTGCGCTCCCTGTGGGTCAGAAACGCCGGCACTTCCCGAACGTCGTGGCCGGCCAGCAGGAGATGACGACACGCGCTTGCTCCGTAGCTCCCGGAGCCCTCCACTCCGATCCTCGACACACCGTGGACGCTCGCCCATGTGTCGAGCTGCCTGTGTCCCGCGTCGCTGTTGGTGAATTGTGCGACGTCGAGCACTCGACCGAGCTCGTCCACGGCTGCCGCGGCGAGGGTCCGCTTGTGCGAATCGATTCCACCGACCACGTTCATGACTGGCCTCCTTCTCTGGACCGGGCCTACTATGTGGACCTGCGGAAGGACAACCGGGCGTCGAGACTCAGCGTCAGCCTTCTATCAAGTCACTTCCGCAGATCCGGTCCCGGCCGAGGAGACCGTCGATTTCAAAGTCAGCGCCACGGTGCTGGCGGCGACAGGGTGCGGTGGAGTCATCCCCGGCCGGTACCGGACACTCTCGTTTAGAACCAGACTCCACCCGTGGATTCATACGCCCGGGTGCGGTGGACTGTCATAAACCCACTTCAATCTGCTGCCTCAAACCGTGACCTCGCTTTCACGCCGAACGGCATAAACCCTTCAGTGATTCGGACGAGGGAGGTCCGAACATCTCCGTCAGGCCAGCGCGTTCATCTTCATGGCCCTCAGAGTTTTTGAATAATCGTCCTCGTTAATGAGATTGCATTCTCGAAGCATCTTCAGAAGGCGCCCTTTTGACGATGTCACCTGATGTGCGAAATCAACTGCGCGCGAGCGCACCCGAAGTTCCGCAACGGCGGACTGGTGGCTGCAGCCTTCTTCGAGCACGGGACCCGCTTCATCGACGTGAGCAACAAGGGCAAGATCAAAGAGATCGGATGGTTCCTGCCGCATGCCGGCTCGACCGGAGCGGTGTACTGGATCACCGACCGGATCGCCTACACGCTCGACTACAAACCGGGGCATCGACGTCATCAAGTACACCGGGCAAGCTCTAGCCGACTTAGCGCCAGCCGGTTAGTGGTGCCGCGGACCTCTCATCGTCCGCGCCGCGGTCATGAGTGGATGGCGCCACCTAGGACCCACGCCAGCTTACTGACACCGTTCCGCCTACGGGGCAATCCGGAGCCCGCCTTTGTCCCGAATCCCTGGACAAAAGAAGAGCACAGCCACAGGAATGCATGCTTGCTCCTAGCCCACCATAAGGAGTCGTCATATGCGCGTCATCTTTGCCTCACTCGCAGCCGCCCTTCTCCTGGGCGGATGTTCCATGGGTTCCGAGCCCGCGGAGAATGCGCCGGCCGGAGATGCCGGCAGTGCAGGAGGCGGCGGGTCCGCCTCGATCAGCGCCGTCGACAATGAGTTCGAACCGACAGAGCTACAGCTCACGCCCGGCGAAGAGGTCACGGTCACGTTCGCCAACAACGGCGAGGCGGTCCACACCTTTACCTCCGACGAGCTCGGCTTCGACACCGGTAACGTCGATCCGGGAGCGACGGCCGAGGTCACTTTCACGGCGCCGGAGGAAGACGTTGCCTTCGTATGCACCATCCACGAAGCGTCGGACGACATGGTCGGCACAATCGTGGCGAAGTGATGCTGGCCGCCGTACGACCTGTGCGGATAGCGCTGGCCGCGCTCATCCTCCTCGGTGGACTCGTCCACCTCCAGCAGTACCTCGACGGTTTTGCTTCCATCCCGATGATCGGGCCGATGTTCCTTGCCAACGCAGTCGTCTCGGGCGTGCTTGCCGCGCTTCTCGTGTGGCGGACGGAGCGGGTTTGGATCCTCGCGGCCGCGCTACTCGCCGCCGGTTCACTCGGGGCTATATTCATCAGCCGAGCGACGGGACTCTTCGGCTACATGTCCACGACCTTCGAAGCCCCAGAAGCGGTGGCGGTCATCTCCGAGGGAGCCGCTCTGCTAGTCGCAAGCTTCATCCTCGTGAAGAGCGTAGGCCACGCATCGCAACGTACGGGGTGAGAGCGTGATCGTCTGGCAGCAGGGCGTGCGCGGCGGAGGCTACAGGGGCATTAGTCATGGTCGGGGGGCCCGCGGACGATGCGATCGGACCTCTGTCAGACTAACGACCCTCGAGCTCGATGACGCGGCAGCACCGAAGGGAAGACGGAGGGGCCGCGTAGCGGGGGATGCGTAATCACCTAGCGGACGCGTGCAGCCTCATCCGATCTGCAGTGCGAAGTCGGCGACCTTCTACGAGTCCCCGAGTTGAAGATCCTCCCCGGACGGATAGTTGGCTTTCGTCCCTGACGCACGTAATCTTTGATGTCATGGACAACCTGCCCGCGGAAGACGTTGTTCGTATCTGCCAGCGATACGGGGCCACATCGGTAAGGGTCTTTGGATCTCGAGCGCGAGGTGATGCGCGTCCAGACAGTGACCTAGATCTTCTTGTCACCTTCAGACCTGGCGTTTCGCTCTTCGATGTCATCCGTCTCGAACAGGAGCTCGAAGCGCTCCTCGAGATCGATGTCGAGGTCGTGAGCGAAGCTGCTCTGCGCTCGGAATGGCGGGAAGAGGTCATGAGCGAAGCGAGAACACTTGCCGCCTAAGGCTGACGAGCTTCGGCTCCGCGACATCAAGGCGGATCGAACGAATCCATGAGTACGCGGCGGGCGAATCAGCGCTCGCCGAGAGCTGGCCAAGGACGCTGTGTTGTGGAACCTCGCCGTCATTGGGGGAAGCCGTCAAGGGTCTGTCTCAGCCGGTGCGCGATCTAGTACCCGATGCGGACTGGGCAGAAGCAGCGCAGATGCGTGACGCGGTGATCCACCGCTACTTCGCGAATGACCCGAGCATTATCCAAGAAACGATCGAGCGAGACCTCCCTGGACTGGAGAGAGCGGTCGATACCCTCCTCGAGAGAATCGCTGGTTCCTAAGCTGCAGAAGCCGTAGCCGCAACGAATACGCGCTCCGGATACCGCCGAGTATCGGACTAGGGGTCCGATGCTTGGATCAGGTTCTGGGCATCCATGGCGGACCTTCGGTGGGCATGCAGGTAGCGGCAACTGAAGTCGCAGCGATCCGTCATGGAGATCCGTAGGTCCCTGGCCTGCCGTCCGAGCGAGTCGACTAGCGGCGACCTCTAGGCATTACCTCCACCCAGCTGCTGCCCTCCGCGCGTAAATGCCGACGTCTTCCTCGGGCGTGAGCTTCAAGCTGTCGTTCCAGCGGTTCAAGAACCCGAAAAGTGAGCATACGGCCGCAACTTCGGTCGCACCCTCGACGCCGAAGTGCGTGATCAGGTCTCTGACCATCTCGTCAGTCACCCCGTTGGGTTGCGTCCCTGCGCCGATTGCATAACGGAGAGCAGCGCGCTCTGCGTCGTCGAACAAGGGGCTGGTCTCGAACTCCCATATTTGGTCCACCTTGTCGTTGGTCCCAACCGACGCCGCTCGCGTGGCGGTGTGTGCCTGGCAGTAGAGGCATCCGGCGGCTCGCGAAGTCGCCAAGGCGATTAAACGCTTCAGCGGACCCGGCACGGCCCCCGGTGAGAACACGGCTTGCCGCAGTGTAAGAAACGCCTGGGCAATGTCCGGACGGTTCGCCATCGTGCGGAACGACTGTGGCAGGAAGCCGAAGGACCGCACTGCCTCCTGCAGAAGGGGGCCCACTTCCTCAAGCTTTTCGGCGGGCGCCTCGGGAAGCCTCGACACGTATATCCTCCTCAGCGTTGACTTTAGTCATATTAAACGACGTCAAGTGTTGTCAAACTCCGGGCCGAGCGGCTCATCGGTGGCTGCGAGCAATTCCGCACGGTCAAGCGTCGCGACCTCGTCCGGGGTGTCTACGTCGATAGGAGGTGCTTCGTTTACCTCGAGATCCGTTACGAGATCTGGCCGTTCCGCCATAAGTCGACGGGCTCCCTCATCGCCCTCGTTGGCGATGAGGGGCCAGATCTCCCGATCGAGCACCACAGGGTGCCCCGGCGTGCGCCGATAGAGCGTCCTGACCACGGGTGGTTGGAGGTTCCGCCAGTGTCTGATCGCTGCGTTGACAATCGACGGATCAAGCTGCGGTTGGTCGCCCAGGACCACAACTGCGGCGCCCGCCGTATCGCTAGAGGCGCGGAGACCGGCCAAGAGAGAGCTTGCCTGTCCTTGTCCGTAGTCCTCATGGACGACTACGCGCGCACGAGCGGGCAGCGGCGCGATGGCGTCTCGGACGTCATCTGCTCGGTGTCCCAGCACAATGACGATCTCGTCGGCCACAGACGACGCAGCAGCGTCGACGACGTGTCGGAGCAATGGCTTGCCTTTGAACAGGATCAATTGCTTCGTCCGTCCCATCCGGGACGACAGGCCCGCGGCCAAAACCACGACTGCGACGGGACCCGAACGGCGGCCGGTCGAGCCGGAGTGAGACATCATTGGCTCCAGTCTGAGAGAACACAAGACACGCCACTCAATTGGCGGATTTTCGGCGTCATGTCATCGTCGAGGAGCACGTCATGACCGCGTTGGAGTTGGTTGCCGCGGCGGTTGTGCTGCTCGGCGTCTCCGTTGGCGCGTTCGCCGGAGGGGTCGTAGGTATGGGGTTTCCCGTGGTCGCAGTACCAGCGATCGCTGCGGCGTACGGACTCGAGACGGCGGTGGTGGTAACCGCGATCCCGACTCTGGCCATAGACGCCGTGAACCTTCACCGTACCCGCGCCGAGCGAACCGATTCGAGCGGGTTGATCCTGTTCGGGTCCGTCGCTGCCATCGGCAGCATTTTCGGGACGCTCGTCCGCGGGCGGATCGACGAGCGGGTGCTGGTCCTGGTGCTCGGGGTGACCGTTCTGTTGTACCTGGTGAGCGAGGTCCTGCCCAAGCTTGACCTTAGGAAGTTGGCGCACCAGCCGGTGACTGGTGGCATCGCCGGTCTCGTGGCGGGACTTCTCCAAGCCACCGTCGGCATCAGCGGTCCCATCGTAGGGATGTACTTCCTGAGCCGGACCGATACGCGCCATGGGTTCATCTTTCACATCACCACCGTCTTTGCGGTGATGGGCATCGTCCGCAGCGCAACGCTCGCGGGCCTCGGCGCGTTCACAACGGGCCGCATCTGGACGGGGTTCGGACTTGCGGTCCTTGCGCTCGCTCTCAGGACCATTGGCTTCAGAGTTGGGGAAGGGCTGGACCGCGGCCACTTCCGCAAGATGGTCCTCGCAGTCATGACCGTCTCGCTGGTTCCGCTGCTGATCCAGACGTTCTAGCTATTCCCAGCAGCGACCGGCGCGCTCTGCCTGTGGATTCGACCTTCATGATCTGCAAGGCGGCCACCTGGCGCTTCGTGACGGAGGGCGATGATTTCAGCAGCAATGGAAACCGCAACTTCTTCGGGAGTGGTCGCGCCGATGTCGAGTCCGATTGGGCTCGCGATGCGGCGGAGCTCCACCTCGGAAACTCCCGCGTCCAAAAGATCGCGCATCCGAGACTCGTGCGTCCGCCTGCTGCCCATTGCACCGATGTACGCTGCGGGAGACGTTAGCGCCAGCTGCAGGACCGGGATATCGAACTTCGGGTCGTGAGTGAGGATGCAGATTACCGTTCGTTTATCGACGTTCGCGGTTTTCAGGAACTCGTGAGGCCACTTTACGATCACCTCATCCGCGTCCGGGAAGCGAGCACGTGTAGCAAACGGTGCACGCGCATCGCAGACGGTGACGCGGTAGTTCAGGAACTTGCCGATCTTTGCGAGGGCGGTTGCGAAGTCGATCGCTCCGAACACATACATATTCGGGCGCGGGGTGAACGCTTCGATGAAGACCATCACGTCCTCCGGCCGTCTTTCTCCTTCCGAGCCGTATGTTCTGAGGCTGCTCTCGCCTAGCTCGATCATGCCGACCGTGTCGTTGCCGACCGCGTAGTCGAGCCCTTCACTTCCTAGCGATCCGACGACCTTCTCAGGCGACACGAGCATCGCCCGACCGGCATGTCCCCCGTCGACCACCGTAGCTAACCCGACGAGCCTTTCCTCCGCGAGAGCGTCGCGAAGTGCAGTGAGCACCTCGGAGACCTCGTCGGTCACAGCAAAGGTGACGAGGTGAATCGTGCCTCCACACGTAAGGCCAACCTCGAACGCTTGATCGTCCGAGATGCCGTACGTGAGCCGTTTCGCTATACCCGACGTGAGGACCGCCTGTGCCTCCTCATAGACGGCCCCCTCGACGCAACCACCAGAGACAGAGCCAGTCACCACGCCGTCCTCTGAGACGGCAAGAGACGCTCCGGGACCTCGTGGTGCCGATCGCTCGACCGCGATCACCATTGCGATCGCAGCGCGTTTTCCCTCCGCGCGCCACGCGAGCACGTCGTCGACCACGTCACGCACCTAAAGCCCCATTCCCATCTCGCTAAGATATGGAAGCATCACCGCTCGAGGTTGATCCACACCGCACGAACGTGGTCTTTGCCGCCATTGACGATTTTGTGCGGATAGTTCGAGTTGTACGCGATCGAATCCCCTGGGTGCAGCTCATACGCCGAGCCATCGACCTCGACCGTAAGGGTTCCTTCCAAGACGAGGCCATATTCATGGCCTTCGTGATGGACCGGCTCGCCCCCGCTGCCGGTGTCCGGCTCGTACTCGTTCACCACGAACTCGATCCCGTGCAAGCTATCGGTGCGGACGACCCGCCTTTGGACGCCCTCTCCAGTCACGTAGACGTGCTGGTCTTCAAGACGAACGACGACTCGCTGCCTGTCGTGGACACCGTCGTCGTCAAAGAGATCGGTCATGTGAACGCCGAGCGCCGACGCAATGGCGACGAGCGTCCCGATTGATGGACTGGTCTTACCGCGCTCAACCAGACTCAGCATCGACGAACTCAACCCCGTACGGTCGCCGAGCGCTTGAAGCGTCAGGTTGCGCTCGGATCTAAGCTCGCGGATCCGGTTTCCAACCTGGGTGACCGTCGCTTCCGCGTCGACAACGGTATCCAGAGGCTTTGTGTCTATCGCAAATTCAGCAGTCACGTGTCGATCCTTCCCTAAGCGCTCGAGAAGATGGCGCCCCAAGCGCTCCCGTTCCGACAACCCGTAGGGCGGCGCGCTCGCAGCCGCCCTACGGGTTGCGACAATCGTCCTAGCAATCGGTCGGCAGCTCGTTCGCCTCGTCGATGACTGCCTGCTGATCGAAGTCGTTAATTTCATCCACCAGGTCGTCGATTACGTACTGTGACATGTCGATGCCCTCTTGGATCACGTCCCCTTGCTGGAAGATGCCCACGTAAGTATTCCACCCCTCCGCATCGAGGTATCCGAACTGGTACTCGTCACCTTCTTTGGGAGCTTGCGTGATCGGGATCACCGACTCGAGCGATGCCCGTCCCGCCTCTTCGTCGGCGAACTCCTCCGGCACAGCCTCCTTCAGTACACAAACGGCACCGTCGAAATTCGTGTACGCGACGAGCTGCCCTTTAGCCGTCGCGCGTCCGAGCGCGACCAAGAGGTCTGTGTCGTCCTTAGTGTCCTCTTGGGCGAGCAAGCCCTCGGCCGGCAGCTCTGCGAGTGACTCAGGAGCAATCGATGTGAACTCGACGCCGGCCGCCTCGATCTTGGCAAGGTCCGACTTCGCGGTGGAGTACGCGTCGATATCACCGCGGTCGAACGCAAGCTTCACCTTAGGGGCTGCAGCTCCGATCTCGAGTAGCTTGACGTCCGTGTCCGGATTGATCCCGGCCTCAGCGAGCAGCGCCTTCACCAGTGGCGTCTCACCGCCGGCGAGGTCGGAGATGCCTATGGTGGCGCCGTCGAGGTCTGCGATCTCCGTAATGTCGGAGCCGGCCGGGGCGACCACGTCAAACACCTCTCCGTACGCGTAGGTGAAGAATGGGTACAAGGGGCTTCCCTGCTCGATCGCCGGGAGCATAGCTCCCGGCACACCCATCCCGGCCGCAGCGTTCTTCGCGGCAAGGATCTGCGCGACGTCCGACGACCCACCCGTTGGCTGAAGCTGTACGTCATAGCCCTCGTCGTCGTAGTATCCCAGCTCGTCAGCTATCAGGTACCCGTAGGCGAACACGCTCCCGGTCGAAAGTGCGAGGTCTACCTGCTCCTTGCCGCCACCACCAGCCTCGTTGCTACCGCCTCCACCATCATCACCGCCGCATGCAGCCGCGATCAGTATGAGCATCGCGAACAGCGCTCCCATGCGCGGCAACAACCTGCTATCTCTGCCCACTGCCACTCCTCTCTCTTCGACCGTCTGTTCGATCAACCTCCTGAACAACGACCTACCCCTCGTCCCAGTTGCTGTGCCAGAACACGAGCTTCTTCTCCACTAGGTTCACAACGAGGAAGAGAGCAAGCCCCAGAAGACCGAGAACCATGAGATACGCGAAGACATCGTCCATCTGAAGCAGGAACGAAGCCGCGTCAATCAACTGTCCCATTCCCTCGTTTGAACCCAGCAATTCAGCGATGACGGCGCCGATCAACGCGAATGTCAGCGCGGATTTCAAACCAGCGAAGATTGAGGGCATGGCAGATAACAGACGGAGATGGACGAACGTCTGGAACTTCGAGGCCTTGAGCGAACGCATCAAGAGAAGCGCGTTTTCGTCAACCACGGCGAGACCAGTGATTGTGTTAATCAATACTGGGAAGAAACAGATCGCTGCGGCCAAGGCCACCTTTGACGACATCCCAAACCCAAACCACGCGATAAATACGGGTGCCAGCGCCACTCTCGGAGTCGTCTGGAACAGGATCACGATGGGATAGGTCGCGCGGCTGAAGGTCCTGGAGATTGCGATCAGGACCCCAAACAGGAAGCCACCAGCAGCACCGATCGCAAAGCCGAAGATGGTCTCCTGGAACGTCACCCACAGGTTCTCCCACACGAAGCCACTCGTGATCGCTTTGAAGAAGGCCGGGATGATGTCGGTCGGCTTGGACAGGATCACCTGCGGCCAGAATGCCGGATCGATTCGGCTGAGGACCTCCCAGATCCCCAGAAGGAGGAACGCACTGCCCGCCGTGAGCAGCACCTGCTTCGCTACAGCGGCTAGCTTCGACTCGCCTCTGATCTCGCTGGCGAAGAGATCACCCAGCTCCGGTGGGGCCAACGCCCTGTCTTCGACTGCACTCATTTGCCCTCCTAGACCAACCCGAGCGCTCGGCGAACATCTCCGACGCGGTCTGAGTACTCGTGTGTAGCGATGACTCCCGCCCGGCGGGGCCGGGGCAGCTCAATGTCGACGATGTCTAGAACTCGGCCGGGACGTGTGCCCATCACGACGACGCGATCCGACAGGAAGACGGCTTCAGTAATGTTGTGGGTGACGAATATGGTCGTCTTGCGCTCGAGCTCTGAGATCCTTGCTAGCTCGACGTTCAACCGCTCACGTGTGAACTCATCGAGTGCGCCGAACGGTTCGTCCAGCAACATCAGCCTCGGATTAGACACGAGCAGTCTGCAGAGAGCGACGCGTTGCTGCATGCCGCCCGAGAGCTCCCGGGGATAGTTGTTCTCAAACCCATCGAGGCCTGTGAGTTGGATCACCTCTGCGACGCGCGCTTCTCGATCGGTCCTCTTGTCGCGAGCGATGTCGAACGGAAGCATGATGTTGCGCTTGACCGTCCGCCACGGGAACAGCGTTGCGGTCTGGAACATCATCCCAATATCCCTGCGAGGGGAGACGATCCTCTCACCGCCGAGCGTGACCTGACCGCGACTAGCAGGCAACAGTCCAGAGACGATCTTTAGAAGCGTCGATTTTCCGCACCCCGAGGGTCCAACGAGGCTTATGAACTCGCCATCGGTGATCGACAGATTTACATCCTGTAACGCAACCAACCCGGTTTCGCGTGCGCCGAAGGCCTTGGAAACCCCCTCAATGGCGACGAGCGGCGTCCCGCCGTCCCTGGGGACTTCAGCGGGGTCAAGCCGTCTGTTTGCTCGACGTGCCGGTGCGGACCGCCCCAAAACCCCCCCTCTCTGCTCAGGCTGATTTTTAACCATACTGAAGTCCAAGTGAGTATTTTTCAAGAGCGCAGAGCGGAAAGATGCTCACAACATCACCGATCCGCCGTCGACGGCGATCGTCTGTCCGGTGACGAACTCCGCCCCGTCCGAACACAACCACAGCAGGGTGCCGACGAGGTCGCTGGGAACCTCTTCCCGCGGGATTGCTCGGTTCTGAAGCGGCGCATTGGCATAGACGGGGTTGCTCCGCACACTCTCCGAGACCGTTAGCCCCGGCGCGATGGCGTTGACCGTAACCCCGTCGGCACCTAGCTCCCGAGCTAGGGCCCGAGTGAAAGACACCATTGCGCCTTTAGAAGTTACGTAATGCAGGAACGATGGGAGTCCCTTTAGTGCCGCACCCGACGAGATATTCACGATCCGTCCCCAGCGCTGCCGTCGCATGTGGGGTGACACCGCCTTGACGCACACAAACTGGCCGACCACGTTGATGCGCAGCACCCGCTCGAATTCCTCGACGGTAATGTCTTCGAGCGGGGCACGTCGAATTCCACCGAAGAGAGCTGCGTTATTAACGAGGATGTCGGCGGATCCGAACGCCGAGACGACGTCTGCTACCACGTCGTCGATCTCGCTCTCACTGGTGATGTCCGCGAGGTACCCCCGGCCCCGGGGGCCCAGCTTCTCAACGGTGTCGCCTGGGTCGATGATGTCTAGGACGGCGACCGACGCCCCTGCGTCGGCGAGCGCCCTCGCGTAGGCGGCGCCGAGCCCCTGCGCCGCCCCAGTCACAATAGCGGTTCGTCGCTCCATGCCCGTAGTGGCGATGCCGATCTCCAACCCTCGCTGTCCGAACTTCAATCATAGTAAAGTCCCGTTAGTATTACTCAACTTGGCGGGGTGAGGAGGGGTTCGTTGGGGAGCGAAGTTCCGAGAGCCGATGACACGGTCCTCGTGGTCGTCGATTACCAGAATGATTTCTGTCACCAAAGCGGGGCGATAGAACGCCTTGGGCAGTCCACCGCATCAGCTCGCAAGATTCTCCCGTCGTTGCTCGAGCTAATCGAAGCTGCGCGGGCTGCTTACGTGCCACGTGTATTCGTGCGAGTCGCGCACTCGGAGTGGACGGACACCCCGGCGTGGAAGAGACGCGGCGCCGCCGGGACGATCCTGGACACGAGCAAGATGCCGATCGCTCGCGAAGGAACCTGGGGAGCCGGCTTCTACGAGCTGGAACCTCGCGATGATGAACTCGTGATCACGAAGCACCGATACTCCGCGTTCGCCCATACGGCGCTGAGGCTCGTTCTCCAGGCGCGAGGGGTATCGACCGTGACCCTCGCAGGCGTCCAAACCAACGTGTGCATCCACTCGAGCGCGCGAGATGCTGTTCAGGAGGGGTTCTCTCCCGTGGTGGTTGAGGATTGCGTCGCGGCAGGTACCGACGTCGAAAACGAGGTGGCGCTCTCGGATGTCAGAGCGAGGATTGGGAAGGTCGTGTCGCTAGAGGACGTTCGGAAGCAGTGGGGTGTCTAGAGGATGCGACCGTCGATCGCGATCCCATAGACATCGGTTCTGCGATCCGCCCTGGGGGCGATCAAGGGTGACCGCATCCGCGCCACCTCTGCATCCGCCATATCGATTTCGGTGACCACGACCTCGTCAGGACCGCGGAGCGGTCCACACGCCACCTTGCCGTAGGGATCGGCGATGATCGACGAGCCCAGGAACTCCTGGCCCCCGTGGACCCCAGCTTGGGAAGCACACGCGATGAAGACCTGACTGAGGTTCGACTGGAATAACGCACCGTATGCCTGCGGACACATTCCCTTTTCGTCCCACTTGTCGCGATCGAAGCCTGGTAGCCACGCGGTCGGCACGAGGATCAGACCTGCTCCCTTGAGAGAGAGGGCTCGGACCACCTCGATGAAGCGAAGGTCGTAGCATACGCACACTCCAATTGTGCCGAACCGTGTGTGGGCAACCGGGAGCCCCTTGTCGCCGGGCCTGAAGGCGATCTTCTCGTTATCGAACCGGTGCAGCTTGCGGTAATGGAGAAGCACACCTTCTGGACCGACGACCAACGCGGTGTTGTGAAGTGCTTCCCCTTCTCGCTCGCACAAACCGCCACAGATGTACCCTCCGGTGGCGCTCGCCAGCGTAGTCCATGCCTGAACTGTCGGCCCGTCGAGATCTTCGGCGATTGGGGCGAGCCGTCGCGCGTCCGCGACGTATCCCGGGATCACCATCTCCGGCAGCACCACTATGTCGGCACCCTGGTCGAACGCTGACCTTGCCCGTTCCAGGGTTAGCTCTCGGTTCTTCTCTGCCTCGAACGGCTCGGTCCCTAGCTGAACGAGACCAACCGAAATCGGGTGATTCATGTGGGTAGATTGACGCCGCTTTTACGCAGCATCTCTTCGTCCGCTGGAGAGGGTCCACCCACGCTCACGATGTTCGACCCTCTATCCGCCTTCACCGCATGTACCAAGCCCACGGGCACGTGGACAACCTGTCCCGCCGAGATGTGGAAAGTGAGGCCGTTCGTGATGTCCTCGACCGTGCCTCGACCCTCGAGGATGAAGATTGTGTCCTCAGAGCGGGGATGGGAGTGCGGAACGTTCTGTTCTCCCGGACTCATGTCGACGAAGTTCATGTTTGCGGTCTTGGATCCGGCCCCCAGCCATACCACCAGTCGCGCGTCCTGAGCAATCATCGGCATCATCACGGCGGGCTTGTCTCGGTGGAAGATCTTGATCGCCACTCACTCCTCCTCGAGCATCTCGACACCATGGGCACCGGTCCGCGCCGGCGATACGACACTAAGCACCTCGGCCCCCTTGGGACCGGCTTCCGCGCTGTGCGGGACGGAGGCCGGGATCACGACCAGGGAGCCCGCATCCAGGTCGTGACCGACGCCGTCGATCAGAAAGGTGATGTTACCGAAGAGAACATACGTCAGCTGCTCCTGGTCGTGGACGTGGTGCGGAAACCGGCCCCCAGGATCAAAGCTGTACCGCGTGAGGGTCATCCGCTCACCGTCGACGACGCACTTACGCAGCTTGGCATCGATCGATTCCCAGCCGAGTTCATCAAGCTTAACGGAGCGCGCGTCAGCCACCGACGTCAGCCCGGCGTACAGAGATGGGTCGGGGGGACATGGGCCGCCGACGAGACGAGTCGAGTTTCCGTCCGTCCTGATCACGTACGGCGTCTCGGGTTCCACGAAGATCATCCCCCCCATCGTGGCTCGATGCTGTTCGCCCGTCCTGAGGTCCTTCGCGACAGCGTCGCCCTCAATGACGTAATAGACCGCCTCCATCGGGTGGCGCATCTCGACCGTTCTTCCGCCGGGGTCGAGTTCGAAGAGATGCATGGACCGATAACGCGCCCCGGTCCCCGGCCATATGACTGCGCGGGCCGTTCCCCCCTCAACGAGGGGTAGGTGCGGGCAAGAATCATCGACATCGACGACTTGGACCTTGTCGAGTGTCATGTCACGCTCCATATCTCGTCTCATTGACGTCGACTTTATTTAGTTTCACGAGCATTCACGTGGCCGCGCCGCAAGATCGCCGTCGGGGTCAGTTCTGCTATCTGATGGAAGTCCCGATCCAGATCCGCAGTCGCGAGCGCCTTCTCCAGGTGGGCCAACGGCTGGTCGACCGACATCGGGAATGGGACGTCGGTGCCCAGCGCACACCGATGCGCGCCTACCCGGGCGACCGCAAAACCAAGCGCATGCACATCGTGCAGCAAGGTGTCGTAGAAGAAGGCCTTCAGCATCTCGTCCGGCGCCTCGAAGCGGCGGCGGACCATCGGGTTGTTACGGGACCCATGGGCAGCACGGCCGGCGAGGAGTGGGAGGGTCCCGCCGCCGTGGGACAACAGGATGCGCAGGCGCGGGAACCGGTCGATGACGCCGCCAAAGAAGAGAGACATCGCCGCGACCGTGGTCTCGAAAGGGTTCCCGCAGATGTTGGTCATGAAGTCGCGTCCTAGTCTCGCCGCCCCGAGGACGCGGAAGGGGTGCAGGAACAGGGGGACGTCCAGATCCTGTGCCGCCTCGAACAGAGGGTCAAGTCTTGCTTCGTCAAGGTTTCGTCCCGCGGCTTGTGTCGGGATGGCGGCGCCAGCAAAACCGAGGTCGCGCACGCACCGGTTGAGTTCGTCGGCTGCTGCCCGACCATCGTCCATTGGAAGCGTCGCGAAACCCGTGAAGGCCCGATCGCCCTCGATCTCCGCCGCTACGCCGTCGTTGTAAATCCGCGTCCATGCGGCGGCCTGACTTCCCCTTAGCTCGTCGCCGGCGACATCCATCCACGGCGATAGGACTTGGGAGGCAATACCGCGCTCCGCATTCCAGCGTCTGCGTGCATTGAGATCCGTCAAGGCGTCGAACAGCGGCCGTGCTTTGCGAGCGGGGAACGTGAGCACGCGATCGCCGGGGGAATACGAGACACCGAGCCTTGTCTCTTGGCGTGCAATGTCTTCAAGGATCGTCGCTGGAAAGAAGTGCGCGTGAATGTCGACCGCCATCAGCGTGACGCCCCCGCCAAGAGCGAGATGTCGACAGGAAGGGATCGGACCGTTCCCGGCGCGCCGATCGCATGATCGATAGCGGAGGCGACCGCGGCTGCGACCCCAGTCAGGCCTCCTTCGCCGACACCTTTGACGCCCAGTGGGTTCGTCGTTGTCGGAGCGTCTTCGGTCACCACCGTCTCCATCTCGGGCGCCTCGGCGCACGTCGGCATCAGGTAATCCATGAATGAAGTGACGAGGGGGTTGCCCTCGGCGTCGTAGACGAAGCGCTCGAGCAGAGCCCCCCCAAGCCCCTGCAGGGCGCCACCGTGTAGCTGGCCTTCTACGAGCATCGGGTTGATAGCGCGGCCCACGTCGTAACCCAGGATCAAGCGCTCGACCCTCGGCTCGCCGGTCTCCTCGTCGATCCTGACGACCGCGGCGTGGCATCCATACGGGTATGTGAGCTTCTTTACGTGGAAGAACTGCTCCGCACGCAACCCCGGGAGGACCCCTCGCTTGGTCGCCGTCACCGGATCCAGCTTCGTCGCAATCTCTCCGAAGCTCAGCCGCAGGTCGGGCGCACCGGTGACCTCTAGCCCTCCCGACCGGACGACTAGGTCTTGGGGCTCGACCTCTAACTCGGTCGCCGCGAAATTTCGCGCCTGTTCGAGCACCTCCTGCGCTGCCATGTGCACGGCGCTACCTGCGGTCGCGGTCGAACGGCTTGCGTAGCTCCCGGTTCCGTATGTCGTGTAGTTGGTGTCGAGCATCTCGACGCGCACGTCGCAGAGCTCGATGTCGAAGACGTCCGCTGCGATCTGTGAGAGAACGGTGCGAAGCCCCTGCCCCACAGAAGAGCATCCGCTGCGCACGATTACAGATCCCTGTGGGGCGATCGTGACCGCCCCCGACTCCCAGGGCCCGAGACCCGATTTCTCCAGGAACATCGCAATTCCCACACCCACCCGTTCCCCGGCGGCACGCCGGCGGTCCACCTCTTGCGTACCGAGACGTCCGACGACGTCCTCGAGAAGCTTGGGGTAGTTGCCTTCGTTGTAGACGACGGGCTCTCCGGTCGATTGGAGTTCCCGGGTGAATGGCATTTGGTGAGGGCGGATCAGGTTGCGCCTGCGTACCTCGAACCGGTCCATCCCGATCCGCGCTGCATACATGTCGATCAAGCGCTCACGGACGAAACACGACTCGAAGCGCCCGGGCGCGCGATAGGTCGCGGTCGGTGTCTTGTTCGTGACGACGCAATGCCCAATGCCTTCGTAGGCACCGATGTCGTACGGGCCGGGCAACATCGAAAGCGTGAGGTCCGGGACGCGGATCCCGTGGGTTCGAACGTATGCGCCCATGTCCGCCCAGAACTCGGAGCGGAGGCCCAGGATGCGTCCCTCCTCGTCTCCGGCGATCGCCGCTCGGTGGAACTGCTCCCGGGACTGGTTAGTAGCAAGGAAATGCTCACGCCGATCCTCGATCCACCCCACGCTTTGCCGGAGTCTCAGGGCGGCCCATGCGATAAGGAAGTCCTCCGGGTAGAACTCGCCTCGTACGCCGAATCCGCCACCAACGGCCGTCTCTTTCATGCGGATGCGCGCAGGGGAGAGGCCCAGGTGGATCGCGAGTTGATCTCGGTTCGAATGCGGCACCTTGGTTGAGCCGTGCACGACCAAGCTGTCGGTCGCCCCGTCGAATTCGACGACGAGACCTCTAGTCTCCATGGGGACACCGCTGTGGCGTGTGGTCGACAGCTCCGTCTGGATGATGATGGGCGCGTCGTCGAACACGGGGGGGCCGAAACCCGCGTGCAACACCGTTATCTCGTTGCCTTCGGCGAATAGAGCGTCCCCTTCAGCGGCGTGCGCGCAACTGATAACCGCGTCCAGCGGATCGACATCGACGAATACGGCGTCCCCAGCGTCTTCGGCGGCGTAACGATCTGTGGCGACGATAAGAGCGACTGGTTCCCCGGCGTAGCGGACGCGGTCGTGGGCAATAACTGGCTGCAGATAGGGCACGACTGCCTCTTCGAAGGAGACGCGGGGTTGGATGATCGGCATGTAGCCGAGGTCCCCGATCACGTCTGCGGCTCGCCACGCGGCGACGACGCCGGGCATGCTCCGCGCGTCTTCGAGATCCACGTCGACGATCGTTCCATGGGGTACCGGTGAGCGAACGATGTACGCGCTCAACTGGCCCGGCACCCTGACATCCGCGGCATAGATGGCCTCTCCTCGGATGAGGTTGACGTCTTCCACCCGCCTTAGCGAATCTCCGATCTTCGCAGGCATGGTTAGCGCTCTGTCAGCTGTTTCGCTTCCGCCGGAACAGGTTCTTCAACCAGCCGCGGAAGCCCTGCCAGAAGACCTGCAAGCCTCTTACCTCACTAGCCTGGATTCCCGCGGCTTCCTCGATTGATGGGGCCGCGAGCTTTTGCTCGATACACGAGGCGAATTCCTTGGTCAGCTGGCTGGAGACCTCCTGGATGAGGCCCGTGCGGCCGAACTGCGCCATCGCGCCCTGCAGCGTGATGTCGGCGACGATGTCAACCTTCGTGACGGCGCCTTCGGGCGTCAGCGAGTAGGTAACTTGCGCGGACGCTCGGCTCCCCCCTTGACGATCGGCCGCCTTGGCGGTGATCGCTCCGCTATGGCGAGTTTCGTCGAGGTTCTCGATCTTGGCCTGCCCGTCGAACTTCGCATTGATCGGTCCGAGCTTGATGCTCATGCGTCCCTTGTAGGCGTTCTCACCGACCGAGTCGAGTCCCTCGACCCCAGGCATGCATGTAGCAACCGCCGGCACGTCCTGGAAGAAATCCCATACAGTCTGAATCGGACGGTCGACGCTGAAGGTTTGAGTGATGTGTGGCACTTCGATCTCCTTGATGCCGTCAGTTTGCGCGCTTGGGCGCGCGTGAGGTTTCACTGTAGCTGAACGAAGTTTGACTATAGTTCAAGTCGTGGGCGTAAGATGCGGTCCGGATGAAGCCTCCCCGGTTCGAGTACCGCGCCCCCTCCGACGTAGAGGAGGTCGTCGGCATTCTCACCGAAGTAGGCGACGAGGGAAAGGTCCTCGCCGGTGGGCAGAGCCTGGTCCCGAGCATGAACTTCCGTTTGGCTCGACCGGGACTACTGGTCGACATCAACGGCGTCAAGGCCCTCGACTACATCCAGCGTAGCGGCGACCGGATTCTGATCGGCACGCTGACCCGTCATTCATGCCTCGAGAACGCTGCAGCGGTGCCCGGCCCCCTGGGAAGGCTGCTCGCGACGGCAGCGCATCACGTCGGGCACATGCCCATCCGCGTGCGAGGCACGTTCGGCGGAAGTGTGGCTCACGCCGATCCCGCAGCAGAGTGGTGCATGGTATCGGTGCTCCTAGACGCAGAAATCATCGCGGTGGGTTCACGGGGCCGGCGCACAATCCCTGCTGAAGATTTCTTCCGCACCGTGTTCACAACGGCGTTGGAGCCCTACGAGCTTCTCTCGGAGGTGATCCTCCCGGTGCTACCAGACAGCGCCCGATTCGGCTTTGTTGAGTTCAGCCGGCGCGCCGGTGACTTTGCGATTGTGGCCAGCTCGGTAGTCATCGACGTTGGGAGCAACGGCATCATCAACCCGCGGGTCGCCCTAGCCGGGGTCGGAGGCACGCCGGTACGCGCGCGGTCGGCTGAGGCGGTGCTAGCGGGGAGCGCTCCTTCGGCGGAGCTTTTCAGGGCAGCAGCCGACGCAGCCGCCGGCGACGTCGAACCGATGGGCGACATCCATGGGTCTTCGGAGTACCGTCGGCACCTGGTGAGGGTGCTCACCCGGAGGGCCCTCGAGCGCGCCGCCAGCGAGGCTTAGGTAGATGTGGGTCGGGCGGCGGCTCCGGCGCGTCGAGGATCCCTCTCTTCTGCGAGGCGAGGGTCGCTTTGTTGCGGACGTGGCCCGCGGCTGCGGCGCGATACGGTTCGTTCGGAGCCCCTTCGCCCGTGGCCGGATCTTATCGATCGAAGCTCCTGAGGAAGCGACCGTCATCACCGCGGACGACCTTGCCGAGATACCTCCTGTCAAGCCGATGCTCCATCGCGACGACTTCATCCCGGTCGAGCAACCAATCCTCGCCAAGGAGCAAGTGACGTACGCGGGCCAGCCGATTGCGGCCGTTATAGCCCCCACGTTCGAGGAAGCGGAAGACTTGGCGGAGATGGTCTTCGTCGACATCGAACCGCTGGATCCTGTGGTGGATCTCGACCACGCGCTGGACGAGACCGCGCCTCTTGTGCACCCACACGTTCCGGCAAACACGGTTATCGACGCGAGCTTGACGACACCGGGGTTCGATGCGGCTTTCCATGGCGCCGCTTACCACGTAGAGATTGACGTCCGGTCGCGACGCGAGAATGCGACGCCGTTAGAAGCGCGCGGCAGTCATGCGGCATTCGACCCGCGCGAGAACCGAGTGACCCTGACCGCCTCTACCCAGGGGCCTCACATGCTTAGAACCGCTCTTGCGGACCTGTTGGGCATACCGGAGTCGGAGTTGCGGGTCATTGCACCCGACGTCGGTGGCGCGTTTGGCCAGAAGTACTCGCTGGCTATGGAGGACGTCGTGACGGTGTGGGCCGCGCGTAGGTTCCGTCGCGACGTCGCTTGGATAGAAGATCGGCGAGAGAACTTTGCGTCTTTCCACAGCCGTGATCAGCGCTACATCGTGACTGGTGCGTTCGACGAATCGGGGAAGCTGCGGGCGATGAGGGCGGACGTCCGATGTAACGTCGGGGCCTACTCCTGCTATCCGGTCACCTGCGGCGTCGAGCCGCTGATGGCGATGGCTGAACTGCCGGGGCCCTACGACTTCCGGAACTACGCTGTCCGCTCCCGCGCCGTCGCGAGCAATGCCTGCCCGATTGCCCCGTACCGGGGGGTCTCGCGGCCGGTCATCACCTTGACGCTCGAGCGGTTGATGGACAAGGCCGCCGCACGGATGGGGATTGATCCAGTCGAGATCCGGCGCAGAAACCTTGTGCGTGAGTTCCCCTACACCTCCGTGACCGGCCTCGTCTACGACCAAGGCAGCTACGTTGAATCGTTAGACCGCAGTGTCCAGCTGGTGGACCTCGAGCGTTTCCGGGCGGACCAGAGGGCGGCCTGGGAACAAGGACGGTACATCGGGATCGGTTTCTCGACGTTTTCAGAGAGAACCGGCTACGGCACGTCGGCGTTCGCGGCGAGGAAGATGGACATTACGCTTGGCTACGAGACAATCGACCTCGCTATGGATCCTTCGGGATCGGTCGAGGTTCGCGTCGGCGCTTCGCCACACGGTCAAGGACTAAGAACTTCGTTGTCACAGCTGGTCGCGGACGAGCTTGGCATCGATCCGAAGGATGTCCGAATCGTTCACGGGGATACCGACAGGACCCCCTATGGGTGGGGAACGTTCGCCAGCCGGTCGATGGTCGTCAGTGGCGGCGCCACGAAGTTGGGTGCGACCGAGTTGAGGCGAAGGCTCGCCGATATCGCGTCGGAAACCCTGGAGGCCGCGGTTGATGATCTCCAGTTCCACGAAGGCAAGGTCCTCGTGCGCGGCACCGACGTCGGCGTCCCGATCCGCGACCTGGCGCGTCTCGCGTACCACCGCAGCGACAAGCTCCCTCCGGGGGAGGAACCAGGCCTACGAGTCAAGGCAACCTACGACCCGGCGGGGACCTTCTCAAACGCGTGTCACGTGGCGCTGGTTGAGGTCGACCTCGAAACCGGCGCGGTGGCGGTGCAGCGTTTCGTGGTAGTTGAGGACGCCGGCGTCCTTGTCAACCCAATGATCGCCGACGGTCAGGTTCACGGGGGCGTCGCGCAGGGGATCGCCAGCGCCTTGTACGAGGAGCTCGTGTATGACAGCGACGGGAATCTCTTGACCACCTCCCTGATGGACTACCTACCGCCGACGATTGCGGAGGTCCCACTGATCGAAATCGACCACCTCGTCAGCGAGTCGGACGCCACGATCACCGGAGCAAAGGGTTTGGGAGAGGGCGGCACGATTGGAGCGCCGGCAGCGATCCTCAACGCAATCACTAACGCGTTATCCCCCTTGGGGATCGAGGTGAATGAGACACCGGCTACCCCGGAGCGGATCCAGAAACTGATACGGCAAGCACAGGGGGCACTATGAAGACACCCGTCAAGTTAAGGGTCAACGGGCAAGCACACGAGATCTTCGTGGAGCCGCGGAAGACCCTGGCGGACGCCTTGCGCGACGATTGTGGCCTGACCGGGACGCACCTCGGGTGCGAGCACGGGGTGTGCGGCGCTTGCACCGTCCTCCTTGATGGCGACCCCGTGCGCGCCTGCCTCATGTTCGCCATTCAGTGCCAGGACATGGAGATCCGCACCGTAGAGGGACTCGCGGACGGGGAGGAGTTGCACCCAATGCAGCGGGCCTTCTGGGAAAAGCACGGCCTGCAGTGCGGGTTCTGCACGCCCGGTTTCCTCATGCTTGCCGTGGGTGCCCTCGAGCGCAAGCCAGACATGGACGAGGAAGAGCTGAAAGAGATGCTCTCGTCGAACCTCTGCCGTTGCACCGGGTACCAAAACATCCTCGCCGCCGTACGCGCCGCACAAGCGGAGATGCAGTGACACTGATCGGGCAGTCCGTCCGCCGACTCGAGGACCGCCCACTCCTGACGGGTGAAGGGCGCTACGCCGGCGACATCAACCTTCCAGGGCAGCTACATATGCGTCTCGTGCGGTCACCGGTGGCGCACGGACGGATTCTTGACGTCGACATTCTTGAAGCGGTCGACCTCGAGGGCGTCGTCGCCGTCTGGACGGGCGCCGATGTCTCCGCCATACCGCCCATCGACTTCAGGCAGGAAGGGTTGACCGACCTCTACCCGTACCGCCAGCCGATCCTGGCGCAAGACGTCGTCAGATACGTGGGAGAGCCGGTCGCTGTTGTCTTTGCCAACGACCCGTACACAGCCGAAGATGCAGCAGAGGCGGTGTTCGTAGATGTCGACGACCTGCCGCTCACCCTCGACGCCACGGCCGCGCCGGGCTCGTTCGACGGGACGCATTCGACCGAAGCCGCCGTCGTACGGACGACCTATGGGAGCGTCGACGAGTCGTTTACTGCGGCGGACAAAATCGTGTCAGTGGAAGTCACCGTCGGACGTCACACCGGGGTGCCGATGGAGACGCGCGGCGCCCTTGCCACCGTCGAACCTTCGGGGAGCCTCGTGATGTACGGCGCCGCAAAGGTGCCGCACTACAACCGCAAGGCGATCGCAGCGATGCTTGGGATCGATACCGACAAGGTCATCCTGCGGGAGGGACACGTCGGCGGGGGTTTCGGCGTGCGGGGGGAGCTGTACCCAGAGGATGTGCTGGTGTGCCTCGCGGCGCTGCGGCTCCGGCGCTCGGTCAAGTGGATTGAGGACCGCAAGGAGCACCTCGTAGCCACGAACCACTCCCGCGATCAGCACCATCGCATCTCGGCAGCGGTCGATCCAGACGGCTTCATCACGGCGATCCGCGACGAGTTCTGGGTCGACCAAGGCGCTTACATTCGCACCCATGCCGCGACGGTGCCGAACCTGACGATGGCCATGCTGCCCGGCCCCTACCTGTTCCCGTCGTACGAAACGACGGGACACATCAGGCTCACTAATAAGACGCCCGCGGGGACGTACCGCGCCCCCGGGAGGTATGAGGCCACGTTTGCGCGCGAGCGCCTGCTCGACGCCGTGGCACACGAGCTAGGGGAATCGCCGATAGAGACACGGCGACGTAACTTCATCCCTAAAGATCAGATGCCCTTCTCGCGTCCCATCCGCGCGCTTGGAACTGTTATCGAATACGACTCGGGAGACTACGCAGGGATCCTCGACCGCCTCCTGGAGCACGTCGACCACGATGCTCTCGCCGCGGAGCTAGCGCACCGACGCCGTGGCGGGGAAGCCGTGGGGCTCGGTATTGCCTTCTTCGTCGAGAAGTCCGGTCTCGGTCCGTACGAAGGCGCGCGAATCCAAGTCGACACCGAGGGAGCCGTCCGTGTCGTGACCGGGGCTGCCTCCGTAGGACAAGGGGTGGAGACCACAATCGCTCAGATCTGCGGTGATGGCCTCGGCATCCCACACGATCGCATTGCCGTCGTGCATGGTCAGACCGACGCGATCGACCACGGCCTAGGAGCGTTCGCTAGCCGCGTCACCGTGATGACCGGAACGGCAACGTACCTGGCAACGCAAGAGCTTGAGAAGAAGGCTAAGGCGGTCGCGACTCACGTACTCGAGGTGGCGCCCGAGGATTTACGGCTTGTGGAGGGTCGTGTCGAGGTCGCCGGTGCTCCCGACCGCGCCCTCACGCTGGGGGAGATAGCAGCACGCCTCGAACCGCTCAGTGCGTCAGGCATGGGGCTCGAGCCGGAGTTAGCGGCCGAGTCGTGGTTCACGACCGACCACATGACATACCCGTACGGCGTTCACGCTGCCGTCGTGAGTGTGGACAAGGAAACGGGCGGGGTCGTAATCGAGCGCTTCGTTGTGGCATACGACGTTGGCCGGGCTGTTAACCCGATGCTCGTCGAGGGGCAGATAGTCGGCGGAGCGGCACAAGGTCTCGGCGGAGCGCTGTTGGAAGAGTTCGTCTACTCACAGGACGGGCAGCCACTCGCTACGAGCTTCATGGATTATCTTCTCCCGACAGCGACGGAGATGGTCGCGATCGACGTTCTGCTTCTCGAAGACGCTCCCAGCCCACTCAACCCGCTTGGTGTCAAAGGCGCGGGCGAAGGAGGCACGACGGCGTTCGGCGCCGCGATCGCCGCGGCGGTTGACGACGCGCTACAGAAGCCCCGGGCGATCTTCCGTCTCCCCATCACTCCGGAGCGACTCCGCCAGATCATCCACGGTGACTACCCTGAGGAAGGAGCAGCACCATGCAAGTAGTCGACCTGACCCATCAGTGGAGTATCCACACCCCTGGTTGGACTGGTTATCCCGGGCCGAAGCTCTACTACACGCAGAACTTCCACACACAGCGGATTGTCTCGCAGGCGATTGAGACAGCGCTTCATGTCGGCACACACATCGACGCCGAGATGCATGGGTTCGATGGAGGCAAGGACATAGCGTCCGAACCGCTAGACAAGCTGATTCACGAAGGTGTCGTCGTCGACATCCGGAATGACGTCGAGGACTGGAGCGTCATTACGACCGAGATGATCACGTCGAAGGTGGAGGTGAAGAAGGGAGACGTACTCATCATCTTTACTGGGTACAAGGACTACTACCAGGCGGGCTCGAAGCAGGACATCAACCGCTACATGAACATGCACCCGGGTCCTAGCATGGAGCTAATCGACTGGATGATCGACATGGAGATCTCGTGGTTCGGAGTCGACTGCGGGTCGGGTGATCACCCGATGTGGACGTCGATTAGGAACATGCGGCCCGACCTCCGGGCGCAATTCGAGGCGAAGGTCGGCATGACCTGCGAGGAGTTCTTCCCGCCCTTCACCTACACCCACGCCAGCGGACGGCTCGTCGAGGAGACCTTCTGGCCCGCCCACTACAAGCTCTTTCCCAAGGGGATCATCCATGCGGAGAACGTTGGGGGTGATTTGGAGAAGGTCGCGAATCAACGGTGTTTGATCGGCGCGTTCCCATGGAAGATGGTTGGCGGTGAAGCCTCGATATGCCGCATCCTCGCCTTCCTCGGAACCGACATGAAGGTGGACGTTCTTTAGATGCCGCTCGACGGTGGCGGTGCCACCCCCTGGGGCTCCGTCGACGAGCTCCAACGAGCGTTCCGCTACCACGGCTACATAGCCGATAGGGGACTGGCGACCGCTATTCACCTCGCCGTGGCGCTTGACCGGCCGCTGTTCCTGGAGGGAGAAGCCGGTGTGGGCAAGACCGAAGTCGGTAACGTCCTCGCAGGCGCCCTCCAGACGCAACTCATCCGACTGCAGTGCTACGAGGGGATAGGTGTCGCGCAGGCGATGTACGACTGGAACTATCTCCGCCAGTTCCTGGCGGTCCGCGCCAGCGAGGCGTCTGACCGGAACGTCGCGCTCGATGATCTTTTCTCGCCGGAGTTCCTCGTCGAGCGACCTCTGTTGAAGGCGTTGCGATCCGAACCGGCGGCTGTTCTCCTAATCGACGAGATTGACCGGGCCGACGACGAGTTCGAAGCTTTCCTGCTTGAGATCCTGTCCGACCACGCAATGACGATCCCGGAGATCGGAACGATCAAGGCGGAGAACCCCCCGGTAGTGGTGTTGACTTCCAACCGGACGCGGGAGGTCCACGACGCACTCAAGCGTCGCTGCCTGTACCACGTGATCAAGTACCCCGATGTCGACACGGAGATACAGATAGTGCGGCTCCGCGTCCCCGAAGCGACCGAGCAGTTGGCGCGGGACGTAGCTCGGGCGGTCGCGGGCCTGCGAGGGCTGTCGCTGGCAAAGCCGCCCGGTATCGCAGAAGCACTCGACTGGACGAGCGCGCTCACATTCCTCGGCGTCCCGAAGCTCGACCCCGATGTAGCGCGGGGCACTATCGGCGCGGTCGTAAAGCACGAGGAAGACCTCGAAGTTGCGATGAATTTGCTCGCCGAGGTCACCAGCACGGATGAGTGACCTGCAACACACGGTTTCTGCGAGGATTGCCGCCTTCGCAGGCCATCTACGTGCTGTCGGTTTGTCTGCGGGACCCGATAACGCGCTCACATTTACTGAGGCGCTTGCCGAATTAGGCGCGGGCGATCCTCGCTCGATCTACTGGGCGGGGCGACTGTCCTTCGTGAAACGCGTGGAAGAGGTGGACCTCTACGATCAAGCTTTCGCCAGCTTCATCGAAGGCGGTGAGGAGGCGCCGGCGCGTGAATCCGCCGAATCAGATGTCGCCCAAGGAGGCCGTGAAGCGAGCACGTCAGCAGACGCCGCGGCGATGACTCAGGATGCCGATGATGCGGCTGCATCAGTTTCTCTCGCAAGTTCGGTCGAGATCCTCAAGAGCAAGAGCTTTGACCAGGTCTCTGCCGACGAGATGACGGTTCTCAACCGAGTGATCGAGACCATCGCGGCGGCGCCACCGGAGAGGGTAACGCGGCGGATGCGTCCGGCCCCTACTGGGCACGCCCTCGACCTCCGCCGGATGCTTGCCGATGCGATGCGGACGGAAGGGGAACCGGTCACGCGTAGGTGGCAAAGCCGCAAGACGAAACCGCGCCGCGTCGTCTTTCTGCTCGACATCTCGGGTTCGATGAAGGCGTATTCCCGAACACTGTTGCAGTTCGCGTACGCCTTTCGGAAGAGGCACCCCCGAACCGAGGTGTTCTGTTTCGGATCGTCACTGACGCGGGTTACGCCGGAGCTCTCCTCGCGTCGGGTCGATTCTGCTCTGGAGGCCGCGAGCGACGCGATTGCGGATTGGGAAGGCGGCACGAGGATATCGGAATCGTTCAGGGAGTTCATCGACGGTTGGGGGCGCCGTGGCATGGCTCGATCCGCAGTCGTCATCATCTGCTCAGATGGTCTTGAGCGTGGCGACCCGGGCGACCTCAAGAGGCAGATGTCTCGCTTGCGGTGTCTCTGCCACACCATCGTGTGGATGAATCCTCTTAAGGGCTCACCGAACTACGAACCGCTGGCGCGCGGGATGAACGCGGCGCTCCCGTTCATCGATCGGTTTATGCCGGGACACAACCTTGCAAGCCTCTACGATCTGGCTGCGGCACTGCCGACCCTACGAACGAGGAGCTGACCATGGCGGGGCCGGATCTCTTCGACGTTCTCCTGCGCATTCACGGCGCAGAAGAGCTGGGACGCAACTATGTCTTCGTACGGTTGGCGCGCATGAACATCGCCGGTCACATTGACTACTCGGAAATCTCTCGGATCCTGCAGGGGATCAGGCGGAGGGCCGACTGGGCCCCGGTTTGGATGGCGGCATGCGAACGTCATCTCAACCTTGCGGAAGCGGCGGAAGAAGCGGAAAGACATGCGTCAGCGGGAGATGGGTTCCTGCGTGCCGCGTTGGCCGCGCACTGGGCGTCGCTGTATGCAAGTGGTCCGACCAAGAGCAAAACGCATCAACAGGCCGTAGCGCTGTACCGGCGAGGAACCCCTTACTACGAGCCGCCGGCCGAGCGCGTAGAAATCCCCCACCAGGACGACGTATTGCCCGGGTATCTGCGTCTGCCGACGGACGCCGATCGGCCGCCGATCGTCCTCATGATCGGCGGCGCAGACACGAACAAGGAGGAGCTGCATCACTGGAGCACGCAGTTCACGCGCCGCGGCCTTGCCGTACTCGCGTTCGACGGGCCCGGTCAAGGAGAGCTCTCGGCGAGGTACCAGCGGATGACGATGCGCTTCGAGACCTACCATCGGGCGGTGGCGACCGCGATCAGCTACGTCCAAGGCAGGTCCGAGGTCGACGGGGACCGGCTCGGCATCTTTGGCAACAGTCTCGGCGGGTACCTGGCGCTCGACGCTGCCGTGCGTGACCACCGGGTTCGAGCCGTCATCTGCAACGGCGGCTTCTATGACGCGCGGTCACTCGATGAGTGGCCCGAACCGGTCGTCAAGGCTTTCTCGAGCTGCCTCGGCATAGACGAGCCCCAGGAGGTGCGGGCGCATATCCGTGAGCATCTCAATCTCGGGTTGATTCAGGGAAGCGATGCCCCTCCGGCACTCATCGTGCACGGAGGCAAAGAGGATCTGTCGGACGAGGGGGAGCTACGAGACGCCGCCCGTCACGTAGATGGGACATTGTTGGTTGTGGAGGATGGATGGCACACATGCACAAATCGGGATCATCTTGTGTCCCCTGTGTTCGCTGATTGGATGCGCGCCGCCCTTACTTCGGGTTGCCGCCGCGGGTTCGTCGAGATGAGATGCAGCGACGAACTGGCCTACGGTTCCATCCTGGGCTGAGTGGAGCTCGGATCATTTTTATCGAGACCAGAGACATGCAAGTTCCAGTTTTCTCCCTTAAGGAACACTCTGATTTGCGTTGTCGCGTGGACGGGCGATGGCTCTTCGGTACACTCTCAGAAGTCCGTTCCAGATGCAAGACTGGTACCGCCCAGCTTCCTTCAGGGACTAGGTATCCCGATTTCTTGCTGTGAGATCCTAGATAGTCATGTTGTGTTGAGGCCGCCCTCATGTGACGGCAGCATCGGACTATCAGTCCGATGTCAGCGGCCCCGACGACATCCCTTAAAAGTGCGGGCCGCCATGCGGCCTGCAACGACTTCAATTGGTGGAAGATGCAGCCACCGTCGAAGCTGGCCTCCTTCGCGCAACAACCCGCTCGCGTAGCGCTCTCCTTAGAGCCCCGGCAGGCCCCCGCCAAACTTTGAGATCAGCTCCATTGGGTTGATTCCGAATTTGGAGAGCAGACCGGAGTCCTTGTCCGTGTCGACTTGGTCCGGCAACTCCTGATTGGCCTGAGTGGCTTGCTGTGAGTTGCCTCGCTCACGCAGGAACTGCAGAATCTGGTCCTTGGGTATCTCCATCCTTCCATCCTTTCATCGAGTGAACACTCCAGCTGCCTCATGGATTGCTTGGCGTTACCTGGTCCTGTTAATCCTCCTGCACTGCTGAGTAGACGACCGGCTCGGCATCCACGAGCTGCACGTCATCGCCCGAGTTCACGCTCGCAATGATTACCGAGTCCTCTGGCGCTTCATAGGCGGAAGTGGAAAAGACGGCGAATTGATCTGCCATTTCGTCGAGACGCCGTGCGGTGTCTTGCTCCTCGGCGAGATTCTGCTCCAAGTGGCCCATTGCTTCGGTCAGCCCCAACCGGCCCGCAAGGCGGAGCAGGGATTGGTAGGCCACGATTTCGTAGTGCTCGACCTTGAGGGCGGCTCCTATAGCGAAGGCGCTCAAGACCTCTTGTGAGGGGTCTTCTTGGCTTACAAACTTGGAAAATTCCTCGATCAAGCCATTGATGCCCCGGCATGGTTCCCGCCGGGGTTTCTTGTCGATGAGCCGGAAGACCTTCTCCAACCGCTTGGCCTGCTCTTGAGTCGTCTGGCGGTGCTCTTTGAATGCTTGAGACAGCGTTTCATCCGCCACCTTCTTAGCCATGGTGTCGAGTGCTCTGACGAGCTTGTTCTCAGCGTCGTACAAGTCCCTGAGCTCGTGCTCAAACAGCTGGCGCAGTGTGTCAAGCATCTCTTCCTCCCTTCATTCTCGCCCCCTAGGAGCACCCTCTAGGCCCGTTCGGACATAGCCCCGAAGCTGCCCCCACCTCTAGCAACGCCGAAGCCTCAACCGCTCTCGAGTGTGGCGATCAGCTCCGCCTTCGTCATCTTGGAGTGCACCGCGATGTCTCTTCCCCTGGCAAGCTCGACGAGCTCGGACTTGGTCATCTGCGCCAAATTGACAGGCGTGATCACAGCGAGCGGCTCGTCGAGCGCGTCCAACGCACTCGTAGGTGGAGGGGCCACGCCCGTCATTGACCGACGAGTGATCGGCTCCGGCATCGCCGCCGGGTCCGTGAGCGGAGTGGCGGTGCTCACGGCCGGGGTGGTGACCTCGTCAGGTCCCGGGGGCTGATCGCCCCCCTGCTTCGCCTGCCCGCGGCTGCCGACAAGCGCTCCAGCGGCGATCGAGCCAAGCGCCAGGCTCGCCGGCCTCTCCTTCACTGCGGACACCGCACGGCCCAATTGCTCCTTCAGCTTGTCTGGCTTTGGGACGGCGTCTCGCATTCTCTTCTTCGAAGTCGACGGAGGCTCCTGCATCGCAAGACTCGCGTCGACGATCCTGCTCCAGCTGCCCGCCAGGCTGCCGACGGTCCGGCGCTCATCGGCCAAGATCTGCTGGGCCGCAGAAGCTGTCTCCTCATCTCCAAGTCGGCGGGCGAGCCGCTCCAGAAGCTCGTACGAGGCAACCTCCAGATTCTCGACCGCGAACCAATCGCGGGCGTTCTTGACCGCCTTGTCGGTTCGGACGCGATCACCGGCACCCTTGACCTTCGAGCTCAGCATGGTTGGGATCTGCTTCACCCTTGACGGGCTGCTGCCTAAAGCCTCCAGCCGCTCGCGCAGCAAAGCCTCGTGCTGCTCGGTTTCGGCCTTGTGCGCCGTGGCAAGCTGGTGGAATTCCTCGTCGGGGGAGGTTGAGAGGACAGCGTCAAGCAACCGAAGGACGCTTTGTTCCAGGACGTGCGCGTCCTGCACGTGCGCGATCAACCTCTTCTTGGAATCAGCTTGAAGTGCCACCTCGATCCCTCCAATCAAAGACGTCGCTAGTGGGCTGCGTCAGCTCTTGAGCTTCTTCAAGAGGCGAGGAGCGAAGATGCCTAGAGCGAGACCTCCCGCCACCACGGCGAGAGGGTCCTGCTTCGCGAATTGCGTCACCTTGGAACCCGCGCCCTTCACACTCTGGCCCGCCCCTTTCACGGTCTGCATAATTTGGTCGGAGTCCGCTTGCTGCAGATAGCTGGCCAGCCGTTCCGCCCACATAGCGATCTGATCGGCTATCTGTGCCTGACCGTCCCGATCTTGGTTACGCAACTCCTGACCGGTCTGACGGATCGCCTGCGCCAGGGATTGCACTTGCTGTGCTGCTTGGGTTGATCCCTTCTCGACTTGCTGCTGCACGCTAGTGGAGGCCTGGCTCTTCAAGTCTTGCGTCTTCTGTTGCACCATCTGCTTCGCCTGCGTGGGAAGCGGTTGCTCTTGTGCCATGCGTCATCCCTCCGAGTCTCAGTGCCAAAAGGCTCCCCCGCTCGAGGAGGCGCCTAATACACAAGACGCTTTGGCCGCCCACTGATTACGCACCGCTCGACAGGGAACGTTTGCGGGAGAGGGCACTGGCGGCGCGAACGCAACGAGCACCTGGGGAAGGAAACTTCCGTAATTTGCTATCGGTTTTCAGGGCCGTGGTCCCATGAGGGCTGATGCTCGCACCGCCCAGGACGTGATCGATCTCCACGAAACCGAAGGCTTGACTTGCTGGTGCATGTTGTTTCGGCCGTCAGGCGGCGGAGTTCTCATTCTCAGCCGTGAGACGTGGTGGTTCACCCCGGCCACTCATCACGAGAGGCGCCGCTATGGAGCGCTTAGGTGATCTTCTTCTGGCGGCGCT
>JAUJNI010000005.1 GCA_030446465.1 Actinomycetota bacterium
TCAGATGGCATCGTGTGGCCATCAACGTGTCGCCTCGTGGGCCGCTGCGGCCCTCGATGACACCTGCGAACTGCGCTGTCGACCGGCTGACCGAGGAATCATCCTGCGGTCAGAACGGCTTTGCCTTGCCTTGCCGGCTTGCTCTTTTTGAGCCTCACCTGCGTCTAGCTCGATGGGAATTGCTCCCCACTGCACATGCATCCGAGGAGCGGGTGGACGACAACTCCAAACGAAGCGCCGTTTGTGTCCGCTTCTCTAGCTGGGTCCGCGGGAATTACATCCCATACCAAAAGCCGCAAAAGGGCCCTGTTTGAAACGCTCAGGGGCCAAAATTTCTCGCGCGGTATCTGAGCGACGCGACGCACTCGCCCGATGCCGGACATCCCCATGGAGGTTCTGCCGGCGGATTCGTCGCTGAAACGTCGCTCGAGCTACCTCACTGATGGCCTTGGTTGCCCTCCGTCGCGTACCCCGTCGAAGGGTGCAGGAGACCTTGGTGGAAGCGTGGGTTATCTCACTGACCGCCTCCCAGAATCACGTGACAGAGCGCTGCGTTCACAATGCGGCCGCACACAACCAAGCTGGTCAACAGGCAGTCCTCATCCAGTAGGGCATGCTTTGGGGGGCGACAACCTAATGGAGTACCCTGGGCTTCCACTGACCGTAGTCCCGCAGGCACTCCCGCGCAACGTCGCCGCCAACCGCAAGAGCGGCGGTTACCTCGTCGATCGTATGCCGCGCAGGCTGGTCATCTAGCGCCGCCTCAGGTAGCTGGAGTTCGACACTCAACCGCACAAGGGTCACGCTCCGGCTGGTCCATTCATCGTCGCGCAGTGCCACCAGCGAGCGCTCGAAGGTCGTTAACCTCGCTTGGCCACGGCGAGCAGTGCCGTGATGCCCACCGCGATGAGGGCATGGCGCTCCGGCCCCTGCGTTCCGGTCATGTCAGAAGCGTAGGGGGCGACCAGCGGGGTGGGCTGGAAGCTAATTGAGTTCGTGGGCGCTTCTGACGTCCCGAGTTACCTCCCGTAGCTGGCTCTTGTGGCAAACCTCAACCGTCGAGTGAGGAAGACCGTTCGCTCCGCTCGATCTGAGCCTCGGCATAAAGGTCACGGATCTGCTCACCCAATTCCGCTGCCGCCTCACCCCCTCGAAGGCCGGCGTTGATCGCCGTCTTCACAACCGCGCGCGGTCCCTGGCGAAGGGCCCCCGCGGCCGAAACGACGATACCCACACCCATCGCCCATCCCGCCCCCTTGCGCATGCCCTTCCATACCTCAGACGTTCTCTCTTTCATGTCACTCAAGGCTCTTCTCCTTCGATCGATCATCCACACTTCTTGTGTGCCGTTCATTTCTCAGAAGTGGCCGCAGGCCGTTGACCGCCGTGACGACAGTGGTTCCGTTATGAAGGACCGCCGCCATCGTCGGTGCGAGACCTCGCACGGTTGCGACTGCGCCCGTGAGGAGATTGACGCCGACGACGATGCCGATGTTCTGTCGGACAAGGCGAAGCCCGTCGCGAGCCACTGAAACGGCTGTGGGAAGAGCAGCCAGATTGTTCTCAATCAGGACGACGTCCGCCGTTTCGCGCGCAACGGCAGTTGCATCACCGAACGAAACCGAGACGTCGGAATAGGCGAGTGCCGGCAGGTCGTTGATCCCATCACCAACGAATGCGACCCGGCGTCCGCGGCGGTGGAGCTCCTGCACGACGGTCGCCTTCTGCTGAGGAAAGAGGTCTCCATGCACGTTCACCAGAGGGATACGGAGAGCGTGTCCGACGGCCCGAGCGGTCTCCGCTTTATCGCCGGTTAAGAGATGGATCTCCATCCCATGTCGGTCGCGCAGCTCAGCGATCACGTGCTTAGCCTCAGTCCTGACCAGGTCGGCGTAAGACAACACACCTCGCACTCGGCCATCCACGGCGACGTAGATCCGCGACCCGCCAGCGCCGTCTGCACCGTCGATGCTCGAGATGTCCACGCCGTGTCGCTCCAACAGCCGGTCACTGCCGATCAGCACATCTGCCTCATCGATGCGTGCGCTGACGCCCAGGCCGATGTCGTAATGCCAACGACTGCGACGTCCGGGTGTTATCCCGCGCTCAGCCGCATAGCGGACAATGGCCTCGGCAACCGGGTGCGTGAGCCGCTGCTCTACACTGGCGGCGATCTGGAGCACCTCCTTCACGCTGACGTCGGACGTGACGGCGTGAACGTCGACGATCGCGGGAAGGCCTTCGGTGACAGTGCCTGTCTTGTCGAACACGACCGTGTCGACAGCGGCCAGTTCCTCTAGGGCGCGCCCGCTGCGGATGAGGACGCCCGCGTGTGCGGCCTGTGTGATCGCTGCAAGCACAGTGGTCGGCACCGAGACGCGGATGCCAGTAGCGAAGTCAGCGATAAGAATCGACGCGGCTCGTGTCGGATTGCGAGTCAATACCAGGATTGCTCCCGCCAGGAGGAAAGACGGCAGCACTATCCGATCGGCGATCCTGCCGGCGTAGTTCTCGATCTGCGTGTCGTGAACGGGAGCCTTGCGCATGAGCTGGACGATCCGTCCGGCTTGGGTTTCACCGCCCACCTGCTCGACGGCGATATGTAGGTGGCCGTCGCGCATCAAGGTCGAGGCATAGACGAGCTCTCCCTCTTCGTGTAGCACCGGCATGGATTCGCCCGTCAGCTCATGCTCGTCGATAAGCGCCCTGCCCTCGAGCACACGACCATCAACGGGGATGCGGTCGCCCGGGTAGACGACGAGCACATCGCCACGTCTAATTTGTTCGATGGGAATCTGATAACGCTCGCCCTCGCGCACAACCCACGCGATCTCGGAGATCGAATCGAGAAGATCGAGCAACTCCCGACCGGAAGCCCGGGCAGTTCGTTCGCGTATGGCCTCACCTATCTCGACGAGTCCGATGATCGATGCGGGTGCCAGCAGTGACCCTTGCAGAGTGGTGAGAGTGATGGCAGTGAGGTCGAGGACATCGAGGCTCAGCCGGTGATCAACGATGAGACTATGGTAGGCGCGTCGTGCGATCGGGACAGAGGCAGTCAAGATCACCAGTGCCCCGACCGGAGTAGGAATAGCAAAGCCGAGCAAGCGGGCGACGAACGCGGCGATCCCGGCTAAGCCAACGACTGCGAGTCGCGGCCCTCGCCCCGGGCGTGATGGTCGAACGGGCTTATCGGCAGCTTCCAAAGGTGAGTCGGCTTTCCGCAGCAACTGCACCAGCCGTTCACGTGCGTCCGCAGGTGGCAAGAAGGCTGCCCATTCGATAGCCACCGACGCGGCTGATCGGACGACGCGCACTCTCGTCACCTGCTCATCGCTTTCAGCTAGGGCAACCAGACGCCGCGCGTAAGTCTCGTCACTTCGTATCCGAACAGCGTGACAGCGGACACGTCCGGGAAGCTCGTGCACGACCGTGTGCTGGGGAGCGACGGCGAGGCCGCTCATTAAACAGATGTACCCGATGGTAACGGCGCGGGCATTAGAACAGCCGGATCGAGATGCCCGTCGCTGTTTGGCTGCTCGTACCCCTCAGTCGTCCAAGGCATGGAGCCCACCGACAGTCGCGGTCGGGGTCGGCGACGGTGATCCACCCTGCAACCGCGCGAACGAGTCTGCAGCATAGGCGGCCAACAGGTACCACGGAGCCTCGCTCAAACGGTCGTCGCCCCGAACAAACTGCCGGACGGACAGCAATCCGAGCGTTAGGGGAACGAGCAACCGAAGGTTCGCCCCCGGCACCCACTTCGCAACAGCGCGATCGATCGCGGTCGCGGCGGCGCGGATCGTGGTCGCGGGATCTCGGACAGCCGGCGCCTTCCCAGCTTTTTTGGGCTGGATGCCCATCCCATGCAGTTGCCCCTCGAGCGTTGCCGTCGCACCAGGATCGAACTCGATGATGACGCTGCCGCTGAGCGGTCGGACTTCTATCCGCGCGACCTCGGGCAACGCTTCGAGACTCTCAGCGAGGACGGCTAGCTCAGCCGAGGACTTGTTGCCTAGGACGCGGAGCCGGATGCGTCCTGCGACAGCGCCAGCTATTTCGGCTGGTGGTTTTGATTGCGAAGGCCCAGTCTTCATTCGGATATCCCGAATCGGCGTGCGAGCAGCCGGGGAACATGGATCATCCGAGAATGCTACACCACGAACACGCCGGTCACGTTCGCCGGTGTTGATCCCGTCCCGGGCCCATTACTTGAGCACCGGGCATCTCTTCACCAGTGGGGTCTCAATAGTCCTCTTCTACCCGTCGACTTCAATTGTGCGTTGGCCGGCTTGGCGGCGACCAAGTCCGCCTACCTCGGACCGCGTTAGCGTTCTGATCCCACGGCCCAAACCTCCCAGTCGTCATTGGAGATGCGCTGGCCATAGATGTCAGTGGCGTCAGTGATGACGAAGTCAAGTTCGTCATCGGAACAGCGCGGTTCGATGACGTAGTCACAGGGCGGATTCGCGGAGTGCAACGCTCGGTCGAGGGTCACTCGCGCTGTCGTGCCTTCGTCGATTAACGCCAACACTCGATGCCTCATGCGAATGCGGAGTGTCGTGGTCCCAATGCGGGGCGTGGAACACCCGAAGCCTGGGATCGGTCATCGTTGATGCCAGAGGGTTGTTAAACGTGATATCGACCACCTTCAGGTCCTGCACCCATACTGACTTCACGCGAAGTGCTGGCACCGTCGACCTCGTGTGTCCTTGGGGCGCTGGCACCGCTGATCAGGACGGACCAAACCTTTCGGACCTCAAACTCGACGGTTCCATTGGGACTTCTCCGCATAGGAAATGGACGCGGTCGTGGGCTCGGTGGATCTACGACAATTTCCCAGAATCGATGGGGCTATGTTGGCAAAGCCGCGCCCAGCCACGACACGTCGTCGCGTTGCTAAATGACCGAGCCATTGGCAGTCGAACATCCGGGTCCGATTGGCAAGTACCTTGGCGGGACTCTGAAGCGCAAGATCAGTGACAAAGCCTAGGCTGGCCCCGGTAATGGCTACCCTGCGTGTCCTCATTCGGCGGCCGGGTTTAAAGACTTCAAGTGACCTTCTATGTTGTCAAGTGGCCAATTGAGCTCTCTGCGCATCCGCCATCATCTGTCTGTAGACGACGTTCGCGAGCTGCCTTTTTAGGCACCTGATCGCCTCCCGCTTCGACTTTCCCTCTGAGACCTTTCGCTCCACGTACTCCTTGGCCGGGGGATGAATTCTGGCTTGGGTGAGCGCCATGTAATGAAGTGCATGGTTGAGCCGCCGGTTGCCTGCCCGGTTCAATCGGTACCTGACCACGGTTCCAGACGAGGCGGGAATGGGAGCCGTGCCCGTGATGTGACCAAACGCAGCCTTTGACTTGAACTTGCGAATGTCCCCCAGCTCGCCGATGATCCTGGCGGCTGTAAGAGCTCCGACTCCCGGCAGCTCGGGCAGGGTTGTTGCCGACTCGCTCACCTTGCTCTGGATGACCTTTGAGATCCTTAGGATCTCTTTGTCGATCCGTTGCACCTCTGCTACCCGGCGGCGGATGAGGTCGGCCCTGATCGACGACTCTCTGTCGGTCAGGGCCAGAACCCTCTTCATCACCCTGACTCCCGTTAGATCCGGGACTTGGTTCTGGTAGCCCGGACGCATGATCGCGAGGTCCTTGTGGATTCGGTTGGTGAACTGGTTCCTCGAGCGTCGCAGCTGGTCACGGTAGTCTGACAGCAGCTTTAGCTCCTCGGCTACCTCGGGGCGGCGGGGGAGGGCAACCCTTCTTCCCTGACCACCACTCGGGCAATCGCCAGGGCGTCACCTAGATCACTCTTGCCCTGAGCCGCCTTGCGCTTGGCCTCCCGGTACGCAAGCCGAGTCGGTACTTCTCGGACATCGACGCCGGCACCAAGAAGATGCCGGGTGAGCGGGGCACCCCAGGTCTCAGAGCACTCCACCCCGATCCACACCACGGTGCCCTTCGATCGTGCCCATGAAACAAAAGCGCGGTAGCCCTTGGGATCATTTGAGAATTCCCTCGCCTCAACCGGTCGAGCAAGCCCGTCCACCACTGCACCGGCGAATGTCGCCTTGTGCGATTCGGCACCTACCACCACCTGCATCCTGGCCTCCCTTCCCAGCCCAGACTACGATTTGTGGACTGGCGTAAGGACATGCAAGCGTTGAGGCTGCCGAGCTTCTATGAAGTCACTTTCGCCGGTCCGGGTACCGACCGGGGAGACCGTCACCTAAAAGTCAGAGGCTCAGGCCTCGACGTTGAATAGAAGAGTCATCTCCGGCCGGTGTCCCGGACAATCTCCTCTAAGAGGAGTTTCCACAGCCGGAATTCATACGCTTTCGAATAGTGTCCTGTTAGGAGCACGGGACAGACCTGAGCAGCCTCGTTGAACCTTCGTCTCACCTTTGGCCCGGCCTTCAAGTACGCGCCATGACAGTTGCCTCGGAAACCGTTCGACGTTAGGACAGGTTAGGAGCGGATCGGTGACGGGGGACGGTGTCGCCCAGGTTGGCACCCTGGGCGAGCAACTCCTCCTGGACTCGTTGGACGTCGACCTGCCTGGGTTGCCTTCCCGATCTGGCGGCCAGCGCGGCGCAGACCCCGGCCGCGTGGCCCGTGGCCATAGCAATGGGCGTCACTCGGTAGGACGAGTGCGCCTCGTGGGTGCCGGAGATGCAGCGCCCGGCCACCAGCAACCGTTCCGAACGTTGCGGCAGGAGACAGCGCAGCGGGATGTCATACGCCTCGCCAAACGGCACGTTGCGGAGGACGGTTCCCTTGCCCTTCGGATTGTGGATGTCCACGGGGTAGGAACCTCGGGCGATGACGTCGGGGAACTTGCGGGCGGTCAGGACGTCGTCCGCGGTCAGCTGGTACTCGCCCCGCACCCGCCTCGTCTCCCGGACGCCGACGTTCACCCCGCTCTGGGCGACATACGCCTTCTCGAACCCGGGGACGTACTCGCGCAGGAAGGCGGCGATCTGGCGCATCTGACGCCGGGATTGCCACTCCGCTCGGGTCAGGTCCCAGACGTCGATGCCCAGGACGTCACCGACCCTGGTGCTATTGACGCTGACCTCGCTCTCGTGAGGCGTGGCGAAGAACAGCATGTCCTCGCGGGGCAGCTCGAGTTTGCCTTCCTCCGTGGCCTTCCTCACCAGGTCCCACAAACCGTGTACCCCACGCCACTGGTCGGGGTGGTCCCGGACGTAGGCCGCGAAGCGGGGCTGCTCGAACTGGACCATGCGGAACATGAGGGTCATCGGCTGTACCAGTCCGTCGTCGCGCCCCACGTCGAAGGGCGCTCCCGCGGCGGCGGCCACGTCACCGTCGCCGGTACAGTCGACGACCACGGCGGCGCGAACCACCACAGGGCCTGACTTGGTTTCGAAGACGACGCCCTCCAGCTCACGCTCGCCGATCACGCCTGACGCGAAGGCGTGGAACAGGAACCGCACGCCGGCTTCGTCGAGCAGGTCAAGGAACATGAGCTTGTAGTCCTCGGGGTCGAACGGCACCGTGTATCCCGTCCTTGGAGATGGCTCCAGCGCGCCGCCGATGGCGATCAGCCGTTCCAACAGCCGTTGCAGGACGCCGCCCACCGCCGGATCACCCGGGCCGTGGTCGGTGGGCATGATGGTCACCTCGCCGTCGCCCCCCGCCTTTGCCGCCTCTCGCTGGGTGTGGAAGGACATCAGGGGCATGACGAGGGATACGGTCGCGTTCCCGCCGAGGAAGCCGTACCTCTCCACCAGAACGACGTCCGCACCTGCCTCCGCGGCCCCGAGGGCGGCCCCCAGCCCTGCCGGCCCACCGCCGACCACGAGAACATCGGTCTCAGCCGCGACCGCTCCGACGCGAGGTGGCAACGGGACGGAGAGGGGCCGGGCAGGCCGGGACAGCGGCGGCATCAGAAGGTCACCTTCTCGTGCTCGGCCAACAGGCGCCCCGCAATCGAGGACGCCTGGCGGGCCTGCTCCTGCAGGGCCGGCACGCTTTGGCGCAGCTCCGTCCGCATGGCGTCGCGCGTGTCCCACAAGCGGTCGAGGGCGGCCAGCAGTGGCCCGGCGTGCTCCTGGAGCTTGGATGGCGCGGCCAGCCCCAGCGCCTCCAGCAGACCCCTCACCTTGGACGCGTACGGAAGGGCCAGCAGCGGTACCGAGGCGAGCGCGGCGAACAGCAGAAAATGCAGCCTCATGCCCACCGCCAACTCGAAGTGGTCCATGAGCCCGAGCACCTGGCGAGGGCTGTAGCGGGCCGTGAGCACCGCCGCTCGAGCGGGCTCGGCCATCTCGGCCATGACGCGATGGGCGTGACCGACGTCGGACCGCTCCATGGGCACGAAGACCACATCGGCGTTGAAGCGGCTCACGACGAAGTCGGCGGCGTGGGCCAGGGTCACGTGGTACGGAGACCGTTCGAGGCCGGGAGCTGCTCCACCCGGTTCCCGTAGGGACATCCCCACCAGCGGCCGTTCCTTGACGACCCCCTCTCGCGCCAGCATCTCTTCCGAGAACGGCGTGGGGGTGAGAAGCAGGGCGGGGTCGGCGGTGACCTCGATGGGCGTGGTGACGCCCACCTCTTCGAGGAGACGCTTTACGTCCGTGTCCCGAACGGTGACCGAGTCCATCCCGTTCAACGCGTCACGGACGGCCACGCGCTCTTCCCGGCCTCGCAGAGGACCGGCGCCAATGGCGTAGGCCATGGTCGGGATGCCGCGCTCTTGGGCGAGGCGCACTTCCCGCAGATAGTTGTGAACCTCCTCGTCATAGAGGATCCCGCCTCCGCCGAGGAGCAGCAGGTCCAGCCGCTCGACCGCGGGCACGACCTCCTCTCGGGTCGCGTCTCGCACCGCAATGCCCTTCTCGACGTCGTGGTGGGTTTCGGTATGTTCCGGATTCCGGGAGAACACGACGACGTCGACCTCGGGCACAGACCGGCCGAGCTCGTTGACGATGCAGGTGAGAATGGCCTCGTCCCCGAGATTCAGTCCGCCGTAGGAGCCGGAGACGCCAACGGTCGTCACGAGTCCGGCGCCATGCGTCGGCGGGCTTCGATCTCCGCCACCTGCGCCTTCACCTCGAGCAGCGGGTCGGGGTTCACGGAGATGGAGTCGATCCGGTTCTCGACCAGCGTCTCGGTGAAGTCGGGGTGGTTGCTCGCGGCCTCACCGCAGATCCCTACTTTGACGCCCGCTCGGTCTGGAGGTCGGCCGTGGCGTCTCCGTCCCCACCAAAGGTGGAGATACGCCTCTCGACTAGACGCCCAGGGGGCGTGACGATTGAGGTCACCGAGGGAG
>JAUJNI010000001.1:0-20915 GCA_030446465.1 Actinomycetota bacterium
GCCTCGCAACCTTGACTCAGGCACTCGCTCTCGAACCGATTTCCATTGACAGCGATGTCGCCGAGTCTTGGGCGCGGCTCCGGGTCCTGATGCGCGACGCCGGACAGCGGATGCCCGTCAACGACTCGTGGATCGCCGCTACCGCTCTGGTGCTCGGCGTACCTGTCGTCACACGAGACGACGACTACGCCAACATTCCGGGCCTGGCAGTCATCCGGGTGTAATGGCCGGGCGCAGAACCAACCTTGCTCTGTTCGTCATCCTGGGGGGAGCTTTCCTGACGGGAGGGCTCGCGTACGGCATCGGTGTCGGTTGGAATCAATGGGTCACGATTGCCCATGGGATGACGGGTCTTGCCATCCTGATTCTCAGTCCCTGGAAGCAGACGATCGTGGCGCGGGGGCTCCGCCGCCCCCGCCGGGGACGAACGGCGTCCGTTGCATTTCTCGTCCTGATCACCGTCGCTCTGGTCACCGGCTTCTCACACTCCACGGGTCTGTTGCGTTCAATGGGGCCGATAACCGCCATGCAGGTGCACGTTGGAGCGGCGCTGGCTTCCATTCCGTTCGCCCTATGGCATGTGATTGCTCGGCCCGCACGAGTGCATCGCACCGATGTCTCTCGCCGAGCTCTGCTGCGGAGCGGAGCGCTGCTGGGTGGGGCGGGTCTGGCCTACGCGGCGGTGGAGGGAGCGACTCGACTCACGTCACTACCGGGAGGCGGCCGCAGGTTCACCGGTTCTTTCGCTGCCGGATCCTTCGAACCAGATCGCATGCCGGTCACCCAGTGGCTCAACGACAGGGTGCCGGAAGTTGATCCAGAATCATGGACGCTCTCGGTCTCCGCGAACGGTGACGCCCGTAGGTGGAGCTACGACGACCTCTTCGGGTATTCGGACAGGCTCAACGCAGTCATCGATTGCACCGGGGGATGGTACGCGGCCCAGGAATGGGAAGGGGCCTGGCTCGCCCGCTTGCTTCCAGAGCAAGCTGCCGGGCGAAGCGTGCAAGTGCGATCGATCTCGGGATACAGCCGGCGCTTTCCCTTGCACGACGCCGGCCAACTGCTTCTCGCCACTCGGGTGGGTGGTCGCCCGCTCAGCCAGGGGCACGGCTTTCCACTGCGTGTCTGCGCGCCCGGGCGAAGGGGCTTCTGGTGGGTGAAGTGGGTGACCGAGATCGAGGTCGACGACGTGCCGTGGTGGCTCCAGCCTCCGTTCCCGCTCACGTGACGTTCGGTGCCCGTCGGCGCACCAAACCGACTGAACATGCGAGTCGCCGCGTATGTGAGACTCCCCTCTTTGAGGAAGGCTCTGCGGAGTCGCACCTTACGAGCCGTTAGTGCCGAGCTTTGGAATCGAGGAGAGCCATGTCGCAGCAGCAACCCCAACCACAACCGGTCGTTGTCGTTCCCGGCGAACCGGCCCCCCCAGAGGCCGACGAGGACCGGGCCCAAGCAGAGGCCGTGGAGTCGCCGGCCAAGGTCATGCGCATCGGCGCGATGGTGCGCCAGTTGCTGGAGGAGGTTCGGCAAGCTCCGCTCGACGAGGAAAGCCGTAGTCGGTTGAGGGAGGTCTACGAAACCTCGGTCAAGGAGCTATCCGTCGTGCTGTCACCCGAGTTGCGCGACGAGCTGGCCCGCTTGAGCTTGCCGTTTGATGAAGGGGTACCGTCCGAGTCGGAGCTTCGGGTCGCCCACGCACAGCTGGTCGGCTGGTTGGAGGGCCTCTTTCACGGGATCCAAGCGATGTTGTTCGCGCAGCAGATGGAGAGCCGCGCACGGCTCGACCAGATGCGTAAGAGCCTTCCTCCCGGGGGCCAGGCACCGCAGGGCTCTCCTGAGCCGGGGCAGGGCAACTACCTCTAGCGACTCTATTCGGGCCCCCTATCCAGGCCCTTCTGTATCGCATAGCGCATGAGGTCGTAGCGCTTCTTGAGCTGCAGCTTGATGAGGATGTTCTGAACGTGGTTCTGAACAGTCTTGGTGGAGATAAACAGCTTCTCGCCGATCTCCGGGTAGGTGTAGCCCTTCGCGACCAGCTTCAACACCTCGTTTTCACGAGCCGTCAACCCCGGCTCACTTGGATCGTTACGGGCTATGCGCCGGAACTCATCAAGCACGAGGCCGGCGAGCGACGAGGTGAATACCGGCTCGCCGGTGCGCACCCTGGCGACGGCATCCACGAGCTCCTCAGCGGTCGAGCTCTTCAACAAGTAGCCGGCGGCGCCTGCCTTAACGGCCTCGAGGACGTCGGCCTCTTCGGCGGACGCGGACAACACCAGGATCTTGATGTGAGGAGATTGCTCGACGATTCGCTTGATCGCCTCGACCCCCGACAAGTTGGGTAGCTGAAGATCCATAAGGACGACCTCGGGCATGAGGTCGAGCGCGCGTTCGATCGCTTCGCCGCCGTCGGCCGCTTCGCCGACCACCTGTGCGGTGCCGGAGGCTTCGAGGTCACTCTTCACCCCGTCCCGCCACACCGGATGGTCGTCGACGACCATCACTCTTATCGGCTCGGTCACCGGTTTTCCTTCGCGCCGCGTGGCACCCGGAACTCGACCTCCGTCCCGCGTCCCGGGGCGGTGGTGACCTTCATGGAGCCGCCCAGGTCCTCGACTCGGCCCTTCATGCTCTTGAGCATTCCCACCTTCCCATCTCTTGCGAGGGCCTCTTCGTCGTAGATGAAGCCGACTCCGTCGTCCCTGACGGTGACGACAACCTCGCCATTCTCCTCCTCCGCGAAGACGGTTGCCCGTGACGCTTGTGCGTGTGCCAAGGCGTTCTCGAGGGACTGCCTAACCGCCGCGCTGATCTCGTCCGCGCGGGCCGCATCGACCGAGATGGGTCCCACCGAGCTAACCGTCGCGTGCAAGCCGTCGAGCGATCGGGTGATCCTCTCCAACTGGTCCCGCAGCGACTTGGTGCCGGTCTCGCTCTCAACGGGGCTTCGGAGGATGAGGCTTCTCAACTCGGCTTCCTGCTGTCCCGCCATCTCCGCAAGGCGGGCGACTTCTGGTCCGGGAATGGCCTGCCTGGTGGACAGCTCCCGGCCTCGCTTGTGGACGAGAGAGAGGGCCTGCAGCACGGAATCGTGAATCTGACGGGCGAGCGACTCTCGCTCCGCCAGCCGAGCCGCTCGTTCACGCTCCTTTAGCAGCTCCTCGGTTGCTCCCTCGAGGGCCGCGCCGGAGCTCACCAACAGGCGTGAGACGAGTCCAACGGCGAGGCCTGCCACCAAGTAGTTGAGGATGGCGCCCGCCAAGTTCTGTACCTCTCGTGCGCTCAAGGCAGTAAAGGGGACACCGTTAAGCACTCGAGACAGCGCCAGGGCCACTCCTAGAACGGCCCCGGAGAAGAGGCCGGCCACGGGCCCTCGTGCGACGGCCCAGAGCAACGCCGCGCTGAGCGGGTATCCCGTCGCGAAGAAGGGCCGTTGGGAGACGATGTCTCCTTCTGGAACCACGATCCCGGACGCCACCAACAGCCAGAAGCACAAGGCGAGGTCGAACCACAGGGTCGCCTCGACCCACTTGCGCCTGCGGAGGGTCAACCACACCGTCCAGGCACCGGCAGCAGCTATAGAGGTCCAGGCGACCAGTGGATGACGCAGGGGCTCGGACCCCGTTGCAGCGATCGTGGTCATCCACGCCAGCGCAACCCAGCGGAACAGGAGCACGCCGCCCGAGAGCGTGCGTCGATAGCGCTCGGGGGCCGAGATGCCTTGACTGTCGGCCGCTGCCACAGACCTATTGTGGGACTATGCGAAAGATCCCGCTCGTCGTAGCGAAGTAGAGCCATCCGCCGGGACCTTTGGAGACGTCGGTGATCCCGTTTGATGCGGTGTAGATGACCCTGTCCTCGCGCACGTCGGTGCCTCTGTCGTTGATTACAAGACGGTGCAGCCGGTTACCTCCAAAGTCTCCGACGTAGACGTCGTCGTCCAGCGCGTTCATGCGTCCGCGGTAGTACCAAGGATCGGTGGGAACGATGACGTTGCTCCATCGCTTGAGTGGGGGCTTGGGGTTCGGACCGACTCCTGCCGTCCCGCACCGGTAGTTGTCTCCCCACCCATAGTTGCGGCCCTTCTTTATGCGGTTGAACTCGTCATCGCAATTCGGTCCATTCTCGGTTTCGAATAGCTGCGAGCTACCCGGCTTGTGCGTCAGTCCAAACGGGTTGCGGTGGCCGTAGCTCCACACCGGGTTTCGATCGCCCGGCTTGCTGAAGGGATTGCCTTTCGGGACCGAGCCGTCGGGGTTGTAGCGCAGGATCTTGCCCAGCCGGTTGTCAACCCGCTGAGCTGCGCCCGGATCGTGTGCTTCGCCGGTCGACACGAACAGCTTGCCGTCCACGAACTCGAGCTGACCCCCGATGTGATACCCGGACGCCGGCACTCCCCGCATGATTCTTCTGCCGTCCACACAGCGGTTGTTGCTGACGGTGAAGCGGGTGACCCGGCTCTCGAGCGGTGACCTGTTCGTGTAGAAGACGTAGAGGAAGTGGTTGTCCTTGAACGCCGGATGCAGCGTGAGCCCGAGGGCACCCCGTTCTCCGTCCGCTGCGACGTCGAGGTTGACACAGGCCCGTGAGAGCAACCGGCCCTTGTTGATCACCCGGATCTTGCCGGTGTTCTTCTCGGTGAAGAACAGCTTCTTGGTTCCCTCGACCCACGCCATGTCGACGGGGAAATCAAGGCCCGTCTTGTAGGCGTCCACCTTGGTGTTGTCCGGAAGCGCATGGACCGCGGAGCTTCCGGCCAGAAGCGCGACCACTGCGCAGGCAATGGAGACAAGGGCTCGCTTCATCAGGGACCTTCCTGGGGCTGGTTGGCTGCAACTATAGGACTCGGCAAGAGCAATCCATCCCTTGAAAACCTAGGTGGGGTCACCGCTATGATCCTGGGCGGAGGTGTGCCCGAGTGGCCGAAGGGAGCGCACTGCTAATGCGTTAAGGGGTTAACGCCCCTTCCGGGGTTCAAATCCCCGCGCCTCCGCTCAAGCCGTTGCCCTGCTCGCCGCTCCCTCTAGTCGGAGTCTGGCTGCATTGCCTCCTGGTCGTCTGGAAGCCGCTGATCCTCTTCTGTGGTGACGACTTTCCCGGAAGGAGCGTTCTCGGCATCAGCGGAGCCCTCTTGCGTTTCCGGGGTGCCCTCCTCACGTCTTGCCATGCAGCCAAGCTACCAGGCCGGACCCCGGGTCGGGTGCCCCTTGGGTCCCGAGGCCTGGCCATGAGCCCCGTGCACCTCCCGGCGTTAGAGTGTCCACGGAGCATGCGCCCGTAGCTCAGTGGATTAGAGCGTCCGGCTACGGACCGGAAGGTCGGGGGTTCGAATCCCTCCGGGCGTACTCTTTTGCTGCTAGGTCCAGGCCCGCAAACGAAGGTGCTCGCCAGTGGGACTCATTGGCTGGATTTCAGATCAGAGAGAGAAGCTGATCGTCGACAATGCCGACGCGTACCTCGACGACGGCGACCGTGTCGTCCACTGGGCGCGCGCCAGGACGCCCGCGGCGGATAACGAAGGTTTCGTGTTCGTCACCACTCGCCGCGTGGTCGTTCACTGGACGGGCAAAGGGGGTGGCCACAGCTCGATGCTGTGGCGGGACATTGATTGCTGGGGACTAAACGCCGACATTCCGGGGGGCCCCATCCTCGCGGTGGAGGGCGACGGCTCGAGGGTGGTCGTGCAAATGCCGGTGGAGACCGACGGCGCAACCGACCGGGTCGCTGAGCTGCTGCAGCTTTTCTCCGACTACGCCCCCTCGTCCAGGAGACCCCTCACCCCGGAAGAGCTGGACAGCTCGGGCCCGTGGGTGACCCATCCACACATCGAGCTCGTTAGGGAGAGGAAGACGGCCTCCGCGCTCACCAAGCGCGTCGTGGCCACCGTGGTGGGACTGGCTCTCGTGATCGGAGGCCTGATGATCACGCCGTTGCCGGGCCCGTGGTCCTTTCCTGTGATTCTCGGGGGCCTCGCGATTCTGTCCACCGAGTACGACTGGGCGAAGGACGCGCTCCAATGGGGCCGCAAGAAATACCAGCAAGCAGCCGGAAAGTTCAAGAAGGCACGCGCTTCGACGGACGAGTGACGTGTCGGATGAAGCCTTCATGGCGCTGGCACTCCGGGAGGCTGCGGCGGCAACGCGCCACGGCGACGTCCCGATCGGTGCGGTGCTGGTGCGAGACTCCGAGGTGGTGGCCGCGGCTCACAACGAGCGAGAGCTGCGGAGTGACCCCACTGCGCATGCCGAGGTCCTGTTGCTCCAGGCCGCCGCTGCGGCGCTCGGCTCCTGGAGGCTCGAGGGCACGACCGTCTACGTCACTCTCGAGCCATGCCCCATGTGTGCGGGAGCCCTGGTGACGGCACGGGTCAAGCGGCTGGTCTACGGGCCTCAGGATCCAAAGGCGGGGGCCGCACTGTCTCTCTACAACGTCGTCCAGGACCCTCGTCTGAACCATTCACTCGAGCTCACCACCGGGGTCTTGGAGGCCGAGAGCGCAGCCCTGCTGAGGGGTTTCTTCGAGAGCCGGCGCCATTAAGGCGCTCGTATACTCGCCCCTGGTGGGGTACCGAAGCGGCCATAACGGGATCGCCTCGAAAGCGATTGTGGGTTCACGCCCACCGCGGGTTCAAATCCCGCCCCCACCGCTGCCATTCCCTCCGCGTTGATGCCGCGGCTACACTCCCGGGCGGAGACGTGCGGGAGTGGACTAACCGGCACGCCTGGAGAGCGTGTGACCTCGCAAGAGGTCCAAGGGTTCAAATCCCTTCGTCTCCGCTTATCCCGCAGGCTCCGGAGTCCCGCTGCGGCGGGGCTGCCGCTCCGCTCAGGCACCCCACTTTCCCCAGCCTTCGCTTCGGGCAGCCCCGTCCTCGCGGGCCGGTCCCTGTTCAGGCTTCCGCAAGGCGCCTTCTCTCCCGAACGGAGAGCCCGAGAACGGCGACAGTCACGAGCGAGGAGGGCGGCGCTCCGAAGCGAAGGCTGAAAGAGCGGGGTGCCTGAGCGAAGGAGCGCCGTCCCCCCGCTGCGAGGCCGCTGGCGCCCGCAGGCTATCCTGTGAGGGGCCGTGCTAGCCGGGGGGTTCGGGGTCCCCTCCACCGGAAACCCTCGATACGCCGGGTTGACGATTCGTCTGCGGCCCCCGAAGGACCGGGCAGCCCCCGGTGTGCAGCGTTGATGGTCGGGTCCTGCGCGACCCGGAGCCGTGAACCCGGTCAGGCCCGGAAGGGAGCAGCCGTAAGCGGTGTCCCGAGTGCGCCGCAGGGTAGCCCGGGCGGAGCCGGCTGCCGGGGATAGCGCCGGCCGTTCAGGGGTCCAGGACGGTTCGCACGGCCCTCTCCTTTCCTTCTTTCTGAAGCCAGTTGCGGATTTCGCAAGTCAGCTCAGAAAGAACGGTGGGGGCCGTGGATCGACGTACTTGCCGACTAGGATGGCGGTCGTGGCTTACGTCTCCCTCTATCGCAAGTACAGGTCCCAGACCTTCGATGAGATCCTCGGTCAGGAGCACGTCTCCACGACCCTTGCGAACGCCATACGAGAGGACCGGGTAGCTCACGCCTACCTCTTCACCGGCCCCCGAGGTACCGGCAAGACCTCGACGGCGCGCATCCTCGCCAAGGCCATCAACTGCGTGCAAGGCCCGACCCCCAGCCCGTGTGGGGTCTGCCCCTCCTGCGTCGCCATCACCGAGGGCAGCTCCCTCGACGTCTTCGAGCTGGATGCCGCTTCGCATTCCGGCGTCGATGAGACGAGAGACATCCTCGCCGGGGTTCCGCTCGCCACGGCCGGAGGGCGAAAGAAGGTCTACGTCATCGACGAGGTCCACATGCTGACCTCTCAGTCATTCAACGCGCTGCTGAAGACGCTCGAGGAGCCCCCCGATCACGTGATCTTCGTGCTCGCGACGACCGAGGCTCACAAGGTTCTGCCGACCATCGTGTCGCGCACGCAGCGCTTCGACTTTCGCCGGGCCCCCACAGAGGTGCTCGAAGAGCATGTGGCGCACGTAGCCAAGCTCGAGAACATCGACATCGAACCGGATGCGATCTCGACGATCGCCAGGCATGCAGACGGAAGCTTCAGAGACGCCCTGTCCGCCCTCGACCAGCTCAGGAGCCTCGGGGGCCGGGTATCCGAAGAGGATGCCGAAAGAGTCCTGGGCGAGCGCGACGAAGACGCCTTCATCGAAATCTTCGATGCCATTGCCTCAGGAGACATCGGGACTGTCTTCGTGACGCTCGATTCGTTGATAGCCCAAGGGGCAGACGTTCGCCAGGTGGCGTTGGGGACGCTTGCCCACGCTCGGTCGCTGCTATTGCTCAAGACCGCGCCTGCCGCCGAAGGCCTCCTAGGGGGCCCCGAGGAGGACATCACCCGGCTCGTCGAGCAGGCCCAGAGCTTCAGGATCGGAGAGCTGCTGCGGACCCTCGACCTCATCGGGAAGTCGGTGACCGAGATGCGCAACGCCCCCAATCACCGGCTGTTCCTCGAGGTTGCTCTGGCGCGCGCATCCGCGCCCGAGACCGACTCGACCCCCGATGGATTGCTCGGAAGGATCGAGAGGATCGAGCGCAGGATGGGGATTGAGACCCCCCCGGCAGAGGACGCGTCGGTGCACGATGTCGCTCCTCGAGCGCGCCCCGAGATCGCTCGGCCGGCTCGGGTGGCTCCTCCTGCGGACGCAAGGCCGGCCGTGGGTGGTCCGGCGCCCAAGCAGCCAGAGAGGGCGGCTGCTAGCCAACCTCCGGCGGTCTCACAGCCGGCGACGACCCAGCCAGAAAACGAGACCGAGACGCAAATCGAGGCGCCTGAGCACGTGGGGCTCAACCACATCAAGGATGCTTGGGTTGCGGCGATCAAAGAGGTCAGGAAGACGAGCCAGAGGGTGGGGGCGCTGCTCAACCCATCCCGGCCGGTGGAGCTCAACGACGGCGTCCTGGTCGTTGAGGTCCAGTCCAGCTTCCATGCGTCGGCAATGAGCGAAGGCGGCAACCGAGACACCTTGTCCGAGGCCCTGCACACGGCCCTCGGGATCCGGCCTCAGCTTCGGTTTGCCGCAAAGGGGGCCGAGCCCGAGCCTCTCAAGGAGGAGTCGAACGAGCCGGTCGATTACGCACAGACGACACCGGTTTCGGCGGCCGAGCACGACCCGATCGAGCTCGTGAGAAGAGGGCTGTCGGCAGAGGTTGTCGAGGAAGTCGGCGATAGCGCAAAAGGGGTGCCACGGTGAGCAAGGACCTTCAGAAGATGATGAAGCAGGCTCAGAAGATGGCGGCCGACATGCAAAGAGCCCAGGAGGCCCTTGCCGATGTCGAGGTGGAGGGAACCGCCGGTGGAGGAGCAGTGAAGGTCCAGGCGACCGGGGACGGGCAGGTGCTGGCGGTGACCATCGATCCCGATATCTTCGACGGGCCCCCCGACGCCGACGATTTCGAGATGCTCGGGGACACGGTGACGGCGGCCCTCAACGACGCACTGACCAAGGCTCGCACCGCTCAGGAGCAGGCCATGGGCCCGCTGGCGGGAGGGATGGGCGGGCTCGGCCTTCCCGGCATGTAGATGTTTGCACCACCCCTTCAACGACTCATCGACGAGCTGTCGAAGTTGCCCGGCATCGGCCCCAAGAGTGCCCAGCGCGTTGCCTTCTACCTGCTGAAGGTGACGCCTTCGGAAGCGGGATTGCTGGCGGACTCCATTACGGAAGTAAAGGAGAAGGTGAGGTTGTGCGCAGTCTGCTTCAACGTGGCCGACGAAGAGATCTGTCAGTACTGCCGTGACTCCAGGCGTGATTCAACCGTCGTGTGTGTGGTGCAGGAGCCTCCCGACATCGCCGCCATCGAGAGGACGCGCGAGTACCAAGGCCTCTATCACGTCCTTCAAGGAGCGATCTCGCCCATCGAGGGCATAGGACCTGATCATCTGAGAATCCGCGAGCTCCTTGAGCGTCTTCGACATCCAGCCGATGGCAGGCCTCCTGCCACCGAGGTCATCGTGGCAACGAACCCGAACACCGAAGGAGACGCTACGGCGATGTACCTGGAAAGGTTGCTGACTCCCCTTGGCGTAAGGGTGACCCGTCTTGCGAGCGGTCTCCCCGTTGGAGGCGACCTCGAGTATGCCGACGAGGTGACGCTCGGCCGTGCGCTCGGCGGCCGCCGCCAGATGGGAGCTTGAGCCCCTCCAGCACCTGCTCCTCCTAAACGCGGGGCGTCCCGCCCAAGTCCACTATGTTGAGCGAGTGGCTTTGGTGGTCCAGAAATACGGTGGGACGTCGGTCGGCGACGCAGAGCGCATCAAGCGCGTAGCAGAGCGCGTGGTGGCCGCGGCCCGACGCGGCAGCAAAGTCTGTGTCGTGGTGTCGGCGATGGGCGGTTCGACCGACGAGCTGGTGGCCTTGGCGAACCAGATAACCCCGGCTCCCCACCGGCGCGAGATGGACATGTTGCTGACGGCGGGCGAGCGCATCTCGATGGCGCTGCTGTCCATGGCCATCATCGACCTCGGGCACGAGGCCGTTTCCTTCACCGGCTCCCAAGCAGGGATCGTGACGGATACCAGCCACGGAAAGGCCCGAATCGTCGAGGTCAAGGCGAAGCGGGTGCGTGAGGCGCTGGACGACGACAAGATCGCCATCGTCGCCGGGTTTCAGGGGGTCTCCACCAGCTTCGACGTCACCACCCTCGGCCGCGGGGGGTCTGACACAACCGCAGTGGCGCTGGCCGCCGCGCTGGGAGCCGACGTCTGCGAGATCTACACCGACGTGGACGGTGTCTACACCGCGGATCCCCGCCTCGTTCCCCACGCTCGAAAGCTGCATGCCGTGTCGTATGAAGAGATGCTGGAGCTCGCGGCAAGCGGCGCGAGAGTGTTGATGTTGCGGTCGGTGGAATACGCTCGCAACTACGGAGTGCTCGTCCACGTCCGTTCTTCGTTCGGCTACGAGGAAGGTACGTGGATAACCGAGGAGGACGAACGGATGGAGAGAGCGATCATTTCGGGGATCGCCCACGACACCTCGGAAGCCAAGATCACGATGCGCGGCGTCCCCGACACAAGGGGCGCAGCGGCGCGCGTCTTCCGTCCTCTCGCCGACGAAGACATCAACATCGACATGATCGTTCAGACCGCGGCCAGTGGCGGCCGCACCGACTTCTCCTTCACCTTGCCTGAGGTCGATCTGGCGCGAGCACAGCCGGTGCTCGGAGCGATCGCGAGATCGGTCGGGGCCGAGGAGGTCGCCACCGATGCCGACATAGCGAAGGTGTCTCTTGTGGGGGCCGGCATGAAGACGCATCCCGGCGTTGCTGCCGACATGTTCGACGCTCTTTCCGAAGCTGGAATCGACATCGAGATCGTCTCCACTTCTTCCATTCGCATCTGCTGTGTAGTGAGGGCGTCCGACGTCGACAAGGCCGTCCGCACCATCCACGACAAGTTCTCACTGCCACAAGAGGCGGTGGTGCGCGAGGAGCACCCTGCGACCGTATCCGGACAGCTGAGGGCAGTGAGGGCGCACGGCCCCTCGGGAGAGCGGGCATGAGGCTTGTGGTCGTTGGTGCGACCGGCGCAGTCGGGACGGAGATCCTCAACATCCTGGAGCAGCGTGACTTTCCTGTCGATGAGCTGGTCCCCGTCGCCTCGGCTCGTTCGGCGGGCCGGCGACTGCCTTTCAGGGGCGAAGAGGTCGAGGTTGTGGCGCTCGAGGAATCGGTCTTCGACGGCGTCGATGTAGCCCTTTTCGATGTGCCCGACGAGCTCTCGTCCCAGTGGGCCCCCGTTGCGGCATCTCGCGGAGCGGTGGTCGTCGACAACTCGGCGGCCTTCCGGATGGCCGAGGGCGTGCCGCTCATCGTGCCGGAGATCAACGGCAACCAGGTCAGGGACTTGCCTCGCAACATCATTGCGAGCCCCAACTGCACGACACTTGCGATGGTTCTTCCTCTCGCGGTGCTCCACGCCGAAGCGGGTCTGGTACGGGTCGTGGCCGCCTCCTATCAAGCGGCTTCCGGTGCAGGGCAGATGGGGATCGATGAGCTATGGGAGCAAATCGAGCTGGTGGTCAAGGAACCCGACGCGGCGAGAGCCGGTGCCGCCGGACAGGTGCTCGAACCCGGCTCCATCTTTGCGCATCCGATCGCGATGAACGTCATCCCTCAGTGCGGCTCGGCCAAAGAGGCGGGCTACACCAGCGAGGAGCTCAAGCTCTGCTACGAGACACGAAAGATCCTTTCTCTTCCCGAGCTGCCGGTGACGGCGACGTGCGTGCGCGTACCGGTGGTGACCGGACATGGCGTCGCGGTTCACGCTCAGTTCTCCGAACCCATTACTGCCGAGCAAGCGCGCGATCTTCTTTCGGGGGCCGAGGGCATCGAGATCCGAGATGACCTCGGGGCGGCCGATTTCCCAACACCTCTTCAGGCAGCGGGGAGGGATCCTTGCTACGTCGGTCGCATTCGGCAGGACCTCTTCGACGACGCGGCCCTCGAGCTGTTCTGCGTCGCAGACAACCTTCGCAAGGGCGCTGCCCTGAACACGGTTCAGATAGCAGAACTGCTGATCGCTTAGAAACGCGTCTGGTCGGGAAGGGGGGATTTGAACCCCCGACCTCAGCGTCCCGAACGCTGCGCGCTGCCAAGCTGCGCCACTTCCCGTTGCCTTGAGCATCCCACAACGGACTGGACTGAGGCCAATCAACGGCGGCATCGCCGGCCCAGGGCGCCTGTTCACCTCGAGTTCATAGAGCGGATACCGCGGAGCCACATCGCCTGGCTAGCTTCTGACCTGTGTAGGCGGTGGCGTCCGCGGGGTGCCCGCAAGCCGCAAAAGAAAGCTAGTCCGAGGAGGAAGCAACTAGATGACCGTAATCAGAGCAACGGGCTTCAGGCTCCTGTTTGTGGCGCTTGCACTGGCCCTCATCGGCAGTGCCTGTGCCGACCAATCAGGCGCAGGGGACACGGGTGGTGGGACGGCAGGGGGCGGTGGTGAAGGTGAATTGGCGGGCCAGGTGGTGGTCTCCGGATCGTCCACGGTCGAGCCGATCTCCGTGGCCGTCGGCGAGAAGTTCATTGCGCAGAACCCAGGAGTCGACGTCACGGTAGAGGGCCCGGGAACCTCGGACGGCTTCGAGTTGTTCTGCAACGGTGAGACAGACATCTCGGACGCTTCTCGGCCGATTGACGAGGAAGAGGTCCAGGCTTGTGAGAAGAACGGTATCGAGTTCATCGAGTTGAAGGTGGGAATCGACGGGCTCTCCGTCATCACGTCGGTCAACAACGATCAGGTCGAATGTCTCGACTTCCACGACATCTATGCCCTGGTTGGTCCGGAGTCCGAAGGGTTCGAGAGCTGGTCCGACGCCAACGAGCTTGCCGAGAAGATCGGTGCGGGGCATGCTCCCTATCCGGATGTTCCCCTCGTCGTCACCGGGCCCGGTGAGGAGTCCGGCACCTACGACTCCTTTGCAGAGATAGTCCTCGAGGACATTGCCTATGAGGAGCAGGGGATCAAAGAGGACGACCCCGTCATCCGTCCTGACTACCAGGCCTCAGCCAACGACAACGTGATCATCGAGGGCGTTGGTGGGACGGACACGTCGCTCGGATGGGTCGGGTTTGCCTTTGCCGAGGGCGCCACCGACACCGTCAAGCTGCTACCCATCGCAGAGGAGGGCGACGACTGCGTCGAGCCGACACCTGAGACGATCCAGAGTGGCGAGTACCCCATCGCCCGAGATCTCTTCGTCTACGTGAAAAAGGAGAGCGCGTCGCGGCCCGAGGTGAAGGCCTACGTCGACCTCTACCTCTCCGAGGAAGGCATCACATCCGTCAACGAGGTGGGCTACGTCGAGCTGGCCACGGAGGATCTAGAGGAGAGCCGGCAGGCGTGGGAGGCTCAGGAGACCGGCACGCGCGAGAGTTCGTAGCAGCTAGCAGGTAAAGAAGACAATAGGGTCGCACGGGCGGGCTGTAAGTCCCGCCCGTGCGAATTCAATGGGAGAGTCAATGGCAGCGATAGGGGCGCCGACAGGCGCCATGGACCTTCGAGGTGACGCTCGCAGACGCCGCAAAGAGACGCGGATCAGGCGGGTGTTCCAGGGCGCCGCCGTGTTCTCCGTCATCGTCAGCGTTCTCATCGTCGCCTCGTTGCTGGGGCGTGCCCTGTTCTTTCTTTCGAAGGTCGATCTGTCGGCACTATGGATCCCGAGCAGAGGGTGGTATCCCCGCCGGGGGGTGTTCGACATTCCCACGATCGTTATGGGGACACTGGTGGTCTCGGGGATCGGCATGCTCGTTGCTGCACCCCTCGGGCTCGGTGCCGCGATTTATCTGTCGGAATACGCCAAACCACGCGTCAGGCGGATCCTCAAGCCGATCCTAGAGATCCTCGCCGGCGTCCCAAGTGTCGTGCTGGGTTTCTTCGCCATCACATGGATCATCCCCAACGTCGTGCAGACGATCTGGCCAGAGGCCGGTTTCTTTAACATGATGGGAGCAGGGATTGCGGTCGGAATATTGATCACTCCACTGGTCGCTTCTGTCGCCGAGGACTCGCTTCGCTCGGTCCCCGGGGCCTTACGGGAAGCGTCGTACGGGATGGGCGCTCGCAAGAGGACCACGACGATGAAGATCGTAGTGCCGGCGGCGGTGTCCGGCATCATGGCTTCTTTGATCCTCGGTCTCTCGCGCGCAATAGGGGAAACGATGATCGTCGCGATTGCCGCAGGGGCTTCCGGCGGATCCGCTTTCAAGATCAACCCCCTGGAACCCGGCCAAACCATGACCGCGGCAATGACGGCTCTGGCCATTGGCAGCGACCAGGTCAGGGGCCAAGAGGGCACCTTCGAGAGCCTCTTCTTCGTCGGCCTCGTTCTCTTCTTCATCACTCTGGTCCTCAACATTGTGAGCGAGCGTTTTGTCCGCCGGGTGAGGAAGAAGTACTGATGGCCATAGCGGCAAGGGGTCCGTCGACGGCAGACGTGGTGCGCCAGCACCTCCAGGGACGGCGCATCGACTACAAAGGAGCTCTCTTTCAGGCTGCGATTTTGGTGGCGCTCCTTCTCTCGCTGGTAATTCTGTTTGTGCTCATCTCACAGGTGGTCCGCGGCGGGATCGAGGTCTTCCAGGAGCGAGGATTTGACTTCCTGAGAGGGCGGCTCACAGTGGTCTCTGCGTCCATCGCCGGAGTGGGACAGGGCATCGCGGGCTCCCTGCTTCTCATGGCCTTCGTGGTCCTAGCTGCTTTTCCCGCGGGGATCGGCGCTGCCGTCTACCTTCAGGAGTATGCGCCCGACACGAAGTTGAATCGCTTCGTCAACGTGAACATCCGCAACCTCGCAGGAGTGCCCTCGATCGTCTACGGGATCCTCGGACTGGTGATCTTCGTTCAGGTGCTGGGACCTCTGACCGGAGGAAAGACTGTGATGGCCGGTGGGCTGACCCTCGCCGTGCTGGTCTTGCCCATCGTCATCCTGACCACCATGGAAGCCCTTCGTGCAGTGCCCGGCAGCATCAGGGAGGCCGGTTTCGGAGTCGGTGCGACCCGCTGGGAGGTCATCAGGAGCCACGTGCTCCCCGCTGCCGCGCCCGGCATCCTGACCGGCACGGTGCTGTCGATCTCCAGGGCAATCGGGGAGACGGCGCCCTTGTTGCTGGTGGGAGCAACGACCGGGTTGCTCGCCACCGGTGGGAGTGGCTTCTTCGAGTCGCTGCGGGGGGGCTATACCGCTCTGCCGGTCATCGTCTACCGCTGGACTAGTCTCCCCAACGAAGACTTCAGAGCACTCACTTCGGCCGCCATCATCGTGCTTTTGCTGTTGACCTTATCGACGAATGCAATCGCTATCATCTTGCGCAATCGTTATGAAAGAAAGTGGTGATCTGTGGACGCGCGAACTATGACCGCTCAAGAGACGAAGCCCGGAATCCGTTTGGATACCGCCGAGCATGCGGTTGAGCGCCGCCCTGCAGGCGAATTGGTCTTCGACGTCCAGGATCTCTCGGTCTATTACGGGGAGTTCAGGGCCGTTCGTGAAATATCGATGTCCATTGCGCAAAACCAGATCACGGCGCTGATCGGACCGTCCGGTTGTGGGAAGACGACGATGTTGCGGTGCTTCAATCGAATGAACGATCTCATCGAGACCGCCCGCGTTGAAGGAAAGATCCTCTATCACGGAGTGGATCTCTACGAGAAGTCGGTGGACCCCGTGGAGGTCCGCAGGCGGATCGGCATGGTGTTCCAGAAGCCGAACCCGTTCCCCAAATCGATCTATGACAACGTCGCCTTCGGCCCGAAGATCGCCGGCTTCAAGGGCAACATGGACGATCTCGTCGAGCAGTCGCTCCAAAAGGCGGCCTTGTGGGATGAGGTCAAGTCGAGATTGAAGGAGTCCGCTACGGGTCTTTCCGGGGGGCAGCAGCAGCGCCTGTGCATAGCGCGATGTGTGGCCGTGGAACCCGATGTGATCCTGATGGATGAGCCCTGCTCCGCACTCGATCCGATCGCCACCGGCAAGGTCGAAGACCTCATGCAGGACATCAAGGACGAGTACACCATCGTGATCGTCACCCACAACATGCAGCAGGCGGCACGAGTAAGCGACATGACGGCCTTCTTCACCGCTGAGGTGAACGAAGAGCAGGACCGCCGCACCGGTGTGTTGGTGGAGTACGACAAGACCGAGCGCATCTTTACGAACCCAACCGATGAAAGGACGGAGAACTACGTCACAGGACGCTTTGGGTAACCCTGAGCCGCTGGTGGCGAGGCCACTGAAGGCCGCGTTCTCCTTCGAGCTCGAGCAGCTCCGGCTCCAGATCGAAGTGATGGCGCTGAAGGTCGATGAAGCGATCCAGCACTCGACCGACGTGCTCCTGACGGGCGATCTCGAGCTGGCGCAACAAGTCGTCGACGCAGACGATGGCATCGATGACATGTTGGTTTCGTTGACGGAACGTTGCTACTCACTGTTGACGTTGCAGAATCCGGTGGCGTCGGATCTCCGGCTGGTCGTTTCGGTGATTCGCATCCTCGCCGACCTCGAGCGCATGGGTGATCTTTGCTTGCGGGTTGTCAATCTTGCGGCCGACCAGCCACTGCTGGCATCAAACGAAGAGACGTTTCGGATCCTGCGGAGAATGGCGTACGAGGCCCAGGGACTGTTCCGAGTCGCGATGCAGGCATGGTCAACGCAGGATCTGAAACTTGCCATGACTCTGGAACAGCGGGACGATGCCATGGACGCGCACAACTCGAGCCTGATGCAGGCCATTCTGGCGTTGCAAGGAGCCAATGCTGTGCCGCTTGCGGTGAAGAGCGCGACGGCCGGCCGGGCGTTCGAGCGAATCGCGGATCACTCCGTGATGATTGGGGAGCGACTTCGTTACATGCTGACGGGGAATGTCGAGTCTCTGTGGAATGAGGTTCGGCCGTCGCGACGTCCCTTTTACCGGCCCTGACGGCCGCGCGCGGTGAGTCTCAGGGCACGAACTTGTAGCCGAGCCCCCTAACGGTCAGCAGGTGCTTGGGGCTGTGGGGATCGCTTTCGCACTTCGCGCGTAGGCGCTTGATGTGGACGTCGAGAGTGCGCGTGTCTCCGAAGTAGTCGGTACCCCAGATTCGGTCGATGAGGGTCTCGCGGGTGAGAACTCGACCGGAGTTCTCCATCAGCAGCTCGAGTAGCTCAAACTCTTTTCTGGGGAGGTGGACGCGCTCTCCTCGAACGGATACTTCGAAGCGCTCGGGATCGAGACGTATTCCTCCCGCTTCCAGAACGCCGTCTGCTCCTGCGGAGTCGGTGACCGACCGACGCAAGACCGCCTTGATGCGTGCCAGAAGCTCTCGAGTGCTGAACGGCTTGGTCACGTAGTCGTCGGCCCCCAGCTCTAGACCCACGACTTTGTCGATCTCTGCATCACGAGCGGTCAGCATGATGATCGGGACGCTCGACGATCGCCGGATCTCCCTGCAGATGTCTTCGCCCGCCATGCCGGGCAGCATGAGATCCAGCAACACGAGGTCGGCCCCTGCGGTCTTGAATCGCTCTAGGCCGAGCCTTCCGTCCGTGAAGCGGTCGACGTCGTATCCCTCTCGTTCGAGCTGGTACTCGAGTGCTTCGCCGAAACCGACCTCGTCCTCAATGAGCAGCATGCGCGGCATCGCATCGTCTCCTATTCGGTTATCCCGCGACCGAGCTGATCTCTGGCTGGCCCTTTGCAGCAGGAAAGCGGGCGATGAAAGTGGAGCCTCGTCCGAGCTCGCTGCGAAGCTCCACCCTCCCGCCGTGGGACTCGGCGACGTGCTTGACGATTGCCAGGCCCAGCCCCGTCCCCCCTCGGTCCCGGGACCGAGCCTTGTCTACTCGGTAGAAGCGCTCGAACACCCGGGACTGCGCCTCGAGGGGAATGCCGATGCCGTTATCGGTCACGCAGACGGACACGTCGTCGCCCTCCGCGCCCACTTCGATGGTGATCTTGCCGCCCTCGTCCGTGTAACGGATGGCATTGTCCAGGAGGTTTCTGATCAGTACTCGCAGCTGCGCTTCATCCCCGTTTACCAATGCCGAAGGCTGAGTCTCAGCACGAAGCTCAACCTTCTTACCGCGGCTTTCACCGTCGAGCTCTGCTACCACGGCCCGAGCGGTGGATGACAGATCCACCGTCTCGAGAAGGGCTGAGGGTGGGTCTTCGAGCTTCGAGAGATCGAGAAGGTCACCGATCAGCCGACCAAGCCGGCTGGCTTCGAAGCTCAGACGCTCCGCGAACCGGCCGGCGGCTGTCGGGTCATCGTCCACCGCCCGACGAACTGCCTCGGCGAGCGCCTGGAGTCCTGCAACGGGGCTCTTGAGCTCATGGGACGCGTGGGACACGAACTCCCGTCTGATGCGCTGGGTGTTGACCTCTTCGGTGACGTCCTGAAGCACAACCAGAAGCTCTCCAGTTCCCCGCAGAGGTTCCGCCCGAACTCTCAGCATGGAATGTCTGGGAAACCAGATGCCGACCACGTCTTCGATTCGTGACTGCTCGGCAAGCGCACGGTCCGCCACCGCACGAACTTCTTCCGATGGAAGCCGGGGAGGCAGTGAGGTGCCCCTGAGACCCAGAAGAGAGCGAGCTGCCGAATTGGCGAACGTCGGCGTGAGCCGGTCATCAAGCACCAGAACGCCCTCAGACAGGCGCTCGAGGATGTCCCTGGAACCCGCCACGACCTGCCCGTCTGGGCCCTGGACAACGGCGCCGGCTTGGTGTGCCTGGAGGTTCCCCCTGGGAGGTGACACCGGTCTTAGGAGGCGAATGGCAAGCAGGCATCCAACGGCGGCAAGGGCCGCACCTAGCACGAACCACATAAGGTCGTTCAATTCTGAGTCATATCTCCTGGCTGAAGTCTAAATTCAGATCCCCGTATCCCTCGTTGCTTGAGCACCAAGTACAGGTCTCTTCCTCTAGAGTTCGCGTGCCGTTCATCGATCGCCCTCCGGCCCCCGCAGAGGTCGCCCTACCAAAAGTGGGGGGATAGGCTCCAAACCAGATGAGCCGCATCAACTTTCACGAGGAGCTAGAGACGGCTGAGGGGGGCCTTCTCTCTGAGGGCGCGCAGGTAAGAAGGCAGCTTGAACGAGTCTGCCAGGCGCTGGACACCCGCGACTCCGAGCTTGCTGATGACATCATCGCCGAAGACGATCGGGTGGACGACGCTTACCTTGCGACCCAGACACGGATCATGAACCTGCTGGCCCTGCAGGCTCCAGTCGCCAGCGACCTGAGGCTGGTCAGCGCCATTCTCCACTCCAACATGCATATCGAACGCATGGGTGATCTGTGCGTGAACATCGCAAAATTCGTGCGCAACCAGCACCCCTATCCGTCTGACTCGCCGATGCTCGCGCGTCTGCAAGAGATGGGGGCTCGAGCCGCAGAGATGCTCGACGTCGCGCTGTCGGCCTTCGCGCAGAGAAGCGTCGAGCTTGCCGAGGAGCTACCGGTCAAGGACAACGTCCTGGACAGGTTGAATCGCGGGATGCTCGATGACCTCAAGGACTATGCAGGAGATGAGCAGAGCTTCGAGTGGGCAACCAACCTCGTGCTCGTGGCCCGCTATCTCGAGCGTTTCGGGGACCACGCGGTCGACATCGGGGAACAGATCTCCTTTCTCGTCACGGGAGTGTTCAGGGAATTCACCGACGCCTCCCATCCAGAGGGGATTCCCACGACCTAACCTGCTGTCCTTTTGGGAATCAGCCGGAGCAGCGTCGCCTCCGGCCGGCAGTTGAACCGGATCGGGGAGAACTTGCCGGTCCCGAGGCCGGGGCTCACGTGGAGCCATCCCGATCCAATCAAGTGGGCTCCGGACGCCAGCGCATTCGGCAACGAGGAGTTGGTGACCACTGCCCCCAGAAGCGGCAAGCGAACCTGGCCCCCGTGCGTGTGGCCGGCGACCACGAGATCAAAGCCGTTCAGCATCCACTCAGAGACGACCTCGGGCGAGTGCACCAAGCCGATCGCAGCCACTTCGGGCCCGGCCCTTTTGATGTGGTCCGTTCGATGTCTTCTCAGGTATGGATCGTCCACACCGCTGAGCCGGATGGCTCCTGCTTCGGTGGAGACCGTCGATGACGTGTTGGTCAGGTCGACCCATCCCAGAGCGGACAGTGCATCGATCAGCTTTTCGGTGTTCGCCCGTGGCGCGCTTATGCGGTCTCGCCGGCCCGTCCAGTACTTGGTGTAGGCCTGAAACCTGCTCTGGAAGTAGTCGTGGCTCCCGAGAACGAAGAACTTGCCAAGGCGAGCCTCGAAGTGCGAAAGAGCCTCCACCAGAGGAGCGATACCGAAGTCGCCCTCGATCATGTCGCCGGTCGCAAGCAGGAAGTCGGGCACGTCTCCGACTTCGTCGGGAAGCCGCTTCAACCACGACATCAGC
>JAUJNI010000001.1:21015-104321 GCA_030446465.1 Actinomycetota bacterium
GAAGTCGGGCACGTCTCCGACTTCGTCGGGAAGCCGCTTCAACCACGACATCAGCCTGCGATCGTGGGGGCCGAGATGGGTGTCGGAAAGGTGCAGAACCGAAAGAGGAAGGGTCGACTCGCTCACGGTGAGATCGTGCGTCGTGAGGCGGTAGAGGTAGGGCTCCACCGCCCCGTAGGCGGCCAGTGTGGCACCGACCGCCGGCAGTCCGACGACCCAACCCGCCCTCATCGGTCGAGGATACTTGTGCGGTGAAGCTGTCCCTCCGGTGGAAGATCGTTGGGGGATTCGGTCTGCTGCTTGCCCTCATTGGGTTGCTGGGCTGGGTGACTCTCTCCCTCTTCTCCTCCCTTCGAACGGTGCAGCGGCGGGTCTTTGACGACGCCGTGCCGGGCCTCGTGACGGTGGATGAGATCGTCAGGTCGTATACGGCTCAGAGCGCTGCGGTCAGGGGATTCCTGATCCAGAGCCAAGACTCCTTGCTCGAGCAGTATCGCGTCGAGGTGGGGACCGTCCACGTTGCACAACGGGACGCGCAACGACTGTTCACCTCAGACCCGGAGCGTGCACTTCTTCGCCGGCTCATCAACGCCGGCACGGACTTCCAGGCACTCGTGGAGGACCGGGTTGTGCCGCTCGCCGATGAGGGACGCCGAGCGCTGGCCTTCTCTGTGCTCGGGCAACGGGGGACGCCACTGATCTCGGAAATAGAGGAGCTCGGCAACAACCTGCGGGAGCTGCAGAGGGAGGTGGTCGTCCGCAGCGAGAGCGATCTTCGGTCCCAGTCCGGCCAAGCGCGCGTGATCCTCTTGGTGGTCACCGTGGGGGCCCTGGTCGCCGGGACGGCGCTCGCCGTCCTGCTTCCGCGCAGGTTGTCGTCCAACATCCAAACCCTTGTGGGAGCAGCTCGGGCTATTGGCAGCGGAGACCTGGACCAGAAGATCCAAATCAAGTCCGGTGACGAGATCGAGGAGCTCGGAGCCCGCTTCACCGAGATGCAATCGGGTCTCAAGCGCCTTCACCAGCTCGCGGCACAGGACCGAGAGCTCGAGATCGCGAGCTCTATTCAGAGGAACCTGCTTCAGAGGACGCTGCCTCGGACGCCGGGCCTCCAGCTCGTTCCGATTCAGCGTCAGGCGAACCTGGTCGGAGGCGATTGGTACGACGTCGATGTCTCGGGCAGCGAAATGACCGTGGCGGTCGGGGACTCCTCCGGCAAAGGGATTGGTGCCGCGCTGATGGCAACCGTTGTCCTATCCGTCCTTCGAGCCGAACGGGGGCTGGGGGCCGGACCGACGAGGATCATCCAGCGCGCCAACCAAGCCCTCAAAGAGGCGACCGATCCAGACTCGTTTACGACACTGGTCTACGCAACCGTTGACTTCCGCTCTGGGGCGGCGACGTGGTTGAACATGGGGCATCCGTCGCCTTTCGTGCTTACTTCGAGCCCCCGGGACGGGCGCCCGCGGGGCTTCTTCCTGGAAGGTCCGAGGAATCGGGCCCTAGGCTGGTTCGACGACCCGGGCGCGGGGCAGACGGTCATGCAGCTGGAGCCGGGTGACAGGTTGGTCTTCTATACCGACGGGCTGCTGGAAGCGAAGTCGCCGGAGGGGGAGATTTTCGGGGAGGAGCGCTTGGGTCAAGCGATGCTAAGGCTGGCGTCACTCGATTGCGCTGATCTGAGCGAGGCACTGGTTCGTCAGGTGGAGGATTTTGCCGCCGGTAAGCTGGACGACGACCTCACGATATTGGTCATCGAGTATCAGGGCTCACCGCTCGGGGAGCGGGTCGTCGAGGAGCTGACAGGAGAGAGGCCTTGGCACAGCAAGGAGTAGAGATCCAGATCGAGAACAAAGGTGGCTTCCGAGTCCTCCGACCCACGGGGGACCTCGACGTCTACACGGTTGGATCGCTGCGCGACGTTCTGGGACAGATGATCGAAGACCAGACGCCAAGAGTCGTGGTCGACCTCGACGCCGTCCCGTTCATGGACTCGTCCGGCCTCGGAGCCCTAATGGGCGGGGTCCGCAGGCTACGGGAAGCGGGCGGAGACCTGGCCATTTCGTGCACGCGTGATCAACACCTGAAGCTGTTCACGATCACGGGCTTCGGCGAGGGCGTATCAATCGCCCCGACGGTCGAGGAAGCCGCCGGGGGCCTGCGCTAGCGCGAACTTTTCGCACCCTGGCAGATGTTCATGCGCCCGTCACCGACGGTTCAGCTGGGCGCGTAGAAGCCAGAGGACTATTCGCTTCGTAGCCGGTCGTGGGCCGGCATTCACAGAAGCCGGCGCGCCGGGTCCGGCCGCCGGTGGTGAGAGGAGGCGGAGCATGACGACCATCGACCGAAGAAGCTTTTTGCGCCGCAGCGCAATCTTGGGGGGCGGGCTTGCTGCAATGGGGCCGCTTCACGCCCTGGGGGCCAGGGTCGCCCTGGGTGACCCCCCGCCAAGGGTGACGGGCTACGGACCGCTCGTGCCGAAAGGCGACCTCGCCCTTCCGGCCCAGTTCAACTACCAGATCATCTCCCGCCAAGGCCTACCGCAACGAGATGGCACTCCCACGCCTGGGATCTTCGATGCGATGGGCGCCTTTCGTGACACCCGCATGGGCGCAGGCACTCCGGGAGACACGACGATTCTGATCCGCAACCACGAGAACCGTGAGCGCCCTGGCGAAATCAAAGTCGTGACGGGACCGGGGTTCGAGTACGACGAGACTGCGTTCGGTGGCTGCACCAAACTGGTCGTCCGGCAAAAGCGCACGCCGGGGCCCCAGGGGGACACCGCCATCACTTACGAGGTGATCGACAGCTTCAACATCATCGGAGGCACGTCCACCAACTGCGCCGGCGGCGTGATCCCCTTCGAGAAGTGGATCACTTGCGAGGAGGTCGTCAAGAGAAGCCCGAACGGTAAGAAGCACGGCTACAACTTCGAGGTGAACGCGATGGCCGATGGACCGGTCGTGGCCGCGCCGATCCTTGCGGCAGGACGGTTCGTGCACGAGGCAACCATTTGGCGCTCGGGGATCCTGTACGAAACCGAGGACAGAAGCATCACTGCGGACCCACTTACGCAAAAGCGCCTTCTCGGTTCCTGCTTCTACCGTTACATCCCGGATCAGCGTGTCGGTCAGTCCGGCAACCTGGCGGAGACGACCGGACCCCTTCAAGCTCTAAAGCTCAAGAATGAGTTCCACGCCAACATGGACACCGGGCGAGTGGTCGGGGCCCCCTACCCTGTCGAGTGGGTCACCGTTCCCCAGGCCGACCACGACGACGACACCGACAACCGGCGCGACCGAGTGCCCGGCTTCACTCCAACGCGCGTCCAGGCGCAGGATCTAGGAGCCGCCTTCTTCGACCGTGAGGAAGGAATGTGGACGGGAGTCGGCGACAGCAAGGTCTACTTCGATTGCACCACCGGCGGCGCACAGAACCTTGGCCAGGTCTGGGAATACGACCCGGGCCGCGAGGTGATCACCCTTATCTACGAGTCGGTCGACCGGAACACGCTCGAGAATCCCGACAACGTCGTGATAGTCCCTCAGACTGGCGACATCTTCTTGCAAGAGGACAGTCCAGGCGAGCAGTACATCCGCGGCCTGACGCAGGACGGTTCCATCTACGACTTTGCTCTGGCTCTCACCAACGACACGGAGTTCTGCGGCGGGTGTTTCGACCCTGATGGCCAAACCCTTTACGTCAATCAGCAGGGGGAGCGCGGGGGTGGAGTCGACGGGCCTCCGGAAGCTCGTGCCACCACCTATGCCATCTACGGCCCGTTCGAGAAGCGTGAGGGCGACAACAGCAAGAACTTCGGCAACGGGCCGAGCCGATAAGGCTGCCTGGAGCGCTGGCTTGTCAGAGAAAGGAATATTGATGACAACGCGTATCACCGCCCGTGGATCAATTGGCCTGTTAGCCGGGGCGCTTACCGCAAGTCTTGTGGGCGTCAGCGCGTCGGCGGACGCTGCGGCAGGCTCACAGTCTCGTCGATCGACGCTGCGCTTTGCGACCTTCAACGCGTCCTTGAATCGCAATGCCGAAGGTCAACTGATCGGCGATCTGTCGATCCCCGCAAACAGGCAGGCGAGCGCAGTTGCGGAGATCATCCAGCGCACCCGCCCCGATGTCCTGCTGATCAATGAGTTCGACTACGACGAAGAGGGGCGGGCAGCGCGACTGTTTCAGGACAACTACCTATCGGTTGCTCACAACGACGCAGATCCGATCAACTATCCGTATCGCTTCGTGGCAGCCTCCAACACGGGCATCCCGTCGGGTTTCGACCTCGACAACAACGGGTCCGTGGGTGGGCCCAACGACGCCTACGGCTTCGGCTTCTACCCTGGTCAGTACGGGATGGTGATCTATTCCAGGCATCCCATAGTCACTTCTCAGGTCCGAACTTTTCAGGAGTTCTTGTGGAAGGACATGCCGGGCGCGCTGTTGCCGGATAACCGGGGGACACCGGCCCCCGCCGACTGGTATTCGCCTCGGGAGCTCGCGGTTCTCCGTTTGTCGTCAAAGAGTCACTGGGACGTTCCCGTAGTCATCGACGGGCGGGAAGTCCACGTGCTCGCCAGTCACCCGACGCCTCCGGTGTTCGATGGCCCCGAGGATCGAAACGGGCGCCGCAACCACGACGAGATCCGGTTCTGGGCAGACTACGTGAGCCCTGCGCGCGACGACTACATCTATGACGACGACGGACGCATGGGCGGCCTCGAACCAGGTGCTCGCTTCGTCATCATGGGTGACATGAACGCCGACCCATTCGACGGTGACAGCGTCGAGGGAGCAGCCCAACAACTACTAGAGCATCCAAGGATCAACACCAAGGCCACGCCGACGAGCCCCGGCGGGCCGGAGCAGGCGAGGCTTCAGCGTGGAGCCAACCTGGCGCACGAAGGGGACCCGTCATTCGACACCGCCGACTTTCAGGACACCCCCGGCCCCGGTAACTTGCGGGTCGACTACGTCTTGCCGAGCAAGTCGCTGAGGATCACCGACGCGCAGGTGTTCTGGCCGCTCTCAGGTGACCCGCTGTTCCGCTTGGTCGGGACCTTTCCGTTCCCGAGCTCGGATCACCGTCTCGTGTGGATCGAGGTGCGCGTCCAGCCCGCCGGCCGCCGCTGACCCTCCCTCTCCGGGTTCTTGGCGAGTGACTACTCCTCGTGGGTGTTCACATAGTCCGTTCGGGCCAGCAGAAAACGGTCCAAACGGACTATCAACACTGGGCGCTCGGATCGCTACTGTGTGACCGGCGAGCACTCCACCACCAGGGAAGGGGAACCAGAGCGTTGGGGACGCCGGGCCTCGAACATGAATGGCGGACGCAGGCACTCTGCGCCACCTCCGACGCCGAGTTATGGTTTGCGGCCGGAGCAGTGGAGCACAAGCTCGCAAAGATGGTTTGCGGGAGATGCCCAGTGAAGAGCGACTGCCTCGCCTACGCGATGGAAGCTCCCATCGAACATGGGATCTGGGGCGGCCTCACCGGTCGTGAGCGTCGTCGCTACAGGCTCAGGTCTTCGGAAGAGAATTCGGCGGCGCTCGTCGACGCTTGAGTCACCCTAGGTCCTGAGGGTCAACTCGAGCAGGTCGCATTCGTCCCGCCAGCGTCTGGCAGTGTCCTCGGGCACTCCTGGGATGTTAAGTCGCTTCTCAGCGACCCTTTCCGCGATCGCGTCCCACTCGTCTCCTGGAGGAATGACTCGCACGCTCGCCGGTATCTCGGCCACCCGCGCGTTGTTTCCCTTCCATCGCAGAATGACGTCACATTCGCGCATGCGCGCGGCCCCCGGCAGCGTTTGCTCTCGCTCTCCCGACAACACGTAGATCAGCTGTGCCTTGCTGTCATAGAGAAACCACACCGGCATGGTGTGCTCACGGCCGTCGTCCCGCCAGCGCATCCATAGGATCGTCGATTTCTTGAGCGACTCTTGGACCGCTGCGGATGTCGAGGCGCCGGATACCCTCTTGCGTTCCTCGCTCCACTCGACGCCGGGTCCAAGCTCGTAGGCGACGCCCTCCCAAGTCTTGTCCGTTGCGAGGAGCACGTACCACGACGCAAGGTCGAAGAAACCCTCGATGGCCTCCGAGGGAGTAGCGAACTCCCGATGGTGGGCGAGCTGTATCTCACCGTCCGTCGGCCGCTCGTGGAAGAAAAAGGCCCAGTTCTGGAAGTCGGGGCTGAGGTAGGCCTCGGCCCAGTGGACGCGTGGCTCCGCCACCTCGAGGTGAAGACCCACCGATTGTCCGGGCACATTCACCTCAAAAGGGGTCCAGTAGACCTGCACCACGCGCCTGACGTTGTCCTCGATTGTCACCCGGAGGCTAGCTTCGGCCCCCGATGCGGCGCCCTCCTTCACGCCGTGACGGCTGAGCTGGCGCGCCACCTCGTCAAGAATCGGGGCAAGCCGGCTGGACACTCCCTGTTCGGTCGTCGCCATCAGCTGAAGGGGGAGTGCTCGTACGCGGAACGCAGCATGAAGAAGGCCGCCGGAAGGAAGGCGATCAGGAAGAGGACGAGCTCCGCATAGGCAAACTGCTTCTGCTTGAGCGCTAGATTCGGCCAGAAGTCGAACAAGATGATGCGCAGGCCGTTGAAAGCGTGGAAGATGGTCGCAGCCACCAGCGCGACCTCGAAAGGCTTGAACCACCACTGTTGGTACAGGCTGATGGTCTCGTTGTAGAGCTCCGGGCCGAAGCCAACCGCGAAAGTGTCGACGATGTGGCCGAATAGGAAGGCCACCACCAATATTCCGGTGATCCGGTGTGCGGCCCACGACCACTGCCCGATCCCGCCTTTGTAGGCCGGCCCCCTGTCCCGCTTGCGAAGCCGCAAGAGGTCTGCGAGGAGATAAAGGACGAAGAGCCCCGACCCGACCGTCAGGACGAACACGAACCCCTCGATTAGCTTCGGTGCCAGCATGACGGAGGGAATGGTACCGCGGACCCTCGTACCTCCCCCGTCGCCAGCAAGCCCCCTCGGCCGGGGCCTTGTTCACAATGTGTTCAAGCGGTGAAGCTAGGTTGGAGTCGTGGCGTCCCAGGGATGGCCTCCAGACAGATTCCTGAACCGCGAGCTCTCGTGGCTCGATTTCAATCGACGCGTCTTGAGCCTCGTGGAAGACCGGGCAGCACCGTTGCTCGAGCGGGCCAAGTTCCTTGCCATCTTTGCCGTCAACCTCGATGAGTTCTACATGGTGCGTGTCGCCGGTCTGAAGCGGCAACAGGAGGCGGGTCTGGCCGCTCCATCGGCCGACGGGCGCACGCCCAAACAACAACTGGCCGAGATCTCCACCAAGGTGATGCCCATGGTCGAGCGGCACGCGGAGCTCGCGGCTCGCGACGTGCTCCCCTCTCTTGGTGACGCAGGCATTCGTATCCTGCGTTGGAACGAGCTGGACGACGTTCAGCGCAAGGAGCTCGACGAGTTCTTCATCGAGCACATCTTCCCGGTGGTCACACCCCTGGCCGTGGATCCGGGCCACCCCTTCCCCTACATCTCGAACCTCTCACTCAACCTTGCGGTGCTCGTTCGTAACCCGATCGAAGGACAGGCTCACTTCGCGCGGGTGAAGGTGCCGCCGCTTCTCGCCCGGTTCGTTCCGCTGTCGGAAGAGAGCTGCTTTACGCCGCTAGAGGATGTCATCGCATCCAACCTCAACCATCTCTTTCCGGGGATGGAGATCGTCGAGCATCATGCATTCAGAGTTACAAGGAACGCCGACCTCGAGGTGGACGACGACGGTGCCGAGGACCTCCTGGAGGCGCTCGAGACCGAGCTCACCAGACGCCGCTTCGCCCCCGCGGTGCGGCTCGAGATCGAATCCAGCATGCCCAAGCACATTCTCGAGTTGCTCATGAGCGAGCTGCCGGTCGAGGAAGCAGACGTCCATTCCGTGGCAGGACCCCTCGACCTGTCGGCGTTGTGGCAGCTACAGGACCTCGATAGACCGGACCTGAAGGACCCTCCGCACCAGCCGGCCACGCACCCCGCATTGGTGTCCCCTGAAGAGATCCCCCTGGACATCTACGCGGTCTTGCGGAAAGAAGACGTGCTCCTCCACCATCCCTATCAGTCGTTCACCACGAGCGTTCAGCGTTTTATCGAGGCAGCAGCCGATGATCCGCAGGTGCTCGCGATAAAGCAGACCCTTTATCGAACGTCGGGCGAAAGCCCAATCGTCGAGGCGCTGATCGAGGCGGCTCGAGCCGGTAAACAGGTGGTCGTGCTGGTCGAGATCAAGGCGCGTTTCGACGAGCAAGCCAATATCAACTGGGCTCGGACCCTGGAGCGCGCGGGGTGTCATGTCGTGTACGGACTGGTCGGCTTGAAAACCCACTGCAAGTTGTGTCTCGTAGTTCGTCAGGAGGGTGAACGCCTGCGACGCTACGTTCACGTTGGCACGGGGAACTACAATCCCAAGACCGCCCGCCTGTACGAGGACCTCGGGCTGCTCACATCGGATGAGGACATAGGTTCCGACGTTAGCCACTTGTTCAACTACCTCACGGGGTACTCGCGCAAGACTAAGTACGAGTCCTTGATAGTGGCCCCCCACGGCATGAGGGAACGGATCATCGAGTTGATCGAGCGTGAGGCCTCCAGCGGCACATCGGATCACCCAGGCCGGATTGTCATGAAGCTCAACAACCTGGTCGACGAACGAATCATCGACTCTCTCTATGCGGCGTCTCAAGCCGGCGCCTCAATCGATCTGATCGTTCGAGGCGTATGCGGCCTTCGCCCCGGAGTGCAGGGAATGAGCGAGAGCATTTCCGTTAGGAGCATCTTGGGCCGGTTCCTCGAACACTCTCGCATCCTGTACTTCCGCAACAGAGGCGAAGAAGACCTCTACGTGGGGAGCGCCGACATGATGCATCGCAACCTGGATCGTCGTGTGGAAGCGATCGTCCAAGTCAACTCTCAGACGATCAAGGCGCAGCTCAAAGAGGTCCTGGACCTCGCTCTGAGGGATAACAGCTCCGCCTGGTGTCTAAGCCCCGACGGTGAGTGGTCTCGTCTCGTAGCCCCCGAGGGAGACCGAGTGGAGCTCCAGAAAGAGTTGATGAGGCTAGCCGGCGCACATGCGTGAGACAGAATTGAAGTTTGCGGTACACGGCTCCTTCGCCGTGCCCAGCTTCGAACAAGACGACTCTGGCGTGGCCATCGTCGAGAAGCTGCCTCCACAGGACCTACGCGCTACCTACTACGACACTCCGGATCTCCGGCTGGCACGCAACGGGATAACACTCCGCTACCGCAGCGGCGAAGAAGAAAACTCCGGCTGGCACCTCAAGCTTCCCGTGGACGGCGCCGGTGGACGGGTCCGCGACGAGCTGTACTTGAGAGGCGTCCCGCGTCGCATCCCGGACGAAGCTGTTGATCTCGTCACCGCCTTTGTGCGCGGCGAGAAGCTCGGGCCGGTTGCGTCGCTCAAGACGAGGCGACGGCGATGGCGGTTGAGAGACGATGCGGGAACCGAGCTTGCCGATGTCATGGACGACGAGGTCTCGGTCCTCGAGGGAAGGCGCGTCGTGGCTCGCTTCAGAGAGGTGGAGCTCGAAGGTCGCTCTGTCGAGCTAGATCGGCTGGATCGCTTGGCGCTCGTGCTGCGTAACGCGGGAGCTGTCGATTCGGAGCCAATCCCGAAAGCAGTGAGGGCGCTGGGCCCCCGCGCCACCGCCCCTGCTGATCCGTCCGACGGTCACGTGGTAAGCCCCAGCGGTCCGGCCTCAGAAGCGGTCAAGGCGGCGCTGGTGCACGGAGTTCGTCGCCTGGTCGCGCACGACCCTCGGGCGCGGCTTGGAGAGCCCGAGGGAGTCCATCAAATGAGGGTCGCGGCGCGTCGCATGCGAAGCGACCTTCAGACCTTCAGCCCTCTGGTCGAAGCCCAGTGGGCCGCCGAGCTGACAGCCGAGCTCAAGTGGCTGGCCGACGGCCTCGGGAAGGTTAGGGACCTCGACGTCTTGGAGGACCGGCTGCGGCGCTCGGCCGGCGACCTTCAAGCCGATCTGGAGCCGTTGTTCGCATCCCTCGAAGAAGGACATAGGCAAGCTCGTGAAGCCTTGTTGCAAGTGCTAAGAAGCCCCCGGTACAGGGAGCTCGTCGACAAGCTGGTGGGGGCCGCTACCGGTCCGGAGCTGACCGAGGCAGCGTCCGGCCCCTGTGAAGACGTCCTTCCCGGCCTCGTGAAGAGCCGCTGGACCAGGCTGGCCAAAGGCGCCCGCGCTTTGTCGATTGATGACCCGGACGAGGACTTCCACGCCATCCGCATCCGAGCCAAGCGTGCACGCTACGCCGCCGAGGCGGTCGCACCTGCACTCGGACCCGACCGGGGAGCAAGGGCGAAGCGGTTTGCCAAGCAGGTCGCCGAGGTGCAAGAGGCACTGGGCGATCATCAGGATGCGAGCGTTGCACTAGAGGTCATTGCGAGTGTCGAGAACCGAGGACGCAACCACCCCGGGTACGACTTTGCTGCCGGCCGGCTCTTCGAGAGACAAAGCCATGACTTGCAGGGGCAGCGCGTTAGGTTCTTTCAATTGTGGGACGAGCTCGATCAAAAGAAACACCGGCGGTGGATGAAGAGCTAACACCCATCAGGGCAGCCGGTGGTGTGCTGTGGCGACCCAAGGACCGAGGCTCAGGCGAAGAGACCGTCGAGGTGGCGGTGATCCACCGTCCTCGCTACGACGACTGGAGTCTTCCCAAAGGAAAGCTGTCGCCCGGCGAGTCCGAAATCGAAGGTGCGGTCAGAGAGGTTCTCGAGGAGACCGGTTCTAGGGTGCGGGTTGGACGCCCTCTTGGTGAGGTTCGCTACCTCAAGACCTCCGGCGGCGTCACCAGGCCCAAGGTGGTTCGCTACTGGTCGATGCAGGCCGACGGCGGCACATTCACACCGAGTCGGGAGGTCGACGAGCTGCGGTGGCTCGATCTGGCGTCCGCCCGCAGCCTCTTGACGCGGCAATCTGACCTCAAGGTCCTCGAGCGGTTCGTGAGGGGGCCGGCTCTATCGGGGACCGTGCTCATCGTGCGCCACGCGCGGGCCGGCGAACGATCCAAGTGGCAAGGAGAAGACCGGCGTCGGCCGCTCGATGAGGTTGGGTACAGACAGGCGGAAGACCTCGTGCGGCCCCTGTCCCGCTTTGAGGTCGACGAGATCATCTCCGCCGATTTCGATCGCTGCGTTCAAACCGTGCAGCCGTTGAGTGAAGCGATCGGTGTGCCCATCAAGCTCGAAGAGATCTTCTCGGAGGTTGGATATCCAGCTCACGAGGAGGACGCGCTCCACCTCATCAGGAAACTCGGGGATTCCCAGCGCACGACTGTTGTCTGCAGCCAGGGGGACGTCATCCCCGATCTATTGCAGAGGTTCGCGACCACCGATCATGTCGATCTACCGGACCCACTGCCCTTGAAGAAGGGGAGTGTCTGTGCGCTGATCTTCGACGGCCCCCGTCTGTTCAGCATCGAGTACTTCCCGCCCCCCGGCAGCAACGGTCACCGCTAGTGCGGTCAGCCGGTCAGGCGGTGTCGAAGAGCTGGTCCGCGATCGCCGCCAGACCCTTGATGTCGACGGCTTCTTGTTCTAGGTAGGGCACCCTGACCCAGCGATGCCTGGGGATCTTGCGGGCCAGCGCGTTGAGGTTTTTCTCTTCGAGGTGCACCAACCTCATGAAGGCGTCCTCATTGTCGAGAAGCTTGGCAAGCAGCCGAGCTCGATCGCCTCCCGCCTCGAGTTTAGATAGCTGCCGGGGCTTGACGCCGATCCCGTCACCGATCCGGGGATGGACCCTGTTGACGACTAGTGCCCCGAAGGGCAATCCAGCCTGGTTTAGCCGGGTTGCAAAGAAGGTGGCTTCCGCGACCGACTCTTCTGCAGGTGAGGTGACGATGACGAACGACGTGGATCTGCTCTGAAGTAACGCGGACACGTCTCCCGCGCGTTGCTTAAAGCCGTCGTACATGCCTTCGAGGTTCCGAAAGAACTCTGCGGTGTCTTGAAGCACGTCGCCTCCAACGACCCTCTTCATGGCATGCAGGAACGTGGTGGCCGCGACGTTGGCAACCCGCATGATGCCTCCGCCAGCCTTCATATAGGGCAGCAAGAACCACCGCAACAAGCGAGACTCGAAGAAGTCGGTCAACCGCTTCGGAGCATCCAAGAAGTCGAGCGCATTGCGGGTCGGTGGAGTGTCGATGACAACCAGATCAAAGCCTCCGTCTGCATGGAGCTCGTAGAGTTTCTCCATCGCCATGTATTCCTGAGTCCCCGACAGGGTGCCGGAGATGTTTCTGTAGAAGCGATTGGAGATGATGCGCTCCGCCTGCTCTCGTGTGGGGGCGTATCGAAGAACTACTTCGTCGAAGGTGGTCTTCGTATCCAGCATCAGTGCGTAGAGTTCGCCACCCGGTTCCAGGCCCGCCGTCGTGAGCTTCCGTTTGCTCACCTTGGAGGGTTCATTGGAAAGCTCTTTCAATCCCAGGGAAGTTGCGAGTCTCCTCGCGGGGTCGATTGTCAAGACGGCCGCCCTCTTGCCCTGCAGAGCTGCTCGAAGGGCGATGGCCGCGGCCGTCGTGGTCTTCCCGACGCCTCCGGAACCGGCACAGACGACGATCTCCTTGGCGGCGACCATCTCCCCAATGGGATTCATGTCTTCTCGACCTGCTCTTCCATGACGTCTGCGAGTGTCTCTATGTCGGGAAGGGCCAGCCCTGCCGAGAAGAGAAACGGCAGCTCGAGGACCGGCTGCGTCGTTCCCTTCCTTAGGGCCTTTAGATAGCCCTGCTGAATCGTTCGCCTGGAACTCAAGAAGCGTGCGTAGCCAACCAAGGCGTCGGCATCCTCGGCATCGAGGTTCAGACCGACCCGCTTGGCCTCCGGCTGGAGCTTTCTGAGCAAGCCGTTCGCTGCTATGGCCTCGAGCTGCTCTTCCTCGGCGGCGGTAAGCAACTCCGAATAGATGGAGTTGGCGAAGACCGGGCCCTGCGAGATGTGGAGCTTTTGGCTCAACGCACCGGAGGTTTCGAGCGTCTCCACCACCGGCATCTCTTCCGCCAGCGCGACGAGATGGACCCTGGTGCGCCTGGGGTCGGTCAGCATGTCGATGAGCCAGTCCGTCTGCCGCCTTATGGGACCAACTCGCACGGCGTCGGATAGCCCGGAGGGCGCTTGGAGAAATGTCAGCATGTGTCCGGCTGCCGGCGCGTCCACGATGATCGTGTCGAAGTCCTGCGGTCTCCCGGTGCCCGACCGGCCCTGCTCCAGGTACCAGATCTTCCCCAGCACGAGGACGTCCTTGAGGCCGGGGGCCGCGGTCGTGACGAAATCGACAAACTGTCCGGAGCGAAAAATCTTGGCGGCCCGGTGCATGCGGTACTGGACCCTGAGATATTCGGACAGAGCTTCTTCCGGCAGGATGTTCACCCCCCACACTCCGGGGGACAGCTCGGACGGCTCATAGGCGAGCCCCCCGCCACCAAAGAGCTTCGGCAGCGTCCCTCTTCGGTCGACCTCGGCCACGCAGACCCTGCGGCCCCTACGGGCGGCCACAAGCGCCAGGGAGGCGGCCACGGTCGACTTCCCGACGCCGCCCTTGCCGGACACGATTAGGACCTTGGGTTCGAGGAACTCGTCGATCAGCATCTCGGGATTCATATCCCACGGCCGGTCATATAAGCCTGCGCGCCTCCGTCTCAAGCAACGCCCGGCGTCTGCCACCATGGCAGGGTGATCTCTGTGGCGTCCGCATCAAGAAGGCGCATGCTTTTGGGCGCATGCCTCGCCGTGCCGGCAATCATGTTGCTTGCGGGGGGCTCATCTTCGTTCGCCTCCACGCACGATCGGATCGTGGATGTGGTCGAGGTGAAGGGCGTAATCGACCCTCCGACTGCCGACTACCTGAGCGCCCGGCTCGATGCTGCCCAGGATGACGGCGCCCATGCGGTCATCATCCAGATCGACACTCCGGGCGGCCTGGACGTCTCGATGCGTTCGATTATCACGAAGATGCTGGAGTCCGAGACGCCCGTGATCGTGTGGATCGCTCCGGGAGGGGCACGCGCGGCGTCCGCCGGAACCTTCATTACCTATGCCGCAAACCTCGCTTACATGGCACCCGCAACCGAGCTCGGAGCGGCGACGCCCATCAACCTCGGTGGAGACAGCTCCGAGACGCTCGAGCGAAAAGTGACCAACGATGCTGCGGCCTTCATAAGAGAGCTGGCGACCACCAGGGGCAGGGATACGGAGTTCGCCGAGGCCGCCGTGCGAGAGGCGGCCTCTCTTGGTTCAACCGAGGCCGCCGAGAGGGGGGTCGTGAACGGCATCGCCGGCTCGCTGAGAGAGGTACTCACGATGATGGACGGCCAGATGGTCGAGGTCGGCGGCGGCTCGAGTGTGACACTCGAGACCTGGGATGAAGCCGAAGAGCGTCCCACTGCGACCCTCCGGTTTCAGCAGATGAACCTGGTTCAGCGGCTTCTCCATGCGGTTACCGACCCGGAGATTGCCTACCTGCTCATCCTGATCGGGACCTTCGGGTTGATCTTCGAGCTCTACAACCCCGGAGTCGGGCTCGCGGGCATCATCGGTGGCGTCGCCCTCCTGCTCGGGTTCTACTCGCTCTCCGTTCTGCCCACCAACTGGGTCGGAGTCCTGCTCATCATGCTCGGAGTCGTCTTTTTCTTGGTCGACCTGCACACCGCAGGCCTCGGCGTCTTCACCGTGGGCGGGATTGCGGGGCTGGTCGCGGGTGGCCTGCTGCTCTTCTCGGGTGCCCCTGCGCTGGCACTGTCTCCATGGGCGATCGTCGTCGCCGTTGGGCTCACCCTGCTCTTTTTCATCTCGGTGATGACCGCGGCTCTCCGAGTGCGCCTCAGGCGGCCGATTACGGGGGAGGATGCGGTCATCGGGACGGTGGGCGAGGCGAAGACCGACATCGCCCCGGAGGGCACCGTGTTCACCAAGGGAACACTGTGGCGGGCGCGCACCATGGAGACGGGGATCGCCGCCGGGTCAATGGTTCAGATCAAGGCGACCGAGGGCCTGGTGCTGCTGGTGGAACCCCTGGAAGCAGGAGGAGAGAGCCACCCACCCGCGTAGTTCATGGCAGGCTAGCCTTCTAAAGACACCAAGCACTGGGGAGGGACGGACATGTCGTTGGTAGTCATCGGAATTGTAGTCGTGCTCTTGCTAATCCTGGTCTCCGCGGCTATTCGCGTGGTCCAGGAATACGAGCGGGGTGTCATCTTCCGGCTTGGGCGAGTCCTCGAGGGGGCCAAGGGGCCCGGTCTCTTCTTCCTCATCCCAATCATCGATCGCATGGTTAAGGTCAATCTGCAGATAGTCACCCTGGACGTGCCGCCCCAGGACGTGATCACCAGGGACAACGTCACCATTCGGGTAAACGCGGTCTGCTACTTCCAGGTGTTTGCCCCCGTAAAGGCAATCGTCGAGGTGCAGAACTATCTCTTTGCGACCTCCCAGATCGCCCAAACGACCTTGCGGGCCGTGCTGGGCAAGGTCGAGCTCGACGACATCCTCGCCGAACGAGACCGGTTGAACCGAGATCTTCAGCGGATCATCGACGACCTCACCGATCCCTGGGGCGTCAAGGTCACGCACGTTGAGATAAAGGATGTCGATCTCCCCGTGGAGATGCAGCGAGCGATGGCTCGCGGGGCCGAGGCCGAGCGTGAGCGGCGCGCGAAGATCATCAACGCGGAAGGTGAGTATCAGGCTTCGGAGCGCCTTGCACAGGCCGCCGAAGTGATAGCGCGGCACCCCATCGCCTACCAGCTCAGGTACCTCCAGACCATCACCGATGTGGCGGCAGAGCAGAACTCGACTCTGGTGGTCCCGATTCCGGTTGAGATGCTGAAGGCCTTCGAGGCCGCTTTCTCCAACGACGTCTTCACCAGTAATTCGCCGGAAGACGGCTCTAGGCCGGCACCTACGACCATGTAGCGGTGGGACATTCACACGTCAACTCGGGAGCCTCCCACTCAGCTTCCCCCCGAGTGCATCGCGCGCTGCTCATTGCGATAGTCCCCTTCGTCGTCGCAACCATCGCTGGACTGGTGCTCCTATGGCCCTCCGAGACTCCAACGAGCGTGTTGGGGGGCTCGGTGAACCCCGACAGGGTTGAGGCGACCGTGACCGCCATCACGCCGACCAACTGCGGGATAGTTCGCACGAACAATCGCTGTGTGCAGGTCGAGGCCCGACTGGACGAAGGACCCAAGGAGGGTCAGACGATCTCCTTTTCTAGCCAGGAGGCACCACAGGCCCGCGCAATGCAGGAGGGTGACGCCATCTACGTCGCGCACTCGCCAAACGACCCCGATCCGACGCGCTATCTGTTCCTGGACTATCAACGGGGCGTTCCCCTGCTCGTCCTCGGAATCATCTTTGCAGTGGTCGTCATCGGGCTGAGCCGGCTAAGCGGCGTTGCCGCGCTGGCGGGGCTTGCGGTCAGTTTGGTGGTCCTGGTCCGATTCGTATTGCCAGCAATCCTCGAGGGCTCGAGCCCCATTGCGGTCGCAATCGTCGGCTCCGCAACCATCATGTTCGCGGCGCTCTATCTCACCCATGGCGTCAACGTCAGAACCAGCACTGCGGTTCTCGGCACCCTCTTCAGTCTCTTGTTGACGGGCCTGTTGGCCGGCTACTTCGTCGATCTGGCCCGCTTGACCGGCTTCGGCTCCGAAGAGGCGCTCTTCCTTCAGATATCTGCGGAGCAAGTGAACCTCGAAGGTCTGATTCTCGGCGGCGTGATCATCGGGACCCTTGGTGTGCTCGACGACGTCACGATCACGCAGGCATCTGCGGTGTGGGAGATCCACCTCGCTAATCCGGCACTGGGAGCGCGCCAGCTGTACAGGTCGGCGGTTCGCATCGGCCGCGATCACATTGCTTCCACCGTCAATACCCTGGTGCTTGCTTACGCAGGAGCGTCCTTGCCGTTGCTGATTCTGTTCACTCTGGCGGACTTCTCCGTGGGGGACACGCTCACGTCCGAGGTGGTTGCCCAAGAGGTGGTCCGTACCCTCGTCGGCAGCATCGGCCTGGTGGCCTCGGTGCCCATCACCACAGGGCTAGCGGCTCTCGTTGTGAGCCGGGAGCCGGCGCCGCACCGCGCTTCCAGCCAGCCGACCGACACGGATGAGGATTACAAGGTGCCGCGCGCCGAACGGGCCTGGCGGAGCGACTGAGACGGGTCGCTGCTGGGGTGGCTCGGACTCGCCAGTGGTCCGGCTACTCAACAAGGAGCAGGGCCGCCATTACGAGGACTCCCGAAGAAAGCGCCAGGAGCTGCAGCAGCGACTTCCCGGGTTCGGGCTCCTTGTGAAGCTCCGGGATCAAATCGGTACTCGCTATATAGACGAAGGCACCCGCCGAAAACGGCAACAACCAGGCCTCAACTGCCGATATCGATCCCAGCAGCAGCGCGGTTATCCCACCGACGAATGCGCTCAGCGCGCTGAGAAGGTTGAGGGCGAGTGCCCTCTTCGGTTTCAGTCCCGAATGCATGAGGATGGCGAAGTCTCCGAGTTCCTGAGGGATCTCGTGAAGGGCGATTGCCACCGCCGTGACCACGCCGAGGTGAGGGGATGCGACGAACGCTCCGGCAACGATCGCGCCGTCCACAAAGTTGTGGAGGCCATCCCCAACGAGGTTCGAGACCGCCACCGGGTGGAGCACATCCTCTGAAGGAAAGTGAGCGTGGTGCCAGTGAAGGATCTTCTCCAGCGAGAAGAACATGATGATGCCGCTGAGAACAGAGAGCGATGCCAGCAAGTTGAAGCCATCCTTGGATTCGGCGATCTCAGGGATGACGTGAAGGAAAGCGTCACCTAGCAGAGCACCGGCCGCGAACGCGACCAAGAAGATGAGAATCCGGCTTAGCGTTGCTGCGTTGATCGTCAAAGAGACCGCTCCGACCAGCGACATAGAGCTGATGACCAAGAGCGCGCCCAGCGTGTAGAGCCACGTCTGCCCGTCAGCTTCCAAGAGTGGTCCCTTCTCCTGTCGTGGACGTGTGGCTTGCGCACCTCGAACAGACGCCGTGGACCTCACATTCGTGCGTCAAGTCAGTGAATCCATAGCGCTCACCTACCGACCTCACCCACTCCTCGAAGCCGTCGTTGCTGAGCTCAACCGTGCGTCCGCAATGGCGACACCGAAGATGATGGTGATGGCTTGGGGCAGTGGAGCAGTGCCCAAAGAGCGATTCGCCGGATTCGCTTCGAATCACATGGACGCTGCCGGCCTTCACCAAGGCGGCCAGTGTCCTGTACACCGTCGTAAGGCCAACGCCCCCTTGTCTCTTTCGAATCTCGGCGTGGAGGTCCTGGGCACTGCTGAACCCCTCGGTAGCGGCGAGCGCGGCGAGCACTTCGGTGCGTTGGCGAGTGGTCCGGATCGACTTGCGGGTCATCGGGCGGCCTTCCGTCGGGTGGTTTGTGAGTGTAGTGAAAATGACAACCGTTGTCATTAGGAACCGCAGCGGCAGAGGGGGATATCGCTCGGGTGGGTTGCGAAGGTTCTACGCTTCCGGCGATGTCCACCAGCAGGGTTCCGGACGAGGAGCCGCTCTTTCGCATAGCGGTCCGGCGTGTGTTCAGGAATGCAAGGCGGGAGGCTGCCACCCCGGAGTTCGGGCGGCTGCTGCTGTTCCAGGGCTCGGGCGCTGCCGGAGACGCGCTCCTGGCCCTCGCGCTTGCCGGGTCCCTGTTCTTCGCCGTTCCCGAGGCGACCGCGCGCGGCCGGGTTGCGCTGTACTTGGCCCTAACGGTCGCGCCGTTAGCAGTGGTCGCACCCTTTCTTTCGAGGTTCCTCGATCGACACAGGGGAAGCCTTCGTCTTGCCGTCGTCATTGCGTCGCTTGGCCGCGGCACGCTCGCGTGGCTGCTCGCGACGAGGCTCGACAGCATCTATCTCTTCCCGATCGCCTTCGGGATCCTGGTGCTGTCGCGGGCCGCCCTCGTGGTGAAAGGCGCCCTCTTGCCGGACCTCGCACCGGACGATCGCCCACTTGTGCGAGCAAACGCCTCGCTGTCCAAGGTAAGCGCCCTCGCCGGCATCTTGGCGGTGCCCCCGGGCCTCGCCTTGCTGAGGTTCGTGGGACCGAACGCCGAGCTGCTTCTTGCTGCTCTTGTCTACTACCTGGGCGCCATGCCGGCCCTCTTGCTCCCCCTGGCCTCCGGACGCAGGAATCGGCGCGAGCAAGCCAAGGCTCGAGGGGTGGCGCGGGCGGTCGCAGTCCGCCAAGCGATAGTGGCGATCGCAGGAATGCGTTTCCTGGTGGGCTTTCTCGTCCTTCACCTCGCCTTTGCATTGAGAAGAGAGGAGCTCAGCTCTGTGGGGCTCGGCCTGCTGGTGGGCTCGGCCGCGCTGGGCTCCCTTCTGGGGGCGTTGATCGCCCCCGCCCTGAAACGCAGGTTGAGGGAGGAGGGGATCCTCGCGGTGGCCTTGATGATCGCCGGCGTGACCGGGGTCCTCGTAGGACGATCCTTTTCGGTTTCCACGGCCGCGCTGTTGGTAGGGATCTTCGGTCTGGCTTCGGGGGCGGGAAAGGTCGCGTTCGACGCAATCGTTCAACGAGATACGCCACCGGCGGCGCGCGGGTGGGCTTTCGCGCGCTTTGAGTCGGTGCTGCAGGTTGCCTGGGTGCTGGGGGCGCTGATCCCGCTCGGTCCATCGATTCCCTCGGGGACCGGGGTGTTGCTCGCGGGCGTCGGGGCTACTCTGCTTGCCATTGTGTACACGCTCGGCCGACGCAGGGTAAGCGCAACTCGTTTGCCGTAGCATCGGCTTCCCTCGACAACAATCCGTCGAGCTTGCGAGGGGGAGGAGCCTTCCGAAGTGGACATCGCCTTCAACAGGTCAGAGCGGCCGACGCTCGGCGTCGAGATAGAGGTGCAGGTCGTCGATGAGACGGGGGCTCTTGTCACGGACACTGCAGCGACGAAGATCCTCGCAGAGCTCGGGCCTGAGCCCGGCTTCAAGCACGAGCTTCTCGAGTGCACCATCGAAGTCATCACCGACGTCTGCCCTACGGTGAGCGCCATCAGGCGGGAGCTGCGCGAGAAGCTCGACCTCTTGATCAAGGTGGCGTCCAACCACAACTATCGGATCATTTGCTCCGGTACGCATCCCTTTTCGGCATGGGCTGACCAAACGGTGTCGCCAGACCCTCGCTACCACCGGCTGATCGAGGACTGCCAGTGGACGGCTCGCAGGCTTCTCATCTTCGGGGTGCATACGCACGTCGGATTGAAGACCGGCGAGGAAGCAATAGCGGTTGGCAACAGCCTCGCCACCTTCATTCCACACTTCCTGGCCCTGTCGACATCAAGTCCCTTCTGGCAAGGCCGCGACTCAGGCCTCGCTTCGATTCGCTCCAAGGTCTTCGAATCCCTTCCGACCGCCGGGCTCCCTTACTCCATGGCCAACTGGGGCCAGTTCCAACGATTCATGCGGACTCTGATCGGTGCGGGCAGCATTCGCAGCATTCGGGAGGTCTGGTGGGACATTCGGCCCCATCCCGGCTTCGGGACTCTGGAGCTCCGCATCTGCGACGGGATACCAACCCTCGACGAGCTCTGCTCCGTGGTTGCGCTGTCCCAGTGCCTGGTCGTGTGGTTGGCCGACCGTTACAACGCGGGGCTCGACATGTTCGAGCACCAGGCGTGGACGATACGAGACAACAAGTGGCGCGCGGCCCGATACGGATTGGACGCCGAGATCATTCGCGATGAAGAGGGCAATGTCATGGCGCTGCGTCGTTCCATCGGCGACCTGGTCGAACGGCTAACGCCTACGGCCGAACGCCTTGGCTGTCTCGAGGAGTTGAAGGGAATCCACACAATCATGGACCGCGGCACCTCTGCCACCCGTCAGAGGGAGGTGTATCAGCAGACGGGTGATCTCTCGAAGGTGGTCGACCTTTTGGTGGAGGAGATGAAGACCGGCAGTCCAAGCCCTCTTCCCGACAGCGACCTCATTGGCGGACTCGTCTCGCACGGGTCGCCGTTGCCGGGTGAAACAGGGAGATAGTGACCTATGGGTTGGGCCCCAGAACCCTCTCGTCACCTTGCCGCACGGTCGCACCCGTTTGATCGAGCCATTCGGACAACGGCACCGCATACTTCCGTGACGTCCCGAGCAGGTCCCGGATCCCGGCGACCGATACGGGTCCGGATCGTTTGATGTGGTCCCGCACCGTTGCCCGGGCCTGGCGCGCCTGTTCGGCGGTCAGGTAGAAGTCGCCAACCTTCACGAGCTCGCGGCCGTCCGTAAGGGCACGCAGAAGGTCGGCGTCGGCGTCGAGGTCCTTGGCCAGCGGAGGGGTAAAGCCGGCCGACTCGATTTGCGCCAGGACGGCGCGCCGCACCCTCTGCTGGTCCTGGGACATGACGACCGAGTGAGACGACAGTCGAACGAGGGCTCGCTCCTGCACCACCTCGGGCATAACCTCCAAGAGCGCGTCGAACCCCTCGGGCGCCAGCTTCGTCGTTGCCCGAAGAGCCTCCCGGGGCATCCCCCGGTCGAGCGGCCGGTTCGCATGGTGACTGCTCAACGCCCCAAGAACCTGTGTACGGAGGACATCGAGATGCCCCTTGGACACGAGTAGGGGGCCGAGTGCGACGATCTCGTCGGATGGTTCCGTCGCACCCGAGCGGACGAGTGCGACGCGCGCCTCGACGGCCCCCTCCGCGTTGACGATGGCCGTCAGCGCCTCACTTGGCTCGGCATTCGCGAGCTGCCCGAGGAGCTCTAAACGCGCATTGTCTGAGCGATTCGTTGCCCGGGGCAAGGGGTCGAGAACCGCTCCACCTCCGAAGGTCAACACGCGGCCGGCGTCGCGTAGTACGAACTTGTCTCCTCTCGCGAGGGGCAGGGAATCCCTCAGATGAAGCTGGGCGAATCCGCTTTCGCCACCTTTGAGGCTGGCGCGCCCGTACAGCTTTATGCGCACGGGAGTCTCGGCGGACCCGACGTACAGAAGATGGGCGCCTTTCTCGGATAGCTCGTGCTGGGAACCCGTCGCCCACGCCGGCAGAACCCGTACTTGGGCGTCCACGCGCCTCGTGATCCTCCATGTGCCCGGGGTCACCACCGCGTCCCCCCGCTCGGCCCCCTGCCTCGACAATCCGACCAGGTTGAGCGCCACTCGATTGCCCGGCTCGATGAACGCAACCTCCTTCTTGTGGCTCTGAATCGATCGCACTCGAGCACGCCGCGCCTCGGGCGAGATCTCGATCTCCTGTCCTGCTCGAAGAGAGCCTCCAGCGAGCGTGCCCGTGACCACCGTTCCCGCCCCCGCAATGGTGAAGACGCGGTCGATCCACAGCCGCGGTCGTCCAAGGTCGGGCAGCAGAGGAGCGGACGCGACGACTCGGTCGATCGCCGCCACGAGGTCATCCATACCGTGGCCCGTTACAGGTGAGCAGGGAACGATCGGCGCATTCGCAAGGGAGGAGCGTGCGAGCTGCTCTTCCGTTTCGGCGGTGGCAAGCTCGAGGGTCTCGGCGTCGACCGTGTCTGACTTGGTAAGGGCCACTACGCCGGAGGTCACTCCCAGCACCTCGAGCACCGCCAGATGCTCTGTGCTCTGGGGCATCCAGCCCTCGTTTGCAGCGACCACGAATAGGCAGATGGACACCCCTCCGGCGCCGGCGAGCATGTTCTTGATGAATCGCTCGTGTCCCGGAACGTCGATAAGGCCGATCTCGCGCCCTGAGGGAAGTGGGAGCCACGCGAACCCAAGGTCGATGGTCAGGCCTCGTCGCTTCTCCTCGGCGAAACGGTCGGGGTCGATCCCCGTGAGTCGCTCGACGAGCGTCGATTTTCCGTGGTCGACGTGACCGGCGGTGCCGATTACGTGCATCACCGCACGATACGGCGTGTGGCCCCAAAGTGGACCGTGATTTGATGGGAGCATGAGGGCGGACCGGGCTCTAGGACCACTCGACGCGTCGGGGCAGCAGCGGGAGGAGAGGGGCGGAGTCGGCAGCGCGATAAAGGCGCGCGTTTACGTCGTAGACGGCGACACCAACCGAGAGCGCTTCGATCGCCTCGCGGCCGAAGAACCCCTCGAGATCAGGGTGCGATCGGCAGGGGAAGCAAGGACGGCAACCGTCACGATGCGGACGCCGGGCAACGACTTCGAGTTGGTCGCGGGCTGGTTGCACTCAGAGGGTGTCGCTAGAGGCCGCAAGGACATCGCCAGGATGGCGTACTGCATCGACCGAAGCCGTGGAGAGGAACAGCTCTACAACATCGTTAACGTCGATCTCGCGCCCGAGGTCGATGCCGACATCCGTTCCTTCGAGCGGAGCTTCTTTACTACGAGCGCGTGTGGTGTGTGCGGCAAGGCGGGGCTTGAGCAGCTCCAGACCCGCGGCTGCCTGCCTCTCACCGGCGGCCCCACAATAGATCCCGCGGTCATCTACTCGCTGCCGGACAAGCTGAAGGAGTCACAGCGCGTGTTCGAGGCCACCGGCGGTCTCCACGCGGCCGCGTTGTTCGACTCGAGCGGCGACCTGCTGGCGCTCCGTGAGGACGTCGGTCGCCACAATGCTCTCGACAAGCTCGTCGGCTGGGCCCTGTTGGGCGGCCGCCTGCCGCTAAAGGATCACCTCGTGATCGTCAGCGGTCGTGCGAGCTTCGAGCTGGTGCAGAAATGCGTGATGGCGGGGGTCCCGGCCATGTGCGCCATCTCGGCCCCCAGTAGCCTGGCAGTCGACCTCGCCCGGCACTTCGGTGTGACGCTCATCGGCTTTCTCAGGGCCAGACGGTTCAACATCTACTCCTGCCCCCAACGGGTTATTGCGCCATAAGTCCCGATCGGGTCTAAAGCGGTCCGGCTGCGCTGCCGATAGGTCAGGTGCAAGCACCGCTCCTCAGAATTAGTTGGGACGGCACCTTGCCCCCGTCGAGAACCGGGCCCTCCCCCGGTCCGATAGAGAGAAGCGGCCGACGTCCCCGGCCGCTTCTCTGCTTATGGGGGGGTCCTTGACTCCGAATCACGCTGTGGCCAGCGCGTTGGTGACCAGTGCCAGGAGTTGCGGGTCCTGTCCGGGTGGGACGCTGCGGAGGTCGAGCAGCAGGCGGTCGTCGGCGATGCGCCCGATGACCGGGGTCTCCGCATGCCTGAGGGCGCGGCCGAGCTCCGCGGCGCTCCTTTCGCCGTGGTCGAGCGCGATGGCCCACGAAGCCAGCTCCTCTCCCGGCAGTGATCCTCCACCCGTAACCGACGCCACCGGCTGAGCTTCTGCCTTGAGGCCCTTGTTCGCAGCGGACAGAGCCTCGGCAAGGTGCTTCGCTCGGGCCTCGAGCTCTTCGGTGGCAGCCAGAGCCATGCTCCATAGCGGAAGATCCGTGAGCCTGTCCTCCATGTGGGCCCTCAAGGTCTCTTCCAGCGCTGCAAGCGTCATCTTGTCGACTCTCACCGCGCGGAGAAGCGGGTGCCGGGCGATCTTTTCAACCAGGGGGCCACGTCCCAGGATGATGCCGGCTTGCGGGCCGCCGAGCAGCTTGTCCCCCGAGAAGGTCACGATGTCTGCGCCGTCCGAAAGGGCGACGTCCACGAGCGGCTCCTCCCGAGCCCAACTGGCTCCGGCGGGGGCGGACATGAAGCCCGAGCCGACGTCGTGGATGAACGGTATGCCCGTGCTCCGAGCCAGCTCCCCAAGCTTTCTGGCGGGCACCGAGGCGGTGAAGCCGACCACGCGGTAATTGGAGGGGTGAACCTTCAATATCGCCGCAGTGGCGTCGGTCACTTTCGAGCGGTAGTCGGCAAGACGGGTCCTGTTCGTGGTCCCGACTTCTACGAGCCTGGACCCCGACAGGGCCATGACGTCCGGGATGCGAAACTCACCGCCGATCTCGACCAGCTCTCCTCGGCTGATCAGAACTTCCTTTTCTGCGCACAACGCGACCAGCGTCACAAGGACCGCCGCGGCGTTGTTGTTGGTGACCAGTGCGGCCTCCGCTCCGGTGAGGGCGGTTAGCAACTTTGCTGCGTGGTCGTAACGGCTGCTGCGCCGGCCCTCTTCGACGTCGTACTCGAGGTTCGAATAAGACCCAGCGATCTCGACTACGGCATCTAGCTGCCGCCTGCCCAGAGGGGACCTTCCCAAGTTGGTGTGGATCAATACACCTGTGGCATTGATCACGGGACGCAGCAGCGTTTCACTTTCTTGATCGACGATCTTTTTAGTCGCGTCGACGATCTGATCGAACGAGGGCGCAGGCCGGCCCTGTCTAATCGACTGGCGGGCAAGGTCGATAGCTCGTCGTGCGGCGGGCCCTGCGCCGCGCTGGTCTGCCGACGCACCGAGTCCGCGTAGCACTCGGTCTACCGAGGGCAACGATCGCAAGCTTTGGTGTACTTCGTCTCGCGCGTGCTCAGGTGGCATGGTTCAGCAATCGCCGGCGTAACGCCTCCTGGATCGCCGAGACGCGGTTGTTGACATGCAGCTTTGCGTAGATGTTGGACACATGCGCGCCCACGGTGCGCACCGAGATCCCCAACTGCGGGGCAATCGCTTTATCGGGGAGACCCTCCGACATGAGCTCGAGCACTTGCCTTTCCCTGCGTGTCAGGGGTTGGTAAGCCTCGGATGATTCTGTGGATTGATACGACTTGAACTGCTCCAGCATCTTCATTGCGAGGGATGGATCCAGAACACCCCCGCCCTCCGCCACCAGCCGGATCGTGTCTAGGACGTCCTCGAGCGGGGCTGTCTTCAGCAGATATCCTGATGCGCCCGCTTTCAGTGCCTCGAAGAGGTAGCGCTGCTCTTCGTGGCTCGAGAGCACAACCACAGAGGTCCCCGGCCACGTCTGCCTCAGAAGGCGAGTGGCCTCGATGCCGTCCATGCTCGGCATCACCACATCCATCAAGACCACGTCCGGCAGAGTGTCCTCTATGAGCCCAAAGACCTCGTTGCCGTTCGAGCATTCCCCAACGACCTCCACATCGCCTTCTGCTTCGAGCAGGGTCTTGATACCGCGGCGAACCAGGTCGTGGTCGTCCACCAGCACTACCCGTATCGGCCCAGACATTGGAGAGATGATAGCCAGGGCCTCTGTGGAGCATCCCCGAGGACTTCGAAATTCCCCCGATTGGGGGACGAAAACCGGCGAATTGTGATTTACCGCCCCCACGCCGGCGGTCGAAAATCAAGACATGAGAGCTTCAAGAGCATACAGATCATTAGTGATCGCTATCGGGGTCCTGCTGCTTCTCGGCATGGTCGCGTCGAGCGCGGCGGCCTACCCCTTCCACGGCCGCAAGCTCAAGCCGGGGATGAGTGGCCGTGCCGTACGGGCCCTGCAAGTGAGAGTTGCGGGTTGGTACCCAACCAACGCCCAGAAACGCTTTTACATCGATGGCGCCTACGGGGACCAGACAAAGGCGGCCGTGAAGGCCTTCCAAGCGCACTACGGGATGAAGCGGACCGGCATCGCTTACCGGCGGGTCCTCAGGGAGTTGAACCGCCTGGAGGACGCTGACAACTCGACGCTCCACTTCGCGTGGGGAGAGTTCAAGCAGCATCGAAACCGCGCCTGTTCGGCACAGGCCAATGCCTATGCGGGGACCTTTCGCGGCGGCATGACCTCTGCCAAAAGGGTGAGAAGGAACGTCAAGCGGCTGATGTGGCGCCTGGAAGCTGTCCGAGCCAAGGGGGGCGCCCACCCCATCGGGATCAATTCCGGCTTCCGATCGGTCGCGTACAACAACTGCATCGGGGGGGCCGGCGCGTCACAGCACCTGTACGGCACCGCGGCCGACAACCGTATGGCCAAGATCTCCAACCGAACACAGCGATACCTGGCGAAGTCGAGCCAGGTGCACGGGATCGCTTGCTATTCGTCCCTGACACATAACCACTTCGACTTAAGGATCGAGAACAAGAAGGCTGCCAGCCAGCAGTCGTGGTGGTGGCCCAAGAGAGACTCCCAGGGTCGCGATCTGGCGGATGACGGGCGACCGTGCTGGGGAGAGGGCGGTACTTCATCCCGCTCGGTGATGACGACCGACGCGTCACTCATCCCAACCCCCGAGGAGATACAGGCGTTCCAGGACGCCGGTGAGCCCGCCGACCTCGGCGGCTCGGACTGAGCGTCTCCCCAGCTCGCTCGGATCACCGCCCGGCGGGCCTACAACGGCCACGCTGGGCCATGCCCTCCCGGAAGTGGCTGGTTGTGGGCGTAGTCGCCGTCGCGGTTGCCGGCGGTTGCGGCCCCCAAGGCGGTGATACCGGTCCCCAGCCCTCGTCTGGAGCCTCCGACACCGCTGCCTCCAGGACTGCCTCAATCGGTGAGCACCGCCGCCAGGAGGCGTTGTTCTACCTGCGAGGAACAAAGATCCGGCGGCTGACGCTCGAGTCGAACAGGGACGCGCTCATCGCCGACCTGCATACAAAAGACGTCTTCGGGGGTGGGCGATCACCGTGGGTTGCCTACATTGAGCCGGGAACCAGGTCGAGCGAAACGGAGGTCGACTTTGTCGAGAGCCCGGTGCTCCATCTCTTCAATGTGACGACCAGAAAAGACGTGGTGGTGGGGCCGGGACTCGGCCCAGTGTGGGGCCCGCGGACGGCGCTTGCCTACCTGAGGCCGGTCGAACGGCGAGATTGCTCGGGAGAGCGCTGCAGCGGCCGGACCAAGCTGGTCCTGAGGAACGCGACGTCGGGGGCCGAGGTCGTGGCCCTCTCGGCGGGCCATTGGAGAGTTCTCGGCTGGTTGGGGCACAAGGTCCTCGTCGGTGACGCCGATCATCTCCGCACCACCCTGCTCGTGGATGCCGATGGAGGCGTCGCCAAGCTGGCGCTGAGCCCCAGCTCGATTTGGGCGGGGGCGCCGAACGGGCGCTGGCTTCTAACTGTCGATGACAGCTCTGCCCACTTTCTATCGCTCGGTACGGACGGAGCAGTGACCGGATCCGCAAGTGTCTCGCTCGAGGCAGGGATTCTGGCGGAGGGATCTTGGTCTCTCGATTCGACCAGCGTTGCCGCTGGCCTCCTGAATCGCAGGACGCTCGATTCCAAGCTGGTCGTATTGGGCCCGGACTCCCAGCGCTTTCGGCGAATCGGGTCGGTGCATCCCGCCGGAAGCGTGTTGTGGTCACGGTCAGGTTCATCCCTGGTGGCGGTTGCAACCGATGGGTCGCAAGGGCTCCGGGCGGTTCGATGCCTCACTGGAGAGACTTCCGGTTGTTCGACCCTTCTCAGGTGGAAGCAAGGAGTGGCTCTGCTCTCGCTTCGCTGACTGGAGTCGTCGTGAATGCGAGCAGATAGAGCACGGCTACAACTACCAGCAACGCCCGGTATCCAGTTAGCAGGGCCAGGTACTCGAGCATGCCGCCCACCATCGCGCCGAGGAGGTTCGCACCAAACGCGCTCGTCGACCGAGATGTGTTCTTGAAGCGCTCCGCGAAGATCAGATTGGCGATGAAGATCGGGAAGAAGGCAACGGCCGTCGCCGCAAGGAACCGCAAGGGCAGAGCGAGTTCCAACAGAGCTTCCTGTGGAACTATCCATGCCAGCGCCAGAGCGATCATGAGAGTGACGTATAGATACCTCGGCGTGCGCACGACCTTGCGTCGGCTCACCTCTACTGCGGCCAACACAGACACTAGTATGCCGGCGAAAACCAGGGCATTGACGAACCAGGTCGTCCCAAACAACAGAGCGAATTGCACGACGCTCTTCGTTTCGAGCAACAAGAACGCGGCCCCCATGAAGAAGAGGTCGAGGTACGGCCGCATCGTCCGAACGGGTCCCCCCACCGCTCTGGTTGCCACGAGTGACACCGCGATGATCAACGCGAGGGTGAGCAAGTAGAAGCCCGGAATCGACGGCTCTCGCAAATAGAGGAACGGGTAGTCGTCGGTTGCCGGTTCGGGCACGGGTTGCGTAACGGCTCTCCAGGTCTGCTCGCAGCTCAGCGCGTCCGGTTGCGTGCTTGTTGTCAAGAGCGCGAGACGTCCGACCACACCTACGGAGTCAATGCAAGGCGGCCGCCCATAGGTCTGCTCCAAGGTTCCCGCCAGACGATCGAGCAACCAATCCTCCCGATAGTAGTTGTACATGGCGAAGACGCCTGCGGGCCTCAGGTGCTCTCGAGCTTGCTCCATCGCCTCCCGAGTGAAGAGGTAGCTCTCCAGTCGGATGGATGACTGACCCGCGACGAGCGTCAACGAGTCTGGCAAGGCAAACAGAATGAGGTCGTAGTTGCGCCCGCTTCGTTCGAGGAAGGCACGGCCGTCGTCTATGTGAACCCGTACCCTCGGGTCGGAATAGGGACTGTCGGGATGAAGCTCTTGCCCCAGGCGGTACAGCCTCGGGTCGATCTCAACTGCGTCGACCGATCGGGCGCCCTGTTCCAGGGCGATGGCCACGTCGGTTCCGTTGCCTGCACCTATCACCAAGACGTCGCCCGGTGAACTCGCCTTCTTCCTCTGGTAGGGCAAGAAGTAGATCGGCTCGAGAGAGCGTCTTGTCTCTGTGCTCTCAATCGCTTGATGGGGTATCCCGTTGACGCTGACGTCGATTCCCGACGGCTGTTCTTTCACGGTCACCTTGTAGTAGGGAGACCAGCTCGAGTCTGGAGCGAGGGACTCGGCGCCGAGCATGACCACCAGCCCGAGCAACGCAACAAGTTGCAAAGGAGCGATCCGTCGCCATTCCAGCAGCGCGAACACGATTACCACCACCATCCCCCACACCACCGGCGGCGATCCGGCAAAGGCGAGCAGGGAGAAGGCTGCGATGCCTGCAAGGCTTCCGACGACATCGATCCTGTAGGCCTCGAGTGGCTCGAATCGCTCGAAGACGCGCGCCACTCCATGAGCCAGCATCGCCATGACGGCTGCCACCGCCGCGAACAGCACCGGAAGGGTGATCCACGTCGGTAGCCCAGATTGCTCGAACGCTCCGAAGTAGATCAGCTCGCTTCCCGACCGATCGATCTCGACGGGGAAGGCAAGAACGAACGCAACCAGGAGGGCCAAGGCTATGGGGGCCCAGCGAAAAAGCTCGGTCCACCGACCGGCGCAGAGGAAGCCAAGCCCGATGCCGAGAAAGCTTCCGAGGAGCACGAAGTTGGAGAAATACGAAAGGTACACGACGTCCGAGCCGGTCCACCTGATAAGGGCCAGTTCGACGAAAAGAAGCAGGAAGCTGAGCAAGCTCAGCCGAATGCGGTCGCTCAGTGTGGCTCCTTCTGCCTCCAGCCCGGCCCCCGCCAGACCGGGCTCTGCGGCGGCGCAAAAAGAGAGCCGGCGCGAAGGCCGGCTCTCAGCTCGATTCGATGGCTCGAGTCAGTCCTTGAGCTTGTCCTTCGCGCCCTCGACCATCCCCTTTGCCTTGCCGCTGGCCTCCTCGAACTTTTCCTTGCCCTCTTCGGTGCTTCGCTGGGTGCGACCCTCGCTCTCCATCTCGTCGTCTCCGGTCAGCTTCCCGGTGACCTCTTTCGCCTTGCCCCCCAACTTGTCCGACTGGTCGGTCATTGACGCTCCTTTCGATGTGGTGGACACTGTCCACGTCTCTTCTCCCCCTCGGGCAACTTTTCTCACCGGCAGAGCGTCATTTCCTCTGTAGGCAAGCCCAATGGAGCCTCCGAGGGGAATAGTAGGGCAGAAAGCGCAGTTTAGGTGATTGACGGTTGGCCACAATAGATATGTAGGGTGGCCGGCCGCTTCAAGATCGAAGGAGGACTTGTCCACCGTGATGGACCCCGCAGACAGGCTCGATTGGCAAGAGAGCGCAGCCTGTCGCGCCTTTGAGAACACGCTCTTCTTTGGGCCAGACCAGGGTGAGTCCGAGCTAGAGAAGCAGTCTCGGGAAGCGCGTGCCAAGGCGGTGTGCCACCGGTGCCCCGTCGCGGAACCATGCCTCGAGTTCGCCATGGAGACGAATCAGAAGTACGGGATCTGGGGCGGGCTCACCGACAAGGAACGCGCCTCTCTCAAGCGCCGCCGGGCCCGCGCTCGCCGCGCTTCGTAGCGCCCAGACCGTCTATGCCTGAAATCGGCTACAAGCTCTCGAGCGAAGAGCACCCGCCTAACGATCTCGTTCGATACGCGCAGCGGGCCGAAGCCATCGGCATGAGCTTCGGGTCTATCTCGGACCACTTCCACCCGTGGATAGACAAGCAAGGCCACAGCCCGTTCGTGTGGAACGTGATTGGAGCGATCGCGCATGCGACCACCGACTTCAGGGTGCTGACGGGGGTCACCTGCCCGACCATCCGAATCCACCCCGCCATCGTCGCTCAAGCCGCCGCAACCTCGGCGGCCATGATGCCCGGCCGGTTTGCCTTGGGCGTGGGCTCGGGGGAGAACCTCAACGAGCACATCTTGGGGGATCATTGGCCCTCGACCGATACGCGCCTCGAAATGCTCGAGGAGGCGATCGAGATCATCCGCAAGCTGTGGGCCGGCAAGCTGACGAGCCACAGCGGCACCCACTACACCGTCGAGAACGCGCGGCTCTACACGCTTCCCGATGAACTCCCTCCGATCATGGTCGCCGCCGCAGGGGAGAAAGCGGCGAAGCTCGCGGGAAAAGTCGGCGATGGGCTCGTGTCCGTAGGACCTGCCGAAGACTCGGTCAAGACCTTTGAGGCCAGTGGGGGTCGGGGGAAGCCTCGATACGCCGAGGTGCAGGTCTGTTGGGCGGCCACCGAGGAACAAGCCAAGCAGATCGCGCACGAATGGTGGCCCAACGTGGGCATAAAGGGCCAGCTGAGCCAGGAGCTCCCGCTGCCCACGCACTTCGGCCAGGCCGCGGAGATGGTGAGGGTCGAGGACCTCGAGGGCTCTATTTCGTGGGGGCCGGATCCCGACGTCCACGTCGAGGGAGTGAAGAAGTTCATCGACGCCGGGTTCGACCACCTGGCGATTCACCAGATAGGACCCGATCAGGACGGTTTCTTTCACTTCTACGAGCGGGCCATCCTTCCCCGGCTCTGAGAGTTCAATCGGCTCACCGGCCGGTGCTCGTGGCAAGCGTCTCCTTGAACACTTGTTCAGAGCGCGTGAACGATTGCCCAAAGTGATATCGGTCGAGCGGGGCGACAATGGCACCGTGATCTCGTTTCAAGAGTTCGAGACGAAGACCGGCGGCCGGCTGGATGCGCTCGACATCACGGAAGAAGTCGTCGAAGTCACGCGCGCCTCGGGCATAAGGCAGGGCAATGCCCTGATCTTCTCGCCGCACACGACTTGCTCGGTCCTGATCGCCACGGGAGGGAACCAGACCGTCGAATTGCTCGAGCGAATGATGCGTGCTCTTGCTCCAGACGAGGACTACTACCAACATGACGATTTCTCGGTTCGAACGGAAAACATGACCGAGGAAGAGCCGCCCAACGCTCCGTCCCACCTCTTCCATGTTTTTGCCGGCAAGGCGTCCGAGTGCATTCCGATAGTTGAAGGTTCGCTGAGCCTGGGAGATGGGCAGAGAGTGCTGTTCATCGAGCTCGACTCTTCACGGGCGCGTCGATACTGCATACAGGTGGTGGGAGAGCAATGAGCCGCTCCCAGCGGATCGCTTCCCGCAGCGTCATCACCATCCCTTACTGGCTGGAAGATGACATGGAGCGGGCGGAAGCGTTGCTGACGGCCACGGCGGGCGCGTCGGCCCACCCTTTGGTGAGTGAGGCCTGTCTCCATTTGGCTAAGGCAGGTGGAAAACGGCTCCGTCCAGCGCTCGTGCTTCTGGCTTCGCGCGCCGGGCAACGGGGACGGCGCACTACCGACATGTCGGCAGCAGCCATCGAGTTGCTTCACCTTGCATCGCTCTATCACGATGACGTGCTGGACGAGACGGAGACGCGTCGAGGGGTGCCGACGGCGCACAACAAGTGGGGCGTCCAGGTTGCGGTTCTTGCAGGCGACTATCTGTTCGCGGCCGGCTGTGCTCTAGGCGCCGACGCCGGCGGCGAAGTGCCGGGAATTCTTTCGAGGGCCATCGTGGCCGTTTGTGAAGGCGAGATCGTCGAAACGGCGGCGTTGAGCGACCCGCGCCGCGCCGTCGAGGATTACTTCCAAACCATTCGGCTCAAGACGGCGTCGTTGTTCTCGGCGGCATGTGAGCTCGGAGCCGTGACCTCGGGGGCCTCTGCTGAGGTCCGCGCCGCCCTTATGGCCTACGGGGAGAAGCTTGGGCTTGCGTTCCAGGTGGTAGACGACGTGCTCGATCTCATTGCAGGTCCCAATGACACGGGCAAAGGCCGCGGCACCGACTTGCAAGAGGGGGTGTTCACGCTCCCTGTGCTTTTGGCGTGCGCACGGGACCCTGAGCTTGGCACCCGGCTGGTCGCCGGCGACCGAACACTCGACTCGATTCTTCCCACAGTGAAGGCCACGGGTGGTCTCGAAGATGCCATTTCCATGGCGAGGGACTTGGGGGCCGGCGCCCTCGAAGAGATCACCGGCGTCGGCAGCGCAGCTTGGCGCGAGGGCATGGAGACGATCGTGGAGGGCGTGCTCGGTCAACTGCGCTGAGCGAACCCTCGGGGGGCTTGCACCGCCCGTTAACTGTTGCTAGCATAATGCTAACAGTTGCAAGCACGACCCGGACCCTAGGAGGAAACGATGCTCAAACTGCCTGAGAGGGTTGAGCGCTTTCGCACCACGGCCATGGAGCTCGGTCTCTATTTGCCACTCGGCGTCTACAGCAAGGCCAGGGATCAGCTGACCGGGCTCAGCCGCCGTCGGATCGAGAATGCCTTCACCGACCTGATCGACCGGGGGCAAGAGCGGGCTCAGCCGATTGAGCGGCGCGTGCGGCGCAGGGCAAGTTGGATGGAGCAGGAGGTAAAGGACACCGCAACGAGGGCCGCATCGTCCGCAACAGAGTCGGGTAGCGCCGCCCGGGACTCTGCACAGAAGGCCGGGCGAAAGAACGTGAAGAGGGCCACTGCTGCGGCCGCCAGTGCCGCGCCCACGAGGTTGCCGCGCGTCGCCGCACCACGCGCGGCCAAGGATCTGCCGATCCCCAACTACGGTTCGCTAACCGCCGCCGAGATCACCGGCAAGTTGGCAGGCCTCACCCAGACGGACCTCGCCAAGGTCTATAAGTACGAGCAGAGCCACGACAACCGGCGTACGGTCCTCGATGCGATCGAAGGCAAGCTCATCGAGCTGCCGATCCCGACCTATGACGCCCTGACTGCAGAAGAGATCATTGCGCGTCTCGACAACCTCTCCAAGGACGACCTGAAGACGATTCACCGCTACGAGTCGGCTACGAAGTCGCGGTCGACCGTGATGGAGAAGATCGACTCGTTGCTCGCTTAAAGGCTGAGGTCCTTCGCTAGCGGACCAGCGCAGGCCCGGTTGGTTTCGGCCGACCGGGCCCCAGCCTTTTCACGACCATGTCGACGAGGTGCTCTATGTAGGTGTTCTCGTCGGCCGGCAGCATGTGCTTGCCCCCCAAAATCTCTTGCTCCACGAAGAAGGCCAGCAACGAGTTGAAGAACAGTCTCGCGACGACGCCGGGATCGACTTGGCTTCTCGCCTTGTCGCTCATGCGAGCCTCGAGGATGTCGCCGAGCTCCAGGATGGACCTGCCCACCATGTCTGAGAAGAAGGCCTCCTTCTCCTCGGGGAAGACCTGCACCTCTTGCAATAACAGTCGTGTCAGCTGGGTGTTCTGTCGCAACACGTCGAAGAACCCGCGGGCAAGGACTATGAGCAGACCGCGAAGGTCAAGCTGCTCGGCGAGATCGGGGAGTGTCCGAAGCAACGATAGGAAGGAGTACTCGTCGATGATGGCGCGAAAGAGATCTCTCTTTCCTGCGAAGTAGTGATAGATGAGGCCCTCCGTAATGTCGGCCTCCCGGGCGATGTCGCGCATCGACGTCCCATGGAAACCCTTGGTTGCGAAGAGCTGAAGGCTCGCCTTGAGGATGTCTTCCCGCCGGTCCCTTCTCTGCGGCTGCGGCTCGCGCGAGGTCATGTGTGCTTGCTGAACGAGCTATGCCCCCGGCGCGAGCGATCGTTGATCTGTCTGAGAATCTCTTCGCGTGCGGCGCGCACCGCCTGGCCCAGGTTCTCGTGCTCGGCCTTCGCGATCAGGTGCCGGCGTCCATAGTGGAGCTCGATCAGCGCCTGTTGCAGCGGGACTCCATTGCTTTGAGAGATGCGAACGTTGGCGACGACATGCTCGTGATCGCTCAGCCGGCGGCCGAGCTTGTCGAGGTCCCTGGCTATTCGGTCGATGTCTTCATCGGTCAGGTGGTTACCCGGCGATGCGAGATGAAGCTCCATGGCCCCTCCTCGAGTCTTTCGAGTGTCTGGTCATCGTATGTCGTCTTCGAGCCACGCGAGAAGCCGGGCGGGTAGCCGGCGATTGGAGAAGCGCTCGGCGACGTGCACTCGCCCTGCCCTACCCATCGCGGCGGCCTCTGCGGGTTGCTCGAGCAACCTCACGACCGCTTCGACCAACTCGTCTTGTTTGGTCGCGTCCACGACATGCCCCGTTCGGCCGTCGATCACCGCCTCGGGTGTGCCGCCTGAGCGACCTGTGACGCAGGGCGTGGCGCACGCAGCAGCCTCCAACAGCACGACCCCGAGGCCTTCCGCCTCCAGCCCCCACAAGCGATCGGCGACGGGCAACAGGAAGATATCCGCCAGCCCATAAAGGGCGGGCGCGTTGGCGTCGGCGACTCTTCCCGCGAATACGACTCTGCCCTTGGTTCGAGCTGCCAGCGCCTTCAGGATTCGCTCCTGGGGGCCGGTTCCCGCGATGACCAGGACGGTCCGGGGAACTCTCGCGGCGATCGATGGAAGCGCCCGAATGGCCCGGTCGACTCCCTTGCGCCTGACCAGGCGGCCGAAACAGAGCACCACCCTGTCATCTCGTGTGAGGCCGAGGCTCTTCGCCGCAGGTCCAACATCGACGTCCGGGTGAAACCTTTGGAGGTTCACTCGGGCGCGAAGCGTCTCTCGAGGTGGGACAGGCAGGTCGCATTTCTCGATGACCCGGGCCAAGCTCCTTGACGTGTAGTCGCTCACCGGAAACAGCAAATCGGCCCCCGCCATGGCCCGTCCCAGGATCCTCCGCAGCCCCGGAACCGCGGACGGCACGGTGAGCTCGGCGCCGTGGATGATGGCCGCGTAGTGCATGCCTGTCTTCTTGAGCTGTGGCCCGAGCAGGCCCAGTGGCCACGGCGTACCGAACAACACCTTGTTGGTCCGGTGCCTTGTCGCGGCTTCTCTGATGGCCTGGAGCACCGACCTCGTCGGCCATAACATCGACCCCGCGTGGCTTTCGGTGGGATAGGGCAGATCACTGGGGATGGCCATTCCTTCTCGTGTACGGGGGGCCAGCACCGCGAGCCGCGGTGCCAGATCGCTGCACAGCTCGGCCAGGTAGCTCTCGATCCCCCCTCGTCCGGGCAGGAAGGAAGAGGTCACCATCAGGGCGTCGGCCACGGCTCGATTATCCGTGGCCCTGCGGCGAGCGCTGCGTATACCCTCGGGTGATGACCGAGCCGGAAGAGGTCGAACAACTGAGGGCTCAGGCCCGCGACGACCGCAAGCTGCTCAAGAGGGCTGCGGATGCCCTCGCCGAGATCGATCGGGAGCAAGGGCTGTCGGATCGACACGCCGACGTGCTTGCAGCCGTGCGTATTCGGCTTGAAGGCAAGAGGCGGGCGTCGCTCGAGGAGCTTCTGACCGCGACTGGAGATATCTCAGGCAAGAAAGATCTCGGAGATGTCCTCGGTCCGGGTCAGGGGGCAGCTTCAGAATGGCCTGCCGTGCAAGAGAAGAAGAAGGACTGGCCCGGGCTCTAGTCCCGGTTACGGAAGGGGCGGCCCTCCTTCGTTCTTGTCCCTCAGAAACCGCTCGAGCTCGGCCGCCAGCTCTTCTCCGCTCGGCATCTTGGATGGGTCGAGCTCCTCGACTGCTTGCTCATCCGTCTTCTCCTCGAGCAACCGCACGTAAGCTTCGACATCCTCGTCGGAGGCAACCATCTCCGACACCCGCTCCTCGTAGGTCCCGGTTGCTCGTCGGAGATCGTCCACTTCGACGGTGACGCCGACCAGTCGGGAGGCTTTCTCCACAAGAGCTAGGGCCGCCTTGGGATTGGGCGTCACCGCGAGGTAGTGAGGCACTGCGGCCCACAAGCTGGCCGAGTCGATGCCACTGCGTGCAAAAGCGTCATGGAGAACGCCGACGATCCCGGTTGGACCTTCGTAGCGCGAGCGTTGCAAATCCAAACGAGCGACGAGCTCTGGATCCACGGCAGTCCCGGTGATGGGCACCGGGCGGGAATGTGGCACGTCTGCAAGCAGGGCTCCGAGCGTCAGGACCAACTTCACGCCATGTTTCTTGGCGAGATCGACGATCAAGCCGCTGAAGGTTCGCCAGCGAACATTCGGCTCCGTGCCCACAAACAACAGCGCATCGTGCGCCGAGCCCTGCAGACGAGCCGCCCACAGCTCGTTGCTAGGCCATGTGATCCGCCGGGTAATGCCGTCGACCAACTCCACCTGGGGCCGAACCGCCTGGAAGTCGTAGAACTCCTCGGGATCGATCGAGGCGACCCTTTCTGCCGACCACACTCGGCCGAGATGCTGAGCCGCAAATGAGGCCGCGTCACCGGCGTCGTTCCACCCTCTGAACGCGACGACCAGCACGGGGTCCCGCAGTGGGATCTGGGAGTGCTCTGTGACTTTGTCGTCCAGTTCCGCCATCGCGTCTCTAGGCTACTCGCGCGGAAAAACTTCCAGCTCGAATCTTGGATAAAGACGCCTGATCAGACGAGGACGTTGCGCTGATCGAGGTGCTGCTGGAGCTTGCGCTTGACGCGTTGGAGCGCGTTGTCGATGGACTTCACATGGTTGCCGAGAGTTCCAGCGATCTCTTCATAGGACTTGCCGTCCATGTACAAGGCCAGGACGTCTCCTTCGAGGCGGGTGAGGTTGTCGCACATCGAGGTCCTGAGGGCCTCGATCTCTTGGGCCGAGATCACCAGCTCGACCGGATCGGAGAGAACGATCGGAGTCATCAGCTGATCCATCACCGAGCCGGGATCATCGTCTCCGTACAGGGAGGCGTCCAGTGAGATCGAGCCATTCAGGACTTGGTGCTTGTTGCGATTTGCCGTCTTTATGGCGGTGAGGATCTGACGGGAGATGCAGAGCTCAGCAAAGGCACGGAACGGAGTCTTTTGGCTGGCATCGAAGTCCCGGATCGCCTTGAAGAGCCCGATCATGGCCTCCTGAATGACGTCTTCCTTCTCGGAACCCGCCAGGAAGTAAGAACGCGCCTTGCGGCGAGCGAACGCACGGTAGCGCTGCAAGAGGACCTCGATCGAGCGGTCGTCGCCCCACTGGGCGCGGCTTACGAGCTGTGAATCTTCAAGCGTTTCCAGACTCGAGAGCTCGACCTCTAGGTCGTCAACCCAACTGACTGGCATGTGTTTCTTTCTTTAGTTGGCCCACGCCTCTGATGGCGTAGATCCCCTCACCCACTCGAGTAGCTTAATCGTCCCATAGGGGGAAGCCAATGACCCATCTGGGTTATTTTTACAGTGGAGCCTGACTAGTCCGATGCCCTGCTCTGCAGCGTAAGACATGACTAGTCATGCAGAAGGTGTTGGGGTCTCCGGGCTAGTCCATACGCGTCAGGAGCAATGATTCCGAGGCCATCTAACATCACTCCAACGAGGAGGCGAATGGGGGCTGGTGTCCCTCCCGGTCTTCAAAACCGGTGCGCCGAGGAGACTCGGTGGGCGGGTTCGATTCCCGTCCGCCTCCGCTACAACGCTCCGGCGGACCTGAACACTCGACGGCAACCGCTGTTAGAGCGTTTCCGAATGTAGAACGCGCCTTTCAGGTGCTGAGCTCGGTCGCGGTGAGCGCTGATCTCGTTTCTTTGGGTGAGACTGTCCTCTAGGCGGACAGCCGTCGGGAAAGAAGGCACAGGCTCTTGTCCTCGCCGCGTCCCTAACGTTTGTCGAGCACGGGCGAGAGAAAGTCGATCAACAGGCGGTTGACCGCTTCTGGCTCGTCCAGGTGGACCCAGTGGCTTGCGTTTCGAAATCTCTGCATCTCTAGGTTGGGCACCCATTTCGAGTCCGGCTCTGCCAGAGCGCCTTCTAAGTAGCGATCCTTCTCGCCCCATATGACGAGAGCTGGTTGCTCGATCACCGTGAGATCCCTTGCAGCTTGGCGAGGATTCCTTCGCAACAAGGCCCTGTAATAGTTGAGCGCGCTCGTGAGTGCTCCGGGCCGGGCAAGGGCCTCGACGTAACGTTCTATGTCCTCTGGTGTGAAAGCCTCGGGGTTCACCGGGTCCGACCGGAACAGGCGTCTGAGCATCCAGAAGTCATTGGCGCGAATCATCGCTTCCGGTGCACCAGGCAATTGGAAGAAGGCGATGTACCAACTCTTTAGCAGCTGCCGAACGTTGATGGGGCCGTTTAGAAAGCGGGAAGGATGAGGAGCGTTAAGGATCGCCAGCCGCCCCAGCTTGTCGGGATAGTGCATCGCGAAGAGCCAGGCAACGATGGCTCCCCAGTCGTGGCCCACGATCGAGGCACACTGCTCACCGAGCGCCTCGATCAACAGAGCGATGTCGCGGGTTAGCAGCTCGGTCTTGTAAGAGCCGACTCCAGGGGGCTTGTCGGACAAGTTGTAGCCGCGCATGTCCGGAGCGACGACTCTGAATCCTGCGTTTGCCAGCGCGGGGATCTGGTTGCGCCACGAGTACCAGAAGTCGGGGAACCCGTGCAGCATCATCACCAGTGGGCCGGCCCCCGCCTCGACGTAGTGGAGGCGCACCCCTTCGAGGTCGACGAACTCATGCCGGAGCTCGGCCCCACTAATCGCCCCAAACGAATCGTTCACCTGAGAGGTCGCGGAGGATGGAGGGTGAAGCGAACCGACGGCTCGACGAGGACCGAGTACGCCGGCACGACCTCTTCCGGCTGGAGGATCTCGAGGCGCTCCCAGAAGTCGAAGCGCCCCGACAGAAGAGTGCCCGACCATGGGCTCATCCGCCGGTGCTCGACCGGGCCATAGGTCTGGAAACCTAGGGGGTTCCTGGCAAACCCGTGAAGGCGATAGGTGATGAACTGAGCGTGCTCATCGCCGGTCTCGAAGGGGTGCACGGCCTCTGGATGGTTGGTCGCCTCGATCACGAAGCTGCCTTCGCCGTGACTCGTTGCCGCCACCGTCGAGTACGCCGGGTAGCCGGTCGGTCCGCCATTGACATCGACCTGAAAAGAAGCCAGATACGAGTTCGCGGCGACGGCGCTCTGTCCGAGAAATGACAGGCGGGTGCTCACATAGGTCCCGAAGAAGTACGAACCTCGCCGTCCCTTGTGGCTGACGTAGGTGCGAAAGTTCATCTGGTCGAAGTCGTGCGCGGGATGCCGCGCCGCCGACCAGTGCAACTGGCGATTGCAAAAAGAGGTCACGGAGATCAGGCACATTTCTTCCCCACTCTCCGAGGTGAAGGTCTCGAGATGGAAGTAATCGGGAACGTGGGCGCGTAGCCGGCTCGCAGGGACGGCATGCGTCACCAGTACGAAATTGTCGACATCGACCTGGGCTGTCGTCAGGGCTCGCCGCACGACTGGAGTCTCGCGTGTTTACGGCAACTGGTTCCCCTGAGAACAGTCTCGTTCGTGAGTTCGCTCCACCTGCGGTATGAAGACATGGTTCAGCAGCAGAGCCGCTCAGGTACGGCAGTCACCAACCTTTCCGAATCTCTAGACCGCCCGTTTGTGGTCGTCACCGACCCCGATGCCATGAAAGGAGGGTCAAGGATGGATGAGACGCCTCGAGAGGCTGCACAAGAGCGCGTTGGCCGGCCCCCCGCCGATGAGCGCCTAAAACGGCCCCTTCTCCTTTACGAGGACGACTGACCGTTCTGTAGCGCGGCGGCGAGGTTCGTCGCCAAGGTCGATAAGAAAGAGCGATTGTCGATGCTGCCCTACGACGATCCAGAGGCGGCACGCTGGGTGGTTTTCCTGACGGAGGGAGAGGTCGAGGGCTCGTGGCGCCTGGTCGAGCCGGACGGACGTCGCCTGACCAAGGGGGAGGCGGGCATCGCCTTGCTCGAGCACATCGATGCGACCAGGTGGCTGGGGCGCCTTCTTGGGATGCTGCACCTCACCCGGGTGGTTGGCGCGATTGATTGGGTTATCTCCAAGCTGAGACCGACCCTCAGCCGGTTCGTCGACAAGGGCCCGCCGTTTAGACGGCCTCCGGTATAGAGAAACCTTTGCTTCGCAGGGCCGCCTCCGCTTTGTGGCTGTGTGGCTGCCCGCCAAGGTAGCTAACGCGCGATCTGCTCCAGCAGCGCGCCGATCTGCGTGATCCGGTCCTTTCTGAGGTGAGCGTCGGCCCACTCAGGAGTCCTTTCCACCGATCCCGAGAAAGCGACGATGGTCGTGCCCGGCACCTGAGCCTTGATCGACCTGGCGGCAGTCGCTCCGTCCATTCCGCCGGGCATCCTGTTATCAACGATCACGAACGCCGGCCTCGAGGCGATCGCAGCGGCCAATCCGTCGGCACCTGTCTCCGATTCCGCGCGCACGTCGAACCCGTCCATCTCTAGCAACAATCGGAGCGCGTGACGCACGTCAGGGTCGTCATCGATAATCACGACGCTCCTCGCACCGTCAGTAATGTCGGTTGTTCCTTTCGCCGGCGTCCCTTCCTCGCTTGTTGCATCGTCCGTATTTGTCCAAAGTTGACCTCCCCTGGGGCGAAATTCAAGTCCTCGGCGGAGCAGTCCCTCGGCAAACTGGGGATCGAAGGGCTCGAGAAATCGAGTGCTTGCTTAGTCGAGCCGCGCTAGCCGCCTTCTTGCAGCTCCAGCATCCGGGCGAAGGCATCGGCAACCGCCCGATGACCGGCAGTGCTCGGGTGAAAACCGTCCTCGGCGACCAGGCGGAGGTAGGAGTTGGTTCGAACCGCGGCCACGCCGAGGGCGTGGAGATCCACCACCGTCGCGCCCGAGCTGGCAGCAGCGCGGGCAATTGCCTCGTTGTAGCGGGTGACAACCGAGTCGATCGCTCTTGGCCGGGGCAGCGGGCGGCCGGTAACGCACGAGGGACCGCCAGGTGGAGAGTGGGGCAGGCAGGCCCGAAATGCGGGCAGATGCTCAACCGGAGGAGTGTTGGCCACGAGCACTTCGGTGGACCCTCCGGCTCGGAGGCGAGTGAGCAAGCGGTCGAGGTTGCGCTCGTAGGAGGCTGGGCTGACGCCCGCAATGATGTCGTTGACGTTCAGCCACACCGTGACGATGTCGGGTTGGAGGCGCAGTGCATAAGGGACCTCTGCCCGCAACGCGTCTGCAACGGTAGCTCCTGGGATCCCTAGATTCACGAAACGTGTCTGCTGAGGAAGCGCGGCGGAGTAGAGGACCTGTGGCCATGCTTCCCGTAGCGGATTGTCCGCTCCTATTCCGACGGTCTCGCTTGCGCCCACTGCGACGTATAGCAGCGGCGGCCCCGTAGCGCCCTTGAACTCGAGCTCCTCGGACGTCGAGTCGTTCGAGGACCCAGTGCAGGCCGCGCCGGCAAGCAGCAGCGCGATCAGTGGTAAGGACATGATCCGGTTCACACGACCCCCATGGCTTCTTTCGCGGGCAGCCTCGCCGCACGCCGCGCTGGGACCGTGCCGGCTGCAAAGGCCAGCACAGTCGACCCGATGACGCCTCCCGCAATGATCAAGGGACTCAGGTCTAAATCGATTGGCAGCAGGCCCTGGCCGATCAGGTACCCGTTGACGACAGAACCCACCGCCTGGGCAATCAGCGCGCCGGCCAGCGTGCCCACGGCGCCCCCTATGGCCCCTATCAATGAGGCCTCGATCAAGAAGATCCGCAAGACGTCGCGGTCCCTTGCTCCGATCGCCTTCAGCACGCCGATCTCGCGCCTTCGTTCGCGAATCGCAGCCAGAAGCGCGCTGGCGATGCCGAGGGAAGCGATGACGAGCGCGATCGCACCGATCGACGCGAGCACGATCTCGATTACTCGTAGGTAACGCTGCACCGAGGCGATCAGGTTCTCCGGTGCGCTCGTCGAATAGCCGATTCGAGTGATCTGGGTGCGAACCTTGCCGATGCTATCGAGGCCCCGAGCGACCACAACTAGGCCGCTGTAGGGCGAGGTCGGAATCGAGAAGTCGCCCTCCGGTTCGGCATCGCTTTGGCGGGTCCAGTCGCGACCTAGGGTCGCCTGTTGGATGGGGGCCAGGACCTGGCCGGGCGCCGCCTCCTGTGCAACGACTCCGACGATGACCGTACGTTGCCACTGCGCGCGCAGTGGTTGATCGCCTAGCGACTCGAAAACCCTGGGAGAGCCCATCTCGAGCTCGGTGCCGAGGACCGCCTCGGGCTCGAGCGGATTCAGCTCGAGTCGCTCGAGGTAGCCGGTTGTCACCGCCACTTCGGTGAGGGACTCCGCGGAGGGGAGGCGCCCCGCCAGGAGCGTCACCGGCAGCAACGAGGACTTGTTCATGTCGACGCCCACCATGGTTTCGAAGAAGAAACGGGGAACTTTTGCTGAGGGCTGCTTAGGTGTGTCGGCGCGCACGGGAGGGTCGGGCGGCAAGAAGATCATGCGGCTCGTGACTACGGGCACGACCGAGTCGACCTCCGGCAGCCCGGCGATGGCGCGCACCGCGTCGTCCCCCAGGTCCTTGGGGGGGCCGGGCCGCGCGTTGTCATTCGCGATCTGCGCCGGGTCGGGCGCTGCAGCCACCACCTTGATCCCTGCCAGCGGGCCCCCCTTGGCAAGCTGCCGAAGCACCTCGGTCCTGCCGGTTTGGGCGATGGTCAGAAGAGCAGTGAGCAGAGCCGCCGCCAGAGCCACGGACAGCACTGTGAGAAAGGCGCGGCCTAGTCGTCGCGTGACTCCCTTACGGGCGAGCGCCAACGCATCGCGCCAGCTCATGCGGGGGTCAGCTTGCCGCCGGTCAACAGCAGCCGTTGGTCGGCTCTGGCGGCTATCGATGGGTTGTGGGTAATCAACACGAGGGTGCACCGGCTTGTTGCGTGAAGCTCTTCCAGCAGCGCGACCACACGCTCCGCCGAAGCCTCGTCCAAGTTGCCCGTAGGCTCGTCGGCCAGCACCAGGCCCGGGCGGTTCGCAAGTGCCCGAGCTATCGCCACCCGCTGTCGCTCCCCTCCCGAAAGCTGGGCAGGTTGGTGTATGGCGCGCTCGCTCAGCCCCACGGCGCTCAACAGCGTCTTGGCCTTGTGCCGCCTGCGTCTCTGTGACGTCCCGGACAGCGTGAAGGCCAGCTCCACGTTCTCCAGGGCGGTCAGGGTTTCTAGAAGCCCCGAATGTTGAAAGACGAAGCCCACAGAGGACCGCCGGTACGCGGCTAGATCGTCTCCCGACAGCAGCCTCAGGTCATAGGACCCAACCTGCACGCAACCGGCGTGGGGTGGCTCGAGGCCCCCGAGCAGCGTGAGCAAGGTCGTCTTTCCGGCGCCGGATGCGCCGGTTATCGAGGTATAGCCACCTGGTTCTACGTTGAAGTCAAGGTCACCGAGCACGCGCAGCTCCCGGCCGTCGCTTCTGTACGAGTGCGTCAGGCCCCGGACCTCTATGGCGAGGCCCGACTCGAGGGGTCGAGGTGTTGAGAGTGACACCGAGGCGAGCCTAAGGCGGCAGGCGGCTCTATTGGGCATGACCGTCGCGTGCAACCTTTGAGGCGGGCGCAGCGTTGGTGATTGGTGACCACGCTGAGCAGGGGAAGGCTGCAAAGGCATGCGCCGCTCGATGCCCTTCAACCGACGACGGCTATCGACCAGGATGGGATCACCCCGTTCGATGACGGGCTTACGAGTGACCGGAGCAGGATCGGGTTGAGCACGAGAGACGAGGAGTTCAGGGCCTTCTTCGTCGCGGAGAGCGAGAGTCTCCAGCGTTTCGCCACCCTCTTGACCGGAGACCCTCATCAGGCCGCGGATCTCGCTCAAGAGGCGATGGTGAGGACCTATAAGCACTGGCGCCGGATAAGAAACGAAAGACCCGGCCCCTACGCGCGCAGGATCGTGGTGAACCTGGTTCGGAGCGCGCATCGCTACAAGAAGGTTCGCGAGCTGAAGCCGGTGGGCCACCAAAGCGACAGGGTGGAGGCTCAGGGTGGTCGCGTCGACGAGTGGTTGCGGATCTCGGCGGCCCTCGAGGAGCTGTCGCCGGTTCGCAGAGCGACGGTGCTGCTGCGGTTTTACGAGGACATGAGCGAGCACGAGATCTCTGCGGTGTTGGACCGCCCACTCGGAACCGTCAAGTCAGACATTCACAGGGCGCTGAATCAACTGCGCCCCTTGCTCGACGACACGACCAGGGAGAAGGCATGAACTTCGAAGAAGGACTCCGAGCGAGCCTCAAGCGAGCCGGCGCAGCCAACCCCGTGAGTTCCGTCAGCTTCGAGGAGACCCTGGGTCGCGCGCGCCGGGAGCGGAGGATCTACATGGCCACGGTTGCCGGCGCCACCGCCGCACTCATCGCCGGAGGCGTCGTGGGTGCCCGCGCATTGACCTCTGCCCCCGAACCCGAACCCAAGCTGCCACCGGTTGCCTCCCTGACGCAAGAGTCTTCGCCCCGCGTCACGAAGAGCGCCACACCTTCTGAGGAGTCGGTTGGAGAGCTAATGCCGGCCCCAAGTGAGTCGCCGACCGCTTCTCCAAGTCCCACGCCGTCGGTAATCAGACCGACGGCTAGCCCCTCGCCCGGTCCGAGCCCCACCGTGACCGAGGCGCCGGGGGAAGAGGCGCCGCCGGAAGAGGGCCAGAGCCTCGCCTCCACGATTCCAACGGTAAAGACGTGGATAGACGCGATCGCTCAGGGGGACGCGCGCGGAGCCTGGGCCCTGATGTCTGCGGGCGCCAAAGACCGCATCGGCAGCTTTGAGGAGTTCGAAGCCCGGCTGCCTGAGCTCCAGGAAGGCCTGGGGGCCTGGGCTGAGTCCCCCGACGTTCGCTACTACCTCAGCGTCGTCGTCTCGTCGGACCGGGAGGCCGTCGCCGTGGTGACGCTGGCCGGCGAAGTCATGCAGGAGGGCACGATCACAACAAGGGCCCAAGCGGTGCCGGTGCTCGTGACCAACAACGTCGCCTACGTCGACCAATCTTTCGAGGGCGCCTACTTCATCACTCCGAAAACGCCCAGCGAGAACTCCGCCGAAGGGGCCAATAGCGTGGGCCCTGGCGACACCTTCGCCGCCTACGTCTCGCCGTCCACGGGCGTGCGGCAGGTTTACTTTGCGGTCGACGGCGACGAGGTCAACCTGATGGCCAAAACAGATGTCATCGACAAGCAAAAGCTGTTCGCGTTTGTCGAGCACTCCGATTGGCCACTAAAGCCCGGTATGCATGTGCTGACCATTGCCGCGGAAACCGGAACGGGGCAAATCACCGCCAAATCGTTGATTTTCGAAGCTCGTGGGTAACCCTCAACCGGTCGCAACCTTTCGGGCTGCGGCTCCGTCTCAAGTGAAGGGGAAACCGACGGAGACACTTATGGTCCGGACACCCAACGACGAGGCATCGAACGGTCCCGACGGGCGGGCAGTGCTCCGCTGGGTGGTGGCGGGGATCCTGGCCTTCGTCGCGTTGGTCGGTGCAGTGAGCATCTTGACGATATTCGTGTTGGCGGCAGAGGACATACCGGGCTGGCTGACCCTGGTTCTTGGTGGCGGGCTCGCTCTGGGCACAGCTGCGTTCGCCTGGGTGATCGCCTCTGCCCTTCGCTCCATCGATCGGTCTCGGGACCGCTAGCTCTTTCTGAGTATGGTTCGGGGGCTCGTCTGACTCGAGCCCCCGTGGGAGGAGCCGATGTGGTTGTTTCCGCTAGCGGCCGCCGCCGTCAGCGGTTACTTAGCCGGAATCCTTGCGGCGCAATGGCGCGCCCGGCACAGGTCCCATCTGCTTGCCTGGTCGCTCGCCTTGGTGATGTTCGCAGTCGCCTCCGCGGCGGCAGGGGTCGGCTTGCTCGCAGGATGGACGACGAGCCTTTATCGCGCCTACTACTTGTTCGGCGCGATCCTGAACGTTCCCGTGCTTGCGCTCGGAACTATCTACTTGCTCGCGCCTCGCCCGGTCGCGCACCTGTTTGCGGTCATCGTGCTGGTTGCAGGGGCCTCCGCAACCGTGGTCGTCACGACGGCGCAGATGAACGCCGGTGGCTTGGACACCAGCGGGATCCCAAGAGGCAGCGAGGTCTTTCCTGCAGACGTTCGCTTGTTGTCCCGCTTCTACTCGATCAGCGGGTTTCTGGTGGTCGTTTCCGGAGCGGTGTGGTCGGCAGTGCGGCTACTCAGACGAGGAGAAGCGCACCTACGAAGGCTCGCGCGCGCCAATCTCCTCATTGCAGGGGGCACGACGGTGGTCGCGGCGGCGAGTGAGGTTGCCAGGATCGGCACCGGGTCGGCGCAGGGGTTCATCTTCGCCGTCGGTCTGCTGGTTGGGGTCTCGCTGATGTTCCTCGGATTCATCAGGACCCGGCCTCCGAGCAGCGCAGCTTCGAGTCCTAGGGAATGAACGACCGCCCAGATCCCCTGGAAGAGGGTTGGTATCTCATGAGTGATCGAGACCTCGAGTTAGAGCTGGCCCGGTGGCGGTCGGGAAACGCGCCGCCATCCGCTGCAATGCCGCTTGGGATCGAGGAGGCGCTCGAGTACCGCAACGCCGGCAATGTGCCGGACGACAAGGGGAGAAGCCTGCGCCTCGTCTTGCGCGTCAACGACTCCTCTGAGCTGCTGAGGTTAGACGCAAAGCGTTTGATGTACGAGCCCGACTACCACGATGCTCCCGCATGGAGAGTCGATGGATCGAGACCGGTCAACGTGGTGCCGCTTCGGGGGCCGGATGCCGGCCCGCCCGCAACCGGACCGTGGTGGGAGCGCCCCGAGCTCGCGGCGCTCGAAGCAGAATGGCGGCAGCAGGGATCGGTTGCCGGAGTTCGTGTTCCCGAGGGCTACCGCAGCTTCGTGTTCAAGACGGTTCTGAGCTTGCGGGCCGCGGGCAAGGAGGTCACAGCCTCGTCGATTGCAGATTCGGTCCAGCGCTGGTTGCCGCCGGACGACGCGCTCCGGATTCGGACCGCCCTAGAAGAGGCGAATTAGGAGGGGCTCAGGTCGTCTCCAGCTTTGGCAACACGACCTCCTGGGCGATCAGCTTGATCGAGGCCGCTACCGGGATCGCCATGAGGGCCCCGACAAATCCCAGCAGGCTGCCCCCGATTAACGCGGCAAGCAGCACGGCGGCGGGCGAGATGTCTACCGCTTTGGTCATGACCCGCGGCTGGAGGATGTAGTTCTCGATCTGCTGGTAGACGATGAAGTAGACGAGGGTGGCGATACCCAACGGGATCGACGTGAAGAAGGCGACGATGACCGCAGGTATGGCCCCAAAAGTGGCTCCGACCAAGGGAATCAATGCTGCGATCGAGACCCAGAGCGCGAGCGCGATCGGCGAAGGCACGCCGATTATCGCGAGGAAGATGAATGCGAGTGCTCCTGCAATCAGAGCTATCGTTATCTGCCCCGCGATGTACCCACCAATTTTCTCGAGGATGGGGTCCGCGAGCTTCTGAACCCTCGCTCTTCTGCTCTGGGGTACGAGCCTCATCGACCCGTGCCTCAAGCGCCCGAAGCTCAGCAGGAAGTAGATCGTGAGGATCAGAAGCGTGAGGAACTTGAAGAGCGAGCCGAGCACCGAGCCGGCCACTCCCACCACTCGTCCGAAGGAGCCACCGATAACGCTTGGGATCTGGCTGGTGGCCGATTCGAGCTTCGAGGAAATCTCGTTTTGGTTGACGTACTCGCGAATCCGCGGGTTCTCGTCCGCCAGGTCTTGGAGGTAGGAGGGAAAGTTCGCGGCGAAGGTGGTCACCTGCTCGACCAGGCTCGGAATGACGGCCACGGCAAAACCCACCAGGAACAGCGTCATGGCGAGGAAAATCGCAGCCACCGCCTGGCCTCTCTTGAGCCCGACTCTCTCCAACCTCCGAACCGCGGGGTCGAGCCCGGCGGCCAGGAAGGCTGCAACCAAAACCAGCGTGAGGACCGCTCGCACGAGGTAAACGGCGTAGAGCAGGAGCAGCACCCCGGCGATCACGAGGACGATGCGCGCGACGGTTGCGTTCGTTGGCCTCTCGCGCTGGACGCTCGCCATTTACGATAGGCAATCACGCTCCTGGAGTGCTGATATGGATTTGGCCACGGGGCTCAAGACCTTGGCTGGCGGTCCATGCGAGGCAGGGCAGGCATCGAGCGAGAGGAGAGGCGAATGTCGAGCATCGAACAGTCGATTGACGTCGAGGTTCCGGTCCGGACGGCTTACAACCAGTGGACCCAGTTCGAAGAGTTTCCCCGCTTCATGGAGGGAGTCGAGAGCGTTCACCAGCACGATGACAAGCGACTTCACTGGACCGCCGAGGTCGCGGGCCAGCGGCGCGAGTGGCTTGCGGAGATCACCGAGCAGTCACCCGACGAGCGGATCGCGTGGAGAAACGTCGACGGCTCGACCAACGCGGGAGTGGTCACGTTCCACCGTCTTGGCGACGGCTTGACCCGAGTCATGCTGCAGATGGAGTTCGAACCGGAAGGCCTGGCGGAGAAGGCCGGAGACGCCCTCGGCCTCGTCGAGCGGCGCGTGAAGGGTGACCTCGAGCGGTTCAAGGAGTTCATCGAGAGCCGTGGGCACGAGACCGGCGCATGGCGAGGCGCGGTCGACCAGGACCCAACTCAGTAGTCCCGATGCCGTCGCAGGTGTGGCAGTGACTGGCAGGGCTCCGCTGCGGCGAAGGGTCCGCTTCGCTCAGGCACCCCGCTTTTTCAGCCTTCGCTTCGGGACCCTTCGTCCTCACGGCGCCCGCGCCATGTTTCTTGAGCTGATGCTGTGAAGATCGTTTCGCTGTTGCCTTCGGCCACCGAGATCGTCTACTTCCTCGGCCTCGAGGATCAGCTCGAGGGAGTCACCTTTGAATGCGACTACCCTCCGGAGGCTAGGACTAAGCCGGTCGTGTCCAACACCTCGCTGCCGCTTGACGAGGAATTATCCGCCGGTGAGATCGACGCGCTGGTGACGGAGAAGATGAGACGCGGCGAGCCCCTCTATACCCTCGACGAGCAGCTGATTCGGTCGATCAAGCCGGACCTCATCCTGGCTCAAGACCTCTGCCATGTGTGCGCGGTCCCCTCCGGGCAAGTCACAGACGCTTTGGCGAAGCTGGGATCCAGCGCCCGGGTGATCTCGCTCGATCCGCACTACCTCCCGGACATCCTGGACGGGATCGAGCAGGTCGCGCAGGTTGCGGGCGCGGGTGATGCGGTCGAGCGCGTGGCTTCGCTGCGCCGACGCGTCGAGCGGGTGCGAGTTGCAGCGGCCGAGCTTCCGAGGCCGCGGACGGTCGCTCTGGAGTGGGCCGAGCCTCCTTTCACCGGCGGCCACTGGCTTCCCGAGATGATCGAGGTGGCGGGGGGCAGAGACGTCTTGGGCCAGCCGGGCCAGAGGTCCACCCGCCGCACCTGGGAGGAGATCGTCGAGACCCAGCCCGAGGTCTTCGTCTTCATGCCTTGCGGTTATGGGCTGACCGGGGCGCTCGGGCAGGTCGGCGCCCTTTATGAAGTGCCCGGCTTCGCGGACACCCCGGCGGCAATCAACGGAAGGGTCTACGCGACCGATGCTTCCGCTTACTTCTCGAGACCGGGCCCCCGGATCGTGGACGGGCTCGAGATCCTCGCCTGGATTCTCCACCCCGAGACGTTCGCCGAACCGCCTCCTGAGCGGGTGAGCCGGGCCCTGCTCAGCTCCTCCGGAGCTATATGAACCGATAACGGTAAATGGTGGCGTCGCCGACGGTCGCGTAGCTCAGCTCTACCCCGGGCAGAAGGACGATCTCCTGAATGACCGCCTCGGGCGTGGTCGCGGTTGCGGCCGCGGCCAGCTCGGGGACGAGCAATGACCACTCCGAGTAGGACGAGCGGCGGAGGTAGTCGAGCAGAGCCTCGGCTCGCCCGTGTGGACGTGCCGGCCCGTGGAGTGGAGCGGGTGGGACCCGCGGGGGAATGGGAGGAGGCGGCGGCGGGCGTTCTGCCGGTGGCTTCGACGCAGCAAGCGTCCGATGCAGCTCGACCACTACGGCCGCTAGGGTCGCCGAGGCGTCACTCATGGACTTCAGGATCGCGGTGTGGCTCCTCAGGTGCCCCCCGTACTCGGTGACCGCCGACACGAGCTCCTCGAGCCTCGTTCTTATCAGTTCGAACTCTTCAGCCTCAGAGGGAAGGAGGGGCCGCGGCGGACTCACGGGGGGTTCCGCGGCCGCAGAGGGCGCAGGTGGGGGTGGGGGCGCAACCCTCGGAGGCGGGGGGGGCGGTGCGCAGGTAGCGCGAGGCGGCGGTGGAGGAGCGACCCGCGCCGCCCTTGACGGCGGCGGGGGCGGAAGGCTGACCCGAGCCGGAGGTCCAGGTGGTGGAGCAACGAGGTGAAGCGGAGGCGGTGGCGGCGGGCGCCGGATAGCGGGCGGCGGAGGCGGAGGTGCGAGCCGTGCCCTGGTGGGAGGCGGCGGTGGGATAGCGAGGCGGCTAGGAGGTGGTGGGGGGAGCCGTTTGCTCGGTGGGGGTGACGGTTGTGCCATGAAGCGTGGTGGTGGAGGTGGTGGCGCTTTAGATGGCCGCGACGGCGGAGGTGGAGCCGCCTTGGTCACCCGGGGCGGAGGTGCAGGTGCCTTCCTCACTGGTGGTGGAGGTGGGCCCGCCCTTCCGGACTGCCCCTTTGCCCGCCGTCTCAGCGCCGCTGCCGCAAGCAGGACGGCTACTCCCAGCAGGAGACCGGCGAGCACCGCTGTTTGGATCAAGGTCATTACTGAAGATGATGATGCGGCCGAGGTGGGGGTCACCGGATTTAGTGGACGGCGTGGAGGGCTCGAGCTCCGTCTGTGAGAGCCTCGGGTCATGAAGGAGCAGACCCTGTCGAACATCGACCACCAGGCTCGCCGGTGGCCCCTCGCCGAGGTGGGCCTCATCGGGGTTGCGGCGGTGTGGGGCCTGACCTTCGTGATGGTGAAGGACGCGATCGAGACCCTTCCCGTGATGACCTTCCTGGCCTATCGCTTTCTTGCGGCGGCTGCCCTGGTCGGTGCAGTGTGGGGACGACGAGTCAGGACTCTGTCCTCCGACGGTTGGAGGGCAGGCATCGTGATGGGGATCTTCCTGACTGCCGGTTACATCCTTCAGACCGTGGGGCTTCGCTATACGTCGGCCTCCAACGCCGGATTCATCACGGGGATGTTCGTGGTCCTCACCCCGCTGTTCGGAGCGTTAGTGCTCCGCCAGCGCGCAGGGCGACCGGCGTGGATCGCCGGAGCGGTGTCGGCGGTTGGTCTCTTTCTATTGTCGGGAGCCGGAAGCGTTCATCTGCTTGGGGACCTCCTTGTGCTGGGGTGCGCGTGCTCGTTTGCGTGGCACATCCTCGTTACGGACAAGGGCGTCAGCCGGCACCATTTCGGAGCACTTCTCGTGGTGCAGCTGGGGGTTTGCGGGCTGTTTTCGCTCGCCGTCGCAGCAGTTGCGGGTGACTTGGAAATTCCGCGCTCGGGCCCGGTATGGAGCGCCCTGATCGTCACGGCAGTGTTTGCGAGCGCCCTTGGCTTCTTCATTCAGACCTACGCGCAGAAGCATGCGCCCCCGGCCAGGACCGCTCTAATCCTTGCGAGCGAGCCGGCCTTCGCCGGACTGTTCGCCTTCATCCTCGCCGGTGAGACACTCGGTCCCCTCGGCTGGACGGGGGCAGGCCTCATCCTTGCGGCGATCTTGACCGTGGAAGTGGTCCCGTACCTCAGGCCCGTTCGGCCGCTGCCCGAGCGCTAGCCTCGGGCAGAAATCGCTCTGCACCCTCCAGCAAGGGGGCGCACCTGACGAGTGCCGGCACGCGAGGAAACTCACTGAAGCCGAAGTCGACGCGGGGCTCGAGGGGGCCGAGCGATCCCAGGTCCACTCCATTCAACTTGGCGTGGCCGGAGACGACGCGGCGATAGCCGTCGACGCAATACCACTCCTTGACTCCGGATGGGCTCACTCCGTAGGCCCTCACGCCCTCTGCCCCCTGAAGCACGAAGCGACCGACCAGGCGTCTCAGCACCACGTCCTCGAACCTCACCCACGCCGGCGAGCGTCGCAGCCATCGTGGCCTCAGCGCGAAGAGACGCAGTGGCGGCCCCCCGACCAAGTTGAGCTCGAGCTCGCCGGCCTTGATCTCCACCCCGTCGTCGCCGGAGGAGAGGACTGTCATCGGCGTCACTCGGATCTCGTCGAAGGCGTAGACGCCGCCGACGAAGCGCGCCGCTTCCGGTGAGTCGGCCAACAAGATCTTCGTGCCGTCAGGGCGGGCCCACATCACATCAGTCATGGGGCCCAGGGGGCCCTTGGCCCACCGTCCCACCACAAACCTGTCTCCCGACGAGAACCCGGCCCCCGCGATGACCCCGTCAAGCCTTACCCGCCCCCGCCGTGCTTCGAACATGTGTTCTATGATTTCAATCCCATGGCCGACCAACTGTTCGAGCTCCGTCGCAGAACCTTCGACACGCCCCACTTCCGGGGGATCACCTTCATCGAAACCGAAGCCAAGTCGATCATCAACCACGTACCCGGCAACTGCCTGCCTTTCAACTGGACGATTGATGAGCTGAGTACATGACCGGGGACGATGTCTTTGCCTTCGTACGATGGCATAAGAGATGACCGAGCGAGAGATCGAAATCTATAGAGGCACGGGTGGTGAGCTGGAGCAAGCTTTCTACGAGAATGCACTACGAGAAGCGGGCATCGACTACCTCACCAAGAGCGAAGGTGTCGCTCAACATCCGGTGAGCATCGGCCCAATGAGCTCGTTCGTCATCTTCGTCAGCCCCGAAGACGAGAGTCGCAGTCTTGAACTGGTTCGCAGCCTCCAGAAGGTCCCAATTGTGAGCGATGGGGACGATGGAGACAACGAGGCCGCGCCAGAGTTGTTCTTCAGAAAGCGGAAGCAAACGGCGCGAGACAGGAAAGCGCTCCTGGCCTTCGGAGCGGCCTCTGCTGCTGTCAGTCTCTACTTCCTCATTCCGTACCGAGACGTGAGCGTCCTTGGGATCCTCATCCTGATCTGCTCGGCGCTCTTCTTGGCGGCCTCTCGATGAGCGAGAAGCTCTTTGAATTGCAACGCCGGAGCTTCGATACGCCGCACTTCCGGGGCATCGAATTCATCGAGGTCGAGGCGAAATCGATCATCAACCACGTACCCGGCAACTACCTGCCTTTCAACTGGACGATCAACCCGTATAGGGGTTGTTCTCATGCGTGCAGCTTCTGTTTCGCTCGTGTCACGCACACCTACATGGACATGAACGCCGGCAGGGACTTCGAGAGCAAGATCGTTGTGAAGGTCAATGCTCCCGAGTTGCTCAGGAAAGAGCTTCGTGCCAAACGGTGGAAGGGCGAGCACATTGCCATGGGGACCGCCACCGATCCCTATCAGCGGGCCGAAGGGAAGTACCAAATCATGTCGCGCGTGATCACGACGCTGACCGAGTTCAGGAATCCATTCTCGATCCTCACCAAAGGGACTCTGATACTGCGCGACCTCGAGCTCCTGATGGAGGCCGCGGACGTCACCCAAGTGTCGACGGCGTTTTCGGTTGCAACGCTGGACGAAGAGGCATGGCGCCGAAGCGAGCCCGGAACGCCTCATCCTCGAAAACGGCTGGAGGCCGTTGCCAAGCTCAACGACGCCGGCATCCCCTGCGGCGTCATGCTGGCACCGATCCTTCCGGGTATCACCGACGATCCGGCAAAGATGCGTGACGTCATCGTCGCCGCCCTCGACGCCGGAGCTACCCACGTCTCACCGATCCTTCTTCATCTGAGGCCCGGAGTGAAAGAGGTCTACATGGAGTGGCTCCAGGACAACTATCCCGATCTCGTCCCTCGCTACACGTCCATGTACGGAGCCAAGGCATATGCGAGCAAGGCGGATCAGAAGGCGCTGTCGGACGAGGTCGGCGGGATCATCCGCTCGGTTCCGCCCTCCCAGAGAAAGCGGGAGCCCAAACCGCGGCCCCGGTGGCAAGAAAAGGGAGGGCCGGACGCCCGCCGCGAGCCCGAGCAACTGAGCCTGATGTAGCCGGACCTTCTCTGTTGCACGGTGGTCGCATAGCGCCCACGGTGCAGAAGAGAAGCGAACGTCATAGCTCTCGCTCATAAAGCCGGCACTCGTGCACACGTCGGAATCGCCGCCTTATGTCATCTCTGTCTGTGCCTGTGTAGTGAGCGAACGACCTCATCACCTTGAGATGGTCCACGGTGCTACTCAATATCCCTTGAGCTTCGTCAGCCTCATCGATGTAGACGTGGAGATATGAGTAGATCTCCGTAAACCCGCTCCGTTCATACCAAGCCTTCGTTCCGGGGTCGTCTCTGGTCCAGGCCTCGAACCGGGTAACACTCAGATCCTTCGCCGAGGACTCAGCAGCGAGAAGTAGTTCCTTTCCAACACCCTGGCGTTGGTATTCGGGATGCACGGCAAGGTTCCATATGACTCCCCCGAGGCCCTCCGGCCGAAAGCAGATGGATCCTGGGGTCAGCTCGCCCTCCACGTCGATCAGCCCAACGATGCGTCCTCTGCTTTCGGCAACAAGCTCTATGGAGGGGTTGTCGTAATGCGGCTTGCTTTGCAAGACGTCATCGAAATATGCGGTCTGCAAGAAAGAGAGCACCCTGCATTCCAGCCACGCCTTTTCATCGCGACGCTCGTAGGGACGGATCATCAAGTCCATTGTTCGTCGACTCACTTCTCCCATGGATGGAGGCTAGCGCTGTGGTCTTTCCGGAGAAAGTGCCGTTTTCCGGTCGTTTCTGCGTAAGGAACCGGCTAGCGTTGGGGAGCTCAGGCATGCGGCTGCAGTCCCTCGTGTATCAATTACGACAGTGACCCCGAACGGTTGGACCCTCAGGCCCGTAGCGATCGACCTCCCGCTTGCCGAGCGGTTCACCATTGCGACCGAATCATGGGACGCGGCCAACAACGTCTTCGTCGAGGTCGGCTACGGGGGTGAACGAGGCGTCGGCGAGGTGTCACCAGACGCTCGTTGGGGCGAGTCACAGACCTCCGTCCTCGACGACCTCCAGGGAGTGGACCTCGGTGGCCTGGCCGGTCCCTTCGACCTGCACGGGATTCTCGGTCTGCTGCCCCCCGGCTCGGCTCGGAGCGCTCTGGACATCGCATTGCACGACCTTGCAGCGAGGCTCGCAGGGATCTCAGTCGCGGAGCTGATTGGGACTGGCGGCCGAACCCTCCCGCCCACCTCCGTCACGATTCCGATCGCGGAGGTCGACGCAATGGTTGATCGGGCGAAGAGGCTGTCGGATCACCCGGCGCTCAAGATGAAGGTCGGGTTCGAGGGTGACGTCGAGGCCGTGACCGCAGTGAGGTCCATCTATAGAGGGCGCATACGCATCGACGCCAACGAGGGCTGGTCGACCGAGCAGGCAATCGAGAGGCTGCGGGCCCTCGAGGGTCTGGACATCGAGCTGTGTGAGCAGCCGATCGTGCGGGCGCAGCTCGACGACTTGGCAGAGGTCACCAGGGGCACCTCGATCCCCATCTTTGCCGACGAAGATGCGTGCACCTCGGGCGACGTAGCGCGCCTCAGGGGCGTGGTCGACGGGGTCAATCTCAAGCTGAGGAAGACGGGCGGGATACGGGAGGCCCTGAACGCCGTCTCTGCCGCCAGGACTCTCGGCATGAGCGTCATGCTGGGTTGCGACCTCACCTCCGGGGTCGCCGCGACCGCCGAGGCGTCGATTGCATCGTTGGCCGACTACGCGGACCTCGACGGTCCCCTGCTGTTGGCTTCGGACCCTTACCCGGGGGTTCGCTACGACAAGGGCCACATGACGCTTCCGCGAGGTCCCGGCCTCGGCACCCAGGTGGAGCTGTGAGGTCGTGGCTCGTGCTTACCGACGGGTTCCTGACCGCCCGCAATGCAAAGACTGCGCACGGGGTCATCCGCTACACCTCGGATCGTATTGCTGCGATCGTGGACCGCGACCACGCGGGGTCCTCGCTCCATGCCGTCATGCCCGAGCTGGGACGAGATGCGCCGGTCGTGGCCTCGGTGCAAGAGGGTCTCCAGTACGCTCCCACTTCTCTTCTTCTTGGAGTCGCCACCCCTGGTGGCTGGATCCCCGAGCATTGGCGAGCGTGGGTGATCGAGGCGATAGAGGCGGGGCTCGAGATCGCCAACGGCCTCCACGGGTTCCTCAACGACGACCCCGAGCTGGTGCCACTCGCCACCCGCCACCAAGCGCGTTTATGGGACGTCAGGGAGCCCCCCGCCGGCATCCCGTTGTTCTCGGGCAAGAGCCTCGAGCTCGACAAGCGAATCGTGCTGACGGTGGGCAGCGACTGCGCGGTGGGCAAGATGACCGCCGCGCTCGAACTCGAGGCTGCCGGGCGCGCCGCCGGCCGAAGCACCGAATTCATCGCCACGGGCCAGACAGGCATCCTTATCGCGGGCCGCGGTATTGCGGTGGACCGGGTGATATCCGACTTCATCGCCGGGGCGGCAGAAAAGCTGGTGCTCGAGAGCTCTGCCGAGTCCGAGGTGCTGGTGGTCGAGGGTCAGGGGAGCCTGTGGCATCCCGCTTACTCGGGCGTGACCTTGGGGTTGCTGCACGGGACTGCTCCTGAGGTCCTCGTCCTCTGCCACCAGGCGGGGAGGGCCGCGATCGAGGAGCCTCCCTATTCCACCCTTCCTCCTCTTCCGGAGATGATCGATGTCTACCAGTCGATGGCGGCGACCGTCCGTCCTGCGCCGGTGGCGTGCGTCGTCGTGAACTGCCGCGGCCTCGATCCCGGGCAAGCTCGCAGGACGATTGAGGAGGTCGAGGACGACACGGGTCTTCCCGCCGGCGACGTCTTTAGGGGAGACGCTCCGAAGCTGTGGCAGGCCGTGGACCGGCGTCTAGCCGAGATAGCCGGTTGACACGTTCTTGTAGACACTGGCAGCAAAGCGCCAGGTGGACATGCGCCCGGCGACCGCGCGCCACAGGATGATGCTCACCAGCGCGTTCACCGCGGCGAGGATCGGCGTCTCCCAGCCGACGACGAAGCGCTGCAGGATGGCATCGATCAGGAAGTAGGCGCTGGAAAAGGCGAACAGCACCGCGATCACCGCCACCACCATCGGCCCCCACACCCAGGCGACCGCAAAACGAGACTGAAGCCTCTCCGAGCACGCGGCGAGGGCATCGGCGGCGTCCTCGTAGTTCGGTCTCTCCGTGAGGGGTCGTTGCCACGGCTCCCTCAATCTCTGAATCAGCGACATGATGTTCTTGCGCTTCACCAGCGCGATCAGCGTGCACAGCGCGACCAGACCGAGCAACACGTATGCGGGCCACCCGCTCCGAAATGCCGTTGCACCCGGGCTTCCAAACCGCGACGGGGTGATAAGGCCAATGAGCCCGAGGGCGATGACTCCTGCGAAGAAGCTTCGGACGAAAGAACGGAATGCGAAGCGGCTCTTGTCGATTCGGTCGGGCCGCGCGAGGCGGACCCACGACACTGCATCGGAATAGGCGCGTCGCCGATCGAGAGCCACCGATGCCACACTAGTGGGCTGTCTAGCAACGTGAGGCTTGTTTCGGCGAGCGTTCTGCTCACATTTCGGGGCCCCCGTCGGTTACACAAGCGAGATGAATCACAGCGCAAGAGTCGTGTCCGGCACGACCTCGCTTCCCCCCTTTTGGAGGCTGGTCGAGCTACACGGCGACGAGATCCTGACTTACGCACGAAGGCTCGTGCGAGATGACGCCGAAGATGTGGCGCAGGAGGCCTTTTTGAGGGCGCTCCGTTCTTACCCGCGGGTTACCAGCGGCGACCACTTGAGGGCATGGCTGTTCCGTATCGTGACCACTGCTGCGTTCGACCACTCTCACAAGCGATCCCGCCACGGACGGATGCCCGCGGGTGAAACGCAAACGGTTGTCGACGATCCCTTTGAGCTCGAGCGCTTCAACGATCTCATCGGCGGTCTTTCTGTCTCCGCACAGGCCGCACTACGACTGCGTTTCATAGACGACCTTGGGTATGACGACATCGGCAAGAGGCTTGGCTGCACATCGGTTGCCGCGCGCCAGCGCGTCTCCACTGCAGTTAGAGCGCTGAGAAAGAGGCTGACATGATTCCCACCACCGAATGGCTCGAGCAGCTTGCCGACGCGGCGATCGATCAGGGGCTGGCCGAAGTGACCTACGCCCATGTCGACACGCCGATCGGCCGGCTCCTCGTGGCCGAGAGCGATCGAGGGGTGTGCCGCGTTGCCTTTCCCGAGGAGGGCGTAGATGAGGTGCTCCAGGAGATCGCGCAGCACCTTGGCCCCCGTGTCGTTCGTTCCGACCGAGCGACCGGGCGCATCAGGTCCCTGATCGAAGGCTACCTCCTGAGCACGACGAAGATCATCGACTACCCGGTGGACCTCAGGTTGATGCGCTCCCCCTTCAGGCGAGGCGTGCTGAAGGAGCTGACCAAGGTGACCCGAGGTGCGGTCGTCACCTACGGACAGCTCGCGGCCCGGGCGGGGCGGCCCGGCGCAGCCCGCGCAACCGGCACGGCCTGCGCGCTGAACCCCGTCCCCATTGTCGTTCCGTGTCACCGAGTGGTGCCGAGCGCAGGTGGAGTGGGCAGCTACGGCGGGGGCCCGGAGAGAAAGCGACTCCTGCTCGAGCTGGAAGGAGCCCTGACCCCGTGATGGTCCAACACCGAGACATAGGTCGCTGCGGGCGGCGGCCGTCGTTCGGCACACACAAAGGCGCGAGGACGGCGGGCGTCCCGGAGCGAGGGCTGAAAAAACGGTGTGCGCGAGCGAAGGGATGCCCGCCGCCCGCAGCGCTAACCCACAGCGTGGCTTTGGAATCTTCGGACTTTTGGGCGGGGCGGAATCGGAAGTGAACCCTGCCGGTTGCCACACCACGTGAGCATCTCCGTTCAACGACCCGACAAAGAAGCACCTGCGTGGCTGGTGTGGGCCGCGCTCGGCGTGGTCTACGTCGTGTGGGGCTCCACCTATCTGGCAATCCGGGTGACCGTGGAGACGCTTCCTCCGCTGCTTGCTGGGGGAGTCAGATTCCTTCTCGCCGGCCCCCTTATGTACGCGTGGCTGCGCATGCGTCGGGGACCACAGGGAGTCAGCGTCACCGCCTCTGAGCTCCGCGCTTGTGCGGCGGTCGGCACCGCGCTGCTTCTCGGCGGCAACGGTTTGGTGATGATCGCCGAGCAACGGGTGCCGTCCGGGCTCGCAGCCTTGATCATCGCTTCGACCCCTTTGTGGATCGTGGTGCTGAGGCTGCTGTTCGGCGACACGGTCAAGAGGGCGACCCTCGTCGGGGTGATCGCGGGCTTCATCGGGGTTGGGATCCTCGCCTTGCCGGGGGCAGGAGGGGAAGGAGTGTCTCTCGGTGGCGTCTTGCTGCTTCTGGCGGCGTCGGGCTCCTGGGGGAGTGGATCTTTCTTTTCCAAGCGGTTGCCCCTTCCGGAAGACCCCTTTGTCTCGACCACGATGCAAATGATCTGCGGAGGAGCGGTCCTCACGATCGCTGGGGTCCTTTCTGGCGAGGCGTCGAATATCGACATCGGCTCTTTCTCCGCGGCGTCGATGTGGGCCCTCGCATACCTCGTCACCATTGGATCGCTGCTTGCGTTCACCGCCTACACGTGGGTTCTCCAGCACGCGCCGATCTCCAAAGTGGCCACCTACGCGTACGTCAACCCGGTGATCGCGGTGTTTCTCGGGTGGGCGATCCTGTCCGAGGACATCACTCCGACCATCGCCCTCGGTGCTTTGGTGATCGTGGCCTCGGTCGCGTTCATCGTTCGCCAGGAGGCAGCTCCTAAGGCACCAGAGTTAGCAGACCCAGCTCCCCAGCCGGCGCTGTCCGTCGACCGGGCCTAGCACCGGCTTCCAGAGCCAACGGGCGCTCCGGTGGCCGGCGGAGCCACCCGACGAGGCTCACCCACTGTTTCCCGGGACCTTCTCTGGAGCCACCAAGCGAGGGCCGCGGCACCGGCGAGGCCCCCGGCTCCGGCGGCCGCGAGCGGGCCCGGGGCGGCGGCAGGACGTCTGATCGTGGGCAGCCGCTGGCGCAGCGACACCGGGTTCCTGAACGACTCGATGCGCCATCCTCGCTCTACTGCAACGCGCCGCAGCTCCTTGTCGGGATTCACCGCCACCGGGTTGCCGACGACCTCGAGCAGGGGCAGATCGGTAGCCCGAGTCCGAGTAAGCAAACGACCCGGCGAGGTCGATATCTTTGGCGACGGCAAGCTCCTTGATGGCTTCCGGCTTGTTCACTCCGTAGCAATAGAAGTCCAGCTCGCCGGTGTAGCGACCGTCGACGATCCTGGGCCGCGTGGCGATGTAGGTGTCGATCCGAAGCATGGTCGCCAGGGGCTCGACGATCTCTTCGGGCGACGATGAGACGATGCAGATCAACCGTCCTGCGGCGCTGTGGTCGTGGATCAGCTCGAGCGCCTCTGCGTAGATGAGGGGCGAGATAACCTCCTCCAACACCTCTGCCACGATGTCGCGCACACGCTCCTTGTCCCACCCCTCGGTCAGCCTCAAGGCTTGAAGCCGAACCCGCTCCATCTTCGCCTCGTCGGCCCCCATGAGTTGGAACACGAGCTGTGCATAGGCTGCCTTCAGGAGTAGCGAGCGGCTGATCAAACCCTCACGAAAGAAGGACCGGCCGAGCGCGAGGGGGCCCGATCGGGCGAGAGGGTCTTGTCCAGGTCGAAAAAGGCTGCCTCCATCACTTCGATTGTCGCGGGCTGCGCCCGGCCCGGCCACCGCTGACTGTGGTGCCGATATGTCGCGCAACGCATGGTGGCGGGTGCCACAGCCCTGGCTCCGAGGCCGCAGCAGGATGCCGGGGTGACCGGACTCAAAGTCGCCGTCGTGACTCACGACGAAGCAATGAAGTTGGAAGTGGCGCGAGCCTTTGACAGTGCGCCGGCGTCCTGGGCGATAACGCTTCACGACTCACCCCCGGGCGATGCGGACGTGCTGGTCTTTGGGCCGGACGTCCAAGCAGGCGGTGGCATCGTGTTCGACCCGCTCCAACCGTCAGCGGTCGTACAGTCGGTCGCGGCCCAGGCCGAGCGATCCCGCTCGACCGCCATTGTCGTCACGAGCGCAAGCGGAGGCACCGGGGTCACCACGCTGGCCCTTCACCTCGCCGCTGCGACTGCAGAATGGTCGAAGACCTGCTTCGTCGACGCCGATGTCCTCTCGGGTGCTGCCCTGAGGCTTCATCTCGAGGAAGGCGCCCATCGCACATGGGCGGACCTCGAAGAAGACGAGGACCTGCTGAAGACTGCCCTGCCGCTGCCCCACGGGTTCAGGGCTCTGTTTGCGCCTCAGTCGTGGGCGGGCGATCCGTTCGGCCATGCGGTGACTCGAGCGCAGGCCCGCTTCGAGACGGTGGTCATCGACGCGCCGTTCTCTTGCCCGTGGCCCCTCGTGCCCGAAGGCGCCGCCACGGGAGTCCTCGTTATGAGTCCCACGCTCCCGTCCGCTCACAGGACGCGCGCCTTCCTGGACGAGCACTGCTCCACCATGTGGGCGGTTGTGTGCAACCGGCTGGGCCCCGGAGGTGAGATGACTCGCACGGAGCTCGAGAGGATCGTGGAGCACAGGATCGGCCTGGAGCTTCCCTGCACCCCTGCCCTGCGCGACGCCGAGGACGAGGGCAAGCTTCTGGGCCTCCGCGTGAGCCGCTATTCGCGCCGGGTGGTGCAGCTGGCACGGGCGTTGCGTTCCCCATGAAACCGGAGCTGTTCGACCTGGTGCTCGAGCGGGACGACCTCGCGGAGCTCGATCCGGCCGCCAGAAGACTTGCCTTGAGGGACGTTCTGGCGCCGTCGGTCGACCATGCTGTCCTGGCCGACGCAGTTGCCGAGATGGCCGATGCGATCGACGGCTACGGGCCGCTCACCTGCTTCATGCGCGACGACGACATCACCGACGTGCTTGTCAATGGGACCGAACCGGTATGGGTGGAGCGAGCCGGGGCGCTCCAGAAGACCCACGTCTCGTTCTCCTCCCGGGAGGAGCTGCTGGCTTTCACAGAGCGGATGGTCGGCTTTGCCGGCGGGCGGGTGGATGTCTCCAAGCCGATTGCCGACGCTCGGCTGAGGGATGGCTCCCGCCTTCATGTCGTGCTGCCGCCGATCGCGCCGGCAGGGCCGCTGATCTCCATTCGCAGGTTCGGTCGTAGACGTTTGGGCATCGACGATCTCGTCGCTCGCGGCTTCATCGATGATCTGCGGGCAGAGGAGCTCGTCGGCTGCGTGCACCGGCGGGCGAGCATAGCCATCAGCGGCGCCACCGGCACCGGTAAGACGACGTTGTTGAACGCGCTCCTCGGTCATGTCGGCCCCGACGAGAGAGTGGTGTGTGTGGAGGAGGTCGCCGAGCTACAGCCAGGCTGTCCTCATGCCGTCTCACTTCTGTCTAGAGGGTGCAACGTCGAGGGCGTCGGCGAGCTCGATCTTGCGTCTCTGGTGCGAGCGGCTCTGAGAATGAGACCCGACCGCATCGTCGTTGGAGAGGTGCGGGGGCCGGAAGCCCTTGCTGCGTTAGGCGCGATGGCCACCGGCCACGAAGGCTCGATGGTTACGATCCATGCTCGTTCGCCCGCAGATGCGCTCGACCGGCTGGTGATGCTTGGGCTTCAGGCGTCCTCGGGCGCCTCCGAGGCGTCGCTCGAGCGCCAGGTGCGAAGAGCGATCGACGTGGTCGTGCAACTGGAGCGCGACGACCGAGGAGCGCGGCGGGTTTCGGCAATCGCCGAGATCGGTTGACCCCCTTCGCATGGCGGCGGCGCCATAAAGATCTCGTTGGAGCACTTCCACTGGCGCTGCGGGGGTTGGCGTCGCTGTTGCGCGCCGGGATGTCGCCTCGAGCCGCGCTGGCAGCCTTGCCACAAGAGGCACCCGATGAGCTCCGCCCCCATCTTTGCCGCGTGGAGCGCCGCTTGCGCCTCGGCGACACCATCGAGCGCGCCGTCGGCAGTCTTGAAGACGAGCTGGGCCCCGACATCCGAGCGCTCCAGAGCATCCTGGCGATCGGCCTTGCCGTCGGAGGAGATCTTGCCCGCATGCTCGACTCACTGGCCGGCTCGATCGATCAGAGGCTGGAGGCCCACAGCGCCGCAGCCGCCTCGACTGCAGGCGCGAAGCTGTCCGGGCGCATGGTGGCCACTCTGCCGCTTCTGTGCGTGCCCCTTCTTCCAGCTACCCGGGCCCCGCTGTTCGACCCTGTGGGCATCGCCCTCTTGATGGGGGGGATGACTTTAGCGTGGGGCGGCTTGAAGTGGATGAGCCGGCTGGTGCCGGCGCCCGATCGATCCGACGACGGAGCGGCAACGGTCGCGGACGTGGCGGCCAGCGCCATCCGTGGCGGAGCGGGGCTTCATACGGCTTTGAATGCCATCGCCGAGCACCCTCCGGTGGGTGTCGAAGAGCCTCTCCGGCGAGCGGCCCGCCTAGTGCGCTTCGGGGTCAGCTGGGGGAGAGCATTGCAGCGCAGCTCCGACGCCTCGCTGGCCGGGCTCGGGCGCACGTTGGTGCAGTCGGAGAGCAAGGGCCTCCCCGTGACGCCGAGCCTCGGGGCCTATGCCGCCGCGAGGAGAGCGGACAGGGCGCGCGAGCTCGATGCGGCGATCAAGCGGGCCCCCGTGCTGATGATTGTCCCGCTCGTGACGTGCGTCCTGCCCGCCTTTGTCCTTCTGGGACTCGGCCCGTTCATTCGGGGGCTCGGCGCCGGTTGAGCCTGTCGGGGCGGGGGGGCCGCCCCCGGTGCCGTCTTGCGTCCGTTGTTGATCGGGCCCCGGTGAGGGGTGTCGGACTCACATTGGACGGGGGCCATCGGAGCCCAAGGCTGCACGGCGGCGAAACTCCGTCTAGGTGGCAAGCTGGTTTCGTGCGACGTTTCTTGATCGTCCCGGTCTGCGTCTTGCTGTTGGGGCTGAGCGCCTGCTACGGAAGCGAGGAAACGGACGCGGCCGGCGCCCCTAGTCCCGTGGCATCTCCTTCGTCGGAAGCGTCGCAGGGACCTACGTTTGCGAGAGGAAAGGTGATCATCGACACGGGCGACGACTCCGTCCTGCTGGACGTTGAGATCGCGCAGACGGACGAGCAACGAGGATACGGGCTGATGAACCGGGACTCGCTCGACCCCGACTCCGGAATGGTCTTTTTATACCTCGACGGCAACTCCACGGGCAGCTTCTACATGAAGAACACCCGCATTCCGCTCTCGATCGCCTTCTTCGACGTCGACGGCCGCATCCTCGAGATCCTGGACATGGAGCCTTGTCTCAAAGAGCCTTGTCCGACATACGACCCCGGCGTTGCGTACCGGGGGGCGCTCGAGGTGAACCAGGGCGCCTTCGACCAATGGGGCGTTCGTACAGGCGACACAATCAGCCTCGTCCATAGCTAGCGTTCTTTTTGCCTTTGAGTGGCTGCGGTCACAGTCGCTCCTGAGGGCTCCTGCTGACATTGACGCAGCGGTCGGCGCAGGGCCGATCCCTAGTTGGGAGGTGCCGCTTGGAGCGCATCAAGTCCATCGCATATGGGTGCGGGGGCCAAACAACAGCCGAGTACGCGCTGGTGCTGTTGGTGGCGGGGCTCGTCGTTGGAGTCCTTGCCGTGTTCGTGAAGTCAGGTTCGCTCGCATCCATGTTCGAGTCGATCGTCGGCGGCCTCGTGGAGCGCGCGGGCGGTTAGCCGGTGAAGAGGTCCGATCAGCGAGGCCAGGCAACGGTTGAGCTAGCCCTCTGCTTGCCCATCCTGATCCTCGTGCTGGCCTGTCTGGTCGAAATCGGGCTCCTGATCGGCGACCAGGTACGCCTGTGGCATGCCGCTCGAGAAGGTGCTCGCATAGCCGTTGTCGATCCTGCGGTGGAACCGGTTGAAGCCGCCGCTGAATCGGCCGGCCTGGAACCATTGGAGCTCGAGATCACGCCCGGCCCTACCGAGAGAGGGCCGGGCGAGGCGCTCACTGTGGCGGTCCGCTACCAGCCGCGCTCCGCGGTCCCCTTGCTCGGTGCATTGTTCGAGCGGACAGAGCTGCACGCGTCCGCCACCATGCGAATTGAACAGCCATGAGCCTGATCTTCGTTTCCATAGGCTTGCTGCTTACTCTCTTGCTCGCTCACTTCAGTGCGGATCTCGCAGACGCCTCGGCACTCAAGGCGAGGGCACAAGTGGCGGCGGACGCTGCCGCCCTCGCTGCTGTTGCGGAGTCGGGGCCTTATGGCACGGGACAACCCGAGCGCGTCGCCACGGCATTCGCCCGCGCCAACGGGGGCCGGTTGCTCGATTGTGAGTGCCGGCCGGGCGCGGTCGAGATGGAGGTGACCGTCGCGGTGCACGACGTAGTGGCCCGGGCTCGCGCGCTTCTCGACGTCGAGCTGCTTGGTCCCGCATCCTTCAGTGGAGCGGTTCACGGGCTTGATCCGAAATTGGCGGTCGCCGTCGATCGGTTGGTCGAGGCATCCGAGGGGGCCGTCACAGTCACATCCGGATACAGAAGCCGCGAGCAGCAAGAGAGACTTTACCGAGCCGCCCTCAACGAGTATGGATCCCCGGAGATTGCCGACAACTGGGTAGCGCCGCCGGGCGGTTCGATGCACGAGAGAGGGCTTGCCGTCGACCTGGGCGGCGATCTCGACTTAGCAGTCCGGCTGATCGAGAAGCTCGGGCTTCCTCTGTACCGACGGCTCGACAACGAGCCGTGGCATTTCGAGTTGGTGCCCTGACCGACGAGGGACTTAGGATGCCGGGCTCATGACGGGTCTTCCGCCGCACCGCTTGGTCACCACACTTCAGGATCGTTTGCGCGACCTCGAGGTCGAGTTCCATGAGGCGTACTGGGACTCGCAGGTGGAGGCGACGCCGGAACGAGACGCTCGCCGGGAAGAGCTCGAGTTAGAGCTGCGTCGCGTCAAAGGCGATACCGATGCACTCGACGCGGTCAACGCCGCCCTCTCCGAAGAGATCCACGATGCGGTTCTGCGCAGGCAGCTGGAGGTGCTCCGGTTGTCGTTCACGGCAAACCAGATGGACGACGCAACCCGCGAGGAGGTAGTTGCCCTCTCGAGCGCGGTAGAGAGCGAGTTCGCTACTTATCGTCCCGAAGTGGACGGCCGGCGACTGGACGAAAACACGGTTCATCGCATCTTGGCCGAGTCTGACGACGTCGCTCTTCGGGAACGTACGTGGGCAGCATCGAAGGAGATCGGGGCGCTTGTCGAAGAGCGCGTGCGGGAGCTTGCGCGCCTTCGCAACTACGCCGCCCACCAGCTGGGATTTGCGGATTACTACAGAATGTCGCTCGAGCTCGAGGAGATGCCGGAGGAGTGGCTCTTCGGCGTGCTGGACGAGGTCGAGCGATTCACCGACGAGCCCTTCAGGAGGTGGAAGGAAGAGCTCGATTCGAGACTGCGGCGTCGGTTCGAGGCCGACGTCCTCTATCCCTGGCACTACGGCGATGCGTTCTTTCAGGAGCTCCCCCAGGACGGCCGGGTGAGCCTCGACTCGCTCGTCGCCAAGAGCTCGGCCGTGGATCTCGCAGAGAAGACCTTCAAGCTTTGGGGCATCGACCTTTCAGGGGTGATGGCGAACAGCGATCTCTACCCCCGTGAGCGCAAGTGCCCGCACGCTTTTTGTCTGGACGTCGATCGCTCGGGGTCAGACGTTCGGATCCTCGCCAACGTCGTGCCTGGTGAACGCTGGACGTCTGTGATGCTGCATGAATCGGGCCACGCGGCCTATGACATGGCCATCGATCCCAGGCTTCCCTACCTCCTGCACCGGCCGGCCCACATCTTCACAACCGAGGCGATGGCGATTCTGTCGGGCCGCCTCGTGCGCCGGCCCGGGTGGCTGACTCAGGTGGCGGGAGTGCCCGAGGCCGAGGTCGAACAGCTCGCAGATCGCCTTGCCGCCGCCAACGCGGCTCAGGACCTGTTGATGGCGAGATGGATCCCGGTGATGGCTCACTTCGAACGCGAGCTCTACTCCGACCCAGAGGGTGACCTCAATTCCAGGTGGTGGGAGCTCGTGCAGCGTTTTCAGCTGGTGACGCCCCCTCCGGGCCGAGATGCCCCCGATTGGGCGGCGAAGATCCACATTTCGGTGGCCCCGGTCTACTACCACAACTACCTGCTGGGAGCGATGCTGGCGTCTCAGCTGGAGGCCGCTTGCACTGCAGAATCGGGCAACCGCATAGAGGACCAGGCCACCGGCGAGTGGTTGACCCAGCGGCTGTTCAGGCCCGGTTCTGTCTTGAAATGGAGCGCTCTGGTGGAGGAGGCCACGGGGCGCCCGCTCTCGGCGGACGACTTTGCTACCCACGTATCGGGTTCCGGCCACTCGGCCACGTAACTGGGGTGCTCCAAGCTCCGCCCAAGCAGGGACGGCCTAGAGGCGGGCCGTCTTCCTGAAGCGCTTGAAGATGTCCTGTGCGCGCGGCTCGATGAAGACGACGCTTGCGGCGCCGGCGAAACCGATTCTCACCGGGATTGTGACGTTTCCTACGTCTCGGGCAGAGACTTGAGACGCCAGAACGCCCAAGCGGAATAGCTCGTCGGCCGGTATGTCGAGTCGGGCAAATCGGCGGGTGACCGCCATCCACCGCAACACGCTCGCCGGGTTGGTGTGGACCTCCCCTCTGAGTTTTCGCAGCAAGCCGATCAAGAACCTGCCCTGGTTGGTCGAGCGACCGATGTCGCCGGACGGCAGTGATTTCCTGGCCCTCACGAAAGCGAGTGAGCTCTTCCCTCCCAGGCGCCTCGTCCCCGCCCGAATGTGGGCGCCGGAGCCGGTGTCGAAGAGTGGCTCGTTGAAATGGATTCTGACGCCTCCTAGGGCACTCACGATTCCCTGGAATCCTTCAAACCCCACCATGACCCAGTAGTCGATTCTGATGCCGGTGATCTTCTCGAGCGTGCGGGCAAGGAGCTGCGGCCCCCCGTAAGTCAGGGCCTCGTTGATTCGTCCCGAGCCGTGGCCGGGGATCGAGACGTAGGTGTCGCGCGGGAAGTTCAAGATTCCTCCCCGCATGCTCTTCGTGTCGATCCCGGCGATGTGGATGGCATCGGCGCGGGAGCTATTCGGGTTACCCGACCTGGCGTCATTGCCGATGACCAGTACGAAGATCTTGCCGTCGGTCGGTTGGAACTGAGCGTGCACTCGTCCCGCGGTGACAGATGACGCTTGAGTGGCATCCGGCGCCCCGATCAGTGGAACGGTGACGGCCACGGTGGCTACCAGCGCAACAAGGCCGATCGACCGTTTGATCATGGCTTCTTGCTCCTTGCGCCCTTAGCCGAACGCTCGGGGCGTCCACTGCGGTCGGAACGGCGCGAGCGCTCCTTGGCCCCACCCTCGGAAGGATCAGAGTCCCGCCGTTGCCTCCCGGTCCGTGCCTTGTCCGGTTGCGTGGCGCGACGCCAAGGTGCTTGGTCGATCTGGAATCCGATTACCTTCCAGCGTCTCGCCTTGCGCGCCAGCCACAGGTCGGCATCCTGGCGGACGGCGAAGCGTTCCCCGTTGAGGAGCCCCTTTGCGATGACCCGAACCTTGGCAGCAGCGCGCGTTGCTCCCGAGACGTCGACCCCGATGCGCGCTGTTCGTCGCATGATCTTGATGTCCGACACCCGGCGCGGCAGACCCGCCTTCGACCTCTTCAGCGAGACCTCTGCCTCTTCGGAGAAGAAACGGTTGACAACCCGGGCCACTTGGTTGGGATACAGAAAAATGGCGTTGAAAAGGCGACGAATCCTCGGCGTCAGCGCCCGAGCCTGCCTTTGGATTCTTCTGCGGTCGTCTCGATGAACCGAGTGGATCACCCCTGCCGGCTCCGTCGTGATCCTCCAGCGTGGTTGCCGCACTCCCGGGGCCGCGATGCTGATGCGCCGCGGGGCGTCTCCCTCTCCGAGTGGCCACACGAACGCCAGAGCACCTGCGCCAACGATTACCGCAACGATGGCTCCAATGAGCAATCGCTTGCCGGTGGTCGGCCGTGGCACCTCGGTGCTCAGCTGGTTCCTCCTCGTGGTCGTCTGTGGTCGGGGCCGGGCGATTGCCCGCCGGGTTCTGGGCCAGTCGTGAGGTTAGCGAAGGTCGGTGGTTAGGGACCGGATTCGCCGGGCAGACGCAAGGTTTATGCTCACCTGCCGTTGCAAGCGACTCCTGGTGTGGGTAAGGAAGGGACTTAGATGGAGCTCGGGATCGATGTCGGAAAGGTCGGCTCGCATGCAGTGGTCGATGTCAAGGGAGAGATCGACGTCTACACGGCCCCCAAGCTGCGCGAAAAGCTGATCGAGCTCGTGTCGGAGGGCTCCTCCGACATCGTGGTCAACCTCGAGGGTGTCGATTTCCTGGACTCAACAGGACTCGGCGTGCTGGTCGGTGCGTTGAAGCGAGTCAAGGCGCACGAAGGCAGCCTCTCTCTCGTGTGCACCCAGGACAAGATCCTCAAAATCTTCAAGATCACCGGACTGACGAAGGTCTTTCCCATTCACGACACTGTCGAAGACGCAGCGGGCAGCTAGTCGAGGGGGCCGGCCCAGTGGCGCGAGTCGAGATGGCCATTCCCAGCCGGCCGGCGTACGTAAGGTTGGTGAGGCTTGCTCTCGCTTCGCTGGCCCGCTCCTCAGGGCTGCCGGAAGAGGCGATCGAGGACCTGAAGACCGCGGTCGGAGAGGCTTGTGCGAACGCCGTCCTTATGACATCGGAAGCAGGAGGCGACGATCCGTTGCGGGTCAGGTGGAACGACGAGCCGGAGCGGATCGTGGTCGAGGTCGGAGAGCGCGTCCCTGAAAGGGAGACGGCCGTGGACACCTCCAACGGCGTGGACTCGAGCGGCTTCGACACCCGTCTGGTCATGTCGGCGGCACTGCTCGACACACTGGTCGACCAGTGCGAAATGGTGCGGTATCAGGGTGGCGGCCTCTACGCCCGCCTCACACTCGACCTCCCGGCGCCCGTTTGACCACCCAGCGGTGCTGGGGCTATCTTTTGGGACATCAAAACCAGAATTGAGCCTCTTAGCAAATCAGACCGCGAAACGCTCAAGGCCATCTACCGCCTGTCTCGCACCGGCGCGGCTGCTCACACCGGCGCGCTGGCCGAGTCCCTAAACGTCTCCCCCGGGACCGCTACCGCTGCGGTGAAGAAGCTTGCCGAGCGGGGTTTTCTGGAGCACCAGCCCTACCGCGGAGTGGAGCTGTTGCGATCCGGGCGGAGGGCGGCGGTGGCCGCCATTCGTCGCCACCGGATCGTCGAGCGTTTCCTGTCGGACATGCTCGGCTATCCATGGAACGAGGCGGATCGACTCGCCCGGGGGTTTGAGCACGAGCTTCCCCAAGAGGTCGAGGATCGCCTCTTTCTTGCGCTTCACCGGCCCTCGACGTGCCCCCATGGCTTTCCCATTCCCGACCCCGATGTGGTCGACATCCCGGACATGCCACCGCTGTACGGGCTCGAACCGGGGGACGCCGCAGTGGTCGCGGTTCCCGGCTCGACCGACCCCGAGGTGATCAAGTTCCTCGACACGCTCGGTCTGCGCCCGGGCGTCAGGGTCGAGGTGCGCGAAAAGCACCCGTTCGAGGGGCCACTCGTCCTGCGGGTCGACGGCAGGGACAGGACCATCGGCGAAAAGGTCGCCAACCAGATTTTTGTCAAAAAGGAACAACAGGAGGAGCAATCGGCATGAGGAGAGGACGAACATGAACGGACTGACTTTTGCTGCGGGGGAGGCCACCAGTCTCGATCTCCCACCGTTTTCCACCTTCGAGGACGTCGCGCTGTGGGCCGTTCTCGGCATCTCGCTGGTGGCCCTGGTGTACGCCTACATGCTCGTGCGCGATGTCCTCGCCAAAGATGAGGGCACTGAGAAGATGCAACAGATCTCGCTGGCGATCCGAGAGGGGGCCAACGCCTACCTCACCCGTCAGTTCAAGACGCTGTCGGTCTTCGTGGTGCTGTTGACGTTCGTGCTTCTGCTTCTGGAGGCGCCCAACTTTGGCATCCGCATCGCTCGCTCCGTGGCGTTTCTCTTGGGAGCAGTGTTCTCGGCTACCGTGGGTTTCGTCGGGATGGGACTCGCGGTAAGGGCGAACGTGCGCGTTGCGAGCGCCGCTCGCCGCGGGCTGCGCGAGTCGATGACCATCGCTTTCCGGGCCGGGGGCGTTGCGGGGATGTTCACGGTCGGCCTGGGGCTACTCGGCGCCACCGCAATCTTCATCATCTTCAAAGGCGACGCCCCGCTGGTCCTCTTCGGCTTCGGCTTTGGCGGCGCCTTGCTCGCGATGTTCATGCGAGTGGGCGGCGGGATCTTCACCAAGGCGGCCGACGTGGGAGCGGACCTGGTGGGCAAGGTCGAGCAGAACATCCCCGAGGACGATCCTCGCAACGCCGCAACGATTGCCGACAACGTCGGAGACAACGTCGGAGACTGCGCCGGGATGGCCGCCGACCTCTTCGAGTCCTACGAGGTGACTCTCGTCGCGGCGCTGATCCTCGGCTTCGTCGCGTATCAGGGCACCGGCTCCGTCGTGGCGGCAGTGCTGTTCCCCCTGTTCGTTCGTGCCATCGGGGTAATCACCTCGATCATCGGAATCGAGGCTGTGAAGCCGAGGAGCGAGACGGAGCACGGCATGAAGTCGATCAACCGCGGGTTCGTCATCTCTGGCATTGCATCCGCGGTGGCGGTCTTCTTCGTCTCGGCTTTCTACGTCGGCGACGTCAACACCTTCTGGGCGGTCGTCATAGGTCTCGTGCTTGCCGCCGCCATCCACTTCCTGACCGAGTACTACACCTCGACCGAGCGGGGACCGGTCAAGGAGATCACCAGGGCGACTCGAACCGGTCCCGCAACGACGATCATCTCGGGCTTCTCGATCGGGATGGAATCAACGGTCTATGCGATCCTCACCATCGCCGCGGCAATCGGGGCCGCGTTCTTGCTGGGCGGCGGGGACCCACAGCTCTCGCTCTATTACATCGCTCTGACGGGCATGGGCATGTTGACCACTGTCGGCGTCATCGTATCTATGGACACTTACGGCCCGATATCGGACAACGCCCACGGGATCGCCGAGATGTCGGGCGGACTCGGCGAGGAAGCCGACCGGATCATGGCCGGTCTGGACGCAGTGGGGAACACGACGAAGGCGATCACGAAGGGACTGGCCATCGCGACCGCAGTGCTGGCCGCCACTTCTCTGTTTGGCTCCTTTCGTGACATCATCGGAAACGTCAGCATCGACATCTCCAATCCGAAGGTCCTAATCGGATTGCTCATCGGGGGGGCCGTTCCCTTCCTGTTTGCGTCGCTCACCATCCGGGCGGTGGGCCGGACGGCAGGGACGGTCGTGATGGAGGTGAGAGACCAGTTCCGCAATAACCCCGGGATCATGGACTTCTCGGTCAAACCGGATTACGCGCGGGTCGTCGACATCTGCACCAAGGCGTCGTTGCGCGAACTGGTTACGCCGGGCATTCTGGCGATCGTCACACCCATAGTGGTTGGGTTCGGCCTTGGTGCCATACCTCTCGGGGCCTACCTCGCCGGCGCGATCCTGTGCGGGCAGTTGCTTGCGGTCATGTTGTCGAACTCGGGCGGGGCCTGGGACAACGCCAAGAAGCTCATCGAGGAGGGACAGTACGGGGGCAAGAACTCTCCCGCTCACGAGGCCGGCGTCATCGGCGACACCGTCGGGGATCCCTTCAAGGACACGGCCGGTCCCGCTCTCAACCCCCTCATCAAGGTCATGAACCTGGTGGCTCTGCTGGTGGCGGCTTCGGTCGTAACCACGTTGGAGGAGGGCAACACGGTTGTAAGAGTCACGGCCGTGGTGGTTGGCCTCGCCGTGCTCATCGGAGCGCTGTGGTTCTCGGCCAAGAGCCCCCAAGCGGACTTTGGTGGAGATCAGACCGAGCCGGCAGAGACGGTTGGTGCGGTCGCCTAACTTGTCATAAGTGGATCAGCATTAAGAAGGGGCGCCCATGGCGCCCCTTCTCACACCTCAGGCCGGAGCGGTGACCTCGCTTGCGTTCTCCGACAGGTGATAGGGGGTGGCTCCCTCAGAGGTGGTACGGAACCGACACGACCACGACTCCGTTCTCGAAGAGAAGCCTCCGCTTCACGATCAGAGCGGTGTGTCCGTGCAGCACCTGGTGTCGCTGCTTCGAGACGATGAACTCCGGTATCACTACCGTCACAACTCGGTTGACGCCATCGGGATCGAACCGCTCGATGTAACGGATCACCGATTCGCCCAGGTCGCGATAGGGCGACTCCTCTATCTCCAGTGGATGTGGGATCCGCGCCTCGAGCCACCGGTCACCCAAGCGCTCGGTTTCCTCCGGGTCGAGACCGAAGGAGACGGCGCGGATGTCGGTAGGCCTTAGCGTTTCGGCGTATTCGATGGCCTCTAGGACCGCGTTATGGACGGCCGAGATCAGGACGACCACGTGGTTGCGGGCCGGCTCCTGGGCCTCGTCCACTCCTGGACCGATGTCGGTGGCTAGGAGGGGGATGTCCAGCACTTGGATGTTGGGTTCCTTGACGAGCTTCGCTTTCAGCCGGTGAAGACCTGGATGGCGGATGATCTCGTACCAACCCTCCGCGGCCAACACTTCGGGCGTCATCACGGTCAGGAAGTCATTTCGAGGAAGAGAGGCGCGTCGCTCCCGCAGGTGTGTCAAAAGGAAGTCATGCCCCTGAGTCCGCAGCGTCTCAAGCGGGATGTCGGGGGCCAGCCGGCGCCAGGGAGCGTGGTTGGCTGCATCGAATGTGACTGCCGAGATGTCGGCCGATCTAGTGGCGCGCGCGAATCCGACCGCTCGAGCTGCAGCTGCATCAACCCTCCTGACGAGGATCACGAAATGCGCGTTGCCGGGCCTCCTATCGAGGGGCTTCCTATCTGGATGGGCCAGCTGATCGCTCACGTACGTGTAGTGCTTGTAGACCGCTCGCATCAGGAACATCACTAGGGGCGTCGCCAGGATGATGATCCAGGCACCGGTCTTGAATTTGGTCAAAATGACGACCACGAGGACGATCCCCGTCACTGTTCCGCCAAAGGCGTTGATGGCGGCGCTCTTCCGCCACCCCGGCTCCCGCGTCCTTCGCCACCTCATCACGGTTCCGGCCTGGGCGAGCGTGAAGGACAAGAACACGCCGACCAGGTAGAGCTGGATCAGCTTGTTGAGGTTTGCGTCGAAGATAACGACGAGCAGCGACGCCGATATCGCCAGTATCACTATCCCATTTGAGAAGACGAGCCGGTCCCCGCGGTTCCTGAACTGGCGCGGCATCATCTTGTCCTTCGCCAGGATCGATGCAAGGACCGGGAACCCGGTGTACGCGGTGTTGGCCGCCAGGATCAAGATCAAGGCGGTCAGAATCTGGATCACATAGAACATCGGTCCACCGCCGAAGATGGCGTGCGCCACCTGCGCCACCACTGTTCGAGCCGCCTCTTCGGTGTAGACGACGTTCGTGTGATCCGTGAGCCATGAGACTCCGATGAACATGGAGATCGACAGCACCCCCAGGATCCCGAGCGTTGTGGCTGCGTTCTTCGATTGCGGGAACCGGAACACCGGGACACCCTCAGCTATCGCTTCGACCCCGGTGAGTGCGGTCGTTCCTGCCGCAAAGGCCTTGAGCAGAACGAAGGCGGTTAGCATCGCTTCAGGTTCAAGGTGCTCCCCTGCGCTTTCCGCCTGAGGGCAACCGCCAACACACTTCACTAGTCCGGTGATTATCAGGATGTAGATTGCGACCACGAATCCATAGGTAGGCACGGCGAAGATCCGGCCTGATTCCTTGGAACCCCGCAGGTTCGCGAGTGTAACGAGCGCAATCAGCGCCAACGTGAGCCCGACCTTTTGATCCGCCAGACCCGGCATGGCCGAGACGATCGCGTCGCCGCCCGCAGTGATCGAAACCGAAACCGTGAGGATGTAGTCGAGCAGCAAAGCCGCTCCCACGGCCAGGCCTGAGGTGAAGCCAAGGTTCTCGTATGCGACGACGTACGCCCCGCCACCCCCCGGATACGCTCGGACGATCTGGCGGTAAGAAACGATGACGATCGCGAGCAGAAGGGCCACTGCGATAGCGATGGGCACGACGAGCGAGAGTGCAGCGACGCCAACCAAGGCGAGGACCAACAGGATCTCCTGGGTCGCGTAGGCCATGGAGGAGAGCGCATCGGATGCGAACACGGGAAGGGCGATGCCCTTTGGCAGGAGGGTGTGCCCGAGCTCCCCCGAGGACATCGGGCGACCGACGATCAGCCGCTTCAGTGCGGTCGCGCTCCTGGACATTCCTAGCCGTGTTCCGGGGCGGGAAGCAGCTGGTATTCGGGGTTCAGTACCTGCAACCGTTTGCGCGGTCCTTCCCCAACGGTGCCCTCGAAGATGAGGCCCGCTCCGAGCCGGATCCCAGACAGCTGCTGTCGCCCGAGCCACTTCACGACCATGCGCCCGGTGCCGTCGTTGACGGTCGCTTCAATGGAACCACTTGCCTCACGGGGGTCGATACGGATGTTCTGGATGACGCCTGCGATCTTGCAGCGGCAGCGGCACTGTGCCTCGGCGATCGGGACCGTGCCCTCAATCGAGCGAGCCCATTCCTGCAGGCGTTCTGCCCGGATGTCATGTACCGGTCGCGCCAGCTTGTCGACCAGTTCGCGAAGGAATGCCACGGAGGGCAAGTATGGCAGTATCGCCCGCGCTACCGGGTGCTTTCGTCAGGGCCGGGAGCACCGAGCCGATGCCAAGGAGCCGCTCTAACGATGCACGTGATCATTGCCGGATGCGGGCGTGTCGGTTCTGCGCTCGCCAGCAATCTGGAGAGCCTCGACCACACCGTGACGGTCATCGACAAGAACGTGAAGGCGTTTGAGCGGCTGAAGCCGGGCCTCAAGGGACAGACGATCGTCGGATTCGTCTTCGACCGGCACATCCTCGAGGAGGCGGGCATCAAGGAGGCAACTGCGTTTGCAGCAGTGACCAACGGCGATAACTCGAACGTCGTCTCGGCGCGGGTGGCGAAGGAGCACTATCGGGTGCCTCAGGTGGTAGCTCGGATCTACGACCCTCGGCGGGCTCAGATCTACCAGCGCCTGGGTATCCAGACGGTCGCGACCGTTCGTTGGACGACCGATCAGGTCATGCGCCAGCTCATCCCCGAGGAGGCGCCTGCCGAGTACACGATCGACAACGGAGAGGTGATCATCAGCTCCGTCCCCGCGCCTCCCGAGACGGTCGGCAAGAGCGCGAAGAACCTGGACGTCGACGGAATGTGGAGGGTCGTCGCGGTTAGCCGTTTCGGAGTGCCGCGAGTTCCGGACCAGCGGTTGAGCGTGCAGGACGGCGACATCCTCCACATCGCGATAGTGCGCGGCGAAGCCGGCCGTTTGGCAGAGGAGCTAAAGAAGGTGGGTGAGCACGGGTGACGCGCAAGAGGTCGATGCGCATAGCGGTCGCGGGGGCCGGCGCGGTGGGGCGCTTCGTCGCCCGCGATCTGTTGGAGCGAGGTCACGACGTCACTCTCATCGAGCAGAACAAGGACCTCGTTGAAGCGCAGAAGGGCTCGCTAGGGGCCAACTGGGTGGTGGGGGATGCATGCGAGCTCTACACGCTCGACGCGGCAGTGTTGTCGTCGTGCGAAGTAACCGTGGCCGCCACCGGCGACGATGAGGACAACCTGGTGATCTCGCTGCTGGCCAAGCAGGAGTTCGCGGTGCCTCGGGTGATCGCACGAGTGAACCATCCCGACAACGAGTGGCTCTTCAACGAGACCTGGGGCGTCGACACGTCCGTGAGCACGCCACACCTGTTGACCTCCCTGGTTGAGGAGGCCGTCTCGGTCGGCGATCTGGTGAGGCTCTTGAACCTCGAGCAGGGGAAGGTTTCCTTGCTCGAGGTGACATTGGACGAAGGCTCTCCCGCAGAGGGAAAGACGGTTGCCGACCTTTCCATCCCACCCGACTGCACTCTCGTAGCCGTGGTGCGCGAGCGTCACGTCATTACTCCACGCGGGGAGACGCCGCTCCATGCCGGCGACGAGGTTCTGGCGCTGGCCGCGGCCGAGGCTGAGATCGATCTCATGCGAGCCCTTACCGGGCAGGAATGAGCACGGCCCCCACCGAAGCCATGGACCGTGAGCGGGCGCTCGAGCTCGTTCACAAGTATTGCGACAAGGACATCACCGTTCGCCATCTCATCTCGGTTGAAGGTGTCATGCGCGCTCTCGCTCGACACTTTGACCAAGACGAGCAACGCTGGGCCCTGGTTGGTCTGTGGCATGACCTCGACTACGACCGCGTGGAAGAAGACCTGGAACGTCATACGAAGCTGACGCTTCAGTGGTTGCGCGAGGAGGGCTACGACGACCCAGAGGTCTTCAATGCCATCAAGGCTCATCTTCATGAGGAGTACCAGACCGACCTCATGTCAAAGGGCATTGTGCATGCGGATGGAGTGGCGGGTTTGCTGGTGGCGTGCGCACTCGTGCGTCCCGACAAGGCAAACGGAATGAAGGTCTCGTCGGTGAAAAAGAAGCTGAAGGAGAAGTCCTTCGCACCGGGTGTCGAGCGGGACAAGATCTGGGGCGTCGAGGACTCGATTGGCATCCCGATGGATGAGTTCATCTCGATCTCGATCGGAGGCCTCCAGCTGGTCGCCGCGGAGATCGACCTCGCATGAGCTAGTCGGCTTAGTCGGCGCCGACTCCTGCGTTCTCTTCGGCCGTTTCTCGGCGTTGCCTGCGTCGTCTGAAGTACCAGAGCGCGGCCCCCCCAACCAGCAGCACCACGATGATCAAGGTCGGAATGTTGAAGTAGTCGAGCACTCGTTCCCAGTTGTCGCCCACGACCACGCCGGCATAGGTGAGGGCGTAGGTCCACGGGATGACTCCCAGAAAGGTGTACGCGGTGAATTTCCCGAACGGCATGCGGGCAATTCCCGCCGGCAACGAGATGAAGGTTCGGATGACCGGGAGCAGCCGGCTGAAGAAAGTGGCGGCCTCGCCGTGCTTGTCCCACCAGACCTCGGCCCTATCGACGTCGTGGCCCCTGATCAGGACGTAACGTCCGTAGCGGTCCAGGATCTCTCGCCCGGTGGCGCGTCCGATGCCATAGGCGATCCAGGACCCGACCAGGTTTCCCAGCACGCCCGCGACGCCGACCCAGAAGAAGTCGAGGCGGCCATCGGCCGCGTAGAAGCCTCCCACCAGCATCGTGACCTCGCTGGGAAACGGAATGCACGCGGATTCGGCCAACATGAGCAGGAAGATGGCGGCATACCCATAGTGGGTGATGAATTCCTCCATGAGTCTGACCAGGCTCTCCACGGCGACCGATGGTAGTGGACAGGGGCTGGAATGGCGCTCTCGGATGTGGGAACAATGCCCAGGACAGGACCGTTGGGCTTGACAGCCAGCTGCCGGGGATGCGATAACCGGCGCCCCCATCCCAAGCGAGGGCGGGGTTGCACTGAAAAAGGGAGTTGAGTGGCGAAGAACCTGGTGATCGTCGAGTCGCCTGCCAAGGCCAAGACGATCGAGAAATATCTCGGCAAGGACTACAAGGTGCTTGCCTCTATGGGGCACGTCCGGGACCTCCCGAAGAGCGATTTCGGCATTTCCGTCAACGGCGGAGTGAGCTTCTCCTATGTCGGCCTTCGCACAGCGAACGCGCGCAAGGCGATGGCGGCCATCAAGAAAGAGGCCAAGGAGGCCCAGGCGGTGTGGCTGGCGACCGACCCCGACCGGGAGGGAGAGGCGATCGCATGGCACGTCGCCGAGCTCGCCAAGCTCCGTCCGGAGATGACGAAACGCGTCGCCTTCAACGAGATCACGAAAAGCGCGGTGACCCGGGCGTTCGAGAAACCGCGCGAGATCGACATGAATCTCGTCGACGCTCAGCAGGCGCGCCGTGCGGTCGACCGCATCGTCGGCTACAAGCTTTCTCCACTGCTGTGGCGGACCGTTGGCCCCAACCTCTCCGCCGGCCGCGTGCAGAGCCCCACGCTGTGGCTGGTGGTTGAGCGGGAGCGAGAGATAAGGCGCTTCACGCCGCGCGAGTACTGGGACCTGACGGCCCATCTAGCCACCGACGGCGCCGAGACCTTTTCTGCGGTTCATCCGGTGGGCGAGAAGGACAAGTTCTCGTTGCCGGACGAGGGCTCGGCCCGAGAGGTCGCAGACCGCGCACGCCCGGGTCCGTGGACCGTGTCGCGGGTAAGGAGAACGGAGAAGAAGAAGAAGCCACCGGCGCCGTTCAAGACATCGACGCTTCAGCAATCGGCCTCCAGCAAGCTGGGATTTCCGATGTGGAAGACCATGAAGGTTGCCCAAGCCCTCTACGAGTCCGGTCACATCACCTATATGCGAACCGATTCGACAAACCTCTCGGCGGATGCCCTTGCCGGCATCGGCCGGCTAATCGAAGCAGACTTCGGCACGACCTATCACGAGCCCCGCACCTTCACAGCCAAGACAAAAGGTGCTCAAGAGGCGCACGAGGCGATCCGCCCCAGCTTCGTCGACCGCAAGCCCACCGACCTCCACGGTCAGTTGGACCAAGACGCGCTGCGACTCTACGAAATGATCTGGCAGCGAACGATCGCTTGCCAGATGGCCGACGCCGTTTACGACGCGACCGCGGTAGACATTGAGTCCAACGCCGTGCCGTTCCGCGCGACCGGCCAGATCCTGAAGTTCGACGGGTACTTGAGGGTCTACCGGGAGGTTGCCGACGACGAGTCCGAGGAACGTGAAGGAGTGCTGCCCGAAGTCGGGGAGGGTGACGTCCTTAGTCTGAGGTCGATCGAGCCCGCTCAGCACTTCACGCAGCCCCCGGCGCGCTACACCGAGGCGACGCTCGTCAGAAAGATGGAGGAAGTGGGAATCGGGAGACCCTCGACCTACGCCCCAACCGTGAAGCTCCTCGGCGATCGTGAGTACGTGCGCACCGAGAGCCGTCGTCTCTTCGTCGTTCCTCGAGGTGAGGTGGTCACCGAGCTCATGGAGTCTCACTTCGCCGAAGTGGTCGACGTGGAGTTCACTGCCCGCATGGAAGAGGACCTCGACGAGGTGGCGGAGGGATCCAAGCCAATGGCTCCCGTGGTCAGCGACTTTTACAACGCATTCACGTCACATCTCGAAGAGCAAAAGGACAAGATGACCCGCCCGGAACGACCCACCGACAAGACCTGTCCCGAGGACGGACGGCCGGTGGTCGAGAAGTTCGGAAAGCATGGTCTCTGGTTCCTGTCGTGCTCGGGATGGCCCGAATGCAAGTGGAGCCAGCAACTCGACGAAGAGGGCCGGCCGCTGCCGGAACCCAAGGGCACGGGGGAAAAGTGCCCCAACTGCGGCGAGGGCGAGCTGGTCGCAAAGACCGGACGCTTCGGGCCCTTCGTCGGCTGCTCCAACTATCCGGCATGCAAGTACATCAAGAAAGAGCCGCCAAAGGAGATCGACGAGAAGTGCCCCAACTGCGGCTCGCCGCTGGCGGAGAAGCGGGGTCGCTTCGGGCCCTTCGTCGGCTGCTCCAACTATCCCCAGTGCAAGTACATCAGGAAGGACAAGACAAAGAGGGCCAGGGCGGCTTCCTGACGCCTGTTGTGGGCGCCACCTCTCATCTGTAGCGTTGCACCACTAACATGAGACGGTAGGCGACCAGGAGGACGAGCATTCAGCAAGCTCAGCAGCGCCCCGACCTTCGCGTCCTGACCGCTTCTGATGAGGGAGAGGAGCGGCCCTCCTATCTCACGCTTCTCAAAAGCGGCAACTTCTTTCGGTTCTTCTTGGCGCAGTTCGTGTCCAGTCTCGGGGACTGGACGGGCGTGATAGCCATCGCCGTCTACGCCCGCGAGTTGGGCGGCGACGCCGGAGTCGGAATCGTCATGACCGCCAGAGTGCTTCCAAGTTTCATTGTCGGACCCATAGCCGGCGTCTTCGCCGACCGCTGGGATCGCAAGAGGACGATGATTGGGACAAACGTCGGGCGAGCGGTGTTGATCTTCACCCTGCCGCTGTTTCCCAACCTCATCTACCTGTTGGTTGCGTCGGCCGTCATCGAGAGCCTTACGTTGCTGTGGGGGCCGGCGAAGGACGCCTCGATGCCGCATTTCGTCCCACGAGGGCAATTGCAGCACGCAAACTCCCTGTCCCTCATTGCCATCTATCTGCCCATGCCGCTCGCGTCCGTGCTGTTCGCGTCTCTTGTGCCGCTGGCGACATTCCTTGGCAAGAATGTGGCCATCTTGAGGGGACTCACAGACAACCAAGAGTCCCTGGCGTTTTTCCTCCAGGCCATCGCCTTTGCATTTGCGGCGGCGATGATCTACACGCTGACCATTCCGCAGTCGCGCCGCAAAGCCGGAAAGCTCGACTTCAGCGAGGGCAAGCGTGACTTGCTCGAGGGTGTGGCCTTTGTTCGTGATCACACCCAGGTCCGGCCGTGGTTGTTGGGCATCGCCTTCACTTTCACCGCGGCGGGCGGCGTCTTCTCACTGGGGCCGGGGTTCATGCAAGACGTCTTGAACGCCGGGAAGTCTGGTTTCGGGCTATTGATCGGCTTTCTCGGCACGGGAATGATCGTCGGTCTGCTTGCTTCGAACCTTCTGACGAGATGGCTGCAGAAAGACGTGCTCTTCTCCTCATGTCTGCTGTTATTGGGCCTCAGTTTGATTGCGCTCGCGACGATGGGGAGCTTGACGGGCGCCCTCCCCATCGCGAGCGCCCTGGGTTTTTTCGGGGGCGCTGCCTACTCCACGGCCTACTCACTGATGCACGAGACCGCAAGCGATGAGTTGCGCGGCCGGCTCTTTTCCACCGCTTACACGATCATTCGTATCGGCACATTGGTCGGCTTAGGGCTGTTTCCCTTCCTGGCCCATGCGATCGGCGACTATCAGATCGGCTCTTATCCGATCCCCGGCACCCGCATCACGCTGTGGACGGCCGGCCTTGTTGTGATTGGTGGAGGAGTGGTGTCCATGCGCGCCATAGAGACTGCACGAGCAGCAGCGACGCCGCGGAGGCGGCGTTCCTTCTTCGTTGTTTTCGAGGGAGGAGAGGGGGCCGGGAAGTCAACCCAGATGGAGGCGTTCGTCGAGTGGCTCAGCGAGGGCGGTCAACAGGTGGTTAGGAC
>JAUJNI010000001.1:104421-131675 GCA_030446465.1 Actinomycetota bacterium
GACCAAGACCCGGACCGGATAGAACGCCAGGACGGGGACTTTCACGATCGAGTAGCAGCAGGGTACGCGGAGCTTGCGGAGAGGTTTCCCGACCGTTTCGTCATCATTGACGCCACCAAGCCTGCTGAAGAGGTTCACAAGGATGTAGTGGCGGCGTTCCAAGAGCATTGTGTCGAGTGCACGGCCCCCATGAAGCCTGAAGAGCTGCCCTCCTCGGGAACACCGGTTCCTAGATGACGGTCTGGGACGCGCTCTATCAATCCAGGGCCACCACGGGACTCGCCGCGCAAATCTGCGCTGGTGAGATCGCGCATTCCTGGCTGCTGATCGGACCAAGTGGCTCCGGCAAGCGCTCTGCGGCGGTGGCCATGGCTTGTTCGTTGAACTGTCCGGTCGAACCGGGTCTCGGGTGCGGAAGCTGCCAGACCTGTGTACGTATCTTGCGGGGCCGTCACCCCGACGTCCACCACGTGATCCCCGAGGGTCCGATCATTCCCGTCGACGTCATCAGAGAGACGGTCATCCCCGAGGCGGCGCGCTCGCCGTTCGAGGGCAGATCCAAGGTGTTCATCATCGAGGAAGCCGAGCGGATGCACCCTTTTGCACAGAACGCCCTCCTGAAGACGTTGGAGGAACCCCAGCCCGATACCGTCTTCGTCCTGGTCTCTGATCGAGACGAAGAGCTTCTCGATACCATCAGGTCCCGTTGCCGCGTCGTGCGACTGGAGCCCGTACCCGAACAAGAGATAGTGAAGCTGTTGCTTCGGGAGGGTGCGTCGGAGGAGGCGGCCACCCTCGCCGCTCGACTCTCCGACGGCGATGTCGAAAGGGCACGCACTCTCGCTCTTGATCAGGCCGTGATCGCGCGGCGGTGGTTGTTCCGGGGGATCCCCGGACGACTCAAGTCGCCTCCGGACGCGTTCGACGCCGCCTACGAGGTTCTTCAAGAGGCAAAGGATGCAGTTAAGGCCCGCGAGCAGGTGCAGCGCGAGCTAGTTGCAGAGCTGGCCGATGCCATGGGCGATGGGCGAGGCACTGCGGCAGCGCGCAACGCGCTACTGAAGCGTCACAAGAGGGAGTTGCGCCGGGTCGAAGACGAGGTCATTGGTGAGGCGTTCCGCTCGCTCGCCTCTTTCTACAGAGACGTCCTTGCGGTTCGAACCGGCGGAAGGGCAGCTCTCATCAACCTCGACGTGGCGGATGATGTCGACCTCTGGGCCCGTTCCGATACGTCGGAAGCCGCACTGGTTGCGGCGATCGAGCGGTGCGTCCAGGCCCGGGCCTCCTTGCTGAAGAATGCGAACCTGCCGCTGGCGATCGAGTCGGCCTTCGTCGAGCTTGCTCGGCTGGTGCCTCCACCGGCGATGTCGCCCGCACCCTGGTAGGAGTCGTGACCATGCCTGAGCTGCGATTCGGCGTGCTTGTCGTACCGGACGCGCCGTTCCCAACCCTCGCGGAGCGATGGCGGCGGGTCGAGGAGCTCGGATTCGACTTCCTCTTCGTCGCCGACCACTACCGGCACACACGCGACCCCTCGCTGACGTGGTTCGAGGGCTGGACCGTCTTAGCCGCGATGGCGCTCCAAACGAGCACGGTCCGGATCGGGCCCCTCGTCGCCAACCCGATCCTGCGCGGGCCCGCGGTGCTCGCCAAGGCCGCGGCGGCGGTCGATCACCTTTCGAATGGCCGGCTTGAGCTCGCGATCGGAAAGGGCGTCGAGGAGTTCGACCACCAGGCGACCGGCACGCCCTTGTGGTCGCCGCGGGAGCGCGGGGCTCGGTTTCGCGAGTACATGCAGGTCGTTGACGGCGGGCTGCGAAGCTGGGAGACGCCGTTCAGCTTCGAGGGCCGCTATTACCGGACACAGGAGACCTCGCTCGCCCCGGCGCCGGTGCAGCGGCCCAGACCTCCGATCACCGTCGGTGGGCAGTCTCTGACGGTCCGGCGCGTCGCCGCTGAGCGTGCCGACTGCTGGAACACGTTTGCCTTGGGCGACATGCCGTTCCACAAGGTCCTCGAGACCGTGCGGCACCAGAACCGCGAGCTCGACGAGCTGTGCGCCGAGGTCGGCAGGGAACCGGCGAAGCTCCGCCGCTCACTCGTCCTCTGGAAGCCGCTCGACCCATGGGAGACGCCGGATGCATTCGAACGCATAGTCACCGCCTTTAGCGAGGCCGGGATCGCCGAGTTCATCGTCATGTGGCCGCACGAGGACCGGTTACCGCTACTTGAGCGCACCGCGGCGACGATGGCGGCGCTCAGAGACGGTTAGCCGTCGGCGTCGGAACTCCCGCGGGCTGCTTGCCGGGTGCGAAAAGAAGAACCGGGTCGTTGAGGATGATCTCGTCGAATAGCAAGTGATCGAGACTGCCGACGTGATGGTGGTAATCAGGTCGAGGTACGGAGTCGCGTACGCTTCGTCGAGCTTGTCGGGCTAGTGCCTCCACCGGCGATGTCCCCCGCACCCTGGTAGGAATCGCGCCTCGCGGGGTCAGGCCTCACGCGGGGTCAGAACACAGAACTCGTTTCCTTCCGGGTCGGCCAGGACGACCCAGGTGACGTCTTTTTGACCGATGTCGACCGTCGTCGCTCCGAGCTGCTCGAGACGGCGGACCTCCGCCTCCTGATCATCGGGGTTCAGATCCAGGTGGATGCGGTTCTTGACCGTCTTTGATTCCGGAACCCTGCCGAACAACAGGGCGGGACAATCGCCCTCCGGGGCCTCGATCGCGACCTCCTCTTCGTCATCCTCGTCGTAGGCGACCTCGTAGCCCAATACCTGCGCCCAGAAGTCGGCCAACCTGCGAGGCTCGGCGCAGTCGATGGTGATGGTGTAGATGGTGCTGGCCATGGCGTTCTCCCTGTCGCGGTGTAGAAATCCGGCGCGAGGTTCGCTTAAAGCCTAAGTGTCATCGCCCGTGGCCGTCCTCGGGCCTCCGGGCGCCGACGCGTTCCACTTCTGTCGACGCCACGCCATCCACTAGCCACGCTACTATCGGCATCGTAGGCACGGCGTGATCGGGGCGGCCATTGATGCGGCGTTATTGGGAGCGGTTGCGGCAAGCTACCTGGCTACCTCACCGTGCCGTGCTTGGAACACCGGTTCGTCTCGTGCGATTTCCGGCGGTCTTCGTCGCAATAGTGGGCGCCTCGTGCGTCCTGGGCCTAGCGGCTGCATCGCCTCTCTTCTTTGTGGCGTCCGCTGGGAACGCTGCCCTCCATGGTGAGTTGTCGTTCGCGGGGTCGAGCGAAGAATCGGCAGGCTTGGACGTAACCCTCTACGGGCAGGTCGGTCGAGTTGCTTTCCAACGCGCCAACCAAGCGCTTCTGAGCGAGACGTCTGCGATCAAAGCTATAGATGATCCTGTCATCACCGCGATCGGCACGCCGGTTGACCTTCAGTCCGCTGGTGGGACAGAGGAGGTCGCGAGCCGTCTCCTCTATAGAACCGGTGCTCTCGGTCACATTGAGCCGCTTAGACAAAGAGGTGAATCAGGGGTATGGGTTCCACACACGGTCGCCCGCGCCCTGAGAGCGAGCGCCGGCGATGACATCGCCATGCGATTGGGGAATCGGCGCGTCACCAGCCGCATAGCTGGGATCTATCGCGACTTGGCATCTGATGAGCTGTCCGACTACTGGAAACCCATCACTTTTGAGATCATCAACCCGATCTCCACTGAGGTTCAGCCACCCCCCTTACTCATTGCCGACGAGCGCACCTTCTTCGACCTCGGGGCCACGCTCCACAATGACGCCGAATACACGTGGCGATTTCCTCTCGACGCGCCCGGGCTCACCCTCCCAGAAGCTCAGAGCCTCACTGCGGCCTTTCTTTCGCTAAGCGACAAGGCAGGCGATCCGACCTCGGCGTTGCGAAGAGCATTCAAGGGACTGAACGTCGAGGACAGATTCGGGCCGGGGGTCGAGAGCCTGCTGTTGGGTCTGGTTCCGAACGCAGAGGAGGCCGTCGCCAGCTTGGGTCCGTCAATAGGGTTCATCGCTTTGGCCGGTCAGATCTTGGCGCTAGCTACGATCGCCACTGCAGGCGTCTTTGGTGTTCGCAGAAGGGCCACCGAAGTTCGTCTGCTCCTGTCTCAGGGCGTTTCACCCCTGCAGCAAGGAGTCAGGATGGGAGCCGAAGCCGTTTTGCCGGCTGGTCTCGGCGCGCTTGCGGGATGGGCCACAGCATCATGGCTCACGCGGGCAATGGGACCTTCTCGTCTTGTCAGCCCGGAGGTGGGGGCTGAGGCCGGGCGCGCCGTCGTGTTGTGGACGCTCGCCGGCGTTGTCGTAGCTGCGCTTGTAGCTGCTCTCACCATTCGACAGCAGAGCCGGCTGGTGTCGGGTAGAGGCGCCCGAGTGGTGGCCCGAGTCCCGTGGGAGGCAGCGATCCTCGCACTCGCGGCAGCATCGCTTTACGAGATCTTGTCCGGTCCGTCCGCGTTCGTGGACGACGTGGGAGCAGACGTTCGTCCCGACTTCTTCGTGTTGGCGTTCCCGATCTTGCTGTTTACGGGCCTGGCGGGTCTTGGCATACGCGGACTGCGGCGTGTCCTGCCGCGGCTGCGAAAGGCCAGGGGGACCCGGTTCGTCAGCTTTTACCTCGCGTCGCGCCGGTTGGCTGCCGCATCCCCGACTGCGCTGGTTCTTACCGGCGTTTCGGGCGTCGCCGTCGCCGTTCTCGTCTACGCCGGAGCAGTGGTCTCGTCCATGGAGACAACCGTCAACGCCAAATCTCACGTGGCAATCGGAAGCGACGTGGCGGTGTCGGTCCCCGGTACGGCTGCCGTGCCACAAGATCCTGAACTATCGATAACCCGTGTGGTCCGGGCCAGTGGCACATTGTTCCCCGGCGAGGTTCCCGTCGATGTCCTTGGAGTTGACCCCTCGACCTTTCCGGAGGCTGCGTTCTGGGACGACAACTTCTCCGACCGGTCTCTGGGGCATCTCCTGGAGGGCCTTCAAGACGGCGGAAAGAGGTTGCCTGTGATCCTTGCCGGCGCACCTGTGACACAACCACGTGGTGCCCTCGCAGAATCGGGTCTCGAGATCCCGCTGTCGATCGTCGGAGAAGCGTCGACCTTCCCTGGGCTGTCGTTCAGCCGGCCACTTGTCATTTCCGACGCAGACACGCTGACGAGAATGGTGAGGGCAGAAGACGACGCCAGCTTCTCGTCGAGCGAGGAACTTTGGATCGAAGGTGATCGTCGCACGATCGCCGGCTTTCTGGAGGCCAACCAGCTCGATGTCTATGCAGTGACAACCGCAGAGGAGATAACAGCACAAGTGGGTTTGAAATCGGTCACCTGGACCTTCGACTTCTTGCAGGCCCTCGGCATGATGGCCGGCTTTGTCGTATTGATGACCATGGCTCTGTATCTGCAGGCCGAGCAAAGGACGAGAGAGATCGCATATGGAGTGGCGCGCCGAATGGGGCTTCGCCGAGCGGCTCATGGAGTTGCGATGGCTCTGGAGCTCCTGGGGATGCTGGCGGCGTCATTGCTGTTCGGGGTAGCGCTTGCGCTCGTCTCCGCTGCGGTGCTCGTGGGGAGAATGGATCCGCTCCCTGATCTTCCCCCCTCTCCACTGTTCGACTCGCCGTCCTCATTGTTATGGGTGCTCGGCCCGATCGTGTTCCTGTCGTGTGTCACAGCTGCGTGGGCGGTCCAGAAGGTTGCAGACCGCGCAAACGTTGCGGAAGTGATGCGGCTTGCTGAATAGCGGAATCGCTGCAAGTTGCACAAATGTGATCAAGATCTATTGGGCCGACACCGGTGAAGTCCATGCGTTGAAGGGCATTGACGCTGTCTTCCAGCCGGGAGCGGTCACTGCGATCGTCGGACCGTCGGGAAGCGGGAAGTCATCGCTCCTGCGAATCCTTGCCGGCCTTGATCGCGCGACCGCAGGGAGCGTGGTGCTGGGCGGCACCGAGCTCAATACCGTTCCTCAGCGTCGCCTACACGGAGTCAGGCGTCGCCTCGTCGGATACGTGCACCAGCGGCCCTCGGACAACCTCATCCCGTATTTGACGGTCGATGCCCATCTCGAGCTGGCCGCCAGAAGGAGAAGATGGCGTGACGGAGGGATCGACGAGCTCGTCGACGGACTCGGTCTGCACACTAGGAGGGGCCACCTCCCAACCCAGTTGTCGGGTGGAGAACAACAGCGCGTTGCTTTTGCACAGGCCGTCATCGGCAATCCCGCAATCGTCGTGGCGGATGAGCCAACGGCCGAGCTCGACAGCAGATCGGCGCACCAGCTCTTAGAGAACGTTCGACGGCTGGCAGATACCGGCGTCGCTTTTGTCGTCTCGACGCACGATCCCAAGGTCGTCGCACGAGCAGACGTCACCCTGTTGCTCCGACACGGCGCGCTGGAATCGGAGACCGTCGCATCGCGGGCCCTGTCGGTTGTAGACGCAGCTGGACGCATCCAACTTCCACCCGATGCTTTGCGTCTGTTCCCCTCTCGCAGGGCGTTATTGGAGATAAGAGACGACGGAGTATGGATCAGTAGGCCATGAGCGCGTCGACGGTCCTAGAAGTTAGTCACCTGTCCAAGTCATACGTGCGCGGATATGAAGAGGTTCACGCCGTCCAACGGGCGCAATTCTCATTGCGCAACGGGGAGCTCGTTGCTCTCATCGGGCCATCTGGATCGGGAAAGACGACGTTGTTGAATCTTCTCATGGGGTGGGAACCGCCGGATGCGGGCGAGATCCTGTGGGAGTCTGGAGAGGCGTTGACTCGTACATCGCAGTGGTCGCAACTCGCGATGGTCCCCCAAACACTGGGGTTGCTCGAAGAACTAACGATTCGAGAGAACGTCGCACTTCCGACCAGGTTAGGGGAACACGGAGTTGCGGAGCAACGCTTATGCAACATCCTTGATTCGCTGGGACTTGTCCAGCTCCAGGACCGGCTGCCAGGTGAAGTATCGCTGGGGGAACAGCAGCGCGCCGCTGTGGCGCGGGCTCTTATTCTGTCGCCGGTCCTGCTCATAGCGGATGAGCCAACCGGCCATCAAGACGAGGTATGGGCGCGCGGCGTCTTCCGGGCACTACTCGACGCGTGTCACTCTGGCACGACCTGTCTGGTGGCGACGCACAACGAAGAGGCTCTGACGTATGCGGACCGTGTCTTGACAATGGAAGACGGGCGCCTCACCGATGCGGCTGCACCGTCATCGCATACGGAGGTATCAGGTTGAGCGCCCGCACAGGCCAAAATCGCCGAACGCATCAACGGGGATTTCCCCTAGACTCCCCGGCGATGCCGTCTGCGTGGTCGATTCCATTGTAGGTAGCCTTTCAAAGAACGCCGGGGTAGCTCAGTCGGCAGAGCGGCTCACTCGTAATGAGCAGGTCAGGGGTTCGATTCCCCTCCCCGGCTCTTCTAACCGTACGACCTGCACACTTACTCTCTTCATCCCCTCGGGTTGCGTAGCACACCGTTTGCACAGGTGATAACTGGCGGCGTAACTTCCTCGCCGTCGACCGCCGTCGGCCGCGTGTTGAACCGAAGGAGCCGCCTGCATGAGCACCGTCATGACGGGGACCACGTCCCTCTACGAACTCGCCAAGACGTTCTGGCGCACCGATCTCAAGGCCGCGGGGAAGAGCGAGAAGACGATCCGCAACTACCTCGACGCCGCCCGCCAGCTCGACGCCTTCTGCCGGTCGAACGGTATGCCGGTCGATCCCGCCGTCATTCGTCGTGAACACATCGCCGCTTTCCTCGCCGATCTGCGCGAGCGGACGAGCGCATCGACGGAGGCGACCCGGTTCCGCGGCCTGCAGCAACTCTTTCGCTGGCTGCACGACGACATGGGCGAGATCGAATCGAACCCGATGGCGCGCATGAAGCCTCCCAAGGTCGAGGACCGCCCGGTGCCCATCGTCTCGGCTGACGATCTGCGTGCGCTCTTCGCCACCTGCAAGGGCAAGACGTTCGAGAACTTGCGTGACGCCGCTCTCATGCGCATGCTGCTGAACACGGGGCCGCGCATCGAAGAGATCATGCGCTTGAAGCTCGACGACGTCGACCCCGCGAGCGGTCGCATCACCGTCGTCGGCAAGGGAGCGCGTATCCGCTACCTCTATCCGACCCCCATTGCGATGAGCGCGTTGAACCGCTACCTCCTCGCGCGCCGTCGTCATCGTCTCGCCGCCTCGTCTGATCTGTGGCTGAGCGCAAAGGGCCGCTTCACCGACTCCGGCGTGCGCCAGATGCTTGAACGTCGTTGCGACGCTGCGGGCATCGCTCGCATGCATCCGCATCAGTTCCGCCACACCTGGGCGCACCTGTGCAAGAGCCGCGGCATGAACGACGACGACCTCATGACACTCGGCGCATGGCGCAGCCGTGAAATGCTCGCTCGCTATGGTCGCTCCGCTGCCGACGAGCGCGCGCGTGAGGCTCAACATCGTCTTGCTCCCGGGGACGATCTCTAGCCCTTCCGCTTCTTCATTCTGATCCCCTGCATGTGCGCCTTCATCGCGCGGTCGGCGCGTCGTGCGCGCTCATCGGGCGGAAGAACTCCATCGGGGTCGACCTCGCGTTCGAACTTGCGATAGAAGCCCTCTCGCGCGGCGGCGGTGCCAGCAACGGGGTCTTCCTTCGACCAACGGATGTATGCCGCTCGGCGCGATCGGCGGGTTCGTGCTGCTGCGTCCATGACGGCCAGTAACTCCCATCTGAAGCGCGCGCAGGTACGCGCACACTTCACTCGGTTGTTACCGACCCGGCCGTCTCTGCGTACGGAGGCTAGACGGTAGCCCGACGCGCTCTCGGAGAGAGCACCACCGCTTCACTAGCGGCTCGCTTCGCGGTTCGGTCTTACTGCGGACGATCTTACAGCGTGCCCGGTGTGCTCGCGACGGTGTGCTAGTTATCCGACGCTCGCCGCGGCCTTGTGCGCATTCGCAACCGACTTCGGGTTCCATCGCCTGCCGCGTGCGGTCGGGATCTTGTCGAGGTTGAGACGTTGTGCGATCTGTACCCACGTCCGGCCGGATGCTCGCTCGGTGCGGATGCGCTGAACGATCTCGGCGGGGAGTTGCGTCGTCGGCGGGCGTACGTCGCGCCGTGCGATCTTCGTTGCCGTCTCTGCCATTTCGATGATGTAGTCGATATCTCGGACGAAGGCGGCGACCGCTTCATTCATCAGCAAACCGTACTGCTGTTCGATCTCGTCGTCGGTCAACTCATGGTCGGCGGGCATGAACGTCACCCCGCGGCCCTTGATCGGGACGTCGAGGTCGGTGAACGCCTTCACATATGGCATGCGCCGGAAGATACCCGTCGGCGGGGAGGCTCCACGATCACTCTGTCGGCGTGCGGAGCCGTCGGCATCGTAGGGCCGAAGACATGAGGACTCCGACCGACGTACGGGGCGAACGTACGGGCTAACTCGCTACCTGGTCGCGCTCGATGATCCGCTTGACTGCCTGCGGGTGCCATGCCTTGCCGCGTGGCTTGTATCCCTCTGCGTCGAGTGTCGACGCGATCTGTCGCAAGCTCATGCCCCGCTTGTGTAGTTGAAGCATCCGGCGTGCTGCTTTCGCCTCCGACTTGTCGGCAACGAGAACGCCGTCCTCCGCGCGCGTCCCGAATCGTGGTCGACCTCCGGCGTATCCGCCTCGCGCGCTCTTCGTCCTGCGACCATCGCGCAACCGCTTGATGATCATGGCCCGCTCAAGCTCGCTGAAGACGCCGACCATCTTTCGCATTGCGCTTCGCATCGGGTCGTCGGGATCGTCTCGCTCGACCTCGCCGCCGTCGACGGTGAACACGCGTCCTCCGCATCGCCAGACGTGCGCCAGGGCCGCCTCTTGAACCGTCAATGACCTTGCCAACCTGTCGAGGCGGGCAACGACCACGCCGTCCACGTCTCCGTTACAAACGCTCTGGAGGGCTGCGGCGAGGCCGTCACGGTCGAGCGCATCGGTCATGCCGGACACCGCCTCATCTGAGTGCCACGCGATGACCTTGTACCCGTTGCGCTTCGCCCATCGCTCGATCTGCTCACGCTGGGTGACGAGGCCGAAGCCGTCGTCGATCTGGCCTCGGGTGCTGCATCGGACGTAGGCGGCGAGCTTGAGCTTCACGGTGCCCTCCTGTCTCGGGCGGTGAGATCGCCCTGGCCTGCTCTGTCACACTATCTGAAACAATGTGACAGAAGTCGCCTAGACAAGCAAGGCCTTTCGAGGGGTGGATCGGGGCGGGGCGGCGGTCATGGACGCGGCACGGAGCCGTCGCCGGGGGTGCGGCTCGACGTGCGCCCGCCGCCCTGCCCACGTCTCTCTAACCGTCGTCGTGACGGCCTTCCTGCTGCGTCTGGGAACTCTGTGGCTCGGCCCACGCAGCTCGGCCCACCTCGCGCCTCTTCGCATCGGCCCTCCGCCGTCGGTCGATCTCCTGTAGGGCTTGCTCCACACGCTCGACGTTGCGTTCGCCACGCTTCGCTTGCCGCTGTCGTCGTCGGCTCATCTGTTGTTAGTGCGGGCCGGGGGGCCGGTGAAGTGCGTCGAGGCAGGAGCGCGCTCGACGTCTTTCATCCCCGGCCCGCACACCTTCACGCCTATCCCAGTACCTCGCGCTTGTAGACCTTCGTCGTGCGCGACGTGTCCGTCCTCGCTTGCGCTGCGATCTCGTCTTCCTCGGCCCAGATCGCGTGCAGCGCTTCCTCCTGCGGCGACCGCTCGCGTACACGGTTGACCTTGCGCTGTTCGAACTCATCGGGAGGAGGCTTGAAATCGCCTCGCGGCCCCGACTTGAACACGACCGCGCCGAAGCGTTGCCGCTGCGCTTCGCGATCCATGTCTAGCCAGCTGTTGCCGTCACCGTCGAGCGTCAACGCCCATTGCACGCTGCCGACGACTACACGGAACTCGGCACCTGGGCGAAGCGGATGCCCGAGCCACCCGGGGAACTTCGGGTCGATGACGGTGAACACAAGCTCCTCGCCTCGACGGGGATCCTGCTCGCCCGTCTTCCTGCGTTCGTCCATGTCGTCGACCCGCTCGGGTTCGGGAACCTTGTAGACAGGATCCAGGCTCATCCGTTGCGACCTCCGGCTTGTATCTCGTTCGCAAGGCCGATGAGCCTCGCGGCATCTTCCTCGACATTCCGACTCGACCTGCTCGCTGCGTGCTCTAGAACATGTCGCTCGATCTTCTCTTGCAATGCTTCGTCGGTGAACTGCGCAACCGACATCCCGAGACGAGGAGCGAGACCCGCGGTTGCGGTGCGCGTGTTGCGCTTGATCCGCGCCGAGTGCATCACTAGGTCGCGGTCGTCATCCGTCATCGTGCGTGCTCACTTTCGTCGCTGTCGGTGTCTACATTGGTATCGGCACGCGTGCGGTCGAACCCTCGGTGTTGATCGCGCCCTACGTGACGGCGCGCATATCTCCTATCCGGGAGCGTACGATTGCTTCATGGGCATCAGGATGAGGTGGGCGATTCGAGTCTTCGTAATCCTCGCCGTCGTCACGCTCGTCGTCGTCGTGGTGCAGGGGATTGTTCAGCCTGAGTTGCGCGCTTGTCGCGACACGGTCGGCGATCCGCAACAGTTCTCGTGTGCCGCTCCTGCTGAATCGCCGCTGCCCGCGCTAGGTGCAGGTACTGCAGCCGCAGTTGCGATGTTCTGGACGACGCGTCCGATAACTCGGCAACCGCAATAGCAGGACGAACGCTCACGCCGGACGACGTGCCGCTACCTTGATCCGGCCCGGACGGGGCCGGGCCTGCTCAACGATCTCCACGTCGTCCGGCGTCGCGTGTAACCAACCCCTCGGGGCCGTCCGTGACGCGGTCAAGATCTGTGCTTAGGCTCGACCTATGGAACTCGCTGCCTTGATCCTGAGCGGCATCGCGATCATCGTGTCGGTCATCTTCGGTATCCGGCAGCTGAAGCTCGGAAGCGACCAACATGACCTCGCAGCGCGTCTCGGTGCTATCGAGGAGGCACGTCGTACCGAAGAACTCGACGCACGCGCTCGGGCTGATCTGACCGCTCGATACGAGGAGCGCCCCGGTCATGCTGGCCAGCCGTCGTATCTGTTTGTCGTCGACAACCGGGGGCCTGCGCGGGCAACGGTCATTACGTTCGACATCACCGCCATTGGGCAGGGCGACGCGCCCGTCCTGCACGCTGCACCGAAGTTGATCCCGGCGCTCGATGCGGGACAACAGTTCACGGTGCCCGCTGTTTTCTGGACGGGCCTCGCCGACTCGGTGCGCGTCACCTTGAACTGGACGGACGACGCGGGGCCGCAAACGAAAGATGTCGTGCTGAGCACTTTCATCTAGCGCGCTCGACCACGACGGCCGCGAAAGGCCTTTAGCAATCTGGTCAGGTGTACGGTGTCGACCTCGCTGCTGACTCGCCCTCGCGCCTTCGGGATGTCGAGGGCGAGTTGCTATCCGGCGAACGGAGATCGGGGATCGGGCACAAGGAAGGCCTCACCTCCCTCGGAATCCCCGCCACGTCGTCATCGGGCATCACTCGGCTAGACCGTCTCGCTGCTGCTGTCGAATCGGTTGCGGTGTTGCTCGATGACGTCTCGACGCTGCCGGTACCTGCAGCGTCGGCGTATTTGTGGCGAGACCGCCGAAGCGACCTTGTTACTCGTCTAACTCGTCTAGCAATGCGTTCAATGTGTCGTCGTCTGCGATCTTGAACAACTCTCGGTGTGCTCGGTCTGCGGGATCGGGCGGCAACGCGCCCACGAACTCGCCGTCCTTGTAGAGCGTCTTCATGTAGGCCGACGACGCGGCATGCTCCTGCCACGGTCGACGACGCGGCGATGACTGACGACGCTGCCGGAGCATCTTCGAGACGCGGCCCTTGTCGTCAGCGAGCGCCCACAACACGTAGTCGACGGGCTGGTCGAGCGCGGCGGCGAGCTGCGGGAAGTTCGTGATCGTGTCGTCGTCGTGCGCGCGCTGCCATACGCCCGCATGCGCCTTCTTACGCTCGTCGGTGTACGTCTCGCTGCTCATTGACTCCTCGCTGCTTTCACGGTTTGCGCTGCAAGTAGTATCGGCATTCGGCCTCCGCGTCCCTCTGTGTGCACGGTGATCGGGCCTCGACCACAGCGGATAAGAGCGAGCACACCGATACGATTCGGCCGCCGTCTCACGGCGGGTAGCACACCGAAAAGAGCGCTCCCACTCGTAATGAGCAGGTCAGGGGTTCGATTCCCCTCCCCGGCTCGAGGCAAGCGTGATCTCCTTTCTTTGCGCTGAAACCGCCCGTTTTTCGTCGTTTCGGGCGCAAAGAAGGCCTGAGGTCGGTTGCCTAGTCGGCTAGTTCGGCGAAAGCCGCGGGGCCGAATTTCTCATACTCAGCTGCGGTGGCCGCCGGAAGGTCCTCGCAATCACGCTCCTCGAGTATCAGCTTGCGACCCTCGAAGTCCGGTTGTGTCTCGAAGTCGAAGGCGTTGAGCATGTCGCTCGCGCCGCAATCGCGTTCGGTCATGCATTCGAGTCCGTACATCGTCTCTATGAACTTGAGCACGGAGGAAAATTCGTATTCGGTTGAATCGACGTAGCCCTGTTTGGCCCACGGCGAGATGATGATCATTGGTACGCGGGGGCCGAGACCCATGATGTCGTACTGCGGCGGAGGCACGTGGTCGTAAAAGCCGCCGAAGTCATCCCAAGTGATAAAGATCGCGGTGTTCTTCCAGTACTTCGATTCCATGATTGCGTTTACATGCCTAACGGTCCAGTTCTCACCCACGCAGACGCTTGGGCCTCCGGGATGTTCGTTCGTGCCGGGCGGTGGCACGATCCACGTGACCTTCTTCAGCTTGCCCGCCTCGATCTGTTCGACCACCCTGTCGTGGGCGACCCCGTCGTCGTCCAAGTAGAAGGGATCCTGCACCTTGGGCCCCCACAGATCCGGGTTCTCTCGGATGTGCTTTATCGCGAGAAGCGCGTTCATCCAAGACCCCTTGGCTGCGAAATACCTCCACGAGATGCCTTCCTCCTCGAGCTGGTCCTGGATGACCTCGAAATCAAAGCAGGCTTCGACTCGCTCCCAGTATTTGACGATGTTGGTGAAGTCGAACTCCCGTCCGGGTTCATATTGGGTTCCCTCCGCCTTGATGATCTCCTCACGTTCCTTCTCCTTGAGGTCCTGCTCGAAGCGGGGGACCAACTCCTCGGGATCGTCGCAATAGCCGCCCTCACCGCCGATCGGATCCTTGTTCCCCACGACATCGCCCGCGTACGCCGCCACCGTGTAGAGATGTTCCGGAAATGTCGGCCCGTACATCGACGAAAACGTGTGATCGCTGAGGACGAAGTTGTCGGCGTACGCCCAATAGGAAGGGATCCCGTCCCGGGTGAAAGAGGTGAAGCCGTTCATGGTTTCACCGTTTTGGACGAGATCGTATCGATCCATGCGTCCGCCGTTGATCGCCTCGACCGCATCCGTAAAGGAGTGTCCGAGGTCCGGCTTGAACACGTCGGTTGCTTCCTTTAGCTCGATCTCCTCACCGGTGGAGATCACTGCGGTGTCGGTCCCCTCCGCTCCTGGGTAGCGCGCGAAGTAGTTGTCGTAGGTGCGGTTCTCCTTGACGATGAAGACGATGTTCTTGATCGGGTAGTCGCGTTGGACCGGCGAGGTTGGCGTGACGGAGGGCGTTGCTCGTCCAGGTCGACCTGCGGTCGGAAGGGCGGGTTCCTCTCCGTCGAAGACCGAGCTTCGGAGCGCTAAGAACAAACCGATCACGACCACGAGGGCCACGACCGTGCGTCTCCGGCGCGCGTACATCCGTCTCCGCCGGGCCGCGCGCTGCCGAGGGCCCTGAGGCGGCCGACGGGGGGACAGAGGTTCCCTCGAGGTCACGGAACGAGAGCCCTTGTGGCCATTGAGGTCGCACTCTAAAGGGTGACCGCCCTGGGCTCAGCAGGTCGGCTGCCGGCTCACGGCGAACGGCTGGGTCCTCAGAGTTCGTGTCGGCGGGCCCGAGCCCCCGGCCCGGCGCGGTGCGACGCCTGGCGCGAGCCCTCGCTCTCGCTTATCATCTGCACTCGCGGGCAGCGAGAGGGGGTGGTTTTTGGGGAGGCTTGACCAGCGACGTCGGCTGTAAATCCGCGTCGTCACGATAGACGTGAACACTCTTCTGGCAAGAGCATTAGGGAGGGACTTTGCGAAAACTCAGATCACTTGTGGCCATCTCCGTCCTGGCCGTTGCAGCGGTCGCCTTTACGGGAAGCCCCGTGGGCGCGGAACACGGCACCAACCCCGTTGAGATGAGCCCCAATATGTTCCACGTAGCCAACCGGGCGCCGACACCGCCGAGCGGGGCGCCGCAACGGACCACGCACTCCGACCTCGCCTTCTACCAGGCAGGCGCGGCGGCGGCGACGCGGCAGGATCTCGCCGCCGCCGGGAACTACGACGGGTTCCGGCTCTTCAACGTCAACGATCCCGAGAACCCGATCGAGGTCGCGAACGTCAAGTGCCGCGGGCCTCAGAACGACGTCTCGTTCTACAAGGCGAACAACCGCCTGCTCCTGATCCAGTCGATCGACCGGCCGCAGACCAACGACGGAATGCAAGACCAGTGCGCGACGAGCGCCGACACGCCGATCTCGGGCAATAACCCCTCGCCTCCATTCAGGCGGTTCGTCTTCGGGTTCGAGGGGCTGCGGATCTGGGACGTCACCCGGCCGCAGGCGCCACGGCTGATCGCCGCGGTGCCGACGGCGTGCGGGTCGCACACGCACACGACCATCCCCGACAAGGACGAGCAGCGCGCGATCGTCTACGTCTCGTCGTACCCGATCGGCTTGAGCGTGTCGCCCGAGCCGGCCGTCGGCGACGTCGGGCCGCGGTGCACGCAGCCGCACGCCAAGATCTCGATCGTCGAGATCCCGGACCGAGCGCCGGAGGCGGCGCACGTGCTGAAGGAGCAGCCGCTCGATGCCGACACGAGGCCGTTCCGCGGCACGCTGGGCACGGGCGGCACGGGTGCGGTCGGCTGCCACGACATCACGACGCTCACCGAGGCGAGCCAGTCTCCCGAGACCAACCCGCGGCCGCGGCGTGAGACCGCAGCGGCGGCCTGCCTGGAGGAGGGCCAGCTCTGGGACATCTCGGATCCTGCGAACCCGACGACGACCGGGCCTCGCCACTCGCACATCTACAACCCGTTCATCACGCCGGCGAACCCGGCCGCAGGTGGCCTGTTCCACACGGCCTCGTGGACCTGGGACGGCGAAGTCATCCTGTTCACCGACGAGTGGCAGGGCGGCGGAGCCCACGGCTGTGACGGGGCCCAGGACACCCGAGGGAACGTGTGGTTCTACAAGGCCGTCCCACCCGGGAGTCCGGTCCCGCTTTACGGCCGCTACATGATGCCGCGAGCGCAGCCGGCCAGCGAGGTGTGCACGCTGCACAACGGCAATGTGATCCCGACGAACGAGGGCTACTTCGGCGTCTCGTCGTCGTACGAGGGTGGGACATCGGTGTTCGACTTCTCGACGGTCACCGAGAACCCGTTGATCGAGAGCCCGCCGCACGGCGGGCAGTTCACCACGACCCCGCCGCTCGTCGGACGTGAAGTGGCCTACGCCGACATGCAGAGCGCCGACGGAAGGGGGAAGGACGACACCTGGTCCTCGTACTGGTGGAACGACTACATCTGGGTGAACGGCGGTCTCGTGCGCGGCAGGCCTGACGACGCGCAACGCCAGCGGGGCTTCGACGTGTTCAAGATCCTGCTTCCAGAGGGCAAGAACCTCGGCGATCCGACGGAGCCGACGGACGTGTTCAACAAGCAGTTCCGCGCCCGGAAGTTCCCCGGCGAGTTCAACCCGCAGACGCAGGAGGTCCAGCAAGGCACGGGCTGGGGCCAGGGTGATCAGTCGGGCTAGTAGCTGATACGCCCGACGTTGCCCGGCGACTCAGCCGAGCGGCAAGAAGCGAGCGAGAGGGCGGCCGGTTGGCCGCCCTCTCCTCTACCGAGTGAAAGGTCGATGACGTCTCTTTGCGAGTGATCCCTGCCCACGCCGCGGCGGTAGTTGTCGCCGCGCTCCTTCTGGCCGCCTGCACGGATCCTGACCCCCAGCTCGCCGAGGGCTCGCGGGGTCGCAACGGCGGACCTGGAGCGACCGAGACCTCGAAGGGCTCCGAGGACAGTGTCGAGAGTGCCGAGCTGCAGGTCGTGGACGGCGAGCTCCGGCAGACGATCTGGACCATCGAGGGCGAGGTGTACGGGCTGGCGGACGAGCCACGGAAGCTCGGTGGGATCGTCCACTCGCCGCTCGCGGGCACTTACTCCCCGGCCGCGGTACTAAACCCTGCCAACCCACAGTCCCTCACCTACAGCTCGTTCCTCCGCGGGCGCCCGGTCGTCAGGGTGCACGACTTTGGCAGCGGCAAGGATTCCGTACTCGACGAAGGCGCCTATTCGCTCGCCTGGAACCGGGACGGGGCGCTCGCTTACTTCAAAGGGTTGAAGCCGCGGGTGCGGGACCCGGCCCGGTATCCCGGCCACGTCATCGTGCGGAGATCGGTCGGGGCGGAGCCGGTTCGCTGGACGACAGAGGCCCGGCGCTACATCGTCAGCGCGTGGGCGGGGAACCGCCTGATCGTCCACCAGCTGCGTCAGGGGTGGCCGAACCTCGTCGTGTTCGACGGGCCGAAGCGGAAGCGCGTTCTTGCGGAGGGGGCCGCCCTGGTCGCTCTGAGCCCCGATGGAGCGCGCGCATTCATCACGAAGGAGCCGGACCCGACACCGACCGTGAGCGTGGTCGACGTTGCGAACGGCCGCGAAATCGAGACCTTCACCTTCTCGGGCGAGGTCCAGCCCATCGGCGGCCAGCCGATCAACTACGTCGCCGACTCCGGTGCGTGGCGGGGCGAGACGGTGATCGCGGGGGTGACGGGCGGTCTCGCCGTCTTTGGCGTGCGCGAGAACGAGATCGTGCTCGAAAAGGTCCTCGGCGTCGATCCCGACGCCTTTCCGCTGGGGCTGACGGAGCTGAAGAGCGACGAAACGGGTCGCTACGTCGTCGCCATGGCGGAGCTGATGCAGAAACCTCGCGCCCCCGCCACCCGGACGGCGCTCATGGAGTGCGACCTCGTCGAGCAGCTCTGTGTGCTCGGCAGATCGGCACCCTCGTTCCAGCCTCCGCGTCCCGTATACAACCCCAGCCGGCCCTGATACTCCCGCATCGCTGATTTACGTCGACCTCTGCGTAGCGGGTCTCCTTGCCGCCTGGGCCGTAGGGGCCGGCTCCCATTCTTCTTTCTGAAATGGGTTCCGGAAACCGCAGGTCACCTCAGAAAGAAGCCGCCCGTCAAGCTTGGTCCGCTCAAGAAATTCTCCGGTTCTGACGATGCCACGGGGTGGTCAGTTCACTAACAACACCCTGAAGGGACCTCATTGGTCGACACCGCTTTGCTTCTGCTTAGAGTCACAACCGGGATCGTGCTCGGTGGGCTCGGCGTCCAAAAACTGTTCGGGTGGTTTGCGACCAAAACGGATTCAGCAAACCACGAGGGCGCCTTTGCCCGCCATAGCTTTCGCCTCGTCATCGGGTGGGCCCAGGCGGCCGCCGGCCTCTTTCTTGCGCTGGGGGTATGGCCCTTCGGTTCCGCCATCCTTCTGGCGATGTCGATTGCGGGGTTGCAGAGCCGGCGGTGGAGGCAGGGCCTCTGGGGTGACGTCTCTCGTGGGATTCCCGCCGTTCTCGCCGGGATAGCAGTTGTTCTTGCATTCGTTGGTCCGGGGCGCTACTCAGTGGCGTCGAGCATCGGATGGAAGACCTACGATCAAGCGGTTTCCAGCTTCCAGCCCGGCGGACCGATCGATCGATCCCCTGCGGACCAAGGGCTTGCTAAGGGCAACGCGGCCATCAGTCAGTGTGCGGGCCCTTCGCTGAAGGGGATCGGCGTGAGGCCGGATGGTTCGGTGCTGTGCACCCACGGGATCGACTCTGCCCCCGCGATCCTGTCGAGCTCGGATACTGCAACGGTTCCCCGGGCCCCCTGCTCCGACAGCGGAGCTCTGGGCCCGGCCGTCGAGGTGATCTACGCAGTGCCGCAAGGGACGACCAGCGACTACAGCAACCTGGTCAGAACCGTCCGCAAGAAGGCTGCCTACGCCGACTACTACTTGGACGAGACCAACAAGAGAGTCGACCAGCATGTCCGGTGGCTGTGCAACTCCCGCGGGAAGGTGGCCGTGCGCAATGTGCAGACCATCCCGGTCTCGGACAGCCTCACGCTCGATTCCGCGGGCAACTGCGTTCTTCAGCGAGGCGGCGACAGCGCGTTCACCTTCAGAGACATGGTCTGCAGTCTCAAGAACCAGGTTGGTCTTGGTCTCGGCTCCCGCAACTACGACCGGCAAGACCGCATCTATTTGGTCTTCATGGACAAGATCGCCAATGCCTACGGTCCTGGGTACTGCGGCCAGGGATCGCTCTACAACGACGACAGGGCGACGGCCGACAACCGCAACAACAAGGGGCCTTCTTATTCGCTCATCGCGTGTTGGGACGGCGGCGTGGTCCTGCACGAGCTCGGCCACAACCTCGGTGGGGTCCAGCTGTCCGCCCCCCATAGCAGCGGCGGATGGCACTGCTACGACCTCGAGGACGACATGTGCTACTCGGACGGTGGGAGCTATTTCACCGGGGGCGGCAGTCTGCTCTCCGTTTGCTTAACCTCGCAGGACTGGCACTTCGATTGCGGTGGAGACGACTACTACAACCCCGCGCCGCCCGTGGGTTCCTACCTGGCAACGCATTGGAACGTCGCGTCCAGCTCTTTTCTCACCAAGCCACTCAGCTGCCCGGACTCCTGCTGAGGCGGTCCGGGGTGGCTGGGAGGCAACCCACAGACTGGGGCCGGAACCTGCGCTCGGATTCAGAGCTTCATCGGTAGGCGTCGGTGCATGTCTCGGTCTGGCTGAAACGATAGCTCCTGCGCCCGTTTCACTGCTAGACAGGGCGGATTTCGATGACATCCGCGAATGGTTCGAACTCCCGAGGGTTGCGTGTGAACAAGGGAACTCTGTGGACCTGAGCAGTCGCGGCGATGAGAACGTCCATTGTGCGAGAACGAGGCGATCGTCCGCTCGTCACAACAGTGTGAGCAAGGGCGCCGCAAGCGCGTGCTATGGCGCCGTCTATCGGGAGTGCGTCGAATCTAGTTTCGACCTCTGTCAGTCGTCGTACGCGATTCTTGCGGGCGTTCTCGTCCCGGGCAACGTGAACACCAAGGTGCAGTTCGGCAAGGGTGACGACTGAGATTGCCGATTCATCTGGAAGCTCTTCAACGGATTCCGCTATAACGACCGAAGTGTCTAATAGACCCCTTCTCACGAGGTCCAGGGGTCTCGTATCTCATCCATCCCGTTGGCCCCGATGTCGTCCCGCAACGTTGGGTCCGTTGGGGTCGCCATCATTTCGTCGACGGTCTGCCGAGGAGCCCACTGGCGCTTGCGGTAGGGAATGAGCATTGCGATGGGACGCCCGTCGACAGTGATGACGAATTCCTCGCCCCGTTCCGCCCGGCGAAGAACCGCGGCGCTATTGTTCCTGAGCTCACGCTGTGGGATCGTCTTCACGAGGGCAGCGTAGCAGATATGCGACAAAGGCCTCGTAGTGAGGTGTCTACGCGGGGCCGGCGGTTGGTGGCTTGATGATGTCTCGCACCGATTGGCGCGCGGCCCCCGACGCCGCTCCGATCAAAGCGATCCAAGCGGCCTTCTTGCCGAGTGGGACGTTCTGATCGATCTGCGGGGGGTCCTCTCGCAGCACCAGCCTCCACAAGGTGGTCACGACGTAGGTGGCGAGCTTCACCGCCAGGATGCCGGCAACCATCGCTCCAACCGTCTGGAGCATGGAGGGCTTCTGTGGAATGGATCCGTCCGGCTGCGGGACCTTCTTGGTCATGTGAGCGGCTCCTTCTGTGAGACGACCTCTGCTGTGGACATGGGCAGGCGCACTCTAGACATCGGCGAGCTCACGCACCATTCCCACTAGGTGGTCGAGCTCCTCTCCTCCCTCGGGGGGGCCGATCGCAATGATGCGGTCGTTCGCCTCAAAGACGAAACGCGGCTTCGGCCGATAGGTCCACCTCCGGCCACGCTGAACTGCGAGGACGAACATGCCGGTCTCGGTTTCGACTGCCAGCTCCTTGATCGATTTTCCTTCCGCCGCAGAGCCCGCGGCAATGACGGTTTCGTGGCCCACTTCATCGGACTCGACCAGCGCGGCTGCAATGACGGGATGGAGCTCCTCCCCTTTCTCGACGAGGCGCGTCATCTCGCGGGCCGAGTCAAAGATCGCTTCGGACGCATGCGCTAGCCGGATGAGGCCTCGAAGATCGTCTGGGTTCCGCGCCTCCTGAGCGCTTCGGAGGACCCAGGACTCGAGCTCGTCGTGAATGTCGTCCGAGCGGGCTTCGAGGTTGCCGACCTCCGCGGCCAACGCCTGGTCGTTGAACAACAACGCCGAATAGGCCAGGCCGACGGCGACCTCGGCCGAGTTCTTCATCTCGACGAGCAAGTCGACGGCGCGGTCGAGGTCGGACAACACGATCTCCGAAGGATCGGGCGGGGCCTGCAGCGCAGGGGCGCCCAACAGCTCCCGGGCCAGCGCGATGCCGTCTTCATGGCCCTGCAGGAGCAAGACATCGTTGACTGCGACAACATAGTCGGAGCCTGGGTCGAGGTTCCAGGCGCCTCCGCGGCGCGCCGCTATTACCCAGATCCCCATCTCGACCGGCAGAGCGAGGTCCCGCAGACTCTGACCGACTGCCGGAGCGCCCTCGCGGACCTTGGCACGCGATACGAACTCATCTGCGTGGCGCAGGTCCTTCCTCAGGTCTTCGATGATGCCCCAGCCCGAGGCGACGACGTGGGCGATATCCTCCGCCGCATCCGCGATCTTCTCGACCGCCCCAGCGATCTCGAGGACGTGAGCCATGTGCTCGGCGTCCTCGGGACTTCGGGCCGCCAGGATCGCGAGTCGACGCAATCCGTGGAGGTGGTCGAACATTCGGTCTTCGAGGCGCCGAACTTCCTTGGCGAGGTCCGCGTCGGAAAAGAAGATCGACGCGTAGGCGAGATCGACCATCAGGCCGGAGGAGTCCTTTATCTCAGAAAGGAACCCCTTGACCGTTCTAGGACCTTCGCCTGAATCCATCGCGCCCACCTAGGCTACTCCGAACAACACCAAGGCCGTGACTAGACAGATCACGCCGAGCAGATCCATGCCGCTGGTCACCAGGGGGATGGTGTGGTTGTCGGGATCGAATCCGAACCGGTAGGTCGCAATGGCAGCGTAGTAACCGATCGCACCGGCGACAAGAGTCGCAAGGAGTCCTCCGGACATCACCACTCCGAGGAAGCGCCACACGCCCGGATAGTCGAAGCCGAAGGTCTCGGCGATCACCAAAGTCGCCACCGCAGAGACGGTATAGACGGTGAGTCCGAGCACGAGGACGATCGTGCCGTCGAGAAGGGCAACCGCATCGGGGCGAACTTTGGGAGAGACCGCGCCCAGGTGGAGCTTCGACCCGAGCCGCGCTGCCAGGATCGACCCGAGGGCGCCGGTGTTCTCCAGAAAGCCGGGTATGAGGATCAGAAAGGCTGGCAGCGGGAGAAACACGCTCTCCATACGAGGCTCGACGACCGTGCCGGCAAGAACGTCGAGCACGATCGCGATGCAAAGGATCGGGAAGCTCTCTCTCACAATGCGACGAGTCACCGGCCTTACCGTGGTCCAACCTCTCACGAGTGCCGCGAGGCCGGCCGCAAGCATGAGCCCTCCGAGCACCGGCGTGACGATGTCGATCCTCGTGAGATAGGAGGCGAGCAGCAGGCAGGGCAGCGTGATGACGTCGCCGATGGCCGTGATGAGAGGCGCCCCCACGGAATCGAGGTCCCACCCTCGCTTAAAGGATCCGATCGAGAGGTAAACGGTCACCGCGAGCACCACGGCGGACGACAGCACGCCCCCCACCATTGCGACCACGAGCAAGTCCCACACCGAGATGGTCTCGATGCCGAGCAGGGCGCCCATGGATCGCGCCAACAGGCCCATTGCGAGGGAAGTGCCGATCGTTAGGAGCGTGGCAGCGTAGACGTTCTGATAGATGGCCCCCCCACGAGCCCGGGAAACGTCGAAAAGTCCGGTATGGATAGATGTCCCGAAGCGTGCAGCAAGTGCTCCAAAGATGTTGCCTCGCATCCCAATGGACGCCGGGATGAGCACGAAGAGACCCTGTATCTCCTCTATGCGATGGTCCATCCCCGCAAGCGTGAGCCCCGCCGCGAGGCTCGTGAGAGAGGCGATCGTCACGGCCACGAATCCCTGCCGCATCGTGGCCCGCTCCGACGCCCAGTAATCGACCACCTGTCGGGCGGGGTCCGCCACCCGCCTGGCCGTGCCCCGCACGGCCCTTGCGGGGGTCCCCACCAGGGCCCGGATCAGCAACCCAACCCAGCGGAGCGGGACCCTCAGGAACTTTTCTGTGTTTTTTCCCTGTCTGTTCATGGGTTTTTGGAAGGACAAACCGTCTGAGGGTGTTTGAACGAATAGAGCACAGGAGCCGGTTCGGTCTCGCCCGTGGAAGCGCCCGAGTGGGGCGCTGGATGCCGAGGTTCGCCGGCACGAGAGGAGTTGTGATGGGAAAGCAGGTTGCGATCCGGGGGCAGCGGCCTCAGGGCCTGCCGAGAGCTTCGCAGACCTACGCCGAGGGCCGAATGTGCGCCTATCCCGGATGCAAGACGCGCCTTTCGACCTACAACCGGCGAGAGAAGTGCTGGACTCACGCCGAGATGAAGGTGCCTCGCCTCAGAGGACGCAAGCCGGCCGCAGGCTCTGCTTAAGGCATCGCCCCCCGCCTCTTTGGGGCTCGCGTCGGACCTGGTCGGCGCGCGACAGGCGTCGATATAGTCTGTGATCGTTGTCCGCGACGGCTGGTAACGGAGGTTCTCGGGTGCGCTCACGGTTCGCCATTCTGATCGCTTTAGCCACTCTCGTGGCCACCCTGTCAGGCTTCGGCCCCGGCGCACACGCCCGGGAGCCGGTAACGCTCGCACAGGACACGGGCACCGATGAGGAGGGCGTTAGCGAAGAGGACGAGGCCAACGAGAACACCACCGAGGACTCGACCACGACCACCGGCGACGAAGAAGAGGACCAGCAGGGCCAGAGCGATCCCGAGACCGAGAGCGGCGCCTCAGAAGAGGAGACGGAATCAGCAACCGAGGAGACCGGCCCCCCCTGGACCTATCAAATGGCCCGCATCGCGCTGGTTCTGCTTGCTCTCACCCTCGGCGCGGTGTTTCTGGCTTATCAACGCTTCGTGATTCGCCGAAGAAGGGGCTACGCGTAGCTCTGTGCCGGCCCTAGGGCCATCTGGCGGAAGGGTGGGTTGCACATGTCCAAGCTCGTTGATCCCTCTCTGGCATCCATTGTCGCTCGACGGATTGCCGGTCGTGGGCCGCACGAAAGCTCCGACCTCCTCGATCAGCTAAAGCGTGATCTCGACACGGCGGTTCCCTACGCCGAGGAGCTCGTCGCACAAGAGAGCAGGATCCCGGCGCCGCCCCCGGTCAAGTGGGGTGTGATCGACCGGGCGACGTGGGCGGAGACGAACATCTCCAGCATGACGGCGCTGCTCAACCCCCTGGTCCAGAAGGTTGCAAAGAGGCTGGACGCCATGCCTTTTGCGGCCAGGATGGCTCAGCGGGCGCTCGTTTCCGTGGAGGTTGGAGTCCTGCTCGGATACGTCTCTCGGCGTGTCCTCGGTCAGTACGATCTCCTGGTACCTGAATCGGACAAGGTGCGGCCGGGACGCAGGAAGGCGCTCGATGGGGCGAGCCTCTACTTCGTCGGACCGAACCTCGTCGAGACGCAGCGGCGTTACGACTTCGTGCCACAAGACTTTGCCCTATGGGTGGCCCTCCACGAAGTCACGCATCGGTTCCAGTTCGAGGGAGTCCCGTGGCTGAGGGAGAGGTTCCTCACGCTCGTTCGCTCCTACGTCGACACGGTGGACCTCGACGCCCGGGGCCTCGCCAAGCGTCTCCGCTCGGCCGCTTCACAGCTCATCTCCAAGCAAACCCCTCCGGAGGAGCGCAATCCCATGTATCTGTTGGCTTCTCCCGAACAGAGGCTGGCCCTCAATGACATCCAGGCTCTTATGGCGGTCGTCGAGGGGCACGGCAACTATGTGATGGATGCGGCCGGGACCAGAGTCATCCCGTCGCTCGGCCGCATGCGAGACATCTTCGACAAGCGCAAAGAGAACCTGGGCTATCTACAGAAGGTCGTTGGATCGGCCATCGGCCTGGATATGAAGCTCAGGCAGTATGAGCTCGGCCAGCGCTTTTGCGAGGCTGTCGTCGCCGGGGGTGGGCCCGGGGCCCTGTCTCGGCTGTGGATTGGCCCCGAGCAGCTGCCCTCGCTAGACGAGCTGAACAATCCGTCGCGCTGGCTGGCGCGCGTCGCTGCCTGACCGGCTTCGGGCCATGCAGCGGAGGTTAGGCGGGCCCGGCTATGGGGTCGTCGAGCGAGCCAAGCAGACGATCGAGCGTTACGCCATGGCGGGTCCCGACGATTCCCTGCTCGTGGCGCTTTCCGGGGGGCCCGACTCCACCTGCCTCGTCGACGTCCTGGCTCGTCTCGGGCCGCACTTCGGGTGGCAGCTCGCGGTAGCCCACGTCGATCATGGGTTGTCGCCCGCGTCGGGGGAGGTCGCCGCTCGAGTGGCGCACTTCGCCGCCGAGGGAGGGTTCGAGGTCCATATGGTGCGGGCTCCGGATCTGGCAGGCCCCAACCTGCAGGCCAGGGCGCGGGCTTTCCGCTACGGGTTCTTCGAGACCATCGCCAATCAGATCGGCGCAACCAAGATCGTGACGGGTCACACGCTCGACGACCGGGTCGAGACGACGGTTGCCCGCCTCGTCCACGGGGCGGGCACCGAGGGGCTGGCAGGATTGAGGCCCTCGGAAGGAAGCCGTATTCGACCTCTGATCGCTCTGCGCCGAGCCCAGACTCGCTCGTATTGCGAGGATCTCGAGCTCGAGTTCTTCGACGATCCGGCGAACCACGACGTGCGGTTCGAGCGCGTCTTTATTCGGTCGAGAATCATCCAAGCAATCGAAGAGCGATGGGGTGACGGGGCGGTTCGAGCGATGGCGACCACCTCGGAGCGATTGTCCGAGGACGCTGGGGCGCTCAAGCTGTTGGCCGACAGGCTCTACTCACACCTCGTCGTTCGGGGGCCCGGCGAAGAGCAGTCCTTTGATCTGCCTGCGCTGTTGTCCATGCCCAAGGCCCTGAGGCGTCGGATCCTGGAGCGGGCGGTCGGGCGGGTCAGAGATCGATCTGGGGGTATCGACGCCGTGCTCGAACGTCTCGACGGGGGGGAGGGACCGTTCACCGAAGAGTCTTCCTACGCGGTCGCCACAGGGATCGAGATCCGGCTCAAGGGCGACCGGCTCGTCGTCGTACGACCACAGCGCAGCGAGGATGGGGCCCACTAAGATGTCTCGGTGAACGGGGTGGAGATCCACGAGGACATCGAGGCCGTCCTTCTTTCGTCGGAGCAAATACAGGACAAGATCGCAACGCTCGGAAAGCACATCACCGAGGACTACAGGGACAAAGACCTGCTCCTCGTTGGGATCCTCAAGGGCGCCTTCGTGTTCATGGCGGACCTCGCTCGCTCGATTCATCTGCCTATCGAGTTCGACTTCATGGCGGTCTCCAGCTACGGATCCTCGACGAGGTCGTCGGGAGTAGTGAGGATTCTCAAGGATCTCGATTACGAGATCACCGGCCGCCACGTCTTGTTGGTCGAGGACATCATCGACTCCGGCCTGACGGTCTCCTATCTTCTTCGCTACCTCGAAGCCCGCCGTCCAGAGTCCCTCGAGATCTGCTCTTTGTTCTGGAAAAGGGGCGAGCAGGCTGTGCCCCTCGACGTCAAGTACCCCGGCTTCGACATCCCGCCCGTCTTTGTCGTCGGCTATGGGCTCGACTACTCAGAAAAGTATCGAAATCTGCCCTACATCGGCGTCCTAAAGCCGGTTGCGTATGGGGCCGAAAGCACCTGATCGGCACTCTGAGTACCCACACGAGACTGGTAGCCTGACGCAATGAATCGGAGCTTTCGCCCTGCGATCTTCTACCTGGTTCTGATCGTCGCGGTCGTGTGGGTTTTCAACCTTTACAGGACGAGCGGGGACGGTCCCCAGAAGAT
>JAUJNI010000001.1:131775-233758 GCA_030446465.1 Actinomycetota bacterium
CGGTCGTGTGGGTTTTCAACCTTTACAGGACGAGCGGGGACGGTCCCCAGAAGATCGAATCGGTCAACCAGTGGGAGCAAATGGTCCGCGACGACGAGATCGCCACGGCAAAGTTCCTAACCAAGGACGAAAAGGTTGTGGGGGAGAAGAAGAACGGCACCGAGTACGAGCTGTTCCTTCCCAAGGACACCGTGGACGACTACGCCGAGCTGGCGGCCGCCTACGAAGTGGAGATCTCAGCCGATCCCCAGGCCGGCTCGTTGATATTGACGGTGCTGTTCCAGTTCCTGCCCATCATTCTGATCGTGCTCCTCTTCTTCTTCTTGATGCAGCAGATGCAGGGCGGTGGGAACCGCGTCATGTCGTTCGGCAAGTCCAAGGCCAGGCTCGTCACCAAGGATCAACCGAAGATCACTTTTTCCGACGTCGCCGGGCTTGATGAGGCGGTCGAGGAGCTCCAGGAGATAAAGGAGTACCTCGAGGCGCCTCAGAGGTTCCAGGCGATGGGAGCCAAGATCCCTAAAGGCGTGCTCCTGTTCGGTCCCCCCGGAACCGGCAAGACGCTTCTGGCGCGAGCCGTTGCGGGTGAGGCCGGAGTCCCCTTCTTCTCTATCTCTGGCTCTGACTTCGTCGAGATGTTCGTCGGGGTCGGTGCAAGCCGGGTCCGCGACCTCTTCGAGCAGGCGAAAGCGAACGCTCCCTCGATCGTGTTCATGGACGAGATCGACGCGGTCGGGCGGCACCGAGGGGCTGGCCTCGGTGGCGGTCACGATGAGCGGGAGCAGACTCTGAACCAGCTGCTCGTCGAGATGGACGGTTTCGACATCAAGGGCGGTGTGATCTTGATAGCGGCGACCAACCGTCCGGACATCCTCGACCCGGCGCTGCTGAGACCGGGCCGCTTCGACCGTCAGATCGTCGTCGACAGGCCCGACTTGAACGGCAGGATCGGCATCCTCAAGGTCCATACGAGGGGCAAGCCCATGTCCGACGATGCGGACGTGGAGGTGCTGGCCAAGCGCACCCCAGGCTTCACCGGGGCCGATCTCGCCAACGTCGTCAACGAGGCCGCGTTGCTGTCGGCCCGCTTCTCTCGCAACGAGATCAGCATGAACGAGCTCGAAGAGGCTATCGACCGCGTCGTGGCGGGTCCTGAAAGAAGGAGCCGGGTGATCTCCGAGCAAGAGAAGAAGGTGATCGCCTATCACGAGGCCGGCCACGCGCTCGTGAGCCATGCTCTTCCCAATGCGGATCCGGTGCACAAGGTCTCGATCGTTTCGCGTGGCCGGGCCTTGGGTTACACGCTTACGCTTCCGAACGAAGATCGCTTCTTGGTCACTCGCTCCCAGCTCGTCGATGAGCTCGCCATGCTGCTGGGCGGGCGAGTCGCAGAGGAGATCGTGTTCAACGAACCGACCACCGGCGCGCAGGACGACATCCAGCGTTGCACGCGCATCGCCAAGCAGATGGTCATGCAGTTCGGGATGTCGGAGCTCGGCCCGCTGGCGCTGGGCGAGACCGAGTCGCAGCCGTTCCTCGGCCGCGACTTGGGTCACGTGAAGGACTACTCGGACGTGGTGGCGGCAAAGATCGACGCGGAGGTGCGCCGGTTGGTCGAAGAGGCACACGACGAGGCACGCGACATCCTCACCAAGTACCGCGAGAAGCTTGATCTCATGGTGGATCGTCTCCTCGAGAAGGAATCGCTGGAGAAGTCGGAAGTGGCCGAGATCCTGGCGGAAGTGGCGAAGCAATCGCCGTCCGACCCAGTGGAGCGCGCTCGCCTCCGCCGCAAGGCGCGGGAAGATGCGGATGCGCAAGTCGCGGCGGCCTCCGAAGCTCCCAAAGAGCGAAGGCGTCTTCCCCGTCCGGCGCCGAAGCCGCGGCTGGGCGAAGCGTAGGGCTCGGGCAAGGGGGCTGCGCGGCGGCAGGCCTGCGCTGCGGCGAAGGCTCCGCTCCGCTCAGGCACCCCGCTCTTTCAGCCTTCGCTACGGGAGCCTGCGTCCTCGCTCCGGCCGTCTCCACCCACCACTCGTGCCACTCGCTATGAGGAGAGGAAGCGCCCTCCCTCCTCGCTCCGCTGGTACCTGGCCCGCTGCCCTTGCCACTCACCGTGAGAGAGTGGAGCACCCGCCGTCGGAGAGTAGAGCCGCCCGCCTCGTCCGGAGGTAGTGCAGCTCCGGTGGCCGTCAAACGTTTTCGTTGAGGTGGGCGTGTAGGTACGCCTGCAGGTCGGGCTCCGGGGCCTGCAGGATGTGGCGGACCCAGGCGTTTCTCTCAAAGCCGATAACGGCGAGATCCCAGCTGCACGCGGTCAATTCGTCGTCCGCTGCCGGACTGAGCTGTGCGAGGTTCTTGTCCTCGGCGATGAACATCTTGTGGTGGAGTTCGTCCTCGTTCTCCCACCAGTCGACGAAGGCGATCGAGGCCGTTCGCCCTTCGTGGGCGCAGATGAAGCCGACGCCATAGCGAGAGTCCGTTCGGGCGGGTTGTGGAAGCACGCTCTTCGCGACGCTCATCACTCCCTCGACCAGCTCTGGTGCGGGTTGTGGCGCCTTGTAAGCGATCCCGTAGACTTTTAGTTGCCACCCGTCGATCTCCCAAAGCTTGTGGAACCTGATCGGCCGCTTTGTATAAGTCCTGAACCCCCCAAGGTTGATGTGCACCAGGTATGCCTCCAGCATCCGGACCACTCCCTCAGCAAAGTTACCGCCCTTGCTCCGACACGGCAGACGTCATGTCGCCGTTACATCGCAGCTGGGGAGCTATCGCAAGCGGCGGCTCCAAGGCGCAGATGAGGTAGTGGGAGAACTTTGCGATGGTTACGGCGCGCGGCAGCGAAGGTCCCACCTGTCGGCTAGGAACAAGTTCGTTCGTGAGGCTGTTTAGGGTGGGGTATGGCTGAGCTTCCGGAGAGGGTCACAGAGCTTCCTTCTGCACGAACCATCGATCGTGAGGCGATCGAGGCGAGTGTTCGGAACATCCTCAAAGCGATTGGCGAGGATCCCCAACGGGATGGGCTGGTGCACACGCCCGAGCGGGTGGCGAGCATGTACGCCGAGATCTTTGCCGGCATGCATCACGATCCCGTCGACGACCTCGACGTCGTGTTCGAGGCAGGTCACGACGAGATGATCATGGTCCGCGACATAGATCTCGCGAGTCTTTGTGAGCACCATCTCGTCCCCTTCATCGGCAAGGCGCACGTTGCGTACATCCCCAACCTCCAGGGTCAGATCACCGGTCTGTCCAAGCTGGCCCGGCTGGTCGACACGCTCTCCAAACGACCGCAGGTGCAGGAACGCCTGACGACCCAGATCGCGGACGCGATCGAGAAGGGGCTCGAACCCCGCGGCGTGCTAGTGGTCATAGAGGCCGAGCATCTCTGCATGACCATGCGCGGGGTGAAAAAGCCGGGAAGCAAGACGGTGACCTCTGCGGTGCGGGGACTATTTCGCGAGAACGACGCCACGCGCGCAGAGGCAATGGGGCTGATCAACCGGTCCTAGAGGTCCAGCCGCAACCGTCACTAGACTGAGTCCGTGAAGCTGCGTTGCAGGGATCGGTATCTGTCGCTCGAGAGCGCAGTCGTCATGGGGGTGCTCAACGTTACGCCCGACTCCTTTTCCGATGGGGGTCTTTGGCTCGACTCTGAACGAGCGGTTGAGCACGGCGTCGAGATGGTCGAGCAGGGGGCCTCCATAGTCGATGTCGGTGGTGAGTCGACGAGGCCTGGAGCCGAGCCCGTGCCCCTCGAAGAAGAGCTGCGAAGGGTGCTGCCGGTCGTCGAGGGTCTGAGCGGACAAATCGAAGAGCCCATCTCCATCGACACGCGCAAGCCGGAAGTGGCAAGGCGGGCCCTCGATGTTGGCGCTTCAATCGTCAACGACACGACGGGCGAGATGGCGGATCGTTCGATGGACGAGATCGTTGCTCAATCGGGCGCCGCCGTCGTCGTCATGCACTCGCGCGGAACTCCCGAGACGATGCGGCAGCTCACCGAGTACGCAGATGTGGTGGCCGACGTCTCGAGCTTCCTTAGAGGCCGGGCCGAGCAACTCGAGTCCATCGGGATCGAGCGGGAGTCGGTCTGCCTGGACCCGGGGATCGGCTTTGCAAAGTCCGCAGACCAAAACCTTCAGTTGATCAACCGGGTCGACGAGCTTGTTGCGCTCGGTTATCCGATTGCCATCGGAACCTCACGGAAGTCCTTCATCGGTCGAGTGCTGGGCCTCTCGGTCGACCAGCGAACCGAGGCGACCTCGGCGACCGCGGCCTGGTCGGTGTCGAAGGGCGCGCGCATAGTGCGGGCGCACGACGTCGAGCCTGTCGTACGAACCATTCGCATGATCGAAGCCATTCAGTCGGCGGGGCGGTAGCGGTGGACGCGATCACCATCACGGGCCTGCGCCTGGAGGCACGCATCGGTGTGACCGAACAAGAGCGATCTCACCCTCAATCCGTACTCGTGTCGTTGCATATAGACGCCGATCTCAGTCGGGCGAGAGCGACAGACGATCTCGCCGATACCGTCGATTATCACCAGGTCGTAAGAGAAATCGCCGAATTGGTCAGGTCGAGCAACGTGCGTCTGCTCGAGCACCTTGGTGAGAAAATAGCCGGACGCATTTCACGGATGGACGGTGTCTCGGGCGTTACGGTAGAGATCGCGAAGGAGTCACCTCCAGTTGAAGAGGATGTCGCGGCGATCAGCGTCAAGGTGGAAAAGCGGTGAGCGGGGACGCCATGTCAAAGGCCTACATAGGGATCGGGTCCAACGTCGGCGATCGGGCATCCTTCTGCCGGCGAGCCGTCGCCGCGCTCGATGAAGCTGCCGGGGTCAGCGTCGAGAAGGCCTCGAGTCTCTACGAGACCACGCCGGTCGGAGGCCCCCCACAGAGATCCTTTGTCAATCTCGTAGCCCGTGTCTCCACCGGTCTCGCTCCTCAAGACCTCCTCGGGACATGCAAGGTGATCGAGAGGCGATTGGGCCGAGAAGCCTCCGAGATCAGATGGGGGCCCAGAGTCATCGACCTCGACGTCTTGCTGTACGACGACGAGAAGATCAACGAGCCCGGCCTCGAGATCCCTCACCCCCGCCTCGTGCAACGCCGTTTTGTCATGGTGCCGTTGCTGGAGATCGATCCCGGAGCAAGCGACCCCTGGGGTGCTCGATATGCGGACTGGGTCGACGAGGGTGAGGGTGAAGTGCGCCTCCTCGAGCCTTTCTAGCCTGACTAAGCCCTGCGGCCTCTTCTGCCGATAGAACCTTGGCAGGAATAGCTCCTCTCATTCGGGGGTTACCAACTGCCTAGGGGTTGTCCTCGTCTAGCGGGAGAGTGCGTTTGAAGAGATATGCGCTGGGTGTGCTGCTCCTGGCTCTGTCCGGTGTGATGGCGGCAGCAATGCCTGCCGGCGCTGCCCCCGCGCCACGCCATTCACAGGTCCAACTGACCCCCGCGCACAATGATGCTCTGACCAGGGCCCTGAAGACCGGGAGGCTCACAAAGGCGGAGTATTCGCTTCAGAGGGCAAAGACGCTGTTCCGGCTCGACGAGGTAAGAGACCGCTTCGGGGCCGTAGCGCGGCCCGATCCCGAGGAGGCAACCTTCCTCCTGCGTGACTTGGCCCTCACAAAGATCGGGCTGTCTGGGCAGGCCCGTCGGGAGGCTCGTAGCCTGCTTGCCAGGCCCACCGACGGTGCTGCCGATCCCGTGGCCCTCGGGTACAGAACCTCAGAGGCCCCTCCGGTCTGCACTACAAACCTATGCATCCATTACGTGACTTCCACCTCCGATGCCCCCGACCCGACCGATAACAACGGCAACGGGGTCCCCGACTACGTAGACGCCGCAAAGAACGTGTTTCAAAACGAGGTGTGGGCCACCGAGATCGGCGCCTATGGGTACCGCCCCCCGAAGTCGGATTCCTCTTCACCGAACAACGGAGGCAACGGCAAGATCGACATCTACCTCGCCGACGTTGGGGCCGATGGTCTCTATGGGCTGTGCACCTCTGACGATCCGAATCTCGAAAACCCCTCGTACCCCTACTTCGACGCCTCCGCTTACTGCGTCGTCGACGACGACTTCGCCGCCGACCAATACGGGGGCACGGCCACCGGCATTAGGGCCCTGCAGGTCACCGCGGCTCACGAGTTCTTTCACGCCATCCAGTTCGCCTACGACATCTCAGAGGACGTGTGGTTCATGGAGAACACCGCGACGTGGGTGGAGGACGAGGTCTACGACGACATCAACGACAACTACCAGTACCTGCTGGCAAGTGCGCTGAGCAACCCTGCCAAGCCGCTCGATTACGGCGCCGACTTCTTCCAGTACGGCAACTGGATCTTCTTTCGGTTCTTGTCGGAGCACTTTGGTTCTTCATCGGTTCACGACCCGAGCATCGTGAGGCAGGCGTGGGAGCAAGCAGATTCGGCGCCCGGCGGACCCGACCGCTACTCTCTCGAGGCCGTTCGAAAGGCCATCGGGAGTCGCGGGGAGTCGATAGCCGATGTGTTCGCTCACTTCGGGGCAGCGAACTTCAAGCCCCAGAGCTTCTACGAAGAGGGGACGAGCTACGCAGGCGTCGTAGGCCCCCCGCCTGTGAGCGGCAGCTTCGTTCTCGGGAGCTCCTCGACTAACACCGGCACGGTCACGAAGAGGCTCGATCACTTGAGCAATCGCTTCTTCGAGCTCAAGCCCGGCAGCGGAGTAAGCGATGGCGCGAGATTGAGGGTCGTCGTCGACGGCCCGCGGGCGAGCACCGCGCCGCGTGCCACCCTCGTGGTTGTCAAGACGTCGGGGACCGTTCGAAAGAACCTGGTGCTGGATGCGGCAGGCGATGGGCGGACCTCGGTCTCTTTTTCTAAAGCGAGCGTGAAGAAGGTGGTGCTGGTTCTGACCAACGCAAGCACGCGCTACAACTGCTGGGTGAATGCAGACTCACCGTTCTCCTGCCGCGGCTTCTCCAAAGATGACGGCAGGACCTTCAGCTTCACCGCGCGCCTCCTTCAATAGTTCCCCCCACGCCGGACCGAGGGCCGGTCACTTATGATGTGGGCCACGACCGGTACCCCAGCGGACTGGAACGGAGCCAGGTAATGGCCGCAGTCATTCCCACGCCCCCCTATCGCATCGCGCTCATCGGCGCGGGACGCGTCGGGACGGCGGTCGCCGAGTTGCTGAGGGGAAACGACCACGAGATCGCCGGCGTTGCCGCGGCCACCTCCCGGTCGGCGGCGGCTGCCTCGGTTCGGCTTGGAGCACCGATCTTCGGCGGGGCCGACGAGTTGCCGGCGTGCGATCTGGTCTTGATCGGGACTCCCGATCGCGCGATCAGGGGTGTGGCGGAGCGCGCCTCCCGACAGATCCGTCCAGGCACCGTCGTCATTCACTTCGCGGGTTCACTTGGGACCTCCGTCCTGAGATCGGTCATGGAGGCAGGAGGATTGGCGTGCGCCTTGCACCCCGTTCAAGCTTGTCCCGATGTCGATACGGCGATCAAGCGGTTGCCCGGCTCGGCGTGGGGCGTGACCTGCGAACCGGGCCTCGAGGAGTGGGCCGCCGGCTTGGTTCAGACCGACCTCCGGGGGCTGGCCGTTCAGGTAGACGAGGACGATCGGGCACTGTGGCACGCCGCCGCGGTGACCACTTCCAATGGGATTGCCGCGTTGCTTGACTTCGGTGAGGCACTGCTGACCTCCATCGGGGTCGAGGCGCCGGAGCAAGTGCTGGCACCGCTTGCGGTCGGCACGGTGTCGAACGCGCGCCACGGCGGTGGGGGCGGTGCGACATTGACCGGCCCCCTGGTGAGAGGCGAGACCGACACGATCGCGGGGCACCTCCGGGGTTTGAAGAGGAGGGCCCCCGGTCTGTCCGAGACCTATGTTCTTGTAGCTCGTTCCATCCTCAGCGCCGCCACGCGGGTGGGGCGAATGGATGCTTCCACCACCCGCGAGATCGTTGCGATCCTGGAGGACTCGTGAGGATCGCGAGGACCGGAGTCGAGTTGCGCGAAACGCTTCAGGCGGAGCGGATCTCGGGCCGGACCATCGGGTTCGTGCCGACAATGGGGGCGCTCCACGAGGGCCATCTTTCCCTCGTACGTCTCGCTCGGGCGAAAGACGAAGCAGTCGTCGTCAGCGTCTTCGTCAACCCATTGCAGTTCGGGCAAGCTGAAGACCTGGAGGCCTATCCCCGCGATCCAGAGCGGGATTTCGAGCTGCTCGAAGGTGAGGGGACCGACGTCGCGTTTCTCCCTTCGGTCGATGAGATGTATCCGGCCGGAGATTGCACAACGATCTCGGTAGGCCGCCCGCTGGGCCGAGTGCTCGAGGGCCACGACAGGCCGGGTCACTTCGACGGGGTCTGTACCGTCGTTGCGAAGCTCTTCAACCTGGTGGAGCCCGACCATGCGTTTTTTGGACAAAAGGATGCGCAACAGGTGGCGGTGATCCGAAGGATGGTGCACGACTTGAAGTTTCCGATTGATGTGGTCGTCGGCCCGACCGTCCGAGATCCCGACGGGCTTGCTTTGAGCAGTCGCAACTGCTTTCTCTCGCCGGAAGATCGCACCAAGGCGCTCGCGTTATCCCGCGCGCTCAACGCGGGGGCGGCGGAGCTTTCCGCCGGAGGCGCAGTCGAGGTGGTCGAGAAGGTGATGTGGGACCTGCTTGCCGCCGGCGAAGGGGTCGAGCCGTCCTACGCTCGGGTCGTCGACCGGCACAGTTTCGAAGTTCCGGAGGGCGATACTGGGATGGTGCTGGTCGTTGCGGCGCGCGTTGGCGGCGTTCGCTTGATCGATAACGTGGAGGTGAAGAGCTGATGCTGCTGGCAGTCGACGTCGGCAACACCCAGACTCACCTCGGCGTCTTCAAGCGTGACGAGCTGTTTCGGGAGTGGCGAGCCTCGACGGATGGGCGCCGCACGGCCGACGAGCTCGCGTTGATGTTCGGTCAATTCCTCTCCCTTGCAGACCTTTCCTTCTCACGGGAGATCAGTGGAGTCGTCATCTCGTCCGTGGTGCCACCTGTCACTCAGGAGCTGCGCGAGATGACTCTGCGCTACTTTGGTTTTGCACCGATTGTCGTCGGGCCGGGGACCAGGACGGGGATTGCGGTTCTGACCGACAATCCTAGGGAGGTTGGCGCCGACCGGATAGCGAACGCGGTCGCTGCCCATCACATGTTCTCGGGTGCATCTTCCATAGTGGTCGACTTCGGCACCGCCCTAACCGTCGACGCGGTCTCTGCAAAAGGTGAGTACCTGGGAGGAGCGATCGCCCCGGGTCTCGAGACGTCCGCCTCCGCTCTGTTCAAATCGACCGCTCAGATCCAGCGCGTCGAGCTCGTTGCTCCGCCTCGGGCCCTCGGCAAGTCGACGGTGACTTGCGTCCAGTCGGGGCTGGTTTACGGGACCGCAGGATTGGTGGACGGTCTCATCGAGCGAGTGGCCGACGAGATCGGCGGAACGACGAACGTGGTTGCAACGGGCGGCTTAGCCTCGACGGTGGTAAAGCATTGCCGGTTGATAGGACACGTCGAGCCGATGCTGACCCTGACCGGCCTCCGCCTCATCTTCGACCGCAACGTTGAAGGTGCCGGCGATGACTAGAGAGCCCACCAGCTACCCCTACAGGTTCGAGCGAACGACGGATGTCTCGAGCCTCCGGGCTCGTTTCGGTTCTCTAGAAGAGGGAGCCGAGAGCGGTGAAAGCGTCGCCATCGCGGGCCGCATAGCCACCGTACGAGGTCAGGGCAAGGTGGCGTTCGCCGATCTCAAGGATGCCACCGGTCGCATCCAGCTGTTCGCTCGACAAGACGACCTGGGCGACGAGGGCATGGCCGAGTTCAAGGCGCTCGGCGTAGGGGACATCGTGGGGGCCGAGGGAGAAGTCATGAAGACGAGGCGCGGGGAGCTGTCGGTGAAGCTCAAGAGGACGACCTTGCTCGCTCCCTGCCTTCGACCCATGCCCGATCAGTGGCACGGCATCACGAACGTCGAGGTGCGCTACCGCCAGCGCTATCTGGACTTGCTCATGAACCCGGATGCGGTGCGCATGGTCGAGGCGCGCGCGCAGGTCAACTCCACGATTCGCAGCTTTCTCAACGATCGGGGGTTCTCTGAGGTCGAGACTCCGCTGCTGCATCCGATCGCGGGCGGGGCCGTGGCCCGCCCTTTCGTTACCCACCACAACTCGCTGGACATGGACCTCTACCTGCGGGTCGCGCCCGAGCTGTACCTCAAGCGTCTGCTCATCGGCGGGATGGAGAAGGTCTATGAGCTGAACCGGAGCTTTCGCAACGAAGGCGTGTCCGCCCGGCACAACCCCGAGTTCACGATGCTGGAGGCGTACGAGGCCTACGTCGACTACGACGACACGATGGCGCTCGTCGAGTCCCTCGTTCGCGCCATCGCCGAGGCGCTGCTCGGTGGCCTCCAGCTGGATATCGACGGCACCGTTGTGGACCTGGCTCAGCCGTTCAAGCGGATGTCGATGTTCGAAGCGATCGAGGCAAGCTCCGGCCACGACCTCCGGGGTGTATGGGAGTCAAGGGACCGGAACGCCCTCGCGTCGGCGGCCCGCGCGGCCGGCGTTGGCGTTGAGGATGGCTCTCCTTTAGGCAAGGTGCTCGGCGACATCTTCGAGGCGACCGCAGAGAAGCGCCTGATCGAGCCCACCTTCGTTGTGGGCTTTCCCAAGGACATCTCGCCCCTGGCCAAGGATCACAGGTCGATCGAGGGATTCACCGAGCACACCGATCTCGTTCTAGCGGGTATCGAGATTGCTCCCATCTACTCGGAGCTGAACGACCCTGCGGAGCAGCGGGCGAGGTTCGAGCAGCAGGCCCGATCCCGGGCGAGCGGCGACCTCGAAGCGCTCGTTGCCGACGATGACTTCCTCGAGGCTCTGAGCTACGGCATGCCTCCCGCGGGAGGCTTCGGGCTGGGTACCGACCGCATTCTGATGATCCTCCTGGGTGCGCCCTCGATCCGAGAGGTGATCCTCTTCCCCACGCTGAAACCTGGGGTCTGAGACTCAACCTGCGCCGTAGCCGCGGAACTCGGCCCCCGCTTCAGTTGTCTAACGAGCGATGCGAGGATCTCTGAGGTGACACAGCCGGCCCGAATGGCGTCTCTCGTGGTGCTGGCGCTCCTTGTTGGTGCGTGTGACGGCGGTGGCGCCGACAACGACTTCGGATTGAGGCAGCGCGTGCATGCCCGACCTACCTCCTCCGACACCCGCGTCATTGGGTTTGTCGGGACGATGTCGGGCCCTGGTGCTTGGAGGGGTGAGGACGCCTTCGAGGGGGCCGACGTTGCGGTTCACGTCATCAATCGCAGGCTCGAGGACGACGAGCAGCGCTTCGAGCTGGTGACCCTCGACGACGAGGGCGACGCCGAGCGCGCCACAGAGCTGGTCGAGCAACTGGCTGCCTCCCCGCGAACCGCCGGAATCGTCTATGCGGGCCCCCCGGAGGGCCTTCCACCCGCCGAGGGCGCTCTCGCCGAGGCCGGGATCCCGGCAGTCCTGTGCTACGGGGACCTCTACGGAGCCAAGCAGCTCAGCGCGCACGTCTACCAGGCGTCGCCTTCCTACCTCTGGGAAGCTCGCAGGCTTGCTCGCTACGCCCTTGGGGACCGCCGCTACCAGACCATCGGAGCTCTCACGGAGAGCTCGCTCGACGGGCGCACCGCCGCGGCTGCGCTGAGGGCCGAGTTGGCGCGCGCGGGGGGACGGTTGAAGGTGGCCCTTGAGTACCCCACCACCGACGAGGGCTTCGCCACCGCCCTCGAACGCCTGAGATCCAGCCGGATCGAGGCGCTGGTAATCCAAGGGTCACCTCAGGCGCTCGGCCGGATCGTGGCCGACCTCGACGACATGGGCGCCACCTACCGCGGCACCCAGTCAGCGCGCATCGCAAGTGAGCGCAACCGGAAGGGCAACAAGCAACGGGGCGAGCGCTCCACCGCGTGGAGACCGCAGCTCCTGAGCTTCGACGGAGCCATCAACGCCCAAACCGACATCGAGCTGCCTCCAGGCATCGTCGCCGCCGACACCTACGCCCGGGGTGCCCACTATCTGCCGGTTCCGAGCTTCGTGGCGTTTAGGCGGGTGTTCGTCGACTGGTGGGGCTCGGAGCCGCTGGGGTGGGAGGTCAGAGGCTTCGACGCCGCCAGCATGATCGCCTGGGCGGCCGAGCGAGCCGACGCGGACGATGACCGAGCAGAGGTGCTCGAGGGTCTGGCCGGAGCTCGATTCGGCGGTCTCGACGTCACCCTGGGCCCAGACGACCACACGGCTGTGAGCGCCACCGCGGTGGGGCTCTGGGTAGTTCCCAGCCCTGCCGCCACCGTCAGGGAGCGTGCCAAGCTCCCTGAGGGCCTCCCGTGGGTGCCCCTGGCCCGTGGTTTCTCAATCGATGACGACACCACGGACATCGCGGCCCGCGATTGGAGATACCTCTTCAGGAAGGCCCCGCCGCCCACAGGGCCCGCGCCCCCGCTTGAGCGGATGCGCTTCGGGGTCAGGACGCCCCGGTCGGATCCCGTGCACTGACCCCGAACGCCGACTCGATCTGTCGTAGACCCGGCTCACAATGCTTCTGGGAGGAACTTTGTCGACCCCTCTTGCGTTCTAAGAGGGTGAAGGACCGAGCAGGGGGTAAAAACACCCTCCCTCGTATAATGAGGTTTCTGGGGTTCAGGCGGTGGCCCCGTCGGTACCCCGGCGGAGACGGGCGGAACTGTCCGCATCGGCTCGCTAGAGATAAGGAGAAGTGGCCCATGTTTGAGCGATTCACCGACCGGGCCCGCAGGGTGGTGGTCCTCGCCCAGGAAGAAGCGAGGCTGCTCAACCACAACTACATCGGCACCGAGCACATCCTTCTCGGACTGATCCACGAGGGCGAAGGAGTCGCCGCCAAGGCGCTCGAGTCGCTCGGCATCTCGCTCGAGAAGGTCCGTCAACAGGTCGAGGAGATCATCGGCGCCGGTCAGTCACCCCCCTCGGGTCACATTCCGTTTACCCCTCGTGCGAAAAAGGTGCTCGAGCTGTCGCTAAGAGAGGCGCTCCAGCTCGGCCACAACTACATCGGCACCGAGCACATCCTTCTCGGGCTCATCCGCGAAGGGGAGGGTGTGGCCGCGCAGGTGCTCGTAAAGCTGGGGGCAGATCTGGGCCGGGTGCGCCAGCAGGTGATCCAGCTGCTGTCCGGGTACTCCGGCAGCAAGGAGAGCGCGGGGGCGGGCTCGACCGAGCAGCCGACCGGCTCTCTCGTCCTCGATCAGTTCGGCCGCAACCTCACCCAGCTTGCCCGCGAGAACAAGCTCGACCCCGTAATCGGTCGTCAGCCCGAGATCGAGCGGGTTATGCAGGTCCTCTCGCGCAGAACCAAGAACAACCCCGTGCTGATCGGCGAGCCCGGCGTAGGAAAGACCGCCATCGTCGAGGGACTTGCGCAGAACATCGTCAAAGGCGAGGTGCCCGAGACGATCACGGGAAAGCAGCTCTATACCCTCGACCTCGGGGCGTTGGTAGCCGGCTCGCGTTACCGCGGCGATTTCGAGGAGCGTCTCAAGAAGGTCCTGAAAGAGATCAAGACCCGCGGCGACATCATCCTGTTCATCGACGAGCTCCACACCCTCGTGGGGGCCGGGGCCGCCGAAGGCGCGATCGACGCCGCAAGCATCCTCAAGCCGATGCTGGCTCGAGGGGAGCTTCAGACCATCGGCGCCACGACCCTCGACGAGTACAGGAAGCACCTCGAGAAAGACGCGGCGCTCGAGCGAAGGTTCCAGCCGATCAAGGTTCCAGAGCCCTCGGTCGCTCACACCATCGACATCCTCAAGGGGCTGCGCGACCGCTACGAGGCTCACCACCGGGTGCACATCACAGACCGCGGCCTGGTAGCCGCGGCCAACCTCGCCGACCGCTACATCTCGGACCGCTTCCTCCCCGACAAGGCGATCGATTTGATCGACGAGTCCGGCTCGCGCTTGCGGATCAAGCGCATGGGCGCTCCCCCCGACTACCGCGAGCTCGAGGAGCGTATCGCGCAGGTGAGGCGCAAGAAGGAAGATTCCATCGAGGCGCAGGACTTCGAGCGTGCGGCTGCGCATCGCGACGAGGAGAAGAGCCTGATCGACCAACGCACGCTGCGGGAGTCTGAGTGGCGTGAGGCCGAGGGCCAGACCCTCGCAGAGGTCGACGAAGAGCAGATCGCCGAGGTCCTGTCGTCGTGGACCGGCATCCCCGTCACCTCGCTCACCGAGGAAGAGACCGCCAAGTTGCTGCGCATGGAGGACGAGCTTCACAAGCGCATCGTCAGCCAGCACGACGCAATAGCAGCGGTGTCGCGGTCGATCCGCAGGACTCGGGCCGGTCTCAAGGACCCCAAACGCCCGGCAGGGTCGTTCATCTTCCTGGGCCCCTCAGGAGTGGGAAAGACCGAGACGGCCAAGACGCTTGCCGACTTCCTGTTCGGAGACGAGGACGCTCTCATCCAGCTCGACATGTCCGAGTACATGGAGAAGCACACGGTGAGCCGTCTGGTCGGATCGCCTCCTGGATACGTCGGCTACGAGGAAGGCGGCCAGCTCACCGAAGCGGTGCGCAGGCGACCCTTCTCCGTGGTGCTGCTCGACGAGATCGAAAAGGCCCACCCCGACGTCTTCAACACGCTGCTTCAGATCCTCGAAGACGGTCGCCTAACCGATGCGCAGGGCAGGACGGTGGACTTCAAGAACACCGTGATCATCATGACCTCCAACCTGGGAACTCATAATCTGCGCAAGCCGGCGATGGGCTTCGGACAAAACAGCGCAGAGCTCACCTACGAGAAGATGAAAGAGCGAGTCACCGACGAGCTCAAGAAGAACTTCAGACCCGAGTTCCTGAACCGCATCGACGAGGTCATCGTGTTCCACGAGCTCTCAAACGAAGAGGTCAAATCGATCGTCGACCTCATGATCAGAAGGGTGGCCGAGCAACTGGAGAGCCAGGACGTCGGACTCGAGCTGACCGATGCGGCCAAGACTTGGTTGGCCAAGACGGGGTACGACCCGGCTCTCGGCGCTCGACCTCTGCGGAGGGCAATCCAGCGCCACCTCGAGGATCCGCTGTCCGAGAAGATCCTGTGGAAGGAGTTCGAGGCGGGCGACACCATCATCGTCGATGTCGAGCCCGGTCCTGACGGCGACGAGGTCATCGGCTTCCACAAGGCCGAGCGGCCGCCCGACTTGCCTCCCGTCGAGATGGCGGGGGCCGGAGTTGCAGACGGTGACACAGAAGGCATTCCGGACAACTAAGACTTTCTAAGCACTCAATTAAGAGGGGCCCGGCCGAAGAGCCGGGCCCTGACCCGTTTGGCTCGAGGCCTCGCCTGCCAGTAACTTCAAGGGTATATTGAGTGCTGCTCGGTACCAGGACCGGGAATCAGGGACCACGGCGAGCAGAAGCGGCTCGCCGATGACTCGAGGGGGTTGAATGACCAAACGCTTGTATGCGGTGCTTGCTGCTGTTGCGCTCGCGTCGCTCGCACTTGTACCTGCGGTAGCAGCATCAAGGAATCCCAACACCGACGCCACCCGCTCCGGATCGGTTGCTTCCGGATACGCCATCGTCGAGCTCACCGGTGCACCGGTTGCCACCTATGAGGGCGGCCGCTCGGGCTACAAGAGGACCCAGCCGAAGGCCGGGGAAGATCTCAACCTCGAGTCGAGCGCAGCTAAGTCCTACAGTCGCTTCCTTCAGAGCCAGCGCAACGATTTCAAGAGATGGCTCAACAACCAGTACCCAGGGGCCAAGGTCGTCGACGAACTGGGCGTGGTTGCGAACGCAGTGATCGTCAAGCTCAACGGAGTGCGCAAGGGAGCGTTGAAAGAAGGGCCGCACGTCTCACGCGTCACCAACGACGCCCTTTACGCCCCGACCATGAACGTCTCCAACGACCTCATCAACTCGCCAGAGGTCTGGGCACGGCTCGGAGGCCCCGGCAACGCGGGTCAGGGCATGAAGGTGGCGATCATCGACACCGGAATCGACCTCACCAACCCGTTCATGAGCGATGCGGGATACGCGGATAATCCAGAGCTGGACGCCTGCCCCCAAAACGCGAAGCCGGGCGGCGCCAACACCAACAACAAGGTCATCGTGTGCCGGGTCTACACCTCAGGTAAGACGACTGCGAGAGGCAGCGAGCTGCTCGCGTTCGACCACGGCACTCACGTAGCCGGGACGGTCGCCGGCAAGCACGGCACCACCGGGAACGTCGCCGGAACGGACGTTTCGATTGCAGGACTCAGTGGTGTGGCGCCCAAGGCGCTCCTCGGTGACTACAACGTCTTCCCCGGCTTCGGCGCCGGCTACGTGGCCTTTGGCGGATCTGCGTTCAGCCACGACATCGCCGAGGCACTCGAAGACGCTCTGCGAGACGGCATGGACGTCGCCAACATGAGCTTGGGGGGGAGCGTGCAAGGCCCGCACGACTTTCTCGCCGAGGCGACGAACACCACCGTGGAGGGTGGAATGGTGGTCGCCGTGGCCGCTGGAAACTCGGGGCCTGGAGACATGACGGTTCAGTCGCCGGGGAGCGCGCTCAGAGCGCTCACGGTCGGCGCAAGCACCAACCCCCACTTCGTGGGCATCCCGGTGACGCTTGCCACAGGGGAGACCTACCCGGCCGCAGTCGGTGAGTTCAATACCTACACACCTCCAGTCAAGGGCGCCGAGTTTGTAGTGGCCCAGCCGGCTCAGGGGTGCACCGCGATCACCAACGACGTCAAGGGCAAGATCGCCCTGATCGACAGAGGGACCTGCACCTTCACTACCAAGATCCGCAACGCCGAGAACGCCGGTGCCATTGGAGTGCTGATCGTCAACAACGTCGCCGGGGATCCCACCGCAATTGCAGGCGACGGGACGACTCCTGCGCCGATCATTCCCGCGGCGATGGTGTCGAAGAACGACGGCGCCAGGCTCAAGGAGAAGGCCGGCAAGACGACGATGACCGTCGACGGGACGAAGGCGAGAGAGTTCATCACCGAAAACGCCGACATCGCAGCCGGCTTCTCGAGCAGGGGGCCCGCTCCATTCACCTACCTCCTGAAGCCGGATGTCACGGCCCCCGGAGTGAACGTGCTCTCGAGCGTCTTCGACAAGGAGTTCGCCTTCTTCAACGGCACGTCCATGGCAACCCCGCACGTTGCCGGATCGTCCGCGTTGCTGCTGCAGCGCCATCCGAGCTGGTCTCCGGATCAGGTCAAGTCGGCGCTCATGAACAACGCCAAGCGGCCGGTCTATGACTCGATTACGGGCACTCAGCCAACCGGAGTGCTGACTCGCGGCGGTGGACGGATCAACGTCGCCAAAGCGGACTCGACCCCTCTGACGATCGTGCAGCCGAGCGTGAGCTTCGGGTACTTCAACGGGCGTCAGAGCGTCGGAGCAACCAGGACGCTGAGGGTTACCAACGTTAGCGGCAGTGCACAGACCTGCGCCGTGACGGTTGTGACCGCCGAGGGTGACGAAGCCGCCAAGGTGGCAGCTTCTCCAAGTGCCGTTGCGCTCGGCCCTGGTGAGTCGACCAACGTGACGGTGACCGTCACCGGAGGAAAATCAGTCCCGACCGGCGACTACGAGGGCGACATCAAATTTGAATGTCCGTCGCAGACTCTGAAGGCGCCGTGGTTCGTAAGGGTAAACCGCAGGGGTTGAGACCGGTTCACTAAGCAACCGCTTTGCAAAGGGGTCCGGCGTTTCGCCGGGCCCCTTTCGCGATGGGCTCGGAAGTGGGGCTGTGAAGAGTCGTCCCGTTCTCCCGTTGTTAACAAAGCTTTGCCGCATAGGGCGACACCGCTTCCTATACTGCGAAGCGGACCGCTACGCCCGGCAGGAGCACTGTGAGCTCAACAGAGATCCCTAACGACATACTCGTCGCGACCAACGTCAAAAAGACCTACAAGACCGGCGCAGAGACGGTTGAGGCGCTGCGCGGTCTCGATCTGCGCATCGGGGCGGGGGAGTTCATTGCCGTCATGGGGCCATCGGGCTCGGGCAAGACGACGCTGCTCAATTGCCTGTCGGGTCTAGACGGCATCGACGACGGCGCCGTCTTCATAGAAGGACTGAACATTCACGAGCTGTCCGATGCGGACAGGACCCGCCACCGCGCCGAGCGGATGGGTTTCGTGTTCCAGGCGTTCAATTTGATTCCGGTCTTCACTGCCGTGGAGAACGTCGAGCTTCCGCTTCTCTTGGCCGGTGCATCACCGGATGAGGCACGCCGGCGAGCGGAGGAGACGCTCGAGCGCGTCGGGCTCGGTCACCGCAAGACCCATCGCCCCAACGAGCTCTCAGGAGGCGAACAGCAGCGTGTCACCATCGCCCGTGCGCTGGCCGGGCGACCCGCGATCGTGTGGGCGGACGAACCAACGGGGAACCTCGACACCGAGACGGCCGAGTCAGTGATGGAGTTGCTGCGCGAGCTCAACCGAGACGGCCTAACGGTGGTGCTGGTGACGCACGACCCGGCCATCGGCGAGACGGCCGGCACGCTCGTCAGGATGCGCGACGGGTCCATCGAGTCCACCGCCTCGCTAACCGCCTGAGGTCTGCGCTTTAGCATGGATTTGCGGTTTTCTGCGGGGTTGGTCGTCGGCGTTCTCGTTATCGGTTCGGTGCTGGCGGTGGTCTATCAAGCGTTGAGAAGACCGGTGCTTCGCAAGCTGGCGGTGCGTGACGCGGCTCGCCGGCCGAGTGAAACCCTTCTTGTCGTCGCCGGGAGCCTGCTAGGCACGGCCTTGATCACAGGAAGCCTCATCGTCGGCGACACGCTCGACTCATCGATCCGAGCCTCTGCCACCACACAGCTCGGCCCGGTCGATGAGGTGCTGGTCACGGCCGATGCGGCTCAGGGCCACAGCATCGAGAAGCAAATCGAAGCCATCGATACCAACGACATCGATGGGGTCATGTCCTTGGTGACGGCTCCGGCGGCGATCGCATCGGGTTCTCGCTCCGACTCGCTGGCAGAGCCCTCGGCGCAGGTGATCGAGGCCGATTTCGACGAGGCGAGAAGCTTCGGCGGAGACCCCGACGCCACCGGGATAACCGGCCCGACTCCCGCGAAGGGGCAGGTGGCAATTGGCGAAGACCTTGCTCGGACCCTCCGGGTCGAGAGCGGGGACGCGGTAACCGGCTACCTCTATGGCGCCGAGCTGCGGCTCGAGGTGAGCAGGGTTCTTCCTCGCCGCGGCATCGCCGGTTTCTGGCGCAACGTGGGGACGACTTCCCCGAACGCATTCGTCAAGCCGGGAACGCTGGCATCGCTGGTCGGCGACAGGGAGACGAGGGATGCACTCCCTCCGCAGACTTCGGTGCTCGTGTCCAATCGAGGAGGTGTGGAGGAGGGGGCGGAGCTGACTTCTCGAGTCACGCGCTCCATCGAAAATGCGTTGGGCTCGAGCATCCCCGTGCGAGTCGAGCCGGCGAAAGAGGATCTTCTCGATGCGGCCGAGGAGCAAGGTCGCGAGTTCACCGAGCTGTTCGTAGCCATAGGCGCCTTTGCCATCGTGGCCGGCGTGCTGCTGCTGATCAACATCTTCGTCATGCTTGCCGAAGAGCGAAAGTCTCAGCTCGGCATGTTGCGGGCGGTTGGCATGCGACGGGCCGACCTCGTCCGGGGCTTCATCATCGAAGGCACCCTCTACGCGCTGGTGGCCAGTGCAGTCGGCGCGGTGCTCGGCATCGGGGTCGGCTGGGCGATCGTCAAGCTGGCGGCCCCCATCTTTAGCGCCGGCGGGGATTTTGCCCTCGAGCTGGCTTTCTCCGCCGAGCCTGCGAGCATGGTCAGTGGGTTCTGCGTCGGCCTTTTGATATCTCTTGCGAGCATCGCAGCCACCAGCGTGCGCATCAGCCGTATCAACATCATCGGTGCCATTCGCGACCTTCCCGAGACGCGCACGCCGCAGGGCCGCAAGCGGACACTCATCGCCGGCTTGCTTCTCGCCGCCTTCGGCGCAGCGATGCTCGCGGTTGGGCTCAACGACGAGCGCGCATGGTTGCCTGCAATCATCGGTCCGCCCGCAATCGCTTTCGGCTGTCTGCCGCTTCTGACGCGCCTCATCGGAAGGCGCACCAGCGTGCTGCTTGCCGCGGGGACATCCCTGTTCTGGGGGGTCTTTGGGAACGCCATCACCGACGGCCACTTCTTCGAGAGCGGCGAGATCTTTGCATTCGTGGTTCAGGGCGTGTTGTTGACCTTTTCCGCCGTCATCCTGCTGAGCCAGAGTCACGAGACCTTTGGCGGGTTCCTACGCAAAGTCGCAGCCCGCCGCCTCTCCTTGCGTCTGGGCCTTGCTTATCCCCTGGCCCGAAGATTTCGAACCGGACTGACGCTAGGGATGTATTCACTGGTCGTTTTCACAATGGTCTTTCTCTCCTCGATGTCTGCGTCGTTCATGGGGCAGGTCGAGAGCTTTACCGCCAAGGAAGCCGGAGGGTTCGACCTGATCGTGGACGCCAGTCAGTCGAATCCCCCGAGGGTCGGCGCCCTGGGCTCCGCCGAGGATGTGAGCCAGGTGGCTGCTCTCTTCCACGGCCAGGCGCTCTACCAGCCAGAGGATTTTCCAGAACCCGAGCCGTGGCCCATAACGGGCGCCAGCTCAAAGTTGGTGGAGGTCGGTCCGCCGGCCCTCGAAGAGCGCGCGGAAGGATTCGACAGCAACAAGGAAGTTTGGTCGGAGCTTCTCGAGGATCCGAAGACCGTGGTGGTGAACAACTTCTTCCTGCAAGCGGGCGGTGGCCCTCCCGAAGGCATCGTCGACGTTGGAGACGTGATGAAGGTGGTTGACCCGGTGACGGGTTCGTCCGTCGAGCGCAAGGTGATCGGTGTGCTCGCATCCGACTCGACTCTCGCGGGGGCTTTTATGTCCCAAGAGTCGGTGGCAGAGATCCTTGGCGAGCGGGCCGTAACCGCCCGGTTCTACGTGACGGTTGCGGGTTCCGAGGCCCAGGCGCGCGCCACCGGCGTGCAGATGCAGGGGCGCTTCGTCCGCAATGGTGTGGAAGCGCAGACCTTCGAAGAGCTTGTCGAAGAGCAATTCAACCTTCAGCTTCAGTTCTTCAACCTGATGCAGGGTTACCTGGCGTTGGGCCTGCTGGTCGGTATAGCCGGTCTCGGTGTCGTCATGATCCGTTCGGTGAGAGAAAGGCGCCGGGAGATCGGGGTGCTTCGGTCGTTGGGGTTTGTCTCACCCAAGGTGCGAATCGCTTTTCTGCTCGAGTCCGGATTCGTCGCCCTCGAGGGCATCCTCGTCGGGTCGATCCTGGCGCTCGTCACAGCGTCACAGCTGATGGCGCATGGGGACTTCGGCGAGGGCATCTCCTTCACGATCCCATGGCTGAATGTCCTGATACTGACCTCCTCGGCAATGGTCGCGTCGCTGGTTGCGACCGCGTGGCCGGCGCAGCAGGCGTCCGCGATCCCCCCTGCGGTGGCGCTGCGAGTGGCCGACTGATACACCGCCTCTTGTCCCAGTCGATCTTCGGAATCACCTGCTCAACGAAGTTCCACTGCTTGTGAATCGAGTTGAGATAGTCGGCTGTGCGACGGGGCGCCAGCGGGTTGGTCAACGCCTCGATCTCACGGCCATGGGCGGGAACTGTCTTGTCCACGCCTCCAGCATCTTGCGGATGCGCTCAAAATCTCCGCTGGGCGTAGCCCCCCCTTACTCCTGTTCCTTCTCGGAACGTAGGTGCTTTACCAGGATCGTGAGATGCGCTGCGTCCTTCTCGCGACCCGCGGCGCGCTTTGAGCGCGTGATGTCCTCGAGGGACGCAACAGGAATCTTCACTCCCCCGCGTTCCAGCACATGAGCGTTCTGGGCGAGATCGTCGTAGCCGGTCGTTCCGTCCGGAACGAAGGAGATGTCGAAGGGACCGAAACGGGTCACGAACGTCATCGTCGTTATGCCCGTGAACGTCCGCTCATCGAGCGCAATCTCCATGGGTTCGTCCAGCCCCGGTGCCCTCAGTTTCCCTCCCAAATCATGCAGGGCCGCACCGAGACGTTTCTTGTTCGCGGGGTCCGAGGCCGGCGTGATGTCGATGTCGGCCGTACGCGGCAAAGGAACCCCCTGCAGAAGCGCGGCGAGGCCTCCGATCACCACGTACTTGACCTTGTGATCGTTGAGCACCGCCGTTATGCGTTCGAAGGCGACCGGCGTGAGGTCGGGCTTGTTCATTTGGCCGTCCTAGCCGCAGCCTTTCGGACTGATTTCTCCCCCAGAGCCTGCTCCAAGAGCTCACGATCCCGCTTTCGCCACTCCTTAACGACGCTCGGAGGCAGGGCCGCCTCATAACGAGCTAGCCACTCGTCGTGGTCGTCAACGGCTTCAAGCCGGATACGCATGTCCCGGCCCGCTGCCCGGACGATGCGAGCGAGCGTGTCGAAGGTCGGCGAACGCTTCCCCGACTCGTAAGCAGCAATGGCCGCCTGTGACGTGCCTGCACGCTGGGCGAGACCGCGTTGCGACAGCCCGCTGTCGTGACGCGCGAGACGAATGAGATTTCCAGCCCAGGTAGCCACCCTCGGACGATATCGCATCCGATGTCATTAGCCGACACGCATCAACGTCACCTCAAATCAAGACCATCGAATTGGATGCGACCTTGAGCATCGCTTCCAGTTCGGCGGCAGCACGCAGTCTTCCGCAATCGTTTTAGGTCCGACGAGGCGGCCGAGGCGGTGCGCAGATACTCGGCAATGATCGCCACTGTCCGCTCCCGAGGTCGAGTGACGATCGCGGTAGCGATCAACCGATAACGGGTTGATCGCGAACGCATGGTAGGCAGCGACGAGGAGAGCATTGACCAGTAGCCCACGGTCCAGTTCGATTCCCACGACAGCCTCATCGGGCTCCCCGACATGAGCTGCCACCATTTCGTGCAGCTTGGCGTGGGGATATCTAGCTGCCATAGGGAGGTGCGCGGAGAAACGGGTTGTGTTTAGCTATCGGACATGAGCGTCAGAGCCGCGGCAGAGCTTGAACTCGTGCGGCATGAAGTGCTCGCGGACATCGAACGCTGGTTACCGGAGGTTGGTCCGGACGTTCGTTCCACCCTTTGGCATGGAGTCTTTATGAAAGCCGCCAAACAAACGGACCGCCTGTTTCAGCTCTGTGTAGATGTTGCGATCCACCTTGCCGGGCCTGCGGCTCCAGAAGCGGTCGCAATCGTCAGCAGAGGAAAGCCTTCTGAGCGCCTTACTATGGGCGAACGAATGGACGTGCTCAAGACTCTTGACCGGCAACGAGCCATTGCTGTGGAAAGAAAAATCATCGGCAAGACCGACCGGCAGCTACTTGAAGATCTGACGATTCTACGGAACAACTTCGCACACGGCAGCATCCCGAGCGGCGAAGGACCTGAGCAGACTCAACGTTTTCTCGAGCTTGCGCGTCAATTCTGCGAGACGCAGCTCGTCCAGACCCTTGCAAAAGCGCATGTCTAGCGAAATCGGGTTCCCAGACGGAACAGTTGTTCGCGCCTCCAGTGTCGCCTCACGTGACGAAAATGGTGCCTGGCGCGAGTTCGGTCTCTACCTCGACGCTAGCTGGCGCCCAGAGTGGCCGGCGGTGGTGCTGGATTGGCCTGACTTCGGTGTCCCCTCCTCGCGAGAGGATGCCGACCACCACATTCAAAATGCGTTTGAGCTGGCGCGACAAGGAAAGAAGGTCGAGATTGGTTGCCTAGGCGGTATAGGTCGCACTGGGACTGTTCTCGCTTGCATGGCGGTCTTAGCCGGCGTGTCGACCAATGAGTCCGTGAGATGGGTGAGGCGCAACTATTCGCCCTATGCCGTGGAAGAACCCGAACAAGAGGAATGGGTCCGACAGTTCGCAGCACGTTGCCGCTACAACGGCGACTGACACACCTGCTGGATATCCGCCACTGAGCTCCTGATGTCTGGGACACGCAGCCCACCGGTCTTCTCATAGGAGGTGGTCATGAGTTTTAGGCGGTGATCTGCGGGAGAGCTTCAGCGGCAGGACTTATTGACAGAACGTACGGTACTAGGTGGCTAAAGAATGCTTCAGTCCTTGATTTCCATGAAGGCGTCCGCCACCTCATAGAACCGGTCTAGCTCCTGGCGGGGAATCTCGCCTGACAGCACGAAATAAAGCTTCTTGCCGTTGCGATCCTTGATCCTGATCTGGGTGAGCTTGGGACCGAAGGTGGGGGCCCGGTGCAGGCGCGTCCGTGTCTGGGTCAGCTCGCGAGCGCGGGTGGGCGTCCCCTTGAGACTCCTGGCTTGAACCGAACGAGCTCCCCTGAGGCCGATCTTTCGAACCCGTCCCACCGCATTGCGGAAGATCAAGATGCCGTCGGAACGCACCTCGAGCCGAGCGCTTGCCTGTGCCTTGTCCACCAGCCGGGTGCCGCCGTACAAAAGGGCCACCAGGACGATCCCAGAACCAATCGACAGGAGGAGCACGGGGAGGTTCTCATCGCGCGTGAAAGCAATGACCGAGAAGACGACGATGGCCAGTAGAAGCACCCCCAGCAAGGTCGAGAAAGTCTTGGAGAAGGTCGGCTGCGGTCGAAAAGAAAACACGACGTCGCTCGAGTCCTCGGTTGTCACAAGGGAAGAAGGCATCGACTAATTGTTGTCCAACTCCGGCGAAAAGTTGCAAAGATGTCGCACACCGTCCCTATTGTCGCGGCATGAGCTCATCGCCCCCTAAACAACGGGATCTGCACGCGTGCTCGGCATGCGGATTCGATTCGCCAAGGTGGTTTGGACGCTGCCCCGACTGTGGCGAGTGGAGCAGCGCCGTGGCGGCCCCCGTGCCCCAGCTCGACCAGCTAGAGGTGACTACCCTTGCTGCGCCCGGACAGGCACCGGAACGCTTTTCCACCGGCGTCGTCGAGGTGGACCGCGTCCTTGGCGGCGGACTCGTCCCCGGAGGGGTCGTGTTGCTCTCGGGGGAGCCGGGGATCGGCAAATCCACCTTGGTGCTGCAGCTCATCGACGGCGTGCTTACGGCCGGTCGGCGGGCCCTTCTCGTTACCGCGGAAGAATCAGTTGGCCAGGTCTCTTTGAGGGGCGCTCGGCTCGGCGTGGCACTCGACCGCTTCGAGGTCGCCGCGTCTTCATCCGTGACCGCCGCCATTGCCGCCTCCGAGCGAAGGGCACCCGATCTCCTCGTGATCGACTCGATCCAGACGCTTGAAGACCCCACCCTGGATCAATCTGCTGGATCGGTGGCGCAAGTGCGGGAATGTGCGTCGCGTCTGGTTCGGCATGCCAAGGTCAGTGGAACGGCGGTCGTCCTCGTGGGCCACGTAACCAAGGAGGGCGTGGTCGCCGGCCCCAAGACGCTCGAGCATGTCGTCGATGCGGTTCTAGCCCTCGAGGGTGAACGCACGGGCACTCTCCGGCTGCTACGGGCATCGAAGAACCGTTTCGGCTCCTGTGACGAGACCGGGGTGTTCGTCATGGGACAGCGGGGACTGGATGCGGTCGAGGACCCCTCCGCCATGTTCCTTGCCGACCGGCGGGCGGACGTGTCTGGATCCGTCGTCTTTCCCGGGCTCGAGGGGTTGCGGCCCGTGCTGGTCGAGCTACAGGCCCTTGTGTCGCCCAGTGACCTGGCACAGCCCAGACGGGTACCGCTCGGCATCGACGCCAGGCGACTGTCGCTGTTGCTCGGTGTTCTTGGCGAACGCGCCGGGGTGCTGCTGGGTCGCAAGGATGTCTTTATAGCGGCGGCCGGAGGCTTGGCGGTTCGAGAACCGGCCGCCGACCTAGCCGTGTGCATGTCGCTGTATTCGGCCGTTCATGACATCGCCATCGGTGGAGGCGTCGTAGCTCTCGGCGAGGTCGGCCTTGGTGGTGAGGTGCGGCGTGTCCCGGGGGCCGAGCGCAGGCTTGCAGAGGCGGCTCGACTCGGCTTTCGAACAGCGCTGGTTCCCCGAGGCACAAAGACGGAAGCAGCTCTCGAGCTGATTCCGATCGGGGACCTTACATCCGCCCTGCATGCCGCGTGCCCCACCGCGCCGGCGTGACGGCGCCTTCGCTCGAGGACCGCCGTGCTACCCTCTAATGAGCGGGAGAGGCTCCATCGAGAACCTCATTGATCCCTCGCTCCGACATCCGTCCGAGCATTTAGTCGATTCGCAGGGAGGATCGTTCGAGTGAGTTTCGCCATCGGAGACAAGGTCGTTTATCCGCACCACGGTGCGGCCGTCATCGAAGCGCTTGAAGAACGGGAGCTCTTCGGCGAGATGCGGGAGTACTTCATCCTGAAGCTTGCCTATGGGGAGCTCACGTTGATGGTGCCGACTGATTCCACCGAGGAAGTCGGTCTCAGGGAAGTCACTCCTGCCGGCGAGGTTCCCAAGGTGTTCAAGGTCCTCAGGAAGAACGAACCCACCACCAATACGACCAACTGGTCCCGTCGATTCAAGGCGAACGTCGAAAAGCTGCGCTCCGGCGACATCTATCAGGTGGCGGACGTTGTGAGAAGCCTCCATCAGCGGGATAAGGAGAAGGGCCTGTCCGCCGGGGAGAAGCGCATGCTGACGAAGGCCCGGCAGATACTCGTGTCGGAGCTGACCTTCTCGAAGGACTGTAACGAGGAGGAGGCCGAGCGGATGCTGGACGAGGTTCTCGGATAGCACCTGACGCTCCTGCAGCGATCCTCGCCGCAGGGGGCCGGGGCGAACGGAGCGGCTCTGCAACCCCCAAGCAATTCAGGGAATTGGGCGATCGCCCAGTGGCGGTCTGGTCGGCTGCCATCCTCGTCGAGGCAGGTTGTCGCCCCATCATCGCCGTAGTTCCTGAAGAGGAAGTTGAGCGCGCTTCTTCACTGATGGCGAACCTGGTCGATGTCGTCGTCGTAGCCGGAGGGGCCACTCGGCAGCAATCCGTGGCTAATGGGCTCCAGTGGGTCGAATCGACACGAGTGGTGATCCATGATGCCGCCCGGCCCTTCGCGACGGCCCAAGCGGTGCTCAAAGTTCTTGATGCCTTGGAGAATGCCGACGCAGCAGTCACTGCGGTTCCGGTCGACGAAACCCTAAAGAAAGTCGATGCAGGCGTGGTGGTCGGCACCATTGAACGTACCGGCTTGTACCGAGTTCAGACGCCACAGGCCTTCCGCACACCGGTACTGAAAAGGGGCCACGACCAGGCTCGGTCTGAAGGATTTGAGGCAACGGACGATGCTCAGCTAATCGAGCGGTGGGGCGGGACGGTCGCGGTGGTGCAAGGCAGCCGAGCCAATATCAAGATCACGTTTGCCGAGGATTTCAAGATGGCGGAGTCGATGCTCGAGGCGCACTCATGACGACACCGAGGATCGGGCTTGGCTTTGACGTTCATGCCTTTACAGAGAATCGTCCGCTCATCCTTGGAGGAACCGCTATTCCGAACGCCCCAGGGCTCGAGGGACATTCCGACGCGGACGTTCTCAGCCACGCCATCGCCGACGCTCTGTTGGGGGCTGCGGATCTGGGCGACCTAGGTGCGATGTTTCCGGATGACGATCGCTGGAAGGACGCATCGAGCCTCTTGATACTGGGTGAAGCGGCGAGCGCCGCCAGGAGGGCGGGATGGGCACTCGTCAACGTCGACGCAACCTTGCTGGCGGAGGCTCCGAGGCTTGCTCCGTACAAGGATGAGATGAAGGCGAATGTGGCGCGAGCTCTTGCGGCGCCGGCGGAAGCCGTTTCCATAAAGGCGACCACGACCGACGGCTTGGGATTCGCGGGACGGGGCGAAGGCATCGCAGCCATGGCGGTGGTGCTGGTCCAGCGACCGACTGGTGGAGAATAGGCGCCATGCCGATTCGAATCCATGATTCCCGAGCACGCGAGGTAGTCGAGCTTCAACCACGCGATGCCGGCCAGGTCGCGATGTACGTGTGTGGACCAACCGTCTACAACTACATCCACATCGGAAATGCGCGCACGTTGGTCTGGTACGACTTCATCAGGCGTTATCTGGCCTATCGGGGGTTCGACGTGACGTACGTCATGAATTACACGGACGTCGACGACAGGATCATCGAGCGCGCAAAGTTGGAAGGTCTCCCCCCCGAGGGAGTCGCGCGCAAGTACACCCAAGCGTTTGAGAGCGACATGTCGGCGCTCGGCGTGCAGCCCGCCGATGTGGTGTGCAAGGCAACCGACCACATCGAAGACATGGTGACTGCCATAGAGGGCCTGGTCGACAGTGGCGTCGCATACGAATCCGAGGGTGACGTCTTTTTTTCGGTGGAAGACTTCCCCGGCTACGGCAAGCTGTCGGGCCGGTCGCTCGAGGACATGCGCGCCGGTGAACGCGTCGAGCCCGCAGCCAACAAGCGCCACCCACTCGACTTCGCTCTATGGAAGTCCGCCAAAGAGGGAGAGCCGTCGTGGTCTTCTCCGTGGGGGCCGGGCCGCCCGGGGTGGCACATCGAGTGCTCGGTGATGTCAACCAAGTACTTGGGCATGGGATTCGATATTCACGGCGGTGGTCGCGATCTTCTCTTTCCGCACCATGAGAACGAGCTGGCGCAAGCCGAGGCGTTGGCGGGTGAGGAACCGTTCGTTAGGCACTGGGTGCACGCTGGACTGGTCCAAATGGAGTCGGTCAAGATGTCGAAGTCGCTGGGCAACGTCGTCTTGGCGCGCGATGCGCTGGAGCGTTACTCGGGCGAAGTGGTTCGTTACTGGACCCTGATGGGGTCTTATCGGACGCAAGCGATCTTCTCGGACGACTCTCTGGCCGACGCGGCACGGGCCTACGGCCGCTGGAAGACCTTCGTCGAAGCTGCTACGCATGCACTGGGGGAGGGCTCACCGAATCCTCCGAAGAAGCCGCGGCGACCCTTTGGGTCGTCTGAAGATCCTCCGCCTGACTACATCGGTCGGTTCGCCGCAGCGATGGACGACGACTTCAACTCGTCGGAGGCAGTCGCGGCTATTCACGATCTCGTGCGTGAAGCGAACAAGAACATAGACGGTGCTCAGCGCGGTGATGAAGATGACCGGAACACGTTGAAGTCCTTGTTCGAGTCCTTTTTAGAGATGACGGCGGTGCTCAATTTCGACTTTGACTCCGGAGCCGACGACGCCGACCTGGTGAGTGGTCTCGTCGAGTACCTGCTGGAGCTACGGGAGCAAGCGCGCGCGGAGAGAGCTTTTGACCGGGCCGACGCCATCCGCACCCGGCTGTTGGAGCTCGGTGTGATCCTCGAGGACACGCCGGCCGGCACTCGGTGGCGGCTGGCCCCCAGTGAGCCGGCGCAGTAGTCGACGCACTGACGGCGGCGACGATTCGGGTGTCGTTGCAGGAAGGCGTGCGGTTGCGGAGCTGTTGCGCTCTGGCAAGTCGGCCGAGCGCATCCTTGTTGCAGGCGGCGCGTCTTCAAGAGGTGCGCTTGGGGAGATCCTCGGCTTGGTGGAGGTTGCGGGTGTCCCGGTGCGGACGGTTTCTCGTCAGGAGCTGGACCGTCTCGCGCCCGATATAAACCACCAAGGGGTAATTGCCGTGACTCCGAGGTTCCGTTACGCCTCGATAGATGAGTTGCTGAAGGCCCCCTCCCCCAGTCTGCTGTTCTTGGACGGCGTCATGGACCCTCACAACCTTGGGTCGCTCATAAGGAGTAGCGAGTGCGCAGGCTTTGACGGTGTGGTCATTCCCGCGCGCAGGGCAGCCGGTGTCACGTCGGCCGTCCGCAGGATTTCGGCCGGCGCTGCAGAGCTCATGCCGGTTGCAAGAGTTGACAACTTGGCGCGCGCGCTCGATAGGGCGCGCACGAAAGGCGTCTGGGTGCTCGGCCTCGACGCGCGTGGCTCAAGCGATCTCTGGACCACTAACCTTGCGGAGCCTCCGGTGGCGATCGTGTGCGGCGCTGAGGACAAGGGCCTTTCCAAACCGGTTCGTGACAGTTGTGACGAGCTCGTACAGATACCCCTCGCCGGACGGTTGAGCTCTCTTAACGTTGGCGTCGCCGGAGCCATCGCAATGTTCGAAGTTGCCCGAAGGCAGGCATTATTGGATACGCTCTGATCGATCCATTGTTCGATTCGCTACCATGCTTCGCCTGGATCAGGTGGGGGTCTGAATGAGGCAAGACACGCTCGGTTGCACGGACGAAGAGCTCGTCGTGCGCGTGCGCGACGGTGAGGAGCAAGCGATCGAAGCGCTTCTCGACCGCTACCGGCACTACGCGCGCGCGAAGTCCCGTTCGTATTTCCTCGCAGGCGCGGACAAGGAAGACATCGTTCAAGAAGGGATGATCGGTCTCTACAAGGCAATAAGGGACTTCGACCCGGAACATGACACCGCCTTCAGGGCTTTCGCCGAGCTGTGCATCACGCGGCAAATCATCACTGCGATTAAGACCGCGACTCGTCAAAAGCACATCCCGTTGAACTCATACGTGTCGCTCAACAAGGCCACTTCGAGTGATGGGGACTCCGAGCGCTCCCTTTCCGACTCGCTCGTCACGGCCCACGTCACCGATCCGGCAGAGTTGGTGATCTCGGCCGAGGAGGTGGCGATGATCAAGACCGCCATGGGACGAACGCTCTCGGGCTTCGAGACCGAGGTACTCGAGCTCTACATGGACGGTAAGTCGTACCAGCAGATCGCCGACCTGATGGGTCGCCACGTGAAGTCGGTTGACAATGCGCTGCAACGGATCAAGCGCAAGCTCGAGCAACACATCCTCAAGCGGGGTAGTCAGCAGTTGAGAGTGTGAACCGGTATCGGCAAGTGATGGGAGGTCGGGCGGCCACCGGGGTCCCAACAGATGGCGGTACCCTGTCACACGATGCTGGAGTAGCTCAGTTGGTAGAGCAGCCGCCTTGTAAGCGGCAGGTCGCAGGTTCGAATCCTGTCTCCAGCTCAGGTCCGAGTTCGACGTCAATGGAGACGCTGTGAGACTGGAAGAGCAACCGCAGCCGGCCGGCGAGTCCCCATGGGAGACCGCGCTGGCGCAGCTGGACGAGGTAGCGGAGCTGATGGGACTTGCCCCCGGAGTCCATGCGACCCTTCGCTGCCCCAAACGAGCATTGATCGTGTCGGTCCCCTTTAGAAGAGACGATGGTTCGACCAGGGTCTGCCAGGGCTACCGCGTTCATCACAGCATGACCAGAGGGCCCGCCAAGGGGGGCATTCGCTATCACCCTTCTGTGGATCTCGACGAGGTGAAAGCGCTCGCTATGTGGATGACGTGGAAGTGCGCGATCGTCAACATCCCCTTCGGCGGGGCTAAGGGGGGAATAACGGTCGACCCGAAGGAGCTCTCGAGGCAGGAGCTGGAGCGCATGACCAGACGGTTTGCCTCCGAGATCCTTCCGTTCATAGGACCGGAGCGCGACATCCCTGCTCCCGACATGAACACAAACGAAGAAATCATGGCGTGGATGATGGACACCTATTCCATCAATAAGGGTTATTCGGTCCCCGGCGTAGTGACTGGGAAGCCAGTATCCATTGGTGGCTCCCGGGGCAGGAGCGGCGCCACCTCTCGTGGCGTGATGTACATCATCTTCGCGGCGCTCAAGGAGCTCGGCCTTGGGATCGAGGAGGTCAGCGTCGCGATACAGGGCTACGGCAAAGTCGGGGGAGTGGCCGCTCAGCTTCTTCATGATTCGGGTTGCCGAGTGGTTGCGGTCTCCGATGTCGAGGGGGGGCTCTATCGAGAAAAGGGACTCGACCCCGAAGCATTGAATCGCTACAAGCGCGATGCCGGAACGGTGGTGGGCTTTCCGGGGGCCGAGCCGGTCAGCAATGAAGAGCTGCTCGAGATCGAGTGTGACGTCCTCGTCCCGGCCGCGATAGAGGGAGTCATCACCGTCAAGAACGCGGACAATGTGAAGGCACGGGTCGTCTGTGAGGCCGCCAACGGACCCGTGACGTTCGAAGCCGACAAGATCCTCAACGACAGAGGTGTCTTCGTTGTGCCGGACATAGTTGCGAACTCCGGAGGCGTCACCGTCTCCTACTTCGAATGGGTGCAGGACATACAGGCTTATTTCTGGTCCGAGAAGATGATCAACGACCGCTTGCGGCAGATCATGGAGGGCGCCTTCTACGAGGTCTACGAGTTCGCCGCCGAGAAGAGAATCACGATGCGCCAGGCGGCGCACTGGATCGGCGTCGGGCGCGTGGCCGAAGCCCACCTCACCCGCGGCCTCTTCCCGTAAATCCGGGGGTTCTCAGGGCGCCCGCGCTACGCTCACGCAATGGAAGACCTTGCCCCCAGAGACCAGGATCTGGCGCCGAGAGACATCGAGATCCTCGACTTCGAGCGGTCCTGGTGGAAGCACGCGGGCGTCAAAGAAGATGCCATCAGGGACCGCTTCGACATGTCTGCCACCCGCTACTATCAGCTTCTGAACGAGTTGCTGGAGAACCCTGCCGCGATGACCTATGACCCCATCCTCGTCAAACGGCTGAGGAGGCTCAGGACCTACCGGCAGAGGCAGCGAGTAGCTCGGCTTCTGGGCGCCGAGTACGTGCCTAGCAGACACTAGGGGGCGCCGGAATGGGGCGGCACTCCTCCGCCAGACAGTTGTACTTCTATAAGTCTGTGGCTCTCTATTTCCTCCCGTGGGCGCTGGTTGCGGCGATTGCAGTGACCGCGGTGTGGGCCGGTGTCTCCGCCTTGGGTCAAGACGAGCTCTCGACTCGCCCTCCGCCCCCCAGAAAAGAGACCAGGAAAGAAGGGCCCGCCGATTCCAAGAAGATCGCTGCCGCGCCCACGCAGTCCCCAGAGACGCCGGCAGCCACACCGAGCCCGACGAGCCCCTCTCCGACGGCAAGCGCGACAACCTCCCCCTCTCCTACGGAGGACGACGGGTCGAAGACTCCCCTCATCACCGACGTAACGGTTCAGGTGCTGAACGGCACTTCAGCCTCAGCCGCAGATGACGCGGTGGCTACTCGACTCAGCGATCTGGGATTCGATGTGGTGGCGGTGCAGCCCGCCTCTACGTCATATCCGGAGACCACCGTTTACTGGTCCACCGTCGATTCCAAGGATGCTGCGGAGGCACTGGGGGAGCGTTTCGGCTGGCAGATCGGGCGTAAGCCCGAGAACCTCTCGCCCTCTGTCGCCATACACGTGGTCGTGGGCGCCGACGAGGCCTGATCTCCTCATTGGTATACCGGCGTAGCTTCCCCTGATGGGACGCGCTGATCTGTTGCTCGAGCGCCCTGAATCGACGGGATTGTTTATCGACTTCGACGGGACCCTCTCGCCCATGGTAGCCGTTCCGTCCGACGCGCGACCGGCCCCCGGTGCGCGGGACTTACTCGAGCGACTGGCGCGGAAGTTTGCGATTACGGCAGTCGTATCGGGGCGTTCTGCAGCGGATCTCCTCGAGTGGCTTGGATCCGGCATCGAGATCTGGGGTCTGCATGGAGCCGAACGCACGGTTGAGGGCCGCGTTGAGATGTCGCCCAGAGTGGGTCCTTACCTCTCGCTCATGCAGGAAGTGCGCAGAGACGCCGCTCGGCGCCTCGAGGAGATGAAGCTCAGCGGAGTCCTCCTCGAGGACAAAGACGTCATGCTCACTCTGCATTACAGGACCGCTTCTGATCCCGTCGAGGCCGAGAGGCTTCTTGGGAAGTTGGTTCTCGACCTTGCCTCGCGGCACGGCGTCGTCCAAGCACAGGGGAAGATGTCGTTCGAGCTTCGTCCCCCGATCGAGCTCTCCAAGGCCGACGTGATACTGGAGCGTTCGACCGAGCTCCAACTCACCGCCGTCGCATTTGCGGGTGACGATGTCGTTGACCTCCCTGCGTTCGATGCCCTCGACGCGCTCGCGGCCGAAGGACGGATGACCCTCAGGGTTGCGGTCGCATCCCCTGAAGCTCCCCCCGAACTGCTTCAGCGAGCGGACGTGGTGGTGGATGGTCCTAAGGGCTTGCTGGAGTGGCTTCGCACGCTCGCCGATTGACCTAGAAAGGCGGCGCCGTGACGGGCGTCCCACTTTCTTGTATTGAGGTCAAATCTTCGATCTGGGCGTTGATCCAGTCTTCGGGAGTGCGGTCGTGCGCTACTGCCTTGAGGCCGGCCGCCCGTTCCCTTCTCTCGCTGTCCGGCATGTCTATCGCCCGTTCGAGCGCGTCCACTGTTGCTGCTACATCCCAGGGATCCTCTATCCGAACAGACTTCTCGCCCAGCTGTTCGAATGCGCCGGCCCCAGCCGACAGCACCAGCGCTCCATCGCGGGTGTTGAGGGCGGTTCCCTCTTTGGCCACCAGGTTCATGCCGTCCATTAGTGGGTTCACCAGCAGTGCGTCGTAGATCATCAACGCCCCGAGAGTTCTGTCGTAATCGTCTTTCATGAACAGCTCGATCGCTTCCGGGTGGCGTCGATTGACCGACTCGACCGCCTCCTCGACTGCCTGCCCGTAGTCCCGATACTCGGGCATCGACTCGCGTGAGGGGTAGAGACAGGCGACGAACCTGACCTTGCCCCGCAAGTCTGGTCGTCTGTCGAGCAGAAGGCCGAACGCCTCGAACCCTCTCACTATGTTCTTGGATGGCTCGGTCCTGTCGGCACGGACGAGGAGCACCTCTTGTCCTGCGGTCTCGAAGTGCTCCGCCCACCTCTGTGAAGGCTTCCTGGCCGCCCGCTTCAAGAGGGCGGGCGCGTCGATGGGGATCGGGTAGCTGCGTATCCACGTGCGGCGGCCGTCGAACTCAATCAGCCCGTCGGAGCGGTCGACCTTGAACCCCAATGACTCGCATGAGTCCAAGAAGTTATGGACCCATCGTTTGACGTGGAAACCGAGCAGGTCCGTGCCGAGCAATCCCTCCACCACGCCGCGCGCCACCTCCTCTGGCAGCGGCTCCAAGCCCTCCGGCCCGCAGAAAGAGGAATGAGTGAAGTGGAAGATCACCTGATCCGGCCGCGCTCTTCTGAGGTGCATCGGCGCCGTCGAGAGGTGGTAGTCCTGGAACAACACGAGGGCGGAGGGATCCGCTATCTCCTGCACTGCAGCCGCGAAACGTTTGTTGACCTTCTCATAAGAGCGCCGCCACGCGGCCAACTCCTCTTCACCAAAGGGATCGATGTCGAGCTCGCTCCAGAGGCAATGATTGGCGAACCACAGCATTCGGTTGGACACCACGTTGTAGTACTCGGAATAGGTGGCCGGGTCTATGTCGAGGAGGTAGACCGGATAGCCAAGCCGGGACGCCAGGCCGTCGGCCGCGCCCGCCGCCACCGCCTCGCGATCCGTGTTCGAGGTTGCGGCCGCAATCCAGATCGCTTTGTCGCCGATTCGGCGAGCCACGTGGTGCATCGCCCCCGCAAGCCCGCCGGCACCCTTCTTGATGTTCCACGCGTCTTTTCTTCTCAAGAACGAGACGGGACCTCTGTTGGAGACCAAGACGACACTCGCGTCCTCATTCACCGCTCGTATCCTAGAGGGCTTGCACATAGTCATTGCTCCGGACAAGTTCAAGGGCACCTTGAACGCCACCGACGTCGCAACGGCGATGTCAAGGGGAGCGCGCGCCGCGTTCCCGGCCGCAGCAATGGAGCTCAGGCCGGTGGCCGACGGCGGTGAAGGCACCCTCGAAGCCCTTTTGGTGGGGCTTGGTGGACGAGTCAGAACGGTCGAGGTCAGCGGCCCTCTCGGTCGTCGGGCGGAGGCCGAGATCGCGTGGCTGAACGATGGCCGCGTTGGGATAGAGATGGCGCAGACCTCTGGCCTTGCCCTTGTCGACGGGGGCGGGAGAGCGGCTCTCGAGGCGTCATCCCGGGGAGTCGGCGAGGCCATTGGGGCTGCCATCGAGGCGGGTGCCAAGGACATCCTCGTCGGCGTTGGTGGAAGCGCGTCGACCGACGGCGGTACGGGGGCCGCCGCGGCTCTTGGGTGGCGCTTTCTCGACGCAGATGGCCGCGACCTCCCTGCTGGAGGGGGGGCGCTCCAGCACTTGAGGAGAATCGACGACTCCCAAGTGGACTCCCGCATCCTCGATGTCTCGATCGTCGCCGCATGCGATGTCGACAACCCGCTTCTTGGCGAGTGGGGCGCGGCTCGAGCGTTCGGCCCGCAGAAGGGGGCGAGCGCAGACGACATCGAGGTCCTCGAGCGCGGGCTGAGCCTATTGGCGGAAAGGATTCGTGCAGACCTCGGGAGGGAGGTGGAGGCCGAGGAGGGGGCCGGCGCCGGAGGGGGTTTGGGGGCCGGTCTCATCGCATTCTTCGGTGCCCGGCTGGGACGGGGTTTCGACATCGTCGCAGAGGCAACCGGCCTGAGCTCGGCGATCAGGCGGGCGGACCTGGTGATTACCGGAGAAGGCCGGCTCGACGAGTCGAGCGTTGGAGGCAAGGCCCCCATCGGCGTTGCCGGCCTGGCACGCCGGTCAGGCGTGCGCTGCATGGCGATCGCAGGAGAGGTGTGGCTGGAGCCCTCGGAGCTCCACAAGAACGGCATCAGAGACGCCGCGAGCCTCCTTGAGAAAGTCGGTCGAGATCGAGCTCTGCAAGACCCTGCCGGATCGATTGCGGAGGTGACCAACAAGCTGCTCAGGGAGAAGCTGTTGGGTGAAAGGCACCTGGCGTCACCCGGCTACACCGGCTGAGCGCTTGCAGGGGTAAGTCTGCGTCTCCGGGGGATACTGGCCTGTGTGGCGACCCCCGCGCCCCCACGGCTTCCGGTTGGCGAGAGGCTCCGCAGAGTAGGCACTGCTGCGTGGGCCCTGATCGGCATTGGCATCGTCGCGGCCGCTCTCATCTGGGGTCTTTTCAAGATCAGCATCATTTTTCCGCCCCTCGTTCTGGCCGTGCTGATCATCTATCTCCTCAACCCTGTCGTGAACCGTCTCGAACGACGTGGATTGTCGAGGGTTGTGGGAACAGTGATCGCGTACGTGCTGGTCCTCGGAAGCGTCACGATCATGGTTTTCGCTTTGATCCCCGTGGTGTCGGGCCAGGTCGAGACCTTCTCCGAGGACTGGCCAAAGTTTCGCACTCGCCTCGTGAGCTTCATCGACGGGACCGCCGAGTCGATTAACGATCGCTTCGGCACGAGGTTCAACACGACCCAGATCGACTGTCTTCTTGGGGCGGACGAGACGGCCGATCCGCAGGCACCCACCGAGGCCCGCTGTGACGAGGTCGTGGCTGGTTTTCGAGATCGGATCGGCGCGCAGGCATCGCGGCTTACCGAGATTGGGTCATCCGTGATTGAGCTCCTGCTGGTCTTCATAATCGGGCCACTGATAGCGCTCTATCTGTTGATCGACCTGCCACACCTCCGGCGAGACTCACTCAACCTCATACCTGAGACGCACAAGGCGGAATTCGCTGATCTGGCCTCCAAGATCGGGCGAGCGGTCGGCGGGTTCTTCAGAGGCCAGCTGCTGGTCGCCCTCATCGTTGGGCTCTTATCGGCTCTCGGATTCCGGCTCGTGGGCCTGCCCTTCTGGTTTGTCATCGGCGCCATCGCGGGCTTCTTCAACTTGATCCCTCTGGTCGGCCCCTTCATTGGTGGGGGCCTCGGCTTCCTCATCGGAACCGTAAGCAGCGGCGTAGGTCTCGGCCTGAAGGCTGCGCTGGTCGAGCTCATCGTTCAGCAAGTGGACAACCACTTCATCAGCCCTCAGGTGATGAAGCGGACGGTGAACCTTCACCCGGCTACGGTCATGCTGTCGCTGCTTGCAGGCGGCACCCTCGGGGGCTTTTGGGGCGTGCTGCTCGCGGTCCCTGCCGTGGCAGTGATTAAGTTGACCCTCTCCCACATGTGGGCCACGAGGGTCCTCGGCGCAGAAGTCGCCCCGGCCAGCAAGCCGGCTCCTGCCCGAGAACCTCCCTCGGTAGTGGCTGACGAGCCAGAGCCCGCGGCCGAAAAGGAAGTGGAGAAGGCGCACTCCTAGTCGCGCCCGTCCAATGGGCCGGTAACCTCTGGGGTTGTGGAGCGTCTTACGGAGGCTGGAGACAGGTCCGAGAGACCGCTCGTGTCCCTCGAGCTCGTCGAATCTTGCAAGAAGGGTGACGAGGCCGCGTGGGGTCAACTGGTGGAGGCGACGTATCGGGAGGTCTACGGACTTTGCCTACGGATTCTGAGGGACCCCGACGACGCCGCAGAGGCGACTCAGGACGCTTACTTGAAAGCGTGGCGGGCTCTGGGAGGTTTCCGCGGAGACTCGATGTTTTCCACGTGGCTGTATCGGGTTGCGGCGAACTCGGCAATCAGCAAGCTCAGAGGTCGCAAGAGGAGACGGGAGCACGAGGCCCAGACCGACGAAGAAACCCTGGCACAAGCTCCCGGATCGGCGTCGACTCATGGAAGCGCTCTTGCGTCGTTGGATCGAGAGCAGTTGGAGCAAGCGCTTCGGTCGCTGGCCGAGCACTACCGTGTAGCCGTCGTCCTGCGAGATGTGTACGGGCTATCGATAGAGGAGATCGCCAAGGAAATGAAGATTTCAGAGACGGCGGCCAAGGTGAGGGTCCATCGAGGAAGAAAGAAGCTTCGGGATCTCATGTTCGAGGATTCAAATGAGTGAGTCTACCGAGATGACGTGTGCTGAGGTCCGGGAGATGCTGCCTGCCTACGCGAACGGGGACCAGCCCTCACTGGCAGTCCGGCGACACTTGTCGCGTTGTCCCGGTTGCCCCGAGGAGATGGCTCGTTACCGAGCGCTCGTGACGACGATCCGGACGCTCGAGTCACGGACGATGGACCCCCCGGCGGAGTTGCTCGTGTCTCTTAGTCGAATTCCTTCTGAGGCAGGTCGCATCGACGTCATAAGGGTCCACGTCGCGCGCAACCGCCGTGCCTATGCCGGTGGAGCCGCCGTTGCCCTCGCCGGCGCCGCGGGGGCCGCGCTGTGGCAGGTACGCAGACAGCGCCTTGCGGCCGCCTAGTCGCCTTCCGGGCCGAAAGCCGGGAGATCGGCAACTCCGGGCCCGCGACTAGACTCGTTGGTTCCTAGGGCGGTAGCTCAGTCTGGTCAGAGCGCTGGTCTCCAAAACCAGTGGTCGGGGGTTCGAATCCCTCCCGCCCTGCTGTGTGATGTCGCGCCGGTGCGCGGTTGCGGGAAGGTCGTCCAGCGGGGGTATTCTTAGTTGAACTTGATGTCGGCTTCGGACACCGCTGAACCCTCCCTCCCGATCGCCGAGCTGGTCCTTGCCCGCTGCTCGCGGGCCGACACGGCGGTTCTTGGGGGCGGCGCATCAACTCAATCGTGCTAACCTGGGCCTTCGTTTCATTCCCCTACAGCGATCGAGGCTTACGAAGCGCGTTCGCTGGAACGACGAAAGGACCGTCGTGAACAGGCAGTACAAGCGAGCGATGAAGAAGCAGGAGGGGCAGCAGCGCAAGCCGCCCCGCCCGGTTGCGAGCAAGGCTCCCGGGGCGCCGACCAAGCGGGAACGGACCAAGCCTCGGCAGTTCATTCGGGAAGTGATCGGTGAGCTCCAAAGAGTCAACTGGCCGACTCGTCAAGAGGTGGTTGCCTACTCGATCGTCGTACTGGTCAGCGTGGTCGTGATTGCCACGTTGATATCCGCGATGGACTTCGTCTTCACCCAGGGTGTCCTTGCCCTCTTTGGAATCGAGACTTGATGAGCGAGGCCCATATTGAAGATCTGAGAGCTGAAGAGGACGAAGGCACGGCAGTGATTGAGCAGGACGCGGCGGCTTCTTCCCAAGCCGTCCCGAACGAGGATCCAGCACCTGCCGAAACGGTCGTCGAGGACTCCCCGGCGAGCGATGCCTCTGTTGCTCCGGTGACGGCCGAGGGCAACGGCTCGGCCGCGTCCGACGAGGACGGCGAAGAGCTTTCGGTCGACGACTACGAGCAGCTGTACGTGCCTCCCACGGAGCGCTCCGGAGAGTGGTTCGTGATCCACACCTATGCCGGCTACGAGAACCGTGTGAAGACGAACCTGTCCTCTCGCATCTCCTCGATGAACGTGGAGGATCGCATCTTCGAGGTCGTCATCCCCATGGAAGACGTCATGGAGATCAAGCAGGGGCGGAAGCAAGTGGTCCAAAAGAAGGTCTTCCCCGGCTATCTGCTGGTGCGTATGTACCTTGATGACGACTCGTGGTACGTCGTTCGCAACACCCCCGGGGTGACCGGTTTCGTTGGCTCGGGCGCGAAGCCGACGCCGCTCTCGGACAAAGAGATCGACCGCATCCTTCGAGTCGAGGCCGAGGACAAGAAGAAGTTGAAGCCCCGCCTCGAGTTCGACGAGCAGGAGAGCGTCCGTGTCGTGTCGGGGCCATTCGCCAACTTCACCGGGACCATCTCGGAGATCAACGTCGACCAGTCCAGGCTGAAGGTGCTGGTCAACATCTTTGGCAGAGAGACGCCGGTCGAGCTCGGTTTCGACCAGGTCGCCAAGCTCTAAACGGACGTAGGAGACAACAATGGCTAACGGTGGTCGACGCAAGAAAGTCAAGCAGGTCCTGAAGTTGCAGATCACTGCGGGCCAGGCAACGCCTGCGCCTCCGGTCGGTCCGGCTCTGGGTCAGGCCGGGATCAACATCATGGAGTTCTGCAAGCAATACAACGCCGCAACCCAGCCGCAGACCGGCACCGTCGTTCCCGCCGAGATCACCGTGTATGAAGACCGGTCGTTCACCTTCGTTACGAAGACTCCTCCTGCCGCGGTGCTGTTGCGGCAAAAGGCTGGGCTCGAGAAGGGCTCCGGTGAGCCAAACCGAACCAAGGTTGGTTCAGTCTCCAGGGACGACGTTCGTGACATTGCAGAGACCAAGCTCCCCGATCTCAACGCCAACGACGTCGACGCGGCCATGAAGATCATCGAGGGCACCGCCCGTAGCATGGGGATCACCGTCAGCTAGAAGGCCATCGATTTAGTGGGAGGCGAGGCCCTGCTTCGCCGCAGACCACGGGAGGTAAAGCCATATGTCAAAGCGCGCCAAGCGCTACCAAGAGGCGCTCACTGCAGTCGATAGAGATCGGCTGTACTCGGCAGGAGAGGCGCTCCACACTCTGAAGTCTCTTCCCGAGACGAAGTTCGACGAGACCGTCGAGCTGAACATGCGACTTGGAGTCGACCCGCGCAAGGCAGACCAGATGGTGAGAGGCGCCGTCTCGCTCCCGAAGGGGACGGGCAAAACCGTGCGGGTCGCCGTCTTCGCCAAGGGCGAGAGGGCGAGGCAGGCCGAGGAGGCGGGGGCCGATGTGGTCGGCGACCAGGACCTTGCGGACCGCATCAGTGGTGGATGGCTCGAGTTCGACGCTGCGGTCGCGTCTCCGGACATGATGCCGGTGGTGGGAAAGCTGGGCCGCGTCCTCGGCCCCCGCGGGTTGATGCCCAACCCGAAGTCGGGAACCGTTACCGACAACGTCGCCAAGGCGGTCGCCGACCTGAAGGGCGGGCTGGTCGAGTATCGGACCGACCGGCACGGCAACCTCCACCTCATCATCGGCAAGAAGTCGTTCGATGAAGCCGACCTCGCCGCCAACTACGTCACCGCACTCGACGAGGTCGTTCGAGCCAAGCCAGCGGCCGCCAAGGGTCGCTATCTAAAGAGCATCACCCTGTCCACCACCATGGGGCCGGGCATTCGCATCGATCCGCAGAAGTTCAAGACGCTCGACGAGCAGCAGCTCCAGTCTCAGGAGTCCTGAGGCCACCACGGTGGAAGAGTCTTCCCGCCGGCGCCGGGTGGCTCAGAGCGGCGCCAAGAGTCCCTTGGTCGGCCGAGAGTCAGATGGTTCGGTGGTGGACAAGGTCGAGGCAACGGCCACTCCCGAGCCCTCAGGCGCAGAGCCACGCGAGGCCGAACGGATTCTTGGGCTGCTCGCGGAGCCGGACCGGCTGCGGGTGGTGAGTGCTCTCGCCTTGGGCGCATCAACGATCGTCGACATCAAGGACATGACAGGACTCGAGGCGCGCACCGTCGAGAAGGCCCTGGCTCGGTTGATCCAAGGGGGCCTCGTCGTTCGAGACCGGGACGGCTCGAGCCGCCTGGTCACAGAGGAGCTGCTGGTCGCGGCTCGCCGGGCGGCCACCACCAGAAAGCTCAATGAGGAGCGTCAGGGCCCCGCTTACACCAGCGAGGTGCTGCGACGATTTTTCCGAGGAGGGAGACTCCACTCCATCCCGACCACCAAGAGCAAGCGCATGGTGCTGCTTGACCACCTCGCGCAGAGCTTCGAGCCGGGCCGGCGTTATCCCGAACGCGCGGTCAACGAGATCCTGAGCCGCTATAACGCCGACGTTGCATCGTTGCGGCGTTATCTCGTCGACGAGGGGCTGATGGAACGAGCGGAGGGCTTCTACTGGCGTTCCGGAGGAACCTTCGATGTCTGACCACGTTCCTTCTGCGCCGGCTAGGCGACCTTGGCAGCCAGTGCCAGGTAGGGCGACGTCGCGGGTGACGTGCCCTGTGCACTTCGAGGTACGCGAGCAAAGCGCGCAATCGTTCTGACGATCTGGTCTTCGGTTGCTTTAGGCATTCCAGTCGACAGGATCGAGAACTCGGCCCAGCCGCGTTCCTTCCGAAGGTGAACCCAGCCCGAGAGGGCGGAGTCACCGTTGAAGAGGCTGCCGGTCTTAGCTCTGATACGGACTCCTTCGAGCCGGCCCTGAAGAGTCCCTTCGCCGGCACCGGGCAATCCGCGTCGCAACTTTCTCGCCCACGGGCTCCTGCGGGCGACGGCAAGGAGGCGGGCGAGCCCAGACGCCGATATGCGGTCGTCGTAGGAGAGGCCCGAGGAGTCGTAAGCGGAGACTTTGACCCCGTGGCCGGCCGCCCATCGGCGGATGGCGCGCGCTCCCTTTGAGATGGTCCCGGGCGGACCGAAGACCTTGGCGCCCAGACGTTTTCCGAGCGTCTCGGCGAAGAAGTTGGTCGACTGCCGGTTCATGTGGGAGACGAGACGCCAGAGGGACGCGGAGCGCACGCGCGCGACCTCGGCCACGGCCTTGGGGACGGTGCCCGTCCCGGGGGCTCCTGCAACCTCGATGCCAAGACCGGCGAGGTCCTCGTTGAGCTCCCGGGCGAATCGCTCCTCCGGATTGGGGATGTGAGCTCCGCCCGCCACGTTCCCGTCGTATGCGAGTGCCGACGGCAGGGGAGCAAACCTCTCGGGGACGTACGGCTGCCAGCCTGCAGCGTTCCAATCGCGCCCGAAGTAGCCGGTATCGGCGATCACACCTCCTTCGATCGCTCGAATGCCCGACTCCTTGATCTTGCGAGCCAGCCGGTCTATCCGAGTGGGGCGGACCTCGAGCGAAGCTCCGTACCCGCCGCCCGAGCTGATCGAGGGATCGCCCCGGCCGACGACCCAGAGGTCACCCGTCACGATCCCATGCCGGACTCCTTGCGTCGCAGCGACGGTGGGGATGCGGCTATGGGGGCCGAACGTGTCGAACAGAGCCATGGACAGCAATAGCTTCTGGTTGGAGGCAGGTCCGCGTCGCGTTCCTGCGGAGTGGGAGTAGAGGCGCCGTCCCCTGTGCGCAACCACCACGCTGGTGTCGTATCCAGGCACGAGTTTGTCGATGCGTTTGGTCCAGGGCGTCGCCCAGGCGGGGGCGGGGGCGGCGAGTGTAACCACGACGACACACGCCGCGACAGCCGATGCCCACAAGCCTGTTGCTTTCTTCATGGTCCTTAGACGGTCCCCACACCGGGCGGGTTCGACAGACCCCGTGTGAGGGGCCGGGCTACCAGCGCTCTCGGTGGACCACGTCTTCGAGTGGCTTCCATCCCCTCTTAGCCGAGCCCTGCCGTTGTTCGGCGGCGGGGTGTCCGATGGTTGCGACTCCGATGGGGGTGACGTTCCAAGGGATGCCGAGGAGCTCGTTCAGACCCTCGAGCCTGTGCACGCCGAAGAACCCGGCCGCCAGCCCCTCGTCGACCGCCGCAAGCAGCAACAGCATCAGCGTTGCCCCCACGTCGACGTACCAGTAGGGAACCGGCCAGTCGATCTCCGAACCGTCCTCGTTCAGCTTGTCGCGCTCTCGATAGCGGGCGTGGTAGTCGGCCTCGCTGACGCACACCACGACGTGCACGGGGGCCGCGGACATCCACGGCAGAAAACCATCGGCGACGTAGCCGTCTTCTCCGCCAAGCGTAGCGATCGCTGCTCGAGTCTCCTGCTCGGTTACCACGACGAGGTACTGGCCCTGCGAGAACCCGGCGCTCGGGGCTCTTCTGGCGGTGGCGATGATGCGCTCGATCGCATCCGGGTCCACCGGATCCGGTCGGTAGCTCCGCACCATCCGCCTCCGCCTCACCACCTCGGCGAACTCCACGCCACCCCCTCACCCTTCTTTCTGAGCTGACTTGCGGAAAGTGCGGCTCCGCTCAGAAAGAAGCTGGCCGATGTCACGGATGATGACACCAGGCCGCGTCTTGAGCCGGTCCCAGATCACCTCGTAGACCTCCCAGCCAACCACTCTCAAGTCGTTACGTCGAAGTATGTCGCGCTTCCACTCCTGCTTGCCGCTGTGCCACGTGTAGCTGTCCGCTTCAATGGCCAGCTTCAACTCGGGATATGCGAAGTCCACCCTGGCGATGAACCGCTCTCCCTCGTAGACCTCGTACTGACGCCTTGGTGCGGGAAGGCTTGATTGATCGATGATCTTGGCGACGAGAGCCTCGAATTCGGAGTGCGTGGGGACATAGTTGACCGGACGTTCTTCTAAGAGTGCCCGAAGAACGCCAGCGCCTCGACGTCCGTGACCACCAAGGCGCGCGAGATGGCGCCCCAGGAGCGGGATGGAGGTGAGGCCACGCCGCAGAGCGTCATCGAGCGCGACGCCTACCCTGTCAGCCGCAACCACTGCGCCCAGATCGACCAACGTTCTGCTTACGGTTGTGACCGGTATTGAGTCGATCACCGTTGTGTCTTGCGGCTCGAATCGTTTCGAGCAATGAAAGATCATGTGGTGGGTGGGGGATGGTGCATCTCTACCGTTCGTCAGTTCTACGACGCCGGGCCATGTTCCTCGGAGTCGCCACAGCTGCGGCCGCTCGGTGAGACGCGGCCGCACCGTCTCCTGCCCACAGGGATGCGATCATGAGGTCCTGGCGCCACGACCTCGGGGTCGAGACAAATCTGTACACGCCGGGCAAGGGCCTGGCCCACAGCCCTCGTCGGCATCTGCGCAGAGCGCTTTCTGGACTGAAGCCGAGACGACGGGCCTGGGCCCAGCTGAAGACGCCATACTGTGCGGCCGCCAGGCGCGCACAAGCGACGTCCCGATTTTCTTTCTGAGCCGACTTGCGGTTTCCGGAATTCATCTCAGAAAGAAGATCAGGGGGGCCTGGGCGTGCGCTGTGGTCGAGGGCACAAGTGCTAAAGTCGGGTTGAGCAGCCCCAGACCGCCGGCGGGAGCGATCCCCTAAGCCCTAGCAGGACCGGCGCAGGCGAGCGGAAGAGCACTTCTCTCGCGCGGTCGCCCTGGGGCGGCCGCTTTTGTTTTCGTCGGTACCTCGTAGAGGAGCAGCGATGGCTAAACCAGACAAAGCTGGAGAGGTGAGCGACATCACCCGGCGGTTCGAGGAGTCGGGTGCCGCTTTGCTTACGGAATATCGGGGGCTCAGTGTGGGCGACATGGCGGAGGTCAGGAACGCCCTTCGCGGTGCCGACGCCGACTACAAGGTCTTGAAGAACACGCTTACGCGCATCGCCGTGCGCAACGTCGGCCTCGACGAGCTTGTCGGCATGCTGGAAGGCCCCACCGCAATCGCCTTCTGTCGCGGTGACGCCTCGGTTGCTGCGAAGGCTCTCGACGAGGCGGCAAGGAAGTTCCCGGTGCTCGAGGTCAAGGGCGGAGTTCTGCTCGGTCGGATCATCTCCGCATCCCAGGCAAGGGATCTCGCGACCCTCGAGCCCCGCGAGGTGCAGCTCGCCAAGATCGCCATGATCATGAACTCGCCGCTTCAGCAGACGGTCAACGTCTTCGCCGGTCTGCTGAGGGACCTCGGCTCGATGCTGGCGCAGGTCATCTCAAAGAAGGAGTCGGGGGAGCTCCCCGGAGCCTCTTCTGGGGAGCAGGCCAGTGAAGCCGAGCAGGTCGGAGCGCAAACCGAGTCGGTCTCTGAGACATCCGCGGAGGATCCAAAGCCAACCGCAGCAACAGACAACGACGATGCTACTGCCGACATACAAGAGAAGGAGGCATAGAAATGGCCGACAACACTGTGACCCGCGACGAGGTGCTGGACACCATCGCGAACTGGACCGTGCTCGAGCTCTCTGAGTTCGTAAAGGCCTTCGAGGAGAAGTTCGGCGTCAGTGCCGCCGCCCCCGTCGCAATGGCGGCAGCACCGGCCGGCGGAGATGGCCAGGGCGCGGCGGTCGAGGAGGAGAAGGACGAGTTCGACGTCGTCATCACCGGGCCCGGCGACAAGAAGATCCAGGTCATCAAGGAGGTCCGTGCGCTGACCAGCCTCGGTCTCAAGGAGGCCAAGGACCTCGTGGACTCGGCCCCCAAGGCGGTGCTCGAGCGGGTCAACAAGGAGCAGGCCGAGGACGCCAAGGGCCGCCTCGAGGGGGCCGGCGCCAGCGTCGAGCTCAAGTAAACCGGCAAGTTGCTGCGGGCGGCGGGTGCCCGCTTCGCTCAGGCACCCCGCTCTTTCAGCCTTCGCTCCGGGGCACCCGCCGTCCTCGCGTTGTGTCGGTCATCGGGCCTCCATGCGGGCGTCCGGGAGTCCTGCGGGCGACGGGCGTCCGCTCCGCTCAGGCACCCCACTCTCTTCAGCCTTCGCTTCGGGACGCCCGCCGTCCTCGGCCTTCCTATCTCTCGTGCATCGCTCCGCCGTCCTCGTACTTCCTATCTCTCGTCATGGGACCAACAACCTTGCTTGTAGGGCGTACCCGGGCGGCGGGGGAGGTTTCGGGTATTGACCTCGGCCTCCACGGCGGGTAGGGTTTCGCGCACTGGATCTGAGGAGTACCCATAGAGGCACCATCTGGTTCAGCCATGTCGCTTGACGCGGGTGTGGGCATTGCCTATACTCGCCGATTGTTGTGTCCACCCCTACGCGCCTTCGTCGCTTTGTCGCGCGGCTAAGAACCGCCCACAGCGCAGCGCTCGAGGGAGTTTCGCCTGTCGCCGTCTAGCTCCATCCAGAGGAGGCTCGTTTGTCGTTCAACGCCCTGCGCGAACGCCGTACTTTTGCCAAGCTCCCGGAGATCCTCCCTCCCCCCGATCTGATCTCCGTACAACGAGAGTCATTCGAATGGTTCCTCAACGAGGGCCTCAACGCCACGCTGGGGGACATCTCTCCAATCGAGGACTTCACAGGAAACCTGGCCCTTCAGTTCCTCAGCCACCGTTTCGAGGAGCCGAAGTTCGACCAGGACGAATGCAAGGAGAAGGACCTCGACTACTCCCGGCCCCTGTTCGTGACCTCAGCCTTCATCAACAAAGAGACCGGCGAGATCAAAGAGCAGACGGTCTTCATGGGTGACTTCCCGATGATGACCGATAAGGGGACGTTTATCATCAACGGAACCGAGCGAGTCGTCGTCTCACAGCTCGTGCGGTCGCCCGGCGTCTACTTCGACCGGAGCGTTGACAAGACCACCGACAAAGACATCTTTGCCTGCAAGGTCATCCCGGCACGGGGAGCGTGGCTCGAGTTCGAGACCGACAAGCGCGACACCGTGGGCGTGCGCGTGGACCGCAAGCGTCGTCAGTACGTCACCGTCCTGCTGAAGGCCCTTGGCTACGGGAACGCCGACGAGATCCTCGACCTCTTCGACGGCGCAGAATCGATTCGCCTGACCCTCGAGCGGGATGCCATCGAGACGCAGGAAGAGGCGCTTATCGACGTGTACCGCAAGCTCCGGCCGGGTGAGCCTCCTACGGTTGAAAGCGCCCGCAACTTGCTGGACAACCTCTTCTTCAACTCCAAGCGATACGACCTTGCCAGGGTGGGCCGCTACAAGGTGAACCGCAAGCTTGGTTTCAAGAGCGATGAGAAGTCAATCAGTGAGATGGGAACCGTGCTCCGCAAGGAGGATCTCCTCGAGACGATCCGCTACCTGGTGCGCCTGCACGCCGACGTACCTGACTACGAAGTCGACGACATCGATCACTTCGGCAACCGACGCGTCCGTCCGGTCGGTGAGCTCATCCAGAATCAGATCCGCGTCGGTCTCTCGCGCATGGAGCGCGTCGTCAAGGAGCGCATGACCACTCAGGACGTCGAGGCCATCACGCCACAGACGCTCATCAACATCCGTCCGGTCGTCGCTTCGATCAAAGAGTTCTTCGGCTCCAGCCAGCTGAGTCAGTTCATGGATCAGACCAACCCGTTGGCCGGGCTGACCCACAGGCGCCGTCTTAGCGCGTTGGGCCCTGGGGGTCTCAGCCGCGAGCGGGCCGGCTTCGAGGTTCGCGACGTTCATCCCAGCCACTACGGCCGGATGTGTCCGATCGAGACGCCCGAGGGGCCGAACATCGGTTTGATCGCATCTCTGTCGACCTACGCCCGCCTGAACCGGTATGGGTTCGTGGAGACCCCTTACCGCAAGGTCGAGGACGGCAAGGTGACGAACAAGATCGCCTACCTCACGGCGGACGAGGAAGACAAGACGATCATCGCCCAGGCGAATGCCTTGACCGATGAGGCAGGAAGCTTCACCGAGGGCAGTGTGCTGGCCCGCGCTCGCTACAACGACGTCGAGTACGTCGATTCCTCCGAAGTCGAGTACATGGATGTCTCGCCCAAGCAGATCGTCTCTGTGTCGGCCGCGTGTATCCCATTTCTCGAGCACGATGACGCCAACCGGGCCCTCATGGGGGCCAACATGCAGCGCCAGGCTGTGCCGCTCATGAGGCCACAGGCCCCCGTAGTAGGGACGGGCCTCGAGTTCCGGGCCGCGACGGACGCCGGCGACGTCCTGGTCGCAGAGCATTCCGGCGTGGTTGAAGAGGTCACCGCGGACACCATTGTGATTGCCTCGGGCCACGAACGCCACGTCTACAAGCTCGAGAAGTTCGCCCGGTCGAACCAGTCGACGTGCCTGAACCAGAGGCCGCTCGTGCGTGAGGGCCAGAAGGTCAAGAAGGGCGACATCCTTGCCGACGGCGCGTCGACCGACAGGGCCGAGCTCGCTCTCGGCGCCAACCTCATGGTCGCCTTCATGAGCTGGGAGGGCTACAACTTCGAGGACGCGATCATCGTGTCCGAGCGTCTCGTGAAGGACGACGTGCTGACTTCGATTCACATCGAGGAGTACGAGATCGACGCCCGCGACACGAAGCTCGGCCCCGAGGAGATAACCCGGGACATACCCAACGTCTCAGAGGAGGTCCTCGCGGACCTCGACGAGCGCGGCATCGTCCGCATCGGCGCCGACGTCGGCCCCGGAGACGTCCTCGTTGGAAAGGTCACCCCGAAGGGAGAAACCGAGCTAACACCTGAAGAGAGGTTGCTGCGGGCGATCTTTGGTGAGAAAGCGCGGGAAGTCAGAGATACCTCGCTGAAGATGCCGCACGGCGAAAGCGGAAAGGTCATCGGCGTCCGCCTGTTCTCACGCGACGCCGGCGACGAGCTCTCCCCCGGCGTCAACGAGCTGGTGCGGGTGTTCGTGGCGCAGAAGCGCAAGATCTCCGAAGGCGACAAGCTCGCAGGGCGTCACGGCAACAAGGGCGTCATCAGCAAGATCCTTCCCGAGCAGGACATGCCCTTCCTGGCGGATGGAACGCCGGTCGACATCATCCTGAACCCCATGGGCGTTCCTTCGAGGATGAACCTCGGACAGGTCCTGGAAGCTCACCTCGGGTGGGCCGCCAAGCACCACTTCGACGACGGAGCCAACTTCAGCCGAGAGCCGGGCAAGTGGCGTGACGAGGCCCCCATGTGGGTGTCGACGCCGGTCTTCGACGGAGCTCGCGAGGGTGAGATCCTGCAGGCGCTGAGCTACGTTGCCGGCCGTGAGCTCGAGTACCCGCTCGTCAACGGGGTGGGCAAGGCGCAGCTCTTCGATGGACGGAGCGGCGAGCCCTACGACAACGAGATCACCGTCGGGTACATGTACGTCCTGAAGCTGAGCCACATGGTGGACGACAAGATCCACGCTCGTTCGACCGGGCCTTACTCGATGATCACGCAGCAGCCACTCGGAGGCAAGGCCCAGTTCGGTGGCCAGCGCTTTGGTGAGATGGAGGTGTGGGCCCTCGAGGCGTATGGCTCCGCTTACTGCTTGCAGGAACTGCTGACGATCAAGTCCGACGACGTCCTCGGACGCGTCAAGGTCTATGAGGCGGTTGTGAAGGGCGAAAACATTCCGGAGCCCGGCATCCCCGAGTCCTTCAAGGTGCTGATCAAGGAGATGCAGTCGCTGTGCCTGAACGTCGAGGTCCTCTCGGCCGAGGGCGAGGAGATAGAGATGAAAGAGATCGACGAAGACATCTTCCGCACTGCGGAAGAGCTGGGAATCGATCTGTCACGTAGAGAGCCGTCTTCGGTCGAGGAGGTTTAAGAGCTAGTGCTCGACGTCAACTATTTCGATGAACTAAGGATCGGACTCGCCACGGGAGACCAGGTTCGCGCCTGGTCAAACGGCGAGGTCAAGAAGCCGGAGACGATCAACTACCGCACCTTGAGGCCAGAGAAGGACGGCCTCTTCTGCGAGAAGATCTTCGGCCCCACCAAGGACTGGGAGTGCTACTGCGGCAAGTACAAGCGCGTCCGGTTCAAGGGCATCATCTGTGAGCGTTGCGGCGTCGAAGTCACGCGCGCCAAGGTGCGCAGGGAGCGCATGGGTCATATCGAGCTCGCTGCCCCGGTAACGCACATCTGGTACTTCAAGGGCGTCCCGTCGCGCCTTGGCTATCTGCTCGACCTCGCTCCGAAAGAGCTCGAGAAGGTCATTTACTTCGCCGCTTCCATCGTGACCTCGGTCGACGAGGCGAGGCGGCACAAGGACCTGCCAAAGCTCGAGGGCGATGTCGAGCACGAGGTCAGTCGCTTCGAGTCGGACCGGGACAGGCGCATCGACGAGATCCTCAGTGAGCTCGAGGCCCGCCTCGAAGAGATGGAGGGCCGCAAGGCTCGATCCTCCGAGAAGACGGCAGCGCGCAACCAGTCGGAACGCCAGCAAAAGGAAGTACGCGAGCGCGCCGAGCGGAACATCGACGTGGTCCGGCGCACCTTCGACACCTTCAAGGACCTCGCGGTCAAGAACATCATCGACGACGAGATCATCTGGCGTGAGCTGAAAGACCGCTACGGCGACTACTTCAAGGGCGGCATGGGGGCCGAGTCCATCAAGGATCTCATCGCGGGTCTCGATCTCGACGCCGAAGAGGAGTTCCTGCGGGACCAGATCAAGACGGCAAAGGGCCAGAAGCGCCAGCGCGCCATCAAGCGGCTGAAGGTCATCGCTCCGTTCACCGATCGGACCAAGAAGAACTCGCCCCTCGGCATGGTGCTCGATTGTGTGCCCGTGATCCCGCCGGACCTGCGGCCGATGGTCCAGCTCGACGGAGGGCGTTTCGCCACCTCGGACCTAAACGACCTCTACCGGCGGGTGATCAACCGCAACAACCGGCTCAAGAGGCTGCTCGACCTGGGGGCCCCCGAGATCATCGTCAACAACGAGAAGCGGATGCTGCAGGAGGCCGTCGACGCGCTGTTCGACAACGGCCGGCGCGGGCGTCCGGTCACCGGCCCCGGCAACCGGCCGCTCAAGTCGCTCAGCGACATGCTCAAGGGCAAGCAGGGGCGCTTCCGCCAGAACCTGCTCGGAAAGCGCGTCGACTACTCGGGTCGTTCGGTGATCGTCTCGGGACCGAAGCTGAGGCTGCATCAGTGCGGCCTTCCGAAGCAGATGGCGCTCGAGCTGTTCAAACCCTTTGTTATGAAGCGTTTGGTCGACCTGGGCCACGCCCAGAACATCAAGAGCGCCAAGCGCATGGTGGAGCGCAGCCGGCCGCACGTATGGGATGTGCTCGAGGAGATCATCCACGAGCATCCGGTGCTGCTGAACCGCGCACCCACGCTTCACCGCCTCGGCATCCAGGCCTTCGAGCCGGTCCTGGTGGAGGGAAAGGCGATTCAGATCCACCCGCTCGTATGCGCCGCCTTCAATGCAGACTTCGACGGCGACCAGATGGCGGTGCACGTGCCGCTGTCGTCGGAGGCACAGGCCGAGGCTCGCATCCTGATGCTTTCTGCCCACAACGTCTTGAGCCCGGCGAGCGGCGATCCCATTGTGGCGCCGAGCCAGGACATCATCATCGGCTCCTACTACCTCACCGTCGCCCATGACGGTGAGCCGGGCGAGGGCGGCGTCTTCTCTTCTGCCGAGGAGCTCTACAAGGCTTACGACGCAGGCGTGGTGGGCATCCACGCCAAAGTCCAGGTGCGCGGCCTGAAGCGCTTCGAGGACGAGTCCATCGAGGACTTCGAAGCCAACAAGAGTCGCAGGAAAGAGACGACGGCAGGTCGCGTGATCTTCAACGAGAGCTTCCCCGGCGACTTCCCCTACCAGAACTCAGTGGTGAAGAAGAAGGAGCTTTCGGCTCTCATCGAGCGTTGCTCGCGCAGCTACTCGAGGAAAGAGCTTGCCGAGGTGCTCGATGCCGTCAAGGACACCGGCTTCAGCTACGCAACCAAGGCTGGGGTGACGATCGGCCTCGAGGACGTTACGACTCCCGCAGCCAAGCCCAAGATCCTGGCCGAGCACGACAAGCGCGCCGATCGGGTCGAGAGCCAGTTCCGCAAAGGGGTCATCACCCAAGAGGAGCGCCGCCAGGAGCTCATCGAGATCTGGACCGAGGCGACCGAGCGAGTCAAGGAAGCCATGGAGGAGAACTTCGACGAGCTCAACCCGATCTACATGATGGCGAACTCGGGCGCTCGCGGCAACATCATGCAGATTCGCCAGATCGCCGGAATGCGGGGCCTCGTGGCCAACCCGCGTGGCGAGATCATCCCAAGGCCCATTCGAGCGAACTTCCGAGAGGGCCTCACGGTGCTCGAATACTTCATCTCGACGCACGGCGCTCGCAAGGGTCTTGCCGACACCGCCCTGCGGACGGCGGACTCCGGGTACCTCACCCGGCGGCTCGTGGACGTCAGCCAGGAAGTCATAGTTCGTCAAGACGACTGTGGCACCGACCGGGGCATTCGAGTTGATCTCGTCACAGAGCGGCCGTTCGTGAAGCAGAAGCTCATTGCGCGCGTGCTGCTCGAGGACGCAACCGGGGAAGATGGTCAAGTCGCGATTGCCGCAGGGGAGGCCGTCGACGTCCAGGCGGTACGACGCCTCGACGAAGCCAAGGTTCGAGAGGTCGTGGTTCGCTCCGTCCTGACGTGTGAGTCGCGCTATGGGGTTTGCCAGAAGTGCTACGGCGTGTCCCTGGCGACCTCTCAGCTTGCCGAGCTCGGAGAGGCGGTCGGCATCGTGGCGGCTCAGTCCATCGGCGAGCCCGGCACTCAGCTCACGATGCGTACCTTCCACACCGGCGGGGTCGCCGGCGAGGACATCACTCACGGTCTCCCACGCGTGGTCGAGCTGTTCGAGGCGCGCACGCCCAAGGGAAAGGCCGAGATCGCGGCTGCGAGCGGTCGCGTCGAGATCCACGAGGACGAGAAGGCTCGTCAGCTGGAGCTGATTCCGGATGACGGTTCAGAGCCGATCGTCTACAAGGTGTCACGCTTTGCGCGTCTGTTGGTTCGCAATGGCGACAGCGTGGAGGCCGGAGCGGCGCTCACAGTCGGCTCCAAGGATCCCGACGAGATCCTGGACATCCTCGGAACGAGAGAGGTTCAGATCTATCTCGTGAACGAGGTGCAGAGCGTGTATCGGTCGCAGGGTGTGCCGATTCACGACAAACATATCGAGCTGATCGTGCGTCAGATGCTGCGCAAGGTGACCGTCATAGAGCCGGGAGACACTGAGTTTCTCCCGGGTCAGCTGGTGGACGCTCGGATCTTCGCGGACGCGAATGAGACAGTCACCGCAACTAGTGGTGAGGCTGCGACGGCTCGACCGATCCTCATGGGGATCACCAAGGCCTCGCTTGCAACCGAGTCGTGGTTGTCGGCGGCGTCTTTCCAGGAGACCACTCGGGTCCTCACCGAAGCCGCCATCAACGGCAAGAGCGACCCTCTGTTGGGGCTGAAGGAAAACGTCATCATCGGCAAGCTGATCCCCGCAGGGACGGGGATGACCCGCTACCGGTCCACCAGGGTCGTAACCACCGGCCAGGGGGCGATGTCCGACGAGGAGGCTCGAGCGATGTTTGGGCTGCCGCCTCGAAGCGAGGAAGAGGCGACCGCTAGCGCCGCCTACGAGCTGTTTGGTGACGGCCTGCGGGCGGTTCCTGACGCCGAAGGGGATGGCGAGGTCGCCGGTTCCGATGAGGAGGTGACTTCCGCGGCCGAGTAGGAGTTGGCACTAAAAGGCCCCCGAGGAGCCGGGGGCCTTTTTACTTGCGGGCTCGGTTCTTCCGAGCCTCACGCAGCAGATCTCGCTGCCGCTCAACCGCGACAGCCCAAGTCGTGCCGGGATGCATCAACGTTCCTCCTTTGCTCTCAGGGTGCCGCTCGTTCGGTAATTATCGAACGAGCTGTTCTATATATATCGAACACTCGGCCGCTCGTCAATATTTCGGGGGTGCGCGAACTTATTCGACTAGAATCGACCAGGCAGTCGAGCTCTATCGAACGGGGGGCCAGGATGCGGGTGCTCAATCTCGCGGAGCCGGATCACCCCCTCGCGCTCGAGGTAGTGCCCTCCATGGCCGCCGAGTTGCTCATGAGCCTCGTGGCCGTCGGCGACACCCTCCACAAGACCAAGGACGCCGACAGCTATGACTTTGGGAGGGCCCGGCTGCAGGCGCTGAGCGAGAGGCTCGCTTCCGACCTGGTCCCCTCGATCGACCGAGTCACCGCGGGGTACGGCAAGGTCACGGCGAACCTGCTCGGCATCGTGTACGACAGCCCCGAGCCACGCGATGTTTCCGCGCTGCTCCGCCGTCTCGAGGACATCGAGCCCCTTGAGCTCCTCCTCGACCTGCTCGGCTACCACATCGCCGCCCATCGACGGATGACGCCTCCCGATGTCATCCGAAGGGCGGCCGAGGGCGAGGTCGAGGCCCGCGACCGGTTCCTTCGTGAGTCGTCCCGCAGAGGGGACGACCTCAGCAAGGCACAGGCCGACCTTCTCTCGAACAGTCCCGAAGGAGTCAAGGATTCGCTGATCGAGTTCCTATGCCGCTGGAATGACGATGTTTTCGCCGAGATCGCGCCGGAGGCGGCCCCTGTCCTCGAACGAGACGCCGCTGCCAAGCGGGCGCTAATCGAGTCGAACTCGCCGGAGAGGACCATCGAGCTGGCTACCAACGGAATCCAGTTCAACCGTGACCCTGGGATTGAGCGGGTTGTGCTGTTTCCGACCTACGTCCTTCGCCCCTGGGTACTGGTGTCGGAGTCCGACGACCTCAAGATCTTTTGCTACCCGGTTGCCGACGACAGCCTGGAGATCGACGAATCGATCCCTCCGCCTCAGCTCGTGAAGCTCTATAAGGCCCTCGGGGACGTCAACCGTCTGAAGCTCCTCAGGCGCCTAGCGGACGGTCCCATAACGCTGAAAGAGGCGACCCAGCTCCTCGGAGGCGCCAAGTCAACCGCCTATCATCACCTCGCCATTCTTCGGCAGGCGGGCCTGTTGTGGGCCAGGGACGACGCCGACAAGACCTATACCCTCAGAGGAGACCTCATCCCTCTGGCCGGCGAGCTGCTCCAGGGCTACCTCGCCCGGGGCCAGGGCGTTTGACCAAGTATTGCCCTGCACTTATCCTTGCGGGTCGCGCCTGACGCGTCCCTGCGTCCAGCGCGCTCAGCACCAACCAGCAACACCCCGAGTTCGGTGAGCTGCGTCAGGCCCGGTCGCGCCGGGAACCGACGGGGTCGGGTGATCGCCGAACGCCAACAGTCACGGGAGGATATCCGGGCGCTAGCCGTGCAACGCGCGGGCCCGGGCCCTATCTCCCGAGTCGTCCGAAGCCGGGCGTACAAGACTGACAAAAAAGGTCTTCTTCCATCGGCCTGCAGTGCGGGCCCGGAGAAGGCTCATAGAGGTGAGGTACCGACCGGCGGAGCCGGTGAAGAGGTTCGGGATCTCCCGTGCCTGCAACTTGGACAGAGAGGGAACGCGTGCCGACCATTCAACAGCTGGTCCGTGAGGGCCGGCAGTCAAAGAAGGAGAAGTCGAAGTCCCCGGCTCTCAAAGGGTCCCCGCAACGCAGGGGCGTGTGCACCCGCGTCTACACGACGACTCCCAAGAAGCCGAACTCCGCCCTCAGGAAGGTCGCTCGTGTCCGCCTCACCTCCAATATCGAAGTCACTGCCTACATCCCCGGGATCGGCCACAACCTCCAAGAGCACTCGATCGTGCTGGTGCGCGGGGGCAGGGTAAAGGACCTCCCCGGTGTCCGCTACAAGGTGATCCGCGCCGCCCTCGACGCCGCCGGCGTCAGAGATAGGAGCAAGTCACGCTCCAAGTACGGCGCCAAGAAGGCGGGGGCGTAGCCGTGCCTCGCAAGGGACCTGCTCCGCGCAGGCCGATCTCCCCAGATCCGATCTACAACTCGGTGTTGGTCACACAGATCTCCAACCGCATCATGACGAGGGGGAAGCGCTCGCTTGCTCAAGGCATCGTCTACGGCGCCTTGACCAAGGTCGCCGAGCGGACCGGCAAGGACCCCTTGCCGCTGTTGAAGAAGGCGGTCGACAACATCAAGCCGCTGCTGGAGGTTCGCTCCCGAAGGGTTGGAGGCGCCACCTATCAGGTTCCCGTAGAGGTGCAGAGCAGAAGGGGTACGACGCTCGCGATCAGATGGCTCGTGACCTATTCCCGCAACAGGCGGGAACGCTCGATGTCGGAGCGGCTTGCCGGCGAGATCCTGGACGCCTCCGGCGGGACGGGCACGGCCGTGAAGCGGCGCGAGGACATGCACAAGATGGCTGAGGCGAACAAGGCGTTCGCCCACTACAGATGGTGAGCCATGGCAGAAGCAGCTAGGACCCAAAGACAGCAAGGACGCCCGCAGCTCCGCGAGGTAAAGGGCGGTGGGGCCGTCGCGTTCAGAGAGTACCCGCTCAGCCATACCCGGAACATCGGGATCATGGCTCACATCGACGCGGGTAAGACCACGACCACCGAGCGCATCCTCTACTACACCGGCCGCACCTACAAGATCGGCGAGGTCCACGAGGGCGCCGCGGTGATGGACTGGATGGCCCAGGAGCAAGAGCGTGGCATCACGATCACCTCTGCCGCGACGACAGCTCACTGGAAGGGCTACTGGATCAACATCATCGACACGCCGGGCCACGTCGACTTCACAGTGGAGGTCGAACGCTCACTGCGCGTGCTCGACGGTGCGGTCGCGGTCTTCGATGCAGTAGCGGGGGTCGAACCCCAGAGCGAGACGGTCTGGCGTCAAGCCGATCGCTACAGCGTGCCTCGGATCTGCTTCGTCAACAAGATGGACCGTACCGGTGCGGACTTCTTCAGGTGCGTCTCCATGATCGAGGATCGCTTGAACGGCAGGCCCGTGATCGTTCAGCTTCCGATCGGCAAGGAGTCGGACTTTCACGGTGTCGTAGATCTCGTGACGATGAGCGCTCACATCTGGCCCTCGGACGGCATGGGCGAGGAGTGGGAGACGCGTCCCATCCCCGACGACATGAAGGACGAGGTTGATCGCTATCGCCACGACCTCATCGAGGCCCTTGCGGACAGCGACGAGCAAGTCATGGAGATGTACGTCGCTGAAGAAGAACCGGACGTCGAGCTCCTCAGGAAGGCCCTTCGTCGCGGCACGATCGCGGGGGCCATCACGCCGGTGTTGTGTGGCTCTGCCTTCAAGAACAAGGCGGTTCAGCAGCTGTTGGACGCGGTCTGCCTGTACCTCCCGAGCCCCGTCGACCTTCCTCCTTACGAGGGCAAGCACCCCGTCACGGGAGAGCCCATTCTGCGCAGCGCCGACGACCACGAGCCGTTCGCGGCGCTCGCATTCAAGATCATGAGCGATCCCTACGTGGGTCGCCTGACCTATCTGCGGGTTTACTCGGGGACGCTGAAGAGCGGCGACCAGATCTTCAATTCTCTGCGCGAGCGGAAGGAGCGAGTCGGGCGCATCCTTCAGATGCACGCGAACCACAGGGAAGACAAGGACTCGGTCTTCGCAGGAGACATCGTCGCGGTGGTCGGCCTCAAGCAGACCCTCACCGGCGACACGCTCTGCGACCCGAGCAACCCTGTGCTGCTGGAAGAGATGAACTTCCCGGCCCCCGTAATCGACGTCGCGATCGAGCCCAAGTCCAAGGCAGACTCGGACAAGCTCGGCAACGCGCTGCAAAAACTGTCCGAGGAGGACCCAACCTTCAGGGTCCACTCCGACGAGGAGACCGGCCAGACGATCATCTCGGGGATGGGTGAGCTTCACCTCGAGGTCTTGGTGGATCGGTTGATCCGCGAGTTCAAGGTCGGGGCCAATGTCGGGAAGCCGCAGGTTGCTTACCGCGAGACCATTCGCAAGGCGCTTCCCAAGGTGGAGACCCGCTACGTCAAGCAGACGGGCGGCAAGGGGCAGTACGCGCACGTCGTCATCTCGATAGAGCCGACGGGGCCCGGCGGCGGCTACGAATTCACCAACAAGATCACCGGGGGCCGGATCCCGCAGGAATACATCCCCGCGGTCGACCACGGAGTCCAAGAGGCGATGGGCTCGGGCGTGCTTGCCGGCTATCCGGTGGTCGACCTCCGAGTCACGTTGCTCGACGGCAGCTATCACGAGGTCGACTCGAGCGAGATGGCGTTCAAGATCGCCGGCTCGATGTGCTTCAAGGACGCCGCGAGGAAAGCGGGGCCGGTCCTGCTGGAGCCCATCTTCGACGTCGAAGCAGTCACTCCGGAGGAGTACATGGGCGATGTGATCGGGGACCTCTCGAGTCGCCGGGGCAGGGTCGAGTCGATGGACCAGCGCGGCTCCGATCGAATCGTCAAGGCTCAAGTTCCGCTCGCGGAGATGTTCGGGTACGCGACCGAGCTGAGGTCTCGAACGCAGGGCCGCGCCACCTACACCATGCAGTTCAACTCATACAAGGAAGTACCGCAGTCGATTGCAGACGACGTCGTAGCCAGGGTTCGCGGAGAGCCGGCCGCCAGCTAGTCGGTCGAAGGAGGAAAGGGAGAAACAATGGGCAAGGCTAAGTTCGAGCGCAGCAAGCCGCACGTGAACATCGGCACGATGGGACACATCGACCACGGTAAGACGACACTTACTGCGGCGATCACCAAGGTCCTCAGTGAGAAGAATCCGAACGTTTCATTCACTGCGTTCGATGAGATCGACAAGGCTCCCGAGGAGAAGGAGCGAGGCATCACCATTGCCATCGCTCATGTCGAGTACGAGACCGACAATCGTCACTACGCGCACGTCGACATGCCGGGCCATGCCGACTACATCAAGAACATGATCACCGGCGCCGCCCAGGTGGACGGCGCCATCCTGGTGGTGTCCGCGGCGGATGGCCCCATGCCCCAGACACGCGAGCATGTTCTGCTCGCTCGTCAGGTGAACGTCCCCTACATCGTGGTCGCCCTCAACAAGGTCGACATGGTGGACGACCCCGAGCTTCTCGACCTCGTCGAGCTCGAGGTCCGTGAGCTCCTCACCCAGTACGAGTTCCCTGGCGACGACATCCCCGTAACTCGTTTGTCGGCCCTCAAGGCACTCAACGGCGACGAAGAGGCCGCCCAGGGGATCGTCGAGCTGATGCAGTCGGTCGACGAGTACATCCCCGAGCCAGAGCGCGATGTCGCCAAGCCCTTCCTCATGCCGATCGAGGATGTCTTCACGATCACCGGTCGCGGCACGGTCGTGACCGGCAGGGTCGAGCAGGGTCAGTTGAAGCTCGGCGAGGAGATCGAAATCGTCGGCATCCATGACAAGACGCACAAGACGGTCGTGACCGGCATCGAGATGTTCAGAAAGATGCTCGACGAAGCGCAAGCCGGTGACAACGCCGGGATCTTGCTCCGCGGTGTCAAGAAGGATGACGTGCAGCGCGGGCAGGTCCTTGCCAAGCCTGGCTCGGTCACCCCGCACACCAAGTTCACCGCGCAGGTGTACGCCCTGAGCAAGACGGAGGGTGGTCGCCACAAGCCCTTCTTCGACAACTACCGTCCACAGTTCTACTTCCGCACGACCGACGTGACGGGTTCCATAAAGCTTCCGGGCGGCACCGAGATGGTCATGCCCGGCGACAACACGGAGATGGAAGTCCAGCTGATTCAGCCCATCGCGATGGATGAGGGTCTTCGCTTCGCAATTCGCGAGGGTGGCCGGACGGTCGGCGCCGGTCGTGTCGTAAAGATCCTCGAATAGTGCATTTCGGATAAGAAGCCACCAAGAACGGAGCGAGCATGGCAACGGGGATGACTATCCGAATAAGGCTGAAAGCGTATGACCACGAGGTCATCGATCAAAGCGCGCGAAAGATCGTCGAGACGGTTACTCGCACGGGGGCGACCGTCAACGGTCCAATCCCGCTGCCGACGGAGCGATCCATCTACACCGTGATCCGTTCGCCTCACAAGGACAAGGACTCGCGCGAGCACTTCGAGATGCGTACGCACAAGAGGCTGCTCGACATCCTTAATCCCACGCCCAAGACCGTCGATTCGCTCCAGCGCCTCGATTTGCCGGCCGGTGTGGACATCGAGCTGAAGAGCTCGGTGTAGGGCTCGAGATAGGGGACTGACAGATGGCAGCCGTGAAAGGCATCCTCGGTCGCAAGATCGGGATGACCCAGATCTTCGACGAGAACGGACGGGCCGTGCCCGTGACGCTCGTCGAGGCCGGGCCCTGTCGCGTCGCCCAGATCAAGACGCCTGAAAGAGATGGCTACACCGCGATCCAGATGGCTTTTGGCGACGCTCGGCGGGTCAACAAGCCGCTTGCGGGACACCTGGCCACGGCCGGGATCGATTCGGCTCGTCATCTCGTTGAGCTACGACTCGACGAGCCCGCCGACTATGCGCTCGGTGGTGAGATCAAGGCGGACATCTTCGAAGAGGGCGAGTTCGTCGACGTCATTGGAGTGACCAAGGGCAAGGGGTTCGCCGGGGTGATGAAGCGTCACAACTTTGCCGGTCTCTCTGCGACCCACGGTACGCAGAGAAAGCACCGGAGCCCCGGGTCGATCGGAGCTTGTGCCACGCCGGCGCGCGTGTTCAAGGGCGCCCGCATGGCCGGGCACATGGGTCACTCGCGCGTGACCACCCTCAACCTCAAGGTCATAAAGGTCGATCCGGGCCGGAACTTGCTCTTGATAAGGGGCGCCGTTCCAGGCCCCCGTGGTGGCCTGCTCATGGTGCGTAGCGCGATCCGAGTGCTGAGACGTGACCGAAAGAAGGCGAGCTAATGGCAGTCGGAGCGACAGTCATCGACGGGGCCGGCAAGACCTCCCGACGGCTCGATCTTCCTGAGGATCTGTTCGGCGGAGAGATCAACGAGTCGGTGGTGCACCAGGTTATGACCGCACAGCTCGCTGCGGCTCGCTCGGGTACCGCCTCCACCAAGACCCGTTCGGAGGTCAGGGGCGGTGGAAGCAAACCGTGGCGGCAAAAGGGCACGGGGCGTTCGAGACACGGATCGATACGCAGTCCGCTGTGGACCGGTGGCGGGGCGGTATTCGGACCGAAGCCGCGCGATTACTCGGTGCGCGTCAACAAGAAGATGCGCAAGCTCGCACTGCGATCGGCCCTGGCCGACAAGGCCCAGAGCAACAGCGTGTGGATCCTCGATTCGTTTGCCGAGCCCAGGACCAAGGCTGCCGCGGCGTGTCTTCGCGCTGCGGGTATCGAGGGCCGGGTGCTGCTCGTACTGGATCCGCAAGGCCCGGATGAGGCGATGGTGGACCGGGCGTTCCGCAACCTCGACGGTGTCGCATTCTCTCTGCATGGATCCCTTTCCACCTACGACGTGGTGGTCGCCGACGCAGTGGTCTTCACGAGCTCGGCGTTCGAGAGGTACCTGGCTCGTAGTGAGGCCGGCAGCACCCAAGCGGAGAGTGAGGTGGCCGGCTCGTGAGTGGTTCGACCAAGAAAGAGCTGCGTGATGTCATCCTGGCCCCCGTAGTGAGCGAGAAGAGCTACTCGTTGCTTGACGACAACGCCTACACGTTCCTCGTTCACAAGCAGGCCAACAAGACCGAGATAAGACAGGCCGTCGAACGGATCTGGGGCGTCCGCGTGCTGGCCGTGAACACCCTCAACCGAAAAGGCAAGAACAAGCGTTTCCGCTTTACGCAGGGGCGGAGGCCGGACACTAAGCGCGCCGTCGTCAAGCTTGCTCAGGGCGACCGCATCGACATCTTCGAGCAGCAAGGTTAGGGGAGCAATTCAGATGCCCGTTCGTAAAGCAAAGCCCACATCGCCGGGAAGACGCTTCCAGAGTTACTCGGACTACGCCGAGGTCACTCGCGCGCGGCCGGAGAAGACGCTGGTCGAGCCCAGCCCCAAGACCGGGGGTCGGAACACCTATGGGCGCGTCACATCCCGGCATCAGGGAGGCGGGAACAAGGTGCGGTATCGAGTGGTCGACTTCCGCCGGAACAAGGACAACGTGCCGGCGAAGGTTGCTCATGTCGAGTACGACCCGAACCGCAATGCGCGCATTGCTCTTCTGCATTACGCCGACGGCGAGAAGCGCTACATACTCATGCCCAACAGAGTCAAGGTGGGCGACGTCCTCCAGAGCGGCGCCGGCGCAGACATCCGCGCCGGGAACGCATTGCCCCTCAGGAACATCCCCGTCGGCACCGTGGTCCACAACGTCGAGCTCAAGCCCCACGGTGGCGGGAAGATGGCGCGCTCCGCAGGGTCCTCGGTGCAGCTGGTTGCCAAGGAGGGCGCGCGTGCAACGCTTCGCCTCCCCTCGGGTGAGATGCGCATGGTGCCGATGGACTGCCGGGCGACGGTGGGCGAGGTTGGCAACGCCGAGGCGGAGCTCGTGTCGGTGGGCAAGGCCGGCCGCAACCGCTGGAAGGGGAACCGCCCCAAGGTGCGCGGTGTCGTGATGAACCCGGTTGACCATCCCCTCGGTGGGGGTGAGGGCAAGAGCTCGGGCGGCCGTCACCCGGTGAGCCCGTGGGGCAAGAAAGAGGGCCGCACCCGTAAGAAGAAGCCTTCGGACGCACTGATCGTGCGCCGGCGCCGCAAGAAACGAGGTCGTTAATGCCCAGGTCGCTGAAGAAGGGTCCGTTTATCGACGACCATCTGCTCGTCAAGGTGGTCGAGATGAACAAGCGAAACGAAAAGCGCGTCATAAAGACGTGGTCGCGCCGCTCGACCGTCATCCCCGAGATGGTGGGGCACACCATCGCGGTGCACGACGGGCGTAAGCACGTACCGATCTACATCACAGAGTCGATGGTCGGGCACAAGCTCGGCGAGTTTGCACAGACGCGCGCCTTCAGGACGCACGGCGGCGACAGAGCCACGAGGGTCAGGTAATGGCTTACAAGATCGCTCCCGAGGTGCAGCAAGCCATTGCGACGGCGAGGTTCATAAGGATCTCGCCGACCAAGGCTCGCCAAGTCGTCGACCTCATCCGCGGCCGCCATGTCGACGACGCTCGACGCGTGCTCAAGTTCACCCAGAGGGGTCCGTCCGCGACGGTGGCAAAGGTCCTCAACTCGGCGGTTGCCAACGCGGAGCACAATCGAGGGCTCCCGGGTGACGAGCTCTACGTGGCCCGGGCCTGGGTCGACGAGGGCCCAACGCTCAGGCGCTTCAGGCCCCGTGCTCTTGGGCGTGCAACGCGGATCCGGAAACGCACTTGCCACATCTCGGTGGTCGTGGGCCGGCCCGAGGACACGACCGAGCTGGTGGAGCGTCCTGGTATCAAGCAGACGGCGCGCCGTGCTCGCAAGAGCACGGCGGCAAGCCGGCTGGCTCCGCAACCGCGCCGGCCAAGAGCCCGGCCGCAGAGGCGGCACCCCCACGACCTCCAGGACTGCGAAAAAGACCACCGCCAAGAAGACAACCGCAAACAAAAGCACCGTGAAGAAGACGACTGCCAAAAAGACCACCCGAAGGAAGGAAGGCGAGTGAGGGTGACCCTCCCGACAACATTTGGCGGCGCCTGGCGGCTGCAAAGCAGCGCCATGCGGCGTTCTCGCTCGCGCACGCACTTTTCAAGTGCGCACGCTCACTGCGGCCTTGCCTGGCGCTTTTCGCTCGCCAGCGCACCACCAATGTCATCGGAAGGATCACTAAATGGGCCAGAAAGTTCATCCCTACGGTTTCCGCCTCGGCGTTCACACCGACTGGAAGTCACGCTGGTTCACCGGGAGGCAGTACCGGGAGTACCTCGAAGCCGATCTTCGAGTCCGGGAGTACATGCTCGGGCAGCTCCCCCATGCCGGCATCAGCCGGATCGAGATCGAGCGAACCAGGGAGCGGGTCCGCATCGACGCGCACACGGCCCGGCCCGGCATTGTGATCGGGAGGCGTGGAAGCGAGGCCGAGCGGCTCCGATCGCACCTCGAGCAGATGGAGTCCAAGATCTACGGCAAGCCGGTCGACGTGCGGCTAAACATCATCGAGGTGAAGCAACCCGAGCTGGATGCTCAGCTCATCGCGCAAGGCGTCGCCGAGCAGCTCGCGAGCCGCGTGTCTTTCAGGCGGGCTATGAAAAAGGCGGTGGGCACCGCCACTCGTAATGGGGCCAAGGGCGTTCGGGTGCAGTGCGGTGGACGCCTTGGGGGGGCCGAGATGAGCCGCACCGAGTGGTACATCGAGGGCCAGATGCCCCTGCACACGTTGCAGGCCGACATTGACTACGGGCTCGCCGAAGCGAGGACCACCTTCGGGCGCATTGGGGTCAAGGTGTGGATCTACAAGGGCCCGTTCCAGGACATGTATGCGTCGGCCAGGGACCAGGCGAGGCTTCGCAGAGAGGCCGCGCTTGCTGCCGGTGAGACGGTCGGGCGAGGTGCAGAGGAACGAGCGGGTCAGAAGCCTGGGGCGTCGGCGGGCACGACCGTGGGACCGAGGCGACAGCGGAGGGCGTCGCCGGTAGTGACCACCACGATGACTCCCAAAGCTCCCGAAGGCGACCAGGCCGCTGCCGAGGCCACCGGCGTAGCCGATTCGACCGATGGAGCAACCGGCTCGACTGACTCGGGACAAGAGGAGTAGAGGTGCTTCAGCCAAAGAGGGTTAAACATCGCAAGCAGCAGCGTGGACGGATGCGTGGGCAGGCAAAGGGCGGCACCACCGTCAATTTCGGCGATTACGGGCTCATGGCACTTCAGCCGGGGTGGATCACCAACCGACAGATCGAGGCCGCCCGTATCGCCATGACCCGCCACATCCGTCGAGGAGGAAAGGTTTGGATCAACGTCTTCCCCGACAAGCCGGTCACGAAGAAGCCGGCCGAAACGAGACAGGGATCTGGTAAGGGCAACCCCGAATCTTGGGTCGCGGTTGTCAAGCCGGGCCGCGTGATGTTCGAGATCGCCGGTGTTCCCGAGCCCCTGGCCCGCGAGGCGATCCGACTGGCCGCGCACAAGCTTCCTATCAAGTGCCGGTTCGTCAGCCGTGAGCAGACCCTGGAGGTCCAGTGAAAGCCTCTGAGTTCAGAGAGCTGCCTCTCGAGGAGGTTCAGACGCGCCTCGCTGAGACGAGAGAGGAGCTGTTCAACCTGCGTTTCCAACTCGCCACGGGGCAGCTCGATAACTACAGACAGGTTCGTCATCTACGCAAAGAGGTTGCGCGCATCAGGACCGTCCTGCGCGAACGAGAGCTGGCAGAAGAGGGTGGGTCATGAGCGCCAACGAGCAGGCGGCGAGCGTCAGAGGCAAGCGGAAGATGCGCAGTGGACGGGTGGTCAGCAACGTCATGGACAAGACGGCAGTGATCGAGGTTCTCGACGCGACGCAGCACCCGACCTACGGAAAGATCGTTCGCCGCCCCAAGCATCTAAAGGCGCACGACGAGCGCAATGAAGCAGGAGTCGGCGACATCGTCAGGCTCGCCGAAACTCGTCCGTACTCGAAGACCAAGCGGTGGCGCATCGTTGAGATCGTGGAAAAGGCACAGTGATACAGCAAGAGACTCGGTGTCGTGTCGCAGACAATACGGGGGCCCGCGAGGTCCTCGTCATAAAGGTGCTCGGCGGCTCTAGGCGTCGCTACGCGGGCATTGGCGACGTCGTTGTAGTTACGGTGAAGGACGCCATCCCCGGTGGCACCGTCAAGAAATCGGACGTCGTCAAGGCTGTGGTCGTCAGGACCGCTAAGGAACGCCGCCGCGGAGACGGCAGCTATATCAGGTTCGACGACAACGCGGTTGTCATCGTGGACGCTCAGATGCAGCCTCGAGGAACTCGCATCTTCGGCCCCGTGGCTCGCGAGCTAAGGGAGAAACGGTTCATGAAGATCATCTCGCTTGCGCCGGAGGTTCTGTAATGGCCGGATTGAAGATCAAGAAGGGCGATCAGGTGACCGTGCTCGCCGGTAAGGACATTGGCGTGCGAGGGCGCGTCTTGGAGGTCTTGCCCAAGACGAACAAAGTCATAGTGGAGGGCGTCAATCGCGTGACCCGCCACGAGAAGATCTCGATGACTCGACGAGGTGGGCAGGAGGGCGGCATCTCCCACAAGGAGGCCGCTATCAACGTTTCCAACGTAGCGCTCATCTGTCCGACGGATGGACCGACGCGGGCCGGCTATCGGGTAGAGGGGCCAGGCGGGGGCAAGGTGCGAGTGTGCAAGAAATGCGGAACGGAGCTGTAGAGATGACACCAAGCAATGGATACGTCCCCCGGTTGAAGGAGCGTTACAACTCCGAGCTACGGGACCGGCTCAAGAGTGACCTGGGCCTCGACAACATCATGCAGGTGCCCCGGCCCGAGAAGGTCGCCGTGAACATGGGCGTAGGTGAGGCGTCGCGCGACGCGAAGCTCATTGATGGCGCCGTGAAGGACCTTACGAGGATCACCGGGCAGCGGCCGGCGATCCGCAGGGCTAGGAAGTCCATCGCAACCTTCAAGATCCGGCAAGGCATGCCCATCGGAGCGGCCGTCACCCTGCGAGGAGACCGCATGTGGGACTTCCTGGACAGGCTTCTCGCCGTGGTGCTTCCGCGCATCCGTGACTTCAGGGGCCTCAACCCAGGCTCCTTCGACGGCCGCGGCAACTACACTTTCGGAGTCGGCGAGCAGCTGGTCTTTCCCGAGATCGACTACGACGACATCGACGCGACCCGCGGTATGGACATCACGATTGTTACTTCTGCACGAGATGATGAAGAAGGTCGAGCGTTGCTTACCGCGCTCGGCTTTCCGTTTGCGCAACAAAGGGTGGAGGCGTAATGGCAAAAAAGGCTTTGCGGAACAAAGCCGAGAGCAAACCCAAGTACCGGGTCCAGGCGTACACACGGTGCATGCGTTGTGGCCGTCCGCGCGCGGTCTACAAGCGCTTCAGGCTGTGCAGGCTCTGCTTCCGAGAGATGGCTCATAAGGGCGAGATCCCCGGCATAACGAAAGCGAGCTGGTGATCTCATGACCATGACCGATCCCATCTCCGACATGCTGAGCCGGATCAGGAACGCGACCAAAGCGGCCCACCAGGACGTGCTCGTTCCGTCCTCGAAGATCAAAGTGAACATCGCCAGGATCTTGGTGGAGGAGGGCTACGTCGACGGCTATCAAGTCGTCGAGGACGGATCCCACTCGGCGATTAAGATCCAGCTCAGGTACTCCGGCGGGCGAGAGCCGGCCATCTCAGGCATTCGACGAGTCTCCAAGCCCGGGCGGCGCGTCTATCGGGGCGCCACCGAGCTCCCGCGCGTCCTGGGCGGTTTGGGCGTGGCCATCGTCTCGACCTCCAGGGGCGTGATGACTGACAGACAGGCTCGCCGTGACCGCGTGGGCGGCGAGATCCTCGCCTACGTATGGTGAAGAAAGTGCAAGGAAGGGAAGTCAGATGTCACGGATAGGACAGGCGCCGATCGTCATCCCCGAGCAGGTGGGGGTGAGCATCGTCGGCCCGACGGTTACCGTCAACGGCCCCCGCGGCGAGCTGCAGCGGCAGTTGCCAGAGGGCATCCGGCTCGAGCATGCCAACGGCGAGCTCAAGGTCCTGCGCACCAACGAGGAGCGCGAGACGCGTGCCCTCCACGGCCTGACTCGGAGCCTCATCGCCAACATGGTTACGGGCGTCACGGAGGGTTTCGAGAAGCGTCTCGAGATCTCGGGCGTCGGCTATCGCGCCATCAAGCAAGGAAACGACCTGGAGTTTGCAGTTGGCTTCTCGCATCCTGTGAGAAAGGCTGCGCCGGCGGGCATCGAGTTCGAGGTTCCTGCCCCCACTCGCATAACCGTCAGGGGCATCGACAAGGAGCTGGTGGGCCAGACCGCGGCGGAGGTCCGAGCGATCCGAAAGCCCGAGCCGTACAAGGGGAAGGGCATCCGCTACGAGGGCGAGTACATCCGCCGCAAGGCCGGCAAGGCTGCCAAGGCAGGCGGATGATGAAGGCCAAGGACAGGGCTCGCGGAGTCAAGAGGCGCCACAACCGCGTCCGCAAGAAGGTAGTCGGGACGGCCGAGAGGCCGCGACTCGCGGTCTACCGATCGAACAAGCACATCTATGCGCAGCTGATCGACGATTTTGAGGGCCGGACCCTTGCATCCGCTTCCAGCTTGAAGGATGCCGACGGGGAGGCCCCGAAGGGCAAGGCCAAAGCGGTCGGAGCGGCCCTCGCGACGAGGGCGAAAGAAGCAGGAGTGCAGAGTGTGACGTTCGACCGCGGCGGGTTCAAGTATCACGGTCGCGTTCGGGCGGTTGCCGAAGGTGCAAGGGAGGGCGGCCTTGAGTTCTAGCGCCCGGCCCACAGGAGTTTTGACAGGAGGTGGCCGGTAGATGGCCCGACCGAGTGGAGGAAGAGGCGGACGTGATGGCGGCCGCGGCAGAGACGACGACCGTACGCAGTACGAGGAGAGGGTCGTCTCGATCAATCGCGTCGCCAAGGTGGTCAAAGGGGGCCGTCGCTTCTCGTTCACTGCTCTCGTCGTGGTCGGCGACGGGGCCGGACAGGTGGGGGTCGGATACGGCAAGGCCCGCGAGGTTCCTGCAGCCATCCAGAAGGGGATCGAAGAAGCGAAAAATTCCTTCTTTAGGGTGCCCATGGTGGGGCAGACGATCACGCACGCCATCACCGGGCAGGACTCGGGGGGTGTGGTGTTGCTGAAGCCGGCTTCCCCGGGTACCGGCGTCATCGCAGGGGGGCCGGTGCGAGCGGTGGTCGAGTGTGCCGGCATTCGGGACATCCTGTCGAAGTCACTGGGCTCGGGTAACCCCACGAACATCATTCACGCGACGGTGTCGGCCCTCAAGAACCTCGAAACCGCTGAGACCGTCGCGCTCAGGCGACGGAAGACGGTCGAGGAAGTCGCGCCCCCTTACCTTCGCCGCGCGCCGAGTTCCGCGGGCGCGGGCCAGTAGAGCGAAGGAACTGATAGACATGGCGAAGCTGAAGGTGACCCAGACCCGGTCGGCTCTGGACAAGGGGTCAAAGCAACGGGGAACCATACGGGCACTGGGCTTCAAGCGGGTCGGGCAGTCCGTGGTGCACGACGACAAGCCCGAGATACGAGGCATGATCCGAACCGTGAGCCACTTGGTGCACGTCGAAGAGGAGAGCTCGAAAGAGGAAGGGAAGTCGACATGAAGGCGCACGACCTCAAGCCGGCCCCCGGCTCGCACAAGGCCCGCAAGCGGGTCGGTCGTGGCGAGGGGTCGGGCGGGGGCAAGACCGCGGGCCGCGGCACCAAGGGCACCAGGGCGCGCGGCAACGTCCACCTCTTCTTCGAGGGCGGCCAGATGCCGCTCGCACGGCGCGTCCCAAAGCTCAAGGGCTTCAGGCCGCCTAATCGCAAGGTCTACGGCGCCGTAAACCTCGTTGATCTCGAGCAGCTGGAAGGCGACGACATCGGTCCCGACGATCTGCGGAGAGCGGGTCTGGTCAAGAAGCGCGACAAGCTCGTGAAGGTCTTGGGCGACGGGGAGCTGACCAGGGCGCTCACCGTAAAGGCCCATGCCTTCTCGGCGGTGGCGCGGGCCAAGATCGAGGGGGCCGGCGGCTCCGCACAGATTCTCCAGGCCGAACCCGAGAAGGCGCGCAGGTGAGCCTTCTCAAGGCGTTCGTCAACGCTTTCAGGGTCCCAGATCTCAGGAAGAAGATTCTCTTTACCCTTTTGATCATCGCGGTGTATCGCTTGGGCGCGCACATCCCCACTCCGGGGATCGACGTTCAGGCAGCCCAAAGGATCGCTGCCGCCGGGCGACAGGGCGGCGCGCTCGCATTCATCAACCTTTTCTCGGGTGGCGCCCTGACGCAGATGGCGATCTTCGCGCTCGGCATCATGCCGTACATCACGTCATCGATCATCATGCAGCTGCTCACCGTCGTCATCCCGAAGCTGGAGGCTTGGTCGAAAGAGGGTGAGACGGGCAGGAAGAAGATCACCCAGTGGACCCGCTATCTGACGGTCGTGCTGGCCGTGCTTCAGTCGACCGGCATCGCCTTTTTGTTCCGGAACGGCGGAGCGCAACTCGGCTTGCCGCCCGACATCCAGCTGATCCCCAACTTCACAGTTCCGAACGTTGCCCTGATCGTGTTGTCGCTGACCGCGGGGACTGCGTTGATCATGTGGCTCGGCGAGCTGATCACTCAACGGGGCATCGGGAACGGCATGTCGATCTTGATCTTCACCTCAATCGTCTCGACGCTGCCGGCCGAGGGCGATGCAATCAGAAGGGCTCAGGGACTTGGGACCTTCCTCATCGTCTGCGCCATCGGCCTGGTGATCATCGTGGCCATCGTGACGATCGAGCAGGGGCAGCGCAGGATCCCGGTTCAGTATGCGAAGCGTGTTGTCGGCCGGAGGATGTATGGGGGTAGTTCCACCTACCTTCCCTTGAAGGTGAACCAGGCCGGCGTCATCCCGATCATCTTCGCTTCGAGTGTTCTCTACATTCCGACGCTGTTGCAGAACGTGATCCAGAGCAGGAGTGTCCAGAGCTTCATCGACAACAACATCGTGAACCCTGCCGCTATCGCCCACAACGTCATCTTCGGGCTCATGATCGTGTTCTTCACCTACTTCTACACGGCCATCACGTTCAACCCAGTCGACACTGCGGACAACATGAAGAAGTACGGCGGCTTCATCCCCGGCATAAGGCCGGGCCGGCAGACGGCGGAGCACCTGGACAGGATCCTCACGAGGATCACGCTTCCCGGCGCTTTGTTCATCGCCGCCATCGCGCTGCTGCCGAACATCTTCCTTGCAACTCAAGGGATCAATAACCTGCCGTTCGGCGGAACCTCGATACTCATCACGGTGGGAGTGACGCTCGAGACTATGAAACAAATCGAGTCCCAGCTGACGATGCGTCACTACGAGGGCTTCCTCAAGTAGGCGTCTCATGAGGCTGGTGATCTTCGGCCCCCAGGGGGCGGGCAAGGGGACGCAGGGGGCCCGGCTTCAGGAGAAGTACGCAGTCCCGGCCATTGCGACCGGCGACATCTTCAGGTGGGCTATCGCCACGGAGGGCGGCGAGCTCGGTGCCAAGGTCAAGGAGTACGTGCAAGCAGGTCGCCTCGTGCCCAATGAGCTCACCATTCAGGTGGTGCTTGAAAGAATCTGCGCCGACGACTGCAAGGACGGCTTTCTCCTCGACGGCTTCCCCCGCAATCGGGCCCAGGCGGAGGCTCTGGACGAGTTCCTCGAGGAGCGGGGCATTCCGCTCGACGCAGCCGTGGTCATCGACGTCCCCGAGGACGTCTCTTTGAGCCGCATCCTTGGCCGGCGCGCGTGCCTCCGCTGTGGACGGAACTACTCGGTTGACTCTCCCCCGTCCAACCCCTGGACCTGCGATGTCTGCGGGGGCCAGGTCGTTAGCCGAGCGGACGACCTCGACGAGTCGGCGGTGCGCCAGCGCCTCGAGCTCTACCATCAGCAGACCAAGCCGCTGACTGCCTATTACCAGGAGCGAGGGGTGCTCCGGCAGATCGACGGGACGGGTGGACCCGACGAGGTCTTCGACAGGATCGTCGCAGCACTCTAGGCAGGAGTCACAAGTGATCTACAGGAAGTCGCCGGAGGAAGTGGCCGCGATGAAGCGCGCCGGCCGCATCCTCGTCGACACGCTCAACCGGCTCGAGGATGCGGTTCGTCCCGGCATCACCACGGGACAACTCGACGCCATCGCCGAAAGCGCCATCACCGCCGCGGGTGCGACTCCAAGCTTCAAGGGCTACAGGGGCTTTCCGGCGTCGATCTGCACCTCGCCCAACCACGTCATCGTTCACGGCATCCCGGGCCCCCAGGTTCTCGAGGACGGGGACATCATCTCGGTGGATGTCGGCGTCTTCTACGAGGGCTGGCATGCCGATTCGGCGTGGACCTTCCCGGTCGGAGACATCGACCCGCAAGCGGCCGAGCTCCTGAAGGTCACGGAAGCGAGCCTCGACGCGGCGATTGCTCGCTGCAAGCCGGGTCTCCGCCTGGGTGACGTGGGCCACGCGGTCGAAGAGGTTGCGACCGCGGCCGGGTTCTCGGTGGTCCGCGAGTACGCCGGTCACGGGATCGGAAGACGGCTGCACGAGGAGCTGTGGGTCCCGAACTACGGTCCGCCCGGTCGGCGCGAGATCATGAGCGCGGGCATGACCATCGCCGTCGAGCCGATGGTCAACATGGGCGGATGGGAAACCAGGGTTCTCGATGACGGCTGGACCATCGTTACGGAGGACGGGTCCCTGTCCGCCCACTTCGAGCACACCGTCGCGATCACGCCCGACGGGTGCGAGATCCTGACCCTTCGAGAGCCGCGCTAGGCAGCTCCAGCACCGAGTCCCTGGGTCGCTTTCCCGCACTACCAGGCCGTGGCATATTGCCGGCAATAGAATTGGCTTACATACGAACCGGACACCAGCAGGGCGGGCGTGGCCCCTAGTGGAGATGAGGTGAGTCGTGCTGAATTCCAAGGTAAGCAAGGCGCTGTGCGTCGTGGCGTGCGTGACATTTCTAACGAGCTGCGGTGGCGACGCAGTGGATCCGCAGACCTATGCGAAGGAAGTCTGCGACGCCACCACGAGCCTCCAAGACGAGGTGCAGGGCCAACTCGAGTCGTTCCAGGAAGAGTTGAACCCCGGTGCATCTCCCGAGGAAGTCAAGGGGCAGCTCATCGATTTCCTCGAGGAAGTGAACGGAGTGTACGACTCGGCTGCCAGCGACATCGAAGAGGCAGGTGTGCCGGACGTCGAAGGGGGCGAAGAGTTCAGCACAGACCTGAATGAGCTCTTCCAAGACGGGAGCAACGAGTTGGAGGACGCCGTCGACAAGGCGCAGGATCTTCCCACCGGGTCTCCCGAAGAGTTTCAGGCAGCAGCCCAGGAGCTTGGAACCGCTGTACAGAACGCGGGGAGTGAGCTGGGGTCCGATTTCGAGGACCTGGATCCTCCGGACGAGCTGAAGGAAGCCTTCGAGGAAGAGGGGTGCGGGGAAGGCTCCCCCTAGGGAACTGCTCCATCCGTTCTTTCTGAGGACGAACACTTCAGAGGTGGACGCGTTCAGAAAGAAGGAAAGGGCTCACAGGTCGGCTGGGAGCAAGGTGAAGCTGCCGCCGGCGAGTGGAGTGACGGGACGGAAGTCGCGCTCGTCGAAAGTGAGCAGCCGCCGAGTGCGATGCCGGTGGGCCAGAACGATGACCGACAGGTCTGCCAGCCCCAAGTCGAGATCAAGGTAACGATCCTGAATCATGAGGGCGACCGAGTGCTCGTCGGGAGTGAGGGATTCGACAATGAAACGTCCCTCAGCAAGGTCCTGCATAAAGGCCCGTGAGGATTGCGCGCCGACTCGTCGACGCAGCAGGTAGTCGACCTCAGCCGTGACGGGTGCAGGAACGATGAGCTCACCAGGCTCGTTCTCGACGAGGTCCTTGATCGGTTCGAGGCGGCTATCTCGAACGTCGGCCAGTGTTACGAGAGGAGCGGCGTCGATGATGAGGGTCAGGTGCCGAACCCTTCGAGGAGCTCCTCCTCGGATATGTCGGCTGCCGAGCGACCGTCGCCCTCGCCGGAGGCTGTCAGAGCGAACCGCCTATCGGGACGTCGCGCGGTCTCATAGGCGTCAAGCGCGTCCCGGATAATGTCCGCCTGACTACGCCCCTCACGCTCGGAGAGCTTCCGCAAGCGCTCTACGTGCGTCTCATTGAGATAGACACTGGTTTTCTTCATTTCAGTAGGGTACTACGTAGGGCATAGTCCAGCGGCGGGCTGCTGGTCGGCGTGCACCGTTCAGAGGCGACCCTGCGGACGAGCTGAAGGAAGCCTTCGAGGAAGAGGGGTAGCGAGGAAGGCTCCTAGGGGAGACTTCCTCCGTCGCTCTCGCGGCGATGACCCAGGCTGATCTGCAGAAGGGCGGCTTTGTCGACCTTTTCCTCGGTAATCACTGCGACGCGACAGTTGGTTGCGGCGCGCAGCGTCGACGTTCGGTGGCCCCCCTCGAGAAGCGCTCGTTCTCCAAGGAGGGCCCCGGGTCCCACCTCCGCAATGGGCTCTCCGTCGACTTCGACGGAGAGCACGCCGTCCAGGACCAAGAACAGCGCGTCACCTGGGGTCCCCTGCTGGACGAGCGTTTCCCCGGCGTCGACATCGCGGCGACCCAGCGCAGATCCCTGCCGCATAACTGATCTGGAGACCTCGCGTTCAAGAGCGGTTTCCGCCGCCGTTACCACGGCGGGAGAGTCCTCGTCCCCCCACGGAGTCTTGGTCCCGAAGGCGCCCTGATACCAAGTCTGAAAATCCACCAGTCCAGTCTTTTGAACGAGGTTTCCCTTGTCGTCGTAGATCCAGTGACGAGGAAACGAGCTCGCCCCGGGGACCTCTAGTTTCGATCGACCGTCCGCATGCAGGGTAAGCGCGAGAGTGGTCCAAGCCACTGGCGGGGTTAGCTGTACGAAAGGCTTGCGAGAGACCCTTCTGGGCGCGGGCAGACTGGTGCGTCCACCCGAGGTTTGTACGAAGCGGACTCTGTCACCAAAGACCGCCGGGTCGGGCCGGCGATCCGGAAATGGAACTGTGTGAAACAGCAAATCCCGGCCGATCAAGCTCACCCTTGTCTTCCCGATGCGGCCGCCCCCGCCCTGGCCGTATCGAACGATGCGGTCGTTTTCCACATCGATCCACGCGCGGAGCTCGTTCAACAAACGAAACCGCTCGGGTGGAAGCGCCTTGACGTCTTCGAGCGAGTCGGGGGGAGGTTCGTCGTAATGCGTTAGACCCATCTCAAAGGGCAGCTTCGGGAGCCCCTCGATCGCTTCGGAGGGGATCCACGAGACGGAGGTCACGCTGGAAGTTATTCGGGCCACTTGCGCGTCCCTAGTGCAAAATCTACGGCCTGATCCATCTCCATGTTCTTACCGTCGTTCCACGCGGAGTCGAAAGCCGCGTCCGTCACGCGGGACCGTATCTCGTTCAAGTGTTTCTCATAAGCGTCGCTTTCGAGAGGTGGGCGTGGTGCGCCGACGGCTTCTCGTAGCCCTTCCGCGACACCAAAGAGCGTCGCCGCGCTGATCGTCTTGTCCTGCTCGGTGTGGACGACGGCAAGTTCCTCGAACGCGTCTGGGATGTCCCACTTGGCGCCGAGATCACGCCACAGCAACAAGCTCTCCTCCAGCAGGCGCTGCGCCTCGGAGATGTTGCCCTTCTCTCGCATGCTTGCGCCAACATTCATGAGCAGGCGAGCGATGCCCGTCTTGTCATCGATCGATCGAGCGATGGCCAGAGCTTCTTGGAAGCGGTCGATGGACTCGTCCAAGCGTCCTTCGACCTGCGCGAGATACCCGAGGTTGTTCAGCGTCATGTGGATTCCGACAGGCTTCTCCAGCTTTCGCCAGTAGGACAGGCTCGATTCCCACAGCGAGCGGGCGGAAGCGATGTCGCCCTCATCGCTGTGTATGTTCCCCAGATCCTTCAGAGCCGCCGCGAGCCCACCTTCGTCTCCACCTTTTCGCTGCAGCGCGAGACATTCCTCGAGGAGGGCCTTTGCCTGGTCGTAGGCGCCCCTGGCTCGGGCGAGATTCGCGGCCGCCCTCAATAGGTTGGCTCGCAGCAGCGTCGCCTGTCCCGTGCTTCGGCCGAGCGCAGACTCGACCCACCGTCGCCCCTCGTTAGCGTGCCCGCGAAAAGCCCAAAACGCGCCCAGGGCGCCAGTTAGCCGCAGCTGGATCTCGGGATCCGGTTGCTCGTGAGCCCATCCCAAAGCCGTGCGCATGTTGTCGAGCTCGCGCTCTACCAAGCCCAGCCATTCGATTTGGTCGGCCGCCCGAAAGTGACCGCGAGCCTCTTCGGCCAGGCTGAGATAGAAGCAGGCGTGGCGTCGCTGTGTCTCCTCTAGCTCTCCGGCTCCAACCAGAACCTCGGATGCGTACTCGCGAATGGTTTCCAGCATCCTGAAGCGCGGCTCTCGTTCGAGTGCTCCCAATCGGCGCAGCAGGCTCTTGGCGAGCAACGATTCCACTCCCTCGAGGGCGTCCATGTCGTCCACATCCGCCACGGCCGCGGCGGCATCCAGCGAGAATCCGCCCGCGCAGACCGACAGGCGTCTGAACAGCGTCTGCTCCTGTGCGTCGAGCAGGTCGTAGTCCCAATCTATGAGCGCTCTCAGGGTTTGCTGCCGGGCAGGAAGATCTTGAGCCCCTCCCTTCAGGAGGTCGAACCGCCTGCTCAGCCGATCGCGCAGCACGCCTAGAGGCAGCAGTCTTACCCGCACCGCCGCCAGCTCGATTGCGAGCGGCAGCCCATCGAGGTGTCGGCAGATCTCTGCCACGATGCGAGCGTCCCCGGGGCCGAGGTAGAAGTCGAACGAGGCGGCGCGGGCTCGTTCGGCGAACAAAGCGATCGCTTCGTAATGGCTAAGATCGGCGTCTTTCGGCAGACGCTCGAGGTCGGGAACTCCCATCGGCGGTATCGGGAACTCCTGCTCCCCGCGTAGCCTGAGAGACGCTCGACTGGTCACGATCACGACAAGGTCGGGGCACGCATTCAGGAGTTCCCCTATCGCGGGCGCCGCTTGCAGGACCCGTTCGAAGCTATCGAGAATGAGGAGCAGGTGGCGGTCACGAAGGAACTGCGTCAGGCTCTCCAATGTCGTGGCGCCGGGATTCTCGTGGATCTCGAGGGTCCTTGTGATCGTGGCGAGCACGAGGTTGTGATCGTCGAGCGGCGAAAGGTCCACCAGGTGCACGCCGTCTTCAAAACTGTCCAAGACTTCTCGCCCGACCTCAATTGCGAGGCGGCTCTTTCCCGACCCGCCCGCCCCGGTGAGGGTGAGAAGCCGAGCTGAACCAAGCAGATCCTTTACCTCTGCTATCTCTTGTTCCCGGCCCACGAACTTGGTGAGGAGAAGGGGCAGGTTATGAGGTTTGACCTCTCGGACCTGAAGTGGCGGAAAGTCGGATTGAAGGACATCGCTGGACAATTGATAGACGTCCTCGCGCTCTTCGAAGTCCTTTAGCGAGTAGGCGCCGAGATGGCGGGCCCGGCAATCCTCGGGCAGGTAGTCCTTCACCAGCTGGTACGTCGCTTGAGACATTAGGGTTTGGCCTCCCCAGGCCAGCGCGCGGATACGGGCGGTGCGGCTGAGGGCTGAGCCGTAGTAGTTGCCGTCTCGGATCTCGGCCTCACCCGTGTGCACGGCGGCCCGCACTCGCACGGGAACCCCCTCCGGCCAGTGCTCCTCGGCCAGCGCCACCTGCAGAGCCAGCACTGCGGCGACTGCGTCGGTGGCTCGCTCGAAGGCCGCGAAGACGCTGTCTCCTTCGCCCTGATCTTTCGGAAGGACTCCCCGGTAGCGCTCGATGCAGCGATGAATGAGTTGGCGATGCCGGGTGACCGCCTCGAGCATCGCCTCCGGATTCGACCGCCACATCCGGGTAGAGCCTTCGATGTCGGTCAGCAGGAACGAGACCGTTCCAGTCGGCAGCCGCTCCGACCCGGGCCGGGGGCCGTCATCGGCCTGTTGACCTGTCTGAGCTACTTTTTCAGTCGCCATCGGTCCTATGAAGCGTGAACGCATCACCCAGCGTCAAGAGAATATGGCACGGGCGGCCGTTTCCGCCGCTCGCGGCCGGTCTGGCGAGGGCCCCTTGCATCGGTTCGAGAGTCGCTCGACCAGGCAACACCGTTGTCCTATGCCAAGTCGCCTGTGTTTGCCCTACTCGCCTCTCAGGGCGCCGGGGGGTGCTTTTCGTGATAGAGGCGCCGGAAGAGCTGGGGGCCTTCGACCAAACAAGAAGCGAGTCCGCACGGCCCAGCCCGGCCTCCTGCGTTGCAGGGAAGGAACCCATTTGTCTCGGTGCCCGTTCCGCTAGGATCACGGCATTGTGACCAGGAGCAGGGCGGGCTCGGCCTATTGGACTGATCTCGCGGTCGCTTCTGCCCTCGCGATGATTCTGGCCGCGGCAATCCTGCTGAGTCCGAGCGCCGAGGCGCCCGCCTTCGGCGCGGCTTCGGGGGAGGCGGCGACTGACAGACCGGAGCCGACTGAAGCCCAGACGGCGCAGACGACTCCAACGTGCAATCCGCTCAGCCTCAGGGAGCGGGCGGCTCAGACGGTGTTGACCGGAATACCTGGCACCAGGATGACGGACACGACCAGGACACTGGTGGCGCGCCATGCGGGTTCGGTAGTGCTCTCTGGCGAGAACATCGAGGGGCGGCGACAGGTGCGACGCTTGATCGGGGGAATGCGCCGCCATGCCCGAGCCCGTCTACTCGTGGCGGTCGACGAGGAGGGCGGTCGTGTCTCGCGGCTCGGAAGCGAGGGGCTCGTCACCTACCTGCCTTCCGCTCGCCGTCTCGCCAGAACCCGGAGCGCTGCGGAGGTGCGCCGTCTGGGCGCTCGTCTCGGGAGACAGATGAGCGATCTCGGGTTTGACTGGAACTTCGCCCCGGTGCTCGATGTCACGGACGCGCCCGACTACACGGTGATAGGCGATCGCTCTTACAGCGATGACCCCGACAGGGCGGCGCGCTATGGATTGGCGTTCGCGAGGGGGCTGAGGTCGGGGGGCATCCTGACCACCGGCAAGCACTTTCCCGGCCACGGTCGGACGGCGGTGGACTCGCACGAGAGGTTGCCCACCGTACGGACGTCGTTACGCAGACTGTGGCGACGAGATCTCGAGCCATACCGGGTTGCGCTGCCGGCTCTCGACACCGTCATGAGCGCGCACGTCCGCTACACCGCGCTCGACGAGAAGCATCCGGCGAGCCTGTCGCGCCCGGCTAGCAGGCTCTTGCGGCAAAGGATCGGCTTCGGGCGACTGCTCATCACCGATGCTCTGGACATGGGTGCGATCACAAACCGAATGAGTATCGTCACGGCGGCCAAGAAGGCCATCTCGAGAGGGGCGGACGTCGCTCTGGTCAAGGTCTGGAGCCAAGCGGACGATGCGACCAGTCGCCTGGCCGGCGCCGTCAGGAGTGGGCGCCTGAGTCGCTCCCGCCTCGACCATGCCGCCGGCCGGGTTTTGCGGGCGAAAGGGTACGGCCGGGAGAAGATCGCCTGCCTGTTGGGCTAATCACAGTCCGAGAGGCGTTAGGCCAGGGACAAGCCTTCTGCTATTCTTGTCGGCTGTTCGCCTCACTGTGTGCGCGCCCCTGGACGGGGGCGCTTTTCATGGGGTCAACAGGCCAACCCGACTAGCGATCCAGCGAGGAACTTAGCGCGTGGCCAAGAACAAGGAGAAGGGCGCCCAGAAAGAGGAGGGCATCCAGGTGGAGGGGTCGGTCCTGGAGACCCTGCCCAACGCCATGTTCAAGGTCAAGCTCGACAACGGTCACGAGGTCCTCGCCCATATCTCGGGAAAGATGCGGATGAACTACATCCGGATCCTGCCCGGAGACAAGGTCCTGGTCGAGCTGAGCCCGTACGACCTCACCAGGGGCCGAGTGGTCTACCGCTACAAGTAGGCAGGAGGAGCAAGCGCCTAAGTGAAGGTTCGTCCAAGCGTCAAGAAGATGTGCGACAAGTGCAAGGTCATCCGCCGCCGCGGGCGCGTGATGGTCATATGCACCAACCCGCGACACAAGCAGCGTCAAGGCTAAGGGGGACGGCAGACGGTGGCACGTATCTCAGGTGTGGATCTTCCTCGGGACAAGCGTCTCGACATCTCGCTCAGATACATCTACGGGATCGGCCCGACCAAGGCCGTCGAGACCTGCATCGGCGCGCGGGTCAACCCGTCTACCCGTGTCCGGGATCTCACCGACGAGGAGGTCGTCCGGCTCAGGGACTGGATCGGCGACAACTATCGCGTCGAGGGAGACCTCCGCCGTGAGGTCAACCAGAACATCAAGAGGAAGGTCGAGATCGGGAGCTACCAGGGCCTCAGGCACAGGCGCGGGCTGCCGGTTCACGGCCAGCGGACGCACACCAACGCGAGGACCCGCAAGGGGCCCAAGAAGACGGTCGCAGGCAAGAAGAAGGTAAAGGGTAAGAAGTAATGATCAGCTTTCAGACAGCAAGGGAGATAGTGCTTGGCCGCTCCTAAGAAGAAGACGAAGGGTCGCCGCAAGGAAAAGAAGAACGTGGTGCATGGAGTCGCCCACATTCAGGCGACCTTCAACAACACCATCATCTCGATCAGCGATCCCGACGGGAACGTGCTGTCGTGGGCGTCGGCCGGCAACGTCGGCTTCAAGGGCTCCCGTAAGTCGACTCCGTTCGCGGCGCAGCTTGCCGCCGAGGCAGCATCTCGTCGTGCGCAAGAGCACGGGGTACGTCGCGTGGAGGTCATGGTCAAGGGCCCTGGTTCGGGCCGCGAGACGGCCATTCGCTCGCTCCAGGCCTCCGGTCTCGAGGTGATCGGCATAAGAGACGTCACGCCGGTCCCGCACAACGGTTGCCGGCCGCGCAAGAGGAGGCGGGTCTAGTTGGCCAGGTACCTGGGTCCCTCGTGCAAGCTCTGCCGGCGCGAGAAGACGAAGCTGTTCCTCAAGGGGACTCGCTGCGAGTCACCGAAGTGCCCCATAGAAAAGGGGCGGCCTCCTCCAGGCGAGCACGGCCGGGGACGGGTTCGAGAAAGCGAATATCTGCTGCAGCTCCGCGAGAAGCAGAAGGCAAAGCGCTTCTACGGGCTACTGGAGAAACAGTTCCGCGGTTACTACACCGAGGCTGCTCAGAGCAAGGGTGTCACCGGTGAGGAGCTCATGCGCATCTGCGAGTCGCGGCTCGACAACGTCGTGTACAGGGCCGGCTTTGCGATGAATCGCCCGATGGCTCGTCAGCTAGTGAGCCACGGTCACTTCCAGGTCAATGGGCGAAGGGTCAACATCCCCTCGTTTCGAGTCAAGCCCGGCGACACCGTCGAGGTTCGCGGTCGCTCCAAGGGCGTCGGTCGCATCGTCGAGAACCTCTCGTACGCAGAGGGGCGCATGATCCCGGACTGGCTGGGCCCCGACCTGAAATCGATGAAAGTGGAAGTCAACTCCTTGCCAGAGCGCAACCAAATAGACGCGCCGGTGCAGGAGCAGCTCATAGTCGAGTACTACTCCAAGTAGCTCTCGGCTCGCGAGGAGAGGAGCATATGGATCTTCTGATAGTTCAACGTCCCCAAGTGTCCGAGGACTCGATCTCGGGCGTGCGGAGCAAGTTCACCATCGAGCCGCTCGAGCCGGGCTTCGGTTACACCCTCGGCAACTCGCTGCGGCGCACGCTCCTTTCTTCTATCCCCGGAGCGGCGGTCACCCAGATCAAGATCGACGGAGTGCTGCACGAGTTCACCACGATCGACGGTGTCACCGAAGACGTAACCGATGTGGTGCTGAACCTCAAGGAGCTCGTCGTTCGCAGCGACAACGATGAGCCGACGACCGTTTATCTGCGTGCGTCCGGCCCGGCCGATGTGAAGGCAGGTGACATCGAACTTCCTGCCGGAGTCGAGATCTTGAATCCCGAGCATCACATCGCAACGCTCAACAAGAACGCTCGCTTGTCGATGGAGCTTCGCATCCAGCAGGGCCGTGGTTACGTCCCCGCAGGCACCGCGGCGAAGGAGGCCATAGGAACGATTCCCATCGACTCCATCTTCTCTCCGGTGCGGCGGGTGACCTACACGGTCGAGCCGACCCGCGTCGAGCAGATGACGAACTACGACCGGCTGATTCTGGATGTCGAGACGGACGGCTCAATGGCGCCTTCCGACGCCCTGTCGGCAGCGGGGTCGACCCTCGTGGAGCTCTTCCAGCTCTTTGCGGGACTCGGGGAGGGAACCGGCGGTTTGTTGCTGGGGCCTGAAGACACCGACAACGAGATCTCTGGTGTCCTCGCTCAGCCGATCGAGGACCTGGACTTCACGGTGCGGTCCTACAACTGCCTGAAGCGCGAGGGCGTCACAACGGTGGCGGAGCTCATCGAAAGGACCGAGGAGGACCTCATCGAGATTCGCAACTTCGGCCAGAAGTCGATCGACGAGGTCAAGGCGAAGCTCGATGACATGGGCTTGTCGCTGAAGAAGAAAGAGTTCTAGGGAGCCCCCGTGCCGCAGCCAAAGAAGGGGGCGCGCCTCGGGAGCAACCCCTCCCACCAACGGCTCATGCTGCGGAACCTGGCGCAGTCGCTGTTCGAGCACGAGCGCATTCAGACGACCGAGGCGAAAGCCAAGTTGCTGCGCCCCTACGCCGAGCGGTTGATCACGAAGGCGAAGAAGGGCGGTATGCACGACCGCCGTCAGGTGCTGACGATGATCCACGACCGAGACGTCGTGCACAAGCTGTTCGCCGACATCGGCCCCCGTTTCTCGGAACGCAACGGCGGGTACACGCGCCTGCTGAAGCTCGGCCCCCGCAACGGTGACGGGGCACCCATGGCGCTCGTAGAGCTCGTTGAGGGCGCCACCGTGACGACGGTCGACGGCTCTGATGAGGAGCCCTCGAGACGACGCCGACTGCGCCGGCCCATGCGGCGTCGCGGTGCTGCAGAGGCGACTGGGTCGGGCGACTCGGGGGATCAGGTTGACGCCGACGAGCCGACCGAGACGGTGGAAGGCATAAACGACGCGACCGGGGGGGAACCCGTCGTCGGGGCACAGGAGGTGTCGGTGGAGGACGACGACGCCGAGCCCGACGGGGGATCGTCGGAGCGCTGAACCTCCGGCTAGACCTCGGCTACAACGGAGCGCCCTTCCACGGCTTTGCGCGCCAGGCCGATGTCCGCACGGTTCAGGGAGAAATCGAAGCGGCTGCCGCGCGGCTTTTGCGTAAAGAAGTCTCCTCGACCTGCGCCGGAAGGACCGACGCCGGTGTCCACGCGCTGGGACAGGTGGTGAGCGTCCCGGACGCCCCCGACGACCTCGACCTGGACTGGTTCGCCGGCTCTCTGAACGGGATGCTCGGACCCGACATCTCGATCTCTCGAGCGTCCTCGGCCCCCGACTCATTCGATGCTCGTCATTCCGCCCGCTCGAGGCTGTACGTCTATGCGGTGCTGCAACGAGCGGCACCGGATCCCTTCCTCGCTCCCACCACACTGTGGCATCGCAAACCTCTTGATGTTGACGCGATGAACGAGGCCGCCGGACACCTGCTCGGTCCTAACGACTTCAGCTCCTTTGGGCGGGTGGAACCGGGCGCGTCCGCCGAGAGAAACCTGTTCGAGCTTCGCTGCCGGCGCGCCGGCGATCTCATCCGCATCAGGGCAAGGGCCAATTCCTTCATCCAGCAGATGGTCCGCTCGCTGGTGGGGACGCTGATTCAGGTTGGAGAGGGCCGTCGCTTTCCCGACGACATTTCGCAGGTGCACGCGGCACGGGATCGAGCGGCGGCCGGTCCCGTAGCGCCGCCGCACGGCCTCTGCCTCGTGTCGGTCGAATACGACGAGGGCTGGAGCCACCCCCTCTCTTCTTTCTGAGCTCGCTTGCGATTACCGCAACTCTGCTCAGAAAGAAGGGTTGAGGGGGCGTTTGACCTGCAGAAACGCTGCAGTTATCCTGCTCCTTCGCTTCCATCGGGCGCGCCAGCGGCGGCCTAGAAGGCAAAGGTATGAAGACCCACTCAACAACACCAAGTGAGATCACGCGCGAGTGGTGGCTGATCGACGCCGACGGCGTCGTGCTCGGCCGCCTCGCTTCTGAGGTCGCGAAGCTGCTCAGGGGCAAGCACAAACCCAGCTTTGTTCCCCACCTCGACGTCGGCGACCATGTCGTGATCGTCAACGCCAGCAAGATCCTTATGACCGGCAACAAGCTGATGGCGAAGCAGCACCATCGTCATTCCGGTTATCCCGGGGGGTTGCAATCGGTCCCCTACTCGAAGCTGATGAGCACTCGGCCCGAGATAGCCGTCGAGAAGGCAGTCAAGGGCATGCTCCCTTCCAACCGCTTGGGGCGCGCGATGCTCAAGAAGCTCAAGGTCTACGCCGGTCCCGAGCATCCGCACGGCGCTCAAAGGCCGACCGTCAAGGACCTGAAGAAGGTAGCCGCGCCACAGGACGTATCCCAGGCGCACACCATCGAGGAGGTCACTGGTGCCTGAGACACTCGCAGCAGGGACGGGTCGCCGCAAGGAGTCGGTGTGCCGGGCCCGATTGAACCCAGGGTCGGGCCGCTGGGAGATCAACGGCAGGCCCTTCGAGGACTACTTTCCCAGTTCGGTGCACCGGATGCTCGTTACCGAGCCCTTGAGGCTCACGGGCACCGAAGGGCGGTACGACATCTTCGCGAAGGTCGAAGGGGGAGGCGTCAGCGGCCAGGCCGGAGCGCTTCGCCACGCCGTCTCACGGGCGCTGGCCGACCTCGATCCCGACCTCCGACCGGTGCTCAAGCGGGCCGGCCTCCTAACCAGAGACGCCCGCGAGAAGGAGCGAAGAAAGTACGGTCTGAAGAAGGCCCGCAAAGCGCCTCAGTACAGCAAGCGCTGAGCGCCAACGAGGCGCCGGCAGCGGGGTTTTCTAGCGATTTGCCCGATGGGTGCCGAATCCGGAATAGCCCCGTGGCTCGAACGGTTAGAGCTAGCACCACGAGGGGGACAGCTCTTTGGGGACTTGGCGGTGTAACTATGCTGCGCTCAGGGGGTGCCTCGAGGTGATTGGGCTTAGAATCGCAATGATCCTATCCTGGGGGACACGGCACCTCGGGCGTTCTTGGGGAGATAGAACGAATATATGGCTACGCGCGTAGCTGGGCGGAATCCGGCTTCAGTATTAACGAGGAAGATCGGCTCATTCCTGAGTGAGATCGGGAAGATGTTCGCGATCGGCCTCGAGGCCCTTCACGTCGTGTTCAGAAGGCCGTGGCCTCGCTCTGAGTTCGTCGATCAAATGTGGTTCCTCGTGAAGGTGACCACGGTGCCCGTCATCCTCGTGTCGATTCCTTTCGGGATGATCATCTCTTTGCACGTCGGGTCGTTCTTGACCGAGCTTGGGTCACAGGCACACATCGGCGCAGCCATGGTCCTCGCCGTGGTGCGCGAGGAAGCTCCGGTGGTGACGGCGCTTCTGATCGCGGGCGCCGGTGGCTCCGCCATGTGCGCCGATCTCGGCTCCCGCAGGATCCGCGACGAGATAGATGCAATGCAGGTCCTGGGGATCGACCCGGTTCAGCGCCTCATCATGCCGAGACTTCTCGCCGCCTCCGTCGTTGCCATCCTCCTCGACGCCATCGTGAGCGTGGCCGGGATTGCCGGGGGCTGGTTCTTTGCGGTCGTCGTCCAGCACGGCACCTCGTCGAGCTACTTCACCTCCTTCAACGAGCTCTCTCAAATCGCCGACCTGTGGATCGCGCTGATCAAAGCGGTCCTCTTTGGTTACGTAGCCGGCATGGTGGCGTGCTACAAGGGCTACTTCGTTCGTGGGGGGCCGAAGGGCGTGGGTGACGCCGTCAACCAAGCGGTGGTGATCACCTTCTTGCTGCTCTTCTTCATGAACTTCATCCTGACCGCCGTCTACTTCAACTTCGTCCCCCAGAAGCTCTGATGGCAGTACGAGTAGCGTCACGCCCCGGCTTCACCTCGCGTCAGATGAGGCGGCTGGCCGCGCCGTTCGAGGGCGGGTTCGAGCAAGCAAAGTTCTACGTGGCGGCCATAAAGTCGCTCCCTGCGGCCCTCAAGTACCGCGGCGTCATCCTGGGGCTGATCTCCGACATCACCATTGGCGCCAGTGCAGTCGTGATGGGGGCCGGCATGTTCTTCGTCATCTTCTCGATGGCGTTCTTCACCGGCACCCAGGTGGGTCTCGAGGGCTTTCAAGGACTGCAGCAGATCGGTGCAGAGGCGTTTGTCGGCCTGGTGTCCTCGTTCGCCAACACACGCGAGATCACTCCCTTGGTAGCGGGGGTTGCGCTCGCAGCCCAGGTGGGGGCCGGGTACACCGCGGAGCTGGGGGCCGCGCGCATCTCCGAGGAGATCGACGCGCTAGAAGTGATGGCCATCCCCTCGCTGGTCTACCTGGTTGCGACGAGGATCTGGGCGTCCTTGCTCACCATGATCCCGCTCTATCTTGCGGCGTTGTTCTCGTCGTTCCTCGCGACGCAGGCGATCGTCACCAAGTTCTTCACGCTGAGCTCGGGTACCTACACCCACTACTTCCAGCTGTTCCTCCCCGCGACCGACATCGCCTACAGCCTCATCAAGGCGATGGTCTTCGCAATCGTCGTCACCCTGATCCACTGCTACTACGGCTACAACGCGAGGGGCGGCCCCGCAGGTGTGGGAGTTGCGACGGGCAAGGCGATCCGCATGTCCATCGTCGTCGTGGTGGTTTTGAACCTGTTCCTGTCGCTCCTGATGTGGGGCGGCGAAGACACGATTGCGATCGCAGGCTGATGCGTAGGCTCGGCATCATCCTCCTAGGCCTCGTGGTCGTCGCCGCGGTCGGCACCGGCATGTATTTCTCGGTGCGCGCGGTCTACGGCGCTTTTGACGACGCCTATTACCTGACGGTCGACCTCGACAATGCGGGCCAGCAGCTGCAAGAGGGCTCTGACGTGCGGGTCAAGGGAGTCGAGGTAGGAGAGGTCGCCAAGATCAGCCTCGTCGACGGGCGCGCCCGGGTTCAGATGAAGCTCGACTCCAAGTACAAGATCCCCGCCGATGCCAAGGCAGTTATCTCGCTCAAGACCCCGTTGGGCGCCAAGTACGTCGATCTTCAGTTCCCGGTGCGGGCGTCGGGTCCGTTCCTCTCAGACGGTGACTCGATCAAGACGGGCCATGTCGGCCCCGAGCTCGAGGATCTTCTCGCCGACGGCGTGCGGGTCTTCGATGCCATACCGCCGGACGACCTTGCAACGGTGATCTCCGAGCTAGCCTCGGCGGCCCGCGGTCATGGGGACGACATCGCTCGTGGTCTTAGAGCCAACAGTGAGCTGGGCGAGTTGTTCGCGTCGACGCTGGAGCCGCAGCTGCAGGGGCTCGAGGACTTCGACACGATCTTCGACGCGCTCGAGTCAAAGGGAGTGGACCTCAACCGTCTGGCCGACGCGGTCAACGAGGGGGCCCCGGTGTACGCCTCGGTCAACGCCCAAAGGAACCTCAGACGGGCGCTCGAGGCGTTGCTTCCGTTCTCCGACAACCTGGCGGACCTCTTGATCTACAACAACAAGAATCTGGATCGCATGTACAACGAGGGCGACAAGGTGCTGGCCTCTCTTGCAGCCCGCCCCGGTGGGATTCGCAACTTCGTTCACGGGCTCTATCGCTACGTCTACAAGCTGGGGCAGGACATCCCGCCCGAGTTCTTCCTTGCCGACGGCAGCGCGGGGGCCGGCTTCACCGCATTCTTCGGGGGTAACGACCAGGAAGAAGAGCTAAAGCAGATCTGCGGCGTCTTTCCTCCCGACCTCGTCGGTGTGGTGCCGGTCTGTTCCGAGCAGGCCCGCCCATGAAGACGTCCAAGCTCCAGCTGCTGAAGATTGGCTCGTTCACCTTGGTGTGCCTCGTGTTCACGGTTCTGCTCGGCGTGAAGCTCGCGAACTCCAGGCTGTTTGCCGACACCTACGACCTCAAGGCGCAGTTCAACGACGCCTCAGGTGTCCTGGTCGGTGACGCAGTGAAGATCGCCGGAGTGGATGTGGGGCGAGTCACCGCCACCGAGATCAAGGACGGCAAAGCAGTCGTTAGCTTCAACATCGACCGAGACATCCGCCTGTCGAAGGACTCTCGGATCGGCATCCGGTGGAGAAACGTGCTGGGTCAGCGCTTCGTCTACGTCTATCCAGGCACCGGTCGAGGCGAGTACGAAGAGGGCGACGTCATCCCCGCGTCGCACACGCGCGACGTCGCCGACATCGGCGAGTTCCTCAATCGCGCAGGCCCGATTCTGAAGGCGATCGACCCAGAGAAGGCCAACCAGTTCCTCGATGCGGTGAACACGGCCCTTCAGAACAACGAGGGCACGGTTCGCCACCTCATCGATTCCGGAGCCTCCCTGGCCACCGATCTGACCCAGCGTGACAAGGAGATCGGGAGCCTCATCGTCAACGCCGACAAGATCCTTGCCGCTTTTGCAAGCCAGGACGAGCACATCGCCGGCATCCTCGAGAACCTGAACGGCGCGTCCTCTGAGCTGGCCGGCCGAACCAAGGACATCAACGCCTTGGTGACGAACTTCGCCGACGTTCAACAGCAACTCGACGAGCTGTTGAGCGAAAGCCGCAACAACATCGACGCCACGATCTCCGGCGCCAACCTCGTTACCGGGATCTTGACTCAGAACCGAAAGAACCTGAGCACCACACTGGCCACGTTGCCTCAAGGAATCGCCGGCTATTTCCAAACCTCTAGCTGGGGCGAGTACTTCAACGTGCGCCTGATCGAGATCAGGCTCCAGGACCAGAACAGCAAGCTCATCTTCAGCCAGAGAGAGTCCTCGGGCAGGGAAGGCGAGGGTCCGGGCAACGATGGCGAGGACGACTCGATTCTGCCCCCGCCGCCCGACCTCTTGGGCCAGGACCTGCCGGGCGCTTCGGGCGAGAACATCGGCGCCATGCTGCGCTACGCCCTCACGGGGAGTGATAGCTGATGGGCTTCTTCCGCAAGTCCTTCCTCGAGCGGAACCAGAAGCTCATCGGATTCTTGGGAGCACTAGTGGTGCTCGCGGGGACTTCGTTCGCCTTGTTGTTGTCGGGCGGGGTGTTTGCGGACACCTTCACCGTCACCGCCGATTTCGCCGACGCGGCCGGATTGAAAGCCGGCGACGACGTGGTAGTTGCCGGCCTCGATGCAGGATCGGTCGACACCATCGAGATCAGCGGGGGCAAGGTCGAGGTCGCCATGAAGATCGACGACGGCATCGAGATGCCCAAGGACTCGAAGGCCGAGATCGTGGTCGAGACCCTGCTGGGGCGGAAGTCGGTGCAGCTGATCGCCGGCAGCAGCGATGCGATGCTTGAGCACGGCGACGTCATACCGGTTGATCGCACCACGACTCCCATCGAGCTGGTAGAGCTCGGCAACCGCTCCGAGCCGCTGCTCAGGAAGTCGGATCCACGGGCCTTCCAGGACTTCATGAACGAGATCACCAAGATCACCAGTGGGAAACGTCAGCAAGCGCGGACTCTGATCACGGGGCTAACCGAAGTCACAGGCGTCATCAATGCGCGCGGCAAGCAGCTGTCGCGCCTGCTGGACTCGCTCGACACGCTTGCATCGACCTTCGCGGAGCGGGACGACACGTTGGTGTCTCTCATAGACAACCTTGACGTGGTTCTCGGCAACTTGTCGGAGAGGACGGCCGATGTCGAGAGACTGCTGAGAAGGACCGACGCCGCGTCCAACGAGGTGGCGGACCTGGTCGAGCGAAACAGGGGTGAGCTGGACGGGACGCTGCGCAACCTCCACACCACCCTTCAGATACTCGATCGCCAGCAGGTAGACCTGGCGGCCGGCATCTCTTACCTCGAGCAATCCGTCCAGGGTTACTCGAGCGTGGGCTACTCCCAGGGCATCCCCAACAGGTGGGCGAACATCTTCGTCCAGAGCCTGGGCCCCCTCGGAGTCGACACGATCATTGGAAGGTGCGGGACCTTCGACGAGGCGCTTGATCAGCTTCTTGGAAAGGACCCGCGCAACGACCCGAACAGCCCCCAATACGACCCCCGCTACTGCGAGAAGAACCCCGACTACGACGGCGGGAAGGGCGGCGGAGATGACGGTGGGAGCGACGATCCTCCGATTCCTTTGCCTTCCCTTCCTCCACTCCCGGGTGGTGGAAGCACCACTACTGCCCAACAGGGCGGAGCGGGAACCGCATCCACCTCCGACCAGTCTCAGCAGCCGGGGCTTGGCGGCGACGTGGGTGACTTGCTCGAGGACGCGACGGGCAAGGACGGGCTGGCAACCGACCTCGGCGGTGATCTCCCATGAGAAAGCACAGGTTCGGGAGCCTTTTGGTGGCGTTGGCGATCGTGGCCTCCGGCTGCTCGCTCGGCGACAAGCCGGCCGAGGAGCGGGTGGTAACGGCTTCGTTTTCCCGCGCGATCCAGATGTTCCCTGGCAACTCGGTGAGGGTCCTTGGCGTGACCGTGGGCCGAGTCATCGAGGTAGAGAACACCGGGGACTCGGTGATAGTCACATTCCGCATCGACGACCCCGACTTGCGCCTTCCCGCCGATGTCAAGGCAACGATCGTCCCCGTCTCACTCCTGGGCGAGCGCTACATACAGCTGTTCCCTGCCTACGAGGGGGGGCCTCAGTTCACCCAAGACAGCATTCCTATCTCTAAAACGAGCGTTCCGGTCGAGCAGGACGAGCTGTTGCGGAGCCTCCACGACTACTTCGGCAACCTCGACCCGCAGAAGGTCGCAGCGTTCGTGCATCAGAGCGCGCGGTTCCTGCGCGGCAACGGAGAGAAGCTCAACAGTCTTATCAAGAACGGCACGGAGTTCGTGTCCCTGCTGGAGAGCAAGAAGGACACGTTCGCGGACCTCATCACGCACTTCAACACCGTGACCCAGACCCTTTCGACCCGCCAGCAAACGATCGGGAGGCTCATCCGTAACTACAACGTGGTCACCAGGCTCATCAACGAGAATCGAGCGGCCGTCGAAGGAACCATCACGGGCCTCAACCGGGCCGCGGTGCAGCTCGCGAGCTTGCTGAGCGAGCACCGTGCTCCTCTCAAGGAGGACATCGAGGCGCTGACCAGGACTGCTGCCACGCTCGATCGCAACGCCGACACCCTAGCCCGCACCGGACACTGGGCCAGGAGGCTGTTCGATTCGGCGAGGCGCGCGGTCGACTACGAGAGGGACTGGCTGAGACTGAACAACCAGGGCGAGCCCCTGGCAGAGGCGATTCAGGCGAGGCTGCGGGACCGGTTGGTGGGCGTCTGCATGCGGTTGGCTCTGCCTCAGTGCACGTCGCAGAGCTTCTGGTCGGAGGAGATGCCGGACCTGTTCTGCTTGCAAGGCTCGTGTCCCCAGAAGGAGCAGAAGCAGCGCACCACTCAGGCTAAGAGCGACAGTCCCGGCGAGCAGCTCGAGGATACTCTCAAGGACCTTCCCGACAAGGTGCGCAAGGAAGTGACCAAAGAGCTCGGTGGCGTCGGCGACTGCAAGAACGCGGCCCGTCCAAAGAAGTGCCGTAAGAAGGACAAAGACGACCCGGGACAGACGCTCGATAGGCTGCTCGACGATCTGGAAGACGAGGTCAAGGAGCTGCCCGACCCGCTCGACACCGGAACGGGAGGTCTTCCATGAGGCGCCTGGGGTTGCTGCTCGCCTGCATCTTCTTTGCCGCCGGGGTCGCCTGCTCTGGCTCCGCCGACCAGCTTCAGGCGACCGCAACGTTTACCGATGTGGGTGACCTCGCCAACGGCGCCCCCGTCACGATGGCCGACATTCAGGTCGGCAAAGTCGACGAGATCCGTCTCGCCGGTCGCGAGGCGGTGGTGAGCATGTCACTCGACAAGAGCGCCAAGATCCCGAGGAACGTCATAGCCCGCGTGCGCCGCACCAGTGTGCTGGGCGAGCGGATCATCGACCTCGTGATGCCGCAGGGCGCGTCGCGCGGGGCGCTGCTCCAGGACGGAGACGAGATAGCCAACACCTTGGTGCGCTCCGACCTCGAGGACCTCGTCAACGAGGGCTCCGAAGTCCTGGGGGCCATTTCCGCCTCTGAGCTTGCAACGATGATTCACGAGGGCGCGAGGGGGTTCGGGGGCCAGGGAGACGAGCTTCGCAGCCTCCTCAACAGCTACGACAAGATCCTGAGCGCCTACGCCAGCAGAGGGGGGCAGATAAAGAATCTAATCACCTCGCTGGACAACTTCAATCGGACCATCGCCTCGCAAGCCGACGCGCACGCTCGGTCCCTCGCCAATGCCGACCGTTCGCTAGAGGTCCTCAATGAGGAGAGCGCCAGACTCGGGCGCGCCATCGTTGCACTGAACCGGTTATCCATCGCGGGCAAGGACATCCTCAACCAGCACACCGACGAGATGAAGCGGTTCTTCTCGCACATGAAGGTCATCCTGGGCGCTCTGGAAGATGAGCAAGACTCGATACGGCTCTTGCTCAAGTACGCGCCGGGGCACAACCGAAACACCCAGTTGGTCGAGTACGGTGACTTCAACCAGATCGTGCAGGACTTCGTGTTCTGCGGGCTGAACGACAACCCGAAAGACCCGGCGCGCCGCTGCAAGGGAGACCATTGATGAAACAGGGTGCGCGGGTCTACATCAACCTCGTCGTCTTCCTGCTTCTGTCGTTCGGGCTTATCTTCTTCGGCGCCACGAACCTGGTGTTCCAGCACGAGGCGGGTCGCACCTTGTCGGCGAGGTTCACCGACGCCTCTGGGCTGCTGCCGCGCAACGACGTGACCATGCGCGGCGTGGTTGCCGGTTCGGTGCAACAGGTCGACCTCGCGTCCGACGGGACGGTGCAGGTCGACATGCTGCTGGAGCCGGGTGTCCTCGTACCCAAGGGCACGACCGCGGAGATCGTGCGCAGGAGCCCGATCGGCGAGCTGACTCTGGAGCTTCACCCCGGCAACGGAGGACCGATGGCCGACGGCGCCACGATCGGCGTGGCCGACACCACTCCTCCGCCCGACGTGTCCAAGACGATCGAGGTCTTTGCGGACGTTCTCCACGACGTTCCGTCCGAGGACCTGAATACTCTTGTGACCGAGGTGGCCACGGCGGTCAGGGGGCGTGGTGAAGACCTCGCCAAGTTCTCCGAGGTCGCCGCCGATCTGCCCGAACGCATCCTCGAGGTCAAAAGGGAGCTACGCGCCCTGATCACGACGGGGCCCAAGGTGACCGGCGTGTTCGCGGACAATGCCGACGTCTTCGCCGACGACATCAGCCAGACTGCTGCGCTCGCCGACCTCCTTCGTGATCGAAGGTTCGACATCGTGGAGCTGTCCAAGAACGGAGGCGACTTCCTGGTGGTAGCCGATGATCTTCTCTCTTCTCAGAAAGCCAACCTGTCCTGCTTGATCGAGGACATCGGCAGCTTCAACGAGGTCATCGCCAGGCCCCGGAACCTCGACAACCTCGAGGCGGTCATCGACAACAACGACTACTTCTTCGGGGCAGTGGAGCAGCTGGTCAAGGTCGGCCTCGACGGGGAGACATGGTTCAGGGTGCAGGTGCTGCCGCCGCAATCGGCGCACGCGCGCTCCTACCACCCGCACCGTCCGGCCCCCGACGTCTATCCCGGTAACGGGTGTCGCTCTCCCTTCGGACCTGGGGTCGGTCCCGTAACCCAGCCGGGTCCCGTGAGGCTTGCCCCGGGCTCGAAGGTCCAGCCGGGCAAGTAGGTGGCCGGCCGCCTTCCGCGGCTGGTGCCGTGGGTCCTCTTTGTCCTCGCGCTTGGAGCTGCGATCACCTTTGCCGTGCTGTGGCAGCAACAGCTCGAGCAAGATCAGGCCGAGGACGAGCTCAGGAGCCAGGCGACCGAGTTCGTTACCGCTCTCACCAACTTCTCGGCGAAGACGATCGATCAGGACGCCGAGCAGATCCAGGCGTATGCCACGCAGGAGTTCAAGCAGGAGGCGGACGTCTTCTTCGGGGGCAAGGCGATAGCCGCCATCAAGCAGGCGAAGGTGCGGCTCAAGGGAGACGTCGAATCAATCTACGTGCAATCGTTCGAGGGCAACAGCGCGTCCGTCTTTGCGGTCGTCACCCAGAGCCTTACCAATGCCAGTTCGAAGGAACCCAGCGTCGACATCGCTCGCTTCAACTTCGACATGGTGAAGACGGACTCGGGATGGAAAGTCAGCCACCTCGAGTTCCTACAGTCCCCCGGCACCGTCGTACCGGAAGGTCCCTAGTCCGATGTCAGCGCTCCTGAAGATGGCGCACCTTTGGCAATAGGTCTGCGCTCGGGCGCCCCTCAAATACTGCCTGCCAAGCAACTATCTCGGGACGCCTACCAAACAAGACGATTGTCCGCCCATCGCGAAGGGGCGCAGGAATAAGGCCTTCATCCACCCCCCATCCGCGCGCTTCCCCAGGAAGCAACGCAGCAGACGGCGCAATGATGCGGGTCGCTCCCCCTTCACGCAGCCGCCCGGACTCAACTTGACAAGTGCTGTGTGTTTCTAGACCACCAAGCAAAATCTCCTCGGGGAGCGACGGTTCCGATGCATCCTCGGTGTCCGAGATTTCCGCGGCCCAGATAGCGCGCGTAATAGTTGCCAGATCATCGCGATCGCGGATCTCTTCGTGTCGGATTAGCTCAGCCCAGGCACCATCGGGGGTGTCCGCGAAGTATTGAGCAGGGCCCTCTCCCTCACCGTGCCACCTGGCAGAGGGCTGATCGTGAGACTCCCAAACAAATGGGAACCGTGAATCCGCGTTGCGAAAGACAATCACGTCGCTGAACTCAGAACCAACGAACGTGCGAGTTTCCGTATCGCCTGCGGGGAGGGGTCTTCAGGAAGCCACTCCCCCTGAAGAAGCTCAGCAGGCGAATGGTCCTTGAGTCTTGATCGAGGACGCTGGAACCACCTCCTAATACCCAAATCGTTGTAAGTACCCTTCAAGTCGCCGACGAGGCGGGCGAGAAAATGCAGACGTTCAGCGACTTCGTCGGGAGTTGCTCGCTGGCCGCGTGCGTATCGGGTGAGGCTCGAGGGCGAAACGTTCAGGAACTTCGCTAGGTCGTCGTTGTCGAAGACTCGCAGCAAGCCCTCCCACTCATGCGTAGGGAGTGGCGATTCCTCCAAAACTTCCGTGAGGTAGCTGAGGAAGTTGACGGTGTCTTTTGGATCTAGCTGCTCCGTTGACCGAAACTGAGCGATGTGCTTCCGGGCGATCCCCGCCTTAGCAAGCTCGCTCAGCACCGCATCCAGCAGATCAAGATCAAGGCTGATCGCTGTGTCGGGGAGTCGGACCAGGCCCATTGCTTCCGCGCTGATCGCCAGATCCGCCAAAAGGCGAGCGAAGTCTTTGTCAGCCGGATTCCACGTGGATTCCTTTTGGACCTTCATGAGATTCCATATACTATCCAGGTGCGGTCCGGTCGTCAAAGCCAGCGACAGACCCCCGATATCGGTTCGCGTCCCAAAGGTCCAGACCCGCCACAACGGTCAGCAGAGCCGCGGCAGAGGTGATCCATAGCGCGACCGGCATGGAGGAGGGAGCGGGCGCAGGTTTGGCCTGCTCACAGCGGGGGACTCTGTTAGTGCTGGTAGTTATTGATAGCTAGGGGACAGTCATGCAGGGAGCCGTTCACCTAAACGAGGTGCTGCTGGGGTCCCAGAACGCCTTCGAGGCGCAATTGGGGGAAGACATCGAGCTGCGACTCGACACGACCCCGGGCCTGTGGCAGCTGAATGCCGACCCCGGCGATGTTCAGAGGATGTTCGACATCCTCGTCTCCAACGCGCGCGAGCTGATGCCCGGTGGGGGACACCTGTCCTTCTCGACCTCCAACTGGGAGCTGCGCCCGACCGCCGAGTACCTCACCTTCCCCCCGGGAAACTACGTGCGCCTCACGGTCGTCCACAACGGAAGCGTGACCGAGGAGACCGCCGGAAAGATCGACGAGAAGGATCTAACCAGGGGGCGACAGGGGTTCGGCTCGAAGCTCGCCCGGCTCTACGGGCTGGTTCAAGCGGCCGGGGGTTACGTGTTATTCCGCTCGCTCAGGGGTAGAGGCACGACGTTGGATGTCTGCCTTCCCGCAGAGAGGGAACCCGCCCAAGAGGTCTAGGAGGACCGGGCCAGCATGCGGCGCAGCACCATCTGAAGCACGCCACCGTGCTTGTAGTAGTCGAGCTCGACCTCCGAGTCGATTCGGCACTCAACCGAGAACTCAGTGGCCGCGCCGTCGTCAGCCCTCGCCGTGACCTTCAGCTCGGCGTGGGGCTCGAGGCCCTCCACGACTCCGGTGATGTCGATGACTTCCTCACCGGTCAGGTTCAAGGAAGCGGCGCTCTCCCCCGGAAGGAACTGCAGAGGCAGGATCCCCATTCCGACCAGGTTGCTCCGGTGGATCCGCTCGAAGCTCTCCGCGATGAGCGCCTTGACCCCTTGGAGCCTTGGCCCCTTCGCCGCCCAGTCGCGTGAGCTTCCCGACCCGTATTCCTTCCCGGCGATGACGACCAAGGGGACGCCTTCTTCGGCGTAGCGCTCGGCCGCCTCGAAGATCGGCATCACGGTTCTGTCGGGGAGGTGCAGCGTCCAGTTCCCCTCCTTGTCGACCAGGTTGTTGCGCAGGCGGATGTTGGCGAAGGTGCCTCGCACCATCACCTCGTGGTTGCCGCGCCTCGACCCATAGCTGTTGAAGTCCTGCGGCGCCACCCCTTGCTCGACGAGGTACTTGCCTGCGGGCGAGCTCGGGGCGATGGAGCCGGCCGGGGAGATGTGATCGGTGGTCACCGAGTCGCCGACGAAGACGAGGACACGGGCGCTGCTCACGTCCTCTAGAGCTGGCGGTTCGGCACCGAGGTCACGGAAGAAAGAGGGTTGGCGCACATAGGTCGACTTCTCGTTCCAGTCATAGAGAGCGCCGGTGGGCGACGGTAGCTGCTGCCAATGCTCGTCGCCGTCGAAGACCTTCCCGTATTCCTCAGAGAAGAGGTCGGTGGTGACCGAGGACATCGCCGCAGTGATCTCTTCCGGGGTCGGCCAGAGGTCCTGAAGGTAGACGGGGTTGCCGTCCCGATCCTCCCCCAGCGGCTCTTTGCTGAGGTCGATGTGCGCCGTGCCCGCCAGGGCATAGGCAACCACCAGCGGAGGTGAGGCGAGATAGGACGCCTTCACCTGGGGGTGGATGCGGCCCTCGAAGTTGCGGTTGCCGGACAGCACGGACACGACCGCGAGGTCGTTTTCTTCTATGGCGTCGGAGATCGGCTGAGGTAGAGGGCCCGAGTTGCCGATGCACGTGGTGCATCCGTAGCCCACGATGTGGAAGCCCAACTCGTTGAGCGAGTCGATCAGGCCGGAACCCTCGAGGTACTCGGTCACGACTCGGGACCCCGGTGCGGTGGAGGTCTTCACCCACGGCTTGGTCTTGAGGCCGCGATCCACCGCCTTCTTGGCAAGCAGCGCCGCCCCCAGCATCACGGTGGGATTGGAGGTGTTGGTGCAGCTCGTGATCGCCGCGATCACGACGTCGCCGTTGGCGAGTCGAACGGTGTCCTCCTTGGCGTCCGGCTGGACGTTCGGAACCTGGGCGGCCTGCGAGGCATCACCGTCCTCGCCGTAGACCTGCTCGAAGCTGTCCCACACACCGCTCAAGGTGACCCTGTCCTGAGGCCTGCGGGGGCCGGCGAGGCTCGGCTCGACGGTGTCGAGCGCCAGCTCGAGGGTCTCCGTGAACTCGGGGGCAGTGCTGTCGTCGATGCGCCACAGGCGCTGGCTCTTGCAGTAGCGCTCGACCAGATCGATGTGCTCGGGCTTTCTTCCCGTGAGCCGGAGGTAAGTAAGGGTCTGATCGTCCACGGGCCACAGCGCGGCGGTGGCCCCGTACTCGGGCGACATGTTGGACAACGTGGCGCGGTCGGCGACGGTGAGACCCCCAAGGCCGTCGCCGTAGAACTCCACGAACTTGCCGACGACCCCATGTTTGCGCAACATCTCGGTCACGGTCAGCACCAGGTCCGTAGCAGTCACTCCTATCTGCAGCTCGCCGGTGAAGCGAAATCCAACAACCTTGGGCGTGCCAAGTGGAAGCGGCTGGCCCAGCAGCGCGGCCTCCGCTTCGATCCCACCGACACCCCACCCGAGCACGCCGAGCCCGTTGATCATCGTCGTGTGTGAGTCGGTGCCAACCAGAGTGTCGGGAACGGCGAGCCTCTGCCCGTCTTGCTCGAGCGTGCGCACGACGGTGGCCAGGTATTCGAGGTTGACTTGATGCACGATGCCCATGCCGGGAGGCACCACCCGGAAGCCCGCGAAGGCCTGTTGGGCCCACCGGAGCAGCGAGTAGCGCTCGTGATTGCGCTCGTACTCTCGCTCGACGTTGATCTTGTAGGCGCCCTCAGACGCAAAGGCGTCGACTTGAACGGAGTGATCGATCACAAGGTCAACCGGCACCAGAGGATCGACCACCGAAGGATCTCCGCCCTCACGCTCGATGGCCGAGCGCATGGCGGCAAGATCGACGACGGCGGGCACTCCTGTGAAGTCCTGGAGGATCACCCTTGCCGGGGCAAAGGCGAACTCACGCTCGTCGACCGGCTTCTGCCCCCACGCACCGAGCGCCTCCACCTCTTGTTCCGATGCGTGCTCGGTGCCGGCGGTTCGGACCAGGTTCTCCAGAAGGATCTTCACGGTCATGGGGATGCGGTCGAGCTCGGCTATCCCACGTTCCTCCAGGGCCTCCAGGCGGAACAGATCGATCGTTCCGGCCTTCGTCTCGAGCGACGCGCGGGCGCCAAAAGGGTCTTGCTTGGGGGCCATCGCTGTCATGCTTCCATGATAGGCGACGCCTAGAAGCGAAAGAGAGGCAGCGTGGCTCAAGCTCAGATTCCCCCCGACTGCGTCATCGTGATCTTTGGAGGAAACGGCGACCTCGCGCGCCGCAAGTTGCTGCCGGCCCTCTATCACCTGGCGGCCGAGGGCATGATGCCGAACAACTACCGGATCATCGGCAACTCTCGCAGCCAGTTCTCGGACGAGCAGTTCGACGAGTTCGCCCGAGAGTCGATCGAGGAGTTCAGCCGCTGCGACGTCGATCAGGAGCTGTGGCCGATCTTCGCCGACAGGCTCACCTACGTGTCGCACAAGTTCCAGCCCGGCGACACGGAGACATTGAAGGAAGCGATCTCGAAGGCGGAGAAGGAGCTCGGAGGCGAGCCGCGTCGCCTCTTCTATCTCTCGGTACCTCCGCCCGCCTTTGCAACTATCACCGGTGCGATCGGCGACGCCGGCCTCAACGAGCGGGCGACCGTGGTGTACGAGAAGCCATTCGGCCTCGATGTGGAATCGTTTCGAGAGCTCAACGAAGTGGTTCAAGAGGTCCTGGACGAGTCACAGGTGTACCGGATCGATCACTTCCTCGGAAAGGAGGCGGTCCAGAACATCCTGGCCCTGAGGTTTGCCAACGGGATGTTCGAGCCGGTCTGGAATAGGGCGCACATCGACCATGTGCTGATCGACGTGCCCGAGGAGATGGGCATCGGTACCAGGGCCGGTTTCTACGAGGACACCGGCGCTCTCAGAGACATGCTGGTGACTCACCTGTTGCAGGTGATGAGCTTCGTGGCGATGGAGCCGCCGTACGCGCTCGAGCCCACTGCGCTCGCCGACGAGATCGCAAAAGTGTTCGAGTCCATTGCTCCCGTTCCTTCGGAGGATGTCGTCCGTGGCCAGTACGAGGGTTACCTCCAAGAAGAAGGTGTGGCGGAAGGCTCAGATACCGAGACGTTCGTGGCCGCTCGCCTGCACGTCGACAACTGGAGATGGGCGGGCGTCCCGTTCTTCATGAGGACCGGTAAGAAAATGAAGCGCAAGTACCAGGCGGTGACACTTGCTTTCAAGGAGCCTCCGCGGCAGATGTTCCGCGAGGACCAAAGCGTTTGGTTCGAGCACGACCATCTCACCTTTCACCTCGGCCCTAACGAGGGTGTGTCGGTGACCTTTCTTGCAAAGAAGCCGGGGCCTGCAATCGAGCTGGGGCCTGCTCGCATGGATTTCCGCTACGAACGCTCCTACGACTCGCCTCTGATCGAAGCCTACGAGCGGTTGCTTCACGATGCGCTGCTCTGTGATCGAACCCTGTTCACGCGCGGCGACGGAGTGGAACGCACCTGGGAGGTCTTCGAGAAGGTGCTGCGCGATCCTCCCCCTCTGCATGTCTACCCCCAGGGGTCGTGGGGGCCGAAGGAGGCAGAGGAGCTCATCGCACCGCGCCGGTGGCACGTGACGAAGCTCGACCGTCCCGAAGACGGGGAGCTTCCCACGTGACCGAGCGAGTCAGATTTCACTTCGATCCGTTGTGCCCGTGGGCATGGGAGACCTCCAAATGGATTCGTGAGGTCGAGAACGTGAGGGACATCGACGTCCAGTGGCGCCTGTTCAGCCTGACCCTCGTCAATGCCAATGGGGAAGATCCGCTCACCGATCCAGAGGCACGGGGAGTGTCTGCGCTGAGGACTCTTGCGCTGGTGGAACGAGAGCACGGGAACGAGGCCGCCGATTACCTCTACCGGGCGATCGGCGAACGGGTGCATGAAGGGGATGAGCCGCTGACGACAGACGTGGTTAGAAGTGCTCTAGGGGACTCGGGGCTCGACGCCTCACTGGTGGACTCGGCCCTCGACGACGACTCGACGGCCCAGGAGGTGCGTGCCCAGCACGAAGCAGCGGCCGCCGACGCTGGTTGCTTCGGGGTTCCGACCATCGTGCTGGAATCCGGGCAGGGAATCTTCGGCCCGGTCATCTCTCGAGCGTCCCAGGGTGAGCAGGCCGGCGAGCTGTGGGACCACGTCCGATGGCTCGCGGAGCAAGATGGTTTCTTCGAGCTGAAGCGCGAGAGAGACCGGGGGCCGGGCGAGTAACCACTTTGATTTCCATCCACTGTTGATCTGGCACCGGTCACGGGGGCCGAAGCAACAATGGAGGAAGGGTCCTACGGCAGGTCGGCGATCGCCTCTGCTAGTTCCTTGCGGATGCCGGTGAAGAAGGGGATCTCCAGCTTGGCGTAGCGGCGCGCCTCGGTGGCGCGCAGGCGTCTCAAGAGCTCGACGATGCGGTCGAGACCATCTGCCTCGAAGCACAGGATCCACTCGTAATCTCCCAGGCCGAAGGCACTCGTGGTGTTCGCAAGCACGTCGGGGAACTCACGTCCCGCCATGCCGTGATCTCGCAGGAGTTGCCCGCGCGACTCGGGCTCGAGCAGGTACCACTCGGGCGTGCGGACGAACGGGTAGACGGTCATGTACCTCTTGGGAGGCTTGTCTTGGACGAAAGCGGGCAGGTGGTCCCTCGCGAACTCGGCCGGACGAACCAGCCCCAGGAACACCTCGCGGGGAACGAGGGCCCGGCCCAACTCGGTGCGCCTTAGCGCCACTAACAAGTCCTGCAGGTCATCGGCGGACGGTGAGACAAACCAGAACATGATGTCGGCGTCGGCTCGAAATCCTGCCGTGGAGTAGACCCCGCGAGTCTTGACCCGGTCGCCGAAGTCCTCGAGCAGCCCCTCGACCTCTTTGGCGATGACGTCCCGGTCGCCCTCGAGGCGCTCGGGAATCGCTTTGAACACCGGATAACTCGCAAAGATCAGTTCGTCGGTCACGCGCAGCTCCTTCTAGAAGAAGGATCAGGTTAGCGCGACCGTGCGCACACTGGGGCTGGGCGCCACGGGCGCATTGCGCGCTAGGATAGTGCGAGCAGAAAGGAAGGCGTCTTGCCCAACGGGCCTGTCGAGGTGCTCTTCGTAGTAGGTCCCTTGCTCGCGTGGTTGGGGGTGTGGCTGTGGACCCTTTACGACGCGGGCAGCCATCCCGAAGAGACGTGGA
>JAUJNI010000001.1:233858-729372 GCA_030446465.1 Actinomycetota bacterium
GGGGTGTGGCTGTGGACCCTTTACGACGCGGGCAGCCATCCCGAAGAGACGTGGAGAGCGGTGGGCGAGAGCAAGCCGCTGTGGTTCCTCGCCATCTTCGTCCTCCAGTTCTTCGGGACCGTCTTCTATCTGCTGTGGGTGCGGCCCAAGCTGGTCGAGCAGGAGAGGCGAGGGGTTCAGGTTCACTGAGCCGACCGGAGGTCGAGTCGGGTCACGATTGACTGAGCTGCGGCATGACCGCTCTTGATGCAGTCAGGCAGGCCCGACCCCCTGTAGCCGGCGCCCGCGAGAGCGATCCCCGGAGTGCGTTCCAGCGCCCTCTCGATCCGGTCGACTTGATCGAGGTGGCCGACCGCGTACTGCGGCAGCGCCCGCTCCCAGCGAGTCACGCGCGCGTCGTCGGGCGCCCCTTGAATCCCTGTCGCTTCTCCTAGCTCTCTCGTGACACGGTTGACGAGCTCGCGGTCGTCGAGCTGGGTGACGGCATCGGTTGACGCCCGGCCCACGAAGCAGCGGATCAAGAGCCGTCCCTCGCCTGGGGCGCGGTGGGGCCACTTGGTCGAGTACCAGCTGCACGCCGCCAGGGTCTTCGATTGGCTGCTGGGAATTAGAAGCCCACTGCCTCCGGCGGGAACCGCTCCGGCCGAGGACGGGTAGACGAGCGTGATGGTTACCACCGTCGCGTACTCGATCTCGCCCACACCCCGTGCGGCCTCGGGGTTGACCTCCTCGAGCAGCGTGGCTGCGGAGTAGGCGGGGGTAGCGATGACGACCGCGTCTACCCGCAGCGCCCCCTGTCCCCGGAGGTGCACTAGATGGGAGCCTTCCCCGCTGCGCTGGAGTCGTTCCGCGAGTGTAGACGTGCGCACGTCGGCGCGGTCTCTTAGGCGTGTGGCGAGGCGTTCCACGAGAACCTGCATGCCCCCTCTTATCGTGAGGAACGGTGGAGGACCGGTCCCCGGGGCGCCGTGGCGACGAGCCGACCGGAGGCCCAGGATGACGCTGCGATTGCTGCGTGCAAGCGCATCGATCTGGGGAGCGGCAGCCGCCAGGCTCAGGTCTTCGGCCCGCCCGGCCCGCGTTCCGGCGAGAAGGGGATCGACCAGTCGATCGAGGACCTCCTGCCCGAACCGCCGTTTCACGAAGGAGCCGATCGAGAGGTCGACGCCGCTGAGGGGGCGCGGGGAGAGCAGATCGGCTGCGGCCCTCGATGCCCCCTTGACCGAGAGGATGCCCGAGCGCAACGCCCGAATCGGTGACGACGGCATGCCGAAGGTGAAGTCCGCCGGGATCTTGCGGAGGCCGGCGGGCGTCCACACGTGGGCGCCGAAGATGGCGGGCGCCACGAGCTCGTCTGCGAGACCCAATTCGGTGCAGAGGTCGACTGCCCACGGCTCCCGAGCGAGGAAGGAGTCGGGGCCGGCTTCGACCGTTACGCCGTCGAGACTTTCGGAGAGGATCTTTCCTCCGAGGCGGTCGTCTGCTTCCACGAGCGTCACGCGAAGGCCCTCTTGTGTCAGCCGGTCGGCTGCCACTAGCCCGCTGATGCCGCCGCCGATCACCGCGACGCTCCCCCGATTTACTGCTTGGTTCACGTTGTCTGGTCGAGGGCGCCGCTAACGACTCCTGCCAGCATGTCGAGGAACTCGGGATCGTCGTTGGGAGAACGGGTCCGAGCCAGCTCGACACCGAGATCCTCAGCTGCTCGCTTGGCTTCGATGTCGACGTCGTAGAGGACCTCGAGGTGGTCGGCAACGAAGCCGCACGGGCAGACCACTACCGACCGAGCGCCTTCGCTGGCCAGTTCCTTGACGACATCCAGGATGTCGGGGCCTATCCATGGTTCCTCGGTTCGCCCCGCGCTTTGCCAGCCGACTCTCCATCGCTGCAGGCCGGTTTCGGCCGCGACTGCAGCGGCCGTCTCTGCAAGCTGGTCCGCATAGGGATCTCCGGTGGCGAGGATCTTCGTGGGCAGGCTGTGCGCCGAGAAGATGACGCAGGTGTCCTCGCCGTTTCCTACGGCGGGGAGGGTTTCCTGCACTCGTGCGCTCAGCCATCTGATGTAGCCGGGTTCGAGATGCCAGCTCCTGACAACCTCAACGGCTCCCTCGAACCCGACATCCCTCGCAGCACTCTCCACGCGCCGGGTGTAATCCCCGATGCTCATGGTCGAGTAGTGCGGGGCCAAGACCAGTCCAACGATGCGATCGACCCCGTCTGACACCGCGGCGTGGACGCCGTCCGAGATGAACGGGCTCTGGTGCTTCTGGCCGAGGTAGGTCTTCACTCCCTCGAGGCGGGCCTCGATCCCTTGCTGTTGCGCCCTCGTGATGCCGTACAGGGGGGAGCGGCCACCTATGGCCAGGTAGCGCTCGGTGAGCTCTTCGAGAAACTCTCGAGGAGGAGGCTTGCCCCTTCGTATGTGGGTGTAATAAGCCTCTACATCGTCGAGGTCCCTCGGGGTGCCGTAGGCCATCACCAGAACTCCCGCCTTATCCGGCATGAGGCCTCCATCGGTGGACGAGGTCGACCAGGCGGGCGAGGGTCGCGGGATCGGTCTCGGGAAGGACTCCGTGTCCGAGGTTGAAGATGTGTCCCCGGCCCCCACCCCGCTCCAACACCCGCACGGCCTTGGCCTCGAGTGCATCCCACGGCGCGAGGCAGGCAGCGGGATCGAGGTTTCCCTGCACCGGTATCCCCGGGAGCCGCCCGCGGGCGGCGTCAAGTGGCACCCGCCAGTCCACGCCAATGACGTCGGGACCGGTCGCGGCCATTGCCTCGAGCAGCTCACCGGTAGTGACCCCGAAGTAGATGCGAGGCGCGCCGAGGTCCTGGATGCCGTCGAAGATCCGACTCACGGCCGGAGCAACGTAGGCAACATAGTCGTCGCGATCGAGCGCGCCGGCCCAGGAGTCGAACAGTTGCACCGCCGCGGCCCCCGCTTCGATCTGCGCCCGGAGATAGGCGACGATCGCATCGGCGAGCAGGTCCATCAACCTGTGCCAGACCGTGGGATTCGAGTACATCAGGGCCTTGGTCCTCGCGTGGTCCTTGCTCGGCCTGCCTTCGATCATGTAGCTGGCTAGCGTGAACGGAGCGCCTGCGAAGCCGATCAGGGGAACATCGAGCTCTCCAACCAGTAGCTTGACCGCCTCGAGCACATAGGGCACGTCGGTTGGGGGGTCCAGAGGCCGGAGCTTGTCCACGTCCCGTTCCGAACGGACCGGATTGGCGATCAGCGGCCCCACTCCCTCTTTGATCTCGACGTCGACACCCATAGGGGCGAGGGGGACCACGATGTCAGAGAAGAGGATGGCGGCGTCGACGCCGAGACGCCGCACCGGTTGCAGCGTGACCTCAGCGGCCAGCTCCGGAGTACGGCAGAGCTCCAACATCGAGTGCTTGTCGCGAAGCCTTCGGTACTCGGCGAAGCTGCGTCCCGCCTGGCGCATGAACCATACCGGCACGCAGTCGATCTCCTCGCTCCGACAAGCGCGTAGGAAGCGCGACGTTTCTGTGTGCGAGCCCTCGATTGAACGCATTGTGGTCGATCCTATGGGGCCGCTTCCGTAAGAGGATGGGCGGTATGGACTTCGACGCGGTCATGCTCGCGGGCGGAGGGGGCCGTCGTCTAGGGGGAGTCGACAAGGCTGCAATCATCGTCGGAGGTCGCCCGCTTCTGGAGCGAGCGCTCGACGCCGTTGGTGACGCCCAGAACATCGTCGTCGTTGGCCCCCGACGGCACGTCTCGAGAGAGGTGACCTGGGCGACGGAGGACCCGCCCGGCGGCGGCCCAGTGGCCGCAATCGCTGCGGGGCTCGAATACGTCACAGCGAGAGTCGTGGTCGTGCTTGGGGTCGATCATCCCTTTGTCGAGGCCGCGACGGTCGCGCGCCTCGTCCACGCGATCGGTGGGCAGGATGGCGCCGTCATTGTCGATCCCGAAGGAAGCCCCGCGCTCGTCGGTGCTTACAAGAAGGTCGTGCTTCGCAGTCGGTTGGCAGTACTGGGCGCCTCGGGCGTTTCGATGAAGAGCCTAGTAACGGGATTGTGCCTTGCTCGGGTTGAGGATGCACAAGCAGCAATCGACATCGACACCACTGAGGACCTGCAGGAGATCAGCCCAGACTCTCGCGCCTCGCCCCTCGACCGGGACGACTAAAGTTGCTGCGCGGTAGTCGAGCCTTCTAGCCGAGCATCAGCTTCGAGATCAGCTTGAAGTACTGCAGCAGGTGCCGGGGGCCGAGGAACTCGTCCCTAACCCGGTTCTGAGCCTCCACGCCTATCTTCTCGGCCCCCACCGGGTCCTCGAGCAAACTCACGACGGCGCTGCCGTAGGCCTCGAGGTCTGTGCCGTCGACCAGCACTCCCGTCTTGCCGTCGACGATCTGGTCCTGGATCCCTCCGATCCGGCTGGCCACCACTGGGCGGGCCTTCCACATCGCTTCTGCGACGGTGAGACCAAAGCCCTCCGCGAGGCTCTTCTGAACGACGACATCTGACCTGCGCTGAAGCGCGTTGACGATCGCTGCGTTCTCCTCACCGTCTTCCATCGGCAGGCAGGCAAGGTGGACCCGACCCTTGATGGAGTCGTCCAGTGAGTCCCATGCGGCGCGGGCCTCTCGCAGGACCTCGGCTCCCTCGGGGTCGTCCGCGACCGCCTCGACCGATGGACCCGCCACCACGAGATGGGCATTGCTCACGGGAGCGACGTAGCGGGCGAACCCCTCGATCACCCCGAGCGGATCCTTGAGGCGATCCCAGCGGGACACCTGCGTAACGATGGGCCGGTCGAAGGGCGGAGGTGCGCCGCCGTCGGCGAAGACGGTCTTGCTCTTCACTACCCCCGGGCTCCCGTCCTCGCGGGTGTATTCGGCCCGCGTGTGGGTTTCCTCGGCCGAGATGCCGGCTGCTGCCAAGATTGCCGCAACCGTCTCGTCCTTCAGGTCCTGGTTCTTCGGAGAGAATGCGTCGATCGAGGGCGGGATGATCCACGTCTTCTCGGGCTGTAGCCCTTCCCATACGAACCCCTGCCGGGAGAAGACGTGGGCATCGGCCTCGCGCACATGTGGTGCCAGGAACCTCCACGCGTTACGGGCGAGGTCGTTCGGTATGTCGAGGCCGACGTGACAACGCCATATGACAATTGCGCCTGCTTCCTTCATCGCTTTTGTCAGTCCCGCGGTTTGGGGGTCGTGAAGGATTACGACGTCACCCGGTGAGACGAGCTTTGCTAGCTCTTCGGCGTTGGGGTCGAGGGTGGCGCAGTAGGAGTTGTGCTCCTCGTCGGCGAGGCTTCCACCGTCACCCGGTGAGCCGTGGAGGTGGTTGTGAATTCGCTTCGTGATGCGAAAGAAGTCAGGGTCGCCCTCGATGACGATCCACCGAGCATCGACTCCGGCGCCGTGCGCGTAGGCGAGCAGCGAGCGCAGCATCTCCGCGACGCCCCCGCCCTTGGCGGTCGAGTTGACGTTCCACACGACGCGGCCCTCGAAGAAGGACGAGGCAGTGTCGACGATCTGAATGAACTCCTGGTAGCGCTCGGGAGCGAGCACACCACCGAAACGCTGTGGATCGAAGCTTCCGATCTCGACCCTGGACAGCTTTGCCATCAGTCCCCCCCTTCATCGTTTGTGTTCCATGGCTGCACCATCGGTGAGCCTAGTGCCGCGTCTGCGAGTATTCCCGGATGCCACGCTTGTTTGGTACCGACGGAGTTCGGGGAGTTGCAAACAAGGACCTCACCCCCGACCTCGTTCTCGCTCTGGGTCGAGCTGCGGGGCTCGTCCTCGCATCGCACGGTGGCGATGTGGTGGTTGGACGCGACACCCGCCTCTCGGGCCCAATGCTCGAGAGCGCACTGATTGCCGGCCTCTCCTCGGCCGGAGCCACAGTGCGCGTGGCAGGCATAGTACCGACTCCGGCGGTCTCCTGGTTGACGGTCGAGGTGGGAGCACGGGCCGGCGCAGTCATCTCCGCTTCTCACAATCCCGTGGCGGACAACGGGATCAAGTTCTTCTCCGAAGAGGGACTGAAACTTCCTGCCGGGATCGAGGATGCCATCGAGGCGCGCATGGCGGAAGTCACCCATGAGCTTCCCATCGGACTGGACGTGGGCCGAGTTGAGATCCTCGCGGATGCCGGGGCGGGATACGTTAAGCACCTGCTTGCTTCCCTCGAGCGCCCCTTCGAGGACATAAAGGTCGTCCTCGACTGCGCATTCGGGGCGGCATGGGCGTTGGGTCCCCTCGTCTTCAGGGAGGCGGGGGCCGAAGTGATCGCCATCAATGCCGAACCAGACGGCGCGCGTATCAACGTCGACTGCGGTTCGACCTCGCTCAGTCAACTGTCAAAGCGCGTCGTGGAGGAGCGCGCCGCCGTGGGGTTCGCGTTCGACGGCGACGCGGACCGGGTTCTCGCGGTTAACGAGCGCGGTGAACCGGTGGACGGCGACCGCATCCTCGGCCTGGCCGCCATGCATTTGAAGGATCGTGACGAGCTCAACAAGGACATCGTTGTTGCCACGGTGATGTCGAACCTTGGCTTTCGCAGGGCGCTCGAAGAGCATGGGATAGAGGTCTTGTCGGCGCCCGTCGGAGACAAGTTCGTAGCAGAGGCAATGGCGGAGCACGGGGCGGTTATCGGAGGCGAGCAGTCGGGCCACATCATCTTCGGAGCACACGCGAGGACCGGGGACGGACTCCTGACTGCGCTCAAGGTCACCGAGATCGTCACCTCGGCGAGGCGGCCGCTATCCGAGCTGAGCAGCTTCTTCGAGGCCTATCCGCAGGTGCTGATCAACGTGGAGGTGTCGTCCAAGGACCGCCTCCAAAGCGAAGAGGCACTATGGGTCGAGGTGGCAGCCATTGAGGAGACGCTGGGGCAGGAGGGCCGTGTCCTGCTGAGGGCATCGGGAACCGAGCCGCTCGTGCGGGTCATGGTGGAAGCGGCGAGCGAAGAGGCTGCCAGAGCTGCGGCGGAGAAGCTGGCCGACTCGGTACGGAAGCACCTCGCCTGACTCGATCCCGTTCTTGCCGCAATTCGCGCGACTCTTTCGGCCTAATGGCGGCAAGAACGCTTGATAGACTCACCGGCGAGAGGAAGCAAGACCCAAGTACGGATCTAGCGCCAGGGCTCGCCGTAGGAGGTGGCGAGTCGACGAGGTAGGGGATCTCGGAGGACCGAAAGCATCCCGGTCCACTCGGCGGGTGACCCTCGGCCGGCCACGGTCGTGACGGTGTCGACAAACCCCGGGAGTGATCCCGGGACACAAACCGGCTCCGGCGTGGCTCCTCTTTTCAATATCGTCGTAGCCGCGCGCGGCTTTATGGGTGCCTCCCACGTCACATCGAGTCGAGGGCGCGGCCTCGAGAAGAGGGGACTGTTATGTGTGGAATCGTCGGATACGTGGGCAGTGACAAAGCGCTTCCCATCCTGATCGAAGGAATGCGCCAGCTCGAGTACAGAGGCTATGACTCGGCCGGTGTCGCGGTCGCCGAGGGGGGCAGCTTGACGGTGGTTCGGAGAGCAGGCGAGCTAACCAAGCTGGAGCAGGCTTTGGACGGCAACGGCATGGAGGGGACGCTCGGGATCGGGCACACCCGCTGGGCCACGCACGGCCCCCCCACCGATGGCAATGCCCACCCGCACAGGGACTGCACCGGCAACATCGCGGTGGTTCACAACGGGATCATCGAGAACCACGAGGCACTGCGCGCCGCCTTGCAAGCAGAGGGCCACGAACTGTCTTCCGAGACCGACACCGAGGTCGTCGCGCACCTCCTCGAGGGGGCCGTGGCGCAGCGTCCGCGTCCTCTGCTCGACGCCGTCATCGAAGTCATCGCCATGCTAGAGGGGGCGTTCGGGCTCGTCTGCATCCATGCGGAGCAGCCGGACAGCATCATCGCCGTACGCAAGGACTCGCCGATCATCGTCGGCGTGCCCGACGGCTCGGGAATCGTTGCTTCGGGGATTCCCGCCCTGTTGCCGCACACCCGCGACGTCATCCCTTTGGACAACCGCCAGGTCGCCGAGATCAAGGCCGGCAGCGTCTCGTTGTTCGACTTCGACGGAGAGCCGGCCGAGCCGCGAGTCGTCCACGTCGAATGGGACATCTCGGCCGCCGAGAAGGGCGGCTACGAGGACTTCATGCTGAAGGAGATCTTCGAGCAGCCGGAAGCGGTTCGCAATGCAATGCGGGGCCGGGTGGACCTGTCGGGGCGGATCCTTCTCGACGAGGTGTCGTGGGACGCCGACGTGCTGAACGACATCACCAAGATCGTCGTCGTGGCGTGCGGGACGTCCTATCACTCCGGGATGGCCGCGAAGCATGCGATCGAGCACTACACGCGCATCCCGGTCGAGTTGGATCTCGCCTCAGAGTTTCGCTATCGCGATCCGGTTCTTGATGACCGGTCGCTGGTCATCGGCATCGCGCAATCCGGCGAGACCGCGGACACCCTTGCAGCGGTGCGCTTCGCCAAGGACATGGGGGCCAAGGTCGTCGCCGTCACGAACGTGGTGGGCTCTTCGATCACTCGCGACGCCGACGCGGTGCTGTTCACCCATTGCGGGCCCGAGATCGGAGTCGCCGCGACCAAGACCTTTCTCGGTCAGCTTGTCGCCCTCAATCTCTTTGCTCTCTACCTGGCTCAGGAGCGGGGGGCCATGGCCGAAGAGAAGGTCGCGGAGACCATCGCAGCGATGCACGAGCTGCCCGCGCAAATAGAGGAAGTCCTTGCTCTTCACGATGACATTCAGCGCGCGGCCAAGTCCCTCTCGGACGTCTCGGATGTCCTTTTCATTGGTAGGGGCGTTGGGATGGCGGTCGCCATGGAGGGTGCGCTGAAGCTGAAGGAGATCTCCTACATCCACGCCGAGGGCTACGCGGCAGGTGAGCTCAAGCACGGCGCCATTGCGCTGATCGAAGAGGGCGTTCCGGTAGTCGCGGTAATGACCGGTCCCTCTCTGTACGAGAAGATGATGGCCAACGTCCAAGAGGTTCGTGCAAGGGGGGCCGACACCATCTTGATCGCACCGCGCGGCGACGAACGGGCTAAGGCCCTCGCCACAGAGCTGTTCGAGATACCGTTAACCAAGCCGTTGTTGACGCCGATCCTTGACACCATCCCCCTGCAGCTGCTGGCCTACTACGCGGCGAAAGAGCGGGGTCTGTCCCCCGACAAGCCGCGCAACCTGGCCAAGAGCGTGACCGTCGAGTAATTTTGTGGCTAGGGCGGCACAGGTTCAAGGAGGAGGTCCAGTCGTGGGTTTCATGGACAAGGTGAAAGCGGCCACACAGGACGTCGCGGCGCAGGCCAAGACCGCGACGGCTACTGCACAGACCAAGATGGAGCGGGCCCAGCTCAAGAAGAAGATGGACGAGTCGGCGCGCCGGCTGGGCTATCTGATCTACCAGGAGAGAACCCAGGGCACGCCCTCGGGGGCCGAGGGCGACTCCTTGGTGAGCGACATCGCCGGCTACGAGGCTGCCATCGCCGCCCAGGCGGCGGAGACTCCGGCAGCCCAGGGGGGCGATCAGGGAACAGCCGCCGCTGCACCACCCGTGGCTCCGCAGCAAGGGGTGGCTCCCGAGGAGCCGGTCCCGCCACCACCGCCCACCTCGGCCCCCTAACGGTCGTCCATTGGGCGTTGGCGCACTGAAGCCGTGGGCTGACGTCCATTAGTCGATGGAGACTCGGGGGTTCGCAAGACCATCCTGACTTTCATCATTAGGACCACACGGGTGGGTAGACCGCTTTAGATTGTCTCCGTGAGGCCCCTGCTGTCGCCCGAGGAGATGGCGCGCGCCGACCGTGCCGCCGTCGACGCCGGCACCTCGACCTACATGCTGATGGAGCGCGCCGGCCGCGCGGTGGCTCGGGCCGCGATCCGATTAGTCGCCGGCCGCTACGGGCGCAGGGTCGTCGTCGTATGCGGCAAGGGCAACAACGGTGGGGACGGATTCGTTGCGGCCCGTGTGCTGGCCGCCGAAGGCCTGTCCGTGCGGTGCCTCACTCTCGCCGACGGGCTGCAGGGCGCCGCCAAGGAGCATCTCGAGCGCATGATCGCGGCAGGAATTAGCCCGGAGCGCTTCGATGCCGGCCGCCTCGAGGGAGCCGACGTCATCGTCGATGCCATCTTCGGCACCGGTTTCAGGGGCGTTGCCGAAGGTGAACCCGCCCGTGCCATAGAAGCCGTCAACGCAAGCGAAGCTCCGGTTGTTGCGGTCGACATCCCTTCTGGGGTCGACGGGCTTACCGGCGCGGTCAGCGGGCCCGCCGTCAGAGCCGCTGTGACCGTCGCCATGGGGGCCGAGAAGTACGGCACCGCGCTCCCTCCCGGACTTGCCCACGCCGGCACGGTCGAGGTCGCCGACATCGGCATTCCGGTGGAGTCCTCGGAGGCCTCGGTCATGGCCCCGGTCGATGTCGCCGGGATCATCCCCGTGAGAGGGACCGACGCCCACAAGCGCAGCGTCGGGTCGGTTGCCATCCTGGCCGGTTCCGACGGCATGAGCGGCGCAGCCATCCTTACCTCCATAGGGACCATGAGAGCCGGGGCGGGTTACGCGACGCTCATCACGACGCCTTACGTCGACGACGCCAAGAAGACGCGGGCGCCAGAGCTCGTCTCGAAGGTTGCCCCAGGGGCCTCTGACCTGGGGCCAGAGGTGCTCCGGAGCTTCTCGGACGTGATTGAACGCGCCGACGCGGTCGCGATCGGACCCGGCCTTGGGCAGGGGACGCGCCAGCAAGAGCTCGTCGAAGAGGCCCTCCGCTCGGTCGAGGCCCCTGTGGTGGTGGATGCAGACGGACTGAACGTGCTCTCCGATCGCCCCGAAGTCATCCTCGACCGGACGGCTCCAGTCGTGATCACGCCGCACGCAGGCGAGATGGCACGGCTTCTGGGCACCTCGTCTTCCGAGGTGCAAGGCAACCGGCTCGAGGTCGCTCGCGCCGCGGCCCTTAGGTTCGGTTGCGTGGTGCTCCTGAAGGGGGCGAGCACGGTCATATCGCAGCCGTCGGGCCGGTCCGTGGTCAATCGAACCGGGGGCCCCGAGCTTGCCACCGCCGGCACCGGCGACGTCCTTACCGGGGTGGTTGTTTCGCTACTGGCGACGGGCATCGACGCGTTCGACGCCACCTGGGCGGCCGCGTTTGTTCACGGGGTGGCCGGTTCGCTGGCGGCGTCGGCCACGGACGGGTACGGCGTGCTCGCGGGAGACGTCGCCGCCGCCCTGCCCGAGGCGTTCGCGGTGGTCATGAAAGCCCAGAGCACCTGAGCCGCACCTATAACCTCCTCCTATGGGATTGACGAGGGCCGAGAGCGAGGACCGGGGGCACGGGGTGTGGGCCGAGGTCGACCTCGGTGCGATCAGGCACAACATCGGGATCCTTCGGAACATCGCGCGTGGGGCCGAGGTCATGGGGGTCGTCAAGGGATACGCCTACGGCCACGGCAACCCTGCTTCGGCACAGGCCATGCTCGAGGCGGGCGCGACGAGGCTGGGGGTCGCGAGAGTCGCCGAGGCGTTGCACCTTAGAGACGCGGGGATCTCGGCCCCCATTCACGTGTTCACCGAGCCCCCACCTCGATCGGCGGACACGATGATCGATCACGACCTGACCGCAACGATCTACACGGAGGCGTTCGCTCGAGAGCTGTCCGAGGCCGCGCTCGCCGCCCGGCGCCGCGTTCCCGTCCACGTCAAGATCGACACCGGGATGCACCGCGTCGGTCTTCTTGCAGACGACGCGGTCGGCGCCATCAAAGCCATAAAGACGATGGAGGGCATAGTCATCGAAGGCGCGTGGAGCCACCTCGCGGTCGCCGACCTTGTAGACCATCCTTTTACGCGCAAGCAGCTCGATCTCTTCGTCGACGTGGTCGGTCGAATCGAACGCGTCGGCGTCAAGCTGAGATACCGTCACCTCGCCAACTCCGCCGCCACGCTGTCGGTTCCCGAGACGCACTTCGACATGGTTCGCTGCGGCATTGCCGCCTACGGGCTATGGCCCGGGCCGGTCCTGGTCGGCAGCGCGGATCTGCGCCCGGCGATGGCCTTGAGGGCCAGGATCAATCAAGACAAGGTCTTGCCCGCCGGCGAGCGCCTCTCGTATGGCCTCGACTATGAATTGCCCAAGACGGCAAGAGTGGTGACGGTTCCCGCCGGCTATGCCGATGGTTACGACCGCCGGCTCTCGGGACGTGCCGACGTGCTGATTGACGGTCGTCGGCATCGGGTATCGGGAACCGTGTGCATGGACCAGTTCTTGGTGGATACCGGAGATCACGAAGTCAAGGTGGGCGCGGTCGCGACCTTGATCGGAGCCGATGGGTCAGAGACGGTTTCCGCAGAGGAGCTGGCCGGCCACATCGGCACCATCAATTACGAGGTGACGACTCGCATACCGTCGCGGGTTCCCCGCATCTACCTGAACGAGGGTGCCTGAGTTGCAGCCCTGCGTGACGGCAGCCTCGGTGGCCGCGGCTCGACCGGCAACCGAGGATGAAAGTTGAAAAAGGGCAGCATCGTCGCTCTCGCCGGAACCGCGGCCGGTCTCGCCGCGGGGGCCGTCGCGGAGCGGGTCGCGGTGCGAAGGAAGCGAACCAAAGACCCTGAGGCCGAGCAAGAGCTCGGGCAAAGAAGGGGAGCTCGCGGACGCAGAACCGATCTCGGGGATGGGGCCAAGCTGTTCATCGAGGAGACCGGCCCCCGCTCTTCACGCGGCGTCATCTTCATTCACGGATCGGCCCTTCGGACGGACGTGTGGTTCTACCAGCTGGCAGGCATGGGTGATCACAGACTCGTCTTCTACGACCTTCGAGGTCACGGCCTGTCGCAGCCACGGGGCAAGACCGGTTACGAGATCGCGGCTCTCGCCGAGGATCTCAAAGCAGTGATGGATGACTGCACGCTCGAGGAAGTGGTTCTGGTCGGTCATTCGGTCGGCGGAATGATCGCCATGACCTTGTGCATGAATCACCCGGAATTGATGGGCTCCCGGATCAAGGGCCTTGCGCTGTTGAACACCACCTACGGCCCCGCGGTTGAGACCCTGATCGGAGGTGCCTCGCTGGCGAGGCTGGAACGCCTCACTCGTCGCCCCTTCGACGCGCTGGGTTCTCATTCATCCCGCATAGACCGATTGCGCCGAGTCATCAAGCCGTCGGACGCGATGTTTTGGGCCGTTGCTTTCGCTGCGTTTGCCCCCGGTGCCTCCGCCAAGCACATCGACTTCACCTACGACATGGTTGCAGAGACGCCGACCGATGTGATCTTCGACCTCGTGAAGTCCTACAGAGCATTCGACGCACGCGGGCGGCTCGACGAGATAAACGTCCCAACTCTGGTCATAGGAGGCGTCCATGACCGCCTGACCCTGCCCTCGGCCTCGGAATATCTCGCCCAGCACCTACCTAAGTCCGAGCTCCACATCCTCGAAGACTGTGGTCATATGTCGATGCTCGAGGGCCACGCCGAGGTGAACGGTCTGTTGGAGCGTTTCTTCGACGACAATTTGGGGCGCCCGCGAAAGCAGAGAGGGAGCAATGGTGGATAGCAGGGCCGAGAAGCTTGCCGACATCCTGGTCGATTATTCGACCCGGGTGAGAAGTGGCGACAAGGTCTCCATTCGCGGGTCCTACGTCGCCGAACCCTTGATCCTTGCCCTCTACCGCAGGTGCCTCGAACGAGGGGCCTACCCAATGATCAGGGCCGACCTTCCCAGGGCCGAGCCACTCCTTTATCGGTTTGCAGAGGAGCATCAGCTCGAATACGTCTGGGAGACGGAGACGTGGATGGCGGACAATCTCGACGTCTCCTTCTCGATCATCTCGGACTCGAACACTCGCCAGCTGTCGAGAACCGACCCCGCCCGGCAAGCGATCAGGGCCAAGGCACGCAGACCGCTTCTCGAGAAGCTCATGCAGCGGGCGGCCGCGGGCGACTATCGCTGGAACGTCACGTTGTATCCGACGGAGGCGCATGCCATGGATGCGGAGATGAGCCTGGCCGAGTACGAAGATTTCTATTACGGCGCGTGCCTGGTGGATGCGGCCGACCCGGTTGCGGAGTGGCGGAAGGTCGCCGACCGGCACCGTCGCCTGGTCGAGTGGATGCAAGACCGTAACGAGGTGCACATCGAGGGTGAGGGAACCGACCTCGTCCTGGAGGTGGGTGGGCGCACCTTTCTGCCCGCCGACGGAAAGGAGAACTTTCCCGACGGCGAGATCTTCACCGGGCCCCGCGAGGACAGGACCCGCGGCCACATCACCTTCAGCTTCCCTGCGATCCGCGGAGGGCAGAGCGTCGAGGGCATCAGACTCGAGTTCGAGGGGGGCAGGGTCGTCGAAGCAACCGCCCGCAAGAACGAGGAGTTCCTGATCAAGACGCTCGACACCGATCCTGGGGCCCGCGTCCTTGGGGAGCTCGGCATCGGGACCAACTATGGGATCACGCAGTTCAGCGGCGAGACGTTGCTCGACGAGAAGATCGGCGGAACCGTTCACCTTGCCGTCGGATCCTCCTATCCGGAGAGCGGCGGAGTAAACCAGTCCGCGGTGCACTGGGACATGGTGTGTGATCTCCGTAAGGGTGGCCGCATCACGGTGGACGGGGACGTGCTCATGGAGGACGGCCGGCTCCTGGTCTGACTAGTTGTCCCCTTCTCTTGCCACACTGGCTTTAGAGCGACCGCCGTGCACCTGAAGATCAATGCCGCCGGCACGCCCGGCTAGGCGTCGATGGCGGACAGCGCTTCAGGCTGCGGTGTTTGACCTTCTGACTCTGGCTCTGTGGGCAGGTAGTCCTCCGCGTGGCCTAGGGGGCCGAACGCGAACACGATTGGGATGATCATTGTGATTACGCCGATGCCCGCGTACACGAGCGCGACATCGTGCGTGGCCTCGATGATCAAGCCACCGAGATATGCGCCGACCGGGATGGCGGACCATGCGAGCACCCCCGCGATGCTCATGATCCGTCCCATCATGTTGTTGGGCACGATCGCTTGCCGGAGGCTGATGGTCTGGATGTTGAACAGGATGCCGAAGCCTGCGCCGATGCCGTAGATCGGTAGAGCAATCCAGAACTCTCGCATTTGGGAGAAGACCAGGATCATCAAGCCGTCGATGACCAGGGCCGTCAGTGCCACCTTGCTGAAGGACCAACGCTTGCGAATCTTGCCGGCAAGCAATCCGAGAACCATCATGCCCGCCGCGCCGGACGAGAACAACAGCGCGGTCTGCGATTGGTCCGCTCCGAGGCGGACGTCTGCGAACAGCACGAGCTGGGTGAACACCGTCGTGCCTATGAGATTGTAGATCGCCATCATCACGGAGATGTTTCGCAACACCGGATGCTTGAGCACGTACGTCAGTCCCTCTTTGACTTCCTTTCGAATGGTCGTGAGTTCTTTCTTCTCGCCTTCCTCGGGATTGAAGCGGCAGCGGATCAAACCCAGCGATAGTGCCGACAACAAGAAGGTCAGGGCGTCGAAGTACATGACGTCCTCTATGGCGAGAACCGCGACCAGAGCCCCCGCAACGATGGGACCGGCGATCTGCGCCCCCGAGAGGCTTGCCTGGATGCGCCCGTTTGCAGTGACGAGCTCGTCCTTGCCGACGATGTTCGGAATGGCGGCCCACTGCGATGAGTCGAAGAAGATAGTGAGCGTCGAGCTGATGAAGCCCACGGCGTAGATCCACTCCACCGTCAGCGCGCCGGTCAGCGACAACAAGGGGATCGTCGAGATGACCAGCGCGCGCAGGATGTCGACCCCGATCATCAGCCTCTTGCGGTCGAGCCGGTCGGTCCAGGCCCCGATGATCAGGCCGAAGAGCAGGTAGGGAACGAACTCACTTGCAGTCGTCAGCGCGAGGTTGATGGCGGATCCGGTTAGCTCGTACACGAGCAGGGGCAGCGCGAAGAAGGTGAACGAGCTGCCCAGATTGGAGATCGTCTGCCCCGCCCAGAACTTCCAAAAGTCGGCGCCGAGCCGCTCGCTGCGAGGGGCTTGCACCTGCTCCGTTGCCATTGCGACTTCCTCCGTCAAGACGTTGCTGCGATCATCACAGGCTAGTGCCGGAGGGGCTGGTGTTTTACCCTGAACCAATGCCACCCTTTGACGGTCCAGGGAGCCCTCTCGGTGATGACTTCGAAGCCGTCAAGCTACAGGCACTGGCGTGCACCAGATGCCGCCTTGCGGAGGGACGCACCCAGGTGGTGTGGGCCGACGGAAACCTCGAGTCGGACCTCCTCTTCATCGGAGAGGCCCCCGGGTTCAACGAGGACAAGCAGGGCTTGCCGTTCGTCGGCGCCGCAGGGCAGCTGCTCGACACGCTGCTGGCGGAGATCGGCCTCGATCGCACCGGCGCGGCGATCGTCAACGTCATCAAGTGCCGTCCCCCCGGCAACCGGGACCCGCTCCCCGACGAGATCGAGGCCTGCCGTCCCTACCTCGAGGCCCAGCTGGCGCACATGAAGCCCAAGGTCATCGTCACGCTCGGGAACTTCGCTACCAAATTCGTTCTCGAGCAGCAGATCGGGATCACCAGGGCCCGGGGGCAGGCCTACCAGCGAAGAGGCGCAACCGTTATTCCCACCTTTCACCCGGCGGCAGCCTTGCGGGGAGGAAGGTTCGGAGGGACGAGCCCCGTGGACGCCATTCGCCACGACCTCCAAATGGCAGCAAAGGTTCTGGCTCAGGCCACGGCCGCCGAGCGGGATCGGGCGAGGGAGACTCCGGCGGCCCCGGCCGAGCCCCGCGAGCTCCGTCTCGACGACCTCCACGAAGCCCCCGCGCAGCAGGCCCCCGAGCCGGCCGTGGTTGCGGCCGCGGAGGCGCGGCAACTCGGCCTCTTCTAACGCATGCGGAGCACCCTGCGCATCACGTCGAGATCGCCCGAGGAGACGCGCATCGTGGGATCCGCCTTGGCCCCCTCGCTTTTGCCGGGAGACGTCATCAGTCTCAGCGGTGATCTGGGCGCGGGCAAGACCGTGTTCGTGCAGGGGGTTGCGGGGGCCATGGGGGTCAAGGGGCGCGTGACCAGCCCCACCTTCACCCTCGTGCACGAGTACGACGGGAAGTTCCCAATCGTGCACCTCGACGTCTATCGTCTCGACCATTTCCAGGAGGTGCTCGACCTCGGCTTCGAGGAGCTGGTGCAGCCGGAGGCAGTCCTTTTTGTCGAGTGGGGTGAGGCGGTGGCACCGCTCTTGCCGGCGCGCTACCTCGACATCGAGCTTCGCCGGGTGCAGTCCGATCCCGACACCCGGATCTTGAGCTTTCGGGCGCGGGGCGCGGGCTGGGAGCGCAAGCTGGAGAGCATGCGCATGACCGCGGAGACGCTGCTCGACGCGGCTTCGTCGGACGAAGGCGTAGGAGGACGCCTCTCTTACGAATCGGACCTTGGCTTGAGTGGTGGCTCCAGCGGTCGTAGGCTCGGCGATGAGGGGTCAGAACCGCCACCGCGGTCACCCTAGATCCGACCAGGAGGTCTGAGTGCTGGTCCTCGGCATCGAGACGTCGACGCCCCAGACGAGCGTCGCAATCGGCTCGGAGCAGGGCGTCGTGGCGAGCGCCCTGGTGTCGCGGGGGGCGAGCTACAACGAGTTCCTGCTTCCGGCGATCCGCTTTTGCCTCGATGAGGCGGGGCTAGGGTTCCGCAATCTCGGTGGCGTCGCCGTGAGCCTCGGCCCTGGCCTGTACAGCGGCATGCGGGTCGGTGTCGCAACCGGCAAGGCGCTCGCTCAATCCCTGTCGGTGCCTATCGTGGGCATGGCGAGCCTCGACTTGCTGGCCTACGAGGTGCGCTATTCGCCCAAGACGATCTGCGCGGTGCTCGATGCTCGAAGAAGCGAGGTGTTCAACGCCTTCTATCGATCCTCGCCGGGCGGCATCCAGAGGATGACCGAGTACCGAGTCGAGAGGCCGGAGCAGCTGGCGACCACCCTTGGAGCGTGGCCCCGAGAGGTGCTGCTCGTGGGCGCGGGGGCGTTGCTCTACCGAGACGTCTTCGAGGACCTGGGCGCCGGCGTCGAAATCGGTACGATGGGCCATTCATTCCCCGATGCTCGAGCTCTGGTCGAGCTCGCGCTGCCACGTATGTTTCGAGAGGACTTCGACTCGTTGGACGACCTAAAGCCTCTCTATCTGAGGCAATCGGCGAGGCGTATCCAATGGGAGCGCATAAGAGGAAGCCGGTCGGCGTGATGGCTCTTGCCCGCGACCCAGAACCACTGCGCGAAGCGTTGGGAGGGATCGTCCTCGAGAAGATGCGCCGTCGCCATCTCCGTCGTGTGCTGGCGATCGAGGCTCAGGTCTATCCGCGTCCGTGGAGCCCCACGCTCTTCTTATCCGAGATCGCGCAGAAGAACACCCGCTCCTATCTGGTCGCCCGCCACCAGGGACAGGTCGTGGGGTATGCGGGCATGATGTTCACCGGACGAGAAGCACATGTCACCAACATCGCGGTCGACCCGGCGTTCCACGGACGCAAGGTGGGGAGCCGGCTGCTGGTTGCACTTGTCACCGAGGCGATAGCTAGGGGCGCCGAGACGCTGTCGCTCGAGGTACGGGTGTCAAACGCCAACGCTCAGGCGATGTACGCCAAGTTCGGCTTCTCGGTGGTCGGTGTACGCAAGGGTTACTACGTCGAGACCAACGAAGACGCGCTGGTCATGGTGGCCGAGGGTGCGTCCTCGACCGACTACCGGCTCAGGCTCCAACGCATTCGGGACGAGCTCGCCACCGGCGATCGGGGTGGGCATGGGTAGGCTCCCCACTCGCCCGCCCTGGCCCGTGGACTTGGAGGGCGTGGGTCCGTCCCAACAGTCCGGCCCCCGCACGGCCGTACGGCCGCAGCCTCTGCAGGAGTGGGACCAGGAGACGCTCGTGCTCGGGATCGAGACCTCGTGCGATGAGACCTCTGCCTCGGTGGTGAAGGGGGGCCGGGAGATCCTGTCCAACGTCATTGCGTCGCAGACGGATCTTCACCGCGCCTACGGGGGGATCGTTCCCGAGATAGCTTCTCGAGCCCACGTCGAGGTACTCACGCCGGTCATTCGCGAGGCTCTGCTGCAGGCGGATGCGACCTTTTGGGATCTCGATGGAGTAGCGGCGACGCTGGGGCCCGGCCTCATCGGCTCTCTGCTCGTGGGTGTGGCGGAAGCAAAGTCGATAGCGGCGGTACTCGACATCCCGTTCGTCGGAGTCAACCACCTCGAGGCCCACATCTACTCGAGCTTTCTCGGCGATCCCGGGGCGGCGTGGCCGGCGGTCGTGCTGCTCATCTCGGGAGGACATACCTTGCTTATCCATGCCCGCGGGGATGGGGACTACGAGGTACTCGGGGGCACCGTGGATGATGCAGCGGGAGAGGCATTCGACAAGGTCGCACGCTTTCTCGGCCTCGACTATCCGGGGGGGCCGGAGATAGACAGACTCTCTCTCCTAGGTGACGGAGATGCGATCGCCTTTCCCCGCAGCATGATCGACGAGCCCGGCTTCGACGTCTCCTACTCCGGGCTGAAGACATCGGTCATCAACTACGTCCGGCGGGCAGAGGCGCGTGGTGAGGAGGTGTCGGTCCCTGACGTCGCGGCCTCGTTCCAGCAGGCGGTGGTCGACATCCAAGTGCACAAGACGATGGCGGCCGTCGACCACACCGACGGCGAGCGAGTGTTCCTCTGTGGCGGCGTGGCGGCGAACTCGGGGCTGCGCCGGGGGCTCGAGCAGGCCTGCGAGCGGCGGGGCCTGAGCTTCTACGTCCCCTCCATGGAGCTGTGCACGGACAACGGCGCAATGGTCGCCGCCTGTGGCACTGCCCTTCTCAGAAGGGGCCGCTACAGCGCCCTCGACACGGCCCCCGATCCGAATCTGCCACTGGTCTGACGCCGCGGACGGACGTCCAACGTTGATGTGGCGCCGGTGACGGGGGCCCGATTAACAATGGACGGAGAGCAGCCCGGTCCAGCGTTGGTGTGGCGCCCGTGACGGGGGGCCGATTAACAATGGACCGTTCGGGCGTCCCAGGCGGGCGTTTGACCGACCTCCTACCCCCGGTTACTCTTAGCACTCAGGCAATGCGAGTGCTAAACCGTCAGGCAAGACCGAGTTCAGGAGGTACGCATGGCAACCGCCACCAAGACCCTCAAGCCGCTCGAGGACCGCATCCTGGTCCGCCCCGAGGAAGGGGAAGAGACCACCGCCTCCGGCATCGTCATACCGGACACCGCCAAGGAGAAGCCCCAGGAGGGCACCGTCCTCGCCGTGGGGCCGGGGAAGCGCAGCGACTCCGGCGACCTCATTCCCATGGATGTCAAAGAAGGCGACCGGGTCGTCTACTCGAAGTACGGCGGCACGGACATCAAGCTCGAAGGTGAGGACGTGTTGATCCTTTCGGCCCGCGACGTGCTCGCAATCGTTGGCTGATCGGAGTCACGGCAGGACATCAAGAGGTGCAGGGGCCAGGCCCCTGCACCGTTCGCGAGTGAGGAGGGGCAATGCCCAAGCTAGTTAGATTCGATATTGACGCCCGCAAGGGGCTCGAGGCCGGAGTCGACCGTCTTGCCAACGCGGTGAGGGTCACGCTCGGCCCCCGGGGACGCAACGTAGTGCTGGACAAGAAATGGGGTGCGCCGACCATCACCAACGACGGCGTGACCATCGCAAAGGAGATCGAGCTCGACGACCCATGGGAGAACATGGGGGCCCAACTCGTCAAGGAGGTTGCCAGCAAGACCAACGATGTTGCAGGTGACGGGACGACGACGGCCACGGTCCTGGCGCAGGCGATGGTGAAGTCCGGCCTCCAGCAAGTTGCCGCCGGCGCCAACCCAATGGGGTTGAAGCGCGGGATCGAGAAGGCCGTCGCGGCCGCGGTGGACTCCATCAGGGCCCAGTCGCGCGACGTCGAGGGACGTGACGAGATTGCGAACGTCGCATCCATCTCGGCCAACAACGATCCGGAGATCGGCGAGATGGTCGCCGAGGCCATGGACAAGGTCGGCAAGGACGGAGTCATCACGGTCGAGGAGTCCAACACCTTCGGCCTCGAGCTCGAACTGGTCGAGGGGATGCAGTTCGACAAGGGCTACATCTCCCCCTACTTCGTGACCGACCAGGACAGCATGGAGGCTGTCCTCGACGACCCGTACATCCTGCTGGCGCAGCAAAAGATCTCGTCGGTGCGGGACCTGCTGCCGGTGCTCGAGAAGGTCATGCAGTCGGGCAAGCCGTTGCTGATCGTCTCCGAGGACCTCGAGGGCGAAGCTCTTGCCACACTGGTGGTCAACAAGATCCGCGGGACCTTCCGAGCGGTGGCGGTCAAGGCTCCCGGCTTCGGGGATCGCCGCAAGGCCATGATGCAGGACATCGCGGTGCTCACGGGTGGCCAGGTGATCTCCGAGGAGATCGGCCTCAAGCTCGAGTCGGTCAGCCTCGACATGCTGGGGCGCGCCCGCAAGGCGGTTGTCACCAAGGACAACACCACGATCGTCGAGGGCCAGGGCGACGGCGGCGAGATCAAGGGAAGGATCGATCAGATCAGGGCCGAGATCGACCGCACCGATTCGGATTGGGACCGAGAGAAGCTTCAGGAGCGCCTGGCAAAGCTCGCAGGCGGAGTGGCCGTTCTGAAGGTCGGCGCCGCCACTGAGGTCGAGTCAAGGAGAAGAAGCACCGCATCGAGGACTCTGTGTCGGCGACGCGAGCAGCGGTCGAGGAAGGCATCGTGGCCGGTGGAGGCACGACCCTCATTCGTGCTCGGGAAGCGGTCGAGGCACTCGATGTGGAAGGTGACGAGGCCTCGGGGGCAAAGGCCGTGCTGCACGCCCTGAAGATGCCCTTGTGGTGGATCGCTCAGAACGCCGGCGCCGAGGGCGGAGTCGTCGTCGAGCGGGTAGCCAGCGAGAAGCCGGGGCACGGCCTGAACGCCGCGACTGGTGAATGGGGCGACCTCTATGCCGCGGGGATCATCGACCCTGCACGGGTGACTCGGGCGGCCCTCGAGAACGCCGGCTCCATCGCAGCGCTCATGCTCACGACCGAGGTATCGATCGTGGACAAGCCGGCGGAAGAGGACGAGGCTGAAGCAGGCCACGCCCACGGCGGCATGGGCGGCATGGGCGGCATGGGCGGAATGGGGATGATGTAAAAACCCGCACGGTTCAGAGCAGCAAAAAAGGCCCGGCGTCGACGCCGGGCCTTTCCTATGGGGCTGGCTACGGCAGATAGGCCATTGGATCGACCGGGTTCCCGTTGACCCGTACCTCGAAGTGGAGATGGTCGCCCGTGCAGGAGCCGGTGCATCCAACGTAGCCGATCACCTGGCCCTGGCTCACCGAAGACCCGTTCGACGTGTTGAAGGCGGACATGTGTCCGTAGAGCGTCGAGATGCCGCCGCCGTGGTCGAGCGTCACGGCGTTTCCGTACGCCGAGTACGCGCCGGCCAGAATCACCCTGCCCGCTTTCGCAGCGACGATTGGCTGGCCGGTCACACCGTCGATGTCGATGCCGGTGTGCATCCCTCCCCAGCGGGGGCCATAGGGCGACGTGACGGGCCCGTTGAGCGGCCAGATGAAGCCCTGCGAGGAGCCGCCCGTGGTGACGACCGGAGGGGTCGATGTAGTCGGAGGAGGGTTCGGACCGCCGGTCGAGGACGAGGTTTGGTCCTGAGCGGACTCCGCAGCTTGAGCGCCTCCGCAGCTCTCCGCAGCCTCCGCAGCCTCCGCAGCCTCCGCAGCCTCCGCAGCCTCCGCAGCCCTTGCAGCCTCGGCAGCCCTTGCAGCCTCGGCCGCCGCCTCCTCCGCCGCCGCGGCCTGTGCCGCCTCTATTCGCCGCTGTATGTCCCGGGACTCGGCGAGGAGGTCTCCCTCGTGCCTCTTGTCCTCCTCCAGCTTGGTCGTCACTTGGTTCAGGCGCGCAGCGAGCTCGGTACGGTCCGCGGACAGCTGATCGTTCAGCTCCGACTTGTCCGCCAGGGTGGCAGAGAGCTCGTTCTGCTTGGCAAGGAGCTCTCGGTTGTCTCTCTCGATCAACACCTTCAGGCGGCCGTATTCGATCAGCTCATCGGTGTTCTCTTGGGCAGCGACACCGAGTAGCTCGATCCGCTCGTTCAAATCGGTGAGGGATGTCGCCTGGAACAGCACATCGAGCGTGTCGGTGGTCCCGGATTTGTAGAGATCAACGGCCTGTTGGGTTGCGAGGCGCTCGACCGAGGCTATGCGCTTGGCGGTTCGGTCGACGCGGGCCTGCACCGTGCGGATGTCGGTTTCGATTGTGGCCACGCGCGCGTCCAGGGCGTTGATCGCGATTTGCAGATCGGTGATGTCGGCGCTGAGCCGGTCGATCTCCCCACGAAGAGACCGACTCTGCTCCGAGCGCGCCTCGATACGGTCACGGAGCTGCTCGAGCTGGTTCCGGTTCTCTTGGAGTTCGTCTTGAGGGTCCGCGAGGGAACCCACTGCGGGAATGAGGAGGGTGCAAAGGAGGGTCGCGGCCAGCGTTGCGCGCTTCAACCTTCCCTGCAAATCATCAACTCCTCTGCACTAGGTGGGACAGACCCCGCGAGAGCCGTCTTGGTGTCCGGCCGCCTTCGGAAGGAGGCCGCCGGGCATCCTGCCATACGATTTCGGTGAGAGGCAAGCAGGTGCCTCTCCCTCCAGCGTTCGTGGCCCACAGCTCAGTCCCTTTGTGGCGGAGCGCCAAAGGAGGGGCCAAACGCTTCTATGAGGGGGGCCTATCCTCTCGTCACGGCCCCGTTTGCTATCCTGCGGAGTGTTATAGGAGTGTAGCTAGAGTGTGTCTGAGGGCCCTAGCGCTAGTCCCGCTCCCTTCCTGTGGCACAACCGTCGGCTAAGACGAAGGAGACAGCATGCCAAGCACGCTCAAGGACGTCCCCGGCTTCCAGCCCCACGGCGGGGCGTTGGAGCTGCGGATCGCGGGCCAGGAGGACATCTCCACCAGCAGCAGGGAGGCTGCTTCCCTGCCGACGATCGACGTGAAATCGCGACGCGTCCTCTCGGATCTCGAGCTGCTGGCGGTAGGGGCCGTCTCTCCCAACCGAGGGTTCATGACGAGGGCCGACTACGAACCTGTGTGCCGCGAGATGCGGCTCTCGAACGGGCTGCCGTGGAGTCTTCCCATCACGCTGTCTGCGACGGAACAAGAGGCAGAGGCACTGAAGACGGGGGACCGTGCGGCGCTCGTCCACGAGGGCCGGCCGGTGGCCACCATCGACGTCGAAGACGTCTTTGACTACGACCCTCGCGAGGAGGCCGAGCTCACTTACAGGACGACAGACGAGAATCATCCCGGGGTGGCGTATCTCTATTCCCAGGGCCCTTACTACGTTGGTGGTGAGGTGACTGTGCTCGAGAACGTCTTCGCGCACGAGTTCTCCGAGTACCGCATGACGCCGTTTCAGCTGCGCGAGAAGATTGCGGAGCGCGGCTGGAAGACGGTGGTCGCCTTTCAGACCAGAAACCCGATCCATCGCGCGCACGAGTACCTCACCAAGGTCGCCCTCGAGGGGGTGGACGGTCTCGTCATCCACCCACTGGTGGGAGGCACCAAGGGAGACGACATCCCGGCGGACACGCGCATGAGGTGTTACGGAGTCTTGATGGACAACTACTACCCGCACGACCGCGTGATGCTGTCGGTCTTTCCCGCCGCGATGCGCTACGCGGGCCCCCGGGAAGCGATCTGGCATGCCCTGCTGAGAAAGAACTACGGGATGACCCATTTCATCGTGGGCCGCGACCACGCCGGGGTCGGCGACTACTACGGCACCTACGACGCTCAGCAGATCTTCGATGAGTTCGAGGCGGGTGAGCTCGGCATCTGGCCGCTCAAGTTCGAGCACTCGTTCTTTTGCAAGACCTGCAACTCGATGGCGTCGGCCAAGACGTGCCCCCACGAAAAGACTGATCATGTGCACCTGTCCGGGACGCAGGTGCGCCAGATGCTCACCGAAGGGGTCGAGCCTCCCGCGGAGTTCTCGCGGCCTGAGGTAGCCCGCATCCTGATCGAAGACGCAAGGCGTCGTAGCTAGGAGGAGGGTCATGGGTCTGCTGGACAAGCTGAAGAAGAAGACCGAGGCTGCGGACGCCCCCACGACCGGGGGCAAGCGTCAAAAGGTCATGGTGATTGGGCTCGATTGCGCGCCGCCGCAGCACGTCTTCGACGAATACTCAGACGACATCCCGAACATCACGAAGCTGCGCGACAACGGTGTGTGGGGGCCGCTGGAATCGATAGTTCCCCCGATCACCGTGCCGGCGTGGATGTGCATGATGACTTCCAAGGACCCAGGAACACTGGGGATCTACGGCTTCAGAAACCGTAAGGACCACACTTACGATGGCCTCGCGTTCGCGACGTCATGGGCGATCAAGGAGCCCACGGTCTGGGACATTCTCTCGGAGGCCGGCAAAGACTGCATCGTGATGTCGGTGCCCCCGTCATATCCACCAAAGCCTTTGAAGGGTGTGCAGGTTGGTTGCTTTCTGACTCCTAGCGACGATGCCGAATACACCTATCCCAAGGAGCTAAAGGCCGAGCTCAAGGCGAACGTGGGCGAGTATATCTTCGACATTCGCAACTTCCGCACCGACAACACGCAGTACATCATCGACGAGGCCTACCGGATGACCGAGGCTCGCTTCCAGAACGCCGACTATCTTCTTTCGACGAAGCCATGGGACTTCTTCATGATGGTGGAGATGGGACCAGACCGTCTCAACCACGGAATATGGAGCTACATAGACCCCAACCATCCTCGCCATGACCCTGGGAATCCATATAAGGAGTCCCTGCGTGATTACTACCGCTATCTGGACGGCAAGATCGGCGAGCTGCTCGATAAGTACGCCGACGACGACACGACCGTCCTCGTTGTCTCGGACCATGGAGCCAAAGCAATGGTCGGCGGCGTGTGTTTCAACGAATGGCTGCGCAATGAGGGATACCTCTCGTTCGAGGGCGACATGCCTTCGGTGATCACGCCCATCAACAAGATGGTGATCGACTGGGCGAACACCAAGGCCTGGGGCGATGGCGGTTACTACGGACGTCTGTTCTTGAACGTCGAGGGGCGTGAACCAAACGGGGCGATCCCCGCGGGCGACTACGAGCGCGTCCGCACCGAGCTGATCGAGAAGATCGAGGCCATGGTGGACCACGAGGGAAACCCGCTCGGCAACAAGGCGCTCAAGCCGGAGGAGATCTACACGGTTCAAAATGGCGTTCCTCCGGATCTGATCGTGATCTTCGGCGCGCTCAGGTGGCGCTCGGTGGGATCACTGGGGCATGGCTCGATCTACACCTTCGAGAACGACACCGGGCCCGACGAGGCCAACCACGCCGAGCACGGCATCTTCATCATGAACAATGCACCCGGGCAGCAGGGTGGCGATCGGGAGGGCCTTCACCTGTGGGACGTGCACAGCACGATCCTCGACCTCTTCGGGCTCGAGCCGGCACCCGGCGCGCTGGGCAAGTCAGCACTGAAGTAGCCACCGGCTCTCTTCGACCTGTCGGCTGGTCGGCCTTGACAGAGAGCCTCGAGTCAGGAGGAAGTCATGAAGCAAGCTAATCGTGAGCGCGGTGTCGTGATCTGGTTCACCGGCCTCTCCGGTTCTGGAAAGACCACGATCGCCCACCGCTTGGAGGAGAAGCTTCTTACCGCCGGCGTTCCGGTCGAGCTCCTCGATGGCGATGTGGTGCGTGAGAACCTGAGCAAGGGCCTTGGCTTCTCGAAGGAAGATCGGGACACCAACATTCGAAGGATCGCATTCGTTGCTCACTTGCTGCAGAGAAACGGAGTGTTCGTCATCACCGCAGCCATATCTCCGTACCGAGCGATCCGAGAAGAGGCGCGCTCCATGATCAAAGACTTCGCCGAGGTCTACGCGAACGCCCCTCTCGAAGTGTGCGAGGAGCGTGACGTGAAGGGGCTCTACGCCAAGGCGCGGGCAGGAGAGATCAAAGGCTTCACCGGCATAGACGACCCCTACGAGCCCCCCTCTGGCCCCGAGGTCGAGTGCCGCACGGACCAAGAGTCCGTCGAAGAGTCGGTCCAAAAGGTTCTCGACAAGCTCGTCGAGCTCAAATACCTCGAGAGGTGATCGACCTTCACGCGCACACCACCGTCTCCGATGGTGGTGACAGTCCCACTCAGTTGGTTCGCAAGGCGGCCGAGGCAGGTCTGTGGGCGCTCGCAGTGACGGATCACGACAACGACGCCGGGTGCGCCGACGCAGTGGCCGAAGGCGACAGGCTTGGCATCGAGGTGGTGCGTGGCGTCGAGATCTCGTGCGACGTCGAGGACCTCATCGATAGGGGGTACCACCCGAAGCAGCGCCCGACGATGCACCTGCTCGGGTACTTCGTACCGGCCGAGGACAACCCCCTGTCGAGCGCACTGGCCGAGCTGCAGCGAGCGCGGGCGAACCGCAACCAAACCATGGTTCAGCGACTCAACGACCTGGGGATCCCCCTGACGTTCGAGGAGGTCGAACGGGAGGCCGGTGGGCCGGGCGCCCAGATCGGGCGTCCTCACTTCGCGGCGGTGCTCGTCCGCCATAAGGCGGTGCCCGACTATCAGGCGGCGTTCGACCAGTATCTCGCCAAGGGCGCCAAGGCGTACATCGGACGCAAGCTCTACAAGCCTCATGACGCCATTTCGCTCATGGCCTCGGCCGGAGTGGTCCCCGTGCTGGCTCACCCCTTCACGCTCCAGCTGGGGCTCGATGAGCTGGAGTCGCTGATCGACGAGCTGGTCGAAGCGGGCCTTGCAGGGGTGGAGGGCTACCACGGTGACCAATCGCTCGAGGATCAAGCCCCTCTGCGGGCACTGGCTCGCGACAAGAGCCTGGTGATCTCTGGTGGCAGCGACTATCACGGCGACATGGTTCCCGACAGGCGGTTGCCCGGCGGAAAGCGGGGCGTCATGGTGCCACCGGAAGCTTTGGACGAGCTGAAGCTTGCCGCCTCCAGGCTGGCTCGAGCGGCGAGCTGATGTTCGTCACCCGGGCCACCCGCCACGACAAAGCCGACCTCAAGGAGCTGTTGGATGGGCACGGGTGGGGCGATTCGAACCTCGACGAGGGGATGGCCTTCATCGCTCGCGACGGTCTCGTGGTCGGTTGCGTCCGTCTCATCGAGGTCGCGCCCCAGACGGTCGTCGTCGACGACGTGCTGGTCAAGGAAGGGCGAAGAGGAGAGGGGATCGGCAGGCAGATGATGCAAGCCGCCATGAACGCACGGGGAGGGACCCTGTACCTCTGTTGCCACGAGGACCGGTTGCGCTTCTACTCCCACTTCGGGTTCGAGCAAATCGGCATCGAGCAGGCTCCCGAAGCGGTGGTGGACTACTGGAAAAAGGTCGAGGACTATCCGACGCCCGAGGGCCACGAGCACTTCTTTCTGAAGGCGCGTTAAGCGTTCTTACTCGCGGCGAACGAATCCGTTCGCTGCGTGCGCAGGGCGCCCTTCGCTCAGGCACCCCACTCTTCTCAGCCTTCGCTCCGGGCGCCCTCCGTACTCGCTCACTGGCTCCCCACGCCAGAGGCGCTTCGCTCACGCCGCACTTCTTCGGCCTTCGCTCCGGGCGCCCTCCGTACTCGCTCACTCGACGGAAGAGGAATCGTTCTCCTTCGGGGGGCGCACTTCGGTCCTCAACATAGGCTGCGTTGATGATTGCCGGAGCTGGGTGCTACACCTGCCGACAGAACGCCGACCGCGCCAAGTTGCCAGTGAGGGAGCGTATCTTCGACGATGGGATTTGGCGGGTTGCTCACGCTTTCGGCTCCGCGCTCGAGGGATGGCTCGTGGTCGTCCCTCTTCGGCACATCACGGGGCTTCAGGAGCTCAGCCAGGCTGAGGAGGTGGGCCTTGGACCTCTGTTGCGCCGGCTGACGGCAGCACTCGTTTCTGTGACGAGCTGTAGCAAGACTTACGTGATGCTCCTCGCCGAAGCGCCGGGGTTCGAGCATGTGCACTTCCACGTAGTTCCTCGGGGACCTGAGCTTCCCAGCGAGCTCAGAGGGCCGGGCATCTTCGAGTATCTGAACCGGCCGAAGGAAGAGCAGCTTTCCGCTCAGAAGATGGACCGAGTCGGCGCAGAGATCGCCCGGGTCCTCGAAGCACAAGAGCGAGGCATATAGGGCCTCTGTTAATCACTGGCGCTCGTGGGTCGAAGCCGCCGTCAGGCACTCGGACAAACGGCCTATCCTTGGACTCGTGCGTTCCTGGGGACGGGTGCTCGTCACACTGCTTCTGTTCGGGGGTTCGGTTTTGGCAGCCCTCCAGCTCAATCCTGTTTGCCAGGACTGGCGGGCGTGGCGGGACTCTAAGGAAGGCCCTGGAGCTCACACGCTTGAGTTGCGAACTCGACCGTTCGGCTGTCTCTCGTAGTCAGCTTCTCACGCCGGCGATCGCCTGAAATGGCTCTGTAAGGCTGATCGACTCCGGCGTTGCCCGGAGCAGAAGCGAGGCCTGGCCTGGTGCGTTCGACTCGTCCGCGAGAAGCAGTCGGAGTGGCTCGAGGAGCTCCGAGATGCCCTCGTCCGCGTGGAACGGGTGCGTTCTGAGGGCCCTCAGCGCTCCTGAATGCTCAGGCGCAATTGGGCCAGCGGCTGCTTTGTCCGGCCGCAATCAATCTGGCGGCCGTGCGAGCTTGAGCGACGGGGTCGTAGATCGAACCGTACCCGTACTCCCCCCAGGTCTGCTGGTCGAACTGGAAGAGCCCGTAATAGCCGGCCGGACTCTGCGCCTGAGGGTCGAGCCCGGACTCGCACGAGGCGACCGATAGGAGGTACTCCCCGCTGAGGCCAAATTCCGCAGCTGCCGCGTAGATGATGTCGGACACGGAGCCACCCGGTGCGGGCGCGGGGGCACTCTCGGCCACGGTCTCGCTCGGAGTGGGTGTCGGAGTCGGAGTCGCAGCAGGTGTCGGGGTAGGACTGTAGGTGGGCGTCGGTTCTGGGGTCGGTGTCGGCGTCGGTGCGGGTGTAGGCGTCGGTGCGGGACGAGCCTCGAAGACCTTGCGCCTGAAGCGAGTCTGAGCCGCGGCGCTGACGCTGGCCTCCACCCCCCGGCTCCGAACCACCGTGGTCGCCTCCACCGCCGGGCTGGTGGCCACCTCGGCCCTCCGATGCTGGAGCATGCCGAGGAGGTCAACCTCCCGGGGGTTGCTGTCGATGCCGGCCAGCGCGGCGACCACCGTGATGACGACGCTCAGAAGCACCAGTCGTCTGGCCTGCGCCCGTTGCTTCGCGCGCCCACCAAAATGCAAACGGCTCATAGAAAAACGCCCTCCCGGAGTCCCGCGAACGAGGAAAATGCTTGGCAGCGGCCCCAGGCTGCCACGTTTGGCGCCACTCGGCAAATGGCGAAGTGGATGCTCGGCTCTTGTCGGGCGGTTCGTTTGGGGTCTGCGGGGAGCAGGCTGAGCAAGTAAAGCCGCAGTAGAGCGCGAAAAGTGGGGGCTAGCGGCGAAGCGGGCCGGTCACTTCGTCCCCTTACCGCTCGGTCAGAATCCGCTCCAGGGTCGCTCGTACCTCGTCTTCTTCTCGGGTTCTGTAGTACCAGTCGATCGTGCGGTGGAGCCCCTCTTTGAAGGACACCTCGGGCTCCCAGTCGAGCAGCTTTCTGGCGAGGGCGTTATCCGCGACTCGGTTGAGGGGCCCGGTCGGCATGTCGGGCCGGGTCTTGATCTCGGCGTCGTGGCCCGTGTGCTCCAACACCATTTGGATCGCATCCATCACGGTGACGCGCTCCATGGTCCCGAGATTGACTGCTGTTGCGTCATCGATCTTCTCCGCCGCCAGGATCGTCCCCTTGACGATGTCGTCTATGTAGGTCCAGTTGCGAATCTGAGTCCCGTCGCCCCAAATCTCGATCGGGTCGTGTCCGAGGAACGCCTTGGCGATCATCGCTATCACGGCGTGGTTCTCGACCCCGCGGGGCCCGTAGACGGTGAAGTAACGGCACGAAGCAGCCTTCAACCCGTACTCGCGATGGTAGGCCTCCAGGGTGAGCTCTCCCATCAGCTTGGCCCACCCATACATGTTGTCGGCGTCGTGCGGCGGCTTGACGATGTCCTCGGTGAGGTAGACCTCCTCTTCGGGATCGGTCTGGACGTAGTTGGGATACACGCACCCTGATGAGGCAAAGACGACCTTGTCGACCCCGCCCTTTAGAGCCTCCGAGAAAACCAGTCCGTCGAGGAAGAGGTTCGACGCCGGGCCGGCTTGATGGAGGTCCACGTAGCCGCGGCCCCCGTGGTCCGCGGCGAGGTGGAAGACGACATCCATGCCCGCGCACGCCTTCCGACAGACGCCCGGCTCGCGCAGGTCGGCCTCGATCACCTCGATGCGCCCGCCTTCGATGTGGTCTCGAATGTTCTCGAGGGTTCCACTGCTGAGGTCATCGACGATCCTGACGGTCGATCCTCGCTCCAGCAGAGCGTCGACCAGATGGGAGCCGATGAAGGAGGCTCCGCCCGTTACAAGCGTTGACCTATCGTCCCAGAACATGGAGTGTTGCCTTTCTTAGTCGTGATGTGCCCGACGGCGGCGAAGCTCGGTGATTATTAGAAACCTCTTGAAGGAGCCGATTGTAAGCGGCGACCACGGATTCACTGGAATAGCTTTGTTCTGCGGCCCGACGCCCACGTTCGCCCATCTCGCGCCTGCGGTCAGGCTCCCGATACAGGGTCATGAGAGCCTGAGCCAGCTCCTGTGGATCCTCAGGTGCAACGCACAAGCCGCAACCGGTCGACTGGACTAGCTTCCTAAGATCCGTACCAGGATCGGCACTGGCAAGAAGAGGACGACCGCTTGCCATGATCTCGTAGACCTTCGACGGCATCGAGTAGTCGGCTGAGCCGTGCTTGTACAGGGAAACCTGGACGTCGCAAGAGGCGCGCAGCGATGGCAAGCTCTCCAGTGGCTGAAACGGCAGGAAGCTGACGTTGGTTAGGCCCATGTCGCGAGCCTTGGCCTGCAGCTGGGCCTTGGCCACTCCCTCGCCGACTATCAAGAACAGGATGTCTTCGTGGGTCGACATGAGCCTTGCCACCTCGAGCAACGTCTCGAGGTCGTACACGTGCCCGACGTTCCCAGAGTGGGCGACGACGAACTTGTCGTTCAGGCGGTGCTGCTCGCCGAATTCGTTGATCCTCGGCAGAGGCTTGATGAAGCTCGTGTTGACAAAATTGGGGATCACCGAGATCTTGCTGTCGGGGACACCCCGCGCCACAAGGTGGTCTCGAAACGACGGGGTGATGACGGTGACGTGCGCTGCCTTGTCGTACATGAAGCCGGCGATTCTTTCTAGCAGGGCAATGGCGAGCTTGCTCCGGAGCTGACCCGTCTTGACCGCCACCTCGGGATAGAGATCCTGGATGTTGTAGACGAATGGGGTGCCCTTTAGAAGGCCTCCGATGTAAGCGGACAGGCCCGTGAAAAAGGAGCCGTTGGTGCACAGAACGACATCGACAGGTCTTCGGGAGACAAGCCGTGCGAGGGTCGCTAGAAAATTGAATGTGAGGTAGCTGAGGAGCCGTCCTACCATCGTCTTGTTGCCGCGGGCATAAACGAAGAGACGAAGCACCTTCACGCCCTCGAATGTCTCTCGCTCGGCCAGTTTCCCCCTGTACTCTTCCACCGTCCGGAACTTCTCGTAGTGAGGGAACGTGGTGACTACCTCGACCTCGTTGCCATGCCTGACCAAGCCTTGGCAGACCTGAAGCATGAGCAGCCCCGTGGAGTTGACGTCCGGCGGAAACTGGATGATCTGAAGCAGGATGCGCACTTGTGGAGGCCCCGATCAGCTCGTGAACAGCGTCAGATTCGTACGATCCCGTGGGGAACTCGGGACAGCATAGGGCCGTTCAGACGAGCAAAGAGGCGAGCAGGTGGCCGGCTGCCGGCTATGGCGGTCGCGGCAACGCTGGCTTTTACGGGGTGCGTTGACGATGCCCCGGACCACCGCCGGCGGATCCGATGAGCCGGCAGCACAAGACACCAGCGGGGGCCCGCGCGGTTCGTCTGCCGATGAGTCATCCGGTCGGGTTCCCAAGACAAGGGTCCCGATCAAGAAGGTCGTCTTCATAGTCAAGGAGAACCGGACCTTCGACAATCTGTTCGGGCGCTTCCCCGGAGCAAACGGCGCCACTCAGGGGGAGCTCTCCAGCGGCGAGCGCATTCCGTTGGCCCGGGCCCCGACGTCTATCCGCACGACATCTATCACAGCTTCCTGGCCGGCATCGTGGCCGTCAACGGCGGACGTATGAACGGCTTCGATTCGCCCTACATCTCGGGCTCGGAGGACGGCTCTCCCTTCACCCAATACCGCAGGAGCGACATCCCGGCGTACTGGAGCTATGCCAAGAACTTCGCGCTGGCCGACCGGATGTTCTCGTCGATGTACGGCCCGTCGCTGCCGGAGCATGCGTTTGCGGTCGCCGCCACGGCCGGCCGCGTGGTGAGCAACAAGCTGCCGCTACACGACGGGCGAGCGATGCACTGCGAGGACGCGAGCGAGTACTTCTACCGCTTGAGACGCCATCCCAGCTTGATCGAGTGGGAGAAACAAGCCGAGATCGACAAGATAGAAGCGCTCTATGAGTCGATCACCGCCTGTCTGGACATCAAGACGATCTTCTCTGCCCTCGAGGAAAAGGGTGTTTCGTGGCGCTATTACGGCCGGCGTGACGACTTCCACAATCCCATGGGCGCGATCGACGAGATCCGCAACACCGACCGCTGGGACAACGTCATCCCACCGGAACGGTTCATCACAGACGCCCGTTCGGGCGATCTGCCCGGAGTGTCTTACCTCCTGCCCCCGGAGGTCTACAACGAGCACCCCCAGTCCGACGGCAGAAGCATGTGCGTCGGCGAGAATTGGACGGTGAGGCAGGTCAACGCGGTGATGCAGGGTCCGGACTGGAAACACACCGCCATCTTCATCACCTGGGACGACTTCGGAGGGCTCTACGATCACGTGCGGCCACCGGTTGTCGATGAGTTCGGCCTTGGCCCCCGGGTTCCGCTGCTGGTCATCTCACCCTGGGCGAAGCCGGGCCACGTGAGCCACACGACCTATGAGTTCTCTTCCTTTCTGGCCCTGATCGAGCGCCTCCACGACATCCCTCCGCTGACACATAGAGATCGCAGAGCCCACGACCTCTTCGACGTCTTCGACTTCGACCAGGAGCCCCTGGACCCCGTGGTTCTCCCCGAGCGCCCCCAGGTCGAAGGAGCCACCCCTCAACGCTGCCGCCTCTAACCCTTCTGCTCCCAGAGTGGGTGATAGATAGTGGCCGCCGTACGGGAAAAGAAAGGCTCGGGCGATAGGGTTATCCAAAGAAGCCGGGGAGGAGAGCAGCTACGTGGAAATCGAAATCGGCATAGGGAAATCTGGACGCAGGGCCTACGGGTTCAACGACATCGCCATAGTCCCGTCCCGCAGGACGCGCGACCCCGATGACGTCGACATCTCTTGGGAGATCGACGCTTTTAAGTTCCAGCTTCCGCTGATGGCCTCCGCGATGGACGGCGTCGTGTCGACCGCCACGGCGATTGAGATCGGCCGGCTCGGAGGCCTGGCGGTCCTCAACCTCGAGGGTCTCCAGACCCGCTATGACGACCCCGACTCCATCCTCGCCGAGATCGCAGAGCTGCCCGAGAGCGAGGCCACGCAACGCATGCAGGTCATCTACCGGGAACCCATCAAGGAAGAGCTGATCTTCAAGCGGATTCGAGAGATCAAGGACGCGGGGGTCGAGGCATGCGTTTCGCTGACCCCTCAGCGCGTCGAGAGGTACCACAAGCTTGCACTCGAGGCCGAGCTTGACATCCTGGTCATCCAGGGGACCGTCGTGTCCGCCGAGCACGTCTCCACCAGGACAGAGCCGCTCAATCTCAAGAGGTTCATCTCCACCTATGAGCTTCCCGTGATCGTCGGGGGCTGCGCCTCCTACTCGACTGCTTTGCACCTCATGCGCACCGGCGCCATGGGCGTGCTGGTCGGCGTGGGTCCCGGCGAGGCCTGCACCACGAGGGGAGTCCTCGGTGTCGGAGTGCCACAGGCGACCGCCATCGCGGATGCAGCCGGCGCCCGGATTCGGCACCTCGACGAGACCGGCCGCTACTGCCACGTCATAGCCGATGGAGGGATGCGGACCGGCGGCGACATCGCCAAGGCCATCGCCTGCGGCGCCGACGCAGTCATGATCGGCTCCCCGCTCGCGACGGCGGCCCAAGCGCCCGGCCGCGGCTATCACTGGGGCATGGCGACGTTCCACCCGACGCTTCCCCGGGGCGCTCGGGTCAAGACGTCGACTCTTGGGACCCTCGAAGAGATCCTCGTTGGTCCGGCGCGCGAGAACGACGGACGACTCAATCTCTTCGGCGGGCTGAGGACCAGCCTTGCGACCTGCGGCTACGCCAACATCAAGGAATTCCAGAAGGCCGAGGTCATGGTCGCCCCGTCGCTCCAGACCGAAGGAAAATCGCTCCAGCGTTCCCAGCGCATCGGCATGGGGGCGTAACCGCCTCGCCCCCGAGTTCCATTCCTTCCAATCTGCGCGTCGAATTGAGCCGCGCCCGGGTACGCGAGGGTATGAGCCAAGAGGTTGATCGCTGGATGCGGATGCTCAATGAGCGCGTCGACGAATGCCTTGCAACCGTCGCTCGAGATCGCATGGCGGTGGAGATCATCTTCCGTGAGCGCGGCGACGACGGTGACTGGCTCTACTGGCTGAGCATTCAGGGGGCCGATGCCCCTGCGAACGCCGATGAGGTCGAGGAGTCCGAGCGTCACTCCATCGACCGAGACCACATCGAGTTCAGCCGGCGGTGCAAAGAGGAGGGCTGGACCGAGATGGAGCCCCAGCTGCTGCTCCTTCCCCCACCTGTGCGGCGCGCGATCGGTGCCTGGGTCACCGCCCCCTCGCCCGATTAGGAGTTTGACGGCAAGGGTATGCTGATTTAGAATCAGCGGTGAGACGTAGTTCTAGCTTAGAGAGTTGGTGGTCACAGTGGTTCTGGACCTCGTTTTCTTCGGAGCAGCTTTTATTCTCCTGGACGTCCTGGCTTATCGTTTCGGCGTCGACAGCCGGGACGGATCCGAGTGGATAGCTCATCCCGGCCGGTCCCCCTACCTCGTCGGCGACCGTTAGGGGTGGGCGTCTCTCTCGACGGGATCGACCGGCACATCCTGCGGCTTCTTCGCCAGGACGGCCGCATGGCGCACGCGGTCATCGCCAAGGAGGTTGGCCTCTCGGGGCCAGCGGTGCACGAGCGCGTTCGCAAGCTCGAGCAATCGGGCGTCATCGCGGGTTACACCGCGATCCTGGATCCCGAGGCGCTGGACCGCTCCCACGTTGCCTTTGCCTTGGTGACCCTGACGGAGGGTGAGGAGTTCGCAAGAGACGAGCCCATCGTCGCCCGCATCTGCGAAGAGCCCGACGTCCTCGAGTTCCATCGGGTCGCCGGCGAGGACTGCTACTTGGTCAAGATGAGGACCTCGACCAACAAGGAGCTCGAGCAGCTCCTGCGGCGGATCCGCTCCATAAGAGGCGTGGCGCGCTCTCGGACGACCATCGTGCTCTCCACCGAGCTCGAGAAGCCGACCATCGAGATCCCCGCTGAAGCTAGGACAAAGCAGCTGACCCGGGCGTCCTGAAGGGCCCCAACCGGCGCCATGTACCATGCGCCGTCATGGATCCGAGAACCGTGGGGCCGCTCCTCGCGCTTGGCGAGCGCGTCCTCACCGACAGCAGCCACCTGTTCGACGACCACGACCACAGGCGCGAGGCTGAGGATCTCCTGGCGTCCGTGCTCGACACCGAAGCCGACGATCTGGACGACCAGGAAGAGGTGTCCAGACGGCTACGGGAGCGCTATCTGTCGCTGGTCGCCCGGCGTGCCGGCGGCGAGCCGTTTCCTTTGCTGGTGGGCCACATCGTCTTCAACGGTCTCGAGCTGAAGGTCAAGCCGGGCACCTTCATGCCTCGCCCGTCGTCGGAGCTGACCGTTGGACGGGCGGCCAAGCGCCTGCGAGGGCGCAAGCATCCGGTGCTGGTCGATCTCGCAACCGGCACGGGGCCGATTGCGATTGCAGTCGCCGACGAGGTTCCCCATGCCGAGGTGTGGGGGGCCGACATCGACGACGCCATGCTGGCCCTCGGACGTCGTAATGCCCGCACCCTCGGGATCACCAACGTGAGGTTGCGGCGAAGCGACCTCTACGCCGGCCTGCCCCACCGATTAATGGGCTCTGTCGATGTCGTGACGGGGCACATTCCCTACGTTCCTCCCGACGAGGTAGACGACCTCCCTTCCGAGGTCAGGGAGTTCGAGCCGCTCACGAGCCTGACCGACTACTCGGAGGACGGTCTCGGTCTCATGCGACGGGCGGTCGCCGAGGCGCCGGAGTGGCTCAAGCCTGGAGGCTGGCTGCTGCTCGAGATCTCTCACGACCTCGAGAGCAAGATTCGCAGGCTCTGCACCAAGGCAGGGCTCGAGGACCACGGAGTCGGCCGAGACGCCGACGACCTGAGCCTCGTGGTGGAGGCCCGCAAGCCCCGGGCCTAGAGGGCTGCGGGCGACGGGCGTCCGCTGCGCTCAGGCACCCCACTCTCTTCAGCCTTCGCTTCGGGACGCCCGCCGTCCTCGCCCTTCCATGGCATAGCCGGCCACGTCTGCGGCGGAGGGTCCGCTTCGCTCAGGCACCCCACTTTCCTCAGCCTTCGCTTCGGGACCCTCCGTCCTCCCCGTGGCCCATCTGGCTTGACCCGATGCAGTCAGCCCGCCGTCCTCGCCTTTCCTATTCGCGTGTATCGCAGCTGATTTCCGTAGGCGGCGCGGTACTGTGAGCTATGGAGAAGGTCCTCGTCGTGGACTACGGCGCCCAGTATGCTCAGCTGATAGCGCGGCGGGTCAGGGAGTGCCACGTCTACTCCGAGATCGTCCCGCACGACAAGCCCGTTTCGGAGCTCGCGGCCGAGCGGCCCTCGGGGATCATCCTGTCCGGGGGGCCGAAGTCGGTTTACTCGCCCGACGCTCCGGCTGTCGACCCCGAGTTGTTCGATCTAGACGTGCCGGTGCTGGGCATTTGCTATGGCCAGCAGGCCATGGCTCAGGCCCTCGGAGGCGACGTCGCACGAACGGGCGTTGCGGAGTTCGGAAAAACCGACCTCGACGTCGGCGAGCCCGCCTCGACCCTCTTTCAGGAGCTTCCGGTCGAGCAGCGGGTGTGGATGAGCCACAACGACGCGGTCGTACGCGCACCCGAGGGCTTCAGGGCAACGGCTTCGACCCCAGCCTCTCCCGTGGCGGCGTTCGAGAACAAGGAGCGCGGCCTCTACGGCGTCCAGTTCCACCCCGAGGTCTCCCACACACCCAGGGGGACGGACCTCTTGAAGAACTTCCTCTACGACGCGTGCGACCTTCTTCCCGCATGGACGATGACCTCGATCATCGACTCGGCGGTCGACTCGATTCGGGCACTCGCGGGAAGCGAGCGGATCGTGTGTGCGCTGTCGGGGGGCGTCGACTCTTCGGTCGCGGCCGCGTTGGTTCATCGGGCGGTGGGCCGGCAGCTGACCTGCGTCTTCGTCGACCACGGACTGCTGCGCGAGGGGGAGGCCGACCAGGTCGAAGAAACCTTTAGGAGGCACCTGGAGGTGGACCTGATCCACGTCAAGGCGGCTGACCGTTTTCTCGAAAGGCTGGCGGGCGTCACCGACCCGGAGCGCAAGAGAAGGATCATCGGCGAGACCTTCATCAGGGTGTTCGAGGAAGTTGCAAGAGACGATCTCGAGGACGCGCGCTTCTTGGTTCAGGGAACGCTTTATCCAGACGTCATCGAGTCGGGCACCAGGGACGCAGCGAGAATCAAGAGCCACCACAACGTCGGGGGCCTGCCCGCGGACATGAAGCTGACCCTGATCGAGCCGTTGCGCAACCTCTTCAAGGACGAGGTGAGGCGCGTGGGAGAGGAGCTCGGCCTTCCCGAAGAGATCGTCTGGCGCCAGCCGTTCCCGGGGCCGGGGCTGGCGGTTCGTATCGTCGGGGACGTCACAGGCGAGCGACTGGCCATCCTCCGCTCTGCAGACGCGATCGTCTTGGAAGAGGTCAAGAGGGCCGGGATCGCCGGGGACATCTGGCAGAGCTTCGCGGTCTTGCCGGCCGTGCGCTCCGTCGGCGTGATGGGCGATGAAAGAACCTATGGCTATCCCATCGTCCTGCGTGCGGTGACCAGCGAGGACGCCATGACGGCGGACTGGGCGCGGCTTCCCTACGACCTGCTCGAAGCCATCTCCAGCCGAATCGTCAACGAGGTCCCGGGCGTCAATCGAGTCGCCTACGACATCACGTCCAAGCCCCCGGGCACGATCGAGTGGGAGTGACCCGACGCCTCAACGTTCTTTTGCCCGTGAGCAGTGTCAGCCGGTAGCCCTGGGGCGAAAGAAGCTTTGGCGAGCCCGGGATAATTGAGCTCGTGTCCGCAGACTTCTTGCTCGATCTGAATCCGGTCCAACGGGAGGCGGTCGAGCTCCCCGAGGGTCCAGTCTTGATTATTGCGGGAGCGGGCTCGGGAAAGACCAGGGTGCTCGTTTACCGAATCGCGTTCTTGCTCGAGAACGGCATCTCCCCCGAGTCGATCATCGCAATCACGTTCACCAACAAGGCCGCGGGGGAGATGAGGGCTCGGGTGACGAAGCTGGTGGGCCCCGTGGCAGCGAGCATGTGGGTGTCGACCTTTCATTCCGCCTGCGTTCGCATCCTGAGGCGGGAGGCGCCGCGTCTTGGCTATGCGTCCTCTTTTTCTATCTACGACTCGGCCGATTCCCTGCGTCTGATCAAGCTGTGCCTCAAAGAGCTCAACATCGACGAGAAGAAGCTCCCGCCCAGAGCCGTCGCGGCCGTCGTCTCCAACGCCAAGAACAAGCTCATGGACGCGGGCTTGTTCTCGGACTTTGCAAGCAACCCCTGGGAGCGCCAGGTGGGCGAGGTCTACAAGGACTACGAGCGAAGGTTGCGCGAGCAATCCGCCTTTGACTTCGACGACCTGATCATGCGAACCGTAGAGGTCTTCGACAAGTTTCCCGACGCTCTCGCCCGCTATCAGGGACGCTTTCGTCACGTACTGATCGACGAGTTCCAGGACACCAACCACGCGCAGGCCAGGCTGGCCACGTTGCTTGCGGGACGCTGGCGCAACATCTTCGTGGTTGGCGACGCGGACCAGGGGATCTACGCATTTCGAGGAGCCACCATCAAGAACCTGCTCGACTTCGAGCGAGACTGGCCCGAGACGCGTGTGGTCACGCTCGAGCAGAACTACAGGTCGACTAGAACCATCCTCGATGCGGCCAACGCGATCATCGAGAACAACCTCATGCGCAAGCCCAAGTCGCTGTGGACCTCTTCGGCAGCCGGCGAACCCATCACCCGCTACCACGCCGCCGACGAGCACGATGAGTCGGCCTGGGTCGCTAAAGAGATCAAGCGTCTGAGGGACCTCGGGCACGCCCTCGGGGACATCGCGGTCTTCTACAGGACCAACGCGCAGTCACGCGTGCTCGAGGAAGCGTTCTCCGCCGCAGAGCTTCCCTACAAAGTGGTCGGTGGTGTCGGTTTCTACGATCGCAAAGAGGTCAAGGACTTGATGTCGTGGCTGCGGGCCGCGGTCAACCCGTACGACGCGGTGAGTGCAGAGCGCGCCGCCGGTGCTCCCAAGCGCGGCGTGGGCCCCACCTCGTTGAGCCGGGCCACCGCTTTTGCTCGAGCGAACGAGATCGGGCTCGGTGAGGCGTTCGCACGGGCCGAGGAGATCGAGGGCCTGTCCAAGAAGGCTCGCGGCGGGCTCCTCGAGGTCGCGCGCATCTTCGAGCGCATTCGCGCCGCAGGAGATGCAGGGACGCCGGTTGCAGACGTCGTGACGATGGCCTGGGAGATGACCGGCTACATGGAGGAGCTGGTAGCCGAACGCACCTTCGAGTCGCTATCCCGCCAGGAGAACTTGCGGGAGCTCGCCGGAGTCGCTGCCGAGTACGACGAGTCGGCCGAGCAGCCGAGCCTCGGGGAGTTCCTCGAGCGCATTGCCCTCGTCAACGACAACGACGAGGTCGCCGGCGAGGAGACGGGCGTGACCTTCATGACCCTCCACAACGCCAAGGGGCTCGAGTTCCCCGTGGTGTTCATCGTCGGCATGGAGGAGGGAGTGTTCCCCCACATTCGCTCGCTGGCCGAACCGGACCAGCTCGAGGAGGAACGACGTCTCTGCTACGTCGGCGTAACCAGGGCAGAGCATAGGCTCTACTTGCTCAACGCGTGGCGTCGCCGGCTGTGGGGCGGCGACTCCCACTACAACCCTCCATCTCGGTTTCTCAAGGAGGTCCCCCACGAGTTGCTGCATCAGGCCGAGCGCACCGAGCCGGTGAGCGCCAAGCAGCAGCTGGTAAGACGCCCAGAGCCGTCGAGGTTCAAGGTCGGTCAAGAGGTGAGCCACGACCGCTGGGGCCGGGGCGTCATCATCGACATCCAGCCGTCCTCTTTGGGGCTCGAGGCGACGGTGCACTTCCCGGAGATGGGGGCCGACAAGCGTCTCGACCTGACCATTGCCCCCCTCAAGCCGACCTGACCCCCCCTTCGATTAGGCTGAGTTGACAAGTGATTTAGCCATAGCTAATACTGGCCTCGTCCCAACTCAGCGGTCGCCGCTTCGGGTGGCCTTAAAGAAGAGCCGGAGGGTTTGCATGGGTGGCGTAGATCGGCGGTCATTTCTCAAGCGGGTGGGTGCCGCGGGCGCGATCGGGGGTGCAACCGTCCTGGGGGGCAAAGACTTGCTGCTTGCTCAAGAGCAGTCGGGGGGCCACCGCGCCGGCACGGACTTGGGCCATGAAGCAAAAGCTCATGGCGGCGGCACAGTTGGCTCGGTCGACCATGCACGCAACGGATTCGACCCTCACGACATCCTGACCGACTTCGATTATGGCGAGGTCTCCAAGGACTCCACGGGTCGAACGGTCAGGGAATACGAGTTCGTCGCGGTCGACAAGGAGATCGAGGTCGCGCCCGGCGTCTTCTTCCCGGCCTGGACCTACAACGGCAGAGTGCCGGGGCCCAGCATCAGAGCGACCGAGGGCGACCGAATCCGCGTTCGTTTGACGAACACCAGCGAGCATCCCCACACCATCCACTTCCACGGGATCCATCCCTCCGCGATGGATGGGATTCCCGGGGCGGGTGAGGCCGCGCCTGGAGAGAGCTTCACTTACGACTTCATAGCCGAGCCGTTCGGGACGCACCTCTATCACTGTCATTCCCTGCCGCTGCTGCAGCACATTCATCGGGGGCTTTACGGCGCCTTCATCATCGATCCGAAGGGGGGAAGACCCGACGCTCACGAGATGGTGATGATCATGAACGCCTTCGACACCAACTTTGACGGCGGAAATGAGGTCTATGCGCTCAACACGATCGCGTTCGCGTACATGGATAGACCCATCGAGATCAACAAGGGAGAGCTTCAGCGAGCGCACCTGATCAACGTCACCGAGTTCGACCCTCTGAACTCCCTTCATCTCCACGCAAACTTCTTCAACCTCTACCGCACCGGCACCTCACTGAAGCCGAGCGAGTTCACCGACATCATCTCCATGGGGCAGGCAGAACGGCACATGCTCGAGTTCACCTACAACTTCCCGGGGAACTTCATCTTCCATGCTCACGTCACGGAGTTCGTCGACCTCGGTTGGCTGAGCTCGTTCGAGGTCAGCTGATGGCTACGGCGACGTCCCGCCTCGAGCGACTGCCCAACTGGATGGTTGCGGCCGTCCCCCTTGCGATCATCGTTCTGCTTGTCATTGGGTTCTTGACACTGAATCCCATTGGGAGCCTTCGTGAAGTGCCTCCTGTTGAGGCAGTTGCGGTTGAGCGGGCCGTCCTGAACGAGGACGAGATAGTTCTCAGTCTTAGAAACGACGGGCCCGACTCTGTGACGATTGCACAGGTGCTGGTCAACGAGGCCTACAACGATTTTTCGATTACCGACTCCGAGATCGGGCGCCTCGAGACCGCAACAGTGCGGATCCCTTATCCGTGGGAAGATGGCCTTCCATTGGGGATTGCCCTGGTGACCTCTACGGGAGGTCTCGTCGAGCACGAGATAGAGGTTGCTTCCTTGACGCCGGAGGCCGACAGCTCGACTCTGCTCATCTACGCGTTGTTGGGCCTTTACATTGGAGTCATCCCCGTAGCGATCGGCCTTCTCTGGTTCCCTGCCCTTCGACGTGCCTCCAAACGCTGGCTCGCGTTCTTCTTGGCGTTCACCGTGGGACTGCTGGGATTCTTGCTGCTCGACACGGTTGCAGAGGGGCTAGAGCTCGCTACGGAAACGGCGGCAGTCCTAAACGGGCTTTCCGTGTTTGCAGTCGGTGCGCTCGCCGCAGTACTTGGATTGTCGGTCTTCGAGAACTGGTTGAGTCGTCGACGTCACGCGCATTCGGAACAAGGAACGAAGGTTGCAGTGAGTGGCCTTGCGCTCGCCTACCTCATTGCCGCAGGGATAGGTCTTCACAACATGGGCGAAGGCCTTGCCGTGGGGGCCGCGCTGGCAGCCGGTGAAGTTGCTCTCGGCACTTTTTTGGTGGTGGGGTTTGCCATCCACAACACGACCGAGGGGCTTGCCATTGTCGCCCCGCTGGGCGCCGACGCCAAACGCCCTTCGCTCGTCCACTTCGTGGCGTTGGGGGCCGTTGCAGGCGCGCCGACGATCGCCGGGGCCTGGGGAGGAGGATTCGCGTTTTCACCCGTCTGGGCGTCGCTCGCATTTGGAGTTGCCGCGGGCGCCATAGCGTTGGTCATCTGGCAGATCTCACGCAGCATGTCGAAGAAGCACGGGTTCGCAAGCGCCGTGGGGGCACTTGGCCTGCTGGCCGGCTTTCTCTTCATGTACGTCACCGGGCTTGTGACGGCCTAGGACCTGATGCGTCGCGGCGTTTGTCTTGCACTCGGGCTTTTCGCGTTCGGATTGACCGGCTGCTCTGCCAGTGAGGACAGCGAGGTCTCGCTGGCTTCAGGACATCGCTTCGAGCCAGAGACCATCACCGTCGAGGTCGGAACGACGGTGACATGGGTCAGCGAGAGCGACGACGCGCACACCGTCACTGCCTATGAGGAATCCATACCTGACGCAGCCAGCTACTTCAGCAGCGGAGGCTTCGCCAGCGAAGAGGAGGCGCGGGACGATTTGCCCGGCGCGCTCCTCAAGAGCGGTGACACTTACGAGGTCACCTTCAAGAGGCCGGGGACCTACGCCTATTTCTGCATCCCCCACGAAAGCGACGGTATGAAGGCCACGGTGATCGTTCAGGAGTGAGCTCTGAGTAGCTCCGCCAAGACGTGGGGCCCCTGCTCGAGCGCAGCTCCCAACCTGGTCAGCGCATCGAGCAGGTCGTGGAGCGCGCCGCGCACCTCTGTGGAGTTGGCGGTGAGGAAGCCCGCCACCATGTCGGGATCGCTCCCCGCCAAGCGAGTGGCGCTCAGGTAACCGGTCGAGGTGAGTGCGCCCGCGATGTCGCGGGTGCCGGCCCCCAGATCCACGGACGCCAGGGCGAAGGCCATCACGTGCGGGAGATGGCTGGTCCGGGCGACCACTCGATCGTGAAGGTCGGCGTCGATCTCCAGAGGGCTCGCACCCACCGCTCGAACCACTGCCCGGCCCCTTGACAATGCCTCGGGGTCTGGCCGGAAAGGCGTCAGGACGAAGGTAGCGTCGCGCAACGCCCCCAGCCTGGCTCCGCCCGGGCCCGGCCTCTCGGTGCCGGCCATGGGATGTCCGCCGATTGCATGCACCGAAGCCGGAACGCTGCGTCGCATCGCGTCGACCACCGCCCTCTTGGCGCTGCCCGTGTCGATCAACGCCGTCCCGGGCCCGAGCTGGGGTCCGAGCTCATCGACCAGCTCCACTATTGCGGGGACCGGAGCGGCGAGGATCACGGTGTCGGCCTCGAGCGCTTCCAGCTGTCGCGCCAGGACCCGGTGCCCGGCACCGTGAGACAGGCTCTCGCGTGCTACCGAAGCGTCCCGATCGAACAGGGTGACCTCGTCGATACTGGCTGTGGCACCGGCACCAACGAGAGCGCATCCCAGCATGGTCCCGACCTGTCCGGCGCCGATGATGGCGACTGTGCCAAGGCGCGGCTCCGCCGCGGAGGGAGCCGCTTCGGTCACCGTGCCGCTGCCCCGATGGCATCGGAGACGCGCCCCACGTCGACCATTAGATCCGCAAACGACTGTGGGTCGAGGGCTTGGGGGCCGTCAGAAAGGGCCTGCTCGGGGTTGGCATGCACCTCGACTATCAGCCCGTCGGCGCCCGCCGCCACGCCCGCACGCGCTATCGGTGCGACGAGCTTGGCTCGTCCCGTCGCATGGCTCGGGTCGACAACCACAGGAAGCGAGGTCAGCTCCTTGAGGACGGGCACTGCGTTGATGTCGAGCGTGTACCGAGTGGCCGTCTCAAAGGTCCTGATGCCGCGTTCACAGACGGCAACATCCTCGTTTCCCCTCGAAAGAACGTATTCGGCGGCCTGCAGCAGCTCGTCGAGCGTCGAGCCCGCGCCTCGCTTCAACAGGACCGGCCGCCCCTCGTCTCCGACCGCTTGCAAAAGGCTGAAGTTGGTCATGTTGCGGGCCCCGACCTGAAGCATGTCGGCGTGCTGGGCGACAAGGGGAACATCGGGAGGCGTGACTACCTCCGTGACAACGGCCATCTCCAGATCGTCGGCGACCCGGCGCAGCATCATCAGGCCTTCTTCGCCGAGCCCCTGGAAGCTGTAGGGCGAGGTGCGCGGCTTGAACGCCCCACCTCGCAACACCTTTACTCCGGATTCGGCGACCGCGACAGCGGATGCGTGCAGCTGTTCCTCGCTCTCGACCGCACAAGGTCCCGCCATCACCAGCAGTCCCCCTCCGCCCAGGCGCGCTCCGTTGGCAAAGGTGATCACCCGATCTTCTGGTTGGAAGTCTCGGCTTGCCAGCTTGAAAGGGTGCAGGATGCGAACGACCCGCTCCACGCCGCTCAGGACCTCGAACAACTCGGCGTCGACGGGCCGTTCGTCTCCGACGACTCCGACAACGGTTCGCTCGATCCCTTTGGAGAGGTGCGGGCGGAAGCCGAGGGAGCTGACCCGCTCCAGCACTCCGGTCAACTGCTCGTCGGTCGCATGTGACTGCATCACGATGATCATCTGTTCCTCCTAGAAGTCGTCTTCGGTAACAAGATCGGGACGCAGAGCCGCTGCCCCGCGCAAATAGACGTGACGGATCTCGCTTTGGGATCGGATTGTGTTGCAGAGGAGCAGGACTCGCAGGCAGCGCGGCACACTCGTGTCGCCTCCGTGCTCGCTCACCATGAGAAAGGGCACGAGCCGCCACCCATGCCGTCGGGCTGCAGCCGAGGGATTCGAACCGGCCAGGTCCTCCGGGATCGTGAAGATCGCCGCGGCGATGTCCTCGAGCGCGCAACGGTTAGCGGTGACCAGGGCATCCAGCAACGTGAGCGTGGCCTCCTCGATGGCTTCCGGGCCGTCTCCTTCAACCGCGATGGCCCCCCGGATCCCCCGGCATGCATTCGTTGCCTGTTCCATTCGCTCTCTTTTCGTCTCCCAATAGAAAAAGCGTGGAGCGGGTGCTCCACGCTTCTTGGTATCGAATCAGGCGGTTCCTTAGCCGATGACGTCTCCCACAGAGCGCGCGAAGCAAGCGTACGGATAGTAGGAGTGCAAGCTGCGGGCGGTGTTGCAGACGGTCGACATCACGCCCCCATCTTGGGCCCCAAGGGCTCAGACGTCAACTCGACCTCCACTCTCCAGTGCTTCTGGTTGCCACTGGAGACAGTTCGATCTAACAGCCCAACAGAGGCTACGAACGGCGCGCGGATCGCCAAAGTTGGATTCCCCCAATCACCCCGATGAGCCCTGCGAGGATTTGCACCACCGTCACGATCGATCGATCACCTGCGACGTAGTCAGAGAGGTTAGCTACGGCTAGAGCGGCCTGAGCGAGAACAAACACAGCCCACAGCACAGGTGGTGTGGTCCCGCGTCCCCTTTCCGCCATCCGAGCAACGCTACCGAAGTTGAGGGACTCCTAGCCTTCTTTGATGTCGATTGAGTTTATGAACACGGGAACCGTTGGCTGGTCCTTGTTCGCAGGATCGGTCCCGCCCTTCACCGGCACCTGTTGCAGGCGTGCCAGTGTGGCGAAGGAGGACGGGGATGCTTGCCCGAACAGCGAGTAGAGAGGGTTGAGCCCCGCCGGCTCGGGAGCCGGTTGCCCGGGCACCGGAAGACCCGTCTCGGGATCGAGCTCCGGAGGGTCGTGGGTGACGAAGAAGAACTGGCTGCCAGAGGTGTTGGGGCCCGAGTTCGCCATGGCCAGAGTGCCGAAGACGTACTCGTCCGGTCGCTCGGGCAGCTCGTCGGGGAGGGTGTAACCAGGCCCCCCCAGCCCCGTGCCTTGCGGATCCCCTCCTTGAATCACGAAGTCTCGAACGATGCGGTGCCAGGTCAAGCCGTCGTAGAAGCCCTCTCGAGCCAAGAAGACGAAGCTGTTCACCGTCTCGGGCGCCGCCTGCTCGTCGAGATCCACCTCGATGTCACCGCAAGAGGTGTGAATGACGGCGCGGTAGTCGACACCCTGCTCGAGCACCTGCTCGGGCTGGTCGTATTGCTGCTTGTCGCCGGCAGGGGGCGTGGCGCTCGAGCATCCCTCGGGCAGCCCTGGGGCCTTCTTGCCTTCAGCTCGCGGGGCGGGGGGCTCGTCACCGGCCAGGGCCACGAGCGCGAGCGAGGCGATGATCGCGATGACCAGCAGCAGCCCGCCCAGCCTTATGTAGCGCCGGCGCCTCGCTTCGGCGGCCCGTTGAGCTTGGGCCGCGCTGCGCCTGTCCCTCTCACGCTTCTGGTGTGCTTGTCTCTGCTTGCTTCCCACGGTCTCTCCAGCGCTGTCTTCGAGCTTGCGCCAACTCGTTTCCCGACATGTTGGCGAGCCGGTCGAGATGATACGCGACCACGTTTTTGAGCGAATCAGGCTCGAGTGGCTCGGGGACTACCTCATCAGCGATGCCTAATCTGTGGAGGTCCTGGGCCGTCGGCCTGAGCAGCTCCGCCGCCTCGGGGGCCCGGGTGGGGTCGCGCCACAGGATCTCGGCAGCCATGTCGGGGCCGATCACAGAGAAGACCGCGCCGGCATAGACAACGAGCACGTCGGCTGTGGCCAATGCCAGAGCGCCGCCGCTGCCTCCTTCGCCGGTCACCACCGAAATGATCGGGACCGGCGCCGTGAGCATGGAGGTGAACAGCTCGGCGATGGCCCATGCGATGCCCCCGTTCTCCGACGCCTCGGACGGGTTCGCCCCCGGCGTGTCGATCAGCGTCACGACCGGCAGGTCGAGCCGCACCGCGATGGCCACGCAGCGCTGCGCCTTTCGATAGGCCGAGGGCCCGGGCGAGAAGGTCCGGTCGAACGCCATGGCCATGATCCGTCGCCCCTGAAATCGTCCGAGCGCAACCACCAGGGAGGGATCCTCCCGTCCGGCCCTGTCTCCCTGGAGTACGGCGTGAGCATCCAGGGCGTCTCGGAGGAGGTCGGGCCCCTTGGGTCTCTCGGCCGACCGCGACGACTGGTACGCGGCCCAGGCATCCGCGGGGGGCTCGGCCTCCTGACCGTGTCCGCCCTTGCCCAGGGGCTCTACCGGCGCACGCCCGTCGCCAGCATCGGGTGCCAGGACATCGAGGAGATGGGCGACCGTGCGAGCGGCCCGTTCGGGGGGCACGACCGCGTCCACCAATCCCGCGGCAAGGGCGGTCTCGGCGGTGTGGGAACCGGCCACCGGCCGGCCGGTGAAGCGCTCCACGACCCGGGGGCCGGCAAAGCCGATCGTTGCGCCCTGCTCGGCGATTGTCACGTCGGCCGTGGCTGCAAGGCTCGCGAGCACTCCTCCGGTGGTCGGGTGGCCGAGCACCACGATGAATGGCAGGTGTGCTTGCGCAAGCGCGAGCCTGGCCCCCACCACCTTCGGCATCTGGACCAAGGCCGCCATGCCTTCTTGCATGCGAGCACCCCCCGTGGCTGTTCTCACGACGACCGGCTTGCGTCTCGCGGCAGCCCGCTTGAGCGCCAGGGCCAGCTGCTCACCGGCGACAATCCCCATGCTTCCGGCGAAGAAGGAAAAGTCGAACATCGCCACCTCGACCTCATGCCCGCCGATGGTGGCGGATCCGGCGATTACTGCTTCGGTCGCTCCCGAGGCAAGGCGGGCCCTCTCTACGGCGTCACGGTAGCCAGGCCACTTGAGTGGGTCGACCGGGCCGTGGTGGCGTCCTGCTGGCTCGAAAGACCCCTCGTCCACGAGCCGTTCGACGGCGGTTGCGCCTCGTTGCTCCACTACCGTCCTTCCCGGGTGGCCTGGGGGGATACCCACGGTGACCTGCTAATGTCCGAAAACTAACAACCTCGTCGCCAAGCTCTTGGGAGAATTCCATGCCATCGGGACGACCGCGCATTCTGGTCGCCAAGCCCGGCCTCGACGGACACGACCGAGGCATAAAGGTAGTCGCGCGGGCATTGAGGGACGCCGGTATGGAGGTCATCTACACCGGTCTTCATCAGAGCCCCGAGCAAATCGCCTCCGCGGCAATCCAGGAGGACGTCGACGCCGTGGGCCTCTCGTGCCTGTCGGGCGCCCACATGACCCTGTTTCCTCGCGTTGTCCAGCTCGTCAAGGACCAGGGCGGCGACGAGATCCTGGTCTTCGGCGGCGGGATCATCCCGGAGGCCGACATCCCGGCCTTGAAGGAGTCTGGAATAAGCGAGATCTTCACCCCGGGCGCGACGACGCAGTCGATCGTGGAGTGGGTCAGGGAGCACATCGGCGAGACCCAGGACGCCTAATCGATGGACCTCTTCGAGTACCAGGGCAAGGAGTGTCTCAGGCGCTTCGAGGTGCCCGTTCCCGAGGGGCGCGTCGCCACCACACCGGACGAGGCGGTTGCTGCCGCCCGGGGGCTCGGCGGCAAGGTGGTCGTCAAGGCACAGGTGCAGGTGGGTGGCCGCGGGAAGGCGGGGGGTATCAAACCCGCCGGCTCGCCAGAGGAGGCGGGCGATGTGGCCTCCCGCATCCTCGGGATGGATATCAAGGGTCACACCGTCAAGCGGGTTCTGGTCGAGCGGGCGGGCGACATCCGGTCGGAGTACTACCTTGCCTTCCTGGTGGATCGCTCGGCCCGGATGTTCCTCGGGCTGATGAGCGCCAAGGGCGGCATCGACATCGAGGAAGTCGCGGACACGGATCCTGACGCCATCGCCCGGGTCCACATCGATCCCGCCATCGGGTTGAGCGACTTCCATGCACGGCGGCTCGTCTTCGGCGCCGGCATCGATCACCAGGCGCGCAAGGGCGCCATCGCGTTGATCCCGCCCCTTTACCGCGCCTTCGTGGAGCTCGACGCGTCGTTGGTCGAGGTCAACCCTCTCGTTCTGACCGGCGACGGGCGCGTGATGGCGCTCGACGCCAAGGTGAGCGTGGACGACTCGGCGGAGTTCCGCCACCCTAGTTTTGCCGAGCTGAAGGCGGCGCACGACATCCCCGAGCAGGAACGGCGGGCCAAGGAGAAGGGGCTCAACTTCATCAAGCTCGAAGGTGACGTCGGCATCATCGGAAACGGGGCCGGTCTCGTGATGTCGACCCTCGACGTCGTCAAGGCCGCCGGAGGTGACCCCGCGAACTTCCTCGACGTCGGAGGCGGAGCGGGGGCCGAGGTCCTCTCCAATGCGCTCGAGGTCATCACCTCGGATCGGTCGGTCAAGAGCGTGCTGGTCAACATCTTCGGTGGCATTACCCGCTGCGATCTGGTGGCGGAAGGGATCCTCAGTGCCCTCGGGCGCCTCGACATGGAAGTGCCGATCGTGGTGCGTCTCGACGGCACCAACGCCGAGCAGGGCCGCAAGATGCTGGCCGATGCTCCGCATCCGATGCTGCACGCGGCAGAGACGATGCTGGGGGCCGCCGCTCGGGCGGTCGAGCTGGCCCATGCAGGAGGTGCCTAGCGGTGGCGATCCTCGTCGGTGACGACACCAGGCTGGTGGTCCAGGGCCTCACCGGTCGGGAGGGCTCGTTCCACGGCCTTCGCAACCGTGACTACGGGACCAACCTCGTCGCGGGGGTCACTCCCGGCAAGGGCGGCTCGGACGTCGAGGGGGTTCCCATCACCGACACGGTGGCCGAGGCGGTCAAGAGCACGGGGGCCAACACGTCGATGGTGTTCGTGCCGCCTCGTTTCGCGGCCGACGCCATTCTCGAGTCCCACGACGCAGGCATCGAGGTCATCATCGCGATCACGGAGGGCATCCCGGCGATGGACATGGCAAAGGTGGTGGGGTATCTGCGTCGGGGCAACGGCGCCAGCCTGATCGGGCCCAACTGTCCGGGCGTCATATCTCCCGACAAAGCCAACGTCGGCATCATCCCGGGCGAGATCTGCCGGCGGGGGCCTGTCGGGCTCGTGTCTCGCTCGGGCACCCTCACTTACCAGATCGTGCACGAGCTCACCCAGCGGGGGATCGGCCAATCGAGCTGCGTGGGCATCGGCGGAGACCCCATACCCGGGTCCGATTTCATCGACATCCTTGCCAAGTTCGAGGCCGACGACGAGACCGAGCTCGTCGTTCTCACCGGAGAGATCGGGGGGGACGCCGAGGAACGCGCCGCTGCGTGGGCTCGGGCCAACATGACCAAGCCGGTGGTCGCCTACATCGCCGGCTTCACCGCCCCTGCCGGCAAGCGGATGGGCCACGCGGGGGCCATCATCTCGGGAAGCAAGGGAACTGCGGCAGCCAAGGCCGAGGCACTGGAGTCGGCCGGAATAAGGGTGGGGCGCAATCCGTCAGAGGTGGCCGAACTGGTGGCGGAAGCGCTCTGAGCCTCAGGGAAGTCCCGGGCGCGCCGGGTCGGCCATGGGACCGGGATCTCCGCGGGCGACTCGACAAGCTGGTCGTCGAGTCGGAGCTGCTGGCAGACAACCCCCTCGGTGATCCCGCTCGGCGGCCTCTGTACGTCTACCTTCCTGAGGGGGTCGGCGAGGCCGGCGCGTACGCCTCGATCTATCTGATCCAGGGGATGACCGGCCAGGTCGACATGTGGTTGAGCCGCACCGCCTTCGAGCCCACGGTGGTCGAGCGGGTCGACGAGCTGTTCTCCTCAGAGAACTCTCCGCCGGCCGTCGTCGTGTTCGTCGACGCGTGGACCTCCTACGGAGGATCGCAGTTCATCAACTCGACAGCGACCGGGAACTACATGGACTACCTCTGCGACGAAGTCGTCCCGTTCATCGACGCGCTCTATCCCACAGTTGCCGACCGCAACCATCGGGGACTAACCGGCAAATCGAGCGGCGGCTACGGCGCCATGGTCGTCCCCATGCTGCGCCCCGACGTCTTCGGGGGCCTTGCATCGCACGCAGGCGACGCGCTGTTCGAGTGCTGCTACCTGCCCGAGTTCAGGGAGACGGCTCGCTTTTTGCGCGACAAGTTCGAGGGGTCCTGGGACGTCTTTTGGGAGAGGTTTCGCGCTGCTCCATCCCTCGACTGGGAGCTTTACGGCACCCCGTTGAACACCTATGCGATGGCCGCGTGCTACTCGCCGGACGAGTCGAAGCCGGGCAAGGCGATCATGCCGTTCGACCTGGTTACGGGCCGTCTGGACGAGGAGGTGTGGGCCCGGTGGCTCGCCTGGGATCCGGTTCGCATGGCCCCCGAGCGCGCCGACGCCCTGGCGAGCATGAAGCGTATCTATCTCGACGCCGGGAAGTCCGATGAGTACTACCTGGACCTCGGCGCGCAGGCGTTCTCGGCCGAGCTCGACAAGCTCGGGGTCGAGCACACCCTCGAGCTGTTCGACGGCAAGCACGGAGGCATCGCCTACCGCTACCCGGGCGCCATCGCCGAGCTGGCCCGAGTCCTGGCCCCCTGACCCCATACCCCGACCGTTCTTTCTGAGCCAGACCACGACAGAGGTGGCAATCCTCAGAAGGAAAGTTGGGGGGAGGCCGGTAGGGTGGGGGTAGTGGCGGGGCGAATGGTGGTCTTGGTCTCGGGCTCTGGCTCCAACATGGAGGCGCTCGCAGACGCGTGTGGCCGGGGCGAGGTGGATGCCGGCGTGGTGGCGGTCGTCGCCGACCGGGATTGTGTGGGGTTGAAGGCCGCAGATAGCCGGGGTCTTCAGATCGCGCTACTCGAACCTGCCGGCTTCGATTCGAGGGAGCAGTGGAGCGAAGCCCTGCGCGACCTCGTGGCCGGCTATGAACCGGACCTCGTGGTCTCCGCAGGGTTCATGCGGATCCTGGCCCCCCCATTCGTCGACGCCTTCTACGGCCGCCTGATCAACCTGCATCCGTCGTTGCTCCCGGCCTTTGCCGGCGCTCATGCGGTTCGGGAGGCGCTCGAGTACGGAGTCAAGGTCACCGGCAGCACGGTTCACTTCGTCGACAGGCAAGTCGATCACGGGCCGATCATCATGCAAAAGCCTGTGCCGGTGCGTGCCGGTGACGACGAGGAGACTCTGCATCAGCGGATAAAGGCTCTCGAGCACCGCTTGCTGCCCGAGGTCTGTCGTCTGTGGTTCCAGGGACGGATTCACCTCCAAGGTCGTCGAGTCGAGATCCAAGAGCGATGAGTGACTCTTCGACGGCTATAACGATGCCGCCTCCGCCATCTCCCGACGGGATGCCGGCCATCCGAACCGAGGGTCTGGGACGTTCGTTTGGCTCGGTCCACGCCCTCAATGGGTTCGACGTCTCTCTGCCTGCCGGTGAGGTCTGCGCGCTGGTCGGCCCCAACGGCTCGGGAAAAACGACCCTGCTGTTGATCCTGGCCGGGTTACTCGGGCCCGATCGAGGCACTGCTTCGCTCGGAGGCATCAACCCGACGGACCATCCCTTCGAGGTTCACCGCATCGTGGGATGGATGCCCGATTTCTTTGGTACCTACGACGACCTCACCTCGTTCGAGTACCTGGAGCTGTTCGGCGCCGCCTACAAGTTGCCGGTGAACCAGCGGGCTCCGAGGGCTCGCGAGTTGCTCCATCTCGTGGGCCTCGAACCACTGGCGAGCTCGCCCGTCCACACGCTGTCGCGCGGGCAGAAGCAAAGGCTCGGGTTCGCCCGGTCGATAGTTCACTCGCCGACCATCTTGCTGCTGGATGAGCCGGCTAGCGGCTTGGATCCGAGGGCTCGCATCGAGCTCCGGGACCTGGTGCGGAGGCAGAAGCGCGACGGAGTCACGGTCGTGATCTCCTCTCACATCCTCACCGAGCTGGAGGAGATGTCCGACATCGTGGCGTTCGTCGACCGCGGCACGTGCCGAGGGGTCTATCCGCTTGCGGAGCTTCCGTCTACCTCGACGATGGGCAGGCGATACAGGTTGCGGGCGTTGGGCTCGGTCGAGCCCGCTCTGGGCGCGCTTGGCTGCACCTGGGAGCGGGTCTCTGACGAGCGGGCCGTCGTTGAGATAGCGACCGAAGAGGCGGCGGCCGACCTGGTCGCACAGCTTGTCGCTCGGAGCGTGCGCGTGGTCGAGATGACCCCGATCGGAGGGGGCCTCGAGGACGCCTTCTTGGCTATGGACCAAGGGGGGCGGTCATGAACGCGCTGATTCGCAGCGATCTGAAGCAACGAACCCGCGGCAAACGCTGGTGGATCCTGTTGGCGCTGTGGACTCTGTTGCTCCTCGCCTTGCTGGCGTTCGTGCGATCGGCGGCCGTCAGATCCCAGCAGTTCGTGAGTATCGAGGGCCAGCTCAGACAGGCGCGGGAGCCGGTCGGCCCCACGATGTTCGGCTCCCTCATGCTCTTCACACTCATCCTTGCTTGCCTGATAGTCCCCTCGCTTACCTCCACCACCATTAACGGCGAGCGCGAGCGGGGGACCTTTGCCGTTCTCCAGGCAACGATGTTGAGGCCGTGGGAGATCTTCTTTGCCAAGTTCTTCTCCGCTCTGGCGACGACGGGTGCCTTCCTGCTCGCGACGGTCCCTCTCACTCTGTGGTGCCTCTCCGAAGGCGGCGTCGACGTTACGCGTGTAGTGGTGACCTACCTGATACTGGTTCTTCTTTGCGCAGTGCTCTTGGCGGTGGGTCTCATGACTTCGACCTTCCTTCGACGACCTGCGCTGTCGGCGGTTGCCTCCTACGGCGTTGTGTTTGCCCTGACGCTGGGGAGCCTCATCATCTTCGGCCTCTCTTTGGTGACCGCCCCGACTGAGGAAGTCACTATCGAGGTGAGGCGGGGACCCGATTTCACCACCGAGCAACAGGTCATCGGGTGGCGGTGGCTTCTCTTGGCCCCCAACCCCTTCGTGGTGCTCGCCGACGCCGCGCCTCGGCGGGAGGTGCCCAGAGACCAACTGACCTTTGGCGCGCCGGATCCCTTGGCCGCCATTAGGGACGGGGCTCGAGCAATCCGTCGCCCGCCCGAGATGCAATTCGGTGGGCGGGCCGAAGTGGTCGGGCCAGAAGAGGAGCCTCCCGCGGTGTGGCCGGCGGGAATGGCCATTGAGTTGGCGCTGGCGCTGGGGGCCGGCTACCTCACGATCAGGCGCCTGCGCATACCGGCCCACAGGCTTGCCCCCGGGCAGAGGGTCGCCTAGTGGCCCGGGTCAAACGGGCGTTGATAAGCGTGTCGGACAAGAGGGGTGTTACCGAGCTCGCTCTCGGCCTCGCCGAAGCGGGGGTGGAGATCCTCTCTTCCGGAGGCACTGCGGCGACGTTGAGCGAGGCCGGCGTCCCGGTTACCAAGGTTGCCGACGTCACAGGAGCCGCCGAGATGCTGGGGGGCCGGGTCAAGACTCTCCATCCGGCGATTCACGGAGGCATCCTTGCCGACCGCAGCAAGCCGGAGCACATGCAGCAGCTTGCCGACGCGGGGATCGAGCCCATCGACCTCGTCGTCGTGAACCTCTATCCCTTCCAGGAGACCGTCGCTGCTTCGGACGTGAGCGAGGACCAGGCGATCGAGCAGATCGACGTGGGGGGGCCTGCGATGGTGAGAGCGGCGGCCAAGAACTTCCGTTCCGTTGGGGTGGTGGTGGATCCTGGCCGGTACGGCGAGGTTCTCGACTGCATCCGCTCGAGCGGGGAGGTCCCAGAGGAGCTCAGGCGGGAGCTGGCACTGGAAGCGTTCCAGCACACCGCTGCTTACGACGCGGCGATCTCTGCATATCTGGCCGGAGGCGAGCGCTGCCCCCCCCGCCTGGTCCTGACCTACGAGAAGGCCCTCGACTTGCGCTATGGCGAGAACCCCCATCAACAAGCGGCCTTCTATAGAAGCAATGGTGAGCCGTCGGGGCTGGCGGCGGCCGAGCAGCTCCACGGCAAGGAGCTGTCCTACAACAACCTGCTCGACATCGATGCTGCGTACAGGCTGGTCGGCGAGCTCGAGGGGTTCGCCTGCGCCATTATCAAGCACAGCAACCCCTGTGGCGCGGCCGTCGCAGATTCGATCGAAGAGGCTTACGAGCGGGCCTACCAGTGCGACACCACCTCCGCCTTTGGGGGGATCGTCGCGCTGAGTTCCCTCTGCACGAGCGGGGCAGCCGAGGCGATCGCACGCATCTTCACGGAGGTCGTAATCGCGCCGGACTACGAACCTGCAGCGCTGGACGCTCTGAGGGCCAAGAAGAATCTCCGCATCCTGCGCGCGCCGCTGTTCGAGCAATCCGGGTTTGAGCTTCGGCGGGTCACCGGGGGCTTGCTGGTGCAGTCAAACGACCCGCCGGACGACGCTGCGGACGCCACCGTTGTGACCAGGGTGCAACCGACTCCGGATCAGTGGGCGGACCTCCGGTTTGCATGGACCGTCGCCAAGCACGTCAAGTCCAACGCGATCGTCTTGGCGGTGGGCCGGACGGCTGTGGGTGTGGGGGCCGGCCAGATGAGCAGGGTCGAGGCGACCGAGCTGGCGGCGCGCCGAGCCGGCGACAGAGCGAAGGGAACCGTGTGCGCCTCGGACGCGTTCTTTCCGTTTCGGGACGGGCTCGACGCCGCGGTCGAGGCCGGGGCGGTCGCGGTCATCCAGCCGGGAGGCTCGGTGCGAGACGACGAGGTAGTCGCGGCCGCGGACGAGCACGGCATCCCGATGGTGTTCACCGGCCGCCGCCACTTCCGCCACTAGCGTCCATTGGACATGCGCGCACCGTTCCGGTGGGCAGACGTCCACCGGACGACTTGCACCGGTCCCCCTCTGCGTTCATTGGACATGCGCGCACCGTTTTGGTGGGTGGGCGTCCGATGGACGCACGATTAGGATGCTGCCTTCCTGTGAGCAAGTGGGGTCGAGATGACGGCTAGGACAATCGACGGCAAGGCCATAGCAGCGGAGATCAGGGCCGAGGTGAAGCGCGACGTCGCCGCTCTTGCGGAGCAAGGGATAACGCCGGGCCTGGCTACCGTTCTCGTTGGCGACGACCCCGCCTCGCATGTCTACGTGCGCACGAAGCGCAAGGCCTGCGGCGAAGCCGGGATCCGGTCGTGGGACCACGACCTCGAGGCGAGCGTTCCAGAGCAAGAGTTGCTCGAGCTCATCGAACGCCTCAACTCGGACGATGAGGTGCATGGAATCCTGGTTCAGCTACCTCTGCCCGAGCACGTGCGGGAGCAAACGGTTCTCGACGCGGTCCGTCCTCACAAGGATGCCGATGGCTTTCACCCGTATAACTTTGGCCGCCTTCTTGCCGGGAGCCCCCTTGTCGCGTCGGCGACCCCAGCCGGGATCCAGGAGCTGCTGATTCGCTCCGGCGTCGAGATCGCCGGCAAAGACGTCGTCATCGTCGGCAGGAGCAACATCGTTGGAAAGCCCCTCGCGGCCTTGCTCATGCAGAAGGGGGCGGGGGCCAACGCCACGGTCACCGTGTGCCACACCGGCACCGAGGATCTTGCAGGTCACACGCGCCGGGCCGACATCCTGATTGCCGCCATCGGCAGAGCCAAGGCGATCACCGCTCCCATGGTCAAAGAAGGCAGTGTGGTGATCGACGTCGGCATGAACCGCACAGAAGACGGTCTCGTGGGCGACGCCGACTACGACGCGGTCAAAGAAGTGGCGTCCGCGATCACTCCGGTGCCCGGAGGAGTCGGGCCGATGACGATTGCGATGTTGTTGGCAAACGTCGTCAAGCTCGCCCGCAGCACCATCTAGCAGCCGGCATCGAAGTCGTCATCTCCGGAGCCTTCAGCGCTCGGACAGCGGCGTCCACTTCCGTGGTTCTGGCCCCACGTAACCGTGATCCGGTCGGATCAAGCGATTGTCCGCATACTGCTCCCGCACGTGGGCCGTCCAGCCAGACACCCGACTGCAAGCGAACACCGGCGTGAACAGATCAGTGGGGATTTGCAAGTATCCGTACACGGACGCCGCGTAGAAGTCCACGTTGGGATACAGGCCCTTGGCGTCCATGACGGCCTTTTCGATCTCTTGAGAGATCTCGAAGTTGTTGCCGTCCGATGTCTTCTCGGCCAGTTGTTTCGCCATGCGTCGCAGATGCGTCGCTCGAGGATCCTCCGTCTTGTAGACGCGATGACCGAAGCCCATCACCTTCTGCTTGCTCTCGAGCCTCTTGGTGATGTAGTCGCGCGCCCGAGAGGGCTCCTTTATCTCCTTGATCATCTTCATGACCTGCTCGTTCGCTCCACCGTGCAGAGGTCCCTTTAGAGCGGCAATCGCCGCGGTGGTTGCCGAGTGGATGTCCGACAACGTCGCGGCGCAAACCCTCGCCGCGAAGGTCGAAGCGTTCATCGTGTGATCGGCGTGAAGGGTGAGACACATGTCCAGGATCCGCGCCGACTCGTCGTCGGCCTTGTCTCCCTGAAGCATCCAGAGAAAGTTGGCAGCCAATGAGAGACCTTGATCCGGGGGGACGACCTGCTCGTCGTTGCGAATCCTGTCGTAATAGGCAACGAGCGTGGGGAACACGGCGCACAGCCTTATGGCTTTGCGGTAGTTGCCCTCCTCAGAGGTGTTCCAACCGTCCGGGTCCTTGGCCGATGATGCCGACACCGCGGTTCTGAGCATGGACATGGGTGCGCAGTTCTTGGCCAGCTGCGGCATCAGCCCCATGACGAAGTCGTTGGGCTCGCGTTCCTTGGCGAGCTGCTCCTTTATATCGTCGAGCTGGGAGGCGTTGGGAAGCTCGAGGTTCTGAAGCAGGTAGATGACCTCTTCGAAGGTGGCGTTGGGGGCAAGGTCGTGGATGTCGTATCCGACATACCAGAGGCGTCCCTGCTTGCCGTCGATGTCGCTGAGCGCCGTCTCGGCTGCAATGACGCCCTCGAGGCCTTTGCCGGATGTAGCCATCCCCAAACTTGCCTTTCCTTGTTCGGTCGGGTCGTCGCTCTTTTCGCTCCAAACCTATCAGGTAGGTTAGATAGGACTGCCCGAATAAGAACGCTTACGAGCACAGGAGCCCTCATGTCGCGAACTGTTCATCGAGTGACCCTCATCCCGGGCGACGGCACCGGTCCTGAGATAGCGGAGGCCACACGCCGGGTCCTGGAGGGCACCGGAGTGGGTTTTGACTGGGACGTGCAGCAAGCGGGGGCGGACGTGATGGACCAATACGGGACGCCGTTGCCAGAAGACGTCCTCGACTCGATCCGGACCAACAAGATCGCCATCAAGGGCCCGATTACGACCCCCGTGGGCACCGGCTTTCGCAGCGTCAACGTGGCTCTTCGCAAGGAGCTCGATCTCTACATGTGCCTGAGGCCGTGCAAGTCGTACAGGGGCGTGCGCTCTCGCTACGAGGACATTGACCTCGTGGTCGTACGCGAGAACCACGAAGACCTCTACGCGGGCATCGAGTTCGAGCAAGGCTCCTCAGAGGCCCGCAAGCTGATCGACTTCATAGCCGACCTCGGGGCTCGCAGGATACGCGAGGACTCCGGCATCTCAATCAAACCGATATCCGTCACCGGAACCCAGAGGATCGTTCGAGGTGCGTTTGACTACGCATCCAAGCACGGCCGCAAGAAGGTCACTGCCGTGCACAAGGCCAACATCATGAAGTACTCGGACGGGCTCTTCTTGAAAACGGCTCAAGAGGTCGCCGTCAACGAGTACGGGGACTCGGGCATCGAGTTCGAGGAGCGGATCGTCGACAACATGTGCATGCAGCTCGTTCAGAAGCCCGAGCTGTACGACGTGCTGGTCTTGCCCAACCTCTACGGCGACATCGTCTCCGACCTTGGTGCCGGTTTGATCGGTGGACTGGGAGTTGCTCCGGGAGGCAACATTGGCGACGACGCTGCGGTGTTCGAGCCGACTCACGGCTCGGCCCCCAAGTACGCGGGCCAGAACAAGGTCAACCCCATGGCGATGATGTTGTCGGGAGTCTTGCTCCTCCGGCACCTCGAGGAGATCGAGGCGGCCGACCGTTTGGAATCTGCGATAGCAGCGGTCATCGCCGAGGGCAAAGACGTCACCTACGACATGAAGCCGCATCGCGATGATCCAACTGCGGTAGGGACCTCGCAGGTAGCCGACGCAGTGATCAAGAAGATGGAAGAGAGCGCACAAGCCAATGGCTGAGGACCACAAGGTCACCGTCGTTGGGGCCGGCAACGTCGGATCGAACACCGCTCGCCGCATCGCCGAGAAGGACTCGGCATCAGAGGTGGTCATGATCGACATAGTCGAGGGCCTTCCACAGGGTCTCGCGCTCGACATCAACCAGAGCGCCCCGGTGGAGGGCTTCCGCAGTCACGTCACGGGGACCAACGACTACGCGGACACCGCAGGGTCTGCGGTGGCGGTCGTGACCGCGGGTCTTCCTCGCAAGCCGGGAATGAGCCGCATGGACCTCCTCGAGAAGAATGCGGGCATCGTCGGGGGCGTGGTGCGGCAGCTGGCCGAGCACTCTCCCGACGCGGTCATCATCGTCGTCAGCAACCCTCTCGACGAGATGACTTATCTAGCCTCGACCGTCTCCGGGTTTCCCAAGGAGCGAGTGTTCGGCATGGCAGGCGTTCTGGACTCGGCTCGGCTCAGATACTTCATCTCGGAGCGCTTGAGCGTCGCCCCGGTAGAGGTCGAGGCCATGACTCTGGGCAGCCACGGAGATCAGATGGTTCCTCTCCCCCGACATGCGACCGTGCAGGGCAAGCCTCTTGCAGAGCTGGTCGACGACAGCGCGCTGGAAGAGTTGTTCCAACGCACGCGCGATGGGGGGGCCGAGATCGTCGGCTATCTGAAGAAGGGCAGCGCCTATTACGCCCCCTCTTCATCGGCTGCGGCGATGGTTGTCTCCGTCCTCGAGGACAGAAACGATGTCGTTCCCACCTGCGCATGGACGTCTGGCCAATACGGGATATCGGACGTCTACCTGGGGGTGCCGGCGCGTCTGGGGGCCGGGGGCGTCACGGAGATCGTCGAGCTCGAGCTGAACGAGGACGAGCGCAAGCAGCTCGAGTCGGCCGCGGAAGCTATCCGGGCCAAGTGCCAAGAGCTGTCCCCTTCCAGCTAGAGGCTTGGTCCATGAGCTCTGCCGTCGATGTCTCCGAAGCGACCTTCGAGCGAGACGTCATCAAGCAGTCTCACGAGACTCCGGTCGTCGTTGACTTCTGGGCGGCATGGTGCGCTCCGTGCCGGGCCCTCGGTCCTGTGCTCGAGAAGCTGGCTGCTGAGGACCAAGGGGAATGGCGGCTGGCCAAGGTGGATGTCGACTCCAACCAGAGCCTGGCAGGCGCATTTGGCGTCCAGGGGATCCCCGCGGTCAAGGGCTTCAAGGACGGCCGGGTCGTCGCCGAGTTCACCGGCGCGCTCCCCGAAAGCCAGGTCCGCGAGTGGTTGAGCCGCCTTCGTCCCAGCCCTGGGGATCGAGTATTCGCCGAAGGAAGGGAAGCCGAGCGACGCGGCGATCTGGAGGGCGCGGCTGCGGCATACCGCCGAGCCCTCGAGCTCGAGCCGGGCCACGCCGATGCTAGAAGCGCACTGGCGACGGTCGAGCTCCTCGTGAGGGCTAAGCCCGGCGACGAGGCAGCCTTGAGGGAGCGGCTGGCCGCCGATCCTGCCGATGTCGATGCAACGACGTCCATGGCCGATCTCCGAGCCGCCGCCGGTGACTTCGGCGAAGCCTTTTCCATACTCCTCGAAGGCGTGAGGCAGACCTCGGGGGACGACCGGGAGCGGGTCAGAAAACACCTCGTCGGCTTGCTCGACGCTCTTCCTCCCGACGATCCGCGCGCGATGTCGGCTCGCCGTGCCCTTTCCCTGGCGCTCTATTAGATGGACGGGCCCCGCGTCGAAGCGAGCGTTGCATGATTCGGGTCACGTGAGAGTTCTCGTGGTGTCCAACGCCTCCTCGGGGTCATCCAACGAGGAGACCCTTCGGGCGGTACAGAACGCCCTGAAACCACTCGGAGAGGTCTCGTCGCTTCAGCCCTCGGCCGGCGATTCCCCGACCGACGAGCTGACCTCAGCCGTCGACGGCACGGATCTGGTCGTGGTGGCGGGGGGCGACGGCACGATGAACCACACCGTCAATGCTCTTGCGAACCGGCTCGACGATTTCACCCTCGCCGTGGTGCCAATGGGCACCGGCAACGACTTCGCCAGGACGCTGGGGCTGCGCGACGATCCGGTCGCCGTGGCCTCCGGGCTGGTGGACGGGCGTGAACGAGTGGTTGACGTCTCCAGGGCGTCCGGCCCCGGCGTCGAGCGCCTCTTCTTGAACGCCTGCATGGGGGGCTTTCCCGTTCGGGTCAACCAGGAGATCGACGAGGACACGAAAAAGCGATTTGGTCCTTTGGCGTTCTGGGTTGGCGGACTCAAGGCGGCTGCCGATCTGACCCGCTCGACGGTCGAAGTGGCGGGTGCTCGAGTCGAAGAGGTGGTGGCCGTTGGAGTGGGAAACGGCAGGACCTGTGGCGGAGGGATAGAGGTGTGGCCTCACGCCTTGCCCGACGACGGCTCGCTAAACGTCTGCGCGATGCCGGCGGACACCATCCCCGCCGCGCTCAAGCTCGCCGCCAAGGTCAAGGGGGCCAGTCACGAGGAGTTAGAGGATGTCTTTACCTCGAGTGGACGACGCATCGAGATCTGGTCGGAGCCACCGGTCGAGTTCAACGTCGACGGGGAGCTGGTCGGGCTAAAGACCCCCGCAACCTTCGAGATCGTGTCCTCGATCCGAGTGAGAGTGCCCGCGAAGTCGTCTTCGTAGGTTCAAAGTCACCGTGACCTGATTCCCTCTCGTCAGGCGTTGCTGGTGTCGACCACACAAAAGAGGTTGCCGTCGGGATCCTTCAGCACGACGAAGTCCTCATCCGGCTCGGGCGTCCGTGGGTGGCGCATCGCTCCAAGTGCCACTAGACGCTCCACCTCACCTGCCTGGTCGTTCGTGTAAAGGTCGAAGTGGAATCGGTTCTTGCCTGAGGGCTTCTCGGGGACCTGTTGCAAAGAGACGTTTGGGCTTCTCCCACTGGTGTCTTGAAGGATCACCCAGCCATCCTCGGGAGGTCGTTTAGGGGCGTAGTGAAGCGCCTCGCTCCAGAACGCCAACATCTTGTCGAACTGGTTGCACTCGATAACGACCGATCCGATTTTCAATTGGGCAACCTCCCGTGAAATGCCGGCGTGTCCCCCGAATATAAGGCCGACGAGGGGGCTCTACCGGTTGAGGATCTGGTACGCCGCGAGCGCGGTGATCTCGTGCAGCAGCTCTTTGAGCTTGGTCGTCCGGCTCCTGTTGAGCTCTTCGTAGGACGCCCAGCTTGCGTAGGCCTCCTCGAAACCGAGGTCTCGAGCCATGGTCTTGATGCGTTCCGAATGGAGGGGGTCGGAGACGAGCAACACGGTGTCGATGCCCTCGTGGCTGGCGATGTGCCCAACCTCCTCCAGGCTCTCCAGCGTCGTGCGTCCCTCGGCCTCCCGTCGCAAGCTGGACTCGGGGATTCCCCGCGCGACCAGGTAGTTGGCACCGGCCTCCGACTCGGTAAATCGGTCTCCCTCTGCCTTGCCCCCGGTCACGATCACGATGTCTGAGAGATCCTCGTTGTAGAGGAATAACGCGTGGTCGAGGCGCGCCTTGAAAACCGGGGAGGGCTCGCCGTCGTATTGGGCGGCCCCCAGCACGACGATTGCGTCCGCTCCCCGAACCTCGTCAACCCGTGACTGCTGCCAGATGTTGAATCCGAGGAAGGCCGGGTAGCCCACGAGCAGGAGAACCAGCAAAACGACTACCAGCCGCCATCTCTTCACGATGCGAGGGTAGGGCAGAGTGGGGCGCTAGTGCTGGAAGTCAGAAGGTGTCGTAGAGGGCGGCCCTCTTGACCTCCTGGATGGCCTTCGTCACCTTGATGCCTCGGGGGCACGCCGCGGTGCAGTTGAACGCAGTTCGGCACTTGAAGACGCCGCCCTTGCCCGAGAGGATCTGCAGCCGCTCCCTGGAGCCATAATCGCGCGAGTCGAAGATGAAGCGGTGCGCGTTCACGATCGCCGCCGGCCCCACGTACTCCGTGTCGCTCCAGAAGATGGGACAGGAGGTCGTGCAGGCAGCACAGAGGATGCACTTGGTGGTGTCGTCGAAACGCTCTCGCTCGTCGGGCGTCTGGATGCGTTCGCGGGCCGGTTCGTGAGCGTCGGGGTCCGGTATGAGCCACGGCTTCACCGCCCGATAGCCCGCGAAGAACGGCTCCATGTCGACGATGAAGTCCTTGATCACCGGGAGACCGCGCATCGGCTCGACCGTGACCGGTTGCTTCATGTCCTTGACCAGGACCTTGCAGGCGAGGGCATTCACTCCGTTGATCAGCATGGTGTCGGAGCCGCAGATCCCGTGAGCGCACGACCTGCGCAGAGCAAGCGAGGAATCGTGGCGCCACTTCACCTGATGGAGACAGTCGAGGAGCCGATCCATCGGATCCGCCTCAACGGTGTACTCCTCGAAGTGAGGCTCCCCGTCTGTCTCGGGGTTGAACCTCAAGAGCCTGAGGTGAACTTTCACTAGTACTTCCTTTCGACTGGCTCGTACCGTCCCGCGACGACGTCCTTGTAGCCCAGCTCGGTAGTGCCGTCGTCCCGTTTGTAGATAAAGGTGTGCTTCATCCAGTGGTCGTCTTCCCGCAGCTGGTGGTCCTCTCGATAGTGGCCCCCGCGACTCTCGGTGCGAGCTCTTGCCGAAACCACCAAGGCCTCGGCCATGTCGACCATGAAGCCCAGTTCCATGTGCTCGACCAGCTCGGTGTTGAAGATCTTGCTGCGGTCCTTGACCTTCGACCTGCCGAGACGCTGTCTCAGCCGGGCGATCTCCTCGAGGCAGTGGGCGAGCGACTCTTCGGTACGGACGACCGACGCTTTGTCCCACATCTCATCCTGGAGAGCCGTGCGCACTTCTGCCGACGACTCGAGGCTCTCGCCGTCCATCAGCCAGGCGATCCAGTCTTGGGAGGGCTTGTGAGCATCGTCCGGGATGTCGAGAAGGTCATTCCCTAATGCGTGCTCCGCCATGGCCACGCCGCCGCGCCGACCGAAGACCACGAGGTCCAACAGTGAGTTGGTCCCCAACCGGTTGGCCCCGTGTACCGAGACGCAGGCACACTCCCCGGCCGCGTACAAGCCCGGGACGATGTCGCCCTCGTGGTTTCGCAGGACCTCGGCCTGAACGTTGGTGGGTATCCCCCCCATTGCGTAGTGCGCGGTGGGAACGATGGGGACCCCCTCTTTCAATGGGTCGACGCCGAGATAGGTCCGTGAGAACTCGGTGATGTCGGGCAGCTTCTTTTCGACGACCTCCGGGTCGACCCCAGTGACGTCCAACAAGATGTAGTCGCGATCTGGCCCGGTCCCCCTGCCCTCTTTGATCTCGAAGAACTCGGCGCGCGACACCATGTCTCGGGGGGCCAGGTCCTTGATGGTGGGGGCGTAGCGCTCCATGAAACGTTCGCCGTCGGAGTTCCTCAGGATGCCTCCTTCTCCGCGCGCCGCCTCGGACAAGAGGATGCCGAGTCTGTAGAGGCCCGTGGGGTGGAACTGAAAGAACTCCATGTCTTCGAGGGGAAGGCCGCGGCGATAGACGACGCCGGGACCGTCCCCGGTGAGGGTGTGGGCGTTCGAGGTGATCTTGAACATCTTTCCGTAGCCGCCGGTCGCGAACAGCACCGACTTGGCGCGGAAGACGTGAAGCGCCCCGGACGCAAGCTCGTAGGCGACTATCCCTGCGCACGACCCATCGACCAGCAGGAGGTCGACGACGAAGAACTCGTTGTAGAACTCGACGCCTTCCTTGTTGCACTGCTGGAAGAGGGTCTGGAGGATCATGTGTCCCGTGCGGTCGGCCGCATAACAGGAGCGCCTCACGGCCGCTTCGCCGTGGTTACGGGTGTGCCCCCCAAACCTGCGCTGGTCGATCCTGCCTTCGGGTGTTCGGTTGAAGGGCAGGCCCATGCGCTCGAGCTCGAGCACCGAGTCGACCGCCTCTTTGCACATGATGTCGACCGCGTCCTGATCGGCGAGGAAGTCGCTCCCCTTCACCGTGTCGAAGGCGTGCCACTCCCAACTGTCTTCTTCGACGTTGGCCAGGGCCGCGCACATGCCACCCTGGGCGGCTCCCGTGTGCGACCTCGTCGGGTAGAGCTTGGAGACCACCGCGGTCTTGCATCTCTTCCCGGCCTCGAGAGCTGCTCTCAAGCCAGCTCCGCCGGCGCCGACGATGACTGCGTCGTAGTGATGGACCTGGACCAACGGCCTACCCGCCGCCCGCGGGGTCGAAGGTGACGATCACTGCGGTCCCCATCACCATCGCGATGGCCGTCAGCGTGTACAGCGTGGCTTTGATAGTGGTTCGGACCGGAGCCCGGCGCACGTAATCGTCGATGATGATCCGAAGGCCGTTGACCCCGTGAATGAGCGCAAGGACCAGGAGGGCCCAGTCAAAGGTCTTCCATCCCACGTTGCTCCAGCGCTGTGACACGAAGGCGAAATTGACTCTGTCAACACCGGCGTCCACCAGATGCATGATGTAGAGGTGGATTAGCACCAGGAACAGCAGCACCACTCCTGACAATCGCATGAAGAACCACCACCAGACCTCCCTGCTGGAAGGACGGCGGTCGGCCTTGAACGCGTCTGGCTTGTGCTTTTTGTAGACGTCTAGAACGGTCGCCACGTGGAGCGAAATCCTAACCTCGGCGCTCAGGCACTAGCATCCTTGCGATGACCAAAGAAAGACGCACGGATTCGGGCATTGAGATAAAGCCCGTCTACGAGCCCTCTCAGCCAAGCGCGGATCCGGCAGCAGAGCTGGGTAGCCCGGGCGAGTGGCCTTACGCCCGTGGGATCTACCGGGGCATGTACCGGGAGCGACTGTGGACGATGCGCCAGTACGCGGGGTTCGGAAGCCCGGACGAGACCAACGCCCGCTTCCGCTACCTGTTGTCCGCGGGCCAGACCGGCCTGTCCGTCGCCTTCGACCTCCCTACTCAGATGGGCTACGACTCGGACGCCGCCAAGGCGGCCGGCGAGGTGGGGCGCGTCGGGGTGGCGATCGACTCGCTGGCCGACATGGAGGCGTTGTTGGACGGCATTCCGCTCGAGGAGGTCTCGACCTCCATGACGATCAATGCGACAGCATCGATCTTGTTGCTGCTGTACGAGCTTGTCGCGGAGAAACAAGGGGTGCCGCCCGAGCGCATCACCGGCACCACCCAAAACGACATTCTCAAGGAGTACACGGCCCGGGGCACCTACATCTATCCGCCTAAGCCCTCGATGCGGATCGTGACCGACCTCTTCGCCTACTGCCGAGACCGGCTCCCGCGCTGGAACACGATCTCGATCAGCGGCTATCACATGCGAGAGGCCGGCAGCACCGCCGTGCAGGAAGTCGCGTTCACAATCGCCGACGCAATCGCTTATGTCGAGGCAGCCCTCGAGGCAGGTCTGGCGGTCGACGACTTCGCCCCTCGCCTTTCCTTTTTCTTCGCCTGCCACATGAGCTTCTTCGAGGAGGTGGCCAAGTTCCGGGCAGCGCGAAGGCTGTGGGCCAAGATAATGAGGGATCGCTTCCACGCCAGGGACGCCAAGTCGATGATGTTGCGGTTCCACACGCAGACCGGAGGCGCGACGCTCACCGCTCAACAACCCGAGAACAACATCGTCCGTACGGCGTTGGAGGCGCTGGCTGCCGTTCTCGGCGGAACGCAAAGCCTGCACACCAACTCATTCGACGAGGCGCTCGCTCTACCGAGCCAGAAGGCCGCGACCGTGGCGCTGCGAACGCAACAGGTCATCGGCTACGAGTCCGGCGTCACCGACACCGCGGATCCTTTGGGGGGATCCTGGTTCGTCGAGTCGCTCACGCAAGAGATCGAGGAGCGTGCGTGCGACTATCTCGATCGCATCGACGCCATGGGAGGAGCGGTCGAAGCGATCGAATCGGGGTGGATGAAGGATGAAATCGAAGACGCCGCCTACCGCATCGCCAAGGGAGTGGAGTCCGGCAGCCGTCCGGTGGTCGGCGTCAATAGGTTCGTTGCCGACGAGGAGGAGTCCCTCGAGCTCCACCAACCGGATCCAGAGTTCAACCGCCGCCAGATCGAGCGTCTGGAACGTCTCAGAAAGCAGCGCGATCAGGGGGCTGTCGATGCGGCGCTGAAATCGCTTGGAGAAGCCGCCCGAGGCAACGACAACCTGCTCTATCCGATGAAAGAGGCGCTGGCGGCCTATGCGACCCTCGGAGAGGTCTCAGACGTCCTGCGCGAGGTGTTCGGCGAGTACGAGCCCCGAACCATCTGATGAGATTTGCGGGAACGAAACCCTAGATGACGGTCGAACAAGTCGCCGTCATAGGTGGCACGGGGGAAGAGGGCCTGGGCCTGGCCCTCAGGTGGGCTCGAGCGGGAATCGGCATCGTGATCGGATCTCGCAGCGCGGAGCGCGCCGACCAGGCCGCTACTCGTGTGACCGAGCTGGTTCCCGGGGCGTCGGCTAGAGGGCTCGAGAACCCGGATGCGGCGGCGGCCGGCTCTGTCGTGGTCGTTGCCGTCCCCTTCGAGGGCCAGGCGACGATCTACAAATCGATCGCCGGCCACCTCCGGCAGGATGCCGTCGTAATCGATTGCACGGTGCCCGTTGCTGCCGCGGTTGGAGGAAAGGCGACCAACGTCCTCGGCGTGTGGCAGGGCTCCGCAGCGCAACAGGCCGCGTCCCTGATTCCCAAGGGGGTGCAGCTGTGCGGCGCCTTCCACTCCTTGTCGGCGGTTGCCTTGCACGACCTCAATTCCTCTCTCGAAGGAGACGTGCTTGTCTGCGGACCAAGAACGGCAAAGCCAGTCGTACGGCGGCTCGTCGAGGCGATCGAGCACCTGCGCTTCGTGGACGCCGGACCTCTGGACAACGCGCGAATCGTCGAACCCATCACTGCGCTCTTGATCGGGATCAACCACCGCTACAAAGTTGACAGGGCCGGGATCCGCATCACCGGCCTCCCTCGAGAAGAGCAAGCACCAGGGCCCGCCGAATGACGACGAAAACGGTGCCGCCGCCGCTGCAGGTCACCGCGGCCTACGCGTGGAGGTTCCTCGTCATAGTCGGCGCGTCGGCGGTAGTTGTCTATGCGCTCATCAAGCTTCACGTTGTCGTGATCCCGGTCATCGCCGCGCTGTTCATCACCACGTTCCTCAGCCCTCCGGTCGGGTGGCTCGAACGCAGGGGGTGGAAGCGCAGCCTCGCGAGCGTTGCCGTCGTCGTTGCCGCGTTGTTGCTTCTGGGCGGGTTCATCGCGCTTGTGGCGCCGCAGGTCGCCCGCGAGCTTGGAGCGATGGGCGAGGCGGTCAAACAGGGATTCCGGCAGGCGACCGATTACCTCGTGAACTCCCCACTCGACTTGTCCCGCGAGCAGATCGACAACTACATCGATTCAGGCTTCGAGCAGCTCGAGAAGAATCGGGAGGAGATCGCGAGTGGGCTGTTGCTTGGCGCCGTGAAGGTGACGCAGTTTGTCGCTGAGACGCTGCTGGCCCTCGTGCTTACGTTCTTCTTGGTGAAGGACGGGCCGGAGATGTGGGCCTGGTTCACCGGTCACTTCGACCGTCGGGCCGCGGTGCACGTACGTGCACTCGGGGAGCGGGCCTGGAACGCCATGGGTGCTTACCTTCGAGGCGCTGCTCTGGTCGGCGTTGTCGATGCGGTACTCATCGGCATTGCTCTGCTCGTCGTCGGCGTTCCACTCGTAGCGCCCCTCATGGTCCTGCAGTTCTTCGGAGCTTTCTTTCCGCTTGTCGGAGCCGTTGTAGCCGGTGCCGTGGCCACCCTCGTAGCCCTGGTGACTCAAGGTCCGCTGGCCGCGCTCATCATCGCTGCCGCCATCCTGGTGATCCAACAGGTCGAAGGCCACGTCCTCCAACCAGTGGTCATCGGTCGAGCCGTGAAGCTCCACCCGGTTGTGATCCTGCTATCGCTGTCGGCAGGCGCGGTGCTCGGCGGCGTCGTGGGCGCCTTTCTGGCCGTTCCGGTCGCAGCAATTGCATCGAGTGCTGGGAACTATGCGAACTCACTTCGGCACAGGGAGGAAGTAGCCACCAGCTAACAACTACTGATACCCGGGAACGCGCCCATAAGAAAGGGGCCCGGCTGATTGCCGGGCCCCTGTGGCACTTGCCTGTAGGTCTAGTAGTTCGTGTAAAGCAGTGGTTGTTGGTCGTCTTTGACGAGGTCACGATCCCTAGTTGGAAGGGGCGTAGCAGGGGGTGTTGCCCCCGATGAAGGCGAGCTTGGACAGCGAGTTCACGTAGAGCTGGAAATTGAAGTCTCCGAGGTTCAGGTAGGCGGAAGGAGCGTCGGAGGTCCCCTCTTGGACCACCACCTCGTAACCGTTGTCCCGCCAGAAGCCGACTGCCTCGTCGAACAGCCTGGCGCCGTCGTCCTCGAGCTGGATCTCCACTCCGTAGGAGGCGTACACGAGGTCTTTGTCCGTCTCGCACGGCTTGGTCGACCCGTTGTCACCCTGGGCGCTGACGACAGCGTCTGAAGCGGCCGCCTGGCCGGTTGCGTCGACGAGGGTGGTCACCTGGCGTAGCGCCTCAGACATCTGTTCGGGCTTGCCCTGGAACCGGGGGAGCGCAGCACTTTGAGAGCGATCGGGCGAGGAATCCTTGTCCGTCTGCTGAGGCGGAGAACCGCAGGCGACCGACACCAGCAGCAGCCCAATCAACAGAGCTCTCGTGAACTTCATGGCCTCAGTCTAGTGCCGGTTACGGCCCTAGGCCGCGAGCTCCCTTTCATCCATTTCTCGCGGCGAGCCGCCCGTCAGGCGATTGACGATCCAGAAGGCGACTCCTATGGCGAGCAGGATGCCTGCTCGGATGTAGATCTCGGCGGTGTTCTGGGTGACCAGGGCGAGGGAGACGATTGCACCAAGGACCGGCAGGAGCGTCGGCGCCTTGAAGTGCTCGTGCTCCACCGGGTCCTTTCGCAACACCAGGACGGAGACGTTGACCATGGCGAACACGAGCAACAGCAGCATCACCGTTGTATCAGCCAGGACATCGAGTTGGCCGGTGATGATCAGAACGACCGCCAGGGCAGTGGTGAACAGGATGGCCGCCGACGGTGTCCTGCGGCCCGGCAGAACTTTGCGAAAGAATCCCGGCACGATCCCTTGATTGGACATGCCGTAAACGAGGCGCGACGCCATGATCATGTTTATGAGAGCGCCGTTGGCAAGGGCGAACAACGCGATCACAGAGAACAACCGAAGCGGTATTCCAAGCGGCCCCTCTTTGACCACCTCGAGCAGCGGTCCGTCTGAGTTGGCGAGCTGGTTGGTCTCGACGACCATGGAGGCGGTCACGGTCACCAGCATGTAGATCACGCCGGCTGCAAGTAGTCCACCGAACAGCGCCCGGGGAAAGGCCCTGGCCGGATCCTTTGTCTCTTCGGCGACGTTGACCGAGTCTTCGAAGCCGAGCAGTGCGTAAAAGGCAAGGGTCGTGCCGCCGAGTATCGCAAGGAAGGGGGTGGCGCCTTCCTTGAACTCCAGCGCCCGAGACGGCTCTGCGTCCCCACCTGCCAACGCAAGAAAGCCGATGAGTATGATCAGCAGTAGACCGCCTACCTCGATGAGGGTGAATGCGGCATTGGTCTTCACCGACTCGGCGATGCCCCGCAAGTTGATGAGAGTGACCAGTCCTATAAACACGAGCGAGACTGCAATGGTCGGGGCGTCGAGGAACTGCTTGAAGTAATCACCGGAAAAAGCGCGCGCGAGGGCGCTTGCGGAGGTCACTCCTGAGGCCATGACCGCAAAGGCAACCATGAAGGTGATGAAGGGGCTCTTGAAGGCCTTGTTCACGTAGAGGGCCGCGCCCGCGGCCTGGGGGTACTTGGTCACGAGTTCCGCGTATGCGCACGCGGTGAAGCTTGCGAGCACGAAGGCGGCAAGGAACGAGGCCTACACGGCGCCTGCCACCTCTCCGGCGACCTCGCCGACGAGCGCGTAGATGCCTCCGCCCAGGATGTCGCCCAAGATGAAGAAGAACAGCAGCTTGTTGCCGATGGCGCGCTTCAGGTCGGTTGGTGACTCACCCGGCCGCCGGCCTTCGTCCCCCTTGTGGTCCGTGCGATCGTCTGCCGCCCGTGCCTGCGTCTCATCCATGCGATTGGCCCCCCGCTGCTCGCCGGATTTGCGATTCAATCATTCCAGGAATGCAAGCGGTCTTCAATTCGAGAGGTCAGCGGATGACGGCGATGGTCGCTCCCGTTTCGACGGACTGACCATCCGAGACCTTCAGCTCCTCGACGGTCCCCTCGGTGTGGGCCAGGATCGAGTTCTCCATCTTCATCGCTTCGAGCACGACGATGGCGTCCCCCGCCTTGACCGTCTGGCCCTGGGCGACCAGCACCTTAACGATCGTGCCCTGCATCGGAGCCGCCAGGAGCTCTGAGCGACCCCCCGTTGCCCGCGACGACTTCTGCGGCGGCCGCGGCTTGCGCGGCATTACGGTCGTTTCGAGGTGCTCCCGGGCCTTCACCTCGAAGCGCTTGCCGTCGACCTCGACCTCGAACAACCTCTCCACGACCTCGGGTTCGCCCGGTTGGGGGGTGGGAGTCGCCGGCTCGGTCAACACGGACAGGTCCATCTCTCGTTCGACCGTGCCGGTGTGGTAGTCGCCCGTCACGAAACGCTCGTCTGTCAGCATCAAGCGGTGGAACGGGATGGTGGTCTTGATGCCCTCGATCTCGTACTCGCCCAGTGCCCGGACCATCCGTCTTCTTGCCTCGTCCCGCGTGGCGCCGTAGGTAATCACCTTGGAGACGAGAGGGTCGTAGCTCTGGGGGATCGTTGAGTTCGGCTCGGCCCCCGAATCCACGCGCACGCCCGGCCCGCTCGGCTCCCGGTAGCGACCGATTGAGCCGGGGGCCGGCATGAACCTCTTGGCAGGGTCCTCTGCGTTGACGCGGCACTCGATCGCAGCACCCCTCAGCTCGATGTCTCCCTGAGCCAGGTCGAGGGCGTCCCCCGCAGCGACCAGCAGCTGAGCCCTAACGAGATCGATCCCGGTGACTAGCTCGGTGACGGGGTGCTCCACCTGCAAACGCGTGTTCATCTCGAGGAAGTAGAAGGTCTTCTGGTCGGAGTCGAGCAAGAACTCGCAGGTTCCCGCGTTGCGATAGCCGACCTGCTTGGAGACCTTGGCCGCGGCTTCCATGATCGCCTCGCGGACGCCGCGATCGAGCACGGGGGACGGGGATTCCTCGATCAGCTTTTGGTGCCGTCGCTGGAGCGAGCAGTCTCGCTCGGGAAAGGAGAGGACGTTTCCAGAAGCGTCGCCCATGACCTGCACCTCGATGTGACGAGGACGCTCGAGATAGCGCTCGAGATAGACGTCCGACGACGAGAAGTAGGCCTGCGCCTCCCGCGACGCGCCGGCAAGCGCCTCCTCGATCGCTCCCTTTTCGTTGACTACCCGGAAGCCCTTACCGCCACCTCCGGCTGCGGCCTTGATCGCAATGGGGAGGCCATGGCGTGTGACGAACGCAACCACGTCGTCGACTCGAGCAACCGGCTCTGTGGTGCCGGGCACCGTCGCGACTCCTGCCTCGGTCGCGGCGCGACGGGCGGCAACCTTGTCCCCCATCGAGTCGATGACTTCGGGCTGGGGGCCGACCCAAACGATGCCCGCGTCGACCACCGCCCGCGCGAACGAAGCGTTCTCCGCGAGGAAGCCATAACCGGGGTGGATCGCCTCCGCGCCCGATCGCTTGGCCGCATCGAGGATCGAAGGGATGTCGAGGTAGGACTGCGCGGCCGGCGCGGGGCCGATGTTGTAGGCCTCATCCGCGTAGCGCGTGTGCACCGCGTTGACGTCCGCCTCCGAGTAGATCCCAATCGGGACGATGTCCATGTCGCGACAGGCGCGCATCACTCGGACTGCGATTTCCCCGCGATTGGCGACCAGCAGCTTTCTAAACATGGGCTTCGTATCCTAGTGCCGTGCTGCCCGAGGACTTGAGTGAGGGTGCCTTGGAGCGGGCGCTCTCAGGGAGACGCTTCGGTGCTCCGCGCAGGGTCTTCGACTCGATCGGCTCCACCAACAGCGAGGCTCTTCGCTGGGTGGAGGAAGGGGCCGCCGAAGGAGCGCTGGTGCTGGCGGATCACCAGACCGAGGGTCGCGGTCGCTGGGGCAGGAGCTGGTTAGACGAACCGGGCGCCTCGCTCATGTTCTCGATAGTGCTGCGGCCCCGGCTCGACGGGGCGAGAGCCGGCATACTGACGACAGCACTCGGTGTGGCGGTCGCCGAGGGGATCGAGGCAGTTACCGGCCTTTCGACGATGCTCAAGTGGCCCAACGACGTGATGGTCGATGGACGCAAGATCGCGGGCATCTTGGTCGAGACACGCATGTCGCAAGCGACGGTCGAGGCCGCGGTCGCAGGGGTGGGGATCAACGTGAGCTGGGGTGCCGAAGATCTTCCCGACTCACTGGTGGGCCGCGCCACGACTGTGGCCGCGGAGGTGGTGAGACTCGGGGACGCCAAGGTACCGGACCGTGCCGAGCTCCTCGGCTCGGTAGTTGCCGCCATCGAGAGGATCTATCCCCTGATCAATCGGGATGCCGGTCGCCGGCTGATCCTCGAGGCAACGAAGAGATCGGAAGTTCTGGGGGCAACCGTCACAATCCGCCTCTCCAACGGCGGTGAGGTGCAAGGGGTGGCGCGCGAGCTGAGGCCCACCGGCGGGCTGCTGATCGACGCGACGAGCGGCCCCCTCGAGGTCACGGCCGGAGAAGTCCTGAGCCTCCGAACCCCGGCCCCTTAGACCGCTCTTTCATATCCGGCATCTCATCAACCCCTTTATTTCGTGGGCGAACGCGCCGAAAAGGCCCTATGGGTCTATCGAGAGGAGAACCCTTGGGAGCATCGGTGGCACAAGCGGACGAGTCCCGGCCCGATTTCCGTCACCGGATCGTCGAGCATGGTGCTCACCGGCTTTGGATGGTCTTTCTCGGCTTTTGCCTGCTCTGTATCGGGATGTTCTTCCTTCTTCCAGTGGGTGGGCGCGGCCAGGCATGGACCGACACGGGCCTTTCAATCGCCGCTCTTCTCGCGGTGGCGTCAGGCATCTGGCTGAACCGCCCGCGGCGGCCTGCGGCCTGGTACTTGCTCGCGGCCGGATTGGCGTCCTATTCAGTGGCGAACTACATCTTTTTTACAGTTCCGCCGTTCCCCTCGCCCGCCGACTTCTTTTTCTTTCTCTCTTACGCCCTCTTTCTGGTTGCGTTCATCTTGTTTATCCGCGATCGCACCGGGGGCGAGGATCGAGCGGGGCTGATCGACGCCCTTATCGTCACCGCCGCTGTGGCTGTCCCCGCCTGGGTCTTTCTGATGGCGCCCTACGTGCGCCTCTCTGAGATCTCGCTTCCGGCGCGTCTGGTGTCGATGGGGTATCCGGTGGTAGACCTGCTCTTGCTCGCGGTCCTCGTCCGCCTGCTGTTGACCCCCGGCGGACGCCCGCTTTCACACCTCTTCCTCGGGCTTGCAATGATGGGTCAACTCACGGCAGATACCGGCTATGGCCTGCATGCGCTGGCGGGAACGTGGCAGTACGGCAGTCCGTTCACCGCTGGTTGGATGCTGACCTTCACCTTCCTCGGGACGGCCGCTCTGCACCCGTCAATGCGACAGTTGTCTGAGCCCGCAGGAGAGGCGGGGGAGACGGCCACGCGGGGGCGACTTGCCCTGCTTGCGGGTGCCGCTCTGATCCCACCGATCGTGCTCGCGATCCCGAGCATCGGCGTGGCGGACACTTCTGTAATCGGCGGTATCTCGGGTGTGTTGTTCCTACTCGTGCTGTCACGTGTCGCCGGGCTCATGAGAGACGTCAACGAGTACAGGCGCATGGAGAAGATGAAAGACGAATTCGTGTCGGTGGTCAGTCACGAGCTCCGGACGCCGCTCACCTCGATCAGGGGCGCGCTGGGCCTCGTGGCCGGAGGAGTGCTCGGCCCCCTGCCGGAAAAAGCGCAGCGCATGATCGACATCGCCGCGTCCAACAGCGATCGGCTGGTTCGTTTGATAAACGACATCCTCGACATCGAGAAGATGGAATCAGGCAAGGTGATGATGCAGAAGCAAGACTGCAACGCCGCCGACCTTATGAGGCAGGCCTCGGAAGAGATGACGGCGATGGGCCGTGACGCGGGGGTCACTTTGTCGGTGGAGCCGCTCGACGCGCCGCTTCATGCGGATCCCGATCGAGTGGTGCAGACCCTTACCAACTTGATAAGCAACGCCATCAAGTTCTCGCCCAGCGGCGGCTCGGTGGACGTCGGTGCGGTCAGGCGAGGGCCGGACGTCCTCTTCCAGGTGCGGGACTCGGGGCGAGGGATCCCACAGGATCAACTGGAAAATGTGTTCGGTCGCTTCCAGCAGGTAGACGCCTCAGACTCGCGGGAAAAGGGGGGCACCGGTCTCGGGCTCGCGATCTGTCGGAGCATCGTCCGGCAGCACGGGGGCGAGATCTGGATCCAAAGCGAAGGCGCCGGCAAGGGCTCGACCTTCTTCTTCACGCTTCCGGCTTCGACGAAGCGGATCGAGCGTGTGACGAGGCCCGCTTCTACGAATGGACCCCTGCTCTTGGTGTGCGACGACGACCCTTCGGTCCTGGAGGTCGTGAGCGAGCTGCTGGAGCAGCGGGACTATCGTGTGATCACGGCAACCTCCGCAGAGGAAGCAGTCGCCAAGGCCGCTACCGATGGGCCCGCAGCGATCCTTCTCGATCTCCTCATGCCGGGGACCAACGGGTGGCAGGCGGCAACTCTGCTTGAGGGAGCGCGACGAAACCAAGGACATACCGATCGTGATCCTGAGCGTCCTGTCTCCCGACGAAGCAGAGCCGGTTGAAACGGACGTCGCAGGGTGGGTGGTGAAGCCTCTCGAGGGGGATTCTCTGTTCACGGCTCTCGAGAGAGCGTTGACTCCTGGTAAGCAACTGTCAACCGTCCTCATCGTGGAGGACGATCCGGACCTGGTCCACGTGCTGACCACGATGTTCGAGCGGCAGGCCCTGCAGGTGCTCACCGCGAGGGGAAGCGACGAGGCCATTGAGCTGAGCGAGCACACTCCACCAGATCTCGTCATCCTCGACCTCGCGCTGAGCGACGGCGACGGGTTTGCCGTGGTCGAGTGGATGCGACGCCATGACCGCCTTCGGTTGGCCCCCTCGTCGTCTATACGGCGAGCGACCTCAACGAGGCTGAACGAGAGAAGCTCCGTCTTGGTCATACGGAGTTCCTCACCAAGGGCCGAGTAAGTGCCAAGGAGTTCGAGCAGCGTGTCACCAAGTTGATCGGCGAGATCACCCAGGACGCACCAGCCGTATGGGAACCGGTGCTCGTGAGTGGCGATGTCTAGGCGAGTGCTCATCGTCGACGACGACGACAACATCCGGGAGGTGGCCCAGGTCAGCCTCGAGGCCGTAGCGGGCTGGGAGGTCCTTGCAGCAAGCTCCGGCCACGAGGGCGTCGAGAAGGCCATCGCCGAGGGCCCCGAGGCCGTCCTGCTGGACGTGATGATGCCGGACATGGACGGCCCAACCACGTTCGAGAAGCTCAGGGCGGACGGCGCCACCTGTGACATTCCCGTCGTCTTCCTTACGGCAAAGATCCAGGCCTCCGACCGGGCCAGGTTGACCGAGCTCGGGGCACGCGGCGTGATCGCGAAACCGTTCGACCCTCTGAGCCTGGCCGAACAGATCGCGACCCTGCTCGACTGGCGGTAGGCCGCTCCGCTCCACTGATCCCGCGGGCCGTGCTCCAATCCCACCGCGGATAGTTTCCGTGCATGACCATCGAGCTGTCGCGCGACGAGGCGCGCCGCATGTTCCTGAAGGCTCAAGATTTGATCGGAGCGCCCGATCGACGCGGGGGCGTGCCCGGTGTCCTGAGGTCGCTCGCCGCGATACAGCTCGACACCATCTCGGTTCTGGCGCGCAGTCACGAGCTGGTCCCCTATGCGCGGCTCGGTCCCGTCGATCGAGCGGCGGTGGAAGACGCGTACTGGGGGCCGTCGAGGCAGGCGTTCGAGTACTGGGCTCACGCAGCTTGCGTCTTGCCGATCGACTACTGGCCCTATTTCTCCTTCAGGCGGCGCCGGTATCGGGAGTTGTACGGGCATTCCCGGCAAGAGTTGAAGAAGAACATCCTGAAGCGTCTCAACGCCGAAGGTCCTCTCACCGCAACCGACCTGGGGGGAGCCAAGAAGGGGGGTCCGTGGTGGGACTGGTCGGACGCCAAGAGAGCGGCCGAGCTGCTGTTGATGTGCGGAGAGGTCGTTTGCGTCCGGCGAAAGGGCTGGAAACGGGTGTACGACCTCCCGGAGCGGGCGGTTCCGGCCGACCTGCTCACTCAGGACTTGGGCGACCACCAGTGCTTCGTCGAGCTGACGCGCGCCGCGGTGAAGCGACTGGGCGTGGCGACGACCAAAGACCTCGCCGACTACTTCCGCATGCGGATCGACACCGTGACGCCGGCGCTCGAGGGTGCGGGACTCGTCCCTGTGACGGTGCGCGGGTGGAGCGAGCAAGCATGGGCCGACCCCTCTCTGCTCGAGGACCTGGGGGCCGGACGTATTCGAGGGCGTCATCGCACGACCCTTCTGTCGCCCTTCGACTCACTCGTGTGGGACCGGGCGCGCACCAAGCGCGTCTTTAGCTTTGCGCACCTGCTCGAGGCCTACGTGCCGAAACCCAAGCGGATCCACGGCTACTTCGCCATGCCGCTTTTGACGGCCGGCAGATTGGTGGGGCGCGTCGATCCAGCGCGCTCCGGCAAGACGCTGGTCGCTCGGCAGTTATCCGTCGAAGCCGCTTCCCTGCCGGCAATGGCGGCGGCTCTGGCGGAAGCGGCGCTCTGGGTGGGCCTCGATTCCGTTGCGATCGAGACGGTCGATCCTCCAGAGCTTCGCGGCGCCCTGCAAAAGGAGCTGGATCGTGTCGCGCCGTAGTGGGGTCAAGCCCACCGTGACTTCGGCCAAGCCGACGAAGCAGGACCTCGAGGCCGCCGCGACAAAGACGGTGCGCGACCTCATCGCTCCGAGCTTGAGGGTCCTGTTCTGCGGCATAAATCCCGGCCTCTATTCCGGCGCAACGGGCCACCACTTTGCTCGCCCGGGCAACCGCTTCTGGCCGGCCCTGCATCGCTCGGGATTCACCCCTCGGTTGCTTGCGCCCGCCGAGGAGGAGGAGCTCCTCGGCTACGGCATCGGCATTACGAACCTGGTCGCCCGTTGCACCGCGGCCGCCGACGAGTTGAGCGCAGAAGAGCTCCGGCACGGGGGCCTCACGCTTCAGCGCAAGGTGCGGAGATACCGCCCGCGATTCGTCGCTTTCGCCGGAGTGACGGCGTACAGGACCGCCTTCGCCCGCCGAGGTGCGCGAGTAGGCTCGCAGGAAGAGCTGATCGGCAGCACGCGCCTGTGGGTCCTTCCGAACCCGAGCGGCCTCAACGCGCACTACCAGCTCGACGGCCTGGCCGAGGAGTTCTCCCGCCTTCGCGTGGAAGTCGAAGCCTGACTACGATATGGCGAGTGCAAGCCACCGGGATGGAAAGGATGAAGCGGTACCGGCTGGCCGCGACCTTCGTCGCGTTGAACGTCCTCGGCTCGATCGGGGTGGTCCGTCAGCTGGCCTTGATGACTTCCCAAGGCGTTGGGTGGGGGCCGTTTCTCATCGGGATGGCGCTCGCGTGGACCGAGGGCATGCTCGTCGTGAAGCTCACCGGCCCCCTGGACCTCACTCAGGGCAGCTTTCGGACCCTCTTCACCAAGCTGGCGATGGCGGTCGCCATCTGCCTTGTCACTTCCAACGCAGTTGTGAACGGCTACGTCGCGGGGGCAGCGTGGGTGGCCGCCTACCTGCTGCGCAGGGCCCAGCCCAAAGTGGCCCCCGGTAGGTAGGCCCCTTCCACCGTTAGGATGCTCGCGGGTCCTTGGACAACTGCCAGTGGAGGCGCGCGCGTGCTCAGCTACGTTCACCATCTCGCCTGAGTGGCCGAGCAGGCGGAGAAGCTGCGGGTCGCGCAGCTCAGGAGGTCGAGGGGTAGCAAGCGTTTCGGGCTGAGGCGTCCGTCGACGAGCGGGGCACGGCCCTCGGACACGACGGTGCTCGAGGGAAGAGCCATCGCCCTGCCAGAAGCCCCATGACCGAGCCCGGCCATCGAGAGGCCGACCTGGCGGGACTCATCGATCGCACCAAGCGGGGTGGCGCCGCCAGGTATCACGCCAAGCTGGCCGAGCAGGGGAAGCTGTTCGTGCGCGACCGGCTCGCCCTCCTGCTCGATTCCGCAGAAGACTTCATAGAGGACGGTCTTCTGGTCAATGCGCTTGCGGGGGACCTCCCGGCCGATGGAGTGGTCACCGGGGTCGGCAAGGTTCACGGCAGGCCGGTGGCGATCATGGCGAACGATTCGACAGTGAAGGCGGGGTCGTGGGGGGCTCGGACGGTGGAGAAGATCGTCCGCCTGATCGAGCTTGCCAGAAAGAACGAGCACCCGATCGTCTATCTCGTGGACTCGGCCGGCGCGCGCATCACCGATCAGGTCGATCTCTTTCCGGGAAGAAGGGGGGCCGGGCGCATCTTCTACAACCAGGTCCAGGCCTCGGGAAAGATCCCGCAGGTCTGCTGCCTGTTCGGCCCCTCGGCGGCAGGCGGGGCCTACATCCCCGCCTTTTGCGACGCGGTTTTCATGGTCGACGGCAACGCTTCGATGTACCTGGGGTCTCCACGGATGGCGGAGGAGGTCATCGGCGAGAAGGTCACGCTCGAGGAGATGGGCGGCGCTCGCATGCACTGCGAGGTCTCAGGCCTCGGCGACCTCCTTGTCCCAGACGACAAGGCGGCGATCGAGGCGGCCAGGGGGTTCCTCGCTTACTTCGGGCAGAGCTGGCGGGATGAAGCGCCCATGGTGGAGGCGCTGCCGCCCGCACAGCGCGGCTCCCTCGCGTCACTCGTTCCCGAGGACGAAGGACGGCCCTTTGACATGTACGCGTTGATCGCGGGGATCGTCGACGAGTCTTCCTTCTTCGAGATCAAGCCCGGCTTCGCCCCGGAGCTGATAGTGGGGCTCGCCCGGATCAACGGGCGCTGCGTCGGCGTCGTCGCCAATCAACCCTCGGTGAAGGGGGGCGTGTTGTTCGTCGACTCATCGGACAAGGCCGCACGCTTCATCTGGATGTGCGACGCGTTCAACATCCCGTTGGTGTTCCTGGCGGATGTGCCCGGGTTCATGATCGGTACGGCGGTCGAACGCCAAGGGATGATCAGGCACGGAGCAAAGATGATTACTGCCGTCTCGGAGGCGACCGTGCCGAAGCTATGCGTCGTGGTGCGTAAGGCCTACGGCGCGGGTCTCTATGCAATGGCAGGGCCGGGTTTCGAGCCCGATGCGACCATTGCCCTTCCGACCGCTCGCATCGCGGTCATGGGCCCAGAACCCGCCGTCAACGCCGTCTACTTCAACAAGATCCAGGCCATAGAAGATCCCGAAGAGAGGGCTTCCTTTGTGGCCGCCAAGCGAGCCGAGTACGAGGCGGATATCGACCTCGTCCATCTCGCGTCGGAGAACGTGGTGGATGCGGTCGTGCAGCCCGATGACCTCAGAGACGAGCTCATGTGCCGGCTCGAGGCTGCAGCGCGCAAGGACCGGCACTTCTCCGACCGCCGTCATGGAGTGCCCCCGGTTTGAGCTCGCCGCAGCGCGAGCTCGTCGCGGTGGGCAAGGAGGACCACATCGCGACGGTGACGCTCGTTCGCCCGGATGCCCTTAACGCGCTGTCCGGTGAGATGGCAGGCCAGCTTGCACAGGCCCTCGATGAAGTTGGGCGGGACCCGGACATCTGGGTGGTCGTCCTGACCGCGGCCGGCGACAAAGCGTTCTGCGTGGGCGCCGACCTCAAGGAACGCGCTGCTTTCTCGCTTGAGGACTTCTACTCCAACCGCAAGCAGATAAGGCGTCTCTTCGGATCGCTGCGCGGCGTGCCACAACCCGTGGTCGTCGCGGTGTTCGGCTACGCGCTCGGCGGCGGCTTCGAGCTGGTGCTGTCGTGCGACATCGTCGTCGCAGCAGAGGACGCCGTCATGGGGTTGCCGGAGGCAAGGGTGGGTTTGCTGCCTGCCGGCGGGGGGACGCAGCTGTTTCCTCGAAAGGTGGGCGTTGCCCGAGCCAAGGACCTGATCTTCAGGGGTCGTCGTTTCACCGCAGAAGAGGGTGTGGCAATGGGTTTGATTGCAAAGGTGGTAGCGCGCGGCGACCTCGATCGGGAGGCAATGGCGCTGGCGCAAGACATCTGCAAGTCGTCGCCCGTGGCGGTGCGGGCCGCCAAACGATCGATCGACGCAGGGTTCGGGGTCGACATCGATCGAGGGATCGAGGTCGAGAACGATGCGTGGAAAGGCGTCATTGCAAGCAACGACCGGGCCGAGGGCATCGCCGCCTTCAACGACAAGCGCGACCCGCAGTGGAGCAACGAGTGACCCTTCCTCATAGCGTGCGTATTCGGGAGGTGGGCCCCCGCGATGGGATCCAGAGCGAGAGCGCGCCCGTCTCGACCGAGGACAAGATCCGGCTGATCGACGCTTTGAGCGAAACGGGATTGCGTTACATCGAAGCTGTCTCTTTCGTCTCGCCCAAGGCGATTCCCAACATGGCCGACGCTCGACAGGTGTGGGATGGGATCAAGCGCAACCCGGAGGTCTTCTACTCCGCCCTGGTGCCGAATCGGAAAGGGGCCGAGCTCGCCGCAGAGGCCGGGCTCGATGGCATGCAGGTATTCATCGCCGCAACCGACTCGTACAACCTGAGCAACGTCGGCAAGACCGTGCGGGACTCCATGTCCGACGTCGAAGAGGTGGTTGCAACCGGCGCCCAGGCCGGCATCCCCGTGGAGGGCACCATCTCGACCGCGTTCGGAGATCCGTACGAAGGAGACGTCGATGCAGCCCGAGTCGTCGACGTTGCGCGCCGGATGGTGGGCTGCGGCATCACCACGATCTCCTACGGCGACACGACTGGCATGGCCACGCCTCGACGAGTGCGCGACCTAATCGACTCTCTGCGCCGCAACCTTCCCGATCTCGAGCTCAACATGCACTTTCACGACACCAGGGGAACCGGGCTCGCCAACGTCCTCACTGCCCTCGAGCTCGGCGTCGACTACTTCGACGCTTCGGTGGGCGGCATGGGGGGTAGCCCTTACGCACGGGGCGCGACCGGCAACGTAGCGACCGAGGACCTAGTCCATATGCTCGAGGACATGGATGTCTCCACCGGCGTGAACCTCGAGTCGTTGCTCGAGGCCGCGCGCGTGGCGCAGGGTTTCATCGCAGGCGAGCTGCCGAGCAAGGTGCTCAAGGCGGGCCCCCGCTGGCGCCTTTCGAAAGCGGCAGGCTGATGTTCGAGCGCATTCTGATCGCCAACCGTGGGGAGATCGCGGTGAGGATCGCGCGCACCTGTCGGGAGCTCGGCGTTTCCTGCGTCGCGGTGCACTCCGACGTCGACGCGCACGCTCGCCACGTCGCGCTTGCCGACGAGTCGGTGCACCTTCCGGGCGTGGCCCCCGCGGTCACCTACCTGAACGCCGAGGCGATCCTCGATGCCGCCGCAGCGACGGGGGGCGAGGCCGTTCACCCTGGCTACGGCTTTCTCTCGGAGAGCGCTGAGTTCGCCGAGGAGGTGATCGCCCGGGGCCTCGCGTGGATAGGCCCCTCGCCTGAGGCCATGCGCATGGTGGGCGACAAGATCAGCGCCCGCCGCGTCGCCGAGACGGCCGGCGTGCCGGTGGTGCCGGGGCTCACCGATCCTGTGGAGGACCCCCGAGTTGTCGAGGCGTTCGCCGCCGACCACGGTTATCCAATCGCCATCAAGGCGGCGGGGGGCGGGGGCGGCAGGGGCCTGAAGATCGTCGGTTCCTCGGACGAGATAGCCGAGGGGCTCGGCTCCGCCCGCCGGGAATCCGAGGCCTACTTTGGCGCATCGGAGGTCTTCGTCGAGCGCTACCTGCAGGCCCCCAAGCACCTCGAGGTGCAGATCCTCGCACCGTCTCCCGGAGAAGCGCTATGGCTCGGCGTGCGCGACTGCTCGCTCCAGCGTCGTCATCAGAAGCTCGTGGAGGAGACGCCGCCTCCACGCTGGGACGAGCTGGTCACACCGATGGGAGAGGCCGCGGTAGCACTGGCGAAGGCGTGCGGCTACACGAGCGCGGGGACGATGGAGTTCCTAGTCGACGCCGACGGCAGCTTCTACTTTCTCGAGGTCAACGCCCGGCTCCAGGTGGAGCACACCGTTACGGAGGAGGTTCTGGGCCTCGATCTCGTTGCGTGCCAGCTGACGATCGCGGCCGGTGACCCACTCGACCTGGCGCAGGCCGCAATCGACCCTCGGGGCTGGGCGATCGAATGCCGCATCAACGCCGAGGACCCGACGAGGGCATTCGCCCCCACCCCGGGGCGCCTCAACCGGTTCGTCCCCCCGAGCGGCCTCGGCGTGCGGGTCGATTCCGGGTACCAGGAGGGCGACGAGATCCCCGGCGCCTACGACTCGCTAATCGCAAAGCTGATCTGCCGGGGAGCGACCAGGCAGGAAGCCAGGACGCGGATGTTGAGGGCCCTCGAAGAGACGGTGATCCAGGGGGTGTCGACGACCATTCCGGCCCACCTCGTGCTGTTGCAGCACCCTTCGTTCGTCGCGGGCACGCATACCACCAGGACGTTGGAGGACGAAGGGGTTCTCGCCTCACTGAGGGCTCCCGACGAAGGGGGTGCCGTCCCGGGCGTCCTTGTAGTCGACGGCCGCCCCGTGAAGCTGTGGAACCCGGCGATGGCGGGGTCCGCCTCGGCGGCCGTCCAGGGGGGCCTCGCCACCACGGACGTCGCCGCGCCCATGCAGGGCACGATCGTGAAGCTGCTGGTGTCCGAGGGCCAGACGGTCGAGGCCGGAGAGGGCCTCATGGTGCTCGAAGCCATGAAGATGGAGACCACCATCCCGGCGACCCATGGGGGCACGGTCACTCGGCTCATGGTGGCTCAGGGCGAGACCGCGGGGGCGGGTCAGGTCGTGGCAGTGGTGCAGTGAGTCCGGCGACCCTCGCCGGAGCGGTCGTGCAACTCGCCTTTGCACTGGTTGCGGGCTGGGTGGTAGCCGACGGCGTCCTCGGCTGGGTGGGGCGCTCGGTCGAACATCCGGTTGTCGATCAGGGGGACAGGATCGGCTTGCCCGAGAGAGCCCTCTGCGCAGTGGGCGGTTTCGTCGCCCTTGCGGTGCTTCTCATGGCGGGGAACCTCATGACCGGCGGGGCAGTTTTCGGCACGCGCTTCGTGGTCCCCGTGGCCGGTGCCGCCCTCGGGGCCGCGGGGCTTGTGCGCCGGCGGTTGCCGTCCCAAATTCCGTGGCTCAAGCTCGTGCTGTTCGCCGCGATTTTGGCGGCCATCTACCTCAGGCCGGTGCTGCTAGAGGGTTCGGGCGTGCGAGCGGGAGACGCGTCCTTTCACATGGGCTGGACGCAGCAGCTGCTGGCCGGTGAACCGATGCCGAGCGGGCCGGCTCCCGAGTTTGGCCGCAATGCCTACCCCTGGGGCTTCCACGCGGTCATGGCAACGATGGTCCGTCTCGTCCCAGGAACCAACACGCTGGTGGCGCAAGAGGCGCTTCACCTGGTCGTTCTACTGGGCATCCCTTTGGGAGCGGCGTGCCTCGCCCGTCGGCTGAGGCCCGGCACCGGATGGTTCGCGGCCTCGGCCGTCGCGCTGATCGGAGGCTTCGGGTGGCTCGTGGCGAGACGGCCCGCGTTTGTCGCAAGCCCCAGCGAGGCTCGGTTCGGGGCCGACCTTGTCGTCGCCTCCCCCAACTCCGTGTACGAGCTGTTCCCACCCGCTTTTCCGCGCGAGCTGGGACTGGTAGTTCTTGCTGCTGCGGCGTTGTTGATCACCTTTGCGGTGGGGACCCGCGACCGCCGTTACGGTCTAGTGGCCGGCGTGGTCACAGGACTCGTGGGGCTGGTGAGCGCGCCGCTGCTCGGCAGCGCGCTGCTGTGGGCCGCAGGGGGATCATTGCTCACGGGAAGGGGGGCCCGTCTACGCACCCTTGCGGCCGTCATGCTTCCCGCGCTGGCCGTGTTCGCCCTCTGGTTCGGCCCCGTGCTGGCGAGCTTCATCCGGTACGGGGGCTTCGTGAACATCACTCCCCAGCTCGGCATCGAGTGGCCCCTGCCGGTGGCTCTTGCGTCGTGGGGACTCCTGCTGCCTGCTGCACTTGCCGGGGTGTGGATCACGCGCCGTCGCGACACCACGGCGGTGCGAGCGATGTTTGTGTTCGTCGCGGCAACGGTTGCCATGTTGCTGGTCGCAAAGGCGAGGGGGGCGCTCGACTGGGATCTCGCCGGTAATGCGACCTTCTTGCACCAGGGACGAGTGTGGCCGGAGGCGCACCTGCTCGGCGCGGCGTTCGCGGGGGTGGCCCTGGCGGCCGCCCATTCGTGGCTCCGGGCGCGTTCGCGCGCGCTGGCGACCGTGGCGATCTCGATGCTGGTTCTCGTGGGGGCGGCGTCTCCGGTCCTGGCCTCGGCGGGGTTCGAGGAGATCCTGGCCGAGCACGAGCATGGGTTCGTGTACGGGACCGACAACTTTGCCCCGGACTCTTTTGTCATGAAAGCTGCTCATCTTCTCGACGCGGACGACGTCGTGATGACGGTTCCGGCGAGGGGCTCGAACTCGCTCGGCTTCTGGTTGTTTCAGTTCTCCGGCTGCCGCATCGCCAACTACGACGACGAGCGCTTGGCCAACAACGATCTGCGAATTCGCTACCGGGACCTGGCGGCCGCGTGGGACGCGCGCATGGCCTCCGGCGGCTTCACCGCCGACTACATCGCGATGAAGGTGCCGGCAGGGGGCCCCCCTGTGGAGCAGGGCGGGGAAGTCGCCGTGCGGGGGGAGTTCTTGAGCAGTGAGTGGGTGTTGCTCAGGGCTGATTAGCGCTCTGCTCGATCAGGTCGCGTAGCTCTGGGACGTCGTCGAGATTCACGACTTCATCTTCGTCCGGGGGATCGAATGATACGTCCTCGTTGAAGTCGGAGAGGTCGAACGATAGAGATAGGTGGAGCTCCGCCGGCGCTCCGGGAGGTGGTGACTCATTCGGAACGATGTTGCCTTCGAGATCCAACCGACGGACACGCTCCTCGGCGTCGATCGCCACTTCGCCACTCGCCTCCAGCTCGGCGTCGCCCGTGGCCCTCATGATGCTTCCGACCGCCTCGCGGAGCTCGTCGGGTGTCTCACTGATGGCCTGCTCTATGTCAACGTCGAACTCGTAAACCGCGACTTCTTGCCCATCGATCGTCTCGGTCCCTGTCGAGCTGACGTTCTCGGCGCCTTTTAGATAAAAGAGAGACGCGAAGCTCTCGTTGAGTGGCGCAACGATGTTCAGCTCCTCCAGCTCCGTGCGCGTGCCCTCCACGAACTGGGTGTCTTCCGGAAGAAGCGCGCTGACCTGCTCGTCCTCGATATGGAACCACACTCTCTCGCCGTCGAGGATGACCGTGGTGAGATCCGGGTTTTCGCTCGGTCCGACGGTCACCTCGCCACTCTCCTGTTCGAGATCGAGGCCGGCGTCGATGACCAGGGTTTGAGTAGCCGTCCCGCTGTCGAATTCCAATTCCAGAGTCCCGTGGAAGGTGGCTACTGCGCGGGTCGTCTCGACGGAGCGCTCGAAGAGCTCGGTGGCCTCATCCCCTTCGACGACCGGCGGGCCTCCTTCATCGCAGGCCGTCCCCATCAGCGCCATGACGAGGGTTGCGAGGAGCATCCCAAGACCGCTCTTCCTCATGGACATGCGAAGAGGATACGAGAGCCGACTACCACTTGGGACGCGCACTAAGCGTCGTGAGATGAATGCCAATCGTAGTGAGTGGGTAAGGGACTGGAACAGTCGAAAGCGGGGGAGGGCATGGCTTCTTCAGGGCCGAGGTTGGTGTCCAACAGCGACGAGCCCACGGACATCAGGTTCTACAGGCTGAGCGTCGAGCGGGAACAGGCCAGGACCCGCCGGCTGGCCCGGTGGTTCATCGCCGGGCTCGCTTTGTCGCTCCTGCTGAACGCCGTTCTGTTCGGGCTGGTCCAATCACGCTCGAGGGAAGAGCCTGCACCGGCGCCCCCCGCGGTCGCCCCCCAAGAGCTCGATGCGGTGAGGGACAACGTCGGGCAGCTAAGTGCGGCGCTCGACCGGCTCGGGGGCCGGCTCGATGGTCTCGGAGCGCGCCTCGACAAGGTCTCGGAATCCAAGATCGGAAGCGCGCGCAAGGAGATGGCTGCGTTGAGGCGCTGCTTGAACGACGCACGGAGGGGCCTGCGACGGGCAGTCACTCAGGGGGGCAAGCGAGACGCCGGGCGCGTCCTCAGAAGGCTCAAGCTGCCGGCGTGCTAGAGCTAGCCCCCGGCCCTGAGCTTCAGCTCCTCTTCCACCGCCGAGGGATCGAGCCCTCTGGCGGCGAGCAGCACGTAGCTCGCGAACCACAGATCGGCGACCTCTGAGACGACGCGTTCGTCGGTCTCTCCAACCGCGGCCAGGGCCGCTTCCAGCCCCTCCTCACCGAGTTTGCGGGCGCATGCTGCGACACCCTGAGCGAGCAGAGAGGCGACGTACGAGCCCTCGGGCCGGGTTGACGCCCGCTCGGCGACACGGCGCCAGAGCCACGGCGCGAAGCACGTGAGCGCGCCCGTGTGGCAGGCGGACCCCCGTGGCGTGACCCTCACCAGGATGGCGTCACCATCGCAGTCATCGCGGAGCTCTTCGACGAACAGCGTGTTTCCCGAGGTCTCTCCCTTGCGCCAAAGGCGTTGGCGGGACCGGCTGAAGAAGTGCGCTTCGCCGGTTTCGAGGGTCAGCCGGAGCGCCTCGTCGTCCATCCATGCCAGCATCAGGACGCGCTCGGTTGCCGCATCCTGAACTATGGCCGCGCGAAGCTCAGGCGACATGACGAACGGGCACCCCCAGTGCCAGGAGCTCACCTCGCAGCGATGTGAGTCGATCGGGATTCTCGTGCAGGATGGATGCGAGGAGCGCGGCCTGAGCAACCCCGAGGGCTTCCGCAACGTGGCGAGCGCCGCCTGCTCCGCCTGAGGCAATCACGGGAATGGTGACGGCTCCGGCGACGGCCCGAGTCAGCGCCAGGTCGTAGCCGCGGCGTGTGCCGTCCGCATCGATGGAAGTAAGCAGGATCTCGCCCGCCCCACGCTCCTCGGCTTCCCGAGCCCACTCGACGGCGTCCCAGGGCGTCCGACGCGTGCCCGCCCGTGACACGACCTTGCCGCCGGCAGCATCGATCGCCACCACCACCGCCTGCGATCCCACTTCTGCGGCCAGCTCGCCGATCAACCCCGGTCGCTCTAGAACGGCGGTGTTCACCGAGATCTTGTCGGCGCCCGCTCGGAGCAAGTCACGTGCGTCGGCCAGACCACGGACACCGCCCCCCACGGTGAACGGGATCGCCAGCCGGTCGGCGATGCGGGCAACCAGGTCGATCCTCGAGCGTCTTTGCTCGAGGGTGGCCTCGATGTCGAGAAAGACAAGCTCGTCCGCGCCCGCATCCGAATAGGCGGCCCCCATCTCAACGGGGTCGCCGACGGCACGCAAGCCCCGGAACCTGACACCCTTCACGACCCGGCCCCGAGCCACGTCGAGGCAGGGAATCAAGCGCGCTAGAGGCATCGTCCCAACCATTGCGCACCCGCGCTGCCGCTCTTTTCGGGGTGAAATTGAACCCCGACGAAGCTACCGGCGCGCGCCTCCGCGACAATCCCCTCGGACGTCGCCACCGCCGCGCTCGTCTGCGCCGCGTAGGAGTGTGCGAAGTAATAGACCGCCCCCTCCGGTTCGACCCTGGCCCAGCCGATGCGAGGCACCCGCCCCACGCTCACGCGCGTCGCTCTGCCGGGCAGCAGTCCGAGGCCCACAACTCCGCCGTCCTCCTCGGTCTCCTCCAGAGCAAGTTGCAGCCCGAGGCAGATGCCTAGGGTGGGCCCCCCGGCCGCCACTCTGCTGCGCAGGGCCTCGTCGAGACCGTGCGCCTTCATCCCGGACATGGCGGCGCGCGCCGAGCCGACCCCTGGCAGGACGGCAAGGTCGGCGTCGGTCAGCTCGACGGGATCCTGAGTGGAGCTTGCGTCGGCCCCTAACCGGTTGAGCGCGACGATGACAGACCGGACGTTTCCGGCGCCGTAGTCGCACACCGCGACCTTCACAGGAGGCCCTTCGTGGAAGGTATCTGTTGTCCCTCTTGGCGCACTGCTGCCCCGAGGGCACGACCGACGGCCTTGAACGCGGCCTCGGTGACGTGATGCTCATCGCGGCCTGTCGCTCGGACGTGAAGCCCCAACCCCGCGCCCTGAGCGAGGGACGCTAGCATGTGGCCACCCAAGCCAACGTCCTTGTCGAGGTCGATCTCGCTCCACGCACGGCCTCCGAGATCGAGCGCGGCGCTTGCGACGGCGTCGTCCATCGGCACGACGGCGTCACCGTAGCGAGCGATTCCACGGCGATCGCCCAGCGCCCGTCGCAGGGCCTCTCCCAGCGCGAGGGCGGAGTCCTCGACCGTGTGGTGCTCACCGGTCTCGAGATCGCCGGTTGCTTCGAGCACGAGGTCGAGCCGTGCGTGAAAGCAAAGCTGCTCGAGGAGGTGGTCGTAGATGCCGGTGCCCGTCTCGACGCGGACTCTGGAGGTGCCGTCAAGATCCAGCCGGACCCGTATCGTCGTCTCCACGCTCGAGCGCACGTAACGCGTCCTGCGAATCTTCCCGGTGTTGATCGGCGCCGCTTGCCCAACACTGCCGGCAAGGGCCTCGAGCAGGAGATCGTCGTCCTCTCGGTCTCGTATGGTGATACGAACTCCCTCCGGCACAGTCCGCACGACCAGGCCCTTGCGCAGCAACGCGTCGCGCAGCCCGTCCGGATCTTCAAGGGGCACGAACAAGAAGTTGGCGTGCGAGGGGTACGGCTCGAGGCCGATGCAGCGTAGCTCGCGAGCCAATCGCTCCCGCTCCTCGACCTGCGGCCTCACGTCGGGTGGCGCCGCGAGGGCCGCCAGCGCCAGAGCCGCCGACAGCGTCGATATAGGGGCGGGGGCCTGGCGACGGTTGAGCTCATCGGCGGTATCGCGGTCGGCGATCGCATAGCCGACTCGGGCGCCGGCCAGCCCAAACGCCTTGGAGAACGTGCGCAGGACAACGACCCCGTCGGCGATGCGACTCACGGCCGTTTCACCGGCGTACTCGAAGTAGGCCTCGTCGACTACGAGCGGTCTCGACTCGGGGAGGTCCTCGAGAAGCCCTGTCGGGTTGTTGGGACGACAGCAAAAGGTCACGGCGGGGTCGTCCTCACCGAGCTCGGCCCCGGCGAGCCCGGCCGCAGCCCCATAGAGCGGATAGGTGGGGGAGTCGGCTATTCGAACCATGTCCCCAGGACCCCCGAAGGCCCTTGCGCACAGCAGAATGAGGTCGTCTGCGCCGGCGCCAAGGACGACGTTGAACGGTTCTACCTGCGCATAGTCGGCAATCGCCGAGACGAGACGCGGGTAGCCGCCGTGGGGATACCCGTTCACGTCGGCAACCGCCCCGGCGACCGCCGCGGGGCGCGAGGACGCCAGCGGGCGAGCGGGCACGTTGGCGTCGAAGCGAACGATCTCGATGGGGTCGAAGCCGAATCGAGCCGCAATCTCGTCGGTTGACTCCGCCCAGCGATAGGCCGAGAAGCCCCGAGGCAGCGTTCTCATCGCGCTACCGCTCGAGCGTGCGCCGGCATGCCTTCGGCCCGGGCCAGAGCCTCAACTACGGGTCGCATCCTGGCGAGGCCCTCTTTGGTGATGCGTTGGGTGGTCACCGGCTTGAGGAAGGTCTCGAGGCCCATCCCGCCGGCGGCGCGCGCCGAGCCGCCCGTCGGGAGCACGTGATTTCCCCCCGTCGCGTAATCGCCCGCGGCCACCGAAGACCAGTGACCGACGAACACGGCTCCGGCGTTGCGAACGCGCGGGGCAGCTGCTTCCGCATCCTCGCCGAGAAGGACGAGGTGCTCGGGGCAAAGAGACTCGATCTCCGCGAGGGCGGCGTCCACGTCGCCGTTTGCCTCGACCACCCGGCACACCGAGTCGGGTCCGTGTTCCGCTTGCGCGGCAAGCTCCAGCTCCACTATGCGTCGGTCGGCCCCTTTCCCGGCAAGCACGACGACCTCGGAGGGCCCTGCGGGGAGGTCGATTGCGACGTCTGCCGACACCGCCAGCTTGGCCGCGTTGACGTACCTGTTGCCGGGGCCCACGATTTTGTCGACCCGCGCAATGGACTCCGTGCCATACGCGAGAGCTGCGATCGCCGGGGGGCCACCGACCGCCCACACTTCTTTCAGGCCGAGGGCGCGGGCGCCGGCCGCAACCATGCCCGCCCCGGCCGGGGGCGTCGCGATGACGATCCGTTGCACTCCCGCCACCAGGGCGGGAACCGCGCACATCACGAGGGTGGAGATCAGCCCACGAGGAACGTAGATCCCCACCGATGCGAGAGGGTGCCACCGTCGCTCGAGCTCGACACCCGGAGCAACCTCGAGCCGGACCGCCGGGGGGCGCTGGACCTCGTGCCAGCGTGCGACCGCTTCGCCGAGCGCCACCAGCGCCGCCCTGGGGAAGTCGGTGGCCGGCGTCGCAGGAGCCGGTTCGACACCGTCGAGCCGAAGGCTCCAGTCGTTGAGCGCCGCGTCGCCACGCTGCTTGACGTCATCGATGATGGCGGCGATCTCGTTCACGCGAGCATCCGTTCGATCGGCAGGAGCAGGATGTCTGAGGCGCCCGCTGCCCGAAGTCTCGGCAGGAGCCTCCACACCTCCGCGCCCGGCACCACTGCGTGGACGGCCACCATGCCCGGTTCGGCCAGAGGAAGCACGCTCGGGGAACGCGAGCCGGGGACGACGCTTGATATCGCCGCGAGGGCGCTGTGGGGCGCATTCATCATCAGGTAACGAGCTGCCTTGCCGTCGACCACGCTCGCCAGCACGGGGGCCAGCCGCAACGCGCCTTCCGCCGGATCCTCGGCTCCGATCAAGACCGCCTGGGATGAAAACAGCACGCCGATCGACCGAAGTCCGTTCGTGCGAAGCGTGTTTCCGCTCGAGACGAGGTCGACGATGGCGTCGGCAAGTCCCAGGCGAGGCGTGATCTCCACAGACCCGGTGACCTCGACCAGCTCGAATGGAATGGTCCGCTCGGCAAGGAGCTCCGTGGTGAGGCGTGGGTAGGCGGTGGCGATTCGAGCGCCGGCGAGCTCGCAAAGGGAGCGCATCGATGCCTCCTCGGGGACGGCGGCCTCCAGGGCGCAACTACCAAACCCCAGCCGCAGGAGCGTGCTAACTCGAGCTCCCCGCTCGCGGGCGAGGTCGGCGCCCGTGATCCCACAGTCGACGACGCCATCCTGAACGTATTCCGGGATGTCGGCGGCTCGTACCAGCAGGACCTCGACAGGTGCGCTTCTGCAGCGAAACGCAAGCGCCCGCTCGCCCGGCTCTTCGGGCCCAAAACCCGCGTCGTGCAGCAGACCTATCGCAGGCTCCCGCAGCCGACCCTTGACCGGGATGGCGATTTTCACTTCTTCGTCGAACGCTTCGCCCGACGCTCCAGCGCGAGCCGGTAGCCGCCCTCGCCGTGACGAAGCCAGTGAGCCACACGCGTGACCGTCGCCGTGGATGCGCCGGTCCGTCGGCTTACCTCGTGATAGGGGAGCCCTTGCTCCACCAGCTTCGCCACTTCCCAGCGATGGGCCATTGCCTCCAGCTCCGCCAGCGTGCACAGATCCCTCAGGAACCGCTGCACCTCGTCGGTTGTCTGCAGGGTCAGGATGGTCTCGAAGAGATCCGACATTCCGTTGGTCCAATCGTCTTCCTGACCCCGTTTCGTCGCGGTATCCACCAGCCCCTGACCACTCCCTGCCATCGCACGCTCCCAGCGCTAGGCTCCTTGTATTAACGTATTAACATGATAACTCATGAAAGCCCGTCGGTGAGCATTCCTCTCAGGTTCATGGTGGTCCCGGCGGTCGACGTGCTCGGCAGCGCGGCCGTGCGATTGGAGCAGGGCGACTTCTCTCGGCTCCACCCGGGCGCTCGGGACCCCGAGGAGTGGATTGCCCTCTTGGCCGGGGCGGGCGCTCGGCTGCTCCACATCGTCGATTTAGACGGTGCTCGCGGGGGAGGCCTTCGCCCCAAGCTCATGGCTCGATTGATTGCGTGCGCGGCAGGCGTGCCGGTACAGATCTCGGGCGGCATCCGCTCACTCGAGGACGCCGGAACCCTCCTTGACGCGGGCGCCCAGCGCGTTGTCCTCGGCACCGCCGCCTTCTCAGGAAAGACGACGCTGGAGCGGTTTGCGGACGCACTCGGCGAGCATCTTGTCGTCGCCGTCGACGTCCGCGCGGGAAAAGTGGCGCTGCAGGGGTGGACGCGCTCCACTGAGATGGCGGTCCACGATGCGATCGATCAATGCGTCAATGCGGGGGTGCGGCGCATCCTTTGCACCGCCATCGAACGCGACGGCACTCTGGCAGGGCCCGACCTGGCACTGTTCCGGCGCGTCCAGGCCCGAGCGGGCATACCGGTCATCGCGGCGGGCGGCATCCGCTCCGAGGCGGACCTGGCCGGCCTGGCCACCATGGGACTCGAGGGTGCCGTGGTCGGGAGGGCGCTGATCGACGGCCACTTGCCCCTGTCCGTGCTCGACGCTAGTAGAGTTGAATCACCGCGTGGAAATTCATAACCGAGCCCCTGAGGTTGGCTTGTTCTCCCCGCAGGCAAACGGCCTGGCGGCCTAAGCTTCAGGAAAGTGAGAAAAGGAAGAGCAGGGCGATGGTCACGATTCGTCAGCCCGTTCCCGAGGATGCACCGGCTCTTGGCGCCGTTCATGTGCGGGCCTGGCAGCGCGCCTACCGCGGTGGGCTGATGCCCGACGATTACCTCGACGGGCTTTCCGAGGACGAACGAGCCGAGTTGTGGGCGGAGCCTCTCAAGCGTCCGCCGAGACCAGGGTTCGCACGCTTCGCCGCGGAGGACGAGATGGGCACCCTCGTGGGCTTCATCACCGTCGGCCCTGCGGACGGTGACCCCGACAGTGAGGAAGGCGAGGTCTACGCCCTCAACGTCGATCCCGTCTGTTGGGGGCAGGGTTGCGGGCGGGCTCTGCTCGACGCCGGTGTATCTGCGTTGGCCGAGGCCGGATTCTCGGAGGCAACGCTGTGGGTGCATCCAGGGAACAGACGCGCCCGTGACTTCTATGAGCGGACAGGGTGGCTCGCCGACGGGGCGGAACGGGAGCAGGAAGTCCTGGGGGTGCGGGTACCCGAGGTCCGGTATCGCCTCTCCTTTGCCCGTTAGGCACCACGACTACCGTTGCAAGACGGCTGGCGCTCATGGCATCGCCCTGAACTGTCACGACCGGTCGCGTGAAACCAGGATCGGATCCCACGGGGTCGGGCAGTGAGGCTCACTGAACATCCCCTACTCGTTTCGTTCGAGCGTTCGGCGGCCGGCTTCGGCCAACCACGAGTCCGGCTGTGCATCGATTTCCGCCAGAGACTCATCCATTGCCTGCGTGACCGCCCCCGGATCCCGCCGGAGTAGATACTCAGACAAAGCCTCCTGGTACAAGAGGCTTCGAGATTTGCCGGTCCTGCGAGCCATTTCGTCGGCTCTCTTGAACAGGTCATCGGGAATCGAAACCGCCGTTTTCATACCCAAAGTAAAACCGTAGGCTATTCGGTGAGGGCTCTCGCTATCACCATTCGCTGGATCTCAGAGGTGCCTTCGAAGATCGTGTAGATCTTCGAGTCCCGGTACCACTTCTCGACGGGGAAGTCCTTGATGTAGCCGTAGCCCCCGAGGACCTGAACAGCTTGCTCGGTGACTCGCACCGCGACTTCCGCCGCCTTCAGCTTCGACATGGATCCCTCGGCCTTGTTAAACGGCTGCCCGCTCGCCGCCATCCACGCCGCCTTGTGGACCAGCAGCCTGGCGCACTCGACCTCGACCGCCATGTCGGCGAGGTGGTTCTGGATGGATTGGTGGCGAGAGATTGGCACGCCGAAGGTCTTGCGTTCCTTGGCGTAGTCGGTCGCGAACTCGAGCGCGGCCCGTGCGATGCCCACCGCCTGGGCGGCCACGGAGGGCCGGGTCATCTCGAAGGTCCTCAGAGCGGCCGAGGAGCGCCCGGAGGACTCCCCCCGGCGAGCCTTGTCCAGCTTTTGCTCGAGACGATCCATGCCCCCGAGCACCCGGTCGCCCGGGATCCTGCAGTCCTCGAGCAGCACCTCTGAGGTGTCCGAGGCCCGGATCCCGAGCTTCTTCTCCTTCTTGCCCGGCCGGATGCCAGGGTCGTCCTTGGTGATGAGGAACGACGCCTGGCCCCTGTGGCCGAGCTCCGGATCGACGGTTGCGACAATGACGTAGACGTCGGCGTAGCGGCCGTTGCTGATGAAGACCTTCTGGCCGTTCAACACCCACTCGTCACCGACGCGTTTGGCTCTAGTCCTGAGGCTCCTCACGTCCGAGCCCGCTTGTGGCTCCGTCACGCCGAACGCGGCCACCTTGGGGTCTTCCGGAGTGCCGAACATCTTCGGGGCCCACTCGAAGAGCTGCTCGGGAGTACCGGCGGCGGCGACGGCGGACAAGGGAAGCCCTGTGCCAAAGAGAGCCAGCCCGATCCCGGCGCAGCCCCAGAAGGCCTCTTCCAGAATGATGGGAAGTGTGAGGCCGGTGGGGTCTTGGTGGGCCTGGAGGTAGATGTCGATGGAGTAGAGCCCGGCCTCCGCGGCCTTCTTCAACACCGGCCACGGGAACTCCTCGGTCTCGTCGTAGTAGGCGGCGACGGGCCGGATCTCCCTTTCGGCGAACTCGTGTACCCACTTCTGCAGCTCGATGTGCTCTTCGCTTAACGAGAAGTCCACCGTCCCACCTCCTGCCGGCGACTCGATATGTCGGTGACTGTGAGCATACTTGACCCATCAGTCAAGTTACTACCGTCCACAATTAGCGACCGCGGTTCGCGGGTATGTGAGCCGGCACAGTGGGACCGCAGCGGCTCCTGAGCATGAGGGGGAAACTTGTCCGAAGAAGCGCCTCGAGCGCAGCGTGGCTACGAGAGCCTCTACAGAGAGTGGGAAGAGGCCAGCTGGAGCGCTACGCACATCGACTTCTCGATCGACGCCCGGCAGTGGGGGGCAGAGCTCTCAGAGCGTCAGAGGGCCTCTGCCCGCTGGAACTACGCCATGTTCCTCACGGGGGTCGAGACGGTCGCCAGGGCCGTCACCGGGGCGGTGGACGCAGCACCGGATTGGAGCTCGAGCGTCTTTCTTGCCGCTCAGGCCGCCGATGAAGCGCGTCAGCGAGTGTTTCTCGATCGCTTTTTGAGGGAGGTCGCGGAGCAGGGCAGTGATCGTGGGTCGACTTTGCGGGCAAGCGATCACGTGACCTGGGGTTTTCGGCAGATCCTCGATGAGCTGGATCGCACCGGCGACGCGCTTCGCAAGCGCCCACAGGAACGAGAGGTCCTCGCCCAGGTCGTGGTCCTTACTCATGTCCTGATCGAAGGAGTTCTGGCGTTACCGGGCCAATACTTCATCCAGCGCTATGTCGAGGGACGCGGCATACTCCCCGGCCTCTCCTCGGGCCTCGCTCACGTCGCGCGCGATGAGGCTCGCCACGTTGCGTTCGGCATCAGGTTGTTGAACCAGCTGACTCGCTCCACGAGGGACTGTCGCGACGCGGTCGTCGAGATGCTCGACCGAGTGGTGCCGTGGACGGTCGGAGTCTTCATCCCACCGCACCTGGATCACAGCTACGTCGAATGCTTCGACTTCACCCTGAAAGAGATCTTTGCGTACGGGCTTCAATCGCTGGAGTCAAGGATCTCGAGCGTCGGCGTGGATCCAGAGGAGCTCTATCTGCTTGCCCGCGACGACCGCTCCCTGTCTTACGAAGAGCGGGCCGGGAGATTGCTGACCCTTGTCGAGGCGGGTGTCATCGGCGACGACCGTAGAGAACCGCAGCCCAATCGAGAGGCCCTCGAGATCTTGTTCGACGCAACCGCGCGCACCATCGACATCGCGGTTGCTCGGTCACTCGGCGGCCCCATCGAGTGGAAGCTCACCGACGGCGAGCCGTGGCACCTGGTGGTGGTAAACGATCATGCTGAGGCAAAACCCGGCACCGCCGGCACACCCGCGTTGACGCTCGAGCTCTCCTCGGCGGAGTGGGCGAAGATCGCGGTGGGCCGAGCCGACCCTCGGCGGGCGTTGCTTACGCGCAGGCTCAGAGTGCACGGCGCCTGGCCTGCCAAGACGAGGCTGCCCAAGCTGTTCGGGTGACCGCCCGCGCGGCAAACCTCTGCAACAGAGGGCGAGAGGGCAACCGTTAGGCTCACCCGATGGATTTCGAGCTGGCCCCCGAGCAGCAGGAGTTCGTCAGAACCGTTCGGGCGTTCGTCGACGATGTGATCCGGCCGAACGCAGAGCGCTGGGACGAGGAGCACGAGCTCCCCATGGACGCGGTGGGCCAAATGGCGGAGCTGGGCCTATTCGGGTTGCCTTTTCCCGAGGAGTACGGGGGTTCAGGAGCCGACTTCCTGACCCTTTGTCTCGCCATAGAGGAGATTGCACGGGTCGATTCGTCGCTTGCCATAACGCTCGAGGCCGCGGTGGGGCTCGGAGCGATGCCGATCTGGCACTTCGGCACCGAGGCACAAAGAAAGGAGCTCCTGCCGCCGCTTGCGACTGGGGAAGCGCTCGCAGGCTTCGGGCTCACCGAGCCGGGTGGTGGCTCCGACGCGGGAGCCACCAGGACCACGGCGCGCCTCGAGGACGGGGATTGGATCATCAACGGCTCCAAGTCGTTCATCACGAACTCGGGCACCCCGATCACATCGTTTGTGACGGTCACTGCAGTAACCGGCACCAAAGACGGGCACAAAGAGATCTCGGCGATCGTCGTCCCGACCGGCACTCAGGGGTTCGAGGTCGGCAAGGGATATCGAAAGATGGGGTGGCTGCATTCGGATACGCGTGAGCTCGCGTTCAACGATTGCAGGGTGGCGGAGTCGAGCCTGCTCGGCGAGCGGGGGCACGGTTTCAGGAACTTCTTGAGGATCCTCGACGACGGACGGATAGCGATCGCCGCTCTCGCGGTCGGCCTCGCGCAGGGATGCGTAGACGAGAGCTTGCGCTACGCGCACGAGCGCAGCGCGTTTGGCAAACCCATCGGCTCTTTCCAGGCCCTGCAGTTCAAGATCGCCGACATGGCGATGAAGACCGAGCTCGCTCGCATCGCCTACTACCGGGCCGCGACACTGAAGGAGCAAGGCCGCCCCTACAAGAAAGAAGCGGCAATGGCGAAGCTGTACGCCTCTGAGATCGCAGTAGACGTCGCCAGGGATGCGGTGCAGGTGCACGGCGGGTACGGCTACATCGAGGAGTTCCCCGTTTGCAGGCACTTCCGGGATTCCAAGATCCTCGAGATCGGAGAGGGAACCTCGGAAGTCATGCGCATGTTGATTGCCCGCGAGCTCGGGCTTCCGCAGAGCTGACCGGCCCCCGCCCTTGACGAAAGAGCTCGTTGTGACGACGTCGTCGGAGCTGGACGACGTGGTGGCGCAAGCGCGTGACGACCGCGTCATGGGGCTCGACACTGAGTTCATGCGGGAAAGGACCTACCGGGCCAAGCTGTGCCTCGTGCAGGTTGCGACCCGCGCTTCGACCTTTTTGATCGACCCTCTCGGGCGCGTCGATCTGGCGCCGCTCGCCAAGGTGGTGGCCGATCCCGGAACCGAGGTTCTCGTCCATGCAGGAAAACAGGACCTCGAGATCTTCTACGAGCGCTACGGCGTCGTCCCGGAAAACGTCTTCGACGTCCAGCTCGCTGCCGGTTTCGTCGGCTACGGGAGCTCGCTCCCGTACGGGCGCCTGGTCGAGCTCGCGGCGGGCGTTCGTCTCCCCAAGGGCGAGTCCTATTCCGACTGGTGCAAACGTCCTCTCACCGCGTCCCAGCTCACCTATGCGGCAAATGACGTTCGCTTCCTGGTGCGTATCTCCGAGCGACTAAAAGAGGAGTTGCGCGCGCGTGGACGCCAGGAGTGGGCGCGTGAGGAGATGCGTCGGTTCGAGCAGGTGGAGTCGTACCGCTTCGACCCCGGGCAAGCGTGGCGAAGGGTCCCCGGGCGCGGCAAGTTGACCGGAGCGCAACTCGCGGTGCTGAAGGAAGTGGCTGAGTGGCGTGAGCAAGAGGCGTACGAGCGCGACCTCCCACGCAACTGGGTGGTCAAGGACCCAACCGTCATCGAGATCGCTCGCCGGGCGCCATCCGAGACGAAGGCGTTGATGAGCATCAGAGGGCTAAACGCCAAAGAGGTCGAGCGGTCGGGCGACGCGATCATCGGCGCGGTGGTGAGAGGGCGCCGTGCACCGGCGGTCGACGTACCGCCGCCTGCCACGAAGAGCGCGCTCGTTAGGGCCCGCATGGTTGCTGCGCTGGCGGACCCCGTTGTCAAGGCCCGCTGCGAGGGGGCGGATCTTGCGACCGAGCTGGTTGCGACTCAGGGCGAGCTCGAGGCACTGGTCCTCGACCTGGTGACGGGCTCTCTCGATGAGAACCTGCACCGCTTGACGACGGGATGGCGCCGGGTGGTTGCGGGAGCGGCAGTGCTGGCCCTTGCGAAAGGCGAGATTGCCGTGAAGGCGACCGAGGGGCCGCCTTACATTGAGGAGGTTCCAGTTCCGTGATGAGAGGGGCTCCGATGAACGAAGAGGAGAGAATCGCGCTGTTCATCGATTTCGAGAACCTCGTCATAGGGGCGCGCGACCGCGGGGGAACGCTCGACATGTCGGTGGTGATGGATGCACTGTCCGAGCGCGGAAGGGTGATCATCCGCAGGGCTTATGCAGACTGGAATCTCTTTGCCGAGCATCGCCAGGGAATCGTGAGTCAGCGCATCGAGATGATCGAGATCCCCCAGCGCACCGGCATGGTGAGAAAGAACGCTGCAGACATCAAGCTCGCAGTAGACGCGCTCGAACTGGCCTTCGAGCGCGAGTTCATCACCTCCTTCGTCATCGCCTCTGGGGATTCCGACTTCACGCCTTTGGTCCTCAAGCTGAGGGAGCTCAACAAGCGCGTCATCGGCGTCGGCGTCGAGGGTTCGACCTCGCAGCTGTTGCCGGGGGCCTGCGACGAGTTCCTCTTCTACGAACGCCTCCTCGGACCGGGCAACGCCAAGTCCGCCCCGACTCGCTCTCGAGCCTCACGCCGTGAAGAGGAGGAGGGGGACGATGGTGAGGCGAGCTCCGACCTCAGCGAGGTCTCGAGGCTCGTTACCGCGACGCTCTCGGGGCTGCAGCGGTCGATGGACGGGTCCGTGTTGTCCTCGATGATCAAGCGCGCCCTTCTGCGCAAGGACCCTACCTTCTCCGAGGGCGACTACGGCTTCAGGGCATGGGGCGAGCTCATGCGTCATCTCCATTCCTCCGGGGTGATCGAGCTCCGCACGGGGAACGCCGAGGGAGACCCCGTAGTCGACTTCCCGGCGAGCGGGGGAAGTGAGGAGCAAGCCTTCGATCTGCTGAGAGAGGTCGTGGCCGAGTTGCAGGGCAGGGGAGGCCCTCCTCCTCTGTCGGGGCTGAAGAACGAGTTGCGTAAGCGCAAGCCAGGGTTCTCGGAAAAGGACTACGGCTACAGAGGCTTCCTTCAGTTCGCGAAAGCAGCAACGGCAAAGGGCGTGGTCGACATGCAGTGGAAAGACGACGACGAAGACTACTTCCTAACCACTACCGGCGCCGCGCAGGCGAGCTCTCACTAAGGGAGCTTGCGGGCCGTTCCGAGGACGTGGGGGGCCAGGGGGACCAGCGAGCAGGCAGGGAACAAGAACCGCCTGCACGACTCGATCCTGAATCCCGCGTCGGCTATGGCCCCAGCGCTGTCCCTGCCGGCGTGGCAACCTCCCGCAAGGCGCGGCCAGATGGTTGCGTCGAGCAGCCGTTGGATCCGCGCCAGTCCAGGGGAGTCGGCGCGGACGTGCTCGTAGAAACGGAGCTCGCCGCCCGGCTTCAGCACTCGCCTGACCTCGGCCAGCGCGGCGGCAGGATCGCGGATCGAGCAAAGCACCAGGGATATGACTGCGGCGTCGAACCTGGCGTCGCCGGCGGGTATGCGCTCGGCAACCGAGTCGACGACCTCCACCGGCACCGACGCCGTCTGCGCCGCGCGCTCGGCGGCGGCGCGCAGCCGGGGCTCCGGTTCGATCGCCACGATCTTGGCGACGGTCGGGGGGTAATGCCTGAAGTTGAGCCCGTTGCCGGCCCCCACCTCGAGAACGTCTCCCGAGAGGTCGCTCAAAAGCTCGCGCCGGTGGTCACCCTCGCCGTGCTTCTCCGCACTCCTGGAGAGTCGCTCGTAGACACGGGCGAAGAGGGGATGGTGGACCTCCGGCGGTCTGCTCACAAGGCGGCCCCCGCTGCCGGCAATCGAGACCTCAACGGTCGGATCAGCGAAGCCAGGTGCGCATGATCGCCTTGCTGAACCCCCACGCGTATCTCAGGGTCGTGGGCTTCTTGGTGAAGCCCGAAGCCCGCCGGCGAAGCGCAATGGGAACCTCGATGATCCTCATGCCCTTGCGGGCGCAATCGAGAATCAGCTCGGAGACGTAGAACTGGTCCTGTCGAAGGTCGAGCCTCCTGAGTGCGTGGGCGGTGATCGCTCTGTATCCCGTCGAAGGATCGGTGATCTTCCTGCCGCCGAGGACGCTGATCAACCTCGCAAAGATCCGCACCCCGTGTTTGCGGGCCCGGGATTCGACCTCGAACTCACCCAGGGTCCTGGAGCCCTGGACCATGTCGGCATCTCCCTCGAGCAACGGCCGTACCAGGGCGTCCATCTCCCGAGCGTCGTGCTGGCCGTCCGCATCGAGCGTCACGACGATCCTGGCCCCCGCCTTTAGTGCCGCCTCGTAGCCGAGTCGGACCGCGGCCCCCGAGCCACGCCGCAAGTCCCTGCGGATCACGACTGCTCCCAGGTTGCGCGCGGTCGCCTCCGTGGCGTCGGTGCAGCCGTCGGCGACGACGATGGGATGAAGCGGTAGCCCGGACACCTCGCGGGGCATCTCTCTCAGGACGTCGGGGACGTTCTCGGCCTCGTTGTAGGCGGGGATCACCACGGCGCATGCTCCTCGCAGCTCTGGATGGCCCTCGTCCTCGAGCCGCCGCAGCGCAAGGTAGTCGACGAGGTTGCCGAGCTCGGTCGAGAGAACGTCGTCGCGAGTAAAGCCCCGGAACAGCAGGCCCATGGTGAACAGGTTCGAGATGACGAGAAGGCCGATGATCCGCCGCTCCCCTCCGGGCTGGAAACCAAGGGCAGAGAGGATCGGGTCGAGCAGACTGGGCGCGACGGCAGCCACGAGCAGCCCGGAGGTAACCAGCGCGATGGCAAGGAGCTCTCCTCTTCTAAGGAGCCCCTTGTTGTAACGACTGACGGCAAACGACGCGATCAGGGCGGCGACGATCCCGCCGAAGATTCTCAAGCCCATGAAGGGCGGCCTTCCGTTAGAAGTGCAGGTCAGCGGCCTCGTGGGCCGCCGCGAAGGCTAGCACGCCCCTTGTGTTGCAGCCGGGTTCTTCCCAACCGTGGACTCATCGCGACGTTGGCAAGGGCGTGGTTGACTTGATCGATGGAGGGCTATCAGCAGTCGAGCTACGGCGACCGCATCGCGGACATCTACGACGAACTCTACGGAGGCGTGTTCGACGTCGAGGCCACCGTCTCTTTGCTGGCGGAGCTGGCTCGCGAGGGCCCGGTACTGGAGCTCGCCATCGGCACGGGCCGTGTCGCGCTACCGCTCGCCGAGCGAGGGGTCGAAGTGCACGGCGTCGACATCTCAGAAGCCATGGTCGCCAAGCTGCGAGCCAAGCCTGGGGGCGCCGACATCCCCGTCACCATGGGGGACTTTGCCGACGTGCCCGTGGACCAGCGCTACCGGGTCGTATTCATCGTCTTCAACACCCTCTTCGGTTTGCCGAGCCAAGAGGAGCAGGTCCGTTGCTTGCGCAACGTGGCGCGGGCCTTAACGGAGGACGGGGTCTTCCTGATCGAGGCGTTCGTGCCGGACGTATCTCGGTTCGACGCTCACCAGACCGTGAGGGTGGAAGATGTCACCCTCGATGGGGCGATGCTCGAGGTCAGCCGGCACAACCCGGTTCTACAGACGGTCGCCTCGCAGCACGTCATCCTCAGCTCGGGGAAGATCGAGATGTATCCGGTCAGCATCCGTTACGCGTACCCTCCGGAGCTCGACCTCATGGCCCTGCTTGCCGGGCTCGAATTGCGAGACCGGTGGGGCGGCTGGCGCAGGGAGCCGTTCACCTCGGGCAGCACTTCCCACGTGTCGGTGTACGCAAGGGTGGGCGCCACTCCGGCGTAACGAAGGTCTAGCGGCAGCAGAGGTCTTTCGTGGTCCACAGCTCCTTGCCCTCTTTGGCGGCAAAGGCTGCGATGGCCAGGCCGGCAAGGGGATCTGCCCACCACCAGCCCAGCAAGGCGTTGGCGACCAGGCCCACCAGAAGAAAGGCCGAGAGGTAGGTGCACAGCGTCGTCTGGGTCGAGTCGGCCTGCATCGCCCTGCTGTCGAGCTCCCGGGCGATGGTTCGCTTTCTCCACGCAAGGATGGGCATGACGATCAGAGACACCATCGCCAGGATGATGCCCGGCACACTTTGATCCGGACGAGACCCCGACGCGAGATCGATTGCGGCCCGTCCACCGACATAGAGAGCGAGTCCGAAGAAGGCGACGGCGACCATGCGGATGGCCTTGCGCTCGGCTTCCTCCGCGGTGCGAGTCTCGGTGGTCTCGCTCCTGAGCCTCCAGACCAGGATGCCTCCGGAGGAGCCCTCGATCACCGAGTCGAGCGCGAAGCCCACCAGCGCAATGGAGCCCGCGGCCATCCCCGCCACCAGTCCAACTACTGCTTCGAGCGTGTTCCAGACGATCGTGAAGTACTCGAGCAGCAGGCCGCGCCTCAAGCTTCGAGCTCGAGATGCCTCTGGGAGTGGGTGCCCGACGGACACCTGAGGAGGGTCCACGCCTAGGCTCAGGAACTCAGGGAGAAGCTTCCGACCATGCCCCCGTCGTAGTGGCCGGGTTCGTGACATGCGTACAGCACCGTGCCTTCCTCAGCAAAGGTCCACGTGATCTTCTTGGTCTGCCCGGGAGCCAGCTCCACGCCGTTCGGCTCCGAATCCATGTCCATGTCGTGGGCCATGTCCTGCTCGTGCTGGTCCTGATAGGCCTCGTCGCCGATGACGAACTCGTGCTCATCGTCCCCTTCGTTGGTGACCACGAAGGTGATCGTCTCGCCCGCGTCGACATCTATTTCGCCGGGCTGGAACTCCAGGGAGTCGAGCGCCGTCACCTCTACGGTTCGCTCCGCGGCGCGCTCCTCGGTGGGTTGTCCGAAGGAGACGGTGTCTTCACCGTGGTCCCCGTGTGACTCCACGGCCTCTTCTCCGCCGGCGTGCGAGGCGGGGTGCCCTCCCCCGCCGCACGCAACGAGGGACAGTGCAGCGGCTGCCATGACTCTGAGCGCCCGAGCCTGTGTCGCGGTTGCCATGCAACTTCCTTTCCAGAGGTTCTTGGGTCTTGACACTATACCCCCCCAGGGTATACATGTAGCCTCAGAGATACCCCCAGGGGGTATTTAAGAGGTCCGGCAAATAGGCTGGGAGAGGAAATAAGGAGCGATGCGATGAAACACGCAGCCCACAGTAGTAGAGGGATGCAGACAGACCACACACCCCACGCCGCTCATGCTGCTGCGGGCAGCGACGCTCACGGGAGCCACTCCGGGCACGAGCACCATGCTGCGATGTTCAGGGACCGGTTCTGGCTCACCGTGGCGCTGTCCGTTCCGGTGATCTTTTTCAGCGAGATGTTCCAGATGCTCCTCGGCTACCGGGCCCCCACCTTCCCCGGAAGCGAGCTCATCCCTGCGGTCCTCGGAACCGTGATCTTTGTCTATGGAGGGGCCCCCTTCTTGAGGGGCGGTCTGTCGGAAGCGAGGACGCGGCGCCCGGGCATGATGTTGCTGATCGCGCTGGCCATCACCGTCGCCTTCATAGCGAGCGCGCTGACGGAGTTCGGGCTGTTCGACCTCGACTTCTGGTGGGAGCTCGCCGCCCTGATAGCGATCATGCTGCTGGGGCACTGGCAGGAGATGAGGGCGGTGGGACAGGCGAGTGGCGCCCTCCAAGCGTTGGCCGAGCTGCTGCCCGACGAGGCCGAGAAGGTCACCGACGGTGGCCTCGAGGTGGTTGCGATATCCGAGCTCACAGAAGACGACGTGGTGCTGGTTCGTCCGGGGGCCCGCGTCCCTGCCGACGGTGTGGTGATCGAGGGCAGCGTCGAGGTCGACGAGTCGATGTTGACCGGCGAGTCGCGGCCCGTTCCCAAGACGGTGGGGGAGCGAGTGGTCGCGGGCTCGGTGGTCGCCGATTCCTCGGTCCGCGTCCGGGTCGACGCAGTCGGAGAGAACACCGCCCTCGCCGGGATCCGGAGGCTTGTGGAGGAGGCGCAGCAGTCACGCTCGCGAGCCCAGGCGCTGGCCGACCGCGCGGCCGCCTTTCTCTTCTACGTAGCCACCGCCGCGGGAATCTTCACCTACATTGCCTGGACCCTGATCGGGGAGCCGCGTGGCGCGGTGGAGCGCACCGTCACGGTGCTCGTGATCGCGTGCCCTCACGCTCTCGGGCTCGCGATTCCCCTCGTGATCTCCATCTCCACGTCGTTGTCCGCCCGCAACGGGATCCTGGTGAAGGACCGCCTAGCTCTCGAGCGCATGCGGGAGGTCGATGCGGTGCTGTTCGACAAGACCGGCACCCTGACCGCGGCCCGGCATGTGGTCACCGGCATAGCGGCCTTGAGGGGCGACGACGACTCGCTCCTTCGGATTGCGGGGGCTGTGGAGGCAGATAGCGAGCACCCACTGGCGAAGGCGATCGTTGCCGCAGCTTCCGAGCGGGGCGACCTCCCTGCCGCCACCAACTTCCGTTCCATGACGGGACGCGGCGTCGAGGCGTCCGTTGACGGCGAGACGGTCACCATCGGCGGGCCGTCTCTCATCAGGGAGCGCTCACTCACCCTCCCGAAGGAGCTCGACGGCAAGACCACGGCGTGGGCAAGCCGCGGGGCGGCGATCCTCTATGTGATCAAGGGGGCGGAGGTGCAGGGTGCTCTGGCGCTCGAGGACGAGGTGAGACCCGAGTCGAAGCAGGCGGTGGAGTCCCTTCACGACATCAGGATCAAGGTTGCCATGATCACCGGAGATGCCCGGCAGGTCGCCGATGCCGTTGCGGGTGAGCTGGGCATCGACGAGGTCTTTGCCGAGGTCCTTCCCGAGGACAAGGACGCGGCGGTCGCCCACCTTCAGCGACGCGGCCACACCGTCGCCATGGTGGGGGACGGCGTCAACGACGCCCCCGCGCTGGCCCGCGCCGATGTGGGCATCGCGATCGGGGCAGGAACCGATGTGGCGATGGAGTCGGCCGGGGTCGTTCTTGCATCGGACGACCCGCGCGCGGTAGTCGACGTCATCAAGCTGTCGAAGGCCTCGTACAGGAAGATGGTCCAGAACCTCGTGTGGGCGACCGGCTACAACGCGTTCGCCATCCCCGTCGCGGCCGGCGTCCTGGCGTGGGCCGGAATCACGCTGGCGCCCGCTCTGGCCGCCGTGTTCATGAGCCTGTCGACGATCATCGTTGCACTGAACGCTCAATTGCTTCGCCGGCTGCAGCTGGGGCCGGAAACAAGGGCTGCTGCCATCAACGCAGGCTGACGTGCGACGGGAGACGCGGATGCATGCGCGGGCGCTTCTTCGCAGGGATGGCAGGCTTGTGATGTGACCGAGCCCCACGACCACCGCGATCACGACCATTCCCATCACCATCACTCCGGTGGTCTGAGAGGTCGCATCGCTTCGTTGTTCTCGGCGCACTCGCACGACTCCACAGATCACGTCGATCGTGCGCTCGAGACGAGCGACCGCGGCATCCGTGCGCTAAAGATCTCGATGGTGGGTCTGGGCGTTACGGCCGCTCTCCAGCTTGCCGTTGTCTTCTGGAGCGGGTCCGTCGCTCTCTTGGGAGATACGGTCCATAACTTCGCCGACGCGTTGACCTCGTTGCCGTTGTGGCTTGCGTTCAGCGTCGGCAGGCGGGACCGCACCTCGCGCTTCACGCACGGATTCGGACGGGCCGAGGACGTTGCCGGCATCTTCATCGTGCTTGTCATCACCTTGTCTGCGGCGGTCGCCGCCTACGAGGCGGTCCAGCGTCTGCTTCATCCCGTCGGAATTCGCAACCTCGCCCTGGTGATCGCGGCTGCGGTCATTGGGTTCATCGGGAACGAACTGGTGGCGGTCTACAGGATCAGAGTGGGACGCGCAATCGGGTCGGCGGCTCTGGTGGCCGACGGGATGCACTCCCGTGCCGACGGGCTTACCTCGTTGGCGGTGCTGGCCGGGGCGGTGGGCGTTGCGGCCGGCTTCCCGGTCGCGGACCCTCTAGCTGGCCTATTGATCACCGCCGCTCTCTTGTTCGTTCTGAGAAACGCCGCTCGAGAGGTCTATTACCGCTTGATGGACGCGGTGGATCCCGAACTCGTCGCCCAGGCGCACGAAGTTCTTCTAAAGGTTGACGGTGTGCGCGCAGTGGATGACCTTCGCATTCGTTGGATCGGGCACCGCCTTCGCGCCGAGGTGGAGATCATGGTCGACGCGAAGCTGACAGTGGTAGAGGCGCATGAGATCGCGGTCCGCTCGCACCACGTTCTGCTTCACGAGGTGCCACGGTTGGGGTCGGCCATCGTGCACGCCAACCCGTCGACCGAAGATGGCAGAGATCACCACGCAGCCATAGCCCACCACTTCGCCGCCACTCCTTGAGCGGGGGTGAACTGGGGACGCCGGCTTAGGGGTTCAGGTAGGGGCGCTTCGGCTTCGGGACTACCGTGACCGCGGAGGCGTCGACGATGACCTCGCGGCCGAGCGGGTACATCTTGCCGGCGACCCGCACCCACTGGTCTTCGGCGAGCTGGCCCGGCGGGGCGCCCACCACACGCACCTGCACGCCAAGTGCATCGGCGACGCAGCACGAGATCATGAACCTGGTCAGCACGAACTCGTCTGCAGGCTGACCGGGCTCCCGGGTGACGAAGCCCGTGAAGGTCACATCGCTGCCCGCCCTCGCAACGAGCGCCTGCATGCCCTCTTTCGACCTGAGGCCTCCGGCAACGTCGGCCAGCGACAGCTCTCCACTGGAAATGTCTTCGGCGGAGGCAGCCAGTCCTCCGCTCGAAAACGAGGACCGCCGGGAGGCTGCATAAGAGGTCAGCGAAGCCGGTGGCAGGGCGAGCACGATCACGACCGGGACCATGATGAGGCCGATGCCCGCCACCGCCCTGCGATCGAGCGGCTCGGCATGCTCCACCCTTAGCGTGAACACCCGGCCGATTACCGCTATGGAAAGGATAACGGCGCCGACCGGAACCACCCAGGCAGTTCGGGAGGAGAGGTAGAGGGCCACTCGGTCGCTGAGGAGCAGGAACCAGAAGAGGCCCCCCCATGCCGCCAGCGCGAGCGTCGCCAAAACGCGTGCCGGACTCAGTGACTTGCTGGCTTTATGAACGTGCCTGTGTACCGACTGGATGGTCTGAACGTCCGAGCTCATCCCACCAACACCTCGATCCACAGCGTGCCGACCAGCGTCATCGTGGCGACGACTATGACCACCGTTCTAAAGAAGCCCTTCCTGAAGGTCGCGGAGTAGAGGATGCCGAGCTTGGTGTCGACCATGGGGCCGAAGACCAAGAAGGCGAGCTGGGCGCCCACGCCGAACTGCACGAACGACGCAGCCACGAAAGCGTCCGACTCGGAGCACAGGGACAGCACGAAGGCCAGCGCCATCATGGCGAGGAGATCAACGACCGGGGTTCCGGCCACGGAGCCGATCACCGACTGCGGGACGAAGGTCTGAAGGGCCGCCGCCACGATCGCCCCTATGACGAGGAAGCGACCCATGAAGACGAAGTCACCCGAGAGGTGCCCAAAGAACGCCTGCGACTTCGACTCGTGCTGGTGCGAGTGGTCCTCTCCTTGATCATTTCTGGGCCGCAGAAGCTTCTGCCGGGTCTCGTCCGACATGACCCAGCCGACGCCCATCGCGCACAACAGCCCGAGCCCCGCGCGCCCGAGGAGCATGGGCCAGAAGATGTCCCGCCCCCTATAGGCAACCGCGGTCGAGGCGAGCACGACCGGGTTCAGGATCGGGGCTGCCAGCATGAAGGTGACCGCGGCGGCGGGGGTGAGGCCCTTGGCGAGCAGTCGCCTGGCGACGGGGACCGAACCGCATTCGCACACCGGAAAGGCGGCACCGGCCAGGCCTGAGACGGGCAACTGCAGGGGCTTCGGCAACAACGCCAATCGCTCGAAGATGCTTTGGGGCACGAACACCTCTATTGCGGCCGACACGACGGCGCCGAGCAAGATGAAGGGCATCGCCTCGATCAACAAGGACCCGAAGATCAGGAAGAAGTTCTGGACCGCTGCCACCCGGGTCGGCTCCGTTACTCGCAGAACGGCCCACAGCGCGACCAAGCCTGCGGTCAAGACCGCGCCGTACTTCCACGTGTCGATCCGCCCCTGATCGGGTCGAGCGCTTAGAGCCATCAGCAATACCTCGCAAAGGAGACCGCTATCGCGGGAAAAGCATCCCCGAACAATCTTGTTCCGTCATCTGCTTTAACTGCTTTCAGGGCGGCCAGCACGTCGTCCTCGGGGATCGACAGCTTGGCGAGGGTGCGCTGGTCGAGGTATAGCCCCCCGGGCGCGGCCGCCTCGACAACCGGCTGCGACGCCCCCACCGAGCTCTCCACCTGCTGGACGATCTGAGACGCATCGAGGGAGTCCTCGTCCTCGTCCGGAGCAAGGGAACCCGTAGCCGTTACCACGACGGTTAGCGAGTCACCGGCCACCTGCCGGGCCGCGCCGAGCACTCGTCCGAGTCCGGCGTCCATGTCCCGAAGCGATCCCTCGAGGGCGACGACCATGAGATCGGGGACGTCGTCATCGCCGAACCCCTCCGTCTCGAGCATCGTGACTGCGGCGCCGATGGGGTCCCGCTTGGCGATCGCCACCTCGTCCTTGTCGACGTCGATGTACCAGTCCCCGCCTATCGCTCCACGGTCGGCGACGTCCGTGCCGCTGAGTCCGATGACCGGCTCCTCGTGCAGCTTCTCGTCGAGGTCGTCCCCCAGCGCGGCGATGATCGACTCGGGAACCGGCGCCTCGTTGCCCCACGCCCGAACCAGCTTCCCGTCGTCGTCTCGGATGAGCGAGCCGGTGACGCCGTGCTGCCGGGGTGAGCCTCCGGTCCCCAGGGTCATCATTGCGGCGGCCGGGTCGAGCGGCAGGAAGCCGACCTCGCCGTCCATCGTCGCGGCCCCCGCGTCCACCAGCGACCTCAGCTCGGGCCACGCCTGTGCATCCGCCTCGAGATCGCGGCTGCCCACCCCCTTCAGGACCACCTCCAGCACCAACCGCGGTGTCTGTCCACCGGCGACGTCCTCCACTGCTCGGCCCGCACGGACCTTGGGATGGGGCCTTTTCAGTCCGATGATCTCGGCCGCGGTCGGGGCGATGTCCTGGAGCTCGGTTCCGGCGGGCACCTCGGCCCCCGCGGCGACGCCGGTCCCCGAGAAGACGATCGGGATCCTCCCCCGGTCGTCGGGCACCCGCGAGGGCCACGGAGGATCGAGGTCCCGCGGCGAGAAGGCGGTGCCTCCGGCGACGTGCACGTCGCCCGTCATCGCAAGCAGGTCCGGCGAACGACCCTCGCGAAATCCGGCGGCGATGCGAGTCCTCGTCTGCTCGGGCAAAGAGCAGAACGGCACCTCTGCGGCGGCAGTGACCGGCTCGTCGCAGGAGTGCCCCACACACAGGACGCGCAACACGACCGCCGGCACGCCGACCAGGGCGAGAGCGAGGAGGAGCGTCCCGATCCTGCGACCGAAGGGCACTGCTTCAAGCTACCTTGTTCGGGATGATTCGAACCGAAAGCGCGGGGCTGAGACGTCCCGCCACCGGCCCGCTGATGGTCGGGCTGGCAGCCCTCGCCGCGCTGCTCGTGGTGGGGGGCCGGCTCGGCGGCGTAGGACGGATACCCGCCGCAGAGACGTTTGTGCTGATCTTCACCTCCATCGTGGTGGAGGCGCTGCCGTTCGTCCTCTTGGGAGCGCTCGTGTCCGCCTTGATCGAGGTGTACGTGCCCGACAAGGCGTTCGCCAGGGTCGGCCGGCTGCCGTTGCCGTTGCAGCTCCCTGCGGCCGCACTTGGCGGGTTTGCCTTTCCCGTGTGCGAGTGCGGCTCGGTGCCCGTGGCCCGTCGGCTCATATCCCGCGGGATGCATCCCGCATCGGGCCTGGCCTTCATGCTCGCTTCGCCGATCCTGAATCCCATCGTGCTGGCCTCGACGTTGATCGCCTACAGAGGCCGGGGTGTTGGGGGGGCCATGGTGCTCGGGCGCGCGGGGCTCGGCCTGCTCCTCGCCATTGCCGCGGGCTGGGCCATCGGAGGAGACGGCGCCAAAGACCTGCTGAGAGTCCGTCCGTCCGACGTCGACCTGAACGGCAGTCGCCACGCCGGGGGGTCCAGGGGGGCCGCCTTCGGCGAGCATCTCGCCAACGACTTCTTCTTCATGGGCCGCTTCGTCGTTCTGGGGGGAGCCATTGCTGCGTTGCTGCAGACATCAATACCCCAAAGCCTCGTCTCTGGAGTGGCTCAGACCCCGATCGTGGGGGCGCTTGCCCTCATGGGTCTGGCTTTCGTGCTGTCGCTGTGCTCAGAAGCCGACGCCTTCGTTGCGGTGTCGTTCGTCCAGTTCCCGCTTGGGTCTCAACTGGCGTTCCTGGTGTTCGGGCCGGTGGTCGACGCAAAGCTGGCCCTCCTGTACGGGGCGACCTTCCGGCGCAGGTTCGTGGTTCGTTTGATCGCGGTCGCTCTGCCCGTGGTCCTTGCCGGATCGCTGTGGTTCGAGGTGGTGGTGCGCCCATGATCGATGGGCGACTGGCACGTACCGCAGTGCTGGCCCTGTGGGCGGCGTTCTTCGCCTATTTGTGGCTGACCGGAGAGATGACCAGGTATCTGGGCCCCCGCACCTACTGGGTGGTTCCTTTCGGGGCGTTCACGCTTCTTGCGGCGGCCGGCATCCACCTGATGACGCTCCGCTCGGGTGGGGGCCGAAAGCTGTCTGTTGGTCAGGTCGCGAGCCTGTCGGTCCTTCTTGTTCCCATCGTCGCCGTGGTGATGGTTCCGCGAGCCGAGCTCGGTGCGCTCGCCGCTTCCCGCAAGGCGACCGGAGGAGTTGGAGCCGCCGGTTACAGCGCTCCCCCGGTGACGTCGGGGGCCGAGCCGTCCTTCATCGACGTCCACTTCGCCAACGAGTCGGCCGAATATGGCGCTAAACGCGGGGTAGTCGACGGCCGTCCGATGGAGCTGGTGGGCTTCGTCTCGCAGCCCTCCGCCACGCCGGGGACAACCTTCGAGCTGAGTCGCTTCTACGTCTCGTGCTGCGCCGCCGATGCGATCCCCTACTCGGTCATGATCGACCCCGCCGGAGTCGAGGGTGACTTTCCGGTCGACACGTGGCTGAGCGTCTCCGGAACCCTCAGGCAGGACACCCAAGGGTTCACGCTCGAGGCTCAACGGATACGAGAGGTGGACGAGCCTCAAGACCCATATTTGTGATCCACCTGTACTAGTGTGCTGACCCATCCAACCCTGGAGGACAAGTTTTGCCTAAGCGCGTCTTGGTGATTGTCGCCGTCGCATTGGTCATTGCGGCGGGTGGCGCGTATGCCTTGAGATCGAATGAGGAGGCCGCCGCGGTCGGCATGCCGGCGAACGCTCCCACCGAGGATGCGATGGCGCAGGACATCGGCACTCAGATCATGGAGCACCTCCACAGAGGGCACGTGCCGGAGCGCTCGGGCGACATCATGCTCGTGCCGAAGCCCTACAGCTACCTCATCGGGGAATGGGACCTCACGACCCTGGGGACCGACACGCCCGAGGTTGCGACGTCGCACCCGAACCCCTGGAACTACCTGGCGCGCGTGCCGATCATCGTCTACGGGCCCCGGTACGCGCCGGCGGGGAAGGTGGTCGAGCGTCCTGTCGACATCTCGGCTCTTGCTCCAACCTATGCCGAGCTGCTGGGGATGGACGACTTCGACGTCGACGGTGAACCACTCCCGGAGATCAAGGGCCGCGGCAAGACGCCGAAGCTCATCTTCACGGTGGTGATCGACGGCGGAGGATGGAACGCGCTGCAGGAGCACCCCGAGCAGTGGCCCTTCATCGACAGCCTGAGACAGCAGGGCACTACCTATGTCAACGCGACGATCGGCTCGGCCCCCTCGATCACAGGCGCCCTTCACGCGACCTTTGGGACCGGCGACTACCCGATCAACCACGGGATCCCCGGCAACCAGATGCGCGATCCGGAGGGCGCCAACGTGGACACGTGGTTGCAGAACGCCGATCCGCGTTTCCTCGAGGCGCCGACCGTCTCCGAGCTGTGGGACGAGCAGAACGGCAACAAGCCGATCGTGGCGACGGTGAGCTACGAGGGGTGGCACCTGGGGATGATCGGACACGGCGCCCAGCGGGACGGGGGTGACAAGGACATCGCTGTGCTGTGGGAGGCGGAAGAGAACGAGTGGTGGACCAACGAGAGTTACTACGAGCTGCCGAGCTACCTGCAGGAGACCGATCTCGACCGGCTCGAGCGCTACGAGGCCAAGCTCGATCCGCGCGACGGGCTCAAGGACGGCACCTGGTTCGGGCACACCCTCGAGGTCCTTCAAGAGGATCTCGTGAGGCCCGGCACTCCGGCGTTTGTGAAGTTCACGGGCGACGAGGTTCTCGAGGTCATCGAGCACGAGCCGTTTGGCAAGGACGACCTCACCGACCTGCTGTGGATCGAGATGAAGATGCCCGACTACGCGGGCCATGCCTGGAACGTCACCGAGCCCGAGGAGGGAGACGTCATCTTCGAGACGGACCGGCAGATCGCCCGCTACAAGAAGGCGCTGGACGACAAGCTCGGCAAGGGCAACTACCTGTTGGTGATCAGCGCAGACCACGGGCAGCAGCCGCTGCCGGAGCTCTTCGGCGGCTGGCGCATCAACAACAAGGAGCTCGAGCGCGACATCGTCGACCAGTTCGGCATCGACATCCTCGAGAAGGCAACCCCCGTGGACATCTACCTGGAGCGGGAGGTGCTGGACAAAGAGGGCATCGGCCTCGACGAGGTCGCCCGCTACCTCGGCACCTACACCATCGGTGACAACATTCCGGACGGCGCCCCGGGGGCCGACAGGGTGCCCGACGCTCGCCTCGACGAGCTGCTGTTCGCGGGAGCCTTCTCGACCGACTACCTCCAGGCCCTCTCTCCCGAGAAGATCGCTGGGTTCGGAGACGGCATCTACCCAGAGGGCGATCTCACCATCGGCGACGAGGGCGAATAGGGTCGCTCGACGATGATCAAGCGGGGGCTGAACCTCATCTTCACGCGCAGGGACTTCGGGCTCCTCATGGGGGCTCAGTTCTTGGCGCAGGCGGGGGACGGCATCGTGCAGACGGCTCTCGCCAAATTCATCGTGTACGGGGGCCAGAAGGGGTTCGATCTGGAGGCCGCCAGATCGCCAGACGAGTTGCTGCGCATCGCCCTCTACCTGTTCGTGCCGTACACGATCCTGAGCCCGTTCCTTGGGGTCGTGATTGACCGCTGGGACCGGCGCAGGCTCCTCTTTCTCGCCAACGGCTTGCGTGCTGTAGTGGTGCTGCTCATCGGGTTCGTGGGCGTGGGTGGGGTGCCGGACGCCGCGTTGTTCCTCGCGTTCCTGCTGACCCTCACGTCCACTCGCATAGTGCTCGCGACCAAATCCGCCGCACTTCCCGCGACCCTGGACGGGTCCTCCTTGGTCGAGGCCAATGCGGTGTCCCAGCTCGGCGGGGCCCTGTTTCAGCTCGGGGGGGCCGGGGTGGCGTTCGTGGCGGCCAGCCTGCTTCCGGTCGGTCCCATCGTCATAGCCGGAGCCCTTGTCTACGCCGCCGGAGCGGTGCTCGCCCTGCTCATGAAGCACGCCGGAGAGGTGCGGGTTCGCTCAACTCTGGGCGCGGAGATGGCTCGAGTCGTGCGCAACATTGGCGAGGGGGTGCGTGAGGTGGCGCGCACCCCGAAGGCAGGGGCCGCCATCTCGACCTACTTCTGGCTGCGTCTGCTGTGGAGCTTTTCGCTCGTGGGCATCGGGTTTGTGGCGCGCGAGCTGATGGGGGACAACGATTTAGCGATTGTCGCCTTGACAGGGGGCGCAGGAGCGGCAGGGGCGGTCCTTGGCTTCCTGTTGGCGCGCCGCCTGCTCGATCGGTTCAGGTCGACGGCGAATGTTGTCTTGGGCGCGTCCGTGATCGCTGGTGGGGCTGTGGCGGTGCTGGGGGCGCTGGAGCTCAAGGCGAGCATTGCCCTCCTGGCCTTCTTCCTCGGACTGGGGTTCTTTCTCGCCAAGATCTCACTCGACACGATGGTTCAGGAGGCTCTCGGGGACGACTTCAGGGGCCGGGCTTTCTCGCTCTACGACATCGCCTACAACCTGGCGTGGGTGGTTGCCGCAGCCGCCTTGAAGCTGACCTATTCGCCCGGAGCCCTGGGATGGTTGATCGCGGGTATGGGGGTCGTGTTCCTCGTCGGAGTTGCGGGGATCGCAGCATGGTTCAGGCGCGCGGGCCTGCTGGCTCCTCGAGTACCTAGTGTCGCTGCGTCCGGTTAGCCGCAGGGCCGTTGCAGGGATCCTGGCTGCAGTCGCGGCGACGACCGCGGTCGCCTGCGACTCCTCAGGTCCTCAGCCGGCTCAGCGCTCCTCCACGCCGCCCCAACCGGTCCCCTCCTTCGAGAAGCAGGCGTGCGGTATCCGGCGCGCCTACCTCAGACGCACCGTGCACGGCTACTTCGGGCCGCGCTCGGGGCAGATAGCGATCCTTCCCGACCAGCCGGCCTATATGGCCTCGGGTGCAGGGGGCTGGAGCCATTCAGGTCCGTGGCCCTATCTGCAGGACATCCCACTCGTCTTCTATGGACCGGGGATCATCAAGAGCCACCCAGAGGTCGATCGACCCGTCACCATGGCGGACGTGGCACCCACGCTGGCGAGGCTCATGGGGAACGAGGCGTTCAAGCCGGAGGACGGCCAGGTGCTTGATGAGGTAATCGCCTCGGGGGGACGACGAGTATCTAAGAGCCCGAAGCTGATCCTGACGGTCGTGTGGGACGGCGGCGGGTGGAACATGCTCGACCTGCGGGACGACTCGTGGCCGAACCTCGAGCGCCTCATGGCGAAGGGGGTCAGCTACACGAACGCCACCGACGGCTCCAACCCATCGGTTACTCCCGCGGTGCACACCACGCTCGGCACGGGGGAGTGGCCGTGGAAGCATGGGATCACCGGGGTGCCGATGCGAGACGAGAGCGGAGAGGTGGTCGATTCGTTCCTGAAGGGGGAGTCCTCGCATTTCATCCAGGTACCGGCGCTCGCCGAGCAGTGGGACGAGGCAAACGACAACAGAGCTCTGATCGGGATGGTCGGCTACGAACCGTGGCACCTCGGCATGATCGGCAAGGGGGCCGAGCGACCCGGGGGCGACAGAGACCACGCTGGGTGGCTCGACATCGACACCAACGAATGGATCACCAACCCGGACTACTACGAGCTCCCAACCGCCCTTCCGGAAGCGCCCGGACTCGAGCAGAACCTGCAGGAGCTCGATGCGGCCGACGGCCAGGTGGACGGCGCGTGGCGAGACAAGGCGATTCTGGACGATCCCACACGGCTCGAAGAGACCCCTGCCTGGATTCGCTATCACACCCGCGGGATGCTCGACATGATCGAGCAGGAGGGTTACGGGCAGGACCGCATAACGGATCTCGTCTTCACCAATTACAAGCAGATCGACCGTGTCGGTCACTACTTCAACATGGTGTCCCCGCTCGTCGATGACGCGCTCGTCACCACCGACGAGATGCTGAAGGTCATCACTGACGGCCTCGACCAGGAGGTCGGCAAGGGCGAGTGGGTCCTCGTCGTCACCGCCGACCACGGACAGCAGCCCGACGCGGAAGCTATCGATGGGTACGGGATCAGCCCCCGCGAGATCGAGGCCGACATACGAGCCGAGTTCGGCGACGTCGTCCGGGCCGTGTGGCCCACCGAAGTGTTCCTGCTGGAGGACGCCATGGAGCAGGAGGGAGTGACCGTGGATGAGATCGCACGCTTCCTCGGCGACTATCGCCTCGAGGACAACACCACAGATGACACCGTCCTCGAGTCCGGCGCAGGTGTGTTCGAACCGGCCGACAAGCTGTTCGACATGGTGATACCCGCCGAGATGCTCGAAACGGTCCGGTGCTCATAGAAGTGGATAGGATTCCCGGCCGATGAGCTCCACAACGCTTACCCAACGCGCCGCTGCGGAGCCAGAAGAGCCGCCCCGTAACAGCGCAATCGACCGAGTTCTGGGGCACCCGCTGGCGTTCCTTGCGACGGCGGGGATCCTTCTTGCGCTGTTCGGCGGCACCTTCATTCTGAATCCCGATCGAGTGGCACCGACCAAGGACCCGGCCTACTACACCTGGAAGACCGAGGCCCTCATGACCGAGACGCCGGGGGCGGTGCTCGAGATCAAGGGGCCGTTCGATTTCTTCAGCTCCGGATACAGGGTTGCGGCGCCGGTGACGGGGGCCTTGCTGCGCCACCTCCCCGGAGTTTCGGAGCTTCATTCCACCGCCGTGCTGATGGTGACGCTTCCGGTCGCGACCGCTCTGCTGCTGGCGGCGTTTGCCTACAGAGAGCGAAGAGACCCACTGTTGTGGCATTCCGTTGCCTTCTTTTCCGCAAGCCTCTTTCTGACGCCTCCTTTCGTCGGGTACCTCGACAACGTCTTCTGCCTCTTCTTTCTGGCCGCGGCCCTGCTATTCATCAGGGGGACCCGGGAATCGTGGCCTGCTCGGATCGGCTTTGGGTTGTTCCTGCTCGGGGCGGGGCTCACGCACCCGACGACACTCGTGGTCTTCGGTGTGGTCCTCGGTCTGATGGCCGGGGTGCGACTTGTGTGGCGCCGGTTCGATTTCACGTCGGTCATCCGCGACGAGGGACCGATGCTGGGCGCGGCTTTGGTGGCCGCCATCGTCACTTTTCTGATCTGGAAGGTCGGTGTCTGGGGGCCTTCGGCGCCCCTCGCCGACGCGGCCCTCGCCCCTCCCTACACGAGCGACTTCTTCGTGGATCGCCTGATCCTGTGGGTCAAGGCGATGAGGCCGCTTCCGTTGGTGGCCCCCGAGGGCCTGCTCAACAACCTGACCGCGCTGAACGGACCTTTGCTCGTGATTGGGGCCGCCGGGCTCCTCGCCGCGTGGAAGCGCTGGGTCGACGATGACCTCGGACGCGTCTCGATCCTGTGGCTGGCACCGCTCGCCGGCGTCTTCGGCTTCATCATCGGCAAGAGCTACCCCTACTACCGCTTCTTCAACACCACGCTAGCGTGGGTGCTGCTGATCGGACTCGGCGCCTACTTCGTGGCCCGCTGGCTCATCGACAAATCAAAAGCGGGAGGCGTCGCAGTGGTGGCGCTCGCCGGCGTGTTCTTGCTCGCTGGGGTTATCGCCGTCAACTTCAAGACGGGCTTCGAGTTGACCGCGTGGAACAAGGCGAGCGGCGGCTGGCTGAACGACCAGACTAGAGCGGACCTCGATGCGCTTCACGCGCAACTGGAATCGGTGGGACAAGAAGACCGCCCCGTCATCTTCGTGATTGATCAGGACGATCACTCGCCGCAGGTCTACGGCTACACCAAGCTGTCCGGCAACACGTCGCGCTATGGCCTGCCAGACGAGCAGATCGACCGGGGCCATGTCTTCCTGGGGGCCCTTCAGGACTTCCTGGCCGACAAGCCGACCTCCGCCGGCGAGGCCATCTATGACGAGCTCTCGGCAGAGACCCTGCGCGACTCGCGCCAGGGTATCGAGGCGGCCGACGGCCAAGACCCCATCGTGGTGGTGGCAAGCGTCTTCAACACCACGGGTGCCAACGTCGAGGCTTCCTCCGGGGAGGGGGGTGTCTCTGCCGGCACGCCGGAAGGCGACGTGTGGGCGCTCCACGACGGCGGCCTCACCGACCTTGCCACCGGCGAACGAATGGAGGTCTTGGAGAATCTGCGATTGGAAACCGGCGGCCTCTCTGGCCCCCTCCACCTGTTGAGGGTGCTACTGGGGATGGCACTACTGCTACTCCCCGGCGTGCTCGCCTATAGGTGGTTCCTACCGGACGGCGGCCTGGCGGAGGCCCTGGGCTTGGTCCCCGCCCTGGCTCTCATCATGCTGTCGGTCGTCGGGGTCACGCTGCTGGCGGTTCTGCGGTCGCCTTACTCAGCGACGCTGGCGCTGATCACTGCGGCGATCGCAGTGGCGATCGGAGCGCTCCTCTTCATCACCGCCACGCGACTCCCTCGTGGAAGCGTCACCTATCCCAAGAGGTAACAGATGGGTTGTCTTTACCGATCCGGTCGCCCGGGAACTAACCGTCTGGGAACGGCGGTATCTCGCCGGCTAAGAGCACTTCCCGATCAGCCACCTCTGGAGGGGTCCCGGCATGAAAACTGAAGTCCGGAGTTACGACACCTCGGAGCGTCGCTTCGTCGACCTGACCGGCGATCTCGAGGCCTTCGTCCCGGGAGCCGCCCACGGTCTCGCCAGCGTCTTCGTCCCGCATGCGACCGCTGGGGTGGCCATCTTCGAGACAGGCTCGGGAACCGAGGGCGATCTCTCCACCGTGCTGGATGAGCTCTTGCCCCGTGACCGCAACTACGTTCACAGCCACGGTTCTCCGGGTCACGGCGCCGACCATGTTCTTCCCGCCTTCATCTCGCCTTCGGTGACCATTCCCGTCGTTGAAGGCAGCCTGCAGCTCGGAAGGTGGCAAAGCGTGGTGCTGGTCGACACCAACCGCGACAACCCCGAGCGCAACGTCCGCTTCTCATTCCTCGAGGGCAACTAGAGCCGGGGGTCCCTCGGGTCTTGGATGCGCTCCGCCCTCCAGTCGATCCTGAACCGGGGCTCCTCTCGTCCGCTCCGCTGGCAGGACCGAACCGGTGTAAATCCGGCCCGGCCCCTCGTGTCAGTCCTACGGGGCGGCCCGGGCCCAACCTGTAAACCGGCCCGGCCCCCACTCAGTCCAACGGGTCCGGGGGGGCGAACCTTTGGACCGGCCGCCCAGTCAGTCCTACGGGCCCGGCCCCGCCTCGTCACCATCAGACTCGGCCCCTGGCTTCGGAAGCGGGGGCCAGCGCAGGAGGTCGTCGCTCTGGAGCAAGACGTGAACGGCGATGTCTCGGTCCATGGTGTCGCCGTTCCAGCGCGGCATGGTCTCTGCATCGATGGCCATGCCTGCTGCCCGGTGGCGCTCGACCAGAGCGGGGCCCTTCGGGGTGGCCTGCGTGGGTTCTCGGATGGGGACGCCGTCGGGCCGTCTAAAGACCAGCACTCCGTTTTCCCTGGCGACCCCAAAGCCGCCCTCATGGACCAGACGATGATGGTGCCAGCACAGCACCACGAGGTTCTCGATGCTGTTGTCTCCGTGGCGGACGACCCAGCGGAAGTGGTGGCGCTCGGTCAAGCAGGTGCGCCTGCACCCGGGGAACTGGCAGTGGCGGTCGCGGGCCTTGAGCGCACGGTCGATGCGGGCAGGGATGGTTCTGGTCTTGTTTCCGACGTTGAGCGGCTCGCCGTCTCTTTCTATGACCGGGGTGACGCTTGCGTCACAGGCGAGCCGGCGAAGCGTCTCGGGATGAAGCCCAGGTCCTTCGTGCAGCTCAGCTACGCCCTGCTCGCCTTGGAGGGTCGCGATGTCGGCGTGGAGCAGGATGTGGTAGCGGTCTGCTCCCTGTCTCGCCTTGGGGTCGTTAGCCAAGGCGGTCTCGGCCATGGCCACCAGCGCATCGGCGGTCCTTGTCTCATAGGAGGGACGCTCCTCGCCCTTGTCGCATTCACGCAGCGCCTTTTCTGTCACTTCGAGGGCCTTGGTCACCAGCGCCGTCCTCGGGGCACAGCCGGGCCCTCAGATACCAACCGTCCTCGTCATAGCCGGAGCGGCAATAGCGAGATGCGTGGCGCTGGTTGATTACCTCTAGCTCGGCCCCCCTGAGCACGTCCGTAGTCCCTGACCATGCCCTCTGTGTCCTGGGGGCTCGCCTGGCTGGCGATCGCCACCAGGTCGGCCTCGTTGTGTTCGGTGGCGATCTTTGAGATGGCGGCCGCCTTGGAGAAGCTCAGCTCCCCACAACCCAACGCGTCCTTGATCTGGGGGCGCTGTGCCAGGGCCCTCGCCACGCGGACCTGCTCGGTGGCGGCCCTGGGTGAGCTCCCGCTGGTGGCGCTCAGCCACGCGGCACAGCTCGAGTAGCCCCAGTGGGCCCAGCCTCTTGCCCGATCGAAGCGCTCGACCAAGCCGAGCAGCTGGCCCATGGCTATGTTGATGTGCCCTGCGAGCTGCCTGATGTCGTCCTCGAGGGCCTTGAGGCTTGCGGGGTCGAGGCGCTCCTTATCGCTACAGGAGCTGCACGACTCGGCCATCTCCGGCTTTCTGCATTGTCGAACATGTGTTCGATTATAGAGAGGGCCTGAGACACGAAACTGTGGCACAGGCCACAGTTTCAAAAAAGTAGACAACTTTCTTGAACAATCACAGCATGGATGGCAAGCCCCCACACGACGAAGACGTTGGTCCGTGCTGCTTCTTGCCCTCCTCGTCATCGCTGCCATCGCGGCCGCGTGGTGGTTCTTGTGGGTGCCGAGCTGGCGGCCGCCACTCCGAGAGGATGAGCGCTACGGAATAGACGTGTCGGCTCATCAGGGCCACATCGAATGGAGCCGCGTCGCAAACGACGGGATCGCATTTGCCTACATCAAGACCACAGAGGGTGGCGATTTGGTCGATGAAAACTTCACCGAGAACTGGGCCGGGGCTCGTGAGGCCGGCCTCGACCGAGGCGCTTACCACTTCTTCACGCTTTGCACGCCGGGTACCGCGCAGGCCCGCAACTTTCTCACGGCGGTCCCGCCGGACCTCAGCGCGCGTTGGCCCCCGCTGTCGACTTAGAGCTGGCCGGCAATTGCAGCCGACGTCCAGAAGACAACGTTGTGGACGCCGAGCTGAAGGAGTTCCTCCGGACCGTAGAAGAAGCGTGGGGTCGAGAGGTTGTGCTCTACGTGGGAGACGACTTCGCCAGTCGCTACCCGGTGCGAGAGAGGCTTGACCGACCACTGTGGATTCGGCGATTGCTGCTTAGACCCGACGAACGTGGATGGACGATCTGGCAGCTCCATGGTTATGCGAAGGTCGACGGAATTGAGGGAGGCGTCGACCTCGACGTGATGCGGTCGTGGTGAGGAGGTATCGGCAATGCACAAAGTCGTAGCCGTTTTGCTGGGGCTGGTGACGACTGCTCTCCTCTTTCCATTTCGAGGCGTAAGCCGATGTCCTGATTGTGTCTCATGGTCGGGAAGCATCCTGGTCAGATACAGCGGCGAGAACGGTGCAGTTGGTATGGCGATCGCAGTGGTCGCAGGAATGGCGATTGGCCTCTTGGTGTACTTCCTCGGCGAGCGACTCGTTGGTGATAGCCGAGATGAATAACAAGGGACAACCAAACGCGTCCGCGTGGCGGAGTTTGCCGAACCCGTAGTGCACCGTGATGGTCGAAGAGGTCTACGACTCCTTCGTCGGACCGCGAGTCATCCTGCTCCTCCTGGCCCCGGTCCATGCCTGTGTCCATGCGGGCCCCGGTGTAGCGGTAGCTGTTGAGCGGCTCGAGGGTCGCAGAGGCGTTGTCGCCCTTGGTCAGCTCAGTGTCCTCACCCCCGTAGGGGGTGTAGCCGTAGGACGCCTGCACCTGGCCCCCTTGGGTGATGAGCTGTGACACCGAGCCGTGGACGTCGTATCCGTAGGTGTAGGTCTTGGTCTCCTTGGCGGGGTCATCTGGGTCGTTGGTCAAAGAGATGCGGTGCCCGAAGGCGTCATAGGAGTAGGTCTTGGTGGTCGGGTTCTTGCCGGTGATGCGCTCCTCGGTGAGAGGTCAGAAAGGCCCTGGTAGCTGAACTTGGTGGTCCTGGTCACCCCGCTCCACTCGTCGTGGGTCTCTGTCTCCTTGACGGTGCGTCGAGGGCGTCGTAGACGTAGTCGGTCGAGTCCTTCTTGGGGCCTCCCGCATAGAAGCGGTACTGGTCCACCTGTCCACCGGGCCCGGTTCCCCTGCTTGCAAGCAGTGAAGACTGGCATTTCAGGGTCGAGCATCACCATCGAAGGTCGCGCCGACCAGGGTAAGCCTATGTTGCCACAGCGGCCGTGATAGCAGAACTCATCCACTTATCATTGAGACGACGGCAGCACCCAGTGTCACGACAGTCAGTAGAATCATCACCCCGTCAATGACTCGATCGAAAAGTGTATCGCGGTAGATTTGTTCGTTCTCTGCGTTGTCCCCTTTCCACTTACTTTCCTCTTCTCGAACCCAATCTGGCTTCAGCCATTCGGGTGGTTTCCGGCTGAAACGCATGGAGAGGATGAAGCTTATGGCAGCGAGGGCCGTCATTCCTGAAGCGAGGCCGTCTGAGCCCGTCGCGTAAAAAGCCATGGACAGAAAGATAAAGAGAATAGACGCTGCTCCTGGAAGGAACCCGTAGACAGCGTTTCTGACGTCAGACGGCATTTCGGGCGTCTTTCGCCAACCTGCAAGCGATCGCCATCGGCCCGCTCTGAAACGAAGAGCGGCGACCACTAACACCGTCACTGGTGGAATACCCAGGACCAGCAGAAAGATGGCCCGCGCCATACTTTGGACGCTCCTAACCTATTGTGCCAGCGGATTCCAGCGTCTCCTCAGTCCGGTTCCCGTCGCGATCATGGTCACCATCCAAGGTCAACGCCGCCACCCACCCCGAGCTGATCTCGCCAGAAGCCGCTGGAGTAATAGTCGCCTCTGGCCTCGGCCTTGTGAACTCATACAGAAACCCCTCATTGTTTAGTGCGCAGTCGGTCAGCGCGGCGCGCACGGGAAAAAAGACAGAGAAACGTTCCTTCGAACTGACGATCTGCGGCAAGTCGGCCTGAGATGCTTCGTAGATTCCTGGAAGGACTCTGATTAGTTCTCCATAGCGAGGATGTCATGAGTAAGTTGCGCGTATGCGAAGCCGCTCTTCGTCTCGATCTCTATTACGTCGCCTAAGCCGACGCTCATTAGTGGTCAGCTCTTTTCAACAGTTGAGCACCTCGCGGAGCGATCCCTCGTGCGCTGGATCATCCTCTCGCTCTGCTCCACGCGGGCTGCATGTCCAGGGCGGGGTCCTTGGTTAGGTTCCTCAATCCCGTACCGTCGAGGTTGATCACGTAGATCTCGCTGTTTCCGTTGACGTCGCGCGTGAATACGATCCGCTGGCCGTCCGGGGACCAACTCGCCCAAAAATCAAGTCCCGGGCTTCTAGTTAGACGCCGTATGTCTCCTCTGTCGATATCAAAGACATAGAGATCCAACCACCGCTTGCCTCGCAGCCTTGAAAAGACGATCTCTGCCCCTTTCGGCGACCAGGCCGAAAAGGAGGAAGACTTGGGGCCGAGGTTGAGTTTAATCTCGTCGGAACCGTCGGCGTCCATCACCAATATTCGACGGTGGCCCTCAACAATCCTCGTGAACGCGATTTGCCGTCCGTCCGGAGACCACGACGGCGAGGCTTCCGATGTGTTCCCTGTGGTGGTCAGTCTCTCTTGGCCACTTCCATCCGCATTCATTACGTATATGTCCGACGTGCCGGCGTTGACGCGGGAGAAAGCAATCTTTGTCCCGTCCGGCGACCACGACGGATAGGCGTCTTGCTCGCCCTCCTCGAACGTCAGTCTCTGCAGGTTCGTACCGTCGACGCTCGCGACACAGATCTCGGAGGTGCCTGGGAAGGTGCAGGTAAAGGCGATGCTTTCGCCGTCGGGCGACCAGGCCACCTGGCCCAAGAGATCGAGCCAATAGCGGTCCGGCCCGTTTTCTATCGACGTGATGTCTATCAGCCGCGTGAGGTCAGTTCCGTCAGGCTTGACGGTGTAGAGGCTGAAGTAGCCGGCGCGACGGCTCGTGAACGCGATGACAGGTTGCTCCGAGGGGTCCACCGCACCGATGGGGCCCGAGGGAAGTCCCCACCACGTGCAAGCGCTACAAGCAAGAAGAATTGCTGCAAAGGGAGCGGGCCTGACCCATCGCTTGGTCCCGTAATGCGCTTGATGACGTCCGCTCCCCATGGCAACGGCTAGCGTAAGCGACCCTCCGTAACATGATTCGTCCGCTCCGGGCTCGCATAGGTTCCATTGAACGTACGGTCGGGGACATGACCGGCTCCTGTCTCGGCGTGAGGTTTTCAACCTGGCTGGATCGGGTGCCGGCCGCGGCCCTCCTGGCCTCGTGCGGATTCCGTGGGGGCGACGGGCTGTTCTCCGATGGCGGCACCGATCCGGACGCCGCCATGGCGAAACAAGGACGGCTCAGCGCGCGCCCGAAGGGATCACCACGGGGCCAACCGAACTACGGCTTGCATGCGCTCGGTCTCGGTGGTCGCCGGCACGGGCTCGTCTACGTGCCCCGTTCCTATCGCAAGGATCGGCCGGCTCCTTTTGCCCTTTGCCCTCACCCTTCACGGCGCCAACGGCAGCGCCGAAAAGGGCATCGGTCCTTTGTCGAAGAGGGCCGAGGAGGCGGGCCTGGTGTTGCTTGCACCAGAATCTCGGGGCAGGACCTGGGACGTGGTGCTGGGGCGGTTTCGGGCCCGACGTCGCCTTCATCGATCGACCCCTTAAGCATGTGTTCGAGCGCTATGCCGTCGATCCGAGCCACCTTGCGATTCAGGCTTCTCGGACGGCGCCTCCTACGCCCTTTCCATGGGGATCACCAACGGCGACCTCTTCAGTCACTTCATCGCCCTCTCGCCGGGGTATTCGGCGCCGGGCGAACCGCAGGTCCTTGGGCAGCAACGGATAGGCGAGCGGCGGCTTAAGGCAACTCACTCAACCGGGCGCTTTTGGCGTGGCCTTGAGCCGCCCGAGCGGCAGGCCGGCGCGGCCGAGCGAGGCCTTCAGCTTGGCCCTCGGACCGGGTGCTGGAAAGAGCCTCTCGTAGCCGAGCCGCGCTAGGACGTCTCCTGCCACCGCCTCGAACAGCTCCACCTGCGAGCGGGGCATCTGCTGGGTCCACGATCGGCTCCTGGAGATCTTCCCTGTCACCTTGGGGTTGTAGAGCGCGGCCCGCTTCAGCACCTCACGGTGCGCCCTTCCCGGCTCCAGCATCTCGGGAGCGAAGACGAGGCGGAGAAAGTCACAGAGGGCCTTAGCCTGCGTCTCGGGGTCGTCCACGAGCTCCTCGTAGCGGAGCTCGAGATAACGTCCCTGGGGCAAAGAACGGCCCGCGCTCATCCCCGCCGAGACCCTCGCCGACCACAGCTGAGCCGCCTTGGTGACGCTCTTGGGGCCGAAGGGGACGTCGGCGTAGGACAGCGCGACGTCCCGGCCGTCTCTGACGAGATGGACGAAGCGGGCTGAAGGAAAGAGGCGGGCGAGCAGCGGGATGTGCTCGATGTAGCGGGGGGTCTTGTCGCCCCAGCGCTGCTTGCCGCGGGCGGAAGCGTAGGCGCGATACCCGGCCGAGATCGCTTCCGCGTAGGGCACCGAGGACCTCCCGGCGAGCTCTTGTGCGACCGACTCGACCGGCAGCTCCCACGTCTTGAAACGCTTGTGCGCCCCGAGCGAGGCCAAGAAGGAGTCCACCGTCACCTCGTCGCCCCGATAGAGCTCGACGATGAAGCGGGATTCGGGAGGCACTGCCACCTGTGGGTGCGCGTTCAGCATGGTTCGCAGCAGGGTGGTGCCCGACCGGGCCGATCCGACGATGAAGAACAAGCCGCCCTTTCTCCTCATCCCATGCTCTGTGGACCCGCTCTACCACGCCTGATCGAGCTGCGGTCATGGCATCTGTCGTCAGAACCTATCCCACACGAAATCCCCATCCCGCCTGGGATAATCGCCCCTTTATCTCGTCTGAGGGCATGTAGCATGTGTCCGCTTTAGACGAGGCTTCTGGAGTGGACAAGGCGGTGAAACCGATTCCTTTCTCGAATAGCGATTCAGGCCGCGAGGTCATTGCATGTTTAATCCTTATTGCAGGCCCGCCGCGGCGACCACGGTGAGATCCAGGCACTCAGAAGGATCGCCTGCGTCGTGAGGACGAATGCCGCCGTGGACCGTGTCGCCTCCCGAAGTCACGAAGCCCGGCCCGAGTCAAGGCCTTCACTTGCCACACCCAAGAGACTCTTGCTGCTCGCCAGTCTCTCCCTGGCGGCGGGCGTTGCCGCGTGGGCGTTGGGCGCGGGAATCGTGGCGTTATGGCTCTTCTTCGTAGCTGCCGCCGTTGTCGCTCTCGCGCTTCCACTTCCCCAGGCGATCGTTTCCCCTCTGTTCATGGGCTTGGTTGGCTGGCTGGTCGACATGCTCCCTCTCGTCATCCTCGTTGGATGGGCGACGGTGGTGGTTCGCTGGATCGTTGACCTCGTGCGAAGCCGGAGCTTGCCACGAGGCGGAAGATGGATCTGGCTGCCTGTTGGGCTATTGGCTTGGACCGCTCTGGGAATCGTCTCCGTAGCCGCCGCCGAGCGCAAGCACTTCATCCTGTTGCTTGGACTTCAGTTCTTGGTGAGCGGAACGGTGCTGCTAGCCGTGGATCGTCTAGGCGATTTGCGAGCACGCACTAGTGTCATGACCGGGCTGCTGGCCTTCGTTGTCCTGCTTTCCGCGGGCGTCTTCCTGCGCTGGGTGGGCGTTCCTCTCGAATCGCTCCAAGACGACACGGTGAGTGGAAGAGTCGAGGCCGCCTACGGGGTCGACGCGTTCAGGAACTCTACGGGGATGATCAAATATGCGCGCGCCAAGAACGCGGGTGTGGGCACGCTCCGAACTCAGCTCGCGGCAGCACGGAAAGAAAACCCGGAGTTTCCGCGGTTCGTCGCATTCCTCCCGCTCTTCGACGCGTTCGACAAGACGAACATCGTTGTTCGCTTCCAGGGTTCCGCTCGAGAAGTCGAGCGTGAGCTCAACGAGCTTGGCGTTGAGCTGATCTATGACAACGTCGGCATCGCGCCTGCCCACACCGTCCCGCGGCTCCGGTCCTTTCCGCGTAATGCGCTCACTTATGCAGGCGTCAGCGCAGCCCTCTTTCCGTTCGCATTCTTCTTCACTTGGTCGGCGGATCGTCGCCGTAAGTTTCTTGGCATAGCAGCCATCGCCTCGTGCCTATTCGGCGCCGGATTCTCTCTGGCTCGGGGGGCTTGGGTCGCTATTGCGATCGGATGTCTTTATCTTTTGGTTGACGGAGCGCTGTCGTGGCGACGAAAGGCGGCAGTCATCGGCGCCTTTGTCGCGGGAGCAGCCGTCCTGACCGGTGTTTATTTCGCCAAGTACCACGTCGATCCCCTTACCGCTCGGGCAGGGGGAGAGAGCAGTGTCAACGCGCGCAGCGATCTCTACGGAGACACAGTGGACACCATCGGCGCCAGTGGCCTTCATCTCATCGTGGGCTTCGGGACCGAGCGTGAACGCGGAGGCGGCGAGCTCGGGAAGTATGTCCCATCTGCGGGAACACATTCCACCTACCTCAACTACCTGGTGAGGACAGGAATACCGGGGGGTCTTGCGGCCGTTGCGTTGTATGCGCTTGCCGGGCTCCACGCTCGGGCGGCGTCGCGCGTCCGCGGTGGTTCCGAGCGTTGCTGGGCAACACTTGCCTCCGCCGCGGTCATTGTGGTTTCCGCTCACGCTTTGATCCTTAGTCTCTTCGTCGAGCCGATCTATACGCTCACCGTGTCTTTGGTGCTGGGCATTGCGATGGCGGGGGCCACCGCGCTCCCGGCTCCCATCCTCCCGTGGCGAACGCGCGCCGCGCGATGAAGTGAGCACCAAGAGGCCGAGTCGAAGAGCGATTAAGAAGAGTCTTCGGACCAACTTCAACGTCGATCTTCAGTGGCGGATTCAGCGCCTGAAACTTCGATCACAGCAGGCAGTCCATGTGCCGGGCCTGCTGACGGGTGGCAAGCTACACCGGCCTACTTTCGTTATCGGCGCGCCGCGCTCGGGAACCATGTTGCTCTACTCCATTCTGAGAAGCTCCAAGGACCTTACTCACTGGAGGCCGAGCGAAGCCCACGAGGTATGGGAAGCTGACTATCACCCCGCGTTGAGAGGGTGGGAATCGAACGTCCTCGACGCCTCTGACGTGACTCCTGAAGCAGCGGCGCGCATCAGGCGGACCTTCTTTCTGGTCGCTGGCAACAATCGCCGGTTCATCGACAAGACACCCCGCAACGTCTTGAGGGTGCCCTTCGTAGACGCCATCTTTCCCGATGCTCTTTTCGTCTTCCTGCAACGAGACGGACGAGACAACGTGAACTCTCTTATCAACGCGTGGCGCAGCCCCCGATACAGAACGTATCGGCTCGAACAGCCGCACTCCATCCCGGGAGTGGATCCCGAGTGGTGGAAGTTCGTCCTCTATCCCGGTTGGCGGGACGACCTGACCGGTCCCCTTGAAGTCGTGTGTGCGCGGCAATGGGTGATCTCCAACGAGTTCATCTTGCGAGCGTTCGATTCGGTGGAGCGGGAGCGCTGGACCAGGATCCGCTACGAGGATCTCGTCGAGCGCCCGGTTAAGGAAACCGAACGGCTCATGGAGTTTCTTGAGTTGCCCTACGGAGATGAGGTCCGCCGGGCAGCAGAGGCCAGCAAGACGACGCCCATCAACGTCGTCACTCCGCCAGAACAAGGGAAGTGGAGAAGGGAAAACAAGAAGGAGATCGATGCGGTCCTCCCTCTCATCCAACCAACGATGGCGCGCCTCGGATATGGCGCCTAGAGATCTACAGATACCCGAGGTCGCGCAGGTGTTGCTCGACCACCGACTCCTCTTCTGTAGTCATTCCCGACTCGCTCACGGCGGAGCTCTGGACCCGTTCTAAAAACTCCTCCAGCCGCCCGGTCACCTCGGGATACCTGCTGTAGAGGTTTCGTCTCTCGTTGGGGGGGCCACCGCCGTCGAGTTTGTAGAGCGAGGGTCTTCCGTTGCCGCGCCTGAGGAGCTTCCAATCTGGAGTTCTCACTCCTACGATCCTGTTGCCCGCGAGCTTCACGCCGACCGCCTCCATATAGGCGGGCTCTTCCGGTAGCCCCGGGCCCTCGATGAGCGGGCGGAGGCTCCGTCCGTCGAGTACAGCAGGAGCGCTCACGCCGCACAGGTCGGCGAGCGTGGGAAAGAGGTCGACGTGGCGGACCTGGTCCTCAACCGAAGTTGCCGCAAGACCTGGCCCCGCCAGCACCAGGGGCACCCGCACCAGGTGCTCATAGAGGGCGAATCCATGTCCGATCTCTTGTCCGGCCAGCTTTGAATCGAGATAGGGAAACCAGGATCCGAGCTTGGTAGCCCGCCGAAGCCTTCTTGCCCACCGCACCTTCTGGAGGCCCAGCTCAGAGTTCGGATAGTCCTCACCGTGATCCCCTGTGATCACCACGATTGTGTTGTCCCCGGCGACGTCGAACAGCGGTTGGAGGTACTCGTCCGTGGCGGCGAGGGCTGCTTCGTATCCGGCCTTGTCCCTGCGTTTGTTGAAGTCCGGAGGAGAGCGGTACGGGCGGTGGACCTCCCAGATGTGCAGCAAGAGAAACCAAGGGTCGGTGTAGGACTGCATCCTGTTGCAGATCTCGTCCCGCCATCCGAAAAAGGGTGCCTTGTAGCCGGGCCGATGCCGAGCCTCGTCGAACCCTCTGAGAATCCCGGTCTCAGGTAACAAAGGACCGGTTACCTCGGCGTGCGTTTGATACCCTGTATCTGAAAAGGCCTCTGCGATCGTGGCGATGGCTGAGTTCAGTCGGTATCCCTGGAGCCCCCTGACGCCGTGCCTGGGCGGATAACAGCCGGTAAGAATGGAGGAGAAGGACGGTGTCGTGGTCGTGCTCGAGCACACACACTGCCTGAATGCAGCGCCAGCTTCGATATAGCGGTCGATGTTGGGAGTGGCAACCTGAGGGCCGAAGACGGCATCGGCCCGCAACGAATCAATCACAAGCATAAAGACGTTAGGTGGCACTAATTTCCTCCGGCTACGAGAGCGCAAACTCTTGGGTCAGGAGCATATCGACGGCTGGAGATGGTCGATTACTGATTCCCGTCGAGGGCCCCCGTGCACGAGACGACATCCGGGATTGCCCGCCCTGGGATCACCGCCCTGTAGAACTTTTCGTCGATGTCGGGCTCGAGATCCTCCGGTATCTCAACTCCCTTGGTGAGGTTGTCCCTAATCGTGTAGCTAGACAAGAAAGATGCGACTTCTTCCGCTGACACGTTGTTTCTCTTGAGCTCTTTTGCGTTCAGAAACAAGGTCGCCGCCGAAGAGGCCTCGATGATTCCCTTGCCGTTGTCGGTTCTGTCGAACGCTATTGCGAGGTCCGAGTTCAGCTCAGGACCGGTCATGGGCCAGCCCCTCGGCTCTAGTGGCGTCTGACCGTGGTCGGCGGTGACAACCAGGACGTAATCTCCCCTGCCGACGTTTTCATCGAGCATTTGAACCATGTCACCGAGCGCATCGTCAACCGAGCCGATCGCGTCTTCCTGCTCGGGTGCAATCATGTTCCAGAGGTGACCCGCGGCGTCCGGGGCCTTGTAGTTCACGTACAGCAGATCGGTGACGTCGTCGCGGCCAAAACCCTCACCCTCGATGAGCGCCCTTATGGTTCGGTTCTCCCAAGCAGCAAACGCCGGCGTAGCGTCGAGGGGCGCTATGGCGTGGCCTCTCCACTCGCCGTCCAGCTGTCCGTCCCGCCGGTCGACTTCGTCGAGGTCGACTTCAGGGCCCTCCACCTCGGTATTGAGGTAGGGCGGGAGATAGTAGTAGTCCGAATCGGTGGCCCAGTGGCCGTCCTCTTCGAACGCGACGATGTCCTTGTCACCCCCCTCAAAGCCGGCGCCCTGTCCGACCAGACCGGTGACGTAGCCGCCAAACGCGACGAGCGCGACTTCCGGCACGTTGTCCATTGCCCTGTCGTAGAGATCAGGGAGCGTCGCTTGCCTGAGGTTTATCGACGGGTCCACCTCAGCCCCCGCATAGCGCGGCTCCTCGTTGAAGGCGCCGACGATGGAGTGATCTGGTTTGCGGACCAGGATGGAGGTCACCCCATGTTGCCTGGGGAAGGAACCGGTCGACATGTTGGTGTGGATAGCGGGCGTGATTGAAGGTGACGATCCAACCGTTGCTCCCTCGACGTTGGTGCCCTCCTCCATGAGCCGTGCGAGGTTCGGCCATGCATCGGGCCACCTATTGAGCACGTTCCAGCCCCCGCCGTCGATCACTGCGGTCACGATCAGTTGTGGCCTGTCGGTGGTGGAGGTGAGGATCTCGTTCAGTGGCGAGGCTTGCCGTTTGGGGAAGTCGAAGTCCACCAAGCGGGCGTAGGTAGGCGCCAGGTCGGCGACCGTCGTATCCCGCCGAAGCTCAGTCCTTCCGAGCGGGCTGATGAACCCGGGGCCATAGAAAGTCAAGGGCACTTCTTGCAGGTAGTCATAAGGCCCCGAGTGAGCGGTGTTTATGGGTCCCCCTATGTAGTTCGGCGGGCGCGGCACGATCACTAGGTCGGTGTCTTGCGCTGGACCGGGGTCCCATCCGCGGTGAATCGTGCGAACCCAGTCCGGGGGCAGCTTGCAAGCGGCATCCATAAACAACTGCTTCGGTACGGCAACAGCTCCACCGCCTCGGGGTGGGGTCAGGGTAGACCCCTTCTCTAGGGCTGCCCACACTGCCATTGCAGCCACAACGGCGATGCCGGCTCCTATGGCCGCGTACCGCCTCTTCGAGGAGGGGCGCCCTATCGCAACCTGTCTCTTCACCGACGTTGAGCGCACGTGAGCACGTCGTTAAGTCGTTCGGTTGGGAAGGCCCCAGAGAAGATGAGCTCCGTTGCGCGACTTTCGTATTCCGGCGGCAGCTCGCCGCCCGGAGGAATGTTGTTCTCGATCCGTTGGGTGAGGATGAAGTTCGACAGCTCCTCCAGGGTTATTCCTTCGTCCTTCATGATTTGGTGGTTCACCCATAGCCCCGTCACGCGCTCTTCTTGGAACAGTGCTCCTGGCTCGACGCCAAAGTGCTCTGCAATCGAGCTTTCAAGCGCACGCATCGAGATAGGCCACGCACCGGTCGCAAGAGCATCGGGAGTGGAGCCGTGGTCGGCCGTCATAGCCATCACCCATTGACCCTTCCCAACCTCGTCGTCGAGGTAGGCGAAGAGCTTCGCTAGCTCCCGGTCGGAGTAGCCCACCATCTCGCGCATCTCCGGTTGGAGCATGTTGTAGACGTGTCCCACGTAGTCGATCTGCTTGTAGTTCACGAAGAGCAGGTCGGTCACCTCGTCCTCGCCGAGCTGCTCTCGTGACACAAGGGCCTTGATCAACCTCGTCGTGTAGAGATTCCCGGCCGGCGATTTGTCCCACGCATCCACGGGGTTTCCAAGGACCTCGTGCCCCATCCAAGCAGAATCGAGCTGCCCATCGTCGAGGTCTACCTGGCGTGCGTCTGCGGTGATGTCAGGTAAATCCTCCAGGTACGCGGGCAACTCGTACCACTGAGGGTTGGTGAACAATCCATGGCCCCTGAACATGACGCCGTAATCCTTGTCGCCGCCGTCGAGATAGGCCCCCTGCCCCATCATGCCGAGGTGCCAGCTCCGTGCCCCCACCATGCCGACCTTGGACTGGTTGCCGGTTTGTTGGTCATAGAGGTCGGCGAACGTGGGGATCTCTAGGTACTTGGGTGTTTCGTTCGGCCACGAGCCGACCATCCGCGACCCGATTCGCAGAGGTATGTCGACGATGCCGTGCTGGTTTGGAAAAGCTCCGGCTCCGATGGTCGCGTGTATCGCAGGGGTGGTCGAAGGAGAGGACCCGACAATGGCGTCGCGGACGGAGGTCCCCCCCGAGGCCGCCGCGCGGAGATGGGGCCATGCATCGGGCCACCTATTCAGCACGTTCCACCCTGCTCCGTCCCACACCACGGTCAGGATGAGGTTGGGCGTGCCGGGGCGCTGTTCTTCGGGGACCAGCGCTTCCTCGATCACCGTTCCGGGACGGCCTTCGGGTAAAGAGCTGTCCACGAGCTCGGCCAGCGTCGCTACGAGGTCCGCGCTGGTGGCCTGCCGGTCGAGCGAGATGTCGCCCTGCGGCTTGATGAACCCGGGCCCGTAGAAGATCAACGGCACCTTCTGGACGTAGTCCCATGGCCCCGCGTGGCTCGTTGCCGTGAAACCGCCGAAGAAGTTTGGTTGGCGCGGGACCATCGATATATCCGGAGAGCGGTCTCCGAACGCTCCGCGTTGTATGCGCTTGATGTACGTGACGGGGAGATCGCAAGCCGATTCGAACCAATCACCCGAAGGCGCCGGCGCCATTCTCGAAGGTATGCGGGGCTTCGACGAGTCCTGTCCCTCGTCCCCTGAAGCCCAACAGCCGCCGGTAAAGAGGGCGAGCGCCAACAGCGATCCAATGATGCGTAAGCTCACGTCTTCCTAACTCTCGTTGTGCCCTCTTCGCTCGCCGGCGCCGCCTGTGTCCTCCAGAGACGACCTTCTTGCGCCGGCGGCGCCTCCTCCTACTGGGCGGAGCGGCTCAAGCGTACGGTGAGGAGTTTACGGGAACGGCCGCACCAATCACGCTGATGCGCCGTGGCGCGATGGCATACTTCCGAGGTGCCGAGTCACTCTTTCGCAATCGAGATCCTGGGCATCCCCTACGCGTGCGTCGATGCAGACTCCGCGCTTGCGGAGGCCGAGCGCCTCTACGAAGAAGAGGCGCCCGCGTGGATCGCCATAGAGAACGTTCACGGCGTCAACATCGCAGTTTCGGACCCGGCGCACAAGGATGTGCTTCGTCGGGCCAACCTTCGCCTCAACGACGGCAAGGGTGTCATGTTGGGGGCCAGGATCCAAGGCCGGAGGTTCCCCGTCGATCTGAACGGCAACTTCTTTAGCCCTCTGCTCTTGAGACGGGCGGCCGAGCGTGGCTGGCCCGTGTTCTTTCTAGGTGCCGCCCCCGGCGTTGCACAGCGCGCCGGGGACCGCTTGACCGAGAGCATTCCCGGGCTCCGAATCGTCGGAGTGAGGGACGGCTTCTTTAAGCGGGACCAAGAGGAGGAGGTGGTCGAGGCGATTCGCGCCACGGAACCAGGGTTGCTAATGGTCGGGATGGGCAATCCACTGCAAGAGCAGTGGCTCGACCGCAACATCGCCGCAACGGGGGCGCGCCTCGGGGTCACCGTGGGAGCTTTCTTCGACTTCCAAGCGGGCGAGATGCCTCGTGCCCCCGCATGGATGAATAGCGCCGGCCTGGAATGGGTCTACCGCCTCACCAAGGAGCCCCGGCGTCTATGGCGTCGCTACCTGATCGGCAATCCATTGTTCTTATGGAGGGTGGCCAGGGACCGCTTGGCCAAGCGCTCTACGACGCAAGAGGCGCATGCGTAGGCACGACGCTTCGAACCCAAAGGCCCCATCTGCATTCATTATCGCTACGCGCAACAGACCTAAGGAGCTGCTGGCCACCATCGAGAGCCTCGTGGCCCAAACAGTGCTTCCCGCGGAGCTCTGTATCGTCGACTCGAGCGACGCGGCCGAGGTTCGGGCCGACATAGAGGCCCTGTGCCGCACTGCGGGTGTCCCTCTGGATTATTTCCACCCGGCCCCAAAAGGCCTCACGGTGCAGAGAAACGTGGGCATGGAGAGAACTACAGGGGATCCTCTTTTCTTCATAGACGACGATGTGTGGCTGGCGCCCGACTGCCACGAGGAGATCCTGAAGGAGTACGGCCGTTGGGGGCGGGAGCTTGGAGGAGTGAGGGCGACTCCAATCAACGGTGCCCGTCCCCGGTGGTACACGATCTTCTGGCGTCGCTTCTTCGGAATGGGGGGATGGTGGCCGGAAGCCAGCGGGAGGATGAGGCCCGGCTTCTTCGTCGAAGGCGTATCGGACTCCTCGGACGTCAAGGAGCTCGACTACTTCAACGGTTGGTTCATGTCCTACAGGAGGGAAGCAATCGGGCTGGAGCGCTTCGACGAGGCGCTTTCTGGATACGCCTACCAGGAGGACATCGATTTCTCATACCGAGTGCGCCAGCGCGGCTACCTGCTGCTGCAGACTCCGAGGGCCCGGGTCCACCACCTCAAGACCGGCACCAACCGCATGTCGCCGTTTGATCTCCAAAGGATGAACATGGGGAACCAGTTCTACTTGCATCGCAAGCTGATGCCGCAAACCCTCAAGCACAGAGCAGCGCTGTGGTGGGCCCTGCTTGGGCTGTTTACTCTGAACGTCGGAAAGGCGGTCCAGCAGCGTAATCATGGATACATCACGGGCTTGGTGGTGGGAGCCTGGGAGCAGGCAAGGGGCAGGGGACTCATCGATCCTGCCGCAGATCGAAGCGTAGGAGTGCCAGACCCAGAGAAGCCTCCATGATCTTCGCCTCCTTGTGACGCGAGGACAAGCAACCGGGTGGTGGCTTAGATGTAGCCGAGGCCCCTCAAGGTATCTTCGATAACCTTTTCCTCTGCTTCGGAATAAGGAGAGCTCTCGTCTCTCGGTGCGGATGAGAGGGGGGGGATGCTCTCGACCGGGTGATCCCTTGTGTGATCGTCGTCGAATGCGCCTTGGATCACCGACCCATCGAGCCCTTCCGGGACCCTGAGGCCGGAGAGGTACAGAAGCGTCGGCGTCACGTCCATGATGGTGCCCGCCACGGTGTGACCGGGCGGGACTCCAGGACCGGCGATCACGACTATCCCGTCGGGATGGTGACCTCCCCGAGGCAGCTCCAGAAACTCTGTGAAGGGGTGAGGATGGAAGATCTCGTCGTCGAGCTGCCACCGAGAGTCGTTGACCTCGACCACGAGATCAGGCGCGCCCTCGAGCGCGTCGCCGTGGAAGACCTCTTGCGATCTCCACACCCTGTCGGTCACCAGCTCGCCGTCGGGCCCCCGCAGGCTGGTGAATCGGGCGGCGATCTCTTCTTTCACCGTGTCGAGGTCCGAGGGGGCCACGGTGCCGAAGCGCTCACGGCCCGCGAGGTTAACGAAGACGCCCTGCTGGTAGTAGACCGATGCGAACGCCTTGGTCCTAGACCAGTCGATCGCCGCGAAGGTTTGTTGGCGCGCCCGGCGCCGCACCTTTACAGGAAGGAATCGCCGCGCCGCCAGGGCAGCCTTCGCTACCACCGGGTTGCGCACCGCTCGGGCTCCTCTCTTGAGCGTGAGGTAGCCCCAGCTCTCCAGGAGGGCGTTGGTGTGGACGCTTGCCTCCCATGCCGTAAATCCGTGATCCGAGCACACGATCACACCCCCTCCCGGGCCGGCGTAGTCATCGAGGAGCCCCACGATCTCGTCCATGACCTGGAAGCAGCGGTTGATCGATGGCCTGATCCTGGCCCCGGCGGACGAGTGGTAGAGCTCTTCTTCGGGATCCATGTAGCGGTAGTAAAGGTGCTGCAGACGGTCAGGAGTCTCGAGGACCGCGAAGAGGAGGTCGCAAGGTCGTTCCTCGAGCAGCCGTTGCAGGACCGTGCGCCTTTGGTGCAGGGAAGCCAGCGCTCGCTCGGCAAGGGCCTCATCTCGCCAATCCTGTTCCTGGTTGGCCTTGATCTCGACGACGTAGTCGGGGACCCACGAAAGCACCTGTTGCTCGAGGGCCTCCGGGAACACGAAGCCGCTGAGGTGCTGGCCGATGCCGGGGGTCATCATCCCGGAGACCATCCACCCGTCGAGCTCCCTTGGGGGGTAGGTCAGGGGCAGATTGTAGACACCCATGGTTGCCCCTTGGGCGTTGGCGATCTCCCATACGGTCGGCGCCTTCACCTGGCCCGAGTGCATCATCTCCTGGCGCTCGCTCTGTGCGTTGCCGCGGTGGAAGCCGTAGATGCCGTGTCTTCCGGGGTTAACGCCGGTGAACGAAGAGGTCCACGCGGGGGGCGTGACAGGAGGCACCGTCGAGCTCAAGGTTCCGCTCGCTCCTCGGGCGCGCAAGGCGGCAAGGCGCGGCATGATGCCGTCGTCGATCAGGGGATCAAGCAACTGCCAGGCGGCGCCGTCGAGGCCGATTACGACACTCGGCATGAGCGGGTCATATCGACTTTCTCGAGGGTGGCATAGCCCGGCATCCTAGCCTCCTGCGTTGCTTGCCAAAGGGGGTTGGGTAGGCTCTCGTCCCCGTGGAACAAGAGCCGCGCCCACTTCAGCTCTCCCTCACGCCCGATCGGTGAGGCGACGCGCCGCGGCCCCCCCCGGGGCTAAGAAACGCGATTATTGGTGGACCGTCTTCTTCACCGATCCGATCGCGGTGCCTCTAGTGCGCCTGCTCTCCCGGCACAGGGTGCTTTCTCCCGACCAGGTCAGCATCGTTGCGGCACTGCTAGGGCTTGCCGTAGGTCCCGTATTCGCGTTTGGGACGCGCGTCGCGCTGATTGTAGGCGGCGTTCTCTTTCAGGTTGCATTCATCGTCGACTGCATCGACGGCAAGTTGGCTCGGGATCTTGGCGTCTCGAGCCCCAGAGGAGCTGCGCTCGATGCGCTTGGCGATGCCACCAGGCGCGCCAGTGCGTCGCTCGGGCTGGTGCTCGGGCTTTGGAGCGGCGAGGAGTGGGCCGACGGCGCAGCGTTGTGGGCGGTTGCCTACGTAGTGCTCGCCTACCTTTTCATCGAGCTGTCCGGGGGGAGCGAGATCCGGCAGACCGCGTGGTTCAAGAAGGACGAGGGTGGGGGTGGGCGGGTCACTGCTCCAGAGCCAACCGGGTGGTCGGGAGCGCTCGCGAAGAGACGACTGTTGCCCACGCCCGGTATGCCCGACGTACAGGCGATCGCGTTCATCCTCGGCCCAGTCACGGGCTTCGTTGTACCGGGCCTGCTGATCGGCTCGGCAATGGTCGCCGCCGGTATTCTCGTCAGCTTATGGAGGCGGCTGCGGTGACGTCATGAGCAAGGTCCTTCTTCTCGGGCTGGACGGAGTCACGTATTCGATCCTGAACCCTGCCTTCGAGGCGGGGCATATGCCGAAGTACCGGACGTTGTTGGAGCGTGGAGCCTCCGGCGTCTTGACCTCAACCGTGCCTCCTTACACTCCACCGGGGTGGACGTCCATCTTCACAGGTGTCAATCCAGGCAAGCACGGGATCTTCGGATTCACCCTGGGCAACGTGCAGCGGAACGGAGGGCTCGTGAGGCTCGACCGGGTTACCGCACCAGCCATCTGGAACGTCGCCAACGCTCAGGGCGTGCGGACAGGGCTCTTCAACATCCCGATGACGTATCCGCCTCCCCCCGTCGACGGTTTTGCGGTGTCGGGCATGTTGACGCCAGAAGGTGGGGGGCTGACTCCGCAGGGCTTCACCTATCCTGATGCGCTCGCCGAGACGATTCAGCGGGTGGCCCCCGGATACAAGATCGACATCGAGGTCAACTACGACGAGGACTGGCGTTCCACCGCCATCCTCGAGCGGCTCTCCCACAACCTTGCTTGCAAGAGAAAGGCCCTGTCCGCGCTCCTCCAGGGCCATCAGGACGTGCCCTTGCTCTTCTCGGTGTTGGAGGCGCCGGATCGTCTCATGCACGTGCACTACAAGTACATCGACCCAACCTGTGAGCACTTCCACCGGCCTGAAGCTGGGCCGATCAGAGAGCGCGTATGGGCCTTTTTCGACGAAATGGATGAGTTCATCCAGGACATGCTCGAGTGGGCCGGCAGCGACGGCTACGTTCTAACCATGTCCGACCACGGGTTCGGCCCCAAGGACAAGACGGTGAACGTCAATCTCGCTCTGAGGGAATGGGGCCTGTTGTCGCTTGGCGGCGCAGGAGTCTTGACCAAGTCCGCGGGCGTCAGAAGAGCCGGCCGTCGGGTCAAGAAACTTCTTCCGAAAGGCGTGTGGAAGAAGGCAAAGGGGGCGGCTCAGTCTTCTATCGACTGGTCGAGGACGCGGGCCTTCGCCGCCCCCATCCCCCAGCAGGGCATCTACGTGAACCTCCAAGGGCGGGAGCCCAACGGGATCGTCCCGCCCTCAGATTACGAGGCGGTGAGCGACGAGATAATCGAACGACTGCTGGCGCTCGTTGATCCGGACGACGGCAAGCCCGTAGTCGACCGCGTCTACAAGCGCGAGGAGGTCGTCCACGGCCCCCAGGCGGCGGGCGCCCCCGATCTCTTCCCCGTGTGCCGGGCATATTCCTACGAGCTTTCCGACGGCCTCTATTCGCCCTCGGTGCTGGACGACTACAGGGCTTTGCCCCGCGGGTTCCACCACATGGACGGCATCTTCGGAATCGCGGGGCCCGAGGTGGCGCAGGCGGAGGGACTAACGGCGAGCATCTATGACATCGCACCCACTGCCCTCTACCTTGCCGGCTGCAAGCTGCCCGAGATGGACGGAAAGGTCTTGACCGACCTCTTGCCGGAGAAGCTGGTGGCAGGTCGTTCGGTGGTGGTCGAGCCGATGCAGCTTCCACTTGCTGGCGAGGGGGCCGAGCAGACTCCCTATTCATCCGAGGAGGAGGCGCAGATCGAGGAGTCGCTGCGCAACCTCGGCTATCTGTGAGGCCGGCGCGCTAGGAGCCCGATTCTGTACGGGCAAGTGTGGGGGAAGACCTCAGACGGCCATTACGGGCAAGGATCTCCCGAGCAGCGGTGATCCGCGGCGAGCCGCCTCGAGAGGCGGGCGACGTTCGGATCGTTGGTCTTGTCCCGGTCCCGCAGCAGGTTGTGGAGCTGCCATGGATCGTCCACTAGGTCGTAGTAGTCCCTGAAGAGGGGCCGGTTCCGTCTCCGCCGCCCGTAGTACTCGATGTACTGATAGTCATCGGTCCGGATGGAAGCCCACTTCCCAGCGCCTCCGCCCCAGTGCTCGAGCAGCAGGCGGTCGCGGCCAGAGGGCCGCAAGAGGGATTCTCCGTCGAGCGGATAGTCGTCGTCGGCTGTAAGTCCCGCTGCATCCATGACGGTGGGGGCCACGTCGATGTTCGCGGCGAGCCTGTCGTTTGTCGAACCCCGTGGCACTCGGCCGGGCCACCGCATCAGAAGCGGGATTTTGACGGATGCGCTGTAGGGATAGCGCTTTCCGTTCAGACCGTGCTCGCCCCAGAGATATCCGTTGTCCGACAAGAAAAAGGCCAGTGTCTTTTCTTGCTCCCCTCTCTTGCGCACTTCGGCGAAGAGGTCCTGCACCAGGTCGTCTGCCGACATCAGCGTTCGCAGCTGGCCCCGCCGCTCTTTCTTTCCTCTCTCGAGTGCAGCCACCGGCCCAAGGACGTGTGGATCAGCGCTCGTCTCCTGGTCGTATTTCTTTTGGCGTCCCAGGATCGGCTTGTCTTGCCGGTCCGCCTCTGCGACCGCGGGGTTCCCCCCCCATCTGGACACCCGGGCTGTTTCGTATCGCTCCTCAACATCAAAGGGTGGATGCGCGCTGGGAGTCGAGACGTAGAGGAACCAAGGCCGGGATCGATCAAACGACCTCAACCACTCAAGCGCACGCTGGCCCACGTAGTGGGGTGAGTAGCCCTCGACCTTCCGCATGGTTCCGTTGGTGTTGAACGTCATGCCCCGGTAGCCGTTCAAGGAGATCGCCCACTGATCGAAGTAAGGCGGGTCTGTGGACAGGTCCCACCCATTGAGGTACTTGCCCGCGATGGCCGTCTCGTAGCCCGCTTCTTGGAGATATCGCTGGAGAGTCGACTCTTGGTCGAGGCGTCCCGGCACGCTTTGATACTTGACCCCGTGATTGTGGACGTAGCGCCCGGTGAAGATCGATGCCCGAGACGGGCAACACATTGGGGTGGTGGCAAACGCATTGGTGAACGTCTTGCCTCCGCGCCCGAACAGCCGCTTGGTCGAGGGCATCACGCCCAGCGTGCCGGGGTATCGCTGGTCGTCGGTGACGATGATCAGGATGTTGGGGCCGCGAACTCGCCGCGCCGATGGCCCTTCAGGGGATTCACCGCTTCCCATGCATGCGGCAGCGGGAAGCAACAGGAACAATGCGGCAGCTACGAACCTCATCAACCACGGCTGCGTCGATGTCCGATGTCGGGGATGACGGAACCCTCTTCGCACCATGGCACTAAGGAGTACCACGAACCACACTTTCCGAAGGTGCAACGGGTACGTGGGTACACTAGGTCTTGCACCATTCAAGAGAGTGCCAATGAAGAAACTGTCGTTGTTGACAAGGGTTTTGCTCGGCCTGGGAGCTTTGGTCGGAGTCCTCCTCTACCTGCTGATCGTCGATCTAGGCGTGACGGCGGGGCGAATTCACTACGGCGTCTCCGTGTCCGGTTTTGATGTCGGGGGGATGACCAGCCAGGAGGCGGTCAGGGCGTTGAGGCAACGGAGAACAGTCCTCCGAGACCATGAGGTCTGCTTCACCAGGCCTGGCGTTCAGCTCTGCACCAAGCCTGCGGCCCTTGGCTGGTACCCGAGCGCGGCCGCTACCGCTAGAGACGCCATGCGCGTGGGTCGTGACGAGGCCCCCTTCGGAGCTCTCGTCGATCGTCTAAGGGCATGGGTCAGTGGCGTGACGGTCCAGTGGGACAGGGGGCCGCGGGCCTGGAGGGTTACGAGGGTATTGGACGACTGGGAGCCGCAGCTGGCGCGGCAGGGATACGCGCTTGACCGGGCCAGGCTCCGCTCGAAGCTGAGCCGCGCCATACTCACCTACCCTCGCCGAGACCGTCTCTTTCCCCTGGAGAAGAGGTAGGGGGACACCCTTGCCAGCCGGTCCTTGCCGCCCGAAATCGTCACGTAGACCAGTGCCTCCGCAATGATTCCCATGGTCATCTTCGACTTACCGTGGGCACGTTCGACGAAGGTAATGGGAACCTCAGTTATCCGGCCACCTGCTGAATCAATGCGCCGGATCATCTCGATCTGGAAGGCATAGCCCTCTGAGTGCAAGGTGTCGAGGTCGACCCCGCGCAGACTAGTGGCACGAAAGGCGCGAAAGCCGGCGGTCGAGTCGCTAACGCTATGCCGGAGCCACAGTCGAGCATACGTGTTGGCGTAGCGGGACAACATCCGGCGGAACCTTCCCCAGTTCTGGACCGAGCCTCCGGGCACGTAGCGCGAGCCTATGGCGACATCCGCATCGTCGAGGGCCGCGAGTAAGCGCGGGACGTACGCTGGGTCATGGCTGAGATCGGCGTCCATCTCTACCATCGCCCAGTAGTCGCGCTTCAGGCCCCAGGCGAATCCCGCGACGTAGGCGGTACCCAGTCCGAGCTTGCTCGTGCGCTCTATCAGGTGGACGTTGCGGCGCTTGGCTTTTAGCACCTTGACGAGCTCTGCGGTGCCATCCTCGGAGTTGTCGTCGACGATCATGAGGTCAACGGAGTCACCGGCGGCAGCAAAGAGGCGTTCGGTTAGCTCAACGATGTTGTCGCTCTCGTTGTAGGTGGGGACGATCACAAGCGCTCTTCCGGGGGCGCACCCATTGCCATGGCCCACCCGTTCACCCTATAGCTGCGAACTCTTCGGAGCTGCCTTGCGTGAAATCCAGCCAGGTGCGTGTAATTCCGGCTCCAAACAGGTATATGTGTCAGTGCACAGAAATCTTGGTTGAGGAAAGGGGAGGAATGGCAACAGCAGATAGAGGTGCCAGCGCGACCAAGGCCGCGGACAGGACTCCGGCACAGCTTTTCGCACTCGTCTTTGGAATCGTGTACCTGTTGGTGGGAGTACTCGGGTTCTTCGTGACAGACGATTTCACCGGTGGAACGACGGAAGATACGCTGATCATCTTCCACGTCAACCACGTCCATAACATCGTGCATCTGCTGATAGGTGCGGCGTGGGTTGCGGCCTCGAGGAGGCACGACACTGCAAAGACCGCCAACACGGCCATAGGCGCGGCCTATCTCCTGGTCGCGGTGTTGGGCTTTTTGCTTCCGGAGCCGGGCTTCATGGGAACATTGATCAACGTCCAAAGTGCGGGAGACCCCGACAACTTCCTGCACCTGGTAAGTGGGGCGCTGTCCCTCTACTTCGGTACGGCAGGTGCGGGCGATCGCGATCGAGTGGGGCGCACCGCCTAGCCCCCCGCAGCAAGAAAGCTACATAGTTTTCACTCGGGGGCCCTCAGGGCCCCCGATCGTTAGGCGCTGGTTGCGGCCTCTAGGTTGTCGACCGCGAAGATGAGCTCGGTTTCCCCGCCCCCGCGACGCGCCACATAGACAGCCGAGATCGAAACTCCCGAGTCGGCCAGTCTCCGGCAGTAGCGGCCCAGCTCTCCAGGGCGATCGTCGAGCGTCACCGCCAAGACCGGCCGCGACGCGTCGACCCTGAAACCGTTGGCGGCGAGCACTTGTGCTGCCTCGCCACCGTCATCGACCACCAGGTGAATTAAGCCCAGGCCGTCATGCTGGGACGCAGTGAGCGTCTCGATGTTGACACCGTGGGCACCCAACAGCTCGCCAACCCTGGCAAGGGTGCCGGGATCGTCTGGGACCGTGACGGTGAGCTCCTCGAGCACCTCGCCAGATTAACCCGGACCAGGGGACCGTTGCCGAGCGTCTAGTCTCCCGCCCAGATCCTTTTCACTAGATTCGCGGCCCCCTGCTCGTCGAGATCGGCTTGCTCGAGCACGGTGAACCTGCCGGGGCGCGTGTCGGGGGCGGCCAGCAGAAGGCGGACGACATCCTCGTGGTCGAGGCCGAGCTGGCCCGGGTGCTGCGGCAGGCCCAGGCGGACGAGTTGCCTGCGGAACGCTGGGACGTCCTCGCCGTAGAGGGCAGCGCTGAAGACGCAGCCGAAGGCGACCTGTGCGCCGTGAAGGGTGGGCGACCCAAACAACAGGTCAAGGGCGTGCGAGATCTCGTGCTCCCCTCCGGACGCGGGCCGGGAGCTTCCCGAAGCGATCATCGACAAGCCGGACATCACAAGGGCGTCCCCAAGCCTTCTCACGAAGACGGGGTCTCGTGACAGGGTCGCCGGATCGTCGGTCAGATGTGGCTTTATCAGCTCGAAGGACTCGGCCGAGAGGTCCCAGGCCCTTTGGTCCATGTCCGTTAGCCCCCGCTCGGCCGCGAGCGCCCAATCCCTCAGCGCGAGTGGGTTGGCGATCAGGTCCCCCATGCCGGCCCGCACCGATGCCACCGTGGCGCCCATCAACGTGGGGATGGAGAGATAGACAAAGCGAGGGGCAATCGCCCCCAGGCTCTGCCTCACCCCGGCCTCATTCGGCACGACTGCCACGGGCGAGCAAATGCCGTCGTGAGAGAGCTGCGTCGGCACCGCAATGATCGTCAGACCGGCCCTGGCCGCGGCAAGCTTGGCGAGGTCGAGCAAACGTCCTCCACCAACTGCCACGACGACGTCGGCGCCCGAGCGATGAATCGATGAGCCCAGCTCGGAGGCCCACTGCTGGGTGGCGCCGGGGGGAGGGGTCACCGTGAGCGTTACGCCCTTCAGGGAGCTCACCAGCGTGTCCCCGTGCGCCGAGGTCATGACGAACGGTGCCGTGGTCCCTAGAGCCTCGATCAAACGGGCCAGCTCGTCGGCAGCATCCTGCTCGCTGTCACTGGCTTCGAAGGCCTGGACCTCCGGGAACTCCATCTCAGGCGCTCGTCACTGGGCCGTGTGCACCATCGCGCTCGGTTCATCCCGGGCTTCCGGCCGGGGTTGTGGCCACGCCTCCGAGTGCCGGTTGATCACCGTCGCTGCGGCGACCATCTCGTCGGGCGAGTCCACCTCGGCGTACTCACCGGCTCCCACTTCGGCAGAGCGCGCGTCGATACGTTCGAGCAGGAGGCTGTAAACGTCTTCGTAGTAGAGGCTCGATTGCCGTTGCCATTCGATGCCGGTCGCCATCGATCGGTAGAGTCTCTGCGCCTCGTCCCGCAGCAAGGAGACGCCGCAGTACTCGCCGTGGCTCAGTCTCATGGGAATGTCCTTGCCGATTGCACGCACGCGCTGCCCGTCGAGCTGAACACGCATGTCTTCTTCATCGAGGCCGTAACGCTGCTCCACTGCCAGCACCAGGTCGCCGGGAGTGGCCGCCACCCGAGTGAAGACGTCCGGGTGCACGACTATGTCGCAGTTCACGATCAGCAGGTCGGTGCCGGGGGACTGGTCTGCGGCCAGGCGAACGGAGTGGAAGTTGCCCCACGACGCGTATCGGGCGTTGCGCACGAACATCACGTTGTCCGACCCCCACACGTCGGTGACGTAGTCCTGCACCGACTTGGCCTCCCAGCCGGTTACCACCAGCAGGTCGTCGATGTGGGCCCTCTTCAGCCCATGTAGAAGGTAGTAGAGCAGCGGTTGGTGACCGGGCACAGGGATCAAGGCTTTCGATGTCCGTCCGCCCATGCGGACGCCGCGTCCGGCCGCCAGGATCGCAGCCCTTAGCTTTGCCACGAGACCTTCAGGACGCGGTCTCTCTTGAGGGGTCGTTCGTAGGTCAAGGTTTTCCCCTGTCGCTTGAAACCGGTCGCGTGGATGCTTTTCGCCCCCTCTGGAACCTGCAGCCTTATAACGAGATCTTCGGGTGTCACCTTTGGCTGACGCTGGACCACCAGCCGGTAGACGCTCGTGTTACCCCTCGTGTGGACAACGCCGGGCACACGGTAATCGACGCTGAAAGAGCCGTCCTGGTCGACGGGGATCTGCATGGTCGCAGACCACACCTTCTTGCCCCGTTCGTTGTGTTCTGGGGGTCGACCTGCCTCCCATACGGCGGGGGCCGGAGTGTCCAGCCTGCCGTTGCAGACACGGTCGACCGGGGTGCACAGCTTCTTGCCGGACACCTGAGCGTCCAACAGCTTGGCGTTGCCGGGAACGTAGAAGTTCATCATCGGCCGGTGAACGGACTTCGAGTCGCCGAGCACCCAACGCGGCTGGGGCAGCCGGATGCCGTTGTGAATGGTGACCTCAGCGGAAATGGTGGCGTCGTGGTTCGAAAGACGAATATCCATCTCGTTCTTTTGGCTTGCGGTGTAGTCGAGCTTGTTCCCGCCAACGTTTTGCTCGACGACGTATAGATAGTCACCACCCTTCACTTCTTGCGAGATGGCGCCGTCCCATTCCATCCTCTTGATGAACGCCTGCTCATCCGGATCCGCCATCCAAATCTGTATGTGCTTCTTAGCGAGAGCCTTCCCGATACCCTGGACGAGCTCGGTTGGATGTGAGGGACTGAACATGCGCTTGAAGAAGGCGCTTACGATTTGCCCCAGGAACACTCGCCTTTCTCCGGGGAACGGATAGGTGGTGTAGGCCTTGGACAACAGCAGGTTCACGACACTGTTGCGAGAGACCCTGTGGCCTCCGAACTCCGTCCGAAAAGGACCGATGCCCGGCATGATCTCACGTACCGCCAGCGGATCAACAGCCACGACTCCATCCACTCGGGGAAACCGGGGGCAACCCTTCCTCTGTTCCCGCAAGCACACCTCTGTGCTCTCCTTGGCGTACTCGATAGCGAGCTGGGAGGACAACGGCCAATCCGGCGACCAGTTGGAGTTACCGAATCTTTGCGCATCGGCAATGGCACGGACGTACCACGCGTCTTTGGGCAGCGGGATATCCAACTGACGCCGATTACGGTCTATTTTGTAGACAGATCCCCCTGCTTCAGAATCGTCTTCCGCGGTCGTGGGTAGCAGGGGCTTTCCGTTCTCGATCTGAAGAGTCTCGAATCTGAGAATCGCCCCACCGGTGCCTCTCTGCTCTGCAGAGTTCTGAAAGGCGAGCAGATATCTGCGCTTCCTCTCTGCTCCGAGAATCGCCGGGAGAAGGTCAAGACCTCTCTGTACCTTCGAGAGAAGCTCATCTGCGTCAGTGGTTCGTCGAATGCCCTGAGAGATCTGAGGCCTCAGCCGCCTAGGGAGATTGAGGACGTTGATGGCAACGAGCTCGTCGCTGCTCGCCTGGATGTCGTCACGGATTTCCCTGACTACGCCCCCAACCTCTTTGATTCGATCCAGAAGAATCATCTTGCCCTCACCCGAGGGATCGGGTGCTATCACCTTGTCTTTGCCCCGCACGAGCCCGATGCCGATTTCGAGACTCCTGACCGCTGCGTCCGCCGAGTGCTGCGCGGCGGAGATCAAGTGAGGCGTCTCCTTCAATCCAGCATCGACCGAGGGGACCACCGTCGCCAGATCCATAAGGGGGCTGGACGCGTTGAACCCCGCCTCAGCTCGCCTGGCCGACGACTGTGCTGCCAAGGACTCGTATCGGAGCTTCTTGAAGCTTGCTGTCGAAGCAGCCCTATCAGCCTTCTTGAGATGTGAGCCGGCCTCGATCAGTCCCGTCGCCAGTCGGACAGGCCCCGCAAGCATGGAAGCCCATAGGAGCGCGCCCACGAGGGTGAGGAGAAGCGTAGCGCCGCCTACGAGTCCCCCGAAGGGGCGATGTTCTTGCATGCAACCTATTGTGCATCAGGGCCGATTTGAGTTGGCGGCTCTGTCTCGGAGAGCCGGGGCGACCTCGCGGGCGAACAGCTCGACGGCTCTGGCCGCCGGTTCGGCGCTCATGCCGGGGTAGTGGACGCGGCAGACGAGGTGGCTGTCGGGATAACGGGCCAGCTCGTCGACCCACGGCTCGAGGTGCGAAACCACCTCGGCGGCGCTGCCGAATGCAGTCGACTCTCTGATCTCTTCCTCGGGCGGCGGGCGGAGCTCGAGTGGCGCGCCCGCAACGTCGGTGCCCGCTCCCCACCCTCGGTAGACTCCCATCTGATGGGCAATGCCGTCGCGCACCATGGGCCAGTCCCGGTCCGGGTGCTCCGTGACGAATGCGTTGTGAAGGACGCCCACAACAGGGGGGCCGGCGAGGCCGGCCTTCGAACGCTCTTGTGCAGCCATAGCGAAACTCTGACCCACGCGCTCAACAGGGGCGCGGGACGATAAGTAGCCGTCACCGATCCTTCCCGCCCGGCGCACCGCCGCATCAACGAAGCCCCCTACGAGGATAGGAGGGGTCCTCGCGGGCTTGGGGGTCACCGCGACGCTCTCGTAGCTGTAGTACTTGCCCTTGAAGTCAAAGCGCTCCTGGCTCCAGGCGCCCCGAAGGATTGCGACCACCTCCTCGAGGCGTCTTGCCCTGGAAGCTGGGTCTATGCCAAATGCTCGGAACTCCTCCTCACGCCACCCAATCCCGAGGCCGGCGATCACGCGCCCCCCTGAAAGCTGATCCACCACCGCGAAGTCCTCGGCGAGACGCAATGGGTCATGAAACGGCGCCAAGATCACACCGGTGCCGAGTTCGATCCGCTCGGTGACGGCAGCAAAGGCCGCGAGCATCGCAGTTAGCGACGGGAGGTAGCCGTCTTCCGCGAAGTGATGCTCAGATACCCACGCGGAATCGAGGCCCTCCGCTTCTGACAGCTTCACTAGCTGCAGGTAATCGCGGTACTCACGATGCCAAGAGCGTCCGCAGTCCTTGGGCACCTGGCCCGTGAACAGGCCGACGCCGATCTTTAAAGCCATCGAATGCCCTCCCGACACGGCCTAACTCGAAGCGGTTGCAGCCAAGCTATCGCGACTCTCCGCATGGGGGAGCCGGTCACAGCGTGCGTTCCCGGTTCGGTCTCGGCGAGGCAAAGGCCTCTCTCGAGAGGTTGCTCCCTTATCATCCAAGGTCGGAGAATGCAGCCCACCTCGCTCGGAGGACGATTGGCCCAGACCGCAACCAAGATCGAGTCGGCGCCCACGCCTCAGCGGAGATCGCTGCAACGTCGCAGTGCGGGGCGCATCACCTTGCGGGTGGTCGCCGACGCCATGGCAGTTTCAACTTGCCTCTTTCTATCCTCGGTAATCCGGTTCGAGCTGTTGTCTACTTCGCCAGCCGCAGATCTTGATTACGCGCTGATAACTGTGCTTGCAACACCAGCATGGCTGCTGGTCTTCTGGCTCTATGGCCTGTACGAGCCTCGACAGGTACTCAGCCCGGTCAACGAGTTCAAGCAGGTCTTTCATGGAGTGGTCGGTGGTGTGGTGCTCATATTCGTGGCGGACTCGCTCTTTGATCTGAACCTCGCGCGCGGCTGGGCGCTGCTCGCCATGGCCTGCGGGCTTGTGGTCGTCGGCGGGGAGCGTCTTGTTATAAGGAAGACCCTTCACTTCCTTCGCCGCCGTGGAGGGGATGCAACAAGGACCATTGTTCTTGGTGCGAATCACGAGGCGCGTTCCATCGCGAGGACTCTGCGGCGCGAGGCCTGGCTCGGATACAGGATCCTGGGTTTCGTCGACGATCGGCTGCCCAAGGGTGAGATGGTCGAGTCGAAGAACGTCGTGCTGGGCAACACTGCCCAGATCAAGGACCTGATTGAGGAGCGGCAGGCGACGTTGGTGCTCGTGGCCGCCACTGCATTCGATTCAACCCGGCTCAACCGGCTGCTGTGGGAGCTGCAAGACGTCGACGTAGACATCCAGATAACGTCGGGAACGTTGGATTTGCTGGCATCGCGCATGACCGTCCAGTCTGTTGCGGGCGTGCCCCTTCTCTACGTGCGCAGGACTGGTATGGACACCCTCCAGCGCTCGGTGAAACGGATTATCGACGTGGTCGGGGCGGCCGCAGGCCTGGTGCTGCTGTCGCCACTCCTTCTTTTCATGGCGTTGTGGATCAGAATGGACTCGGAGGGGGGTGCCTTCTTCAGGCAGGTCCGGATCGGACGCAACGGCAAGCCGTTTACGTGTCTGAAGTACCGAACCATGGTGGCAAACGCGGAAGAGCGCAGATCAGAGCTCGAGCATCTGTCACAAGGGCCAGGCCTCTTGTTCAAGCTCAAGGACGATCCCCGTGTTACGAGGGCCGGCAAGGTACTGCGACGCTATTCACTCGACGAGCTGGCCCAGCTCTGGAACGTGCTACGGGGCGAGATGAGCCTCGTCGGCCCTAGGCCTGCGCTTCCTGAAGAGGTGCAGCAGTACGACGAGTGGGTGCGGAACCGCCTGAAGGTCAAGCCTGGGATGACGGGTCTATGGCAGGTCAGCGGCCGCGTCGAGACGAGTTTCTCCGATTACATTCGCTATGACCTGTTCTACATCCAGAACTGGTCGCTAGCTCTCGACTTGTGGATCCTTTGGAGAACGTTGAGGGCGGTCCTCACCGCCGAAGGCGCCCACTGAGAGTGGTTGACATGCCAGACACTCCTGACATCACCATTATTGGAGCCGGGCCCTGCGGTTTGGGTTGTGGTCGTGAACTCGAGCGTTTGGGGCATCACCGGTGGAGCATCCTGGAACGCAGTCCTCACGCCGGCGGCCTCGCCTCCTCGGTGCTCGATCCTCAGGGGTTCACCTGGGATCACGGCGGCCACGTCGTCTTCAGCCACTTCGGAGAGTTCGACCGCCTGCTCGAGGACGTCATGGGCGACCAGGTCTACAGCCACGAGCGATCCTCCTACATCCGTTTCGACGATCGCTGGGTCCCTTATCCGTTCCAGAACAACCTGCGTTACCTTCCGCCCGAGGCTGCTTACGAATGCATCCTGGGTCTGATCGAGGCGCAGGGGGGAAACGAAGGGATGGACTTCGCCACCTGGATGGAGGCGACCTTCGGCGGGGGCATCACCTACCACTTCATGCGCCCCTACAACTTCAAGGTGTGGGCCACGCCGCCGGAGCGGATGGCGTCTCACTGGATCGCCGAGCGCGTCAGCGTCGTCGACTACCGGCGTGCCTTGCGGAGCCTGATCTTCGCCGAAGACGACTTGGCGTGGGGGCCCAACAACACCTTCGTGTTTCCGGCCGAAGGCGGTACGGGAGAGATCTATCGGCGACTCGCTCTCCAGCTCGGCGATCACATCTCGTACAACCGGGAGATTGTCGAGCTGGACGCCGAAGCCAGGCGGCTAAGGCTTGCGGACGGGACCGAAGAGAGCTACGACATCCTCGTCTCCACCATGCCGATCGACCGTCTCGTCAAGACTCTCGTCCACTGTCCCGAGCGCGTTCGAGCGGCCGCCGAGGACCTCGAGCACAACAGCGTCTTCATGGTCGGCGTGGGCTACGAGACCCCTCTTAAAGACGACAAGTCGTGGATGTACTTCCCTCAGGATCATGCGCCGTTCTACCGCGCCACCAACTTCGCGAAGTACTCCCCGGCAAATGTTCCCGACGGCGACACCGGTCGCTACAGCGCCTACATGACAGAGGTCTCGCATTCCCGTTACAAGCCGGTGCCGCGCGACGGTCTCGAAGAAGAGGTCGAGAACGGCCTGCGTGCCGCCCGGGTCGTCGAGGGGGCGCCCCCCGTCGCGTCAGCGACCGTGGTCGACATCGACTACGCGTATCCGGTACCGACTCTGGAGCGGGATGCCGCGCTCGCTGCCATCCAGCCGTGGCTCATGGAGCACCACATCTACTCAAGGGGCAGGTTTGGGTCCTGGCGCTACGAGATCGGCAACATGGACCATGCCGTAAAGATGGGAATCGACGCCGCACGCCTCATAGTCGAGGGCACACCCGAGCAGCTGTGGTCCATGTGAGTACCAGTTACCCCTTCTTGCGTCTGCGCTTGAGGGCCTGGGTTCTGATGCGGTTCCAGACGTAACGCTCCTCGGGGTCGAGACCGAGTACACGAAGGAGCAAGAGGTAGACGGCAGCGGCGACCGAAACGCCGGCGATCTCCCACCCCAACCTGTCGTCGGCGAAAGACCCCCAGCCCCAGAGCACCAGAGCGGCAGTAACCGTGGCGGCCACCGGCTTCAAGAACGATCTGCCGAATGGTTGCACGCCCACGAGAAGCTTCGCCTGGGCCACCCGTACCAGGTTGACGAGCGTGGTCACGGCTGCATCGATCGCGGCCATCCCGACCGCGCCATGCTCCGGGACGATCCAGGCGCCTAACCCCACATATAGGAGGACGGCGGCGGCTGAATTGATGAAGTTGATGCCGGGCCGGCCCGTCATGGAAAGCACGTAGCCGGTCGGGCCCGTGCCTGTGTAAAAGAGGTTGCCGGCGGCAAGGATGGCGACGATGGCTGCAGCATCCGCAACCTCGTCTCCCGCGAACAGCTTCACAAACAAGTCGGGTTCCAGTGCGAGCGCGGCGAAGACCGGAAACGAGAACGTCGCGACCCAGCGGGTGATGGTTTGGTAGAGGGAGCCGAGTCGCTGGATCTCGCCTCGCTCATGGAGGTCTGAAACTACCGGCGCCCAGATGTTTACTATGCCGGACAAGAAGACGCTGCCGGGTCCTTGCAGTGCTAGAGCTACGGCGAAGAGACCGACCTCTGTGTTTCCCCGGAAAAGTCCCACTACGATGATGCCGAGGCCCAGGGACTGAATCCCCAGAGTGGAAGCACCTGCCTGCGGCAACGCAAAACGGATCATCGGACCTGGCAGGGACTTCGGTGTTGCCACCCGCTCTTCTGGAGTGAGCATCCGGGTGTAGTACCAGGCCCCTGCTATAGCGGCGACCGCCATACTCAACACCAGAGTAGAGATCGCGCCCGCCACCCCAAGACCCGCGAGCAGTAGCATGACGCCAAGTGCGAACCGAACTACGGGCTGAATGATGTTTCCGACAATGACGGAGGGAACCATCGTCTTGTACGCCTGCGTGCAGTAACGAAGGACCTGCAATAGGGCAAAAGCAGGGATGTACGCGGCTCCGAGGCGCAGGAGGAAAGCTAGTTCCTCGACCTCGGATGTCGACTCTACGAAAAGGGCCGCGATCTGGTTTGCGAGCACGAGGAGGGCTCCCGCGACGACCGCAGACGCTAGTAGAGCTCCGACCAGGCCGGTTCTTGCTGCCCCGCGCACGGCACCGTGATCTCCGACTGCTCTGGCACGGGCAATGAACCGCATTGACGCGTAGTTGAACCCTGCCAGGCCGAGCTGGCCGCCTATGGCGAGTACTTGTGCGACTTGTCTGTAGAGTCCGTAGCCCCCGGCAAGGAGCACGCGCACCGCTATTGCCGTGAAGAGGAATGAAAGACTTCTCTGCGAGATCTGTCCGATGATCTGGGTTGCGCCGCCCCTTGCAACGATCTTTACGTCTTCCGCGGCGCCTGAGGACAGGTTTGCTTCCTGAAGCGGTGGTTTCTGAGGACTCACCCCGCGCTAGGGCGCCGGTCGTCTATCGGCGGCTGAGCGGGCATGGAGCATCACGCGCTCTCCTTGGTGGAGCTGTCGGTCAGTGTCGACGCGGTCCAACCGCACTAAACCTCGAGCGCCGCGAGAACGAGGACGACAGCCCAAATCGGGGTTGGTTTCAGCATGGGTGGCGTGATCCTACCAACGGAGGGTTTCAACCCAGCGGCTTACGAAGAACGTAGCTGCGGGGCTAGGGGATTGGCTGGTTTGAGGTAGCGCTGCCCGAGAGCTCCGCCAGCAAGGCCCACACAGCGGGAGCGGCAAGCGCACCAATCGCCAGCACCGTCAAGCGTTTACCGAGGGACCGTGCTCGAGTCACCGTGAAGAAGGTCGTGGCGATGCCGATGAGGACTTGGGAGGCGAATGCGGCGACCATAAAGCGCCCCACGGCATCGCTGCACGCGTCCGTGTAGCACCCGTCGGAGGCCATCTGCACCATTGCCGACATGAGGAACCAGAACCCCATCCACAATGCAAAGACAACCCATGCAACCGTCACGATTGCCTTCTCGCTTCGGGGGCGCGAGCCCTCCTGATTGGAAGGGCTGGTGCCGGCCCCGAAGACATCATTGGAATGCGCCATCAGACCAGTGTGGGTGAACTCTTCGCCGGGGACAACCCGCACAAGTACCCAAGTCATCCGGATAACTGCCCAGTCGATTCGGGGCAACGGAACCTCTCGGGCACGGGCGGTGTAGCAAGGGAAGAGATGACCTTGGTGGAGGGCCGACCACTGGGGGACGAGGAGCTCGTCAACCTAGCCAGGAGCGGCGACACGAGTGCTTACGAAGAGCTGGTGCAGCGCTATCAGAGCCTGGCTCATCGAGTCGCGTACATCGTCACCGCGTCCGCGGCGGAGGCCGAGGACGCGGCCCAAGAGGCGTTCGTGAGGGCGTACTACGCGCTGCCCCGCTTTCGACAGGGGGGCGTCTTCAAGCCGTGGCTGTTGAAGATCGTGACCAACGAGGCGCTGAACCGCAGGCGATCGCAGTCGAGACGGTCGGACCTCGCATTGAAGATGGAGCGAAGCGACCGGCGTCTGGGGGATGCGGCCCCATCTCCCGAGGCGTCGGTCTTGTCGGTTGAGCAACGGAGTGAGCTGATGGAAGCGATTGGGAGGCTCAAGGAGAAAGACAGGCTGGCCATCACCTACCGCTACTTCCTCGAGCTCTCCGAGAAAGAGATGGCAACTGCCCTTGGCTGGACGCAGGGCACCGTGAAATCTCGCTTGTCGCGCGCCATGACAAGGCTGCGCGCAGAGCTGGAGGAGCAGGCATGAGTCGGCTCGAGCGCTCCTTGGAGGAGCTCGGGGGCTACGTCGCCTACCCACCTGAGCCGGATCTGGTGCCTGTGGTTCGAGCGAGGCTCCAGGCTCACTCTCAGAGACATTCGACCCCCGTGCCGTCCCGGGCTCCCAGGTGGCGCGGGGTCCTGGTAGCGGCGACGGTTGTGCTCGTGGCCTCGATCGCCTCACTCACGGCTCTTCCCGGCTTGCGCTCTGCCGTCGCCGACTGGCTGGGCATCGGGGGAGTCCGCATTCAGACGGGTGGGCCGACGCCTACGCCGGCCAGAGGCTCTCTCGACCTCGGGGACCCGGTCTCTTTGGAGGACGCTCGAGCCCTGGTGGACTTCGACGTGTTGGTGCCGAAAGCGCTCGGTGCCCCCGACGAGGTCTTTTTCGACGAGCTGGTCCCCGGGGGCCAGGTGGCCCTCGTCTACCTTGCCGGTGAAGGCCTTCCCGCTACGCGGGGTTCCACTGCCGGCGCCCTCATCACGCAGTTCAAGGGATCGATCGAGGACCCCGTGCTCAAGAAGATGGTCGCGGGCGAGCCGGGCACCGAGCTGAAGCCGGTCACGGTCAACGGTTCACGCGGGTACTGGATCTCAGGAGAGCCACACTTCATCACCTACATCGGCCCCGATGGAGAACCGCGCGAGGAGACGGTGCGGCTCGTTGGCAATGTTCTGCTGTGGGCCCAGGACGGCGTCACTTTGAGGATCGAGTCGGCCCTCAGCAGGCAGGAGGCCCTCGCCGTCGCCGAGTCGATGCACTGACCCAATACGTCCGGTGGACGCCCGCCCACCGAAACGGTGCGCGGATGTCCAATGGACATAGAGGGCCCTGGCGGCCTTGCGTCCGGCGGACTCCCACCTACCGAAACGGTGCGCGGATGTCCAATGGACGCTGGGGGTCAGCGGCCGATGAGGTCGGCGATCTCTCCGATCATCTTGGTCACGTCGAAGTCCTTCGGTGTGTAGACCCGGGACACCCCAAGCTCCCTCAGCTTGGCGGCGTCTTCCTCGGGGATGACGCCGCCGACCACGATCGGCACCGAGGCGGGGTCGACGCCCTCCTCGCGCAGTCGTTCGATGATGTCCGGCACCAGCAGGCCGTGCGCACCCGAGAGGATCGAGATCCCAATCACGTGGACGTCTTCCTCGGAGGCCGCTCTGGCGATCTGCTCGGGCGTGAGGCGGATTCCCTGATAGATCACTTCGAAGCCGGCGTCTCTGGCCCGAATGGCTATTTGTTCGGCCGCATTGGAATGTCCGTCGAGCCCCGGTTTCGCCAGGAGCATGCGTAGCTTCGTGGCCTCCACTCGTCGTTGCGCGGCGACGACCTTGGCGCGCGCTTTCTGAAGGCCGGATGCGTCTCCCGCCGCCGTCTTTGCGCCGATGCCCGTGGGGGCCCGGTACTCGCCGAAGACCTCCCGCAAGGCGTCGGCCCACTCGCCGGTAGTTGCGCCGGCTCTCGCCGCTCGGATCGAGGGTTCGACGAGGTTTGTATCCGACGCCGCCGCTTGCTTCAGCCCGTCGAGCGCCTTGAAGACCTCGCTTTGGTCCCTCTCGCCCCGCCACTTTTGAAGCGCCTCGATCTGTCCGGCCTCGAGCTCGGGGTCGATGCTCTCATAGGCCATCTCGTCGAGTCCGGCGACTAGGGGGGAGGGCTCGGCGTCCTGGAACAGGTTGAGACCGACGACCGCGTGCTCGCCCGATTCGATCGCCCTTCTGCGCTCGGCGTGCGCCGCGACAAGTCGCTCCTTGATGTAGTCGAGGGCTTCTACGGAGCCTCCCAGTTCGAGGATGTTGGTGAGCTCTTCGTGAGCCTCGGTCACTATCTCGTCCGTCTTGTCCTCGATCACCTTGGAGCCTTCGAAAATGTCCTCGTACTCGAGGAGATCGCTTTCGTAGGCAAGGATCTGCTGGGCGCGCAACGACCACTGCTGGTCCCACGCACGTGGCAGGCCGAGGGCCTCGTTCCACGCCGGAAGCTGCACGGCTCTCGCGCGCGCGTTCTTGGACTGGGTCACGGCCATCATCTCGAGGAAGATGCGGTAGACGTTGTTCTCGGGCTGAGCCGCGGTGAGACCCAGCGAGTTCACCTGAAGTCCGTAGCGAAAGAGCCGGTACTTCTCGTCAGTGACTCCGTAACGTTCGGCGGTGAGCCGGTCCCAGAGCCGGTTGAAGGCGCGCATCTTGCACATCTCTTCGATGTAGCGGATCCCGGAGTTGCAAAAGAACGAGATGCGGCCCACCACACGCGGGAAGTCATCGTCTGACACTTGGCCGCTGTCCCTCACCGCATCGAGAACCGTGATGGCGTTGGCAAGTGCAACCGCCGCTTCGAGCACTGGTCCCGCGCCCGCCTCCTGCAAGTGATAGGAGCAGACGTTGATGGGGTTCCACCGCGGGGCCTCCACGAGCGTCCAGGCGATGACATCCGTGGTGAGCCTCATGGAGGCCTCCGGAGGAAATATGTAGGTTCCGCGCGACAGGTACTCCTTCAGGATGTCGTTCTGGGTGGTCCCCGCAACGGAGGACCGTGGCGCCCCTTGCTCGTCGGCCACCGCGACGTAGAGGGCCAGGAGCCACATTGCGGTCGCGTTGATGGTCATGGAGGTGTTCATGGTGTCCAGGGGGATGCCGTCGAAGACGCCTCGCATGTCGCCGAGGTGACAGATGGGCACTCCCACCTTGCCGACTTCCCCGCGGGCCATTGGGTGGTCCGAGTCGTAGCCGGTCTGCGTCGGCAGATCGAACGCCACCGATAGCCCCGTCTGGCCCCGAGCGAGGTTCGACTTAAAGCGAGCGTTGGTGAGGGCGGGATTGGCGTAGCCGGCATAGGTCCGAAAGATCCACGGTTTGTCTTTGGGTCTCGGCACGCTTCAATCGTAGACCCGGCCCCCGCTCTGTAGGCTGAGCCTAGATCTTTCTGAAAAGAGCCACCCCAGTGTGGTCTGGCTCAGAATGAAGCGACGGTTGGCTTAAGGGAGCGAGCAGATAGTGGAGATCAAGAAGGTCGGTGTCGTCGGATGCGGGACGATGGGCTCGGGCATCTGCGAGGTGTGCGCCCGGTCGGGCTATGAAGTTGTGTTCTCGGAGGTCGACGAGGACGCGGTCATGGCCGGTCACGAGCGCATCAATCGAAGTGTCGAGCGTGCGGTCGAGCGCTCGAAGATGGCCCGGGAAGACGCCGATGCATTGCTCGGGCGCATTTCTTCGACCACATCACTCGACGGCCTGTCGGACTGCGATCTTGTTTTCGAGGCGGTCCCCGAGAAGCTCGAGCTCAAGAAGACGGTGTTCGGCAAGCTCGATGACATTCTCGGGCAGGAAGCCATCCTTGCCACCAACACGTCATCGCTGCCGGTCATCGACATGGCGGTTGCGACCAAGCGCCCTCATCGGGTTCTCGGCTTTCACTTCTTCAATCCAGCGCAGGTCATGAAACTCGTCGAGCTGGTGCATACCGTTGCGACGGACGCATCGGCACTCGACTCGGCGAGGGAGTTCGCCAAGGGCCTCGGGAAGACTCCTGTTCCCTGTAGGGATCGAGCCGGGTTCATCGCCAACCTGCTGCTCTTCCCTTACCTCAACGCTGCAACGCGGCTGTACGACCAGGGCTACGCGTCACGGGAGGACATCGACGCAGCGATGCAGCTCGGTTGCGGCCACCCCATGGGACCCCTGGCCCTGCTGGACTTGATTGGCCTCGACTCGGCATATGAGATCTGTGAGGCGTTGTGGCGTCAGTTCAGAGACGACCAGGACGCGCCCCCGCCCTTGCTCAAGCAGTACGTCGCGGCCGGTTATCTCGGGCGCAAAGTGGGACGTGGCCTGTACCGGTACGCGGCCTCGGAGTCGTCGACCATCGTCGACGCCGTGCCCGAGGCGGCCGGGGTCGCGGCATCCGACATCCACACGGTTGGCATAGTCGGAAGCGGCGTGATGGCATCCAGCATCGCCGAGGTCGTCGCCAAAGCGGGCGGCGAGGTGGTTCTGAAGGGACGGAGCGAGGCCTCCATCAAGCGGGTAAAGGCCGCCGTCGCGGAGAGCCTGGAGAGGGCGATTGTCAAGGGCAAGATCGAGCAGGCGGACGCCGACCGGGCACGGTCGAGCATCACTACGACGCTGGAGCTCTCCGATCTCGCGGAATGCGATCTCGTCATCGAAGCGGTTACCGAGGATCTCGGAGTGAAGAGCGGAATCTTCAAGGAGCTCGACCGCTCCGTGAAGCCGGACGCAATCCTGGCGAGCACGACTTCTTCTCTGCCGGTCGTAGGCCTCGCTGCATCGACCGACAGATCCGAGCGGGTCGTGGGCCTGCATTTCTTCAATCCCGCCTCCATGATGAAGCTGGTAGAGGTCGTCCGCACGGTCGCCACGGCAAGCGACGTGGAGAAGCGCTGCGTCGCCTGGGTGCGCACCCTGGGAAAGCGCCCCGTGAGATGCAGGGACAGGGCCGGCTTCATCGTCAACTTTCTGCTGTTCCCCTACCTCAACGACGCGGTCGTGATGCACGAGGAGGGTTACGGGGCACCGGCCGACATCGACACTGCCATGAAGCTCGGGTGCGGGCACCCGGTCGGCCCCTTCGAGCTCATGGACATGGTCGGGCTTGACGTGACCTACGCGATCCTGGAGTCACTCCACGAGGAGTTCAGAGAGCGCAGATATGCGCCGGCTCCCCTGCTCGAGCACATGGTCAGAGCAGGCTACCTGGGCCGCAAGACGGGCCGAGGCTTCTACGACTACTCGACCCAAGGATAGGTCGGGGATCGAGGCGGACACCGGCGGCAGTGAGGGGGCCGCCATTGCGAGGAGGGTTGACCGGTGACTGGGTGCTTTTAGGGTGGCCGTTGCCCGCTGGGTCTGACCTCCGTGAGGCCCCCAAGGCGGGAGCCCTGCTGGTTAACGGCATCTCGCTGCTTGCCGCGTTCATCTGGTGGTTGCTGGAGATGCGTCTGGATCGACATCCGCACCGATTTGTCCCAATCGAAGATCGGAAGCCCTAGCGGGTTACTTGGCGTCGTCTCGGCCGTTCAGGTCCGGTTAATTCCGGCCGCCGAACGCAACAGGAGGAGGCTTCTACGACTACGGCTGAGGCGCTTCCTTTCGGGTTAGCCGCATGGCGCGCATGTGGTGCACCTCTGCCCAGCCCAACCGTTGGTAGAGGCGGCGCGCGGCCCGGTTGTGGTCGTCGACGGTCAGCCACGTCTCCTTCACGTTGTCGAAGGAGAACATCCAGTCCACTGCCGACCTCACCAACTTGGTGCCGGTTCCCTTGCGCCGCCCTTGCTCGGTCACTCCAAGGAAGTGAATTTGAGCTTCCCCGAAGCGAGGCTCGACTTCGACGTAGGCGTAGCCGGCTAGCCGATCCCCTTCCGTTATGACGAGGCAGCGCTTGGTTGAGTCCAATCTCTCGAGCAACTGCCGGCCGGAGTAATAGGTGTTGGGAAACAGCGAGTCGTGAAGCTCGATGAGCTCGTCCCTGTGGTCGTCATCGACATCCTTCACGTCCGGTTGCTGCTGCGAAGCCGCAGGTCCATCACAGCGGACCAGGTATACGTCTTTGTAGTGCTCGAACCCCCGGCGTTCCGCCCACTGCCCCACATTGACGTTGGCGAGGTTGAAGAAGAGCTCCAGCGTTCGAACCGGCACGGTGACGATTTGGTGGAGGCCCGCCCACAGCCGATCGGCCACGTCCTCCCACTGCGGGTCGCTCACGACCGGCCCAAAGATCCACGCTCGGTCGAGCTCCGTGTCGATCTCCCGGCCGATGAAGCCAACGATGGCGCCGTTGCGACGTGCGGTCAGCGCGTTATCGAGAACTCCATCTTCGATCAGGGAGTGGAGGATCTGATCGGCCCCCTCACCGAAGAAGCCGATCTGCTGCTCGGGCTGCGCGTTCAACTCAGCGATGAACTCGGCCACTGCGCTGTGCTCTGCCGTCTGCGGCCGCGCGATCTCCATGCCCAACGCTACTTGGCGTCGCCCCGGCCGTTCAGGCCTGGATACTCCCGGCCCCCGAACGAAAACCGGGCCGATAGTCTCCAGGCGTCTTCTGCCGAGAAGCGGTCGCGGTAGTCGAACATCCCTAGCCTGCGTCCTTGCGCTCGTCCGGCCCTGCGCCAGATCGAGGGAGCGCGGTTGACTCGCTCTTGCTCGCCAAGCTCTCGGAGCGCCACGACGATGGCGGTCTGCTCGTGGTCGGTCGGCGTTCCCTTGATCGAGACGATCTCGACCGTCGACCTCTTCGGGTCCGAGCTCACAAGGGGATGTTGCCGTGCTTGCGCTGGGGGATGGTCTCCCGCTTGGAGCGGAGCATGTCCAGGCCCTTCATGAGCTTGGCCCGCGTCTGCTGGGGCTCGATAACGTCGTCGACGTAACCGCGTTCGGCCGCGATATATGGGTTGGAGAACTTATCCGAGTAGTCCTCGATGAGCTCGGCCCTGCGGCTCTCCGGATCTTCTGCGGCGGCGATTTCCCGGCGATGGATGATGTTGACCGCGCCCTCTGCCCCCATTACCGCGATCTGTGCGGTGGGCCAGGCGAACGAGATGTCGGCCCGAATGTGCTTGGAGTTCATGACCACGTAGGCCCCGCCGTAAGCCTTGCGGGTGATGACGGTCATGCGGGGGACCGTCGCCTCGCTGAACGCGTAGAGCAGCTTGGCGCCGTGGCGGATGATGCCGCCGTACTCCTGCTCGGTCCCCGGAAGGAAACCCGGCACGTCCACGAACGCGATCAAGGGAATGTTGAACGCGTCGCAGAAGCGAACGAAGCGGGCAGCCTTCGTCGAGGAAGTGATGTCGAGCGTCCCGGCAAGGATCTTCGGTTGGTTCGCGACCACTCCGACCGGGTGGCCCCCGAGCCGGGCGAATCCGCAGAGGATGTTCTGGGCCCAGTGGGCATGTACCTCGAAGAACTCGCCGTCGTCGAACACGGACCCGATGACCTGATGCATGTCGTAGGGCTTGTTCGGTGAGTCCGGAATGATGTCGAGCAGTTCGTCGCAACTGCGGAGGGGATCGTCGGTCGGAGGAAAGTAGGGCGGCGACTCGAAGTTGTTCGACGGAAGAAAAGAAAGCAGGTAGCGGATCTGCTCCAGGCAGTCCTCGTCGGTTCCTGCCACGAAGTGAGCGACTCCCGACCTTGATGCGTGACTCATAGCCCCGCCGAGCTCCTCCTGCGACACCTCTTCTCCGGTCACGGCCTTGATGACGTCGGGGCCCGTGATGAACATGTGCGAGGTCTCGCTCACCATGAAGGTGAAGTCGGTCATGGACGGGGAGTACACCGCACCTCCGGCGCAGGGCCCCATGATCGCGGAGATCTGCGGGATGACGCCCGAGGAACGGACGTTGCGATCGAAGATATAGCCGTAGCCCGCCAGGGACGAAGGACCCTCTTGTATCCGTGCGCCGCCGGAGTCGTTAAGGCCGATCACGGGGGCCCCGGTCTGCAGTGCGAGGTCCATGATCTTGCAGATCTTCTCGGACATGGTCTCGCCCAGTGATCCGCCGAACACCGTGAAGTCCTGAGCGAACACGAAGACCTTGCGGGCATCGATGGTGCCCCATCCGGTCACCACCGCGTCGGAGTAGGGCCGCCTGCTCTCGATGCCGAAGCCGTGGCTGCGATGACGCATGAGCATGTCGGTCTCGACGAAGGAGCCTTCGTCGAGAAGCCTCGCTATCCGCTCCCTGGCGGTGAGCTTTCCGCGTTCGTGCTGCTTGTCGGCGGCTTCGGGGCCGCCGCCTACCAGTGCCTGGGCGCGGATGGCGGCGATCTCTTCTGTAGTGCCCGGGCCGGGCCCCCCTGTCGGCGCGGCCGCTCCGTCTCCGGCCGGATCGACGCCGGGAGGAGCCTCGCCGGAGGGTGCGGAATGGTCGCGCTGCTCCTGAGTTGCCATGCGCCGCAGCATAGTGGCACGGTCCCAGCCGGTGTGGCGGGGATCATCCGATCCAGGCCGGTGAATCGGCAGGGAACCGAACAAATAGGGCGAACCTGGTTAGCTATGTGGGTTCGACGTCTGTTCGGCGCCATCGCAGAGCTGCGGCGCGACTATGCGCGCGCGGCCGACGAGGAAAAGGCCGCCAGCTATGAGCTGACGGTCTCCGCGCGTCGCTTCGCCGGCAGGGCTCGAAGCGCATCTAACGACAAGCTGAGCTTTTCTGCGGCGCTGATAAGGGCCGGCGAGGTCAGCGCGGCAGCCCGCGTCGTCGAGGAGCTGCAGTACGACGTCAGAGCCGAGGAAGCTGCGCTGGTCGAGCAGATGAACGAGGTCAAAGTTGCGCGGGCCGTTCGACGGCAGAAGCTCACTCGCCTGCGCCTTGCAACCGTGCTCGCCACCGCCGCCCTGGGGGCGGGCCTGCTGTCGTTCTCGGCCGCGGGCCTGGCGGTAGGAAGCTTCATGGCGGATCGCCACAGCAACGTCTCGGTAAAGGCCTCGAGCGGCGTCGGTCGAGTCCTGCAGGCCGTTGGGAAGCCCCGCCTCGCTGCAACTCAGAAGATGCCGGGATCCCGCAAGGTCGCCGTGGTGCTGGCCGGCCAGAGGGTGGAGATGAGCCAGGCGCAATTCCGGCGCTACCGGGACCTGCTTAGCGAGCAGCCCGACCGAGCAGAGCTGGAGTCGTTCTTTTCCGGGCTCTTGCCTCGCCATGAGGCCGAGCTGGTCAGCAAGGTGCTCGCCGCATCGATCACAGGTGCCGAGGAGGTCACCGGCCAGGTGACCGACACTGTGACGAAGAAGGTGCCGCGCAGGGTGGCGAGAAAGACCGGGGTCAAGGCGGCCAAGGCCCCCCACGAGCAACCGGCGGCGCCCACCCATAAGGACGAGCAGGCCGGAGGGCAGTCGCCGAGTCCGCAGCAGAGCCCGGAGCCAAGCCCCTCACCCGAGCCAAGCCCATCGGGCGGCGGGTCATCCAAGGGATCCAAGGGTGACGGAACCCTCAACGGTCAAGACCCCGGCGACCTCGGCAAGCTACCCGGCTCCCTCTCGGGCGACTAGGCCGAGCCCCTTCTGAGGAAGCGGCTGTCGCCGTCCTCGAGCCCTCCCGTGAGCCCCAGCGGCTCGATCCTCACACCGGGCTCCTCGGTGACCCTCCCGATCCGCCACGCTCGATAGCCGCTCGATCCAATCGCCCTGAGCGCGGGGTCCACGCTCTCCTGCGGGACGATTACCACGAAGCCAACCCCCATGTTGAAGACCCGGAACATCTCCGCGTCGTTGATACGGCCGGTCGCCTGGATCAGGCTGAAGATCGGGGGCGCCGGCGGCAGCTCCTCGATGGCGTAGCCGACCTCGGCCTCGAGGCGGGCGAGGTTTGCAAATCCGTCTCCGGTGATGTGCGACATCCCTCGCACCTCCACAGCGGCCGAGCGGAGCGCCTCGACGGCCCCCACGTAGATCTCGGTGGGCTCGAGCAGCTCCTCGCCGAGGGTCCGGCCAAGTGAAGGAAGCTTGTCGGACAAGCGGTGCCCGCCGGTCCCAAGCAGCACCTTGCGTGCCAGCGTCAGCCCGTTCGAGTGGATGCCCGACGAGCCGATCCCAACTAGCGCGTCGCCTGGCCTCAGCGCGTGCCCCAGGATCAGCCGGTCCGGGTGCACGGTGCCCACGCACGCCCCGACCAGATCAAAGGCTCGCTCGTCTCCGGGGGCCGAGCCGTTGGAGCCGATGATCTCGGGCAGCTGGGCGACCTCGCCGCCCGGTATCGCGATCCCAGCCTGCTTGGCCCCCTCGGCGAGCCCTCGTAGGAGTTCGTCGGTGCGACGCGGATCGAGGGCGTTGACTCCGAGGTAGTCCACCATCGCAAGTGGACGCGCCCCGAGGCAGATCATGTCGTTGACGTTCATCGCCACGCAGTCGATGCCGATGGTGTCGTAGCGATCGAGTGCCGAGGCGATCATCGTCTTGGAGCCCACCCCGTCGGTGCAAACGACGATGGCCAGGTCGGCGCTTACCTTGATCGCACTCGCCGGGTGCCCGAACCTGGTGATGACCTGCGCCCCTTCGAGATGGGCAAAGCTCGGCTGGAGGTGCCGCACGACCGCGGAGAGCGCGTCGGACTGCCCTGCGACGCCCGCCGCCTCGTAGCTCGCTTGCTTCACCGAACCAGCCTACCTGCGGCCCCCCAGGGGTCCGGAAACCTAATGGGCCTCCACTGCAAGCTCGGAACGCTCCCTTCGAGTCCCTCGAGGCAGCAGCCTCACGGCCAGAAACAGAACGATGGCAGCGGGGACCGCACCGACGAGGTAAGCGGCTCCGAAGCCCAGGTGCTGTGCCACCAGCCCGATCAGCGCCGGTGAGATCAGGTAGCCGAGGTCGCCCGCCATCTGGTTGACTCCCACTGCGGCCCCCGAGCCCTCCCGGGGGATGGCGTCGGCCAAAAGCCCTCCCGCAGCTGCTCCGCCCGCCGCGACCCCCGCTCCAATCGCGACCATCGTCGGGAAGTAGGCCCACGAGGCCGTGTCGATCTGTCCCATCAGGGCCGTGGCAACTGCCGTGGCCGCCAGCGAAGGAACGAGGACGGCGCGGCGCCCGTACCGATCCGACGCCCGCCCTGCGACCAGCAGGAGAATGAGGATCTCTCCCACGGCCAGCATCGTCACCGCCACACCGATCTGGTTCTCCGTGAAGCCGAGCTCGCTCTTTGCGAACAGGGGTCCGATGGTCTGGGCCGGTCCCGAGAGCGACCACCATCCGACGAACGTGGCTCCGAGGGCGGCGATGTAGCGGCGGTCGGCCAACAGGGGCCGGGCGGCTGCGAGGGCCTGGAGCGGACTCCTCTTCTCTGTGGCTCGGATCTCCGCTCCCCGGCGCATGGCGAACCACGCGATCACGGCTGCGACCAAGAGCCCGGTGGCGTAGAAGTAGAAGGGGGCCGCGAGGCCAAAACTGCTCGCCGCGAGTCCTCCGAGGAACGGCCCAAGCGCAATGCCGACGAGGAACGATGATCGGAACTGACCGGTTGCCCGTCCCATGGCCGCCGGCTCGACGATGCGAAGGATCCGGTTCATGAGCCCCGCCATGAACAGCGCGGAGCCGGCTCCACCGACGCCCCGTGCCACGACGAACTGCCCAAAGGTCTCGGCGAATCCGGCCGCATAGGCGGAGGCCGACACGATCAGGAGGCCGGCGATGGTGCAGGTCCGCTCGCCGAAGCGGTCGACCACCAGGCCCCCCACCAGACCGAAGCCGAAACGAGTCAGGCCGAAGGTGAGCTGCACCAGCCCGATGGCCGCCAGGCTCACGCCGAACGACTCTGCATAGAGGGCGAGGACCGGGACCACCATCCCGAAGCCCAAGGCGACGGTGATGGAGATCGCCAGCAGCTTGACGAACTCCGGCTGTTTCAGGGGCGACGGCGCCTCGTCCGGCTCGAGGTCCGTTGCAGTCGCTGCGGGTGAGTCGCTCACTCCTGGGCGGCCGGGCTCACGCTCGAGCCGACGGCCGCTGGATCAGCTCGACGAGCAGCCCGTGATTCGAGCTCGGGTGAACGAACGCGACCAGGTGACCCCGGCCCCCGAGCCGCGGTTGGTGATCGATCAGCTTCACTCCTTTGGATTCCAGTTCCTCGAGCGTGCTGCCGAGGTCGTCGACCTCGTAGGCGATGTGGTGGAGACCCTCGCCGCGGCGAGCCAGAAACCTCGAGACGGTCGTGTCCGGGCCCGTTGGTCCGAGTAGCTGCAGGAAGGAATCCCCGAGCGGGAGCATTGCCTCCTCGACGCCCTGGTCCTCGACCACCTCGCGGTGGGAGACCTCGAGGCCCCAGACCGCGCGGTAATGAGAGATGGCCGCATCCATATCGGCTACGGCGAGCGCAACGTGCTCGATCTTGTCCAGCATCAGGCCAGCATGGTAGTGGAGACAACGTTGCTATCAGTGGTCAGGCAGCGAGTCTCTCCGCACGCTCGAGCGCCTCCCGCACCGGTGGCGGGGCGGGCAACAACAGCTTCGCCGCTCGAAGAAAGGCGTAGGTCGCCGCTCTTACCGCCGGGGTCGCAGGTGCCACCCACGGGAACCCGTAAAGCCCTCGAACCTTGTCGGGCAGGACGGCGACGGCTCCCGCGGCCGCCACGCTCCATAGCGGGCGAAGCGTCAGAGGCATCGGCGGAGCAAGGACGTAGCGGACGCCCTCGCGGGCCGCCGCGGTGAGCGCGAGGCCATCGAAGCTTCTCAGGTAGTCCCTCAGGTCGCCCACGGTGTGAGGCACCTCCTCGGCCGAAAGCCCCACGAGCTCGGCATGACGCACCATCTCCGCCACGTAGCGGTCCGCGTCTCGGTCGTTGATCGATCCTGCGTAGACGCGATAGCTCTTCAGGAAAGAGTGAACTTCGACGTTGTGGACCCACAGCAGCAGGTCGGGATCATCGGCTCTGTAGGCGCGTCCCGTAACGGGATCCACTCCTTTGATCGATCTGTGAATAGTGCGAAGCCGCGCTCCAGCAGCGCGCGCACTTGCGGTGTCCCCGAAGGTCGTCACCGACAGGTATTCGGAGGTCCGCATGAGCCGGCTCCACGGATCCTCGCGGTAGTTGCTGTGTTGTTCCACCGCCGCCATGGCGACCGGATGGAGGGCCTGGATCAACAACGCACGCAGGCCACCCACCAGGGACGCAGGGTCGGCATGGACGCGCCACACCATGGAGCCTGGCCCGAAGAGACCGAGATCGGTCATGACCCGCTGGGGGCTGGAACGCTGACTTCTGAAACGATCGAGCTTCATGGTGGCAAACTGTAGCTCGACCTATCTTCTTCGGTAGTTGCTTGAAAGGAGCGTGTGTCATGACTCGCTCGGTAATCGTTTCCGGCGCTCGTACGGCCATCGGCAAGTTCGGCGGCGCCATCGCTCACGTTCCGGCCGTAGATCTGGGGGCCCGCGCCATAGAGGGCGCGTTGCAGCGCGCCGGCATCACAGGCGATCAGGTCGATTACGTGATCATGGGGCAGGTGCTGCAGGCGGGAACCGGCCAGATCACCGCTCGCCAGGCCGCGGTGCAGGCCGGCATTCCCAAAAGCGTGCCTGCGATCACGATCAACAAGGTCTGCCTGTCATCGCTCAACGCAATTGCCCTGGCCGACCAGATGATCAGGGCCGGAGAGGTCTCGGTCGTCGTGGCGGGAGGCATGGAGTCGATGGACCAGGCCCCCTATCTGCTTCCCAAGGCGCGGCAGGGCTACCGCATGGGGGACGGGAAGCTCGTGGACTCGATGATCTACGACGGCCTCTGGGATGCCTTCAACCACAGGCACATGGGGGACCAGTCCGACGACGTCAACAAGGAATTCGACATCTCGCGCGAGGAGCAAGACGAGTGGGCGGCCCGCTCCCACCAGCGCGCCCAAAAGGCCGCGGAGGAGGGCGGCTTCAAAGACGAGATCGTTCCCTTCGAGGTGCCCCAGAAGAAGGGCGACCCGGTTGTTTTCGACACCGATGAGGGCATTCGGGCGAACACGACGGCTGAGTCACTCGGCAAGCTGAAGCCGGTGTTCCAGAAGGACGGCACCATCACCGCAGGCAACGCATCGCAGGTGTCGAACGGCGCGGCTGCTGTCGTCGTGATGAGCCAGCAGCGTGCCGAGGAGCTCGGCCTCGTTGCCATGGCCGAGATCGTGGCCCACGGCATGTCCGCGGAAGAGCCCCCCTACCTCCATAGAGTTCCGGCAACCGCTCTTCAAGCGGCGCTCAAGAAGGCCGGCATGTCGCCCAATGACCTCGACCTCATCGAGCTAAACGAGGCCTTCGCCGGTGTTGCCGTTCACGCAACCCGCATGTTGTTCAACGGCGACCGCAGCGCCGAGGAAAAGGTCAACCTGAGTGGGGGCGCCGTGGCGCTCGGTCACCCCATCGGCGCCACGGGGGCTCGCCTCGTCGTGTCACTGATGTACGCCCTCAAGCGAAGAGGAGGAGGCATGGGGGCCGCGACGTTGTGCGGTGGCGGAGGCCAGGGCGACGCGCTGATCCTCGAGGTCCGCGGCTAGTCCCACGCGAGCCCGCAGCACGGTGGTATTCCGTGCTGCGGGATGCCGACTTAGCGGAGCAACAGGGCCGCCTAGGGGCAGGAGATCGTGGGGTTCCACTCCTCGAACATGCCTGTCGGGTTCGGCTGCCACACCCACGCATGCAGGTCGTAGTGCACGGGCATTCCGGGACCGTGTCCCGGCATCGGCCCGTCAAAGCCGCTGCCGAACAACACAGGACGGTCGGCGTCGGTCGCGAGATCCTGATCGGCGTCCGGGACCATGTATTCGACTGCTACCAAGCGCAGGTCGCCGTTTCTCTTGGGAAGGTAGACGAGAACCTCGGGCTGCTCGATGTCGAGGGTTCCGTCGATCAGCGAAGGCTTGACGTAGTGCACCCCCATCGTTCCCTGCGGTGATGAGACACACTCGACCGTCGAGATATAGCCGGCGGCCTCTGCCTTGCGCACGTCGTGATACCGGGCGGTCGCTCGCCTTGCCTTGGCGAGTTGCTTGTTGGTGTCGGGGTCGGTGGTCCCGCGAGCCGCCGCGGTGGTCGCGGCGAACAGCGCGCTGGCGGCGAGCACCAGTGCCACGCTGACACCGGCGCGCCGCACGGCTCGTCGGTTGGATCGATAGAAGTTCATGTTCCGGCTCCTTTTCCTAGTTCGGCCACGACTGGTGGATGTCCGCTCCATCACGAGGAAGGCGCGGTTTGTTGCTTTCCGACACGCTCGAGCATCTACTCGCAGTTGCGCTCGGCTTGGTCGATGCCGAGCCCCGAGTCGCAGTAGTCGATCCCTGGGCCACCGTCGAGACGGTCGTCGCCTCGACCACCTAGGAGCGCGTCCGCGCCGTAGCCGCCGTGCAGGTTGTCGTCGGTGCGACCGCCGCCGAGCAGGTCGGTGCCGATGTTGCCGAACAGCGAGTCGTTGCCCCGCTCCCCGCGCAGCTCGTCGTTGCCGCCGCCTCCGCACACCACGTCGTCGCCTCCAAGTCCCTTGATGACGTCGTTGCCGCCGCGGCCCACGATCACATCGCGCTGGCCCGTCCCGGTGATCTCGTTGTCACCGGAGTCGCCCACGATGGTGGCGAGCGCTCCGTCACATTTCGCAGCCGGCGCCGCCGAGAGGGGGCCGGCGGCGCTAACTCCGAGCGCGAGCGCCGCTACCAACGCGAGGCTTAGCCGACGGGGGCGAGAAGCTTGCGCTGCCCCCTGAATGGATGTCTGTCGGTCACTTCAATTCCCTCCTTGGCTTCGATTCGACAGTTGCTCAGCGGATCTATCGGTCCGAGCGGAAGCTGGCCGGCGGTCACCGGATCGCGTCGACCCTGATGGCCGTGATGACGGCCTGCGTCGCATAGACACTTTCGTCGCCGTCGTCGTCGTGGGCGCACTTAACTTCGATGTCGCCGCCGAAGTTGCTCACCGTCGCCTGCAACGGGAACGTCTCGCTCTCTGCTGGGTCGCCGCCGACGTCGGGGCTGTTGAGGATCTCGTCAGCCCGATCTAGTGTGGTCCCGCCCGCCTCCAGCCGGCACTCGGCACGGGGGTCCTCTGTGAAGACGTCAGCCTTAACCTGCACCTTGGCGTTGATGACGTAGCTGCCGAGCGGCACCGTCTTCGAGACGATCGTGTAGGTCTGGCCCCCCAGCATCTCGACGAAACCGCCCCGCTCGGAGAAGGCGGTGGTCAGGCCCACGGTCCCGGGCGGTCCCGGGGGCCCGGGCGGCCCCTGCTCGCCCTGGGGTCCCTGCTCACCTTGCTCTCCCTGAGGGCCCTGCTCACCCTGCGGTCCCTGCTCACCCTGGGGGCCTTGCGCTCCGGTGTCGCCCTTGGGGCCCTTCTGGTTGATGACGAGGTGCTGGTCCCGCGCCCGGCACGCCCCTGGGTTGACCTCGGTCCCCGAACCCCCCCTGTCACCGAGATGCTGGCCCAGGTCGCCCGGGAGTCAGTGACACGTCGCCTGGCGCTCGGCCGCCTGAGCGAGGCTGACGTCGGCAAGTACGTCGAACTCACCGCGTCCGAGATCGCGTTCCCACAGCTAATCACGGCGCTGGACGAGCACGCAGAAGGCAACCCGCTCTTCGTCGGCGAGATGGTGCGCTTGCTCTGCGTCGAGGGCGTTCGGTCCGAGTCGATCTCCGAGCTACGGCTGGCCATCCCCGACAGCGTCCGCGACGTCATCGCTCGCCGGCTAACTCACCTGTCAGAAGAGTGCAACCGGGTGCTCGTGATCGCGTCCGTGATCGGCCGCGAGTTCCGACTCGACGCGCTCGCTCGCACGGCCGGCGTCACAGAGGACCAGGTCCTCGAAACGCTGGACGAGGCAATGGCCGCACGCGTTGTGTCCGAAGTCCCCAGGTCGCCGGGTCGCCTTCGCTTCGCGCACGTCCTCATTGCCGACACGCTCTACGAGGGGCTCACCGCGGCGCGGCGCGTCCGGCTGCACCGGCTGGCGATCGAGGCGCTCGAGACCCTTTACGGCGAGCACCCGGGACCGTATCTCGCCAAACTCGCGTGCCACTCCATCAACGCAGGGGATTTCGCCAGGGGAGTCGACTACGCACGGCGGGCGGGAGACCGCGCCCTGGAGCTCCTCGGATACGAGGAGACCGCGCGTCTGTACGAGATGGCGCTCGAGGCGCTAGACCACGCCGGCGTACCGGACGAGCCAACGCGTTGCGAGCTCCTCCTGTCGCTCGGTGAAGCAGAGGCCCGGGCGGGGCACAGCGTCGCTGCAAAGGAGGCGTTCCTCGGGGCCAGCGGCGTCGCCCGTCGCCTTGGCCTGCGATGCGAGCTTGCCCGCGCGGCGGAGGGTTACGGCGGGCGAATGGTCTGGGCCCGGGCCGGGGACGATGATCGGCTCGTGCCGCTGCTCGAGGAGGGGCTGGAGGGGCTAGGTGAGGGCAACGACGAGCTTCGGGCCAGGCTCTTGGCCCGTTTGGCGGGAGCGCTGCGCGACGAGCGGTCGAGGGATCGTCGTGACCAACTGAGCAGGGAGGCGGTCGAGCTCGCCCGCCGGAGCGGTAACCCCGCGGCGCTTGCGTACGCTCTCGACGGCCGTGCAGCAGCCATCGTCGGTCCCGACACCGTCGCGGAAGGCCTCGCACTCGGCAGCGAACTGTGCGACGTGGCCCGGCGGACCGGAGACGCAGAGCGGGTCGTCTCCGGGCACATGTGGCGCATCATCCCGATGCTCCAGCTTGGAGACATCCACGGGGCCGAGGTCGCTCTCTCGTCGGCGAGCCGGATCGCCCACGAGCTGAGACAGCCGGCCCCCTTGTGGGAGGTCTATGGCGCGCAGGCGATGCTCGCGTTGGCGTCTGGCAAGTTCCCTGAGGCCGAGGAGCTCGCCGGCCGCGCGTTCGCGCTCGGAGAGCCGGCGCAACCGGAGGCGGCGATCCCCGTCCACCGGCTCCAACGGTACACGCTCTGCGACTTCCGAGGGAGCCTCGAGGACGTCCTGCCGTCGATCGGCGATCTGGTGGCCGAGTATCCGGCCCGGCCCGCCTTCCGTTGCGCGCTCGCTCATTTGCAGGCACGGCTGGGGCGGCTGTCGGAGGCCACGCGAACGCTCGACGAGCTGGCCAGAGACGAATTCTCGGCCCTGCCCTTCGATCAAGAGTGGCTCTACGGGATGAGCCTGCTCGCCGAGACCGCAGGTCTCCTGAGCGATGCCGATTCGGCCGCCCTTCTATACGACTTGCTGGTTCCCTGGGCGGAGTTCAACGTCGTGGACGTCGCCGAGGGGATGAGAGGGTCGGTCGCCCGCTACCTCGGGATCGCTGCGACCACGACGAAACGCTGGGACGAGGCCGAGTTGCACTTCGAGGACGCTCTCTCGATGAATGCGGGGATGGGCGCTCGCCCCTGGCTCGCCCACACCCAGGCCGACTATGCACGGATGCTGCTCGCCCGCGACGGTCCCGGTGATCGCGGGCGCGCTCACCAACTCCTCGACGCGGCGGTCGCAACCTACCGCCAGCTCGGCATGGGCGGCTACCTAGCGGAGGCCTCGGCGCTCGCCAAGGGGGCCGGGCGGGCCGCAACCCTTTCACCTAGCGCCGGTGTCCGAGCTGTCAGGTAGCTCGACCGCCGAACCGACCCCGGTCCTCCTGCGCGGGCGCGATTGATCCGATCCGACGATCGGGCGGCGCACCTTGTGCCTGGTTGAGGAAGTAGGCCGCGAGCAGGCTCAAGAGGAGGAGGATTGCGATGGCGCCATAAAGCCAGGGCCTTGTCCGTCGCAAGAGCCAGATGACGAAGGGTCCAGCTGCACCCACGACTCCGGCCAACAAGGAAAAGAGCGCTGCATCCCTGAAGTTCCCACCCGTAGGTGGATCTCCAAAGAGCGTTGCCGTGGCGAGCGGTATCGGCAGGAGCATGGCTACGGCCGCGGTGGCCGTCGCGGCCAGCCACACGATGGCTATCCCGACCCGCGCCGGCGTCCACTTGGTCCACCGGAACCATCCGTCCTCCCGCTGGTCCATTCCGGAATTGTGACTTACCGAGTGCATGCGGGAGCGGAGGCGGCGGCGTGCCCGAGCGGAGCGCTGACAAAACGGTTTGCCGGAGCGAGGGTATGTCGCCGCCGGAGCTGTTCTGCCCTTTAGTCGGCGAGGCTCCGGAACAACTCGATCTTGTCGATGTGGCGGGCCCGCAACTCGTGGTCGGTCACTCCAAGGCCGTCCTCGGGCGCAAGCACCCGAATCCCGATCTTGCCCTTGTGCAGGTTCTGGTGGACCTGGTACGCGGCCTCGCCGGTTTCGGCCAACGGATACGTGGCCGAGAGGATGGGATGGATCTGACCACGGTAGGCGAGGCGGTTTGCCTCCCACGCCTCCCTGTAGTTGGCAAAGTGCGACCCGATGATCGTCTTCAGGTGCATCCATAGGTAACGGTTGTCGTACTCGTGCATGTAGCCAGAGGTCGATGCGCAGGTGACGATCTTGCCGCCCTTCTTTGCGACGAAGACGCTGGTGCCGAAGGTCTGTCGGCCCGGATGCTCGAAGACGATGTCGGGATCCTCACCAACGAGCTGTCGGATGCGCTTCCCGAAGCGGCGCTGCTCGGCCGAGTCTTGCCTGTCACCGTCCCAGAACTGATAGCCCTCGGCGTTGCGATCGATGACGTGCTCTACACCGATGCCGTGCAGAAGGTCAACCTTCTCTCGAGACGAGACCACTCCGACGGGGATGCCTCCACCGTTGAGGACGTACTGGCACGCGAAGCCACCAAGCCCTCCGGTCGCGCCCCAGATCAACACGACGTCGCCCTGCTTCATGTTGGCGCCATTCGGCGACACCAGCATTCGGTAGGAGGTCGAGGACACCAGGCCGAGGCACGCAGCCTCCTCCCAACTCAGGTGCCTGGGCTTCGGCATCAGCTGGTTCGCCTTGACCATCGCGACCTCGGCGAGGCCCCCGAAGTTGGACTCGTAACCCCAGATGCGCTGGCTCGGGTCGATCATGGAATCGTCGTGCCCTTCGGGGGCCTCCATGTCGACGTAGTTGCAGTGCACGGTGACCTCGTCTCCCGGCTTCCAGCGGGTCACCCCAGGGCCCGCTCGCAGCACGACTCCCGAGGCGTCCGACCCGACGATGTGATAGTCGAGGTCGTGGCGCGCGCCGAGCTCGCTCTCTTTACCGAGACGCTCCAAGAACGCAAAGGTGGGCACGGGCTCGAAGATCGACGTCCACACCGTGTTGAAGTTGATCGCCGACGCCATGACGGCGACAAGGCACTCGTTGGGCCCGAGGGGAGGTAGCGGAACCTCGTCGACGTGCAGGGACTTCCGCGGGTCCTTGGCCGCGGGGTCCATGCCTTCGAACATGTCCTGCTCGTCTCGTTTGACGAAGGCTGCAGTGATGCTTTCTGGGAGGTCCACAGAGCCGAGCGCCTCGGCGGGGGCGCGGTTCACGATTGCGTCTCGGATGGCGTCTATGGAACCGGGCATGCTCGTCCTTTCAGGCTCGGCGACCGCCAGAGCCTACTCAGTTCCACGACCGCCCGGTCAAGTCCGGTCAAGCGATGGCGGCAGGTAGCATCGAAGCATGAGCGAAGGGCTGAGCTTCACCCTCACCGAGGAGCAGGAGGTCTTTCGCCGCACCATTCGCCAGCTCGTCGAGGACAAGATCGCTCCGCGCGCGGCGGAGATCGACGAGGCCGACGAGTATCCCTGGGACATCGATGAGGTGCTGGTGAGCAACGGCTTCGCCGGCGTCTCGTACCCGGAGGAATACGGAGGCGCAGGGGGAGGGGCGGTCGAACTGTGCCTGCTGGTGGAGGAGATCTCTCGCTGGTCGGCAGGAGTGTCGCTGATCCCCGCGGTCAACAAGCTGGGCGCGATCCCCGTCCTGTTGGGCGGGAGCGACGAGCAGAAACGTCTGGTCTGCGAGGGGATCACCAATGGCGAGCACCGGATGTCCTACTGCTTGACGGAGCCCGGATCCGGCTCGGACGCGGGGGCCATGCGAAGCCGTGCTGTTAAGGACCGGGACCACTGGATCCTCAACGGCTCCAAGCGCTTCATCACGGGGGCCGGCGCCACCGATCTCTACACCTACTTCGCAGTCACGGACCCCGAGGCCCCCAAGGGGCGCAACATCACTGCCTTCTTGGTATCGAGCGACATGGAGGGCTTCTCGCTCGGGCGCAAGGAAGACAAGATGGGGATTAGGGGCTCGCCCACCCGCGAGGTCATTCTGGAGAACGTGGCGGTGCCTCACTCCAACGTTATCGGGGAGGTCAACGGCGGCTTCGGCCTTGCCATGCGGACCCTCGACTTCTCCAGGCCCACAGTGGCCGCGCAGGCGCTCGGGATCGCCCAGGGGGCCTTCGATTACGCGGTCGCCTATTGCTCCGAGCGCAAGCAATTCGGCGCTCCCATCTCATCGTTTCAAGGGATGCAGTTCATGTTTGCCGACATGGCGATGAAGATCGAGACCGCCCGGCTGAGCGTCTACCGCGCCGCCAAGGCGATCGACGACGGCGACTCGCAAGTGTCTTACTGGGCCGCCATTGCCAAGTGCTGGGCGTCGGACGTCGCCATGTCCGTCACCACCGATTGCGTGCAGGCTCTCGGGGGCTACGGGTACATCCGTGAGTATCCCGTCGAGCGCTTCATGCGCGATGCGAAGATCACCCAGATTTACGAGGGCACCAATCAAATCCAGCGAGTGGTCATCGCTCGCAAGATCTTCGGGCGTGCCTGAGCGATGCCACTGAAGGTCGACTCTCCACCGCCGCCCGCAGACGTCGCATCGGACGGCGGCGGCGGCGACCGGGGGTGGGTCCCCTTCTTCCGGGCTCCCAACGATATCGATGCGCATCTTCTTGCCGGTCGCCTCAACGACGCAGAGATCGAGACTCGCACGGTCAAGGATCGCGGCGTCCCGGGGGCCTGGCTGTACGGGGGTTCGAACCCATGGGCACCCGTAACCATCTTCGTGCGGCGTTTCCAGCTGGTCGACGCCAAGGTGGTGCTGGCCGAGGTGGCCTTCAATGCTCCCGCGGCGGAGGCTCCGCCGTCGACGGATTCGGGCGGTCGGTGGAAGGTCCCGCTGATGTGGTGGACAACCGCCCTGGCGCTCGGGGTCTTCTTCACCGCGCTGGCGCTGCTTCAGGCGGCTACCTCCATGAGCTTTTGTCAGCTCCCCGTCTTCTGCCGCAACCAGGCGCCCGCCGAAGACTCGGCTGGTCCATAACCGGCGTGCTGTCGATGGGACGATTTCCCTGGAGGAGGCCGCGGTGACTGATTTCCGGACCGAGAGAGACACTTTGGGCAGCGTCGACGTTCCGGCCGACGCCCTCTACGGCGCGCAAACTCAGCGGGCCCGGGACAACTTCCAGATCTCAGGCCTTCCGCCCCAGCCCGATTACGTCTGGGGGATGGTGACGATCAAGAAGGCTGCCGCATTGACCAACATGGACACCGGGCGTCTCGACAAGGCCATCGGCGACGCCATCGTCGCGGCCGCGGACGAGATCCTTGCCGGCCGGCACGGCGAGCACTTCGTCATAGACCCGTGGCAGGCGGGGGCCGGCACGTCGCACAACATGAACGCGAACGAGGTCCTCGCCAACCGGGCCTCCGAGCTACTGGGGGGCACTCGGGGGGCGGACCGAAGGGTTCACCCGAACGACCACGTCAATCTGGCGCAGAGCTCGAACGACACCAACCCGACCGCCGTGAGGCTCGGGGCTCTGCGGGTCCTCCCACTGTTGATCCACTCGCTTCGCGGCCTGCAAGCGGCGCTCGAGGACAAGGCGGAAGAGTTCGACCACATCGTCAAGGTCGGCCGCACCCATCTCCAGGATGCGGTGCCCATCCGGCTCGGGCAGGAGCTCTCCGGCTACGCCGCCGCAATAACCAAGGGGATTGAGCGCATCGAGCAGGCGGGCGAGACGCTCGGTGAGCTCAACATTGGCGCAACTGCGGCCGGCACGGGCATCAACGCCGAGCCGTCGTACATAGAAGGGATCGTTGGGCACCTGCGCGACTTGACGGGTTTCGACCTGCGCAGGGGCGCCAACTTCTTTCGGCTCACGCAGTCGGGCGCGGACATGGCGCACCTGTCGTCGGCGGTCCGCAACGCGGCGGTCGAGATCTCGCGTATTGCCTCCGACATCCGGTTGCTGGCATCGGGCCCCCGAACCGCCATAGGCGAGATCGTCCTGCCGCCGGTGCAGCCGGGGTCCTCCATCATGCCGGGGAAGGTAAACCCCTCCATGGCCGAGATGATGAACATGGTCTGTTTTCAGGTCATCGGATGCGACGAGGTTTGCTCGCTGGCGGCGCACGGGGGCCAGCTCGACCTGAACGTCTTCTGGCCGAGCTTCGGCTTCAACCTGCTGTTCTCGATGAACCTGCTGGCACGGGGCGTGACCGCCTTCACCGACCGGGCGGTGGCCGGAATCGTGGCGGACGAAGCGAGGTGCCGGGCCCTGATGGAGCAGTCGTTGATGCTCGTCACGGCTCTCACCGACTACATCGGTTACGAGGAAGCCGCCCGAGTAGCCAAGAGGGCCCATTCCGAAAGAAAGACGATCCGTGAGGTCGTCCTGGAGCAAGAGATCATGGACGAGGCTCAGCTCGACAAGGTCCTAGACCCCACACCCATGACCGAGCCAGGGGTGCCGGGCCGCTCCTGACCCTCGAGGTTTACCAACGCCCTCGCGGCCGGCGGGGCGCGGCCCCGCGACCTGTGCCGATTATGTGAAGACCGCGACCCTTCCCCTCGGCCAACCGCATAATCGACAAGACCATGAGCTTGTTTAGAAGAAAGAAAGACACCCTCGGGCGCGGCGGGTATTCGGATGTGTTCCGGTCGGCGAGGAAACGCGAGCGCAAGCACATGCGTCATCGCTGGCAGTGGATCCTTCTTGGGATCTTCTTGCTTCTGGCTGCTGCCGGAGGCTACGGGGCCTATTACTACTACTCGCTACAGGGCGACATTCAGAAAGAGATCCCGGGTGTCGTTTCCCGGACGGAGCCGGACGAGGACGACGAGGTCCCCGAGAGGGCTCGCAACGTCTTGCTGGTCGGCTCTGACTCTCGCGAGGGCCTCACCGAGGAGGAGCAACTGAGGCTCGGGGCAGACGACGAGGGCCTCGCAGGTGAGAGAGCCGACACGTTGATCCTCGCTCACATCAATCCCTCCACCGCGGACGTCACCATGGTGCAGTTCCCGAGGGACCTCTGGGTTCCCATCGCCGGAGGCGACAAGGGCAAGATCAACTCCGCCCTTCAATCAGGCGACAATGCGCTGGTCAGGACCGTCTCCGACCTGACGGGTCTGGACATCAACAACTACGTCAAGATCAACATCGCGGGGTTTCGCGACATGGTCGACGCGATCGACGGCGTTGACGTGTGCGTGCCGGAGCCCATCCCCTTCGACGAGAACACGGGTATCGAGATCACGGAGGAACAGGTTGGGATGGTGCACTTCGACGGAGACCTGGCCCTGCGTTTCGTGCGATCTCGTCACTCCTCGGGAACCGGCAGCGACTTCGCTCGGATACAGAATCAGCAGAAGTTCGTCGCTGCAGCACTGGACAAGGTCCTGTCCACTTCGACGTTCTTTCAGCCGGGCCGCATAAGGGCGCTCGCGGATGTCGCCCGGCACAACGTCGAGGTCGACGAGGACACGACGATCCCGGATCTTGTTGACATCGCCCGGATGCTGAGGAACTTCGATCCCGAGCACTACGAGGCGTATACCGTCCCCAACCTGGGTCTCTCGACCGCCGAGAGCGGTGGGACAACCACCTCGATCGTCGCTCCCGACTACCGCTCGATGAAGGTGATGTTCGATGCGGTGGACCGGGATGAGTCTCCGGCCGAGGCGGACGGCGTGCCGGGCATCGCTCCCAGCACCATTGCGGTTGGTGTCTACAACGGTGTCGGGCTCGACGAGCCGGTCGCCGAGCCGGCGGCCAAGCAGCTCGAGGCCGCGACCGACGTCAACGGGGGACCGGTGCGGATAGAGGAAGTAGAAAATGCCGATCATTTCCGGTTCAAGCGCACAGTCGTCCGGTGGGACGGCCGACGGCCAGAGACCGAGAAGATGGCCGACCTGGTTGGTGCCGCCATCCCGGGGGCCGAGGTCGCCAAAGGAAAGGTCCCCAGGGGGGTCGACGTGGCCGTGATCGTCGGCAAGGGCATGTTCGAGACGAAGAAGATCACGCAGATCCTGCCGCTACCGATCCCCAAACCCGGGGAGCTTCCAGAAGTGTGCCGGGAGGACTCGGCCAACTAGGACCGTGGGCCGGCCCGGCGACGCCCCCCTCTGGCGTCCATTGGACATCTGCACACCGCTTCGGTAGGTAGACGTCCGTTGGACAAAAAGCCCCCGGGCTCTTGTGCGTCCATTGGACATCTGCACACCGCTTCGGTAGGTAGAGGTCCGTTGGACAAAAGGGAGGGCGGTCAGGCAGCGCGGCGCAGTGCGTGGAGCGTCGCTCGGACTTGGCCTACGACAAGCCGAGGGTCGTAGAAGATGTCCTCCCAGAAGAACCTGAGGACGGTCCAGCCGAGCAGTTCCATCCGGTTTTGCCTGGTGGCATCTCGCCTTCTCGCGGCTTTGCTCGTATGGAACCGCCAGCTGTCGACCTCGATCGCCAGCTTGAGGTCGGGCCAGGCGTAGTCCACTCGCGCCACGAACTCGCCCTGGTCGCTCAGCTCGAACTGTTTGTGACCCCCGGAGAGCCCTGCTTGCGTCAGCACCCGAGCGAGCCGGGTCTCGGAGACGCTCTCGGCGTGATGGCTGAGACCCATCCGGTCGACGAGCATCAATCTAAGGGCTGCGGCACCTGGCCTTCCTCTCCCTCCGAGCTGATTGAGCTGTCGCCACAGAAAAGGCACTGAGGTAAGCCCGCGGCACAGGCCTGCATCAAGCGCGGCTTCGACCACCGGCGGTGTGGCTACCCTCCCAAGGTCGATGATCGTGCGATGGGGCGCCGTAACCGGCAGCCCATGCCGGTAGGTCACCTGGAGGCCAGACAACTCGGTAGTCCTGTGCGTCTTCACTAGGCCGCCCGGCCGGGGCCGGCGCGCCGTCGAGACCTCTACCGGACCCGGCTCGAAGCCGGGGAGCTCCCACAGTGCGGCGGCGCTGTTATGTGAAACGGCTGCTCCTGGACCAGCCCAGAGGCACGCTGCGGACAGGCGTCGAAGCCACGAGTCGGGTGATCCGGCAAGCCCGTAGGTTCCCGGATGCAGCGTCGTCCATCTTCCGGCGGCAAGATGCGCGGCGATAACGCGATCGGAGCCGCCCGCCGCCAGCACCTGGCCCCGGCTGACCGCGCCGTTCTGATCCTCGAAGATGGGAATGAGCGAAAGATGAACCTGTGACGCCATCGAGCTAGCTAATCAGACACCTGCGACACGCAAGGGAAGCAAGCCTCCGACGGCCGTCCAGGGGACATCCGCCCACCGCTTCGGTGGGTAGACGTCCAATGAACGAACAGCCGCCAGGCACCTCTGTGTCTAGAGGACATCCGCGCACCGCTTCGGTGGGTAGATGTCCAATGAACAAAGGGAGGGGAAGTGGAGCAACTCATCCACAGGGTTCGCCGCTCGCAATCCGAGCCCGAAGGAGCTCTCGTGCTGTTCCACGGGCGAGGCGCCGACGAAAGCGACCTGTTTGTGCTGCTGGACCTCCTTGACCCGGACCAGCGCTTGCTCGGCCTGTGCCCCCGGGGGCCGCTGATGCTTCCACCGGGAGGGGCGCACTGGTACCGGGTGCAACGAGTTGGCTTTCCGGACCCAACTACTTTCCACTCGAGCTTCGACCTCGCCGCGTTGTGGCTCGAGGCCGTGAGCGAGAGGATCGCCCTTCCGACTGACAGGATCGTTCTCGGGGGCTTCTCTCAAGGCGCCGTGATGGCGTGCTCCCTCGGCCTCGGTCGTGGCCGACCGCGGCCCGCGGGGCTGATCATGCTCAGCGGATTTCTTCCCCGGGTCGAGCACTTTGACCTCGATCCCGCCGCGGCACGGGGATTGCCGATCGCCATCGGGCACGGCGTGCACGACTCGGTCATCGGAGTGGAATTCGGACGCGACGCACGCCGGCGACTCGAGGCCGCTGGAGCAAAGGTGCTCTACCAGGAGTCCCCGATGCCTCACTCGATCGACCCCGCCTTCGTTGACACCCTGGCTCCATGGCTCCGGCGGGTCCTGGCAAGCCCGCGGAACGTCTCACCGGAGGGGGCGGGGGGTCCGACGCCCTAGGCTACAAAGACGGCCAAATCTTTCCGAATCCGGGAGGGATCGGACGTTCCAATCCCGAACCTTGTGGGCGGTGCGCGGCAGCTAAGCGGCGCCGAACAGGGGCGAGCAATGGGGCGAGCCCGTAGCTAGGAGGGGAACCCTTGAGGAAGACTCGGACTGCGCTCTCGCTGGGCCTGGCAGGGGCGATCATCGGCTCTATGGCTTCCGCGGCGCCCGCCGCGCCCCGCTCCAGCACCTCCGACACCTCGGTGGGCCGCTACATCGTCGTTCTAAATGACTCCGCGTCGGCCGGCCGGATGGCGCGCCAGCACTCCAGGCAGTTCGGCCTGGACGTCTCCCTTGTCTACCGCCATGCCCTCAAGGGCTACGCGGCGACCATGACGTCGAGCGCAGCATCGGCGCTGGCCCACGCCGCCGGCGTCAAGTGGGTCCAGCGTGATCGCGCCGTAAAGGCCACGGCGCAGACCATGCCCACCGGGATCAACCGGTCCGATGCCGACCTCAGCCCCACGGCCAAGATCAACGGGGTCGACGAGCGGGTGAACGTCGACGTTGCAGTGATCGACACCGGCGTGAACCTGACGCACCCCGACCTGAACGTCTACAGCGCCGGCGGCAAGAACTGCGTCACGCTGCTGACTCCCCCCGAGGATGGCAACGGTCACGGGACGCACGTCGCCGGCACGGTCGGTGCCCTCGACAACACCTCGGGTGTCGTGGGAATGGCCCCCGGAGCGCGCATCTGGCCGGTGAAGGTGCTGAGCGACGCGGGCACGGGCCTGACCTCGCAGGTGATCTGCGGCATCGACTACGTCGCCGCCAACGCATCCAAGATCGAGGTGGCGAACATGAGCCTCGGTGGCGGCGGTTCCGACGACAACAACTGCGGCAACTCCAACAACGACGCGCAGCACAAGGCAATCTGCAAGGCCGTGAGCGCCGGCGTGACCTTCGTCGTAGCCGCAGGCAACGACGCCAAGGACGCCAAGAGCTTCACGCCCGCCGCGTACGATGAGGTCATCACGGTCAGTGCGCTCGCCGACTTCAACGGCGCGGCCGGCGGCGGCGCCAAGTCGACCTGTCGCTCAGACGTCGATGACACCTTCGCCAACTACTCCAACTACGGCAAGGACATCGACCTCATCGCCCCGGGTACCTGCATCAACTCGACCTGGGTGCTGGGCACCTACAACACCATCTCGGGCACGTCGATGGCGTCCCCCCACGTTGCGGGAGGCGCCGCGCTCTACAAGGCGAACAATCCGACCGCGACCCCGAGCCAGGTCAAGACCGCCCTGCAAAACGCAGGCAACCTCAACTGGATCTATCCCTCCGAGGACAAGGACGGTATTCAGGAGAAGCTCCTGAACGTAGGCGGCCTCTAAGGGATTCCACACAAGCAAAAGGGGGCCCGGCGAGTTCGCCGGGCCCCTTTCCGTTCTGCCCTTGTCGGTCCATTTGCCCCCAATTCCCCACGGACGGGCGTCAACTCCGGGAGCGGTGTGAGCAAATTCTCTAAGATGACGGAAGGGAATGCGGGGTTCCATGCCGAACCCTGGCTTAGTCATATCCGGTTCTTAGGGGGTAGATGTGAAGAGACGAGTTCTGGTTGGGCCTCTGCTCTTGGCGTTGACGGCCGCGCTGGCCGGCTCGGCTTCGGCCGGATCCAAGGCGACCACAAGCGGCGGCTCTGCGAGCGATCGCATCGCAGGCAGCTACATCGTCGTGCTGAAGGACGGCGCCAAGTCCGGCTCCGTAGCCGCCGACCACGCCCGTCGCTACGGCGCAGACGTCTCCCATGTCTATCGAGCGGCCCTCAAGGGCTATTCAGCACGGATGAGCGACCAGGCCGCGGCTCGGATAGCTCAGAGCCCCGCGGTGCAGTGGGTGGAAGCCGATCGCGTGGTCACCGCCACAGCGCAGAGCGTGCCCACGGGAATCGACCGAATCGACGGGGAGCTCAGCAGCACCGTCTCCGGTGACGGCAGCGGGAGCGTGGACGTCGACGTCGCCGTCATCGATACCGGCATCGACACCACCCACCCCGACCTGAACGTCGTAGGAGGCAAGAACTGCTCAACGGGAACCTCCTACAAGGACGGCCACGGGCACGGCTCGCATGTCGCCGGCACGATTGCCGCTAAGGATGACGCCAACGGCGTCGTGGGCGTGGCACCCGGAGCGCGTCTGTGGGCCGTGAGAGTTCTCAACAACGCGGGGAGCGGAAGCACCTCGAGCGTCGTGTGCGGGATCGACTGGGTAACCGCCAATGCCAGCACCATAGAGGTCGCCAACATGAGTCTCGGGGGGAGCGGCTCGGACGACGGCAACTGCGGCAACAGCAACAACGACGCAGAGCACAAGGCCATCTGCCGTTCGGTGGGGGCCGGAGTCACCTATGCAGTGGCGGCGGGCAACGACCACGTCGACTCGAAAGGATTCATCCCTGCCGCTTACGACGAGGTCATCACAGTGAGTGCACTCGCCGACTTCAACGGCCAGCCCGGTGGGGGCGCTGCATCGACGTGTCGCTCGGACGTGGACGACACCTTTGCGAATTTCTCGAACTACGGCCTGGACGTCGACATCATCGCCCCGGGCGTCTGCATCCATTCGACCTGGAAGGGCGGCGGCTACAACACGATCTCCGGGACCTCGATGGCGTCGCCACACGCCGCGGGCGCAGCCGCGCTCTACAAGGCGAACAATCCCTCGGCGAGCCCTTCAACCGTGAAGTCCGCACTGCAAACCGCCGGCAACCTCAACTGGACCTGGCCAAGCGAGGACCTCGACGGCGTGCAGGAGATACTGCTGAACGTCGACGCCTTCTAACACTCGACCCCTCGCAAACGGCCCGGCGAGAGCCGGGCCTTTTGCTTTGCCCAAGGTGTGCAACACCGCTGCCTGATGGAGGACTCAGCTTGTTCCGAACCTCGACGATAGAAATGAGGTCGTGACGCTCGGAGAGACCTTTTCCTCGACGCTCCAAGCTGCCAGGACCGGCGCTGAGTGGGCGTGGACGGCCATCTATCGTGAACTAGCCCCGCCGGTGCTCGGCTATCTCAGGGCGCGCAAAGTGGCGGACCCCGAGGACTTGCTCGGCGAGGTCTTTCTGATCATCGTCCGCAATCTGCCCGGTTTCGAGGGCGACGAGAGGCAGTTTCGGACGTGGGCACTGACCATCGCCCATCGCCGGGTCGTCGACGAACATCGTCGGCGCCTCCGCAGGCCGGTTGTGCCGCTTTCCGATGAAGAGGTCGCGCGCGTGGGCCCCCGCGGCAACGCAGAACAGGAGGCGTTGGCGGCCGTCGAGGCAGAGCGTGTCGTAGGGATCATCCGCGGGCTGCCTCCCGACCAGCAGGACGTCCTCCTGCTCCGGCTGCTTGCAGACCTCACCGTGAAAGAGGTCGCAGGTGTGATCGGGAAGCGCGTCGGTGCAGTGAAAGCGCTGCAGCGCAGGGGCTTGGCTGCCCTGAAGAAAGAACTTGCGAGGCAAGGCGTACCCCTATGAGCGATTTCGGCGATTACGAAGATGAGATGAGACGCCTGAACAGCCTCAGCGACCGGGATATCGACCGCCTCTTTGGGGGCAAGGCCGTCGCAAGCCCCGAGTTCGATGAGCTTGCGGCGCACCTGCGCGACACCAAGACGGTGTGGCTCCGAGCTTCGGAAGACCTCGTCCAGATTGGGCACGTCGCTGAAATAGGGAGAACGGCTCGGCACCTTGCTGCGGAGGGTCACAGGTCGCCATCGAAGATCGACGAGATCAAGACCACGCCGCGGCGATCACCGTGGAGAAGAGCCGCCTCGCTTGCCGTCAAGACGGCGGCGGCGTCACTCTCTGCCTCGCTGTCGATGATCGGCCTGGCGTACGCAGGAGTGGACCTGCCGGGGACCGCGGCCGAGAGGGCGGTTGAGGCGGTGCTCGGCGTCGAGCTGCCGAACCAGGAGCATTCAGAGGCTGCCGGCGAGGGAATCGGGTCGGGCCGCTCCATTGGCGACTTCGCATCCGACCTCTCGTCCGAAAGAGGGTGCGCGTTCGGTCAGACGGTCAGCGAGTTGGCCGACGCCCGCTCAGAGCAATCACGCCAAGACGAAGCGGACGGGGTGGGTTCGTGTCGCCAGGGCTCGTCCAGGGGTGATCGTGGCGATCGATCTCGCGGCGCAGAGAGCTCCGCAAAGGGACGCAGGACTGCGGCGGGTGCCTCCCACGGACGACGCGACACCGGCGACTCGACCTCGGGCGAGGCCCAGGACAACAACCCCACGGAGTCCGGACGCGACACCGGCGACTCGACCTCGGGCGAGGCCCAGGACAACAACCCCACGGAGTCCGGACGCGACACCGGCGACTCGACCTCGGGCGAGGCCCAGGACAACAACCCCACGGAGTCCGGACGCGACACCGGCGACTCGACCTCGGGCGAGGCCCAGGACAACAACCCCACGGAGTCCGGACGCGACACCGGCGACTCGACCTCGGGCGAGGCCCAGGACAACAACCCCACGGAGTCCGGACGCGACACCGGCGACTCGACCTCGGGCGAGGCCCAGGACAACAACCCCACGGAGTCCGGACGCGACACCGGCGACTCGACCTCGGGCGAGGCCCAGGACAACAACCCCACGGAGTCCGGACGCGACACCGGCGAGACGTCCCAGAGCGCAAAGGAGGTGCCACAGGAACGAGGCACCCCGTGAGGATCTTCAATGGTATTGGGCTGGACCGAGCTAGGAGGTAATGGTGAGAAAGTCTCTGTTCGTTGTTGCGATGGGTGCCACGCTGGCGGCGGTGTTGCCCGCGTACGCCCATGAGGCCCCCTCGCTTCGGGGTGTGCTCGACCACACACGTGCGGCCGAGACGGCCAAGAGCCGAGCCGTCGCCGAGTTTGAAGAGCATGCGTTCGCAGAGGGCAGGCGTGACTTCAAGGACAACCGCGGTGAGACGGGGCTCGCGGTTGCCGAGACGGCTCGGCTGATCAAAGACGCCCCGGATCGGCGGGCCGCAGCGGAGGCGGTCGTGGCGGTTGCCAAGCAGGCCGGGCGGAACGAGACCGCGTGGGCTCGATCGGCCCGCGACCTCAATCGTGGAAGTGATTTGCAGCTCGATGTCGTAAGGGGCGCTCGGAAGGACGCCGGTCGCATCTCCACGGCCGTTGAGCAGCTCAGCGAACTCTCGACCACCCTCCCAGACCAGGCGCAGTCGGGGATCGCCACAGCCATAGCAAACCTGACGCTGGATCGAGCCCCGGCCGTAACGCAGCTTCGCAGGGATGTGACGAGCTCCGCAGTGGGTTCGACGGCAAAGGAAGTGGCCACAGGCGGAATCGGCGCAGACATCAGCGGTCAGGCCCTTGCAATCAATCTCCTTCAGGCGCTGCGCGGTGAGGTCCCGGCGGAGTCACAGCAGGGAATCGACACCGCTCTCGTCGCTATTGCCGACAGCCTTGACCGTCAGGCTGAGGGCCTCGAGCGAGCGGGCGCAAACGTGCCGACCGAGAGGGGACTGGCTCTCTCCCGGGCGGCAGCCAAGGCTAGAGAGGCTGCTGCCGACGCCCGGTCCTAAACAGAGGGGCCGTGCCGACACCCGACAGGGTGGAAGGTTGAGTAGAGGAGCACTGGGCAAGACCTCGGTGCTCCTCTACTCATGAGGGGCTATTTGCGGAGCGCGTAGCGCACGGCGCCCAGAACGCGGCGGACGGGTCGCTCGCTGGCCCCCGCGGGGGCCGCGTCATCTGGTGTCGTGGTGCTAACAGGCGAAGAGCCGGCCGCCTCCTCCGAGGTCAGGCTCTCGTTACGGACGGCCCTCAACGCGAATCCTCCTGCGATCAGACAGGCCAGACCGCTCAACCAGAACCCCGCACGCACGCCGTACTGCTCCGCGACCCATCCAGCGATCGGCCCTCCGATCGGGGTACTCCCGAGGAACACCACGGAGTAAAGGGCCATCACTCGGCCCCTCATGGCGTCGTCCGAGTTCAATTGCAATGTGGAGTTGGCAGTTGCAACGAAGGCGATGCCGGCAGCTCCCATGGGGATGAGTGCGACCATCTCCCAGGCCAGCGTCGGGGCGGCGCCTGCAATCATGATCAACACTCCGTAAGCGAGTGCCGAACCGATCAGCATTCGACGCGTCGGGCGCACTCTGCTGGCGGCAAGCAGGGCTCCCATCACCGTTCCTGCTCCCATGAAGGCAGAGAGCGCGCCGTAGGTGCCTGCGCCTCCTGCGAACTCAGTTTCCGCCATGACCGGAAGGAGCACTCGGAAGTTGAACGCAAGCGTCCCCACCACGGTCATCAACAACAAAGAGAGGCGCAGAATCGGCGTCGACCAGACATACCGCAGCCCTTCCCTCAGCTGCCCCTTACCGCGTTGAGCGGGCTCCGACCGATGGAGCTGGTCCGGATCCATTGCCCGCAGCCCGGCGATCACGACCAGATACGACGCCGCATTGATCAAGAAGCACCACGCGATGCCGACCGTTGCGATCAGCAAGCCGGCGAGAGCCGGGCCAACGACGCGAGCCGAGGTAAAGACCGTGCTGTTCAGCCCCACGGCGTTCGACAAGTATTCGGAACCGACCATCTCGATCACGAAGCTCTGCCGGGTGGGGACCTCGATGAGCGCCACGCACCCGAAGGTGAATGCGAGGGCGTAGATCATCCACAGCTCGATCGCCCCTGTAACCGTGAGGACGCCGAGAACCAAGGCGATGACCGCAGACGCGGCTTGAGTGACGATGATCACCCTTCTCTTGTCGAAGCGGTCGGCCACGATGCCGCCCCACATCCCGGCGATGAGGATCGGGGCGAACTGGAGGGCGGTCACTATGCCGAGGGCCACGCCACTGCCGGTCAGCTCGTACACGAGCCACATCTGTGCGACGGATCCCATCCATGTGCCCGACATCGAGACGATCTGAGAGAAGAAGTAGAGGCGATAGTTGGGGACTCGCAACGAATAGAAGGTCCGGCGTCCGACGACTCTGAGCGGCGTCATCGAGGTTCGTCCAGGAGCTTCTCGATGACCTCGACTGCAGCCTTCAACGTGGCTATGTCCTTGGCCTCCAGAGTCCTCAAACGCCGGGCGAGATAAGCGTTCTTCCTGCTGCGGTTCCGAGTGATGAAATGGACGCCCTCAGGGGAAAGCGCCAGCCTCACGATCCGCTTGTCGCGTTCATCGACCGTACGAGTTACCAGCCTCATCTCTTCGAGGCGGGCGGCGATCTTCGTCATGGTGGGCGGTTGGACTCGCTCGGCCTGAGACAGCTCCCCGAGCGTCACGGGCTGGCGCCGCTCGATGGTCGCAAGCGCCGACAGCAATGAGGGGCTCACGCCTGGCTCTGCTTGCTGGCGGAGCCGTCGGGCCAGCCGCATCGTAGCGAGGCGCAGGCGAGAAACGAGCTCGGCATCGTTCCTGGCCTGTACCGCCCTGGTCCGTACTGCCCTGGTCTGTGTTGGCATGATACTTAGTATAGCTAATTAGCTGAGCTAACTATTTCAATCGGTTAAGGGCGACCTTCCCCCGCCCTGCTACAGCGTCGTGCCGAGTGCGTGCCGGTAGGCCTCTTCGAGGACATCCGCCGAAGCACCCCAGGTGAACCGGCCGGCTCGCTCGAAGCCTGCGCGCGCCAGTTCTTCTCGCTTGGTGCGATCGGCGAGGAGCAGCGACATGGCCTCCGCCCATTCCTCCGAGTTGTCCGGCGAAAGCAGCAGTCCGGCGTCCTCGACCACCTCGGGCAGGGCGGTCGCATTGGCGGCTATGACGGGGCAGCCCTTCGACATTGCTTCGAGAACCGGCGCTCCAAAGCCCTCGAAGCGCGATGGGAAGGTCAGTGCAACCGCCCTCGTGTAGAGGGCATCGAGGTCACTCCCCGGGATGTAGCCGAGGCGAAGCACCCGATCTTGAATGTTTCGCTCGCGCACCTCCTTGGCGATGCGGACCTCCATGGAGCCCCTGGCCCCCGTGAGCGCCAGCGTCGTCTCCGGGTGCTTGTTCAGTACTCGTGCCAACGCCTCTATGAGGACGAGGTGGTTCTTGTGTGGGTACGTGATCGCGGGATAGATGAAAAAGTCATCGGAAATCCCGTAGCGGTTTGGAGAACGCCGCTCCCGGCCCGCCTGCTCGACCCTCGGTGAGATGCCATGGGGCACGACCCGCACGATGCTCGGGTCAATGCCGAGCCTCTCGATGATGGTCCGGCGGGTGAATTCGCTTGGGGTCAGGATCAAGCGGGCCGCCTCCGCCGAGCGCGGGACCATCGCCTTCAGGTAGGCGAGCTTCGTCCGCGTGAAGTATTCGGGGTAGTACAGGTACTGAAGGTCGTGAATAGTCACGATCGGCCTCGCGGTGCGGACCGCAGGCACGGTTCCCCCGGCATGGTGGACCAGGTCGATCTTCCGCACCCGGCACTGCGCCGCCAGCCACGAGTTCTCGCCCGCGACCCGGAACGATTTCCACTGCCCCGTGACGGGGGCGTAGGCCATCTTGAAGGTCTTGGCCAGATCGGGATGAGCGTCGGCGAATTGGGGGAGCGCAAACAACGTGTAGTCGATGTCGGACGATCTCTCGGCCAATCCACGGAGCAAGCGAGTCGTGTACGTCTCGGACCCCCCGACCACTCCAGGCACCATCCACAGCAGGTTGATGCCGACCTTGCTCATGCCACCTCTTTGTATGCGGCTGATGTGAGCTCCGCGGCTCGCTCCCACGAGTATTTCTTCGCTCGCTCCCTTCCGGCTCGAGCCAGGGCGGCCGCCAGCTCCTCGTTTCCGAGCACGCTGGCAAGCCCGGCCGCAACCGAGTCTTCACTGCCAGCGTCCACGAGCACGGCGGCACCCTCAGCCACCTCCTCCATCGAAGTTCCCCTGGAGGTGACCACCGGCGTTCCCTGGGCCATCGCCTCCAACACCGGCAGGCCGAACCCCTCCAGGAGGCTCGGCCAGCAGAACGCCCGCGCCGCCGCATAAAGCGGGGCGAGGTCGCCTTGGTTCACGAAGCCGATCCACCTGACCCTCTGCCCGAGGTCTCGCACCAGCGCGTCGAGGTCCTCGTTCCATCCCTTGGGACCCGCGAGGACCAAGTCGCAATCGCTGTCGAGTTGTTTGAACGCCCCCAGGACCCGCCGAAGGTTCTTACGGGGCTCCACCGTTCCGGCCCACAGCACGTACGGCCGCTCCAGTGAGTACCTTCTCTTGACCTGCTCGATCTCCGCGCGGGTGGCGGGCGTCGAGTCGACCCCGTGGGGAATGACGCGCAACTGGCCGCGGGGAAAACCTGCGGCTTCGCACGCGCCGCGGGTCGCCTCGGAAGGGCACAGCGCTAGATCCGCCTGCTCCAGCGCCAGCTCGAGGCCCTTGGTGAAAAAGCTCATACCCCTCTTCGTGAAGTGAGCGGGATTGTCGAGAAAAGCGAGGTCGTGAACGGTCACGACCAGGGGCGCGGACCTGGGCGGGATGGCCAGCGTGGTCGCGTGGATGACGTCGACCTTGCCCGTGGCGCGCTGTACCGGCGGACGACGCAGGCGGTGCCACGACTCGTACAGGAGCAGGCGCGGGAGCCGGAGCTGGTGCACCGGGACGGGGGGAGCCCACTGCCCGGGGGGCGGATGCCTGTGGCGAGCCGCCACGCCGGCCAGCTCCACGTCGCCGCGCCGGTGAAGGGATCGACACAGCCCGAGCGCGGCGACTGCAGTGCCGCCGGGGACCCGGTGCCAGCACTGCTCGAGCGTGACGGCGACTCGCAGGGTCTGGGTCATGGCTGGATTGTGGCACGGCGCTGTTTCGATCCCTACTGTCGTCCGATGAGAGTTGCACTGGATTGGGGCCCCCTGCTGGATCCGCCCACCGGGATCGGGCGCTACACCACCGAGCTGGCTCGTGCGCTCGAGCCCAGGGGCGTGCAGGTAGTCCGTTACGCAGTGGCTGCCAGAGGCCATGTCTCCGAGCCGATCAAGCGATGGAGGGCCCCCGCGAGGGCGGCGCAGCTTTTATGGCAGAGGTGGGGCGGACCGGCGATCGAAGCATTGGTCGGTGACGTGGACGTGGTTCACGCAACCAACTACGTCCTGCCACCGCTTGCGAAGGCCCGGGGCGTGGTCACCGTTCACGATCTCTCCTTCTATAGAAACGATGCCTGGAGTGGCCGGCCTCGGCTTCGTTCCATCCTGCCGTCGTCACTCGATCGCGCGTCGATGGTCCTGGCGCCGAGTCGAGCGGTCGCCGATGAGATCGCAGAGCGATTCACCATCGAAAAAGACCGTCTCGCGGTCACGTATCTGGGGGTAGCACCGCACTTCTTCGGAGCGACACCATTGGCCGATACGACCCTGCACGGCATGGGCATACACCCGCCGTTCGCGGTAGCAGTCGGCAACATCCAGCCCCGCAAGAACCTCCACCGGCTGCTCAAGGCTTGGGCCCTTGCCGCCGATGAGTTAGACGGTTGGACGTTGGTCCTGGCGGGCCCTAGGGGCTGGGGCCGCGAACTTCCACCCACGGACAACGTCGTGATGCCGGGATGGGTCGCAGACGAGACGCTGCCGGGCCTCCTGGCCGCTGCAGACATCTTCTGCTACCCGTCGCTCTACGAGGGCTTTGGGCTGCCGCCACTCGAGGCGATGGCCACGGGCACTGCAGCACTGGTCGGCGCCTACCCCGCTGCTCGGGAGTTGTTGGGTGACACGGCGGTGCTGGTCGAGCCCGAGGACATCGAGTCGATTGCCGAGGGGCTCAGGTGCCTCGCCAGGGACCGGCCGCTCAGAAGGCGGCTGCAGGTCACCGGAAAGAGCACGGCCTCTAGCTACACGTGGGAGCGGACCGCCGCAGAGACCGTCGCGGCTTATCGCAAGGCACTGGAACGTGACTAGGGGACCGCCGTATCGCTGCCAACAGATAGGTGCAATCCATGACCGCAGTTCCGAATACCCCCACCCGCCGTCTCGTCGCGCTAGCCGTCATGGTTGCCGGGTTGCTGGCTCTGGCCACTGTCGCCCATGCCGCGGACGACCGAGAGGTAACCATCAAGGGCCGCGGTTTCGGCCACGGGCTCGGGATGTCGCAGTACGGCGCCTACGGGCGGGCGATGAAAGGTCGGTCGTCGACCGAGATCCTCGAGCACTACTACACGGGGGCTCAGGTACAGGAGGTCGCCATGCCCTCCTACGTACGTGTCGGCCTCCTCCAGGGGCAGTCCTCTATCTCGCTCTCCTCGCTTGCCGCAACGGCGGGAGGGGGAGCGGCGACCTTCCGGCTAAAGGGCAGCACCAGCACCATCGCGGAGGCGACTCCCGAGGATGTCATCCGTATCGAGGCGGCGCCCTCCGGAGGCTTCACCATCTTCAAGAACGGGATAAAGGTGACCGGGAGCGGGGGCCAGACCGTGTTCGGCGACGACTCCCATCCCCTCGTCATCAAGTATCAAAAGTTCGGCTCGATGCTAAGCGTGCACGCAAAGGGCCGCAACTACGCCTACGGCAAAATGGAGCTGGTCTCCTATCCAAGCACCGGCTGTGTCACGGGCCGTTGCATGAGCCTCGTGGTGGTGCTCCCGATGCAGAAGTACCTCTACGGACTCGGCGAGGTCCCCTCGTCGTGGCCGGCGGCCGCGCTCGAGTCCCAGATCGTGGCGGCGCGCACCTACGCCTACTCGAAGATCTCGAGGCTCGGCCAATTCCGCTACCCGTGCTCCTGCGCCCTCTACGACAGCGCCATCGACCAGGTGTATCTGGGGGATGCCAAGCGGATCGGGTCGGGAAGCTACTGGGAGCGCTGGACCACTGCGGTGGACGCAACGAGCGCTCGTATCGTCACCTACGCGGGAGCGCCGATACAGGCCTTCTACAGCTCGTCCTCCGGCGGCTACACCGAGAACAACGAGAACGTCTGGGGTGGCTCGCCGGTTCCTTATCTGAGAGGCGTCAAGGATCGAGCCGACTACGCCGGTGGCTTGAACCCCAACTTCAGGTGGTTGGTCACCATGCCCTTCTCCACTTTCGAGTCCAAGCTGAATTCGGCTTACGGCACAGGCAGGCTAAAGGACTTCAGCCTGATCGAGCCTTTCGGCGTGTCGGGCCGGGTGACCGTGGTGATGTCTGATGCCACGGGCGGGGTGAGGATCGCAGGAGCCAACCGGACCGTGCGTGCGTCGGGTTCTTCGATCAAGTCGGCGCTCGGGCTCAAGGACAGCTGGTTCCGAGTGACGATCTCGGCCCCCTAGCTGCGCCAGCCGGGTGGGCCACCCTCCAGGTGGTCCTCCGGCTTACACTCTGGCCTCATGGCTCTAGAGGTACCACCGCCCGAGGTCATTCCCGTTGCCGCGACTGCTTCCCGCGCCAGCTCGCTCATTTCCATAGCGCTGCTGGTGATCAGTGTCGGTTTCGCCACTGCGGGTCAGATAACGCTCAAGGCGGCGATGGACGCGATAGGAAGGATCGGCACGCAGGAGGTCTCCAATGCGGCCCAGACGATCGGAAGGGCAGTGCGGGAGCCACTGTTGTGGGGCGGTCTCGTCCTCTTCGGGGTCTCTGCGCTCTTCTGGTTGATCGTGCTGTCGAGAGTGGACCTCTCGATCGCCTACCCCTTCGTCGGCCTCTCCTATGTCCTGGTGGTCGGTCTCGCGCGCCTGGTCTTCCACGAAAACGTGCCGCCCCTGAGATGGATTGGCGTGTGCGTGATCGCGATCGGAATTGCGCTCATCGGTTTCTCGTCCCGTACCGTTTCGGGTTAGGACCGCCTCGAGTTGAAGGCGCTCATCCTCGCGGGCGGGCTCGGGACCCGCTTGCGCCCGCTGACCCTGACGCGTCCGAAGCATCTCCTTCCGATTGCCAACCGTCCTCACATCGATCATGTCTTCGAGTGGCTGCACCGACACGACGTCGATGAGGTCGTCCTTCTGACCTCTTATCTTGCGGAGAGGTTTACGGAGGCGGTGGCTCGGGCTTCGACGAAGGGCTTGCGCGTCGAGGTGACGCACGAGCGACAGCCGCTGGGGACCGCCGGTGCACTGAAGAACGCCGAATCGTATGTGGGAGGCGACACCTTTCTGGCCTTCAACGGAGACGTGTTGAGCGACATCGACCTCGGGGCGGCCATCGACTGGCACAGGTCCCGAGAGGCGGAGGCGACGATCGTGTTGACGCCGGTCGCCGACCCGTCCGCCTACGGCGTCGTTTCTACCGATTCAGAGGACCAGGTTCTCGGCTTCATCGAAAAGCCCCCTCGGGAGGAGGCTCCGACCAACCTTGTCAATGCCGGCGTGTACGTGCTCGAGCCGTCGGTGCTGAGCCGCATCCCGCGCGGCGAGGTCGCTTCGGCCGAGCGACAGCTGTTTCCCCAGCTGGTCAAGGACGGCGCGCGGCTCTTCGGGTGCGCTACGAGCGCCTATTGGATGGACATAGGGACACCGGACAAGTATCTGCAGGCGAACCTCGACGCGCTGGCCGGCCGGTTCAGCACCACCGCGGTGAGGACGCCGGGCGAAGCGGTCGTGCTGTCGGATGAGGGGGCGACAATCGATCCCCTGGCCCGGGTATCCTCGTCCTGTTTGGGGGCCGGCTCGGTGGTACAGAGGCACGCAGTCGTTGACGGTTGCGTCTTGCTCCCTCGAGCCGTCGTAGGAGAGGGTGCTCGCCTCAGCCGGGTGACCCTGGGAGAAGGAGCATCGGCGTCGCCGGGCGTCACCGCGAGCGACATGGCTGTAGCAGACGGGGATTCGATTGAGAGTTAGGGGCCGTAAGTGCGTTCACTGGTAACTGGGGCAGCTGGGTTCATCGGTTCACACTTGATCGATCGGCTCCTGGCCGAGGGGGAGGAGGTTCTCGCCCTCGACAACCTCTCGTCCGGATCGCTCGCCAACCTGGCCGATGCCCGGCGTTCGGCGATGGGGAAGTTCAGCTTTCAGCGAGCCGATGTCACCTCCACGGCAACCGCCGACATCATCAAGCGGCACAAGCCCCAGGTGATCTTTCACCTGGCGGCTCAGGTCGACGTTCGCAAGTCGGTCAGGGACCCGCTGTCGGACGCAATGGTCAACGTGATCGGAACGCTGGGGGTGCTCCAGGCAGCAAGCGAAGCGGGGACGGAGAAGGTCGTGTTCACCTCCTCCGGCGGATGCATCTACGGGGAGCCCGACCCCTCGCGTCTGCCCGTGACCGAAGATCAGGTCTACCTGCCCGAGTCGATGCCCGAGTCGCCTTACGGCGTCAGCAAGAAGATCGTGCTGGACTACCTTCGCTACTTCAAAGCGGTCAAGGGCCTCGATTACACAGCTCTGGCCCTGGCCAACGTCTATGGCCCGCGGCAAGAGCCGGCCAGCGAAGTGGGGCTCGAGGGACAGGTCGTCGCGATCTTCTCTCGCAAGATGCTCGGGGGCCGGCCGTGCACCATCTATGGGGACGGTACCCAAACCCGCGACTTCGTCTACGTGGACGACGTCGTGTCCGCATACCTGGCCGCTCGAGATAAGGGCAGCGGCGAGCTGATCAACGTGGGCAGCGGCGTGGAGCTGTCCGTAAACGACCTCTATCGAAACCTTGCCGAGCTAACCGGGTCCCGCTTCGAGCCGATTTATGGGGCGGCTCGCCCGGGGGAGCTCCACCGGATCGTCGTCGACCCCACCAAGGCCGCCGAACAGCTCGGCTGGCGCCCGGGGGTCGATCTTGCCGAGGGCTTGAAGCAGACGGTGGCGTGGTTTCGTGCGACTGCATGAGGTGAAGGCGTGGATTGTGAGTGGTACCACTAGGTGATGGAGGGGAACCGGGTGCTGTCACCAGAAGAGATCGAGAGCCGGCAGTTTCAGATCGGGTTGCGCGGCTACGACGTCGAAGAGGTCACGTCCTTTCTGGCCCGGGTGGCAGAGGCATACCGGAGCGTCCTCGGTGAGCTGCAACGCCAGCTTGAAGCGGAGCCGCCTGCTCCGGGCAACGCCGCCGTCCCCGAATCAAGAGCCCCCGAGGTCTCTCAGCCAAGCCCCTCCTTCGACACGGTCGGCCGAGAGGTCGCCACGGTCCTCGCGAGCGCCAGAGAAGCCGCCGAGCAAATGAAGGATCGAGCCCACGCCAGAGTCGCCGAGATGCTCGAAGCAGCGGAACGTAAGGCGTTCGAGCTGCAGATGGATGCGCAGGCGCAGGCGACTCAGCGGATGCGCGAGCTGATGGTGAGCTCCGAGCGCATAAGGGCGGCCGAAGCCCGCCTGCGGGAAGGGTTGGGCCAGATCGAGGCCGTGCTCGCAATGACGCGCCTCGACCTCGACCAGGCGCCCGGTGCGCCGGCGCCTTCTCGGTCCGAGCACTCTTCTCCGTGGCGGCCCGTGCCGACAACCGGCGCCCACGAGGCTGAAAACGCTCCTCAAGCGCACTTCTGAGGTGTCGAAGCAATCAATGTGGGAACAGTCAATTGGTGAGCCACCGACCGGCGGATGGAAAGGAGGGCCTCATGGCCTTCACCCCTGAGGACATTCAGAGCAAAGAGTTCTTCATCACCCTTCGGGGTTATGACAAAGACGAGGTCAGGGCCTTTCTTGCGGCCCTCGCCGAGGAGCATCAGCAGCTGCTGCAGAAGGCCCAGGGGCAACCCTCGTCTTCCGAGGCCAGCTACGAGAGCTTGGGGCGCGGCGTCGGGTCGGTCCTCGAGGCCGCCAACAGGGCCGCGGATGAGATGAGGCGAGAAGCGGAGGCGGAGATCGACGCCCTCAGGAGAAAGGCCGCCGCCGACGCGGCGCAGGTGGGCGCCGAGGCCGTGGCGAGGGCCAGAGAGGTGGCTGCGGAGACCGAAAGACGGACGGTGCAGGAGCTTGCGGTCGCCCAGCGACGCGCCGAAGAGGTCCAGAAGCAATCCGAGTCCCGGGCTGCTGCCATCCGCGAAGAGGCCGAGCGGCTGGCGACCCAGCAACGGGAGGCAGCGGCTCAACAGCTGCGCGAGGCGGAACGCCAGGCCGCCGAGATGCGCGAGGCGGCCGCGGCTGAGGTTAGAGAGGCCGCTCGCCGGGTTCAGCGCCTCCAGCAAGCGGACGTCAAATTGCGCCAGAGACTCAACGCAGTTCAGAGTGAGCTCCGCTCCCTCCTCGACCAGATGGGTGGCGAGGAGCAGCCACAGGAGGCCGAAGAGGTGGCGCAGGGGGGTGCTCAGGCCCCAGGTGAGAGCGAAGCCACCCAACCCGCGCCACGAGCGCCGGGCGTCCCAGTAGGCGCCCAGCAGGGGGCCCCGCACGCACAGACCGCGCCGACTCAGACCCAAGCCCCCGCAGAGGAGAGACCTGCTCCTCCCACGCCCGAGCCAGCCTTTGACCCGAACGGGAGGCAGCCCGCCTTCAGATCTTGGGGCAGAAACGACAGCAGCACCGGCTGACACAGGGGTCGCGGGTTGATCTGAAGGCCGCCTGCGCACCGAGCGCCGAGGTCGACGAGCTAGTTGACGAAGCGACGGGTCCTGCTGGGGATTGCGGTCATCGTCGTGCCGCTGATAGCGATGGGCTTGGTCGTCGGCGTCCCGGTGGCTCGCGACCTTCAGGCGGCGAGGTCGGTTCTGGGTCGCCCTCCTGCCGACCTCACAGATGACGAGATAGGGGCGGCGCGGGCGCGTCTCGAAGCGGCCCACACGAGGTTGCAGTCCTTTCCCGCAAGAGTCCTTGGGGTCATCCCGGTCGTCGGGGCCAACCTCAGGGCGGTCGAGGCGGTCACCGAAGCGGCGTCCAGAGTCCTCGATGCCGGGAGCGCGGTAGCTCGAGTCGTAGACGAAGCCGATCGCGCGGGACTTCTCGATGAGGGGGCGGTCAATCTAGCTCTGCTTCAAGACCTGAGAGGGCCGCTTCAGCGCCAGCACGATGCCCTGAGCGCCCTGAAAGCGGTCGTCGAGGAGCACCGCTCCGGATCTCTGGCCCCCGCGTTGTGGAGCGCTCTGGATGAGCTTCTGGACCGAACCTCCCGCCTCGCCGAGGGAACCGCCCACGCCCTTGCTCTGCTCGATGTCTCGGATGGATTGCTGGGTGAACACCGCCCGCGCCGCTACCTCGTGACGCTCGTGAACAACGCGGAGCTTCGAGGTTCGGGAGGGATCCTGGCCGGAGTGGGGACGCTCGAGGTGACCGGGGGCCGGCTCGAGCTCGGACGTTTCTACTCGGTACACGACCTGGCTCAGCGCCCCCCGGAGGAGGTCCCGGCCCCCGCCGAGTACGAGCGCAGGTTCGGTCCCTATAAGGCCAACACGACCCTGTGGCTGAACACCACCTTCTCGCCCGACTTCACCGATGTAGCTCTGGTGGCTTCCCGGCTGTTCAAACACGTGACCGGACTCAGAACCGACGGCGTTCTCCAGGTCGACCCGGTAGGTCTTGCCGCCCTTCTGCCTCCGGGGTCCGAAATCGCCGTGCCGGGCGTCGACGTGCGGCTGGCACCGCCCGAGCTGGCCCGTTTCGTCTACTCGGACGCCTACGAGCTCTTCGAGGATCAAGCGCGCCGGCGGGACGTCTTGCTGGAGGTTGGTAGGAGGGGCTTTGGGACCATCCTGGGCACGGGGATCGGGGGCAGCGAGGGTCTGACGAAGGTCGGCGAGGCGGCGGCAGGAGGTCATCTCAGGTTTTCGTCGTTCGACCAAGACGAACAAAGGGCGCTCACGGCGAGCGGAGTGTCGGGGGACCTGGCGCCGGTCGAGGGAGACAGCTTGTTGGTCACGGCTCAAAACTTCGGCTCGGGAAGGGATCAGGGGACCAAGCTCGACTACTGGACACGGAGGTCGGTAAGACACTCGTGCCGCATCGAGGAAGGGGCCCCAGCCACCTGTCGGACGGAGGTGTCGCTGGCCAACGAGGCGCCTGAGGGGCTCACCGAGTACGTCGCGGGCGTCCCCTACGGCCTTCTCAGGAGCTACGTCGAGGTCTACGTCCCAGAAGAGGCGAGGGTAACGTCGGTCCAAAGGGATGGGTCGCCGGTCGAGTTCAGGGCGGAACCTCAGGCCGGACGCGAGGCGATTGGAGTATTCGTAAAGGTCCCTGCAGGGGAGACGAGCTCCGTGGGCGTCGCTTACGAGCTTCCCAAAGGCGATGACTACGAGCTTCAGGCCCTCCCTCAGCCGCTCGCCGCCGACGCCACCATCGAGCTGTCCCTGACGCTGCCGGACGGATGGGCGATCGAGGGGACGGACCTCGAGCAGCACGGCAGGACCGCCCGCTATGAGGGTCCGTTCGATCGGCGCCTCGAGGTTCGGGCAGGCCCGAGCGAACGCACCGGCCTGGCCGCATTGTGGGAGGGCGTGCGGCAGTTCTGGCGGGACCCCCTCTTCTAGCGCTCTTTCTTTTTGCTCGGCTGCCGGTTTGGGGCCGATGAACCTAGGTAGAAATGCGTATGGTTTGTGGCATTTGTTTCCAGGACAATGGTCCTTAAGGCCCCTAATGGGGGAGGGATTCTCCCCAGAAAGCCAAAAAAGATGCCCCTTCAGGCAGGAACTAGGCAGTGGTGGCAGAATCACTGCTTGGTAGCTGAGAGTGATGAAGCCGAACCTCAGCGTGACGAAGGACAATGGGCGATTTGCTAAGTCCGGCCAGTCTGCAGCGCAGAGCAGCACCGGTGGGCGCGAAGACAAGGAGTTTTAAGGTGCAGCGATGCAGCTGGGGGCCGATTAGATGACTCCACCGGTTCAGGTTCACGCGCTCGACGGGGCCTCCCGTTCCGCCCCGCCTGCCGGCGTCGCTCCGAGAACCGCCCCGGCAACCAGACTCAAGTTTCTCTCCGGCGACGTCGTTCCTCTCGTCGACGTCTGGGTGTTGCTTGGGTTGATGTGGGCGTCTCGGCTCGTGACCGGCACGCTCGATCCGGCTGTTGCCCTCTTCGGACTCGGAGTCTTCAGCCTGGTGGTCTCGCCCAAGGCGCAGAGCGATCGCCTCACCGTCAGCGCGTTAAACGACATCGGGACCATGTTGAGGGGAGTGTGGCTCGCATACGCCCTGGCCTCCGCAGTGTCACTGGTAGTGGGCCTTGGCAACCTCCACACTCTGCTGGGGGTCGCAGTGGCGGCCACTCCGCTTCTCGTGGCAGGCAGGAGCGTGTCTCATGCCGCCGAGCGTGCATTCCGACGTCGGGGCACCAAATCGGCAACCCTGGTGGTTGGAGGCGGAGACATCGCCCGCAGGCTGGTCACGACCCTCGGAGATCACCCCGAGTACGGCCTGCGCGTGGTTGGAGCGGTCGATGACGATCCTCGGTACACAGAGACCGAGCTAGGTGCCCCCGTGCTTGGCGGTCTCGCGGAGGTGCCTGCTCTGGTGCGTGCTCACGACATCGACGTGGTCATCGTCGCCTTCAGCGCTGCCAAGCAGGAGGGCGCGATCGATGTCATTCGCACGGCCATGACCAGCGGCGCCAACGTCTGGGTCATCCCTCGCTTCTTCGAGCTGGGGTACGCGACCGGAGACGGAGTCGATCACCTGTGGGGCCTCCCCGTGGTCAAGCTTCAGCCCCCGGCTAGGAGCCGGCCGGAATGGCTGCTGAAAAGAGCCATGGACTTCGCCGTCTCCGGGCTCGGATTACTGGCGGCGGCTCCCCTTATGGCACTGATAGCGCTGGCGACCTATGTCGAGTCGGGGGGGCCTATCTTCTTTAAGCAAGTAAGGGTTGGCCTCGACGGCCGTGACTTCAAGATGCTCAAGTTCAGGACCATGACGCCTCGCGAGGACGAGAGGTTCGAGTCCTCTGCCAACCATCTCGAGATCACTCGAGTAGGCCGGTTCCTCAGGAACACCGGGCTCGATGAGCTTCCCCAGTTGATCAACGTGCTCCGGGGGGAGATGTCCTTGGTTGGCCCGAGGCCGGAGCGTCCCTACTACGTGAGGCAGTTCGCCGAGCTGTTCCCCAACTACGACTCGAGGCACCGTCTCCCCGCCGGGATCACCGGATGGGCGCAGGTCCACGGGTTGCGCGGCGAGCTAACCGAGGGCATGATCGAGCAGCGAGCGGTATTCGACAACTTTTACATCGAGAATTGGTCGCTGTCCCAGGACATCAAGATCTTGCTGAGGACCGCGTCGACGTTTTTCAGAGGCGACGAAGGAGGTGATCAGGTTGACAAGGAAAAGTGAGAAGTCGGGTCTGTCCCGAGGGATCGCCCTTGGGATGATGGTGTTCCTCTTTGCCGTGATGCTGGCGGCCACGGCGAGTGCCGCCCCCCGGGAGCGTTATTCGGATGGAAGCTCCGACACCAAGGGAAGCACCATTACGCGGCAAGATCCGCAGAGTGACGTGCTCGGAGGAACCGAGGGCCCGCAGGGTTCGGCGCTGCCTTTCACCGGCGCCGACATTACGCTGTTCGTCGCTACGGGACTGGCTGCGATCGGCACCGGGGCGTTCATCGTGCGGCGTGCCAGGACGAGGGAGCAGGTTTAGCTTCTAGACGCCGTGCGGCCGCATGGCCGTGCGGCGCGAGCTGGCGCAGGGCATTTCATGCCTATCGGTAATGTTTGGTGGTGACTGCGCAGTCGAGGTGCTGTAGCGTCGTAGGTTGAGCCCTCCGGCGATCCTTCATGTCGCGCAGCCGGTTCATGCCGGGGTCGCGCGTTGCGTAGTCGACCTGGCGCTCGATCAAGTCGCTCGGGGCTGGCAGGTGGCCGTAGCTTGTCCTCCCTCCGGCGACCTCCCCACCTGGGTCCATGAAGCGGCCGCCGCCCACAGGACCTGGCCTGCCTCTCGATCGCCTGGACCCACCACACCCTTCGAAATCCGACGTCTGCAGGACATCCTCCGGCGAGTGGACCCCGACATCGTCCACCTCCATTCTTCAAAAGCAGGCCTAGTCGGACGGCTCGCCCTGCGGGGTCGACGACCGACGATCTTTCAACCGCACGCATGGTCGTGGCTTGCAGCATCCGGGCCGATGCGTGACGCGGCGCGCAGCTGGGAGCAAGCGGCGGCGCGGTGGACAGACGTCATCTTGTGCGTGAGCGAGTCGGAGCGTCTCGAGGGTGAACGGGCAGGGCTTCGGGCCCGGTGGCGTGTCGTCCCCAACGGCGTCGACCTGAACCGGCTCGTTGCCGCAACCGAACAGGATCGGATTGCTGCCCGCGCGCGCCTTGGGGAGGGCGAGGGCCCTCTGGTCGTCTGTGTAGGGCGCCTCTCGAAGCAGAAGGGCCAGGATGTTCTCCTCGATGCATGGGCTCGTGTCCTTCAAGTGGTGCCCTCGGCGCGCCTTGTGCTGGTTGGCGAAGGGCCGGAGCGGCCCACACTGGAACGCAGGCGGGTAGCGGGTGTCCACTTCGCCGGCGAGCGTGCAGACGTCGCTGATTGGCTTGCGGCTGCAGACGTCGTTGCTATGCCGTCACGGTGGGAAGGCATGTCGCTGGTCATGCTCGAGACCATGGCGGTGGGCCGAAGCATCGTCGCGACCGATGTCGCGGGGGTCAAGGAGAGCTTGCCCCAGGGCTATGGGGGCATCGTTCCTACCGAGGACGCCAGTGACTTGGCCGCCGCCGTCGTTGAGCGGCTGATCGATCCGAAGCTTCGGGTTGTGGAGGAACGAACAGTACGAAGACTCGTCGAACGAAACCATGACCTTCGCAGGACCCTTGCATCGGTGGGGAGCGTCTACCTGGAGGTGCTCGAAGACGGGCCCAAATAAGCCTTGAGTCGCTCCTTGATCTCCGGCGGAAGCCGTTTGCCCACCGCCTCTCTGAAGTGCGCGGGAGCAAGGCCGGCACGCGCAGTCGCATATCGTGGGCCGTGGGGAACGACCGTGGTCCAAGTCAACAGATCCTCGTTGTCGGCCAGCCTGTACTTGTACGGCTGCGCGCCTGCGCCCAGGTCCACGCGACGCTCTCCGAGACTCCAGGCGTGACGGAGCGCCTGCACAAGTACTTGGATGGAAGGGCTCATGGATCTATAACTCTCCTCAAAGCCCCCCAGCCAATAGGCGAGCTCTCCTCCAGCCGCAATGAACAGGTGTGAGCTGATCGACCGACCGTCCACCTCGAGGGACCACAATCGAAATCGAGCACTTCCGAGCTCCCTCCCTGCAGTAGAGAGCATCGACTCGGTGCTGGGGTTCAATACCTGCGAACCACCCCGAGACTGCCACCGCGAGTAATGAAGAGAAGCGAAACATTGGAGCCCAGTGTCGATGTCCTCCTGAGTATGTGCGAGGCGAAAGACTGCTCCTTGCTGCTCTAAGTGCCGGCGCCGCCGGCGAACCTCCTGTCGAAAGTTTGCGCTCTTGTCTTGAAGCCACTCATCAAACGTTCGACCGCTGACCGTGACAGTCGGCGCCCCTGTTGGATGAGCGTCATGTTGCCACGGTCGACGCCTATCCGGCCACGAATCACAGAGCAACCTGGGCCACCGCGACGTTGCCGGGATCCCGTCAAAAGCAATCATGTCGGCAGGGGGATCGGCTCGGGCGAGCACCGTCGCCAGTACCGGGGAGACTGTCCCCTGACTGCCGCTCCTGACAAGGGGTTCCAAACGCGCTGAAGTGCCGGAAGCCAATAGTCTGTAACAATTCAATCCATGTGGGCCACTTTCGGCGAAGAAGGGGGCGATGCCGACCAATTCGGGCCCGTCCGTGACCACGATTACGCGCAAGTGCGCTTCTCTTGGTGCTGCGTGCCTCCACCACGAGAGCATCCACCCAGGAGAGCAGAATGGGCGGGAGCACGTCACCGCCAAGTCGTCCCATTCAGAACGATATCCGTGGGCGACGTCCAGATCGTCGATCAGCTTAGCCCTCAGCATCTTTCCTCCGGCCCTAGGGACACGAAATCCCGATATTTCTAGGAAGCGAGCAGCTTCTTAGCAGTCCTCTTGAGACTTCGCGGTAACGACGGACGTCGGTGGCACGCATTGCTAGGAAGGCCGTTGCGGATCAGCTCCCGCCGGCAACGGCGGTGATCATAGGAGATGCCGTAGAAACTGGCCTCGCCAGAGGCAAGATCGAGGATCAAAAACCGGGCCAGCGCCCGCAACTCCCGGGATTGTCCGACACTCCCGGGGTTGAGAAGCATGACGTCCTGGGAGCTGAACCGGATGAGGGCGTTACGTCTGAGAGGTAGCACCCCGGCGGCACGAGTGAGGGCCCAGGCCCGATGAGTGTGCCCCAGTATCAAGAACGAAGCGCAATGCCTGGCACACATTAGCTCGAGTTGGGCCGCTCCTTGTTCGGGAGTCAGCGTGTAGTCCGACGGGTCATCCAGGGCGCCATGGGCGACGACTACGCCGTCCGCCTGCGCCGTCAGGGGTAACTGTTCGAGGTAGGTTCTCGCATCGTCCGCAAGCACGTCCCGCGTCCATTCCAGCGTCTGACGAGCGAGTCGATTTGCTCTTTCGCTAGTCAAGCGGTCACACGCGATGAGGTCGTGGTTTCCAGCGACGCAGATCGGATGGTGCTCGGCGATCACACTGACACACTCGTTGGGGTGCGGCCCGTATCCCACGAGGTCACCCGCGCAGATGAGCTTATCGATCCGTTGGCGATGCAACACCTCCAGTGTGGCGTTGAGCGCCGCTAGGTTCCCGTGTACGTCGGAGATCACGCCGTATCGCATGACGCTCTATGTCTCCGAAGTTGTCCTAGACACAGGGAGACCTCTCCTAAGCCTGCCCCACACGATTCCGCGGAGCAGTGGCAAGGGATCGTCCCAGGCTACCGCCCACTTCGCCCGGCATGTGGCGGCCCACAGCACCCAACGAACGAAAGGTATTCGTGCGGCCTTCGCGGCTTTGCGGTCGGAGCCGAGATTGCACCACCGGACGCCCGCACGGACTCCCGTGGCGGCTCTGCGCGGTCGCGCGACTAGGTCGTCATAGACCATCGCCGGCAGGTTCGCTCCCGCAACCGCCCCCGCGTGGTGCCAGAGGTTGAAGCGCGGGTTTACCTCGAGCAGGTGCAGCCGGCCATCGGGACCCCGCTTGAAGTCGAACTTCGCAACGCCCTTCAACTGGAGGTGCCGAACGAGGTCGCGGCCCAGCGAGATGACGTCTTCATGATCGGTGATGGTGAGGGCCGTGGTGTCACCGAAGAGGGCGGGATAGGTGCGGATCTTTCTACCCGAGAAGTCCGCCACCACTTCGCCTTGAGCATCAACGTAGACGTGGTAGCTCTCGATACGAGACTCCGGGCCCTCGACAAGCTCCTGCGCAAGCAGCGGGCCGAGACCAACCAGGGAAGGCCGCAGCTCCTCAAGAGCTGCAGGAGTCGGTGCGGCGAGCGCTTTGGCCCCTCGCATCCGGGGCCTCCAGTCGCTGTCCCACCGGGTCAACGGTTTGATTATCAGCGGGAAGTCGACTTCAAGCCCCTTTGCACGATCGGTTTCTGGCGAGAATCGGCGGCTCCTGGGGACCGGAAGCCCCAACCTCTCCGCCAGCTCCTGGAACCGTGCCTTGTCCACGAGGTCTTCAACCAGCGAAGCGTCCGGGACTACGAAATCGAAGTGGTCTGCGAGGGGGTCCCTGTAGCGGGAGACCAAGAGCAACTCTGGGTCGCTGTTGTAGTAAAGAACTGGTTTACGTGGTTGCGTCGCGCCGAACCGAAGCAGAACTTCAACGAGTCGATCAGGGTTCTTGTAGGGGTCAGTCCACTCGAGTCTTCGAAAAACCGAGCGAGAATACCGAACCGGGTCATGAGGTGGCGCAGCTACAGCGCATCGAATGCCCCTACGACCGAGGGTTCGCACCAAATCTGCCTCTCCCAGCACACATGCCACTGGTGCTCCCCGGCCGCTCATCGACAAGTCAGCGTGGACCGTCGTAGTGAGTGCGATCTACGTTTTCGAGCACGTCGGTGGGATGGAGGCCGTGGATGCATCAGAGGACCTGCGCGGATTCGCCATCAGTAGTACGACTGCTTGCCCTCTCTCAACCGGTTTCCTATGGCGCCCAAGACCGGTGCTTTGAGTCCCTCTAGGGCCAACACTGATTCGTTGACTGGTCCGGCGGACGTTCCCGCCGCGATTACCAGCAATACGCCGTCGGCGAGCGTGGCGATGGTCCGAGAGTCATCGGTGGCGAGCAATGGAGGAGTGTCTACGACGATGATCTCAAAGATGTGGCGTGCGTCACGAAGTACGTCTGAGAAGCGCCTCGCAAGAAGGTCACCGGCATCCGCGTCGGGCTTAGTTGGAAGTATCCACAGACCCTCCGTCCACCCCGACTGAATCGATTCCCCAACGTCGGCTTTTTCCCGGAGCACGTCTGACAGCCCATACTCCCCATCAGTCATAAAAGTCCTGGACAAGCCGGGGCGGCGCAAGTCGGCGTCGATCAACAGCGTCTTTGCGCCGAGACGTGCCAGAGATTCCGCAAATAACGCAGCGACGGTTGTCTTTCCCTCCCCTTGGGCCGGTGACGTAACCGCGATGACATGCAGTGTCCGGTCCTGCCACTGGTTCTCGAGATTCGTACGAAGAGTCCTAAAGGCCGATCCGACAACTGGATCCGCCATGGCTTGCTTCGGCTTGGTTCGCAGAGTTCGGACGGATGGGATCCGGCCGACGACCTGATAACCAGAGAGTGCCGAGATGTCGCGCCACGATCTGATCCGTGGCCTTCCCCTCTCGAGGATGAAAGCGACGGAGATGCCGATGACGATGCCAACCAAGAGAGCGGCAGCTTCGAGCAATCTTCGGGGAGGAAAGGACGGATCGTCCGCCGCGACCGCGGGCGCCACTACCTCTCCTTGAAGCAACTCGTCAGCAGGCCTGGAGAAGTCCGCCGCTTCATTCGCGAAGGCGTTCGCTGCGTCCGCTGCAGCCTCGGGTGAGGATAGGCGCGTGGTGATCGTGAGATTACCCGTATCGGTTGCAATCGTCGCCTCTAGCCCGCTTTCCAGCTCGTCCGGGTCGAGATCCAGCGATCTTGCGACGCGGTCCACCGTCGTGGGGTTCGTTACATAGGAAACGTATTTGGGCAGGACGACACGCACCACATCCGAGCCAATCTCCGCTTTCTTGGGGGCAAAAGCGACCACAGCTTGGCCGTCGTACTTGGGCGGCAGTGTCTCTGCATAGATGGTGGCCCCTGCGAAGATTCCTAGAGCGATAAGCGTAATCAGCTTCCAACGTCGACGAAGCGTGTCGAGTACGTCCGGCAAGCCCCTCTCCTGCGCCAAGCTTCCCCTTTCCAGAGATTGAGTTCTTCTCTTGTCGCCACAGCTCCCGGGACCCGTTATTGGACTCTAATCCAGACTCAAAGCCAAGAGCTACTTTTTTCGCCGCAACGCTCAAGACCGGAGCGATCCGGTCGAAGCAGATACCAACGATCCTGACCAACGAACAGGCGAAGCCGCCGTGAGGCGGTGGCGCAAAGCCAGGGGCCCACACATGAGGTGGGCCGCCCAGCTGCCGAAATGGAGGAAAAGTGGTGTTGAGCATCCGTCGCCTTACCGTCAGCATTCTCGCTGCAGCCATCGCCGCGGGCCTGTTCCCATCGGCGACTGCCACCGCAGCCGATGTTGCGACGAGGCCCGAAGTGGGTGTGATGTACCACGCGACCTGGAACTATGACGACGACGCTCAGCGGATCGAAGCCCTCGACAAGATGGCCGAAGCTGGCGTGGAGGTTGTTCGCATCGATGTGGCCTGGTGTTCGGTGCAGTCAAGTGGACCCAACTCGTATGCAAAGTGGTACCTGGATCGGCTCAACCTGACAATCAACGCAGCGCGAGCTCGGGGGATAGAGGTCTTGCTCGTGTTGTTCTGCACCCCTGCCTGGGCCACCAGCAATCCCAGTGCCTCGTGGGAAACGGCCAGTCCAATGCCTCCCAAGGATCCTGGTGACTACGGAAGAGTGGCCGGGTGGCTGGCCAACTACTTCCGTGGCCGCACGGTTGGGTGGGAAATCTGGAACGAGCCTAATCATCCCAGGTTCTGGTCGGGCACCCCCTCCGAATATGTCCGCATCCTCAAGGCAGCCTATCCAGCGATCAAGGCGGCCGATCCGCAGGCACGGGTGGTTTCGGGTGGCACGTCGTACACCGACGCCAGGTGGATAGAAACGCTGTACGAGCTTGGCTCCAGGCCCTTCTTCGACGTTATGGCAATTCATCCGTACATGGCCCCCGCCGATCTCCCGCCCGAGACTGAGAACGGCGAGATGTGGACAATCTCAGCCGTGGGTGGAGTACGGCGCTTGATGGATCGCTACGGCGACGACAACAAGGAGATCTGGTTCACCGAGTTTGGTTGGTCGTCTCACTCCAACCAGTACCCCTCGTGCAAGGAGGTCTACGGCTCGAACAAAGACGAGGATCTCAGCGACGGCAAAGGCTGTTCCTCCAACGGGACGATGGGAGTGACCGCAGAAGAACAAGGGGAATACCTGGTTCGAGCCGTGCAATACGTCACTAGAAAGAACCAGTCCGATGGTTGGAACGTCACGAAGATGCTTTGGTACAACGATCGCAACAGGGTGTCCGGCAACGTACACGAGGACAACTTCGGTCTTTTCCGGCGAGACATGACGGAAAAACCCGTCTACTGGCACTTGAGATCTTTCTTGACGGGGGCATCATTGGAACGACCGAGCGATAACCTCCTTTCGAACGGCGGCTTTGAGTCGGGTGGGACCGGATGGGACGCCACCCGGGAGCAGCTTGGGATTGTGGACAACGCCCGCTCCGGCTCCCGGGCAGGCAAGGTAACGGACAAAGGCGACACAACCACAAACCGTCTGAGGGCTGATCGGGTGGGCACCGGGTCGCGAGGTGTCACATTTGAGGCACGGGGCTTTGCGGCAGCAGTCGAGGGCTCTCCCCGGCTAGAGTTGATCATTGTGGAAAGGGCCAGCGGGACCGTTGTCGGACGGCAGGAAGTCGTTACTCGGATCGGTTCTACTTGGACTCGACTAAACTCCCTGACTTATGTCTCCCAAAGAGGGGATAGCTCCCTGAAACTCAAAGTGAAGGCCCTAGAAGACGGTTTCACAGGAGCGTTCCTGGTCGATGACTTCAAGCTGTTGAGGTACTAGCAGTAACCGATTCGGGCCGTCTTGAGGTCGGTTTCGCCTCCCGTCGGGGAGGATCGTAAGCATCGATAGCTATCGATAACCGGTTCCTTCGGCAGCATTCTCCGTTGTTCCGAGCTGGCGCGTAACCACAAGAAACACGCCAACCAGGCTCCAGGTCGTAGCGTCCATGATCGGATTGCCCAAGAAGACGTTGAACACAGCGTGAACCGCCGCAGCCACTAGAGCTGCGCTCAGTCCGGCTAGGAGTGCTCGATCTGAACGGTGACGACCTGACGATGTGGTTTGAAAGGCCTTCTTTCCGGCCACTGACAACGCGACGATGAAAGCTACGAAGAAGGTGAGGCCGGGCAGACCCAACTCAGCGCCAAAATTGAGATACAAGTTGTGTGCGTGTGGCGCGTAGACGGTCAGCGAAGCTGACGCCACACGGCGACTGGCGATCCCGAAGTTCCCCGGACCCTCACCGGTCAGGGGGTCCTCTTGTATCTGGCGGCGAGCCTCGGCCCAGATCTCGGGGCGGCTCTCGTAGGGCTGATCCGTGTCGATCAAGGCGCGCACCCTCTCGCCGACCACTTCAACTTGAGGACTAGCCGATCCAAAAGCACCGAGCAAGGTGGCGACGATCAGGACTGGAATGCTTAACGTTAACAGCACCCGCCGGGCGTCACGCAGGGAGAGGAAGAGAAACGCCATACCCGCCACGGTGCCGATCCAGGCCCCTCTTGAGAGAGACATGGTGAGGCCGGTCAGCAAGAAACCCGCTGCCGCCCCGTAGAACAGGCGGGTCCATGCTGTCGTGGCCCCCAGTGCAAGTCCGGCAGTCACCAGAGCCCCCATTGAACAGAAAGCGCCGAGCTCGTTGGGCTCGATGAACAAGCCCTGGAGACGACCCTCAACTAGAGATGCTCCGTAGTAGGCCCTCAGCTGGCCGGCATTGAGCAATGCCGGAATGATGATCCCAACTGCGACGATCGCGAACCATGTCAACAATCTGCGAACGTCGGCCAGGTCTTGGCAAGCGGCAATGACCACGCATGCCAGCACGAGCGCTGTGAGCAAGGAGCCCAACTGCTGAATTGATTCCCCTTGATCGGCCGCCGAAGTGAAGGAAATGACGCCCCATACCACTAGAGCAAGCCACCACCCCAGAGGTCGTGCCCATCCCAGTGGCGCCTTGCCGTCGGTGAGTCTTCGCAGTGCCACAAGAAGAGTCACGATCAGAATCGCGGCATCGACTGCCTGGAGATCCAGCATCCCGATCGACACGGCTGCGAAGCCCAGAGGGAATGCTGCAAACACCAAAAAAGGCCCCATCCGAGGATCTCTCAGGATCAAGATCAAGACAATGGGGGCAAGGGGGATGGCCACCGCCACGATGGGGGCCGCGTTTCCGAACCCGGCGGCTACGGCGATCAAACCCGCGCCAAGGGCAATACTCGAAACGAGTAGCGCGCCGGCCCCTAACGAGGGCCCAACCCCCCGGATCCATCTGCGTGGGCTACGTGTAGCTAGAGCTGACTGCGCTGCCACGGTCTCATTTTAAGTGCCGTCCTCAGGGGTTCACTTGCTTGGGCTGCGGGACTGACGCGCGGAAGTCGCGAAGGTCCGCCAGAAGCCATCTCTAATGGGATCGAGGACAGAGGACTGGTACCTGGCTGCGACCCCGAAGTTGTGAACAGCCTGCTCTCTTTGTCGGTTTCGATCAGAGGCGAGCTCCACTAGTTGGCGTGCCAGCGTGCGGGAATCGCCCGGCTGGTGAAGGGATCCAGGTGGCAAGAGCTCCGGGGTGCCTCCAGCAGTCGAGCCCAAGGCGGGACATCCGCGGCTCATAGCCTCGAGCAGGGAACGGGGAAGGCCCTCCTGGAAGCTAGGCTGGACGTACAAGTCAATCTCGTCGAGCCATCGCAACACTGGATCACCAGCCGGCAGTGTTCCGCAGAACTCGACGTGATCGGTAAGTCCAACCTCGGATGCCATCTCTATCCAGGGCTTCGCGTTCCCCGAGCCAAGGACTCGAAATCGAAATGGAGGGAGCTGGTTCTTCACGAGCGAGATCGACTTCAGCGCAACATGGATTCCCTTGAACCTTGCGCCGAGGTAACCAATCAACCCGATCACAAAGGGATGATCACCCCGACTGACACGAGCGAGCCGTCTCTCGAGGGCCGCTCGGGACAGGTCCAGCTCCACGTCGGAGCAGCCAAGGGTTCTTCCGCTGGAGGGATAGCGATGCTGCAGAAACTCGGCGGTCACGTACACCGCAAATGGAGACTTCTTGAGTAGCCGTCTCATTTGCAGCCAAGCGACAGGAGCGTAAGCCTTTCCTTGCCAGTTCCCGTAGTTCCATAGCGAGTCCCAGGGACAAGTGACTACTTCGACGGCCCACGGCTTCTGCAAGCTCTCGGCGACCCGGATGGCGGCGGAGCCAATCTCGCTTGGCAGTCGCGCAACCAGTCCGTCTGCCTCTCCCAGCGCCTCAGATAACCTTTCCCGGGCTTCACCTCGCTGACTGATTTTCGAGATCGGATCACTCAAGGATGGGATGGGAACAAACGAAACATCAGTATGACTGGACGGTGCAACGTCATCGACTACGAGGGTCGTCGGCATCTCCTGCATTCGGGCGGCCACAGTCAGAGAGGCGCTGAAGCGCAGATAACGTTCCCACGGCCAGCGGCCGCGGTCCGAGAAGATCTGGCCCGCGCCGCCCCGGTAGAAGATGTTGTCATGAGCAAAAACTACGTTTCTCAACATGTCATCCATGTTTGCTGGTCCCTAGACTATGGGTCAATCGATGATCAATAGACCCACGGTCATTGGACCAGAGATGAAGGCGCTCGTCGTCAGTGAGGACTCCCACGCAAGAGGTGCTCTGGCCGCCGTTCGATCGCTAGGAACGTCTGGATGGTCCGTCGGCGTCGGCTCACCAGAGAAGGGAACCCTGGCTGCCTCGAGGTGGTGTCGCCGGTGGCATGCGATCCCAGCGCCTGGAGAGCCCTCCGGCAACTTTGTGGCATCGATCAATGCAGCTATAAGGGATGGCGGCTACGGCATTGTGTTCGGCGCTGGGGACGCCGGAGTTCTTGCTCTAACCGAGCACAGGTCAAAGATTGAAGCCAAAGTGCCATACCCCTCTCACGACACAGTTCGCCGCTCCATGGACAAGCTCGCACTTCCCGAGGCAGCACGGGCGGCTGACCTTCGAACTCCTTACACAACAGTGGACCTCGATGAGGCGCTTGACGCCTCGGCGCCTGTCATCGTGAAGCCGAGGTGGCATTGGGCGCCGTCAGGCGAGGGCCGGCCGTTGAGGCTCGAGGCCACCGTCTGCTACGAAACTTCTGAGGTCGCACGACGTGCCTCGGAGATCACTTCGTTGGGAGGCCAGCCCCTGTTTCAAGAAATGGTGAGTGGACGTCTCGGCGCCCTTACGTTGCTCGTAGATAGCTCCCACCAGATCGTCGCTCGCGCTCAGCAACACGCGACGCGAATATGGCCTCCGGCAGCGGGAGTCAGCGCCCGTGCTACCACCATCCCCGTCGACGAGGAGCTTGCAACGAAAGCAGGAAGGCTCCTTGAGGATCTCGGGTGGTTTGGCCTTGCAGAGCTTCAATTCATCGATGTGGGGGACGGCTGCGCCCCATTGCTCATCGACCTCAACGGTCGCTTCTTCGGGTCGATGTCTCTTGCCATAGCGGCCGGCGTGGACTTTCCCTCGATGTGGGCCTCCATGGCCGTAGGAACACGGCTTTCAGGAAACCTGGTTGAGGCCACTCCAGGCCTTCGTTTTCAATGGCTTGTGGGTGATCTCCATAGGGCAGTGGTCGAGAGGCGTCGTGGCGTCGTAAGGGACGTCGTTGACTCGGTCCGGTATGCGCGCGGTGCCAAGGAGAGCGTCTGGTGTGGTCGAGACTGGCGCCCCGCCGTTCCCTATTTGCGCAGCCTTGCTGCTCAGGCGATCAGGAGGCGCTGACTGGTTCAGAGACCTTGTCTGGGCGGGGCTCTCCAAGCCTTGTACTGCTCTCACTGCCGCCGAAGCGAACGGGTCGCCGCGGCGATGCTCGAGCCGAGGCGCGATCGACGCCACGACAGGAAGTGCCCCGAGGTTTTCAGGGTGAAGGTCTTTGGCCCGTCATGAGGAGCGATGTAAACCCGGTCCCAGGCATAGACCCCTTGATGTGGTTGATCGATTGAGAATGCCGCTTCTAGACCTGCCTCGGCCACAGCCCTCCGCGCCGCTTCTGAGTGCCGGCCCCATGGGTAAGCGAGATAGCGGGGGCGTCGTCCCATGATCCCTGCGAGTCTTTCGACTGACGTCTGTACGTCTTTGTGGATTTCCGTGTAGCTCGAGTTGCTCATATCGATATGTGCGTGACCGTGGCTCTCGATCCGTATGCCGTTCTCGGTGGCGTCGCGCAGCTCTTTTTCACTCATGATGTGAAAGTCGCAGCTTGATTGCTCCATCCAGCCATTGCGTCCCGCAATCCACATGGTGGGGACGAAAACGGTGGCTTCGAACCCGTAGCTGCTCAAGATGGGAGCGGCAACTGTTAGAACGTTGCGATAGCCGTCGTCAAAGGTGATGGCGACGGCGGGTCTCTTCGTTTGTGTGTCCCCCCTGATCGCGGCTTCCAGCGGCACAACAATCCGACGTCGCGCGAGGTAATCCATTTGCTGCGCGAAAGTCTCGGGTGACAGGAAGAGCCCATGGGGATCCTCCCTCGCAGAGCAGTAGCCCACTGCGTGGTAGGCGATGATAGTGCTCCTCATTTGGAGGCTCTCGCAAGCTCCAGATACGTCTTCTTCATCGATTCCACCATGCCTGACATCGAGTAGCGACTTCGCACACGCTCCTTGCCGCAGTCAGACAAAGTGGCTTGCAGGGGCTCATCTTCAAGGACCTCTACTACGGCATCCGCGAGCCGCTGCCGCTGTCCTACCGGCACGAAGCGCGCACATGTTCCAAACATCTCGGGGAGACCTCCCCCTTCATAAGCCACCACGGGTGTGCCAACTGCAAGAGCTTCCAGGCCCGTCAAGGGGAACGCTTCCATTCCCATTCCTCGCTCGTCGGGGACGCTAGGCATCACGATCAGGTCCATTCCGCTCATCAGAAGGGACGCGTCGGCTCTATGCCCAAGAAAGTGCACGCGTTCTCTGAGAGGGGCCTCCGAAGCCCTCCTTCTCACCAGAGCCGCGTGGTCCGGGTGGTTGACATCCTCGCCTCCGAGGAACGCCACCTGGAGGCCGGGAATACGTTGGGTCAGGGTGGGGATGACCTCCAGCAACTCGAGATGCCCTTTTACGGGATGTAACCTCCCAACGAGGCCCACAACTACACTTTCTGAAGATGCCCGCATGACTTCCAGAATCGACTTTCGCCCTGCTTCCCGATCGACGTTAGGCAAATCGACCCCGTTGTAGATAACGCGAACCTTGGCGCGCGAGCGAGCGCTAAACGTACCAGTGACGGCTTTGCTGACTCCTATTACCGAGGCGCATCTGAGCGCCGCCGCACGCGCCATCCACCCATCCCAACTGAAATCGTGCTTTACCCAAACGAGGGGGATGCCTGTCCCGAGAACGGCAAGCTGGCATACGAGTGTTGCCTTGAGGCCATTTGCGTGGAGAATCTGTGGCCTTGCCACTTGCAGCAACTTTCTGACCCGGTATGCGGCGCCAACCATTCCCGTCCATCTTGCTGATGTTGGTATCACCTCGACCATGTGTCCGAGTGCTCTAAGACGGTCGACCAAGGGACCACTCTGCAGAGATATGACAGAAGCGACCCAGGTTGTATCCAGACACTCGAGCAGCGTTTCCAGGTAACGCTCCGAGCCCCCCAATTGAGCATAGGGGGCGACGAAGGTGACACGGACGGGCCGCTCGACTGTGGCGGCAGGAAACGTCATCCTTCTGCCGGATCCGGAAGGGTCTCTTGGGATACAGAAGCCCCGGATGCCTTGCCTTTTCGCCGTCGTAGCAATGCCACCACGGCCGCTGTCTCAGATGGGGCCAGGACTCGCGCGACTGCGGCAAGAGCAGCAAGGTAGACCAGCACCCCCGCTATGAAGGCACCCATGTCACTAAGCCCTGTGGCCCACAAAGCGATGGCCATGATGAAGCTCGCAACCACGGGGACGGTCACCACACGGGTAAAGCGCGGGCGCTTAGCCACCCGTAAGTAGATCCAGACGAGAAGCGCAGCTTCGAGAACCTCGGTGATGAATGTGGCGACGGCGGCTGCCACGAAACCGTAGCGAGGGATCGCGAACAGGTTTATTGCGAAGTTGATGGCTAGGGCGCAGGCCGCCACCCATACCACCTCTGTTCTCCTGCCCAGAGTCACCACTGCGATGCGCGCCCAGTACGCGATCCCATAAAAGACGCCTGCGAGGGTGAGCCAAACGAGGGCACCCGTCGCGGTTACATAGCGCTCGGTGAACAGTGACGCGATGACCCACTCGCCTGCAAAGATGGACCCAACCGCCACGGGAAGATAGAAGGCAGTCACCAAAGCAACTACCCCCTCAAAGGTCCGCATCCTCCCCTGTGGTGTTGATGACCGTGCGAAGCGGGGAAGTGCTACCGACGACAGTGTCCAGGCAACGAACAGGAACGATTCGAAGAATCGGTAGGCAACGCCGTAGAGGCCAACGGCAACGTCTCCTCGAAGGAGGCCCAACATGATGGCGTCCAGGCGGAACAAGGCCATGTTCAGAAAGAGGGCGATGCCAAGCGAAACGCCCTGCTTGAAAAAGCCCCAAATCAGCGGCGAACGAGCATCACGGAGTCGAATGGGTGGGAAGTACCGGATCAAGGCCACCCACCCCATGAGAAGGGCGCTCAGTGATCCTAGGAAATACATGAGGCAAATGATGAGCAAGCTGCCACCTCGCAAAACCACCACCAAGGCGAGCCCTGTGGAGATGAGACGATTGGTAATCAGGAGCAGGCCGTTGAACTTCATTCGCTCGAAGCCTTTGAAAACGACCCCCACGAAGGCAGATAGCTCGTCCAAAAACACGGCCCCCGTCACAATGGCGACGACGAGGAAGGCCTCTCTGCTGTCCACGAATAAGGGGGCCAGTCCAACAGCGATCAGCAGGCCGGCCACGGCAAACGAGCTGCGGACCACAAGACCACTGGAGAAGAGCTCGGAGACACGTCCTCGGTCTCGAGCAAGGTCCGCAACGAGAGTCGGGTGCAGCCCCCACCTTCCGAAAAGCAACACCAGTGACGCGAAAGAGATGGCGAAGTTGAACTGCCCGTACTCCGCGACATCGAGGCCCCTGGTAAGGATGATCACCAAAGCAAAGCTGGAGAGCTTTGCGACGATCTCGGCCAGCATCATCCACAGCGAATTGCTTGCGAAAAGCCGAAGGCCTTGTCCGCTGCCTTTCCCATCTGCCCCGGTTGGATGGTCTTCCAGCGGGGACTCGCTTCCCACCTGAGCGATGTGGTCGGATGAGTTTGCGGGATCGACCTCCTGGGCCGATCGAACGGTCTGAGCGCTCACTGCCTGCGTCTGTCGATTGTTGGAGGGTCGTTTCACCAGCACTCCCCGGCGACCTTGGCCGCTCAGAATCCTCATGTCCCAATGGGGTCTTGCCTCAGATGGTCAGCGGTGTAGCGCTCCTAATCCTCTCATCGGGTCAACGACTCCTATTGCGTCCTACTATCCGCGTGTGACGGCTCGCCGGTACGTACACGTGCCGTATCCCTGGAAGGCTGACATAGAGGTCGGCTCTCTCTGGCCCTCCAGTTTCTATGCACGACTGATCTCCCAGGCTTCTCGCTATGCGTTGCCTGCGGCTCGGCGCGGGGGCATGGTGCGGGCTCTGGTGGGGCGCAAAGGCATCCCCGTAAAACTGCTAGGAACGGCCCTCGAGCGGCTGCCCGCCAAACCGAGCAATGATGTGGACCCTCTCCTTAGAGGACTACGGGAGAGGTGGCATGAGCTCGGAACACGAGCCCGCGGGCTGCCTCTAACCGCGCCGCCTTTGAGCACTCTGACGTTGCATCGGTCGGCTGGTCTGACGGTTTTTGTGTTCGGGGATTCGGCCGATCCGTTAGTGGTGGCGAAGAGCCCTCTGGGGGATCGACGGCTCATCACCAGAGAAATCGAGGCGCTGAATGAGGCGGCCCCTGCTCGGGTGGCACCTCTCTACTTGGGGGAAGTAGGGGAAGCCAGCGTCCAGGAAGGCGTTAAAGGAGCCCCCTTGGCGCTGAAACCAGTGACACCTCGTACGGCCTCTTCGCTCTCGTGGCACGAACCCTTCGGCGAAGTGGCGGCCGCGCTAATAAGACTGGCAGAGGTCACGTCGAAGGCGGCGACTCCCGATGAAGACGACGTACTTGGATCACTCGACGGGGTAACCGATGTTCCCGAGCTCGACGGTCAGTGCAGGCGTGCTCTGGTTGCCGCCAGGCGGGACCTTCAGGGCCTGAAGCGATCCGTCCTGCGGCATGGAGATACCTCTGCGCAAAATTGTCTCCTCCACCATGACCGACTTTCCGGGCTTGTGGATTGGGAACTCGCAAGGACAAAGGGCGCTCCGGGCTTCGACATGCTGAATGCTGCAGTGGCCTACCTGGAACACGGTGTCGGCCTCAAGCGGTGGTCACAGAGGCTTGTCATCGACTCATTTGAAGCCGCGTGGGATGGATCCGACTTCTTCGGGACCGCCCGGAAGGCTGCGCGGACGTCGATGGGGGCTGCCGGTGTGCCGGATCGGTACCATGACCCGCTGGAGCTAGCGTTCTTCGCTCGTCGAATGCATCGCCGGCTGGAGCGTCCCGGCGCCTACCCTACGAATGCCGCGACGGCCGCGCGCATGTTGTTGTTAGCGTGCACCGAGTGATGAAGGGGACGTCGTGAAGGAACCAAGAGCCTCAACGGAATCAGAGACCCTCGCGACCGCGTTGACCGTTGATTCGATCGTTGATGGCTCTGTGCTCGTGTTCGGCTCGCTACCACCAGAGGCGAGGGATCTTGACCTGCTGGTTCGCCCACATGAGCATTTCCAGCTGACCGACACCTTGCCACGTCTGGGGTTCCTACAGAAGGGCAGGACCTGGGCTCACTTCAGCGGTTGCTCCGTGACATCACTGGATCTCGTAGCCGTCTCCGAGTGGCGCCTTTCGTCCGAAGAAGCTGAGGCGCTCTTCAGAGAGGCGCTCCCCATAGAAGGTTTCGAAAAGCTGCTTCGTCCTTCGTCCGTTCACGCCTTCCTGATCCTGGCCCGTCGAGTTGTTCAGGGCGGCGGTCACCTGGACGAGAAGCGCCGAGCGCGCTTAGGAGAGTTGCTACGAGAGAATCCCAATGCATGGGATGAAGCGGAGGTGAGGGCGGCGGCTTGGAGCGCGAACAGGGCAGTCTCGCTTCTCAAGACTACCTACAAGACGAGCGTTCCGGCCACGAAGATTCGCAGTGCTGCTGCGGCGGCTCAGCGCTTTGAGTTGGACGCCTCGTTGCCTGGTGCAGCCTACCTGAAGGGCTGGAGGTCGGTCGCCTCCTCGACGAGGAATGGAGGTCTTGTAGCTCTTTCTGGTCTGGACGGTTCCGGAAAGTCGTTGCAGTCGGAGGCGCTGGAGGAAGTCTGCAACCGTCTAGGGATGGATGCGGTGGTCGTCTGGACTCGGCTGTCCTACAACCCCTCACTGAACGTCATAGCGTTGCCGGTGAAGCGCTTCCTTTTAAGAGCGAAGGGGATAATGCGCCGATCAAAACAGCCTGACGTCATGCTCGGGAACGAGACCGTCACCGCAAATCCTTCACAGGAGTATCGACTCGAAGGCAAGGAGCTTCGGCGCCAAAGCCCTTTTATGACTCAAGGGTGGGCCACGATCGTCGCTCTGGCCAACTCCTTGACGCAGCGGCGGGCAGTCCGCTACCACCTACGGCGGCGGAGGACCGTCATCTGCGATCGGTACGTCTTGGATTCAGTCGTCCATCTTCGCTACAGGTACGGAGAGGAACGCAAGTTCCGGTGGCAAGCCTGCCTGATCAAGGCACTTTCACCCAAGCCGGTTGCTTCTTACTTTCTCGACGTTCCCCCAGAGGTCGCGCTCAGCCGCAAAGCCGAGCAATACAGCCTCGATCAGCTGAATCGGCAGGCGAGGCTCTATAAAGCCACGTATCAACGCTTGGGGGTCAAGCGCCTAGACGGTGAGCGCCCAGCCGAGGACCTTTGCGAGGAGATAGCGCCCGAAGTGTGGCTACGCTTTCCATGAGACCTGTGGGGCCATCGGGAGCAAGACCCCGCAGTTATGAACGTCCTATCGGGGGCCAGTCTTCTGGCCCTGCCATTTGCCGAGGTGGTCTTGAAGCAGTAGTCCTTGCTCGACGCTCGACCCAGTGCTGGAAGTTCCTCTTCTAGTTTTCTTGATACTGCTCACGAAGCTCGCGGGATGCCGGATGGTCACGATGACTTCCATGCCGAGGCGCTGCGCCAGCCACTCCGCTGAGAGGATGGCGTAGGGGTCTTTCAGCAATGGCCTGACTCCTCTGGTCCGGTACACGATAGCTTTGCGAGTAGTCGCGCGACAGCCGGCCAAGATCGCGGGGGCTGCGGACTCGGCTCAAGTTGCGAAACGCCGGGTAGCGCATTCTGAGGATCCGCTCGAGCACTGGCTCATAGAGCGCCTGATTATTCGTGTTGATGTAGAGCGTGTGGTAGGGGAAGGGCTCACCGGCCCAGCCGGGCTGGTACTTCTGATTGAACGGCTCGTTGATGTAGCCCGCTTCACCCGAAAGACACAGCATCTTCCCAACCCACGACGTGCCAGACCGCGTCGAACCCGTGACAAGGATGGGGGAATCCGACATCGACACCTCCTCGACAACCATGCTACTGGGCGATACGCGTGGCGCCGTTTTCAACCTTGCTTCTGGGGAGCCCTAGCCCTCGTCGGGCTCGAAGGGTGGGATTCCCGCTGGCTCCGGTCCCTTGCCCTGGAACTCGGCTCTAAAGTCGTCCCAGACGTCTTGGCTCACTTGCTCGCACCTCTGGACCTTTCCTTCATCGTCGGCTCCCGACCACGCGGTGAGCGCGAAGTTGTAAGGAGGCTCGAGGTCCTCCCAGGGCACCGCGAGGTTCACCGCCGGCTCTTGCTCGACCAGGCTCGAGATCTGATCCTTTACCTCTTGGGGGGCGTCCGGCCGGTACCAGATGACGATCTGGCCGTGCTCCTGGGCATGCACCGCACCCTCTGGGGCGATGGTGTCCGCATAGAAACCGGGGGCCGCCGCCTGATCGAAATGGTTGCCGCTTGCCGGAGGGTTGCTCTTGTAGTCGACCGGCTCACTGACGTGCTTGTTGCCCTCACTTGGATGGCTCTCCACGTCGGTGCAGTTCGCCTCCGCCGCGGATCCGCCGACCGAGGCGGAGGCGCCTCCCGGGCCGTTGCCCTCCAGGTACACGAACGCCGCGACGCCGCCGAGGACCGCGACGGCGATGCCGATTGTGATGAGGTTGGCGCGTCGCTGGGACTTTCGCTGGCGCGCCTTGCGAGCCTCTTCAGCGAGGCGTTTCTGTTGCTTTTGCTGAAGCTTCTTGCTCACGGCCCGGAAACTACCGCGTCTGCCAGGTCATCTGAAGAGGTCGTCCTCGGGCGGCCGGACGATGGACGCGGCAGAGCCCCTCCCGAACAGGACTGGAGCACCCCGCACGATCACCGCGCAGATACCCGTCGTCTTTTGCATCACCAGCTCCGCCGCTCCGGCGAGCTCGTCTGCGACGCAGATGTGGGTGGCAACCAGCTCGCGACCCTGGCCGTCCCTGCCGCCGCGATAGTCGAGAAAGGCGTCGATGCCGGCGACGCCGATGGCGACATTGGTTTGTCCGAGCCTCCAGGCGCGGCCGAAGGTGTCGCTGATGACCACGGCGACGTCCGCCCCTGTGAGATGCAGGAAGCGGGCCCTCAGGCGCCGGGCCGAGAGGTCAGGATCGAGTGGCAGAAGCACCACTTGGTCGCCCTCGACGTTCGACGCGTCGACCCCCGCGTTGGCGCACACGAAACCATGCCTGGTCTCGGAGATCACCATGTCTCCCGCCTTGCGCAGGACGCGGGCAGACTCAGCCAGGACGGCATCCCGCCGGTCGTGGCCGGGTGCGAGCCGCCCCTCGGACTTGGACACCACCTTGTGGGCGATCACGACGACGTCCCGATCGGCGAGCCCGCCGGCCCCCGCGGCATCCACTATCAAGCGGGCGAGGTCGTCTCCCACCGCGACCTCGGGGACGCCCTCGATCGCAATGATCCTGATCTCCTCCGTCACAGGTCGAGTAGGGCCTTCGCAAGGCGCTCGGAGGCGTCGTGGTCCTTCATGACCGTGTCGAGGGCGAGCGCCTGCATCCCTGTGAAACCAATGCGAGCGGCGTGTTCGGCGTCGATCTCGTCCACCACAAAGGTGTCCACGATGTCGGAGTAGAGCGACGCGACGCCGGACGCGCTGACATCGTGACCAAGAGAGGCGAGCATCCTGTCCGCGGGGCCCTTGAGCGCAGAGCCGCCCACGATCGGCGACACCGCCACGACGCGCGCGCGACCCCTCAATGCCTGCGTGACGCCCCCTAGGCCAAGGATTGGCGCAAGCGACACGAATGGGTTCGACGGGCACAGGACGACCACGTCGGCGGAGTCGATGGCCTCGATCACCCCGGGCGCTGCGGTCGCACTCTCGATTCCCTCGAAGGTGATCCGTGCCACCTCGGGCTCACAGCGCTCCCGCACGAAGTACTGCTGGAACTCGAGGGCCCGATCGTCTTTGGTGAGGATGCGAGTCCTCACCCGATCATCGGTCATCGGGATCACCCTAGAGGCGACGCCGAGGGCCCGCGCGACCTCCTCGGTCACGATGGACAGAGGGACGCCCTCGGCCAGGCGCTGGGTGCGGTAGAGGCAGGTGGCGAAGTCTCGGTCGCCGAGCCTGAACCACGTCTCGGCCCCCAGGACCGCGAGCGAGTCGACCAGGTTGAAGGTGTCGCCCCTCAGCCCCCAGCCTCTCTGGCTGTCGGCTACACCGGCGAGCCAGTAAGTGACGATGTCGACGTCGGGGCTGACGTGGACCCCGTAGATGGAGGCGTCGTCGCCGGTGTTCACGACGGCGGTCAGATCGGACGGATCGGAGAGAGCCCGGTGCAGGCCCACCAGGAGCTTTGCTCCACCCACTCCTCCGGCCAGGGCCGTCACTTTCACGGTGGGGGAGTCTAGTAGCGTGTCCCCGATGACCCGTCTTGAGACGCTGGCGCAGCGGGCCTCTACGCAAACCCCCCTGACCGATCCCGAGGCGCGGGAGCTGGCCCGTATGTCACGCCCCGACCCCGAGCCAGTAATAAGGGCCGCCGCAGCGCTGCGGGACTCCGTCACGGGGCCGACCATTACCTTCTCGAAGAAGGTTTTCATCCCTCTGACCAAGCTGTGCAGGGACGCCTGCGGGTACTGCACCTTCGCCCATCCCCCGCGCGAAGGCGAGCCCGCTTACCTGACGCTCGACGAGGTGGTGGCCGTCGCCAAGGCCGGCGAGGCGGCGGGCTGCCGGGAAGCTCTGTTCACCCTTGGTGACAAGCCGGAGCGCAAGTGGCCACAGGCACGGGCCGAGCTTGCGGCGATGGGCGTGTCCACCACGGTGGGTTATCTGACCGAAGCCTGCCGGGCGGTGCTCGAGAACACCTCGCTGCTACCTCATGCCAATCCGGGGACCTTGACCCTTCCAGAGGTCGAGGCCCTCAGAGAGGTGAGCGTGAGCCAGGGCATGATGCTCGAAACGACCTCCGAGCGGTTGCTGGCCAGGGGCATGGCACACTTCGGGGCGCCCGACAAAAGACCGGCCACCCGGCTCGCAACGCTCGAGAATGCGGGCCGCGCCCGGGTTCCCTTCACCACCGGCATCCTGATCGGAATCGGCGAGACCTTCGAGGAGCGCATCGACGCTCTGCTCGCAATCCGGGCCAGCCACGAGCGCCACGGGCACATCCAGGAGGTCATCGTCCAGAACTTCCGGGCCAAGGAAGGGACCGCCATGTCGGCCCACCCAGAGCCTGGCCCCGACGACATGCGCCTCACGATCGCGCTGGCTCGGCTCATCCTGCCCCCCGGCGTCGCGGTCCAGGCCCCCCCGAACCTGACTCCGGGTGAGTACGGGACCTACCTCGACGCCGGTCTCAACGACTGGGGAGGCGTCTCGCCCGTCACTATCGATCACGTCAATCCCGAGGCGCCGTGGCCGAAGCTCGAGGAGCTGCGTAAGGTCACCGAGGGCCGCGGGTTCGTGCTCGTGGACCGGCTGGCGATCTATCCCGGCTACTGCGCCGCCCCCGCGGCGCGCGCTACCTGGATCAGTCAGGGCCTCAGGGGGAGGGTGCTCGACCTTACCGACGCACAGGGCTTCCCCCGCAGCTTCGAGTGGTACTCGGGCGGCGACCAGGCGCCTCCGCAGTCCGATCGCATTGTGCTGGAGCAGGCCCTTGCGGGGGCCTGGCGAGTTCCGGCCCGGGTGACGAGGCCGTCGCTCGGGCGGGCGCTCGACAAGGCTCTGGAGGGCGTCGACCTGAACGAGGACGACATCACGCTGCTGTTCACCGCCACGGGGGCCGAGCTCGAGCGTCTCTATCAGCTGGCGGACGACAAGAGAAGAGCAGCGGTGGGGGACGAGGTCACCTACGTGGTCAATCGCAACATCAACTACACCAACATGTGCTACTTCCGGTGCGGCTTCTGCGCCTTCTCCAAAGGCCCAAAGTCGCTGAACTTGCGGGGGGAGCCTTACCTGCTGTCGCCCGAGGAGGTCGCCGCCCGAGCAGTCGAGGCGTGGGAGCGCGGAGCTACCGAGGTCTGCATGCAGGGCGGCATCCACCACAGCTTTACCGGGGACCACTACCTCGAGTACCTGAGGGCGGTCAAGGATGCGGTCCCCGACATGCATGTGCACGCGTTCACGGCCCTCGAGGTGGCGCAGGGGGCACGGGCCTCCGGCATGTCGGTTGCCCAGTTCCTCGAGCTGTTGCGAGACGCGGGGCTGAAGACGCTGCCTGGGACTGCGGCCGAAGTCCTCGACGACGAGATAAGGGCCATCATCTGTCCCGACAAGATCGATACGGCGGAGTGGTGCGAGGTGCATCGCATCGCTCACTCGCTCGGCCTCCGCAGCAACGCGACCATCATGTTCGGAACCGTCGAGCATCCGCGGAGCTGGGCCCGGCACCTGTTGGTGGTTCGCCGGCTCCATCGCGAGATCGCCGGTCACGCGGGCGCCGCTCGTGGTGCAGAGGGGCTGTTCGAGTTCGTCCCCTTGCCCTTCGTCCACATGGCGGCGCCCATCTATTTGAAGGGACGTGCGCGTCGAGGGCCTACTTTCGAGGAGGCTCTCAAGATGCATGCCGTTGCTCGCCTCGCGTTGGCGGGGGATATCGACAACATTCAGGTCTCGTGGGTCAAGATGGGAGTGGAGGGTTCCAAGCTGGCGCTGCAAGCCGGGGCCAACGACCTTGGGGGCACCTTGACGAACGAGAACATCTCTCGAGCGGCGGGCGCGGCTCATGGCCAAGAGCTGACCGCCGAAGGCATGGAGGCGCTGATTCGCTCTATCGGCCGGATTCCGCGCAGAAGAACGACGTTGTACGAGACCGTGCCCGTCTAGAACAAAAGACAAAGCTATGTCCATCGAATCCACACAGGTACTGACGCGCGGCGGCTCCGAGACCCAAGGGAGGCTCGGCGATCGTCCCGGTGGCGACGGTCACCGAACTTCGGACAGCCGCGAGCCGAGCGTCCTGGCGATCGTGGTCACGCACGACGGCCGGAAGTGGTTGAGCGATTGCCTCATCTCGCTCGCGAACCAGAGCTACGGATCCCTCGACGTCCTCGTAGTCGACGACGCATCTCCCAGGCGGGAGGAGCAATCCACCGTCAAACGGATCGCAAAGCGACATCTCAAGCGGCGGCGGTGGGGATACGTAAGAACTCCGCGGCCGCTTGGATATGGGGGCGCGATCAATTGGGCGCTGTCGCGCGTCAAGACCGACGCGGATCTCCTGTTGCTGCTTCACGACGACGTCGAGCTCACGCCCGAGTCCCTTACCCGGATGGTCGAGCGTGCCTCGAGCGACGAGGCGGTTGCCGTGGTCGGACCCAAGATAGTCACCTGGGACGACCCCTCCATCCTGGAAGAGGTCGGTATGGCGGTGGATCGTTTTGGCTATCCCTACAAGGGTCTGGAGCAGGGCGAGATCGACCTGGGACAGCACGACATCGCATCCGAGGTCTTCTACGTAACCAGCACTTGCATGCTCATGCCACACGAGCTCTTTAGGCAGCTCAACGGCTGGGACTCCAGGCTGGGCGCCTATGCAGAGGATCTCGATCTGTGCTGGCGGGCTCGCCTGACCGGCAGCGTCGTCCGTATGGAGCCAAAGGCCGTCGCCCGCCACGCGATCGCGATGGCTACGGGTCAACGTCCATCGCGCTTTGATCAGGCTCGCTACTTCATTCGGCGCAACCGGCTCAGAACGGTGATCAAGAACGCATCCGCTCTGAGGCTCATGGCATTGGTGCCCCAATTCATCCTTCTGACGTTCGCAGAGATGCTGGGATTCTTGGTCTTGCGCCAGCCACGCGAGGTCGTGAACCTCGGCCGTGCACTGCTGTGGAACCTGTGGCACCTCCCCCAGACGGTCGCCGAGCGGCGGCGGGTGCAACGCACCAGGAAGGTCTCCGACGGCGCGCTGCGGCGTTTCACGGTGAAAGAGACGACGCGTATCCATGTGTATGTCTCGAACCAGGCAGGCCGCCTGGAGGAGGCGTGGGGCCGCCGGGCCGAGCTGATCGCCGCCCGGACCTCGAAGACGCGCTCGATGACCAAACGGATCGGCCCCCCGCAGGTCGCCGTCGCTTTGCTGCTGGTTCTCGGGCTCGTCCTCGGCTTCAGGCACTTCATCTGGTCCCCGCCCGCCTCGGTCGGAGAGCTGTTGCCCTATCCAGAGGGGGCTACTTCGATGTGGCGCGCGTGGGCTTCGCCGTGGCGGGGAGCGGGTCTCGGAGAGCCGGGTCCCGCTCCGCCGGCGTTTCTGTTTCTCGGCCTCTTCCAGGTCGCCGCGTTGGGGGCCGCGGGAGTAGCACAGAGACTGCTGATCGCGGTGCTGGGAGCGATTGCATTCGTCGGGGCCAATCGGCTCGTCTCCGAGTTGGTGGGCCGACCCGGGCGGATCGTCGCAGGTCTCGTCTACGGGCTGGGCGCCGTCGGATACGCCGGTGTCAGGTCCGGCTCACTCAGCGCCCTGGCATTCGGCGCCGCCGCGCCTTTTGCCCTGCACTCGATGTTGCGACTGTCGGGTTGGGCGAGGCCCCCCCGCTGGACTGCAGGGAAGGAGATCGCCCGCCTCGCCCTCTATTCCGCCTTCTCCGGCGCCTTCGTGCCCGGGTCGTTCGTCCTCTATGGGGGCGCGGCGCTGCTGTTGTCTCTGACCAGGTCCCTGCTGGGGGGGCGGCGCTCGGAGCTAAAGGCTCTGGTCGGATCGGTAGCAGGACTCGCGGTCGGGTGGGCGCTGCTATTGCCGTGGAGCACCACCTGGTTGTCACCCGGGGGAGCGCTCAACCGGCTCACGGCGGATGCGACCTCGTCCGGCGTTGCGGCCCACTTTCGCGGCCACGGGATGACCAGCGTTCTGCTTGGACAGACCCCCGACGGCCCCGCCTTGTTCGGGCTCGCTCTTCCGCTACTCGGAACCATCGCGGTGGCGGTGGGGCAGGGCCAGCGTCGTCGCATGGCCCTCGCGCTCTGGACCCTCGTCATTGTTACCGGCGCGCTCGCCACCGCCTTTGCCTCCGGGGCCCTGCCCCCATTGGTATCGAGTCCGACCGAGCTGGGCGTCATGGCGGCCTTGGGCTTCGCGGGTCTGGCCGGACTTGCGGTCGGCGCCTTCCGTCTCGATCTTCCTCGCAGGGGGGTGGGAATGGTTCATGCTGCAACGCTCGGGGGTCTTGCCGTGGCCGCTTTCTTGCTGGCGGCCGGGCTGCTTCCCACGCTGTGGCACGGTGACTGGGAGCCGGGCCGTGGCGCCGAGCGCCTGGCCCCCGAGGCGGTGGAGGAAGTGCGGTCGTTCCTCGAGGCGGAAGCCCTTCAGGATCCGACTTTTAGGGTCTTGTGGCTGGGTAAGGGATGGGGCGCGCCTGCACCCTCTGCGGCGCTTCCGTCGGGGGAGTCCATGGTGACCGATGCCCGTGGCATGGTCCTTCCCCACCTCTTCGAGCGAGCCGCGGGCGAGGGCTACCGTGAGCTCCAGTCCGTAATCGATTCGGTGGAGTCGGGGGCGACCGACCGCGCGGGCGGGCTGTTGGGCGCCTTCAACGTCGACTACGTCGTGTTGGAGGGCGCGGGGCTATCGCCTGAATGGTCGGGCCAGGGTGACCTTGCGGTGGTGAGTGAGTCACCCGGCGGCGACTACGTCATTTTGGAGAACCACACGAGCCTCGAGCGGGCGGCCCTGTACGACGGTGTCCCTCCCTACGTGGCGGCAGTGCAGAGCAACGATCCTGCTCTCGTGGCGGACGCTGACGTCGCTGCCCGGAGTTCTCTAGAGCGCAGGTCTGCGTCCCGCTACACGGGCTCCCACGTCGCGGGGCCTGGATCGGTGTTTCTGGCTGAGTCGAGTGACCCCAGATGGAGGGCGGTGCTGGGGGGACGATCCCTGGAGCGAACCGACGCAGGTTGGGGAAATGCCTTTCAGGTCCCAAGTGGAGAGGAGGGCGCGCTGCAGCTTAGTTACTCCCGTTCTGGGGCGGAGCTCGGATGGCAGGCCGCCATCCTCCTTCTGTGGGTCTTCATCGGCGGGGCGGCGTTCCCCCGGCGCGCGCTGACTCGAGCTGCCTCCCGGAGGGCCACGTCGTGACGGAACGCCGACGCGAGCTGATCCTGGTCGTCCTGCTGATCGTCGCAGCAGCAGGGGGAGCCGCACTCGATGCCTTCGCCGGAGACGTGGAGGCGCCCGAGGACAGGCCCCTGGTGGCCGGCTTCGTGGCGCGGGCGGTGTTCTGCCCCACGCCGCTGGCCGAGGACGCGAGCGCGCAGCTCGCCGTGACCGCCGCCGGGAACCAAGCCCTGCCGGTTGCCGTAGAGCCCGGCCCCGCAGAGGCAGCCGAGCTCGGCGCCGGGCGCGGGCTAGTCAGCGAAATGGAGCCCGGCCCCCCTGTAGAGGTCACCGGCCTGGGGGGCGCGGTGGTGGCGAGCGTTCTCGAGGTCGCCGAGGTGCCCGTGGACAAGGGGGACTCCGTCCTTGGAGTCGGCGCGGGCAACTGCGCCGGCGGGCCTGCTTCGCACTGGTATTTTCCCCAGGGGTCTAGCCTGCTCGACTTCGATCAGCGCTTGGTGGTGGCCAACCCGTTTCCCGAGGAGGCCGTGATCAAGGTCCTGTTCCTCACGCCCGACGGCGAGCAAGTGCCCTCAGGACTTGCCCAAGTGGCCGTGCCGGCCGGCGAGACCAGGACGCTTCGAATCAACGAGTTCGCCAGGACTCAAGGGCAGCTGTCGACAATCGTGGAGAGCATCCGAGGCAGAGTAATGGCCTGGAAGGGCGTGACCGCCGACCCCGAAGGCGGGTCCCCGGGGTTCACTTTCACGCTCGGGGCCACGAGCCCGTCGAGGACCTGGCTCTTCCCCGAGGGACGGGCGAGCGGCGCGACCGAGACAATCTCCGTGATGAACCCGACCGCCGAGGAGGCCGCAGTGACCGTGTCGCTCGCGACCACCGAGGGGCTGGTGCAGCCACCGAAGCTCGTCGATCTCCCGGTTGCACCAAAAAGCTCTCGCTCGATCGAGATCCAGGAGTCGCTGACGTCGCGCCAGTCCCAGCTCGGTGGAGTCAGCGCGGTGCTGCAGTCAACCAATGGCGTTTCAGTGGTGGCGGAGAGAACGATGGCCTACCAGGGCGCGGACCTCGGGGGGCTCTCCTCGGAGATCGGGGTCTCAGCCGGAGCGCTCGAGTGGGTGGTCGGTCCTGCTACCCCGGGCCCGGACTCGGACTCGCTCGTCGTCATGAACACCGGCCCTGCCAACGTGCGACTCGACGTGTCCCTAAGAAGCGAGAAGGCCACGCTAGAACCGAGGGCGCTGCGTGACATCAAGGTTCCCGCGGGGCTGCGGATCGCCATCCCGATCGACGACTTCGCCGATGAGGAGGCGATCTTTGCGCACGTGACCGCGACGGGACCGGTCGTGGTCGAGCGGGTTTCCTACTCGGCCCTCAGGGGAGATGTCGGCTCGCTCATGGGTCAACCTCAGGCGCCTGTCGGCGAAGAGCCGCAGGAGTAGCCGGGGTCAAGCTCCGCGTCCCCTCCCGCTGAGCGAGGTCCCGAGCTTCTTGCCTGCGTAGTCCTCTACCGCCGTCACGAACGAGTCGAACAGCCCCTTTTGGGCCGGCTGGGCGTGCACCATGGCCTCGGGGTGCCATTGGACGCCAACGACCCAGGAGTGCTCCCGGCCGGTCACCGCTTCGAGAACGCCGTCCTCCGCCCAAGCCACCGGTTCGAGCTGCGGAGCAAGTACTTCGACGCCCTGGTGGTGGTGCGAGTTGACCTCGGTGGTGGTGGTCCCGAGGATGTCCGTGAGGAGGCTGGCGTCCTTGACCTTCAGTTGGTGGACCGTGTCTGAGGTCGGCATGCCGTGGTCGCGGTCGTGGTCGAGGAACCGGGGGTTGTCGGCGAGATGCTGGTTGAGCGTTCCCCCGTAGTGGACGTTGAGCAGCTGCATTCCGTGGCAGATCGCGAGTACCGGCATGTCCCGTTCCATTGCGGCCTCGATGAGGCTCAGCTCGAAGCGGTCCCTGCGGTGGCTTATGCGGATGGTCTTGGGATGCGCCGGGCGGCCATACCAGGCGGGATCGATGTCTCCGCCACCTGGTAGGAGGAGGCCCGCTGCGCCCTCCAGCACGGAGGCGTCCTCAGGGTCGACCCCGCTGGTCACAGCAAGCTCTGCGGGGGGTTGCTCCTCGGGCAGCAGCTCAAAGGTCGAGATCACCTTCGGCCTGCCGCCGGCAGACTGGACCGCTTCGACGTAGGACAGTGGCAGCCGGCTGTGGTCCCGTCGCAGCTGGCCCACGACGGCCACCCAGCCATCGTCCCGCGTGTTATCCAGGGCGTCGATTCCTAACGTTTGCTCTGTAGCTTCGATTGCAAATCCTCCGAGAGGGAGCTGCCAATGCCCGATGGTATGCGTTTCGAGACCTTAGCCATCCACGCGGGCCAAGACCCCGATCCAACCACCGGTGCCGCTGTTGTACCCATCTATCAAACATCGACTTACGTCCAGCAAGCTGTAGGTAAGCACAAGGGCTTCGAATATTCGAGGACCGACAACCCGACGCGGCACGCTCTCGAGACCTGTCTGGGGGCGCTCGAGGGAGCCGGTCATGCCGTCGCATTCGGATCGGGCATGGCTGCAATCACCTCCCTCGCCATGACCCTCGAGGCGGGGGCCCGGGTGCTCATACCGGACGACGTCTACGGAGGGACCTACCGCCTCTTCTCCAAGGTGATGAGCCGGCTCGGTCTGCGCTTCGACCCGGTCGACATGACCGACCTCGCGGCGGTTGAGGCTACGTGTCAAGAGGGCGCCGACATGCTGGTGCTCGAAACCCCGACCAACCCCATGCTCAAGATCCTCGATCTTGGCGCGCTGGCCGAGGTAGGCCGGCGCTCCGGCGCTCTGGTCGTGGTCGATAACACCTTTGCCACTCCCTACGTCCAGCGCCCCCTCGACTTCGGCGTCGATGCTGTCGTGTACTCGGCAACCAAGTATCTCGGGGGCCACTCCGACCTGGTGGCGGGCTCCGTCGCCACGTCCGACGATCAGCTCGCCGAACGGCTGCGGTTTCTTCAGAACTCGGTAGGAGCGATCCTTGGGCCGTTCGACTCCTGGCTCTTGCTGCGAGGGCTCAAGACGCTGGCGGTCAGGATGCGAGCTCACTGCGGCGGCGCCCATCGGGTCGCCCTGTGGCTCGCCGATCAGCCGGGGGTGACGGCGGTCCACTACCCGGGGCTCGAGTCGTTTGCGGGCCACGGCGTCGCGGCCAAGCAGATGACGGCGTCGGGAGCGCCTCTTTACGGGGGCATGGTGTCCTTCGAGCTCGAAGACGAGCAACGTGCCCTCGCCGTGTGCGAGAGCACGCGGCTCTTCTTCTTGGGAGAGTCGCTCGGAGGGGTGGAGTCACTCATCGAGCATCCCGGCAAGATGACGCACGCAAGCCTCGAAGGATCGGGGATGGAGGTTTCTTCGGCGCTCGTCAGGCTGTCGGTCGGGATCGAGCATCCAGACGACCTGATCGGGGACCTCGACCAGGCCCTCAGCTAGCTTTGCCGCCCCTACAAAGGAGCGTGGTGGCCCAGACAGAGCACTCGGAGAGCAGGCTAGTCGAGGTCGGCGCGTGCCAGGAAACGGTCGAGCGCCGCTTCGTCTCCCACCACGTCGACGGCGGAGGGCCCCACCCGTCGCCACAGCAACAGCAAGAGGTCAGAGGCCGGCCCCCTTGCGGCGACGTCGCCTTTGGCGTGCGCGCGCGTCACCTTCAGCTCGCCGTGCCCCACCTCGATGACCCACTCGCCCGGCGCGTCGGTGCTGTGGAGATGAATCGACTCCCGGCCCTCCGTCAGACCGTTGCGGGCGGCGGGAAGCATCACGTCCAGGTACTCGTCTATGCCGTCGACCGCGAGCTTCGGCTCGATTGGCTCCGGACTTCCGGCCGCGGCTTGGGCGTCCCAGCGGTGCACCGCCGTCTCTTGGGCCATCCTGCGTTGGATGAAGGCGATGTTCTTTTGCGCCGCCCAGGTCCACACCGGCTGCGAGGGCTCCGCCGTGCCGAGCGTCTCGACCAGGGCCTCGACGCCGCCTCGGTACCATGTCATGAGGGCGGAGTCGTCCGGCCGCTCGGGTCTCTCGACCTCGCTCGGATCTTGTAGACGCCTCTCGGCGATCGTGCGCCAGAAGTGATGCACCCGGCCCGTGTGCCACACCAGCTCACATACGTTCCACCCGGGGCAGGACGAGACTGGCGCGTCGAGGTTGCCTTCTGCAGCATCCGCGAGGGCAACGCCGTCCCTCTTTAGCGAGGCCAGGTACGCCTTTGTCTCCACGCCGGAAAGATACCGGCCAAGCCGGCCGAGGCCAACTGATAGAAAGGGCCGATGTCGGCCTTCATCTTCGACCTCGACGGCACGCTTGTGGACACCGTGTATCCGCACGCACTGGCATGGCAGAAGGCCTTTGACGAGCTCGACATGGTGGTGCCGACATGGCGCATCCATCGCCGGATCGGGATGAGCGGGAGCCTGCTGATCGCCGACTTCGCCAGGGAGCTGGGGCGCGACCTGAGCGAGGACGAGAGCTCCAGGCTGGCCGAAGCGCACACAGAGCACTATCTGGAGCTCCGGGGAAGGCCTGCACCCCTTCCCGGTGCCCGCGACCTCCTCCACGAGCTCGGGCGGCGCGAGATCCGGTGGGCCATCGCAACCTCGAGCGAGCCGGCCGAGGCCGAAGGGGCGCTCGAGGTCCTCGATCTACCGGACGACGCGGTGATCGTGAACGGCGAGCAGGTCGATGCCGCGAAACCCGACCCCGAGATGTTCCAGGAGGCCGCAAAGGCGCTGGGCGTTGCCCTGAAGGGCTCGATTGCGGTCGGAGATGCGACCTGGGACATCACCACCGCCTTGAAGGTCCAGATGAAGGCGGTCGGCCTCTTGAGCGGGGGCAACAGCGCCGACGAGCTGGAGCGAGCCGGCGCGGCGCACGTCTACGAGGACCCGGGCGATCTGGCTCGCCACCTCGACGAAGTCCTAGCCTGACCAGGACGGTGGCGCTACTTCAGCTGCTTGTCCAACGGACGCCTACGCACCGAAGCGGTGTGCAGATGTCCAATGGACACACAAAGGCCGGCCGGCTGCTCGTCCACCGGACGTCTCCCCACCCAAGCGGTGTGCAGATGTCCACTGGACGCAAGAACAGGGAGTCCTTATGTGGAGGCGCCGTCGATGAAGCCCTGCTCTGCCATCCATGAGTCGTTGAAGACCTTGCTGAGATAGCCCCGGCCCGAGTCGGGGATGATCACCACCAGGAGATCGTCGGGAGTCAGGCCCCTTGCGACCTCGAGCGCGCCCCACACTGCGGTGCCCCCCGAGCCGCCGATCAGTAGCCCCTCCTCGCGCGTGACCCTGCGAGCGGTGAGAAACGAGTCCCGGTCGGTCACCGTGACGTAGCGGTCGACCACATCGGGGTCGTAGCTCTCCGGCCAGAAATCTTCGCCGATTCCTTCGACGAGGTAGGGCCTGACCTCGTCTCCTGAATAGATCGACCCCTCGGGATCCGCTCCTACGACCTCGATATCGGGATTCCGTTCCTTGAGGTAGCGGCCGGCGCCCGTGATCGTGCCGCCGGTTCCTACGCCCGTGACGAAGTGTGTGACCCGTCCCTCGGTCTGCTCCCAGATCTCTGGCCCGGTAGTCTCGTAATGGGTTTCGGGGTTGTGTGGGTTGAAGTACTGATTGGGCTGGAAGGCGCCCGGTGTCTGTTCGGTCAGGCGGTCGGCGACGCGGTAGTAGGACTCGGGGGATTCGGGGGGCACGGCGGTGGGGGCGATGACCACCTCCGCCCCGTAGGCCCTGAGTAGGGCCACCTTCTCCTGGCTCATCTTGTCGGGCATCGTGAAGATGCACCTGTAACCCTTCATTGCGGCAGCGATCGCAAGGCCGACCCCGGTGTTGCCGGAGGTGGGCTCGACGATGGTGCCCCCAGGTTTGAGCTGCCCGGCCCGTTCGGCAGCCTCGATCATGCGAATGCCGATCCTGTCCTTGACGCTTCCTCCGGGATTGAGCATCTCGAGCTTGCCCACGAGGTCGCAGGGGACGTCTTTGCCAACCCGGCTGAGTCGGTAGAGCGGAGTGTTTCCGATGAGATCGAGCAGCGAGTCGTGGATGTCCATTGGAGAACATCGTTTCACATGGCCCCCGGACCAGGCGAAGACCACTCGACACCGCAACCAAGGCCCCGCGAAAGACGTCGTAAGGGTGTCTTTCCTCGTGTCGATAGACAAGGGGGCTACCTGTACGATCACAGTGGCACCAAGAGAGGCGCGCGATGACCGAAGGCCCAACTAACCGACCGGGACTCTCCGACGCTACGGCCCCCATGGCGGATGCAAGCCCCCGGGGGCTTTCTTCTGGCAGGAGGTGGATGCTCGCCTTCAGCGCGCTCGCGGTGGTCGTCATCGTGGCGCTCTCCGGCGTCTCCTACGCCACCTACAACTACTCGCAGAAGTACGAGGGCAAGATCCTTCCGGGCGCGGTGGTCGCCGGGGTGGACGTTTCCGGTATGAGGCCCGGCAGAGCCCTCAAGGCCGTCAAGAAGACGTTGCATTCGGAGCTGAATCGCAAGATAACCGTCTCGTGGGGGCGCAAGAGATGGATGGTGACGCCGCACGAGTTGGGGGCCAGAAGCAACGCCAGGGCGATGGTGAAGCAGGCCGTCGCCGCCAGCGAGGAGGCTTCGTTCACGACGCTGGTGAAGATGAGGCTCATGGGAGCGGAGCTCGACCTCGATCGATCGGTCGCCATCACGCGGCCGAGGCGGGGAGTGAACGGCTTCATCGAACGGATCGCTTCCACCCTGAACCGCAAGCCTGTCGACGCCCGGATGGACTACTCGAGTGGTTGGATCGAAATCGTCCCCCAACGAGATGGACGCACCGTCCTGGTGGATAAGAGCAAAGAGGCGTTGAAGAAGGCGCTCAGGGCCTCCCGCGAGGAGGCCAAGCTTGCCGTTCAGATCCAGCCGGCCGAGGTCACAACGGATGCGTGGCCGCAGGTCCTGCTTCTTCGCAACGGGGAGAACAAGCTCTATCTGTACGAGGACGGCGAGATAACCCACTCCTATTCGATCGCGGCCGGGCTCCCCGAATACCCGACTCCCGAGGGCCTGTTCGAGGTCACCGAGAAGCGCTACCTGCCGACCTGGGTCAACCCTGACCCCAAGGGCTGGGGCAAAGACCTTCCCAAGGAGATCGGCCCCGGTCCCGACAACCCGTTGGGGCTGAGGGCCCTCAACTGGTCTGCGCCGGCCATCCGTTTCCACGGGACGGCCGCCACCTACTCGCTCGGCTACAACGCGAGCCACGGTTGCGTGCGGATGTCGAACAGCGACGTCATCGAGCTCTACAACATCGTGGACGTGGGCACGCCCATCGTCTCGACCGTGGTCGCCCCCCTCAAGCCCCTGTACACGTCGGCCCCCGATCCCACCGTCGTGGCCGGAGAGGACGACGCGTGATGCGGACCGATCGCACGGAGCAGTAGCCTGGCCACCGAGCCGCAGCCCCCAAGCTTCGGGGAAGAAGACCGGCGGCTGTCCTACGGGAGCTACCTGAGAGTCCCCGAGCTGCTCGGTCTGCAGCGGCCTCTGTCCGACCCCCCGGCCCACGACGAGCTCCTCTTCATAATCGTCCACCAGGCCTACGAGCTCTGGTTCAGAGAGGCCCTGTACGAGCTCTCCACCATTCGTGACCTCATGCTCGCCGGCGACGCGCACGGGGCTCATCATCTGCTCGGCAGAGTCCACGCAATCGAGCGGGTCATGATCGAGCAGGTGCCGGTGATCGAGACCATGGCGCCCCAGGACTTTCTCTTGTTCAGGGCGAATCTGGCGCCCGCGAGCGGCTTTCAGTCCGTCCAGTTCCGCGCCATCGAGTTCATCTCGGGGTTGCAAGACAAGCGTTACCTCGAGCGGCTGAGCCTTGACTCGGACGAGCGGCACATGCTCGAGGCCCTCCTTGGCGAGCCGACGTTGTGGGACGCGTTCTGCGCCTTGCTCGACAAGCGGGGGCTCCCGATGCCGGTCGACGACCCCGCCGGGCGCAGATCGACTCTGCTGCTTCTCGCCCGCAACCGGCGCGACTACCCCGAGGAGTTCTATCTCGCCGAGGCCCTGCTCACTCACGACGAGCTGTTCTCGCTATGGAGACAGCGCCACGTGCTGATGGTCGAGCGTCAGATCGGCTCCAAGACGGGCACCGGGGGGTCGACGGGGGCCTCCTACCTCAAGACCACGCTCGACAAGAAGTTCTTCCCCGAGCTATGGGACGTTCGCAGCTACCTCTAGGGCCTCGGCCTGCAGTCGCCTGTGGAAGCGCGAACAAAGGTTTAAGAACGCGAAGATTTGTCGAACCGAGGTCTTGCGTCGGTTCGGCGGTCTGTTTTAGCCTGTCGTTGTAGCCCGTAGAGATAAGTAGGCCTCGGCCGAACGTCACTGCGGGCTACATCTTTTGTCGGGCCCTACCAGTCGCCGAGGGTCCCCAGGAACTCCGAGATCCGGTCGTTTACTGCCTGCATCTCCTCGATCATGCACGCGTGTCCGGTTTCGAAGGCGGCAAGCTGGGCCCCCGGTATGGCCCCGGCGATCTCTTTGGATGCGAAGAAGGGCACCATCGCGTCCATCTTGCCTCCAAGCACCAGCGTGGGGCAGTGGATCCCACCGAGGTCGGCAATCGCATCGTGCTTGTCGATTGCGTCGAGTTGCGCCACCAGAGTGTCCGGCGTTGGCAGTCCTGGACCGTTGGGCGTGTAGAAGGCCGCAAGCATCCGATCGAGGACTTCTCCACTCGTTTCGAAGAACTCAGGCGTGAACATCCTTACCAGCGAGGCGTCGATCAACGCCCTCGCACCGTGTGACTCGATAATCATCCTCGCAATTGCGTTCTGCCTGCGCATGATCTCGATGGGGCGCGCCCACGTCACCGCCAGGACGAGGCCGGCCACGCGCTCCGGGCGCTCGATAGCGAGCCGCTGAGCTATCGCTCCACCCATCGAAGCGCCGAACAGGACGGCGCGCTCGACCTCGACGTGGTCCAGCAGTGCGAGGGCGTCGGCGGCCATGTCCTCGATGGTGGTGGCGACTTGCCCCTTGGACCGCCCCATGCCGCGGTTGTCGAAGGTGATGAAGGAGTTGGCGGCTGTGATCCCGCCTACCTGTGACGCCCAAAAGCGCTGGTCGAGGCCGAACCCCATGATGCCGAGCACCGGAGGGCCATGCCCCCACACCCTGTAGTTGATGGTCGCATCCTGAAGCCCGACATTCGGCACATCGCAGATGGTAAGCCCACACGCCGCAGCCAAGGGAAGAAATAGAAAGCGAAGCGAGGACGACGGCTTGCCCGGAGCGAAGGCTGAAGAGAGTGGGGTGCCTGAGCGGAGCGGCAAGCCGTCGCCCGCAGCGGAGCGGTTCTCTACGCCGCCGCGTTTCGGAAGGAAGTCCAAGTCGCGAAGGAGGAGGGCCCCGGAGCGAAGGCTGAAGAGAGTGGGGTGCCTGAGCGGAGCGGGCCCTGCTCCGAAGCGACGCTGCCGGGCGGTAATCCGGATGGGAGGTGGCCCACCGGCATAGCCTGCGGTCCGTGCGGAACTGCTCGAAGCCCGCCTGCCCCGGCCCGGCCACCGTGGTGCTCGGCTACGACTATGCGGGCCGGACCGCGGTGCTCGAGGACGCGCATGACGGCAGCATCTCGCCCCACCTTTACGCGCTGTGCACCACCTGCGCAGAACGACTGCAGCCTCCGGTGGGATGGCGGCTCGAGGACCGGCGGACGAAGCCTCGGCTCTTCCTACAGCCGGACTCGGTGGTCCGCCGGGCACGTCCTGTGCCAAACCGGCTTGAATCGTGACGTCACGGTTAAAATCTCTTGCGGGACGACGAACCAGTATCGAGCTGGACGTGAACGGGGGCCGAGTATGACTTGTCCGCAGTGTGCAGATGCCGATTGCGCCCAGATCGAGATCAATCTCAGCGACGAAGACACCGTCCAGTTCTTTTCCTGCCGCAAATGTGAGTTCAAGTGGTGGGAGAAGGAGGGCGACACCATCGCTCTCGACGAAGTCCTGAACCGCGCCTCCAAGAACTGACCTCCACCTTCCGGACCTCTGAGGACCCGGAGGAGATGCGGGCGCTTGGTGCCGTCACTCCGCTCCGGCAACAGGTGCCAGTCTGAGGGGGGTCGTGCCGGGAATCCTGGTGGAGACAACACACGCAGGACAGTCTCGAAACGTCGGTCCCCAAGCGCCCGCAAACCACATCGTCGATGATGTCAGCCCGATTATGGCTCGCCCTGCTCCGCGACGCCACCCTGGAGAGCCTCTTTTTTGGACGTCTTCGGGAAAGGATGCCGCCTGGGGCGCTTGGCGGGGGGCGTGGTGAGCTGCAAGTGGTCCTGTCGGGGGCCAGGCCTCCCGACCTCCAGGCGTCCCAGGCTCCGCTTGTAAGTGATCGAGAAGCGACGCTCGAACCCCGCCTTTGACACTGCTCGTAGCGACGCTGCGTTCGACGCCTCCGCAGCGACCCAGACCGTCTTGATGCCGTCACCGGCGAGCCGCGCCGCGATGGCCTTGAGCGCGAAGGGATAGACCCCTCGGCCCCTGACTTCGGCGCGGGTGAACGATTCATAGACGTAGGCGTCCTGCGGCGGGGGCCTTAGGTAGCCGGCGACCTCGCGCGTCCAGGCAGCGAATGTCGTCATCCATGTCGCGTGGACGATCCGCCCTTCCGACAAGACGGCGAAGCAACGGGTCTCCTCCGACAGCCGGGCCCGAAACGTCGTGGCCGAGTCGGTCCCGATGTCGGCCGCATAGCGGGGCCCATCACTCGTGTCCAGCTCCCTGAACGCGAGACCCTCGGCCATGGGCGCAGCACCTCTTGCCGGTCTGCTGAGCACCACGAGCTCTTCGGACGACCTCACCCACTCCCGCGCTCGCTGGACTCCGATCCCTGCCACCTCCCGGACGCCGCGGGTCTTGAGGCGCGCAAGGAGCCTGGACGGCGTGTGAGAGGCCCTCGGGCGAAGGTCAGGCACCGTGACAACATAAAGGGTTGATTTGCGCCGAGGCCGAGCGGCACCCCGGAACGACTACCGGTGGCGGTGGTGGAGGCGTGACCTGCGTTCGATCTCGGTGAGGCCACCCCAGATCCCGTAGGGCTCCCTTGTCGACAGGGCGTACTCGAGGCATTCGCCCTTCACTTCACAGCCCAAGCAGATGCGCTTGGCGTTCTCCTCACGGGAACGGCGCTCGGCGGAGCTTTCGCTGTCATCCATCCCGAAGAACAGAACGGCGGGATAGTTGAGACAAGCAGCTCGCTCCCGCCAGCCCGAGCCGGAGGTAAGCAGGTCCTCTTTGATCATGGCTACGGATGCTTCCAGCGATGCCGCTGTTCGTCAATGCCCTTGTGGATAAATCCGGTCTATTTCCTCGTTGCGGCGGCAGGGAGGGGCCGCGACCGCCCGGCTAGGATGCGTGGGTGGACGGCGAGCTCGGGGCAATCTTCAAGGCTTATGACATCCGCGGGCTCTACCCCGAGGAGCTGAACGAGACGGTGGCCCGCCGGATAGGGGCAGCCTTCGCCCAGTTCACCGGCGCCCCGAGGACCGCCCTGGGGCGTGACATGCGGACCTCCTCGCCCCTGCTGTCGTCTGCTTTCGCGGGCGGCGTCACGGCCGCCGGGGGGGAGGTGGTCGATCTTGGCGAGGTGTCGACCGACGCCCTCTATTTCGCCTCCGGGCTGCTCGATGTCCCGGCGGCGATGTTCACTGCGTCCCACAACCCGGCCCGCTACAACGGCCTCAAGCTGTGCAGGGCGCAGGCGTCGCCGATCGGCGCCGAGTCCGGCTTGGCGAAGATCAAGGAGCTGGCGGCCGCCGCAGAGGTGCCGATCACCGAGCCCCGGCTCAGCCACCACGACATCCTGGATGATTACGCTCGCCACTGCCGCAGCTTCATCGACCCAGACGCACTTCGCCCCCTCAAGGTCGCCATCGATGCAGGCAACGGCATGGCGGGAAAGACGGTCCCTATGGTCTTCGGACCCCTGCCGTTTGAGATCGTCCCTTTATTCTTCGAGCTCGACGGGAGCTTTCCGAACCACCCGGCCAATCCCATCGAGCCGGCGAACCTGGTCGACCTTCAGCACGCCGTCGTCGAGCACGGCTGTGACCTCGGCATAGCCTTCGATGGGGACGCCGACCGTATGTTCTTGGTGGACGAGACGGCGCGGGCGGTCTCTGGTTCCCTTACCACCGCCCTGGTGGCCGAGAGCGTGCTGAAGAAGAATCCGGGTCAGGGCGTCATCTACAACCTCATCTGCTCGTGGACGGTCCCCGAGGTGATCCGGGAGAACGGCGGCACGCCCATTCGCACACGCGTCGGCCACTCGTTCATCAAACAGGTCATGGCCGAGACCGGCGCCGTCTTCGGCGGAGAGCATTCGGGGCACTACTACTTTCGCGACAACTTCCGCGCCGACTCCGGGATGATCGCGGCCTTGCTGGTGCTCGAGGCGCTCTCCCTGGCGGAGGTGCCTCTCTCGCAGCTGCTACAGGCCTACCGGCGCTACGAAGCCTCGGGTGAGATCAACTCAGAGGTCACCGACCAACAGGCGGCCATCGAGCGGCTCGCGAAGACCTACGCGGACGCCGAGCATGATCTCACCGATGGACTTACGGTGGAGTACGAGGATTGGTGGTTCAACTGCCGCCCCTCGAACACTGAGCCGCTGCTGCGCCTCAATTTGGAGGCGAGGACCGCGGAGTTGATGCGGGAGAAAAGAGACGAGGTTCTTGCAGTGATCAGAGGAGGAGCATGATGGCCCTAGATCAGAAGCTTCTCGACATCCTCGTGTGCCCCAACTGCCATGGCGAGGTCGAGTACGTGGAGGCGAGCAGCGTGATCGTGTGCCGCGGCGAGTGCAAGTACCGCTATGCGGTGAAAGACGACATCCCGATCATGCTGATCGACGAAGCCGAGAAACCGTGAGCGACCTCGACGACCTTGCCCGCATCGATCGGCTCGACTCCGAGGACGTGCTGGGAGCGGTCGAGAGGTTCTCCGACCAATGCCGCGAGGCCTGGGCCATCGGCAGGGCCACCAAGGGGCTTCCGGACGCCAACGGGGTCGACTCCATAGTGGTTCTCGGCATGGGCGGGTCGGGTATCTCGGGCGACGTGGTGAGAGCGGTGGTCGAGCCACGCCTGGTCGTGCCGTTCCACGTCATCAAGGGCTACGGCCCCCTCCCCGAATGGGTTGGGCGCAACACGCTGGTGTTCGCAGTCTCCTATTCGGGCAACACCGAGGAGACGGTGGCGGCCTTTCAAGAGGCGCACGAGCGTGGGGCCCGTCCCGTAGCGGTCTCTTCCGGGGGGACCCTCGCAGACATGTCGGGGGCCTACGGCGTCGCTCACGTGAAGATCCCGCCGGGCCTGCAGCCCCGAGCGTCGCTCGCTTATCTGACGCTGCCCCTTTTGGCCGTGCTGGTGGAAATGGGTCTCGTTCCCGAGATCCAGGAGGATGTCGACGAGGCCTTGGAGGTGCTCGGTGACATCGCACAGCGTTGTCACCGCAAGGTGCCGAGAGGCGAGAACCCGGCCAAGGACCTCGCTGCGAGGATCTCGGGGCGCATCCCGGTGGTCTACGGGGGGGCGGGTCTCGGCGAGGTCGCCGCCTATCGCTTCAAATGCGACCTCAACGAGTACGGCAAGACCCCGGCCTTCTGGAACGCCTTCCCCGAGCTCAACCACAACGAGATAGTTGGGTGGAACCAGCTGGCGGACGTTACCTCTCGAAGCTTCCTGCTGATCCTCTTGCGGGACTCCGCCGAGCATCCGAGGGTCGACCTTCGCATTGACATCACCAAGGCCCTGGTCGAGGACAATCTCGCTGAGGTTACCGAGGTCCGTTCCGAGGGGATCGGCGCGCTGGCTCGGGTGTTCTCGCTGATCCTTGTCACTCAGCTCGCCGCAATCTACGTCGCCCTCGCTTATGGGATCGATCCGGGGCCCGTTGAGGTGATCGAAAGGCTCAAGAAGCAACTCGCCGACCAGTAGGAGAAACTCGTGGCCGTTGACTCGGATGTGCTGGACCTCTCACTTGCAACAAGCGGAGGCCTCGGTGTCGAGTGGGCCGATCGCCAGATGCCCGTTCTTCGTCGCATCCGCGAGCGCTTCGAGAAGGAGCGGCCGCTCGACGGTGTGACCATTGCCGCCTGCCTGCACGTGACCACCGAAACCGCCAACCTGATGCGCACGCTGAAGGCAGGAGGAGCGGACGTCGCCCTGTGCGCGTCGAACCCGCTGTCAACCCAGGACCACACCGCGGCAGCGTTGGTCGACGGCTACGACATCCCGGTGTTCGCCATACGGGGCGTGGACGAGTCGCGCTACTACGGTCACATCAAGGCGGTCCTGGATCGCACCCCCATGATCACGATGGACGACGGAGGCGACCTCGTCAGTACGCTGCACCAGCAAAGGACCGATCAGCTTCCCGAGATCATCGGAGGCACCGAGGAGACCACCACGGGAGTCATTCGGCTGAGGGCAATGGAGGCCCGCGGCCTGCTCGGTTATCCGGTGATCAGCATCAACGGCGCCGACACGAAGCACCTCTTCGACAATCGCTACGGCACGGGTCAGAGTGCGATCGACGGCATCATGCGGGCAACCAACGTGCTGCTTGCGGGCAAGACCGTGGTGGTGTGCGGCTACGGGATGTGCGGCAGGGGAGTCAGCGCCCGGGCGCGGGGCATGGGGGCCGACGTCGTGGTCACCGAAGTGGATCCCACGCGCGCACTGGAAGCCGCCATGGACGGGCTACGAGTGCTTCCCGGATTGGACGCGGCGAGCCAGGGAGACATCTTTGTCACCGTCACCGGCAACAAGCACGTGCTCCGCGCAAAACACTTCGAGGTGATGAAGGACGGCGCCATCCTCGCCAACGCCGGACACTTCGATATCGAGATCGACCTCAACGCTCTGCGGAGGATGGCGTCAGGTCACCGGACGGTGAGGCGCGAGGTCGAGGAGTACACGCTCGACGACGACCGCAGGCTCTACGTTCTTGCGGAGGGTCGTCTCGTCAATCTAGCTGCGGCAGAAGGACATCCTGCGGCGGTCATGGACATGTCCTTCGCCAACCAGGCCCTCTCGTGTGAATGGCTGAATGCCAACGCCGCATCTTTGGAGAAGAGGGTCTACGAGGTTCCGGAGGCCATCGACAAGACGGTGGCGCGGCTCAAGCTCGAGACCATGGGCGTGAGAATCGACGAGCTCACCTCTGAGCAGCAGGAGTACCTCTCGGGCTGGGAAGAAGGAACGTAGCCGGAGGCTAGAGCGGATGCCGGGCGGCTAGATCCTCTCGCCACTGTGTCGGAGGCCCTCGCTAGCCTCTGGGGATGGCACTCTCCCGGCTTGCCGATCTGACGGCCCCCCGGTTGTGCGCCGGATGCCGGTGTCCCGGCTCGCGCTTGTGCGAAGGTTGCCGGCGGGGGCTCCGGTCAGCCCCAGAAGTCGTGGTCGCCGGAGTGGACCACCTGATCGCCGCATGGGAGTACGACGGTGCCGCACGGGCCCTGGTACTCGACTTCAAGCTGCGACGGGACCGGTCTGCAGCCGGGCCTCTGGTTGCTGCCATGCGGCAGGCGAGTCTGACCTCCGGTCTTTGTGCCGAAGTCATTACCTGGGTACCGGCGCGCCGCAAGGACATCCGAATCAGAGGTTTCGACCACGCCGAGGTGCTTGCCCGAGAGCTTGCGAGCAATCTCGGCATAGAGGCTAGAAAGCTGCTCCATCGCACTCGCACCGGTCCCGACCAGACGGCCCTGGGAGCCGCGCAACGGTGGGCGAACTTGGCGGACGCCTTCTCTGCGGGGGCTTCTCCGCCCCGTGTGGCCATCGTCGACGATCTGGTCACGACGGGGGCAACGGTGAGCTCGTGCGCGATGGCGTTGCGTGCCCGAGGCACTCGGCACATCGAGGTGGTGGTCCCCTGCTACGCGTCCCGGGCTAGTCCCATCAGCCAGAAATCTCCTGGAACATCGCGCGATATGTCTAGTACTAATACTCAGGTGAGGCCGGTTAGTGGCCGAATTAAATAGAGGCCGGTAGCCGGCCCCGAGGGAGGAAGAGGTTGCGCGATCAATTGAAGCCAGTACGGGATGAATCGGTGAGGGTCCTGATCGTTGACGACCACGCTCTTTTCCGCCGTGGCCTCGAAATGGTTCTGGAGGGTGAGCCGGACATAGAGATAGTGGGCGAGGCCTCGGACGGGGACGAAGCGGTACGTCTGGCGGAGGAGACCGCTCCCGACGTCGTCCTGATGGATGTCCGGATGCCCAATCGGTCCGGGCTTGAAGCTACGAGGGCCATCAAGGAAACCTCCCCCGCAACGAAGATACTCATGCTGACGATCTCAGACGAGGAAACGGACCTCTACGAAGCGATCAAGGCGGGCGCGTCGGGGTACCTGCTCAAGGAGATCTCCATCGAGGAGGTGGCCGATGCGGTGAGGGCCGTCTACACCGGCCAAAGCCTGATCTCTCCTTCCATGGCCTCCAAGCTGCTAAGTGAGTTCGCAGCCATGCTCAACCGGAAAGAGGGTCGTGACCTCCCCGAGCCTCATCTCACCGAGCGTGAGCTCTCGGTTCTGAAGCTCGTCGCCAAGGGGCTCAATAATCGGGAGATTGGGGCAGAGCTGTTCATCTCGGAGAACACCGCGAAGAACCACGTCCGCAACATTCTTGAAAAGCTCCGGCTCCATTCCCGGATGGAGGCCGTCTTTTACGCCGTCAAAGAAAACCTCCTGGACATCAAGTAGCGGGACCAGCCGACGGCGCTGGCCCCCGTTGTCGAGGTGCAGGGGGATAATGAGCCGCTATGGGCATCTTCAAGAGAGTTCTCACGGCAGGTGAGGGAAAGAAGCTAAGGGCTCTGGAGGTCGTCGTTCCCGTCGTCAACTCCCTCGAGGAGGAGATGCGGGCTCTCGACGACGAGCAACTCAGGGCAAAGACTGCGGAATTCAGGCAGCGTCTGGATCACGGCGAAGACCTGGACGACCTTCTCGGCGAAGCCTTCGCAGTCGTCCGGGAGAGCTCCGGGCGCGCCATAGGACAGAGGCACTTCGACGTTCAACTTATGGGCGGGGCCGCCTTGCATTACGGGTGGATCGCCGAGATGAAGACCGGTGAGGGGAAGACCCTGACCGCCACGCTCCCCGTCTATCTCAATGCGCTTACCGGCAAGGGCGTACACCTCGTCACCGTGAACGACTACCTCGTCAAGCGCGACTCCGAGTGGATGGGGCAGATCTACCGCCGCCTGGGGCTAACGACCGGTCTGATCCAGGGTCAGATGTCTCCTGCGGAACGCAAGCCTGCGTACGCCTCGGACATCACTTACGGGACGAACAACGAAATGGGCTTTGACTACCTCCGCGACAACATGGCGACGGAGCACAACCGGCTGGTCCAGCGGGGCTTCAACTACGCGATCGTGGATGAGGTGGACTCCATCCTGATCGACGAGGCAAGGACTCCTCTCATCATCTCGGGCGCAGTGCAGGAGTCGACCAAGTGGTACGTGCAGTTCGCCCGCATTGCGACTCGCCTCAGCCGAGACGTGCATTACGAGATCGATGAGAAGAAGCGCACGGTGGCGATCGCGGAGGAGGGCGTCACCAAGGTCGAGGAGATGCTCGGTGTGGAGAACCTCTACGACCATGTCAACGTCGACATGGTGCATCACCTCGAGGCCGCGGTGCGCGCCAAGGAGCTCTACAAGCGCGACGTCGAGTACGTCGTCGAACACGGCGAGGTAAAGATCGTCGACGAGTTCACCGGACGCATTCTGCCGGGTCGTCGTTATTCGGAAGGCCTCCACCAGGCCATCGAGGCCAAGGAGGGCGTCCGCATCAAAGAGGAGAACCAGACCCTCGCCACCATCACGTTGCAGAACTACTTCCGCATGTACGACAAGTTGGCCGGAATGACGGGCACCGCGCAAACGGAGGCCGCCGAGTTCGGTCACATCTACAAGCTAGAGGTGGCCCAGATCCCGACCAACCTTCCGATGATCCGCGCCGATGACCAGGACTTGATCTACAAGACCGCAGAGGCGAAATGGCAGGCGGTCTCGGACGACCTGGTCGAGCGCTATGCGAAGGGCCAGCCGGTCCTCATCGGTACGGTGTCGGTCGAGAAATCGGAGCTCCTTTCTAGGATCTTGTCGAAGCGCGGCGTGCCGCACGCTGTCCTCAATGCAAAGAACCACGAGAAGGAAGCCGCCATTGTTGCCCAGGCCGGGCGGCTCGGCGCGATCACGGTGGCTACGAACATGGCCGGTCGAGGCGTCGACATCATCCTGGGAGGAAACCCCGAGGGCATGGCGCGCCAGGAGATGCAGGCTCGAGGTTGGGACAACGACGCCTACCTCCTCGACGAGTACCCCTCGAGCGAGCGAATGGAGTACGAGGCCGAGTTCGACGCGCTATACGAGAAGTTCAAGAAGCAGTGCGCGGTGGAGCGAGAGGAAGTCCTCGAGCGGGGGGGTCTCTACGTTCTCGGGACCGAGCGGCATGAGTCGCGCCGTATCGACAATCAGCTGCGAGGCCGGTCCGGCCGTCAGGGTGACCCGGGAGAGAGCCGCTTCTACTTGTCCTTAGAGGACGACTTGATGCGGCTGTTCGCGTCCGACCGTATCGCAGGGATGATGGAACGCCTCAAAATCCCCGATGACGTCCCCATCGAAGCCAAGCTCGTCTCACGTGCGATCGAGCGGGCTCAGACGCAGGTCGAGTCCATGAACTTCGAGATCAGAAAGAACGTACTCAAGTACGACGAGGTCATGGACAAGCAGCGTCAGGTCATCTACGGCGAGCGACGAAACATCCTCGAGGGCGAAGACTTCCGGGACCAGGCCCTGGACTTGATCACGGACGCGGTCGAGGCCACCATTGCCGAGCACGCAAGCCCTGAGGTTGCCTTCGACGATTGGGACTGGGAGCAGCTTCTCGCATCGGTCCGAGAAGTCTGGCCCACGACGATCACCCCCGGGGACTTCGATCCCAACACCACCGAGTACGAAGACGTTCTCGAGCGATTTCTCGCCGACGCGGTGCAGACCTATGAGGGGCGAGAGCGTGAGCTGGGGGCCGAGCAGATGCGCCAGATCGAGCGACTGGTCCTGCTCTCCGTAATCGACAACCGCTGGCGCGAGCACCTTTACGAGATGGACTACCTCCAGGAGGGCATCGGGCTACGGGCGATGGCCCAGAAGGACCCTCTGGTGGAGTACCAACGAGAGGGATTCTTGATGTTCGCCCAGATGCAAGAGACCATCAAGGCCGACTTCGCCCGCTACATGTTCCACGTCGAGACGGTGCGTGAGGATCAGAGGAGAAGCGAGCCGAGCCGCATACGCCAAGAGCGCCGCCAGTTGCCCCTTGCGAGCATGAGGGCTGGGGCCGGGGACACCGATGAGGGTGCACCGGCCGCCGGAGACGAGGCTTCCGTAGTGCAGCAGGCTCGTTCGGACAAGATCCCTCGAAACGCCCCCTGCCCTTGTGGATCGGGCAAGAAGTACAAGCAGTGCCACGGCCGCCCCGGCGCGGCCGAGATCTCCTAGCGGCTTAACCAACTCGCCTACTCAGGGTCTGTAGTCCGCTGCGGGCGGCGGGTGCCCGCTTCGCTCACGCACCCCACTTTTCTCAGCGTTCGCTCCGGGGCACCCACCGTCCTCGCGGTGCCCTCTTGATCCGCTGCGGGCGGCGGAGGTCCCTCCGCTCAGGCACGGCACTCTTTTTAGCCTTCGCTTCGGGACCTCCGCCGTCCTGCGGCCGCATGCCCTGACTAGTCAGGGGGGACCCGAGGACTAGTCCAAATGGGTGGTTTTTCCATTTCTCCCCGATTGGGGGAGGAGTCCTTCCCCATAGTGACGAAATGCTATCCCACGACTACAGAGAGTGATCTTCCCCCAAGGGGAACGAGTCCGAGTAGGCGCAAATGTCGGCACTACATGGAGGTCGAGATGCGAAGGATGTTTGGTCGAGTAACCGGGGCCCTGGGATTGTGGGCGCTGGCTTTGTCGGTGATGTTGCTGCTGGTTGCACCGGCTGCCATGGCAGCGCCCGGAAATGCATCCACAACGGGGCAGCAGAAGAGCAGTGAGGCGAGCTCCAAGTCGCAGGGATCTAAGCCGGCTGCCAAGCCCGCTCCAAGCGCCAAGCCCGCACCAAAGGCCAAGCCCGCACCAAAGGCCAAGCCCACACCAAAGGCCAAGCCGACACCAAAGGCCAAGCCCACACCAAAGGCCAAGCCCGCACCGAAGCCGGCCCCGCAACCCAAATCAGGAAGCGACCATGACGGTGATGCCGACAGCGACTCGGGCACGCATCAGGAAGACAGCCATGACACCGAGCCGGATGCCACCCCGAGCGACAACGCGCATCCGTCGGGCAAGGACCGTTCCGGTGAAAGCGGCGGATCGGGCAACCAGGGCAACTCCGAGTCGACCCCCGACCAGGATGGTCACGGTCCCGAGCGAGACTACGAGGGCACGGACAAGCCGGGTGGCTCGGGCGGCGTCGACAAGGACGACCAGGACGGCAACAACGGCTGTGGCAACGACGATGACTTCGAGGACGACAACGAGGGCTGGTGCGGACACAAGCCGAAGAAGGACAAGAAGGCCAAGGACGACGAAGCCGAAGAAGAGGTTGGTGAGGACGACGATCTGACCAATGACCAGCTCGAGCATGAGCTTGGTGAGGACATCGATCGTGACGACGAGGTCACGCCCGGCGACGACACCGACGACGGGGAGACCCCAGGCGACGACACCGAAGGCGACACCCCCGGCGACGACACGGACGCAGACGAGACACAGGACGACGAAGAGGTCGTCGGTGGCTCCGAGGAGCCGTGCACCGGTGAGATAGCGCCCGACGAAGCCGCCGTCTGTGAGGTGGGCACCCAGGTCCTGGGCGGAATCATCCGCAGGTCCCTCGGCTCGTCGAGCACCGTGGCGGACACCGCGACTACGAGCGGGCGTGTCACAGTCGCAGAGGTAGCGGCCGCCGACACGGCCCAGGCCGGGAGGTCCGGCACGTCCCAGGATCTGCTCGGAGGAGCGCTTCCCTTCACGGGAGCAGAGCTGGGGACCTTTGCGATCGCCGCACTCGCGCTGATAAGCGCAGGCGCAGCGGCCATGGTCCTGGCTCGTAGGAGGCAGCACAACTAGCAGACCGAGCAACACAACTAAAGGGGGCCGGTGTTCCGGCCCCCTTTTCGTGCGTACGGACCGGCGGTGGATGCATAGTCGGCTCGGTGCGTCCTTGTACCCTTGAAGCACCATGGAAGACATCGGAGAACGACTTCAAGCAATACAAGCGAAGCTAGCCCAGATTAAGGACTACCTTTGACGTACCAACCAAGAAGGCCCGCCTAGACGAGCTCAAGGAAGCTTCGGCGGACCTTGGGTTTTGGGACGACACGGGGGCGGCTCAGCAGGCTATGTCGGAGCTGTCGCGCCTCGCCGAGGACGTCTCTAGCTACGAGGCCTTCTCCCAGCGGACCTCAGACGCTCGCGTGCTTCTCGAGCTCGCGGTGAGTGAGGAGGATGCGGCGTCGTTGCGAGAGGTCGCCTCGGAGACAGAAGCGCTCGAGAAAGAGATCGAGGTTCTCGAGGTCGCTGCTCTTTTGGGTGGCGAGTTCGATGACGCTCCTGCAATCCTCGAGGTTCACGCAGGTGAAGGAGGCACCGACTCCCAGGACTGGGCGGACATGCTCGTGCGCATGTACCTTCGTTGGAGCGAGCGGCATGGGTTCAAGGCGGACATCGTGGAGACGACTCCTGGGGAAGAGGCAGGGACCAAGAGTGCGACCATCACGGTGGCTGGCCGCCACGTCTACGGCCTGCTATCCACGGAGCGAGGGGTTCACCGCATGGTTCGCATATCGCCCTTCGATGCCGCCAAGCGGAGGCACACCTCTTTTGCTTCGGTCGATGTAACCCCCGAGGTGGAAGAAGACGTTGAGGTGGAAGTCAATCCGGACGACCTCAGGATCGACACCTACCGTTCGTCGGGAGCCGGCGGCCAACATGTGAACGTCACGGACTCCGCGGTTCGTATCACGCACCTGCCGACGGGCATTGTGGTGTCGTGTCAGAACGAGCGTTCGCAGATGCAGAATCGAGCGGTGGCGATGCGGATCCTAAAATCCCGTCTGCTTGCGAAGGCCCGCCAGGAGCGAGAAGCGGAGCTTCAAGCGCTGCGAGGCGTCAAGCGCGACATCGGGTTCGGCTCCCAGATCCGTTCCTATGTGCTTCACCCTTATCAACTGGTGAAGGATCACCGAACTAATCTGGAGGTTGGAAACGTACAGGCCGTGCTAGACGGCGCCATCGATCGGTTCGTGGAAGCCGAGCTCAGGCGAAGGACCGGCGAGGAGGTCTAGCGATGGAGGTTCTGGGATAGAACGGACACGATCACCACGCACCCCAGTGGCAAGCACAGCTGCGCAAGTTCGCTACCCTGATTTGCCATGATCAAGACCGTCAACGTCGACAAGGAGTACATGGAGGGCTCACGCGCGATCGATGGGCTCTCGCTGGACATCGAGAAGGGCGAGTTCGTCTTCATCGTCGGTCCTTCGGGATCGGGGAAGTCCACCTTCATCAAGATGCTCACTAAGGAGGAGGAGCCCACCAACGGCGAGATCTACGTCGCAGGCAAGAACCTGGCAAGCCTGCCGAAGTGGCGAGTGCCCTACCTTCGCCGCAACGTGGGCTGTGTGTTCCAGGACTTCAAGCTGTTGCCCAACAGGACCGTGTTCGAAAACGTTGCCTTCGCGCTCGAGGTCATCGGCCGCCCCAGCACTGTGGTTCGACGACAGGTGCCGCAAATCCTCGAGTTGGTAGGGCTTGGCGAGAAGCTCGATCGGTTCCCGGACGAGCTCTCCGGGGGCGAGCAGCAACGGGTCTCTATTGCCCGGGCGTTCGTCAATCGTCCGTTGATCTTGCTCGCCGATGAGCCGACGGGTAACCTCGACCCTGCGACTTCCGTTGGGATCATGCGACTGCTGGACCGGATAAATCGCACGGGGACGACTGTCGTCATGGCCACGCACGATCATGCGATCGTCGATTCGATGCGGCGGCGAGTGGTCGAGCTCGAGGGAGGGCGTGTAGTCAGAGATCAGTCGCGCGGGATATATGGAGTGGGGACCTGATATGCGGTTTGGATACTTTCTTTCCGAGACGGTCACGAACCTTCGACGCAATCTGCTCATGACCATCGCCGCGATCTCAACGGTCGCAATCTCGTTGTTGCTGCTGGGCGGCGTTCAGATTCTCGGGATGATGGTCAACAATGTGACCCTCGATTGGGAGTCGAAGGTCGAGGTCTCCGCATTCCTGCGAAGCAACGCCAGCCCGGGCGAGATCCAAGCCCTAGAGACCGAGCTCGGGGAGATGCCCGAGGTCGAGTTCGTGACGTTCGTCTCGAAAGAAGAGGCGTTCGAGGAATTCAAACAGATGTATCCTGATAAGCCGCAGTTCTACGAGAGCATTCCGGAAGACTCCCTGCCCGCGTCACTGCGGATCAAGCTGACCGACGCCGACTACACCGAGGCGGTTGCTTCTCGCATCAGCGGCGCTCCTGCGATCGATGAGGTTGAGTTCGGGGGGGACTTCGTAAGGAAGCTGCTCCAGGTCAACGCGGTGCTTCGGACCATCACCTTCGGCATGTCGTTGATCCTTCTTGTCGCTGCAGCGGCCCTCATCGCCAACACCATCCGCCTCGCCATTTATGCCCGGCGTGAGGAGATCGGCATCATGAAGCTGGTCGGTGCCACCAACTGGTTCATTCGCATCCCCTTCTTGCTCGAGGGCGTCTTCGCGGCTCTGGTGGGTGCCTTGGTGGCCGCAGCCATCGTCGTCGCTGCACAACTCTTGGTGTTCTCTCGTATCGGAGAGCTGCCGCTGTTCCAGCAAGCGTTCAACTTCTCATCCGGCGAGATCTTCACGGTTCTGGGCCTCGTCGGGGGCGTCGGCGTCTTGATCGGGCTCCTTGGTTCTGGCATGGCGCTCAGACGCTTCCTCGAGCCGGCGTAACCCTGCTCGCCCTCAAGGCGCAGGGGCAGGGGGCCGAACTCTCGGTAAAGAAACCCGTCCTACTTCTGTTTCGACAGTGAATGGTGTTCAATCTGGTGGTTGAGTTCGACGCGCGGGCGACACATGTCTAGGACCACGTCCCTGGCTGCAAGGTGGGTCGGGATCCTGCTCGCCCTGTTTGCCTGTCTTGCCACGGTGGCGATCCCGGCCTCGGCGTCGGATCCTGAGGACCGCCTCCAGCGGCTGCAAGAGAGAAGAGAGCAGGTCGGCGACAAGATTCGGTCCACTCACCGGCGCGGAGCTTCGCTCGATTCCCGCATCGATGTCCTCGACCGCAGGGCCGAGGACATCCAGGGCCAGATCACAGCGCTCGAGACCAACATCGCTGCCCTCGATGATCGCATCTCGGTCACGCAAGACCGCCTCAGTGAGGCGCAGCAGCGCCTGGCTTACCTCTCAGATGAGCTGCTCGACGTCCAGGCGCAGCTCGCCGACAGGACGGAGGCATTGACGAGGCGTGCGATCGACCTCTACAAGGCGGGCCCCGGCGCTCCGGTCGGTGGTCTGGTGAGCTCCGAATCGTTCTCGGACCTGGTCGATCGCTATGCCTATTACGAATCCGCCCTGGACGCCGACGCCGAGTTCCTCGACGAGATCGGGGTGCTCCGCTCGGTCACCGAAGACCGGCGCGCCGAGGTCGAGGCGAAGAAAGAAGAGATAGCCGCGGCGAAGCTTCAGCTGGAAGCGGACCGCGCCGGAGGTCGCAGCCGCAAGAGACCAAAAGGCGGGCGTCCTCGAGGCCCAAGAGACCTTGATCGCCGAGAAGGAGGAGGTCCTTAGAGGAGTTCTTGGGCGCGAGTCTCAGCTCGAGAGTGTCGCCCAAGAGCTCGAGAGGGACTCCCAGCGGGTGAAAGACCTGCTCGCCGCCCAAGCTGCGGAGCGAGCCGCCGCCCGAGCCGCGGAGCGAGCCGCCGCCAGAGCCGCCGCCGCGAGCAGCGGAGCGAGCCGCCGCCCAAGCTGCGGAGCGAGCCGCCGCCCAAGCTGCGGAGCGAGCCGCCGCCCAAGCTGCGGAGCGAGCCGCCGCCCGAGCCGCGGAGCGAGCCGCCGCCAGAGCCGCCGCCCGCGCCGCCGCACTCCAGCCGACCCCCCAGGAGCCAAGTCCTCCCGCGATCGCCTCGGCGCCATCTCCTGAGCCGTCGACCCCGAGCTCTCCAGATCCAAGCCCACCCCCGGGTGGGTCACCATCACCCCCCGCCACGGGTGCCCGGCTCGCATGGCCCACTCCCGGGCCCGTCTTCTCTCCCTTCGGATACCGGACTCACCCGATCTTTGGAGACACCCGCCTGCACAGCGGCGTCGACATCGGCGGTGCTTACGGCGCTCCGGTGTGGGCCGCGGAGGACGGCGTCGTGGTCTTCGCCGGGACCATGAGCGGTTACGGCAACGCGGTCATCGTCGACCACGGCGGCGGACTTGCTACGACTTATAACCACCTTTCGGCGTTCCAGGTGGGAACCGGTCAGCGAGTAGCACGGGGCCAGCAGATAGCGAACGTCGGTTGCACCGGATACTGCACCGGCCCCCACCTCCACTTCGAGGTTCGCATCAACGGCACCCCTGTCGATCCGATGCCGTATCTCCAGTAAGTGACACAGACGCACTACCCTTGAGCCATGAGTCCTTGGCAGAAGATCTTCGTAGCCATCCTTGCGGCGGTTACGCTCGTAGCGGGCGGAGTAGTTGTGGGTTACTCGCTCGGGGAGCAGGCTGAACCACAAGCTACGGTCATCGGCTCAACCTCCGACGCCAAAGGGCTTCAGCTGATCGAGCAGACCTTTTCCACGATCATGTCGACTTCTGTTGACCCCCCGAGTAAGGAGGAGCTCGCCCGCGGCGCCATCAAGGGCATGACCAAGGTCCTGAAGAAGTCGGGAGACCCGTACGCGCTCTTCTACACCCCCCAGGCCTACCGCTCGTTTCAGGAGCTTACGACCGGCCAGTTCTCCGGTATTGGGGTCTGGGTCGAGGAGCGGGACGGGAACCTGGAGGTCCTTTCGGTCCTTCCCTCCACACCTGCTCTCGAGGCAGGCCTTCGGCCCGGTGACTTGATCGAGGTCGTCGACGGCCAGCAGGTCGAGGAGCTCTCGACCGACGAGGCGGTTGGTCGGATCAAGGGCAAGGAGGGGACGGACGTGACGCTTGGAGTCCGGCGTGGGGGCGAGCAGCTCTCTTTCACGATCACCCGGGCGACGATTGACCTGCCGAATTTAATGGCCAACATGACGCCCGACGACCTTGGTTACGTGCAGCTGTTCGGCTTCGCCAGGGGGGCCGGGGACCAGCTCCGCGACGAGGTCCAGAAGCTCACCGATCAGGGCGCCCGAGGAGTGATCCTGGACCTCAGAGACAACGGGGGAGGCTTGTTCTCCGAGGGGGTTGAAGTCGCGAGCGTGTTCCTCGAGAGCGGCGAGGTGGTTACTTACAAGGAGAAGTCACAGCCCGAGGTGGTCTATGACGCAGAGGGTGATGCGTTCGAAGAGATCCCTCTCGTGGTGCTCGTCAACCAAAGAACCGCGAGCGCATCCGAGATCGTGACGGGCGCGCTCCAGGACCGGGACCGAGCCATCGTGGTCGGCACCACCACGTTCGGAAAGGGATCGGTCCAGGAAGTCCTTCCGCTGTCCGACTCCTCTGCATTGAAGCTGACGATCGGCGCCTATTTCACTCCAGACGGCAAGCAGATAAACGGCCAGGGAATCGAGCCCGACGTTGTTGTGAAGGCGAGTCCCCGGGTCCAGAAACGTCGGGCGGTCGAGATCCTGAAGGGCATAGGCATCTCGTCGTCCGCGTCCGGTGGCTAACGGCTCCCGTCCCGTAGGGAAGGCGTCGTCTCGGGACGCGACCAAGCTCATCACACAGAACCGCAAGGCGCGCCACGACTACGAGATCGAGGAGACGTTCGAAGCGGGCCTGCAGCTGGCGGGCACCGAGGTCAAGTCGTGCAGAAGCGGCAAGGTCAACCTCTCCGATGCCTACGCGGTCGTCACGAACGGCGAGGCCTGGCTCATGCAGTGCCACATCAGTCCCTACTCGCATGGGAATCGCGCGAACCACGATCCAACCAGACCGCGCAAGCTCCTCCTGCACCGCTCCGAGATCGAAACCCTGTCAGAGAAGAGCAGTCAAGAGGGCCGCACCTTGGTGCCGCTCCGGCTCTACTTCAGGCACGGGCTCGCGAAGGCGGAGATCGCCGTCGGCCGCGGGAAGAGGCTCTACGACAAGCGTCAGGCAACAGCAGCTCGAGATGCAGAAAGGCACATGAGAAGGGAGCTGGGGAGGCGCCGCTAGCCCCTCTTCGTCCATTGGACGTCTGCGCACCGTTTCCGTGGACCCACGTCCCCTGGACACCAGCTCCGAGCTCCGCCACGGCCCTGGCCCCCGCCCCCGGCACCCCCCTCTTCGTCCATTGGACTTCTGCGCACCGTTTCCGTGGACCCACGTCCCCTAGACGCCAAGCGGGGGCGTACCGTCCTTTCTTCAGCCCTCCAGCTCGACCTCCCGGCGGACGGTGCCGGCCCGCTGGTGCCGGGCTTCGACCTCCACGGTGCCTCCATGCGGAGCCTCGATGACCCACTCCGCCTTGGCCCTGTCGGTGGTGCTGTCATCGGCGCCCCACCACAGCAAGCTTCGCCTGTGTGCCCGGCCTCCCAGCTGCCCGAGTTCAGTCCTCTCTTCCCCCGCGACGAGGCGGGCGCCGTCGGGGAGGGACAGCTTCACCTCGACCGGCTGTACAACGTTGCGCTCGAGCGCCTTCTCGGTGACGTTGGTCGGAAGCCATCCGGTGTTGATCACTACAAGCCTCACTGCGTAGACATCCTTGCCCACCGCCTCTACCTGTAGTGAGTGCAGCTCCAGCTTGGGCGATACGAGGGCATGGAATATGGCGAAGTCCGAATGAGGGGCGATCTCACGCTCGAGGAACTCCGGGGGTGGATTCGACCAGCAGTACATCAAGTCCCACCCACCGAGTTCGACCTTTCCCAGTTGAGGATGATCGTATGGGTACCAATCGACGTAGCCGCGGCCCCCGAGCTCCTCGTCGCTCCACTTCAGCAGCGCGAGGTCGTCCTCAACCGGATGCGTACGGAGCCACTCGATGAAGTGATAGTCCTTCAACCCTGCTTCGCGTTGAGGGCTCCAAAACTCAGTCGTCCACGCGAAGACGCCAACGTGGTCGTACGCCCAATCGTCGGCGCCTCCCTTGATGGTCTGCTTCGGCTCGTACTTGAAGTCATGAAAGACAGAAACGGCGGGATAGCCGGTCAGTTTCGTCGCCTCTTGCCCGAGCTGTTTGAAGACGCGCAGGTCCTCGCTGGGGAAGTAATCGTCTTCGTGCGCCGAATAAGGCCGGAGGTGAACCGCGCTGAACGTGTGGTACGTGATGTAGGCGGTGACGTTGGGTCTGTCGACGACCGCCTCGACCAGCGCATGCACTTCCGGTTCCGAGGTGGGATACGGGCCTGCACCACGTTGCTCGTTCTCCGTAGCCCATTCCATAGGAAAGTTGCGATTGAGGTCGAGGCCCTCCAGAGGTTTCGCGATCTTGATCATGACGCCGTCGTAGTTGCGGATGGTTCCCTCGGAGAAGACGCGGTAATAGGTCTCGCCTTCATCGTGCTCGTCTGGTCCCCTTGCCACGAGCAGCCTCGGGTCTTGGTCGCTCGCCTTCCAAATGCCATTGATGTCGGGGACGCGCATCATCAGGATGCGTCCGTCGCCGTCCAGGTCCTCTTCGTGGAGGCCGTCGAGCTGGTCAGTCCGGGGGTAAGGCCTCACGCTCGAGCGCAAAAGGCGCGGCCGATCTGCGAGCGCGAGCTCTGCGCCATCCGGGTTGAGGCGAGGGACTACGTAAAAGGTCCTTGTGTCGAGTGCCCTGGTGACCTTGTCGTTCGAGCCGTACTCGGTCACCAGCTTGTGGATCAGATGCAGCGCCGCGGTCGAGCCGGTGACTTCGGTGGCGTGGATGTTCGCATCGAGCCACAGCGCGGGCTTGTCCGAGTCCGCTCCCGTCTCGTAGTTGGTGAGCGCCATGAGCCAGATGTCGCGGCCCTTGTAGGACTCCCCGATGCTCGTCATCCTGCAGAGCACGGGACGTTCCTCGGCGAAGCCCTGGAGGATCTCGGTTAGCTCGTCGTATTTGTAGAACTTGTCAAAGCGCACTTCCGGCACGTTGCCTCCAGCCGTCTCGATGAGATCGATCCGCAAGCCTCTGCCGGATCACCCTAAACGTCCGCCTTTCACGTCACCCAAACCCATCCACACCCTCGAGCGTGTCGGCTGACGGTCGGTCGGGGGCATCGGGAGCAACCCTGGCAGGTGACTCTCTCCCACCTGGTGGCCCGGTGAGGTAAGACACTGGCATGTCAGAAGACCCCAAGCGCATTGTTGCGCAAGGCTACGATCGCATAGGGCGCCGCTACCTGGAGTGGACCAATGTGGGCCGCCCTTCCCCACGCAACGCTTACCTCGAAAGGCTGTTGCGGCTACTTCCTGCCGGCAGCCGGGTGCTGGAGTTGGGGTGTGGCGCGGGAGTTCCGGTTACGGCAGCGCTCGCTGCAAAGGCATGGGTGGTCGGCGTCGATATCTCGCTTGAGCAGTTGAGGCTTGCCCAAACGAACGTTTCAGGGGCTGCGCTGGTTCGGGGGGACATGGCCGAGCTGAGTTTCCCGGCCCGCAGCTTCGATGCGGTAGTCGCCTTCTATGCGCTCACGCATGTCCCGAGAACAGATCACGCTGACTTGCTGGCTCGAGTCGCCCAGTGGTTACGCCCGGGAGGCCTGTTCCTGGCCACAATGGGCGCCGCAGACAACCCAGACTCCGTCGAGGACGACTGGCTCGGGGCACCCATGTTCTTCAGCCACTTCGACGCCGAAAAGAACCGGAGCATCGTCCGAGAAGCGGGGTTCACCCTTCTAGAGGCGGCAGTCGTGCCAGAGAGGGAGGACGATCGCTTTCTCTGGGTTGTCGCTCATAAGAGCTGAGGGGTATGACAACGAGGGAGCTTGGAGCTGAAGCTCAACTTGTAGAACTTGTCGAAGCTAACTTCCGGCACGGCGCCTCCCTTTCCTCACCAATTCCCGCATTGTCCATGATTCTGAGCCGGAAACCACTGGACACCCTCGAGAGGAGGCGCGACCTTGTGAGGAGTCGGCTCGAGCAAGGAGGTCGTCTATGTTCGCTCAAGTTATCCAGGGACGCTGTCGCGACAAGGCAGCGTGTGAGTCGCAAATGGACAAATGGGATCGAGAGCTCAAGCCGGGGGCCGAGGGTTTCTTGGGGTCGACTGCCGGCGTGTCGGACGAGGGGACGTTCGTGGCGATCGCTCGCTTCGAATCCCAGGACGCCGCTCGACGCAACAGCGACAGGCCGGAGCAGGGGCAATGGTGGCAGGAAATGTCGCAACACCTCGACCCGGAGGTCTCCTTTCGGGATTGTCCCAACGTCGACACCCTGTTGGGGGGCGGTTCGGACGACGCGGGATTTGTGCAGATCATTCAGGGTCGTGTCGTAGACGTCGACAAAGCCCGCTCCCTGTCTCAGGAAATGGAGGCAACTCTAAGGGAGCGCCGCCCCGACCTGATCGGTGTGTCGATCGCCTGGACCCCGGACGGACAGTTCACCCAAGCCGCCTACTTCAAGTCGGAGGCCGAGGCCCGCGAGGGTGAGCGCAACACCGAAGGCCCGCCCGAGGAGTGGGCCTCGCTGTTCCAGGATGTGACCTTCATCGACCTCAAAGAGCCCCGGCTCTCCAGCCGCTGACTTTGTCCGAGCACTCCACTCGAGACCCTTGGCTAGTAGTTGAGAACAAGCACCGTCCAGAGGAGGTTGAGCATGTTTGCACGTACAAGCACCGTCGAAGGCACCCCCGAGAATGTCGAACAGGGCATCCGATTCTTTCAGGAGAACGTCCTCCCCGCGCTAAAGGGCGCGCCGGGCTACAAGGGAGCGCTGTTGTTGGTCGACCGCCAGAGCGGCAAAGGTCTCGGGATCAGCGTGTGGGACAGCGAGGACAACATGCAGGCCAGTGAGGACGCCGTTCGGACCGCACGGGACCAGGCAGCCCAGACGATGGGCGGCAGCGTTGCTGCGGTCGATCACTACGAAGTGGCGATCTACGAGACGCAGTAGGAGCCGAAACCGAGATCGCTCCGCTACAGGCCGCTACCCCCGCGTGCCACGGCGTCTCTGCCGAGGATGTAGCGAAGGCGCACCAGGCAGACGTTGAAACTCAGGCCACATACGGGTGAACTACAAGAGTTATTGGTGGACGACAAGGCCGGCAAGGTCTTCTGCCTGGTAGAGGCGCCAGACGCCGAAGCAGCCAACACGGTCCACCGAGAGGCGCACGGACTGGTTGCTGACGAGATCTACGAAGTCAAAGAGGGGGCGTAATACCGCCTGTTGGGTCGTGTGAGCCCCGGAAGATCAGTCGCAGGCTCGTGGTTACACTCTTGGAGGACTTTGACAAGAACGTCCGACATGGGGCTGAACTGGTATCGACTCCGATCGGACCGAGATAGGAGAAGCGAGCCGAGAACTCCGAGTGGTCTCGAGAATCTCTCTCGGAAACTTATAACTGCCGCTGCGTAAAGCACGGTTGCCGTCTCCTAAATGACGGCCGTCGGCCCGGGCATCGCCTGCGTTCCCGGGATCCGGCGTCGCCTAGCAGGCTCGCCGTCCCAAGCTCGCTCGATGCGAGGGACGGGACTCTTAATCGAGCTAGGCACAGGCCGCTGCCGTTTGCGGGCCGGCACTGCCGAATCTGAACCGCAAACTACGCTCGTAGAAGGCCTATCACGGGGTCGGGGGACCCGGGTTCGATTCCCGGCAGCTCCACCCAGCCTTGCGGTGCGCGAACCAAGGCCGGGATTCGGTAGGTCGGCACGATCTCGTCCCGACCATTGACGGAATCTCCTTCACGAGTTTGCGGATGAGCGCCTTCTCTGCTGCGCAGAGCCGGCCGTAAGCAGCTCGGGCAGCGGCGGCTGCCCACTCTAGCTATCTCGGTCGCCGAGGGACTCTCTGAACGGCCCTCGCGGCAACCGGGCGCTCAGAAAATTTCCCATGTAAGTCGAGTAGCACGAAACCCCGCGTGACGTCAACCTGAGGCCTTTGGGCATTCGTTGCGTTGGTGGTCGCTGTTATGCGTTCATAGTCGCTCGTTGTCATTCATGACGCGAAGTTTTTCGCGTTCTTCTAGGATGAGAGCCGTAAGGATGGGATTCGAGCACAGACGAAACAGCTTCGGCATAGTGACGAAGGGTTTTGGCGCAGACTGCGGGAGTTGATCTGCCAGCAACGTCGGAGTTGGTCATCATCCACATGGAGACGACCCTCCGAAATCGCTTCTGCGCCGTAGTGGATCCCCGCCGCCCTGCGGCCGGCCGGGGAGTGGCGTCCACCTCTCGTACGAGTCGAAAGGGCGCATCAACCGACTAGGCTTCCTTCGTGAGGGAGGACTTCATCTTGCTCGGGGGGTCGGCGAGTCGTCGGCTGGCTCGTTCGATAGCCGACTATCTCGATCATCCCCTCTGCGAGGGAGAGACCATTCGGTTCTCCGAGGGCAATCTCTTCGTTCGAGTGCCCGAGAATGTGCGGGAGCGCGACGTCTTTCTCGTGCAGAGCACTGGGATACCCGCAAACGACAATTTCATGGAGTTGTTGTTTTGGATCGATGCTCTCAACAGGGCGAGTGCAGCGTCTGTCACCGTAGTCATGCCCTATTTCAGCTACGCCAAGGGTGACAAGAAGGATGAGCCGAGGGTTTCCATCCGGGCGAGGGTGTGTGCCGACGCGATCGAGGCCGCAGGTGCTGACAGAGTGGTCACCATGGATCTACATGCGCCGCAGGTGCAGGGGTTCTTTCGAATCCCCGTAGATGATCTATATGCGCTCCCTGTTCTTTGCGAGGCCATCAAGAGCAATCAACTCCGCGACCTGGTGGTCGTCGCACCCGATGCGGGTTTTGCGAAGAAGGCGCGGTTATTCGGTCAACGATTGAGGGCTCCACTCGCAATCGCCGACAAGCACCGCTCCGACCATTCTGAAAGCGCTGAGGTCATTGACCTCATGGGCGACGTCAGCGGTCACGAGGCCCTCATCGTGGATGACTTCACCATCTCCGCCGGCACCTTGGTCGATGCCGCTCGCGTGCTAATGGACCGAGGAGCGTCTTCCGTGTATGCCGCAGTAACTCATGGGTTACTGACGGATGAGGCCGTAAAGCTCCTCGAGGGAAGTCCAATCGAGCGGCTGTTCGTGACCGACACAGTCGAATCGGAGTCCCTCGAGTTGTCCACCCGGGTCGAAGTGGTCTCAGTCGCTCGGCTCTTTGGCGAAGCGATTAGGCGAATCTCCCGACGCGAGAGCATCAGTGTTTTGTTTGAGCCTTCCTATTGGCCCCACCCGGACAGTGGGAAGTGACCGAATCTCATTTCTATCGCCTATTCGAGGCGAACCGCAGTCGAAGCGTCCAATATCATGCCGGGCTGCAGTACGAGCGATCCACGTTGCTGGCAATGGAAAGATGCCCTTGGTTGACTTGATTCAGGTTGCGGAGTCCCCGAAAGGAGGAGCAGAGGGGGCGTCGGCCCTCTTTCGGGAGATGACTACGGCCATTCCATTTGACCCAGCCATCGGTTCTCCGATTCCTCTGGGTTCAAACACGTCCGATCCCCTTCGAGAGGAAGTCGTCTCGAGGTTCTGCCGAAGCCCCACAACGCCGCGCACTTACACTGCCAAGGTCAGGGAAACGGAGGGGCGGCGGGTGTGGTTCGCGCACCGATCAATCAGCTCCACCAATCACCGCCTCCTAAGCCAGGTATGATGCTTAAGTTCATACTGCTGGAGGTGATTCTCATGGCTCGTCGGACCGTTAGCTTGCCGGACAACACAGAGGCGCTCGTTCGAAGGATGGCGCATGACGGCGAGTCGTTCTCCGCCGCGGTGGCCCGGCTGATCGAAGCTGGGGCGAAGTCCCTCGAAGGCCGGAGGTCGGTCAGCTACATCGGCGCGGGAGACGGTCCAGAAGAGCTTGGGCGCAAGGCAGAGGCCTATCTGAAAGAACTCGTCCGCAGCGGTTGAAGGTCGTCGCCGATACGGGGCCCCTTGTTGCCGCAGCGAACAGACGGGATAAGGCCCATGGCCTGGCAGCAGGACTGGTGTCCGAACTGGGCCGTGACCTGCTAGTCCCCGATCTCGTGCTTGTGGAGGTCGACCAGTTGCTTCGGGCGCGGGTTAGCAGGGACGCCGCTTCCCGGTTCCTGCAAGCCATTTCGGCCGGGGAACATACCGTCGCCTTTCTTTCTTATGGGCTGCTGCGGCGGTCCGCCGAAATAGACATCCGGTTCTCGGATCTCGAGCTCGGCCTGGTTGACGCCTCGGTCATGGCCTATGCGGAGCGCCATGACCTTCCTGTCCTCACATTCGATTTCGAGGATTTCCGCGCGGCGCCACCCGACTCGGGCTATTGGCGGCTGGTCATCGACGAGAGCAGGTACTTAGAAGCGACGAGCTGATCAAGTGGTTGGTTCAAGCGCGGGCAGAATCCGAACTGCATCTTTGCCGAACCGCTCTTCGATGGCTTCACGGCCCCGGTCATCGATCGCCACGACTCCGACCTCCACGACGTTGTCTTCCACGTCGATGTCCGTAAAGAGCTCTTGAATTCCGAGCTTCCGAGTTACCTGCCCCAACTCCTTCGACTGGATCTGTTGAAGGCGTTCAAGGCTCCGATCATGTTGGGTGACGCAGAGCGCCCCACCCCAGTGCTCCCTGAGTTCTTGTTCATGGCGGTCGAGACTGCCCGTGAAGGCAACGTTGAGCAACATTTCGCCCTGATCCTCAGTTGCGTCGTCCCCTGCCTCGTCCAGATAGTCGATCCACAGCCCTGCGAACTGGGGATCACGTCGAACCGCGGCGTTTGACGCCTCGATCTCGGCCTGCCCGGCCCGACTGGGGTCGGTGATCTGCCAACCGCCCTCCGGCTCCTCGCAAGGCGTGCCGATCGGGTCGCTGTCGAAGGTGGAGTCCTTCTGCGCGGGGCCGGCGTTCACTAAGGTGAACGACTTGCCGTCGAATGTCCCCGTGACGTGATAGCGACCCCAGATCGTGTCCGCAAGCCTCTGTTCACCTTCGACCCGATCCCAGTCCCAGTTAGCCAATCTGACGTCGCCGCACTGAGGAGGCAAGGACTCGAGGATCGTTCCGAGGCACAGCATCGGGCCATGCTTCCTGCTCTCCAGCACCATCGCCGTCGCCTCATAGAGTTCCTGGCCCCGGCCTGCATGCCGATCTCGTGTCTCAGGCAGCACCTCGGTGGGGCCGCAGGCTTGTAACGAAACGAGCAAGAGCGCGATCACCCACCTCTTAAACATGCCCCCTTTGACGTTACTTCGCGGCCTCGGGTTCCCAGCCCTGACCAGGAACAGAAAGCCGGCCCGGTCCGATTCGGACTCGGCTGCTACGGTGCCCGCATGAGCCAGCTAGTGCCGTTCACCGGTGAAGAGAAGGAGAGCTTGCACGTCAGCCTCGACCGCCATCGAGATGTGGTGCTGTGGAAACTGGAGGGCCTCGATGACGAGCAGCTGCGACGACCGATGACTCCATCTGGGACGAGTCTTTTGGGCCTTGTAAAGCACCTGGCGGCGGTCGAATATGGCTGGTTCTGTGATCCCTTTGGGCGAGAGACGGAGCCGCTCCCGTTCGACGAGAACGACGAAAACGCCGATCTCCGTGTGGAACCGCACGAGACCACCGCAGACATCGTGGCCTTCTACGCCAGGGCCCGGGCGGCGGCCGATGCGGTTATCAAGGAACTCGACGTTAACGAAGTCGGCAAAGCGTGGTTCGGCGACACCGTGTCGCTGCGCTGGGTGCTCATTCACATGATCGAGGAAACCGCCAGGCACGCCGGGCACATGGACATCCTTCGGGAGCTCATCGACGGCGCCACCGGCGACCACCTCCGCGTCTGACGGGCGGCACAGCGAGCGGCCAAGAACATCACGCTCACGCTCGGAAGATCGCGCTGCCACGCCCTTCTTTGAACCAATCGCTTGGACGCGGCGTCTCCTTTACAGATCGCACAAGGAGGCCACGATGAAGAGCGGGCGCGTGATTGGTCTGGGGATGACGGCGCTGCTGTTGGCGGCATGCGGACCACAGCCGGGATCGGAACAGATCGAAGAGACGACTCGAGATCTCTTGTTCCTCAGGTCGGCGCAAGGTGTCGCCGTGGTGGAGGCGGGGGCGGCATCCCCAACCTTTCAAGACGCCGCCGCAGTTCCCTCCAGGGACTGGTCGACCGTGGTTCGCAGCATCCCCTACCGAGGCTCATATGAAGGCACCACCGGGGTTATCGCGGTCGATCCGTCGTCCGGCGCGGAGCGTTGGGAGCGCACCATTACAGGGAACCTCGAACCAAAGGTTGTCTCAGACGATGGAGACTTGGTCGCCCTCGGCCCGGTCCGGGAGAGGTACTACCGCGACGGCCGGACCCGAACGAAGCTTGTCATCGCGGGAGACCAGCTCGCCGAGCCACAAACCATCGAGCTAGAGGGTAACTACGAGCCGGAGGCGTTCTCGACCGACGGCGGCAGCCTGTTCCTCATCAGCTATCTGCCGGCCCGCGCTCCGACCCGTTACCAGATACGTCGTCTTGACCTGCGCACCGAGCGGGTAGAGGGGGTCTACACACCAGACGCCGACCTGCAGCGGGCGATGGGGGGCACGGCGCGAATCCAGGCGGCCAGTGCGGATGGACGGCGTCTCTACACCCTCTACACGGTTGGGAGCGCTAGGGAGGGAACTCGTTATGCGTTCATCCATGTCCTGAGCCTCGATCAGCTGTGGGCCCACTGCATCGACCTTCCGCCGGAGTTCGCCACATCCGCCGAGTCGTCGACGGCCCTAACCGTTTCACCCGACGGCACACGTCTGTATGTCGCCAATGCCAGAGTGGGAGCACTGGCGGAGATCGATACGGACGCGCTCGAGGTCACTCGTAGCACGACGATCGAGCTCGCCTCCAAGGGTGAGTCATACGGCGCCCACGATCCGAACTCGACGCTCTATTTCTCGAGCGGCCGAGAGCTGATAGCGGTGGATGCGTCCTCGCTTACCGAGAAGCGTTCGTGGCTGATGAAAGAGAACGTCAGGGGCCTGCAGACTGCGACCGACGCCTCGAGGATCTACGTCGGGCAGAAGGATCGAATCGACATTCTCGATGCGGAGGGTGGCGAGACGCTTGACTCGGTGAATCCCCCCGGGGTGAAGAGGATCGAACAGTTCGGGCCCGTTACGAGACCGCAGGATGAGGTGGAGGTCCGCAAGGACTTCACATGTGCGTGCTGATGAGTCCGCGTCGCCTCCACTTCTGACCGGCCGGCACAGAGGAGATGCAACCTCACCCGTCGGCTGCTGGGCTGCCGGTGTAGAAAGGTCGCCGTAAACGGCCCAGCCCGGAGGTGAGTGATGCAATCTGCTCGGGATCTTCTTCAACACGAGCTAGCGGATATGTACGACGCGGAGAAGAGGTCGCTCGGCGCGCTGAAAAAGATGGCCAAGCAGGTCACAGACAACGATCTGCGCGAGGTGTTCAAGAGTCACAGGAAAGAGACCGAGGGCCAGGTCCAGCGGCTCGAGCAGGTCTTCGGCGCCCTCGACGAGAAGCCGGTAGCGGAGACCTGCCACGGCATCAGAGGCCTCGTGAAGGAGTTCACCAACTTCACGTCGCAGGAGGAGCCGTCGGACGAGGTGAACAACTTCTTTGTGGCAAGTGCTGCGAAGAAAGTAGAGCTGTACGAGATCTCGGCTTATGCCTCACTGCTGGAGCTTGCGGTGCACGCCGGGATGTCGGAGGCAGCCGACCTCTTGCAGGAGTCGCTCCTCGAGGAGCGGGAAGCGCTCGATAAGCTGCAAGGAATCTCGAGCAACTTGGGCGAGCAACTCTCGTCCGCCTCCTAGCTTCCGCACCAAGATAGAGACACGGCGCGGGTAGGCTCAGCCGCGATGGAGCATCGTCCGGATGCCACCGAGCCCACGCACGAGCCGGTGGGGCGCTCCCGCTTGAGACCCCCCGCGTCTCCCGCGTTGAAAATCGCCATCGCTTTGCTCGTAGTCGCGTTGATCGGGGTCTCGTCACTGGCCTTTCTCGCCTATCGGCGCATGGACGACGTCCAGCAGAGCCAAGCGCGGCAGCGTGGCGAGATCGACGCCCTCAAAAAGGACGTCGAGGACGTTCAGAACGACAATCCACTCGACGGCCTCCTGGGAGGCGGCGGCGCGGAGGATCTGTTCGGAGGTGATGATCCGCGCGGTGGGGCGGAGGACCTGCTAGGGGGCGACGGCGCCAACTTGCTCTCTTGCATGGGCGCCGGCGGGGCCCTGGGCGGAGACCCGGGCGACCTCCTCGGTGGAGGAGGCGGGGGCTCGGATGAGTCCCTGAGTCCCGAGCAAAGAGTGCGTCAAATTGCAGACCAAGTGGAAGAGCTGCGTGGGCTCGACTACGCAAACGAGGTGGACGCGGACTTTCTCGCCGACGATGCGCTGGAGCGACGCATCAGCAAACTGTTCCTCGAGGACTACACCGCCGCCATGGCCGACGCCGAGAGCCGCATCCTCGGCCTTCTGGGGGCCGTTCCGCCGGCGAGTGACATGGCGGAGCTCCGACGGGAGGCGCTCGAGGGCCAGGTGGCCGGGTTCTACGTGCCAGAGACCAAAGAGCTGGTGGTCCGGTCCTCGGGCGACGTCGGCGCTGTGGAAAAAATCACGCTCGCCCACGAGCTCGAGCATGCCCTCGCCGATCAGAGGCTCGACCTTCCCCTTTCCGAGGACCCCGATCCTTCAAGGGCGGACGAGGACCTTGCCGCTCTGGCGCTGGTGGAGGGCGATGCGACGCTCACGATGCAGCAGTACGCGCTTCAGCATCTCCCCTTCGACGAGCAGCTCTCGTTGGCCTCCGATCCGACCGTAGTTCAGGCACAGCAGCAGCTCCAGGAGCTGCCTCACTACCTCCAGCAGGAGCTGGCCTTTCCCTACATCGAAGGGCTCAACTTCGTTTGTGACCTCTACGCCGAAGGGGGCTGGGATGCGGTCGACGAGGCCTACTCGAATCCTCCGAGCTCGAGTGACCAGATCCTGTTCCCCGAGCGCTACCGGGCAGGGGAAGAGTCGGCGGACCCGCGCGACCCCGGCTCGTTGGAATCCCCGTGGCAGGAGGAGCTGTCGTCTTCCTTTGGGGCGGCCGAGCTCAAGTGGCTGTTCGAGGCCCCCGGCGGAGACACTTCGGCGGCGCTCCCCGATCCAGAGGCGGCCGCGGCGGCATGGGGAGGCGGTGAGCTCACGCTGTGGACCAACGGCGGGGACAGCGCGGTGGGCATTGCCTTGGTGCAGCGCTCCGGCGACAGCGGGCTCTGCGACGCGGTGTCGGGTTGGTACGAGGCGGCCTTTCCCGGCGCCTCCGAGGGTTCCACCGAGGGTGACGAAGCGCTCGTGTCCGACGGCGAGGCCCAGGACGCGGTCGTGAGCTGCTCCGGCGAGGAGGTCCGTCTCGGGATTGCCCCAGACGTCGCCACCGCCCGGGCCCTCACCGACTAGGGCTAACGCTCCGGAGGGTGGCGGGGCGGCCGGACTGCGGACGAGCCCCGCTCCTCTGACTCCTCAGCCCTGAAGTTGGGATGGTCGATACTTAGGTGTTGGTCGAGCTCGCTCTCGGAGCGAAACCTGAGCTCACACACCGGGCACTGAAGAACGTCCACCCCAGAATCCTACTTCTTGTCGATTGGTGGAACACCCAACCCCCCCGACGCCGTCAAAGCCCCAAACGTCTCCGAAGGGAAAGCGGGGTGTCACATGCGACGACTGACGGCTCTTGTGATGGTGACCGGCGCCATGACGGTGCTTGCGGCGGGTCCTGCGCTCGCGTGCGGTGGTCTCATCGCGCCGAACGGGGCGGTCAACCTCGTCCGGACCAGCACCCTTGCTGCGTACCAGGACGGGGTCGAGCACTACGTCACGTCGTTCGAGTTCGCGGGGGCCGGCACCAAGTTCGGTTCCATCATCCCTCTGCCCGGAGTTCCTTCCCGAGTGATCAAGGGAGGCGATTGGACCCTTCAACGCCTCGCCATAGAGACCCAACCCGAGGAGCTGCCCGTGCCGGTGGCTCTCTCCGATGGGGAGACCACGGCTGCCCAATCGGCCGAAGTCCTCATCGAGAAAGAGATTGCCGCGCTCGACGTCACGGTGGTCAGGGGCGGCGGCGATGCAATCGGCAAGTGGGCCAAGGGACAGGGCTTCAACCTTCCACCCGACGCGCCCGAGGTGCTCGATTTCTACGCCGACCGGAGCCCCGTTTTCATGGCCGTCAGCTTTGACCCAAAGCGGGCCGAGAATCAGGGCATCGGCAGCGGCGACGGCATCCCCGTTCACCTCGCCATCCCCACCGACAACCCGTGGGTTCCTCTGCGGATCCTGGGGCTCGGCAAGCAATCGGACGAGCGAATCGAAGCAGACGTCTACCTGCTGACGGACAAGGCTCCGGCGATGCTCCCCAACCCCATTGCCGAGGAGGGCTTGGAGCTAAAGCAAACGGGCCCCGCATCCGATCTGCTGTTGAGCGACCTCCGCTCGGATCGGGGCATGAGCTGGTTGCCGAGCTCTGACATGTGGCTCACCTACCTGCAGGTGGACAGCTCCGCGGGATCTCTCAGCTACGACCTCGCGGTCGACGCGTCTGGACAGGGCGAACCTTCTGAGGTCGATGCCGGGCTCGCTCGTGCCGGCTCCGTCTACGTTCCCGATGACGGCCGGGCCGCTACGGCTCTGGCATGGGTGCTCGCCGCAGTCGCCGTCGTGCTTGTTATCAAGCTGGCCAATCGCACGATCAGGGTAAGCGCGTGAGGCTTTTCCTCCTGGGAGGCGCAGCCGCGCTCTTTGCTCTCAGCTCCTGCACCGCCGGGGCCAGCGAGCCCCCGTCAAGAATCGTCATCACGATCGAGCACTCTCGCTTCGAGCCGTCCAAGCTCGTGGTGGAGCGAGGAACCACCGTGACGTTCGTGGTCCGCAACCGCGACCCGATCGATCATGAGCTCATCATCGGGGACCGCGCGGTGCAGCGCCACCATGAGGTTGGACGCGACAAGCATCACCACGGCGAGATACCGGGAGAGATCTCGGTCCCCGCGGGGGCCGAGAGGACGACCACCTATACGTTCTCTCGGCCGGGGACGCTGCTGTTCGGTTGTCACCTCCCGGCCCACTACGCCTACGGCATGAGGGGTGTGATCGAGGTCGATTAGCGCTTTTTGTGCGCGGCCGCCGCGGCCAGCGTTGCAAGTGAGTTGAGCGTCGCGTGCAGGGCCCACGGTGCCGCCAGTCCTCCCGACTGGACCCGCAGCCACACGAGGGCCAGTCCGGCGCCCGTCATGGCCACGACTGTTGCGGCGACCGCGGTTGCCTTCGAGCGAGAGCCGGCAGTCGGTCTGTTTGCTGCGATCAGATTGAGCGTGGGGGCGATGTGCCAGAGGCCAAAGGCGATGCTCGATATGGTGGCGGCCACGATCGTCGATGTCGTTTGCCGCCACACGGCAAACAGCACTCCTCGAAAGGCAAGCTCCTCGAACGCTGCGGTGCCGACGGGCACCCGGATGGCAGCCTGGTAGAGCAATGCCCCTCCAGTCAGCCCCGCAACCCGTTCGTCGGCAAGGAGCCTTCGGCTGCGTTCGAACAGGAGCGCGACGAACATGGGAGCCGTCATTACGAGGCTCAGCCCGGCCCCGGTGAGGAAGTCTCTAGCCGTCTGCATCGTGAGGCCAAGCGATGTTTCGTTGAGCCCCAGCGGGCCGAGCGCGAGTGCGCCGAGCAAGAATCCCGCGACAACGTTGACCGGGACGTAGGCGCCCCGGTTGAACGGGGGCCAGCGGTTGGCGACGTTGTTGTAAACGACCAGGACAATGGTTAGAAGGACGGCGGCCATCGGCGGACGAGGCTATCCAAACAAAGGGCAAGGAGCACGAGGATGGACGGGAGACTCGGCGACATGGCGGCTCATACACCCCCGAGTCGAGACCGCTACGTCGACTTCTTGCGCGCCTTCAGCATCGCAACGGTGGTCTTTGGCCACTGGCTCATCGCCATAATCATCTGGCGGGACGGTCGTGTCTCGGTCCAGAACGTCGTGGGTGTCACGTCCGGCCTGTGGCTCGCGACGTGGGTCCTGCAGGTGATGCCCCTGTTCTTCTTCGTCGGCGGCTTTTCGAACCTCAAGACCTACGAGGCGATGAGGCGGCGGGGCCAGAGCTACGGAGACTTCCTGCGGTCGAGGGCCGCGCGTCTGTGGAAGCCAACTCTCGTGTTCGTTTCTGTATGGGCCGCCATTCAAGTGGTGTTTCACGCCGCGGACATCGGGGGTTCCGGATTGGTGAGGCTAAGCATGCTGCCGTTCGGGCCGATGTGGTTCCTCTTCGTCTACATGGCGGTCATAGGGGCCACTCCGGTCATGCTGCGCCTTCATCACCGTTTCCGAGCGGCGGCCGTCGCGGCACTCGCCGCGGGAGTGCTGCTGGTCGACCTCCTGAGGTTCGGTCTGGATGTGGAGGCGGTCGCATGGTTGAACCTTGCCCTCGTGTGGCTCTTCGCCCATCAGCTCGGCTTCTTCTACGCCGACGGCTCGCTTGTGGGGGCCGGCCGGCGGATTCATGCGTCTATGGCGATTGCGGGGCTCGCCGGCCTCGTCCTGCTTACGAATATCGGCGTCTACCCTCGTAGCATGGTCGGTACCGACGTCGAAGTCGTCTCGAACATGAACCCGCCAACGCTGTGCATAGTCGCTCTCACGGCCTGGCTGGTCGGCGTAGCGATGCTGCTGCGCGACACGATCAACCGGTGGCTGGAGAAGACGAGGCCCTGGAAGGTTGTGATCGCGGCGAACTCCGTGATCATGACCGTCTTCTTGTGGCATCTGACCGCTTACCTGGTCGCGATCGTGCTCCTTTACCCGCTGGGCCTCGGCCATCCGACCGACAGCACTGCCTCCTGGTGGCTGCAGCGTCCGGTGTGGCTGGCAGCTCCCGCTGCCCTGCTGGTTCCTTTGATCCTGATCTTCGCCCGCTTCGAACGCCCCCGCCCTTAGGTTCTGGGCGCTGCGGGCTCGCGGTCTTCAGGGCCGGAACTTTCGCCATTCGTGGTGTCTTCCTGCCGTGCGCCATCGTTGGACAGATAGCGGCCGACGAGAGAGCTGAGACTCGACCCCGTGAACGATTCGAGCACCGAGTCGAGCTGTCGAACGGTGTTGGCCGTGACTCTCGTCAGCTTGTTCGCGCCTTCAGTGTCGATAATGGTGATGTCCTTCACGTTCCCAATTGGCTCGGCGATGGCTCGGGCGACCTCCGGGAGCCGGGACACGAGCAACTCGAGAGTGGCAGCTTCCTCATACTCCTTGTAGGCATCCGCCTTCTTGGACATCGCTTCGGCCTCAGCTTCTCCCACCGCAAGCGTCGCTTCCGCATTTGCACGTCCTAGCTCGCGCTCCTCAAAGGCGCGGCCGGCAGCCACCGCCTCGAGGTTTGCGCGTTCTGCCTGGGCCTCGAGCAACCGGCGGTCGCGCGTGGCCTCCGCCTCCGCCTTGATGCGGTAGCGGTTTGCTTCGGCATCTTGCTCGGCGGCGTAGCGCTGAGCATCGGCTGTACGCCTGATCTCGGCATCGAGCTCCTTGTCCCGACGCTGGGCCACTAGCTGAGCGACCTCTGTCTCCGTTAGAACGACCTCACGCCGTGCTTCCGCGTCCGCCAGAGGTCTCGCTTGCTCGGCGCGCCCTTCTGCAGCAGCCGTCTCTTGAAGGATTGATTGCTCCTTGAGCTTGGTGACCTTTTCCGCTTCGAGGACTGCCTGTCGTGCGAGTTCCTGCCTTTGTCGGGCCTCCCGAGAGGCTTCCGCTTCGGCTATCTCAGCGTCCCGGCGGATCTCGGCCGCGGCCTTACGTCCAAGGTTCTCGATGTACTGCTCCGAGTCAGAGATGGATTGGATTGTGAAAACGTCGATCGCAAGCCCGGTTCCGTCCAGGTCTCCATTTGCTACCTCCTGAACGCGCGACGCGAACAGCTCTCGATCGCGGATGAGCTCATCGACCGTGAGCTGCCCAATGATCGTCCGAAGTGAGCCCTCCATCACATTGCGAACGATGTCTGGGATCTTCGCTTGACTGTCGAGGAATCGTTGTGCTGCTTGCCTGATCGAGTCCTCATCGTCGGCTATCTTGACGTTGACGATGCCCTCGACGGCTACGGGAACCCCCTGCGTCGTCACCGCGCCCGCGAGACCGACGGCTATAGATTGGACCTCCAAGGAGACTCGCTTAGCGACGTTCACCAGCGGATACACGATTGCACCGCCGCCCACGACAACCCGGATCCCACCTGCCGACCGGCGTGATCCGGCAATGATGAGGGCCTCGTTCGGTTTTGCCACCTTGTAACGGCTTGCCGCGAAGGCAATGACTGCAACAACCAAGGCAATAAGAGCGACGATGACTATGGGTACCTGTTCCATTCATGCCCCCTTGTCCGCGGCCTCTAGGTCAGCACCGTCTACGAAACCTTTTCACTGTGACAACCGCCCTACGCGGGAGCCACTTTGAGCAAGTTGCCCACAACGTCCACAACAAGGACCTCCTCCCCCGCAGCGATCTCCTCGGTGCTCGTCGCGGCATGGGTTCGGGTCATGCCGCCGTGTTGCACGGTGACCCGTCCCGTCCGTCCGCCCTTGATGGCGAGGGTGCACCGCCCCGTCGCACCAACGAGCTGAGAGGTAGTGAAGCCCTCTCCGGCCTCTTGGCGATGGAGGACGGCAAAGAGCATTGTGGCGAGCCCGCCCAGCACGACGCTCGTGCCGAGGCCAACGAGGACAGAGCCACCAGTGCCAAGACCGAAGGCGTTGAGCCCCAGGAGACCACCAGCACCGAATGCCGCTGTCGCGGTCAGGAAGACGGGAGTCGCAGCGAAATCGGTGCCCGGAAGATCGAAATCCAAGAAGCTGAGGAAGTCGAACACGTCACCCAAGACAAGGGAGAGCAGGAGAAGAGCAACTCCCACCCCCAAGGCGATCCAGTAGGCGATCTCGAGGGTCACGAAGAAAGCCTACAAAACGCGCGCTCTCGCCGTTCGCCGGATGGTTGGGGTGATGGCGCCACCGTCTAAGAGGTGCAGGTGCGAGAAACTCAAGGGGTTGACGCCTGCGAGGATAAGAGAGCGTGGCCCCGACCATTCGAGGGAGGTGACCGGCATGCGAGACGAAGTGAGGCTGACGTCCTATTCGCACGGAGGCGGCTGAGCTTGCAAGCTCGGTTCCTCCGAGCTGGCGCAGGTGCTGCGTCACGTGTCAACTGAAGTTTCCGATCCCGCGCTGCTGGTCGGCCTCGATACGCCCGATGACGCCGCGATCTATCGGGTCACCGACGATTTGGCGATGGTGCAAACGGTCGATTTCTTTACACCGATCGTGGACGACGCCTACGCATGGGGACGGATAGCTGCTGCGAATTCGCTCAGCGACGTCTACGCGATGGGCGGGCGACCGGTCACGGCGTTGAACCTGGTGGGGTGGCCCCGGAAGCTCGACTTCGAGTTGCTGGGGCGCGTTCTCGAGGGTGGAAGCGACGCCTGCGCGGAGGCAGGCGTCAGCATCGTGGGGGGGCACTCGATCGATGATTCGGAGCCCAAGTACGGGATGTCGGTGACGGGGCTCATCCATCCAGACGATGTGGTCGCCAAGACCGGGGGCACACCGGGGTGCGAACTGGTGCTGACGAAGCCTCTTGGAATGGGGATCCTTTCGAGTGGGATCAAAGAAGGCGTGACCAGCGAGAGCACGACTGCGGAAGCCATCGCCATCATGTCGACCCTCAACAAGGACGCATCCGGGGCGATGGTGGAGGTCGGCGTCGCGGCGGCCACAGACGTAACCGGCTTCGGCCTGATCGGACACCTCCTGCAAATGCTCGGCCCCCGCGTCTCAGCGCGCCTCCAGTGGGACGCCATTCCGGTTCTCGAAGAAGCAATCGTCCTTGCCGAAAAGGGAGTCCTGCCCGGCGGCAGCAAGCGCAACCTCGACGCATTTATGGATGACGTCGATGTAACAGACATGGACGATGCTCGAACGGCGGTGCTGTTCGATTCGCAGACCTCCGGGGGCCTGCTTATCGCGGTCGAGCAAGATCGCACGGAGTCTTTGATGCGCGCTCTCGAGGCGCGCGGCGTCGCAGCCGCGAGAGTCATCGGTTCGTTAGTCGAAGGTGATCAACATATAGAGGTACGCGGGTGACCGGTGAGGTCCGGCTTCCCGGCGACCTCGCCGAAGAGATGGTGGCTCATTGCAGGGCCGGCCTTCCGAACGAGGCATGCGGGATGCTCGCCAGCCAGGACGGCCGGATCGTGAAGGTTTTTCGCATGACCAACGCGTCGGGCAGCCCCGTCCGCTACTCGCTCGAGCCGAGGGAGCAGCTTGCCGTCTACAACACTCTGGAAGAGAAGGGGTGGGAGCTGGGCGGCGTGTTCCACTCCCACACTCACACCTCGGCCTATCCGTCGCCCACCGACCTTCGACTCGCGAGCGAAGATGTCCCCTACCTGATCGTTTCGCTGGCTACCTCTCCGGCGGACGTGCGAGCTTTTCGCATCGTGAAGGAGAGCTGGAGGGCCGAAGACGGTGACATCGTGGAAGTCCCGGTCACGATCGCGGGTTGACTACCATGCTGGTCACCACACGAGGTCTGTAGGAGGAACCATGGCCGTCGAAGTACGGATACCAACAGTTTTCAGAAAGCTCACCTCGGGCGAGTCTCGGGCCGCCGTGCAACCGGGCACGATTGGGGACCTGATCTCCCAGCTCGACGCCCGCTATCCGGGGTTCCAGAGCCAGGTGCTCGCCGAAGGGGGCTCGCTACATCGTTTTGTAAACGTCTATCTCAACGATGAGGACGTTCGCTACCTCGACGGTCTCGAGACGAGGGCCGGCGAGGGCGACACCGTCTCTCTGTTGCCGTCCGTCGCAGGCGGCGCGTGAAGTACAAGTCGATCCTCGACTCGATAGGGCACACGCCGCTCATCGAGGTCCCCAGCCTGTCGCCGGTCGAGGACGTGAGGCTGTGGGTAAAGCTCGAGGGCCAGAACCCCACGGGCTCCCTGAAGGATCGAATCGCTCTAGCGTTGATCGAGGACGGGGAAGCGAGTGGCGCTCTTACCAAGGACAAGGTCATCCTCGAGCCCACCTCCGGCAACACCGGCATCGCTCTCGCCATGGTGGCGTCGACCCGCGGCTATCGCTTTACGGCGGTGATGCCGGACAACGCTAGCTCCGAGCGGATAAGGCTGCTCGAGGCGTACGGCGCAGAGATCGTGTTCTCCGAGGGGGCCAAGGGCACCAACGGCTCGGTTGCCCGGGCACTGGAGATGGCACGCGACGACCGCTACTACATGCCCTTTCAGTATGGGAACCAGGCCAACGTGCAGGCGCACTACCGCGGCACCGGGCAAGAGATCCTCGACGACCTTCCCGAGATCAAGGCGTTCGTTGCCGGACTGGGCACCGGAGGAACTCTCACGGGCGTTGGCCGCAGGCTGAAGGAGCACGATCCCTCGATCAAGATCGTGGCCGCGGAACCGGAGCTGGGGGAGCTCGTCTACGGGCTGCGCTCCCTCGACGAGGGATACACGCCCCCGATCTTCGACCCCGACATCCTTGACGGAAAGATCAAGGTGCGGGCGCGGGAATCGATCGTGTGGACGCGTGCGCTTCTCCAAAAGGAGGGGATCTTCGCCGGCATCTCGGCGGGCGCGGTCATCTGGGTGGCGCAACGGGTGGCGGAGCGCCTGTCCTCAGACGGTGGCGGCGACATCGTGTGCTTGCTTCCGGACGGAGGGTGGAAGTACCTGTCCACCGAGGCCTGGACCCAGGACATCGACACCGCTGAGTCTCAGGTCGAAGAGGTGCTGTGGTGGTAACTACCTGCGCCCCCACCGTCACCCCCATCCTTCTTTCTGAGTTGAGTTGCGAAATCCGCAGCAAATTTCAGAAAGAACGGTTGAGGCTGCGCCGTGGATAAGAGTGAGCGGCCCATAGGGATGTTCGACTCGGGCGTCGGGGGCCTCACCGTGGCCCGGGCGGTGATCGACCTGCTGCCCCACGAGGACCTCGTCTACTTCGGTGACACGGCGCGCTGTCCTTACGGCCCCCGGTCTTCGGAAGAGGTCAAGCGCTTTGCCCTAGAGATCATGGACCTGCTGGTCGAGCAGGACGTGAAGATGCTGGTAATTGCATGCAACGCCGCGGCCTCGAGCGGGCTGGACGACGCGCTGTCACGCTACGACGTGCCGATCCTCAGCGTCATCGGACCGGGGGTGCGCGCCGGCGTTGCGGCGACGAGGAACGGCCACATAGGGCTAATCGGGACCGAGGTGACGGTGCGTTCGGGGGCCTACGACGACGCGGTCCGCGCCACAGGAGCGCCCGTGACGCTGACCTCTCGAGCGTGCCCCCGCTTCGTCGAGTTCGTCGAGAGAGGTGACACTACGTCCGACGGGGTTCTCGCAGTAGCAGAGACCTACCTCGCTCCTCTCAAGGAGGCGGAGGTCGACACGGTGATCCTCGGCTGCACCCACTACCCTCTGCTAACCGGGGTGATCCAGTACGTGATGGGGGAAGGTGTCGTGCTCGTGTCTTCAGCAGAGGCAACTGCCGTCGAGGTGTTCGCGCGCTTGCGGGACGACGATTTGCTCGAGCAATCAGGACGGCCCGGAGCTCATCGATTCATCTCGTCGAGTGAAGAGGGCATCTTTTCCGAGCTCGGCAGGCGCTTCTTGGGCCCCGAGTTTGGAAAGGCCGAGCACATGCCGTGGGCGGACCGGATGGATCTGGTGTGAGCCTTTCCATCACGGTTCTCGGCAGCTCGGGGATGTTCGCGACCGTGGAGCGGGCCGCGTCCGGTTACTTGCTCGACATCAACGGCGCAAGGATATGGATGGACGCCGGTGCTGGGACGTGGCGGAAGCTGCTCGAGTACGTGGACTACCCTCACCTCGACGGCATCCTGCTGACGCACCGCCATCCCGACCACACAACCGACGTCTTTCAGGCGTTTCACGCCAGGGCCTATTGGGTCGACGAACCCCTGCCGTCCATCCCGTTGTGGGCCCCACAGGAAACGGTCGACAGCGTCGAGAGCTACGTCGAAGGAACCGAGGGCTGCTTCGACCTTCACCCTATCGCCGAGGGCCAGGCCATCGAGGTCGCCGGCGCCCGCCTCTCGTTCGTGCGAATGGCGCACCCGCCTGTGACGCTGGGGGTGCGAATCGAGGAGGGAGACAACGTGGCCGCATACTCGGCGGATACGGGGCCGAACGCCGATTTCAGGGCGCTCGCTTCCGGGGCAGACCTTTTCATCTGCGAGGCGACCCTCCAGGACTCGGACGACCAATGGGCAGGCCATCTCAGCGCGTCGCAGGCCGCCGCGCTCGCCTGTGGAGTTGGCGCGGGACGCCTGCTGCTTACCCACCTTCCTCCCAGAAGAGACCTTGCCCTCTCTCTCGCGCAAGCCAAGGAGACGGACGCCGAATGTGACGTTCAACTGGCCGAGGACGGCCTTCGCGTGGAGGTGGGAGCGTGACGCGGGGTGACGGCCGGGCCCCCGACGCGCTGCGCCCGGTGGTGATGACACCCGGGTTCATGCCCTACGCAGAGGGGTCGTGTCTCATGGAGATGGGCGACACGAAGGTCATCTGCACCGTGACCGTGGCCGAGGGTGTGCCGCGCTGGCTGAAGGGCAAGGGCCTCGGTTGGGTGACGGCTGAGTATTCGCTGCTTCCGCGCTCCTCCCCGCAAAGGATCGACCGAGAGGTGAACAAGGGCCGGCCTTCGGGGAGGACTCAGGAGATCCAGAGGCTGATCGGGCGATCTCTTAGAGCGATCACAGACACAAAGGCGCTCGGGGAGCGCAGCGTGACCGTTGATTGCGACGTCATCCAGGCGGACGGCGGCACGCGCACCGCGGCGATCACCGGAGGCTTCGTCGCGCTCGCTCAGGCGTTTGCGCAGTTGGAGGAGCAGGGGGCCATGTCCTCTACGCCGCTTACCGATTCGGTGGCCGCCATCAGCGTGGGGATAGTGAACGGCAAGCCGTGTCTTGATCTGAACTACGAGGAGGACTCCACCGCGGGCGTTGACATGAACGTCGTGATGACGGGGGCCGGCAAGCTCGTGGAGGTCCAGGGCACTGCGGAGCATGGCACCTTCGACCGTTCCGAGCTCGATACTTTGCTCGATTTGGCGACCAGCGGCATCGTCGAGCTGACGATGCGCCAGGAGAAGGCGCTCGGGGTTCCGGAGAGCGAGTGAGGGCCGTCGTCGCCTCTCGCAACAAGCACAAGATCGAGCAGGTGGCGCGCGTGCTCGTGGGACTCGACCTCGTTCCACTCGACGAGGTGGCCCCCGATCTGGAGCTTGACGAGCCGCACGACAGCTTCGAGGCCAACGCCCTTGCCAAGGCACGGGTCGCGTGTCAAGCGACGGGACTACCTGCGATTGCCGACGATTCGGGACTAGAGGTCGACGCTTTGGGAGGGGCGCCCGGGGTGTTCTCGGCCCGCTACGCGGGGTCGCGGGCAGGCGACGACGACAACAACCGCAAGCTGGTCGCGGCCCTCGCGGGAGTCGCGGAGGAGGACCGGACCTGTCGCTACCGCTGTGCTGCGGTTCTGGTTATGCCCGATGGAACCGAGCACACCGCTGCGGGGGTGTGCGAAGGGCGTGTCGTGCTGGAGGGCCGCGGTGATCTCGGGTTCGGATACGACCCTCATGTGATTCCCATTGGCGACACGCGCACCATGGGCGAGATACCGCTCGACGAGAAGCTCGCCTTCAGCCACAGGGGCATGGCCTTCCGCCAACTTGGTCAGTTTCTCAGACGCGACGCCTTCATCCTCGACCCTCGAGACAGCACCGCGTGACAACAATGGACGAGCGGGGGCCCGTCGAGCTCAACAGGACCATCTCCGATCTGAGTGGGCATCACGACGTCCCCGGCCTCCACGAGTCCGACCTCGATGTCGATCCCATAGTGCAGTTCGAACGTTGGATGCAGGATGCTCTCGACGCGGGGGTCCACCTGCCGAACGCCATGACCCTTGCAACCGCCAATGCGGACGGACGCCCCTCGGCCCGCATGGTGCTGTTGAAGAGCTTCGGTGTGGATGGCTTGGTCTTCTTCACTAACTACAACAGCCGCAAGGCCAAAGAGCTCACCGACAATCCGCATGCAGCTGCGGTCTTCTACTGGCCCTCCCTGGAACGGCAGGTGTGCGTGGCGGGGCAGGTCGCCAAGGCATCATCTGAGGAGTCCGATGACTACTGGAGGACCCGGCCCCTCGCCAGCCGTCTCGGTGCGTGGGCCTCCTCACAAAGCGAGGTAATAGCCAACAGGGATGTCCTCGAAGCGAGCTTGGCGGAGGTGGCCGAGCGCTACGCCGGCGACGACGTGCCTCGGCCTCCCCATTGGGGCGGGTTCAGGCTGACGCCCGACTCGATCGAGTTCTGGCAAGGTCGCCCCAACCGCCTCCACGACCGGCTCCGCTACGTGCGGGTCCCTGGGCTCGGCTGGATGATCGAACGCCTTTCCCCCTGACGCTCAGGTCGTGCGCGCCAGTTCCACGATCGCGTCGTGAAGCACTCCATTCGACGTCAGGCAGGAGCCCGGCCCCCTCAGCGGCGTGCCGTCGAGATGAGTCATCCGCCCCCCGGCCTCCGCGACGATCGGCTCCAGCGCGGCGAAGTCCCACAGCGACAGTTGCGGTTCAACCATGATGTGCGCCGCGCCGCGCGCGACCAGCATGTGACCCCAGAAGTCTCCGAACCCGCGGGACCTCCACGTCTGTCTAACCAGCGCCTCGTGAAAACCCTCGAGCTCCTCGTCGAAGAAGAAGTGATCACCGCCGTGGAGAACGGTTGCCTGGTCGAGCGACTCAAGGCGATCGACCCCCATGCGTGCGCCGTTGAAGCGTGCGCCCTGGCCCACGGCCGCTTCGTAGGTCTCCCCCAGAGCGGGGGCGTGGGCCACGCCCACCACGTTCGCTTCATCGGCCCGCAGAGCAACGAGAGTCGCCCACACCGGTATGCCTGCGATGAAGTTATTGGTGCCGTCGATCGGATCGACGATCCATGTGGGGGCGCCATCCACGGGCGGGCCGCCACCCGCTTGGGCCAGGCCCTCTTCCTCTCCAAGCACATTGTGATGCGGGCGCGCCCGGGCGATGCGCAAGCGGATCTGCGCCTCGACTTTCCAGTCGGCCTCCGTAACCCAGCTGCCGTCTTGCTTTCGTTCGCTCCTGAGGTCGCGGCGGTAGTGCTCCAGCGCGATGCGTCCCCCGAGGTCCGCTAGCTCGCGTGCGAATCGCAGCTCCTGCGAGAGGTCGAGGGGCATGTGGTGCATCTTTACAAATCCAGCGTGGCCGCCTCGCCCGGGGAGGACGGTGTACAACATCGCAATGGCGGTCGGGGAGCGTGAGTCGGGGAGTGGAGTCGCCAATGGGGTCGGCCGCTTGCTGAAGGGTCGTGGGTTTCTGGGCGTTGCCGGGGCGGTGCTCGTGACCCTGGGTGGGGCCCTGGTCGTCGGGAGCACCGCCCTCGGATGGGGGCAGGTCACTAACCCCGGCCTGCACTTCTCCCCTCGAGGCGTCATCTCGAGCCTCTATCTTGTCGAGGGCAGGATCGCGTTCTTTCTTGGCTTGGCCCTGGCGCCGATCGGAACGGCCTTGCTCTTCGCAGAAGATCGTTCACTTCGACGGGCGCTCGCTCTCGTGGCGGTCGTCGGGGGTCTGGTTCTGACCGGCTTGTGCGGCTACACGTTGCTCAATATCGGCGAGCGCACCGCCGCCTTCTTTTGCGGCGAGTTCGGTAAGCCGGGCCAACCGGGGGATCAGTTCTTCCAGCAGGCGTGCAAGACGATCGCGAACGAGGTAGACGCCCGCGTGGGCCTGTATCTCGCTCTCGAGGCCTCAATCGCCACGGTGGTCGGGGGCCTCTTCAGCCTCCGGGCCGCCCACCACAGCGACGGAGGGGGCCACAAGGGTTGAGCGCCGTGGGACCCGCACTCTTGCCAGTTGAGCATCTTCTTGGTGCGAGGCGCTAACCATCAACCGCGGGCTTTCCAGGGAGTTAGGAGTTTCGTCGCCATCTCCCCCAAAACAGAAATGCGAGCGCCAGCACGAGCGCAGCTGTGAGTGGAACGGCGTAGCTAGGCGAAAAGGAGCCCTTACCCTCATAGCCGGGAAGGGAAATCGGGATTAGACCCCTGCAACTCGTTCTGGGCGGATGATCCTGGCCCACGCATGCAACCGGCGCAAGGAGCACAAAGGTGAGCAGGAAGACGCCTACAGCCCCGACTGCCACCGGCCAGAACCCTGCCAGCGGCATACCAATCGACAGGACGAGAATGAAGATGATGAATCCGAGTGCAAGCGCGAAGGGCCAGTAGCCGGCATGGAGGTTGATAAGCAACCCTCCTGCCGCCACGATGCTCAAGAGCAGCGCGATGACGAACGGTCGTCTGTTGCCCATGTGCAGATTGTCGCGCCACCCTTTCCGGAACCCGGCCGGGCGCGGTGGGAACTTCCTCAGCGGAATATGCATCTAACTCCGTGAGTGAGAATGGGATGAAGCCAGGAGCAAGAAACCAGAAGGATGTGGTTGCTTGAGGTACGTGACGCGGGTGCTTGTGGTGACGCTTTTCTCCATGATGCTCATCCCGCTCGGGACGCGGAGCGCGATGGCTTGCTCGTGTGCGACATCGTCAGACCGAGCATCTGCTAATAGGGCCAACGTTGTCTTCGCGGGCTACGTCGTCGGGGCCGAATATCCCAATGAGGTTCGCAACGTCAACGACACCCTTGGCGAAATCCGCTGGACGTTGTTGCCCGACACCCTGGTGAAAGGACTAGACGCAGGGCCGGTCGAGGTCCTGAGCCAAAGCCAGGAGACGGCTTGCGGTGTCTCCTTCAACGTCGGCGGCCGCTACCTGGTATTCGCCAGTGACGAAGACGGCACACTCACCACCAACTCTTGCAGTCGCACGCGGCCCTTCTATAAGGACGTGAAGCTCGCTGTGGCAGAGAAGGTTCGCGGCGCGTTCGGCCCCAAGACACGTGGGACAGAAAATGGGTCGACATCCTTGCTTCCGGCGGCTGCCGCGGTGACCGCGATCGCCGCCCTCCTGTCCAGCGCGATCGTCATCCACAGGCGGAGGAGGAGGAGTCGCTCGGCTGCGTAGTATGCCGCCCGTCGTCGTCTTCCCGATGGAATGTGGACCAGATCTGAACCAACCCGGTTCTGTGGGCGAATTGAGAGAGGGCGTGCGAGAGGGGGGATTTGAACCCCCACGTCCAAAGGACACCAGCTCCTAAGGCTGGCGCGTCTGCCAATTCCGCCACTCTCGCTCGCCATGCATCGTAGCCAAGGGCGACAGGTAGCCCATCCTCCTTCTGCGCGACATGGTGTGCGTATAGCGCCCAGGGTGCAACAGAGAAGGACAAGGGCCCCCTCAGGCCAGGGCGACGAGGTCGAGCAGGTCCTCGCTCCAGTAGTCGAGCCTTCCCTCCGGCATGAACAGAACGCGCTCGGGGACCAGTGAGCGCACGAACTCGACGTCGTGGCTCACGATGATCATGGCCCCCGGCCACTCCCCAAGTGCTTCGGCCACGGCCCCCAAGGACGGCGGGTCGAGGTTGTTCGTGGGCTCGTCCAGCAGCAGGAGGTTGTGCTTGCCGGCCACTAGCTGCGCGAGGGCGAGCTTGGTCTTCTCGCCTCCGGACAGCGTCCCCGCGTCCTGAAACGCGATCTCCCCCGTGAGACCGAACATCCCTATCAGGGACCGGAGTTGCTGCTCGGGAGCCGAGGACTGAGATCTCATGTGCCACAGCAGGTCTCGCCCGGGCGTTATGCCCTCGTGCTCCTGAGCGTAGTAACCAATGGATGTGCCGGCCCCCGTCCTCATGGTCCCGGCATCCGGTTCGCTCAAGCCCGCCAGGATGCGTAGCAACGAGGTCTTGCCCGCGCCGTTCAGCCCCATGATGAAGAGGCGCTCCCCCCGTCCCACGTCGAAGCCGACGTCGGAGAACACGGGGGGTCCACCGTACCCCTTGGTGAGCCCCTGCACCTCGAGCACCAGCTTGCCGACCCGTGGGGGCTCGGGAAAGCGTAATGAGATGCGATGTTCCTTCTTTGGCGCGGTTACGAGGCCGGCGCGCATGCGCTCGACTCGGCTGTCGAGCATCTTCGCCGTGCGAGCCCGCCTCTCTGTCTGTCCCCGCATGGAATCCGCAAGCGTGCTCAATCGCTTTATCTCGGAGCGCTGCCGTTCGGCGATCTTTGTCAGTCGCTCCTCGTCCTTCTTGCGGGCGGTCCGGTACTGCGAATAGGTCCCCCTGTATTCGACGAGCTCACCGTCGTCGAGGTGCAGGATGCGCGTGATCGACTCATCCAGCAACACCAGGTCGTGGCTGATCACCAGCAAGGCTCCTCGGTAAGAGCGCAGGAACTTCATTAGCCAGGACTTCGCGTCGGTGTCGAGGTGGTTGGTGGGCTCGTCGAGCAGCAGAAGATCGCTGCCGCCAAAGAGGATTCGACCGAGCTCTACCCGGCGCCGCTCGCCTCCGGAAAGGGCTGTTACCGGGAGATCGAGCCTGTCGTCCGGCAACCCCAAGCCGGCCGCGATGCGACGAGCCTCGGCCTCCGCGGAATATCCGCCTTCTGCCCTGTAGGTCTCTTCGGCACGCGAGAACCGAGCGATGTTCCTCTTCGAGGAGCTCTCCTCGAGGGCAATGCGGAGCTTCTCGAGTCGCTTGGCGGCAACATCGAGGCCCCGGCCCGAGATGACGTGTGCCAGAGCAGTCATGTCGACGGTGGCGGCATGAAGACGCGGATCTTGCCGCAAGTACCCGAGCCGGCCACGCCGCAGGATGGTTCCACCGACTGGGTCTCCCTCGCCCGCCACCACCTTCAAGAGGCTTGTCTTGCCCGCGCCGTTGCGCCCGACGAGACCGACCTTGTCTCCGGGATAGAGCGAGAAGGTGGCGTTGACGACCACGAGCCTTCCACCAACTTCTACGGACAGGTTGTTTGTTTGCAGCATGGCGCGGCTTTCCTAGGCTCAGGGGAGTGAAACGGGGAGGGGTCCGGGCGCGCGCTCAGACGAGCATCGTGCGACGCAACGGGGGCCGGGGCGCTCAGGCTTTTACATCGACTCCCAGGTTACCAGGCGGCTGAGCCGCCCTCAGTCCTCGATGTCGATTCGCTCGATAGAGACGTCTTCAATCGGTCTATCGGCAGGCACGGTTCCGGTGGTCGAGATGGATTGCACCACGTCCATGCCCTCGATGACCTCGCCAAAGATGGTGTGCTTGCCGGTGAGCCACGGGGTCGCAGCGACGGTTACGAAGAACTGAGAGCCATTCGTATTGGGTCCGGAGTTGGCCATGGCCAGCAAGCCGGGACGGTCGAATCTCGGGCCACCGGGGGGACATTCATCCTCGAAGCGGTAGCCGGGGCCGCCCGTTCCCGTGCCCTGTGGATCGCCCCCCTGGATCATGAAATCGGGGATCACCCGGTGGAAGATCGTCCCGGCGTACAGCGGTTCGGACTTGCGCTGACCGTCGCGAGGGTCCTTCCATTCCCGCTTCCCCGTGGCGAGGTCGACGAAGTTGGCAACCGTCGTGGGAGCGTGCTCGGGCATCAAGCGGACTTTGAAGCTTCCGGCAGACGTGACAAAGGTTGCTTGCGGCATGAGCCCCTCCGGGATTGCGGCACGGTCGGAGTCAAGACACTAGCGCGTTCCATTGACCCAACCGGTGTCGTCGACCGCCTCATCGAGAGGTGATGGAATGAGTGGGTGCACATAGGTGTCGTGGAGCAGCTGTGGCGTTACCCGGTCAAGTCCATGCTCGGAGAGCGGCTCGCCTGCACCGATATTGGGCGCCACGGGCTCACGGGCGACCGCCTCTACGCAGTTCGAGACCACGCTACGGGCCGGATCTTGAGCGCCAAGCGGATGGCCACTCTGTTCCACTGTCGGGCTCGCTACGTGGGGCACGAGCTTGAGATAGAGCTGCCGGACGGCACCCGGCTCCCGGGTCCAAGCCCCGAGCTCGGCGCTCGACTGTCTGATTGGCTGGGACGAGAGGTCGCACTTGCTCGATCCTCGGACGACGAGAGGGCGCTGATCGAGGTGGCCGAGAGCTCGGCAACCGACGAGGGACCCTCGAACGAGTTTCCGGCGCCTGCCGGGACCTTCTTCGACTCAGCGGAGCTCCACCTCGTGACCACTGCATCCTTGAGTCGCATCGAGGAGCTTGATCCGACGACGACATATGACGTTCGCCGTTTCAGGCCCAACCTAGTGATCCGAACGGCGCCCGAGCTGGAGGGCTTCGTGGAGGGCCACTGGGTCGATCGGCACCTCGCCATCGGCGATGCTGTTCGCGTTTCCGTCGACAGACCTTGTGGGCGCTGCGTGATGACCACCCATTCCCAGGATGACCTCCGGAAGGAACCCGCAGTTCTTCGCACGGTCGCGCGACTGAACAACAACAAGTTCGGAGCTCTGGGAAGCGTGGTGGTGACCGGCCGCGTCTCTGTGGGGGATCAAGTCACTCTCGAGCCGGCACGCTGACTGATTGCGGAAAAAACTTGCCGATCGCGCAACCAAACCGGCTGGCTTGACATCTAAGGTGTGAAAGCAAACGCACGATCCCCGCCTGGAGTGCCGGATGTCCTGGCAGCCATCCGCACGCAAGGCGACCGGCGCCCGGGGCTTGACGAGGAAGCTCCGGGCGCCTCTTTTTCTGCGACCGTTGGCCACCTTTAGCGCGCCGCCTCGGCGCCGATAACAGCTTGTGAGCACGCTTTCAGCGCGGGTGCGGGTCGCTTCATCTCGAGCAAGGCATCTTGGCCTTGCTGCGACGGTCGCCCTCTTGTCACTCGCCGCGCTGCCTGCATCTGCGGAAGCAGCTCCTTCGACGCCCAAGCTCGGCCCGGCGATCGACGGTTACAGCCCCTACGAGGGCCAGTCGATCTGCTCACCGGAGGCAAAGCCGGGCATGCTCGCTTTCCAGAAGCTCGTGCTCGATGCCTATCCGGCGACGAGACCGGGCTCGATCGGCCGGTCGTGCTCGATCGGAGGCCAGAGCGAGCACAAAGAGGGCAGGGCATGGGACTGGGGCGTCAAGGCGAGCGTTGCGTCTGAGAAAGCAGCCGCCCAGGATCTCTTTGACTGGCTCCTGAAGGAGGACCGCTACGGCAATCCCGACGCGATGGCTCGGAGGCTGGGGATCATGTACATGATCTTCAACCGCAAGAGTTGGTGGCCGGGCCGAGGATGGGGCGTCTATTGCACGCAGACCGAGAACGGCTGCATCGGATCCAACGGCACGGTGCGCGACCCTCACACCGACCACGTCCATTTCAGCTTGGGGTGGGACGGCGCCTACAAGAGAACGACTTTCTGGCACCGAAAGAGGTCGATGATCGCCGACATCAGCAGCAGGACGACCGCGAGCGGCTACTGGCTTGCGGCAGGTAACGGGGCCGTCTTCACCGGCGGCACCGGCAACTACGGTTCTCTGTCGGGTGACTGGTTGGACAAGCCCATCGTCGCCATGGCGTCGACTCCCAGCGGCGACGGCTACTGGCTCGTCAACCGCGCCGGGAGGGTGTGGGGCTTCGGCGGCGCAAGCACGCATGGTTCGGTGAGGGACACCGCCCGCATCCTCGACATAGGGGCGACACCGAGCGGTGACGGCTACTGGGTCGTGTCCAGGAGCGGCCGAGTGTTCGCATTCGGCGACGCCGAACGGCATGGGTCCGCCACGGACGAGGGCGAGCGGATCAGCGGGATCGCAGTGACACCTTCGGGGGCCGGGTACTGGCTGTTTGCCAAGGGGGGCCGCGTCTTTAGCTACGGCGACGCCCGTCGCTACGGAAGCGCGGGAGGTGAGGGCGCCACCATCGTGGGCGGTGACAACTTCCGTTCCACCGGGTACTGGCTCGTAAGCGACCAAGGCAATGTTTACGCCTTCGGTGACGCTCCCGATCTTGGCGGGCTCGCCAGCAGGACTCTTTCTGCTCCGGTGATCGAGATCGCCGCCTCGCCTAGCGGCAACGGGTACTACCTGACCACGGCGATGGGCAAGGTCTACGCCTTCGGAGACGCTTAGCCCCGGTCCGCTGCTGATAAGAAGTTAGCTATGACCCTCGGGATCGGGATCTTCTTGTTCGATGGCTGCGAGGAGCTCGACTGGGCGGGCCCCTGGGAGGTCCTCTCGGCCTGGGCCCATGGCTGGTCAGAAGATCAAGCCCAGGTCTTCACGGTGGCCCAAAGGGATGGCCCCGTTAGGTGCGCCAAGGGCCTCACGGTCATTCCAGACCACGGTTGGGACAGCGCGCCGCCTATCGATCTTCTCGTTTATCCGGGGGGCCGAGGAACGCGCCTCCAGATCGGCGACGAGGCGATCAAGGAGTGGCTCCATGAGCTGGCGAGCAATGGAGCGCTGATGACCAGCGTGTGCACCGGCGCGCTCGTCTTCGCAGGCGCGGGCTTGCTAAACGGACGGCCCGCGACGACGCATTGGGGCTCCATCGAGCTACTGGGAACGCTCGGCAGCGAGATAGATGTTCGTCCCGACGCACGATTTATCGACGACGGCGACGTCATCACGGCGGCTGGAGTGTCGGCAGGGATCGACATGGCACTTCACCTTGTGGCTCGCCTCCACTCCGTCGAGAGGGCCGTCGAGGTGCGCCGCTACATTCAGTACGACCCCGAACCGCCCGTCTGAGGGGCTCAGAAGATAGCTCGCCCCCCACCGGGCGTGAGCTGGCGGTGGGGGCGGTCACGCTGGCGGTGGGAGGCGAACCATGCGACCCCCTCGTTAGGAGAGAGGTCCTGTTCCGGTCACGGCTGCTGAGGAGAACGCGTAGTGGCCCCCGGTTGCGCCTGGGGGCTCTGTGACCTCGCCTGCTCCATTCGCTCGCTTGCTCGCTGCTGAATCCGCTGCTTGGACCCCTGAGCCTGCTGCTTCATGTTGGAGGACTCGATCTCGGCCCGCTGAGCGGCCCGCTGCCAGTACCTGCTCATGGTCTGGATGCCTCCTCCGCCGATGGCGACGATGGCCGAGCCGACGATGATCGCGAGGATCGAGTAGAAGATCGGATTGAAGATCTTGTCGGCCGCGTCGAGGTCGAGCTGGGCCAGCGCCGCAAAGAAGGTGACGACCAGGATTGCGGTGCTCGCGGCAAAGGCGAGCGCCTTGCCGTAGCTCAGGCCACCCAGGGCAGCCTCGATGACCTCTTTGACCGCAGCGGCAATGGCAGCCCCTATTACCACGATCACGATTGCCATGAACAGCTTGGGCAGGTACGAGATCACGCTCTTGATGAGGTCGCTGATCGGGTTGGGACCAAAGACCCCAAACGCCATCTGGAGCACGAACAAGAACAGCGCCCAGAAGACGATCTTGCCGAGTATGTCAGACGCATCGAAGCGACTCTGGGCGAGTGCCTGTCCGACGCCGCCTCGCTCCACCGCCCGGTCGAACCCGACCCGTTCGAGGATGCCGTCGAGGACTTTTGCGATTGCTTTAGCGATGAAGTAGCCGATGACGAGAATGAGCAGGAACGCCAGCAGCTTTGGCACAAACGTCGCTATGGCTGCCCAAGCGTCACCGAGCCCATCCGTGAATTCATCCATCTCTTAGCTCCTTTGTGTGGGAAGCAAGAACCCTCCCGTCAACGAGAGAGCGGGAGGGCCCTTGCCATTTGGATTGCGACCGCTACGGGCGGACGTCGCCCTCTTGCTCGATCTGCTCCTTGCGAAGTTCGTCCGAGACCTGCTGCTCTTCGGTCACGGTCTCCTTCGCGAGGCGCACACGCTCCTTGGGAACGACGCGCTTCTCGGCCACTGCCTCTTCCTTGGTGAGGGTCACCTCGTGCTCGTCTTCCGAGATCGCTGGGCCGGACGTGGCCTGGTCGATGTTGGCGTCCGTGATTGGCTCGCGCTCCACACGTACCTGCTCGCGCTGCACCGGGACGGTCTCGGACACGTCCTCGGTGGTGACGTACTTGCGGAGGCGAGCGCGGCCAGCCTCGCGCTGGGTCTTGCCGACCCTCAGCTCCTCTTCGGAGCGAGTCATGGCGTCGTCAGTCGAGCGATCGACGTCCACGCCAGTGCCCTCGGGGAGTCCGCTGTCCGAGCGGGTCTCGGAGTAGGGGAGCCCGTAGTGGGCGTAGAGTTGCGCCTCAGTCTCCTGGCTTATCTCGTCCCCGCTGATGTCGAGAGACGACTCGACCTGCTCCTTCGAGTACGGCACGTAGTAGGCGTCGTCTTTGGCCGAGGCACCTGCAAGGGGCACGAGCACCCGCTTCGAGCTGAGCACACCCTTGCCGATGCCAAGCCACTCTGGCTTGCCGGTGTCGTTGTCGAAGAAGATCTCGTCGACCGCCCCGATCTTGTCACCGTCGGACGCGTAGACCGGCGCCCCTATGCTGTCCTGCAACTGCTCGACCGTGGTTGATTGGTCCACAGTTCCGCCCCCTTTCATGGGTCTGTGACGCCACCGCTGGCGTCTCCTATCCACTGAAACGCTTTGGGGGCTGGCGGATTACGCACGACGGATGTTGGGCAGGCCGGTAGCTGAAGCGCTGCGGGTACGATTACCAGGTCTTCCTTTCGACCGCGGGAGGTCCCATGCCGGACGCTCCGGCCAAGGAAACCGCTTCAGATATCGACATCGACTCCTTGGAGCCGCTCGTTCGCCGCGTCGTAGCCGCTCGGCTGCGGGACAGGGATGCCGTGGACGACATCGTGCAGGAGACGCTTACAAGGCTCATCGAGGCCAGGGACCGCCTCGACCTCGAGGCGTTGACGCCCTATGCGGTGGTGACGGCTCGAAACCTCACCGCCTCTCTTGGCCGCAACGAAGACCGCCGTCGCCGACACGCCCACCGCCTCATCGACTATCGAGCGCCCGATACTCCTGACCAGCAGGTTCTCGAGCGTGAAGAGAGCCGGGCGGTGGCCGCTGCGCTGACCAAGCTGTCCGAGCAGGATCGAAAGGCCGTGCTCGATCACGAGGTAATGGATGTCGATACGGCCACGCTCGCACGGGAGCTGAGGTCCACTCCGGGCGGCGTTGCGGTCCGGCTGGCGCGGGCGCGCGCCAAGATGCGAGTTGACTACCTCCTGGCCCTCAGAGGGGTCGAGTTGCCGACTGATAGATGCAGGCCCGTGCTGATCGCGCTGTCGGCGGGTGATCGCCGGCGCCAAAGCGCCCTGGACGCCGGGACTCACATCCTCGAATGCTCAACCTGCGCGTCGCTGAGCGACCCCCTGATGGAGCGGAGCCGGGCGCTGGCGGCCCTCTTGCCGCTGCCGGGCCTGGGCCGTGTTGCCGGCGTCGCTCGCCGATCCTTTCAAAGGACGCCGGTCCAGGTGGGGGCGGCAACCGCCACCGTCGCAGCCGTCGCTGTGGCCGCTTTTCTGCTCACGGGTGACAGCGCCCCGCCCCAGCCTCCGCACGCTCCTGAGCCCCAGCCGCAGCGAACTGCCGCCATGGTCTTTACCTCCGGCAAGCAGCCGGTGCTGGCGATCGCGGCCAAGGACGGATTGGGTCGCTTCAAAGGTGAGGCGGTCAGAGCCTCCGGGGTCAAGGTGAGCGAAGTGGCCGCCAATGAGGGTTTCTGGATCGGAACCGGTGAGCGAAGAGTCTGGGTCCAACTGACGACGACTAAGGAGTCTCCGTTTCGCATGAGGGCGGGCCAAGAGCTCAGCTTCAGGGGGAAGCTTGTGCCTCACAGCGACAACTTCCCCGAACGCGTCGGAGTGAGTGGCTCCGAGGACGCCGCACTGCTCCGCCGTGAGGGCCACCACATCGAGGTGGCGGCCGGCCAGATCAGGCTGAAAAGCCCTAGTGGGCCGGGGAACTAAGTCACCGGGGGCTTCCTTGATGGCACGTAGGCTTCTAGCGATGCGCAGGCGGCTGGCGTTCCTCGTATATCTCGTCGGCCTCATCCTCGTGCTTGGGACGATCATCTCGGGGTTCTCTGATGTCGACGAGCACCCGTGGAACTGGGCCGACCCGCTCTTGAGTTTGTTGCGCGCCTTAATCGTCTGGTGGGTGACCGCTGGGATCGGAATTCGGTTAGGCGTCTTCCCCATCGAGTTCTTTCGGAACGTGGCCAGATCACTTGGTCTTGGTTACGAGGCTCCCGTGGAAGACGCCACCAGAGTGCCACCGCGACCAGAACCTCCACAGGTACCCCGCCCCTGAGTGTCGTCACAGGTCGCGGCGTGCGAAGGCAAACAGCGCGAGACCTCCGACGAGGACGAGGTATGCGAGCGACCACAGCACCAGCAGCGGTCCTCCAGGCTGCGCGCCGCCGAGGGGGCCGAGTTGCACGATCACCCGCGTAACACCGGTGGCGCTTGCGGTGAGGGAATTGAGCCCCGACTGGTAGAGCGCTTCAAATGGGAGCGCCCAGGACACGACCTTGCCGGTCGACTCGAGGGCGGACGACCTGAGTACCCCGCCCAGTTGGCCAAAGAGACCGGCGAGTAGGCCTGCCCCGTAGAGCATGAACATCACTATTCCGTTCGTCAGTGCCGAGAGGAACACCGAGCCAAGCAGCGTGAGCGCAATGACAATGGTCACTCCACCGGCGAGATGAAAGAGCGGGCTGAGCAACCGCTGGGGCCACCAACCCCCAGTCGCTCCCGTGATGGCAACCGAGGCGAGGTAGAGGAACGAGACATAGCCGATGGACAAGGTGCAAGCTCCCAAGAAGCGGCCGAGCAGCAGTCCCGTGCGCGCCACCGGTCTGACGACAAGAGGTTGCAAGACGCCTTGCTCTGCGTCGCCTCGAACGGCGCTGAAGCTAAGAAAGATGCCCAGGGCCGACCCAAGGAACAGAGTCACGAACATCGAGAGCCCTACCAGCGTTGCGCCGGCGAGAGTACGAGCATCGACCTGACCCATCGGTCCCGCGACGGAACCACCGATGGACCGGAAGGCGTAGTGATTGCCGAGTGCGTAGAGGCTCAGAAAAGCCACGGTTGTGATTGGCACAACTATGAAGACGCGTCGGCGAGCGCACTCCTTGAAGGTGAACGTGGCGACTACCCGAGTGGCGTTCACCCCATCTCGCCTCTAACTGCCTCGAGGTAGACCTCCTCCAGAGTCGGCTTGGAAGTTCGCACCCCATAGATGTGAGCTCCTTCTGCAACGAGTTGCGCTACGAGAGCCGGTATGTCGTCCCGCCCTGCTTCATCCCACCGCCTAGAGCCCGAATCCGTTTCGATCTCCACGCCGCGCGCCGCAGTCAAGTCCTGCGGTGTGCCTTCGGCAACGATCTCACCGGCCAGCAGGATGATCACCCGATCACAAACGAGCTCGACCTCACTCAAGAGATGCGAGTTGAGCAACACAGAGATGCCCCGAGCACGGACTTCCTCGAGGATGTCGCGCACTGCTCGACGGCCGGCGGGATCTAGAGCGCTCGTCGGCTCATCCAGCATCAAGAGTCGCGGGCTACCAACGAGGGCCTGGGCGATACCCAGCCGCTGCTGCATCCCCTTTGACATTGCGTCGACGCGCCGTTCACCTACTTCTCCCAGACCGACCAACGACAACAGTTCCTTCCGCTCGGCGGTCCCGCGCGTCGAACCGACGAGATCCTGATGCAGCTTCAAGACCTCACCTGCGGTCAGCCATCCGGGAAAGCGGAAGAGTTCAGCGAGGTATCCGAGCGATGCGCGCGCCTCCTTCGAGCCGGCGGGGGCCCCGCAGACATCGGCGTGTCCCTCGCTCGCACGCACGAGTCCGCAACCGATCTTCACGAGCGTGGACTTGCCTGCCCCGTTCGGTCCGAGAAGACCGACCAGCTCCCCTTCGCCGACCTCGAGGGAGACTCCGCCGAGCGCCACCGTTGCGCCATAGCGCTTGACCAATTCGTGTGCGACGAAGGCGGCCATCACGTCGAGGACTCTACCGATGGATTGTGAAGGCCACGTTTTTTATTCGCGCATGTCCCGTGGAGAAGGCCTTGGGTCGCTACGCCGAGTAGCGAACTCTCTTGGGCCGCATGGCGGCAGCAAGATCGCGCCCGAGGCGGATCGCCTCCCCTTGCCTCAGGGTGGTTGTCGTGATTCGCAGCGCAGGAGGAGTCCTGAGCCGGAACCGCTCGCCGGGAGCAACAGCCCAGCCGGCCTCCAAGAGAAGCTGCATGGTCGATGCCTCCTCCCGCACGGGAACCCAAACACTCAAGCCCGACCGACCGTAGGCATGGATCCCGTGCTCCAGAAGGGCGTCCATCAGTGCTTCTCTGCGTTCGCTGTATGAGTCATGAGCCTTCACTAGCAACTGTTCAACCGTGGGATCCGACAGGAGTGACGTCACGATCTGCTGCAATATGTGGCTGACCCATCCCGTACCCACGAGCTGGCGGCGTTCGACCCGCTCGCACGTCTCCGGGTCGCCGGCAACCATGGCAAGCCGCAGGTCTGGGCCCAGCGCTTTCGATACCGAACGAATGACCGCCCACCGTGGGAGCCCCTTGGTCAGCGTCATCGCCTTCGCTCCCGTAACCCACGGAGCGTAATCGTCCTCGACGACGATCAGGTCGGGTTGTGAACCGATCACTCGTCGCAGATCGTTTACACGTCGTGTGTCTAGTGCCGCTCCGAATGGGTTCTGACCTCGCGGGGTGACGATCACTCCGTGCACACCACCACGTAGGGCCTGCTCCAGGTGCTCGGGGACGAGACCGTAGTCGTCCACCGGGACCGGTATTGGTTCGAGGCCCAGGGCACGGACCAGATCCTGGACGTTCGTCCATCCCGGGTCTTCGACGGCTACTCGATCTCCGACTCGCAGGTGTGCCTGGAGGACTCGTTCCAAACCATCTAGGGCGCCGCTTGCAATGACGACCGAATCAGCGTCGATCCCGTCGTCTCTGAAGCGTTGGGTTGCGATGTCAATGAGCTCGGGAACATTGCGTGGCTCGCCGTACAAGTGGGGACGGCGATCAAGGGTCTTGAGAGCGTGCTGCAAGGAAGGCAACAGGGCGGGATCGGGGTTCGCCACGGTCAGATCCCGTGCGCCGGGCGGCACCCGAAGCGCCGGCCTGGCGGAAAGCGAAGAGGGGCCCGCCACACGGACGCCTCCCCGCCCTCGCCCGACTATGAGGCCACGCGTGCGCAGCTTGCCGAACGCTGAGGACACGGTTGCGGGGCTGACGCTTAGCTCCCCGGCGAGCTCGCGCACTGTGGGCAGCCGCTCAGCCGGATGGATCTTTCCAGTTCGAATTGCACCCTCGAGGTCGGCGGCGATCTGCCTCGACGTCGAGCCGCGGGTCGAGTAATGTTTGACCATCTTATGGAGAATATACTAGAACAAAACGGCCCTCGGATGCCAAGCGCCTCTGTAGACCTTCGGAGCGGGCGGGCGACGGTCAAGAGACACCCGGAGCGTGGCGCCTACGATTTGGAGACCGTTACCGAGATCCTGGACCAAGGGCTCGTATGTGACGTCGCGTTCATGGTCGATGGGTTTCCTTACGCGATCCCGATGACCTACGGTCGCATTGGCAACTCGTTGTACGTCCACGGTGCGGTGGGGAGCCGGTTGCTCCGCTCGCTCGCGTCTGGGAGCCCTATCTGCCTCACGGTCACGGTTGTGGACGGCCTAGTACTGGCCCGTTCGGCCTTCCACAATTCGATGAACTACCGATCGGTAGTGGTTCTGGGCACCTCCGCAGAGGTGGTCGATCCCGTCCGGAAGACGGCTGCTCTTCGAGCCATCCTCGAGCGACTCGTCCCCGGTAGGTGGGACGAGATCCGCCCACCGACACGGGGGGAGCTGGCACGAACCACCGTGCTGGAGATCCGGCTACGGGAAGCCTCCGCAAAGATCAGGCGCGGCCCACCGGTAGACGACGAAGCTGACATGGAGCGCGACGTCTGGGCCGGGGAGGTCCCCCTTCGGATCAGGGCTCTGGCCCCCGTTGCCGATCGCAACAACACCGTCGCGCTGCCCTCGTATCTCTCCGCCATCAACGACGGCACGGTGTTCCCTCGGGCCAGACGCGAGTGACGGGAGTCGCTGCCCCCGGCTGCAGAAGTGGCTGCGAAGTCCAGGCGAGTGTGGACGAGGCGGCGTTGGATCAACGTTTGCCGGGCGGCGACCGACCGGCTCCTTGGTCCGCGCTGGTCCTTGGTGCTCTTGGGGTTGTTGGCTTCAGCTTTTCGTTGCCGGCAACGCGCCTCGCGCTGACCGGCCTGAGCGCCTCCGTGGTGGGCTTGGGCCGAGCCGTGGTGGCCGCCCTCTTGGCCGGGGTCCTCCTTGTCGCTAAGGGTGAGCGACTGCCTTCCAGAGAGCATCGAGCACGAGTGTTGGTCGTTGCCCTCGGTGTAGTAGTCGGCTTCCCGTTGTTCTCCGCCCTGGCGCTCCGAGATACCCCGGCAGCGCACGGTGCGGTCGTGGTGGGGCTGCTTCCCGCCGCCACCGCGGTGTGGGCGGTGGTCAGGGCAGGCGAGCGCCCGTCACGGCAATTTTGGCTGGCCTGTGTTGTCGGACTTGCGTCGGTGATCGTGTTCGCCGTGACTCAGGGGGCCGGGACCTTGCGAGGGTCCGACGGCTTCCTTCTATTGGCGGTGGTGTCGGGCTCTCTTGGGTACGCCGAGGGCGGCGCGCTCGCACGGGAGATCGGCGGTTGGCGGGTCATCTGCTGGGCGCTGGTTCTTTCGATGCCTCTCGTCCTTCCCATTGTCGCCGTCGGCGTGCTCGACCAGGTTCGACAGGGGTTCGACGTGCCGGCGCGCGCGTGGCTCGGCTTTGGGTACGTCGCGGGCGTGAGCATGTTCGCCGCCTTCTTTGCATGGTACGCGGGTCTTGCGCGCGGCGGGGTAGCAAGGATCAGTCAACTGCAGCTTGCTCAACCGGTTCTAACGCTGCTGTGGGCGGCTCTGCTTCTTGGAGAGGTCGTCGATGGTCAAACGGTTGCAGCCGCTGTGCTCGTGTTGATCAGCGTCGCCTGGACACAGTCGACCCGTGTGACTCGGACAGGGGCATGACCGCTCATCCGATCCCCCCGATCCCCTTTCCCCCCACCGGCGTTAAGCGCACTTGCTGAGGCATGTCGGCGATCAGCGGCATCCCCCGCTGCACGAGAGCTTTCACTCCTTCGTTTGTTAGCGACTTGGCGTGCGCCTCCTGGTTGGCCCATAGCTCCATTACCCATATGGCATCGGGCTCGTCTTGGACGACGTTGACGATGTACAACTCACATTCGGGGGCCTGATCCAGGAGATTAGCCGCCTCGAGGAGAACCTCTACCAAAGCGTCGCGCTTTCCGCGCTTAGCCACCAACTTGCCGCACATGCTGAACCTGCCCATTGCCTACCTCCCTCGATCACCTAACCGCCGGCCATAGCCCCCACAATTAGAAATGGCTCGGCCCCCATTGCGACCGCGTCGGGCAACGGCGCGTCCGGCGGCTCGTGGGAGAGATCCTGCTGGCAGCCGAAGAACCTGAGGAACGCTCGACGCTCTTGCGCGGCGTGGTCACGGATGGTGCCGCGCAACATCGGATAGCGAGCCTCGAGCGCGTCGAGGACCGAGCGCTGGGTGGCTTGACCCTCAACCTGGAGCTCCACCTCGCCGTCGACCTGCGCGAGGGTCCGCAGATGTGCAGGAAGGACGACGCCGATCATGGCAGCGTCTGGACTTCGAGTGACAGCACGGCTGGAAGGTCCCGGACAATGGGCGACCAGTTATCCCCGGCGTCGATCGATGCGTACACCTGGCCCCCCGTTGTACCGAAGTACACGCCACACGAGTCGAGCGAGTCGACTGCCATCGCATCGCGCAACACGTTGACGTAGCAGTTGCTTTGCGGAAGACCATTCGTGAGCGCGTCCCATTCGTTCCCGCCCGTGCGGCTGCGGTACACGCGCAGCTTTCCTTCGGGTGGGAAGTGCTCCGAGTCGCTCTTGATAGGAACGACATAGATGGTGTCCGGCTCGTGCGCGTGAACGCCGATCGGAAACCCGAAATCGGACGGCAAGTTACCGCTGACCTCTTGCCACGACTCGCCGGCGTCGTCACTGCGCATAACGTCCCAGTGCTTCTGCATGTACAGCACGTTTGGACGTGACGGATGCATCTCAATGCGGTGAACGCAGTGGCCGACCTCGGCATTCGGATCAGGGGTGCCCTCGGATCGCAGACCGCGGTTGGCAGGTCGCCACGTCTGTCCGGCGTCGTCGGTCCGAAAGACCCCTGCGGCCGAGATGGCGACGAAGATCCGATCTGGCTCGTTTGGATCTAGGACGATCGTGTGCAGGCACATCCCACCGGCACCTGGTTGCCATGAAGCCCCCGAATCGTGGCCGCGCAGCGCGGGAAGCTCCTGCCACGTCTGGCCCCCATCTATCGAGCGGAACAGGGCTGCGTCTTCGACTCCGGCGTAGACCGTGTCCGGATCGTTCAGCGATGGTTCGAGGTGCCATACGCGCTGGAACTCCCACGGGTGCGGGGTGCCGTCGTACCACTGATGAGTGCCGGGATCTCCCTCGTAATCAAACTGGTTACCCATGGGCTCCCACGTCTTGCCACCGTCGTTGGAGCGCTGGATCAGCTGCCCGAACCAGCCGGTGGACTGGGACGCATACAGCCGGTTGGGGTCGGCGGGAGAGCCCTTGAGGTGGTAGATCTCCCACCCAGGGAAGATGGGGCCACGGACCTCCCATCGCGTGCGCCTCTGGTCCGAGGTCAAGATGAACGCGCCCTTGCGTGTACCGACCAACACCCGTACGCCGCTCATCCGTACTCCTTTCTGGTCAGCCTGGGGCCCCCGACCTCGCCACTTGCGGTGTCAGTTCCTTATCGTTAAGACGACCGCCAGATGGAAAACTAATCGACGAGCGTCCGCGATCTCGCTGGAAGCGAATCTCATCGAGCAGTTCTACCCGCAGATATCAGGAGGAGGAGACATGTTGGGTTGGATACGAGATGAGACCCACGACGTAAGAGACGACTGGGCGATCATCGTGCCCCGGCGTCTGGCATAACGTCGTCAATACTTGTGAGGAGGAAGTGAAGCTGTACTCGCTCTACTCGCCGCCGGAGCATCCCGACGGGACAATTCACCACACGAAGCAAGAGGCCGAGGAAGCGGAGCACGAGAACGATTACGGCTAGGAGGTAGGTCGGCGGTTCACTTGGAACGGGGGAGGATGGAGCACATGAAAGATGGCAGCGACTGTGGTGGGACCTACCGGCTGAAGGGCGAGCAAGCCACGTCGTTCCTGCCCAAGCAAACCGCGCTACTTGTAATCGACCCGGTCAACGACTTTCTCTCGGAAGGCGGTGCGGACTGGGACATGACCAAGAGCACCGTGAGCAAGCACGACGTCGTCGGCCATCTCAAGCAGGCGATCGAGGGGGCGCGCCAGCGACATATCCCGGTGCTCTTTGCCCCGATGGCCTACACAGCCGAGGACTACGAGAACGAGGAGCTCCAGCGTCGGAGCGGCATCAATCGCATGATGTTCGAGAAGAAGATGTTCCTGGCAGGATCCTGGGGAGCCGATTTCCACCCCGAGCTCCGGCCGAACGAGGATGACACTGTCCTCCTCCCCCACAGGGGGGTGGACGTCTTCCAAACCGACCTCCCGGATCACCTCGAACGCCTGGGGACTACACACCTGGTGATCTCCGGAATGACCGCAAACCTCTGTTGCGAGTCCACCGGGCGTCACGCAATGGAACACGGGTACGATGTGACCTTCCTTCGGGACGCGATCGGCGCCGACACGCTGGCCGCCTATGAGGCCTCGATCCGATTGAATTACCCCTTGATTGCGAATGCCGTGCTCGAAGTGGCGGAGTTCTTGGCAGCAGTGGCCGACGAAGGACCCATCCCAATGAAGGGGGACGACGTCGTTGGTTCTGACCGTCTCAAGGTCGGCACCATCGAGGAGGTCGTCGAGGGAGATGCGGAGACACTCGGCCACATTGTGGTGCCTCGGGGGCTGGTGGCTAAGCGCGACACGTTCATCCCGCTTGATGCCATCGTCAAGGCTATTCCCGGCAAGGTGTTCTTGAATGTGCCCAGGCTCTTCATAAGCAAGATGCCGTGGGATGCGCCGCCCACGAGGATCGGACGGCAGGAGAAGCTTGGCCCGCCGCCGGATCAGGTCGCGGAACTGTATGGATCAAGGCCGCCGTCTCGCAAGCAGCATAAGGAGCAATGAAAACCAAGAAGGTGACGGCATGGGGAAGCCTGGCTGAATTGGAAGCCTTCAGATAAGCGATGAAGCGCGGCCTCCTCATACTTGCCTTGCTGACCTTGGTCGTTTCGGTTGCCTGTGACGACCGAGACAGGCCAGGGGTCGAGCGTCCAGCCGAGACGGTGGCAGAGGAGGGATGTGACTCTCCTCAGAGTGATCTAGAGAAGGAGCCCAATTACTCCGCTGATTATCTCCATCGGTGGGAGACGGATAAGGGCTGCCCCATCCGGCTTGACATACTCATGACCCGCCAGGGAAAGAACGCATGCGGCGGCGATAGGGCCGCCGACATACTCATGGGCACCCCATTGGGCAAACCTCACGAGGACTCGAAGCCCCGCATCTACGTGAAGGATCCGACGAACGTGTTCGACGACAAGGAGACCTCAAGCGCCTACGCCCCAGATGCAACACTGCCCGACGGCGCCAGGGATTCGGGCTATCGCCAGAATGGGGTGGAACTTTGGATCGACTCACGAGACGCCCACTTCATCTACCTGGTCCACGGGGACGACGACGTCGAACGATGGCCCCTTGATTGGTCGCCTCCGGTCTGCGCGTAGACAAACATGTCAGAGCGTGGCCTAGACGAGTTCATGGACGAATAACGCGCCACCTTCCGCGAATCGATTCGACCTGACGAGGCTGGGGCCATGGGGAGCCCAGCTTCATCGGTTGGAGTAATACCAAGTGTCGAGCGTTATCACAGGCAGCACGTTCGCCAGCAATACTGGACTGGCGGTCAACACGACCCCGGGGACAATGTCCGAGATGCTCAATCCGTTCGCAACAATCGAGGGGGCACGCCGCTATCGGGACGGCCGGCCCTTTCATCACCGCCGCGCTGTGGCGAGGATCATCCCCATGATGGACAACTCTCGAGTTCAGCGCGGTCTCGATGTCGCCTGCGGGACCGGGCTGTCAAGCGTTGCCCTCGCAGACATCGCAGAATCCGTGGCAGGAATAGACAGCGTCGAGGCCATGGTGCGGCTCGGCACACCCTGCCCAAGCGTCCGATACGCAGTTGCGGACGCGGAGGCTCTCCCCTTTCCTCTGGACTCCTTCGATGCGATGACCGTCTCATCTGGGATTCACTGGTTCAATCAGCATCGTTTCTTCAGTGAGGCCGCGCGCGTGCTACGACCCAACTCCTGGATGGCTATCTACGATCACTTCTTCGTAGGGCCCATAGATCAACCTGACATGGCCGCCTGGCTCCACAATTGTTACGGCGAGAGATATCCGCCACCACCACGCGGAAGCCGCGCGGATGCCCCCCTAGATATCCCGAAGCACTTCACGGAAATTGGCGTGTTGGGCTACGAGGATCCCATCGCGTTCACGCATCGTGAACTGGTGGCGTATCTGCTGTCTCACAGCAATACGATCGTTGCCAGTGCAACGGGGAGAGAGACGGAGCAGGAAACGGCGTCATGGCTGCGGACCGAAACGGATCGATGGTTCGAGGACCGTCACCCTCGTCGCGCTTTCATGTTTCGTGGCGTCCTGAGATGTCTGACGCTAACCGGTTAGGTGCAAACTCGAGCTGACCTCCAGGAGCGATGGAAGCGCGTCTACGAGCGATTCCGGGCGCTCCTCGATGACCATCCCGACGTTTCTGTCGTTGCAGTTGACATTCCGATTGGACTTGCTGTGTCCGGAGCGGAGAAGCAGATGCACTGGCTCGGACGTTCGTCGGACCGCGGCGCAGCAGGTCTTCCAGACCTCACCTGGAATGTTCAGTCCAATGGGACTTCGATCGCCCATTTACTTGGTGCATCCGAGTCGAACTCGGAGATCCAGGAGGGGCTCGCTGGTGAGGGCCTTGATTACAGCGCGGCGGTAAAACAAACCCAATTGCTTGAGATTGGCTCCGGGCGACGCGCCATGATCGATTCTGCTGGCGACGAATTTGTTTCATGACCGCGTCAATGACGCAGGAGGCATGCCGTGACATTCTTCAAAGTACGGGCAATAAGCAGAAGCTCGGTCGTCCGGTTGGTGACAATCACGGTGTTGACGTTGGGAGTTCCCGCGCAGGCCTGGGGTCTGGCCAGCAGTGCCCCCAAACAAGGCGACAGTGCACCGGTCGGCCTGACGCTGGAGAAAACCGACAGGTTCTCACGAGCGCGCTGCGGGTCGACCTGACCCGCGACTTCGCAACGCTGCCGCTGCACAAGGGCACCGTTCAAGGGAAGCCCGTGTGGTTCGTCGTCACCGACGTCTCCGACGCTTCCATCGCGCAACGGCTCGGCTTGAACCACGCGCCGAAGCTTGCCAACGCCCCCCGCGACTGCCCGGCCTGTGTTCAGGAGGTCAAAACGAGCGACCCGCTGCTCGGTAGGGCTGACGTCGAGTTCCAAGGTGCCCCCGACTTCAGCCTTACCCGCACTCTGAACCCTGCTCCCAAGCCCCACACCTTTCCGCCACAGTCGTTCAGCATGGGAGCCCAGGCCGGACCCAACTACAGTCCTTACGTCCGAGTCCGGGGGAGCAGCGTCGTCTTCAACGCACCAATCGTTGCGACCGGAAACGGCCCCTTCGACGTCACCACGCACACCAACACTCATGACCGCACGCTCGGGATCGATACAGAGAAGATGACCACCGACCATCTCTTCGTGCGCGGCTTCGCCAATGGAAGGTCCATCGCCTACCTGAGTTTCGACTCCTCTGACGCCTTCACCGCGACTGTCGAGCGGAGCACGTTCGTGCCCGCCCTTGCCGACCTGCAGTTCCAGAACGGTGGGGACGGACCCAATCGCGACGACCGGTCGGACTCTGCGCGTGCCTCGATCTTCACGTTCGTCAACGCGCAGACGGGACTGGAGAACTCCCCTCCGGAGCGCGGGGCCTCCCAGGGGGAGGGACGATCCCCAGGGGCCCACCCACGCCCTTAGCCTCCCTATCGTGGGCCAGGACGCGGCGGTGGCGAATCCGGAGGTACTCGACGCGTTGCGTCGCGGCGCCGATGTCAGCAACATCTTCAGCGACATGCCGCGGGCTGTCGGAAACAGCGACCCGAGCGAGTACAGCCCGGCGTGGGACCTCCAGGTCGCGTCTATAGCGACGCGGCGGTGGCCAGCGGCCTGAACGGACTCCAGACCGACGCGGACGAGGTACTAGGTCTGGCTGCTCAGGGCACCGTCACGGCACCTGGTGGGTTGCCCATGGGCTCGGCCAACATCATCATCAATTGCCCGGCGTTGGCGTTCCTGGACGAGCCCGCCGGAGCCGCCACCGCAGTGGTGCCAACTGCCGTCAACGCCGGCTCGGGGGGCCAGGCGAGCGATGAGGGGGCCTTCCCCGTGCTGCTGACGGTCTTGCTCCTTGCCGGCGCCGGGCTCGCTGTAGTGGCGGGCCAGCGCCTGGTGCGTCGCTGAGGGCCTGGCTCGACGAGCCAGGCCGGGGTTGGGCCCTGGTTGCCTGTGCGACTGGGCTGGCCCTGGCGGCTTTGGGTGGCGCCTTGCTGCGTCACCCTCTCGCTGCCGCTGAGGTCGGATACGTGCCGGATGCCCCCGCCCAGGCCACCGCAACGGGTCCAGTTGCGGTCGGCGAGAGGGAGTGGTGGGGGGCTGTGCGGCCGGCGGTCGCCGAAGCCGGGCGGAAAACGCCAAACCTTGCCCCACCGATCGGGCTCAGGCTCCCCAGCCTGGGCCTTTCGGTCCGCATCGTCCCCGTCACTGTCGACCGCGACGGAGTCTTGGAGGTGCCGGCCAACCCGGATACCTTGGGCTGGTGGCGCTTTGGAGCGCGCCCGGGCCAGGCGCAGGGCAGCGTCGTGATCGACGGGCACGTTGACAGCGCCACGAAGGGCCTTGGGGCTTTTGCGCGCCTCCGTGAGCTGGAACCCGGAGCGCTGGTGCTCACGGAAAGCGCCGCGGGAGATCTCCGCCGCTATCGAGTGACCGGCCGCCGGCAGTTCCCCAAGGCGGCCCTACCAGTCAAGACGATCTTCTCTCAGAACGTTCAGGAACGTCTCGTGCTCATCACCTGCGGCGGGCAGTTCAACGAAGACGAAGGTAGCTACGAGGACAACATCGTCGTCTTTGCGGTACCGCAGGGGGCCTAGGCAGACGTCCCTGAAGTAGAGCACTGCACACAATTGGAACCAGAAGCTTCGTCATGCTGCCCTCCCCAGAGGAGCCGACGGACTCGGGGTCAGAGTCGTCTCAAAGGAGCAGCCACCCAGTCCCACTATGTCGCCGAGCAACAAGCCGAGGTCTTACGGGTCGATGAAAAACACTCGGCCACGCTGGTCAACGTAGTCGTCGCCATGCATGGTTACCTTCCGTCCAGCTTTGTGGAAGCGGCGATTGAGTCCGTTTCCTTTGGTGGAGGTAGCCGATGTCAAACCAGATCAGCCCAGTGCACCTTGCCTCAATGCTGGGCGATTGGATCTCTCGGACGAAGGCGCTTTATAGGGATCTGGCAGCCCGCCTCGAAGCACTGGTCCTCGAGGGAGACCTTGCTCCAGATACGCTGCTCCCTCCCGAAAGGGCCCTCGCAGCGGCCCTGGTTGTAAGTAGGACGACTGTGGCGGCCGCTTACGATGTCCTACGCAGGAAGCGACTCGTTGATACCCGCCACGGCAGTGGTACATGGGTGAGAGCGAACGCTACGGCTCCGGCGGCGGATAGTAACGGCAGGGCGTTTCCCTGGCCGAATCTCTTGCGACTGCCTCCACTCAAATCCGACCCCACTCAGCCTGACGTCATCGGCCTGCTGTCCAGCGACGTGGCCGCTTCGTCGGTCCTGGTTGAAGTGGCCGGTAGCATGACGCAGCGCGATTGGCTAACGGTGACCTCCGATGAGGGATATTGCTCGGCGGGGCTCTCAGAGCTTCGCGTCGCCATCGCTCGGGACCTGACGGCGCGGGGTCTCCGCACCTCGCCTGCCGAGATCTTGGTCACCACAGGAGCCCAGCAGGCCCTCCACCTCGTATCACTTTGCTCCTGAAGCCAGGGGACGACGTGATCCTGGAAGACCCAACCTACGCAGGAGCGCTACCGTTGTTCGAGCGCGCTGGAGCACGACTGGTGCCGATCCCGGTCGACGAACAGGGTGCGCGAGTGGACGTCGTGCGTCAGGCTATGACAACCCGTCCGCCTGCGTTGATCTACGTCCATCCCACTTTCCACAACCCAACCGGCGTGCTGCTTGCGGAGCGAAGGCGGCAAGAACTGATCCGGATCGCAAGTGAGCAAGCCGTCCCGATCCTCGAGAACCTCGTCCTTAGTGATGTCGACCTTGCGAACAAGGGGACACCTCTTCCAATGGCAGCAAACAATGGCAACCTCATCATCTCCATCGGCTCACTCAGCACAGTTTTCTGGAGCGGTCTCAGGATCGGCTGGCTCAGGGCTCCCAAGCGGATGTTGGGTCGCTTTAAGGACCTTAAGGCCAACGTGGACCTGGGGACAGGATTGATCGACCAGTTCATTGCCGCTCGCCTGCTCGGTAGCGCATCAGAGGCGAGAGCCCACCAAAGTCGGCAGTTGCGAGCTAACTATCTGCACCTGACGAGCCGGCTTAACGAGTAGATCCCCGAGTGGAAGTGGACGCAGCCAGCGGGTGGTCCTTCCCTTTGGGTTCGAATCCCGTTCGGGTCCGCGAGTGAGTTCTCACAACTGGCGCTTCGCCATGGCGTCGCGTTGCTCCCGGGACCCACTTTTTCGCCCAGCCACGGCCACGACGACCGACTCCGCCTCCCATTCGTGCTCGACGAAGCGTCCCTTGTCCGGGCGGTCGAGCGCCTGCGCCGAGCGTGGCATGAATACGCGTTCTCGCTGACAGACTCGACTCAACGTGGGTCCCTCATCGGCTCCAGATAGCCATACAACCGGTAGGTTCCGCACTTCGGCCTAACGAGCGGCGGGCGGGCATCTCGAACAACCTGTACTCGGCGGAATGCATGTTGCCGGTGCGGTAGGTGATCGCGAGTGCGAAGGCGGGGAGACCTTCATTGCGCGGCGGGAAGTCGGGCGGCACCATCGGTCCATCCTAGGGAGCCGTGGGGCAAAAGGAGCTTCTAGGTCCATGCGTCCCGAAGTAGGGCACGGATGATTTCCAGCGTGCTACCTTGGGCTTTACGTTCGCGACCGCTGAGGGGCCTCGCCACTCCAGAGCCCGACTCTTTGGCCTTCGCCTTAGAGGAGGATTCAATGGCAGAGGAACGACCGTCAGGTCTAGCCCGGCAGCCAGTCACCTCGCTCGCCGATCTGAATCTTTCCGAAGAGAGTCTCGATTCGATCCTGGCGCATGTCGGACGACTCGGTGTTGCCGCCCTCGACGGTTGGGATGCAGCAGGGACAACCCTTGTGGACCGGGGGAGCGTGGCCACGTTCGGCATCACCGACGACCGGGTGAAGTCAATTGATCAGCAGCAGTACAACAGTGGCAAAGGACCATGTGTGGATGCGGTGAAGGAAGGGAGCATCCAGTACTACGACGCCACCGATTCCGAGCCCCGCTGGCGTCAGTTCGCCGAGGCGGCCGGTGAGGAGGGGATCTACTCCGTATTTTCGGTTCCGCTGAAGATCAACGACGAAGGCGTCGGTGCTCTCAACTTCTACTCGACCGAGAGAGATGCCTTGCGTCCCGGACAGCGGGAAGAGGCGAGTGCATTCGGGGCTCAAGCGGCGGTCGTCATGGGGAATGCGAAAGAGTTCGTCCGAAGAGGGTCGCAGATTGAGCAGCTCAATGAAGGTCTCAACAGCAGGACGATGATCGGCCAGGCGACAGGACTCCTGATGGCTCAGGAAGGCCTCGCTTCCGATGAGGCTTTTCAGAAGCTCGTACATGTCTCCCAGACCTCCAATATGAAGCTGCGCCAGATTGCCCAGCGCTACGTCACGACGTGGGAGAGCAGAGCCAAGGCAGACATGCAAAAGCCTTAACTAGTGCGCGCTTCTGCCGGGCGCGTCCTCAGTCATCTCCCATGGCACCACCGGTACGGAGGACAGGGGCTAAGAACGCAGTCCGAACGACGGCCGTGGCAACTGGTCGATGGGCCGGGTGCGAATACCATGGCTGAACATTGATGCAAGCTCCAGATGGATTGCCGATCACATTCAAGTCCGGACAATATCTGGTTCACAGTAGGCGGTAACCGGGCTAGATCTTAAGGACGCGACCGATGAGCTTGCCGGCCTCTTCAGCCACGTCCTCTCCGGACGCGCCTTCGCCACAGCGCACCTGTATGTGGTCCTCGAGCAGTAGGACCGCTAGGCGCTGAGCGGCGGAGTTGAGCGCCGCTACCTGTTGAAGGATGTCTCCGCACGAGCGGTCCTCATCGAGCATCCGGCGGACCGCCGTCGCCTGACCTTCTAGCTTCTTGGCTCGATCCAGCAAGCTCTTCTTGTCGACCCAGTGGTGCTTCCGCTCGCTCGCCACGCAACACTCCTCATCCGCGTCTCTCCTGTTGCTACCCTGCCTCGCGGCGATTTATGCGCTTGGCGAAGGGTACTGGGGGGACGCTTGTTTGTCCGAGGAGATGGTCGCGGAGTTGCGTAAGTGCATCCGGCTGAACCTGGACTGCGCCGACATCTGCGACGCCACTGGCCGCGTCCTGACTCGCCAGACCCAGTACGACGCACCCACTTCTAAGGCGCAGCTCGAATCTTGCCGCGAGGCCTGCAGGACGTGCGCGGAGGAGTGCGAGCGCCACGCCGAGATGCACGAGCATTGCCGCATCTGCGCCGAAGCTTGTCGTCGCTGCGAGCAGGCTTGTCAAGAGCTGCTTTCGGCGATGAAGTAGCCGTGCGCTTGATCGAACTCCGCGCGACCGCTGGAGCCGGGTTGGTAGGCGGATGGCGATACCACCCGCGCCGCGGTGATGAGTTGAAGGAACAGGTTTGAGCAGAGCGGTCCGGGACTGAGCGGTTGATCCGGGTCGGGTGCGGGGGATCTTGGGGTGCCGCACGCACCGGCCGGATCAACAGGCATCGGGTTCTCATGAGTGAACGACATTCGGCCCCGATGCGCCTCTCGCGGTATACCTGGGGCCGTGAACGTCGACATCGTGCTCGTTGTCGTTGGCGGGATGTTGTTCGTCCTGGGCATTCTGTCTTCCATTCTGAAGAGGCTATTTCTGACTACGGTTCTGGCGGCCCTCGTTCTGGGTGTGGTCCTGGGTCCCGAGATGCTAGGCCTCTTAGATCCGACGGCTACGTTGACTTCGGAGCGAAGAGTGCTAGAGGAGCTCGCGCGGATCACGCTTGCCGTCACGCTGATGTCCGCAGGTTTGCAGGTCAGCAAGCAGAACCTGCTCGAGCAATGGCGACGGGTTGTGTCGCTGCTCACGATCGGGATGTTGGGGATGTGGCTCATCACGGCCGCGGGAGCGTATCTATTGCTCGGGGCTCCTCTGTGGATGGCGATGTTGCTCGGAGCGGTCCTGACGCCCACGGATCCTGTTGTCGCTTCGACCGTCGTTACGGGTCAGATGGCGCAGGAGAACCTTACCCCCACTGTACGAAGAACCCTGCAGCTCGAGTCTGCGGCCAACGACGGGCTTGCGCTTCCGCTGGTCCTGATCGCGATCTCTTTCGCTCCTGGAGGAGGAAGCCTGAGCCATTTCGTGCTGGAAGCGGCTAAGGAAGTGGTTATAGCCGTTGGCATCGGGGCGGTCCTCGGTTACCTGGCGGGGAAGATCTTGGAGCTCGCGCGACAGAGGTGGGACGTCGAGCACACGAGCGTCGTGACTTTGGGTCTTGCTCTTGCCTTGGCAGGGCTCGGATCTATCCATCTGGTCGGTGGGTCGGGAGTGCTGGGCGTTTTCGTCGCCGCTCTCGTGTTCTCGCTCGTCGTGGAGTCGCGCCTCAGGGACGAGCTCGAGGAGGTGGAAGAATCCCTCGTCAACGTGTTAATCCTTCCCGTCTTCACGTTCTTCGGCGCGATGTTGCCCTGGGAGACGTGGGGCGGCTTGGGGATCGGGGGAGTCTTGTTCGCGCTGTGGGCTGTTTGCCTACGTCGACCGCTTCCGGCATGGGGCGCGTTGATTGCGGCACGCATCGATCGGTCTGAGAAGGTCTTCCTCTCTTGGTTCGGTCCGATGGGTGTCGCCGCCCTCTACTACGCGCTCTTTATCGAGTCGTACAACGTTCCTCGTCACGAGGAGTTGTTCGGAGCTGCCACCCTGGCGATTTGCCTATCAGTAGTTGTGCACTCGATGACGGCAACTCCGGGGACTCGTATGTTCGCCGGACGATCACCCTGGGAAACGCTCCTCCACCCACTGAGCAGCCACATCGAGAGTTCGAAGTAAGGGACGGGTTCGCCGTTGCTGCTAACAGGCTGTCGGTCGCGCAAAGGTGCGGGCCAGAGAGTGGGTCGCCAGCGAATCGAACCTTGAACCTACGGATTAAGAGCTCATTTCGTCTTTTGCTCTGACCTGCGGGCTTGGGCGGAAACCCCCGCTGCCTGCTTTTTTAGTCGTTGTCGTTCATGGGCGTTCATGGGTCTTCATTGTTGCCTTGCGGCCCAGTTGCGGCCTAAACGTACGGAATCATGTACGTTCGGGGCGTGGCCAAGATAGTGCCTTTCACGGAGGCGCGCGCCAATCTGACGGAGCTCCTCGACGCGGTTGAGGATAAGCATGAGCATGTCCTCATCACTCGCAACGGGCGCCCATCTGCAGTCATGCTCTCTGCCGACGAATACGAGTCGCTCGAGGAGACTCTGAACGTCCTCCAGGACAAGGACCTAATGGAAGCCCTCGGGAAGAGCGAGGGCGACGTGAGGGCCGGCCGGCTCGTCTCCCTCGGGGATGTCCGCAGCCGCCGTCGCTGATGCCCGGGGGCCAGTTGACCCGCCAAGCGGCATCCACTTTGAGTCTCTTCGTCGGCACCTTCAGGACCCGGTGCTGAACGCGCTCACAGATCTTGAGATCGATCCCGACGCGGCTGACACACCACTGCTCGGTCGACTCAAGGGACTGCGCGCTGAGCGCGTCGGCAGTTACCGAATCATTTACTCGATTGAGAAAAGCCGCCGTCCACCGACGGTGATGGTCCGAGCGATAAAACACCGCGCCCAGGCGTATAAGTAAGTGCCGTGTTCTTGCGTGCTTAATCACTCTTGAGTAACCGCCTCGCCCCCCAGCCGGCAGACTCGGGGGCGAGCTTCAGCCGCGCTCGGACGCGGGTGCTTCGTGTATACCGATGTCGATGCAGCTCGATGGAACCCTGCTCGCCCAAACATTCGTGACCGTATTGGCCATCATGGATCCACTCGGGAACGTGCCGGTGTTCCTGTCCCTCACGCGAGACCTCGACGGGCTCGGAAGCGGAAAGCTGCGTTACAAGCAGTGTTCGTTGCTGCAGGTGTCATCGCCATCTTCGCCGCGTTCGGTCAGAGCATCATCGAGTTGTTGGGGATCTCCATCCAAGCCCTTCAGGTCGCTGGCGGGCTGCTGCTGGTCCTCGTTGCGCTCGGCTCTTGCGGCCGGAGGGCCGAGGTCGCTCGGACTGGCGCACGTGGGAACGTCGCCCTCGTTCCGCTCGGGACCCCTTTGCTCGCGGGCCCGGGAACGATCGCCACCGCGATGCTGTACATGCGCCGTGCGAGTTCCGCCGGTGACGTCGCGTCGGTCGTGATCGCTCCTGATGGGAGCGCTGCTGGTCGTATCGATTGCGATGCGAGCCGGGCGTCGTGGCAGGACGGGAGCGGGCGCGTCAGCACGAAGGAGGAAAGTTCGGAGGCTGAGGTCGCGGAAAGGTGACATCACCGAAGATCGGCGACTGGCGTGGAAGAACCCTTCCGCTCAAACAGCAAACGGTTGTCGTGCAGGCCCGGCGCGAGTTCCGCTTCGGAGTTGTCCGTCTTTGCGCTGCTTCCAACGGGGATTAATCGGGTAATCTGCAGTCCTATGTCGCTTGACTACTTGAAGGATGCTGTAGCCACGGGAGATAGCGACGCGTTGATCCGTTACGTGCGCCTACACGTGGGTGATGGCGATGATCAGCAGGGACGTAACGAGATAGACAAGGCATGGGTGCAGGCGCTCAAGGTGTTACTGGATGTGCCTGTGACCGACCGCCAGTTCATCGTAGATACATTGGCGAACAAAGACGAAGCGACGCTCGCGCACCTGTTCTTCTCGCTGCACTTCCACCTCGTGAAGCAGTCTGGAGATTGGATACATGACGGCACCCTCTGAAACTCAGCGCCAGTTGCGCCCCGGGCTGTGGCAAACGGTGAACGAGCGGTATCCCGGTGCCATGATCTCGAAGAGCGACGTGGTTCCGCTCGCACGGCTCGACAAGCCTCTCGAAGCGGCGCGCCTCACATTCATCAGCTCGGCGGGCGTGCAGCCGAAAGGGACGCTGCCGTTCGATGTGGTTCACCCCGTGGGCGACTACACGTTCCGCCGCGTCCCGTCAGATGCCTCACCGTCCGACCTCGAGATCCATCAGCTGAAGTACCCGACCGACGGAGCGAGCCGCGACCTGAACGTGATTTTCCCGATAGAACGGCTCCAGGCGCTCGCTGCGGAGAGGGTCATCGGTAGCCTCACCCGGAACTTTTTCTCGTTCATCGGCTACAACATGGATCCGGAGCGGCTGGAGGCGACCCTCGCGGAGGACATCGCCGACGCCACAGTCGCAGACCATGCCGACATCGCACTGCTGGCGCCTGCCTGACCTATATGACACCAGTCTGTCGCGCTCGTGCAGCGCGCTGTAGAGCAACGGGGTATCGCCACCGTGTCCATAAGCGTCGCCCGTGACGTAACGGAGCACTGCAAGCCGCCCCGCGCCGTCTTCGTGCCGTTCCGGATGGGACACCATTTCGGCGTTCCATTCCACGCCGACCTACAGCGGCGCATCATCGTCGAAGCTCTTGCGCGGATCGAGGACGTCGAGACCAGCGGCGACATCCAAGACCTTCCGATCACGTGGGCGCAGGCGCGCAGAGAGGGTCGAGTCATCGAGCAGGAGATCGGCCGGACCTCCGCATGAGTGAACGGAGCTATCGATAATGAGGATCGCAGCGGCGCAAGCTCACTCGGTATGGCTAGACCCCGCCGCGACTTCGAAGAAGGTCTTGTCGTTCTTGCAGGACGCGGCCGCCGAAGGGGTAGAGCTCCTGGCTTTCCCTGAGACCTTCTTGTCCGGATACCCGTTCTGGGTCGAGAAGACCGACGGGGCTCGTTTCAACGATGACCGCCAGAAGGCCGCCTACGCCTATTACCTTGACGCAGCGGTCGAGATGGACGGGCCGGAGATCGGTGACATCACCGAAGCTGTAGCCGATCTCGGTGTCTTCACCTATCTCGGGATCACCGAGCGAGGTAGCGGAGCAGCGCACGGGACCGTGTTCTGCACCCTCGTCGCCATAGATCCCAGGCACGGGATCCTTTCACGCCACCGAAAGCTGGTTCCGACCTACGAAGAAAGGCTGGTGTGGGGGCATGGTGATGGCTACGGACTCCGGGTCCACGACCTCCCAGGCGGAAAGGTCGGCGGGCTGAACTGCTGGGAGAACTGGATGCCACAGGCTCGTCACGCGCTCTACGCGGGCGGCGAGGACGTACACGTGAGCGTGTGGCCGGGCGCTACACGACTAACCCGTGACATCGCCAGATTCATCGCGCTGGAGGGCCGTGTTTATTCGCTTGCTGCGTGCGGCGTGCTGGCGCTCGAGGACGTCCCTACCGACTTCCCCCTTCGGGACCTACTGGAGGACCAAGACAACAACCTCTACTACAACGGCGGTTCGGCCATCGCGGCTCCGGACGGGACCTGGGTTGTGGAGCCGGTCGAGAACGAAGAACGGCTGATCGTCGCCGATATCGATCTGGCTCTGGTTCGACGGGAGCGACAGAGCTTCGACCCCACCGGCCACTACAGTCGGCCGGACGTATTCGACGTTCGCGTCGACCGTCGCCGCAGAGACGCGGCTGTCTTCACCGACTGATAGCCGCCGTCTCTTATCGCGCTCATGACGCCCAAGCGCGCTATGGCAACTTTTGAGGCCAAATGTCTGAGATTGGCACCACAACCGTGGGAACCGTAGCCAGAAAAGGGTCGCCGGGGAAACGAACCCTGAACCTACGGATTAAGAGCTGGGATGTTGTCAACGCTTGTCAAGTTCTTGCGAGACCGTGCATGCTCCCAGGTCGGCGCCATGGTTGTAGTTCGCAAGACTTGCCCTCGTTTTTCATCGCTTTGCGTCGCTCGCGTGTCAAAATCGTGTCGCCGTCAGCAAGGCGTCGGCCGTCCCCGGGGCCGCCGGTTGAAGGAGGCGACTTCGGGGGCCGAGACCGTTGTGGGTCACGGGTCTCTTTGGTGTCTTTCTTCTGCAGGATGGGTACGGCAGGATTCGCGATGGCGGTGAGCTCGCTGTCGGTCGTGCTGGACGCCAATGAGATGCGTAAATTTCCGCCCCGCGCGCTTAGTCGATGGAGGAAGACCCCTTCCCGCTACTTTTTAGTGTCCGTTACAGTGAAGTGGATATGAAGACGCTGCTGGTTCTAGGGCTTGTGTTGCTTCTGCTCGTGGTGGGGCTTCCCATCGCCATGGGCATGGGCGACATGGGACCGTGCCCTTCCTGTTCAGCGCCGGATGCCTCCGTCGCTGTGGCGATGTGCCTCGCGATCCTCGCGATCGGCGGGCTCTTCATGACGCCGGCGTTCTCGGGCCGAATCTCGCAGTGCAGCAAGCGCACCCCTCGTTTCCTCGCCGTCTCTGGCCTCGATAGACCTCCGCAGCACGCGTAGCTGATCTTTGCGCGCCATGCGCGCGCTCTGTCCTCACTGCGTTCTCGATAGGAGGTCTTTCAATTGGAATGGTTATTGGTCTATGTGCCGGCGATCGCCTGTGCGGCGATGATGCTGGTGATCTGTCTCCCCATGATGCGCAAGATGTCGGGTGGTCACGCACAAGAAGGAGGGGCATCGAGCGACGAGGTCGCCGAGCTCCGCTACGAGGTGGCGCGCCTTCGCGCTGAGCGGGCACTGGCGTCCCAGCCCGACGAGGTGACCCATGGCTAAGACCTCAACCCGCACCCGGCCGACGCCGTCCAGCAAGAAGGCCGGATCGCACCAGAAGAGCAGGCGACCTACGCCCAAGCCGTGGTACCAGCGGGTCGGTTCGACGACGTGGATAGCCGTCGTCTTGGTTGCCGGGATCGCTCTCTTCGCCCTGCTCAGCAGAGGAAACGAGACACCGGAAGGGCGGTCCGCGGTGCCGGTGGTGGGAGCGGACCTCCACTCTCTCGTCGTCGACCCCAAGAATCCCTCGCGTCTTTTCATCGGGAGTCATCAGGGCGTCTCGGCGTCGACCGACGGTGGTGAGACGTGGCAGGTGCTCGAGAGCCTCAACGGCGCGGATGCGATGGGTTGGGCTTTTACCGAGGAAGCGATCCTCGTTGGCGGCCACCCTGGTCTCTACGTCTCAACGGACGGCGGCACCAGCTTCGAGCAGCGTAAGAAAGGCCTTCCCAACACCGAGACGTCCACGCGTTGGGGGCCGGCGACGGAGTGATCTACGCCGCATCACCTGGTGCAGGGTTCATAGCATCGACCGACGGGGGCGAGACATGGACAGTTCGCAACGACCGGGTCGGACAAGGGTTCATGGGCAAGATCCTGGTCGACCCCGAAGACCCGGACCACGTCATAGCGCCGGACATGCGGGCCGGTGCGGCGGAAAGCACCGACGGCGGTAAGAGCTGGGGCGCGCTTGGCGGCGTCCAGGGGGCGATGTGGGTCTCGTGGGACCCGTCCGACACCGGCGACATCATCGTGACGGCGACGGGGTCTGCCGTTCGTTCCACCGACGGCGGCAAGACGTGGGACCCAATCGAGATCCCCGATGGCGCCTCGATCGTTGAGTTCTCCCCGGACGACCCGAAGACGCTCTACGCCGCGGTCCACGAAGACCCGGAGGCGCGGGTCTGGGTCAGCACCAATGACGGCCAAACGTGGGAGGAGCTGTGAGTTTCAATGCAGACCGGCGAGGCAGTTCCAGGGGGCGGTGGCAGACGCTTGCAGGATGGATCCTTGCGGCGATCGGTGTCGCCGTCTTTCTCGGCGGCAACCTCGGCGCACGTATCGGCTTCACCTTTCTCCCGTTCGACCCCCATCACGCCTACGCGCAACTCGGGGTGCGGCCGTCGCGATCTTCGGCGTCATGTGGGCTTACCCGGTCAGGCTCGACCGAGGCGATCAGTCGCGACGAGGGTGGGACATGGACGCGTGTGCAGGTCGCGAATCTGGGGGCGCCGCATCACGAAGCCGGGGTGGCGGCGGATAAGCAAGGCAATATCTACTACCTGTGGATCGTGAAGGACCGTCTTTCCTACCTCGTCGTGTCCACCGATCGCGGAAAGACCTGCAGCGAACCGCAGATGGTCGCCGCTCCCGGTGTCAATGAAGCCTCTCTTCCGTCGATCGCTGTAGGTGACACGGGCGGGGTAGCCATCAGCTACATGGGCACCACAGAATCACCTGGGCCTACCTTTCGACGGCGACTACGACAAGGTCACGTGGAATGGCTACATGACGATCACTGCCAACGCGTTGGCAGCACGTCCAAGGTTCCTGTCGGCGAGCGTGAATGAGCCGTCAGACCCCCTCATCAAGGCTCGTGTTACGCGAGATGTGGCGCAGCGTTTGATTTCCTCGACGTCGTCATAGCTGCGGACGGCACGCCGCTGGCGTCTTTCGTCGACGGGTGTTTCAAGAACGCATGTGATCACAGTGGGCGCTTCTTCGGGCTCGGGGAAGCCAGCGTAGGACGTCTTGTGGGAGGCCCCAGGCTTCGCTGATCGGAACTGGAACGAGGTTCTCAGGATCGATCGCACCAAACCGACGCCGCCGCAGCTCGTGCTGGCGAAGCTGACTCCGTCGGTTGACTCCAGATGGACGACTCTCATGTCCTCGTTCGTCAGGCCGGCGCGTCATTGTTACTTATGTAGTGCGCGAGACGGGACCAGAGGCATGACCCAGCAGCAGCGAGATAGCGCGGCATCACCTGGCGACTTTCCCTCGCCCTCGTGAGCAGGTTGTGATGAAGAATAGACAGGCCGAAGCAAGACTCGGCTGTTATGTGTCGACTGCCGCCTCTGGAGGACTCCCCGGCGTCACGCACGAAGCAGGCCGTGAGCGCGACCCGACGCGGCGCGACGCCCAGAACGATCCCGCGGTTCCAGGATCAAGTGGGCGGTGCCGTCACAGCCCCTCCCCATGAGGACCCTCAGGGGCCTGGCAGATCCGATGAAGCCCACTTGCGCGGGCGTCAAGATCCTCCTGGACGTCAGCGGCCCGCCAGCTCGTGGCCAAGGGGTGACTAGTGACGGGACTGGCGCTCGAGGCCACTGACATCCTCCGCGGCTCGTGGTGCACGCGGTCGCCGCTACTGCGGTCGCGGGACTTCCAACACAGGGGCCGCGTCTGGCTCCCTCTGCACGTAGTCGACCCACGCGGCCTTGAGTCGATCGACGGCTTCAGTCATCGACGTCGCATCCAGTACGAACGGGATTCGGAGGTGGTTGTCATGGCCTCCACTCGGAGAGAACATCGGTCCGGGCAACAAAGCGACCTGGTGACGGGCGGCTAGCTGTGCGTACTCCGTTGCCGATCCAATTGGGAGGCGCGCCCACAGCGAAGCGCCACCGGCTGGCTCCGTCCACGACCACTCCGGGATCTGACTCCTAAGCAGCGTTGTTAGATGGTGGTAGTTCTCCCTTAGCTGCTGCGTCCGATGACAACTAGCGTCGGCTGCACGCTCGAGAGCTCGACTGGCGATGAATTGACCAATCAACGGTGTTCCGAGATCGAGGTTCGCCTTCAAGCGCTTCAGGCGCCCCAACACCGATTTGTCTGCTCTGATCCATCCGATCCGTAGACCCGCCCAGAACAGAGTGCTGAGAGATCCGATCGAGATCACTAGTTTCCGGTCCGTAGCGCCAAGTGGGGGAGGCGGTTCGAACTTCGTAAGAGCCGTATCCATCAGGGCGAGGTTCTCGACTATCGGGACTCGCTGATGACTTGCCAAAGCAATCAGATCCCGACGCCTTTGCTCTGAGAGCAGCACTCCGGTGGGGTTGTGGTACGTCGGAACGATATAGATCAACGCGGGAGCACCGGTTGTCATCGCTTCACGCGCGCGATCCACGCGCATCCCATGCTCGTCGATGGGTATGGGCACCAGCCGTGCCCTCGCACTACGGAGCAGCGGTAGCGTCCCCGTGTACGTCGGATCTTCTAGAAGCACCCGGCGGCCCGGGCTCAGGTACAAGGAGGTCACCAAGTGGACCGCCTGCTGCGCTCCCGTGGTGATCATCAGCTCGTCTGCGGAAGTGGGGAGGCCTCGCCTCGTTAGATGACCGGCGATCGCGGTGCGCAGCTCTGGAAGACCGGCCGGAAGGTAGCCCTCGTGTGCGAGCGCGGCGTCCCAATCCGACCTGGTCATCGTTTCCACGGCCTCGACGAAGATCGGTGATGCCGGCACGTCGGTCGATCGAAGTCCGAGGACCCCCGGCTCCGTCGGCCGACCTTTGGATGGAGCCGGAAGGAGCAGGTTGGGCCACGGGAAAAACGTCGCCGCCGGGTCGGGGTCGCTATCGCCGGCTCGACTCCTCACCCACGTACCGCTGCCTTGGAGCGTCTCTAGGAGTCCACGCGCTCGAAGGGCCTCGTAGGCCGCTGTGACCGTGGTGCGGCTGACTACGAGGGCGCCCGCGAGAACCCGCTCAGGAGGGAGTAGCTCCTGCGGGGAAAGGTGCCGCTCCTGGATCAACAGCTCGAGCTTGCTTGCCAGATCCTGGTATAGCGGGTTGGCCCGGGTGGCCCAGTCACCCAACATCGTCACGAGCTGACCCGTATCGGTGTGCTTCAACAGCGGCGGCTGCATGAGCCGGTTCACCTACTACTTCACCCTCTCCTGCGAAAGACCCAATATCGGCAGATTGGCCTGGAACCATCGGTAAGAGTCTGAGCACCGATTGATTCGCCTTCGTCCCGTTATTCGGTGGCGAAGCTCGCCAGGGATTGTCTTATCCGTCAGCGAAGGGAGATGCCGGTGGAGTTTGAACTTGGACCCGCAGTGTTTGCGGGCTTGATCGCGGGCGCAATCATGGAGGGTCCCGTCTACATGCAGAAGGCGATGGGGCTCCCCGTCAAGCAGAACATCTTCCGCACGTGGGGACAGAACCTGCTGAAGATCCCCGGCGGCGCAGGGTATTTCGCGGGGTTCCTCTTCCACCAGGGTGTAGCGGTCTTTGCCGCCGTGCTCTATGCCCTCTTCTTCAACCTGATCGGCGCCGATAACAACCTCCTGATCTGGGGGTTGGCAGGCGGCTTGATCCACTACATGATCGCAGGGCCCGTTGTCGCGATGCTCCCGTCGACCGATCCTGAGACCGGCGAGGTCGGGCGCCAGGGGTTCGCCTACAAGAACTACGGTGCTCTCGACGTCGCCACCTCGTTCATGGGCCACATGATCTTCGGCCTCAGCACCGGGGCCCTCTATGGGCTCTTCCACAGCCAGGGTGGTAGTGGGTTGATCACGTGATAGCTCGTCGGCATAGGTGACAGGAGCGCCTAGAGCCACCCATATCGGCCAACGTGAGCGGGTTCGACCTACGAGATCGATCTCACGGCCGCGCAACGACCTGAGGCAATACGACGATCTGCAGGACGAGTGGGGGCGAGGCGACGGCGCCTTTGCTGCGTTGCACTGGCTAGCCCGATCGCGGGCAGAGTTGATCCCGCACGCCGATGGGGAAGACGTCGTCCTCCTCGACCTTGCGTGCGGCGGCGGCCTCCTGGCTCCCATGGTCAAAGGTTACCGGCACGTAGGCCTGGATGCGGTCGCTTCCGCTCTGGGTGTCGCCGTACAGCACGGGCTGATGCCGGTCCAGGGCGACGTCCACCATCTGCCGTTCCGCCCTGCCTGTGCGGACGTTGTCGTGGCGGGCGAGATCTTCGAGCACATCGCGGATGTCGAGAAGATGATCGACGAGATCGCGCGCGTTCTGCGCCCCGGCGGCGTCGTCATATTCGATACGCTCAACGACACGCGTTGGTCACGCTTCTCCATGGTGACCGTGGGCGAACGCGCCCCCGGGGGGCCCCCGCCTGGGATCCACGACCCCGATCTTTTCGTTGACCCTTCCCGCTTGCACGCCCGCTTCGCGCGTCACGGGATCAGCCTCACCACGTGGGGACTCCGTCCCGCAGTGATCGATTACCTGCGATTCCTCGTCGCTCGTCAACGGCCGGTGCGTTTCGTCCGCACCAAGTCCGTGGCCGGGCTGTACCAGGGGGTAGGTCGAAAGGACCCGTCATGGACGCTGTAGTGAAGGCGCAGAGGATCGCGCCGCTCTTGCGTAAGCGGGCCGAGCAGTACGACGCAGCGGCAGAGTTCCCGAACCAAGATCTCGAAGACATCAGGACGGAGGGGCTGCTCTCACTGCTCGTGCCCCAGGAGCTCGGCGGCATGGGCGCAACCTTCGAGGACTACGTGCAGGTTGCGATGGCCCTCGCTTCCGGAAGTGGCTCAACGGCGTTGATCTTCAACATGCACGCGTGCGTCACGGGCGCGCTGGCGACCTTGCCGCGCCAGCTCCTCGAGAACCTCGGTGTGGACGAGTCGTTCTTCGCGGTCCGAGATGACATCCTGCGTGGAGCTGTGGACGGCGCCGCGTACGGCGTCGCGGTCACCGAGAAGGAGGCGGGATCAAGACTCTCCGCCCTGCGTACCGAGTACGGACGCGAAGGAGACGGCTACTGGATCCGCGGCCACAAGTCCGTCTGCTCCGGAGCTGGTCATCTGGACGGTTACCTAGTCGCGGCACGCAGTTCCGAGACCAGTGGCGGGGATGCGGCAGTGTCCTACTTCCTGGTCCCGCGGGGGCCCGGGATCGAAGTGCACGAGACGTGGGACCCGCTGGGGATGCGCGCGACTGCGAGCAACGAGCTCGACCTCGATGTCCGCGTTCCTTCTGACGCTCTGCTGGGTGGGATGGAGGGCCTCGTGTTGCCGCTCGCTCATCTCATGCCGCAGTGGCTGGTCGCGTCCTACGCCGCGGTCTACGTCGGACTAGCGCGCTCGGCGGTCGACGAAGCGGTCACCTACGTAAACGAGCGAGTGGTCGTCGGCCGACGCGGTGGTCTGGCAGATCTACCGGTGGTCCGGTCCCGTTTGGGACGGGCGGACACAGACGTCGAGGCGGCGCGCCTGGTGCTCGAAGAGGCAGCGCGCAGGATCGACGCAGCACCGGGGGAACGCGATACGAACAGGTGGATCTACAGAGCCAAACTCGTGGCGGGTGACGTCGCCATGACGGTCGCGGCGACGGTCACAGAAGCATGTGGATTGGGGGCACTGCGCCGTGGCTCCGCGTTGGAGCGCATCTTCCGCGACGCGAGGTCCGGAGCGATAATGCCGCCGTCGTCGGATGTCTGCGCCGACTACCTCGGCACCGCCACATTGGGGCTCGACCCCGTCACACAAGGAGGTAACGCATGGTAGCGGCTGCCATCACCGGGTTCGGCAGCGCCTTTCCGGATCACTTGATCGATCAGCAGGAGGCGTGGGAGAAGTTCTTTGCGAACCATTACGGCGGCGTGCCGGTCGCGGAGAAGGTGTGGAACGCGACGGGAGTTACGACCCGCTATGGCGTCATCGACCCGACGCACGAAGACATCAGTCTGTGGTCGACCGAAGAGAGGATGCAGCGTTTCATCCAAGAGGCGTTGCCGTTGGGTGCCTCCGCCATCCAGGATTCTCTGACGCAAGCGGGCGTGGCAGCGGGGGACGTCGATCTGCTTACCGCCGTTTCCTGCACCGGATACGCGAGCCCCGGGATCGACATCCTCCTCGCGCGCGACCTGGGGATGCCGTCTTCAACTGAACGGGTGCACGTAGGCCATATGGGTTGCTACGCGGCGATCCCCGCCTTGGGGCTCGTCCAGGACGCTGCGGTGGCGCGAGGCAAGGTGGGAATTCTGTTGTGCCTCGAGCTAGCCAGTCTGCACGTCCAGCCGCCCACCGATGAGATCGGCCAGGTCGTCGCCCACGCGTTATTCGCCGACGCCGCCGCCGCGATCACCGTGGAGCCAGGCGCGACAGGTCTCGAAGTGGTCGACGTGATCGCACGTACAGATGCCAATGAGGCAGACAAGATGGCATGGGATGTCACCGACCATGGCTTCCGGATGGGGCTTGCGCCACAGGTCCCCGACGTTCTGGGACGGCACGTGCACGACGTGGTGTCAGACCTCTTGTCGCGCCACCAGCTGCGGACGCAGGACGTCCGAGCTTGGGCCGTGCACCCGGGGGGGCCGAAGATAGTGGACGTGGTAGGCGAGCAGCTCGCACTGACGGATGATCAGTTGTCGTTGTCTCGTCAGGTGCTCAGCGAATGTGGCAATTGTTCGTCGGCGACGGTGCTCTTGATCCTGCAACGGATCTTCGATCAGGACGATCTCGATGAAGGAGACTTCGTGGTGGCTATGGCGTTCGGGCCCGGGCTCACCCTCTATGCGGCGCTGCTGCGCCAGACGAGGTCAAGTCGATGACGCCGACGGGCAGTACTTCGTTCGGCGCATCCGTTGGTCGAGGCGTCGTGGCCGGTATTGCAGGGACCGCCGTGATGACCGCGTTCCAGAAGCTGATCGAGATGCCGATCACCGGCCGCGACCGCCGTGATGACCGCGTTCCAGAAGCTGATCGAGATGCCGATCACCGGCCGCGGCGAGAGCTTCGCCCCTGCGGATCTTGTCGAGCGAGTCCTGCCGATCGAGGCGAAGGATGAGCGCCAACGGCGGCAGTTGAACTGGGTCACGCACTTCGCTCTCGGAGCGATGTGGGGGAGTGCTTTCGCCATCGCAGATCGCGCCGGTCTTCGTGGTCAGAAGGCGGTCGCCACAGTTTTCGCGGTTGTCTACACCGGCGACGTCCTGCTGAACGCGGCGCTGGGACTATACGAGCCGACGAAGTGGTCCGCCGGTGAGCTTGCCGTCGATGTGGTCGACAAGCTCGTTCAGGCTGAGGCGACGGGGCTGATCTTTGAGCGCATGAAGGACATCTAGCCGACTTCGTCCCGGCCGAGTTCGAAGAAGATCTCGTCGACGAGCTCATAGACGCGGCGCGTCGCCATAGGAACGGCCGCAGCGACATCAGGGCTAAGACCTTGATGGAAGTCCTCACACGTAGCTGCTTGACATCCCACGACCAGGACGTGCTCGGGTAGGACGTCTGCGGCTTGTGCGATGCGCAGGATCCGTGATGGCTCCGCGAGATGAAGGTCGGCGTACTGGCCCTGCCATTCCTCCATCGTCGGTTCCGTGACCTTAGGAATCTGCGGGATCAGGACGAAGACAGTTCCGGCCGGCGCGTTGCGCTCGATTGCGTCGACGACGATCAACCCGCAGTAGCCCTCCATCAGCTGCTGGACGATCCCGAGACCCCCGATGCCGGTTTCGATGAGGTCGACTCGGTCCGGCAGAGAGTCTTGCAGCTGGGCCGCGACCGCGACACCGAATCCGTCGTCGCCGCGCAGCGGGTTTCCGACACACGCGACGAGGACGCGCCAGCGCCGATCAGGCCCCGTGGGAACAACCACAGCTGCCGCCGCCTGGCCCGCAGCCACCGTGGGATGGTTCTCCTCCGCTGCGGAAGCTCAGGGTGGGCGCCGGTATGACCACGGGTTGCGGTTTGGATGTTTGCGCTCCCTCATGTTCGGGCGATGACGACACGTTCATCCGAACGAACTCCGGCAACTCTCCGCGCAGCGCTTCCTCCACGAGGTCGCCCAGTCCCGCGGTCGAGCCGGAGCAACTCTCACACGCACCCAGCAGGCGGATGGTGATCACACCGCCCTCGGCCGTAACCACCTCGAGCCGGCCGCCGTGGCTCTCGACGTACGGACGGATCCCCTCGACCGCCGCCTCCGCACGTTCTCTCTCGTCCTCGATCTCTTGCGACCCGTACAGGTCGAACAGCAGCGCCATGTGCGCATCGGCTAGCGCCTCGTCCAGAAGCGAACGTTGCTCGAGGAAAGCCGCGACCCGCTGCAGGCCACCGCGATGAAGCACGTCGACGGCGCGCAACACCGCGATCACGCCGTCCTGCACGTTTTCGTCGGGGTGGTCCACGAACATCTGGATCAGATCGTCGAGTTGACGCAACGCTGCAGCGACCTCGGGAGGCAGCTCTGCCGGCGCCGACGTCATGGCGACTCACCACTGCCGTGGGACCACCAGCCCCAGCCAACGGCGTCGAGTGGTTGCAGCCCGCGCGCCATCCCAGCTACTACTGCCGCTGTGAGCGAATAGATCTGAGTCCCGACGAGGAGCTGTAGCGGCCCAGACAGTCCGAGCGCGCCACCGAACGGCCCGGGCTCGGGAACGCCCGGGGGAGAGGTCCCGTTCAAGAGATCGAGGACGGGCAGCAGGATCCCGCCCGAGACGAACAGAACGAGGCCCCAGAGAACGCCCTTAGTGGCGGCGCCGCGGAAGGTGAATCGATCGCCGGGCGTGATCGGCCACAACAGGGCGAGTGGGAGCGGCAGGATGAATACGCCGATGACTACGAACATGGCATAGCCGACGCCAAAGATCGTGTCGTGATCGCCCGATCCGATCGCTCCGAGCAGCCGCGGCAGGTCCAGGACGGTCAGTCCTACCGCTGCCGCCAACTGCAACGATGCCGTCAGGAGCACGGTACCGGTGAGTCCGCCGAGGAGCGTGAGCGGAAAAAGCGCCGGATGGGGTTTGTACAGCAGCGGAGAGTCCACGGCTACCTTCTCACCGAGGCCGGTGGTGCGACGCGCGCTATGGCCGATACCTCTTGGCGCACCAGGTCGACGACCTGCGGGACCAATGCTTGCACGTCCCGGGTGAGTCCATCGCCGACCGTGCCCCGATGCGGCTCGAGCTCGATCGCGATGACATCGTCGGGAAGGGCGCCGAAGTGGCGGCCGATCACGACGAGGTGGTCGAGATCGATCACGCCCGCTCCCGCCTCGTACATCCGCGCTTGGATCTCTTCGCTGTCCGCCAGGGTCGTTTCGCACGGGGACCGGTATAGCCGCCCAGGCTCGCGACCCCGCTCCGTGACGCCGATCAGGATGACTCGCTCGTAGGGTGGATCCGCATCGGCGAGGTCCAGCGCCACGTGCAGCGCGCCGTAGCCGAGATCCTCGACGTCAACGCCCGGTGGCCACTCCAGCAGCGCGAGCGCATCGCTCACGACCAACCCGAACGAGCCGTCGCCGAACCACCGATAGCCGACCCCGCCGATGAGGACGCGCGAGGTCATGACATCCCCCGGTCGCGCCGGTGGCTCAAACAGCCCTGCTGGTTCATGTAGCCCCGCATGCGCAGGTCGTAGCGTCGCGGATGATCATGTTGTCGCCGTTCGCGATGTGCACGGTGCACGGCATGCACGGGTCGAACGACCGGATAGCGCGGAAGATGTCGATCCCGGTGAACTCCTTGTCCGAGTCGAACTCTTCGAGGATCGGCGTGTTCACAGCCGCTTCCTCATAGGGGCCAGGCTGTCCGAACGGATCGACAGGTGAAGCGTTGAAGGTAGACGGGGTCACGACCTGATAGTTGGTGAGGACTCCCTTGTCCATCGTGAGGTGGTGGGTGAGGAAACCGCGCCCCGCGCCCCAGAAACCCACCCCGACGCGCTCGTCACGCGGCACCCTGAACTCGGTCATCGTCGCAACCTTGTTCTCACCGTCGCCCATGAGCTCGAAGGCGATCTGCACGTTCTCATACGCGACCATGAGCGAGTAGACGACGTGATAGGCCCGAGCGAGGTTGCGTTCGAACGCGTTCCATGTCTCCGGGATCTGCCATTCCAGCTCCATCGCCGGCAGAGCTGGGGTCTGTGGTGTGTCGATCTTGACGCTGGTGCCGGTTGCCTGCAGGAAGCGCGTGTGCGGCATCTTCGCAGCGGCCGCGGTGGCCCACAAGCGAGCGTAGGCGCCTGCCTCCATGACCTGACGATCCCACCGCGGTGAGGTGCTCCAGGTGTAGCGATCCTTCCAACTGCGCTTGTCCGGGCGCGGCTTCGTCTCCTTGTTCCAGGGGTGGTTCGGAGAGAGCGGGTTGCCCGCGGGATCTGTCGGGTACGGCGTTCCTTCGTTCTCCCAGCCCTCGTAATAGGCGTGCTCGACGAACTCCTCCATCCCCATGTTGATGTGGTGCAGGTTCGTCGTCACGAGCTCGCCGTCCATGATCACGCCGGGAGTCGCCCACCGCTGATCACCCCACTCCGCGGCCCCCGCATAGGTGCCGTCATAGGCGAACGGGTCATCCCACATGCCGGTGTCAATCATGTTCTTCGGTCGCGTACCCACCTGCTTGTAAAGCGGGTCCGCGTCGTAGAAGAACTGAGTGATGTCGTCCCAGATGAACACGCCTCTTTTTGCGTAATCGAGCGTCCGGATGATGCGTATCTCGGTCTCGTTGAGCACCTGCATCGACACCGTGGTCGACAGGCCGCCGGGAACCACGGTCTGCGGGTGTGGATACTTCCCGAAGAGGATCGAGTAAGCCTCCTTCGGTGCCCGGGTCATGTGGAGGCCTTCCAGGTACAGCTTGCCCGTCAGCGGGTTGAACGCCGTCATGAGCTCCGCCATCGTCGCGAAGCCGTGGATGTTGCCGTGGCGCGTCTCGGTCTTCTTCGCCCGTTCCCATAGAGACGGGTTCGTACGCTCGATGACGACCTGCGAGTAATCAGGCCCCGCCAGTAGATAGAGGTGGACGGGGTTGTCGATCTGGAAGTCGAGACCGAGCTGGATGTTGCGTAGGGCGAGCCCCATCGGCGGGACCCCGATCCCGAACGCCATCTCCATCGCCAGTGACGAGGCGACCGAATGAACTCCTCCGCACACTCCGCACACGCGACTGGAGATGAACATCGCATCGCGGGGATCGCGTCCCTTCAGGATCACCTCGTAGCCGCGGAACAGCGTGCCGATGGAGTGTGCCTCCAGCACCTTGCGCTGCTGCAGGTCGACGACCGTGTGGAAGGCCATGGCACCGGCAACCCTGGTGACCGGGTCGAGGTTGATGTCCTTGACGTGGCCGTTGCTCGCCAGGAGCTGTTCGATCTGCGACCGATCGACGTCCCGTGTCTGGTAGGCGTAGGGGATGCCGACGCCTTCCTTTAGTCGCGCGTTTCCTTGCGCGTCGAACTCAACGGGCAGGTTCTGAAAGCACATCGGTTTTCACTCCTGATCTCCCTGAAGGGGGGTCTCGAACCCGTCGGCTTGAGGCGACAGCCCCGGCCGTTGATAGGTGCCGCGCTTGCGAGCCTCGTCTGCTCTGCGATCCGGCAGCAGCTGCGCGTACTCCTTGCCGTAGGCCGCCTCGGGCGGCACCATGTAGCCGCTCGCGTACTTCTCTTCGTCTTTCTCGTGGCGCCCCGGAAGCTCCGAGCGGAAGTATTGGATCCGGGTGTAGAAGTACTCGAAAGTGCGGTGGGCGATGGTGACGTTGTCGTATTGAGGGGCCCAGCCGCTGGGGGTCGTGCTCCTCCAACGCGGCTCTCGGTTGCGCTCCAGCTGAGTGGTTCGACGGAGCGGCTTGGTCAGGGCGCCGTGGATGCGTGACAGGGCCGTCGCCGGTGTCGTTTGCGGCGGCCGCTTGTAGAACGGCGTGAACTTGTCGGGGAATCCCGGCGACATGCAGCCGATGCACGCACCGCCCGCGACCATGCAACCCCCCTTGCCGTTGATGAATCCGCGTTCGGTGATGTGGCAGTTGACGACGGGTCCCCAGCACCCGATCTCCGCCAGGCACTCCTTCCCGCCGAACTCACGGGCGAAATTGCCCTCCTCGTACCAAGCGCCGCGCGGACAGTGCAGGTGGACGGTCTCGCCGAACTGCCACGCGGGACGCCCCAGCTCGTCGAACTCAGGCACGGGGCCTTGGCCGTTCATGTACTTGAGCAGCATCGTCACGGCTTCGGTGAAGTCGTCCCCGATCGGGGGGCAACCAGGAACGTTTACGACCGGCAGCCCCAAGGAGCTCCTGTAGTCCTTGCCCAGGAAGTCCATCATGCTCATGGCGCCGGTGGGGTTCCCCAGCGATGCCGGGATCCCGCCCCAGGTGGCGCATGTGCCGATAGCGATCGTTACGGCTGCTCCCGGCGCAAGCCGACGGACCCACTCCGGTGTTGAGCGACGCTGGCGCTGGTCGGCGGGTGCCCACGTCGGCAGCGATCCCTTCGCCGCCCATGGCTCCGCGCCCACGGTCAGGTGCTCGTCGGTGATCGAACCTTCGTAGACGAGGATGTACGGCGCGTCGAGCGCCCCGGCGTCCGCCTGCTCCAGCAGGAGCGTGAAGTGGTCGCCCGACTCCATCTGGAACTGGTAATGATGCAGGACCACGACGGGGACGCCCGGCAGCGCTCCCGTCAGCAGCTCCTCGATCGAGGGGTCCGTCGCGCCGAGCGTAGAAACCGTGCACCCGTCGCAACTCATCCCCGGCAGCCAGAACAGGTAGACCTTCTTCAATGGCCCAAGCGTGTCCCTGCGGCCCCCGCTCTCTAGGAGACGCTGCTGAAGCTCGGAATTGTGCGCACCGGCAACGTTTCCCACTTGATCAGGCAGTAGTCGGCTGACCTCCCCCTCGAGGGGGAGGTCCACCCGCGCCTTCATCGGCACCGAGATCATGTTCTCCATCGAGCTCTTCTAACCCCGCTCTCGCTGTGACTGTCGTCCCGATGCCGCATTCAGTGCGTCGATCGTCTCCCGCATCGATGCCACCAGGACCGCACCTCTTGTCGGTAAATCTCGGGTCTGGTGCTGGACGGCGCGCAGTCCGACGGTCGTCTTCTCGAACCAGTGCCGGATGCTCTGCAGTGACTTCAGGACGAGAAACAATCCGACGAGAAGGACGCCGAGCAGGGCCCACGCCGCGAGCACCGACAGGATCGTGAGAAGGGTTGTCACGAGAACCGCCCGCCGATCCCGGGCGACGACGAGCTGACTCTCGGACCCGCGGCAGCGGCACTGCGCGGCAGCCCTTGAACCGCCTGCGGCAGCTGGCGGGCGAGAAGCTCGAGCTCGGCAAACGCCTCGTCGTGAGCCAGGTTGTCCACGATGCCTCTTGCAGCGTCCCGCGACATCTGAGCGAGCCGACGCGCCTGCTTTAGTACGCGCAGCACGAGGAACACGAACTTCAAGAGCACAACCAGCAGGAGCCACGACACCACGAGGCCGATCCAGGCCAGACCCTCCACTGTCTTCTCCCTAGGTCTCGACCGGCGCGAGCTCGCCAGCGGCGGCGAGGGTCGCGTGTTGGATGCTCTGGATGCGGCCAGCGAACCGTGCGGCCCCCTCACTGGCGAGCTCGAGGGTCGATGACGTCTGCCTCAGGAACCGGCGGATCTGCATCACGAAGATCAAGATGGCAACAAGAGCTGCCACGACGATCACCCCGAGTAGGGCTGCGGTCACCATGACCAACGTGATCATCTCTAGGAACTCTTGTCCTCGTCGTGCTCGGCGCGGCCCAGCCAGTCCTGCACCTTTTCTGCGGCGGCGCTCACCGAGCCAACGACGCCGGCCCCGATCCCGGCACGCTGGATCCCGCGAGCTGCATCTCGGATAGCGACCAGGTCTCGGTTCGTCTGCTCCAGCGTCCAGAGTGCGACCGTGTTCTGGGCAACCTGCTTGGCAGCGGTATAGGTGCGAGCTGCGTGCCGGTCGATCCTTTGAAGGGTGGCGATGATCAGCCCGAATAGGACCGCGATCACAACGACGGCCACGGAGGCCACGGCCAGCGCAGCCGCCCAGAGGTCGTTGTTACTCAAGTCCACCGCGTCTCCTGTCGGCGTAGCTCAGCCGGGTCTTCGCCTGATCGGCCAATCAAATCTATGCAGGGCACTATCGCCGATTCAGCGAAGGCCAATTAACAGCGATTGGACCTTCCACCGCTGCGGCCATTTGATCCGGCACAGCACCAAATCGAGGTCAAGATTCGGCCGAGGAGGTGACGCAATCAACCGGATCAAATGAGCGTAGATTCGAGCAGAAGTCGTCTTTGAAGGGATAGATGAATGGAAAGCAGGGTCAAGTTCTTGGGCCACGCGTTGCACCAACAACTCATACCGTTTCCGCTCGGTCTTCTCGTTACCGCCGTGCTTTTCGATGTGCTTTATCTGTTGACTGATAGCCGTGAACTGGCGACCGCCGCTTACTGGATGATCGCTGCTGGTGTGGTCGCTGGCGTTGCGGCGGTCATTCCCGGCACGCTGGATTGGCTGGCGATCCCGCCCGACACTCGGGCGAAGTTCGTGGGTCTGGTCCACGGGTGGGGAAACATCTTGGTCCTGGTGTTGTTCGCTATCAGCTGGATGATTCGGCGCGGCGACGAAACCTCGCCTGAAGGTCTTGCCATTGCGCTCGCTGTAGCGGGGGCCACGGTGTCAGGACTCACAGCCTGGTTGGGCGGCGAGCTGATCGATCGTCTGGGCGTGGGAATCGACAATGGCGCCCACCTGGATTCCCCTAACTCGTTATCGGGTCGTCCTGCCGCGGAAGGCGCCAGCCACAGCCGGACCACATGAAGTCGCCTGATCGAGCCACGACTACGCCTGTACCTCACCCAGAGGAGGACGTTGATGGAGCCGAAGGATCGGATAGAAGCAGTTGCCAACACCAACCTCGGCGGCAACGGGAGAAGGCGACGGATGGTTCGGTGTCGGGATCGGGAGCACGTCACCTGGTTTCACAGATCGAGGTCGACGGCATAGTGCAGAGCTGGCCACCTGCGCCAAAGAAGATCGTGGGGTGAAACCATCGAGAAGTATGGGCTGCCGAACGAGGCAACCCCTCCCTTGCTGAGCTGGCACGACAGGGCCCATGAAGCGCACCATCATCACGAGCGACGAGACCGCGCACGACTTCCCCACCCGTTGGTGCATGGACGCAACGGCCAGGTCCGCATGCGCAACTCCTACGGAAAAGACCTCCGCCGCAGCAAAGGCTAGGTCTCGTACTACGAGGTAGACCAGACGAGGGTTGTCGTCCCCCGTCGCGCCGGCGGTGCTGCCCAGTGGGCGTGGCGAACGGAGTGCTAATCCGTAGGTCCGCTTCCATTTCTCGGGCGCGCATATACGAGGAGCTAACCGCTGACCCCGCTTCGTCGAAATGCGGCCCATTAGGCGCCGGAAAACGGGCTAAAAATCCGTAGGTTCGCTATCTCAGCAGGTCAGATGCGGTTTTCTTAACGACCTTGTAGATAACGGCCCGCGGCGGCAGCACGAGTTACGGCGCCGACGACGGGGTCGGACCCGCTCGCGGCTGCGCCCCGTAGCAGGATCTGCCCCCAGTAGTAGGTGACGTATATGCCGGCGACTAGGAGCAAGGCGCTGCTTAGTCGGTGCATTTGGGGGATGAGGCGCTTGATCCGCCAACCAGACCGGCTCGCGCTCCGGCGATGGTCACAGCGATGGCTACGAGCGTGATCATCGTGCCGAGCCCGTATGCGGCGAACGTTGTGACCGGGCCGATCGCGCTACCGGATGTGGTTGCGGCTCCGATGAGCGCGAGGAGAACCGGCAACGTGCAGCCGAGCGACGCCGTGCCGTAGCCGATCCCGAAGGCGACGAGACTGGGCCGGCTCGGGGGAGCATTGCTTCTCCCGTGGATGGAGAAGCCGATGTGCTTCCCGCTTAGCCCCATCACTGCCACGACGACCAGGGCTAGCCCAACCAGGAAGCCTGCCCACGAGAAGTAGCCGGCGAGTGCTGTCGCGCCCAAGGCGATCGGAACGGCGGCAACGACGAAGATCGCGAGGAACCCGGCTGCGACGGCAACGCCTACTTCCAGGCCCCGGCTGACACGACGCGTTGCGTCTCCTTCGCCCGTCTCCTCCGTTATCTGCAGCGAAAGGAAGGCGGGGAGAAGCCCGAACCCGCACGGATTGAACGTCGCGAGAGACCCTGCCACGAGTGCGACGAGCACAGCTCCGGTGTCCATGCCGATATGGACGCACTACCCACCTGATCGCTTGCATCGGCAATCACCAGGGCTGTCGTCGAGTCCCTCTATGTGAGACCGCATCCACGAGAGGTTGACCACGACGATGACTGCCGAACATGAACCTTTGACAGGCGAGGCTGGTTTCTCACCAGCGCGCAAGGCGATCGTGATCTTCGCGGTTGTGGTGCTGGGCGCGACCGTCGCCATCTGGCTCGTTCGTGGCGACGCGTCTCCCGATGACGCTCATCGAAGGCATCTCGCCGTGGCACTGCAGGATTTCGACGGCGGTGACTTCACGTTGGAGAGCTATGAGGGAGCTCCCCTGGTGGTGAATTTCTGGGCGTCCTGGTGTCCGAGTTGCGCTGCAGAGATGCCCGCGTTCGAACAGGTTCACCAGCGCTTCGACGAGACGGTGGAGTTTCTCGGCGTGAACCACAGCGATCGCAGATCCTCCGCGGAGGAACTCGCAGACTCGACGGGCGTGACCTACCGGCTTGCGGAGGATCCTGACGGGGAGCTTTTCGCTGCGTTCGGCGGCACCGGGATGCCGACCACCGCGTTCATAGACGCCGATGGAGGTGTCGCCGAGGTCGTCGTAGGTCAAATCAGCGCCGAACAGCTGACGTCTCTCATCCAGGAGCATCTGGAGGTGTCGAGCTGATGGACCAAGGCGTGTGGCGTCGCAGCACGCGATCCGCGGTTGTTCCGGTCATTGCCGCGCTGTTGTTGCTCGTGGGTGCCGGATCCGTGGCCTATCTGCTTACGAGGACTCAACCTTCTAGCGTCGGAGGCGCGGAACTTCAGAGCGATCCTGGCCCCGAGGCACCGGTGGCCGCTGATGCCGGTTTGGATCCAGACGACATCGTTGAAGTGATCCCGCCGGATGGGATCCCCGCCATAGATGACCCTTCCTTCGTAGCGGTTGACGAGGTCGATTGGTTGAGCGACCGAGAGCCCGTGATCGCGCTCGAGTTGGGCGATGAAGCCCGGGCGTATCCACTTCAGATCATGACCTGGCACGAAATCGTCAACGACACCGTGAGCGGAACCCCGGTCGCGGTGACGTTCTGTCCGCTGTGCAACACCGCTATCGCCTTCGAACGCCCGCGCATCGATGGCGAAATCACGACCTTCGGGACCTCCGGCAAATTGATCAACTCGAACCTGCTCATGTACGACCGAGCGACCGAGTCGTTGTGGCCGCAGGTCACAGGGGTTGCTCTCACGGGACCCGAGAAGGGCCGGGAGCTCACTCGGATCCCGGTGCAGATCGTTTCGTGGGCGGACTTTGCCGTGGCACACCCCGACGGCGATGTCCTGAGTCGCGATACGGGCCACGATCGGCGATATGGCGAGAACCCCTACCCGGGTTACGACGACGTCGACAGCGCTCCGTTCCTCTACAAGGGCGAGGTCGACGGGCGTCTTGCCGCGGTCGAACGCGTCCTGGGCATCGAGGCCGGAGGTGATGCCGTTGCCTTCCCCTACTTCCGGCTTCGCCAGGAGGCGCAGGAGGGCCTGACGGTGATCGAAGCAGACGTTGGTGGGGAGCCGGTGGTCGTCTTCTGGAAACAGGGAACCGTGTCCGCTCTCGATGACTCGGAGATCGCGGCATCCAAAGACGTAGGGGCGGCATCGGCGTTCTCACCCGTTCTCAACGGCGAGCCCGAGACCTTCGCAGTGTCCGCCGGCAAGATCATCGACACCCGTACGGGCAGCGTGTGGGACATCTTCGGCAGAGCGATCGAGGGGCGTCGAGAAGGCCAGCGATTGAAAGCCATCCCCGCGACAGACTCGTTCTGGTTCGACTGGGCGGCCTTCCACCCCGACACCGAGGTGTGGGAGCCATGAGCATGGGCAGGAGAGCCCACGACGAGTTCCTCGAGGCCACGCTTCCCGCCCTCGATCTCGTCTACAACCTGACACGGCGGTTGGTCGACCCGGACGATGTAGAAGACGTGGTCCAAGAGACCTTCACGCGTGCGTTCGACGCGTGGTCGGCCGGCCGTCCTCCGCGAAAGGTGGAGCCGTGGCTGGCGACGATCTGCCTCAATACCGGTCGCAGCTTGCTGAGACGGGCATCGACCCGGCGAGAGGTTTCGACCGAGCCCGATCCGACGCTTGCGGCACGCGACGACGTCGCCGGCGACGCGGTCGGCAATATCCGCAAGGAAGCGGTTCATGCAGCGTTGTGGGAGCTTCCAGAGGAGCAGCGCATCGCGATCACCCTTATGGACCTCGACGGGTTCACCGCGTCTCAGGCAGCCAAGATCACGGATTCACCCCGAGGCACCGTGCTTGCGCGCGTGCATCGCGGCCGTAAGAAGCTCGCACGCATACTCCAGAAAGAGGTGGACCAGGTTGAGACATGATCCGGAGCGTCACGCCGCTGCTTATCTCGGCGGTCTCTTGAAGGGCGCTCGGCGCAGGATGTTCGAGCGCCACATCGTGGATTGCGAGGACTGCTGGCGGGAGGTGGATCTCGGCCGCAAGGGCCGGTCCGTCGCCGAGGCGGGTCGGGAGATGGCACCGCAAGCGCTTCGCGAACGCGTTCGAGCTGCGATCGAAACGGTACGACGCGGGCGCCGCCGCCCCCGCTGGCTCTTTGGAGCAGGGCTAGCCGCGGTTGTTGCTGTGGCGGTCGTTGCCGCGGTAGCGTTGATGCCGGAACCTGAGCCTCGCGAGATCGAGGCGGTGCTGGCTTCCTTCCGCAGCGGCAACGTCGGCGCACCGACAGATCCCCTGCTTCCGCCCCGCCTAGAGGAACTGGAGCTGGTCCGTGCGACAGAAACGCGGATCGAGGGTCGCGAAGCCATCGCCCACACTTACGTCGACGGATCCGGCGACGAGGTCGTCGTCTACGTTGCCGACGAGGAGTGGCCGGTGGCGGTAGGAGCGGAGCACGACAATTCCGGCGAGACGTGGTTGGCAGAGAAGGACGACCTCGTCCTCATCTGCCTGAACCAACCGCAGCCGTCATTGGTAGTTGGCGACGACGTCCACGACGTCGAGCTGGCGGCGTACAGCCTGCGTCCGTAAACGAAGCTGGGTGCCTCAGGTCGTCGAGCTCCTGCTTCCGCGCAGCAACAGCGCCGTACTCCTCCAGCTGAACCTGTCGGTGGTCGTCGCGATCGCGGTTGTAGTTGGCCTGTCCCGCACGGACAGATCGGACTCAGCATGGTTCCCGGCAGGCATCAGCTGCCTGTGGATAGCGTTCATGGCATTCCGCACGCTCCATTGAGCGCAATCACCAGACGAGGTGTTGCGTCCTAGATAGCAGAAGCAGTCGAAGAAGAAGAAGTCGACAGTGGAGGTGTTCGGGATGGCAGTTGCAACGGTAGACCGTAGTTTGGTCCGAGAACGACCCGACATAGGCGCGGCCGTGCGCACGGGGGCAGTGTGGGGAATCATCGCTGCGGCTGTGATGGCTATGTTGGCGATGATCGCAGGAGCCACCTACCTCGGTAGCGGCTTCTTTACGCCGATGTACCACATCGCTTCGTCGGTGATCGCGCCCGACGCCATGATGACCTCGGTGCAGAAGGCGACGGAGGGCGAGACGATGTTCTACTTCACCGGCGGTTCGGCCGCTGTAGGCATGATGGTTCACTTCATGACCGGCGCTATCTACGGCGTGATATTCGCCCTCATAGCCCGAGCCCTGCGCGTGTCCGGTGGTGCTGCGATCGCCGCGGGCGCAGCGTTCGGTATCGCCGTCCTTCTTTTCAGCAGCTTTGTGGCTCTTCCGGCCGCCGCCGCGCTGTTCGGCGGTGGAGAGCCGATCGCCGACATGCCGAAGCTGGTGGGTTGGCCGACCTTTACCATCGAACACGTGATGTACGGGATGGTGCTGGGGGCGGGGTGGCTCTTGTTCACCCGTCGCAACCAGCCTGCGGAAAGGACGTGAGCTGAGCCGAGTACGCCTGAAGCGACAGACAGTTCACGTGGCTGCGCCGCGCGAGCCTTCGAAGAGAGCCGCTCCGGAGAAACGTTGATGACGTATTCGGGGAGCCGTGGTTTGCGTGGCTGGCTCCGAACGGTGTTCGCCGTGCGGCCCACATTCAACCGCCTCGTGACAGAGCACCTCGATCAAGGACAGCAGATGGCGGAGAAGCGCGCGAAGCGATCGCGTGTCCACCGGCGGTCGTCCCAGAGCTAGCCGAAGACTACTCACACCGCCTGAACTGTTCCGCAGCGAACGATCTCTGGGACGCGGTCGGCTGGGTGGGTAAACCCAGGCAGAAGAGTGGCCATACATCAAGGAGGTTCACAAATGATGACAGCGACTTGGAACGGCGAGGTGATCGCTGAGAGCGACGACATCGTGTACGTGGAAGGCAATCCCTATTTCCCGCGCGAGTCACTCAAGGAGGGTGCGTTCGAGGAATCGAGCCACCAGTCAATGTGTCCATGGAAGGGGATGGCGAATTACCTCGACGTTGTGATCTACGGGAAGCGCAATGAGAACGCTGCATGGTACTACCCGAATCCGTCCGTCCTCGCGCGAAAGATCAAGGGGCGCGTCGCATTCTGGAAGGGCGTCGAAGTAAAAGACGCGCAGGCAGCGTGATCGAAGAGGTTACGACGGAGACATTCACCGAACGGGTCGGGCGCTCGGACGTTCCCGTCGTGGTGGATTTCTACGCCGACTGGTGCCAACCATGTCGACAGATCGCGCCCGCCCTGGAGACTCTCTCGCGGCAGCACGACGGACTCGTGCGGTTCATGAAGGTGAACATCGACCAACAACCGGAGCTAGCCGCCGCGTATCGCGTTTCGTCTATCCCTGCGGTGTTGCGCTTCGACTCGGGGGTTCCCACTGCGTGGAGCCTCGGCCCGAAGCCGGGTTACCTGCTGGAGAAAGAGCTCAAGCTGGGTCGTGCCCCGAAAAGATCCTCGGTAGGGGAGTCGGATGGGGAAACGGAACCACGGCAAACGCGTGGATTCATCGGCGCCGTGAGGTCTTGGTGGGGATCGCAGTGAGTATCCACTAAGGCGGCGGTCGTCGTCATCGTCGGGATGCTGGGGTTGCAGGCGGCAGGCGTCTCGACCTAGCTCGACCCCCGTCGGCCCCGCGATCTCAACAGCTGTCGGGTCCGCAACGCGTCCCACGGGCCACCAGCTTGACGGGAGGGTTCAGGCTCGAGGGGTGAGTCCCCCGTCAGGCGCGCAACTCCTGGTTCGTCGAGGATCTCGACCTGGCCGTAGCCGATAGCGACGACGCCGAGTCGCTCGAACTCCTTGAGAACCTGGTTCACCGGCGCGCGGCTCGCTCCCAGCATCGCCGCGCAGGTGTCCTGCGAGAAAGCGAAAACGCCGTCGCGGCTTTCGTGGAGGAGGAGCCTCGCGACCTGCTCCCTAAGGCTGCTCCCCAACATCTCAACGATGCGTCCCTGTACGCGAGCCACCCGACCTGCAAGCTTTCCGGCCCAACGAAGGAGAAACTTCGGGTTTCCTGCAATGACGCGAGCGAAGTCTGGCGCTGCCATGAAGAGGCACGAACCTTCCGTCACCGCCTTTGCTGTGTACGGTGCAGGCTCTTCCAGCATCAACGGGATCTCCCCGAAGCATTGGAGGGGGCCCAATAGCTCTATGACTCCAGCGGCCGGCGTGGCGCCGGCCAGGAGCTCGACCCACCCGTTCTTGATGATCCAGACGCCGTCGGGTACCGAACCGCGGTCGAAGAGGACTTCCCCAGGGTTGAAGCTACAGTCCTGCAGCATCGGAGCGAGTGCTTCGACTTCAGCCGGCGAGAACAAGGCAGCTTCGGACCTGCCGAGGTGTTTTGCAACCCATCTAGCGTCTTCGTAGGTCACAGCGTGCCTCCATGCGCAGAGTCGGATGCGGCCGGAATGCTCCTCCAGGTGAGCTTAGCCCCTGGACGTTGAGGCGGATGGTCAACCGTGGAGGACGCGGAATCACAACGCTCTTCGGCGCTCAGCGCGACGGAGCCGTCAGTTTCCGACCTGAAGCCTGCAGTGGCGATCCGATGCTCCACCTCCGAGCGGGGTCTGACGCGCGGTGCCGAATGTCATCTGGCGAACACTCCGCGTGCGTCGTCGGTACTGGTGGGCAAGCATGGCCTTAACGAAGGGAGAACGCCATCGATGCGAACCGCGATGCGGGTTGGCTCGCTCGCCACTTAGGACGAAGCGAGGATCCACCGTTCAAGCGCGACGAACTGGCCGCGATGGACGAGGTCGTTGAAGAACGGGAGCTCGAACAGGGAACCGTGCTTTTCCGGTTGGGTACGCGCCCTCGCGGCGTCTGGCTGATCGTGAGCGGATGGGTCGAACTGGTCGCGGCATCGATGGGGCGCAAGGAGATAATCGCTACGATTGGGTCCGAGCAGTGCGTCGGCGACGGGATCCTGCTTCAGCGCAGCGTCGCCCCCTACACCGCCACTGTCCTGATGCCAGGCTCGGCAGGATTCATAAGTGCGGCACGGTTCACGCGATTGATCGCGGATGACGCTGAGATCGCGCGTCGATGGGCGGCGAAGCTTGCAGCGGCGACGGCGCGAGCCCAAGGCCGAGTCGTGGAGCTTCTGGGCGAAAACCTCCAGCAACAGGTCGCGAGGGTCCTTCTGCACGAGGGTTTCAACGGAACCTTTCCCTTCCCGCAAGACGTCTGTGCAGGACTCCTCGGTGCGAGTCGGCCTGCCGTGAATCAGGTCCTCAAGGACCTCGAGGCGCGGTCTCTGATCCGGCTGTCCTATGGCCGGATCGAGGTTCTCGAGAAGGCGCGCGTCGTGCAGCTCGCTCAAAGCGTCAGGTCCGGAACGCATTGAACAAAGCCCATCTGAAGAAAGAGGAGAGACATGTCTGCACAGACCCGGAGCCCGTGCCCCTCGGCACCAACTATGCCAGCGTCATCGAATTCGATGTTCCGATCGTTGTGCAGTACACCCGGCTCGACTCACGTCAGGCAGAGAACGCCCTGCTGACGACGATCGCTTACAGCGACAACTGACAAAGAGGACAGAGGCGGCGCGATGGCGCCGGAGTAGGAAGGAGAACCGATGAATCAGATCGGAACGCTGGCAGGATCGATCGGCCGCGGCCTGTTCGCCGGAGCATTCGGTACCGCGGTGATGACCGTCTCGAGCACAGTCGAGATGAAGATGCGGGGGCGGGAGGGAAGTTCCGCTCCGGCCGACGCGGCGGGCAAGGTTTTGGGCGTGGAGCCGACAGATGACGCGGGCAAAGAACGCTTCTCGAACTTCGTGCACTTCGGCTATGGCACCGGCTGGGGAGCCATGCGCGGGCTGATCGGCTTCCTCGGCCTCAGCGGTCCCGCCGCTGCCGCGGCGCACCTCGGCGCGGTGTGGGGGAGCGAGATGGTGATGCTTCCGGCGCTCAATGTTGCTCCCCCGGCCACCAAGTGGGGGACCAAAGAGGTCGGGATCGACTGGTTCCACCATGCGGTCTATGCAGCCGCCACGTCACTGGCATATGAGTGGCTGGATCGATGATCTTCCGCGACTCGACCCCAGAAGCCAGACGTCTCAGCGACTACCTCCGCGAGGGTTCAGATCGCTTCCTGAACGCGCGACGCCGGGTGACGGGGCTGTACCTGGCGGGCAGCGCCGCATTCGGTGTCGTAGCGCTCTACCAGATGGGCCTCATCAAGCGGGTTCCAGAACCGCGCCTGCCGTTCCTGGATGCCGACCGTGTCGACGCGTCCGGTGAGGCTTTCACGACGTTGCGGATGCCGGACGCGGTGCTGGGGCTGCTCAGCTATGCCGCGACGTTGACGTTGATTACGAGCGGCGGCAAAGATCGAGTCTCAACCCACCCCTGGCTTCCTGTTGCTGCGGCTGCCAAGGTCCTGCTAGACGCCGCGTCCGGAGGCGTCCTGACCGCTGAACAAGCCGTTAAACACCGTGCCTTCTGCTCTTGGTGTCTGGGAGCAGCCGCGGCATCCGTTGTTGCTCTGCCGGCCGTGCTGCCTGAGGCCTCGGCAGCGGCGCGCTCACTCATCAGTAACCGGCCTGGAGGGAGAAGCCGATGAGCACCGGATCAGGAAACGACAAGCCTCGGGTCGTGGTCGTCACCGGCGCTTCGGCCGGCCTCGGTCGCGCTATCGCAAGAGCGTTCGCTGAGGATGGCGCCGACGTAGCTGTGTTGGGGCGCGATGCCGATCGACTCAAGTCGGCGCGTGCGGAGATCGAGTCGCTCGGACGCCGTGCCTTCGACGCGGTCGTGGACGTGGCGGACCACCAGGCGGTCGAGGACGCAGCTGCGGCGGCCGAGCAGGAGCTGGGCGACATTGACGTGTGGGTCAATAACGCGATGGTGTCGGTATTTGCCCCGGTCGTGGATATCTCGCCTGAAGACTTCGCCCGCGTGACCGACGTGACCTATCTCGGCTATGTGTACGGAACGATGGCCGCGTTGCGCAGGATGCGCAGTCGGAACCGCGGCGTCATCGTTCAGATAGGTTCCGCCCTGGCTCACCGCGCGATCCCACTCCAATCGGCGTACTGCGGCGCGAAGCATGCGATCGAGGGCTTCACCGAGTCTCTGCGCTGCGAGCTGCTCCACGAGAAGAGCGACGTGCGGGTGACCATGGTCCACATGCCTGCTCTCAACACGCCCCAGTGCCACTGGGTCAAGACGGACCTCGACAAGCACCCTCAACCGCTTCCTCCGATCTTCGATCCGCATGCGGCGGCTCGAGCCGCGGTGTATGCCGCGGCGAAGCCGCGCCGCGAGTACTGGTTCACTGCCGCTACGGCGCGAGCGATCCTGGCCAACCGCGTTGTACCGGGCTTGTTGGACCGCTACCTCGGCCGCTACGGCATCGATTCTCAGAAGGCAGACCGTCCGATCGAGCCGGATCGCCCCGGCAACCTGTACGACTCTGTGGCGGGAGATTTCGGCGCCAAAGGCGAGTTCACGTCACAGGAGAAGTCTCGCAGCGTGCAGTGGTGGACGACGGTTCACAGAGGCGCGTTAGCCGCAGCGGGAGCAGCGGCCGTTGCGTCGATCGCTGGATGGCGCGGGTTGAGCGACCGCGCTCGCTAAAGCGTTGCAGCCCCCGATCGCCGACTACGCCTTAATCGGCGATACGCGCACGGCTGCTCTCTGTTCTCGTGCCGGATCGATCGACTGGATGGCTGTGCCGCGCTTCGATTCGAAGCCGATCTTCTCCAGGATGATCGACGACGATGGCGGCCACTTCACCCTGTGCCCGGTTGAACCCGTGGAAACCTTTCGTTCGTACGCAGGGGACTCGGCTGTCCTCGCGACGACTTGGACCGGCTCCAGCGGACGGACTGTTCTGCGCGAGGGCATGGTGGTGCGGGCGACGGGTGAGCTGCTCCCTCAGACCTTGCTGGTCCGCCGCATCACCTGTGACCGCGGCACGATGCCGCTGCGCATCGTCTACTCGCCGATCCACGGCTTTGACCGACGTCGCCCGAAGGTTCGTCGAGGGGACAACCACGTTGTCTGTTCCTGGGATGCACTCGCAGTCTTTCTGCGTTGGACGCGGGGTCTCGATGTGACACCCGGAGAAGAGGTCCAGCATGTCCTAGGGGAGGGTGAAGAGCTGACGTTCGTGCTAACCGTCGCCGACCGGGAGCCGCTGGTGTTCGTCACCGCCGATCGGGCGATCGAGCTCCTCGACGAGACGCAGTCGTGGTGGGAGAACTGGTGTGAGGCCCTTTACCTATCTGAGGACACCTACGACGCGATGCTTCGGAGCTTCATCACGCTGCGGCTCCTTACTTACTCGCCGACGGCGGCGCCGGTCGCGGCGCCGACGACCTCTCTGCCCGAGAAGATCGGCGGAAGTGACAACTGGGACTACAGGTTCTCGTGGCCACGCGACGCAAGCATCGGGCTAGCTACATTCCTGGGTGTGGGTCGCACGGAAGAAGCACATGCATTCATGCACTGGCTCCTGCACGCAGCTCGGCAATCGCGGCCTCGCATCGATGTCCTCTACGACATCTATGGAAGAACAACCGGCAACGAGACCGAGGCTGACGTCAGCGGTTACCACGGCAGCCGGCCCGTGCGCATAGGAAACGCGGCAGCCGAGCAGCACCAGCTCGATGTGTACGGGTGGGTCCTGGACACCGCATACCTACTCGCGCAGGAGCAGGGCTACTTGCACAAAGAGACGTGGCGCGCCCTGTCGGCCGCGGCGAACTTTGTTGCCGATCACTGGCGCGAACCGGACTCGGGCATCTGGGAGAGACGCGGTGAACCAAAGCATTACGTGCACTCCAAGCTGATGGGATGGCTCGCTCTCGACCGCGCGATCAAGATCGCGGAGACCTTAGGGCTTCAGCCTCCACCCGCGCACAGGTGGGCTGAGCATCGCGACCAGCTCGCCGACGAGGTGCGTGAGCGAGGATTCAGTGAGACCCTCGGTTCGTACGTTGACACATACGACAGTGACGATCTGGACGCGGCATTGCTTCTGTTGCCCATCCTCGAGTTCGATCCGCCCGACTCAGATCGAGTCCGCGGGACGATCCGGGCCATTCGCGAGCAGCTTGGTGCCGGCGGGCCGCTCGTCTATCGCTTCTCTGCGGCCGTCGGCAAGGAAGGTGCTTTCCTGCCCTGTTGTTTCTGGCTGGTACAGGCGCTGGCTCGCGTGGGGGAGCGCGAGGAAGCCCGGGAGTTGTTCGACCAACTGATGCTCAAGGCGAATGATGTTGGTCTGTTTGCTGAGGAGCTGGAACCCAGTAGCGGTGACCATCTCGGGAACTTTCCCCAAGCCTTCACCCTTGCAACGCTGCTGCAGGCGGCGTTGGCTCTAGATAGAGCCGCTCAAGAGGGCTGAATGAAGGCCCCGAGGATGGCCCCGTAGAGGACGTGCGCGAGCAGCGTGATCGCCGGGACGCGCGCGCCATAGTTCAGGCCGAGCATGCCCGGCGGCTCGAGGTTCTGGCTGAGAGTCGTGCCGGCGCGTTCAGATGCCATCCGCGGATGCATCCCCGGCATCATGGCCATCACTATCGTCAGTGCTGCCGCGCCATGGAAGGCGCCGAAGCCCGCACCCAACCACCACGACGCCCGGTCCAGAGCTGCAAACGCGCCCGCGTAGACAAGCGCGAAGACATATCCGTTCATGACGTGAGCCATGAAGCCGATCACGCGCGCTCGATCTGGATCTTCGACGAACATCGTGCCGAGCATCATGGGCATATCCATGCGGGACCAACCGGCCATCTGGGCTGCCGCCATGATGCCCGTGAGAGCGATCTACCCAAATCCCTCGGTAGGTCCGGAGAGAAGCCTCGATTAGCGACATTTCACGTCGACTCCGACCCGCCGGGCGGACCGAATTTCGGCGTGCGGCTTTGGTCGATAAAGAGTCACCTCATCCATGCCCGTGCATTCGGCAATGCCGACTAGCCGTAGCCCCGGGCGGTTCTTCAGCGAGTCGGCGAAAGTTGTCAGCCGACGGGGAAAGGAAAGCGATTGCAGGCGGTCAGCGCGGCGACGAAAGGCGCCTGGCATCGGGTAGTCGCGCTGAGCTTGGTACAGGCCGGCGGCCCGAGCGAACCAGCACAGCCGGCACATTGAGATAGCGGTAGCGGAGCCTCTTGGCTCGGAGATCGCGATCTGATCGAGGATCCGAGAAGCTGTGACCAGGCGCGCCAGGTTGAGGAGGTTGCCACGATCACAAGCCACGCCCAGTTGGCCATGAAGCCGTGCTTTCGAGGACATTGAGTCCGAAATTCTCCTTGGCTCGCACGCCGGACTCGACCTGGGCCTTGTGCCGGTGCTCGGACCGAGCGTCGCCGCATCGGTTACGTGATCGTTGGTCACCAGCACCCAGGTGGTGGTAGCCGCTGCTTTCGATCTCTAGCTGCTCGCCGACATTGGACCGGGATTCGCTTGACGATGTAGCGGCGAACTTGTTGTGCTTGTCGTTGCCGTCATATAGCCGAACTCGGCATTCTCACCTTCGTCTTTGTCGAGGCAGGGCGACCAGCAGGCAGCTGGGGTCTGCCGGATGATGCTGGTCAGGCGGGATGTCAGCGGCGCTCCGCAGAGATAGACGCTCTTTTCCTCGAGGTAAGCTGAACAGCTCCGAGGAAAAGAACCCTGAGTCGAAGCGGGCTCTCACCTCGGCTCCTTCAGGAACGCGGCGCAGACATTCGGCCACGAACGGTTTGATGTCCCTCGACGGTGCCGCCTTGCTGCGCCCCAGCGTGCAAGCAGGTTCGAGCTCTGCGACAAAGCACAGCAACGGGTGCAACGCATAGCGCTTGATCCAGGTCGGGTCTGCGCCCTGGCGCGCGACGAGAACGAGCGGATGTAGGTCGAGTCGAAGTCGAGCGTGACGTTCTTGCCGGAGGTGATCCCAAGCAGCTGAAAGGCGTTGATGGACGGCCCCGAGCGCCTTGTCGAGCTGGCGGATGTGGCCGAGCGGTGAAGCGCTTGAGGAACGATCCGGCCGTCTGGGGAGCGGGCGGCGAAGCCCTCGCAGCTCCTCCTGAACATGATCGGCGCGCGACCGCCAGGTCGTCGAGGCATTCCGCCCTCAACGCGACCGCTTCTGTCATGGCGCGGATCGCCTCGGCTCCGCTCAGCCCACGGGCACGCTTCTTCAAGCGCAGGTGCTGCGATCGAGGCGCCGAGACCCACCCCGTAGGCCGCGGCCCGGATCAAAACTGCGCCAGCATGGGCTGTGAGGTTGCGATCTGTGGTGGAAACCGTGAAGGCGCTGACCGGGACGGCTTATGCTCACCTTATAGATACCTCCTGTGTCGGTGGATGATGGTTCTCGGCAAACTCGCCATCGCTGCTCAGGGGCTTTTTCTTTGGACTTCCGCGTGAAGTTGCCGTTATCGGTGGTTCTCAGTAGCCAGGTCCCGTCCGGTTGAAGAGGCAAGTGTTCTCTCCCTAACGTTTGTCTGCCTCAGCATCGACGTGAGAGGTAAACAAGGGGAACGGCGCCTCCTACGAAACAGACGGCGTGGCAGTGTCCGACTGGTGCGGCTGCGCGATACGACTGAGGAGGATCAATGAGTCAGGCCGGAACTAGCGGCAGCACTCCCGACACGTACCGCCCGCGCGATACGAGCATGAGGAGGATCAATGATGACGCAAGGCGAACTAGCGGCGGCACGCCCGACACCTACCGCTTGCGTGGACAGGCAGGTGCCACCTACGACCCGCGCATACGGTGCTGGGATCGTGGGGTGCCAATTTCCATCCTGATCTGCAGCCAGTTGACGATGAGGTGGTTCTTCTGCCTCATGGGGATCGACGTCTTCGAGACGGACCTGCCGCAGATCGTGCCCCTGCAGTCGGACTCCGAGGCGGCATCGCATCCTGAGGAAGCGATCGCCCGGGCTAAGGCACTTCATGAGGGCTGACGGGAATAGGAATAAGGCAGCGCTGCCTGCTTTCGCGTTGCGTCGTTCACTCAATCAACGCTCGGTGCGAGTCCCGATCCAATTCCGCGGTGACGGTGGTTGCGGCCATGCGAATCCTGTTGCCAGCTGGCGTACCACTTGAGCCAGGACGATGTGAAGATCGCCGGCACCCGCCCGGGGTTCGATGATGACTCCAGAGGGTTCGCCGCGATCGAGCGTGATCACGTCCGCACGTTCGTGCCCGACTTCGAATGGCTCCGCTTCCCAGATCCCTCGCAGCGCAACCCGCTGACTGTGCCACTTGGCGAAGCACGGATCGCGCTGATCGGCACTGCCGGCGCACATCTTCCCGGTGAGCCCGGCATGTCTCCGCGTGGCGAGGTCAGGTTCATCCCTTCGACCAGCACCAAGATCGATTTCACGCACCCGGGCTTCGACACGGCGCGGGCGGCGCTCGATCCCGAGGTCGTTTTCCCGCTAGAGACCGTGCGCAGGCTGGTCGAGGCGGGTTTCGTGGGCGAACTAGCGCCAACAGCCATTTCAACCATGGGCTTCATCCCACGCGGAGCCCGCGTCCTCGGGCACCTCGTGCCCGAGGTCGTCAGGCGGGTGCGAGACGAGGAGGTTCATCTCGCGCTGCTGGTTCCCGCGTGACCGGTTTGTCAGCAGTCAGTCGGGCTGCTACAGCGCGGGATCTATGAAGCCGGCATCGGGACGGTGTCCGTAACTCAGGTTCCTGGATCACTGAGTTCGTGAAGCCTTCGTTGGCGTGCTTCGTCGCACACCCGTTCGGGCTGACGCTTGGCGCTTTGAACGATTCTGACACGCACACCGCGGTGGCGCGCGCCGTCCTCAATGAAGCAGAACACGATCACCCCCCGGGAAAGATCGTCCCCCTGTCGCGTTTCCAGTGGCCGGACGATCTTCGTCGCCGTCAACTGCGCAAGGATGCGCATTAGCGGTGGCTACCGCTGGTCTGGATCAGGCGGAGGAGCGGCAGGCGTTGCAAGGAGAGAAGTATTGCCCGCTGATCCCGCACGATCGTTCTGAACCACACATTTCAAGCGCGTGACGTCCGGCTACGGGTACGGCTAGGGCAAGTGCGTGGACGAGAGGAGGTCGGTATGGCGGAGCCTGAACGTGAACCGAGGAACAGGAAAGCAGATGTGAAGGTGGTGATCGATCAACAAGAGGTGCGGCGGCTGCTGGACCAGGAGAACGCGCAACTGGTGGAGGTGCTACCTCACCAGGAATACGAGCAGGAGCACCTTCCAGGCGCGATCAACATGCCGTTGAAGGAGCTGACGCCGGATGCGGTAGCGACCCTCGATCGGGCTCGGCCCGTCATCGTCTACTGCCACGACTTCCTGTGAGACATGAGCCCCCGAGCCGCGTGCCGGCTCGAGAGCCTTGGCTTCATCGCCGTTTATGACTATGCCGCCGGGAAGACCGACTGGACCGGGAGTGGACTTCCCACCGGTGGAACCCAAGCGGACATGCCCCGGCCGGGTCGCCTAGCGCGCGAGACGCCTACGTGTCGGCTGACCGACACAGTTGCGACCGCTCGGGAGCGCGCCGGCGACGGCGGAGCCTGCATCGTTACCAGCGACAACGGCATCGTCTTAGGGCGTCTGCGCGGCAAGACGTTGGAGCACGATGGTGCCTTGAGTGTCGCCGACGTGATGGAGGCCGGACCGACGACCGTCCGATACGACGAATTCCTCCCGGATTTGGTGGATCGGATGCAGAAGGCTGGCGTCGGCTCGATAGTGGTCACCAAACCCTCCGGTGAGCTCGTCGGCCTGATGCAGCGGAGCGATGCCGAAGAGTTGCTGGCTGAAGTACATCGGGAGCATCACGACCATGACGACCATGACGCCGGTTAGGGCTTCTCAGGCTTCTGCAGCGGAGCGGGCTGCGGCGATGATGGCACCGACCGGCGCTCGATCCTCCGGCCCTTGCTCGCGATGAGAGAGAATCACCTGCCCGTTGCGACGGACGACGAAATCTCCGCCGAGCTGCCTCCGGTCCTGTCGTCTGCGCAGCTTCGGGAACTCGCCTTGCAGAGCGAAGCGGGCGTATGGTCGCAACACATCGGGGTGCAAGTAGGTTCGGAGGAGCCCGGCGCGGCCGAGTCCGAGCGTGCGATACCCAGCGCGAGACGCATCTCTCATGAAGATGAAAGGGCTCGAGAGTCGGCGCTTCATGTCGTCGAGCGTCTGTAGCTCGTCGAACCCGATCACAAGTACGCCGATGTCTCGAGATTCAAGCTCTTCGGCGTAGCTGGCCATCTTCACGAGATGGCGTTCACAGAGAAGTCAGCCGACGTATCTCAAGAAGGTGAGGATCGCCAGCTGTTGTCGCATCTGACCGATCCGGATTGTGCCGCCGCCGACCTTGTCGAACTGAAGCGCCGTGATGTCGTCGCAAGGCATGACCAACAGAATGACACCATCTTTCACCGTTTGTACTGTTGATGCTGACTGGCTTGAAACGAAGTGCTAATCCGTAGGTTCGCGATCCGTTGTGCCCGAAGGACAACCAGCGCCGAGGCTGCTGCGTTTACCGACGCGGTGGGGCGGCGGCGCCTAGCTCAGTCACTGGAGGAGTATGTGGAAGACATCGGGTCACCCGTAGTTCACCGCTCCTCGGTTCCCGGGTGACCCGGGTGCGCGGGGTTGCCAGGATTGCCGACCAAAGAGACCCGTGACCCACAACGGTCTCGGCCTCCCGAAGTCGCCTCCTTCAACCGGCGGCCCCGGGGACGGCCGACGCCTTCCCGTCCGCGACAGGATTTTGACGTCCTTTCTTCTGCAGGATGGGTACGGCAGGATTCGCGATGGCGGTGAGCTCGCTGTCGGTCGTGCTGGACGCCATTGAGATGCGTAATTTCCGCCCCGCGCTTAGTCGATGGAGGAAGACCCTTCCCGCTACTTTTTAGTGTCCGTTACAGTGAAGTGGATATGAAGACGCTGCTGGTTCTAGGGCTTGTGTTGCTTCTGCTCGTGGTGGGGCTTCCCATCGCCATGGGCATGGGCGACATGGGACCGTGCCCTTCCTGTTCAGCGCCGGATGCCTCCGTCGCTGTGGCGATGTGCCTCGCGATCCTCGCGATCGGCGGGCTCTTCATGACGCCGGCGTTCTCGGGCCGAATCTCGCAGTGCAGCAAGCGCACCCTCGTTTCCTCGCCGTCTCTGGCCTCGATAGACCTCCGCAGCACGCGTAGCTGATCTTTGCGCGCCATGCGCGCGCTCTGTCCTCACTGCGTTCTCGATAGGAGGTCTTTCAATTGGAATGGTTATTGGTCTATGTGCCGGCGATCGCCTGTGCGGCGATGATGCTGGTGATCTGTCTCCCCATGATGCGCAAGATGTCGGGTGGTCACGCACAAGAAGGAGGGGCATCGAGCGACGAGGTCGCCGAGCTCCGCTACGAGGTGGCGCGCCTTCGCGCTGAGCGGGCACTGGCGTCCCAGCCCGACGAGGTGACCCATGGCTAAGACCTCAACCCGCACCCGGCCGACGCCGTCCAGCAAGAAGGCCGGATCGCACCAGAAGAGCAGGCGACCTACGCCCAAGCCGTGGTACCAGCGGGTCGGTTCGACGACGTGGATAGCCGTCGTCTTGGTTGCCGGGATCGCTCTCTTCGCCCTGCTCAGCAGAGGAAACGAGACACCGGAAGGGCGGTCCGCGGTGCCGGTGGTGGGAGCGGACCTCCACTCTCTCGTCGTCGACCCCAAGAATCCCTCGCGTCTTTTCATCGGGAGTCATCAGGGCGTCTCGGCGTCGACCGACGGTGGTGAGACGTGGCAGGTGCTCGAGAGCCTCAACGGCGCGGATGCGATGGGTTGGGCTTTTACCGAGGAAGCGATCCTCGTTGGCGGCCACCCTGGTCTCTACGTCTCAACGGACGGCGGCACCAGCTTCGAGCAGCGTAAGAAAGGCCTTCCCAACACCGACGTCCACGCGTTGGGGGCCGGCGACGGAGTGATCTACGCCGCATCACCTGGTGCAGGGTTCATAGCATCGACCGACGGGGGCGAGACATGGACAGTTCGCAACGACCGGGTCGGACAAGGGTTCATGGGCAAGATCCTGGTCGACCCCGAAGACCCGGACCACGTCATAGCGCCGGACATGCGGGCCGGTGCGGCGGAAAGCACCGACGGCGGTAAGAGCTGGGACGCGCTTGGCGGCGTCCAGGGCGATGTGGGTCTCGTGGGACCCGTCCGACACCGGCGACATCATCGTGACGGCGACGGGGTCTGCCGTTCGTTCCACCGACGGCGGCAAGACGTGGGACCCAATCGAGATCCCCGATGGCGCCTCGATCGTTGAGTTCTCCCCGGACGACCCGAAGACGCTCTACGCCGCGGTCCACGAAGACCCGGAGGCGCGGGTCTGGGTCAGCACCAATGACGGCCAAACGTGGGAGGAGCTGTGAGTTTCAATGCAGACCGGCGAGGCAGTTCCAGGGGCGGTGGCAGACGCTTGCAGGATGGATCGTTGCGGCGATCGGTGTCGCCGTCTTTCTCGGCGGCAACCTCGGCGCACGTATCGGCTTCACCTTTCTCCCGTTCGACCCCCATCACGCCTACGCGCAACTCGGGGTGCGGCCGTCGCGATCTTCGGCGTCATGTGGGCTTACCCGGTCAGGCTCGACCGAGGAGGTGATGACAGATGACCTGTGCGTGCGAGATGGGCGCAGGCATGTTCTGGATGATGGCCCTACCGGTGCTATTGATTGCGGGACTGGTGATCGCCGGCATCCTGATCGTGCGAGCCGTTTCAAACCACGCCGGCTCCCGTCCGGACAAGGACATATCTGCGGTCTCGCTCCTCGAGGAGCGTTATGCGCGGGGCGAGATCGATGCCGACGAGTTCAGGCAGCGTAAGGAGCATCTCGTCGGTCGACAGGTGTGACCGCCGGTATGCGATAGCGATGGTGGCGGGGTGCCTTCAAGCGTCTCGGACGACAGGGCGGGTTGCATCCCTCGAACCGTCCTGCACGACGTCCGTCACGCTGTCGCCACGGAGCTCGGGCGTCAGGGTGCACGGGGTGATCGTTTCCGCGGTGCCGGGCCACGCGTCGCCCGCGTTCACCGCAGCACGCGTGGCAAGATTCCGTACGAGCCGCCGCGGCGCTGGAGAAGGCATTTCGTTCCGACCTCTCCGACGTTGGCAATCCGTTGGCACCCGACCTCTTCGAGCCAGTCGTCGAAATGGACCGGTTGCGAATTAGCAGGTCAGGAGTGGTGGGTCGCCAGGGAATCGAACCCTGAACCTACGGATTAAGAGTCCGTTGCTCTGCCAATTGAGCTAGCGACCCGAGCCTGCATCCTAACAACGGCCCTATTCGGCCCGAAAAGAGCGTCCATTGGACGTTTACCCACGGGAACGGTGTGGAGATGTCCGGTGGACATAGAAGGTGGGGCGACCGACCGGATTCGAACCGGCGACATCCTGGACCACAACCAGGTGCTCTAACCATGCTGAGCTACGGCCGCCACGGCTCTGGCAAGAGTAGCAGTGCGGAGCACGGGCTCAGGCGGTGGGGGCGACCTGGGTCAGCCTCTTTTCGCTCGTGTGATAGAGCAGCACCGAAAGGCCCCCGAGCGCAATCACCGCCGCGGTCAGGAACAGCCCCCTGTAGCCGACTAGTGCAGCAACCGCCCCAAGGGTCACGGCCCCCAGCCCGAAGGCCAGGTCGAAGAAGGCGGTGAAGGTGCCGACGACCGCACCCCGCTCGGAAGCCGGCGCGCTGCCGATCGCCATCGTCATCAACGCGGGAAAAACGAGAGAATGACCGAGCGCGAACAGCCCGGCCCCCACGAACAGCCCAACGGGCTCGGCCCACAGCGACATGACTAAGAAGCCGAACGCCGTCGTCGACAGTGCGATGCGCACCGTGGTGCGAGCTCCGAACCGATCGGGGATGCGGGCTCCCACGCTACGGATCAGCAGCACGATGACGGAGTAGACGGCGAACACCATGCGGGAGCCGCTCAGCCCGAGGTCGAGCGCATACAGCGGAACGAAGGTCGTGAAGCCGGCAAGGCCCCAGATGTTCGAGGCGAGCACCACCCCCGGCACGAGGCCCGCTCGGTGAACCAGCTGTCCCTTCCCGGCTGGCTCGATCCCGGCGGGACGGGTGTCGGGGACCGGCAGGCCCAGCGCCCCCGCCAACAGCGCGGCCGCTCCGGCGACGATCCACGCCGCTTCGAATCCTCCCGGCCCCAGCACCGACTCCCCGATGATGGGCCCCACCGCCAGGCCCCCGAACAGAGCTAACGAAAAGTAGCTGAGCGCTTCGCCCCGCCGCTCGTCGGGGGCCAGGTCGTTTATCACGCTCGCGGCGCCGACATAAAAGGCTGCTTCACCAAGGCCGGAGACAAACCGCAGGGGAAGAAGAAGGGACAGGGAGTCGGCGACCAGATACGCGAATACCGAGAGGCCGACGATGGCTCCCCCGAGGACCATGAGGACGCGCCGCCCCCTCTCGTCGCTGATGCGTCCAACCAGGGGGCGGAACAGCACTGCCGCCAAGCTAAAGACACCTATTGCGATCCCGACCGCGACGTCCCCACCGCCTAGTGGACCTTCCACGAAGCGGGGAAGAGTCGGAACCAGGGCGCCCACCGACAGGAAGTAAGCGAAGGTCGACAGCATGATGAGCAGGAAGACCGGCCCGACCAATCGAGGCCGAGTTGCAGTTTCTGCGTTCTTTGGCCGCAGCTGATCCAGCAAGAGTGAAGTCCTTTGGTCGGAGCGTGGTCGAACGAGGGAGGTGCTACCTAGCAGCAACGCGGGGACCGGCAGCCATCTTCCAGAAGTTCCGCGGATCCCTGGGTCACCAAGGCGTCGAGCTCAGTCGCAGAACAAAGCCATGGATGCGGTGAAACCATGGATGAAGTTGCGGCCCCCCACGGGCCCCAGCTCACCGGCTGCAAAGAACCCTGCGAGAGGCAAACCATCGAGCTCCTTGGTGACGAGGGAGGCGTCGTGACTGGGCGACGAGAACATCCTCGAGCCGCGGCCGTTGCAAGTGAAGAGCAGCGCGCCGGAAGGCTGTCGTCCGTCTAGCCGCTCGCGGGCCGATGCGAGGGCCTCCATCAGGTCTTCGTCTGCCGAGGCGGCGTCGCGCACATGGAACTTCACGGTCTCACCTACGCTCACCGGTTCCCCAACTGCCAGCGCGCCCGACCTCGGATCGGCTCCGAGCACGGACCGGATGAGGAAGTCGCCGCGCTCGGGTTTGTGCTTGTACTCGTCGATGACTCTTCCAATCAACAGACCTTGCGACATCAGCCGCCGATCTTGGTCCGAGAGCGAGGCGTACAGTTCCTTCAGCCGATGGGCCGGGGGCCGGCCCCCGAGCTCGAGGATGACGTTTCTCTCTGCCTTCGTCACCGTGAACACCTCGCCAATCGGCTTGCACCCCTGGGATACGAGAGTCACAACCTCCACTTCATCGGGGACGCGCACGGCGACCGCTCCGGAATCGAGCACATGGTTGTCAAGAAAGAGGCGGCTCTCGCCCGGCCCCGAACCTCCTGACGCCATACCGCCGACGATCAGGGCGCCCGGCATCGTTTCGTTCACCTCACGCAGAAGGAGATCCACCGGAAACGTGTACGGGTCCGCGATTACCAGGAAGGCGCCGGGCTCACCTCCGGGCCACCCCGAAACGAACCCGCCCTCCTCCATGCGCGTGAACTCGAGGTGAAAAGCACGGGCTGCCGACGGTAGCTCGGCCAGCCACACGGAAACGGCAGGCTCTCCCTCGACCTCGACGGCGCCGCCCACGATCGACTCGCCGACGCACCCGATCAAACTCGAAGGTGCGACGGCCTCCCGTACGGCGTCGACCGCTGCTTCGGCCGAGCCGGTGAAGTGGCGGGACGCAAACAAGACCGCAAGGGAGGGACCGCCGGCGCCCAGCTCAGTCCTCGCGTCGAGTGCCGCCTCCATCGCCGCCTGCCTCGCATCGGCCAGTCTCGAGAGGCCAACTCCGGTTCTCATCACATGAACCTATCGTGCACGGGAATTCGTCCGGTTTGCTGAGTGCGGCGGGGCCACTACTCTTGGGGGTGACCAATCGGCGCACTCAGCTGGAGTGACATGGCCCAGAGCATCGAACCTCGAGAGGTCTTCGGCCCGAATGTTTGGCTCGTCGACGAGATGTATCGCCGCTACCAGGACAACCCGGAGTCGGTTGGGGAGTCGTGGCGAGACTTCTTCGAGGACTATCAGCCGTCGCGCACCGAGCCCGCCGCTCAGGGTGACGGCAAGGGGACGCCCCGCGGCGCGCCTGCCGAAACGGATCGCAAGGAGAACGGCAAGGCAAAGTCACCGTCTCCGCCACAACCTGTTGCCGCCACAGCCGAGCCCGCCGCGCAACAGCAAGCCGATGCCGCGCCCGAACAGCACCCCGCCCCCGTCGAGCCGCCGGAGGACGCCTTCCCCCTTCGAGGCGTCGCCGCCCGCATCGCACAGAACATGGAGGCATCTCTGTCGGTTCCGACCGCGACCTCGGTGCGCACGGTCCCTGCGAAGTTGCTCGAGGAGAACCGCCGCATCATCAACCGGTACCTCGCCGACAGGCAGGGGGGGAAGGTCTCGTTCACGCATCTGATCGGGTACGCGGTGCTTAAGGCACTCGAGGCTCGCCCGGCGATGAAGTCAAGCCACGCCGAGTTCGGGGGGAAGCCCCACGTGGTTCAGCACAAGCACGTCAACTTCGGGCTTGCAGTGGACGTCGAGCGCGGCGACTCTCGAATCCTGATCGTGCCCAACATCAAACAGGCCGACGAGCTCGATTTCGCCGGCTTCTGGGCCGCCTACGAGGACTTGATTCGCCGGGTCAAGCTCAACGAGCTCAAGCCAGATGACTACACGGGAACCACCATGACCTTGACCAATCCGGGCACCGTTGGAACGACGCAATCGGTCCCTCGCCTCGTCCAGGGCCAGGGACTCATTGTCGGTACAGGGGCGATCGCTTATCCGACAGAGTACGAGGCGGCCGATCCCAGGATGCTCGCCCGCATGGGCGTGAGCAAGCTCATCACCATCACCAGCACGTACGACCACCGGGTCATCCAGGGGGCGGAGTCTGGTCAGTTCCTGGCCCAGCTCCACGATCTGCTTCAGGGGGCCGACCGCTTCTACGACGAGATCTTTGCGTCGCTGCGGATTCCGTACCAGCCGGTCCGCTGGAGTCGCGACTCCGCAACGGTCGAGGACGAAGACTCTCGCCTCGAGAAGCAGTCGCGCGTGATCCGGTTGATCAACATGTACCGGGTTAGAGGACACTTGCTTGCGGAGCTCAATCCCATTGGATGGGAGATCCTTCATCATCCGGAGCTCGACCTCTCTCACTATGGTCTGACCGTGTGGGACCTGGATCGGGAGTTCGTGACCGACGGATTGCCGGGCCCCCGTAAACAACCACTGCGTCAGATCCTCGACACCCTCCGGGACGCCTATTCCCGAACGATCGGGTTCGAGTACATGCACATCTCGGATCCGGAGGAAAAGCGCTGGATTCAGCAACGGGTCGAGTCACCACCGGAGGAGCTGGACATCGAAGACAAGAAGCACGTCCTCGACCGGCTGAATGCAGCCGAAGCGTTCGAGCGTTTTCTTCACTCCAAATACCCCGGGAACAAGCGATTCTCGCTCGAGGGGGCGGAGACGCTCATCGCGATGCTCGACACGCTCCTCGAGGAGACAGCGGACGACAGTCAGCTCGAGATCGTCATGGGCATGTCTCATCGAGGCAGGCTGAACGTCCTTGCAAATACGGTCGGCAAGCCCCTGAAGGACATCTTCAGACAGTTCGAGGGCGCGGTCGATGAAGACACCGTTCAGGGGTCTGGAGACGTGAAGTATCACCTCGGCATGACCGGTCGCTTCAAGTCGCGCAAGGGTAACGAGATCGGGATCGCGCTGGCATCGAACCCCTCCCACCTCGAAGCGGTCGATCCGGTCGTCGAGGGCATGGCCCGCGCCAAGCAGGATCTGCTCGGCGAGGACTCAGTCGACAAGGTGCTCCCTGTTCTCCTCCACGGTGATGCGGCGTTCGCGGGTCAGGGCGTGGTGGCAGAGACCTTCAACATGTCGCAACTGCAGGGCTACAGGACGGGCGGCACCGTGCACATAGTCGTGAACAACCTGATCGGGTTCACGACCGCCCCCCACTTCGGACGTTCGACCACCTACGCGACCGACATCGCCAAAATGGTTCAGGCACCCATCATCCACGTCAACGGCGACGATCCCGAAGCTTGCGTGCGCGCCACTCGTCTTGCTTACGCCTACCGGCAGGAGTTCAACCGAGACATCGTGATCGACCTCGTCTGCTACCGGCGCTACGGACACAACGAGGCCGACGAACCGGCGTTCACTCAGCCGTTGATGTACGCCAAGATCGAAGAGCGCCGCTCAGTCCGCAAGCTTTATACCGAATCCCTTCTGAATTCCGGAGATCTCAGCGTCGAAGACGCGGAGAAGATCCTCGACGACTTCCAGAACAAGCTGAAGAAGGCGTTCGACGAGACCAAGCACGACAAAGCTCGCGAGCCGGTGCGCGCTCGAACTCCTCAAGTCGTCGGCGTGCTCCCGGCGGTGGACACCGGCGTCGATGAGCAACGGCTACGGCGGATCCACGAGACCCTGACGACCTTCCCCCAAGGGTTCGAGCCCCATCCAAAGCTCAAGCGCATGATGGAGAAGCGCGCCTCGATCCTCGACGAGGGGAAGATCGACTGGGCCCACGCCGAGGCGCTTGCTTTCGGATCGCTTTTGCTCGAAGGGATCGACGTGCGGCTGTCGGGCCAGGACTCTAGACGAGGGACATTCAGCCAGCGTCACGCAGTGATCCTCGACTACAGGACCGGCGAGGAATACATGCCGCTCAACAACCTCCAACAAGGCCAGGCCCCCTTTCGCTGTTTCGACAGTCTGCTCTCCGAGTTTGCGGTGATGGGTTTCGAATACGGCTACTCGATCGGCAACGGCGACGCGCTCGTGTGCTGGGAGGCTCAGTTCGGAGACTTCGTCAACGAAGCGCAGGTCGTCATCGACCAATTCATCACTGCAGGCGAGGACAAGTGGCATCAGCCCAGCGGACTCGTGCTGCTGCTTCCGCACGGGTACGAGGGCCAAGGTCCCGAGCACTCGAGCGCACGCCTCGAACGGTTCCTCACCCTTTCTGCTGAGGACAACATCCAGGTCGCTCAGCCGACCACTCCCGCGCAGTACTTCCATCTGCTGAGAAGACAGATGGCCAGGTCCGTGCGCAAGCCGCTGATCGTCATGACCCCCAAGTCACTGCTTCGCTCCCCGGATGCTCGGAGCACCCTCGAGGAAGTCGCCGACGGTCACTTCTGCGAGACACTCGACGATCACAAGCTGAGCGACCCCGAAAGCGTGCAGCGGATCTTGCTGTGCACGGGAAAGGTCGCCTACACCCTCATGGACGAGCGAGAAAAGCGAGAGTCCCCCGTTGCCGTGGTCCGCGTCGAGCAGCTCTATCCCTTCCCGAGCCAGCAGCTGTTCGAAATCTTCGAGCGTTACCCGCATGCGAAGGAGGTCCTCTGGGTGCAAGAAGAGCCCGAGAACATGGGGGCCTGGTGGTTCATCTACGGCAAGCTGAAGGGGGCTCTGCCGTCGCGGCTCACTCTGTCGAACGTCGCTCGCGCGGAAAGCGGCAGCCCTGCAACAGGGACGGCGACAGTCCACGACCAGGAGACCGAGGAGCTCATGGACAAGGCCCTGAATTTCGCTCCTAAGGCATGACGGACAAGGAGGATCAGTGAACGCGCTGGAGTTGCTGAAACAGGATCACCGCAAGGTCAAGGACCTTCTGTCTGAGCTGGATTCGACGAGCGAAGGCGACGCGGGGCGGCGCGAGGAGCTTTTCTCCACCGTTAAGGACGAGCTCAAGGTGCACGAGATCATCGAGGAAGAGATCCTCTATCCGGCCCTCAAGGAGCACCCAAAGGCCCGCGAGATCGTGCTCGAGGGGATCGAGGAGCACAACGTCGTCGACACCCTCCTTGGCGACATGGTGAGCCTGTCCGTCGAGGACGAGACGTGGGCCGCCAAGCTCGCGGTGATGAAGGAGAACGTCGAGCACCACATCGAGGAGGAAGAGGAGGAGATGTTCGAGAAAGCTCAGGACATCTTCGGCGATGATGAGCTCGCCGCCATGGGCGCCAAGATGCAGGAGCGTAAGAAGTCGGCGGAGTCAGAAGTCAAAGGCTGAGACGCTGCATCGCAGCGTCGCTGAGATTCACCTCGGCCCTAGTGTGAGGTCTTCAAGACCCGGAGCGAGACATGCCGAAGCTAGACAATGTTCACTGGCGCGCCTCAGCCTTGCCTGCAGGATCCTGTTCATCGCTCGAGGAGCTTCCGGAGGAGGCGCGAGCAGTGGTGGACCAAGCGCCCCGGGCGGTACTGACGACGATCGACGATGACGGTCGTCCCCATGCCGTTCCCGTCTGCTTTGCAGTGAGCGGGAGCCACATCTTCACTGCCATAGACCACAAGCCGAAGACGACCACCTCGTTGGCCCGGCTCCGGCACATCGAAGCGCGTCCATTTGCAACCGTGCTGGTCGATCGTTACGACGATGATTGGTCGAAGCTCGGTTGGGTCATGGTGCGGGGCCGCGCGCGCATCGACCATCCGGGTGCCGCGGGCTCCGAACTCGAGGCGCGCTACCGGCAATATCGCGAGCGGCCCCCCGAGGGGCCGGTCATCGTGATAGAGCCACAACGGATCAGTTGGTGGCTGGCGCAGTGAACGACGGGATCCGGTAGTGACATGACCCTTGATGTCGAGCTCGCACTCGAGCGTGTGCTTGCAGAAGGCGACGAGTGGCAGTCGTGGCTGGCCCTGCGACTTTCGCATGAGCAGGTCGGCGAGCCGCCGACGCCTCCGTCACAGGATCCGGCCGGTGCATTCCTCGGCCCCCGGGGCCGCGCGTCGCCCGGCGCGACGGGCGAGGCGCTCTGTCACCTCAAAATTGTCAGAGCGCAGGAGTCGGGCCCTGCCGCGATAGCCCTCGACTGGCTCGAGGAAGCTCGGACTCCGGCGGGGGCGTGGCTCGATGCTCCCGAGGAAGTGCCCGGGTTGCTGGACAGCTATGGCGGCGGCAAGGTCTGGGCTACGGCTTCGGCAGTGTGTGGCTTGGCGTCGCACGGGCGTGGGCCCGGCCCCAGGGCGATGGACCTCTTGCGGGCAGAGGCGGACCTCGATGGCCACTTCACTGGAGGGCCCTACCCAACCTTCGCCGCCGCCGGCGCATGGTGGCTCACAGAGGGACCAAGGACGGAAACCGCAGAGTGGGCACTGCGCTGGGTGAGGGAGGCGACCGATGAGTCGTGGGGGCCGTGGGAGCGCGCCACCGCTCTGACCTTTTGGGCGGCCGCCGGGATTCCGGCGGAGCATCCCTCCGTCGACCTCTTCCTCGACCAGCTAAAGGAGGAGGCGCTGCCGGCGGGGTGGCCCGACCTGGCTCTGACCCTTCGATCGCTCGAGCTATCGGCGACCTTTGAGGGATGAGGGCCTTCTATTCCCGCGTCGCCCCCATAGTCGCCGTCGAAGGCAACGTCGTGCGCTAACCGGTGCGGTCGTCGTCGCGGATCTCGAGTAACTCGGCGAAGAGGGACCGGTAGTGCACCATCGCTTGACGCATGTCTTCCGTGCTCGCTTGTCCGTGCTCGTTGGCTAGGGAAATACCGTGAGCCGCCCTGTAGTCCTCGACCACCTGCGGATGATCGACGGAGATGTCGGAGGCCCGTTGGTCGAAGTTGTCGACTGGATACCCTCGCTCCATCATCACGGTCTGGACCAGCGTGTCCGCCTCGGACAGCGCTTTCGAGGGGTCATCGACGAATCGAGCTTGCGCTTCTGTCCAAGCCGTGACGTAGCGTTCCTGTGATGCCGGATCGAGAGGACGGATGTCGAGCTCGGAACGACGCTTTTCACGCTCGGCCAGCTCGCTTTCCGCCTGTCTCCGACCGCCGCTTTCGGTGATCGTGCGGTCGTACTCAGGACCAAAGCGTTCCTGAAGGCCCTGGCTTTTCTTCTTGCGGGCGCTGACGAAAGCCGCTACGGCTATGGCCAGCAGGACGACGATGATGACAACCCATATCCAGGTGTCCACTTCGAGCCTCCTTACCACGGTCCCTGTCGCCCGCCCCCCACTGTGGATACCCTTGTGTTCGCGGGTCAAACCGGACTCGACCTGCGTCACTCTGTCGTGACAGGGTGGAGGCTATGCGGCGATCGTCTGTGCGGATCAAGCGTCGTACCAGAACGGTCCTGTGGATCCTTGGGATCGCTCAACTGGCAACCGGCATATGGGCGTTCGCCTTTCCCGCTTCGTGGTTCCGGTCGTATCCAGGTTTGGACCTCGACTGGGTGTCGGAGCTCGGTCCCTACAACCAGCACCTGGCAGTCGATGTCGGCGCCTTCTTCATTGCCTTCGGCGCGCTCCTGTTGATCGCCGGTTACCTGTTGGATCGAAGACTCGTGGGGGTCGCGAGCGTCGTGGAGCTTGCCTTCGCGCTCCCGCACTTCGTCTATCACGTCGTGCAGCTCAACCGGCTGCCCGCGGCCTCCGGCGTACTTCAGATGCTGGTGCTGGGTACGCAGGTGCTCCTGCCGTTTGTGGTCCTGAGATCGGTAAGGCGCCTCTGAGCTCTGCGTTTTTGGCTCAGAAGCGACACGCTGATCCCCGGCTTCGGTCATATAGGGCGTGCGGTGAGACACTTAGATCCCTACCGAGTTGGAGGTTCGCCATGGATGCAAAAGTTTCGAAGACCGATGAGCAGTGGCGTGCGGAGCTCACCCCGGAGCAATATGCGGTTCTTCGCCGAAGCGGCACGGAGCCGCCCTTCACCGGTAAGTACGTCCACTCCAAGGAAGACGGGATCTATCGCTGCGGAGGCTGCGGGGCCGAGCTCTTCGACTCCGACACCAAGTTCGAATCCGGTACGGGTTGGCCGAGCTTCACTGATCCGGCTACTGAGGCAAGCGTGGAGCTTCGACCGGACAAGAGCTTGTTCATGCGCAGGACCGAGGTCGTGTGTGCTCGTTGCGGGGGTCACCTCGGCCACGTCTTCGATGACGGACCGGGGCCGAACGGCAAACGTTATTGCATCAACTCTTGCGCGCTCGAGCTGGACTCCAAAACGTCGGAGGGTAGCGGCGCCTAATAGTCACTCGGAGGGTGGGCGCGTAGGACCCGAGCCAGCGCATCGACGCTGATGGGACAAAATTGGCTCCCCGCATGACGCACGAGCTCTCGAACTGCCTCTTCTTTGCTCATCGCTTTGCGATAGGGCCGATCGGAAGTCATCGCGTGGTAGGCGTCGCAAGCGAAGACGATTCGGCTTGCCAGCGGGATGGCGTCGCCCGCGAGCCCGTCGGGATACCCCTTCCCGTCCCACCGCTCGTGCTCTGCTCTGATCGCCCGTCCGAGGTGGGATAGCCCGTCGATGGAGCCCACGCTCTGCGCGCCGATCACGGGATGTTCCTTCATCATCTTCCATTCCGCGTCGTCGAGCTTGCCTTCTTTCTTCAGGATGGAGTCCGAGATCGCGACCTTCCCAATGTCGTGGAGGAGCGCGACGTGCTGGATCTCGGCCGCTTCCTCATCGGACAGGTCGAGCTCTTCGGCCACTGCGGAAGCAAGACTAAGGACGGCTTCCGAATGCGTTCCGGTATAGCCGTCGCGGGCCTGCAGGACGGCAAGCAATGCTCGCGCTCCGGTAGCTTCAACCTTTAGCCGAGCATTCTCCTGCTCCAACTTCTAGCGTTCCAGCTGATCCGCCATCAGTCGTCCGAGCACATGCATGAAGCGAGCGTCCCGCTGGGTCAGGGAAGGGTCGGCCTCGTGGCTCACGCAGCACAGTGCCCCGTACACGGTCCCGTCCGAGAAGGTCAAAGGAACGCCCACATAGGCGCCGATGCCTCCCATGGTCGTTGCTTCGAGGTGACCGACGTCCCGGTTGCTCCTGGCGTCAGTGATGACGTTCGGTATGGAGCAGCTCGCCATGCGCTGGCAATAAGTCTGCTCCAGTTTCACGCCGGCGTCCTTGGTAATTCCAGAGGACTCTCCATCTCCGTCGATCGCCCGGAAGACCTCCTCGCCCCCGGTGAACTCACCGACGAAAGCAACATCCATGCCCAGTTGCTCCCGGGCCGTAGCAAGGATGCGCTAATGGCGTCACGAGGGGAATCGGAGGCCAACCTTGCCAGGTGCTCCAGCCGTTGGGGTTCACGCATAACGCTGTAATCGCGCCGTCGCACGGCGTGTGCGTTGTGATCGGTCTTGTCATTTAGCCTCAAGGAGGCGACCTCGGTAGAGCTCACAACTGTTCCTGGTGGCAGCGTCTTTGGGTCCTACTTCGTCCCCCAGGGCGCCTTAGCTTTAGCTGGGCAAGCAAATGGCGCGCGGTCGGGGCTCTCTCATTTAGAGTTCTCCGGATTGACCTCGTTCAGGAGGGCCCTTGTGCGCCGTCTCGCGAGCAAAGGTGCTGATCGGTCCCTGCAGATGAAACGCGACCGATAGTGCCCCCAGGCAAGACTCCTGAGTCGCGTCGAACCGTCACTGCCATACTTGGCGCGGCTGCGGCGGTCGGGGCTCTGTCGATCGTTGCCATGGCCGCCCGCCAGGGACTCGGAACCGGACGTTCCAGTGGGAACGGTCTTCTCTTCTTACCGGCCATGCCCACTGCTTTCTACTATCTGCTGGTCGTTTTCTTGGTCGTGGGTCTCGTCCTACTCGTTGCCCTGGGCGTAACAGGCCCCAGGAGAGCCGGCCCGGAGCCGGTGGGGTACGGCCCTTGGTGGCCAAAGGTTCTTGCGCTCCTACTCGTCGTGGGACTGTTCGCGTTGATGCCGCGTGTGAGCGGGGCCCTGCGCGGAGGGCTCTTGACGGGGGACGGCGAAGGCGTCGTGGCGCCTGCCGACAATTACGAAGCTCCAAGAGATGAGTCACAGGGTGTCTCTTCACCGACCTTGGGCGTCTTCTTGACGGTGCTCTTCGCGATTCTCATCGCAGCTCTGGTAGTGGGGCTGGTTTGGTTGTTCAGGAAGGACGAGGAGGATCTGGCTGGGCCGAGTGAACGCGTGGCCGATCCCTTGAGGGAGGAGGTAGAGGCAGGGATCGACGACCTCACTTCGATAAAGGATCCTCGCAGGGCGGTGATCGCCTGCTACGCGCGCATGCAGGGGTTTCTGCCTACAGCGGGTGTGGCGAGTCGTCCATCGGATACTCCCTTTGAGGTAGTTGCTCGTGTTCTTGAGCGCAGGAACGTCGCTCCCGGCAGCATCACCACTCTTACCGAGTCGTTCGAGCGAGCCAAGTTCAGCAGACACTCAATCGGTGAGGCCACCCGGCTGGAAGCGCTGGCAGCGCTGCGGGACATCCGAGACCAGCTCGTAACGAACTCATGAAAGCCGCTCCAACTCGGGCAGTGGGTGCGGTCCCGATCGTCCTGGTTGGTGTCGCCTCGTGGATCTTCTTCCCGGCCAACCGGATCCTCGTGGTGGAGTTGACCGTGGCCGCCTTGCTAGCCGTGGGTTTGATCAAGATGGCAAGGGACGCAGGTTCCCTCCGGCCTCGGGGTGGCTCATTCTTCGCTCGTGACTTCGACCAATCGGGCCGCGCCGCACAACGGCCAGACGACTTGATTCGAGTGGAACGAATTGTGGGATGGCGCTCATATGACGCATTGGACTTCGACCGTCGAGTCCGTCCCTTCCTGAGGCAGATGCTCTCCTACCGTCTGCGCGCCGGGTATGGCATCGATCCGGACCATGACCCTGAAGCCGCCCGGGCTGTGCTTCCCCCTCAGCTCGCCCAGCTGGTCGAAGGGTCGAGCAACCCTGACCCCTTTGCAGGTGTTCGTGTCGACGCTCGACTCGTCTCGGCGTTGCTGTCTCAGATAGAGGAGCTCTAAGTGGGTGCCTCGCTCGAAGAGACCCGCCGACTGGCCCAATCTGTCTTGAACGAGGTCGAGAAGGTGATCGTGGGAAAGCGAGGCGTTCTCCGTCTGCTCCTAGCCACGATGCTCTCCGGGGGCCACTTGCTGTTCGAAGACTTTCCCGGGCTGGCCAAGACGCTGATCGCCCGTTGTTTTGCGGACGTCTTGGGCATCGACTTCAGCCGCATCCAGTTCACTCCCGACCTGTTGCCGGCCGACATAACAGGCTCCTCCATCTTTGATCAGCGTCGGGGGACTTTTGAGTTCCGGCGGGGGCCAGTGTTCGCTAATCTGGTCTTGGGCGACGAGATAAACCGTGCCCCGCCGAAGACCCAGGCTGCGCTGCTCGAAGCGATGCAGGAGAATCAGGTAACGGTCGAGGACTCCACCCACCGGCTGCCGCCTCCTTTCATAGTGATCGCAACTCAGAATCCAATTGAGTTCGAGGGCACTTATCCGCTGCCGGAAGCCCAGCTGGACCGCTTCATGACTCGCTTGCGGGTGGGCTACCCGACCCACGACGACCAGTGGGAGATCTTGCGGAGAAGGCTCGAGCGAAAGCATGAGGACGCCAAGCTAGATGCGGTGGTCGACGCGGCCACGTTGATCTCAATGCAAGCGTCGCTCGAGAAGGTTTACGTCGACGAGAGCATTGGCCACTACATCATCGACATCGTCGAGGCGACACGCAGCCACCCCGACGTTCAGGTGGGAGCGAGTCCCAGGGGCGCACTCTCGCTGATGAAGCTGGGTCGCGCCCACGCCCTTTTTAACAACAGAGACTTCGTGACGCCCGAAGACATCAAGTCGGTGGGAGTCCCTGGGCTCGGTCACAGGCTTTCCCTGCGCCCGGAGTCGTGGGTTCGACGCATCGGCGGGGACGAGATAGTGAGGGCAATCCTGCAAGAGGTCCCCACGCCGCGCGCTGAAGAGGTCGGCCCTCACAAGTGACTCCTGCGGTCACGCCGAAATTCACGGCCTGGTTGACGCTCGCCAGCACCGCGTTGTTCGCAGGGTTGGTGCTCGGCCGTCCGGAGCTCGTCGCGATTGCGGCACCGCTGCTGGTTGTCTTGCTCGTTGGCACCCGCTTGAGTGAACCCCCCGAGGTCTCGGTCACTCTGGGTGTGGACAAGACGCGGTGCATAGAGGGCGACGCCCTTGAGGTCTCCATTAGCCTCGAGTCTCAGCGCGCCGTCGACGAGCTCGAGGTCGGCTTGGTGCTGCCTTTTGGGTTCCAGCTCATGACCGGTGGATTGCGTTGGCTGGTCCCCGTCGTTCCCGAAGAGCCGACAGTCATTCGGGTGCCGGTCCGAGCGACCCGTTGGGGCGTCCACAAGATTGGTCTCGTCGCGCTGAGGGGGTTCGGCCCGTACAGGTTGGTTCAGTATGAGCGTGCCCACGACCTCCGGCAGGCCATTCGGGCCTATCCGGCCATGGAATTCATCAGGACGGGGCCCGTGCCGCCTCGCACGCAAGTCTTCGCCGGTCCCTACCTGTCGAGGAACGCGGGCGAAGGCATCGAGTTTGCCGACGTGCGACGGTTCGCTCCAGGAGACTTGGTGCGCCGAGTTAACTGGGGAATCACCTCACGCCGCAACGAGCTACACGTCAACCTCTTCACTCCCGAGCGAAACGCCGACATCCTGTTGTTCATCGACTCCTTTTCCGATGTGGGCCCATGCGGCGCTAGCAGCCTGGACCTTTCGATCAGGGGGGCCGCCGATGTCGCGCGTCACTATCTCGCTCACCGCGATCGGGTAGGACTTGTCAACTTCGGGGGCACGCTCAACTGGCTCACCGCCTCCATGGGACGGGGCCAGCTCTACCGCATCGTCGAGCATTTGCTGGATGTGCAAGCCGGTCTGAGTTGGGCATGGAGGGATCTCGACGTGCTGCCGCGCAAGACGATTTCGCCGCTGGCGCTCGTCGTCGCGTTCTCGCCATTGATCGACGAGAGGGCTGTTGGGGCGATGACGGATCTCCACGCTCGCAGGTTCCCCGTTGTGATCATCGACACCCTGCCAGAGAGCGCTATCGAGCCGGCGCCTTCCTTCGAGAAACAGGTCGCCTATCGCGCCTGGAAGCTCAAGAGAGCTGCGCTGCGCTTTGACCTGGCGGCGTCTGGCATTCCCGTGGTTCAGTGGTCGGGCGACTCCCCACTCGAGGCCGCCCTGGTTACCGTGCCTCGCCTTCTAAGGGGCTTGGTGTATTGAAATGAGGGCTGTCCCCACCGCAACTGCGGTCCTTCTCTCCGTAGCTCTAGCTACGTATCCGCTTGCAGTCGCGGGCTGGTCGACTGTTTCGGTGGTAGTCGGCGTTTCTGGAATCGTATTGGTCGTGGCAGGTCTAACGTTGCAGAAGACGATGCTCGCCGTAACGGCTGCATTCTTCTTGGGCATCCAGTACGGGGGTTCACTAATCGTTGGACAGGCTCCCCTTGACGTCTACGCAGTGATGGTGGGTCTCGCGTGGTTGATCCTGCTCGAGTCCGTGGAGTGGGCCTCGATGCGCAAAGGTGGTGTTGTCATCGACCCTCGCGTCTTGGTGAGGCGTCGTCGCTTCCTGAAACTGGAGGTCGCTGTTGGGGGGTTGGCCGCGGCCGTGGTGGTCGGCGCGGCGGCCGCCGTGCGGGATCGTGGCGATCCCGTCCTCTTCATACTGGGCGTGACCTCGGCGGTTCTTGCGGCGGCTGTGGTGGTGACTTCCGGCAGACGCTCCGTGGGACGCTGACCATCCGGCAGCACAAGACCCACCGGCCTCTACAACACCAAAGATACTGAGGCGCATGGAGACAGGCAACGCGGGAGGCCGAACCTCACTCGCTTCCGTTGCGACTCTTTTTTTGAAACTGGGGATCATCGGCTTCGGGGGGCCCGCAGCCCACATCGCGCTGATGAGGCAAGAGGTTGTCGCACGACGACGCTGGCTAACCGATGCCCACTTCTTGGATCTGGTCGGAGCCACCAACCTCATACCGGGTCCCAACTCCACCGAGATGGCGATGCACGTGGGACGGGAGCGGGCCGGCTTGAAGGGCCTGATGGTGGCCGGTGCTGCCTTCATCGCTCCTGCCGCTCTGATGGTCCTGGCCCTCGCTTGGGCCTACGTCGAATACGGCGCCACGCCGGCGGCCGAGAACCTCCTCTACGGCATCGAGCCCGTCGTCATTGCGATCATCGTCCACGCCGTCTGGCAGCTCGGAAGAACCGCGATCGTGGGCCCGATCCTGGCTCTAGCCGGCGCTGCGGTCCTCGGGCTGTACCTGGCGGGGGTGAACGAGCTTCTGCTCCTTGCCGCCTCGGCCTTGATCGTCTTGGTCGTTGCCAACCGGCATCGTCTCGATTCCCGAGGGAGTCTTGTCCTGCTCCCTCTGATTCCGTTTGGACTCCCTCGGGAGAGCGGCGAGGAGCTCCCTGACCTGTTCCTTCTCTTCTTGAAATACGGGGCCCTCGTCTTCGGAAGTGGCTACGTGCTGCTCGCCTTCTTGAGAGGGGATCTCGTCGTTCGACTGGGTTGGCTCACGAGCGAGCAGCTGGCCGACGCGATATCGATTGGCCAGGTGACGCCGGGGCCCGTCTTCACCACCGCGACCTTCGCCGGTTACCTCGTCGCAGGGCTGCCCGGCGCGCTTCTGGCCACTCTCGGCATCTTTCTTCCGAGCTTCATCCTGGTTGCCGCCCTCAACCCGCTCATTCCTCGGTTGAGACGTTCCCCGTGGGCGGGTGCTGCCCTCGACGGCCTCAATGTTGCTGCTGTGGGCCTGATGGCCGGGGTCAGCTTCCAGCTCGGACGGGTCGCGCTGATCGACTTGCCGGCGGCTCTGCTTGCGCTTGCCACGCTCATCGTCTTGTTCCGATGGAAACCGAACCCCGCCTTGCCCGTCGTCGTAGGGGCGTTGGTGGGGGCTGCTCGATGGGCGCTGATCTAGGATCGTTGGAACCTTTGTCCACCAACCCGTCGTCGAATGGGTGCATGAAGCGGATCCGTTTGATCGTAATTGTGTCGACAGCCGTTGTTGGATTGGGACTTTCCCAATCTCCGGCGCTCGCTTCTTGTGTCGCGCCTCCTCCTTTAGGCAAGAGTTTGTCGGGGGCCGAAGTCGCCTTCGTCGGAACCGTGATGGCAACAAGCAACGCCGGCCGATGGGCGTCAGTTCGAGTGGAGGAGGTCTGGAAGGGCTCGGGCGTGCCCGACAAGGCGGAGGTGCGTGGGGGCCCGAAAGACCCTCCAGGCCCAGTGAGCGTGATGACGTCCGTCGATAGGAGCTACAAGAAAGGCGTCCGCTACCTGTTCGTGCCGTTTAGCGCGCGGCCCCCGTACCGCGACAACTCGTGCACCCCAACGCAACCCTACCGGCCGGCTCTCGACCGGTTCAGGCCTGCAGAGGTTGATGAGCGTCAGCCGGCTCGAGAGTCGCAGCCCGGGGCCACGCCCAGGCCGGTCGCTCGTACCGTACGCCCGGTCGGGAGCAACCCTTCATGGGCTGCGATCCCGATTGCGGTCCTTTTTGTGGTCGGTGTCGTTGGGCTTATCAGGCGTCGGGCAGCAGCACGCCGCAACTGAGCGGCTCCGACCCCGTGGGCTCCCCTATCCGACGACCTCTTTCTTGTCGAGCAGCAGCCGATTAGAGGTGAGGAAGTTGTCGGTCAGGTAGAAGGCCTCCCGCGTCATCTCTCGGGTCTTGAGACTGAAGATCAACGACAGCTCCCGGCGACCGTCTGGATAGTGGGTGTAGGTCTTTATCGTCGAGGCGTCGATCTGCAGCTCGTTCCACGACGGGGGAGTCCTGCCCCGGACCCGCCGGGTGCTGGCGGTGCTCGAGTTGCAGATCAGGATGCCGTTGACGCCCCAGAAGTAGGGCACATGCTTGTGACCCGACAAGACGACATCGATGTCGAGCTGGGTCAGCTCGGCAAGGACATCTCCCGCATCGGTGATGATGTTGCGCTCTCGCCCGGTGCCAGGAATGGGCACGAGGTGGTGATGAATGACGAAGATCTTGAGGTCGTGGGGCTCGTCGAACTGCTCCTTGATCCAGCCGTAGTGCTCGCGGCCCACGCGACCGTCGTTCAGGTCCGGCTCGGAGGAGTCAACTGCAACGGCCGTGATTCCGGTGGCCCGCAGGCGTTCGGCCCGTTCCCCATCGAACACCTGCCGATGTTTGGAAAACCGCTCGCCGAAGTGGTGCTCGAAGTGGATGTACCCGACGTTGCGGGAGTCGTGGTTGCCCGGAACCACCACCTGGGGGCGAGGGAGCTGATCGAGCCAGCGTTTGGCTTCTTCGAACTCCCACTCGTAGCCGGCCGCCGTCAGATCGCCCGCGATGACAACGAGATCCGGCTCCATCCGGTTAACCCGCTCGATGATCGATGCCATCATCCCTTCATTGAAGGTGGGTTCTCCGCAGTGGATGTCGCTGATCTGCGCTATGCGCACTGGGATGCTAGAAAGAGACATCCGTCCTCCTCTTCCGGCGGCTCACTGCTCGCAATGATACGGAGGCCCGTTTGGATCGTCCGGTAACTCACAGCCTGGTCAAAGCCCTTCGCCGGGTGCCGGACTTCGATCTACTCCCGAATGACCTCCTTCTCAGAGTCGTTGGAGCATCGGTCAACCTCTTCTGGCCGGCAGGCAGCTACGTCTTCGTCAAGGACTCTCCGGGCGAGGCCCTCTACGTCGTTTTGTCGGGGAAGGTCCGCATCTTCGACGTCGTGGACGGGATCGAGGTACCAATTGCGGAGACCGGCCCAGGCGACTTCTTCGGTGAGATGTCGTTGCTCGCAGACACGACTCACACAAAGAACGTGCAAGCAGTGGAGGACAGCGAGCTTCTGGTCCTGATGAAGGGCTCGTTCAGGGCTCTGCTGGAGCTGAATGCCGAGGTCGCTGCGCACGTTCAGAGAAGACTCGAGGCCCGCCTCGCCGAGACTCGGGCCAAGTACGAGACTGACAAGCAAACCAGCGCTCCGCAATCAAAGCAAGAGAGCGCTTCTTTCTAGGGGATCGGATCGAGGGGCGTTATCCGGAACTCGCGCGGCGATCCCGGGTGAGCAGCCTCACATGTGAGTCGCCTGCGTTCGCCATGCCCCACTGCCAGCCGGATGACGTGGATCGCCCCCACCTGGTCTCTGAACTCGAGCGTCCATTCGTTCCCCGCATGCTTGATCCTTGCCTCGAGCGCGAGATTGTCGAGCCCGCTGATGGCGCGCTGGGCCCGCACCAGGGCCTCGGCGGCTTGGACCACGGGGTCGTAGCAGGAGCGACCGCGGTAATGCTCGAGATCGATGATTCCTTGCTCGTAGGCGGTCGCGATCGATGCGACCTCCTCGGGCCTGACGCGCCCGAAGTAGAGGCCACTTGGAAGGCACACGAGGTTTGCCGCGAAGCGGTCGCCACCTAGGTGCGAGGACTCCCAGGTTCGCTCCGGCCGGCTCTGTGCCAGGGCTTGGGCAACGGGAGGGCCATGGGTGCCGCAGCAAGGGTCGTGGTCGCCGTTGGTGCAAATGAGGTACAGCGGTCCTTCCCAGGGTGCGCCAAGCGCGGGCCGCTCCCCCTCCCGCAGGCATTCCAGATCGACCTCGAGTATCTCCGACGGATCGTCCAGTGGGCACTCTTGTATCCATTGTCGCTCCACACCGGTATGCGCGACGAAGCAGTGATATCCCTTCTGCTCGTACTCGCCAGGCCGCCGGATGAGGAGTACGCGCACCCCGTAGTCACCCGTCCTTCTCTTGAGCCTTAGCGCAAGCTCTTGATCGAGGTCGCTGTCCGTGAGCGCGTCGTGCCCCCATGCCCCACTCTGCTCGATCAGCAGCCAGTTGCGTACTCGTGACGCCGTGCCGTACAGAGGTTCTCCGTAGTGGCACGAGATCTGGGAGCAGCTAGGCGCGTTAGCCACCAAGATCTTGCTCGAGCAATCCCTCTTTGATGAGCCGCCGGACGAGCACGAGTCGACTGCCGGCATCGAGATGGTCGCCGAGCTCCTCGATCCTGAACTCAGCGCGTCCGAGGAGGTAACGCACAACGGGTTCCAGCGAAGCGGGCAAGTGAAGGGTGCGGTCTCCTAGCAACAGCGTCAGGCCGTCGTCTCTCTTGATATCGACGTGGCAGGTCGCTCCCCTTCGCCGGCGAACCAGCGACGAGTCATCGAGCTGGTCCAGGTTGAGGATCTGCTGCAGTTGGCCGGTTAGCACGGGGGGCCGGCTCGCCCAGAACTTCCTGGTTAGCTTGTCTGCTATCTCCTGCGGGTCCCGGCCCCCCGCCCAGCGAGCGAATTCCTGGAGCTTTGCGGGGATCTGCTCCAGCAGCTTCTCATTTGCTCGAGCGAACCCTGGTGGCAGCGATTCCCGCAAGAACACCTGATGATCCACGTCGCCCATCAGCGCGTCGATGACGTCCCTCCACGTATAGCTGAGGATGCCGATCGTCAGGTGCGCCGACTCGCGCTCGACCGTCTCGGCGCCATGCAGAAAGCCCCTGGGAATGTAGAGGCAGTCGCCCGGCTTGAGCTCGACGTCGATCTGGGCCTCGCCGGGATCGGTGATCTTTCCTTCCCGCTTTTGGTGGGCCAGGGGGTAGTGGATCGCCTCGCCGTAGACGGCCCAGTGCTTGACCCCCGATACCTGCAGCACGAAGACATCGTGCGTGTCGTAGTGAATGTCCAACCCGCGCGACGATGGGGGAGTGAGGTAGACGTTGACCTGCACGGGATGCGTGAGGGCCAGCTCCAGCTCGCGACAGAAGTGCGATAGGGGGCTCCAGTATCGGTGCAGGGCTTGAAGAACGATCGTGGCGCCCTGCGAGAAGTGCTCGTAGACACGCCCAGGATCGATGACGTCATCGAGGTTGCGGGACTGCAAGCGAGCGCGCTTCGTGTAGGTCGAAGGTGCGAGCGTGGCGCCGTCTTTGACCAACCGCAGGGCGGGGAACCGCAGCCCTCTCTCGGCCAGCAAGCTGTCGATGTCCTCGAGGGTCAGGACATCGGCGAAGGCATCCGTGCCCGAGCCCGGCCGGTGCAGGGGGGCCTGGCCCCAGTAGTGATCGAGGAAGCCGCCGACGTCTCCGACGCAGCGCTCGAAGGCTGTCGTGCCCATCTGACGCTCGTCTATCGGTTAGCCGGCGTCGGTCGTGTCGTCGTCGGTGTCCGTGGTGTCGGTGTCGGTGCTGTCTGTGGTGTCGGTGTCGCTGCCGGTGTCGTCCTTCGCATCAGTGGTGTCGTCGTCATCGTCGGCCACGGCGACCGGCCTGCCGTCTTCTCGCCACGTCGTGCGGATTTGCTCGTCGGTGAGAGTCGGATCGGTCATTACGAACCTCCTGTGGGGCGGACGGGTCAGAGGATGCTACGACCTGCGCTTCATCCGCGCACGATCCGGTCACCCTCGACAGCTCCAACATCGCATGGTCCTATACGACTACGACGTAGCCGGCTGCTGGAGAACGACGGGAGGCGCAGGTGGCGCAGGACTTCGCAGCGACGATGAGCCCGGCGGGCGAGGCCGTGACACAGCTGATCTTCGATCCCATTGCTCGTGCGAACCCCTATCCGGCGTACGAGCGCATGCGCGCGCACGACGCCGTTCACCTGTCGAACCTCGGGATGTGGTTCGTGACCTCCTACGAGGAGTGCGCTCGTCTCATGCGCGACCAGAGGCTTCCTCGCCACTTTGGCAACTCGTGGGAGCTTCGAGCGGAGCTGAATGACTCCGTCGGTCGCAAGTGGTACGAGCATCAGTCTCGATGGATGCTGTGGCTTGATCCTCCGGACCACGGAAGAATTCGCAGCCTCGTGAACAAGGCCTTCACCCCTCGCTATGTGGAGAAGCTCAGGGGAAGGGTGCAAGAGGTCGTCGACGCCTTGATCGACGAGATCCTGGGGCGCCGGGGAGGTGGACTTGCTCGCACAGCTCGCCTTCCCGCTGCCCATCACGGTCATCGGCGACATGTTGGGGATCCCACAGGAAGACCGCAGGGACTTCCGCACCCGAACCGTGCACATCGCACAGACCCTCGAACCCCTCCCGCCCAAGGAGGTTCAGGACCGGGCGGATGAGGCGACGGCGGAGTTCGAGTCTTACTTCCGCGACCTGATCGATGCACGCCGCAAGAAACCAGGTGACGACTTGTTCTCCGCGCTGATCGAGGCAGAGTACAGTCCGGTTCAGTTGGCGACACCTCGAGTTGCGAACGCTCCGATCGAGTCCGCAGGGCACACGATCGAGCCGGGTCAGGGAGTCATAGCCGTTGTGGTGGGGCAAATCGTGATCCGTCTCGCTTCGAGGAACCCGATGCTCTGAACCTCCGCCGCCCTGATCCGGCGCCGCTGAGCTTCGGCGGAGGAGCCCACTTCTGCCTCGGTGCCTCCCTCGCACGCATGGAGGGGGCCGTCGTCTTCCAGTCCATGGCCCGTCGTCTTCCGAAGATGGCGCTCACTGAGGACGAGCCGCGCTGGAGGGCGGGCTTGAACCTCCGGGGCCTCGAGTCGCTAGAGGTAACTGTCTAGGGCGGCAACTGTTCCGTAATGCGCCCTGAGTCCGTGCCCTCAGGCAGTTAGGCGATGCTGGTGTGGCCCTCGGGTGGCGTCGATGGCTCCGTTGCACCCATGGTGAATGCCGGGATGAATACGTGAGCCAAGGGGCCTATAGCAACGGCATAGGCGATTGTTCCGATGCCGACGGATCCTCCTAGCGCCCATCCCCTTGACCTGACCCCCTGAAATCGGTCCACCGCGAATGAGAGTCTTGATGCCTCTGAAGAGGCGGAAGGAGGTCTCTTGCGAGGCACACACCCGATCAGGTGGTGCGCAATAAGGGAGGCCGATCGTCGACGGAGGACATCGGTGAGGTCAGCAAGGCCTCGAGATCTCCGAGCAGCCTATCACCGGTGGCGCACCCGATGCGGCCTCAGGCCGACGACGCAAAGCACCTCAAGGAACTCGCGAGAACATCCGAATCGTTGCCGACAAGGAGCGAGATCGACGCCCCCCAAGGCGAGGAGCCCGGCGGCCGGCTCGCCAAGACCGCTTCCAGACGGACTGCCGCATAGTCGGTCAGCAGGAAGCGCCGCCCGGTGACGCATCGACGACGAGGCTCCACTATGACGATCGCAAGGCGTGGTTGCTGATGGTTCCTGGGACGCCAACCCAAGGTCGTTGTCGTAACGGGATCCACCGCAAGAAAAACAACACCGCCACTCCGACGGCGATGGCCTCGACTTCCAGTTCGATGGACACGTCCTGCTCAACATCGTCGACGCTGAGGCCCTGGTGAAGGACATCCCAACCGTCGCCGTTGATGGCATCGTCGCCCGAGAGCGGCTTCCACCATCACCGGGGCGTGGGAGCTTTGTCGAACCCGTAGAGAGCGAGTTCGACACCTTGTGTAGAGCTGCACGAGTCGGCCGCACAGCAGTCTCGGCTGGCGCTCTTGCATCGCTAGGGGGAATCGGAAGTAGCAGAGGCACGGTCGATGAGCATCCCCAGGAGTGGAGCAGAGTCCTTACCACTATGGAACGACCGTCCCTGCCGGTCAAGGACTGCGGAGCCATCCTGGGCAGCGTCAGAGGGATCACACTAGGGAGGAGTCCGTCGGACGCATCGACGCGAGTGCGGCGGGGCGATGGCAGCCCTGGTCCGAAAGGATCAGATGAAAGCCCGCGAGGACGTTGTTGTTAGGGTGATAGCCGTCCGAGGAGTCCACCATGCTGGCCCCCGCCGCGACAGCCCACGAGCGGGAATCGGAAGTAGCAGACCTCACCGCCTTTCGTTGGCATGAGGACTCCTGGGACGGCACACTACCAGATCCATCCCGACGGAGTTACGCCACGAGGGTGATAGCCGTGGAGTCACCATGCTGGCCCCCGCCGAGCAACGCCAGCCCCTATTTTTCCGGCCCCAGGCTGGACGGACCAGATCCATCCCGACTCACCCGGCGGCGGGCGAGTCGCTATTTTTCGAGACATCTCACCCGGCGGCGGCGAGTCGCTTTCGAGGGCGGCAGCTAATCGCGGTCCAACATCTTCGTCGCGGATCTGGAGACGGGTGCGACGAAACAGTTGACGCGGGGCGACGGTGTGAAGGAGCACCCGTCGTGGTCGCCTGACGGGCGCAGGATAGTCGCAGACTGCGGTCCCCAGCTATGCATCATGAGGAGCGACGGGGAGGGCACGCCCCGGCGAATCACCGCTAATGACTATAGGGAGAATGAACCCGAATGGGCACCCGACGGCAGCAGAATCGTGTTCGAGAGCGAGCGCGGGATCATGACGATCAAGCCCGACGGCACCGGGTTGCGGCGCCTAACGGCGGGCAGGGCTGACACCGTCCCGATATGGTCACCGGACTCCGCGCGCATCGTCTTCACTCGGAACTCCTCACAGGGGTACGCGCACCTCTTCGGCATCCGTCGGGATGGTGAAGATCTCATCCAGTTGACGCACGGACAAGCATCTGACGGCGAGGCAGAGTGGGCGCCGGATGGGTCGCAGCTCGTGTTCGTGCGTTCCGAGCCCTCCGATGATGGTCGGTCTTACTGCGCGTACATTTCCACGATCGACCTGGAGGGCTTGCGTGTGCAGAAACTGACGGACTGTCGGCCCCACGGGGGCTACGCGTCCTACCATCCTGTGTGGTCTCCCGATGGTCACAGAATTGGTGTCGTGCTGACCCACGTCCCCGCCGCGGGTCTTAGGCCCAGGGACGACGTCTTCTCTATGGCACCCGACGGGTCCGACCGGCGGAACCTCACGCGTGAGCTCGAGGAGGACGTCAACTACTTCGGTCTCGACTGGTGACGACCTTCCTCCCACGTCCACTGCCGCAGGCGCCGAGCTAGAGGGGCTCGGGCTAAGAAACGAGGGTCTTCCTATCCCGGTGCGGCGAGGTCTAGGGACACCGGCGTGCCGACGAGCGCCTCGAGCCCGGCGACCTCTTCCTCGAGCTCTGCTCGTGTTGCGGCCGACGTCTACCGCTAGCCGCAATTGATGTGCTTGGGGAGAGACGACTGCTGTCAGGGGGCGGCGCCGCTCCATAATCAGTCGATGGCGACCTGGGCGACCGTGAAGAAGCTGGGAAAGGGCCTTCCGGAGGTGGAGGAGTCGATTTGGTTCAACACACCGTCGTTGAAGGTGAGGAGGCGTTCCTTCGTTCGCTTGCGGGAGCGCGATGTCATCGTGGTACTTATGGACCTCGACGAGAAGGAGGCCCTCCTCGCGGCCGAGCCCCACATCTTCTTCCAGACTCCGCACTACGAAGGCTATCCCGCTGTGCTCATTCGCTTGCCTCAAATCGACAGCGCAGAACTAGCAGAGGTGGTGACCGAGTCCTGGCGCCGCGTCGCACCGAAACGGCTCCTGCGCGAGTTCGACGCACGGACGACCTAGCGGCACAAGGGAGAAGTGAAGGCTTACCCGCTCAGCCACTCCTTGAGTTGCACCGGCACGTCGAGGACTGAGAAGTCACCGTCGTCTCTAATCTTGGCGGCCGCATCGACCATCGCCGCGATTGCGACCCACGTCAGTGCGCCGCCCACGCTGATCCGCCGGCCGCCGGCCTCCACGATCTCGTTCAGCGACAAGACCGGGTGGGCGAGCACGTTGAGAGGCCTGGAGATCGATTGGCACACGGTTCGGATCTCACCCCCATCCCTGAGGCCCGGCGCGTAGAGAACATCCGCGCCGGCGTCCTCGTAGGCCTGCAACCGAGAGATGGTGTCGTCCAGATCCGGATTCCCGCGGATGTGATTCTCTGCTCTCGCCGTGAACACGAAAGGAAAGCCCAGTTTCCTGGCGGCCTCACTGGCTGCGGCTACTCGTTCGACGGCGTGATCGAGGCTGTAGATCTTCCCGCTGCGATCGTAGTCCTCGATCGAACCACCGACGGCTCCGGCGTCGGCTGCCCGAGTGATGGCCGTTGCAGCATCTTCCGGATCAGGCCCATAACCGTTCTCGAGATCGACCGAGACCGGAAGTGAGGTGGAGCGATGCACCGAACGAACGTGCTCGATCACCTCGTCGAGCGTGGCCTCCCCATCCGAACGACCCAACGTGAAAGCGAAGCCTGAACTCGTGGTCGCGAGAGCCTTGAACCCAAGTCTTTCGAGGATCCGCCCGGATCCGGCATCCCACGGGTTTGGGATAATGAACGCCCCTGCGTCGTGCAGAGCTCGGAAATCTGCTGCTTTCCTCTGCTGTTCGGACTGCACTTTGACCTCCTCACCTCATCATTGATGCGGCGGCACGAACGAGGGCCGCGTTGTCAACCGCGGGACGTCCATCAGGCATAACAGTCGTGTCCTCGAGGCCGGTCCGGATGCCGTGGCCGCGTTCAAGTGCCCTGAGGGACACTGCCCAACTGGCTACGCCGTCCCCATGATGAACCTGCTCCAATGAGACCCCGGCGCTCGCCAGTACCCTTTCCATGGCTGCGGCATGGGCAACCGCTTCATCCGGTTCGGTGTCGAGAGGTTCTATCAGCGCGCGCACACACCGATCGGCGAGCCCTGCGCGCACAAAAGCCTCCGCATCTGCCACACTGAGAAGTCCCGCTTCGATGCCCACGCCCCGACCTATCAGATGATCGCAGAGCTCCACGATTCCCTCTTCGCCTTGATTGGCGCTCACGAGGTCGGGTAGTTCCGTCCAACTGGCGACCAACTCCAGGCGCCTGTCGGGGTCGGATTCGATTCCTGCCGACGTAGTTAGAGAGATGGGAACTCCAGGGCACGCCGCCCGTGTCGTCACCCCGCAACTCCCCGGCGGTCTCGAATACTCCCTAATCCAGCGGCTGGCGCCGTTCCATTCGCCCGGCGCGACGGTTACGACGATGACCGGCTCGTCGCCCGGCCCCTTCGCCGAGACGTCTATCGCGACGGTGGGTTTCCCGGGCAAGAAGCTCGTTGACCAAGCATCCGGTCCCGCGTCGCCGGAGAGCCTCTGGGCGGCGACGATTCTCGGCCGTTACTCGCCCGAGGCTCGTCAGCTCATCGAAGGACTCGGCGAGGCGGTCACCGACTACCAGCCGGGGAGCGCAGTGCAGCTGCTCGATCTCTACGGCAAAGGTCGTCCTGACCCTCAAGTCGCTTACCCGTGGGACCCGGGCGATACGGGACTCGGACACTACCGACGCGCTGCGCCGCACCGACATCCCGTGATCGTTGCCGGAGATGGGGCCTGGGACTTCGCTCTTTTCTATGCGTTGCGACGGATGGGCGAGACCGTGTGGTGGTGCCCCGCGCAGTTTCTGGACGACGCGATCTTCCGGATGCGTCTGATGCCCATGCTCGATCGTGCCGCGACGAGTGCTCGTCTGGCGCACGTGGTCTCCCTCTCGTCGCTCGACGTCGCTGGGGAAGTGGCCGAGAGGCTGCGCGGAGAAATCCTTCAGTCGAAACGCCCGATCAAGATCTCCCACACGTCGTGGCGTGATGTGTTACCCGAGGATCCCAGTCGATTGTACGAGCGCGACCGTTACGGATTGCCGCAAGCCATTCTCCTCCAGGACGGGATGACCCCCGAGCTCCCTACGCCTATCCCGAACATCGCGCCCGGCGCGGGGCCCGCAGATCTTCACTGGATAACCGAGGTGCGCTGCGAGGGGTGGGCCCCGATGCGTAACGGCGGTCTCGCGACCGAGTTGTTGGAACAGCACCTCTACGACACCGAATACCTGCGCACGACCCGCGATGGCGTCGCTTACTACTGCCCCAACTATGTGTGGGCAGGGACACCTAGTCTCGAGACCGTGGTCGCGCGGCCCAAGCTCCGTCCGTGGCCTCTCCTAGAGCAAATCCGCGAGATCGCGTACGGTGATGGGTGGAAGGTCGAGCCATCCGACAAGGGTATCTACGCGTCCGAGTCGGCGGCGCTGTTCGGTGGCTTCCGTGAGCTCGACGAGGCACTTCGCGACGGACCGACCCGCACGATCCTGGATGCCTATCTGCGGCCGGCCAAAGACGATCTAGGCTTGTTCCTGAAGAGCGATCGTCGCCGGTATCTCGACATCGTTGAGCTCCGCGAACTCGCCAAGACTGCACCCGACGCCGGGCAGCTGATCGGGTCACTTCTGGACAATGGCGTACTGGTTCGCGGTTATCCGCTCAAGTGTGCCAAGTGCCGGCAGGTCTCGTGGTACCCGCTGGACGACGTGGGGACAACGTTTCGTTGCGCGCGATGCCGCCTTGTGCAGGATGTCGGACAGGCCGGGTTCCTCACCGGGATCGAGCCCGTCCTTCGGTATCGGCTGTCGGAGGTCTTGTACCAGATGCTCGAACACGACGGGGACCTACCTCTTCGAGCCGCGCTTCGGCTGACAGAAGGTTCTCTGCGGCCACCGGACTATTGCTTCGAGCTGGAGTTCGTGTCTCAGACCGGGAGGAAAGCAGAACACGACATCGTGCTGTCCGATGGTTACAGGTTGTGGATCGGTGAAGCCACCTCGTCGGATCGGCTTGAAAAAAGCGCGGCGAAACAGCAGCAACGGTTAGTGGAACTCAAGGAGCACGCCGAGATGCTCGGGGCCTACGGGGTAGTTCTCGCGACGACCGCCCCGGCGTTTTGGCACAAGGTGCGGGCCCAGGCGCAGTCACAGGCGCTCTTCGGAGGTCCGTGGCCCCGCCTTGTGCTACTCGAGGGTCTCAGCTAGAACGCGCTGCAGGCGACCGTGTCGCCACGTAGCCGACCTTCCACACCTCCGGTCGACGGCTCGGCATTCGTCTAGCACCGGCCGCTCCGGCGTCAAGGGCACTCCGTTCCTGGCTGCGCTCCGGTACTCGCGTCACTACGTGATGCCTGCGCCACCCTTGACCCCTCCGCTGATGGCCTGCGCTCCTCGGACGACGAAAGCCGTCGACCAAAAAGGAGGCAGACGTGGAAGAAACCCGGTCGTAGCGCTGCTCAACCATCGAAACATCCACCCACTGGCACGGCGTCCTCCTTGGCTCGGTTGAGTACAAGTGATGACGCGGTTGGGCCCTAGAGACGTGGAATTGGTGGGACACAGGTGCCGAGGCCACTGTCGCCCAGGAGCCGAGGCCGGGTCGCAGAGTGGGACGCAGGTCCCGAGGCCAATGTGAGACAGAGGTACCGAGACTTCACACCCGAACAGGACACGTTGGTGCGCGCCCGGAGGGATTCGAACCCCCGACCCTCGGATTAGAAGTCCGACGCTCTATCCGGCTGAGCTACGGGCGCAGGCGTTTCTGTGGCGTTTAGAAACTATCCTCTCCGGCGCTGTGAGGCGTCGATCCGGGTGTTGATCCCGTGAAACCAATCGACCTCTTCCGCGACTACCATGCCGCCATGCGCAAGGCCCTTCTGATCCTCCTCGCCACGGTCATCTTGTTGACGGTGCTGCCCGCTGCGGTTTTGGCGGGTGAGCAGTGGCGTCCCGGCCTCCGTCGGGCGACCGCTTATGCCGACGGCCGGGCCGGGTCGGTGCGGTTCGCCATCGTCGCTCCCGACGGCGCCATGTATCGGCATCGAGCGGTGGGCACCGTCCCTGCGGCGAGTGTGGTGAAGGTCATGTTCATGGTCGCCTATCTGCGTCAGTCCTCCGTCAGGGATCGTCCGCTGCGTGACGCCGACAAGGACCTGCTGCGGCCCATGATCCGTCGCTCGGACAACGACACCGCGACGCAGATCGCAAACCTGCTCGGCCCCCAGCCCATCGAGCGCCTGGCGAAAGACGCTGGGATGCGCCACTTCTCCTACACGCGACCCTGGGGCCTCAGTCGGATAAACGCCCGGGACCAAGCCCGCTTCACGTCTGGGTTCTGATGCGGCACCAGACGCATGTCGATCTTGCACCTGGCCTCCTTTGGCAGGACGGTCTTCGAGGTGCCGGGCTCGATGAAGCCGGCGACGATGCCCGCGATGTTGCAAGTCGGCTCAAAGAAATAACGCCTGAGCAAGTCGGGTCCCGAGTCATCTCCCACAAAGCCCTGGACCCCGAGACGCTCGCGCTCGGCCTCTTCGTCAAACGGAAGGTCGGCGAGGACGGCCAGGTCCTGCTCGCTCGGTGGGATCACGTCGTCGTAGAACCCGTCGATGAGGACCCTGCCATCCGGCGCGCGCAGCGTTGCGAGAGCTTCCACGAGGTGCCACACCGGGCTCGGCGCGATGACCGCGAGTGACGAATGCTGGTCCTCCGCCAGCCCCCTGTGGGTCAATTCCACGTAGGCCAGACCCTTGGCGCCAAAGACGACCTCGCCCCTGCCGGCGTGATCGATCCCGGCCCCCTCCCAAATGCAGCCGTCGGCCGCCAGCTTGTCCCCATGGCGCGCCACCATCGCTTCGAAGGACTTGGATCCGGTCTCCTCTTCCCCCTCGACCAAGAACTTGATCCGGCACGGAAGCTGCCTGTTTTCCTGTCGATAGGCGTCGAGCGCCGCAAGGCGAGCGACCAGGTCGCCCTTGTTGTCCGCGACTCCTCGGGCATAGAGGACCCCATCGCGAACTTCCGGTCGAAACGGCTCCGACACCCATAGGTCGATGGGATCGACCGGTTGGACGTCGTAATGGTCGTAGATCAGGACCGTCCTGTCGCCCTCGCCCATGGTGGCAAGGAGCGCGTCCGGTGCGCCGGGGTAGGAGAGGCGCTCGACCCGAGCCCCCAGGTCGACAAACTTGGCCTCGAGCCATGAGCACATCTGCGCGAGACCCTCTGGATTGGTCGCCAAGGAGGGAATGGAGCATGCCTCCGTCAGCCATCCGACGTACGTGTCACGGTTGGTCTGCACGACTTCAGAGACGCTCACCCCAAGCCCCCTTCCCGAGTAACTGACCCGACAGAGCGGGTGAAGGGAATCGAACCCTCATGACCAGCTTGGAAGGCTGGAGCTCTACCATTGAGCTACACCCGCACGCTGCTGCCAAAGTACCTGGTGAAGGGCCTTATCCCTTCTACACCCCCCACCTGGACCACCCTTCCGGAGAGGCCCGTGAGCCGAGGCGGGACCAAGCTAGCATCGCCGACCCCCCGAGCCTATCGAGCACCAGTCGCTGCGAGTTGCGGGCTCAAGAGCCCTGCAGCCCAACGGGCTCGAGGATCCACAGCCCACTGTTGATGTCGCTCACAAGGATCACCCCGTTCTCGGCATTGGGCCAGACGCCCCAGACGAACGGGGAGGACGGCAGGTTGCCCCTCGGATCCTTCATCCGCGGCGGAAGGAAGTGAGCCACCTCTCGAGGTTTGCTTGGCCTGGAAAGGTCGATCCACCGCACGCCGTCCGAGTACCACGAGGAAAACGCCTGATCCTGGCCCACGACCTCGGTGTTGTGCACGGTGTAGACGCCGTCCGCTGTGCGCTGCTTGGAGTTGGCAGTGCCGAATGACGCGATGAACCGGGGCTTGGACTCGTTGCTGTTGTCGAAGATGCTCAGCTGCCCCCATTCATCGCCCGGCGTTGATTGACAGTGCAGATCCTTGATGAAGACTTCGGGGAAGGGCGAGATGTCCTCGGAATTGATCAGTAGGAGCCGGCCGTCGCTCGCCAGCGTCATCGAGTGATTGTCTCCGTCACTGCTGTGCTCACGGAGGGACGTCACTTCCATCTGCGTCGGGCTGGCGGGATTATCGACGTCAAGCAGCACCGTCCCCGCGTCCCAGTAGGAGACGTATAGCCGTCTCGCATCGTCGAAGAACCGGACGCTGTGGGCGAAGCTGAGCGGGAGGCAGCCAAACCCCGGGCTCGTAGCCAGAGTGAAGCCGCCCACTTGCTCGGGCGAGCGGGGGTTGGTTGCATCAACGAGCGCCACCTCGTCCACCCCGGCGCCGGCCGCCGCGTTGGGGTTGGCGCAGGCCGCAACAACGCGATCGGACTTCCCGGCCCCCGGTCTGACGGCCAGGTCGATTTCGTGGCAGCCGCGGGTCCCCGCCGGTGCCTCCCACGACCCGAGCTCCTTGGGTTTGTAGGGATTGCTTACATCGAAGAAAAGGAGACCCCTCGGGGCAGCCAGCTCCTTGTTGCACGCCTGAAGCCCCGTGACGGCAAGGTCTCCCTCGAACTCCTTGGTCCTCACCTTTCGCACAACGATGTCTTCTGCACTTGTGTTGGCCGGGTTGTGAAGCACAGCTGCGAGCTTCGGTTCTGATGGGTTGGAGATGTCGATCGCCTTTACGCCGTCCGAGGGGCAGGGGATCCCGGTGGCCGGATCGTGACCGAAGTCGCCCACGTAGGCGAAGTCGCCCAGCGAAAAGACATCGGCGTTGTACCCGTCACCCCCGAGCGGATGATGACCGATCACCTTTAGCGCGCGTTTCTGGATCCGCTTGACAGACCGGTCGGAGCCGGTCCTGTTGTCGGGTGAGGGCGAGCTCTCTGCGGGAGATGACGCCGGCTGCGAGTAAGGACTCGGAGCTGCCGTCCCCGGCCCTGGGGAGCTCTGCTCGGCGGTACAGGCGGCGAGCAGAAGGACGATCGTCGCCATGACACCACCGCCTCTGAGAAAAAGGGAGTCGGCGCGGGTCGACCTAAGAATCGATGGCATAGCTTTCCGGACGATTATGACGTCACCGCGGGGTTGCCTCGTGCCGCCCGCAGAACCCGTTTTGTCGGGATGGCCGGATTCGAACCGGCGACCTCGGCGTCCCAAACGCCGCGCGCTAACCAAGCTGCGCCACATCCCGCCTGCTACATCCTGCACCAGCGAAAAAGTCTAAAAAAGCGCGCTTGAGACAGCCATTTCGTCGCGTAGCGGGCGATGAGGAATTAGGCTAACGTTCACGACACCGGCTGGGGGACATCCAGGCTGGGGGCCAGGGGCCGTCATCCCCACTTCGTCCGCCTAGCGCGGTCTCTGGCTCCCAACCTGGATAGCTCTCGAGCTTGGGTTCCTTATTCGCCTCTTGATTCACCGCGCGCTCGGGTGTTCCTGCTTCCTGGACCCAAAGGGCGCGGTATCTGGGGCGTCGGCACCCCCCATTAGGATGACCGCCATGGCGACTGCCTCTTTGCAAACCGCGTCAGAAACCGTGACCAAGGACAGGGTCAAGCTTCGTGTCGAGGTTCCGGAAGACGCGCTCCGGGGGGCCATCGATGCGGTCTACCGGCGGTGGGCGAAAGAGATCAAGGTCCCGGGCTTTCGCAAGGGCAAGATTCCCCGTCAAATAATCGACACTCGCGTCGGCGTCGACACGATTCGCCAAGAGGCCCTGCGCGACGCTCTACCCGATCTCTACGTCGAGGCCCTTAGGGCAGAGGAGCTCGAGGCGATTGCGCCTCCGGACATCGAGGTCGTGACCTTCGAAACGGGGGCCCCCCTGATCTTCGAGGCGACCGTGGACGTGCGGCCCGAGATCACCCTCCCCGATCTGGACTCGATCACCGTTGAGGCCCCCTCTCAAGAGGTCACAGAAGTAGAGCTCGACGAGCAGATCGATCGCTTGCGGGACCGCTTTGCCGAGCTCGAGACCGTCTTTCGAGAAGCTCGAAGGGGTGACCATGTCCTGATCGATCTGAATGGATACAAGAACGGGGAGTTAGTGGAGGGGGCGAGCGCTCCCGACCTTCTATACGAGGTGGGTTCTCGCTCGGGACCTCCCAAGCTCGACGAGGAGCTCGAGGGAAACAGACCTGGAGCCATCCTCAAGTTCACAGACACGCTCCCACCAGGACTGGGCGACTCTGCGGGTCAAGAGGCGTCCTTCACGGTCCTGTTGAAGGAGGTTAAGACCAAGAAGCTTCCCCCGGTCGACGATGACTTCGCGAAAACTGCGGGCGACTTCGACACGCTGGATGACTTGAAGCAGGACTTGCGCGAACGACTCTCTGAGCTGAAGAAGCAAATCGTTCGTGACGAGATCCGAAGCCGCGTGTTGGAGGAGCTGGTTCGAGCCTCGGACCTCGATCCTCCCGAGAGGCTCGTCGAAGATGAGTTCAACCATCGCTTGTCTCACTTGAACGCGGAGCTACAAAGGGTCGGCGCGACCCTCCAGGAATACGCGGCACATTCCCACCTAACCGAGCTCGAGCTTCGCGGCGACATGCGTACTCAGGCGGCCATGTCCGTCACCGCCGAGTTGCTTCTGGAGGAGGTTGCTCGGGAGCACGGGATCGAGGCGACGAACGAGGACCTGGGCCGGGAGGTCGCTTATATCGCGGCAAGGTCAAAGACCGACCCGAAGGAGGTGGCGCAGCAGCTAGCGTCTTCTGGCCGTTTGGGAGCGGTGGTGGCCGATATCATGCGCCGAAAGGCTCTTGATCACGTCGTGCACCATGTGAACGTGACGGGTCTCGACCGAGACGATGGCGCCGAGGAAGAGGGCTAAGGAATACTCGGATGAGTGAGAGACTTGAAATGTCTCGACTAAGAGACCCATACCGTCTGGAGGCTGTTGTCAACATGACCCCCCAAGAGCATCTGCACAACTATCTGGTCCCCATGGTCGTCGAGCAGACGAGCCGCGGCGAGCGCGCTTTCGACATCTACTCACGGCTCCTTAAGGAGCGCATCGTCATGCTGGGCACGCCGGTTGACGATCAGGTTGCCAACTTGATCGTGGCGCAGTTGATACACCTAGAGTCCGAGGATCCAGACAAGGACATCAACATGTACATCAACTCGCCCGGCGGGATGGTCTACGCGGGCATGGCGATCTACGACACGATGCAGTACATCAAGCCGGACGTTTCCACTATCTGCGTAGGAATGGCGATGTCGATGGGGGCCATCCTCCTAAGCGGTGGAGCGCCCAAGAAGCGTTATGCCCTGCCCAACGCAAAGGTCATGATCCATCAAGGCTCGGGCGGGTTCCAGGGGACCCCTGCCGACATCGAGATCCATGCAAGAGAAGCGCTCGACCTGCGCAAGCGCATGGCGGAGATCATGGCCGACCACACCGGCCAGTCGGTCGAGCAAGTCGAAAAGGACATCGATCGGGACCGTTTCATGACCGCAGAGGACGCAAAGGCCTACGGTATTATCGACGAGATCATCGCTAGCAGAGCCGTTGCTGAGAAGAGTAGTCAGCTGCTTCCGGGCGAGCCGTCTAGGCTGGTCGACAACAACATCAGCGAAGTTCCTTTGCAAGACGGCGAGGTATAGGGGGATTGGTGCCGAAGTTCGGTGACGGGGGAGACCCGGCCCGGGCGTGTACATCTGCGACGAGTGCATCGACCTCTGCAACGAGATCATCGAAGAGGAGCTCGCCGAGACTCCCGAGCTGAAGCTCGAGGATCTGCCAAAGCCGAAAGAGATCTACGAGTTCCTTAACGACTACATCGTTGGCCAGGACCAAGCGAAGAAGGTCCTTTCCGTAGCGGTCTACAACCACTACAAGCGCATCCAGGTCGGGACACAGGCGGACGGCGACGTCGAGCTGGCCAAGTCGAACATCTTGCTGCTTGGTCCCACGGGCTGTGGCAAGACGCTGCTGGCACAGACCCTGGCCCGGATGTTGAACGTTCCCTTCGCTATTGCGGATGCGACGGCTCTCACCGAGGCGGGATACGTCGGCGAGGACGTCGAGAACATCCTGTTGAAGCTCATCCAGGCCGCGGACTACGACGTCAAGCGCGCCGAGACAGGGATCATCTACATCGACGAAGTCGACAAGATCGCTCGGAAGAGCGAGAACCCGTCCATCACGAGAGATGTGTCGGGAGAGGGCGTTCAGCAAGCCTTGCTGAAGATCTTGGAGGGAACGACCGCAAGCGTTCCTCCTCAAGGGGGCCGAAAGCACCCCCACCAGGAGTTCATCCAGATCGACACGACGAACGTCTTGTTCATATGCGGAGGGGCGTTTGCAGGGCTCGAGAAGCTGATCGAGCACCGCATCGGGCGCAAGGGCATTGGCTTTGGCGCCGACATCAGAAAGATGGAAGAAAAGGACCTCGGCACCATCCTGGGTCACGTGCTGCCCGAAGACCTGCTCCGTTATGGGTTGATCCCCGAGTTCGTCGGCCGGCTCCCCGTCATCACCCACGTCCACACCCTCGACGAGAAGGCGCTGATCAAGATCCTTACCGAGCCCAAGAACGCACTCATCCGCCAGTACAAGCGCTTCTTCGACTTCGATGGCGTCGAGTTGGAGTTCACCGAAGACGCTCTGGAGGCGGTGGCCGAGCAGTCGATGCTGCGGGGTACGGGGGCCAGGGGGCTGAGGGCGATCCTCGAAGAGGTCCTCTTGAACGTCATGTACGACTTGCCGAGTCGGCAGGATGTGGGCAGGTGCGTGATCACGCGTGAGGTGGTACTCGAGAAGGTCAACCCGACGCTGGTGCCCCGGTCCAAGGTCCGCAGGGAGCACACCGCGCGCGAACGCTCTGCCTAGCGTTTTCTGAATCAAGCCCCGATCCGGCTCCCGCGCCTTCTTTTGCTCGTAAGATTCGCACTCCGGCTGTGCTAATCGGGTTGGAGGTGCCATGAGGCCAAGGGGTGTCGCGCTTTTGGTGGGGGGGCTGGTGGTCTTGGTGGCCTTGGTCGGGGCCGGGGCTCTCGCGTGGAGCTTCTTTTTCTCACCGGCGGAGGACTCCGCAATTGAAATGATCCCCGAGGACGCCTTCGTCTACGGCAACGTGTTTCTCGATCCCTCTACGGGCCAAAAGAGGGCGATCTCCGATCTTCTTGAGAAGTTTCCCGCGGCTCCAAGCCCCGACGAGGCCAAAGACAAGCTCACCGAGGCCATCGACGAGGGCCTGGCAGAGATCGATGCGACATTCGAAGAGGATGTGGAGCCGTGGCTCGGTGACCAGGTCGCTGGCTTTGCCGTTGCTCCGGAAAACGCAGGTGAGGACCCCCAGGGGGCCTTTCTGATCGCCTCCGAGGACAACGACCAGGCTCAGGCATTCATCGACAAAGGCTTTGAGAACAGCCCCGACGGCGGGGATGTTTCTGACGAGAGCTACAGGGACGTCGACTACAAGCGGGGCGTCCAAGACGATGCGGCGGTCGGAATCGTTGGTGACTTCATAGTCATTGGCACCGAAGAAGGCTTCAAGTTGGTGGTCGACGTGAGTGAGGGAGCCAATAACCTGGCGGACTCGGAGCGCTTCAACGACACTGTCGATCAGCTCACCGACGATCGAATCTTCACCCTTTACTTCGACGGCAAAGGGCTAATCGAGCTCGCTCAGGAGTCGGGCGAGTTCCCGCCCGGGTTCAGCGAAGACTTCTTTGCGGGCTTGGCGGAGCCCGTTGGGGCTGCGTTGTTTGTTGGTTCCGACACGGTGGTGCTCGAGAGCTCGTCGAAGATCCCTGAGGAAGGACGTCTGGCCAGCCTCACCACCGCCAGCCTGGGGTCCGGTCTCTTAGCGGAGCTGCCGGGCCAATCTTGGGGAGCGTTCGGGATCTCAAACGCCGGGGAGGCCTTCGGCGGCCTCTATGACTTCTTTGCCGACGCCTTCGCCGAAACGACGGGTCAGGACCCCGAGCTCATCAGCCAGCAGTTCGAGGCTCAAACCGGTCTCGATCTTCAAGATGACATCTTTGGGTGGATGGGCGACCTGGGACTCTTCGTCGAGGGCACGACGGTCTCTGAGGTCGGCGGTGGCGTGGTTATCGAGACTACTGATCCCGAGACGTCCAGCGCGACCGTGCAGCGGGTGGGGGAGCTACTCGGTCAACAGGGAGCCCCAGTGGGCCCCCTTCAGCTCGAGGACCAAGAGGGCTTTGCGATCCAGGAACCCGGCATGCCGCAACCCATCAACGTCGTTGCGGCTGAAGACAAGGTTGTAGTGGCCTACGGGAACATCGCCACCGAGGATGCTCTTGGCTCGGAGTCCACTCTCGACTCCAACGACACCTTCCAGGCCGCCACCGAAGCCCTCGGACAAGACTTCGAGCCGAGCGGTTTCTTCGACGCTCAAGCCATCATCACGCTGGTGGAGAATGCCGCTCCGGAGCTTGGGAGTGACTCGACCTACCAAGAGGACGTGAAGCCATCGCTCGAGCCATTGTCCTTCTTGACATTTGGATCGAAGGAGGAAGGCGGCAGGATCTTGCAGCGTGTCGTGGTCGGAGTCGAGTAACGAATTGAACGACATCGAAGCGAGGTGGAGGGCCTTTTGGCAGGAGGCCGGTATCTACCGCTACGACCCCACGCGCGGCCGCGATGAGACCTTCGTCGTCGACACTCCGCCGCCCACCGTAAGCGGCACGCTCCATATCGGTTCCGTCTGCTCGTACACGCACACCGACTTGATGGTGCGCTACAGGCGGATGTGCGGGGACAACATCTTCTACCCCATGGGGTGGGACGACAACGGCCTTCCGACAGAACGAAGGGTCGAGAACGTCTTCAACGTCCGCTGCAATCCGACCTTGCCGTACGACCCCCAACTCGAGCTCGACTTCAACAGAGAGGGAGAGACCCTGAGCGTGTCGCGGCGCAACTTCATCGAGCTCTGTGACGCTGTGGTCACGCAAGACGAGGTGCGCTTCAAAGAGATATGGCAGCGACTTGGTCTGTCGATCGACTGGCGCTATACGTACGCGACGATCGACGAGCATTGCCGGCGGGTCAGCCAGTGGTCGTTCGTCAAGCTTGTCAAGAGCGGGGAGGCTGAGCTGCGCGAGGCTCCCGTGATGTGGGACGTCGACGACCAAACCGCCGTCGCGCAAGCCGAGGTCGAGGACAGGGAGCGGGAGGATGATCTCTTCCGCATTCGTTTCGGGGTAGAAGGCGGTGGCGCCTTCACGATCGCCACAACCCGTCCAGAGTTGCTTCCTGCATGCATCGCCGTGGCAGCCCATCCCGACGACGAGCGCTACACCCGTCTCATCGGCAGCCGTGCAATAACCCCCCTGTTCAATGCGCCCGTCCCCATAGTCGCCGACGACACCGCCGATCCTGCAAAGGGCACGGGCGTCCTCATGGTGTGTACCTTTGGGGATGTTGCGGACGTCGACAAGTGGCGCACGATGAAGGTTCCGGCCCGCGAGGTCGTAGGGCGCGACGGCCGCATCACGGATGCGCAGTGGGGGGAGGTGCAATGGTCCTCGACGGATCCCGAAGCGGCGCGCCGGAACCACGAGAAGCTGGTTGGTCTCTCGGTCAATCAAGCGAGGCGCGCGATCGTTGAGCTGCTCTCCGATGCGGGTGCTCTGGAAGGAGATCCCGAAAAAACACGCCGGCCTGTCAAGTTCTACGAGCGCGGACGACGGCCACTCGAGTTCATAGTCACGCGCCAGTGGTTTATCAAGGTCATGGACAAGAAGGAGCGCCTGCTGGAGCAAGGGCGGAAAATCCAGTGGCATCCCGGCTTCTTCCGCAGGCGCTACGAGGACTGGGTCGAGGGTTTGAATCAGGACTGGAATACCAGCCGCCAGCGTTATTTCGGCGTGCCAATTCCGGTCTGGTACGAAATCGCGGACGATGGAACCGTTGACTACGACGAACCCATTCTTGCCTCACTGGATGATCTCCCCGTCGACCCCTCCGCCGAGGCGCCGCCGGGATACTCGGAGGACCGGCGGGGGCAACGCGGAGGGTTCATCGGGGACCCCGACGTATTGGACACCTGGGCAACGTCATCTTTGACGCCGTTCATCACGACCGGGTGGCCGGAAGACATGCAGCGTCACGCCGCGCTCTATCCGGGCGACGTGAGGCCCCAGGCCCACGACATCATTCGGACCTGGGCTTTCTACACGATCACTCGTTCCCTGCTCGAAGATGGCTCCATCCCGTGGAAGCACGCAGCGATCAGCGGCTTCATCACAGACGAACATCGCAAGAAGATGTCAAAGTCCAAGGGGAACGTGGTCGTGCCGACGCAGCCATTCGACGACTACGGCCCCGACGCAGTGAGGTACTGGGCGGCCTCGGCCCGCCTTGGCCTCGACGCCGCATACGACCCGAAAGTCTTCAAAGAGGGAAGACGGCTCGTGACCAAGCTGGTCAACGCCGCCCGGCTGATAAGAGGCTTCGAAGGCGAGTCGGGAGCCCCTGCGCGCCCTCTGGACAAGGCCCTCATCGCACGGCTTCGACGCCTAGTCGACGAGGTCACGGCACGCTGGGACGCCTGGGATCATGCAGGGGCGCTGGCCCTTACCGAGTCGTGGTTTTGGGGCGATCTCTGCGACAACTACCTCGAGCTGTCCAAGGCGCGGGCCTACGATGGTGACCCTTCTGCCGTCGGCACGCTGAGACTAGCGCTGGACATCGTGCTCAAGCTGTTTGCTCCTGTGATCCCCTACATCACCGAAGAGATCTGGAACTTGGACAAGGACGTTCCGCAATCGATTCACGTGGCCCGCTGGCCCATCCCCTCGGACCTGCCCGATTGTCACGACGACGGTTGCTTCGATGCGGCGGTTCAAGTGCTCACGCAGATCCGCAAGGCAAAGTCCGAGGCCCACGTGTCCCTGCGTGTCCCAGTGGAACTCGCCACGATCACGGGACCTAGCGACCGCCTGGGCCTTTTCGAGGAAGTGAAGCAGGAGGTGGCCACGACCGTCAACGTCCAGAGCTTCGAGGTGGCGGAAGATTCCTCGAGCCAGGATCTCGTGGTGTCTGTGCAGCTCGGGAAGCCCGAGGCTGCTGCCGCTAAGTGAGCTGGGAGGAAGCCTCACAGTACCTGGACGCCCTCGGCGTGGACGCCATGAAGTCGATGCGCCCCAACACCGCTCGCATCGAGGCACTGTGCGAGGCGTTGAACCATCCCGAAAGGACTGCGCCGGCAATCCACATCACCGGAACGAACGGGAAGACCTCCAGCGCGCGCATCGCCACCTCGATCCTCGTGGCTGCAGGCCTCTCCGTTGGGACTTACACGTCCCCCCACCTCCAAACGATGAGAGAGCGGATCGCCCTGAACGGCGACCCTTTGTCGGAGGAGGTCTTTGGCGACGTGTTCGAACACTTGAAGCCGTACCTCGAGATGGTGGAAAGGACCCTCGGCGAGCGTCTCACTTACTTCGAGGTGCTCACCGCAATGTTTTTTCTGTGGGCGGCCGAGGCGCCGGTCGATGCGATGGTCGTCGAGGTCGGTTTGGGCGGAAGGTGGGACGCAACCAACGTGATCGACGCGCCGGTTGCTGTCATAACCAACGTTGCCCTCGACCACACCGGGGTGCTGGGCATGGAGCGAGAGCAGATTGCTCGCGAGAAGGCGGGGATCATCAAGCAAGATGCCATCGTGGTGACGGCCGAGCGGACCCCGGGCATCGTCGAGCTCATCGGTGATCGTGCTCGGGAAGTCAACGCGGTGGTCGCCAGCAACGGACGCGACTTCTTCGTTAGAGTCAATCAGATGGCGGTAGGGGGGCGATATCTCTCGATCGAGCCAAGCGAGGGACTCTACGAGGGGCTCTTTCTTCCTCTTCACGGAAGCCATCAAGGAATCAACGCGGCTGTCGCAGTGGAAGCCACGGTTCGCTTCACGAACAAGCCGTTTGATCGAGAGGTGGTTGCCGAAGGGTTGGCAAATGCAAGGGTTCCGGGACGCCTGGAGACGGTGCGGCTCGAGGGTTTGGCAGCCGTTCCAGTTGTGATCGACGTTGCCCACAATCCCGACGGGGCATCGGCTCTTATCAACGGTTTGGTCGAAGCCTTCACGTTCGAGCGAGCGATCTTCGTCGTGGGCATCTTGGAAGACAAGGACTATCGCGGGATATTAGCGGAGCTCTCGCGCCTTCCTTGTCTCGTGATCGTGACCCATCCACGAAGCGCGCGCTCGGTTTCTTTGGAGTTGTTGCTGTCGGCTGCGCGCGAGTTGCAACTAGAGTGCATCTCAGTGGAAGAGGTGACAGCTGCAATTGATTCGGCACTCGAGCAGGCTCGTGGAGGTGATCTGGTCTGCATAACCGGATCTCACTACGTCGTTGGCGAGGCGTGTGCTCATCTCGACGCTTGTCGAACAACTAGCTAAGCCGGCGCGGGCTGTCGCAGACCACTCTGCTAACGTCTGTGGCCGCTTCCATTCAGGAGGGTTGAAAAGTGTCGGATAGGCAACGGACATTCGTCATGGTGAAGCCGGACGGCGTGCGAAGAGGCCTAATAGGAGAGGTTGTTCGGCGCATGGAACAAAAGGGTCTGTCGATACAGGAGATGAAGCTCTTTACGATCGATCGGGATCTGGCCGAGCGCCACTATGGAGAACACCGGGACAAGCCTTTCTTCGGTGAGCTCGTCGCCTTTATTACCTCTGGTCCCGTGGTCGCAATGGTGGTGGAGGGACCATCGGCTGTAGCGGCCGCCCGGCAGATTATGGGCGCCACCAACCCCCTCGACGCCGCCCCCGGCTCCCTTCGTGGGGACCTCGCCACGGCGATCACCGAGAACATCGTCCACGGGTCGGATTCGCCTGAGTCGGCCGATAGAGAGGTCGGTCTCTTTTTCGGCTAACCTTTGACCAGACAGTTAGCACGCGCCAGCGTCAGGAGACCGGGCATGGACAACCTGTTCCAGATCATCGGCCGAGACATGGCCGTCGACTTGGGCACCGCCAACACGCTCGTCTACGTGCGCGGGCGAGGGATCGTGCTAAACGAGCCCTCGGTGGTGGCCATCAACACCAAGACGGGGGCCATTCTGGCCGTCGGGTCCGAGGCCAAGCAGATGATCGGACGAACTCCCGCTCACATCGTGGCCATTCGACCGCTCAAGGATGGGGTCATCGCCGACTTCGACGTAACCGAGAAGATGCTTCGTTACTTCATACAGAAGGTCCACCGCCGTTCGTTCCTAGCTAAGCCTCGTGTAGTTGTGTGCGTGCCTTCGGGAATCACAGGAGTGGAACAGCGGGCGGTCGAGGAGGCGACCATCTCGGCCGGAGCGCGTAGCGCTTTCATCATCGAAGAGCCGATGGCGGCGGCGATCGGCGCGGGGCTTCCTGTGCACGAGCCGACCGGCAACATGATCGTGGACGTCGGTGGTGGGACAACCGAGGTAGCAGTCGTTTCGCTTGGCGGAATCGTGACCAGTCAGTCGATTCGCATCGGCGGTGACGAGCTGGACGAAGCCATCATCAACTACGTAAAGAAGGAGTACTCGCTCATGTTGGGCGAGCGAACTTCTGAAGAGATCAAGATTGCAATTGCTTCTGCGTTCCCGATGCCGGAGGACAAGAATGCCGAGATCAGGGGACGCGACCTCGTGACCGGTCTACCCAAGACCATCGTCATCTCCGCCGAGGAGATTCGTCGAGCGATAGAAGAGCCGGTCAACGCGATCGTCGACGCCGTCAAGAACACGCTCGACAAGACCCCCCCGGAGCTGGCCGCCGACATCATGGACAAAGGCATCGTCCTCGCTGGAGGAGGGTCGATGCTCTGCGGCCTCGACGAGCGACTGAAGCACGAGACCGGCATGCCCATTCACATCGCCGACGACCCCTTGTTTGCCGTAGCGGTGGGCTCCGGCAAGTGCCTCGAGGAGTTCGAGTCGCTCAAACGAGTCCTCATCTCCTCGACCAGGCACTAGCCCGGAAAGGTCGCAAAGATGTGCCTCCAGGTCACCTTTTTCCTGGTCAGGCGGCCCCCCGGCGGTTAGCCTGTAGTTGCGGGCTACCATGGCGGCACGAGGCGGCAGCCCGCGAGGTCTCCTAGGGGGGCCTTTGGCGCCGCTTCACCAAGTTTCTGCAACCACGCAGAGAGGTTTGACAACTAGATGTACCGGCAACCCGGGCGCGGACGAGTGCTCTTGCTTGTCTTCGTGGCGCTGTCCATATTTCTCATCACGCTCGACTTCCGCTCAGGCGCGGAGGGCCCGCTTGCCCGCGCCAAGGAGTGGTCGATCGCCGTGGTTGCCCCGGTCCAGCGGGGGTTTACCACTGTGTTTCGCCCCGTAGGAAACTTCTTCTCGTCCCTCGGAGAGATCGGCGATCTTCGAGGACAGAACCAGGAGTTGGAGCAGGACGTACGCCGGCTACGGTCCGAGAACGAGGGCGCCGACGCAATTCTCGACGAGAACAAACGACTCACGGAGGTGCTCGACCTTAAGGAGTCGTGGCAGACCATGGACGCGGTGGCAGCGCAGGTCTACTCCAACGGCGCAGGCAACTACAACTGGGCGGTCGGGATCGACAAGGGACGCGAGGACGGAATCGCTCGAGAGATGGCCGTTATCTCCCCCGAGGGTCTCGTCGGAAAGGTCGTGCAAGTCACCGCCAACGAAGCGCAGGTGCTGGTGATCGTCGACCCGACGGCTGCGGCCGGTGCCCGCATCGAGGGTCCCCGCGACACGGGCACCGTGCAAGGGCAGGGGGCCGGGCTTCCCCTGCTGATGCTGGACATCGGCAAGGACGCCGACGTGTCGGTCGGCGACGAGGTCGTCACCTCGGGTCGCAACCGCAGTGTCTTTCCGCCGGGCATTCCGATCGGTGAGATAAGCCGGGCGGATGTCGAGGGGGGTTCCCCGACCATGGACATCGACGTCGATCCGTATGTGGAATATCGCAAGCTCGATTACGTGTCGGTCTTGCTGGAGTCCGGACCAGCTGCCACCGCGCAGGAGGACCGGTGATGGCGGTGACCGCAAGGAGCGCGGGTCGGTCAGGAACGCTCGGCGAGATCGGGTTGGGGCGCGTCGCCGCCTATGCGGCGATGTTGATAATCGCTCTCGCGGTTCAATCGACCGTCCTGGCACAGCTGACCATCTTGGGCGTGGTGCCCAACCTCGTCCTCGTTGTCATAGTTGTCCTTGCTTATCTCGACGGCGAGCGAGTTGGAGTGGTCTTGGGCTTCTTTGGAGGTTTGCTTCTCGACCTCCAGCTCGAGCAGGCGATCGTGGGCGTCTCTGCACTGCTGTACACGCTGATTGGTTATGGAATTGGGACCGTACGACGACTGTCCACCAAGGAGTCGGTCTGGACTCCGGTACTGGTCATCGCAGGCGCTTCGGCCGTTGCAGAGTTTGGCTACGCAAGCCTTTCGATCATTCTCGGGCGGGAGTGGGTCGGGCTTCAGGTCACCGCCAAGCGAGCCGGTCTGGTAGTCCTCTACAACACCTTGCTGACACCTTTTGTCTTCCCACTCGTACGACGCGTCGCCAACAGATTCCGACCTGAGAGGGTGCTCCGGTGGTAGCGAGGAAAAAGAGGTCCTCCAAAGGGGATAAGGGGACGCGCGGGGGGGGTGGCGAAACCTCACTCGGTATCGACCGCACCAAGATCCGGCTCGCCGTCTTTGCGGTTCTTCTCATAGCCGCTTTTGTGGCTCTTTACTCGCGGCTGTGGTTCCTTCAAGTGCTTGCGGCCGACGACTACCGAACTCAAGCGAGAGAGAACCGGGTCCGCAGAGTCGAGACCGAGCCGCCGCGGGGACGCATCTTGGATCGCAACCGGGTAGTGCTCGTAGACAACAGCTTCGAGCGGACCGTAACCATAGATCGCCAGGTCGTGGACGACGATCAAGCCAAGCGTACCCTGAGATGGCTAGCGCGACCGGAGCCGCGCGGTGCGGGACTGGAGACCTCGTACAAGGAGCTGTACGAGAACCTCAACGACGCCGCAGCGTCTCCCTACAAGCCGGTACCGGTGGCCAACAACATCAACGCAACGCAGGCCAACGTCATACGCGAGAGCGCAAACATGTATCCAGGGGTCGATGTCGACTACCTCCCCATGCGCAAGTACCCGCAGGGCGGGATCGCGCCTCACATCCTGGGCTATGTGGGCGAGATCGGCGAAGATGAGCTCAAAGACGACTTCTTCAAGGGCTCCAATGCAGGCGATGTGATTGGGAAGGCGGGGATTGAGCGGACCTACGATCGCTACCTGCGAGGGACCCCAGGCCTCGAGAAGGTTGTCGTTGACGCTGCCGGCGAAGTGGTCGGGGAGCCACTGCTCACTCGTGAGGAAGAGGCCGGGTCCGACCTCATCCTGTCGATCGATAGCGAGATCCAGAGGTTGGCCCAGAAGTCGCTCAAATCAGGGATTCGGGCCGCCCGCCGGGCCGCCTATCAGGCCCCCGCGGGCGCCGTCGTAGTCATGGACCCGACCAACGGGCAGGTCATCGCGATGGCGAGCTTCCCCACCTACAGCCCGAGCCTTCTTGCCGATGGCTTCAGCACCAAGGACGCGCGCAAGCTGGGGGTCCCAACGGAGACCGGAGATGACGACGCCCAGGTAAATCGGGTGATCGCGGCGCAACGTCAACCCGGCTCCACCTTCAAGGTCGTGACTGCCGGCGCGGCGCTTGCGAACGACCTCATCTCTGCAACGAGCCAGGTTCCCTGTCCCGGCCGGACCGAGTATCCCCCCGAAGATCCGTTCGCCACGGTCTTCCACAACTGGACTAGGGCAGACCTCGGATTGATGGGCGTGCCCGAGTCCCTCCAGGTCTCGTGCAACACCTTTTATTACGAGTTGGGATGGCGGTTGGAGACCAGCTACGGCCCCCCCAAAAGCGCCGGCGGTGACGGCACCGAGGAATTCCAGAGGTACGAGCGGCTGGCTGGCTTCGGCAATCCAACCGGGATCGATCTTCCCTACGAGCTTGGAGGACGAGTCCCCGACGAGAAGTGGTGCCTCGAAGCGCAGGAGGAGACCGAGAACACCCAGTATCCGCTTTGCGAGCAAGGATGGCTGCCCGGCTACACGGTGAACATGGCCATCGGCCAAGGAGACCTCATCGTCACCCCCTTGCAGATGGCCGTGACCTATGCGGCGATAGCAAATGGCGGAACGGTGTGGGAGCCGCGCGTCGCCATGGCGGTTGCCAAGGACGAGCTGGACGACGGCACCGTCACTACGTCCAAGCAGAAGGGCAAAGCAGGAGCAAGGACCATCGAGGGCGGGCTTCAGGGAGAAGACATCGTCACTTCCATCGAAGCGAAGCCCGCCGGTGAGCTGCCTCTCGACGACGTGGAGCTCGCCGCCATCCGTCAAGGGCTAGAGCTGGTCGTCGCCAGTCCGGGGGGAACTGCGAACCCTGCTTTCTCGGGGTTCCCCTTGGACAAGTTCCCGGTAGCAGGAAAAACGGGAACAGCCCAACTTGGTGGAACTAAGTTGAACGATGCATGGTTCATCTCCTACGGTCCCAGCAACAATCCCAAATACGTCATCGCCGTCTACCTGGAGAAGGCCGGTCACGGTGGTGAGAGCGCGGCGCCCGTTGCCCGGCAGATATGGGAGGGCATTGCGGGCGTGGACAAGAAGACCGAAGTCTCTTTGGCGGAAGACGACTCGCGCTGATGGGCATGCAGGGAGTCTTCGGCGGAGCGGTCGACCGCATCGGCGGCGAACCGATTACCGCCCGCATGGCGCGAAAGGCGCCGATTCGGCACCTCGATCCCATGTTGATGATGATCACGCTCCTGCTTACGACCTTCGGCGCCGTGATGATCTTCTCGGCGACGTCCTCGAACCAGGAGTTCCTTGGTTCGGACCCCGCCTTCTTCATGAAGCGGCAGATCATCTATGCGTTCGTGGGAGCGTTCGCGTTGGCTGGACTCGCGCTGTTCGATTACCGCCACCTGCGCGCGTTCGCGCCCATCATCTATGGCGTGGCGCTCTTGACGCTGGTCCTGGTTCTGACGCCGCTGGGAGACGTTCGCAACAACACGAAGAGCTGGTTCGACTTCGGCGCCTTTCAGATCCAACCATCCGAGTTTGCGAAGATCGCCGTAATCCTTGCGATCGCCACTTATCTGGCGGAGCGCAAGGGGGACGTGAGAGCGATAGATGTCGCCATCGCTGTGGGAATAGGGGGCGCCGCCGCCGGGCTGATTTTCATCGAGCCAGACCTGGGTGGGACTCTCGTGGTGGTGGCCGTTCTTGCAGTCATGCTGCTGGTCGGGGGGGCCAAGATCAGACACTTCGCCGCCCTCGGTTTCCTCGGAGCGGTGCTCGTCGTTTTCTCTCTCCAGGCCGGCCTCATCAAGGATTACCAAATCGAACGGATCACCGCCTTTTTGGATACGAGCCCAGACGTTCAGACGTCCGGTTACACCTTGGTCCAAGCGAAGATAGCGATCGCGTCGGGAGGCATGGACGGAAAAGGTCTGGGAACCGAGAACACCCAGACGGACCTTCGCTTCGTCCCCGAGCAACACACCGACTTCATCTTTACGGCGGTCGGAGAGCAGTTGGGCTTCGTCGGAAGCGCGGCTCTTCTCGGCCTCTTTGCCATCCTCATCTGGCGCGCGCTGCGCATCGCGGCAATGTCGCGTGATCTCTTCGGGACCCTCGTTGCGGCAGGGATTGCCGCCATGTGGGGCTTTCAGTTGTTCGTGAACGTTGGGATGACCATGGGCATCATGCCGATCACCGGTCTACCTTTGCCTTTCGTCTCCTTCGGGGGCTCGGGTCTGCTGACCAACTTCCTTGCCGTCGGCTTGCTCTTGAATGTGCACATGAGACGGCTTATCTAGTGGACCGCTCAGACAACTGGGGGCACTAGTGGAGCCGGTCCCCAAACGCCGGGAGCGAGCTCCCGATCTCGCAAATTTCTCAGCCGACTCAGAGGTTGCGGTAGAGGGGCCAGGTGTCGCGGCGGCCGAGCGAACCAACGGGCGCTCTCGCCGCCGACCCACGAAACGAAAGAGCCACCGATCTCCTGGAGCGGCCGAGCGGGTCATGCTCGTTCACGCCGATCCGAACGGCACCCAAATCGCCGTGCTCGAAGAGGAAACGATCGTCGAGCATTACGTCACGAGGGCGACCGACCGTTCTCTCGTGGGCAACGTCTACCTCGGACGGGTTCAAAACGTTCTCCCGGGGATGGAAGCCTCGTTCGTCGATTTCGGCGAGTCTCGCAACGGCGTTCTCTACGCCGGTGAGGTCGGCATTGCCGGAGACGAGGGGGAGGAGGTCCCGAGGATCGAGACCGTGCTCAAGCCCGGCCAGTCGATCGTCGTTCAGGTGACCAAGGATCCGATGAGAGCCAAGGGCGCTCGGCTCACAGCCCTCGTGTCGTTAGCGGGCCGGCACCTCGTGTTGGTCCCAGGGGCGGAAACGATGGGCGTATCTCGGCGCCTGCCCGACACGGAGCGCAACCGGCTGAGAGAGATCTCCCAGCGGCTGAGACCGGAAGGACATGGACTGATAGTTCGGACCGCGGCAGAGGGGGCCCAGGAGGACGACCTTCGTCGAGACCTGAGCCGGCTGATCGAGATCTGGGCCGACATCTCGGACAAAGTGAGCAAAGCGAGAGCGCCCTCGCTCCTATATCAGGAGCCCGAGCTGGAACTGCGGGTTATACGCGACCTCTTCAACAGAGAGATCGTTCGTTGCGTAGTGGACGAACCTGTGCTCGAGGCAACCCTTCGTTCCTACGTTCGTGCGACGACACCAAGCCTGGACCACAGACTCGAGCTCTATCGCGGCGAGCTCCCCATCTTCGAGGAGTACCGCGTCGTGGAGCAAATCCGTAAGTCGCTCGATCGAAAGGTGTGGCTTCCTTCCGGGGGCCACATAGTCATCGATCGCACGGAAGCGATGACCGTCATCGACGTCAACACGGGCAAGTTCGTCGGCAAGTCGAACCTCGAGGAGACGGTCTTCAAGACCAATAAGGAAGCGGCGATTGAGATCGCGCGACAGCTTCGCTTGAGAGATATCGGCGGCATCATCGTCATCGACTTCATCGACATGGAGGAGATCGCCAACCGGGATGAGCTGCTGCGGGTGTTCAGGGAGGCGCTCGACCTCGATCGGTCAAAGAACCAGGTATTCGACATCTCGCCTCTTGGGCTCGTTCAGATGACCCGCAAGAGCGTGTCCGCCGGGATCGTCGAAGCCTTTTCCGACCGATGTCCCTCTTGCGAGGGTCGGGGCATCATCATCCACGACGTCGACTGAACCTCGCTGGTCGCTCTGGCGGGCGTTGGTAGGTGAGATAGGAAGGGCGAGGACGGCGGGCGTTCCGGAGCGAAGGCTGAAGAGAGTGGGGTGCCTGAGCGGAGCGGACGCCCGTCGCCGCAGCCGTTCCGGTCCCCGGAGTTACTCAGGCAGCGTCGGGCTTGGTATTCTTGCTGGGCCCTCGGTTCGGGGGCTTGATCCTCGGGAGAGACATGTACGCAGTTATCCGCGCGGGCGGCAAGCAATTCAAAGTCACAAAGGGCGACGTCATCGAGGTGGAGCGCCTCAAAGGCTCCGACGAGGTGGCGTTCACGCCATTGCTTATCGTTGACGACGAGGGCAAGGCGCGCTCGGGAAGATCCGATTTGTCGAGCGCTCGGGTGCTCGGCCGGGTTGTCGGCGAAGCCAAGGGGCCCAAAGTCGATGTCACCAAGTACCGCAACAAGACCGGATACAGGCGCCACGTAGGGCACCGGCAGAAATACACGAGCGTTCAGATTGCCGACATCGAGCTGGGCGTCGGCGGGTCCGAGGATTCATCAACCGAAACTGGAGGAAGTGGCGATGGCTCATAAGAAAGGTGCAGCATCGTCCCGAAACGGCCGGGACTCCGCCAGCAAGCGGCTAGGGGTCAAGGTTCATGGTGGCCAGCAGGCAAAGGCCGGTTCGATCATCGTGCGCCAGCGGGGAACCAAGGTGCATCCCGGGCTGAACGTCGGGAGGGGCGGGGACGACACCCTTTTCGCCACCGCCGACGGAACGGTGACCTTTCACAGCATGAGGGGACGCCGGGTAGTCAGCGTAGTCAACGACTGACCTCGGCGTCCTCCCGGCGGGCTTCGCCGCCTCCCATGTCCTCGACCGCAGGTGCCCCGTGAAGTTCGTAGACGAAGCAAAGATCCACGTCGCCGCAGGCGCCGGTGGCAATGGTTCCACCGCCTTTCACCACGAGCCCTACAAGCCGAAGGGTGGCCCGGACGGAGGGGACGGGGGGGACGGAGGGGACGTCCTCCTGAGAGCGGATGGTTCCATAGGCACGCTTGCCGAGTTGCGGGACCATCCCCACATAAAAGCCGGGCGCGGAGGCCACGGCGAGGGCAAGCGCCGTCATGGTGCCCGAGGCAAGGATCGCGTCGTCCTCCTCCCGCCCGGAACCGTCGTCTACGGCGAAGACGGGCAGGTGATTGCCGACCTGGCGGCTCCTGGGCACGAGCTGCTCGTCGCAAAGGGTGGTCGAGGGGGCCGAGGCAACGCGCGCTTTGCCACACCGACGAGACGCGCCCCCACGTTCTCGGAGCGCGGCGAGCCGGGAGAGCAAGAGTGGCTTCGCCTCGAATTGCGGCTGTTGGCGGACGTGGGCCTCGTCGGGTTTCCGAACGCCGGGAAATCGACCCTGATCTCCCGTATCTCAAAGGCAAAGCCGAGAGTCGCCGACTATCCATTCACAACGCTCGTGCCCAACCTGGGAGTCGTTACGGTTGATGACGATTCCTTCGTGGTCGCCGACATCCCGGGCCTGGTGATGGGCGCTAACGAAGGCAAGGGCCTCGGCACAAGGTTTCTCAGGCATGTGCGCAGAGCCGCCGTGCTCGTTTTCTTGATCGACCTGGCTGCCGACGACCGTGATCCGGCAAATGACGTCGATGCTTTGCGCCGGGAGCTGAAGGCGTTCGATGAGGTGCTCGCATCCAGGCCCTCACTCATCGTTGCCAACAAGGTGGACGCCGGACGGGATGTCCTTCCTCGAGTCCTCCGGAGGCATGCCGAGGCTCTTCCGATCTCTGCAGTCACCGGCGAGGGGATAGAAGGGCTCGTGAGGCGCCTCGATGATCTTGTCAAACACTCGAGAAGCGAGCTGGCCCCCTCGAGCGGCGGCTACGTGCGCCATGTGGTCAGGGACGATCCAATTAAGGTCACTCGCCACCCTGACGGCTGGCAGGTGTCGAGCCGGCGGGCAGAGCGGGCGGTTGCGATTACCGACCTGGACAACGAAGAGGCCGTCGGACGGCTTCAGCGTAAGCTGATCTCAATGGGGGTGGAGCGGGCCCTCGAGGAGGCTGGTGCAACAAGAGGGGACGACGTCGTCATAGGGAATGCATCTTTTGAGTTCGAGCCTGACGAGAAGAGCTCCTCGACGGCGCACGAGGAAGGTTGAACAGCCACGGAGTTCATATTGCGTCCGCGAGGCCGTCACTTGCCCTCAACCTGCTCTCCCTACCCTCTCAATCGCGTCCCGGCTCGAGGACACGAGGGAAGTGGTCAAGTCCCCCTGATCACTTCCCGTGCCGTGGTGCGAGGGGGGCCACTCCCAGGGCCCCCCTCGTCCCTCGAGGAAGGTCCCTTCATCACCCTCGATCGCTCGCGCCGAATCGGCTTTTCGGGTTTGCTAGCGGGATGCAATCCAAACTGGGCGCGGTGAGGCGCCTCGGTGTCTTCGGAGGCACCTTCGACCCTCTCCACATTGGTCACATCGCGGTTGCGGCACAGGTGTCGGAAGAGTTCGAGCTCGACCGTCTGATGTTCGTCCCTGCCGGTCGGCCCTGGCAGAAAGAGACCTACGCGGGGCCGGAGGACCGGTATCTCATGAGCGTTCTCGGTGCCTCCGACGCCAGTTTCTCCGTCTCCCGGATTGAGATCGACCGCAAGGGGCCGACCTACACCGCAGACACCATGTCCTCTCTTCGGTCCTTCTATGGGGACGAGGTGCGCCTGCTCTTCGTCGCAGGGGCCGATGCAGTGCTTCACCTCGGCTCGTGGGAAAAGCTCGACAGTCTGGCGCGACTGGCCGAGGTCGTTGCAGTCACCAGATCAGGTTTCGAATTGTCACAACTCAGCCCGGAGCCATGGTGGCCCGCCGTACGAATGATGGAGGTGCCGAACGTTGACGTCTCTTCCACGGGCATACGCGAGCGCGTGACGCAGGGTCTGCCGATCGGCGGCTTGGTTCCCCCCGCCGTCGAGCTCTACATCCACACCCATCGGCTGTATTCCGGGGGAGCTTCCCGCAAGACGCCCTAGGTGGTTAGGGCGGGGTATCGTGAAAGCCTCCATGACTGCGGAAAGGGCTTATTGAGTGCGTTTGGCGGAACAAGCGTCGGCCGAGCGCGCCGACCTCGCTCTGGAAGCCGCACGAGCCGCATCGGACAAGAAAGCAGAGCGGATCGTGATACTCGATGTCTCCAAGCACCTCGTGATAATCGATCACTTTGTCATCTGCAGCGGGAACACCGAGCGCCAGGTCCACACCATCGCCGATGAGGTCGAACGACGGCTGGCCGCTTCAAACGCTGTGAAGCCACGTCGGCGAGAGGGCAACCGGGAAGCCCGCTGGGTGGTTCTGGACTACATCGACTTTGCGGTTCACGTCTTCCACAAGGAAGAGCGTGATTACTACGACCTCGAGCGGCTGTGGGCGGACGCGCCGAGGGTGGCATTCACCGAGTCGGGCCGGTCCGGGGTCTCGGCTCCCACTAACCAGGAGGAACAGGATGAGCCCACAGCCACGGCGGAGGCGACGTAGGCGTCGAGGAAGTGGTCGACAAGGACAGGAAGGTTCTCAGAGCTCGCCGTCCCCATCAGCGGCCTCCGATCGAGTGCAAGGCCAGGGCGCACCGAGGCGATCCAGAAGGGGAAGGAGGGGCCAGGGTGAGAGGTCCACTTCTCCGGCGTCCTCCGAGGACCTGGTAAGGGGAGTTCGCAAGCCGCGTCCCGCCAGGCTCACGGGTCCGCATGACGGTCAGACGCTCGAGGGCCTCATCGGAGACCTCCAGTCGGAGTGGGGGGTGCCCGAGAGGCCCCAGGAGTACCGCATCACCCTTAAGGTTGCGGAGGTCCGAGAGTCTAGGGGCGGCCGTGAACCTGCCGTGGAGGAGGGGCGGACGGCCCCGGACCCCCCGAACGCTTTGGGGAGACCCAGAAGGGAGAAGGCCCCCGCGGCACCCCGAATGGGGGCCGATGGATCGGCCGAGACGGCTCGAGACAAACCACCGTCCGGCCGAAGGAGAGGTCGTCGCCGCCGCCGAGGCAACAGCGGGCCACCCTCATAGGGCTGCTAGCATCGCAGGCCAAGAGGGCCCGTAGCTCACTTGGTAGAGCGCCGCCATGGCATGGCGGAGGTAGTCGGTTCGATCCCGATCGGGTCCACCCCAACCTTGCGGTGCGCGAACCAAGGATGCCGCTCCACCTCCTCGGTGATCTCTGTTTCCGCCGCTGGCCTCGGCCAGCGCGTCCGCGATGAGCGAGCTGTCTTGATAAACCTCCGCCATCTGCTCGATGACCGCCTCTTCGAGCGCCTCTCTGGGAAGACGGTCGGCATTGCATCGGCTGGTTCCGTAGCGATACCGCGTCGAGCACGTGTAGTAGTGGTAGAGGCGCGAGCGGCCCTTGGCCGAGGTTCCGATGTACGCGCGCTCGCAGCGCACCACTCCCGACAGGTAGTCACTCGCGTGCCCCCGCTTTAGAGCCTGGGACTCGCCGCGCTCTCTGAGGATGCGGCGTCGCTGCCTCGAACGTCTCGCAGTCGACGACCGCGTCGTGCAGCCCCTCGTATACCTCGCCGCGTTCTTTGCGAACCTGAGGATTCAAGGACCAGAAGGCGGATCGGAATCCAAAGCGGTCTGATCTCCTGGTGGTTGGCACTGGCTTTGGATTCGGCGGAAATGGCCCGCTACTTTTTGGTTGCCTCGTACGTCTAGTTAGCGTGATGAGCCGGTGAACACCACAAGTTTTGGGGAGGCAGTGGCCAAGCGAGGCGAGCAGACGCTGGCCGGTCTCTACTGGCGACACGCCAGCGACGCGGTGCGCCTTGCTTTTCTCCTCACGGGTGATCAGCACGCCGCAGAGGACATCGTCCAGGATGCCTTCATACGCCTGTTCGGTCGCTTCCAGGAGCTCAGAAGCCCCGATGCGTTTGAGGTTTATCTGCGCAGAACGATCGTCAATCTGTCCCGAGACCGCTTTCGCAGGCTGAGGCTAGAGCGCGACTACGCGGCCCGAGAAGGAGATTCCTCCTTCCGACAGGCCGTTACGCCGCAGATCGAGGAACGCCAGCTGATCCGCGACGCCCTACGGAGCTTGCCGCATCGGCAGCGCGCGGCACTCGTTCTGCGGTTCTACGCGGATCTGTCGGAACAACAGACCGCCGAGGTGCTGCAGTGCTCGGTGGCTGCGGTGAAGTCCTTGGTATCCCGAGCGACCGCTTCATTGAGGGAACGCATGAGAGGTGACGTCCTGTGACCGACATCGAACGCCAGATCGCTGGCTTTCTTCACGAGGAAGCTGAGAGAGCAGCACTTTCCACCGGGATGTACGAGCGCGTGCGTCGACGGGCCAGGATTCGCCGGGTAGTGACGGCAACTGTCGCGGGGCTTGCAGTCATCGCCATCGTCATGGGGGGTGTTGTGACGGCAGGGGCGCTCCGATCGCCATCGGATATCGGGCCCGTGGGTCCGGAAGAGCCCGCGCAGCCCTCGGCCACGCCTCGTGATGACGGTGACGGTGTGCAACCCATTGGATCCGAAGTGGTCGTAGGACAGGGGACTGTTTCGGGCCAGTCGTGGACGCTGATCGCGTATGAGAGCAACGCCGGGCTTTGCGTCGAGCTGGAATTGGGAGCTGGTCGCGGCGGCGGATGCGGCTTTGATGTTCCCGAGAAAGGCGATCTAAGTTTGATTGTCGGCTCCGAGGCCGGCTTGTCCAAATCGATTATTCACGGCGTGGTCTCTAAGCGAGTCGCCGCGTTGGTGGTGACACTCGACGCGGGCGAAGATTCGGAGTGGGAGATCATCGAAGGTCCCAGCGGTTTCGATGTGAACTTTTTCGCTGAGTTCCTTCCCCCAAATGCCGAAGGAATCGTCGAGGCAAGAGACGATCGGGGTGCTGTCTTGCAGAAGACGCGGTTGCGGTCGCCTTCAGAGTTACGTGACCAGGAAGCCTTCACCGAAGAGGTTCTCGACGATCACAAGCTGACCCTTTATTACCCGGAGGGTTGGAATCGTTCGTCGGAGACGCTGACTCCCAACCTCGATCAACCCATGGAACTTGTTTCGCTGGGCACTTATCAGCTCAGTCCGGGTGGAGAAGATTGTGTTCAGATCCCGGAGCGGGCGATCGAGAGTCTCGGACCGACAGATGCCTTCATCACCCTGCAGGAGGCGTCATCGGGAGCCAATTTCCCTGCTCGTCCCGCGAGGTTCTCCGCCGAAGATGGCGAGGTGTCTGAGGCGGTCGATTGCCTGGACAATGCCGAGGATGTCTTCTTCCGGATGTTCCGTTTCAGCGATGAGGGGCGGAATTTCTACGCTTACGCGGCGATTGGGAACTGGGCTTCACCTCAAACCCGCAAAGAGGTCTGGCAAGTCCTGAACGCGGTGCTCTTCTGCGATCCGGCGTCACCACCCGGCGACTGCCTATAGGGACAGGCGGAAAGGAAAGCTGACGGGGCGTTCGTCGCAGTTCGCGCACCACGCTTCTGGGCCACCCAACCTGACTGCGTGGACCGTCAGCCGTGATACGGGGGTTGAAACCTCTCGAACATTGGGAAGTGCCTCACGTTGCCCGTAGCGAGATCGGCCCCCAGCAGTTCGGCAGTTGCCGCGACGACAAGGTCCGGGCCGCTTATCCACGGGTGGCTTTTTCTCCATTTGCGCCCGAGCTCCCCGGCTCGCCTCGCGATCGGCTCGTCAAGTGCAACCCAACTGGAGCTGCTGGAAGAGTCGCTCGGCGGGCACTCGCTCCGCGGTGCGCAGGCCGCGGAGCACCTCAACCCGAGTGATCTCGCTGCAGGCAGGCACATCCTCAAGTCTTTCGACATAGCCGACCGCTGCAGACAGCCCGCGAAGGATGTCGATGATCACAGAGGTGTCGATGACCGTGCTCATGCGCGCCGACGGCGCTCGTTCTCTTCCTGACGGCGAACGTCCAGGGCGCGCACGCTCTCAACGTAGGTCTTTCCATCGGGCAAGTAGTCAGCACTACCCGCCGCGCCGCGCACCGCGACCCTAAATCGGTCGAGCCGGAGCCGTTCGTCTGCGGGGCCCTTGAGGTAGGCGTCGATCGCCTCTCTGATCAGAGTTGACTTTGTCACCCCCGCAGCGGCAGCCCGCTGTGCTAGCGATTCGTCCTGCTCCTCGTCAACATAGATCTGCGTCCTCTTCACGATGTACCGAATATACATCGTGGGCTCCAGACCGGATCAAGCCGGGCGGGAGTGCACCTTCTGTCCAAATGCCAATGTGCCGGTAGCTTTGCTCCACGGGACATGCCAGCGGTCGGAAGCGCCCTCTGGTTCTTCGACCTCTTGCTTTCTGTCTGAAGTTCCGCTTGACTTGCCGGGTATAGAAGCGGCCGCATCCGGCCTTTGCGACGGGGAGGTGATGGTTGATGGACAAGACACCGACCGCAACCATGCCTGTGCCCGGCTCCGCCCGGTAACCACCGGCGGTTCGTTAGACCTCGCACACCCTTCGCTTAATCACGCGCGCACAGGCGGCGAGCCGCCGGGCGCGCCACAACGAATGGAGAACCCTCTTGATCACTGCTGTTCCGCTTGACCACCTCGGCTGGACCGAGGAGCTCCAAAAGAAATTCTCAGCAACCGCTTCCGCCGGCATGCTGCCGGCGCGAGTCGCCGCGCAGCACCGCGGGAGCTACATCTTGGTGACCGAGCATGGCTCCTTCAGTGCGTCGCTTACTGGTCATCTGCGCCGGGACGAAACTCCAGCGTCTGGGCGCCCCGCGGTCGGGGACTGGGTTGTGGCCTCCCCTATTCCAGAGGAACAAAAGGCTCTTATCCATGACCTCCTACCGAGGACAACCGCGATCTCGCGCAAGGTCGCTGGTCTGGGCACCGATGAGCAGGTGCTCGCAGCGAACGTGGACACGCTGTTCTTGCTGAGCTCACTGAACAGTGAGCTGAATCCTCGCCGGATCGAGCGTTACCTGACCATGGCTTGGGACAGTGGGGCCGCCCCGGTGATCGTCCTGACGAAGTCGGATCTGATCGAAGATGTAAGAAGTGCCATCTTGGAGGTGCAAGCCATCGCTCCTGCGGTTCCGATTCATCCCGTTAGCAACCTCTCGGGTGAGGGCTTCGAGAAGCTCGCGGCATACCTGAGTCCGGGGCGCACCGTAGCGTTGCTGGGGTCGTCGGGCGTGGGCAAGTCCAGTCTGGTCAATCGGTTGGCCGGCGAGGATCGCCAAAAAGTGAAGGAGATACGCGAGGACGACGACAGGGGCCGGCACACGACCACGCACAGGGAACTGATTCCGCTGCCGTGCGGGGGCCTGGTCATAGACACGCCCGGCCTGCGCGAGCTTCAGCTATGGGAGTCACAGGAGGGTATCGACCACGCCTTCAGCGACGTTGCAGAGCTTGCCGCCGGTTGCCGCTTCACCGACTGTGCTCATGACTCGGAACCCGGATGCGAGGTCAAGGCAGGCCTGAGGGACGGCAGGTTGCGAGCCGACCGCCTGGAGAGCTATCGCAAGCTTCAGAGGGAGCTCCGATACCTGAAGCGCAAGCAGGATCATCGAGCGGCGGCCCAAGAAACTCGCAAGATAAAGCGTCTAAGCCGGCAGATCAAAGAACAACGCAGCGATGTCCCCTACTACTAGGAGCCGGCTAGACCGGGGGCTAATCCCCCTTGGCCGCCAGCGACACCTCCGACTTGATCGGCCGACCCGGCAGGACATCCCGATTAAGGCCTTTCAGGTCCTTGACGACCTGCCCCCTGACGAGGACCCAGTTGATTCCCTTCGAGAACTTCGAGGGGTCGTCCACCGTAGCTCGGTCCTCGACGGTGTCGGGGTTGAAGACGACGATGTCTGCATCGGCCCCGATCTGGAGGCGCCCTTTCCTTCGAAGGGCAGGGGCGTTGCTCTCGAGTAGGTCCGCCGGCTGGATAGTCATCTTGGCGAGAGCGTCCATCAGTGGCAGCACTTGTTCTTCTCGCACGTACTTCCCAAGAACGCGCGCAAAGGTGCCCGCACCTCGGGGGTGGTTGTTGTCACCGGGTTCCAATATGGCGTCGCTTCCGATCATTACAAGAGGGGACTGAAGCCCCAGCACGACATCCTCTTTTGGAATCGCATAAGCGGCCGTTAGGGTGTTCTGCGCTTGGTGCTGGGCGAAGGTCGCCTTGGTGAGACGCTCGCCGGTGCCGGGGATGGCGAGATCCGAGTAGCCGATGCGGAACCTCTCTTGCCACCCTGGGGCGAAACGCTCCGAGGCAAGGTAGGTCGCCCAGAAGTTGTAGGGATAGAGATCGGCGGTTATGTCTATGCCCTCGTCCCTCGCATCTTGGAGCATCTGGAGAGACTCCGGCATGGTGAAGGTCCCACCGGTGCTGGTGATGTGGAGAACGTGCACCGCAGCCCCCGTATCGCGGCCCGCGCTGATTATCTCGTTCAACGTGTCGAAGTTAGTCCCGGGCTCTTCAGGGTCCGAGTATCTGCCGTGGAAGAAGGCGGGAACCCCATACTTGGCCGCCACCCGGGACACCTCCACGATCTCCTTGTAGCTGATTCCGGGAGCGTACTCAGGAGAGAACTCGACTCCTATGAACCCCTCTTTGATGCCTTCCTCGGCGGCGGCCGCGAGCTGGTCGATCTGCGCCTGAGATGCCTTGTCTCCGACACCGAGGTTCAAGCCTTCGGGATTCGAACGGACCCAGTTGTCGTCGAAAGCGCCGCCGAAGTGCGCTGGTGAACCGGTTGACTTCCATTGGGAGTACCACTCGCTGGCGTCGCCGTTGGTCCCGTGCATGCCAAGGTTCGTGGTAACCCCGTCGGCGATCTTGTACCAGATGCCGTAGGGGTTCGGATCATAAGACTCGATGTCTATGAAACCGGGGGCGACTACCCGGTCGGTCGCATCGATCTCCTTACGCCCGCGCAGCGGGTCGGTGGTAATGGCGGTGACCCTTCCGCCATCCACTCCTACGTTTGCCACTTCATCGAATCCGGAGGCCGGATCCATGACCCTGCCCCCTGTAATGACGATGTCGTAGACATGGTCGGGGGAGGGCGGCGAAACGTTCTGGTAGGAGCTCAAAACCGGTGGTTGGGCCGCACTGTCCGACTCGTCTGCCGAGGAGCCGGCTCCGTTGCTCCCTTCGGTCCCAGTGCTCGAGGAGGCCGAGGACTCTTCACTGCTAAGGATCGACGGGTCTCCTTCGAAGAGTCCGGTCGCCAGGGCGAGGACAACCACGGCGAACAGTCCCAGGGCGAGGGCGTATTCCGCGACCCATGGCCGGTTGTTTGGTGCCCGCGAAGGCCTGTGACGCATGCCAGACGTCATGAAGGGACGATGTTAACCCGCCGCGGATTTGAGGGGCGGGGTTAATGAGATCCCGCCTCCCCATGCCGAGCCGACTAACCCAATCAGCCCTCGGGCGGCTCTATAGGTAGAACAATCTTCGTGGCGAGATGAGGAATGAGGCCCTGGACTTCGATGAGTTCTACCGAGGCTCGTATCCAAAGGTGTTCGCCGCCGCGTTCACGGTGTCGGGTGACAGGGTGGCAGCTCTCGACGCGGTTCAAGAAGCGTTCGAGCGGGCGTTCATGCGGTGGTCCCGCCTCGGTCGGGAGCCGTGGGCGGAGGGCTGGGTCATGACCACGGCCATGAACTTCTGCAGGCGCACCGCAACAAGGACGGCCAAAGAGCATCTCGTCCCATCGGTGATGGAGGGGGGGCAGGCGCCGGTGGTGGACTCGGAAAGAGTGGATCTTGTCACGGCGATACGGCGTCTTCCCTGGCGCCAGCGACAGGCAACCGTCCTCTTCTACCTCGGAGATCTTCCACTTGGTGCTGTCGCCGAGCTGATGAGCTTGAGCGAGGGGACGGTCAAGGCCCATCTCGCCCAAGCCAGAAAGGCGCTACGTCGAAGTCTGGAGGTATCCGATGTCTGAAGACCTCAGAGAAGCGATCGCCTCACTACCCTCGATGATCGAGATCCCCGCGGCGCCGCCTCTGGGGATCGTTCGACGCCGCGGCCGCCGTCGGCAAATGGCCAGGAGGATTCTCGGGGCATGTGCTGCCGGAGTGGTCGCAGTGGGAGTTTGGGCATCGTGGGGTCTTCTCGCTACAGGAGAGGAGGCCCGCCGGATGCGGGGGGCAACCGGGTTCCCATTCACGACACCGGTCGCTGGCGAGGACGCTTACGTCTTCTCGAACATAGAGGTGGCCTATCGAGATCGCCCTAGCCGGGACACCTCGTTCGTCAGCTTTGACATCGCATGGGGGACCGAGGAATGGCCCGGTATCTACGAGTGCTCGTGGACCGTCTACGGCAAGGACGGCAAGGTCGTCGGTGAGGTGACCGACGCGGTGCCGTTGATCCGGCATAGGCGGTCCGCCCCCGGGCTCGTCGAATATGTGCGGGTATCGGGACGCCCCGACCACGCGGAGATTGGCTGTCATGGCAGTCGACTTGACAGCCCCGGTGGCGACTTCGCGAGGGCTACACCGGCACCAGACACGCACCCTTACCCCCGCGGGGCGTTCGAGTCGTGTCCGGATCTTGAAGGGACCGTGAGAGTGACGTCATCAGACGCCAAAGGCGCCTGGAGGGTAGCCCTTCGGTTCGACGCTGCTGTCGTACACCACCGGGTAGACACCATCGAGCGGCTTGCCGACCGTTCGGTTTCCGCCCCGGCCACCCATCCGTGGGCTTCGACGCTCGAAGTCAACGAATGGGCTCGGATTACTCGGAGCGAGCCGGCGACATCCGACGACATGGTCATCTTCGGGTGCGGCCGGAAGGTCGCCCGACGCTCGTGGGCTGTGACGGTCAGCGACAAGAACCAGTTCCACAGCGCCAGCATGGGATCGGCGACCTTCTATCTCGTTCGTCGCGCTGAGGGATGGAGGGTTTGGGGCTCCTACTGAAGGTTTCCTGTAGACCTACGTAGAGTAGGTGGATGGAGGAAACTCGATCGCTGCCGGGACGGATCCAGGCGCGCATCGAAGCGGCAATCGACGGTTTCTACAACAAGCTCTGCGCCAATCCGGTTACACGCTTTCCGTGGGCGGTCATTCAGACCTTCTCCAAGGCGCAGGGGGCCCTACTTGCAGGGAGCCTCGCTTACTACACCTTCCTCTCTCTTCTGCCGCTGTTGATGATTGCCGGCTTCCTAGTGGGGACCCTCTTGCACGGCAGCCAGGATCTCCAAGACGCCATGGTGACGGCGGTAAAGCGTCTCTTTCCGGGGATCCAAGGTGCCCAGATACTGCAGCAGCTGATCGAGACGAGGGCCGTCTTCGGACTCATTGGTCTCATCACAGTGAGCTACGCGGGGAGCGGGTTCGTGGGGGCGCTGACGGCTTCGCTCAACCAGATGTGGGAGGTCAAGACGGGGCGCAACCCGGTTGGGCAAAAGCTGCTCAACTACCTCGTCATCCTGCTGCTTGGAGCGGTCATGCTGGGGTCAACAGGCCTGACGATATGGACGGCCTATCTCACGAGGGTCGCTCTCGGGGCCCGGGCAGCTCCCGCCGCTCGGTTCCTCGAGGTCATCGCGAGCCCCCTGTCGCTCTTTTTCGTCCTGCTGCTGCTCTACAGGCTGCTGCCGGCCAGGCGTCTGTCGTGGAGAAGCCAGATCCCCGGCGCGGTAGCGGGCGCCGTCGCGATCGAGTTGCTGAAGCGCGGCTTCACCTTTTGGGCCCAGCACTCGGCCGGCGTGGCGGTGCTGCCCCGCACGCTCTTGTCGGTCGTCCTCTTGCTGGTATGGCTCGGCTTCTTCGGTCAGGCGATCCTCTACGGAGCCGCCCTCAACGTGGTTAGGGACCGCCGCAGAAGGGGCGCCCCGCTGATGCCCCCCGACTTCACCGACACGGAGGGGGGCGCGATTACTACCCCGGCCCCCTCTGCCTTACCAAACGGTTCTAACGACGACTCGTTCACCGACCCCAGAACCACGAACGCGAACCGGCGGAGGCTGCCGACACGACCTCGATCGGATCGTTGACCCTGATCAGTCCCGACTCCAGCACCCTTGCGCAGACTCCCCCCCGTCCCCGGCCGAGGGCTTTGGTCATACCTCGCTCCGAGCGCGTCTGGATGTAGCGACAGGGGGGCCTGGGGCGGTCGTACTCGAGCAGGGCGTCCCCGACGGTGAAGCGCTTGCCGGCGAGGTCTCCAAGGCCGACTCCGCGCGTGATGATGTTCCTGCGGTGCTCCCCGTCAGAGACCCTTACCTCCGTGGTCTGCCTTATGTAGTCGAGCGCCTCCCCCTCGATCAACGTCACCTGGCACTCGTCGACTCCTGTCCAGTAGCCCTTCCTTGTCATGTAGCGATCGCCCTGGAGTCCGCTTCCTGCGACGGCGTGGATGGCCTCGACCGGTTGCATTGGCTCGCCACCAATGGCGGTGATGTAGATGGCCTCGACGATTGCCACGTTCCTCCCATCTCTCACGGATCACCGGCGATTATCGTTCCCCCAGCGGACTAGTTTGACCGGCCTGCTTCGGCTTCTGGGAGGGAGGGTGCGTTGCAACAGCCGACGGAGAAACTGGGCTTCATTGCCCGCCAAAAGGCGAAGGTCGCCGGCCACATGGATCAGGCGCTGGCCCAGGTCCTGGAGCCGGGCGAGAAGGTGGAGGCTCGCGCCTACGCGGTGACAATGCCAAGCAACTGGTGGTACCTCCTGACCTACTTCGTGATGCTTTTGGCGAAGTACTGGTTTGTGGCGGTCACCGACCGCAGGGTCATCTTCATCAAGGTGTCGAAGACCGGCACCAGCCGATCGGAGTTTGCCTGGGCTGATCCGCGTCCCGGCATGGGCGCCGGCGAGCTCAAGAAGAGCCTTGGTTGGACGAAGCTCGACATCTTCAAGCCCGACGGCGGCAGGATGACACTTAGCTTCGATCGCAACTGGCGCGACGAAGCTGCGGCCATCCAGGAGGCCCTGCGCCGGAGCGGCGGACCGCTTACGGCCTGAAAGTCTCGCCTAGCGGCTCTTGAGGTGCCGGTCGAACCAGTCGAGCAGGATCTCGAAACGCATCACTCTGTGGACTGGATTTCCCGAGCGCGTGAGCTCGTGGCTCTCGGCTGGGAAACGGACGAATTCGACCTCCCGCTTGAGCAACCTCAGGGTCGTGAACAACTGCTCTGCTTGCTCGACGTTGCAGCGAAGGTCGTCTTCCGAATGCAGGATCAACAGCGGCGTGGTGATGTCCGTTGCATAGGTCGAGGGCGACATCTTGATCCAGGGCTCCATGTCCTCGTAGACATGGGAACCGACGTAACCCCTGAAAGTCCAGCCGAAGTCGCTCGAGCCATACATCGAGATCCACTGGTTCACGGCGCGCTCTGAGCAGGCGGCCTTGAATCGGCTGTTGTGGGAGACGATCCACGAGGTCATGTAGCCCCCGTAGGACCCTCCAATGACGCCAAGCCGGTCCGGGTCGCAGAAGTCAAAGCGCTTCACCGCTTCTTCGGTGACCGCCATGACGTCCTCGTAGTCGACCGATCCCCAACCCGGCCCTCCGTCGACCGGTCCTCTGATGGCGCGCCCCCATTCCTCTGAGTAGCCGGAAGACCCGCGGGGGTTGCAGTAGACGACCGCGTAACCTGCCCCGCAGAAGACCTGGAACTCGTCGAACAGCTTGTTGCCGTACTGCGTGAACGGCCCTCCGTGGATGTTCAAGAGGACCGGATAGCGAGTGCCTTCCTGGAACTCCGCAGGGCGCATAACCCAGGCTTCGACCTCTGAGCCATCCTTGGACGTCGCCGTGAAGCGCTCGGGCGCCACCAGCATCTGCTGCGACGAGAAGTTGGCCCCCACATCGGTCAACTTCTTCTCTGAGTTGTGCAGCTCCGAGACCGAGGTTGGCGTTGTCGCGGAATACACCAGACGTCCATTGGAGCAGTCGAATCCGACGACCCAGGTAGGGCCCCCGACGACGACCTCGGGATCACTCGATCCGTCGGAGGGCGCCCGGTAGATCAGCGTGTTGCCCCGGTCCTCGACTGCAAACAGGATCTGGTCGCCATCCCACAGGGGGGCGCGCACCGTTGGGTAAGGTCCGCACTGGCGGTCGAGCGTCTCCGTAAGCAGATGCCGCTGCCCTGAGTCCACCTCTACTACCGCTACCTGGGTGTGGCGAGGCTCGTCGAACGGATCTGGTGTGTAGTGGTAGGCGATGCGAGCGCCGTCGGGTGACCACGTCGGGTCGCTGCAAAAGCCATCCGTGGCGGTCACCCGGCGTGGCTCACCGCCCGACGCAGTGGTGACGTAGATGTCCGTGCCCAACTCCACGTCCCAGTCTTCGTGACGGGCCGACGAGAACGCGATGTGTGAGCCGTCGGGCGACCACGCGGGATTGCCGTGCTCGTAGTCACCCTTCGTGATCTGCTCCGGCTCGGTCGACCCGTCCGCACCGACCACGAAAAGGTGATTCGGCCGATCGATCGTCCAGCCCTCGCTGTCGAGCTTGAACTGAAGGCGGGTTATGCGACGCGGCGCTCTCTTCTTGTCGTCCTTTTCCTTGTATGCCTCGTCGGGTACGCGCACCACGCAGACCAGTTGCTTTCCGTCCGGCGACCACGCGATCTCGGTGACGCTTTCGTCGAAGTCGGTGAGACGCTGCGCCTCGCCCCCCTCTATGGGAATGACGTAAAGCTGGCCCTGTTCCTTGTCTCTATTCGAGAGAAACGCAAGCCGGGAGCCGTCGGGAGACCAGCGCGGCGAGCCGTCCCTCTTGGCGCCGGCGGTGAACTTCCTCGGCGAGCCAGAGCCGTCGGTGGCGGTCAGCCAGATGCTGCTGGTGTACTCGTTGGCGTTCTTGTCGACGCTCCAGACCACGAAAGCTGCGGTTGAGCCGTCGGGGGAGAGGCGGGGATCGAGCACTCCCGTCAACTGGTAGATGTCCTCCGGAACCATGCCGGTCATGCTGCCCCCTTCGATGTGTCTCGTAGCGCCGACTCGAGCCCTACGATCCTCAGGTGAAGCTCGAAGTCCTGCGTTTGGTCGGTTGTGTGCTTGCCGGCATGCTAGCCGCGTGCTCCCCCGGGGCCCAACCAGCCAACCCACCGGCAGAGGTCACAAGGGACGGAGGGGAAGCTGCGGTGTCGACCCCGTCGTCGCCGGCTCCTTCACTGGAAGGTGTCGCCGGCTGCAACGGGGGTGCCGCCGCCCTCGGCGACCCGGCGTTGCGCGAGGAGGCTTTGTCGGGGGATCTCGACGGCGATCGAAAGCCGGATCATGCCTATCTCGTCGTCGATCCCGAGGCGACGGTCGGTTGCCGGGCCTATCTCGTGGCCGAGACCGCGGAGGGATCGCAAGCAATCGTCATCGACCGAGAGGACATGACCTTCGACCTGGGGTTGCCGGTGCTGCTCGAGCTGAGGCAGATAGACGGGAGGCCTGGGCTCGACGCGGTGGTGGACTTGGTCACGGGGGCATCTACTGCCTTTGCCGGCGTTTTCACGATGGGTTCCGGCTCGCTCGAGCAGCTCGCGCTTAAAGGAGACGATCCACTCGTCGACGACCTCTTCTCCCACGGTGCCAGCATCGGCCAGCTCGCAGGCGCCGACTGTGGGGAGCGGGGGACCGTGGTGATCACGGGCGCGACGCCCGCCGGTCGCCTCTACGTCGTGGACCGGCGCTTCTATCGGGTGGACCGCGGTGTGCTCAGGCCGGACCCGTCGGGCGACGAGCGCGCTGCGGTGAAACTCGACCGGATACCCAACCGGTTCCCCGAGCTAGGGTCTCCAATTTTCTCCAACTGCCCCTCGAAGTAAGCATTTAGGGTGAGGTGCATGGCAACGGGCTACGACTTCAACTCGATAGAGGAGCACTGGAAGCAGGCCTGGATCGACGAGGGGGCCTGGGCTGCTCCCCGGGAGCCGAACCCCGCTAACAAGCGCTATCTCGTGACGATGTTCCCCTACCCTTCCGGGGACCTGCACATGGGGCACGTGGAGATCTTTTCGATCCACGACTCCATCGCCCGCTTCAACCGCATGCAGGGCTTCGAGGTGCTCAATCCGATCGGCTGGGACGCTTTCGGGCTGCCGGCGGAGAACGCTGCGATAAGACGAGGCATACATCCCAAGCCGTGGACTTACGGCAACATGGCGAAGCATCGCTCTTCGATGGAGCGGTTGGGATGCAGCTTCGACTGGAACCGGACCTTCTATACCTGCGACCCGGCGTTTTACAGATGGAACCAATGGCTGTTCATTCGTTTCTTCGAGCGAGGCCTCGCTTATCGAAAGCAGGCCGCCGTAAACTGGTGTCCCGAGGACAAGACCGTTCTAGCAAACGAGCAGGTCGTCGCCGGCCGCTGCGAGCGCTGCGGCACGTTGGTCACCAAACGGCTTCTGACACAGTGGTTCTTCAAGACCACCGAATATGCCGACCGGCTGCTCGACGACTTGGAGCTGAACAAGGGCTGGACCGAACGCCTCAAGACGCTCCAACGAAACTGGATCGGTCGCTCCCACGGAGCGGAGGTTCACTTCGCACTCGACGGGATAGACGACCCGGTTGTGGTTTTCACCACGAGGCCCGACACTCTATGGGGTGCCACCTTCTTCGTCCTCGCGCCCGAGCATCGCCTGGTTGATCAATTGGTCGCCGGAACGGAGGTGGAAGCGAGCGTGCGCGCCTTCAGGGAGCAGGTAGCTCACCTGAGCGAGGTGGACAGGGCCTCGACCGACCGGCCGAGGCAGGGCCTCTTCCTCGGCAAGTACGCAATGAACCCTGTGAACGGCGAGCGGATACCAATCTGGATAGCCGACTACGTCCTGATGGACTATGGAACCGGGGCGGTCATGGCAGTCCCGGCGCACGATCAGCGCGACTTCGAGTTCGCCAGGGCTCATGGCCTCGACATCCGGGTGGTCATCCAGCCACACGACGCCCAACTCCAATCAGAGGAGATGAACGAGGCGTTCGCTGGAGCAGGAAAGATGGCGAACAGCGGCTCCTTCGACGGCACGCCGACCGAGTCGTCCGTTGGCGAGGTCATCGAGTGGCTCGAACAAGAAGGGCTTGGGCGGCGCGCGGTCAACTTTCGTCTACGCGACTGGCTGATCAGCCGGCAACGCTACTGGGGCACCCCCATCCCGATCGTCTTCTGTCCCGACTGCGGAGAGATCCCGGTTCCCGAGGAACAGCTTCCCGTCGAGCTTCCGGATCTCGTGGACATCGTCCCCACCGGAGAGCAGTCGCCGCTGGCCGGGGTGCAAGACTGGGTCAACACTGCGTGCCCTAAGTGCGGGGGGGCGGGCCGGAGGGAAACCGACACGATGGACACGTTCGTCGATTCGTCGTGGTACTTCCACCGCTACCTCGACCCCCACAACGATGAGGTGCCCTTTGATCCGGCTCTTTCCAACGCATGGATGCCCATGGACTGGTACACGGGCGGGATCGAGCATGCGGTGCTGCACTTGATCTACGCGCGCTTCTTCCAGAAGGTCTTCATGGACATGGGGATGGTGCGTGATCCCGAGCCGTTCCCTAGATTGCTCAACCACGGCACGGTGACTATGGACGGAAAGAGGATGTCCAAGTCGCGCGGCAACATCGTCGAGCCCGTCGAGGCGTTCGAGCGCTACGGCGCCGACGCCCTGCGGCTCTACATGCTTTTTTCGGGCCCCCCCGAGCAGGACTTCGACTGGCCCAACGAGGGGGTGACCGCCATAGGGCGAGTCACGTTCCCCTGGTTGCAGCGCGTGTGGCGTCTTTGCGAGGAGGTCGGCGCTCTTCAACACGAGCCGCAACAAGAGCCGCAGGGCTTGCTCGATACCGAGCTGCGCAAGCAAGTCCACCGGACGATTCGCGTGGTCACCAAGGACTACGAGAGCCTGTCGTTCAACACTGCTATCGCGCGTCTGATGGAGCTGGTCAACGAGGCTTATCGCTATAGGGCGGCCGGCGGGAATGAACGAGCGCTCTTGAGAGAGCTCGTTGAGGCCTTGCTCAAGTTGCTCGCACCGATGGCGCCCTATATCACCGAAGAACAGTGGCATCGCCTGGGCAATGAGGGATCCATTCACAAAGAGAGATGGCCGGCTTTCGATCCAGCGCTCGCCTCGGTTGACGAGGTCACCATGGTCGTGCAGGTCAACGGCAGGGTGAGGGACACGATGCAAGTGCCGGCGACGATCACGGAAGCAGAGATGAGGGACCGAGCGCTTTCTTCAAAGAAGGTGGGCGATCACCTCGGCGGGCGAGAGCCTCAGAGGGTCATCGTGAAACCTCCGAAGCTCGTATCCCTCGTTGCCCCGGACTAACCCTTGGCTTAGAAGTTTTCCGGGCACCAGGGGGCCCGCTCCCATCTGAACAATTCGTCCGCGCGCTGCGTCACTCCTGGTTCGTGCTCGATCACTCTTCCGGCTCGCATGAGCTGCGCAAAGCTGCTTCCGCCTAAATAGCAGGCGCCGAGCTCCGCAATCGACATGGTGAGCTCAGGCTCTTCGGATGCGTAATCAACGCGCGCTTCTCCTCCCTTCGCCTCGAGCTTGTAGCGACCTTGGTTCCCGGGACAGAACGAATCGCTCAGCTCGAACACAAGAGAGCCGTCCGCCGGGTAGGCCCGCGCCTCCAGCGCGCTCTTCACGTCGGCGATCCGGAGCCACAAGCCGTCGTGCAACATCGGTCGGAGACGTCTGGGCTCTTCGAGCATGTGGAACAACGGATCGTCGACCGGCTGCATCCATCCCTTGACGCGCGCTACGAGATCGATTCCCAGCACGAAACGCCACATCTCTCTCGTCGCAACTGGAGTCGTCGCAATCAACTCGTTGACGAAGACGTGTCCCGACGGCACGCCGTCGTCTCCCCATTGTGAGTGAACGCGGCAAAGAGCGTAGGCGGCTGCATCGCCGTCGAGCTCCCATACCGCCCGCATAAGCGGACCCGCACCCTCGCGATGATGCTCTGGGTCTGCCAGGGTGTGTGCGTCCCACCACTCCTGCGAGCGCCTGTACATGCCGGGCGTTTCCGACCGTACCCGGTCGTAGATATCGGGAAGTACGAGAAGCGCCTCCTCTGTGCTCAACAAACGGGTGCGTCCGACGGGATCCGACCGGTGGAGGAAGCCGGCGCGATCTCGGTCGAGATCCATGGTGGCCACGACGGTCGCCATGCCGTAACCGAAGCGTTGGTAGATGCCGCCCTCAGACGCCCACAGGATTGCAACCGGCTCTTTGCGACTGCGGACGTCGTCCAGCTGGTGCCTCATCATCCTGGTGAGGGCGCCCCGCCGGCGGTGACTGGGCAGGACGGTGACGACGGTTACACCCGCAGCCGGGACCTCGCCTCCCGGTACCGTCAATTGAAACGAGAAGGCCCCGGTAGTGCCGACGATTGCGTCACCCTCGACCGTCGCGATCGACCGTTCGATCTCGTGGATGCGGGCGAAGCGCGGCAGGTCGTCCTCGCGCAGCTCGTGACCGAATATTTGGCTGGCGATCGAGAGGAATTCTTTGACTTCGCGTTCCTCGATAGGTCTGACGGTCAGATCCATGACCCCTCTCACTTCGTCTTAGGAGGGCAGATAGTCGCCTGTGGTACGCGCCACGGCCGGCTGCCAGAACTTCGGGAGTATACGGGCCGTGCCTGAGATCGTCGTACCAAGCGGTTGGAGCGACAAGCTCGAAGCCCTGGTTGGCCGCCGACGCGACTCATGGCTGATCGCAGCGGTTGCGCTGGTGGCCGTGATCGCGGCCTCGCTCGTGTGGGTGAAGGGCGCACCTTCGAAGATCGCCCCGCCCGCGACGGCTTCTGAAGCTTCTGCGGTGATCCCCTCGGCCAGCCCCTCTACGTCTGCATCGACGATCTTGGTCCACGTCGCAGGAGCGGTCAAGAGGCCGGGCGTGTACCAGTTCTCGACCGGCGCCCGTGTGGCCGACGCCATCGAAAGTGCTTCACCCCGCGACAACGCGGACCTCAATGTCCTGAACCTCGCAGAGCCGCTGACGGATGCGATGAAGATCGATGTGCCCACACGGGGTGAACAAGCGGCGAGCGTCGCCCCCAGCGCCGCACCCTCCCCGTCGCCTGGTGCGATCGCTCTGGTAAACGTCAACACCGCAGACCAGCCGACCCTGGAGACCATCCCGGGCATCGGGCCTGTTACCGCGACGGCAATCATCGACTGGCGCACACAGTCGGGGCCATTCGGCTCGGTCGAGCAGCTTCTCGAGGTTTCGGGCATCGGTCCTGCCACCCTCGAGTCGATCAGACCCTACGTAACCATCTGACGAGCGAACACATGGGGTCGGGTCTTGCACGGATCTGGATCGTCGCGCTCGGTTTTGCTCTGGGGTGCGTGTGGGGCGAGGGCACCGCGTCGTGGCCTTTCGTGGTCGCACTGGCGGCAGGAGCGACCCTGTTGTCCATCAGGCGTCGTTCGGTGGCGCGGATCCCTGCACTCCTTGCTGTTGCAGTCGGCCTGGGCGCCCTGGCGGCGTCGGTCCGTTCTCCCTTTGACGCGGCCATAGCCGAAATGGCGTCGTCGGTCCCTCAGTGTGATGTTAGAGGGACCGTCCTGGAACATGCCGGGGGCCTGGGAACGCTCGTGGCTGTCGATCGGGCAACCTGCACCGGCTACGGCTCCGTAGAGCATCCCGGGCCGGTGTGGATCGACGACCGCATCGGCTACTCCGGATCTCCCATTCGGGCCCGGGGGTGGTTGTTGCCCCTTAGCGACGAAGGCTTCGATTCGGCTCGGCGCAGGGCCGGAGGACCGGCGGCGCTCGACGTAACCGAGCTGGAAGTGACACGGCCACCCGTGGGGCCGGCCGGCGTAGCTGCCGCAGTGAGGGACGGGTTGGCTCGATCGACGCAGGATCTCGGCGGTGAGTCGGGTGCGCTCCTGCGCGGCCTGACCATAGGAGACACCGAGGGTCTGGGGGCGGCGACCGTCGATCGCTTCCGGCGTTCGGGGCTATCCCACCTCGTTGCGGTCTCCGGAACCAACGTAGCGATCGTCTTGGGGTCGATCTTGGTCCTGGCGAGCCGGCTGCCGCACAAGCTGCGGCTCGTCCTGTCGGGCCTTGGTCTCGCCCTGTTCGTCTTGATAGTGGGACCCGAGCCATCGGTCTTGCGAGCGGCGGCCATGGGGGGAATCGGCTTGTGCGCCCTGGCTTGGGGACGCCGCGCAGAGCCTCTTCACGCGCTCGGTATTGCATTGCTCGTCGTCCTTGCCTTTCGGCCGGGGATGGTCTTCTCGGTCGGGCTCCAACTCTCGGTAGCCGCGACCGCCGGCATCGTGTTGTGGACCACACGACTGGCCCACGCACTGCGGGCCTTGCCTCGGGTTGCGGCTCTTGGCCTGGGGGCGACGGTAGCTGCGCAGCTTGCAGTTGCTCCTCTCCTTGTCGGCACCTTCGGTCAACTCTCGCTGGCTTCGCCGGTGGCAAATCTCATGGCGATGCCGGCCGTAGCTCCCGCGACGATCCTGGGACTTGCGGCAGGAGTAGTCGGGACCTTGAGCGAGGCAGCCGGCAGCGCGGTGGCTCGCGTGGCGGAGCCTTTCTCGGCGTGGATCCTGCTGGTGGGCAACTCGGTCGGGGACCTCGAATGGTCGTCGGTGGCTCTGCCAAAGTGGGGGGCCTTGGTCATCGCGGTCCCCGTCATGATCGCGGTGGGTGTGGCCCTCAGGGACGATGATCGACTCCGTCTCCAGCCGCCACCCCAGCGGCCCACAGCCTAACGATAGTGTCGAAGGCATGGCCCCCTTCACCTGGACATTGCAGGACGGCTCCGGCACCGACTTGCGCGTGACCGAGCCTTTTGCCAGCAAGCAAGACGCAGAGGCATGGATGGGTTCGGAGTGGTCTTCTCTGCTGGAGGAAGGTGCCCAGTTCGTGGCGCTCAAGGAGGACGGTGACCTGGTGTATCGGATGGGCCTCAACGAGCAGTGAGCGCCGCGGTCTACCTCATCGTGGGCGATCCCTTCCTAGCAGAGGAAGCTCTAGCGAGGATTCGTTCGGAGGCCGGCACCGACCCTCTCTCCGAGGTTTCCCTCGACGCAACGAGCCCCGTTCAGGGCATCCTGGAGGCATTGGAGACCCCATCCCTGCTCGGAGGCAAACGGCTCGTCGTCCTAGCGGGTGCCCACAGCCTCAAGAAAGATCAGGTCGAAGCTCTTTCCAACTACCTAGCAGCCCCGGCTCCCTCCTCCGTGCTGGTACTGATCTCGTCGGGTCGCACGAAGCTGGCGGATGTCGCCAAGAAGAGCGGGGTCGTCGTGTCGCTCGAGCCGCCCAAGGGACGGAGGTTGGTTTCGTGGACTCGTGACCGCGCCCGCAGCCACACTCTCAAGCTCGACGACAAGGGTGCGTGGGCGCTGATCGATTCGGTCGGAAGCGAGCTCCGAGATCTGGATGCAGCGCTGAGCCAACTCGCGACGAGACTCGGCTCGGGGGCGCGCGTGGGGGCCGAAGATGTGCGCGCTGCCTTTCCGCGGCTAGCCGACCAGAGGATCTACGCCTTTACCGATGCGGTCGGCGACAGGCGTCTGGGCGAGGCCATGGGGACCCTGCGTCGCCTGTTGGATCAAGGGGAGCCCCCCCTCGTGCTGTTCGGCGCGCTGTCCAGCCATGTCCGCCGGCTGCTGCTTGCTCATCGCGCCGAGAACGCCCAGGCCGCGGGAAGCCTGGTCGGATTGCCCGACTGGCGGGCCGAGCGACTGCTGAAGCAGGCCCGTTCCTACAAGGAAGAGGACCTCGTCTCGGCGATGTCCGTGCTGGCCGAAGCAGACGTCGAGATGAAGGCAGGAGACGCCCCGCTGCAAGAGGTTCCCCTAGAACAAGCGGTAGTGCGAATTATTTCCGGAGCCTGACGTCCCTTCCTGCGGGCGAGGCGTTTCTGGCTCCCGACGGCGGAGGCGGCGGCGTGCCCGAGCGGAGCGCTGACAAAACGGTTTGCCGGAGCGAGGGTATGTCGCCGCCGGAGCCGTCTCAGGGACCGCGGCCGGATGGCTCTTACTGGGTCTTCAGGAGGCGTTTGGCTAGGCGGGATTTCTTGTTGGCTGCCTTGTTCTTGTGGATGATTCCCTTGGAGGCGGCTTTGTCGAGAGCCTGGGCGGCTTTTCTGTAGGCCTCCTGGGCGCCGTCGCGGTCGCCGGCACCGAGCGCCTGGTCGATGCGCTTGGTCTGAGTCCTGAGCGATGACCGAGCGCTCTTGTTGCGCTGACGGCGCTCTTCGTTCTGACGGTTTCTTTTTATCTGGCTCTTGATGTTCGCCACGCGTTTAATCAGCTCCTGAACAGGGGTTGTTGTGAGCGCCAGGATAGCAGAGCGCCATGAGGGCGCTACATTCGTGCCATGGACCAAGCTCATCAACGCGCCATAGCGGTCATCGCGCACATCGACCATGGGAAGTCCACTCTGTCCGACCGCCTCTTGCAGCTGACCGGGACGGTGGGGGCCAGAGAGATGCGTGCGCAGTACCTCGATCGCATGGATCTGGAGCGGGAGCGCGGAATCACTATAAAAGCGGCTGCAGTTCGGATGAGCTACCTGGCGGCAGACGGCGCCACTTATCAGATCAACCTGATCGATACCCCCGGGCATGTCGACTTCAGCTACGAGGTTTCCCGGTCCCTTGCTGCGTGCGACGGCGTCCTGTTGCTGGTTGACGCCGCCCAGGGGATTGAGGCTCAGACGCTCACGAACCTCTATCTCGCCGTCGACGCGGGATTGGAGGTCATCCCGATACTGAACAAGATCGATCTTCCCGCGGCTCAGCCGGACAAGTATGCAGCCGAGATGGCCGCTCTCATTGGTTGTGATGAGTCCGACGTGCACAGGATCTCGGCGAAGACCGGAGAGGGAGTGCCGGAGTTGCTCGAGGCAATCGTAGCAAGGGTGCCCCCACCGACGGGTAATCCCGAGGCACCGTTGCGTGCACTGGTGTTCGATTCCATCTACGACACCTATCGAGGCGTCATCGCTTACATGAGGGTGATCGATGGCCGGATACGACTAAGCGACCCGATCCGGTTCATGGCTACGGGCGTGGAAGTAGACGCGGACGAAATCGGGGTGATGGCGCCCCATCTCGAGCCGGTGCCGATGCTCGATACCGGGGAAGTCGGCTACCTGATTGCCGGGATCAAAGAGGTCCGCCTCGCTAAGGTCGGTGACACGGTCACGGCCTTGGGAGCTCCGGCTTCCCATCCTCTGCCGGGCTATCGAGAGCCCAAGCCGATGGTCTACGCAGGCATCTATCCAGTCGATGGCGATGATTTTCCTCTCCTGCGCGACGCGCTCGACAAGCTCAAGCTGAACGACGCTGCACTCGTGTACGAACCGGAATCCTCAACGGCCCTCGGGTTTGGGTTTCGCTGCGGTTTCTTGGGGTTGCTGCATATGGAGATAGTCCGAGAACGACTCGAGCGCGAGTTCCGCCTCGCGTTGATCGCCACCGCTCCCTCGGTTGCATACGAGGTCGAGCTGACCGAGGGAGCAACTCGGGTAGTGCGCAACCCTACCGAGATGCCGGATGGGGGTTCGATAGCGAGCGTGCACGAACCCTATGTGTCGGCCATGATCGTCACGCCTTCCGAGTACGTCGGAACCGTGATGCAGCTCTGCCAGGGCCGCAGGGGTGAATTGGATGAGATGCACTATCTGTCACCTGAGCGGGTGGAGATCCGCTACAACATGCCCCTGGCCGAGATCATCTTCGACTTCTTCGACCAGCTGAAGAGTCAGACGAAGGGGTACGCGTCGCTCGATTACGAACCGGTGGGATCGAAGGCGTCTTCACTTGTACGAGTCGACGTGTTGCTCAACCAGCAGCCGGTCGATGCCTTCTCCACGATCGTTCACCGAGACAAGGCCTACGACTACGGGAAGACGATGACCGAGCGGCTACGGAAGCTGATCCCGCGTCAACTCTTCGACGTGCCGATCCAGGCTGCTATCGGGTCACGCATCATCGCTCGAGAAACCGTCAAGGCCAAGCGCAAGGATGTCCTGGCCAAGTGCTACGGCGGTGACGTGACTCGGAAGCGAAAGCTGCTCGAGCGACAAAAAGAGGGGAAGCGGCGCATGAAGCAGATCGGCTCCGTCGAGGTTCCCCAGACCGCCTTCATCGAGGCCCTCAGGCTGGAGGCGGACGGGAGCAAGCCATGATCGCGACCGCGCCTCTTTTTAACCGCAGCGGCGGCTGGCTGGCCGACCCCGGCTTCGGCGTCTACGTTCACATACCGTTTTGTCTGCACCGGTGCCATTACTGCGACTTCAACACCTATGAGGGCCAGGACAGCTTGTTCGAGCTCTATGTGGACGCGCTGGTCACAGAGATCGAGCGCTGGGCGGGCGCGACTCGACCTCCCACCTCCATCTTTTTCGGAGGCGGCACTCCAACGCTTCTGGCCGCTAGAGACCTGAGGCGGATCCTCGAGGCGATAACGCGCCGCATGGGCCTCAGTCCCGGTGCGGAGGTGAGCATCGAGTGCAATCCGGAGACCGTCGACGAACCGAAATTCGAAGCTCTTCTGGCCGCGGGCTTCAACCGTTTCTCAATCGGCATCCAGTCCTTGATGCCTCACGTCTTGCGCGGGCTGGGCAGAACGCATTCTGCAGAGCGCGCACTGGAGTCGCTCGCCGCCGCTCGGCGCGCCGGGGTCGCCGACCTCAACGCCGACCTGATCTACGGTTCTCCCTGGGAACGCCCGGAGGATTGGGCTCGTTCCCTGGAAGGAGTGCTTGGCGAGCAGCCCGATCACGTCTCCGCGTACGCGTTGACCGTCGAGGAGCGCACGCCTCTGCACACACTCGTCGCGACGGGGCGGGTAAGGGACGTTGACCCCGATGTGCAAGCCGAGCGCCACGCGCTGGCAGACGAATGCTTCGGCAAGGCGGGTTACGAACGTTACGAGGTCTCCAACTGGTGCTTGCCGGGACGCGCTTCTGCGCACAACCTCCTCTACTGGTCGGCGGGCGATTACCTGGGCTTCGGTGCAGGCGCCCACGGGCATCTCGACGGACGTCGATGGTGGACCGTGAAGCTGCCCCGTGAGTTCATCAGCGCGGTTGCCCGCGGGGCTTGTACCGAGGAGGGGGCCGAGGTTCTTGACCACGAGCAACGCGGCCCCGAAGCACTGATGCTGGGATTGCGCCTGGCCTCCGGGATCGACGTCGGGGCTTTCAACGCTCGCTTCGGCGACGGCTGCCTCTCCGATAGGGCTGGCGTGATCTCAGACATCGTGGGGGCAGGGCTGTTGGAGCAGAGTGGCTCTCACCTCAGGCTTGCCCCTGGTGCGACGATGGTCGCCAACGAGGTCATCTGCAGGCTCTTGTGACGAGATCCATCTACGTCTCGGTGGTCGGCTCGGGTGATCCGGATGCCGACGCCAGAGCCGTTGCCGAACAGGTCGGCCGCTTGATTGCCGAGGCGGGCGCGATCCTCGTTTGTGGAGGACTTGGCGGCGTGATGGAGGCCGCCTGCAGGGGCGCCAAATCGGCGGGCGGAACCACCGTCGGGATCCTCCCGGGCAACGATCGAAGAGATGCCAACCCCCACGTCGACGTAGCAATCGCAACGGGTCTGGGAGAGGCTCGCAACACCTTGGTGGCGAGGGCGGCAGACGTCGTGATTGCCGTCGCCGGAGAGTTCGGCACCCTGTCCGAGATCGGTTTTGCACTGAAGATCAACAAGCCGGTGGTCGGCCTCGATACGTGGGAGCTCGCCGGGCACGGGCATGGCGTCGATGCAATCGCCCGGGCGACCACTGCCAAGGAAGCGGTGTTCCTGGCGCTCGAGCTGGCGGGGGCCGGCTGAAGCGCTTTGTTTCTCCTTGCGCACGGTGGACGCCGTGGGGACAACGGCACACAAGAGAAGATGACGGCCGTCGTGCTTGCCGGCGGCGCTAGGGGAAGCGCACCCACTCGAAGTGCATGCCGTCGGGGATTTGCCAGTCCCCGCCCCAGGTGAAGCCTTCGCGCCTGAACAGCTCGACCAGGCGCAGGTCTTGATCGGGTTTGGTGCCATAGAGGTTTTCCGCCACGTTGATGTCGATGGCGACGCCCCACGCGTGATGCGACAGCCGGCCTCTCGGATCGGAGTTTATGAACCGGGGGCCGAAGCAGCCACCATATTGAGCTGGATTGATGGTGTGCGCCAGGCCGTTGGCAACGACTGCTTTCAACGCCGAGCGCAGCTGAGGCAACACTGCGCGGTGGCACGCAAGGGATCCCAAGACGGGGACCGTGCCGCTTCTAATGTTCTGTTGCTGCCAGGCGTTGTCGATCTCGATGCGGCCGTCGGGCAGAGGCCTTGCCGAGAACTCTCCAAAGTTCTTCTTGATGATCAGCTGCGGCAGCACCGCGTCGCCGTAACGCAGGAACGGCGTCTCGCCCTGTGCCCGCACGCGCAGACGCTGGTCCGGATCCAAGAGCGGCTCGATAGCCCGCACTACTCGCTGCCGGTCCACGCCCGGCCTTAGGTGGATGAGCACGAATCGATCGGGCCTGCTCCAGTGTTGCGGAAGGGGACCGGTGGCCAGTGCCTCGTAACCACCGGTCGCGATGTCGCTTGCGATTCCGGACACCCGCACCGACCCCTCGAGGAGCTTGATTTCAAGCCCTTCGCCGGCCCCCCGGAGCTCGGCTTCGGTGTCGGCTAGAACGGCGTGGCCCGGCACCAGGGTCCTGACGACGTCGCGCTCCGCAGGAGGAACGAAGCTCGCGTACTCGCCTGGCTCTATATAGGCGACCTCGAAGGGTATCGCCATCCCTTGCGGCGGCTGGTCGACGGACGTCCCGTTGGCGCTCCTGGATGATTCGATCCAGTCGAGCCCCGCTTGAACCGTTGTCGCATCGATCACGCCTGGGGTTCGTTCGAGCACTTGCTCGGTGTCGAGGGGCAATCCCCCCGTGGCCCACGCCAGCAGAAGCGTCTTTGTAGGCGCCACCTTGGTTGCCCTCTGGACGACTCTCACCGAGGGGCGCGAGGCTCTCAGCGCCCCTTCGTCATCGGGCCGCGTGCTTGGAAGAACTTCTTCTTGGGTGACGCCGTGAACGCCCATGATCGCCGCCGCTCCCAGCAAGGCGCCGACGCATGCGCAACACACTCGAAACGAGAACCTCTTTGCTCCGCTCATCGCAATCCCTGGGCGATTCGAACCGCGGTTTCTAGGTCGAGGGAAGGAAGGGTGACGGATCGATAGACGCCCCGGTCGATCCACTCGAGCTCGCCCCGTTCCGGAAACCACCGCCCCTTGGAGCCGTCTCGCATCCGGACGCCGAAGGACTGTTCTGCCGATGGCGCAAGCAACTTGATTGAAGGCGACTGCGTTAGGCGGATCCCGTCGCCCGTGTACTCGGCTTCCTTTCTGCGGTAGTAGATGGTGAGGGTTCGGCCCCCTGCCTGGGACTTGGACAACAGCGCAGCGCTTGCTTGGTAGCCACTTGGGAGGTAGCGAGGCGTGGCGCTGAAGGCCGATCTATGAGCCGCGACTTGCGGATCGAGGCGCACCACCGTTCTTTGTCCATCCCGCTCGAGCGTGTGTGGGATGCGTCTGCCGGGGACGTCGATCGAGGAAGCGACTTTCAAGAGAGTGGAGCGCGCGAGGTTCGATTCGAGCTGTATGTGGGAATGCCGGCCCAAGATGTCAACGCGTCGCTTCAGCTCTTCCGTCGCCGGCTGGTAGTAGGCGAAGCTGTCATCGCCGAGCTTCACTTCCTCAGCGGTCTCCGCTCCTATGGCACCCTCCCTGCTGCTCGTCACCTTTAGCCAGGTCATGCCACTTGTGTACGTAAGCGTGCGAAAGCCCCCGCCCACACCTGCCTTGTAGGGTCTGAGGCGCGCCAGGTGGGAGGGAGCTATCCAAGCCGTCGTTTCGGCGAAGGGGCGCTCGTGGAAGCCCCCGCTGCGGACGATCCCTCGGACCGGGGCATCGAAGATCTTCTGCGGCAGGGGGGGCTCGGAGAAGCTCGTGGCGCGTACGCTCAAGAGTCGCTGACCGCCCCGGTCATCCATGCCCTGGAGCTCGGCCCACATCGACCGCTCTGTGGAAGCGTCGGCGATGACCTCGTAGCGGAGCGGGAACCAGGTCTCGTCGTCGAGCCATATCTCGACTCGATCCAAGGGATGAAAGCCGCGCCACAGTCCACCCGGCTGAAGCGCGCCCACGAGTGGGATCGCCTGCCGGTAGGGAAGCGCCACCTTGATGGTGGAGCGGCCCGCCACCGTCTCACGGCCCAACACCGAGAAGTCACCCGAGCTCGCAAGCGTCTCGAGCGGCACGATGATGTCGGTCGGCAAGGTGCTCGTCCCATCGAACGGCTGGCGTTGGACGACGGTGCGCTCTTCGGATCCTTCAGAGACGGCGCAGGAGGGCAGTGCTTCAGACGGGCAAGTCGAGGGTTCGGCTATCCACCAGCGGCGTGCATTCGCCACCAGATCCACGTCGTTCTCTGGCCACCGGTCGTCTGGATACGTCGTTAGATCCCGGACCTGCAGCCGAAACTCCTCCGGAGCGTCGAACCACACTCGAGCACTGAAACGCCGCACGCCCACATCCTCGTTCCATCCTCGTTCGACGATGGAGAAGCTCGCCCTGTAGGTGTCGAGCGCTTGTGCGGCAGCTCGAATCTCTTCCGTGATCTCGCTCGCTTCGGCGCTCTCAGGAGGTGGTCCGCCGCCGAATGGGAGCGACGCCACGAGCAACAGCGCGGCAACCGCAGCTGCGATGGAGGCGACGCGCACGCCGCCGAGCCATTCGTCGCGGCGCCTCGCCCGGGGGCCTTCCACTCCCACCCTTTGCATGATCGGCTCGGTGAGGTCTGGCACTGCTTGCGCCGGCTGCACTCGGAGTGCCGTTCGTATGCGCCTGAGGGAAGCCTCGTGCCGCGTGCAGGGCGCGCAAGTCGAGAGGTGGTCGTCTATAGAGCGGGCAGTTGCATCGTCGACTTCGCCGTCTAGCCGGGCCGAAAGCTCGACCCTTGCTTCGTCGCAGCGGATCTCAGGCCTCATTGCTGGTCTCCCGGATGTGGTCGCCGAGAGCATGGGCGAGAAGCCCCCGGGCTCGATGCACGCGGCTCTTAATGGTTCCCAGCGGGAGCTGCATGGCCTCGGCCACCTCGGCGTAGCTCTGACCCATCACGTCGATAAGCACGAGTGGTTCACGCAGGTCCAACGCGAGCTCGGCGACCGCCTCCCGCACTTCTATGCCCAGCGTCGGCTCTGCCGCTTGCCGGCGTGGCTGCGCTTCCAGCACGCCCTCCATGCGCTTCCTCCGTCCTGCCCTTCTCAGCTCGTCGAGAGCGCAGTTCCTCGCAATGGAAAACAGCCAGGTGGAGAACTTTGCATCGCCCCGATAGCGGGGGAGAAAGCGAAAAGCCCGTACGAAGGCATCCTGGGTAACGTCGTCTGCAAGCGAGTGGCTCCCGAGCAGGTGGAAGCAGAGCCGCCAGATGTCGGCCTGGTAGATCCGGACGAGCTCCTCGAACGCCCCGGCGTCGCCCCCGCGGGCGGCCGCAAGAACTCGAGGATGCGGATCCTCCACTGCGTCCTCCCCCTGCATTCAACAAGGTAAGTGCTCATAGTCCCACCTCACCGCTCTTGGACGCTTGGGGCGCTGGGAAGGTTCGGAGCTCTAGAGCGGGTAGCAACGGACACCGGCGAGCTGCCATGCTGATGGGGTGGCCTATATGGGAAGCCTGACCTGCCGGGACTGCGGGCTCACCTTCACCGCGCACTGGGGGCCCTCTGCCGACGCAGACGAGTATCGCTGCGAGCGCGACCACGTCGTGGAGGTCGATTCCCGAACGGGGATAGTCCTGACCGTAGACCGAACGCTTGTTATGGCAGGCTCCCTTGCGAGCCTTCGTGGTTGCTGTCCGAGATGCTCGAGCGAGCTGGCCTCAGGTCTACTGCCGTTGTGCCCCGTGTGCGGGGGCCGCGATCACGACGTTCTGCTCCAAGGGACTCAGCCGTAGGCCGGAGCCATCGCCTCGTCCCCTTTAGCACTCATAGACTCTGAGTGCTAAAGACGCCCACATCACGGTACGATTGAGACGATGGAAGAGGAGCAGACTCACCTCAACTCACGCAAGGCAGCGATCCTTCGCGCCATCGTGTCGCACTACGTTCGTTCCGGAGAGCCGGTCGGGTCTAAGACCATCGTCGAGCGCTTCGAGCTCGGCGTCTCCCCGGCCACGGTAAGGAACGAGATGGCGGCCCTCGAAGATGCCGGGTTGATCTTTCAGCCGCATACCTCGGCGGGCCGGGTTCCCACCGATATCGGATATCGCTATTTCGTGGATGCCTGGGCCCGAGACGTGAGGCTGCCGCCCGACGATGCCCGGCGGATCAGACGCTTCTTCACCGAGCCCAGGTGGGAGCTCGAGGAGGCCCTTCGGGAGACGGCCGCCCTTCTCTCCAGGGTCACCGACCACGCCGCGCTTGTATTTGCCCCGGCGTTGGATCGCAGCGTTGTCCGTCACGTCGAAGTAGTCCGCCTCGCGGGGGACAGAGCGATGATGGTCCTCGTCACCGATACCGGGCGCGTCGAGAACCACGTCGTGACCATCCCCGGGCACATCGATGACGTGCAGCTCGAACAGGTGAGCGAGATTCTCAACAAGCTGACGGCCGACGTCGCCTTGGAGAAGGCCGCCACCACCATCTCGGAGGGCATAGAGCGTTTTCCGCTCGAGCTTCGAGGGGCGGTAAGCACCGTGGTCAGCGCCTTGTCCGATGAGCTGTCTCAGCGCGCCACCGAGCGTGTCTTCCTGGAGGGTGCCTCCAACATCGTGGACGAGCACAAGTTCGCCGACCTCGAGACCGTGCGTGGTGTGATCGGCGCACTCGAGCACCGGCGTCTTGTCCTAGAGATGCTTGCGGACGCATTGGGCGGGGACATGGTCTCGGTGCGAATCGGTTCCGAGAACCCCATGGAGCAGATGCAGTTCTGCTCCGTGATCACCGCGCCATACGGCTCGCCGGGAAATGCGATCGGTTCTTTGGGGGTGGTGGGTCCCACTCGCATGGACTACAGGCGAAGCATCGGGGCCGTGCACGAGGTCGCCGCTGCTCTCGGCCGCATGCTGTCAGAACTCGGGGTCTAGACACACGTGCCCCTCGATCATTACGAAGTCCTTGGTATCTCCCGCAACGCCTCCTCCGAGGAGATCAAGAAGGCGTATCGACGTCTCGCCCGTCAGTACCACCCCGATGCCAACAGGGAGGATCCCGCGACCGAGGAGCGCTTCAAGGAGATCACGCGCGCCTACGAAGTCTTGTCGGACCCGGTCAAACGCGAGCGCTACGACACGTTCGGGGACGAACGAGCCGCAGTTCCTGGATTCGGAGACTTCGGCGGCATCTCGGATCTGTTCGCCACCTTCTTTGGGGGCATGGGCGGGACTCAGGGTGGAGGGGGCCCCGGACGCGGCGGCGACGTCCTGGCGGAGATCGAGCTGACACTCGAAGAGGCCGCCACGGGTGTCGAGCGCGACGTCGAGGTGAGCAAGCTCGCGACCTGCCCCGAGTGCGCCGGTTCCGGTTCTGCCCCCGGCACTTCTCCGGTGCGTTGTCCTGATTGTGGGGGCGCCGGGGAGCTGCGTCAGGTACGGCGAAGCCTGCTTGGCAACGTCATGACCGCCACGACTTGTTACCGCTGCGGGGGCACCGGGGAACGCATCGTGGACGCCTGCAAGAGATGCAAGGGCCAGCGAAGGGTCGAGGTGACCGACACTCTCACCGTCCACGTCCCCGCGGGCGTCGACGACGGGGCCCAGCTGCGGGTCAGCGGAAGAGGCGAGGCCGGTCTCCGTGGAGGTCGAGCGGGTGACCTCTACGTTGGGGTGAGAATCACCCCTCATCCGATCTTCAGGCGGGTCGGGCCCGATCTCGGGTGCGAGGTTGCTGTGCCGATGACCCTTGCTGCGCTTGGTGGGACCATCGACATCCCGACGTTGGATGAACCCGAGAGGTATGAGGTAAAGCCGGGCACGCAGTCGGGCGAGGTCGTCCGTCTCAAGGGCCAAGGTATGCCACGGTTGAATGCCAGAGGGCGCGGGGAGCTCGTGGCTCTGCTGAAGGTAGTCACGCCTCGAGACCTCGATGCCGAGCAAGTGGAGCTCCTCGAGCAGCTGGCCCGTTTGCGTGACGAGAACGTCGCACCCCAAGGCTTATTCGATCGGATCAAGCAGGCGTTCCAGTAGCCGGGCGCTCGTGGCGTTGCTCGATGATGAAGGGCTGAGTGGGCAGCACTGTGTCTGAGGATCGGTGGTTCTTCGCGCCGGATGACCACTGGCGAGGCGACGAGGTGTGGTTGCCGTCCGACGAATCGCATCACGCTCAGAGGGTGCTGAGGGTGACGCCACCAGACGTCATCACGGTGACGAACGGATGTGGTTTGGTGGCGCGCTGTGCCGTCCAGCGAGTGCAGGACCAGCACCTCGTCGCGGAGATCCTCGACCGGGAGCAGCGAAGGCCCCTGCGCCCTGAGATCGTCGTCTATCAAGGCGCCGCCAAGGGGGCCAAGGTCGATTCGATAATCGAGAAGCTTGCCGAACTTGGTGTCGCCGAGGTGGCCGTGTACCAATCCGCGCGCTCGGTCGCCAAGTGGGACCGCGCCAAGGTGCAGAGGCTCAACCACCGGTGGCGCTCGCTTGCGCGTTCGGCCGCCAAGCAGTCGCGTAATCCCTTCGCCCTGAAGACACAGGGAGTGCTCTCGTGGGACGAGCTCCTGCACCGGGTCGGGTCGGAGCAACTCGCCATTGCCCTGTGGGAAGAGGGGTTCCTGCCGCTGCGGACAGCCCTGACTGGGATGGTGGACCGGGTCGCAATCGTGATCGGCCCGGAGGGCGGGCTGGCTCGTGTGGAGGCAGAGGCCCTCGCCGACGCGGGGGCCCAGCTGGTATCGCTCGGCCCCCGCATCCTAAGGACCGAGAACGCCGCGGTCGTGGCCGCCTCCGCCCTGCTCTTTCACTACGGGCTCATCGGATAGCTTGTCGCCAAGTGAGCCCCACAGCCTCGTTCTCGACGCTCGGTTGTCGCCTGAATCAGGCGGAATCCGACGCGATGGCGGAGGACCTGGCGGCTCAGGGGATAGAGCCTGCAGTCGCCACAGAGCCGGCCGATGTCGTCGTCATCAACACCTGCACGGTGACGCGCGAGGCCACCAAGGCGTCGCGAATGGCGATACGGCGCGCCGTGAAGACCAATCCCGAGGCCAAGATAGTCGTCATCGGTTGCTACGCGGTCTCGAATCCAGACGAGATCAAAGCCATCGATGGAGTCGATGTCGTCTTGGGGAACGACGAGAAGGAACAGTTCGTCGAAGCGCTTGGGCAAGCCGCGCCGGTGCGACCGTTGCTGCAAATTCGCACGGCCAAGCGGCGCCGTGCCCCTTATCGAGTGCGGGCGAACCTCAAGGTGCAGACAGGTTGCGACGAACGGTGCACCTTCTGCATCATCCCCAAGACGCGCGGTCCTTTGAGGTCACTCGATGAAGATGCATTGATCGACGAGGCAAGGGCCAAGGTAGCAGCCGGCACGCGCGAGCTGGTGCTGACCGGCGTCCATCTAGGCAAGTATCGCTACGACCGTGGAGGAGACGAGCGAGACCTGCTGCGCTTGTTCGAGAGGCTGATGGCGATAGAGGGCCTCTGGCGCGTGAGGCTCTCGTCCATCTTGTCTCGCCATCTGACCGAGGAGGTCGTCAGCTTCATCGCTTCGGAGCCGCGCATGTGCCGCTACCTGCACGTGCCGTTGCAATCCGGGGACGACGGCGTGCTCCGCGGGATGCACCGCCCCTACGACATCGCCGAGTACCTGGATTCAGTCAGACGCGCCCCGCGCAGTATCGAAGGTCTTGCGCTGGCCACCGACATCATCGTTGGTTTCCCAGGCGAGACAGAAGACGCCTTCGAGGCCACCATGAACGTCGTCCGGGAGCTGCGGTACGCCAAGCTGCACGTCTTCAGGTACTCGATGCGTCCGGACACTGCGGCGGCCCGGATGTCGGCCGAGGTGGCCGCGGACGTCAAGCGTGACCGGTCCAAGCGCCTCATTGCTCTCGGCAACGAGATACGGGCTCGGTTCCTCGAGGATCACGTGGGACGACCGCTCGAGGTGCTCGTTGAAGACGAGCGTGTGGTCGACGGAGTGAGCATTTGCTCAGGCCAAACCGGGGACTACGTCCGAGTCTGGTTCGAGGGCGAGTCCTTGCTTGGCTCCCTCGTCTCGGTGCAGGGACAAAGGGTCAGAGCCGACGGTCTGGAAGGACGCCGCACTTCGATGGTCGGGAGGTGACGTTGGTCGATTGCATGTTTTGCAAGATAGCGAGCAAAGAGCTCGCCTCCGAGGTGGTCGCGGAGTCGGATTCGGTGATTGCGTTTCGCGACATCAACCCAGCGGGGCCCGTTCACGTCCTGGTGGTACCCAAGAGGCACGTGAGCTCGGCGGCCGACTTGTCCTCTGAAGACGGAGATGTCCTGGCCGAGATGTTTGCCACCATGAGCTCGATTGCGACCACGGAGGGGTTGGAGCGCGGCTACCGGATCGTCACCAACGTTGGCCCGGATGCAGGGCAGAGCGTCCACCACCTGCACTTTCACTTGATCGGGGGCCGGTCGATGGCGTGGCCTCCCGGTTAATTCGGTCCACGAGCGGGTAGACTAGGTCGGCTAGATGCTCACCACGACACAGGTCAAGATCCTCGTCCCCGGCCACCACGACATGGTTCGGCTGTTGGGGGCACGAGACGAGTTGCTCAAGCTCATCGAAACCGCGTTCAGCACGCAGATCCTCGTCAGGGGCAACGAGATCGTCCTATCCGGCGAGGCGGCGGAGACCGAGCGCGTCTCAAACCTCTTCGAGGAGCTGATCGAGTTGCTCAACCAAGGCCACGTGCTCACGACCGACTCCATCGGTCGCTCCATCGAGATGATGAAGGCGGAAGCATCGGGCAAGCCCTCCAAGGTGCTGGGTGACGTCGTGGTCGTCACCCACACGGGCAAGCCCATACGTCCAAAAACCATTGGCCAGAAGCGCTACACCGATGCGCTGCGCGACAACACCATCGTTTTGGGAGTCGGCCCGGCGGGGACTGGGAAGACCTATCTGGCGGTCGCCATGGCCATCAGGGCGCTCAAGGATCGGGAGGTGTCCCGCATCGTCCTGACACGGCCTGCGGTCGAGGCCGGCGAGAGACTCGGCTTCTTGCCGGGCGACATCACCGCAAAGATCGATCCCTACCTGCGACCGCTGTACGACTCGCTCTACGAGATGCTCGAGCCGTCGACCTTTCATCGTTACGTCGAGCAAGGGACGGTAGAGATTGCGCCGCTTGCGTTCATGCGGGGCCGTACCCTCAACGACTCCTTCATCATCCTGGACGAGGCGCAAAACACCACTCCGGAGCAGATGAAGATGTTTCTGACGCGCCTTGGGTTTGGTTCTAAGGCTGTCGTGACCGGTGACGTAACGCAGGTCGATCTACCAGCCGGATCTCGTTCGGGGCTGGTAGTCGTTCAGGAGATCCTGGAAGGGATCGCAGGCGTCGGAGTTACCCACCTCGACGGACGTGACGTAGTCAGGCACAAGATCGTCCAGGACATAGTGGAGGCGTACAGGGTCTACGCCGAAGCCGCCGGCAAGTAGCCTGCCGGCGTGGACGTCTTCGTGGCAAACGAGCAAAGTATTCACGTGGACGAAGCACGCCTGGCGGATCTTGCCCATCACGCCCTTGAAGCTGAGAACGTCGACGAAGAGGCCGAGTTATCGATCCTCATAGTCGACCCCGATCACATGCGGCGCCTGAACAACCGATTTGCCAACAACAACTACACGACTGATGTCCTCGCCTTTCCAATGAGCCAGGAGGAAGAGGACCTGGTGCTTCTGGGCGACGTGGTGATGTGCCCGGAGGTAGCGCAGCGTCACGCTGAGAGGTACAGCCACTCCCTCGGGGACGAGTTAGATCTGCTGTTGGTCCATGGGGTCCTGCACCTGTTGGGTTACGACCATCAGGGGGAGGCGGACAAGATGAAGATGGAGCGTCGTACAAGGGAGCTACTCGACTCCTTCACCCGGTCAGTCACCACATGAGCGACCTCGCGACCGTGCTGCTTATCGCCGGGCTGGTGCTCGTCGCCGCGGTTGCCGTCATGGCCGAGACTGCCATCACGCGCATCGGACGGGCGCGAGCTCACGTCCTCAGCCAGGTGGAAACCAGAAAGGGCGCCCAACGGTTGCTTCAGATCGTTGAGAACCCGGCCCCCTACATGAACGTCGTCCTGCTTCTGATGCTTCTTGCTCATGTGACCGCCACTGCTCTGGCCGTGGGTCTTGCCATCCGGCAGTTCGACCGGCTCGGCCAGCTAGTCGCCGCAGTCGTTATGACGATTGTTATCTTCGTGTTTGCGGAGATCGCACCCAAGACCTACACGATCCAGCACACCGAGCGGACCGCACTCTTCATGGCTAGACCCGTGCACTTTGTGGGGACCTTGTTGAGCCCCGTGGGCAAGCTCCTGATCCTGCTCGGCAATGCCGTGATGTTCGTGCTCCCGGGCCGCGCTATGCCACAGGGCCCGTTTGTCACCGAGGACGAGATCCGCCATCTCGTTAACGTCGCGGAAGAAGAGGAGGAGATCGAAGAGGAGGAGCGAGAGCTCATCCACTCCGTCTTCGAGTTTGGCGACACTGTGGTCCGCGAGGTGATGGTTCCACGGCCCGACATGGTTGTGATCAAGGCCGACGCGTTCCTGGACGAGGCCCTCGGGACCATTACGGAGGCGGGTTACTCCCGCATCCCTATCTTCGAAGGCGACACCGACAACATCATTGGGGTCCTGTACGCCAAGGATCTGCTTAAGCACAGCCAGGCGCAAAAGGGAGTCGCCAAGGCATCTTCGCTTGGCCGAGCCCCCTTGTTCGTGCCGGAGCAGAAAAAGGTGGCCGAGCTCCTTCGCGAGATGCAGCAGCAGCGGATCCACATGGCCATCGTCGTCGACGAGTACGGGGGCACCGCGGGCCTGGTGACCATCGAGGACCTTGTCGAGGAGATCGTCGGTGAGATCGTCGACGAGTACGACCGAGAAGAGCCCCTGGTCGAGCCCATCGACGAAGACACCATTCGCGTCGACGCGAAGATGCCCATCGACGAGGTCAACGAGCTGCTTGGGGCCGATCTGCCTCACGAGGAATGGGACACCGTGGGGGGTCTCGTCTTTGGGCTCACGGGCAGAGTCCCTACTGCAGGCGAAACGGTCCGCTATGACTCTCTTGAGTTTCTCACCGAGCGCGTGAGTGGGCGAAGGGTGCAGAAGGTGGTCATCAGCAAAGTGGCGGAGAGCGAGACAGAGACCGTCGATCAGACCCAGTGATCCACACCTCTAACGCGCAAGAGGACGAGCCGCAGGCCTTTCGGTCCGGCTTCGGGGCGGTGGTGGGACGCCCCAACACCGGGAAGTCGACCCTCCTCAACAAGCTGGTTGGAGGCAAGGTCGCGATCACCTCAGACAAGCCGCAAACGACCAGAAGCGCAGTCCGAGGCATAGTCAATATCCCTCAGGCGCAGCTCGTGCTGATCGACACGCCCGGGTACCACAAGCCTCGCACCCTTCTGGGTGAACGCCTAAACGACGTTGTTCGCCAGGCGTGGTCAGACGTCGAGGCGGTGTTGTTCGTGGTCGACGGAGCTGCCGGGGTGGGGCGTGGCGACGCCAGGGTCGCGGCCGACCTGAAGAAGGTAGACCGGCCCACCTTGTGCGTGGTCAACAAGGTGGATCTGATGAAGCCTCCCGAGATCGCCGCGGCTCTTAGCGCAGCGGCTGAGTTTGGGGATTTTCAGGAGTTCGTTCCGGTGTCGGCTCGGACCGGCGAGGGCATCGAGCTCCTGCGAGGGCTGGCCCTCGACCGGCTCCCCGAGGGCCCGATGTACTACCCCCCAGGTACCAACACCGACCAGCCCCCTCCCGCCTTCGTGGCCGAGCTGGTGCGCGAGAAGCTACTCCGAAGGACCTGGGAAGAGCTGCCTCACTCCATTGCCGTGGTGACCGAGGACTACGAGGAGCGTGAGGACGGCCTCCTCGAGATCTCCATCCGCATCTACGTCGAGCGAGACTCCCAGAAGGGGATGGTGATCGGCAAGAAGGGCGAGACGCTCAAGGCTGCCGGAACCGAGGCCCGCGAGGAGATCGAGCTCTTGTTCGGGCGCAAAGTGTTTCTCGAGTTGAAGGTGAAAGTCGAAAAGGAGTGGCAGCGAAGGCCCCAGGCGCTGGAGCGCCTCGGCTTCACCACCTGACCCTCATCGCCGTATCCTGGGACCATGCCCCAAGCCACGGTCAAGAGCTACGACTCCCTCACACGCACCGGCGCGCTGGTAGCAGACGACGGCGTCACCGAGTACCCCATAGACGAGGAGGCGCTCGACTCGAGCATGTTCCGGTTTCTCAGGCCCGGTCAACGCGTCACCTTTGACTGGCGGGAGATCGAGGGCGAGAGGAAAGTCAGGGACCTCCGCATCGGCCTCGCCTGAAGCCGTGGTGCCGAAGCAAGAAGGTCGGTTACTTGGCGATCAAACGGTGGGGTCTGGTTCGGTGAATTCTGAAGGCGAGGTACATCGAGACCGCGCCTGTGACCCCCGGCCACAGCGCGAACGGTACGAATAACCGCGAGCCGCTGGCAACCATGTACGCGGCGAGTGCAATAAACATCACGCCCAGAACGCCGGTCACGGTCTCAACTGCCCAGCCCGCGAAGGTCAGTCGGCGCAAGGGTGCGGCAAATCGAGCCGTCAGCCATGCCGACAGGGGGATGGCGGGAATGCTCATCGCCCACCAAAGGATGGCTGTTCGTCCTCGGCCGAGATCACCGCAGTCAAAGTCACACGGATCAGTCAGGACCGCCAAAAAAAGGACTGCCCAGAGCAAGAGAGTGAAAGCAAGAAGGCTAGGCCCAGCCCAGGTCACCGCAGGGATCCAGTCCCCGTCTTTCCCCGGGCCTTGATCGCCGATCTGTTGCATCTCTATCTCCCTGCCCAATGGCCAAGGACTTCATCCGCTGACAGCGGCCTCGCATAGATCGCGACCTCGTCAACTGAGCCCCGCGACTCACAGCCTCCGCAGTCAATAGCAAGCCCAATCACTAGCCCCGTGCCCACCAGGTAGTCGAGTCTTCCAGACCGCGACAACTCAGCCTCCTTAGACCCATCCACATAGAGCTTCGCTGTGTTGCCATCGTATGTGACGACCAGGTGATGCCAGTTTCCGTCGGCAACAGAGAAGGGTGAGGGACCTCCGCATCGGCCTCGCCTAACGGGCGCCGGCCGAGAGGCTATTTCCGCCGATAGGCAGATCGGCCCACTACGCTGGGTCCATGCCGGGGCTCTACAGGGACGAGGGGATCGTCCTCAAGACCATCAAGCTTGGCGAGGCCGATCGCATCGTCACGATATTCACGCGCAGCCACGGCAAGGTGCGGGCGGTCGCCAAGGGAGTGCGCAAGACCAAGAGCCGCTTCGGTGGTCGCCTCGAGCCGTTCACGCTCGTGGATCTTCTCATCTACCGGGGGCGCAACCTCGACACGATTACCTCGGCCGACATCCGCGACCACTTCAAGGGCGTGCGCGACGACTACCCGAGCTACACCTGCGCCTGCGCACTTGCGGAGCTGGTTGAGAAGATCACCGAGGAGCGAGAGAGAGCCTTTTCGACCTATGCGCTCTTGCTGGGGGGCTTGCAGACGCTGGCAGATGGCCGGGGCGACACGGTGGTTCCTGCCTTTCTGGTGAAGCTGTTGTCTGTGTCCGGTTACCACCCCAGCTTGTCGGTATGTGCGGGGTGTGGACGGTCGGGTGGTCTCGGTGGCTTCAGCCCGGCCATGGGGGGTGCTGTGTGCAGGAATTGCTGGGGCGAGGACGACGAGGCCTTCAGGCTCCCCGGGGACCGCATCGCCCTCCTGGCCAAGCTGCTCGTCGCGGACTTCGGTGCTTCGGCGGACCCAACAGCCACCGTCGAGGTCACGCAAGCGCTTAGGCGCTATGCGGAATATCACCTGGAGCGACCGCTCAGAAGCCTTCAACTGCTCGCAACGTAATCTCGCCAGATGAGCTCCAGTGGGGGTGATCCCGCCGTCGGGCACGTCGCCATCATCATGGACGGCAACGGCCGCTGGGCCGAGCAACGAGGTCTGCCTCGAAGCAAGGGCCACGAAGCCGGAGAGCGGGCGCTGTTCGACGTCGTCGAGGGTGCCCTCGAGGCAGGGCTCCGCTACCTATCCGTATACGCCTTCTCGACCGAGAACTGGACTCGCCCGTCGGACGAGGTCGAGTTCTTGCTCAACTTCAACCGCGCCCTGTTGCGCAAGCGAAGAGACGACATGAACGAGCGTGGGGTGCGCATCCGTCGCATCGGACGGAGGGAACCCGTACCCCGTGAGGTGCTCGACGAGTTCGACCAGGCGGAGGCCTTCACCGCTCACCACACCAGGCTCGATCTGATGGTGTGCTTTAACTACGGGGGCCGAGCCGAGATAGAAGACGCTGCCAAGCAGGGCAGCATCCAAGACAACCTCTATGCCCCCGACGTGCCCGATGTGGACCTGATTATCCGCACCTCGGGCGAGAGGCGGCTCTCCAACTTCCTGTTGTGGCAAAGCGCCTATGCGGAGCTGTACTTCACCGACATGCTGTGGCCGGACTTCGATCGCCACTCGTTGTTCGAGGCACTAAGGGACTACTCCGGCCGCCAGCGACGCTACGGGGGGCTCGGCTAGAAGGGCGTGGGGTCACGCCCCCGGCGCGCCGCCCTCAGACGGGGGGGCCTGGTCCTCCTCCTCACCGGCCTCCTCTTCATCTGGGTCCTTGACCCCGGGGCCGATTGCCGCAGCGAGCACGCCTGCATTCGGGAGCTTGGCGGGTCCGCGCTCGGTCAGCACATCGACGTAGAACAACCCCATGTCGGTGACCTCCCCCTCGTACAGACCTCCCAGGGGGGCCGAGCGCAGCACGACTTGCTCGCCCACGGCGAACGGCCGGACTACGATGAGCACGATGCCGGCGAAGAAATTTCCGAGCGTCTGCTGCGCCGCGATGCCGATGATCACGCCGGTGAGCGCGCCTCCAAGGAGGAGACCCGACAGATTGAGCCCGATGACTCCCAGCACCGAGAGCACCACGATTGCATAGCCGAGGATGGTCACGAGAAGCGCGAGAGCCGAGCCTCGGGCATCCCCGACTCCTTCGCCCGCCGCGGCCCGCATCGCCCGGGCAGCCGCTCGCGCGGCCAAAACGCCGGCGACGAGGAGGACCGCTGCACCGGCGGCCCCGATGAGGTACTTCACCTCGTTGCCCTTGAACGGAGTGTCGAGCAAGGGTTGCTTCGTGGCCTGCGCTGCGACGATGAGGCCCGCGAAGGCAAGCAGCGCGTAGAGCGCGGCTCGCCTCAGGTGAGGACGGGCGGGATGCCACCAGTCGATGTCCACGCGTTGGAGGCTAACCAATCGACCCCTAGCTCGATGGCTCGGCAGCTGTGGAGCTCAGTGAAGGCCCGAAACCTCGCTGAGGGCCATGATTCCCGGAAGCCGCACGGGCAGCTTGCTCCACGACTCTCCGGCGTCCTGAGTCACCAGCAGCTCGCCGTCGTCGAAGCCCACGACGAGTGCCCCGGAGCGATCCCGCAGGGTCAAAAGGGCGTAGGGCATGGACAGAAGCGGCTTGTCGTCCATCCCGTCGAGCGGCTCCCACGGAGCATCCCCGCGCTTTCGATAGAGCGCGGCTCCCGCCTCACCGCTCCTCGAATGAGCCTGCCCCGGCCCCCACGTCGCCGAGACGTACCAGAGGTCGGGATCGACCGGATCGACTGCCAGGCCCCACGCGTAGTGGCGGTCCATCCCGTCGTCGACGGGATGCCAGGAGGCACCGGCATCATCCGAGAGCGCCACGCCGCCGCCGGCTGCCTCATAGACCCGCCCCCCTGCCGCCGGATGAGTGAGCACGACGTGTGAGTCCGGTTGCGAGCCCGGCTTGCGGTCCTCCCAGGTCTGTCCGCGGTCGCGTGAACGCATGACCCCGCCGAGCTCGATGCCGGCGAACAGGAGATCGGGGTCGAGGTGGTGGGGCGCGATCCAGCGGACATGGCTCGTCCACGGTCGCGGGGGAAAGGACCATGTCGGCGCGCTGGGCACGTCTAGCAAGGTAGAAAGCGCCTCCCACGTCCGGCCATCATCTTCCGAGCGGTACAGGTTGCTCGGCTCGGTCCCCGCATACACGACCGAGCGGCCCTCTATGAGGTCAGAGGCTGAGATGGCGACGGAGAGAACCCGCTTCTCTGGTAGTGGTCCTCCCACGGGATCCCATGAATGTCCTCCGTCGAGAGTCCGGTAAATGCCCTCGTCGAAGGTACCGGCGTAGGCACGCAGGGACTCATGCGGGTCTACGGCCACGCACTGTGCGCCGCTTCCCGGCAGAGTGAGCTTCACGTCGGCGTCGCCATCCGCCCCGGTCACTCGGGCGACTGCATCGCCGGTAGCCGCCAGCAAACCGAGATCGAGCGAGCCGCTCACGTCGCGCCGACTTCCTGAGGGATCTCTGCCCTCTCGATCAGCACTTGCACGACTCGCCGTCGGTGCATGGTGCGGACGCGCAGCCTCCAGCCGTCGTGCTCGACGACGTCGCGTCTCTTTGGAATGCGCTGCAGCCTCTCCATCAGGAAGCCGGCGACGGTCTCGTAGTCGCCGGGGGGCAGATGCACGCCCAGGCGGTCTGCCGCCTCGCCGATTCGAAGCGTCCCGGGAACGAGAAACTGGTCGTCGCTCAGTCTTTCGATTCCGGCTTCGCTCTCGTCGTACTCATCTCGAATGTCGCCGACCAGCTCTTCGATCACGTCTTCGATGGCAACGGCACCCGCAGTGCCTCCATGCTCATCGATCACCAGAGCGAAATGGCTGCGCTGTCGTCGCATGTCAAGGAGCAGTGGTTGGAGCTTGCGGGTTTCCGGCACTACCAGCATCTGACGGATGAGACTGCGAGGTAGCGGGCGGTCGTAGTCGTCACGGTGGATTCTGAGCAGGTCCTTTGCGTGAAAGAAACCAATGACCTGATCGAGGTTGTCCGCATATACCGGAAAGCGCGAGTGGCCGCTCTCCATTGCGCAACTTTCGATGTCCAAGGCGGTGGCCGATAGCGGAACGGCGGTTAGCTCCGTGCGAGGGACCATGACGGCGCCGGCGTCCAGATCGTTGAACAAGATCACTCCTGAGAGAAGGCGATAGTCAAAGCGATCTAGGACGCCTTCCTTCGCGGATTGGGAGATCAGCGTGCCGATGTCTTCGACGGTCACTCCGGAGGTCAGCTCGTCGCGGGGCTCGACTCCGAACAGGCGCAGTGCTGCATTGGCAAGAAAGTTGAGAATGTGGATGAAGGGTCGAAAGAAATTCACGAACACCCTAAAGGGAACCGAAATCCACAGAGCACTCTTCTCGGGATCGGCGATGGCAATGTTCTTGGGAGCCATCTCGCCGACAACCATGTGCAGGAAGACGACCAAGATCAGCGCCGCCACGAACGAAATGGAATGCAGGGCGCCAGGGGAGAGCTCGACCACTGAGTGCAAACCACCCTCGATGAGGTGCGCGATGGCGGGTTCGGAGACATAGCCGAGCCCCAATGACGCCATGGTGATCCCAAGCTGTGCCCCTGCGAGCATCAACGAGAGCTCTCTGACCGAGCTCAACGCTACCTTGGCGCGTGCGTTGCCGGCTTGGGCGAGGTGCTCCATCTTGCTCCGTCTGACAGCGGTCAGCGCAAACTCGGCGGCGACGAAGAAACCGTTCGCAACCAACAGCAAAGCAGTGACGACGAGCAGCAAAGCGGTCACGTCCGCCGCCCCTCGAGGGACGCTCCATCGTCACTGGGCGGCGCGACCAGGAGCACCTTGGAAATGCGCTTTCCGTCCATCTCGACGACCTTTAGCTCCCAGCCGTCGTACGAGATGTGATCGCCTTGCTCGGGAATGCGGTTGAACAGGGTCAACAAGAAGCCGGCCAGTGTCTCGTAGTCACCCTCAGGCATGTAGAAGCCGGTTCCTTGCTCCACCTCATCGGGATGGAGCATCCCCGAGACGACGTGGACCCCTTTGGGGGAGGCGGTCATGCGAGGGGCGGTCGCGCGGTCGTACTCGTCCTCGATGTCCCCCACGATCTCCTCGAGCAGGTCCTCGAGCGTGATGATTCCCGCAGTCCCCCCGTACTCGTCCACGACTATTGCCAACTGCTTGCGCTCTCTTCGCATCTCCAACAAGAGTGACTCCAGGGTTCTCGACTCGGGGACGATCATGGCTTCCTGCATGATGTCGCGGACCCGCGCTTCACCTCTCTTGGGCAGTGGGACCCGGTAGGTGTCCTTGACGTAAACGGTTCCGACGATGTCGTCGATGTCCCTGCCGTATACCGGGAAGCGGGAGTACCCGGTTTCCAGCACCAGGGCGGCCATGTCGCTCAGGCTTTGATCGCTCTGAATCGCTATTGTTGCCACCCGCGGGACCAGGGCATCTGCAGCAATCTTGCCGCCGAAGCTGATGGAGCGCGCCAGTAGCGAGAACTGTTCCTCCTCGAGTGTCCCCTCGGCCCGGGAAGAGCGGATGAGCACCTCGAGCTCCTCGAGTGAGTGAACCGAAGTGAGCTCGTCGCGCGGCTCGATGCCCATGAGCCGGACCGTCGCGTTCGCCGTGCTGTTGAGGAACACGATCACCGGTTTCAAGGCACTGTTGACCAGGCGCATGGGCGCGGAGATCCACAGCGCAAGTGCAACGGGCTTGCTCAGCGCCAGGTTCTTGGGCATGAGCTCTCCGAGGACCATTTGGATGGCGGTGGCCAGGAACAAGGCGAGTGCAATGGAAACGGCATGAGTCGTGTTGGCCGGCAATCCCGTGAGCGAGATCAATGGATCCAGGGCCTCTGCCATCGTGGGTTCCGCGATGAAGCCCACCGTGAGGGACGTGATCGTGATCCCGAGCTGCGCCCCAGAAAGCTGGAAAGAGAGCGTCTTCAGGGCTCTCAGGGCGCTCTTTGCCCTGCGATCGTCGGCTGCAGCCATGCGTTCGATCTTCGGCCGGTCGGCAGCGACGAGGGCGAACTCACCCGCGACGAAGAAGGCGGTCCCGAGCGTCAGGACGAAAACAGCCAGCAGGCCGAGAGCGGTGTCTATCTGTGCCGCCCTCCCGGGCCCCGGGGGAAGCCTCTAGAGAAGCTGCTCCGGCGCGCCGTCATGAAGGTCCATCACCCATGCCGACTATCATCCTTGATCGTGGGCTCTGTATCGATCGACACCATCGTCAACCTCTGCAAGCGCAGAGGCATCGTGTTCCCATCCAGCGAGATCTACGGGGGGCTTAGATCGGCGTGGGACTGGGGGCCGCTCGGGATCGAGCTCAAGAGAAACGTCAAGAATGCCTGGTGGCGGAGCATGGTGCACCTTAGAGACGACGTCGTCGGACTCGAAAGCTCCATCCTGATGTCGTCCAAAGTGTGGGAGGCGTCCGGCCACGTCGCCACCTTCACCGATCCGCTGGCCGAGTGCACGAACTGCCACAAGCGCTTCAGGGCCGACCACATCGACCTCGGCAAGAACTGTCCGGAGTGCGGGCACGCCCCTGCATGGACGGAACCCCGCCAGTTCAACCTCATGTTCAAGACCAACATGGGGCCCGTCGAGGACTCCGCCTCGACCGTCTACCTGCGACCAGAGACCGCCCAGGGCATGTTTGTCGATTTCGTCATCGTGCAGCAGACGGCTCGCAAGAAGATCCCCTTCGGTATTGCTCAACAGGGCAAGTCCTTTCGCAACGAGATAACCCCCGGCAACTTCGTCTTCAGGACACGCGAGTTCGAGCAAATGGAGATGGAGTTCTTCGTCAAGCCGGGGACCGACGAAGAATGGCACGACTACTGGTTGAACGAGCGCATGAAGTGGTATCTCGATCTCGGCTTGCGCGAGGACAGGTTGCGGGTGCGCGAGCACGGCAGGGACGAGCTGTCCCACTACGCAAAGCGCACCTACGACATCGAATATGACTTCCCCGACATGGGCTGGTCCGAGCTGGAGGGAATCGCGAACCGCACCGACTTCGACCTGAAGGCGCACGCGGAGCACTCGGGCCAGGACCTCTCCTACTTCGACTCCGAATCGGAAGAGCGCTATGTGCCCTTCGTCATAGAGCCCGCGGTCGGGGTCGAGCGGCCCACCATGGCCTTTCTGATCGACGCGTACAGTGAGGAGGAGGCCCCGGCAGCCAGCGGCAAGATGGAGAAGCGCACGGTCCTGCGCATCGACAAGAGGCTGGCCCCCTACAAGGTTGCGGTCCTTCCTCTCTCCAAGAACCCGGACCTGGGCCCCGTGGCAGAGAAGCTGGCGGCGGAGGTCCGCCAGAGCTTCGTCACCGACTTCGACATAACCGGATCGATCGGCCGGCGTTACAGGCGCCAGGATGAAGTGGGCACGCCGTTCTGCGTGACCGTCGATTTCGACTCCCTTACAGACGATCAGGTGACGGTGCGCGACCGTGACTCAATGGACCAAGAGCGCATTCCCATGGATTCGCTGACCGAGTACCTGAGAAAGAGGTTCGAGCAATGACCAAGTGGGTCTATGACTTCAACGAGGGCGATAGGTCGCAGAAGAACCTGCTCGGCGGCAAGGGGGCCAACCTCGCCGAGATGACCAACCTCGGCCTTCCCGTGCCTCCGGGGTTCACGATTACTACTGAAGCATGCAACGCCTACCGCGCCGCCGGCGGCCGGTTCCCCGAGGGCCTGCTCGACGAGGTAGCGGAGCATCGAAAAAAGCTCGAGGAGCAGATGGGCCGGGCAATCGGCGATCCCAGGGACCCTCTTCTCGTCTCGGTTCGTTCGGGGGCGCCCTTCTCCATGCCAGGAATGATGGACACGGTTCTGAACGTCGGCTTGAACGACGAAAGCGTCGAGGGGTTGATCGCGCAGACGTCCTCTGAGCGTTTCGCGTGGGACTCCTACCGTCGCTTGGTGCAGATGTTCGGAAAGACGGTGATGGGAGTCGAGGGGGACCTCTTCGAGGAGGCGCTCGAGCACGCCAAGAGAGCCAAGGGTGTGGCGGACGACGTCGACCTGAACGTGGAGGACCTTCAGACGCTCGTTGAGACCTTCAAGGACACCGTCCGCAAGGAAACTCAGCGCGACTTCCCCCAGGACCCGACCGAGCAATTGCACCTCGCGATAGAGGCGGTGTTCGGGTCGTGGGACAACCAGAGGGCGCGCGACTATCGCAGGCGCAACAAGATCTCGGACGCCCTTGGCACCGCCGTGAACGTCCAGTCAATGGTTTTCGGGAACAAGGGTGTCAACTCGGGCACCGGCGTTGCTTTCACACGCGATCCTGCTACCGGCGAGAACAAGCCCTACGGTGACTACCTCGCCAACGCGCAAGGGGAAGACGTCGTGGCCGGCATTCGCAACACCCTTGCCCTCGAGGAGATGGGCGGTGTCCAGCCGCAGGCCTGGCGCGAGCTGCAAGAACACATGACGACCCTCGAGCGTCACTTCAAGGACATGAGCGACATCGAGTTCACCGTCGAGGACGGCAAGCTGTGGCTCCTCCAGACCCGAGTCGGCAAGAGAACTTCAGTGGCCGAATGGGTCATCGCCTTCGACATGGTCGAGGAAGGGCTCATCGACGAGATCGGTGCGACTCGGGACCGGCTGACGGCGGGAAAGCTTGACGAGCTCTTCAAACCCATCATTCGAGCCGACCTGAAGGCTTCCAAGACCCCGGTCGCAACCGGCTTGAACGCGTCACCGGGGGCCGCGGTCGGCAGGGCGGTGTTCTCTGCCGATGACGCGGCGCGAAGAGCGGGGGAGGGCGAGAAGGTGATCCTCGTGCGACGGGAGACCAACCCGGACGACTACCACGGCATGGTCGCGTCGCAGGGCATTCTCACTTCAGCAGGTGGCACCAATTCGCACGCCGCGGTGGTGGCTCGGGGCGAGGGCATCCCTGCGGTCTGCGGGGCGGATTCCATTCGCATCGACCGGGGGGCGCGCACGCTCACGGCGTCGGGACAGACGGTGGCCGAGGGCGACTGGATAACCATCGACGGCACGGACGGCACCGTCTATGCGGAGGAGCTTCAGACCGAGCCGTCGGTGCTCGAGGCCGCGATCCTGGGAGACGAAGAGTCGCGGTATTCAAAGCTCTATCGGGCCTACGAGCGCTTCATGCAGGTCGCGGACGAGCACCGCCGGCTCAGGGTGCGCGCCAATGCCGACACCCCCGAGCAGTCGACCAACGCAAGAGCCAGGGGAGCTGAGGGCATCGGGCTCTGTCGCACCGAGCACATGTTCCTGGGCGAGGAGCGCGTCGCGGCAGTGCGCAAGATGATCTTCGCCGGCACGGAAGAAGAGGAGGCCGAGGCCTACGACGCCCTGGCCCCACTGCAGCGCAACGACTTCGTGGGCATTTTCAAGGCGATGGACGGGCTGCCCGTCACGGTCCGCCTGCTCGATCCACCTTTGCACGAGTTCCTGCCCGACCGCGTCGATCTCGCGGTCGAGGTGGCTCTGGCACAAGAGCGGGGTCAGGACGAGGTCGAGGTGGGGCACGAGAAGCTGCCTCTTGCCGACGCCCAAGAGATGCTCCGCAAGGTTGAAGAGCTGCACGAGGCCAACCCCATGCTGGGATTGCGTGGCGTCCGGCTCGGCATCCTGAAGCCCGGTCTCTACGCCATGCAGGTCCGCGCCATCGTCGAGGCGGCCTGCGAACTGCGCAAGGAGGGAGCGGATCCCCAGCCCGAGATCATGATCCCGCTCGTGGCGACCGCCGAGGAGCTTAAGCAGATGCGGGACGAGCTCGAGCCGGTGGCTCGCGAAGTGATGGAGGAAGCGGGAGTCGAGCTACACGTGGAGTTCGGAACGATGATCGAGCTTCCGCGGGCCGCGGTCACCTCAGAAGCGATCGCTGAGCACGCCGACTTCTTCTCTTTTGGAACGAACGACCTCACCCAAACGGCCTTCGGGTTCTCGCGCGACGACATCGGCAAGTTCCTCGGGATGTACGAACAACGCAGACTGCTACCGGGCAACCCATTCGTATCGATCGACGAAAGCGGCACGGGTCGATTGATGGAGATGAGCGTCGCAGAGGGCAGGAGGGGAAATCCCGAGATGCACCTGGGGATCTGCGGGGAGCACGGTGGCGACCCCGACTCGGTCGTGTTCTGCGACAAGATTGGGCTCGACTACGTCTCGTGCTCGCCCTTCAGGGTGCCGACGGCCCGACTGGCCGCGGCGCAGGCGGTGCTCGGCGAGGCTCAATCCAGCTCCAAATAGCCCTTAGTCGCGGATGGTCGGTTACCGGGCACACATCGAGGAGACCGAGCGCGCGACTCTGTCCGACCGCGCCCAGCGGGCCGCCGCGTCCAAAGGCCGCGAACATCTCGAGGAAGAAGACGACCTAAGAACCTGCTTTCAAAGGGACAGGGACCGGATCGTTCATTGCAAGGCGTTTCGGCGTCTAGCCCACAAGACCCAGGTCTTCCTGGCCCCCGAGGGTGACCACTACAGGGTTCGGCTGACCCACACCCTCGAGGTTGCCCAAGTGGCGCGCACCATAGCCCGGGCCCTCAGGCTCAACGAGGATCTCGTCGAGGCCATCTGCCTCGGCCACGACCTGGGGCACACGCCTTTCGGTCACCTCGGTGAGGAGGTAGTGGCGGAGTGGCATCCGGGGTTTCGCCACAACCTCCAGTCCGTTCGGGTCGTGGAGGTCTTGGAGCAACTCAATCTCACATGGGAGGTCAGGGACGGGATCGCCAACCACACCTGGTCGATGCCGTTGCCTGCGACTCTCGAGGGACAGATCGCTCGCTACGCCGACCGCATCGCCTACCTCAATCACGACATCGACGACGCCATGCGGGCCGGCATACTGACCGAGCGAGATCTCCCACCCCAGACCCTCGAGGTCCTGGGGGCAAGCCACTCCGAGCGGATCCGCACCATGGTGACCGACCTCGCCGACTCCTCGGGGGCCGGTCCCGAGATCAGCATGAGCGGCGCCATCTTCGAAGCAATGGCGCTGACAAGGGAGTTCTTATTCAAAGAGGTCTACCTGGGCCGGATCTCGCCGGCAACGAGGGAGGCGGTACGAGGGTTGCTGCGGACCCTGCTCGAGCATTACTCCAGTCGCCACCCCCCGGATGAGGGGCAACCCGTCGCGAATCCGAGGGTTGCGGCCGTCGACTACGTGGCCGGTATGACCGATCGATTCGCCCTCAGGACCTTCGAGGCGATCAGCGAGACCACCGCACCGCATCTCGCCTTAGGATGACGAGACTTCCCCGCCCAGTTGCTCCACGGTTCTGAGGGATCGACATGGCGAAGATCAACGAGCAGGACAAGGACATGCTGCGCGAGCGCGCCGACATAGTCGACGTGATCTCCGGCTACTCGCGCCTCAAGAAAGCCGGCGCGCACACCTTCAAGGGTCTGTGCCCCTTTCACTCGGAGAAGACTCCATCGTTCACGGTCGACGCGGCCAAAGGATTGTGGCACTGCTTTGGATGCGGTCTCGGGGGGGACGTCTACCAGTTCATCCAGAAGGTCGAGAACGTGCCGTTTCCAGAGTCGGTGGAATGGCTCGCTGCAAAAGTGGGTTATCAACTTCGATACGAGGAGATGCGACCGGGGGAGGGGGCCGCGCGGGGGGCCAGGTCGCGGTTGCTTGAGGCCAACAAGGCAGCGTCCGATTTCTGGCACCGGGCGCTGACGTCTGCTCCCGAAGCTACGGAGGCCCGCCGATACCTCAAGGCCCGTGGGTTTACCCGTGAGGTAGCCGAGCGGTGGCAGCTTGGCTACGCCCCGGGACGAAACGCGCTGTGCCGTCAGTTGTTGTCGAAGAGCTTTTCGGAGCAGGAGTTGCAGCAGGCGGATCTTGCCCGCAAGTCCCAGCGGGACGGCAGTCTCTATGACACCTTTCGGGAGCGCATCATCTTTCCGACGTGGGACCTGCAAGGGCGGGTGGTGGGGTTCGGCGCACGGGCCCTCGGGGATGCGCAACCGAAGTACTTGAACACTTCGGAGACGCCGGTCTTTTCCAAGTCGCGGGTGATGTACGGCCTCAATCGCGCGAAGTCTGCGATCGCCAGGGGTGTCGCCGTGGTCGTGGAGGGCTACACGGACGTCATCGCCCTCCACGAGGCGGGCATCGACGAGGCCGTCGCCACCAACGGTGTGGCACTCGGAGAAGGTCACTTCGAGCAACTCAAGAAGTTCTCCCAGCGGGCGGTTGTGATGCTCGACTCGGATGCCGCCGGGCGGGGCGCAACCGAGCGAACCTTCGAGATCCACAGCCGTGTGGGGGTCGAGGTCCTCGTAGCCGTCCTTCCTCCGGGCCGGGATCCGGCGGACGTGGTTAGGGAGGACGGTCCCGATGCAATCAGGAAGACGATTGATGCAGCGCAGCCCATGCTCGAGTTCAAGCTCGAGCAATTGCTCGGCAAGATTGCATTGGATACTCCCGAGGCCCGCGCCCGGGCCGTGAGGCAAGCTGCCCAGGTGCTAGGGTGGCACCCGGACCCGATCGCACGACACGAGTACGCTTTCATGACCGCCCAACGGATAGGAGTTGACCCGGAAACGGTTCAGAGAGCGCTCAGCGAAGAGCGTCTTGCTTCCGAGGCGACGGGGGGGAGTGCAGATGGACACGAAGTGCGTCGCCTACCGGGCCACGTCAAGGTCGAGCGGCAGGCGCTCCAGCTGATGCTTGCTCATCCCCAGCAAGTCAAGAGCTGGGCGGAAGACGTCTCCGATTCTCACTTCACGTCTCCAACACGCCGCGAGGTCTGGCGCGCCGCGCGAGCGGCAGCCGATGCGAGCAGTGCGAGCCTCGGTCCCGAAGTTGCCGAGCAGCTCTCTCCAGAGGCTCTATCGTTGTTTACGGAGTTGACGGTGGGTCTCGACTCCGCGTCAGACGAGGGGTTGTCCGAGCGAATAGAGGAAGTGTTTGTTCGTATCAAGGTGTTCAGCTTGGAGCGAGAGATCAAGAGACGTCGCAGCACGCTACAGGATGTCAACCCGGTTGCCGACCCACAACGACATGACGACCTTTTCACACAACTTGTCGCGCTCGAGGCCGAGCGCAGGGATTTGCTGCGGCAGTTGCAGGGAGCTGCGTAGGTCATGAGTGACCAGACCATCGCACCGAAGGTTTCGGAACAAGAGGTAGGCCCTCACTCGAGCATCACGGATATTTCCCCCACAGAGCTCGAGGTCCGCGCAGTGGTCTCGGGGGCGCAGCGCGACGGCTGCATAACGGCTGCGGATCTCGCTGAAAAGCTGTCGATCCTCGAGCTAACGCCGGACGAGACCGACGGGATCTATCAAAAGCTCGTGGAGCTCGGCGTCGACATCGTCGAGGACGAGTCCATCGTCGAGGAGCAGGCCGAAGCTCAGGTAGTAGAGGCCGCGGATCCGGATGACGATCGGATGAGAGCACGTCGAGAGGTAGACACCGCGCTCAAGGCGCCGACCAACGATCCGGTGAGGATGTACCTGAAGGAGATCGGGCGCGTGCCGCTTCTCACCGCTCAAGAGGAGGTCGATCTCGCCAAGCGCATCGAGGCGGGCCTGCTTGCCGAGGAGACGCTCGAGCATGACGGCCAGAAGATGTCCGAGGAACAGGTGCGCGACTGCCGCTTCACGGCTCGTGATGGCGAGAGGGCCAAGCGGCATCTTGTCGAAGCGAACCTTCGTCTCGTCGTGTCGATCGCAAAGCGCTACGTGGGGCGCGGAATGGCCTTCTTGGATCTCATTCAGGAAGGCAACCTGGGGTTGATACGGGCCGTCGAGAAGTTCGACTACACCAAGGGCTACAAGTTCTCGACCTATGCGACCTGGTGGATCCGTCAGGCGATCACACGCGCGATTGCGGATCAAGCTCGGACCATCAGGATTCCGGTCCACATGGTGGAGACCATCAACAAGCTGGCGCGCATCCAGCGCCAGCTGCTGCAGGACCTCGGACGCGAGCCGACCGCAGAAGAGATCGCCCAGCAGATGGAGCTGAGCCCCGAGAAGGTTCGAGAGATCCAGAAGATCTCTCAGGAGCCCGTGTCGCTCGAGACGCCAATCGGCGAGGAGGAGGACTCTCACCTCGGCGATTTCATCGAAGACTCAGAGGCGGTCGTGCCGCTCGAGAGAGCCTCGTTCAGGTTGTTGCAGGAGCAGCTCGAATCGGTGCTTCACACGCTCGCGGGTCGGGAGAAGGAAGTCATCCGCCTTCGGTTCGGCTTGGTCGACGGTCAACCGCGAACCCTGGAGGACGTCGGTAAGAAATTCGGGGTCACGCGCGAGCGAATCCGTCAGATCGAGTCAAAGACGCTGTCGAAGCTGCGGCATCCCTCGAGGAGTCAGAAGCTGCGCGACTACCTCGAGTAAGGCACGCTAAGGCGTGGGAGGCGGCGCCACCGAGAGACCGGTTTGTTGACCGTCGCCAGAGCGCTTTTCCTGGACCGTCCCTCTGACCTTGGAGACGCCTTCGCTCGCTTTGTCCTTGGCCTGCTCGTAGCCGGAGCTGGCCGCATCCTTGGCCCGGCCCGTCACACGCTGCACCTGGGGTGAGTCGAGCAGGTTGTCGTAGAGACGACGGAGCTGCTCGTAGCGTTCGGTCCCAGCCTTGGCGCCCAGAACGTAGCCTGCGCCGAAGCCGATCATCAAACCCAGCTTGCCCTTCATTGGTGTGACCCTCCTCACTAGGCGTCCGCCGTGTCATCGTATGCAGCGGCTTCCGTCCAGTCCACTGGCGGCCGGTAGGATGCGATCCGTCGTTCCGGGGTAGCTCAATTCGGCAGAGCGGCCGGCTGTTAACCGGTAGGTTGCGGGTTCGAGTCCCGCCCCCGGAGCTCTGTGATGTCGCGGGCCATGGTGGACAGGTGTCGCGGAGCATAGTGGACAGTTCAGCTCTGGTCTTGGGGCTGGTAGTCGCGGTTCGGATTGAGGATCAGCTGACGCAAGAGCTCGCCATCTTCTGAGAGCACCCGAATGTCGCGTCCCTCTACGAGCAGGATGACCCGAGTCCGTTTTAGAGCACGACCGAGCCCGATGTGATGGAGCTTGCTCTTGTAGCGGATCGTCACCTTGCCGTGCCCGTCGATCTTATCGTGACGAACACGCAGCTCCCTGCTGATTGCCTGTGACCGGTTGTGGGGACGGGCCTTGTCCCTCGAGTCAAATGCGGCGCGAGGAGTCATATGTGCTTTGGCCCGGTGCGGGCGGATCTCGTTGTAGTAGGCGGCGAAGCGATCGACCTGCGCCTGGAGGTCGGCGATGGTTGCCGCCCGGGCTTGTCTGGACAGGAACAGCTTGAGCGTCTGGTGGAAGCGCTCGACCTTGCCGCAGGCGTGACAATCCGGCCGTGAACTCTCCGCCTCATGGAGAGTGCCGGTAACCGGCCGGAGGTGACTCGAAATTTCCGCATGTCGTGGCACAAGGCCAATGACCTGTGACCTGACTCGTCCCTCCGACCGGGACCGGGCTAGCGGAAGTGACTTGATAGAAGGGTGCTCGAGACCCAACGCCTGCGTGTCCTCCCGCTGGTCACATCGTAGGTCGGCTGGCGAAAGGAGGCCAGGATGGGCGTGACGGTGGGGATCGATTCGCACAAGAGCTCGCTCGCGGTTGCGGTGCTCGATGATCTGGGACGACCCTTGGGGGTTCGAGAGTTCGCCAACAACTCGAGCGAGCACCAGAACCTGAGGCGATGGATCGCGTCTCATGGCGACACTCGGCTGATCGGCGTCGAGGGCTCCGGCAACTTCGGCGCAGCACTGACTCGCCACCTGCTCGAAAGCGGCGAGGACGTCCACGAGGTGCCGGCGTTTCTGAGTCACCGAGAGCGCAAGAAGGCTCCTGCACGAGGCAAATCTGATCCTCAAGACGCTCTCGCCATCGCTCGCGTCACAGCTCGCGGTGATGGTCTCTCGGCGCCCCAGCGGACCGAGATATTCCAAGACCTGAAACTGCTGAGCGAGCACCGTGACCAGCTAGTTCGCGCCCGCACCCAGCTCATCAATCGGACCCACAAGAACCTCGTGGCCTCGCACCCGGGCTACGAGCAGCGGATCCCGAAACTGACGACGAAGAGGAGCCTCCAGACGGCGATGGCGATGTTGCGCAACGACCGTTCCGTCCGTGCAGGCCTCATCCGAGACCGCATCGCAGAGATCCGCCGGATCAACGACAAGATCGCGGCTGTTGAGAAGCAGCTTGCTTCGAAGGTGATCGAGTCGGGCACGGGATTGACGCAGCTGTGCGGCATCGGGTTCATCGCGGCAGCCAAGATCCTCGGAGAGGTGGGAGATCTCCGCCGGCTCCGTTCCAAGGCCGCATTCGCGATGTTCACCGGGACGGCTCCCTTGGAAGCATCCTCTGGTCGCACGAAGCGTCACCGGCTCAACCGAGGCGGCAACCGTCAGCTCAACTACGCGCTGCACATGATGGCCATGGCCCGGCGGCGAGGCGACCTCGACACGAAGCTCTACATGGAGCGCCAGAAGGCTGCGGGCAAGTCGGATAAGGAGGCGATGCGATGCCTCAAACGGCAACTATCGAACGTCGTCTTCCGCCAGCTGATCACCGAGGCCAAGGGTTTGATCTCGACGGTTTGACAACATAGAAGGTCAGGTCAGAGGGCCCTTCAATGTCGACGATGCCTCGGGTGTTCCACATTTGTTCCACGTTCAAGTGTCTCCGCAAGGTGACTCCAGGGGTTGGGCCGAGGGAACCAGCCATGACGACCGTCGCAATGGGCCTGGCAGGCGGTCACAACCTGCGGTCTATCCCCGGAGTCCGAAGACAACTACCGCCCGCTACAGGCCTGCAAGCGACTGCGAATCGATCTAGCCTGACAGTCGCTCGTTCAAGAACTTCAAGACGTCGGTGTTGTAGAAGAAATTGCTGTGGTGGACTCCGCCCGTCCTCGGGAATTCCAGTCGGTCGTCGATCGGGAAACCCCCTGCACCGTTCTCGTCATAGCAACCGAGCGTGGGAACGACCAGATCGTTCGCGACGTCCTTCCCGTCCTGCTCGAAAACCTCATCGAACAAGGCATCTCGCAACCATGTAGGGATTTTCGTGTCGGCGGTGGGCTCGAACTCGGTCGCGATCGCCGCGTACTCGGTCCCCGTGGCGCCGTTGCAGTTCAGTGCCTTGAGGTAGTCCCCGGTCGGGTTCATGGACTGGAGTCCCTGCAATTCTTCGTGGACATTCAGCGCGACCTCCTTGGCCAGATTGATGATCGTCTCGAGGACATCAACGAATCCGATCGGTGGGATCAGCTTAAAGAGGTTCGTGTACGTGTTGAGGAACGTCTTGATGTGTTTGGTGTCTGCCAACGCGGTTCCGGCGTTGGGGGTCGCAACGAAGATGATCTTTCTCACGTTAAGGGTGCCGCTGCCTTCAGATCGATATGCAAGTTCCCGGCCGACGAGCCCGCCGCGCGAGTGGCAGACGATGTCCACCTCCATCTGCCCCGCACTTCCCACCCGTTCGAGGAAGAACTCAGCGTTCTCGTTCGGCCCGTAGGAAAGCGTCGGATGATCGAATCCGACGACCCGGCCCCCATAGCGCTCGTGCATCGCGGCAAGCTGCTCGGGGGGCAACGCGTGATAGCCGCTGTGGATCTGACTATTAGTGCCGTGGATGAAGAGGAGCGTTGGGCCTGTAGTCAGCTGGCTCCAGCGATCGGATGTGAGCTCGCCGACCTCGTAGATCTGGATGTTGTCACGCGTGAATTCCCTTACACGATGTGGTCTCTTGTCGCCCTCCCAGTGCCGCAACAACTTAGCCCCCGCGACCCCCGCAATCTTGAACCCGAAGACCTTGATGAGCTTGCGACCGATGAACCCGAGGGGGCCGCGGGTCCGAGTGAGCTCTTGAGTGCCCGACTCCGGTTTGTGGAGCTCGATCTGGAAGGTCCTTGTTCCGGCACCTCGCGCCGCCCGCCCCCGCTGCGACGGCTCCGCGAAGTGCCACGACATGCTTCCGTCCTCGTCCTGGATCACGACGACCTGTTCTTCGTCCGGAGCGGGCTCTGGAACCTCGAGCTTTGGCTGGGGCCCGATGGAACGGCTGTCATCGTCGGGAGCGGCGGTGGGGGTCGGGGGCGCGACGACCTGCTTGAGCTGGATAACCTCTTGCTCTTCAAGATGGCGAGCGAAAATCTCATCGAGGTCACCGACGATCTCTTCCCCCCGAGTGCCCCCTGAGCGGAGGTCGTGTGCCTCGGCCACACCCTGATAGCCCGGAGTGGTGAGGACGAGGTTTCCAACCCTTACGCGTCCTCCAGCCGGGTCCAGACGTTGAGTCGTCATTGAGTAGCCGCCTCCTTCAATCGCAAAGATGGGTGACCCCAGAATTGGTAGGCAAGGAAGGTTGACGATGTGGGAGCGCTCACCCACGCTGCTCGTTCATCACGCAATATCGCTGCCGGTGCCTCGTTGTTGCGCAGTGCCTTTTCGTAAAGGGCCAAAGCGATGTTCTTCGCGATAGCGTCGTCTATTTTCCAGAGCGGAGCGATAACCCCACAGGCCCCACTCTTGAGGAAGGCGGCGGCTATACCGGAGTAGTCGCCAAGGAGCCCCTCCGCGGCCGCCACCTGACAAGCGTTCAGGAATACGAAAGGCGTCCGGGATAGAGGATTGCCTTCAACCTCGTAGGCACCGATCGGTTGATTGTCAGTCGTCTGCAGGCCCTCTTGATATCCGCCGGCATCGGCCTTTCCATGCATCGCGAAATGGAGAACGGTCGACGATGGTTCTCTGCGCAAGAGAGCGATGATGTCGGCCGCCTTCGCATCGATTATCTCGGCCGAGTAGTTGTCGCGAAGGAACTCCGACTCCTCCCTGGCGTGCACGAGATCCTCCCATCCTTCGGTGTAGTGGCCGTTCACAACTGCGATCGTGTCAACTTCCGTTTCGCGGAGCGGCCGGTCGGTCGGAGGCGGGTTATCCACCCGAGCGGGCCATCTCCCCACAATCGCCTGCGCTCCAAAGAACCGGGGTCGATTTGTGTCGAGGGGATCGTCCATGTAGGCGAGCTCCCAAGGGACATAGATCTCTTCGGTGACCAGCAGTACCTCAGGTGCACGCCCGATGTGATCGTGCACAGCACTGAGAACCGTCCATACGTCTGGGGGAATGCGGTCTCCGATCCTTCGACCCAGACCTTTCAGAGCGCTTTCCAGTCGCACTCCACCCTCGCGCTCCTCGATGTCTTCAGTGAGGCGCCGAAGGTACTCGGGGCCTTCGGCGCCAAGTTGAACTGCATGTGGTGGATCGGGCTTGGCGATGGGATGACGCGTATCAACGGCGAAAATGAAGTTTCCTGCTCCACCGACTTCAGCGCGAAGGATGGAGATTGTCATATCCAGCTGATCGACCTCCGCGGGTACCGTCAGCGATCGGGTATCTGACGTTTCTGCGTCCGCGCGGGGCGGTAGATCTCTCGGAGGCCCGATCTCTATGAATCGCTCTGCGAACCCGAGCACCTGTCCATCGAGTACGTACTTGAGCTTGATCGGGCGCCTTGGGTCGTCGCTCGGGGTACTCTGGGCACGGACATGCCAGGTGACGCTTGGAAACGGGTCGTCCGAGGTCACCAGCAGATCTCGTCGCCAGGTTTCCGACCCGGAAATGTCGAAACCGAAAGCGATCAATTGGACCTCGAGGCGCACCTCGCCTGTCGGGATCATGAAGGGCCCGGCAAAGACGCCCAGCTGCGCTGCTTCGGCCAGCCCCCCGGTAACTACGAACTCTTCTCCCACGAGGGCGCGATCTGGAGCATCGAGGCGCGCGTGAACAGTGCGGGTTTGAGCGGACTCGACCGGAGGCTCATCGCTTGGTCCCGCGGCATCCACGATGCCGGGCTCGTCGGCACCAGGCATCGCTTCCACGGGGGCTCGGTCGAGGCCCCCATAGCCACCTGCTACGTCAGCGGTGATGGTCAGGACCTCATCTGTATCGGTCACGAAGACATCCGCTTCAAGGAGGTGGTCCTCTCCGGAGGATGCGACACCCTGGTCCCCTGTGATCGCGTGGCGGCTATTACCTGGGAAAAGCACGAGGTCGAGTCCGAACTCCTCGACCACGCTTGAGCTGAGAACGCCCTCGCTTTCAAGGAGATCTCTGATGGTTTCTTCGTCGGGACCGATGATGAGTGCGAGCGAGCTGATGCCGTGCGGGAGCTCGCTGCCAGTGAGGAACGCAGTAGCAAAGGACGCCTCTTCGATCATGAATGTCTCGCCTAGGACATTGATCGAGTCGTCACTTCCAATCGAGATCAGACATGCGAACGTGCCGCTTCCTTCGCTGCTCGCTCTGATCTCAAGCAGGTCTTGGTCGTCTAGGTTCTCCAAGCTGTTCGACGAGGGCGGCTCAGTTGAACCGTCGGCATGCCGGATCTGGGCTTCGACGGAGACTGCCGGATGATCCGATTGTTGTGTCGACGTCCTCACCTCCGGTCGCGTACATCGTTTGTCTGACGATTTACTGAAGGGCGCATCCCGCGGACACCGTCGCGGCGAAATCTGCGAATGACAGGCTCTCGTTCGCGAGCTCTTGTACGAGGGCGAGCGCAGCCTGGGCGGCCTGGTGACCGGGAGTCCCAAAGAGCCCCGAGATCCATGCCTCGACCTCCGCTTGGTCCGGCCAGGCACCAAAGTTCACGTAGTAGTCCGCGATCGCGCAAGAGGCCCTCTCGACGATCTCGTCTGCATTCGCTTCAGGGACGCCCCATGCTGCGATGGCCCCTTGAACCCTCGATCTGAACTGCTGAGCGGCGGTCTGGTTCGCCTGCGATCGGAGCTCGTCGGCCGAGGACACCCCAAGAAGACCGAAATCGTCCGCCACGTTGTCGCTCGCTCGATAGATGTCGTCCACCGAGCGGATGGCATCGTCGGCTGCCCCCAGGCTCCTCCCACAACTCGATCCAGAAAGAACAAGGAAAACGAGCAAGCAGTAGATACCCGCCCGCACGCGTCGCCCAAGCTGCGCTTGGTCTGTGTGCAGTTGTGATGACAATCTGCTACCCCCCTGGCCGCCCAACCGTTAAGCACCTACATTCTTACTAAAGTCGCCTGCGTCTCGCGTGGGCGTTTGAGGAGGGCATATCCCAGAACGGGGAGCTAATCATCGCGGGGAAGCTGGTCTCAGCTGTGTCGCGAAAAGGAAAGAATTCTCTTGATAGGTGAGTTAGGGGTCGTCATCGCGCTGATTCTCCTCCTAGCCGCGTCCGGTGCGCGGATCCGGCGTCTCCCCCGAAGATGGGCGAGATATTGGGGATCAATCATTCTTGTCGCCGCCCCGCTAGGGGTCCTCACCTTGATCGATCCCTTAAATGAATTGATTAAGGCGCTTGCCACAGCGGGAGATGCCGACAAGGCAGCGGCAGCGCTAGGTGCACATCGTTCTTCTGAATGGGCGCTCGATTTCGCAACCAATGACACTCGCGCTCGGTGGGCGCTACTCCTAGACTTCGGCTTCATCGTTGCCTATACAGGCGCCGTGGGAATAGGAATGTGGAGCACGGCTCCCGACGCCCGTCTGTTTCGTTCGCGCCGTCTAGTGACTGTAGCGATTGCTGGAATTGCGTTGCTCGATCTAGTGGAGAACACAGCTCTTCTCGGCTTTCTCGCCGAGCGACCTCTCGACCCAGTCCTCGTGGTCCTCCCTGTCGTTTACTGGATCAAGTTGGTGGGCGGGGCAGCGTGTGTAGTCACCGCCTTGATCCTCGGCAGGCCTGGGCGGCGCCAGGGTAGGGCTTCGCGTTAGAAGTTCCCTAGAGTAGGTGCATACGACGTCGTAGATGTCTCTCTCACCATGACGGGGGTCCTCGGAGTAGAGTGGCTGCCATGGCGACGGAAACCCGGTACGGCCTGCGAGATAGAACGCAACGGCGACATCGCGCCTAGCTCTTCCGCGTTCTTAGACGTCTCGCCTTTCTAGTCCGACCGGGGGTTTTCCTTGCTGCTCACCATCACTACGACTCGTAAGCCCGCTACCGATCTGGGGTATCTGCTCCACAAGAATCCAGCGCGTCCGCAGACCTTCGACGCCTCCTTCGGGAAGGTCCATGTGTTCTATCCAGAGGCTACGGAGGAGCGGTGCACCGCAGCGATGCTCCTCGACGTTGATCCCGTTGGGTTGGTTCGCAGGCCCAAGGGGTCGGGAGGGACCCTTGCGCAATACGTCAACGATCGTCCCTACGCGGCCTCGTCGTTCCTGAGTGTTGCTATATCCCGCATCTACGGCTCTGCCCTGGGGGGTCGTTCGAAGGAAAAGGCAGATCTTGTTGACTCCCGGATTCCACTCGAGGCTCACCTTCCATCGTTGCCTTGCCGGGGCGGCGAGTCTTTCCTCCGCGCTCTTTTCGAACCACTTGGCTACGAGGTTGAGGCGACTAACCACCTACTCGACGCGCGCTTCCCAGACTGGGGCGAGAGCCCGTACTTCTCAGTGACCCTACGAGCGGAGACACGCCTGCAGGATCTGCTCGGGCATCTCTATGTGCTCATCCCTGTTCTCGACAACGCCAAGCATTACTGGGTCAGCCAAGATGAGATCGAGAAGCTTCTCCGGCATGGCGAGGGATGGCTGACGAGCCATCCAGCTAAAGACGAGATCGTTCGCCGGTACTTCAAACGGCGTTGGAGCCTTGCTCGTGAGGCGTTGAGCAAACTCGTTGAGGAGGAAGAGCCCAACCTTGACGAGGAAGAGGAGGCCCGTGCTTTCGAGGAAGCCGTCGTCGAGGAACGGATCAGTCTTAATGAGGCCAGGCTGGGGTCCGTAGTTGCGGCCTTGCGGTCAGCGAGAGCGCACCGGGTTCTCGATCTTGGCTGCGGGGAGGGAAAACTGCTCCAGCTCTTGGTGAAGGACCCTCAGTTCGAGGAGATCGCCGGTATGGACCTCTCTCTGCGGTCGCTGGACACCGCTGAGAGTCGTCTCCATCTAGATCGCCTTGCCCCAAAGCAGCGGGAGCGCATCAAGCTGCTACATGGATCTCTGATGTATCGAGATCGGCGCCTGGAGCGGTTCGACGCTGCTGCCGTCGTCGAAGTGATCGAGCACCTCGACGAACCACGTCTTGCGGCCTTTGAGCGGGTGGTCTTCGACTTCGCTAAGCCTGGGACGGTCGTCGTCACGACTCCCAACAGCGAATATAACGCGCGGTTCGAGAACTTGGCGGCAGGGACGTTCCGCCACCGGGATCACCGTTTCGAATGGACCAGGAGCGAATTCCAGGGGTGGGCAGGTGGTGTCGCTGAGCGGTTCGGTTACTCCGTTCGGTTCGTGCCTGTCGGTCCCGAGGATCAGGAGGTCGGTTCGCCGACGCAGATGGCGGTGTTCTCTCGATGAACCTCAAGTTTCCGGAACTTTCGCTCGTAGTGCTGATCGGTCCATCTGGTTCAGGGAAGTCATCGTTCGCCGCGCGCCACTTCAAGCCGACAGAGGTGCTTTCCTCCGACTTCTGTCGCGCCCTGGTGTCCGACGACGAGAACAACCAAGCGGCCACCGGAGATGCATTCGAGGTGCTGCACTACATCGCCTCCAAGCGCCTAGCGGCAGGGAAGTTGACCGTCGTGGACGCCACCAGCGTGAAACCGGAAGACCGCAAGCCGCTGGTCGCTCTGGCGCGCCAGTACCACTGCTTGCCGGTCGCGATCGTGTTTAACCTTCCCGAAAAGCTGTGCCAGGAGCGGAACGAGAAGCGCGACGACCGGAACTTCGGGTCACATGTCATTCGACAGCAGAGCCGGCACATGCGCCAGTCGATCAAACGGCTTCAGCGAGAGGGCTTCCGCCATCACTTCGTTCTGAAGTCAGAGGAAGAGATCGAAGCGGTGTCCATCGAGCGCACCCCGCTCTGGAACAACCTTCGGCAAGAGACGGGCCCCTTCGACATCATCGGGGACGTCCATGGTTGTTGTGATGAACTCGAGGAACTCCTCGGGGAGCTCGGGTACGAGACGGTCGAATCCGACGGACGAGCCTCCTACAAGCACCCCGAGGGTCGCAAAGCGATCTTCGTCGGCGACCTGGTGGACCGGGGCCCGCGCATCCTGGACACGGTGTTTCTTGTTCGTTCGATGGCCCAGGCCGGTGGGGCCTGGGCGGTCCCGGGCAACCACGACATGAAGCTTGCGCGTGCTCTTAAGGGGCGTGACGTGCAGGTCACGCACGGCCTGGACCGGTCACTCGGAGAAATCGATGCTCTGCCGGCGGAACAGCGAGACGTCGTAAAGAAAGAAATCATCGAGTTCCTGGACGGACTGGTGAGCCACTACGTCTATGACGAGGGAAGGCTCGTCGTCGCCCACGCAGGGATGCGCGAGGAGATGCAGGGCCGAGGTTCCGGCAAGGTCCGTGACTTCGCTCTGTATGGAGAAACGACAGGGGAGACGGACGAATTCGGGCTACCTGTTCGCTACAACTGGCCTCTCGAGTACCGGGGCCACGCTCGCGTCGTGTACGGCCACACCCCTGTACCTGAGCCGGAGTGGTTGAACAAGACGGTCAACATCGACACGGGCTGTGTCTTCGGCGGAAAGCTCACAGCGCTGCGGTACCCCGACCTTGAGTTCGTCTCCGTGCCTGCTCGACAGACCTACGCGGAACCGGCGGCCAAGCCATTCATTCCTGAGGAAGAGCAGGCCACCTCTCTAACGGCCCAGCAGCGACACGATGACGTGCTCGACCTTGAGGATGTATTCGGCAAGAGGATCGTCGCAACGAGACTGGCAGGAAACCTCACGTTGCGAGAAGAGAACGCCGCTGCAGCACTCGAGGTGATGAGTCGTTTCGCCGTCGATCCCAAGTGGCTCATCTATCTCCCTCCAGCGATGTCTCCCTCAGAGACTTCGAAGCGCGAGGGGCTGCTGGAGCACCCTTCGGAGGCCTTCGCGTACCGCCATGAGGGCCAGGCATCCGTGATCTGTCAGGAGAAACACATGGGCTCCCGTGCGGTGGTGATCGTCTGCCGTAACGCGGAGGCCGCTCAGAAGCGATTTGGTGTTCTCGGAGACGCTGCAGGGATCTGCTACACCCGGACGGGCCGGCGCTTCTTCGATGACGCAGACCTAGAGACGACGTTTCTCGGGCGCGTCAGGAACGCGGTCGACTCGGCTGGTTTCTGGGATGAGTTCCAAACGAATTGGATCTGCCTCGACGCAGAGCTGATGCCGTGGTCTGCGAAAGCTCAGGAACTCGTCAAGACCCAGTACGCCGCTGTTGGAGCGGCTGGTCGAGCCGGGTTGCCATCCGTTGTCGAGGCTCTGGAGAAGGCAGCAGCGAACGGAATCGATGTGGATGGTCTCCGTCAGAACTTTGCCGAGCGGTTGGAGCTGCTGAACCGATACGTGGATGCATACGGAAACTACTGCTGGCCTATCGAATCGCTCGACGATCTGAAGCTGGCGCCGTTTCACATCATGGCTACTGAGGGAGCCGTTCACATCGATCGCGACCACGGGTGGCACATGGAACGCCTTCGCTATCTCGCGTCATTCGGTGAGCCACTCCTCATGGCGACCGCTAACGTCGAGGTCGACGTGCTCGTCGAGCAAAGTCAGGCAGCCGCGATCGCATGGTGGGAAGACATGACGGGCAAAGGCGGCGAGGGAATGGTGGTCAAACCAAAGTCTTTCATTGCGAAGGGCCGGCGCGGGCTTGCTCAGCCCGCGGTGAAGTGTCGAGGCCGGGAGTACCTGCGGATCATCTATGGGCCCGACTACACGATCCCCGAAAACCTGGACCGGCTGCGGAGCCGGGCTCTAGGGGGCAAACGCTCGGTCGCTCGCAGGGAGTTCGTAATTGGGATCGAGGGCCTGGAGCGGTTCGTTCGCGGTGAGCCGCTCCGTCGTGTGCATGAGTGCGCGTTCGCAGTACTTGCCATGGAAAGCGAGCCCGTAGACCCACGCTTGTAGGTTGTTCGAACCGTCGTTGCCATCCGCGACAATGGAGCCGTTCCGAAGGGGGCGTAGCTCAGTTGGTCAGAGCAGGCGACTCATAATCGCCCGGCCGCTGGTTCGAGTCCAGCCGCCCCCACTCTGCAGGCTGTCGTGTTCCGCCTGATAGTTGACACTCCGGCTCCACCTGATCGGTGACGCGGCTCCGGCTGATGAGCGACAGGTGTTCCGCCTGATCTGTGACAGTGGCTCCGGCTGATGTGTGACACACCGCGGTCTCCTGAAACCGACCTAGTCGGAGCGAAGGAGGTGTGCGGTGCACCTAGTGGAGATCGGTGTCGTGGATCAGCGCTACCAGGCGGTCATGGCGGTCCTTCAAGACGGGTGGAAGGTCTCGGAAGTCGCCGAGCACCTGGGGGTCGCGCGTCAAACCGTGCATCGATGGATCACGCGCCATCAGGCCGGGGGTGTCTTGGCGCTTGCAGACGGATCACACCGCCCGCACAGCTGCAGGCACCAGATCAGCCCCGACCTCGAGGCTCTGATCTGCGAGATCAGACGCAAACACCCCGGGTGGGGGCCGCGGCGGATCCTGCATGAACTCGCCCGGCAAGCGATCCACCCTCTGCCGGGGCGCTCGAGCATCTATCGCTGTCTCAAGCGCCACAACCTCATCGAGCTGCGCCGGCGCAAGAAGAGACGCGACGAGTTTCGTCGCTGGGAGCGCGACCGGCCGATGCAGCTGTGGCAGATGGACGTCATGGGCGGCCTCCTCTTGGACGACGGAAGCGATCTCAAGATCGTCACCGGCATCGACGACCACAGCCGCTTCTGCGTCGCCGCAGGACTGGTGACGAGAGCAACGTCGCGGGCCGTCGGCGAGGTCTTCAAGGCATCGATGCTCAGCTACGGGATTCCCGACGAGGTGCTGACCGACAACGGCAAGGTCTTCACCGGACGCTTCGGGACTAACAAGACCGAAGTGCTCTTCGACCGGATGTGTCGAGAAAACGGGATCTCGCATCGACTCACGGCTCCGCGCTCTCCGACCACCACCGGCAAGATCGAGCGCTTCCACCAGAGTGTGAGAAAGGAGTTCCTCGCCGACCGCACGTTCCCGTCGTTCAAGGCCGCCCAGAAGGAACTCGATGGGTGGGTCGCCGACTACAACAACGAGCGGCCGCACAGGCGCTCGAGATGGAAGTCCCGGCACAGCGCTTCCGACTCGTGCCGACGACCAAGCACCCGGCGTCGGTCCCCGTTTATTCAGAAGAAGACCAGAAAGGCCAGTGGGTGCTGAGGCGCGTCGGATCCAACGGCGTCATGTCGGTCGACAACCAGATGTTCTCCGTCGGCAACGCCTACAAGGGCCAGCTAGTCGACGCCTTCGTCGACGACACCACGATTCAGGTGTGGAGCAGAACCATCTGATCAAGACGGTCGCTCGCGTGAGGAAGGGCCGGTTCGAAAGGTGCGCGCGGACGGGCTTCGCGTCGCAGATCAGGCGGAGCCAAAACGTCGCGCATCAGGTGGACCTTGACACCGCCCCACTTGCGAAGCTGCTGTCAGACGCAGCTTTCGCTTTCTTCTCCGTTAGATCCATGACCTTCTCAGACGCGCCTGGGCCAAGAGCATCATTCACCTGAAGCCGAAGACGTTGACCGCTCGATCGATACGGTCATCTGTTCCCGGACGCCCTCGATGACGTCCAGGGGTCGACCCATTCGCCGGCGTTCTTGCGCGACTTGATGCTCGCTAGGAAGCGCTCAGCGTCGCTCTTTCGCTGAAGGTCCTCGAGTGCTCCCCGTGGTCCGGACCGCGGTACCGAGCCCGCCCGCGTCCGTCGCCTCGCTTCTGAATGTGTGCTACGTCGCCGCCTCTGTCGGGAAGTCTGCGAACAACGTAGCGTGCAGCACCGACAGTTTTCACGCGATGTTGCGAATGATCTTGCAGTCAACAAACGGCAAACAACGCAAAGTGACGAGAAACATGCCTCTTTCGTGGCGCGAAGGAGGCACGTTTGTACGGCCAATTGGTCAGTCTTCACCGAAGGGTGCAACCGTGTGCTTCATCCTGCGTTCCGCGCAGCTGTAGGAACCTTGACCCGGATCTTGCTCTCCCAAGTTTCGATCGTGAGGCTCGAAGGGCTCTGAATTTCGATGCTCGACGCCAGCACAGACTTGCACTCGCAGTGCCGACGTATACGCGTAGACCAGTTCGGCTTGCATCAGGAAGCGACGAGGCGCTCGATGACCCCTTCACCGATATTGCGACCGTACCAGAAATCGAATCGCTCGCCAGGACGAAATCTCTGTGGGTAGTCCTCAGGATCGACTAAGGTGCGGATCTCTACGGGACCTTCCTCTTCAGGGTGGAGCGCCTTCCGGCCCGGAAATCGAACTTCACAGCCAAAAAGAGCATCGGGTCGAGTGAGCTCTTCGTCGAAGCGCAGAAGTCCACTAATCCAACCGTTAGGAATGGGGAAGTCGACACCCCCCTCGCTCGTGACGAACAGCCGGAGGGTCCCGGCTACGAAGTCCTCTCGATTTTGAACGGGTCTTTTCGGCGGCATGGTCTCGATTCTCTTGCCGATTTCCTCCTTCTCCACGACCAAGTGAAAGCCGTCGTAGGTGTCGCTTTCACGCTCCTCCTCTGGGATAAGGAGAGCTTCGAGAGTGAAGTAGTCCTCAGGCACACAGCTGAAACCTGATGCCGAAGGCTTCGAGTGGCTGACTTCCAACAGGGTGCCAGGCGGAAGCTCGCACTCGATTCCGCCCGTGAAGGGAGCGCGGTAATGCGCGAGGGCAATGGCGGGAACAGTTGCGACGACGCGCAGACGGTCCCCGGGCTTAACCGGCTTCATTTCCAGAGCCTAGAGAAGCTCCCCCCTTCGCGCTTGCAGGCCGCGGCTAGGCCGCGCGACAACCGCAACCAACGAAAATGACCGCATACGTTGAGCAGAATCAGCCCAGGTCAAAGCGTAATTGCGAGGTTTCACCTGGTCAGAAGATCGGCCTGGATCGTTCTCATAATCTGTTGGTCGCTGGTTCGAGTCCAGCCGGCCCCACCTCTTGGTGTCCTGTTCCGGGTGATGCTGGACATTCCGGCTGCACCTGATCGTTTACGCGGTTCCGCCTGATCGGTTCCAGAAGTTCCGCCTGATCGTTGACAGTGGCTTCGACTGATCGTTTGCACCTCGCGTCTCCAGATTCCGAAGCGATCGGACTGGAACCAGAGGGTCCTGAACCTCTGGAGAAGGAAGCACTGATCGAAGTCACCACTCAGCGAAAGCGTCGATACACTGTCCGGCCGGAACGCGGGTGCGGCTCCCATTCTCGGTTTGGGCATGGAGCTTGGAGTGATGCAGGAACCAAGGGTTCTTTTCGAGGATCTACACAGGGGGTACTGGACGAGCCACCTCGATCGCCTTGAGGACTGGCCGGATCAACTGCGTGGGATTGACGGGCCATTCCGGCTTTTTCTCGCCCTGAACGCTACGGAGCTCGACTTTGAGGTCCTCGTGAGTATCGCTCGGAAGTCCATTCCGCAAGGACTGGCGTCCCTATGTTCGTGGGGGCCGGACTGTGAGCGGGTCGCGGGTGCCTTTGACGTGGCCACAGTGGACGCCCTGGGGGATCGGGTCAGTGAGGCAACGATTATGACAACCGCGCATTCCAATGAGTCTCTCCATGAAGCACTTTGGTTCTTCGCTGTCGTGGCTTATCCAGATGAGGCCTACGCGCCGGAGCCTCGGCATTGGTTTGCCGTCACGGTGGGAAACAGGGATTGGTCAGAACAGGTCGATCAGGGCCTCAAGGCTCCCGACCAGCTTTTCAGTCGACTGGGGCCATAAGCAGCACCTGCCCAACCTCTTGTATCCATTGCAGAACCGCGACGGGTGACGCGCGTTTGGGACGGTGCGTCAGGGTTCGGGGAGCCTGAGCTTGCCGGCACGACGGTCGCGTTCCGTCTTGGCCTGATGGCAGCTCCAGCAGCGGGGCCGGAGGTTGTCGGTCGAGGCGGGGCCCCGAGCGATGTGGGGCTGAACGTGATCGTTCTCGATCCGAAAGCGGTTGCGGCAGTCGACGCACTTGACTCCGTCGAAGTCGGGGGGCGGCCCCAGCTCCAGGGCGAGGAGCACCTCGACCGGGGGGTTGCGAGTCCAGCGGCGCATGTGACGGAGATCCTTGCCGTCGTAGAAGACCCCGGTTAGAAAGGCGTCTTGGGCGATCTCCTTAGCGACCTTGGGGGAGACCGGTCCGACCCCGGGAATCTTGCAGAACTCTTTGTCCCTCACGTCGTTCCAGCCGCTCCGGGCTACCTCGTGGCTCACGACCACGACGAGTTCGGGGCGGCGCGCCCGGCCCGTGGCAGCACCCGCAAGCAGGCCCGAGTAGGCGTCGGCAAGGTGGCGCTCGAACGGCTCGTGCCGCCCTTCTCGCGTCGCCATGCGCGCCAGGCGAGCGGCCTCGGCCTCGGCCCGCTTGACGATGGGGGTCCCGACGTGCGGCTCCCAGGCGACATGCAGGGTGACCATGCCGAGCTCGTCGCGATGGCTGCGGGCGGCCCGCGCCTTGTGCTGGCGTTCGGCGAGGCCGAGGTGCTGCTCGGCCTCGAGCCTGATCCTGCGGGCCTTGTCTTTGAGTGCATGGAACGCGTCGTCCTGAGCCGCCGTCACGAGCTCTCTGGCCGCGCCCGGAGCGGACTGCTCGGCCCCGGCGATCTCGCTCGCCTGGTCCAAAGAGATGTCGCCGTTCTGCAGGGCCGCGCGCAGCTCCGGGGCCGTTCCCAGGACCCTGCCGGTGGCGACGGTCGCCTTGGCCTTGCCCATTGAGGTGCCGGTCACGCGCGCAAGCTCGGAGGCGTCGTCGAGCTTGCGCGAGAGCGCCGCGACCCCGAAGGTGGCGAGCTTCTCCGCGCGGGCGTAGGCCTTCAGGAGTTCGCGCGCCTGGGGAGCTGTCAGCAGCTCGGGCTGGAGGTCGGCGTTGGCCTTCTCGAGCAGCGCGATCGCTTCGTCGACATGCCTTGATTCCATACCTGTCATTCTGCCGAGGGGGTGTGACACTTTGCCCTTCTTCGCGAAAGGGGATGGGATCGGCAGGAGCCGGGTTATCCGTTGAGAAGGTTGATGCCGACCTCGCCCACTTCGAGCACGATGGGTTCTTGCGAATTTGTCGCGCCCCTCTGTTAGCAGGGGAAGAAGTCAACGGAGTCGATGAAGCATTTCGTGGGGTCAGCGCGCACGGTACCTGGGAACCACCCTGGGGGGATGCGCCGGGTCGAACTGGAGATGCGCGGAAGCGTCATGCGGTTACTCTGGATGTGTGCCTCTTGACTACCGCAGGACATCATATCGAGAGCAAACACAGAGCATCGGATCCCTTACGTGGTAGGCGTCCGGTTCCACGCTCAACTAGACCGCCGCTTCGTCGGGCCCGTCGACAAAGGATGTTGATCAGTCGGAGGGTCCCTTGACTCACCGACGCGATTCCGGACCGAGCGATGAAACGAGAGCTGTACACGGTGGCGAAAGACGCCCTGGCCCGGAAGGGTCTCTGGTCTTCCCGATCTATCAGAGCACCGTCTACGCGAGCAGACGCAACATCCCACCGGAGGATATCGACTACATCCGCCTGAGTAACACGCCCTCTCAGAGGTACCTTCACGACAAGCTAGCGGCACTCGAGGGAGCGGATGCTGCGATCGCGACAGCGTCCGGGATGAGCGCGATGACGACCGTATTGACGGCGTTCTTGCGAAGCGGTGACCATCTGGTCGCCGCCGAGGGTCTATATGGCGGCACGTACGCGTACCTCGACCAGCACATCGAGCGCCTTGGGCTGCGACACACGTTCGTTGACGCACAACGTCCGGATGCGTGGGAGGCGGCCATCACGCCAGACACGAAGATGTTCCTCGTGGAAAGCATCTCCAATCCGATGATGCGGATCCCGCACCTCGAGGAAGTTGTTGCGTTCGGACGTCAGCGCGGGCTTATAACCGTCATCGACAACACATTCGCAACCCCCATCAACTTCAAGCCGCTTGCCCTTGGTTTCGATGTCTGTTTCCACAGCGCCACCAAGTACCTCAACGGCCATTCAGACCTGGTCGCCGGCTGCGTCGTTGGGGACCGAAGCACGATTCAAGCGGTACGGAAGGCGTTGACCCATGTCGGCGGCAGTCTGGATCCACATGCGGGCTTCCTGCTGGCCCGTGGGCTGAAGACACTGGCCCTGAGAGTCCGGTCGCAGAACGAGAATGCCTCGAGACTCGCCGAGTTCCTCAGTGCGCACCCGAGGGTCGAGTCGGTCTGCTACCCAGGTCTTTTGTCTCACCCAGATCACGAGCGCGGCGTAGGCCTGATGTCGGGTTTCGGCGGCATGTTGAGCTTCCGCCTTGCCGATGCCACCGATGAACAGGTCGAGGAAGTGCTGGCGCGGCTGCAGGTCGCTTATGTCGCGACGAGCCTCGGCAGCGTCGAAACCCTCGTTACTCGGCCGGCAGCTACGTCACATGCGTCACTGACACCCGAGCAGCGTGAGCGGGTCGGTATCACGAACGACCTGGTCCGCGTGAGCTGCGGCATCGAGGGCAGTGAGGATCTCATTGCTGACTTCGATCAGGCGCTTGGATGACCGTAGCCGGGATAGCCACTCCAGTTTTCACCGAGTCCGAGATCAGACGGACAGTTGCTGCGATCCCGCCGCCCCAGCTGATCGAGACGATCGAGGAAGGCTTCGTGGCACATTCTGGTGGCCGTGCTGTGATCCCGCCCATAGCTGAGATGTCCTTCGACGCCCCGCCGGGGGACGTGCATGTGAAGTACGGATACCTGCTGGCCGACCCGTGCTACGTGATCAAGATCGCCTCGGGCTTCTACGACAACCCCCGGCGCGGGCTCCTCGTGAGCCAAGGGATGATGCTCCTGTTCGACCGCTCCACGGGTGTTCCGGTCGCGGTCCTCCTCGATAACGGCTATCTGACGCGCATCCGGACGGCCGTCGCCGGCGCCATAGCGGCGAAATGGTTGGCCCCGTCGGACGTGAGCTGCATTGGCATCGTCGGTTCTGGTGTTCAGGCCCGGCTCCAGCTGCTGTGGCTCAAGGCAGTGCTCGATGCCCGTGAGGCGATGGTGCTTTCCCGGTCGGAAGATCGAGCTGCTGCATACGCCCGCGCCATGTGCGAGGAGAGCTTCAACGTCGGCATTGCGGCGAACCCGCAGGAGCTGGGCGTGAAGTGCGACCTGATTGTGACGACGACCCCATCGAAAAGGCCGCTGTTGCGAGCCGATGACATCCGGGCCGGGACGCATATAACGGCAATGGGTTCCGACACGCTCGATAAACAAGAGCTCGACCCTCGGATTCTCGACCGTGCCCACGTTGTGGTCGCGGACAGTCGTGAGCAGGCTCGCACGCGGGGCGAGATCGCGCATGCGCTTCGACAACGACTGATAGACGAGGATGACTTGCTGGAGCTGGGCGACGTCATCTCGCGGAAGGATCCGGGCAGACGCTCCGACGCGGAGATCACGGTCGCCGACCTTACGGGTGTGGCTGTGCAGGACATCCAGATAGCGAAGGCGGTGTGTTCTCATCTTGGTGTTGGGTTGGACGCGGGAGACGCTCCTGGTCGCTGACTGTGCGGCGCTCAGGCTCGTCAGCCTCTCTGCGGCAATCTCCGTTAGCGACAGTACGCGTGCAATATACGCGGGGACCGTACATCCACAAGGGAGGACTGCTGATGGAGCCAAAGGATCGCATCGAGACGGTCGCAAAGACGAAGGCTGGGGCGCAGCAGGAGAAGGCAGGGTCTGGCTCGCAGGCGGCACCCGGTGAGCGCTACACAGTCTCCCAACAAGAGGTCGAGGCCATCATCGAGGGGTGGCCTTCGGCGCCGAAGAAGGTCGTGCACGAGACGATCGAGACGTACGGGCTCCCCAACGAGGCGACGCCAACGTTGCTGATCTGGCACGACAGTGGTCCGTGGAATCGAACGATCATCACGAGCGATGAGACTGCTCATGATTTCCCGACGCCCCACACCGACTACATCTCCCAGACGCTCAACTATGACGTCCCCCCGGAGAAGCTCCCCGAGCTTCTTTCGTTCGACGGGAGCATCATTGTCTACCGGACGGCTGGTCAGGTCACTGCGTCGTGCGACAACGAAGCGGCGAACCTTCTTACCGTAAACCTGATGCACGACATCGTCACCGGCAGGAAGACCGTCGACGAGGCGCGTCAGGAGTTCGGGGAACAGACGGCAGCCTGGATGCTTAATCGCAAGGCCCCCTATACCGAGGGTGTCACCTTTTCTCAGCCACCGGAGGCAGAGACCGGATATCTGGACGAGCCGGTGATGAAGGAGCCGACACTTCATCAAACGGTCGAGAAGGTAAAGGACGTTCTTGGCCTCAGCGACGATCGTGGGTGAGATCGGAGTCTGACGGGCGCCCACACGCGTAAAGCGTTGAAGGGGCTGGCGCAACTCCAGGCTGAAGACGATCAGGCGCGGGAAGATCGTCGAAACCGATCTGGCCGCCGACCGCGAGCGCATCCTCCAGCTCGACGTGGTGATCGTGGACGATTGACCGGCCAACCCGAACCCGCCCCAGAAACGCCGGCGGGGAGATAGGGGGCACCGATGAGTTTTCCGCGCTTGCCTCGTCTATACAGACGAAGGAGTAGCGAGGTATCTTTGGCTGTGGCGTGTCCCACGCCCAACCTCGGCTCCGGCGCTCACGCCGCCGGCATCAGCGAGGCAAAGGGGGCTCAGTCCTCGGGAGGCTCGGCAGCACCCCTTCGGGTCGCGCCCAAGGGAGCGTGAGTCCCGCGGCCGCGACTTAGACGAAGGAGGTTGTGATGACCGAGAACAAGTCGTTCAAGGACCGCGTTCGGGAGCGCATGTCCAAGACCGGCGAGAGCTACACGGCCGCCCGCAGCCAGGTGACCCATAAGCGCGACCGCGTCGAGGCTGCCCGCACGCGCCTCGCGGCGACCGATGAACGCATCTCGGACGCCAAGCTCAAGGAAGCGACCGGCAAGAAGTGGGAGCAGTGGTTCTCCATCCTGGATCGATGGGGCGCAAAGGGGAAGAAGCACGGAGAGATCGCCCGGTTCTTGACGGAAACCCACAAGGCCGACAGTTGGTGGGCGCAATCGATCACCGTTGGTTACGAGCGCGCCAAGGGCTTGCGCCTCAAGCATCAGCAATCAGACGGCTTCACTATCTCTGCCTCGAAAACGCTCGCCGTTCCCATCGACGTTGCATTCGACGCGTTCGTCAACGCACGCACTCGAAAGAAGTGGCTCACGGACGGGAAGATGACGCTGCGAACCTCGCAGGCGACGCGGTCGGCGCGCTTCAACTGGGAGGACGGCTCGACACGTGTGAACGTTGGGTTCATCGACAAAGGGCCATCGAAATCGACGGTCTCCCTGGCCCACGAACGGTTAGGCGATGCAGACGAGGCGGAAACGACCAAGTCCTTGTGGAAGGAGCGACTGGCCGCGTTGAAGTCCTTCTTGGAGGCGTGACCTCGTCTGCTAGCTAAGACAGCGCGTCGAGGAGCGCCGTAACGGGACCTTCGAGGCCGAAGCGTTTGGCCGCGGCGACGATCTCGGCCCGAGGAAGGTTGCGCGGCCGGGATAGGTCCACGGGTTCGAGCGGCAAGTCGGTTGCGATCGTGACGACTCTTGCAGCACGTCGGACGTAATCGACCTGGCGTTTGACCTTTCCAAGCGAGGGGTTCCGGCCCCCGCCCTCCGCTTCCCTGATGATCGTCTCCAGGTCCCCGTAGCGCGCGACCAGCGAGGCCGCGAGCTTCTCTCCGATCCCTTTGACCCCCGGCAGTCCATCCGACGGATCCCCTCTGAGAACTGCGAAATCACGGTAGGCGCGGCCCGGGATGCCGTATCGCTTCTCGATATACGCCTCGTCCACGACGTCTACCTGGCTGACTCCTCGGATCGGATAGACCACCGCGATGTCGGGGTCGCGGACGAGCTGAAACAGATCCCGGTCGCCTGAGAAGATGGCTACTCGCCCTGGCGCTCTGTGAGCCAGTGCCCCTATGACGTCTTCCGCTTCGTAGTCTTGGTGGCCGATGACCGGGAGGCCGCACATCTCGAGCAAGCCGTAGAGAATCGGCACCTGGTTGGCGAGCCGCTCTTCGGCGGCTTCCTGCGCGCTACCGGGAGCCGCACGGAAGTCCTTATAGGACTCGATCAACTCCACGCGCCAGCTCGGGCGCCAGCTTGCGTCGGCTGCACAGCCGATGAAGTCCGGATCGTGGTCCTGCACCAGACGAGCCAACATGCGAAAGAAGCCATGCGCCGCATTGATGGGCGCTCCCTCCGGTGTGCGGATGCTGTCCGGGGTCGAGAACAGCGCTCGGTAGAAGAGGCTTGGGGCGTCGACGAGCAGGGTGAGGGAGTCGGCCACGACGTTCAGCTTACGAGGCCACTGCGATCCGCCGAAGATGGCCTCACGCAACGACGGCGACCCCGTCGAGCTATATACATGTGCGAGTGAGCGCATCGAGCGGCAGCAGCGGGCACGTGGTCGTCGAGCGGAAGGGTTCGATCGGGATCGTGCGGCTCGACCGGCCCTACAAGCTCAACGCACTCTCCGTCCCGATGCTGGAGGATGTCGGCGACGCGCTGCGTTTTCTGGGCGCTGGGGAGGAAGCTGCCGGCATCGTGATCACGGGTAGTGGCCGAGCCTTCTCGGCAGGCGACGACCTGCCCGCGACCGACAACCTGTCGGAGAGCGATTTCGCCACCCTCCTTGCGCGGTTCCAGGACCTCACCAGGGCCGTCCTCGCCACCGAGGTGCCGGTAGTTGCGGCGCTGAATGGGATCGCCGTCGGCGGCGCGGCCGAGCTCACCCTTGCCTGCGACGCTCGAGTCGGCCACCCCGGCTCGGACTTCATGTTCCCGGAGAACGACGTGGGGTTGACCATCTCCAACGCCTCGACCTACCTGCTGCCGCTGATCGTGGGTCGACGCGCTCTGCCCCTGGTGTTGGATGCGCGACGGATCGACGGAACGGAGGCGCACCGTCTCGGCTTGATCGACTACCTGGTCGACGCTCCGCAAGAGGTCCTACCGAAGGCGATCGAGGTCGTCAGGCGGTGGGTGGAGAGAGGGCTCTCAACCCGCTTCCATCTCGAGCTGCTTCGGCCCCCGGCAGACCGCGTGGAGGCCGCGATCGCCCGCGAGAACCAGGTCGGACACGAAGCGTGGGGGAGTGGCGCGCCCCAAGCAGGCATCAAGCGTTTCCTCGAAGAGCAGGACGCGCGCCGTTCGGCTCGATGACTGAGCCGGACCCCCGCGACGAGGACCTCTTCTCGCTAGTTCGGCGGCAGGCCGCTCGCTTCGGGGACAAGAACTTCATGTCGTTCGGCGACGGAGAGTCGATGTCGTACCGGGGTTTGGAGCAGCGCATTGCGGCGGTGCGCGCGCATCTCCATCGGGCGGGAATCGCACCCGGCGATCGAGTGGCCCTGATGATGAAGAACTCGCTCTTCTATCCAGTCGCGTGGTTGGGCATCGTGACCGGCGGCGCGGTGGCAGTGCCGGTCAACAGCCGTCTCGGCGAGGTCGACGCGCGCTACATCCTGGAGCGGAGTGGCGCGGTCGCGGCGTTCATCGACGAGACGACGGATGTGGTCGCGCGTGCCGCGGCCCCCGATCGTTTGCGACATCTTTGGACGAGCCAGATCGACATGGGTGCACCGGTCCCTGAACCTGGTGTGCACGCAGGGACCCTCGCCAACATTCAGTACACCTCGGGCACTACCGGCTGGCCCAAGGGCTGTCTCCTGACGCATCGATACTGGCAGCGGATGGGAGCCGCGGCTGCGCAGGTGATGGAACTGAACGACACAGACACGCTGCTGACCTCGCAGCCGCACTCCTACATCGATCCACAGTGGAACGTGATCGCTGCACTGAGGGCAGGGGCACATCTCGTATTGCTCGATTCCTTTCACCCCTCGACCTTCATGCGGGACGTGGCTCGGTTCGGGGTGACGGTGTTCTATTGCCTCGGAGTCATGCCGACCTTGCTCCTGAAGCAGCCGCCGGCGGCTGAAGACGGAGCCAACGCTCTCACCCGGGTGTACTGCTCTGCCATTCCGGTCGAGCATCACGCAACACTCGAGAACCGTTGGGGCGCCCCCTGGTCGGAGGCCTTCGGCATGACGGAGACGGGCTTGAATACCGCCGTCCTTCCCTCCGAGCACGATCGGTGCGTCGGTACTCAAAGCATTGGTCGAGCGCTGCCCCACAACGAGGCAGCGATAGTCGACGAAGCCGATCGTGAGCTGTCGCCCGGAGAGGTGGGTGAGCTCGTCTTTCGGGGCCTTGGATTCATGGAGGGCTACCACGGGGACCCCGAGGCAACCGCCCTTTTTTGGCGCAACGGCTGGGCCCACACGGGCGACCTCGCCTCGCGCGACGAAGAGGGATTCATCTACTACCGAGGGCGGCGAAAGGAGATGGTCAGGCGAGGGGGAGAGAACATCGCCCCCGTGGAGATCGAGACTGCCCTATCGGCCCATCCCGGGGTGCTCGAGTGTGCAGTGGCCTCGGTGCCCGATCCCGATCTGGGAGAGGAGATAAAGGCCTACGTCGTGCCGCGCGCCGACATGGAGCCGTCGCCGCATGAACTGGCGGCCTACCTGCGTCAGCGGCTCGCACCTTTCAAGGTGCCGCGCTACTGGGAGTTCCGCACCCACTTGCCGCACACGCCATCCGAGAAGGTGGCGAAGCCGGAGCTCGAGAGGGACAAGGCCTACTGGGCTGAGAGGACCATCGACCTGAAGGATTAGCCAGCTCTTTTCACTAAAGAAAACCGGGCGGGTCCAAACAGACCCGCCCCATCTGGTTTCTGGAGCCGATGCCTAGCCGGCGACTGCTGTCTCCACCTTTGCCTCCTCTTCAGCAGCTTCGGCGCCGGCCGTTACCTGAAGATCTATCTCGAGCTTGATCTTGTCGCTGACAAGCCAGCCGCCGCTGTCGAGGGGGACGTTCCACCTGAGTCCCCACTCGCTCCGGTTGATCGTCCCTGTCAGGCTGCCGCCCAGTCGCCGGTTTCCGTAGGGATCCGTGCCCTCACCCGCGTGTTCGTAGGTGAGCTCCACCTCGCGGGTGACGCCCCTGACGGTCAGATCACCGACCACTGCGTAGGTGTCCTCTTTTGTCCGAGTGATCGACTTGGTGACGAAGACCATCGTGGGGTGGTTGTCCACGTCAAAGAAGTCGGGGCCTTTGAGGTGCTGATCCCGCTGCTCCTGTCCGGTGTCGATGCTGTCCATGTCGACCTCGAGACGGGCTCGGGCCGTCGTGATGTCGGTGGGATCTGCCTCGACGGTGCCATTGAACCTGGTGAACCTGCCCCTCACGGTCGACAGACCCATGTGCCGTGCGCTAAAGCCGACCGTCGTGTGTGCGGGGTCTATGACCCAAGCCATCCTGTTCCTCCTCGTCTAGGCTTACTTCTCGTAAGTAACTATATAAACATAGCCAGCTTACGCAACCTTCCCGGTGCGGTAACATTCCCGGATGGCTCGAGAATCTGCGGTCCACTCCAAGGATGAGGCGCTTGCTCCCTTTTGCCCTGCCTTTCATCACGCGGTTGAGATCATCGGCAGGCGCTGGAGCGGCGCCATCGTGCGTTCGATGCTTGCCGGGAGCACCCGCTTCGGAGAGATCCTCCAGACCGTCCCGGGACTCAGCGACCGGCTTCTTTCTGAACGGCTAAAGGAGCTAGAGGCAGAGGGGATCGTTGAGCGCACGGTCGTGCCGGAGACGCCGGTCCAGGTGATTTACCGCCTCACCGAAAAGGGGCAGGACCTCGCAGCTGTCGTCCGGGCCGTCTCCCAGTGGGCGGAGGCGTGGTCGTCCCAACCCAAGTGACCGTCATCGTCGTGGGGCGGCCAGCAGTGGAAGTGCGCTGATAACAAAGGCAGCGCCTACCGCGATGCGAAGCGTCAGCGCCTCGCCGAGAAAGAGCGCGGCCAGGATGACCGTCGTCACAGGCTCGAGCATGGCCGCCACGGCCGCACGAGACGACCCGATGCGGGCGATCGCCTCGTAGAGCGCAGCAAACGCGACCGCGGACGCAATCGCCAGAGCGAAAGCCCAGGGCCACGCAGCCGCCGGCATCTCCTGATGCGTCACCAGGGTCGCCAACAAGAGGGCGAGCGCGGCCCCCGCCGAGGTCCACATCGCGGCCACCGATGGAGCGACTCCCTCGAGCAGCACCTGCATGAAAAGGAGGTAGACCGCGACCGTGACCGCCGCGCCGGCCGCCAGCAGGGGTCCTGCCAGGCCGGCTGCCGGAAGTGAGAAGACGAGCGCGATTCCGGTGGAGCCCAGTAGAAGAGCGACGACCAACCTCCCACGAAAGGGCTCGAGGCGCGTCAGGAAGCCGAGCACCGTGGTCCACAGCGGGTAGCTGTAGAAGATCAGTGTCACGAGCGCGGCCGGCGCCCGTTCGAGCGCCGCAAAGAAAAGTGACGCTTCGAAGCCGTACAGCAAGCCTCCGGCGACCAGCAGCTTCAGGAGGAGGGGGCCGGGCACCCCCACCGGGCGCCGAAGGATTTTGTGGTACGCAGCAAGCAAGACAGTGGCGAGCGCAAATCTCGCGGCCAGCAGAGGAGCGGCCTGAGCACCGGTCTCATAGGCGTACTTCGCAGAGATCGCCAAGGTGCCGAAAGCGACGGCGGCGGTGCCGGCTAGGGCGATGCCGGTGACGTTCGAGCTGCGGCGTGGGCCCGAGGGTGTATTCCGCATCACGTGATCCTGACCTAGTTGTCGTCGATGCCGCGGCGCGTTATCGTGTTCGGAATGTTGCTCTTCGGTTGACGTCTCGCACACGCGCCCCGCGCTCCTCCCCGGAGCCTCCGAAGTCGCGCGTTCGTTTCACACCTCAGCAGTCACCGAAGGAGCACAACCATGTCCCGCACCGCATCAATCATCACTTCCATCACCGCGACGCCGGACGAAGAAGCGCGTCCTGCGGTTGATGTCGTCGGCCTCCGCAAGGAGTTCTTACGGCGAGAGCCAAAGAGCCGCTGGCCGCACCGCAAGAAGCCGGTCCCGGCGCTTAAGAACCTCACCTTCCAGATCGACCAAGGGGAGTGTGTGGCGATCCTCGGCCAGAACGGCTCGGGCAAGTCGACCTTGGTCCGCCTGCTCTCGACGTTGCTCCTGCACGACGGCGGCAGCGCCCGTGTGTTCGGCCATGATGTGTTCGGCGAGCCTGCGGCGGTCCGCCGCCTGGTCAACCGAGTCTCCGTCGAAGCCTCTTTCTTCAAGAAGATGTCGTCTGCAGAAAACCTCAGCTACGCGGCGCGCTTTTATGGGCTGACCGCGGGGCAAACGCGGTCGAGGATCCCCGAGATCCTCGAAAAGGTCGGGTTTCCTCCCGACCGTCGCAATGAGTCGATGGAGAGCCTGTCCCGCGGGATGCAGCAAAAGGTCGCCTTGGCCCGGGCGCTGCTGACTTCCCCCGTCCTCCTGCTTCTCGACGAGCCCACGACCGGGCTCGATCCACGGTCCAAGCTCGAGGTGCAGACCTTCATTCGGGAGGTCAGGGGAGCGCACGACGTGACGATCTTGCTCTGCACGCACGACCTCGACGAGGCGGAGGTGTTGGCCGACCGCGTCGGGATTCTGGATCGGGGTGAGCTGCTCGTGCTCGAGCCCGCAGACGACCTGAAGCGACGCTATGGGGCATCGACCTTGGAGGAGGCGTTCTTTGCCGCCACCGGGCGGACCTTCGAGCAGGAGGAAGCGGACGCCAAGGAGGGGTTGTCGTGAGAGGCCCCGCCGTCACCCTCCGTTCGGAGCTCATCGGCCTGGCGGGCGTGGTCGAGCGCAACGCCTATCTGGTCAAGCGCTACGCGTGGTGGGAGGTGGCCTTCTTTCTGTGGACCGTCGCGAACACGCTCACGATCGTGTTCATCGCGAAGGGTGTGGAGGCCGCAGGCGGCGAGCTGGACGTCAACCGTCAGACCACCGTGCTGTTGATCGGTGGAGTGATCTGGGCCTACCTCGGCATCATCTTCGAGATCCTCACCGAGACCGTCGCGTGGGAGCGCTGGGAGGGCACCATCGAGTACACGTTCATGGCGCCTCTGTCGCGTCCCGTGCACCTGATCGGCATGGGTCTGTTCGCGGTCGTCTACGGGGTGGCGCGCGCAGGGCTCCTGTTCGGCGTCATCGCGTTCTTCTTCGACCTCGAGATGCCCAACGCGGATTTCATCTCCGCGCTCGTGGTCCTGGGTGTCGCCTCGATCTCGTTCATCGGCATTGGGATGATGACGGCCGTGCTCCCGTTGATCTCACCTGAGAAGGGGTCTCAATTGGGGTTCATAGCCCAGGGGATGCTGCTCGTGGTTTCGGGTGTCTACTACAGCGTCGAGGTTCTACCTGCCCCCATGCAGTGGCTGTCCACCATATCCCCGGCGACGTACGCGCTCGAGGGCATCCGGGATGCGATTCTGCACGGCGCGGGTGTCACCGACCTGTGGGACGAGCTGTGGCCGCTGGTAATCATCGGCGCAGTGTCGATCCCGCTGGGGTTCGCGGTGTTCCGGCGAGGCGAGCGCTATGCCAAGCAACACGGCAAGCTCAAGCGTTCGGGGTAGACCCGTCTGTGGCTCGCGGTCCCAGGGGCGCGATCACCCACTACAAGCGCGACACTTACCCCTCGATCGGCATTTATCAATACCTGCCTGGAAAGGAACCGTTGGTCATACAAGAACGGGACAGCGAGAACGTCAGTCCGGGGGCGGTGCCGGATTAATGGGATCCGTGGGTTCCGGATTTTCCCTGAGGCTTAACGCGACGTGGGCTCGTCACCGGCATCCGTTCTAAAGGGCGCTCCACCGATAGACCGGTGCGCACTCCAGGGGGCCCTTGATTCTCTTGGGCATGGCCTGACCCTGCCTTCCTCCGCATACACATCAAGCGAGGTGTTCGCGTGGGAGCAGAAACGCTTCTTCGAGGAGTCGTGGACCTGCGTTGGAAGAGCTACCGACCTTCCTGTGGCGGGAGATCAATGCGCTGCGGAAGTCGGCGCGACCACCGTCGTGCTGGTCAGGGACGAGACCGAGCAGCTGAGGGCCTTCTTCAACGTCTGCAGGCACCGCGGCCACGAGCTGTTGCCGCCCGGACGGATCACGCGCGCTTCGGCAATCGTGTGTCCGTATCACGGATGGACCTATGGCTTGGACGGCTCCTTGAGAGGGGCTTCGGGGTTCATGAACGATACGAGTTTTGAGTGCCGCGACTACCCGCTGATCTCTGCCCGGGTGCAGGAGTGGCACGGCTGGCTATTCGTCAACCTCAGCGACGACTCGGAGGACCTCGCCGATCACCTGGCGGGTTTGGGGAAGCTGGTTGAAGCGTACGAACCGGAGCGTCTGGTCTCGGCGGCTCGCCGCGACTACGTAGTGCAAGCAAACTGGAAGTTGATCGTCGAGAACTATCACGAGTGTTACCACTGCTCCAGCGTGCATCCCGAGCTGTGCGACGTCAGTCCCCCCAACAGCGGCGTCAATTTCGACTCGGGCGGGGCGTGGGTCGGCGGGTCGATGGAGCTCAGGCCCCACGCGGAAACGATGTCGCTCACCGGCCGAAGCGACACCGCCCCTCTGCGCCGGCTGGATCCGGCGGCGCGGAGACGGGTCCTGTACTTCGGACTGTTCCCCAACCTGTTACTCAGCCTTCATCCCGACTACGTGATGACCCACCGGATCGTCCCCCGCGGGCCCGATTGCACAGAGATCGAGTGCGAGTGGCTCTTTGCACCAGAGGCCGTAGGGGTCGACCCCTCGTACGCTCGGGATTTCTGGGACATCGTCAACGAGCAGGACTGGCGCGCGTGCGAGTCCGTACAGCGAGGCATGTCGTCGAGGGGTTACCGCCCCGGCCCCCTGTCGTCGCGCGAGGACGCCGTCTACCGCTTCATCAGGATGGTCGCAAGCAGCTACCTCGAGGGGCGGTACGCGACCGACACTCGGGCGGCAGTTACTCCTCTTTGACGTCCACGACCCTTCCTCCACTGATGCCGGCCAGTTCGTCTGCGGTAGTGGGAAAGACCGCGTTGGGCGTACCCGCGGCCGCCCACACCTCTTCGTGAGCCGTCAAGTCGTCGTCGATCAAGACCTCCAAGGGAACAGGGTGCCCGACTGGAGCCACTCCACCGATGGGGTAACCGGTGAGCTCACGTACCGCTGCGGCATCAGCACGGGTGATGTGCCTGCCGAGCACTTCAGAGACCTTCCTTTCTGACACTCGATTCGCCCCGGAAGCGATCACCAGAACCCCTCCGTCGTCGTGCTTGAAGACGATGCTCTTGGCGATCTGCGCCACCGTGGTGCCGATTGCTTCGGCGGCCTCTGCGGATGTCCGCGTGCTCTTGGCGAACTCGACCGGGCCTCCCGCGGCTCCCAGCTCTCGAAGAATGTCTTGTACTCGTTCAACGCTTGAATGCATGGCCCGGGAGTCTAGCGGCCACCGAAGCCGAACTCTTCGGAGTGAATCCGCTCGGCCGGGACGCCTTTGGCCAAGAGCTGCGAACGCAGGCTTTCGATCATCGCAGGGGGGCCGCATATCAGTATGTCTTTGTGGCCCAGATCTCCGGAGGTTCGTTCCACGGCGTCCGCAGTGATGAAGCCCATCTCGTTCTCGGGAAAGGCGAGCAGCCTCATTGTTTGGTTGTGCTCGGCGAGTCGGGAGAGCTCGTCGAGGAAATAGGCCTGATCGGCGTCCTTGAACGCATAGTAGAGGTCGATGTCATAGCCGGACGAGTCGAGACTTCGGGCCATGCTGAGAAAGGGCGTTATCCCGATGCCTCCAGCGATCCACACCTGGGTGTTGGTCGTCGTGTTCAGGTACGAGAATCTTCCGTAGGGACCCTCGATACGGGCCGACGCTCCTTTGTTGAGCCTGTGGAGCGCCCGGGTGTAATCGCCCACTGCTTTGACGACGACCCTGAGCTCGCGGTCCCCCGGGGTCGATGTGATCGAGAAGGGATGGAACTGGCTGGTCACTTCGCCCGGCCGTAAGGCGATGATGCCGGCTTCGCCTTCTGAGCGAACCGTGAAGGGATGGAACTGGGCGTTGAACTCGCTCGAGTAGAAGGTGACGAAGAGAAATTGTCCCGGTGTGAACTCGAGCGGCCCATTTCGAGGTGTCATCGTGATCTCGACGACAGAGGGATCGAGCTCTCTTACTTCCTTTACCAGATAAGAGTGCCGGCGAACGAGCAGATCGCCGAACAGCGATCGATAGCCCCACGCCAGAATGCCGAGTCCTGCAAGGCTGCCGAGGTAAACAGTGAGAGGCCGAGAAACTGCCTTGGTCCCGGGTGTCAGGAAGACGTGCAGTGCGCCTATCAAGAAGATGAATCCAAAGGCCCTCTGCACGTAGACGAACATCTCGTGCCCCAGCTTCGCGTACAGCGTAAGGATGATGGCAACAGTCATCGCGGTCAGCGCTATGACTCCGAGAAAGATCGTCCATCCCGCGCTAGGTGTGAACAACGCCAGGCCGCTTCGGAAGGACACAGTGGCGCGACTCACGCCCATCAGCAACGCATGAGCCAAAAGCAACAAGAACGCAATGCGCCCGTTCGCGCGATGCACTCGGTAGAGGTTGTCTAGGCCACCCAAGAACGACTGGATGGATCTGAGGCGGGCTCCAAGGATCAAGTTAAGGGCGAAGGCCGAAGCTCCGGCCAGACCGCACATTACCGAGATGCTCGCCAGGGCGACGGTCCAGTCCCCGAACCGGTTGGTCATCGGCACCGTGGCGACCCACAGCAAAACGGGCACCAGGCACAGCGCCGCCAGCAGTGCAACGCCCCCGACGAGTCGCTGCGTCGACGCCCCGGTCGCCTTCATCACCTCTTTGTACTCCGAATGCTGGATGCATCACGGCATGCCGGTGCCCGGAGTTGGGGACTCAGGGGGACAGGGCCTTGTGGACCAGCTCCTTGGCCCCCGCCACGAGCTCGTCCCTGTCGAACGCTTCCTGGTACAGGATCGTTTCCATGAGGGTCCCCTCTATGGCGTGATGTAGCAGAGTCCCCATTAAAGCTGGGTCCGCAACTTGGAAGACGCCTGCATCCACCCCGGCCCGGATGCCCGAGCCAATCATCTCGTTGAGCTGGCGGTCGCACCCGGCGAAGATCTCGGAGGTCTCCGGCGTCAGGCCCTCGCGGGTAAACACGAGGATGGCATCACGCTGCTCGATCATGAGGTCGATCATGCTCTCGAGCATGGAATCGACGAGGGCCCACCAGTCTTCTTTCCCAACCCGTTCATAGAAACGCGCTACCCGCTCGACTGTGGCCGTGACCAGTTGCTGCTTGAGAGCACCGAGCAAGTGCTCGCGCGAGTCGAAGTAAAGATAGAAGGTGCCCTTTGCAACCCCGGCGGACTCCGCGATGTCTGCGACCGTGCCCGCGTGCAGGCCCTTGGTAGCAAAGACGCGCACCGCCGCCTCCATGAGGTCCCGGCGCCGGTCCTCTGGGCTCCTGGTTCTCTTCCGCTGCGCGACCGTACTCATGACTGGTAGTCAGTATAGGAGCCGCTGCGCGCGCCTCACGGTACGCAAGTACAGTGAAGTGGTCAGAGCACACACGGGTACTCCTGAGGAGAGTCATGGTTAAGTCACGAGAAGAGTTCTTCGATCAGCCACAGCTTCGGGACCGGCATGACTGAGCGGGCGAGGTCCCACAACAAGAAAGACGACGCTTCGTCACCGGGCGGAGAATCAACCGACAATTCGCTGGTGGACGACGGCGACACACGGGACGACCAACGCGAAGTGGATGAGGAATCACAGGAGTCGTTTCCTGCAAGCGACTCCCCCTCGTGGTAGCCACGACCCGCGCAGGTGGTGCTCTGTCGTAGTGTGGCTGCTCTTTGTATCGGCATGTTCCTCGCAGCATGTGCGGTTCAGGACGGCGCTGCAGCAAAACTCGAACATGTAACCGTCTTTGCAGCTGCTTCCCTGACCGACGCCTTCGACACCATGGGGACGGCTTTCAGCAAGGCTCATCCCGACGTGACCATCGAGTTCAATTACCTCGCTTCGTCGGACCTTGCGGCGCAGATCGAGCAAGGGGCTCCTGCTGATGTGTTCGCCTCAGCCGACCAAATCAGCATGCAGAGAGTGCTGGACGCCGAGCTGGCAACAGAAAAGCCCCAGGTCTTCGCTCACAACACTCTCGCCATCGTCGTGCCAGAGGGAAACCCCGGGGCCATCGACGCCTTGCAAGACCTGGCCGGTGAGGACCTAGTGATCTCGATCTGCAACGACGAATGTCCGGCGGGACGCTACGCGCTGGACATCTTCGCCAGAGCTGGGGTGGAGGTCATGCCCGATTCCTATGAAGTGGATGTCAAAGGCGTCGTCACGCGGGTCGCCGTAGGAGAAGCCGATGCGGGGATCGCCTACATCACCGACGTCATTGCCGCCGGGGGCAGTGCCGAGGGGGTCGTCATTCCAGAGCGAGACAACGTCGTTGCTGCCTATTCGATTGTTGCCATTGACGGCTCTTCGCCCACCGCCTCAGAGTTCATCTCTTTCGTACTGTCTCCTGAGGGCCAGGGAATCCTGAGACAACACGGTTTCCTTCACAAGTGATTGGGAAGGACAGGCGGCGGCAGCAGCAGCGTGGTCGAGCCCCGGCCGTGCTCGTCGCCCTGGGGGCGCTCGCGTTCCTCTTCTTTGCTCTGCCTCTGATCGGACTGTTGATCAGGGCCCCCTGGAGCGATCTCGGGCCCCGTCTCGCCTCCGCCGAGGTCCGCTCGGCACTGGTGCTATCTATCGTCGCCTCTTTGTGGGCGACTGCACTCTCAATCATCTTCGGCGTTCCTCTGGCCTGGGTCTTGGCACGGGTCGACTTCCCGGGACGATCGCTCGTCCGGGGCGTGACGACCTTGCCCTTGGTGCTACCGCCCGTCGTGGGTGGCGTCGCCCTGCTGTTCGCCCTTGGCCGGCTTGGCTTGGTCGGCAGATGGCTGGACTCAGTTTTCGACATCACGCTGTTCGGAACGACCGCCGGGGTCGTCGTCGCGCAGACATTCGTGGCGATGCCCTTTCTCGTCGTGACGGTTGAGGCGTCGCTGCGCTCGATGGACCGGCGATTCGAGGACGCCGCGGCGACTTTGGGGGCCGGCCGATGGCTCGTGTTCAGGCGGGTAACCCTTCCTCTCATCGCGCCCTCGCTGGCCGCGGGGGCCGTGCTCGCGTGGGCGCGCGCCCTGGGAGAGTTCGGGGCCACCATCACCTTCGCAGGTAACCTGCCCGGCGCCACCCAAACGATGCCGCTCGCAGTCTTCGTCGAGCTGCAAAGAGAGGTCGAAGGTGCGGTGGTGCTGAGCCTGATCCTGGTCGCGGTCTCTCTGGCGGTCTTGGTGCTCTTGAGAGACCGCTGGCTCCCCCGCATATGACGCTAGAGGCGACGGTCACAACGCGCTTCGGCCGGCTGGATCTCGATGCCTCGGTGTCGATCGGCGCAGAGGAGCTGGTCGTGCTGCTTGGCCCTAATGGAGCAGGCAAGACGACGCTTCTCCGGGCACTGGCCGGGCTCATCGCCATAGATCGGGGCGCGGTCTACCTCGATGGAGTGACGCTCGAGGATTCAACCACCGGAGTGAGAGTTCCGCCCGAGAAACGTCGCATCGGGTTTGTCTTTCAGGACTACCTGCTGTTTCCGCACCTGAGCGTCGTAGACAACGTGGCCTTCGGGCTGCGAGCGCGCGGGATGGGTCGCAAGCAAGCTCACAAGCTGGCGATCCAATGGCTGCAACGCCTGGCGCTTGACGGTTGCAAGACCTTAAAGCCGGGGGCCCTCTCTGGTGGTCAGCTACAACGGGTCGCACTTGCCCGCGCGCTTGCGATCGAGCCGCGTCTGTTGCTTCTTGATGAACCTTTTGCGGCCTTGGACGTTTCAGCTCGCGCGGAGCTCCGCAGGCGGCTAAGAGAGAGCGTCGCTTCTTTTGGCGGCGCCCGCCTACTTGTGACTCATGATCCTCTCGAAGCTTTGGTTCTAGCCGATAGGCTCGTGGTGCTCGAAGAAGGACGCGTGACTCAGACCGGCACCGCCGATGATCTTCGCAGACGCCCACGGTCGCCGTACGTGGCCACTTTCGTAGGCGTCAACCTCTTCAAGGGACGTGCGAAGCAAGGACGAATCGAGCTTGATACGGGGGCAGAGCTAGTTGTCGCGAACGGGACCGAGGGGGTCGTCTTCGCAACGGTTCACCCACACGCGGTCGCCCTGTTCCGGAATCGCCCGGACGGAACTCCGCGAAACGTCTGGCGGGCAGCTGTCGAAAGCGTCGATCCGGCAGGCGACCGGGTCCGCGTTCGCATGTCCGGGAGGCTGCCCATAGTGGCTGAGGTCACCTCCGCAGCCGCCGCGGAGCTTGGTGTGGCGGAAGGCCTGTGGTTCTGGGTGTCGATCAAAGCAACCGAGGTCAGCGTTTATCCTGCCTGACCCCGTCTCCATCTGCGTAGGAACAGAACGCCGGCCACAGCCCAGGTCAGACCGATGAGGATCGCTATGCCGGCGGAGTAGTCGTTGGGTAGCTGCGAGGGGTGGTTGGTGGAGCCGAACCGTCCAGCGAATGGGAATGCGAACACCACCACCATCCCACTCACCAATAGAGCGCCCTGGAAGAGACCCCGGTAGCGTCCCGGCACCCACCGCACGATCACGAAGCCGAGGGCGACTACAAGGGGCGCGACCAGGAAGTCATGTATCAGGAGCGACCCGATGAACCATTTCAGCCAATCGGTTGGGCGGCTCTGCTCCGAATTGATCAGCATTCCGAATACGCCGTAAGCCATGGTGGTCAAGCCGATTGCGGCCATGACTAGAAAAAGCTTCCGATTAAGAATCGGGGCGTTCGAGTTGTCGATGCGATCGTTGCCTGCAGGCTCCTGCTTCACTGGACCACCAGCTTCTCCACCCACTTGGTGTTGGTCACCCCTGGCCGGTTCGGTCCGATCAATCTCACGGGGAAGCCGTGGTCGATGTGCAGGGGATCACCATTCGCCTCCAATGCAAGCAGCGTGTCAGGATCCTGTGCCTGTGCACCGTTGATGTGTGACGAGCTGAAAGCGCCTCCCGCCTCGAAGGACTCGACCGTGATCTCAACGTCGGCCGGCGCACCCGCACGCCTTAGGACCTCTGCAACGCTTACGCCCTTCCACCTGACGTCTGCGCTCCAACCGTTCACGCACGTGATCGGAAGCGTCGCCTGTCGCTGCGGAAGCGCTCTTAAGTCCTCGAGTGAGAGGGCCAGTGGAGTACTGACGGCGCCCTCCACCCTGAGGCGGTAACCGGCGTCGCGGGCCTTCTTGGTCACGCCGGCGGCTTGGGCGCTTCGGAACACGGGAAAGCCCTGAGGACCCTGATCGGGCCGCAGCGGGGCAAGCAGGCCGAGCGGATTGAGAGCCCGCCATGTTTGGCCTGCCGTCGTCAGCGTGAGCAGTGCGGCGGACGCGGTGACGGCACCCAGGAAGCCGCGCCTTGTCAGGCCAGAGTCGATTGGCTGCAGCAGGTGATCGGAGGACCGTCCGAGAGCTCGTCGTGCGATTGTTGCCTTGGCCCCTATGTGCACGACGAGAGCCCCGATGGTGATCCACGAAGTCCAGTAGTGAGCAGTGGGGAAGAAAAAGCCCCACGGGTACCACAGAGCGATGTTCCACACGCCGCTGAACAAAAGGAAGATGCTTCCCGCGACGAGGGGGATCAGAGTTATCCGTTCCACCGCGTGCAGCACGCCCTCGACCGGCGGCCACGCCCACAGCCGCGGGTACACCGTCCACAGCTTGGCCAGGAGGAGCGGGATGGAGGCGATACCCGTCGCTATGTGCAAACCCTGGGTGATGCGGTACAGACCGGCCGGCCTCGCAGGCCACCACGACCACAACGGCGCATTTTGAGCCGCGTCAGAAAGCAGTCCGGTGATGAAACATATGGAGAAGGTGACGCCGAGAGAGATGCCCAGAATGGAAGCAAGTCGTTGGGAGTGCAGCTTGCTCTTGAACGCGTCCGGCGCAAGGGGGCCACGGCGAAGGGAGGCGACCGGGGAGTGCTTCCGACTCGTGTGACGCACGTCCACAGGCTACTTATCCCGTTGCTCGCGCAACTCGGCGACGGCAATTCTTAATGTGACTGTAAGGAGAATCGGGTTGATAGCGGTGGACGAGCGCAAGAGTGTGTCACGAGCCGGTCACTCAAGCGAACGCTTCGCTCTCTTGGATGCTGGCCGGCTCCACCGTTGTAGATTCTCGTCCGGTCACTCGTGAAAGGATTTTCAGCCGGTTGACCTTGCCTCGAGAGAGCCGACCCACCGCGATTGCGGACTACGCGTTCCTGTCCGATTCCAACGGTTCCGCGCTTGTCTCGAAGGAAGGGTCGATCGATTGGTACTGCGTGCCGCGCTTCGACTCTCCCGCGGTGTTCTGCAGACTCCTCGGCGCCGATGCAGGCCACTGGTCACTCGGTCCCGCAGGACCTTCCCGCCAGGTACGAAGCTATGTCGGCGACAGTCTCGTGCTGCGTACCGAGCACGAGACCCAAGAGGGTAAGGCGGCGGTGACCGAGGGGATGGTGTTCGCTCCCGGCTCCCGGGTGCACGACATTGGTCACAACGTTCCCCATGTCCTGGCGCGCCGGATCGAGGGCCTGCAGGGGATGGTCCGCTTCGTGATGGAACTTGCCCCTCGCTTCGAGTACGGCCTGACCCATCCCTACCTGAAGGCAACCGACGCTGGAGTGATCGCCCGCGCCGGTCCCGCAGCTCTTCATCTTGGGGCTTCTGTGCCACTTGAATGCCGAGACGGCTCAGCGTTTGCCGACTTCACGGTGGGGGCGGGTGAATCGGTCTCCTTCAGCCTCACCTACGCGCCCTCTTTCGGTAAGAGCGACCCGAGCGTTATGGACGCTGAGGAGGCCCTGAAGGACACGATTGAAGGATGGGAATCGTGGATGGGATCCCATGCGGGTTACCAGGGCGTCCGTGTTGAACAGGTGCGCCGCAGCGCGCTCGTGTTGCAAGGCCTCACCTATCAGCCGACGGGTCCGATCGTGGCTGCTGCCACCACCTCACTCCCAGAAAAGATCGGCGCGAGCGACAACTTCGACTACCGGTTTGCCTGGCTCCGCGACGCGAGCTTGATGCTGCGTGCTCAGTGGGTGGCGACCTGCCCGGACGAGCCCAGCCGGTTCTTCCAGTGGATCGCTCGGTCGTTGGGCGATTTCGGGCGAGAGCGGGTCCAAATCATGTATGGAGTTGCCGGCGAACGCGACCTCACCGAGCACGAGCTCGACCACCTCGAGGGCTTCCGAGACAGCCGTCCGGTGAGGGTCGGCAATGCTGCCTGGAAACAAAAGCAACTTGATGTCCTGGGGGAGATCCTGGACGGAGCGCTTCTCTTGAAGGATCAGCTCGGTGACTTCGACGAGGAGATCCGCCGTCTCCTGATCGCCCTCGCCGATCGGGCCGCCGAGTCGTGGCCCGGGCCCGACGCCGGCATGTGGGAGGCGCGCGATGAGGAGCGCGACTACGTCGCTTCCAAGGTGATGTGCTGGGTTGCGCTCGACCGTGCAGTGAAGCTTGCACCCGACCTCGACGACGATGCGAAGGCCGATCGTTGGAGAGCCGCCCGTGACGACGTGAGAGAGACGATTCTGAAGCGGGGCTGGAACGACCAGTTGGGGACCTTCGTCGGGGCGTTCGGGTCGGAGGACCTCGACGCGGCGGTCTTGCTGATGCCCTTGGTCGACTTCTTACCTGCCACCGATGAGCGGATGCGGTCGACCGTGGAAGTCATCGAACGAGAGCTGGCCGACGGGGGGCTGGTTCGCCGCTGGTCGAGCGACGAGAGTGGATTTGTGATCTGCAGCTACTGGCTCGTCGAGTGCCTTGCCCTCGCCGGTGACCTCGATAAAGCGTTCGAGTTGTTCGATAGAGCCACGTCCTATGCGAACGACATTGGTCTTTTTTCCGAGGAGGTTGATGTCCACAGCGGCGAGCTGCTCGGCAACTTTCCTCAGGCCTTTTCTCACATCGGGTTGATCAATGCCGCGTGGCGGCTCACCGAGCTAACCCAAAGCGAGACCTCGCGAATCGACAACGACCGAAAGGAGAGCTGAGATGGCAGGACGACTGCAGGACAAAGTTGCGCTAATCACCGGTTCCGACTCGGGCATCGGTCAGGCGACCGCTATCGAATTTGCCAAGGAGGGCG
>JAUJNI010000001.1:729472-778694 GCA_030446465.1 Actinomycetota bacterium
GGTTCCGACTCGGGCATCGGTCAGGCGACCGCTATCGAATTTGCCAAGGAGGGCGCCGACGTCGTCGTCAACTACTTGGAGGACCAAGATGGGGCGGAGCACACCCGACGACAAGTGGAAGCAGCCGGTCGCCGCGCGATCGTGGTGCAGGCCGACGTGAGTCAAGAGAGCGAAGTCGAGAAGCTCTTCGACCAGGCGATCGAGGCTTTCGGAACGGTCGACATCCTCATGAACAATGCGGGGGTTGACGCCTCGGGCAAGGAAGTTGCCGAGCTGTCAACCGATGTCTGGGACAAGGCGATCAAGACCAACGTCTACGGGCCCTTTTTCTCGGCGCGCAGGTTCGTCAACCTTCGGAAGAAGGCAGGTGGTGGCGGGAAGATCATCAACGTCACGTCGATTCACGAAGAGGTGGCTCGAGCCGGTGCCGCCGATTACGACTGCTCCAAGGGAGCGGTGCGAAACCTCACTCGTACCTTGGCGCTCGAGCTTGCTCCCCACAAGATCAATGTGAACAACATCGCTCCGGGGATGGTCCTGACTCCCTTCAACCAGGAGGCCGTCGACGACCCCAAGGTCAGGGAGGAGCAGGTCCAGAGCATCCCGTGGAAGCGGGCAGCCGAGCCGGAAGAGATCGGGAAGGTGGCCGTTTTCCTTGCGTCGGAGGACGCCGACTACGTCACGGGTTCCAGCTACGTGATGGATGGAGGGTTAATGCAGAACTCGGGACAGGGGGCCTGAATGGGCGGAGCAATAGAAGCACTCGGTTGGGGCTGGTCGCCGGTCTAGCAGGAACTGCTGCCCAGACGGGGATCACAATTCGTCGAGCAGAAGTTCAGCCACAGAGAAGACAGCACGGTTACCACGCCCAAGTGGGTGCGCTGGTGTTCCGGCCGCCGCTCAAGACCGGCGCCCAGGCGGAGCGCTTGGGGCTGGCCGTTCATTGGGGTCACGGGATCGCCATGGGGGCGGTCCGAGGATTGCTGGGGCTGACGCCTCTGGGGGCGCTCACAGCATCGGCTCTTCACTTCGTGATTGTGTGGGGTGGCGACGTGATGCTGTACCGGGCCCTCGACATCGCTCCCATGCCGTGGAAGTGGGGAGGGACCGCGCTCGCCACCGACCTGTTTCACAAGCTGGTGCTGTCTGCGGTGACGAGTGCAGTATTCGTTGCCCTTTACTCGGAAGTCTGAGGGGCGACACTGTGGAGCTATCGACCAACCGTCTGTAGAGAAGGAGGCGAGATGGGGCTCGGCAAGATCGCTTCTTCGGTCGGGAAAGGGCTCGTGGCCGGAGCCGCAGGAACCGCGTTCATGACCCTTTCGAGCACCTTGGAGATGAAGATAAGGCATCGGGAAGGTAGCTCTGCCCCCGCGGACGCCGCAGGCAAGGTCCTTGGTGTCGAGCCGCGCAGCGAAGAGGGCAAGAAGCGGTTCTCCAACATCACCCACTGGGGATATGGCACCGGGTGGGGTGCCTTTCGGGGCCTCATCGGCGCAGCGGGCTAAGTGGAGCAGCCGCGACAGCGCTTCACTTCGGAGCGGTGTGGGGTACTGAATTGGTGATGCTTCCGGCCCTCGACGTCGCTCCTCCGGCGACTCAGCAAGCACCCAAAGAGACCGGGATCGATGCGTGGCATCACCTGGTCTATGCAAGCGCGACGAATGTGGTTTACGAGCTGTTGGATCGCTAACCATGCGCGCCGGTCTCGAGCCAGGCAACTTCCCGACTTTGAGCTGCCCGACCACTCGGGCGCGATCAGGCGCCTGTCACAGCTGACCGCCGACCACGCCACGCTGTTGCACTTCTATCGCGGGTGGTGGTGACCCAAGGAGCAGCGCTTCATGCGCAACCTCGTGCAGTTGCAGGAGGAGTTGGAGGCCGCCTACAGCCGCATAGTCTCCGTCACGGTCGACGCACCTGTTGCGATTGCTGCCTTTCGGGCCGGGCTCGGCGCACGTTGGACCTTTCTGTCCGACGAAGGTCGGGATGTCCAGAAGGCACTCGATCTTGAAGAGAAACAGGATCCACTGCATCGTCCGTTCCTGCCCTACAGTTTTGCGCTTGACCCCGATCTGGTGATCCATTCCGTTTACAACGGCTACTGGTTCTGGGGGCGCCCGAGTGCGGAGGAGATCCGGCAAGACCTCCGAGCAATCACGCGCCGAGTGCGAGCCGACTGGGACCCGAGGGCCTAACAGGAGTGGGTAAGACGGCATGCCTGCTGATCCACTTGGGCGCCCCAGGGCCACTCGAGTCGCCTGAGGAAGAGACGGAACAGCACCTCTTGATGGCACGGGAGCTGGTGGGCGACGCCCTGTTGCACGCGGTTGCGCTTGGTGACGTGGATGGTTTCGGGGCCGGCGCACTGGTGGTGGCCGAAAAGCAGGCGGCGAAAGACCTCCAATCGCTGATTGATCGCTCACCTCTTGCCTCTCTGTGCCGGTGGTGGCGCGCCGGGGTCGATCGTTCGCTCTTTTGTGACCCCCGCACCGACCAAGGAGGCGTGGAAGGGTTCCTGGAGCTTGTTCTCGATCCAGCGGATCCACCGGTGCCCTTCGACGATCCAACCGTCGTGGGAATCATGCAAGATCAACATGCCTGGTACCTGTCCTTGGTGGGGCCACGCCACATCACGTGCGGCGCCTTCATCGCCGACGCAGTGAGGGCAGCAGGGTCCTTCATCGCGTTCTCGGCGTCGTCGACGCAAGAAGCCCGGTGGCTCGCGGCTCTCGATCCCTGGAGAAGGGTGGCGCCCGGACGCCTGATGCGGCTCCCCGCCGGCGTCTTTTCCAGGCAGGCGCCTCCGGCCGGCCCCGGCACGCAGCGCATGGGCTCCGGCATCTGTGGTCTCCCCGGGTAGCCGTGCGGCCCCCACACGCGCCCAGTGCTTGCCTTGCTCAACAAGTCGCGCCGGGAGGTCGACCCTTCCAGGAATGAGCATTTCCACGTCCACCCAGGAAGTCACATCACCTGGCGAGGCTGAGCTTCGCCGGGGAGCTTCCGCGGCCCTGGCGGCCGTCTGGGAGCAGAGAAAGGAAGCCGTCCTCGGGAGCATCCGGCTGCTCGAGGAGGGTATCCACCTCGTGAAGGAACGCCAGGATGACGAGGTACGAGCAAAGGCCAGACGGGAAGCACACAAGCTCGCCGGCTCCCTTGGGACCTTTGGATACGACAAGGGGAGCGCTCTCGCCTCCGAGATCCAGGAAATCCTCGCCTCGGAAGCTCAGCTTGATGAGATTCAGGCCCTTCGACTGGCCTACCTTGCACGCGAGCTGGGCCGGGAGGTCGGGCGACCATCGGTCCCTGTGGAGCCAATTGGTGCTTCCCCCGAGTCGCCTTCTGAGTCGGGGGACCGCAAGTTGCTACTCGTCGAAAGCGACGCCGGTCTCATGGAGGAGCTGTGTGACGAGGCGTCCGGACACGGGATCCGGGTCATCCCGGCAACCGAACTCGATGAGGCAGAGGGCGCGCTCGAGCGTGAGCAACCGGACATCGTCTTGCTGGGCCTCGGCTTCCCGCAAGCGGCGGACGACACGATGGCCTTTCTTCGCCGGGTCTCCGAACGGCTGCCGGAGCTACCCGTCGTCGTCCTCACAGAGAGCGACGCGCTCACCGATCGAATTGAGGTGGCGCGTCTCGGCGGGAGGGGCTTCCTCAACAAGTCGCTGTCTCCCTCGAAGGTGATGGCCGCAGTCGCCGAGTTCTTCCCGCGGATCAAGACGAGTAGCGCAAAGATCATGGCCGTGGACGATGACCCTAGTGTCCTCGCAGCTCTCAGGGCGGTTCTCGAGCCAGAAGGAATGGAGCTGACCCCCCTCCAGGATCCTTTGAGGTTCTGGGAAGCACTGCATGAAGTGGCCCCCGACCTCTTGGTTCTCGACGTCGACATGCCGGGTGTGGAAGGTGTCGAGCTCTGTCGCGTGGTCCGCAACGATCCTCTGTGGAAAGAGCTGCCGATCCTCTTCCTTACCGGTTCGGTGACTCGGGAATCCGTCAGCCGGGTCTTCGCCGCGGGCGCCGACGACTTCGTTCGGAAGCCGTTCGTCGGCCCCGAGCTTGTTTCACGGATCCAGAATCGACTCGAGCGTGTCCAGCTGTTTCGAACGATGGCGGAGACGGACGTGCTCACCGGAGTGGGGAGCCGGCGCAAGTCGAGCCAGTCGATCGAGCAGCTCATCAGGCTGGCCCACCGCTCTGGGGCACAGATGTGCCTTGCCGCCATCGACCTCGATCACTTCAAGTCAATCAACGACCGCCACGGTCACGCGGCGGGGGACAAGGTGCTGCGGCGAACCGGTGAGCTCATGCAGGATTGGTTTCGGGGAGAAGACGTCATCGGCCGCTGGGGTGGCGAGGAGTTCGTCCTTGCGATGTACGGGCTGGGCCGAGAAGACGCCATGAAGAGAGTCACTTCGCTGCTCAACGCGGTGAGGGAGCAAAGCTTCGCGTCGGCCGACAGCGGGGAGCGCTTCAGCATCACCTTCAGCGCCGGAGTTGCCCAGTACCCCCAAGACGGGTTGGATCTGGCGACCCTCTACAAGGTCGCCGACGGTGCTCTCTACGCCGCGAAGGCCCGGGGCCGGAATCGAGTGCTACCGGCCGGTGTAGTGGTCGACGCGTAGCACAAGCGTGCCCGGGGCACTTTCCACCAACCCGATCCCCTCCGATGGAGTGATCGTGGTTCCGTAAATCGAACCGGTGCGACTATGGCCCCCATGAGGGACGTGAGGGTGATGCGCAAGCGGATCCACGTGTCGGGGATCGTTCAGGGTGTCGGCTTTCGTCCCTTTGTCTACAGCTTGGCAAACGGCCTGGATCTCAGCGGCATTGTTTTCAACGACACAGCCGGCGTGGTGGTGGAAATAGAAGGCGACGCGCACAAGCTAAGGGCCTTCAGTGAAGCCCTGGTCCGCGACGCTCCGCCCCTTGCGTCCATCGAGCACATCAGTGAGGAAGAGGTTACGCCTCAGGGCTCCGTCGGTTTTGAGATCAAGAAGAGTGATAGGACCGGTGCTCGTCGAACGCCCATTTCTGCTGATGTGGCGACCTGCGCTGCGTGTCTGAAAGAGATTTTGGATCCGGGGGACCGGCGCTTTCGTTATCCCTTCACCAACTGCACCAACTGCGGGCCTCGGTTCACGATCACGACGGCGGTCCCCTATGACCGGCCCAATACGACCATGTCCGAGTTCGCCATGTGCTCGCGATGCAAAGCCGAGTACGAGGACGCCCGTGATCGGCGCTTTCACGCACAACCGATCGCTTGTCCTGCATGTGGTCCCTCACTGCGACTCCTTGGGTCAGACGGGAGCCGGGTCGCTGGGGACCCACTGTCTCGCTCGGTCGAGCTGATCCGCGGCGGCGCCATCGTGGCCGTCAAGGGCCTTGGCGGCTACCACCTGGCGTGCGACGCCACTAACGACAGCGCGGTTGCTGCGCTGAGAAGGAGGAAGGGCCGTGACGAGAAGCCTTTTGCGGTAATGGTCCCGACCCTGGAGTGGACGTGTCGCATCGCGCATACGACTCCAGAGGAGACCTCGCTGATCGCATCGCGGCGCAGACCGATCGTGCTCGTTGCCAAACGAGACGGCAACGGCGTCGCGGACGCCGTTGCGCCGGGGAACCGCTCCCTCGGCCTAATGCTTCCCTACACGCCCCTTCACTACCTGCTGCTCGCGGAGCTGGGCTCTCCTGTGGTTCTTACGTCCGGCAATCTGTCAGAAGAACCAATCGCCTACCGGGACGACGAGGCATTAAGGGAGCTCACGGGCGTTGCCGACGCATTCCTGATCCACGACCGGCGCATACACATGCGGTGCGACGATTCTGTGGTGAGGGTGGTCGGTGGTCGTGACTACCCACTCCGGCGGGCCCGCGGCTATGCCCCGGAGCCCCTCGTCGTTGACAGGCCGTTCACCCGGCCGGTTCTGGCCTCGGGCGCCGAGCTAAAGCACACCTTTTGTCTGGGCGCCGATGACAGGGCCATTCTCTCGCATCACATCGGCGACCTCGAGAACTGGGAGACGATGTCGTCCTTCGTGGAGGCGGTAGAGCACTTCACTCGTACCTTCGACGTTCGTCCCGAAGTGGTAGCTCACGACCTGCACCCCGAGTACCTGTCGACGAAATGGGCCGTGGACCTCGAGGGAGTGGAGCGGATTGGGGTTCAGCATCATCACGCGCACATCGCATCGTGTCTTGCGGACAACTGGCGCAGCGACCGGGTGATCGGGCTCGCGCTCGACGGCACCGGTTATGGGGACGACGGTGCTTTGTGGGGGTGTGAGGTCCTCGCCGGCGACCTGCAGGGCTACCGGCGAGCGTTTCACCTGCACTATGTGCCTCTTCCCGGAGGCGCCGAGGCGATCAAGGAGCCCTGGAGGATGGCCGCCGTCTACCTGAACGCAGCCTTTGGTGCCGAGGCTGGGAGGCTGGAGACGCACTTCACGAAGCGAAACTGGGAACGCGCTCAACCGATCCTGCACATGGCCGAAAGAGGGCTTAACTCGCCGCCCACCTCGAGCGCGGGCAGGCTGTTCGATGCGGTAGCGGCGCTGTGTGGGCTTCGAGATCGGGTGGCCTACGAGGGTCAGGCGGCGGTGGAGCTCGAGCAGGCCGCCGACCCCTCGATCACTCGGACGTATCCGTGCTCGGTCGCAGACGGCGTGATCGACGGCGTGGAGCTGGTTGCCGCGGTGGTGGACGACCTTTCAACGGGAACGCCGGTGCCTGAGGTCGCTGCCGCCTTTCACGCAAGCCTCGCGCGCAGCCTGGTAACGGCGTGCGAGCTGACCAGGGAAGAGGAAGGCCTGAACACGGTCGCGTTGTCCGGCGGGACCTTCCAGAACGCTCTGCTACTGCGCTGGGTGCGCGAACACCTCGAGCGCACAGGCTTCGAAGTGCTCACGCATCACAGGGTTCCTCCCAACGACGGCGGCATCTCGCTGGGCCAGGCAGTCATCGCCAACGCACGTCTTGCCGTTAGTTCATGAGCCTTCGGCCAAGCTCCACTATTGCCAGGACTCCTGGTGCCTGCGGGTCGACGTCGATTGGTGCCAGGCCCTGCCGGTCTGCGCTGACGATCGCCGGCTCCTCTGGGACCAAAACCAGGTCGTAGTGCGGCAGCGCAGATTTGATAATGCTCTCGTCCTCTTCACTTCGAATTCGATTGGCGACCACGGTGACCGTCGAGCGTTCACTCGCTATGGAAGCCGCGCGCCGGGCCACCTCTATCGATTTCGAGGTTGGCTCCGTGACTACGAGGACACGATCTGCTTGATCGGGTTGAAGTCGCAGTAGCGTCCCAACTCCCGCCTCGAGATCGCATATCAGCAGATCCCGCTTCCCTCTAAGCTCCCCGAGCAACTGCTCGGGCGAAACTCCACATCAGGGTCAGCCAGGATCGATTTGATCGATCCTGGAACAAACGACGAGCCGGATGCCCTCGGGGGCGTTGGCTCCGAAGGTCTGGATTAGCCCGTCTGTCGTGGGCTGATGCTCTACTTCACCGGTGTCCAGCCCCTGGCGGACCGTCACCAGGATGTCGGTTTCTTCGGGACCGAGACCCAGAGAGACGCCAAGCATGGGGTTTGTGTCGGCGTCGAGGGCGAGGACATGGCGCCCCGATCTGGCGAGCGCGCGTGCAAGCGTCCCGGCAATGGTGGTCTTGCCCGAGCCGCCCTTTCCGGCGACGACGATATTCATCTCTTCCCCGCGCCCGCCCTGAGAACGAGGCGGCGCAGCCTCAGCCCGTCCCAGTGACCGAACTCATGCTCGGCGTCCCACTGCATCATCCATGTGACGGTTCCGTAGTTTTCGACCAGTCGACGCGCGGACCGCGAGAAGGCAGCGCTTGGATCTTCTTTGCCGAAGACACCCAGCGCATATACCTCTCGAGAATTCGCTACGCCGAAGGTGATTCCCAGCACATCTTCATTATCTACAATGTCGTCTTGAAGCCGTCGAAGACTTCGCAAGACTCTTATCAAATCGGTCATGCGATCGACTTCCATCCGGACCATGACTCCCGTCCCCCCCGTCAGTCGCGTGCGGGCGCGTCGCGTCAGGGGTGCGTGGTCTAGCGAGGGCATGCCTCCAGGTCCGATCGCACCCAGTAAGTCCGGAATCCCTCCCAAAGCGGTACGACACAGAGGGTCGGAGGCCCGTTCTGCCGAGGCCCCGATCTGACTACTGTCGTCTGCAAGACTCACTCCGCTCCAGTCACCCGCTTCTTGGTTGGTCGGGGCCCAGCGCATCAGCCAGAAGGACTCGAACCAGTGAGAGAAGTTCCACATGAGGGCCTGGTGGGCTCCGGATCTCATGAACTCCTGCATCTGGTGTCTGCTGCTCCAGATGCTTATGGTCCAAAACTCGCGCGGAGCGGTGACGATGCTCGCAAATCGTACGCAGCCTTCGGTGTCTTCAAGTTGCCGTTGGATCCTGAGCGAAGCCTGCATCATCGAGGGGAAGAATCGGATACTTTTCAGGCGGGCTCGGGTCGTAACCGCCAGCTTTACCTTCGTCGGAGACGTCGTTCGTGCAGGGCCGACCACGAAGTCACTCTACGCCCGCATGAGTTGGTCGACCAATCGGGCGATGGCAGTCACCGCGGGGCAAGCGGGTGTCTCATCTATCACCGCTGCGCCCCGGCGATCGGCTTCGATCACCGCGGGGTCCGCTGGAACGGCACCGAAGGCTGCTGTCCCGAGCCGGTCTTCGATCAACTTCACATCAGAGGAGCCGTGCACCTTGTTTGCTACAAAGAGGGCAACGGTGCCGGCTCGAGACGTCGCTATGCGTGCGATTCTTCTCGCCGACAAGATGGACTTCCAGGTCGGCTCCACCACCACCAGAAAGGTGTCGGCGTAAGGTGCCCAGTCGAACGCCGCCTGCCGGGGGCCGGCGGGCAGATCGCCGACCACATTCCACTCTCGAAGTACCCCTGTCGTGGCCAGGCGGTGGGTTACCTGAAAGAAGGCGTTGAGCGAGCCCATGATGGGCCCCAGCCCCTCCGGGGTCGCCTTGCCGAATTGAAGCAGTCGGACCCCATCCGGCCCTACCTTTGCGAAACGCTGAACCGCCCGCGCTGCTCCAATGCCCTTCCTCAGTCGCCAGCGCCCGTCGTCGGATTGTTCCGCCGCACCTTCGAGAAAGGGTTCGGTAAGAGGGCCAAGCCCCAGGCTGATCGCAAGGCCGGGCATGGGATCTGAGTCGAGAGCCAGCACCTTTCCGCCGCGCCTTGCGAGGAGGCGAGCCGCGGTTCCGGAGATCACAGACTTGCCGGCGCCTCCCTTTCCCACGATGGCGATCCGCACGGGACCAACCCTAAGGGCCGCCGATCGCACCGGATGCGCGATGATGAGTGTTCCAGACATATACCGGCCGAAGGGAAGCGCTCATGTGCCTTGGCATCCCGGGGCAAGTGGTTGAGATCATGGACGAGGCAGCTCACATTGCGAAGGTGGATGTCGGCGGAGTGAGGCGAAACGTCAACATCGGTCTGCTGGCGGGAACCAGTGACGCGGTCGACCTTGGTGACTGGGTCCTCATCCACGTGGGATTTGCCCTCTCGAAGATCGACGAGGAAGAGGCGGCCTCAACGATCAAGTTCCTCGAGGGCCTTGGTGAGGCTTACGAGGACGAGCTCGAGCAACTGAAGGGCAGCGACATCGCATGAACCACGCTTGGGTGGGTCCCCCTCCTCACGAGGGGTCGTGCGCGGTTGTCGATGGGTGCCTTACCTGCGGGGATGTCGCGGTTCCCGTCAAGGTGCTGGAGGCGGCAGAGCCGGATGCGGTCTGCGAAGACGAGCACGGCCGGCGGGGCACCGTCGGGGTTGAGCTGGTGTCCCCGGTGAGGGCCGGCGATCGCTTGCTCGTCCACGGAGGAGTCGCTATCTCACGACTGGAGCGATCCGCATGAGGTACGTCGATGAGTTTCGGGACGCCAACCTGGCGCGAACGTTGTCAACCCAGATTGCTGCGGTTGCGGAACCGGGTCGCCACTACAAGGTCATGGAAGTGTGCGGTGGGCACACGCACACCATCTACAAGCACGGGATCGAGGACCACCTGCCCGAGACGATCGAGTTGGTCCACGGGCCGGGATGTCCGGTCTGCGTCATCCCTATGGGCCGCGTCGACGACGGCATCTCCATAGCCAGGCGTCCGGGCGTCATCTTCACTTGCTTCGGGGACATGATGCGTGTGCCCGGCGGTGACGGCAGCCTCCTCGACGCCAAGGCGCAGGGTGCCGACGTTCGGTTCGTCTATTCACCGCTCGACGCCCTGAAGGTCGCTCGGTTGAACCCCGAGCGCGAGGTCGTCTTCTATGCCATCGGCTTCGAGACCACCGCCCCTTCCACGGCGTTGACGTTGATGCGAGCAAAAGCCGAGGGACTAACCAACTTCTCGGTCATGTGCAATCACGTGACGATCGTCCCGCCGCTGAAGGCACTGCTCGAATCGCCGGACCTACGACTGGACGCGTTCATCGGTCCGGGCCACGTCTCGACTGTGATTGGTTGCCGCCCCTACGAGTTCATCCCGGCCGACTACGGCCAGCCGGTGGTCGTCGCAGGCTTCGAGCCGCTCGACCTCTTGCAGGCCGTCTACATGATCATGCTGCAGTTGGCGGAGGGACGGAGCGAGATCGAAAACCAATACGGGCGAGTGGTCCCCTGGGAAGGGAACCTCAGGGCGCTCGAGGTCCTTCAGGAGGTCTTCGAGCTTCGGCCTTATTTCGAATGGAGGGGCCTGGGCTTCATTTCGCAGAGCGCCCTCAAGCTGTCCGACGCCTACCGTGACTTCGACGCCGAGCTTCGCTTCGACGTCCCCGGTGTGCGTGTCGCCGATCCCAAGGCGTGTCAGTGCGGTGAGGTTCTAAAGGGCGTCATCAAACCGTGGGAATGCAAAGTGTTCGGGACGGCGTGCACTCCGGAGACACCCATCGGTACCTGCATGGTGTCCTCCGAGGGGGCCTGCGCGGCCTACTACAACTTCGGACGGTTTGCCAGGTCGACAGCCCGCGCCGGCAGCTAGTCCCAGGTGAGGGACCGATGGCGGATCTAGAGGACGAGGTCCTCGCGCGCATCGAACGGCAGCGCAAGCTTCGTCCCCGCTGGCGTGACGACCGCATCACGATGACGCATGGAGCTGGAGGCAAGGCGACGCATACCCTCGTCGCAGGCCTTTTTGAGCCCGCCTTCTCCAACCAAGCCCTAGCCCAACTAACCGATGCGGCATTCCTTGACATCGATGGCGCTCGCATGGCCATGACGACCGACGCGTTCGTCGTCAAGCCTCTGCGCTTCCCGGGGGGTTCCATCGGTGAGCTCGCCGTCAACGGGACCGTCAATGACCTGTCTGTGTCTGGAGCGCGGCCGGTTGCTTTATCTGCCGCGTTCATCATTGAAGAGGGCCTGGATGGGGACGTCTTGAGGGCCGAGGTCGACGCGATGGCGGAAGCAGCGTCGAGGGCCGATGTCTCGATCGTGACCGGTGACACCAAGGTCGTCGAGCGAGGGAAGGCCGACGGCATGTACATAGTGACTGCCGGAATGGGACTGAGGGTTCATCAGGAGCCGCTGTCCGGCGCCTCGATCATGCCGGGCGACCGAATCTTGTGCTCCGGTCCAATAGGCGACCACGGGACGGCCATCATGCTGGCGCGCGGGGAGCTCGAGCTGGACGCCGACGTCCAGTCCGATACCGCTCCCCTGTGGCCGCTCGCTCGGGCCCTCATGGCGGCGGTCGGTTCATCGCTACGTGTCATGCGGGATCCGACGCGAGGGGGTGTCGCCACCGTTCTCAACGAGCTGGCGTCTGATGCGAACGTCGGAGTGGTGCTCGACGAAGCTGCGGTCCCAGTGCGCCCGCCGGTTAAGGGGGCCTGCGAGATCCTCGGCATAGATCCAATGTACGTAGCCAATGAGGGAAGGCTCCTCGCAGTGGTAGCCCCAGAGGCCGCCGCACATGCCCTCGAGGCCATGCGCAACGTTCCGGGAGGTGACGGGGCCGCGCTGGTAGGCGAGGTCGCAGCTCAACCGGCGGGCATGGTCCTGGTCAGGACCGGTTTCGGAGGCACGAGGATCATGGACATGCTCATCGGCGATCCGCTGCCCCGTATCTGCTAGCGACTCCATGAGCGCGCCGGCCGACCCAGTTGCAGCGGGCTATCGATTACGAGAGATGGTCGTTCGCGACTTCTTCACGGCGGAGGCCCCCAGGGTGTCGCGGCTTTGCCACGCCATGGCGCAGAGATTCTTCAGCGGCGGAAGATTGATCGCGTTTGGCGCCGGAGCGGCGGTGACGGACGCCCAACACGTCTCCGTGGAGTTCGTCCACCCGGTGATCGTGGGGAAGCGAGCGCTCCCTGCCGTCGCTCTCGTCAACGACGTCGCTTCTACGCTCGGGCTGGCATACAGACACGGTGCTGATCACTTTGCGCGCCAACTCGAAGTGATGGGACGTCCGGACGACATCGCACTGGGAATGTTGCACGGCCCCCAAGATGCAGTCGAATCTGTGGCGGCGGGGCTCAAGCAGGCGGCTTCCAGCGGAATGCTTCCGATTTGGCTGGGGACGGTGGGCGGGCGTGACGACGGGGGAGCGGAGTACCGCTTCGAGGTGGATTGCGAGGATCCCTTTGTCGTTCAGGAGGTGCACGAAACCCTCTATCACGTTCTGTGGGAGCTAGTGCATGTCTTCTTCGAACACAAAGGGCTGCTTTCCAACCGCCGCCCTCAGGCTCGGACGCACGACAGCGGCCGGTCGAGCTTTCTCTATCCGTTTCTGGCCCAGTCGGAAGCGGACCTCGACGGTGTCCTTGCGGAAGTCAACGGTTCCGTGCTCCAGAAAGCCGAGGACGTCATTGCCATGCGCCGGGCTTCCATGGACCCGAGCGGTCTTGCTGAGACGGCTCGACTGATCTCGCAGCGGGTGCACAGAGGAGGTCAGGTGCTTGTGTTCGGAAACGGGGGTTCTGCCACCGACGCACAAGATCTCGTTGCCGACCTGGTGGCTCCGGCTGAAGACATGAGGCCGGTGCCCGCGCTCTCGCTCACAAACGACGCGGCGGTCATGACCGCGATCGGCAACGACGTGGGCTTCGAGAACGTCTTCGCCCGCCAGGTGATTGCTCACGGTACCAACGCCGACGTGGCGATCGCCATTTCAACGAGCGGCGGGTCCCGCAACGTCGTGGCCGCGCTCCAGGAGGCAAAGAGACGCGACATGCTAACCGTCGGGTTTGGAGGCTACGGAGGAGGTCGCCTGTCGACCGTATGTGACAGGGTCCATGTGGTTCAAGGGGACTACATCCCTCGCATCCAGGAGGCCCAGGCCACGCAATACCACCTGCTGCGCAGCCTCATTCGCTAGCGAGCCAGTCGCGAGCGAGGAGGGGGCGCACCGGGAGCGAAGGCTGAAAAGGTGGGGTGCCTGAGCGAAGGAGCGCCGCCCCGCAGCGAAGCCTGTTTCTAGTGAGAGCTGGAGGCCTCGTGGCCGATCACGTGGCTTATCCGCCTGCACCCCGCACATCCGGTGACGTAGGCGTCGGTGTGGAGGGCGTCCTCGATCGTCTCAGGAGCCCGAGTGCCCTTCTCGGCTGCGAGTCGCTCCCACGGCGGGGTGTGCTCCTCCCGACGATAGGGGCTGGGCGCCCCGCACCAGGGGCAGAACTGGGGGTCCCTGATCTCCGCTAGCGACGGTGGTTGGTCCATTGCCTCTCTCCCCCGATACGCCTGCGCGGGATGCTCCGCCAGGTGTCTACCGATCGGCGGCGGCCCTTTGCGCTTTTTCTGCGATGGGACCTAAGGCGGCTTCTATCTCCCTGAGCGTTTGGTTGATCCTCAATACCGAGGGCCCGATGACGCCCGTCTGTGTCTCCACTGCTCGAACGCCGAAGGCGATCTTCCCGAGATACTTCGACACATTCGCCAGCCTCTTGGTGAGCAGGATGAGGTAGGTCGCAAGCACAGCGACTACCACGAGGACTTCGAACACGGTCAGGACGACCAGAGCCGTCGTCACGAGCTCTCCCCTTTAGAGAGCAGCTCGTCGTGCTTGAGGGCTTCGGCCTTGATGGTCTCGAGCGCCTCCGCAGTGTTTCCGAGCAGCCACGTGGTGGCGGTGTTGCGAGCGACCGTGGTTGCCGTCTCCCACAGCTCCATGACGTTGCGCTCGACATCTTTGACCGCCTTCAGCAAGGTGTGTAGCAAGAACACGACGACCGCGGCCACGACGAGACCGACCGCTAGTGTGATCCACCAGATCGTCTGGACCTCGGCTTCCAGCGCGGCGAGGGTCACTCAGGCCTCCGAACCGTCATGGGGTTCCGTCGGCAGCCCTGCCGGCTGGCTCGAGGCGGGGCCGCCGAGTCCCTTTCTGTTCGGGGTCTGGGGCGCGCCTCCTCCGTCGGCACCTGCACTGTCAGGCTCTCCCCCTCCAAGGGCTCGACGTGCCTCCGTGGCCCCCGCCAGGAGGTCCCCCGCCACTTGGTTCGTAGTGCCCACCTGCCACAGCACCTCGGTTCGCTCCTGGGTTCGCCTGAGCGATGAGGTCCCGTCCTCGGCCACCGATGCGATCCTTCTGGCGGTCGCCGTAATGGCGAGGAGGAGGGCTGCTACGACTACGACGATGGCGGCGCCGATCCCGTAGCCGATCCACCAGCCAGTCAGGTTCGCTGCGGCGACGATCATTTGAGTTTCGTCCTCTCCAAGAGGGTCGGTCTGCTATGTGTTCCGAGCATACACAGGCCGCGCTCCCCGAGGAAGGCGCGGCCCTCGTAACTGGAACGCGGAACAGCCCGGCAGGGAGTAACGTAGGTGCACAACTCACATAGCCGGAGGTAGGGATGGCAACCAGCGTTGCGCAGAAGACGCCGGCCCAGCGTCTTCTCGATGTTCTCGGCCCCGTGGATCGGTGGCACGACCACGAGGAGATCGGGGACTTCGGGATGCCCACTCGAGCCTTCATGGAAGACATGGTCGAGCCCCTCGCCAAGGCGGGTCTCGGCAGTCGCCTCGGACCGCTCGAGAAGGTCCACGCCTTTTGGTTCGCCGGGATGAGCTGCGACGGCTGCTCGGTCGCGGTCACCGGTGCTCAAGCCCCGTCCGTCGAAAGCCTCTTGATGGGAGCGCACCCCGGGCTTCCGCGGGTGGTTCTTCATCACCCGGTTTTGAACGTCGAGTCGGGTCCTAACTATCTGCGCGCCCACGAGAACGCCCTGAAGGGTGAGCTTGGAGCGCCCTACGTCATCATCCTCGAGGGATCGATCAGCGATGAGACGATGGCGATGGCCGGGACCGAGCGCGACAACTACGGCTACTGGTCCGCCCAGGGCGAAGAGCCGTGGGGCCGCAACGGCGAGAACCGCATCGTGTCGACCGACGAATGGATCGCTCGGCTCGCCCCCAATGCGGCGGCTTCCATAGCGATCGGCACCTGCGCCACGTGGGGCGGCATACCCTCGGCGGACGGCAACCCCACCGGCGCCATGAGTCTGATGGACTTTCTCGGAAAGGACTACAGGAGCGTCTTCGGCGTCCCGGTGGTGAACGTCCCCGGCTGCCCGCCCATCGGCGACAACTTCAACGAGACCGTTGCGGCGATCCTCTACTTCCTGCAGGGCTTCGGCCCTCTGCCTGAGTTCGACGAGCTCGGCAGACCCGCGTGGCTGTTCGGAGAGACGGTGCATCGACACTGCGTGCGCGGCGCCTATTACGAGGAGGGGACGTACGCGGAGACGTTCGGCGACCCAGAGTGCCTCGTCGAGATCGGATGCTGGGGGCCCGTCGTCAACTGCAACATCACCTCGCGCGGCGCAATCAACCACGTCGGAGGCTGCATGAACTCCGGGGGCGCTTGCATCGGATGCACGATGCCCGGCTTCCCCGACAAGTTCACGCCGTTCTACAAGAGGCCGCCGGGATCCTTGGTCTCGACTGCTGCAGCTCGCCTTCTCGGGAGCTTCGTCAAGCCGCTGCGTCGGTACACAAGCGCTCACCTGAACCGAGAGGTGCGCTGGGATCTCCACAACGAGGTTCCTAGTGGATGGGCTCGCGAGCAGTCAGAGCCCAGCATGGTTCAGGGGCGGGGCACAAGTTCTACGACATGATGCGGCGCTCGACCGACACGGGCAAGGGCAAGGGCGGAGTCTGGGGCAAGCGCGACGAATGGACCTATGAGCGAGAGCCCGCAATGGAAGAGGAGCTGGAGGCCACAGCCAGTGAAGGCGAGGTCTTCGAACAAAGCAATAGGGAGGCCTGAGCATGTGCTTCAAGAATCTGCCCGTCGACTTCGATGAGGCGGGCGGCGCGCGCCTGAGAGAAGGCATCCCTGATCCTTACTCCGTAGCCACTGCGATACCTCAGGTCGAGCAAACCGAAGAGGAGCGCGAGGCCCAGATCCAAAGGCTCATGGCCCAGAACGGTCACATCAAGGACCTGAACATGGATCCCGTGACCAGAGTCGCCGGCGCGCTCGCGGTGCATGTGACGGCGGATCTCAAAGAGGGCGTCTATCTCGACGCCCACTCGCAGGCGACGCTGTTTCGCGGCTACGAGGTCATCCTCATGGGGCGGGACCCTCGCGATGCAATCTTCGTCTCTTCCCGTGCGTGTGGAGTGTGCGGCGGTGTCCACTCTCATGCCTCCGCCTATGCGACCGAGATGGCGATGGGCCTCGCTCCTCCACCGTTCGGCACCGTCGTCCGCAACATGGGTGAGGCCGCCGAGATGGGTTACGACAACCCGCTCCACCTCTATCTTCTGGCAGGACCGGATTACTCCGAAGCAGTCGTAAGAGCGGTCAATCCCGAGCTCTGGCCCAAGGCCGAGAAGTGGAGCTGTGCGGGTCAGGAACACCACGGTTTCAAGACCATGGCCGACCTCATGACTGCGCTCAACCCACTGACCGGTGCTCTCTACAGGGAAGGGCTGGAGTTCACCCGGCTATCGCGCGAGATGTGCGTGATCCTGTGGGGGAAGTACCCCCACCCTCAGACGGTCATCCCCGGCGGCATGTCGACCACGGTGACGCCGCAGACCCTGAACGAGTACCACTCGAAGCTGGGGAGGATCTTCGACTACGCCCAGCGGTTGATGGCCGTGTGGGACGACATCACCGAGTTCTTCTATGACGCCGACGAGCGCTACAAGGAGGTCGGTGCTCGGCCGCTCAGCGTCATCGAATCCGGTTACTGGGACGACCCGTACGCGTACGACGCGACCTACGAGAACTCGGACGAGTGGGGCCAACGCAGATGGTCGACCCCGGGCGTGGTCATTGACGGTGAGCTCGTGACCACGCGGCCCACGCAGATCAACATGGGATGGGAGGAGTTCGTGGAGCATTCCTTCTACGAGGAATGGTCTGGGGATCGCTACGCGACCGATCCTCTCGGGAACCCCATCAGCCCCTATCACTCGTGGAACAAGCGGACGCTTCCCAAGCCCGAGGGCCGCAACTGGAAAGAGAAGTACACCTGGGCCACCGCGCCGAGATGGGACCGTCAAGTTGTGGAGGCGGGAGCTTACGCACGTCTGTTGACGACGGCGCTCGCGCAGAAGCAGCCCCCCAACGACTTCATCGAAGCGACTGGCCACAGCATCAAGATGCGGATTCCCAAAGGCCTGACGCCGGAGGCCGAGGTCGAGTGGCATATCCCCGAGCAGTGGAACTGCTTCGAACGCAACCGGGGGCGCGCCTATCACTACGTGATGTCACAGCTGGTCGGGCTCGCCAGCCTCCTGGAGGCCTACAAGCTGACCAAGCAAGGCGACACGCGCATTGCCGCAATGAGCCCCTCCGAGCTCGAGCGAAACATCCCCAAGGACGAGCGACGGGGCCTCGGGTGGTGGGGCGCGGGTCGCGGGTGGCTGACCCACTACCTCGTCATGGACCGGGGCAAGATCGTGAACTATCAGATCACCACCCCCTCGACAATCAATGCGTCACCACGCGATCCGTGGGGCCAGCCGGGCCCTTACGAGCAGGCGGTCATGAGGACGCCGATCATCGAGGATGTGTCGGACCCGTCGAAGTTCACCGGCATAGACATGCTGAGGGCGATTCGGAGCTTCGACCCCTGCATGCCGTGCACGACCCACATCCACACGGGCAAGGGGACCGTGGTGCGGGAGGTCAACACCTGCTCCTGCGGGGTCGACTGAGCAAGAGGTACGAACGGTGGCCGTCCTGGTTGGAGGGATAGGGCAGCTTTATCAGGGCGACTTCGATCTCGGGCGTCTGGTGGCTGAGCGGCTCTCGAAAGAGGACCTCGGGCATGATGTCCTCGTAGAAGACTTTCATTACGGAGCGGTCGCCGTCGCGCAACGGCTCGAGGAGGTCCGCCCACAGACGCTCGTACTGGTGGGGGCCGCGGCACGAGGACGAGCCCCCGGAACGGTCGAACGGCGGCTGATCGAGGATCCAGAGCTTCCGGTAACGGAGATCCAGAAGTCGATCGGGGATGCAATCGTCGGCTACGTCACCATGGACCTCGTTGTAGAGGTTGGCTTCGGCTTTCGCGTGCTTCCGAGCAGGACCGTGGCGGTCGAGGTCGAGCCCGCGACTACCGAGTCGTCCGAGACGATCTCTCCTGAGGCCGCCGTCGCGCTGGATCAGGCTCTGGAGTTGGTTCGCGCTGAGGTGCGACGGGCACCCCTTTTCGAGCTGGCGGATCGCATACGAGGGATCCTGGGGGATGGCCGCCTGGAAGCCTCACCCGCCCTCGAGGCGCTCGAGGGCCTGCTCGCCGAGCTCCACGTTCTCGATGAGGAAGGTCGGTGGGGAGCGGCCTTTGCGCTGAAGGACAGGCTCAAGCTGAAGATCTCGGCGGGGGAGACGGGCTACGGCATGGACCATCTCGACTGGGGACTGTGGTGGGCTCTGATCGAGGAGCTCGAGCGCCTTCAACCTCTCGAAGCTTCATCGGGGCTTTGAGGCGCGTCTTCGAGCAACCCTAGGTTCTGTGGTCGGACCGCGACGCGGCTGCCTTTGGCGGTGACGAGAAGCAGCGCTCCGTCCATTAGCGAACCCACCGCCTCGCCGGTCACCTGAGGGCCGCTGGGTCCAACGGGGATCATGCGAGCGCGGACGCGCCTTCCGATCGTGGTGCAGCGCGGAAGGTAATCCGCCAACACGGCGTCGGCCGGACTGCGGTAGCGAGCTTCGATTGCCTCGATAACCTCCTTGAGCAGACGGGTGCGCGGCTGAGGTGCCCTGGACACGAGAACGTTCACCACGGCCCAATTGCAGCCCTGCGGGCCGAGCTCCACGTCGACTCCAGCCGCCGCCTCCCGTCGACCGTCTTTCAGGACTTGGTCGGGCCACTCGATCGAGGTCCCATCACCAACCACGTCTGCGAGGGCAGTCGTGGCAACTGTGTAGAGCCACCCCTCGCGCTCGGCCGAAAGCCGTGGACGAAGAACGATCGATAGCCCCAGCGTGGTGCCGGGTTCCACAGGCCACTCCAAGCCGGCCCGGCCCCGGGCCGATGCCTGATAATCGGCGACCACGACGGAGCCCTCCTTCGCTCCCGCGCGCGCCCACGCCAGCGCGTCCGCTTGGGTCGAGAGCAGGGCCGGATAAAAGCGAACTTCCCGGCCCGGAAGAGCGGCCTTCACGGCATCCAAGGAGAGATCTGCGCTCACATCCACGCGGAACCCTCTCCAAGGTCGCCGGCGATGCGGTTGAAGGCATCTCGCAGCCTCATCCATTGCGGGAGGTGGAAGCGGGCCATAGCGCTCGAGACATCCGACCGGAAGCGGTCCTGGTCGCTTGGCTCCATCGTCATCAGGGCCTCGATGGTGCTGCGGATCAGCGAGTCGGCCCCCTCGGGCGGCAGCTCCAGAAGTGCGCCGACCCAGGCCTCGGCGCGGTCCTCGCCCTGGTCGAAGCGCTCGAGCGCTCCCTCGATCCAGGCCTTCGCCTCGGCCCTCTGCTCGTCCGATCCCGCATCCACCCACCGGACCACCTCTTCACGAACGATCGCCGGCCACTGCGCGGGTTGTTGTTGATCGAGCACGTAGTGGAGGTCCCCCGGTTCGTCGCCAAGTCTTTCGAGGACCCCGGCGGCCTGCTCCACCACCGGATCGGCGGCAGCCCGGATTGCGAGAGCCTGGCGAGCCGCGCTGCGGGCGGGCGCCAGTTCGCCGGCGCGCTCGTGAGCCAGCGCGAGATTCGACTTGGCCATGGCGAAGGCCTCCGGCCGAACGCTCATAGGGCTGGCCCCTGCGGCGGCCGTAAAAGCCTCGATCGCCAGTTCCAACCGAGCTGCCGCCAGGTGAGTGAGGCCAAGCGTGTTCCAGGCTGCGCCCAGCCCGATGAAGTCGTTGGTTTCATCCGCGATGTCCACAGCTTGTCGCAGGACGGCCGTGGCCTCGTCAAGGCGTCCGAGCAGCAGAAGGGTCGCCCCGAGCTCCCGCTGAACTGCCGCAGCTTGCGCCGGCGCCACTTTCCGTTGCAGCAAGTCACGGGCCCGTTCAAACGAACCAATGGCGCCCTCGTAGTCGCCGAGGTCCCTCTGCACCAGGCCCAGGTTGAAGCGGCTGGCGCCGTGCTCTAGCCGTAGTGCCGATCGCTCGAGCGCCTCCGCCGCCGTCGTGAAGGCCTCTTCCGCTTCTTGGAGCCGTCCGGTAAGGCGCAGAACGGCCCCGAGCGCGTTGTTTGCCTTTCCGTGGTCGACCTCGTGGTCGTGTGAATGGAACAGGAGCGCGGCTCGGGTCAGCGCGCGCTCGGCGTCGTCCAGTCGACCAGCGTCGGCAAGCGCGACGCCGAAGTGAAACTGCGCTCGAGCATGGAGCACCGGATAGCGGCTCTTCGGGTATCTCGTCACCCGATCTTCGAGCTCATCGACTGCTTTGCTGCTGTCCTCCACCGCGTGCCTATCCTACGAGCGTGAAGGTGCTGGTAGCAGGCGTGGGCAACCTCCTGCGCGGCGACGACGGGTTCGGCGTGGTGGTGGCGAACCGCCTGATGGAAGAGACACTGCCCGCCGGGGTCGGGGTGATGGATGTAGGCATAGGAGGGATCCACCTGGTCCAGCAGCTCCTCGATCCTATCGACGCGCTCGTCGTCATCGACGCGGTCGACCTCGGCCGCCCGCCGGGAACGGTCCTTGTGATTCGACCAGAGGTTCTGGACGTCGCGGGGATGTCATCCGACGAACGCCGGGACGTGTTGGCCGACATGCACTACTCGACCCCCGAGCGCGCCTTCATGCTGGCCCGCGCTCTCGATGCGCTTCCAGGCTCCCTGTGGATCGTCGGATGCCAGCCCGAGGATGCAGAGCGGCTGGGTGAGGGACTGTCCCCTCGGGTTGCCGGCGCGATCGACCCCGCGATCAGGGAGGTGCGGCGAACCGTGTCGGAGCTCGGCGTCGCCTGGGATGGCGGAAGCTAAGGACTCAGGCGCCGGCCTTACCCTCTTCCCGCCGAGCACTCATGAGGTAGGCCATCAGCGTGTCGTTTGGTGTGTCGACGCCGTGCTTGGCCTTGAGGTGCTCGACGACCTTTTGCTTGAACTCCTCCTCGGTCTCGGCCTTGACGTGCCCGCCGCAGGAGACCGCTCCAGCGTCCTTGCAATAGACCTCGTAAGTCATCCGACCTTCACTCCCTTCCTCGAGAGGATCTCGACCAATGCGTTCCGTACGCCACTGAGGTCGCCGTTGATCTCAGCGAGTATTGGCTCGAGTGGCTCCACTCGCTGAGCGATGGAGCGCAACCCGACATTGATGGTGCCCAGCGTAAACAGCGTCTTTCTCAGCAGCACGGCGATCGTAATCAGGTAAACCGCCAGGGCGGCCACGATGAGGCCGACGGCCACGAGAGTGAGGATGCTGAGTATGTGCACCGGCCCCCCTAGAGCATCCGGTCGAGTGCCAGGGCATAGGTCGTCAGACCGCCACCAACCCGCTTTACGAGGTCCCTTGTTTCGATGAGTGCCGGCACGGGGGCGAGGTTCGCCGTGATTCCAACTCCGTGGGTGAGGACGTCATTGGCGTAGCGCCTGATCTCGAGCACTTCACGCAGCAGACGCTGCGCCAGCATGAGCACGAGGGGTATGACGAGCAGGAACAACGCCGCCACCGCCAGCCACCACCAAACTCCTGCAGCACCAGCCGCAGCGTCCATGCGCCCTCCTAGAGCTCGATGGTTGGAATGGTATATGAACCGCGCACCTAGCGGCTAGCGAGGTGGCCGCTCGATTTGCAGGAGCGTCTGTCCCGGCGGGGGATGCGCGGGTGCGTCGTCCTCTTCGACCTCGATCGCGACGAAGGCCGGAAAGTTGTCGCGCAGCGCTTCCTCGATGCCCTCTCTCAACGTCACCGCCGAGGCGGTGCAGCCCGAGCATGCGCCGGACATCTTGAGTCGGACCATCCCTCCCTCGGCGTTCAGGACCTCCACGCTTCCGCCGTGTGAGTGGATGTAGGGGCGGATGCTTTCGAGCGCTGCGTCGGCAGCGGCCTTCTCGTCCACGCCGACGCCATAGGCGTCCAGCATCCAAGCAATCGCGGGATCGTCGCGAAGTCTCGAGAGCATCTCGGGGCCAACCGCTTGGCCTAGACGGGTGAGCGCAAGCCGGTGAGTGGCGTCGATCCCGTCGAGCAGCTCGAAGACGCGCTCTTTCACCGGATCGTCGAGCGCTTCTATATCCTCGAGGACCTCCTCGAGCCTGGCGAGGATCTCTTCCAAACTCCGCATCGATCAATGGTAAGCGCGTAGGTGCTTAGGACACTGAGCGGTAGGATGCCCACATGAAGCTCTCGGTTTCTGGAAAAGGCGGCTCGGGCAAGACGACGATCTCGGGGACCCTCGCTCGACTCGCGGGCAGGCAGGGGCGTCAAGTAATCGCCATCGACGCCGACACGAACCCCAACTTGGCGCTGACTCTGGGGCTCGGTGCCGCGCAATTCGAAGACACGCCGCCGCTTCCTCACGGACTCATGCAGCACAAGCAGGTTGATGGCGAGACGGTTCTCAGCCTGTCCAGGCCCGTGGCCGAAGTGACCGCCCAGTTCGGCAAGCAGTGTCCCGACGACGTGCGTCTCATCATGGTGGGAAGCGTCAGGGGGGCGGCCAGCGGCTGAATGTGCTCCTCTCACGCCACGGTCCGTGGCCTGCTGCACGAGCTACCAGCCGACGATTCGGTAGTCATAGTGGACGCCGAGGCGTCACCGGAGCATCTGAGCCGAGCCACCATCGAGGCCGTCGACCTGCAGCTCGTGGTCGCGGAGCCATACTTCAAGTCGCTTGAGACTGCCCGTCGGTATTCGAAGCTTGGTAGGGATCTCGGCATCCCAAAGGTCGTGATCGTGGCCAACAAGGTCCGAAACGAGGAAGATCAGGCTGCCATTGAAGGGTTTTGTGAATCGCACGACATGCAGCTCTTTGCGGTGATCCCCTTCGACAGCATGCTCGCCGGCGCCGAGCGGGCCGGCGTTGCTCCGCTCGACTATGACCCCCAGGCAGCGTCGATGGCCGCCATAGTGGCGATGTACGACCGTATCGTTCACGAGCCGATTGCCTCGAGGGCCTGACATGGAGAAGCTGCATGCTCCCAAGTCGGAGGCCTTGCGAGCTCTCTTCTGGCGTGACGAGATCCTGCAGGTGATGTTCTGGATCGAGGGTGAGGGATTCGGCGACGCCGCCAGTCCTGAGCTGTTGGAGCGTTTCCTCGGGGTAGAGGCAAGCGTCGGTCTCCGTTATCTCGACCGGCTCGTTGACGAGGAGCTTCTTCGAAAGACGGGCGGCTGCCTCTACGAGCTCACGGACGAAGGGCGCCGGCAGGGCGGCCGCGTCTTTGCCGACGAGTTCGCGGATCTAACCAAGCCAGGGCACGGTGAATGCGGGCCGGACTGCTGGTGTCACGCTTCTCCTGAGGAAGCCGAGGCCTGTGCCGAGGAGCGGTTCGGCCACCAGCACCACAACCACTGAGCCATGACACCTCTTCGCGACGCAGACGAGCCACAGGGGGGCCTTCCCAAGAACTTCATGCGAGCCTGCCTGTTATTGCTCGTGCGAGAGCGGCCTGCTCACGGCTACGACTTGCTCGAGCAACTGTACGAGCTTGGGTTCGGGGGCAACGATCCAGGCGGGCTCTACAGAACGCTGCGAGCCATGGAGCAGGAGGGACTCCTGTTGTCCAGCTGGGAGCCCTCGGGTATGGGCCCTCCCCGTCGGACCTACGAGCTGACCGATGAGGGTCTCGACTGGATGCACGCCTGGGCCGGAACCTTGCGCGAAACCAGGCGCATCGTCGGTCACTTCCTGAGTCGCTACGAGGCCCTCGTCGAGGGCGTGTCGTCCCGGAACGACTAGGGGCTAGCTGCTCACAACCTCTGGTCGCACGAACAAGGGGTCGTATGCCTCCTCGACAGGGATGGTCCTCATACCGTGGACGCTTGCATGGTGGTCGATGGTTCTTGCCCAACCCTCCTCGTCCATCATTCCCAGAGTGGCTTCTGGGGGACCGTCGCCGAAGATCAACTGCGTACCCACGCTCCAGCCTTTCAGCGCCCGGTCCTGGTCGACTCCCATGAGCTTGAAACGCATTGCGGTAAGGGCAGACTCCGGGTCCGCTCGAGTCACGAGGAGAGCCTCTTCTATCGAGGCGATTAGCTTCGCCACGAGATGCGGCTTCGATTCAATGAGGTCGGTACCGACGACCAGACCGCTGCCGTAGACCTCGAGGCCCGCTTGGTAGAACGGAAGGGCGCGCACTTCTTGGTTCTGTTTGCTTGCGGAGGCAAAGGCCGGAGCAAGGTCGACGTAGTCGGCTGCAACATCACCTTTACCCGCCGCGAGTCCGTCCATCACTTGCGAGTAGGGAAGATCGGCGATCGGACCCGGCTCGATGCCCAAGCGGCCCATCAGAGCGAGGTACTCGCGTCCGAAGGCGTCGTCAGGGGAGCCCACATAGGCGGCACCCGCCAGATCTTGAAAGGACTCGATCGGTCGTCCGTGGGTAGCCTCCCGCCCGCTGATCACAAACGCTGCCATGTGAGGACGCCGGGCAACCATGAAGACGAACTTGGCGCGAACCTGAGGGTCTTGGTCTTTGGCTCGCATGAAGTGAGCCACGCTGGTGAGGCAACCGTCATAGCGACGGGCGGCAACCGCTCGGACGTTGTCGGGGCCGGGCTCCGGGTCGACGATGTCCACCTTCAGCCCATGCTTGGCGAAGATCCCTGCAGCGTCTGCCGCAAAATACGGCAGGTGATAGCCGGGCATTCAACCAGGGCAGTACAGACCCAGGCTCAGTTGGTCGAGCGTCGCCATTGCTCTCCTTGCTCTCTTTGCGTGCGTGGGCACTAGTCATACACCAGCATCATGCGGCCCCTATATGCGACGAACACCTACCCGTGTGTGCCGCAGCCACCTACGATGCCCGTAGTCGGCGAAGGCCATTCCTTGTCGTGTCGGTCGTTGATCAGCGGAGGGGCGAATTGAACGTCAATCGGTTGGGATCTGCCTTGCTTACTCGTCCACTGACTCTGGTGGTGTTGGTGTTTCTCCTCGCAGCTTCTTGTGGAGGAGACGGCGACGACAGCGGGGGTGGGGAGCAGGCGGCCGTCCAGCGGCTGGTCGTGGGGGCCGGCGAGGATGCGTACGAAACGGAGGGTGCCGAAGCCAACGTTGGCGCTTATCCCGTAAACGTCAACATCTTCGAGGGACTCGTGCGGATGGACGCCGATTACGGCATTGTTCCGGCGCTCGCCACCGAGTGGCAGTTCGAGGCTCCCAACACCTGGAGGTTCACTCTGCGGGAGGGGGTCACCTTTCACGACGGAACCCCGTTCGATGCAGAAGCCGTCAAGTACAGCTTCGACCGGATTGCGAAGGCAGGTGGCGGAACACCCGGATTCGACAAGAACTCCACGAAGATCATCGACGACTTCACGGTTGAGGTCACCCCGAGCTTCGAGAACCGCCGGATGGTCGAACAGCTCGTGCACCCCGAGAACAGCATCATCGCCCCCGGCTCAAATCCCGGCGAGGAGCCCATTGGAACGGGCCCCTTCAAGTTCTCTAGCTACGACCGGCAGGAGCAGATCGTCGTCGAGCGCAACGATGACTATTGGGGTGAGCCACCGACGCTCGAGCAGATCACCTTCCGCTTCCTACCCGAGCCCAACGCAAGACGGCTTGCGCTCGAGGCCGGTGAGGTCGACTTGATCCTCGACGTCCCACGCGAGGCGGTCGCCGATCTCGAGGCGAAGGGATTCGTGACCGAGACGTCGGACGTCGGCGCCTATGAAGCGATCTACAACAACATCAGCGGCCAGAACGGCTACACCATTCTGCAAGATCCTGCCGTCAGACAAGCGATCGGCTATGCGATCGACCGCGACGCGTTGGTGGAAGGAGTTTTCGAGGGGCTGGCTGCCCCCGAGCAGACGATGATTCCGTCGCGGCTGCTCGACGAGGAGAACGCCGGCAAGATCGAGGGCTATGCGTTCGATCCCGAGCAGGCGCAACAGCTCCTCGACGACGCGGGGTGGACCGTCGGAGAGGACGGCATCCGGGTCAAGGACGGCCAAAGGCTCACTCTGGAGCTCATCAATGGCTTCCCTTCGGCGCAGGTCCATGGCGCCGTTCCGGAGTTCGTGCAAGACCAGTTGAAGGACGTTGGGATCGAAGTGGAGATCGTGAAGACCCCGGATTCCGCCGCCTACGAAGAGCGCCTCAACTCAGGTGAGGGCGATATGTGGCTCGAGCAGGGAAGCCAGAACGACGCGAACCCCGCCTTCCTGCCGGCGCTGCTCTTTTGGTCGGAGGGGTTGTTCGGCGACATCGGATACCAGCCTCTGTTTGCCCCCGGCGGTGAGTTCGACCCCTTGATCGTGGACGCGCTTGCGAGTCCTGACAGCGGCGAGGTGAAGAGCCTCGTGGCCGATGCGATGCACGTGCTCATCGACGAAGAGGCGGTAGTGCTGCCGCTCGCGGGTATCTACCGGATCAACGTCATGTCGGACAAGGTGCAGGGCTTCGAGGCGCAGCCGTCCGGCCTGCAGGTGCGCTACGACGAGGTCTCTATCACGGGCGAGTAGTCGGCCTCCCCAGTGATCGGTTACATCGCACGTCGGATCGCCTACCTGATCCCCATCTGGCTGGGGATCACGCTTCTCGCGTTTGCTCTGGCAACCTTTGCGCCCGGCGACCCGGCTCGCAACTATTTCCAGCGAACTCACGGCCGCCAGCCCAACCCCACAGAGCTCGCTCAGGTTCGTGCCAGGTTCGAACTCGACGAGCCGATACCGCAGCGGTACTTGGGCTGGGTCGGCGGCGCAGTACAGGGCGATCTAGGGCTGTCCTTCTCGAGCGGCAGGCCGGTGGCCGATGAGCTGCTCAACCGTTTCCCCGCGACGCTGCAACTGGCCGCCGCAGCGACGTTGATCGCCGTAGCAGTGGCCGTTCCGATCGGCGTTCTCGCCGCCCTGAAACGCAACAGCTGGGTCGATCAGCTGACTAGAGGGGTCGCGATGCTGGGCGCGTCCATACCGAGCTTTTGGCTGGCTCTTTTGTTGATCATCTTTTTCTCCGTGAAGCTGCAACTCTTGCCTTCCTCCGGACGGGGAGGTTTCGACCACTTGATTTTGCCGGCGCTCGCTCTGGGGCTTGGGGATGCTGCGATTATCGCCAGGCTTACCAGATCCAGCCTCCTCGAAGTGCTGGGCGAGGACTACGTGACTACCGCGCGCGCTAAGGGCATCTCCGAGGGGCGGGTGGTGGTGAGGCATGTGCTGAGGAACTCGCTTGCCGCGATCGTCACTCAAGTGGGCCTGGCCTTCGGTTTCCTTCTTGCGTATTCGGCCATCGTCGAAGTGATCTTTGTATGGCCGGGGATAGGGCTGTTGGCCGTTGAAGCGATAGGACAACGCGACTACAACATGATTCAGGGGTTCGTCGTCTTCGCAGGGACCATCTTCGTTGTGATCAATTTGGTGGTCGACCTTCTGTATCTCTGGCTCGACCCGCGAGTAACGCTCGGACCACAGGAACGCGCGGCGGTGGCTTGATGGCGGTCGAGGCTGCGTCCACCTTTGCTCCGGATGCAGACCGTCTTGGGTCGCCGACGGTCTTGCTTCCAAAGAAGTCGCTGCTCCGGCAACTGATCCGGGATAGGACGGCTCTGGTTGGCCTCATCATCCTGGTGGTCATGTTCGGACTGGCGCTGGCTGCTCCGCTCGTTGCCCCGTTCGACCCCAATGACGCAGACGTCGTCAACCGCTACGCACCACCAAGTGCAGAGCACTGGCTGGGAACGGACAACCTTGGAAGAGACGAGTTCTCGCGGCTCTTGTTCGGAGCAAGGATCTCGTTGTTCGCGGCCCTCGCCGTTGGCATCGCAATTCTCGCTATAGGGATCGTTGTAGGCATGATCTCAGGCTTCGCCGGCGGGCTTGTGGACGGGATCCTGATGCGGATCGTCGATGTGCTGCTTGCCTTTCCGAGCCTTCTGCTCGCCCTCACCATTACGGGAATGCTCGGTCCCGGGCTGTTCCACTTGTTGGTCGGCATGGCGGTGGTGTGGTGGACCGACTACGCGCGTCTCATGCGGGGCCTCGTTCTGACCGTGAAGGAACGCCCCTTTATCGAGTCTGCGAAGGCCCTGGGCTTACCTCGCCGGCTCATCGCGAGGCGGCACATTCTTCCCAACATCGTGTCACCGGTCATCGTCCTGGGCACCCTTCAGACCGGTCGTTTGCTGCTGGCACTGTCTGCCTTGTCCTTTCTGGGTCTAGGGGTCCAACCGCCCACTGCCGAGTGGGGGGCCATGCTGAGCGAGGGTCGGAACTATCTGGCAAGCGCGCCTCAGCTGATGCTCTATCCGGGATTGGCGATCACCATCGCGGCTTTGGGGTTCAATCTGCTGGGCGACGGTCTCCGCGACATCCTCGATCCGACGCTTCGATGACTGTGGGCGTCTCCCTCTTAGAGATCAACGACCTGAAGACGGTTTTTCCCAGCGACATCGGTCCCTTGCGAGCGGTCGACGGAGCGTCCTTCAGCGTTGCCGCCGGCGAGAGAGTCGGCATCGTTGGTGAATCGGGCTCCGGTAAGAGCGTGACCGCCTTGAGCATCATGGGCCTCATCCGTACGCCCCCGGCGTCCGTGAGTGGGAAGGTCGTCTTCAAGGGCGTGGATCTTTTGAAGGTCGGCTCCAAGCAGAGGCAGCGAGTACGCGGTGGACAGATCGGGATGATCTTTCAAAACCCGCTGAACTGCCTCAACCCAGTTATGACGATTGGGCACCAGATCGTAGAAACGATCCTCGCTCACGAAGAGATTCCCAAGGCAGAAGCCCGGGACCGGGCTATCAGCCTCTTGCAAAGGGTCGGCATCCCCGATCCCAGCCGGAGTGTCGACGAGTACCCTCACAAGTTCTCGGGAGGAATGAGGCAGCGCGTCATGATCGCCATGGCGCTTTCGTGTCAACCGGATCTACTCATTGCCGACGAACCAACCACTGCGCTCGATGTCACCATCCAGGCTCAAATCGTCGATTTGCTCATGTCGATCTGTGAAGAAGAGAACACTGCGGTGGTTTTCATCACTCACGACCTGGCGATTCTCGCCGGCTTTGCGGAACGAGTCCTTGTGATGTACTCGGGAAGAATCGTCGAAGAGGGACCCGTCGATACCATCTACTACGGTGCAACTCATCCCTACACGTGGGGATTGATGACCTCCATCACGCGACTCGACGAGAGCCGCCAAGATCGCCTCTCAACCATTTCAGGTAATCCCCCCTCAGCGGTGTTCCAACCATCGGGCTGTCCCTTTCACCCTCGATGTCGGTATGCAGAGGAGATCTGCCCCAGAGAGATACCCGCTCTCGTCGTGCATAAGGAGGACGACCATCCTTCTGCATGTCACTTTGCAGGAGCGCTCGTTCCGCCGGCGCGCCTGAGGCAAGTGCAACAGTGACTGCCGGTCTGCTGGAGGTCCAGGACCTCGTCAAGCACTACCCGGTGACCAGGGGAGCGATCATGAGGCGCACCGTTGCCGTCTCCCGTGCTGTGGACGGCGTCTCGTTTTCCGTTGGGGAGGGCGAGACCCTTGGTTTGGTCGGAGAGTCGGGCTGTGGGAAGTCCACTGTAGCTCGCTGCATTGTCCGGCTCATCGACCCGACCTCCGGGCGCATCCTGTTCGACGGTCAGGACATCGCCTCTTGCGGGCAAAATGATTTGCGGAACTTGCGGCGGAAGATACAGATCGTCTTCCAAGATCCGTATGGCTCTCTGAACCCCCGAATGTCCGTTGGAGAGCTGGTCATGGAACCGTTGCTCTTCCATCACACGGTGAAGGATCGGCGGGATGGTTCCCGGCGCGTGGGCGAGCTGTTGGAGATGGTCGGGCTTTCTGCGGAGCATGCCCGCCGCTATCCACATGAGTTCAGCGGTGGACAGAGACAGCGAATCGGGATCGCTCGTGCCCTTGCATCGCAGCCTCAAATGCTGGTTCTTGACGAGCCGGTCTCCGCGCTCGACGTGTCGATTCAAGCGCAGATACTCAACCTGCTGCAGGACCTTCAGTCCGAGCTTCGGCTCTCTTATTTGTTCATAGCCCACGATCTCTCGTTGGTACGCCACGTTTGCCACCGGGTGGCGGTCATGTACTTGGGCAAGATCGTGGAGATCACCGGTCGCGAGCAGTTGTTCCAAGCGCCACAGCATCCGTACACACAAGCCTTGTTGTCCGCCGTGCCGGTACCCGACCCAAGAAAAGAGCGCTTGCGTCGCCGTATCGCTCTTCAGGGCACCGTTCCCAGCGCCGTGGATCCGCCGGCCGCGTGCCGCTTTCACACCCGGTGCTTCAAAGCCCAACCGGTGTGCTCGGAGGAGGCGCCGCCCCTTGCTCCCGTGGCGGGGCAGGAACACCTCGCCGCCTGCCACTTCGCCGAGCCGCTCGAGGTCGTGTAAGCATCTAAGTCGTCTGGGGGTAGGGAGCCTTCATTGCAGTCGAGCAACGGGTGAATCGGCGCGAAGAAGTCGAAAGCAAACTGCAACTGGTTCGTGGCTGGCTCGAACGAACCGGTGGAGCCGCAGTGCTGCTCGGCTCTCAGTCCAACTTCGCGTGGATCACGGCAGGGGGCCACAGTCACATAGCGCTCGGCGAAGAAAGCGGCGTGGCTCTTGTTCTAGTGACGACTAGCGACGCTTATCTGCTCACTACGAACATCGAGCTCCAACGCCTCCTCGACGAGGAGGTGCCCGACGAGTCCTTTACCACGGTGGAGTACCCGTGGCACGACCAACAGGCCCCCGAGCGCCTCGTCACAGAGCTGTGCGACACCTCGCAAGCCATATCGGACCTCGGAGCCATGGGGTTACCCCGAGCCCCGGAAGACATAGTCGAGCTGCGCAGGGTGCTGCTCGAACCGGAGCTCGATCGCTATCGGGCCCTCGGCCGCGCGGCAGGCAAAGCCCTCGAGACCGCGTGTCGAGAGGCCGCCCTCGGGGACACGGAGCTTGACGTGGCGGCGAGGCTGTCCTTCGAATGCCTGAAGGAGGGCGTTCTCCCTCTGGTCAACCTCGTTGCAGCAGACGATCGCATCGCGCGCTACCGGCACCCGCTGCCGACGCGCAACGCGCTGTCGGGCACCTTGCTGGCGGCCGTGACCGGGCGCCGCCATGGGCTGCACGCTTCCGCAACGAGGATGGTCACCTTTGGAGCCGTCGACGACGATCTCGAGGCCAGACGCAGGTCGGTGGCACGGGTCGATGCCCGCTTCATCCTCGCCAGCACGCCCGGCAGATCTCTCGGGGAGGTCCTGGACGATGGGATAAGGGAGTACGCCTCGGAGGCGTTCCAGGATGACTGGAAGTTGCACCATCAGGGGGGCCTCACCGGATACGCGGGCCGCGAGGTCCTCGCCACTCCCGGCTCCACCTACGGACTAAAGGCCAACCAGGCGCTGGCGTGGAACCCATCGATCACTCGAGTGAAGTCCGAGGACACCATCCTCGTGACCGACGACGATCACGAGGTCATAACACGCACCGGCGAGTGGCCGGAGGAGGAGGTCGAGATCGACAACCGGACCGTCGTTCGCCCGGCCTTCTTGAAGCGGTGAGCTCAGCTTGCGCCGATAAGGCTTGACGCGATCTCGAGGGCCGATCGAAGCAGAGACCTCTCAGAGGGCCCAAACTCACCCTCCGCCAAGGCCGGTCCCACCAGGTTCAGGGCGATGATGGCGGCCGCGAGCAGGTTGGCCCTCGTGCTCCGTGCGCGGGCGCGGTCTCGCTGGGCGACGCCGGGCGCCGCCTCCTCGACTTCTCGGACGGTTAGCGTGCCGAGCAAACCATGCTCCTCGAAGGCGCGCTTCGCTTTCTCGGAATCGCGGACCCGCAGAAGCAGCCCTCGAGTCTCTTGTCGAGGTCGCACTACATGCACCGGCCCCTTTACCGGAAAGACCTTGGTGGTTCTGCGAGCCTGATAGGTGCTTATCGGATCGTTGAAGAGAAGAGCGACATTGGGCGGATCGGTCACGTGACTGAGCAAGGGAAAGGGAGAACCGCTGGTTCGGGAATAGAGCCATTCCGGGAGTCGGTGGCTGTCCTCTGAAGTGGCGTGCAGGTTGAATCGTTTGGTGTCGCGGAACCCAAAACGGCGTCTTGGTGTCTCCGTCTCCACCGCGGCAAGCTTGATCGTCGGCTTGCCTATCACCAGCGGAAGCCGAAGCATCCCCTTGTGCTCCAGCCTTACGCCTTCGTCGCCGATTACCAGTTGTGCTCTCCGCACGACGGCGGTGCGCATCATCAGCCAGCCCAACACGAGGCCCAGCCCACCTGCGTGCCATCCAATCAACGCCACTATCGTCCGCGTCTCGAGTGGTTCTTCGGTGCTGGTTAGGGCGAATTCGAAGGCGCTCACGATGGCTAACGTTCCGAATGCCAGGGGAAAGAGCGCCCTGAAGAATGCGATGAACCTGCTGTAGAGCGAGACCCGCAATCGCACGATCGAGGAGGTTTGCATGGGGGCCGGTTGAACGGCCTGTTGAGTCAACGCCACGAGGTCGCTTCAGCTCCTACTCGGCAGCGCCTCGTTCGGCCCCCGTATCCTCATCGGTGCGGTGCGCATGGTCGGAGGCGTCGCCGCCATCGCCCTCGCCGTCCCCTTCTTCCATGAAAGAGGTGTCTTCCACAGAGAACTCGTCGGGCTCCGGGTCAGTGGTGTAGTCGTCCTTCGTGTACTCGTGACCGCAGTTGGGGCACGAAACGCGCTTCTCGTGAACCGGCTCCTCGCACTTGGGGCACTTGTTCGCCGAGACGTCGTCCTGCGTATGGTCGACGCGCTCTTCGGGGGCGCTCCCCGGGAGGTCGCGTTTGCTTTCATCCGACGCTCGCTGGCCGCCGTCCCTCTGATTGTCCTCTTCGGTCAATGTCCCCCCTAACAACGACGGCCCACACTAGCAAGTAGCATCGCAGGACATGACAGGAGGACTGTGAATGGCGTACAAGCGGATCGTTGCGGGCACCGACCTGTCGAGGACCGCCAACTTTGCGACCGACCGCGCTGCGGCTCTCGCGAGCAAGACGGGGGCCGAGCTGTACCTCGTACACGCCGGGGGCGATGCTGCAAAGCTTCAGCAGCTCGCGGACGAGTATGGAGCAGCCGCGGCCCTAACGCCCCGTGGCAACCCTGCGGATGCCCTTGTCGACGTGACCCAGGAGGTCGATGCCGACCTGCTGGTCGTGGGCAGCGTCGGGATGAGCGGCGCGAGGAGGTTCCTGCTGGGGAGCGTCCCCAACAAGGTCTCCCATCACGGCATCACCGACTTGTTGATAGTCAAGACCGATCCGCCGCCTGCGAGTGTGAGCGACTACACCAGCATCCTCGTGGGCACCGACGGCTCGGACACCGCCATGCGCGCGGTCGACATGGCAGCCGACTTGAGCAAGGCCCTCGGTACGCGATTGCTTGCCGTCTGTGCATACGAACCGCCGACCGAGCAGGAGCTCAATGCCTATAGGGCCTCCTCGGGAGACGTCATGGCCCAGTGGGGGGCGAGCAGAGAGTTGAGAGATGTCCCTGACGAGTTCCGATGGCGAATCGCCGGCGCGTCCCAAGCCGAAGACGTTCTAGAGCGAGCGGTCGACCATGCCGCGCTGCGCGGAGCGGTCGCCGAGGCGAAGGCCATGGAAGGAAATCCAGCCGAGATACTCATCTATATGGCGCAAGTGGAGGACTGTGACCTCATGGTCGTCGGAAACGTAGGGATGAGCGGCGCGAAACGGTTCACCTTGGGCAACGTGCCGCACCGCATCTCGCACCACGCTCCGACCGATGTGCTGATACTTCGGACGACGTGACGAGCGGTTCCGCCGCCCGTCCAGGTCTCAGGGTGCTCAGCGTCTCCGCTCACCCAGATGATGCGGAGTTCGGTTGCGCCGGCACCCTCGCCCGCTGGATCGACGAGGGCGCCACGGTCACCATGTGCATCGTCACCGACGGCTCAACCGGAACGCAGGACCGTTCGCTCATGGGGACCAATCTCTCTCAGGTCAGAAGAGAGGAGTCGCAGCGGGCGGCCGAGATCATCGGTGCGAAGGAAATAGTCTGGTTGGACTACCGGGACGGTTACGTCGAGTACTCACTCGATCTTCGTCGCGACATAGCGCGTGTCTTTCGTCGTACCAGGCCGCACCGCTACCTCGTCATGGACCCCACCCCGACGATCGATGACACCTTCGTAAACCACCCCGATCACAGGGCAGTCGGCCAGGCGTCGCTCGACGTGACGCTGACGGCGGGCACGACTCCCGGCCACTTCCCCGAGCTTCTCGACGAGGGACTCGAGCCCTGGAGAGGCTTGCGGGAGCTCTGGATCATGGGGCCGGGGACCAAGCCGGTGGTGTCGGACATCTCGACAACGATCGATCGAAAGATCGAGGCCCTCATGTGCCACAAGAGCCAGGTCGGGGACGATGCCGACCGTATCGGGCAGTGGATAAGAGAGCGCAATGCTCAACTGGGCAGGGCCCACGGCTACTCGTTCGCCGAGTCCTTCCAGGTCATTCGTCAGGGACCCGGCTTCCACGCCGGCCAGGACGTCGACGAAGGCGACCTCGCCCTCGCAGAGCCGCCGCTCGACCCCGCCTCGGCACTCGTCTCCCGCCTGGAGGGCTCGGGGCCGGAATAGCGGCATCCAGGTCTCGGTTATGGCCTGTGACCAGGGAAAACGCGTCTTGGACTATGGAGTTAGGGTCACCTAACTGCTAGACTCACCGAGACACCTACCAACGAGGGGATTCCGTCAGTGGCAACCGAAGCCGAGGACGTCAAGGTCCAGGAGGAAAACGAGCAGGTAAGGGCCATAAAGGGCGATTACAAGCTCGGCTGGCACGACGCCGTGAGCTACGACGTCAAGCCAGAAAAGGGCGTCTCGCACGCCGTCATCGACATGATGAGCGACCGCAAGAACGAGCCCGACTGGATGCGCAAGTTCAGGCACAAGTCGCTCGACATCTTCGAGCGCAAGCCCATGCCGAAGTGGGGCGCCGATCTAAGCGGCATCGACTTCGAGGACATCTACTACTACATCAAGCCGATGAGCCAGGTGAAGTCGTGGGACGACATGCCCGAGGACATCAAGGCAACCTGGGACAAGCTCGGCATCCCCGAGGCCGAGAAGAATTACCTCGGCGGCGTCACCGCCCAATATGAGTGCCTGCGCGGCTCCACTCAGGTGTGGACGACTTCAGGAATGCGTGCAATAAAGGAGCTTCAGCCGGGCGACGAGGTCTTCTCTCTCGACGAATCCACTCGCCAGATCGTGCCCGCTGCAGTGGTGGGGGCCAAGCAATCGGGTGAGAAGGAAGTCTTCGAGATTCGGGCTCGGGGGGCGGTGATCGGTGCTTCCGACAACCATCCCTTCCTGGTGCTTAGGGACGAGCGTAAGGACGGTCGTCTACGTGCTCGTTACCACGCTCGATGGGTGCCTGTGGCGGACCTGCGGATTGGTGACCTGGTTGCCATAGCGACAGACATTCCGGAGTTCGGTGAATCTGCTCAACTGCTCGTGCCAGATCGTGCAGAAGCGCGCAACTTCCCGCAGGTCACGACAGATGACTTGTGTTGGTGGGCTGGTCTCTACATTGGTGACGGTTACATCAAGCACAATGGCTCGTACCTGTCGATCGAGATTGCAATCGACCAACATGACACCGAACTGATCTCGGAGATCCAGCGCGTAACTCAGGAGCTGTTTGCCATCGAGCTGAAGGTTGCCAGTGACGGGCTGCGCTTGAGGGGTCGCGGGACGGCAGCGCTCGCCGAGTTCATCCAGCTAAACGGCCTCGGCGGGAAGGCACTCACGAAGCGGATTCCGGAGTGGATGTTTGGCCTTCCTCGATCCCAGCGCCTCGCTTTTCTCGCCGGGTACCTCGATGCAGATGGGTACGTGCGGAATCATCCTCTTAACAAGGACATAGCGCTGTCCAGCGCCAACCCGAGTCTTCTAGAGGACACCAAGGAACTAGCCGCACTTTGCGGAATCCATACGAGCGACGGGACCGCCAAGGGAACCGATCTGAGGGCCCACACGAGTGACATGGTCGGCTATGTCCGCATCGAAAGCATCGACAGCAAGGGAGTGGAACCCGTATACGACATTGAAGTCGCCGGGCACCACAACTTCGTGGCCGAAGGTTTCATCGTCCATAACTCCGAAGTCGTTTACCACAAGACTCAGGAGGAGCTCGAGCGCCGCGGAATCCTCTTCATGGATATGGATACCGCGCTGCGCGAGCATCCCGACATCGTCAAGCAGTACTTCGGCACCGTTATCCCGCCGGCGGACAACAAGTTCTCCGCGCTGAACTCAGCGGTGTGGTCGGGGGGCTCGTTCATTTATGTGCCGCCCGGCATCGAGGTTGAGATCCCGCTGCAGGCCTACTTCCGCATCAACCAAGAGAACATGGGCCAGTTCGAGCGGACCCTGATCATCGTTGACGAGAACAGCTACGTGCATTACGTCGAGGGGTGCTCGGCCCCCGTGTACACGAGTGACTCGCTGCACTCCGCGGTCGTCGAGATCATCGTCAAGGACCACGGGCGAGCCCGGTACACGACCATCCAGAACTGGTCGAACAACGTCTACAACTTAGTAACCAAGCGTGCGACCGCCGGCAAGGGCGCCATCATGGAATGGGTCGACGGAAACCTCGGCTGCCTTGCTCAGGGCTCTCGCGTCACGACCCGTGGCGGCACCAAGCCGATCGAGCTCGTCGCTTCCGGCGACGAGGTGCTGTCGTTCGACGAGGGCAAAGGGGCGCTGTCCTGGCGTCGTGTCGTCGGTCAGCGGTTCTCGGGCTACCAGAAGGTTCGTGAGGTCCATCTCGGTTCCCGGCGCCTGCTCGTCACCGACAACCATCCCTTCCTCTCCTACAGCTACGACGCCGAAGCCGCGAAGAAGAGCGGTAGGTATGCGCTTGCCTACGTGCGAGCGGACCAGCTTGCGGAGGCCATCGTCCCTGTGACGAGCATCGATTACGGGACCCCTTACAAGCTAGAGATGCCTCAGCTCATCACCACGTTCCGGGGCTCTAATCAGTACTCCGATCAGTTCGAGTCCGTACGCGGCAGGCCTTCCCGCATGAGCCCCTATGAGGAGACCACCGACGACCTGATGTGGCTATTCGGCATGTTCGTGGGAGACGGCTCGATCGAGCGGGCTCAGGCGGGCAACGGTGGCACCCGCTGGGCAAAAGTGGTGTTCTCGGTCCCCGGCGACGACCGGGCCCGCGGCCGCCTCGTTGATGTCATGGGCCATGTGCTCCCCGGAGTGAACCCCACCGAGCGGCGCGACGGCGTAACCGTCACCTACAACAGCGTGGAGCTTGCCGACTTCTTCGAGATCAACGGGTTCGTCACTGGCGCCCGCAGCAAGCGCCTGCCGGAGTGGGTTATGGACCTTCCCGAGAGCCAGCGCCTGAGCTTCATAGCCGGGTACCTCGACTCCGACGGTTGTGCGCCAGCGGGACGGCGAGGGCTGTCCATAAAGTCGGTCAATCGAGACCTTCTCGAAGACGTTGCCGACGTGCTCACCTCACTGGGGATCAGGGCCCGCTTGTCGACCGAGTTCGATGGCGAGCGTGCCACCACGATCGGGGGACGGGCAACCACCGCCCGAGGCGCCCACCGGCTCGAATTTCCCTGCGACTCCAGGCTGGTGCGGCTCGTATCCGAGCGGCTGCGTGAAGCTGCGTTGGCGCAGCCGGAGGCAAAGCTGCGGCATTTCCGCCGCGTCGGTCGCTCCTCCATGGAGCTGCCCGAGACGCTCGAAATTCACAATGTCGATGTGGGCGACCATGTCGGTACTGTTCCCACCTACGACATCGAGGTCGAAGGGACGGGCAACTTCGTGGCCGAGGGCTTCATCGTCCACAACTCAAAGGTCACAATGAAGTACCCGTCGATCTATCTGCTCGGTGATCACGCTCGGGGAGAGGTGCTTTCCATCGCGTATGCCGGCGAGGGGCAGCATCAGGACGCGGGCGGCAAGGTGATCCACGTAGCACCGGACACCTCATCCGCGATCACCTCGAAGTCGATCAGCAAGGATGGCGGGCGTGCGGGGTACCGGGGCCTGGTGCGAATCGACGAAGGCGCTTCCCATGCCAAGAGCCACGTCATCTGCGATGCGCTGATCCTCGATGACAAGTCACGCTCGGACACTTACCCGTACATCGAGATAGAAGAGGAGAACTCCTCTGTCAGCCATGAGGCGACGGTCTCGAAGGTGTCCGAAGACCAGCTCTTTTATCTGATGAGCCGGGGACTCGGCGAGACCGAAGCGATGCAGATGATCGTGCGCGGTTTCATAGAGCCGATCACGAAGGAGCTCCCTATGGAGTACGCGGTCGAGTTGCAGCGCCTGGTCGAGCTTCAGATGGAGGGTTCCGTCGGCTAAGGCACAGGTAAACGCGTTGAGATGGCGGTTCGCCCTATGGCTAACCGCCATCCTCATTGTGGTGGTCCTCTACATTGGCCCCCGAACCACGCGACCGGCTCGGGACTCCGTAGCACCCTGGTAACTCTCGCTCGAGCGACTCACGGGCATGAATTAGATGAAGAGCTCTGCGACGCGTGACGGTCAAATCCGCCGAGCGATGGTGATGATCTCTTCGCTGGTATCCGTGAGCGGGCCCCCGTGCCAATCGCCGAACTGCTCCTCGACGACGAAGCCGGCCTCGTGCAGGAACGCGGTGAGCGCGTCGGGGGCCAGGAATCGCAGCGCCCCTTGCTCGATCTGCGGCCGGTCCCACCACCGCCCGGATAGCGCCTCCGTTAACCGGACCACGTCGCCCGTCACGTCCTGCACCTCGTAGGTAACCTTAACGACCTCGCCGTCGGGGTTGCGCGCCTCGAAGGAGGTGTTCCACCCTTCCCATGCCCGCGCTTTCGGATGGCGGGTCTCGAACGAGAAGCGGCCCCCGTCGACGAGCACGGCGCGGATCGCTCGTAGCGACCTGCGCAGTTCGTCGTCATCGATGAATACCTGGAATGCGTGGCTCGCCATCATCGCGAGATCGAACTCGCGGTCCCAAGCCGCCGAAGCAGCATCCGCCAGCACCCACTCGATGTCGGTGCGAGCGCGCGCCTGCTCCAACATGGCGCGATCGGGGTCAAGCCCGCACAGCCGCCCGGTGTGCCCCGCCTTACGGGCCCGGTGCAGCAGCGTGCCGGTGCCGCACCCGACATCGAGTACGGAACCGGCGGACATCACCAGGTCGAGGTAGAAGTCGTCGCTCGGCCCCCATGGGTTGAGCACGTCGTACCAGGCCGCAGGGTTGCTCCAGTTGGTCACCAGGGCACGACAAGCGTCGATTCATACTTCATCACTGGGTACGCGTCCGCAAGCAAGGCTTCCGTGCGGTGCTGCTTAGCTCGACGGACGGACTCACGCACCGCGCTGAGTGTTGGAGGTTTCCCCGCGGCGTTGCGCGAAGTAAGCAAGCGCAAGCACTCCGCCCACCCCGAACGGAATGGTGCCCAACAGCACTGTGATGAACAAGAGGGGATAGCGCATCGCGTCGCGCCTCCGGTACACGTCGATTGCCGCCCACACAGGAAGCGCAACGAAAACAAGAGTGGAAAGTGCGCCCGCGACCAATATGAAGAGTCCGCCGGCGAGACCGATGTCATCCATTTAATCGAACCTCCGGGCTGCCTGGAAAGAACTTGACGCTCATTTGCAACAGGTCGCCTGCGACGACCGCCCCCACCAAAGAATAGAGCTTAAGAGCCGAGCCCTTCAGGCGGAAGCCCCCGAGTAGCGGCGCAGGCCCCTCTTCCAGAACACCCTGGTCACGGCGAACAGCAACGCGGCAAAGGCAACGGCGCCGAGGAGGGTCTGACCATTAAGGCGGGACGTGATCGCTTGAGCCGGCACCGTCACAGCAAAGGCAAGCGGAATGAGGAAGGTGAGGCCTCCCCGGAGCCACACCGGGTAGATGGTGACCGGCCAGCGGCCTGCCTGGTAGACGCCCTCGAACAGCTCGACGATGAACTCCATGCGCACGATCCAAAAGGCGCCGATGGTGAGAATGAGCCAGAAGGAGTAGATCATTACTGCCCCCACTAAGACGGCGAGGGCGAACGCCAGAGCCTCCCCTATCCCGACGCCGCGCTCGAGCTGTGCTATCGCCACACCCAGCACCACTCCACCCACCACGATGTCGACGGCTTGCCAGATGCGGATCTCGCGCACGCTCACGAGGACCTGGGAATCCTCGGGCTTGGTGAGCGGGTAGTCCAACTTTCCTTCGCGGATGTCTTCGATCAGCCGCTCCATGTTGGGCTGGATGAAGGTGTGAATCACACCCCCCAGCGCGATGTGGACGCCCATGATGGTCAGTAGCTCCGGCGGCGACCAGCCGCCGAGTCGATCGGTGTACGAAAAGACAAGCGCAAGCACCGCCAGAGCCGTGCCCAATGCAACGAGCGACTGCAACAGCTGCAAGAAAAAATTGGCGCGGTACTGCAGCTCGTTCATGGCCCCCAAGCGAAAGAAGATCCACGTCAGCTTCAGCGGCCTCAGGGGCTCCCACCTGGGTTCGCGACGGTTCCTCGCACCAGAAGGCCCGGCGACCATCAGTTGCCCACCGCCGAGTAGCGCTTTATGCCCACTCGCCATACGAGAGCAACCAAGATTGTCCCGAAGATGATCCAGAAGGCTTGCATGGCAAGACCGAACACCAGCTCTTTCGGCGACAGCTCGCCGACGAGCGCTTCGATGGGGAAGCCGAACGTCCATTTGAAAGGCAGGAATCCGGCGAGGGTTCGCGTCCAGGCCGGCATGAGAGCCAGGGGCACGAGCCGCCCGGATAGAAGTAATTCGGCCGTGAAGTACAGCTCGTATAGAGCGGTCACGCGCGTCGTCCAGAAGGTGATCATCCCAAGGACCCAGAGGAACATCGAGCGGATGAGGTAGGCGCCCCAGATGGCGACGACAAACACAACAGCTTCAAGCGGGGTGACGGTGAGCGTGGGCCGGAACGCCACCGACAGAATCGCAGCGATCGGCAACCACATAACGATGACGACGAGCTTCCACCCTGCGAAGTAGGCAAGGTCGTAGTGAATTGGGTGCACCGGGCGAAGCAGCATTCCAGATAGACGCCCTTCCCTGATGCGCCACTCCCACCCATTCGGAGTGAAGACGATGTTCATGTTTCGAACGAGAGTCCAGACGATGTAATAGGCGGCAAATTGTCCCGGCGTAAAGCCTTGAACCTCACCGCCTTGGGCTCGAGCGACACTCGACCACACCACGAGGTAGATGATCGGCTCCGCCACCATCCCCACCATGTAGGCGTAGTTCGCGGCCCGATATTGAAACTGTTCTTGAACGGCGGTCCGCATAACCGTCAGGTAGAAATCAATCATTCCCCTGGTACGGCTCTCAGGCCGGTAGGCGAGCGCCATCAGAACGTCACTTCTCGGGCGAAGACCCGCTCGATGACGTCCTCTATGGGGGGATCCTCGATCGTCAGGTCGGTCACGAGGTGTTCGTTTAACAACCTGGCTGCTATGCGGGAGGTATCCGCCTTGTCAACCCTGAGAGTCACTCTCTCGCCGTTCTTGGAGACGACCTCTCCGTAAGGCCGGAGGTCCTGCGAGGGGTCGTCGAGCACCACGTTGATCGTCTTGTACGCGGCGAACCGGGTGGCAAGGGCGCTCAAGTCACCGTCGAAGAGGATTTGTCCCTCGTGAATGACGATGACTCGCCGGCACAAGGCTTGGACGTCGGCCATGTAGTGACTGGTCAAGAGCACCGTCGCCCCTCGTCGTCGGTTGTACTCGGCGATAAAGGTCCGGATGCGCCTTTGCATCGTGACGTCCAGACCAATGGTGGGTTCATCGAGGAAGAGGACCCTAGGGCTGTGGAGCATTGCGCCGGCAATCTCGGCCTTCATGCGTTCTCCCAGCGACAGATTGCGAACGGGCTTCCGAACCAGGTCCCCGATCTCCAGCAGCTCGACTAGCTCATCTCTCGAGCGACGGAAATCCGCCTGGGGGATCCGGTAGATCGCCCGGTTCATCTCGAAGGAATCCACTGCCGGTATGTCCCACTGGAGCTGGTTGCGGTTGCCCATGACCAACGTGATCTGGCTCAGGAAGTCCTTTTCCCGTCGCCACGCTACGTGACCCAGGACCGACACCTCGCCCGAGGTCGGATAGAGAAGGCCGGAGAGCATCTTCAGCGTTGTCGTCTTCCCTGCCCCGTTGGCACCGAGGAAGCCGACTACTTCGCCGGGAGCGATGTCGAACGATATGCCGTCGACCGCTCTCACTTCCCTGTGCTTGCGTCGCACCAGGCTGCGGATGGACGCCCTCAGCCCTGCCTCGCGCTCGGGCACGACGAAGGTCTTTCTAAGGTCGGCGACATGTATGTCGGTTTGCACTAAATCGGTCCTTCCACAGTGTGGAGACGTGACCAAGCCGCTCACTTCCACAATGCGAGACTCTATGTGTGATCGAGTCGGACGTCGTCGTCATCGGGGCGGGAGTCATGGGCGCGGCAACCGCCCGGGAACTTGTCGGGACCGGCGCCTCGGTGACGTTGCTGGAGCAGTTCCGAGTCGGGCACCACCGCGGATCGAGCCATGGGCGCTCCCGCATCTTTCGGCTGTCCTATCCGGATCCGATGTACGTCGCCATGGCTCAAGAGTCCCTGGCCCTGTGGTGTCGGGCGGAAGAGCAGACGGGGGCAACTCTGCTGACGGTCACCGGGGGTCTCGACGCGGGGGAGGGGATAGAAGCCAACGCCGAGGCCCTGAGGCAATGCGGCGTCGACTTCCGGATGATCCGAGGAGGGGAAGCCGCCGATCACTGGCCACAGGTGAATCTAAGAGATCACTCGACTGTCCTGTTCCAGTACGACGCGGGGATCATCCACGCCGAGCGCGCGGTCGAGACCTTCGTGGCGTCGGCAGTCGAGGGGGGAGCAAAGCTCTACGAAGAGACCAGGGTAGATGGCATGGAGCAGGACGAAAACGGGGTTGTCGTAAGCGCGGGTGGCCACGCCTTTCGGGCAGCCGTAGCGGTCGTTACTGCGGGCGCGTGGAGCAGGCCTTTGCTTGCCCGTGCCGGCATAGAGCTCGACGTGGTTCCGACGCGCGAGACCGTGGCTTACTTCTCGCTCCACGAGCCGTCGCCGCCGACGCTGGTGGAGTGGGGCGCCCCCGCGGTGTACGCCCTGCCGAGCCCCGGGCACGGGATCAAGGCAGGCGAGCACGTTGCCGGACCGGCTGCCGATCCCGAGCTTGATGGCGAGGTCGATCAAGGGGCTGTCGAGCGCCTTTCCTTCTGGGTTCGTGATCGCTTTCCGAGCGCGAATCCGTTCCCGATCGACGCGGAGACGTGCCTTTACACCAACACGCACGACCAGCATTTCGTTCTCGAGCGCCACGGCAACATCGTGGTTGGCTCGCCCTGCAGCGGTCATGGCTTCAAGTTCGCGCCGTTGATCGGCCGGCGCCTTGCGGCCCTGGCCGCCGGATAGCAGCGGTGCAAACGTTCAGGCAGGCTTGGGTTAGGGGACCCTAACTGGTAGCATGGGCACCACTTTCACGGGTCGGTCCGGCCCCCGACAGGACGGTAGATGCGCAACTTTCTCGAGCAAGTAAAAGACCAATTCACCGCGGACAAGCTGACGAGAGAATCCGTCGTCAAGCTGTCCGATCAACTCGATGAGCCCGGATGGCTGGTGGAGAGGCGGCTCGGAGCCTTCGATCTCTTCGACAAGCTCGATCTGCCGGACCCCAAGGGTGAGGAGTGGCGCTACACCGATGTCCGGCGCTTCGACTTCGACCGTTTCGAGGCTCCCGTCCCCACCAGCAGCACGCCTGCGCTGACCGACGATCTCGTCGCAAAGGGCGTCGTAGTCGCCGACTTCAATAGTGCTGCCAGGCAGCACCAGGATCTCCTGAGAGAACATTTTTTCACCGAGGTGCCGGTCGACGAGCACAAGTTCACCGCGCTGCACGGGGCCTTTTTGTCCGACGGCATCCTGCTCTACGTCCCGCCGGGCGTCGAGATCGACGTTCCCCTCGAGGTGTGGCGCAACGTGGAAGGTGGTGGATCGACCTTTCCTCACACCACGGTCGTGGTCGACGAGCAAGCCGTCGTTACCTTTGTGGATCGCTTCAAGTCGGACGACTACGCCGCTGCTTCGCTGTGCGCGAGCGTCGTCGAGATCGAGGCCCGTCGGGGTGCGACGGTGAACTACATCTCCCTCCAGGAGTGGGGACGCAACGTTCATCACTTCCAGACTCAACGCTTTACCGGCTATCGCGACTCGACGGTGCGGAGCCTCGCAGTGAACCTTGGATCCGCGTTCTCGAGAGCCCAGGTGGAATCCGTGCTGAAGGGCGAGGGGTCGTTCTCTGAGATGCTGGGCCTCTATTTTGCAGACTCCAACCAGCACTTTGCCCAACGGACGCTACAGAGTCACGATGCCGAGCACACCACCTCCGACCTTCTTTATAAAGGCGCACTGAAGGAGCGGTCTCGTTCGGAATACTCGGGGCTCATCAAGGTTTCCAAGGGGGCGCAGGGGACCGACGCGTATCAAGCCAACCGCAACATCGTGTTGAGCGAAGACGCGGTTGCCCGTTCGATCCCGCAGCTGGAGATCGAGGCTAACGAGGTCCGCTGCACCCATGGGGCGACCGTCGCGCCCGTCGAGGAGGAGCACATCTTTTACCTGATGAGCCGCGGCATTGACAGGGTCACCGCGCAGAAGTTGGTGGTGTTCGGTTTCTTCGGCGACGTCCTCGACCGGATTCGGCTTGGGAATGTGCGCGATGAGCTGGCGCAAGCCATCGCACTGAAGGTCGAAGGGGAACAGAGCCTCGAGGTCGCCTCCTGATGGCCGACTTTGAGACCGTCGCAAGGGTCGATGAGATTCCTGATGGCGGGATGAAGCAGGTCGTCTACAAGGGGGAGTTGGTAGGCCTCTATCGGGTCGGGGACGACATCTATGCGCTGGGTGACCTCTGCACGCATGAAGAGGCCTACCTCACCGAGGGTGACTTCGACCCCGATGACCTCGAGGTCGAGTGTCCACTCCACGGCTCCCGTTTCAACGTCGTCGACGGAAGCGTTCGGATCCTTCCGGCGACCAAGCCGGAGCCAACCTACTCAGTGAAGGTCGAGGGCGACCTAGTTCTGGTGGGCCCTCGCAGACAGCCATAGAAGGAGTGACGCAGGTATGACGGACGCCATGCTTCAGATCGAGGACCTGCATGTGGAAGTCGAGGGACGCGAGATCCTCAGGGGTGTCAACCTCACCATCAACAAGGGCGAGATTCACGCAATCATGGGTCCGAACGGGTCGGGGAAGTCGACGCTCGCCTATGTGTTGACCGGGCGGCCCGGTTACGAGGTCACGCAGGGCAGGGTGCTGTATCAGGGAGACGACATCCTTGATCTCGCGCCCGACGAGCGGGCCAAGAAGGGGATTTTCCTAGCCTTTCAGTATCCGACTGAAGTGCCCGGCGTGTCCGTTGTGAACTTCCTTCGCACCGCCTACAACGCGGTTCATCCAGACGAGCAGAAATCCGCTATGGCCTTTCGCATGTACCTGCAGGAGAAGATCGACTTGCTCGAGATCCCGACCGAGCTGGTCGACCGCTACGTCAACCAGGGTTTTTCAGGCGGCGAGAAGAAGCGCAACGAGATCCTTCAGATGGCCGTGCTGGGGCCCCAGCTTGCAGTGATGGACGAGACGGACTCGGGGCTTGACATCGACGCGCTCAAGCATGTCTCCGCAGGAGTCAACAAGCTCGCCGGCCCCGATGTCGGAATCGTGCTCATAACGCACTACCAGCGCCTGTTGAACTACATCAGACCCCACTACGTTCATGTTCTGATGGCTGGACGCATCGTCAAATCGGGGGGCTTCGAATTGGCCGAGCGCCTGGAGGCCGAAGGATACGCTGGCATAGGCAAGGAGATGGGTCTGTCGGAGGAGGATCTCGCGGAGGTCCAAGACAAGGAAGGCGCAAAGGTCTGACCCGTGCTGGACGTCGAAACAATCCGTAAGGACTTCCCGATACTCGACACCCTGATGCACGGTCGGCCGCTGGTGTGGCTCGACTCGGCGTCGACGTCGCAGAAACCCCGGCAGGTCGTCGATCGAATGGTGCGGTTCTACGAATCCGAGAACTCAAACGTTCACCGCGGTGTCTACGAGCTGAGCGAAAAGGCCACGGCGGCATACGAGGGGGCCAGGGCGGCTTGCGGTCGCTTCATCGGCGCCCGTAACGCCCGCTCGATCATCTTTACCAGGGGCACTACCGAGTCGATCAACCTCGTTCGTTACACGTGGGGACGCGCCAACGTAAGAGAAGGCGACGAGATCCTCGTGACCGAGATGGAGCATCACTCCAATCTCATTCCGTGGCAGTTGCTGGCGCAAGAGACGGGGGCAACACTGCGCCACTTGCCTATCGACGACGAGGGACGGCTGCGAATGGATCTCCTCGATCAGCACATGACCGAGAGGACCAAGCTCGTGGCAGTGGGGTTGATGTCGAACGTTCTCGGGACCATCAACCCGGTGCGCCGGCTTGCAGACGCAGCGCATGCGGTGGGGGCCCGGATCCTGGTGGATGCTGCCCAAGCTGCTCCGCACCTCCCCTTCGACGTCAACGAGCTCGACGCAGACTTCCTCGCCTATTCGTCGCACAAGATGTGTGGCCCTACGGGGGCGGGGGTCCTTTACGGGCGCGAGGACCTGCTCGAAGCCATGCCTCCCTTCCACGGCGGCGGCGAGATGATCCGGGAGGTGTGGGCCGACAGGGCCACGTGGAACGAGATCCCGTACAAGTTCGAGGCCGGAACGCCCAACGTAGCCCAGGCGGTCGGGATGGGAGCCGCGGTCGAGTATCTCGAAGATGTCGGCCGCGACGACATCCGCGAGCACGAGAAAGAGATGGTCGCTTATGCGATCGAGCGCCTGGAGGCTGCCGGGGCAGTTGTCTACGGCCCTAGGGATGTGGAGGAACGGGGGGGCGTGGCGTCTTTCAACCTCGACGAGGTCCATCCGCACGACATGGCAACCATCCTCGACCAAGAGGGGATCTGCATCCGCGCCGGCCACCACTGCGCGCAACCTCTGATGCGCAGGCTCGATGTTGCGGCGACTGCTAGGGCGTCGTTCTACCTCTACAACAGTCCCCAGGACATAGACGCTCTCGTCGACGCCCTCGCCAAGGCCAAGGGCTGGTTCGCGTGAGCCTCGAGGAGCTCTACAAAGAGGTCATCCTCGATCACTACCGGACCCCCAGGAACAAGGGCCGGGTCGACCCTCATGACGTCGCCCTCGAGCGCAATAACCCGTTGTGCGGAGACGAGATAGAGCTGTTCTTGAAGTTCGACGGCGAGACCATCCAAGGCATCGGTTTCGAGGGCAAGGGGTGCTCCATCTCGCAGGCAAGCGCATCGATGATGACCGAGAAGATCAAGGGGCTCACGGTCAAGAACGCAGGCGAGCTGTCCGAGAGCATCAAGCGCATGATGGCCGGCGAAGAGGAAGGCGACCTGAACGCGCTGGGCGACCTCGTGTCGCTGAAGGGCGTCGTCAAGTATCCGGTTCGGATCAAGTGCGCGTTGCTCGGTTGGAACACGCTGGCGGAGGCGCTCCAAGAGAGCTCGTCCTAGGGCGCTCGGGCGGCGACATCACCCATGCGAGGCAAGCCATAGCCATCCCCAGATGCCTGATCGTTGCTGCGGTGGCAGCGTCGATCCTGGTGACGGGCTGTGGGACTCCCGATGGGCACTCGGGTCGGGTGGGGTCTCGGCCGAGCGCCGGTGGGTCAACGGTTCAGAATCCCGAATCACCAGTCTCTTCGAGCCCTGGCACCGGCTCGTCCGGCAGGGGAAGCGACGACATCTCTCCGTCGAAGGGGCTCGTGGACGTCCGCAGGCAGCCGTGGGAGAAGGCGCAAGTGGTTGAGAGCGGCAAGGCTCTCGAGGTCACCTTCTACGGAGGTGTCGAGGAGTGCTACGGGCTGGACCACTCCGAGGTGGACTACGAATCCGACCGCATCGTCGTGACTCTGTTTGCGGGAGCGAAGCGAGGCGTCGATGTCTGCATCGAGATCGCCGAGAGATTCAAGGTGATGGTGCCGCTTCAAGAGCCGGTGGATGGTCGCAAGATCGTCGACGGTGCCCGCCGCTAAGCAATTAGCACTATTTCCACTTGCTAAACCATAGAAAGTTTGGTAATCAGGGCAGATGACCGAGCTCGGGGGGGACTCCGCTACAAGGACCGCCAAGGTTCTTTCGCTCCCCACTCGAGCGGCGATCCTCTCGATGCTTCTTCGCAGCGGTCCCAAGACGGTCAAGGAGATCGCCGACAGCTTTCGGATACATCCCAACGTGGCGCGGGCGCACCTCGAACTCATGGTCGAGGCGGGATTCTTGATGACGGAGACCCGCCGCCGCAGCAAAGGACGACCGGCAAAAACCTACTTCACGTGGGAGGGCGAGGGAGGGTCCCTGGCAGAGGCGGGGGTGGAGGCCCTCGACTCGATCGTTTTCGAGCAGAGGCAGCACAGGGACGAGATCGAGATGCAGGTGAGGGTGCTCGAGCGGATGCTTGGTGACGCCCAGGCGCAGGTGGGCCGTATCCGGCAGCTTATGGAGAAGGAAACAGGTTCGGAGCAAACAGGAGGAGACAATGACTGACTACGC
>JAUJNI010000001.1:778794-803380 GCA_030446465.1 Actinomycetota bacterium
GGCAACAACAACTGGTTTGCCGCCTACGCCTACTGGCTGTTCAAGCTTCGCGGTGTGGAAAACGTCAAGCTCTTGAACGGCGGCCGCAAGAAGTGGGAGCTCGACAGCCGGCCGCTGACCCAAGACACTCCCGAACGTCCCCCCACGACTTTCGAGACGGGGGCTGAGCAGCCCCAGCTCCGCATCTTTAGGAACGAGGTGGAAGAGCGGGTGAAGTCGGGGCAAGGCGCGTGGGTGGACGTCCGTTCGCCCGAGGAGTTCCGCGGCGAGCTGCTTGCGCCGCCGCATCTGCCGCAGGAGCAGGCACAGGTCCCGGGTCACATCCCCGGAGCGTCCAACATCACCTGGTCGAAGACGGTCAACGAGGACGGGACCTTCAAGACGCCGGAGGAGCTCCACAACCTGTACGAGGCCGAAGGCATCACTCCTGACAAGGATGTCGTCGCCTACTGTCGCATTGGGGAGCGGTCGTCTCACTCTTGGTTCGTGCTGCGAGAGCTCCTCGGCTTCGAGCAGGTTCGCAACTACGACGGCTCGTGGACCGAGTACGGGAGCCTTGTGGGCGTCCCGATCGAAAGGTAGCGCACGCGACGGGCGTGTCCGCGGTCAGCCCTTTTTGTCATGCCCGAACGTCTCGGCGTCCGAGGGCGCGGGACGTGGCTTTTGCGCTAGAAGCCACCAGTACGGAACCTCGCTATGCTGCTCCATCTGTGTCTCGACGCGGTCGCTGATTACTTCGAAGCCCGCTTCGCCGACGAGGTGGCGGTTCGTCTCGGCATCGAAATGGCTGAAGAACATGGGGGAGCCGAGCCATTCCGCGACAATGTCCGGCTGATCGCTGTCTTCAATGCTGATCAGGAGGAAGCCTTCCGGACGGAGCCACCGGTAGAACTTCATAAAGAGCTTTTCGTGCCGCCGTCGAGGAATGTGGTCGAGCGTGTAGAAGGAAGCGATTGCATCGAACGAGTGTGCCCTGAAGTCGATCTCGGATGCATCCGCTTGCACGAACGTCGGACCTGGGATGTGCGTCCGTGCGAGCGCGATTTGAGCGGATGAAATTTCGACGGCTACGACGTGGTGCCGCTTCGACAGCTCTTGCGTCGCCGGAACGCCATTGCCGCACCCCAGCTCCAAGACGGTCGAACCCTTCGGGAGCCGCTCAAGTAGTTTGCGTACCCAGCGGATCCTCGGCCACTGCTCGAGTGCGTCGAGTTCCGCATACCTAGCCGCGACCTCGTCGTAGCCAGGCCCAACGATCGCGTTGGCGGCCTCGCTTTGCTCCATCCCGACGATCGTAGGCGACGGAGGACCCGGCCGGATCACGAGGTGGGATATGAAGGAACGATGAGGGTCACGGTTAGCTGCTTCGGTGCACTCCGCGACTATCTGCCGCCGGGGGCAATGGGCAACCGCGCGTCGGTTGAAGTTCCGGAGGGCACAACGGTGGCCGATCTGATCGAAACGCTTGGGGCTCCGGGACACCTTGTTTATGCGTTGCTCGTCGACGAAGACATGGCCCACAAGGACCGCCGGCTCCACGAGGGTGCGACGGTAACCTTGATGCCACCCTTTACAGGGGGAGCGTGACGGGCAACAACCTGGTAAATGAGGAGTTGGTAATGGCACAAACGGCCGACAACCTGCCACAGGACCCGAGCATGCTGGCGCCGGTGGGTCCGGCAAGCGGCAAGCCGCTCGCACAGGTGCGTTCCAACACTGCCGAAGAGGTGCGAGAGGCCGTTGCCCACGCCCGCAAGGTGGCGCCGGACTGGGCTGCTCTGGACCCACGGGGACGCGTCCACCTGCTCAAACAAGTGCGTCACCGGATCTACGGGATGCTCGACGAGATCATCCAAGTGGTGTCCGAGCAATGCGGCAAGCCACGCGCCGAGGCCCTCACCCACGACGTCTTGCCCACCGTCTTGATGCTTCAGTACTTCGAGAGGATGGCGCCGAGGTGGGTTCGCCCCGAGCGAGTGGGTCGCCTGTTGGGTCCGTCCTTGTTCGCCACCGCATCGAGGGTGGAATTCCGTCCCTTCGGCGTCGTGGGTTGCATCTCGCCGTGGAACTATCCCTTCTTTTTGTCCTTCCTTGGAGCTGCTCCGGCCCTCTTCGCGGGTAACACCGTGGTGCTTAAGCCGTCAGAGGTCACTCCCGGAGTGGGCGAGCTGATCCGCAGGACCTTCGAGCCACTTCCCGTGGGTGTCGCGACCGTCGTGCAGGGTGGGGGAGTCGCAGGCGCGGCGCTGGTGGACGCTCCGGTCGACAAACTCTGTTTCATCGGGTCGCCGGGCACCGGTCGCAAGATCGCTGAGGCGGCTGCAAAGCATCTGACTCCCGTAGTGATGGAGCTGGGGGGCCAGGACGCGGCGATCGTTTGCGACGACGCGGATCTCGACGTCGCCTCTTCCGGGGTGCTATGGGGCGCCTTCATGAACGCCGGCCAGACCTGCGCCGCGGTCGAGCGGGTCTATGTAGTCGATTCGGTCGCCGACCGCTTCGAGGAGCTCCTGGTGGACAAGGCCGCGTCGCTTCGACAGGACCCCGAGGGGGAGGTCGGCTCCCTGACGTCCGAACGCCAGCTCGAGACGGTTCGTCGTCACCTGGCCGACGCGCTCGACAAGGGCGGCAAGCTCCTGAGCGGGGGTCTCGAGGCCGGCAGAAGCAACCACAACGGCACGTTGTGGGCGGCGCCCACGATCATCGATGGTCGTTCCGAGGAAATGGCGCTGTTCAGCGAGGAGACCTTTGGGCCGCTGCTTCCCGTCATCCGCGTGCGGGATGAGGACGAAGCCGTCCGCAGGACCAACGAAGAGGGGTTCAACCTCACGAGCTCCGTGTGGACCCGCAGCCGCGATAAGGCCCGGAGGATCTCCTCGCAGGTGAAAGCCGGATCAATTCTTATCAACGGGCATGGCCACACCGCCGGGGCGCCGTGGACACCATGGGGGGGCGTCGGCGAGTCAGGCTACGGGAGGCTCAACGGCATCTACGGGTTACGAGAGTTCCTCGTTCCCGTGAACGTCAGCACCTCTATCGCACCTGGACTGAAAAGCCTCTGGTGGTATCCCTACGGAGAGCCGACTACGAAGACCCTTCGAGCCTTCGCCGAGGTCATGAGCGCCCCCAAGCTATCCGACAAGGGACGCGCGCTGAAGTCCCTGATGAGCAACATTGGTGGGGCGCTGAAGGAAAAGCTGTAGCTTCGAGACCGGCTGTCAACTTCCAGGCCCGAATGGCGGAAGAGGTTCCATCCAAGTGATTTGGGCGCTTGCTATTCTGCAACCATGTCGAGAGGACGGTTGACAAGGTCCCGCGGCAACAAGATGATCGTCGGCGTTTGCGGCGGCCTCGCCGAGTATCACGGAATCAGCTCGACCCGCATCCGGTGGGCATTCTTTTTCTTTGGTCTGTTCGGCGCAGGGGAGCTCGCGTACATCATTCTATGGATCGTTCTGCCAAAAGGTAGTTAGATCGTCCTAGCTCCGCTAGTCCTCGGCCAGCCCATGAAGAAGCTCGACATGGCGCGACGACGGATGCTCAACTCTGGCTTGGTGGAGGCCTCCTTTACTACCGCCGACGAGGTCGTCCACTGGCACGGCGCTATACAGGCGCAGGACTACGGTCCCGCGAAATGGTCGGTCGGACAGCGAGCCACTGGTTTGAGCGACGATGACCTCGACCGGGCGATGGCGGACGGTTCGATCATTCGCACGCACGTTCTACGGTCGACGTGGCACTTCGTGGCGCGCGACGATATTCGTTGGTTGCTCGCGCTCACCGGTCCGCGGGTGCAGCAACACAATGCCGGACGGTACCGGGAACTCGGGTTGGACAATCGAACGCTCACTCGCTGCCAAGCGCTGATTGTTTCTGCCCTAGAAGGTTCGAATCGACTCAGCAGAGATGAGATCGCCTGCGTCCTCGACGACGGAGGGGTGGACCGGTCTGGCCAGCGCCTCCCGCACATCCTCATGCACTGCGAGCTCGAGTCCCTGATCTGCAGCGGCGGGCTTAGAGAAAAGCAGCAGACCTACACGCTCCTAGACAAACGCGTGCCCAAGGCTCATCGCTTCCACTACGACGACGCGCTGATCGAGCTCGTGCGCCGCTACCTAAGGAGCCACGGGCCTGCCACAGTTAAGGACTTGGGCTGGTGGTCGAGCCTGAGGGTCGCCCACATCAGGAGGGCGTTGGACGTTCTAGGGGCCGAGATGCAGAGCGAAACGATCGACGGCATCACCTTCTGGTCGATCGCCTCCGACGATACCGACTCAGGCCGAGGCTCCGGCGTGCACCTCCTCCAGGCCTACGACGAGCTTTACGTCGGGTACACCGAGTCCCGTTACTTCGGGGACCCACGCGCCGCATTTGCACGCGCCGCATGGAGAGACCGCAGCCTGCCAAACGGCGTTGTCCTGTTGAACGGCGGCGTGGCCGGGCATTGGAGACGCTCGCTCCAAAAGGACTCGATCACGATCGAGGCCTTCCTCTACGACCCGCCGAAGCGGCGTACCGCCACGTTGCTGGAGGCCGCGGCTGAGAAGCTAGGTCGCTTCGTGGGGCGGCGGGTGGCGCTACGGGTAACGACGCTCTAAAGACTTGATGAAAAGTAGTCACGTCTGAGCTTGACACTGACGTTGCGTGAGGCTCTACCGTTGCTCCTGTAATGGAAGGGGAAGCCACGAGCTACACGGTCGGGCAGGTATCGGAGCTGGCGGGGGTGACGGTCCGGACGCTCCACCACTACGACCAGATCGCGCTGTTGAAGCCGAGTGGACGCAGCGACGCCGGCTATCGCCGGTACGACGACTCCGATCTCGAGCGGCTTCAGCAGATACTGCTTTATCGCGAGCTCGGGTTTCCTCTAGAGGAGATCGCGGCCATTCTCGACGAGCCCGGGGCCGAGCCAGTGGTGCACTTGCGCCGGCAGCACCAGCTCTTGATGGGGCGCATCGCTCGTCTGCAGATGATGGCCACGGCAATCGAGAAGGAAATGGAGGCACAACAGATGGGAATTCAGCTGTCACCCGAGGAGCGCTTCGAGGTTTGGGGCGATTTCAACCCCGACGACTATGCCGAAGAGGTGGAGGAGCGCTGGGGCGCCACCGAGGCCTACAGGGAGGCGCGGCGCCGCACCGCGCGCTACAGCAAGACCGACTGGCTCACCGTCAAAGCCGAGGCCGAGGACATCTACCGGCGCCTCCTCGAGGCCATGAAGTTAGGGAAGCGTGCCGAGGGCGAGACCGCGATGGGTCTCGCCGAGGAGCACCGGCAGCACATCACCCGGTGGTTCTACGACTGTGGATACGACATTCACACGGGCCTCGGCGAGATGTACGTCGCCGACCCTCGCTTCGCGGCCAACTAAGAGGAGAAGGCCGGGGGACTGGCGGCCTACATGCGCGACGCCATCGGTGCCAACGCAGCCCGAGCCGGCCTGCGGTAGGCCGCGGGAACCACCGACGCAAGCGTCGATGCATCGAAGCTCATCTATCGCGCGCTTTTCTCCACCCGGACACTGCCCCCAGTGGGGAAGTAGCGTCGTACGGATGGATTTCGATGAGCTACGGAGATACTGCCTTGCCAAGCCGGGTGCGACGGAGGAACACCCCTTCGGTCCCGGAGCTCTGGTGCTGAAGGTCGGCGGAAAGATGTTCGCTATCATCGGGGAAGATTCGGAGCCGCTCACCGTGAGTCTGAAATGCGAACCAGAGATCGCCCTCATGCTGCGGGACGCACATGCGTCGGTGACCCCGGGCTACCACCTGAACAAACGCCACTGGAATACAGTCAGCCTCGACGGCACTATTGACGAAGACCTAGTGCGTGAGTGGATAGACGATTCCTACGATCTCGTGATCGAGGGGCTGCCCCGGAGCCTGCGAAACGCCATCTCATCACGCTGACGGCGCCCCCTTTGGTAAGAGGTCAGGAGGGTGTCGCATCCTTCGGTTCCGGTTCTCTAAGTGGCTTGGGCAGGTACTGGGCTCCGGGGCCGAGGCTTCCTGCAATGTCCCCCGGGTTGGACATGAGGCATCGCTTGAGAGATAGACACCCGCACCCGATACAGGAGTCGAGCCCATCGCGCAGGGCGACGAGAGCCTCTATCTCTTCGTTCAACCGCTCACGCCACAGTTTCGAGATCCTTGTCCAGTCGGCTCGCGTGGGGGTTCGTGAGCTGGGGAGCTCGTCCAGTGCGGCGCGGATCTCGTCCAAGGTCAAGCCCACGTGGCGAGCTGCTCGGATGAAGGCAAGCCGACGAAGCACGCTGCGCGGATAACGACGCTGCCCCCCTTCCGTGCGTTCGGCGGACAGGAGTCCCTCGCGCTCGTAGAAGCGAAGCGCCGAGGTTGCGAAACCGCTACGACGAGCCGCTTCCCCGACGGTAAGAGAGTTCATGGGGGCTTTTCCTCTCAGCCACTTGACTTAAACCTCACTTTAACTCCTAAGGTGACCTTGTCAACCTAAAGAGGGGAGTAGTTCATGCCAGTTGCAGTCATCACCGGCGCGTCGCGGGGCCTCGGTCTGGCTTTCGCCAGTGAGCTCGCGGGGCGAGGCTGGCGGCTGATCGTCGACGCACGTGTCGGCGCCTCGCTCACACGAGCGGTGGAGAACCTCGGCGTCCCGGGACAGGTCACCGCCATATCCGGCGACGTCGCCGATCAGAGCCACAGGGAAGCGATCGCGGCGGCCGTGGACAGAGCCGGCCCGCTGGATCTGCTCGTGAACAACGCAAGCGTTCTGGGGCTCAGCCCGCAGCCGACTCTCGAGCATTATCCGCTTGCCGAGCTGGAGCGCGTCTTCCGAGTGAACGCCTTCGCTCCGCTGGCACTGATTCAAGCGCTGCTACCGGCCCTTCATGCGGCAGTGGGAACGATAGTCAACATCACCTCGGATGCCGCCGTACAGCCGTACGAGGGCTGGGGTGGCTACGGCGCCTCCAAGGCGGCACTCGAGCAAGTGACCGCCATTCTCGGGGCGGAGCAGCCCGGGTTGCACGTGTACTCCTTCGATCCGGGCGACATGCGAACTGCCATGCAGCAGGAGGCGTTCCCTGGAGAAGACATCTCCGATCGTCCGGAACCTGAATCTGTAGTGCCCTCCCTACTTCGGTTGATAGAGGAGCGGCCTCCATCGGGCAGGTACACCGGTGCGGAGCTTGCACGAGTATCGGAAGGTCTCTCTCAATGAGCCCCGCCTTAGCGATGGCTCGAACGACCTTTACCCTCCCAGAGGAGCTCCACGCGGCGGGCCCACCGGAGTCGCGGGGGCTCGCGCGCGATGAGATCCGGCTGTTGGTCGCTCGAACCGGTGGGTTGGAGAACGCGCGCTTCCGCGACCTGGCCCGACTACTGCTCCCCGGAGATCTGCTGGTAGTCAACACATCGATGACGCTTCCTGCAGCGGTTGACGGAATTCGTCCCGACGGTCGGCCGGTCCTTGTTCACTTCTCGGCTCCGGTGGCATCGGGCTCCTACGTGGTGGAGCTACGGACGGGCGACGGTCCTATCCGCGATGCCGGCTCGGGGGAGGTCGTCTACCTCCACGGTGGAGTCCGCCTCGAGATCCTCGGTGCACATCCGGATCCCACCCTCGAGGGCAGCCGGCTGTGGCGCGCCCGAGTCGTGGTCGACGGGCCGCTTCAGGAGTACCTGAGTCGGTACGGGCGGCCGATCACCTATAACTACGTGGACGGCACATGGCCTCTTGCCGATTACCAGACAATCTTCGCCAGACACAGAGGCAGCGCGGAGATGCCGAGTGCAGCTCGCCCCTTTACGCACGAGCTGGTAGGCGATTTGATCGCCAGGGGAGTGAACATAGCGCCGGTGTTGCTCCACACCGGAGTCTCGTCGCTGGAGGTCGGCGAGCCACCGCAAGAGGAGCCATTCGAGGTGCCGCCTTCCACGGCGTGGCTGGTGAATCAGACAAGGGCAGCGGGCGGCCTCGTAATCGCAGTGGGGACGACGGTGACGCGTGCGCTTGAAACCGTCGCCCAGATCAACGGCACCGTTGTCTCCCAGCGCGGCGTGACCGACCTTGTTTTGAGCTCCGAGCGGCCCGCACGCACGGTGGATGCCCTCATCACCGGGTGGCACGCCCCGCAGGCATCGCATCTCTCGCTGCTCGAAGCCGTCGCTGGAGCCGAGCTGGTCCAACAAGCGTATGACGGAGCCATCCAAGGCGGCTATTTATGGCACGAGTTCGGAGACAGTTGCCTCCTGTTACCGAGACGGCGGCGCACTCGGGTCGCACTGGTGGCCTAGAACCAAGTGGGGGTCAAACTCGTAGCTCTGCTGCGGAGTGGCTGGCGCGTGCTACACCTTCTCCGCGTATGACTGGGAGATAGTCGGGCTCAGCCGGCCTTCATCGCCTCCGCGGCGCGCACGGCCATCTCGTCGGGCGGCACGTCTTCTACATGCGTTGCGATGCTCCACCAGTGCCCGAACGGGTCCTCGAACTGGCCCGTTCGGTCCCCGTAGAACTCGTTCTTCACCTCACGCAGACTCGTCGCGCCCTCCTTCGTCGCTCGCTCGAAGACATCGTCGACATCCTCGACGTACATGCTGATGGTCACGGGGGTGCCGCCAATTGCCTTCGGACTACGGATGTTGCTCTCGGGCTGTTCGTCGGCCAACATGATCACCGAGTCCCCAACTTGCAGCTCGGCATGTCCCAGCTTGCCGTCGGGTCCCGCCATGCGCATCCGCTCGGTAGCTCCGAATACCTTGCAGTAGAAGTCGATCGCCGCGCTGGCGCCATCGATGAACAAGTAGGGAGTGACCCGAGGGTAGCCCTCCGGAATCGGCTTCACATCGGCCATTGATCTCTCCTCTCGGGGCGAGTGGTTCCAGTGGACGCGAGGCCGATCCTACGGAGTCTCGACCGGGAGGGCCAGGGCTCGGCTTACGGCTGGAGATCGGGGAGCTCGAAGACCCGAGTCTCCAGACCGGCGAGGGCCTTGCCGACCATGGCGTCGATATCAAGATTTGCCTCGGCCCCTTCGGCGGCCTCACGGTTCGTCTTTGTGACGGGTGAGCGAGGTTCGAACAGAACGCAGCAGTCTTGGTGCTTGCGAGTCGACGTCTCATAGGTGCCGATGCGGGTTGCGAGCTCGATGATCTCGAGCTTGTCGTGGCCGATCAGCGGACGGAACACCTGCGTCCCCGGAATCGCGGCGTCGACGGCGGTTATGTTCTCGACGGTCTGTGACGCGACCTGGCCGAGGGAATCTCCCGTGACGAGGGCCTGGGCTCCGCGCTCATGAGCGAGGGCCTGGGCTATGCGCATCATCGTCCGGCGGTAGAGGATGACGCGCAGATCGGAGGGTGCGTGCGTGACGATTTCTCGCTGCGCGTCTGCAAGGGGGACTAGGTGCAAAACGCCGCGCAGCTGGTAGCGCGTGAGGATCTCAACCAGGTCGCACACCTGCCTCACCGACGATGGGTCGGTATAGGGCTGGCCGTGGAAGTGCACGAACTCGACCTCGGCCCCCCTCAATGCCATGCGCCACGCCGCCACGGGAGAGTCGATGCCGCCCGAGAGCAGCGTGAGCATCTTTCCCGACACCCCAGACGGCAGGCCTCCAGGCCCCTGCAACTTCGTTCGGTAGACGATGCAGGCGGTTCCAAAGAGCTCGAGGTAGGCGGTCGCCTCTGGTTGACGAAGGTCGACTGTCGCGCCGAGGGCGTCCTTGATCCTTTGTCCGACCACCTCGTTGATCGACTTCGACTTGTGCTCGAACTGCGAGCGGCTGCGGCGAGCTCTGACCGCAAAGGAGCTGGGGGGCTGGGCCGCCATGAGCTCCAAGGCCGTTTCCCCCATGGCGTCGAGGTCCTGCGCCACCCGCCTGCCGACCCCCACGTTCGCGACGCCGAAGACGCGCGCCGCACGCACGGCAGCCTCTTCCACCTGGGCATGGGACTTGAAGTCGACCACCACGCGGCCGAACCCCCGACGGACACGGCTGTAGCCGGTGCCCCTGAGGGCCCGCTTGAGGTTCCGGGTCAGGGTTTCTTCGAAGAAGTCGCGGTTGCGGCCCTTGAGCCCTATTTCGTGATAGTGAGCGACGAGGGCGTCCATCGGCCCTCCTCTCCAATCGACCTAAGAAATCTCTTCGAAGCCCACCCTAAGAAATCTCTTCGAAGCCCACCGCGAACAGTGACTCGACGTCGTGGCGAGAGTAGACCTTGAAGGCAACGAGGGTCTGCGTCCGCTGCACCCCGGGGATCTTGGCGATGCCTTCGGCGACGACCCGAGCGAGCTCCTCGTGCTCTCGCACTCGAACCATGATCACGAGGTCGTAGTCGCCCGCTACCGAATAGACCTCGCTGACCTCGGGGAGATCGGCGATCGCTTGAGCGGTCTCGGGGATCTGGTGAATGTCGCAGAGCGCCAGGACAACCGTGCTGACCATCGAGGCCGTCGCTAGATGGTGACCATGTCTCGGAGCTTGCCCGGAGTGCTCGGGTGGCGAAGCTTCGAGAGGGCCTTGGCCTCGATCTGACGGATGCGCTCACGGGTGAGGTTGAACTCCTTGCCCACTTCCTCGAGCGTCCTGGGCTCTCCGGTCACGAGCCCGAAACGCAGGGCGAGGACCTTGCGCTCTCGCTCCGACAGGGAGCCGAGCATGTCCCAGAGGTCCTCCTGGCGCAGCGCCATGGCGGCGGCCTGGAACGGCCCCTCGATGTCCTCGTCCTCGATGAAGTCGCCGAGCTCTGCGTCCTCGTCCCCGACGGGCTCGTGCAGCGACACGGGCTCGGGCAGCACGCGAAACGCTTCCCTGACCTTCTCAGGGGTGAGGTCCGCCTGGACGGCGATCTCCTCGATGGTCGGCTCGCGCCCGAACTTCTCGAGCAGCTCGCTCTGCACCTTGCGGACCCGGTAGAGGGTCTCGACCATGTGCACGGGGATGCGGATGGTCCTTGCCTTGTCGGCGATCGCTCGAGTGATCGCCTGGCGAATCCACCAGGTCGCGTAGGTCGAGAACTTGAAGCCTCGCTCGTAATCGAACTTCTCGACCGCCCGCATCAGGCCGAGGTTGCCCTCCTGGATCAGATCGAGCAGGGGCAGCCCTGCAGCCGAGTACTTCTTCGCGATCGACACAACGAGACGCAGGTTCGACTGGATGAACCTTCGCTTTGCCGCACGACCGATGCGCTTCTCGGTCTCGAGGTCCCTTCGCTGCTTGGGCGTCACCTTCTTGGACTTCTCAAGCTTTTCCGACGCCTTTTCGCCATCTTCGATGGCCTTGGCGAGCTCGACTTCCTGGACGTCGGTCAGAAGCGGATACTGGCCGATCTCGCGCAGGTATTGCCGCACCAGATCCTCATGGGCGGCCTCTTCCCTCGTCTCATAGGGGCGCGTTGCCTCACTCATTGACTCACCAACCTTTTTTGTCGCGCCTCAGGGTCGTTTCACCCTTTCGTCGCGGGGATCCCTCTGCGTCATTGGCCTCCAGACGGCTGGCCGGCGACTTGTCTTGCGACTGTCCGCTGTAGCGGGGGGCCGGGCGTCAGATCGTCTGGGGAACCGTTGTGCTCTCGCACTTATTCTCCACATGGTAGGGGAATCCCTTCCGGAGTGGAAGGGGTCATTATTGTTCCCAAGGCACAACAACCCCAACTTTTGGCGCAATATTCCTCTTAGGATCCTCCGATGACCGAGCCCACCTACATCTCGTTGTCGGGACCGGTCTTGGTTTCGGCATGTCTTGCCGGACGGACGTGTCGCTTCGACGGCTCCTCCTCCAAAGACGCCCTGGTAGCGTCGCTGGTTGCGGCAGGGCGCGCAGTCCTCGTCTGCCCGGAGGTGGATGGGGGGCTGGGCACACCCAGGCCCCCTGCCGAGATCGTCGGCGGCGACGGCAAGGCGGTCCTCGAGGGCCGGGCCAGAGTGGTCACCGAGGCGGGCCTTGATGTGACCGAGGCGTATCTCGCAGGCGCCCGTCGTGCGTTGGACGCCGCCCGCCGCAGCGGGGCGACCGCGGCGATCTTGAAGTCGCGCAGCCCCTCGTGCGGCAAGGGGGGCGTCTACGACGGCTCCTTCTCGAAGACCCTTAGGGCCGGGGATGGAGTGACCGCCGCCCTGCTGGAGGCGCATGGACTCACCGTGCTAACCGACGAAGAGACGTGACTCTGGAACGAAAAGGGGGGCCGGGTTCGACCCGGCCCCCTGGTCCTGCTGGATAATCCCGTTCTAGCCTGCATTTAACACACTATGTAGGTCAAATCGCGGCGAGAACGGGCCCGATGATTACTTGGCGGCGTCGTAGCGCTTGGAGACCTCGTCCCAGTTGACGACGTTCCACCACGCGGCGAGATAGTCGGGGCGCTTGTTCTGGTACTTCAAGTAGTAGGCGTGCTCCCATACGTCGATGCCGAGGATGGGAGTCTGGCCGTTCATCAGGGGCGAGTCCTGGTTGGCGGTGCTCGTGACCTCGAGGTTGCCGCCGCTCGCCACCAGCCAGCTCCACCCGCTGCCGAAGCGGTTCACGCCCGCCTCGTTCATCTTGTCCTGGAGATCCTTGACCGACCCGAAGGTCGAGTTGATCGCGTCGCCCAGCTCTCCGGCAGGCTCCCCACCTCCGTCGGGGCTCATGATCGTCCAGAACAGGGAGTGGTTGACGTGACCTCCACCGTTGTTGCGGACGGGGGCCTGAATGTCTGCCGGGACGCTGTTGAAGTTGCGCATCAGGTCCTCGATCGACTGACCCGAAAGGTCGTCGTGGCCTTCCAGGGCGGCGTTCAGCTTGTCGACGTAGGTCTGGTGATGCTTGCCGTGATGGATCTCCATCGTGCGTGCGTCGATGTGAGGCTCCAGAGCGGAGTAGTCGTAAGGCAGGTCGGGAAGCGAGTAGTTCCCCATGCCTCCTCCTTTCGATTGGCCGGTCGTCGTAAACAACCCTATCGAAGCTAGGCAACGCAGCCCGGCCCGGCCCATCCGCCGGCAGTGAGGAGGATGTGCGAGGGGTCTCCGAGTGGGCGAGCTGCAAGTAGGCTCTGGACATGAGCCTTTGGCGCAGGCTACGGACGCTCTTCAGCATGAAGGCCGGCAAGGCCCTCGACCGAGTCGAGGACCCCCGGGAGACCCTCGATTACTCCTATGAGCGGCAGCTCGACCTGATGCAGGAGATGCGAAGGGGCATAGCCGAGGTCGCGACCTCCCGCAAGAGGATCGAGTTGCAGGCGGACCGGCTCCGCCGCTCGGACTCGAAGCTCGAGCGGCAGGCGCTCCAGGCCCTCGAGCAAAACCGTGAGGACCTTGCAAGAGAGGCCTTGACGCGTCGAAAGGCCATCCAGTCCGAGCTGGCAGATCTCGAGGGGCAGCATCGGCAGCTCCAAGCAGAAGAGGACAAGATGGTCGAGGCCGGCAGAAGGCTCGAGGCCAAGATCCACGCCTTCCGATCTCGCAAAGAGACGATGAAAGCGACCTACGCGGCGGCCGAGGCACAGACGCGCGTCGGCGAAGCCGTGACCGGTATCTCACAGGAGATGGGCGATCTCGGGCGCAGCATGCAGCGAGCCGAGGACAGGATCGCTCAGATGCAAGCAAGGGCCGGCGCCATCGAGGAGCTGACCGCTTCTGGGGCGCTCGACGACATCACCGCCTCGAACGACCGCATCCAGGCCGAGCTCGACGCCGCGGTCTCGCAGGGCAGCGTCGAGCTCGAGCTGTCGAGGCTCAAAAAAGAGCTGGCCGGTGGGGACCGTGCCGCTCTGGAGTCGTCGGGACCAGACGACCCCAAGAGCTGATCTAAGGGGGGCCTTGATGGCCTCGCCTCTCTCTCCGATGAGCTTGGTGGATTCGGACTGCGCCGCTGCCTGGAGCCGGACGTGCTCCGTCTGGGCCGCCGGGTGCAGCCGGATCCTTTCGGAGTCGGCCGGGCGTCGAGCTGGGCGACCGTGGTTGGTCAGTGGTGGCGCACCGGGAAGACCCAGCGGAAGACGCTCAGGGGCGGCCGCCGGCACCAACAGTCTGCCGAGCAGGTGCAGTCAAGAGACCCACGCTGCTCGCGCAGGCGAGTGAACAGGGCAAGACCGAGGTACACAAGGCCGGCCGAACCGAGGATGCGCTTGGCCACGGCACCTACATTACGAGAAACCGAGGAGGTGGCGGATGAGCGCCGCAGAGGCGGGCCTTGTTACCGGGGCCGATGGCAAGACCCGCTGCTGGTGGGGCGCCAGCGATCCCGACTACGTCTCCTATCACGACAGTGACTGGGGCCGGCCCCTAGGTGACGACCGTGGGCTGTTCGAGCTCATGTGTCTCGAGGGTTTTCAGGCGGGGCTGAGCTGGCTGACCATCCTCAGGAAAAGGGAGAGCTTCAGAAGAGCCTTCAAGGGCTTTGACATCGAGGCGGTTGCCCGCTTCAACAAGCGCAGCATCGAGCGGCTGATGGTCGACCCAGGGATCGTACGGAACCGGGCCAAGATCGAGGCCGTCGTCAACAACGCGCGTCGCTGCGCGCTGTTGTTGGAAGAGTTCGGAAGCCTCAACGCCTTCGTGTGGCGTTACGAGCCCGCGCCGGCATCGAGACCGCCTCGAATGGATCGAGATGCGTTGCTCTCGATGCCTTATACGAATGAGTCCGTCGCCATGAGCAAAGATCTCAAGAAGAGGGGATGGGCCTTCGTCGGCCCCACCACCATCTATTCGTTCATGCAGTCGGGGGCCTGGTAAACGACCACCTCGAGGGCTGCGATTGGAGGCCGATCGTCGAGGAGGATCGCCGACGGTTCGTGCGGCCCTCGACGATCTCTAGTTAGCTCACCGCACCTCCTCGGTGAGATGATGAACCGCGTGTCTCGTCTGATCCGGTCCACATGAGCTCGGTCACGAAGCTGCCCGACCGGGTCGTCGATGAATTGACGGCTGTGGTCGCAGAACGGCTGGTCCTGTCAAGGGCCGTGCGGGACCATCACGGCCGGGACGAGTCGCCCCTCCCTCCGGCCGCTCCCGACGCAGTTGCGTTCCCCGAGTCGACCGAAGAGGTCGCGGCCCTGCTCGACGTCTGCTCTCGCTGGCGGGTGCCGGTGGTCCCCTTTGGGGCCGGCACGTCACTGGAGGGGCACGTCTATGGAGGGCTCAGCCTCGATCTCTCTCGCGGATGAACCGCATCGTTAGCACCAACGTCGCCGATCTCGACGTCACTGTGGAGGCGGGGCGTAACCCGCACTCAGCTAGAGGAGCATCTGCGTCGAGAGGGCTTGTTCTTTCCCGTCGATCCGGGGGCCGACGCAACCATCGGGGGAATGACCGCAACGGGCGCTTCTGGCACGACCACAGTTATGTACGGCGCCATGCGGGAGAACGTCCTGTCTTTGAAGGTGGTGCTGCCGGACGCGCGCATCATTCGCACTGGACATCGTGCACGCAAGACCTCGGCGGGCTACGACCTGACCCCGGCTCTTGGTGGGATCGGAAGGCACGCTCGGTGTCATCACCGAGGTCACCCTGAGGGTCTATGGGATCCCGGAAGCGACATCCGCAGCCGTTTGTCACTTCCCAAGCGTCGACCAGGCGATCAAAACCGTGATCACGACCCTCCAGATGGGTGTCCCCGTGGCGCGCATCGAGTTCCTCGATGCCATGGCGATGAAGGCTGTGAGTGAGTTTTCTGACCTCTCCTACGCGATCGCGCCCACCTTGTTCATGGAGTTCCATGGATCTCCGGCAAGCGTCTTGGAGCACGCGCAGAACGTTGGAGACATAGCAGCGGAGTGCGGCGCGGTGGACTTCCACTCTGCCGTTGAGTTGGAGGAGCGGCTCAAGCTTTGGGTGCGCGCCACAACGCCTTCTTCGCCTCGCTGGCGCTGCGGCCGGGGGGCGGGCGATCACCACCGATGTTTGCGTGCCGATCTCGCGACTTGCCGAGTGCATCGTCGAGACCGGCAAAGACGTCGAGGAGCTGGGGTTGACCGCAACCACTGTGGGTCACGTCGGGGACGGCAACTTCCACGTGATGTTGATGTTCGATCCAAACGACGATCGAGAGGTGGACGCCGCAGCCGAGGTGAACCAGCGCCTGGTCGACCGCGCGCTCTGGAGATGGACGGAACCTGCACCGGGGAGCATGGCATCGGCCTCAGGAAGATGGGCTCTTTGGCCAAGGAGCTTGGAGGTCGACGTCATGCAAGCAGTGAAACGGGCGATCGATCCACTCAACATCATGAACCCGGGAAAAGTGTTCATGGCCAGGGAGAAGGTCGGTAGCCGAGGCGGCATGGAGCAACGAGTCAGCATCAGAGCCTGGAGAATTCGCGCTGATGCTAGAGCTGGTCAACCTTAAGCGTCGCTTTGGCGACGTCACCGCTCTGGACGATCTCTCCTTCGACGTACCCGAGGGCGAGATGTTCGGCTTCCTTGGGCCCAATGGGGCGGGGAAGACCACCGCAATGCGGATAGTGATGGGCGTCACCAAGCCAGATGCGGGGAGGTCCGCTGGCGCGGCTCGCTGGTGACCGACGATCAGCGGCTTCGGTTTGGCTACATGCCGGAGGAGCGAGGCCTCTACGCGCGCATGCGGGTCCGAGAGCAGCTCATTTATCTGGCGAGGCTGCACGACCTCTCGCCGGCCGAGGCAGCGGAACGCACCGATTACTGGCTCGAGCGCTTTGGCCTGACTCCGCGCGCTGGAGACAGGGTCGAGCAGCTCTCGCAAGGCAACCAGCAACGAGTCCAACTCATGGCCGCTCTGGTCCACGATCCTGAAGTGCTGATCCTCGACGAACCCTTCTCCGGGCTCGACCCCATCGGCGTCGACGATCTCGCCAACGTTCTACTCGAAAGGGCCGCCGCTGGAGTTGCAGTCGTGTTCTCGAGCCATCAGCTCGATCTAGTCGAGCACTTGTGCAAACGGGTGGCAATAATCAACGACGGCAAGCTCGTGATGTCCGGAGGCGTCGAGGAGCTCAAGACCAAAGGCAGACAGCAACGCTTGCTCGTCCGCGTCGAGGATGCCGGCGACGACTGGGCCGCTACACTTTCCGGCGTTGACGTCCTCGATCGGCGCGATGGGATGGACGTCTTGTCGTTGAGCGGCGAGACCGACCATCAGGCGGTGCTGGGAGCCGCTTGCTCGGCGGGGTCTGTCACCCATTCAGCTTCGAGCGCCCGAGGTTGTCCGAGCTCTTCTTGGAGGCGGTGGGGCGATGAGCCGTTCTCTAGAGCTAGTTCGCCTGGTGACCGCACGAGAGCTGCGAGAGCGCATCCGAACGAAGTCGTTCAACATCTCCACGATCATCACGGCTCTCTTGCTGCTGGCAGCCGCTGTGGTCCCGTCCCTCCTTTCCGATGACGAGGAGAGATACACGATCGGCCTGGTCGGTGACTACAGCCCCGCGGTGAAAAGTGCCTTGAGCGGGCTCGCAGCTTCCACCGGCGGCGAGGCCGAATTGGTCTCCTTTGCCGACGAGGCTGAGGCGGAGGAGGCCGTCGAGGAAGAGACCGCCGACTTCGCGGTCGTGAACGGAGACGAGATCATCGTCCAGGAGGCGGACAGCGAGTCGCAAGCCGGGCAGCTGGCCACCAGAGCCGCCGCAACTATCGCCGTCTTCAATCGGCTCCAGGAGGCAGGGGTAGAGGAATCGCGTGCGGCAGAGACGCTTGCAGGGCCACCTTTGCGGGTGCGCAGTCTGGAGCCTAGTGGCGAACGGCAAGGGCGTGAGCGGGCTCTGGTCTATGTCGTTCTCTTCCTCATCTATGTCTCGACCGTCGGATACGGAAGCTACGTGCTGCTCGGTGTGGTTGAGGAGAAGGCGACGCGGGTCGTAGAGGTGTTGCTGCCGGCGGTTCGGCCTCATCAATTGATGGCGGGCAAGGTAATCGGCATAGGAACCCTCGGTCTTGGGCAGCTCATCGTGGTATCTGTGCCGCCCCTTATCGCGTCCCGCGTCCTCGACACACCCTTGCCACAGGGTTCGAGCCTCACCATTGCCGCCGGCGTGATGTGGTTCTTGCTCGCGTACGCCTTCTACGCTTCGCTTTATGCGGCTGCGGGAGCGTTGGCGTCCCGACAGGAGGAGGCCCAGAACGTTTCCTTTCCGATGACCATGTTGCTGATCGTGGCGTTTGTGATCGGCATCCAGGCGTTGGGCTCGCCCGATTCCGCGTTCGTGAAGGTGCTCTCTTTTGTGCCGCCTTTTGCCCCAATGACGATGCTGCCTCGAGCGACGCTGGCAGATGTTGCGGTCTGGGAGGTGCCGCTCTCCGTAGCGCTCATGCTCGTTGGCTCATACCTCGTCGTACGACTGGCCGGACGCATCTACTCGGGGGCCATCCTTCGCACAGGGCCGCGCATGAAGCTGAGGGAGGCCTTGCGCTCGGCTAGAGCCTGACGACATGAGGGTTTTCCCGAGCACCCCCGCGGATCGGACTTTCCACCTGAGCGAGTGCAAATCCGGCAAGGACTAACAAGAGGCCCGCCGGGACGGCGGGCCTCTTCTGGGGCATGGCTCTCCTCTTACGCGAGTGGACCCTCGTCGGCGCGGATGTCTGCCTCTGAGATGATGCCAACGAGGCGCTCACCCTCCACCACGAGCACACGGTCCAGCTCGTTTTGCGCCATAAGCTGGCGAGCCTCATCGACATCCTGGTCCGGGCCAATGGTCACTAGGTCGCGTGACGAAACGTCGTCCACAGTAGTAGAGGCAGGGTCGCGCCCCTCAGCGAGCACGTGAGCCACCAGATCACGGTCCGTAACGATAGCCACGGCACGGTCTCCGTCCACGATCGGCAGCGGCCCTTTCTTCTCCTGAATCATCGTCTTCGCAGCATCCCTGACGCTGGTTCCTGGCTGTATTGTGACCACGTCAGGCGTCATCATTTCCCGAACCTGTGGCATAAAGTTCCCCTCCCTACGAGTCCTGAGCCTTCTCCATTTCTACCCAACCGGCTCCGGGTGATGCGGAGAGCGCGAAAATCTTCAATCCTGACGTCCGTCAATTTCGTGGGACGGGATTGGTCCTCGTACCTGCTCAAAATTGGTGTTGCCGATCAATCACGGTGAAGGTTTGCGAGGTTGCTAGATCAGCGCGTTGAACCCAAGCGCCGACGAGCTTCCCTCGACCCTTGGCCACGACGACTCACCCTGCTCCTCCACGCGCACTTGACCTCCATCTCCCTGAACAGCCCTCTGACCAGCTACTCTGGGGCATCGCACGGGCGGTTAGCTCAGCGGAAGAGCACTGCGCTTACAACGCAGGGGTCGGCGGTTCGAACCCGTCACCGCCCACGACAGGGATGTCCTGTTCCGGGTGATGGTTGACACTCCGCTGTCACCTGGAAGGCGATATACGCTCCGAAACCCACTCCATCAGAGCTGGAGGAACGCGCCTGAAAACCCTTGTCTTAGCACGCCACGCTGAATCGGATGCGAATAAGGATGGCATCGTTTGCGCCGACCCGGGTACGACGACAAAACTCACACAGGACGGGCGATGCCAAGCGACCGCTCTTGGGGAACAACTCGCTCAAGTTGACATTGCGCTTTGCGTCACCAGTCAGTTATCACGAGCAATAGCGACCGCAGACATCGCCCTCACGGGCCGATCTGTCCCACGCCTCGCTCTTGGGGAATTCAACGATCCGTTCCTAGGGGACTTCGAGCGAAAGTCCGTCCAAGAGTTCAATGACTGGCTCCTCGCCGAGGGCCCGGCTGCGCGCCCGCCCGGGGGAGAGAGCCAACACGATGCAATGCGACGCTATCTCAGCGGATACAAAGCCATTCTTGAACGTCCTGAAGAAATCATCCTCGCCGTGATACACCGGCTGCCCATCCTGTGGCTGCTTCAAGCGACTGAGGACGTACCTACTGCTACCGCGGACATCGACTATGCGAGGGCCTTACCAATCGATCGGCAAACCTTCTCGCAAGCGCTTTCTCGGCTCCTCAAGGATCCGCTCCCCGCGGTCCTCTACTAGATCGTGGGACTCCCGTGGAGGTCGTGGTCCGAAGGGACGATCTAAGACGTGGCGCCCACCTCTCTTCCTGGGCGTCCAACTGGCTGCACCCCAAGCCGTTCTGACGTCGCCGCATCAAGTCCGACACCGAATCTAACGAAACAATCGATGCCGGGGCTAGTGAGCGCTCATAAGCGCGCACAGCGTGCGGTTCCGATACAACCTTGTGACGCAACCGTAGTAGCCAACTCCTCCACTCAGGCGCCGCTGCGCGCCGAGACACTACCGACCGCTCGCTCGGCGACATGATTTCTAAGGGATGCGTTACCACGGCAAGGTAAGGGCAGTTATGGCCGCTGTTACGAACGTGGAGACCGGGCATTTCATCCACGCGTTGCGATGAGGATCAGCTCTGGACTCCCTACCTCGACTGGCCGACGGGCCCAGTCACCAAAGACATGCTCTACCGAGAAACCCACGTCGACCAGTGAGTGCGTCAGCTCGGCCTGAGTGCGGAATCGCAGTTCGTTCGTGGACACTACGTCTTCGCCTGACGATGCGAAGACGTAGTGGATCTCGAAAGACACGTGCCCGTCTTGGACCTCGATCAACTGGTACCACACCTCGACTTGGCCCAGGCCAGCGTCATCGATCTGCCGACGGGATGTCTGGGGCGTCCACGCTTCCCACGCTCGTGCACTCGGGTTGCGGCTTTCGAACGCCCGCGACCGCCCGGGCGTAGCGCCCGGTGGATGGCGGCGAGCGTCTTGTGCCAGGTCTCGTCGTCGGCGATGACCTGGGCGACGTGACCGGTCATGATCGCCAGGTCGACCTGGGACTCGTCTAGTTGGCTCGCGTCGCCTTCCACCCATCGGACCAACTCGCCGCCCGGGCGATGGCGGGCGACGGCAAGCATGGCGCGGGACGGGTCGACGCCGATCATCTCGTGTCCGCGATGGGCCAGCTCGCAGGTCAGCAACCCCGTGCCGCAACCGATGTCGCTGATCGACGATGGGGACAGTTCCGCTGCCAGCCCGATGTAGAAGGTGGTGTCAGCAGCGAATGGATTCAGCGCGTCATAGATGGCAACCAGGCGAGGGTCTGTGTACTCCTCAAAAGTGGCCACCGGAAGACAACGATATGCCGCCGTCGAGATCTCAGAGCTCGGCTTCATCGCCGGAGGACGGAATTAACTCGCCGGATGCTGTCACGATTCTGGACCTGTACGAAGTTGATGTGGTGTGTGACCCAGACGTCGCTGGCTTCAATAAGAGGGTTCGGCATGAAGCGTCTGAGGAATCCGAGGATCAGTCGGAGAGGCGCAACTGAGGAGCCTGGGAGGTCGCCTGCCGTGCTAGAAGCCACGAGCGGCGCTCATCGAGCCACCGATCACGCTCCAGCCCCTCCGTTTCCAAGTCCCGATCGATCTCTTCGTCGCCCAGAAGAACTGCAGAGAAAGGCTGTAGCCACAGCTTGTCGCCAACTCGGTATTCGATGACTGCTTGCAGGCGCTGGTTTCGTAAGCGGACGTGTCTTAAAGTTGTCGTCACGTTCCCGATCCTGCTCACGAATCCCTCATGGCCTTCCCAGTTGAAGTCAGGATCGTAGCGCTCGATCAACACACATCCGCTCGCTGAGACGTGCCGACGGCAACACCGAAGGAATGCCCGCCGCTGCTCCCTGTCCGTATTAATCAAATGACTTCCAAGGAGAACGCAGTCGAACACTCTGTCAGCCTGAGATCCTCGATCTTGGTCAGGAGAGTTTCGACGGCCTGGACATGGGCCAACATCTCCGGTGACTCGTCAACCGCCGTCACTTCATGGCCCATCTCGATCAGCCGATGGGTTGTCCGGCCGGTCCCACACCCGAGCTCCAGGATGTTCGCTCGCTCGGGGATTGCGCCATGGACGATTTCCGCCTCGCCTCCCGCTGGCAGGCTCCTATAGACCTGCACCGGACTGCCATCGGGAGCCACGAGACCAGGGTCGTCACTATTCACTTAAGAAGCGTATGCCGTTCAGCATGGTCAGATCCGTGAGCCGCGACCAGCGGGAGGTCAGCGCCCCTGGTGATCCCGTCGGTTCTTGCAGGCCCTATAAAGGGTGACCCATTGGCGAAGGTCTAGCTCTGGCGGGCGTGCATCGAGTGAGAATCCCATCCGTGTCGAGAGAGTTTGGAGTGCACGAGCAGAAATGAACGGTCTCACGGCCGTCCTGACCTCGGACCTCCTTCCAAACCCCGCACGAAGAAACCGAACGAAAGACAGCTTTTCGTGCACCGGCACCAGTGGCATATCCCTCTTGGCGATAGTCAGTAGTGCTGCGTCCACGGCTGGAGGTGGCTTGAAGGACCGAGCCGCAATCCGTGGACCCATCCTGAACTCCCACCACGGACCCCAGCACAGGTTAAGGAGATTGCCGCGACAGGTGCGCTTGATTGCAGCGCCGTGCTGCACGACGATATCTGCTCGGACAAGTCCAGTTACCGGGGGGTCTAGAAGGTGACGTAGAAGCCGGGTCGTGCTTCCGAATGGGATGTTTCCGAAGACCCGGAAGGGATCCGCAGGAAGGGGCAGGTCGAAGAAGTCCCCAGCGACCACTACGACGTTCCCACTGCTCGAGAACCGCTTTACCAGGCTTATCGCGAGTGTGGGGTCGAGTTCGACTGCGAGCACCTTTGCAGCGAGGCTAGTTAGCTCTTCGGTGAGGATACCGTGGCCGGCCCCGACCTCAACAACTAGATCTAGGGAAGCGACATCTATTTGTTTGACGAGCGAGGCGGCGAGCTTAGGGCTCTTGAGAAAGTGCTGTCCGAGCCAGCGAGTCGAGCCATGCTCCGGCGATCGCTTGCCCACGGCGACGCGTGACCATGAAGTTGCCCATCTCTAGTCTCCTTAGCCAGTGGGTGATTTCATTTCATCATCCCATGCCTGGGGTCCAGGTCTGCTTCGCATATGTCGAAATGTCGGCGACTAGCGCAGCCAGCTACCCGCCCAGCGCGCTCGCCTGGCTTCCCTTGTCGCTTTGGGGCCGGCCGCATTGCCGGGGTCGAAGTCGGGAACTTGCGGTGTCCAACCGTCAGGCAGAGAGTACGCCCAGCCCTCGCGCCAGTCGTAGGGTGCATCAACTAGATACGCGAGCGGCTCTCCTTTGAGAAGGTGATCGAGGGCCCACCGGGTAGCGCTGTGGCCCACGATCAACACACGGTGGCCGCCCCATTCCCTTGCCAGTTCCGTAAGGAAATCGGCCATACGCTCGATGGCGTCTTGGAAGCTCTCGCCTCCGGGGAACGGTTCGCTGACATGGCCGGAGCGTTCAGCGTTCAGCTTCTCCACCGGCATCCCGTTCCAGTCACCGTAGTTGCACTCTCGCAGACGGGCATCGAGATGTACCGGGATGCCGGTCCCACTGAATGCGATCTCTACTGTTTGCACGGCTCGTCTGAGATCAGACGAGAAGACCGCGTCGATGCCGGTTCGTCGCCGCTGTCCCAATTTGGTGGCCAGAGACTTGCCGCGCTCCGACAGCTGACCCTCCTTCCAGCCGGTGGCGATGCCAGCCTCATTGTCGGTCGTAACGGAGTGAGTCTCGAAGACGATTTCGACGGCCACTATGATCCCTGCCGGAATGCGCGGTGCATCTCTCCGGGTGCTGAGACCGATTTCGTCCGGTCACGCCTGCGATAGCGGCTCCCCGCAAGAACCCTTAGAACACTGTATCGATCAGTTGGGGGGCACGTCTGCGGCCCAATACGCGCGGCAGCAGCTCTGCCAGACGACGGGGCGCCCACAATGTCCGGCCACGCCTCCAGTTCCTCAATGGTGAGCCGCCGGCTCGGATCGAGTAGTTCGCCCTCCCGATCATGAGGCCGGATCCGTAGGGTCGGTATGGCGCTTCCGAGACGACACATCAAGAACCACTCGTGCTGGATGAGTCGCGTCTTCGAGACCTCCTATAGAGAACGAAGGAGGAGCCATTGTGGAGGATGTCGTGGCTGTAGTGCATTCCGAGCCGTTCCATCACCGCGCGCGAGCGTGTGTTGTTGGGTTCGGTGAACGAGACGACCTCATCTGCATCCAGATCTTCAAAGGCGAGCCGCAGGGCCGCCTGCCCGATCTCCGTTGCGTAGCCGCGACCCCACAAACTCCCGACGACGGCCCAGCCAACTTCGAGCCGTTCCTGCCCATCCACGACCGCACGAGACAGGCCGCCACGGCCAACTAGCTCATTCGTGACGCGGTCGTACGCGATCCACTTGCTGACGCCGTCGCGCTCCCATGCCGCGCCCATGTCCGTTGCCGTGCGCTGCGCCGTGACTTGGGTCCACCGCCCTTCGTACCACTCCCCGATGGCATCGTCCTGGTGTAGCCGCCACAAATCACCTGCGTGCTCGGGGCCGATCGGTTCCAGCCGCAGTCGTGCGGTAAGCCGGGTGCGGACAGCCTTGGCGACCACATCGCGCAGCCGCCGATCGCCGTCGGACCGGCCGCCCATCATCAGGTCAAGGTTGTCCAGGCCGATCCAGGCGTGGCAGTCATGCTTGCCCTTTTCTAGGCGGGGCGCAGTGAGGTCGCCATCGACTTCGACGAGGTAGTCAAGCTGGCGGTGAACAACACCGTTGTACTCCCACTTCCATTCCCCAATCATGGCCTCGATACGTCGGAGTTTCCAACCGGTTT
>JAUJNI010000001.1:803480-809188 GCA_030446465.1 Actinomycetota bacterium
GAAAGGCTAGGCAGGGGGCTGATACGACAGGTCCTTGACCGTTAGTCGATCGGGGCGGAGTCGGACGAACGCGGCAGATGGGCTATCAAAAGTGCCTTTGATGAACCGGTCTTTGTCCCATTTCGATTGATCGTCGCCCAGGTAGCGGGAAAGCTTGCGGCGGGCCCGGTTGGCGTCGAAAGGGTGTATCGCGGCATGGCCGGTGGCGATGAGCTGCAGCACCTCGCCGGTCGTCGGATGCCACGTATCGATGAGTAGTGCAACGGCCGGATCTCGCTTGATGAGAGGTGGAAGCTTCGACCAAGACCCTGTCAACCACCAGAAGGCCTCTTGTTCCCACAGGAACCAGACCGGCCTGACGGTCGGTCCATTTGTCGCGACGCGAGCGATGAGTGGACGGGCAAGGAGGCCGTCTAGATCGAACTCGGTCGGCACGTCGTACGTGGTCACGGCTCAATGTAAGCACGGCACGCGGCCTGACGAACTGCCCTGGTCGTTCGGTGTGTGAGCGCTGGGAGGGTGGTCGGCCGTGCTTGTTCCTCAAGTAGGCATCCCTTCGCTTCACCGCAGGGTTTCTCCAGTCCGCCGTAATCTCACGTGATCGCCCAGACGATGACGTTCTAAGCGAGCGCCTTCCTTGGCACCTCCCTTGTCCGTGGGCTCCCTCCGAGAAGTGGCGATCCTTGTCGCACTAAGGCCACTGTGGCATGCGTGGGGCGATTTTCTGCATGCCAGAGAAATGCGCTCAAGTCGCGAAGACAGCGGCGACGGCAGTTTCGAGTTGGCGGCGCACAACGACGCCAAAGTGCTGTTCGGCCCGATCGCGTGCCTCCTGATAATTCGCAATGGCATCAACGATTGAGGACGGTCGATGCTTGGCGCCCAGCGGCGCGAGGAGGTGATCGAAGAGCTTGTCCAGCTCTCTCTCGACGAGCTCGGCCTTACCGCCTGCCTCCTTGCCTCTGAGCCAAAGCATCCAGTCCCAGAAGTGTGCCTCAATCGCATCGAGGTTCTTGTCGTTGGGCTCCCAAGGCGGTTCGTTCGTATGAGGTTCGTCGGGGAAGATCAGATCCACCTTCTCCGGGCCGCGAAGGATCAGCATCCAACAATATTCCGGGCTGAGGCGGTCCCATTGCTGCGCCAGCGGGTCAAGCGGCGAGAGCAGGTGGGGGAGCGCCTTGGCAAGGGCTGGGAAGTCGTTCGCCTCAACCCGGAAGTCCCAGTCGGAGAGTTCGCTGGCGCGTCCTTCAGCCCGCGACCCGACCAGACGGATGCTTCGAACCGCCGGGTGAGGTGCGACGCTGGCGATGATCCGCTCGACCAGATCCATGACGTGGATCGAAGGCTACCCGCATCTGTTCGGGCACTTCCCGTTTTCACTCGTCCCAGCAGGGCAGGGAAGTGCACGCACTACGCGAGATGTTGCGTAAGGGAACTTGCGCGGCTGTGGGCCACATACAGGTCAGGTTCCCTCCAAGTTGAGAGGCTGATGCCTGTCGACTTTGACATGGCGAGGGCCACAGCAGGGGCCGAAGCTCATGGTGCTGATTACTCAAGCAAACGGAGCACTACCCGAAGTCCTCGATCCTCAAATTCGAATGGAGGTGGCAGGATTAGCGTGGCGATACCAGCTGCGGCGGCTGCACCGTCGTGGAGCGGACTGTCGCCAACCATCAGCGTCTCGGTGCGCTCGACGCAAAGCGATTCCAGAGCAAGCGCAAACATCCTAGGGTCCGGCTTCTGGAATCCCTGCTCGAAGGACAACACATATGCGTCAATGAGATGCGCAACTCCATAAGCTCTGAGGTCAGCACGTAGATCGAAGTGGATGTTGCTGACGAGCGCGATCTTCGCGCCCAGAGCTTGGACGGACGTCAGGACGCCGGGAACATCTGGATAGAGGGGATGACTCGCGGGATCGAGGTCCAGATCATAGAGGGCGACGGCCAGTTCGTTATCGAGTCCGGCGCATCTAAAGAGTCGCATCGTGGCAGAGCGGTGCACCTCTGGGGAGCAGTCGATCCTGGGCTCAGATTCAACGAACTCAGGAAGCTTGGAAACGTCTCAATGGCGGTCGCGGTCTCAGCAACCATCTGTGGCTCGACAGGCCGACCAACAGAGCGTAATGCCTGTTCGACCCACCACTGCAGAGGGGGATCGTGCGCAAGGGTGCAACCCCAATCGAAGAGTACAGCTCGATAGGTATTCACTTCCTAAATGGTCGCATGGTGGAGGAAGATCCTGCTGTTAAGTGGAGCCCTCTGCCCTACACAGAACTTTCAGGATGTCTCTGAAAGACACGAGCCGTCAGGATCCGCCGCTTTTGATGCCTCGCGCCCAGGTGGTACGTCGACGGGCTGCTCAACGGCCGCAAACGGGCCATTATTCGGGGATCGCTCTAGACCGGCGATCGAGACCGTGCGCGACGGACGGGTGCACTTGTTGCGTCCGCTCAAGATCTCGACCCGTGGGTGAAGTCGTTCAAGGCGGGCAGTGTTTAACAGCCCGCCTTCGGAGTCGGCTGTCGCTGAGGAGGGATTCACGCCGACTGCACGTCGACGGGACGTGTTCCGTGCCTGTATCCGATGTCAGGCCATCTTGTCGAGGTTCTCTCGAGCTCGGTAGCGAGCAGGAGGGGGATTCCTAGTCAGTCCTCAGTCGGTTCTCCTTCGGAGACTTCGGATGGAATGCAACGGGAGCGGCTACGTTGTGTACATGGGGCTTTTGAAGGTGGACACGCGGCCTTTGTTCCCGAAGGTTCGCGGTTCATTGCTGGGTCCTAACCGCCGTGCATCGGTGATCCTTCCGATTAAGCGGGGACAACAACGAGTGGGACAGGTATGCGTTCCAGGCTCTCGACCGAGTCTGGTAACGGAACGTTCATCTCTACGACTCCCGACTCCCACTTTCCGCGACGGCCCCCGATCTCTCGGAGCATCCCAAGCGTCGCCGTGTTCTGACTCAGCACCCATGCCCGGAAGGTCCTTACCCCTCGTTCGATTGCGGATCGGGCGGCAAGAAGCAGCAAGGTTCTTCCGATGCCCTTTCTCTGGAATTCGTCAATTACGGTCACTGCGACCTCCGCCACTTCAGGTTCAGTCTTGAGCCGGATCCAGCGTGCCACCCCCACCCCACGCTCTCGCGGCGGATCTGATTCGAGAATCACGACCACCCACGCGAAGTGATTCCGGTAGTCGATCTCGGTCAAATACCGGAGTTGATCTTCGGTCAGGCGTTCGAGCTGCCTGAAAAAACGCGTGTAGCGGGACTCTCCCGACAGATGCTCGAAGCCCTCCTTCAATAGTTCTTTGTCCTCTGGCCTGATCGGACGAAACAGCAAGCGCTCACCATTCTCGAGAACCGCTTGGAACTCGCACGCCCTTTACGACCGCGCGTCCATTGAGGCGAGCATGGCCGGCAGGCCCGTCAATGAGAACGTGAATCTCACAAGGGCGCTCGAGTTCGCCATGCGCCTAACGATCACTCGCTCAGGACTCCGATCGCTGGGTCCGGAGCTTCATCCAGGTCGTCGGCACGCTGGTCGCGTTCGGTCAACGAACCGGCCCGTGCCCCTCGACGTCCTCGCGTTCGTCCTCTTGGCGGCGGGTCCCGCAGCCCTTGTCGTTCGGGGGACATATCCCGTCCCGGTTCTGCTCTTCACCTTCGGGATGAGTCTGCACGTGAGGTCTGCCGCACCCGTTCGTACTGCTCCCAGGTGTCGACGTCTTCCAGCGGTTCGGCCCCCATGTCGACCAGATTGACCTTGTCGGACGCATCCATGAAGGCGCGTGCCCCGACGTCTCCCTCCAGGGTATCTACCATGGCCCACTCGCTCCGGGCGAGCACCACGGGGTGACCTGGCACGCCGTCGAAGACGGCTCGGGCAATGGGACGACCATCCCGACGAAACTCCGCCACCATCTTTCGAATCATGTCGGCGCCGAGACGTGGCTGATCGCCGAGCAGGACGACCGCGGCGGTCGAGGCCGGGTCGGTTGCGTCAAGCCCAGCGCGCAGCGACGTGGACTGGCCCTCTAGATAACGCGGGTTCACCACCACGCGAGCCGTGGGTGGCAGCCGGAGCGCGGCCGAGACGTGGTTGGCCTCGTGACCGAGCACGATGATCACCTCGTCCAGGCCCGCCTGCTCCGCCGCGTCGACTACGTGCTGAAGCAGGGGCCGGCCGTCGAGCTCGAGCAGCTGCTTGGGAGTTCCGAGCCGTGCCGACCCTCCGCCGGCGAGGATGATGCCCGAGATCAACGCGGCCTCAGGTCCTGGGGCCCGAGCGCCTGCGGAACAGACCCGCCACAGACCTGGCGATTGCGCCGGCGATGGCCCCGAGCGCGAGGCGAAGACCTCCGACGGGCTTGGCGGCGACGACCGGCCTGCTGTCCGGGCCACCGGACGGCGACACTCTGGACGGCGCGCCCTCGACCGGAGGCTCACCCTCCGGTGCGGGCTTCTCCGCCGCCAGGTTCTTCTTCAGACAGTCGGCAAACTGCCTCGTGAGCTTGGCCGAGACGTCCTGCATCATGCCCCGGCTCATTTGAGCGACCTGACCCTGCACCTTGAGGTCCTGCACCACTTTGACGAGGGTGCCGCCTGCAATCTCCTCGGCGGTCGTGGTGATCGTTGCGGAGGCGGCGCCTTTCCCGCGCTGCTCCATGCCGGAGCCCTTGAGCAGTATTCGATGAACGTCGTCGTCCCGCTCGGACATCTCGACTTTGCCGGCGAAGGTCAGGGCCACCGGCCCCAGCTTGACCGTGACCTTGCCCTTGTAGTTGCGATCGTCGAGCGTCTCAGTCAGCTCCGCCCCCGGCATGCATGGGACGACCTTCTCGACATCGATCAAGTAGCTCCACACGCGATCGATGTGCTCAGGGACCTCGAAGGAATCCTCGATCAGCACGGCTGCGACCTCCTTACGCCGACGCGGCGGGTTGACGCCGCTCGTGTATCGGTCCCGTGCGGTCCCTCAAGAATCCGCCGCCGTGCCCGCGACTTACGGCCAGCACCTCGCCGATGATGGCCACGGCGATCTCCTCCGGGCCTTCGGCGCCGACGTCGAGGCCGGACGGCCCATGGACGCGCGCTTCATCGCCGGCTTCCGGGGTCACTCCTTCTGCGCCGAGGTCCCCGAGCAGACGCTCGAGCCGGGCCCGGGGGCCGAGCATGCCGATGTAGGGGATGTTCGTGGCGAGAAAGGACTGCAGGTAACTCCGGTCCCTTAGATAGTTGTGGCTCATCACGACGGCATAGGTGCGCTCGTCGACTCCCGCCGCGTCGGCGGCAGCGCGCGGCTCGGCGAGGATGAAGTCCGTTGCGTCCGGAAAGCGGTTCCGCTCCAGCATGGAGGGGCGGTCGTCCACCACCACTGTTTTCCACCCCAGCGAGGACGCCAGACGAACAACCGGGATCGCGTCGTGGCCCGCGCCGCACACGAGCAGACGAAGGGGTGGCCTCAACACCTCGGCGAACGCTCTCAGTGCCACTCCCCGAGATGAGAGGTCCCGCACCGTCGACTCGCCGGTCGTGAGAGCATCCCGAGTGAGCTCGGCAACTGCTTCGTCGGCAGCGCGGGAGCCGAGGCGTCCTTCCTTGGTCCCGTCACCGTGGACCAGGACCCGTTCCCCCACGTCGACGTCGGACATCGCCGAGTCGAGCACCGTGGCTACCGCGACCTCCCGCTCCTGCTCGATGGAAAGGCG
>JAUJNI010000001.1:809288-819139 GCA_030446465.1 Actinomycetota bacterium
CTTGAGACGCATCGCTGTCACCGTGAACGGCGCCCGCCTCGAAGCCGAGGTCGAGCCCCGGCAGCTTCTGGTCTATTTCTTGCGAGACAACTTGAACCTCACCGGCACCACCGTCGGCTGCGACACCACCTCCTGCGGCGCGTGCACGATCCTGGTCGACGGAAAATCCGTGAAGTCGTGCACCATGCTTGCAGTGCAGGCGGATGGAACCGAAGTAACCACCATCGAGGGCATGGCGAAGGACGGCGAGTTGCATCCGCTTCAGAGGGCGTTTCACGACAATCATGCGCTTCAGTGCGGGTACTGCACGCCGGGCATGATCATGGCCGCGGCAGGCCTCATCCAGCGCGGCGGTGACATGTCGGAAGACGACATCCGCCTCGGCCTCGAGGGAAACCTGTGCCGCTGCACCGGCTACCACAACATCGTCAAGGCGATTCAGCAAGCCGCCGGCGAGATGAAATCTTCTGCGACGGTCTGATGGCTCGCCGAGCACCACTTGCCGAAACCCACACTGCAAAAAGGAGTCAGCCATGGCCCAGGTAGTCGAACGACCAGAACGCTATGTCGGCGGCGGCGTTCCCCGCAAGGAAGACCCCGAGCTCATAACCGGACAAGCCAAGTACATCGACGACATCAACGTGCAGGGAATGTTGTGGATGGCGTTCGTTCGAAGCCCCTTCGCGCATGCTCGCATCAACGGAGTCGACGCGGCCCGCGCCAACGACATGCCTGGGGTCGTTGCGGTTTACAGCGGAGCAGACCTCGCCGACGATTGGGCCGGCGGACTTCCCTGTGCGTGGCCCATCGCGGGGCGTAGCTTTCCAGAGCCGACCACCGAAGATCCTCGTATGCCGAACCACTGGCCGGTGGCGAAGGACAAGGCTTGCTTCGCGGGAGATCCGGTGGCCGTCGTGGTCGCCGATTCCCGCGCACACGCAAAGGACGCCGCAGAGCTCGTCGATGTCGACTACGAGCCCCTTGACGCGGTCGTCGACCCCGAAAGGGCACTCGACGAGGGCGCTCCCCAGATACACGAGGATCTGGACTCCAACGAGGCCTACGTCTGGTCGATGAACAACGGCGACGTCGACAAGGTCTTCTCGGAAGCCGCGCTGGTGGTCAAGGAGCGTTACCGCCATCCGCGCCTCATACCAAACGCGATGGAGCCTCGAGGTGTACTGGTCGTACCGGCTCCCGCACAGGAGGAGTACGTCCTCTATTCGGCAACTCAGGTCCCGCACATCCTGAGGACGACGCTCGCAATGTCGCTGGGCATCCCGGAGAGCAAGCTGAGGGTCATCGCCCCGGACGTCGGTGGCGGCTTCGGCTCCAAGCTGAACGTTTATTCAGAGGAGGCCGTGGGCCTCGCCCTCGCGCGCAAGCTCAACGCGCCGGTGAAATGGATCGAGGAGCGATCCGAGAACTACCTGGCCACCATCCACGGGCGCGGCGTGATCCAGGACATGGAGGTTGCCGCAACCGAAGAGGGCAAGATCCTGGGGGTGAGGGTCAAGCTGCTCGCAGACATGGGGGCGTACCTGCAGCTCGTCACACCCGGCATCCCCATCCTGGGCGCGTTTCTGTATCACGGCGTGTACGACGTTCAGGCCTATTCGTTCACCTGTCAGAGCGTGTTCACCAACCTCACGCCGACCGATGCCTACCGCGGCGCGGGTCGGCCGGAGGCTACTTACGCGATCGAGCGCATCGTCGATGCGCTGGCGAGACGGGTCGGCAGGGACCCCGTGGAGATACGGCGGATGAACTTCATCGCCCCGTTCGACCAACCCAGAGAGGTCGCCTCAGGCCTCCAGTTTGACTCGGGAAACTACGGTGCGAGTCTCGACAAGGCGCTCGACATGGTCGGCTACGACCTGCTTCGCAAAGACCAGGCCGAGCGGCGACAGAGAGGCGACGCCAAACAGCTTGGGATCGGGCTCTCGACCTATATCGAGATGTGTGGCCTTGCCCCTTCCCAAGTCCTCGCAGCACTCAAGTACGGAGCCGGCGGCTGGGATGCGGCGACGATTCGGTGCCTACCAACCGGAAAGGTCACCGTCGTCACCGGTACTTCGCCTCACGGGCAGGGCCACGTGACGTCATGGTCGCAGATAGCAGCAGATGCGCTCGGAGTGCCGATCGAGGACGTCGAGGTCCTTCACGGCGATACCGCGATCTCGCCTCTGGGCATGGATACCTACGGAAGCCGCAGCCTCTCGGTCGGTGGCATCGCGTTGCACTTCGCGGCCGAGAAGATTCGCGACAAGGTCAAGAAGATCGCCGCGCACGAGCTCGAGGTCTCGGAAGAGGATCTCGAGTGGACCGACGGCAAGTTCCAGGTGAGAGGCGCTCCGGACAAGGCCAAGACGGTCGCCGACGCGGCCTTCTCCGCATGGACCGCGCACAGCTTGCCTGAAGGAATGGAGCCGGGCCTCGAAGCGACGTTCGTGTTCGACCCCCCAAACTTCACGTTCCCTTCGGGCGCACACATCTGCGCGGTCGAAGTCGACACGGAGACGGGGCTCGTCGACATCGTCAAGTACGTCGCGGTCGACGACTGCGGAAATCAAATCAATCCGGTGATCGTTGCCGGTCAGGTCCACGGGGGGATCGCGCAGGGCATTGCGGAGGCGTTGTACGAGGAAGCCGTCTTCGACGAAAACGGCACGCTTACCACGAGCCACATGGGCTACTACCGCGTACCCTCCGCGGCCGAGCTTCCGTCCTTCGACATCGACAGCACGGTCACGCCCTCCTCGACTAACCCCATGGGGGTCAAGGGCATCGGCGAGGCCGGCACGATCGCGGCTCCGCCGGCGGTCGTCAACGCGGTAATCGACGCGCTCCAACCCTTGGGAGTGAACCACATCGACATGCCGGTGACGCCCGAACGGGTCTTTAGCACTATCGCCGAGGCGAAGGGAGGCAGGCAGTGATCCCCGCACCGTTCGACTACGAGGTCGCGGAGTCGGCCGAGCACGCCGTCGAGCTCTTGGGGCAGCACGATGACGCGAAGCTCCTGGCCGGAGGTCATTCACTTCTGCCGCTCATGAAGCTGCGGCTCGCTTCTCCTTCCGTCCTCATCGACATAGGACGCGTCTCGGACCTTAGCTACGTGCGTGATGCAGGCGACAGGATCGCGATAGGAGCGCTCACGTGTTACGAGGATGCGCATTTCGACGAGACGCTCAAGTCATCGTGTCCGATCGTTGCACATGCGGCGGGTGAGGTCGGCGACCCTCAGGTGCGCAACCGCGGAACGATCGGAGGGTCGGTGGCTCACGGGGACCCCGCGTCCGACATTCCGACCATCATGCTCGCGTTGAACGCGGAGTTCGTGGTCAGGGGGCCGACTGGCGAACGAACGATCGCGGCCGCGGACTTCTTCAAAGGGGTTTTTGAGGTCGATCTGGCCCCCCAAGAGATCCTTACCGAGATGCGCGTCCCGAAGACGTCCTCGGGATGGTCCTATCTGAAGTTCCATCACCGGGCACAGGACTGGGCGACCGTCGGAGTGGCGGTGGTGCTGGGCGACGGATCCAACAATGCCTCGGTCGCACTGACGAGCATGGGGGAAAGGCCTCTGCGGGCGCAGGGAGTGGAAGAGGCACTTGCGGCAGGGGAGGACCCGGCCTCGGCAGCCCGTCGAGCCGCCGAAGGCACCAACCCGGTGAGCGATCCGATGGGAAGCTCCGAATACCGCCGCCAGATCGCGCCCGTGCTGACGCGGCGCGCTCTGGAGGAGGCCCTATCCCGCTGAGTCATGACCGGGCGGGGCAGGACCTCCCCGGGCGGGGCGGGCCGGCCTTCTACGACTCGGTCGCAGATCTCGAGCACGCGCTTGTCGAGCGTGCCTACCTGCCCGACCCAGGTCTGGCGACTGCGATCTACCTCGCGCTCGCCCTCGACAAACCGCTGTTGCTGGAGGGGGAGGCCGGGGTCGGGAAGACGGAAGTTGCCAAGGTGCTGGCCGACGCGCTGGGGCGCCGGCTCATACGCCTGCAGTGCTACGAGGGCATCGACTCCGCGCAGGCGCTCTACGAGTGGGACTACGCGCGCCAGCTCATCGCCGTCCGCGCCACCGAGGCAGGAGTTAACGACGTGGGTGCGGACTTGTTTAGCGAGGACTTCATCATCGAACGTCCGTTACTCGCGGCAGTGCGGGCAGGGGCCGGCGCTGTGCTGTTGATCGACGAACTAGATAGAGCCGATGACGAGTTCGAAGCATTTCTGCTCGAGGTGCTGTCCGAGTTCGCAGTGACGATCCCGGAGATAGGGCGGGTTGCCTCGACCAGGCCGCCGGCGGTAATCATCACGTCGAACCGGACCCGAGAGCTGCACGACGCCCTGAAACGACGTTGCCTGTACCACTGGATCGACCATCCTTCCTTGGAACGGGAAGTCGAGATTGTGCGCGTGCGCGCTCCAGAGATACCCGAGGCGCTCGCGCGCGACGTGGCCGCTGCAGTCGGACGCCTCCGGGACATGGACGTCGTCAAGCGACCCGGCGTCGCAGAGACGATCGACTGGGCAAACGCCCTGAACTATCTTGGGGTTGGACGCCTCGACCCCGGCGCGACAGGAGCGACTCTTGGTGCGGTGATCAAAGACCACGAGGACCAGGAGCACGTGACGGCGCGGCTCGGGGAGCTACTCGGCGAGGAATGAGCGCCCTCTCTCTGCGATGACACAAGAGCTCGAGACGCTCGTGGGCTTCGGCCGTTTCCTGCGCGCTCAGGGCCTCCCCGTAGGGACCGGTCGAATCTTCACTTTCTGCCGCGGGGTCGCGTCGTTCGCGTTCGCCGGCAAGTCAGAGATTTACTGGGCGGGGCGCTGTGCCCTGGTCGGACGAAAGGAAGACTTCGCTCTTTACGACCGCGCGTTCGACACGTACTTTGGGGGCACCCGCCTTCAGGAGGAGCCCGCGTCGACGGCTGCCGGGGCCATCCCACCCCATGATCCAGAGAGGCACGAGGGGTCCGGCGAGGATGCCGTCGCTTCGTGGGAGCCGGCGGAGCCCGGAGAGGTCACCGAAGGGAACGAGAGCGCCCCTCTGATTGCAAGCTCCACCGAGGTGCTTCGCACCAAGTCGTTCGATGAGCTCAGCGAGCACGACCTGATTCGGGCGCGGCGACTTATCCGCGCCCTGAAGATCAACCCTCCACAGCGGCGCTCGCGTAGGCTGCGGCCCGTACGTTCTGGACCGCGGTTCGACGTACGGAGGACTCTTCGGTCGTCACTCGCGACCCAGGGCGAGCCGTTCGAGCGTGCCTGGCGCGCTCGACGTCCTAAGGCGCGCCCCCTCGTGTTGATCCTGGACGTCTCTGGATCGATGTCGCAGTACTCGCGAGCGTTGCTTCAGTTTGCCTTCGCGGCGATGTCTGCGGGGCAGAGCGTTGAGGTCTTCTGCTTCGCCACGCGCCTAACGCGTATCACAAGGGCCCTCAAGAAGAGAGAACCCGACGACGCGCTCGGCGACGCCGGTCGACTCGTTCGTGATTGGGAAGGGGGGACCCGCATTGGGGCCTCCATCAAGCAGCTTCTCGATGCCTTCGGACAGCATGCTTCCGTGCGGGGAGCGGTCGTCGTGTTGTGTTCGGACGGCCTTGAGCGCGGCGACCCCGAACTGTTGGCCGCGCAGATGGCAAGACTCGGGCGCCTTGCACATCGAGTCGTGTGGGTCAACCCGCTCAAGGGAGATCCTCGCTACCAGCCCCTTGCCCGCGGCATGGCGGCATCGCTGCCCCACGTCGATGTTTTCCTCGCAGGGCATAACGTCAAGAGCCTCGAGGCACTGAGCGGGGCCCTGATTCAGTAGCAGGCCCGCTCACATGCGAGCGGCGAAAACTCATCGGCCGCACGCCACCTGTTCCCGCAGCTCATCCAGCCCAACAGTCCCCGGACTCTCCACCTCTCGAGGCAAGGTAGGGCGTCGTATCCGCTAGCGGTTCCTGTGGCTGCGGAAGAGACGGGAGGTCAGCGGCTAGATGAGGACCGGAACGTCCGCGGTCAGGACTTCCGGCCCCTCGTCGGTGATTAGGACGTTGTCCTCGATTCGGATGCCGCCGAAGTCGAGCAACCGCTCGGCGCGCTCCCAGTCGACCGCGTCGCGGTGGCGCTCGCGGAACTCCGGGTCGTGCAGGAGCGCCGGCACCAAGTAGATGCCCGGCTCAACCGTGACGACGTGGCCGGGGAGGAGGGGGAGGTCCATCCGCAGCCTGGGAAACTCGTCGTCCCGCTGCAGCCGCCCTTTCAACACGTCCCCGGCGTCTCGGACGCCGAGACCGACCATATGGCCGATGCCGTGCGGGAAGAAGACGGACTGCGCCCCCTGCTCGACTAGCAACTCCGGCCGGCCGCGTAAAAGGCCGAACTCGACCAAACCCTCGGCGATGACCAGCGCGGCGGTGAGGTGGACGTCGCGCCACTCGGTGCCGGCGGTGCAGCGGGCGAGAGCCGCCAATCCGGCGCTGCGGACCAACCCGTACAGCTCGGCCTGCTCCGGCGTGAACTCGCCCGACGCCGGATAGGTCCTGGTGATGTCGCTGGCGTAGCCGCGGTACTCGCCGCCGGCGTCGATCAAGATCAACTCGCCGTCGCCGAACGGCCGCGGGCTCGGCGTGAAGTGGAGGACGGCGGCGTTGGGGCCGCCGCCTACGATCGTGTCGAACGCCAGGAAGTCGGCGCCGCTGCGGAAGAACTCCGCCTCGAGCTCGATCTGAACTTGTCGTTCGCTGTTGCCCGGCACGAGCAGCGGCTGGATAGCGGCGAGGCCGGCGCTGGTCGCCCGCTCGGCCATGCGCATCCTGGCCAGTTCCAGCTCGTCCTTCTGGCGGCGGACGTGGTTAAGCGCATAGCGCAGCTCGGTCTCGAGTGTCTCGTCAGCCGCGACCCTCGCGACCCGCGCGCCAAGAGACGCCAGCGGACGGTCGCGCCGTTCGACGAGCCAGCCCTCGAGCTCGGATGCCGGTCGCCCGTCCTGAGCATCGCCATGCGCCCCTTCCCACAACCGCTCGTCGCGCGTTACCGGTGTGACGAAGTCGGCCCAGCCCTCGTGGGGGTCGAACGCGAGGACGCCCCCAGGACGCTCGCGGTCGGTCAGGTAGAGGTACTCCGAGTGCGCGCGGAACGGGTACATGCGGTCGGCCCGGCCGGGGACGGGCACGCGGTCACCGGCGCCGAACACGACGACCTCGTCGCCGAGGTTCCACGCCTCAACGACGGCGCGTCGCCGCCGCTCAAGCTGGGCGGCGATGCCGTCGGGCGTGTCGAGCGACGTCGCGGCTGGGGTGCTGGCTGACATCTCTTCCGTACATTAGGGCGTCCAGCGAGGCGCTCGGGCTTATTGCGTTGACTTCGCCGCCGAGCTGAGCACCCGCCGCTCTTCTTTCGCCCCCTAGCGCTCGTCCCACGGCGTCGGGTCCTTGTAGCGCGACGGACCCAGGGGGCCGGTGGTGGAGCTGAACTCGCCGACGGTGCCCCAGGCCCCCCCGAAGCCGTACCAGGCCTGGTTCTGGACTCGCAGCACCCGCCCTTCCAGGTCGACCAGCGCTTGCCGTTGGCACTCGTGTAGTCGGTGTCGAAAGGCCCGCCCGAGACGCCGCAGATGTCGTGGTCCCCGGGCCGTGAGTACGACGCGTGGCCGCCGCGGGCGACGAAGACCTTGGCGTGGGTGCCGTCCTTGCGGACCTTGGACCACCTCCGCACGACCGGCGTGCAGGCGTGCTTGTAGTACGCCACGACCCGGGGTCGGCCGGAGCGGCGGAACCGGACGCTGATCCGCTCCCACTCTCGTGGTTGATGGGCCACTTGGCGTTGTACTCATAAAAGAAGTAGTAGGTGATCGCGAAGCCACCACCCTCGAGCTTGCGGCGCTGCCAGTAGATCGGGGCGCCGCGATAGACGTGGCGGAGGTTGCTCTTGCTGCGGATGCCTGCCCGGTAGTCGTTGTTCATCTCGACGTAGAAGCCCTCGTCCTCGTCCAGGTCGTCTGCGCGCGGTGAGCAGCCACCGCGCGGACGAGTGCACTGGCCCGCCTTGTAAGTGTGCCCGTCCTCCTCGGCTCGGTGTGCGTTGCGGCCGGACATCCGCCCGGGATCGATCTCGGTCGCGATCGTGGGGTCGCCGCTCCAGTCGCGCGATCGGAGCCGACCTGCGCCGGAGCAGTATACGGACTCATGGTCACTCGAAGCCTGGCTGCTAGGGATCTTTGAAGGAAACGCGGTTGTATCGTCGAGGAGTCGATCGCGACCATCCTTCGACCTGAAAGAAAGGTCATGTTCAGCCCGCAAGAGCGAGAACTGGTTCGTGAGCATCTACTGAGACTTGCAGACGCTGATGATCGAATCGTGGCTGGGGCAGAGGTCGGTTCCATCGCAACAGGTGAAGGTGACCGCTGGGCAGACTTGGATCTCACGTTCGCTGTTGCTGAAGCCGCGGACGTCACCGAAGTCTTGCGCGATTGGACGCAGAATCTCGATCGCGATCTCGACGCGATCCACCTCTTCGACCTACCGTTCCAAAGGACGATCTACCGCGTGTTCCTCTTCGCGGGCAACCTACAGGTCGATCTGTCTTTCACTTCTGCATCAGACTTCGGCGCCCTCGGCCCCAAGTTCAAGCTGCTCTTCGGGCATGCCGTTGACCGACCCCACATGCCTCCAGGGTCGGCCCACCACATTTTCGGGGTCGCCGTACACCACGCTGTGCGCGGCAGGATTTGCATCGAACGCGGCCGGTTGTGGCAAGCGGAGTATTGGATCAGCGCGTTGCGTGACCACGCACTTGAGCTAGCGTGTCTACGCCGAGGTCTTGAAGAGAGCCACGGCCGAGGATTCGATCAACTGCCTCCGGAGGTCCTTGACTTCTTTGGTGGCGCGCTGATCCGTTCGCTCGAGCGCGAAGAATTGCTCGATGCACTTAGGAAGGGTATCCAAGGGCTACTGCGAGAGTCGGAGGCAATCCCGGAGATCGCCGCACGGGCCGAACCTCGCCTCAAAGAACTCATTGCGCACGAATCCTTCCTGTAGACGAGGAAAGCTGCGTCGGTCCAGCATTCATGTCTTGGCCCGCTCTCCCTGCTGAACCCTGCCTTTTGTGGGAGAAGAACTGTGGGTAGCACACTGGGCCTTGGTCGAGCGATGCAAGGGAAGTCCTGCAGGAGGGCGGCTCCTCGGCGAGGCTGAGCGTCTCCCCCGCGGCCATCACCTGGTACAGCTTGATCACTGGGTTTCCCTGGCTTTCAGGTCAGCGCGCCTGGAGCGCGTCCATCCCCACCGCGATAGCAAGGATCAACCGACGGTCCACCGAGCGTTCGGGGTCCCCACTCATGTCCGTGGTGTAGACGTCCCGGAGTTTGCCGACGTGGCGGCGGTGGCTTCCAAGCACTACCCCGTTCCGTTCGAACGTAAAGTGATAAGGGATTGGAAGCCAGTTGGCGACGTTCTCTAGGTACGGTAGGAATCCGACGGCCCGGCGAAACAGTGCAATCGGCACGCTTTGCTCCGCCGCGGTAGCAATCTCGGCGCCGGTGGCGTCGTAGAGACGGTACGTGGACCGTAGCAGGCTCGCCCCGAACACCTTCTGAATCTCCCCGATCTTGCTGCCGTCGGCGGCGGTGACGTCGTAACGGGCACGGGGATCGAACCTTTGACGGGCTTTGATGCGCATGAGCTCGACCGAACGGCTGTCGTCTGCATAAAAGCGGATGTCCTCTTTGAACGTGAACCGCCGCTGGCGAACGAAGCAGAAGGGCGGCCCGGATTCATCCCCATTGGCTTCCGCCAGGGAGAATTCGTACTCGTTGACGACGGGTCGGAAACGCTGGCGGAGTATGAAGCGGTCGTGCT
>JAUJNI010000001.1:819239-870507 GCA_030446465.1 Actinomycetota bacterium
TCGTACTCGTTGACGACGGGTCGGAAACGCTGGCGGAGTATGAAGCGGTCGTGCTTGTTCGGGTCAACCGGGGGCGGAGTAGTCATCAGCCGCTAGCCTAACGGGAATAGGGTCGCAGATCTACGCAAGTTTGTAGCCTCCAACTCATCGCGCACGATTCGCTCCTGTAGAAGGGCGGGTAGAGGCGTTCTTCGTCCAGCGCGATTCAACGTCAGACCACTCCCTTCCCACCACCCCGTGGGCGGTCACCCGTTGCGCGAAGTGCTATCCAGCGCGCGAGGAAAGGGGCAGCAGGTGCTGCGGCGGTGAGGGGGACGAACAGACTGGACTGAAGCTCGGTCCCCGATGAAACGACGCCAATGAGGAAAAGGATCCCCAAGAGAATGGAAAGAACGACGGCGGTGGATGTTGGTGCCGGCAATTCTCGGCGTTGCAGAACCCCACGTGTGCCCAGTGCGGCCCCCAGGATCGTGGCGCAAGCGGCAAGGGTGGAGATGCCTATGAACACAGCGTCGCTCGCGTCGGAAAAGGCTAGGAATCCCAAAAGCACCAAGCAACCTCCACCGATGGGTATTCCAAGAAGGGCGGCTCCGAGCAGAGCTCCTAAGAATGTCGCTAGATATCCTTGCCCTTCGGTCCGATTGGTCGCTGTCCTCATGTAAGGAGCTTAGGGGTAGGTGCCGGGCGACACCGGGTCCGCCGATGGCGAGCGCGAGAAAGCCTGAAGCGAGCTTACGAGCACCAATAGCTCAGCCCAAGGAGGCGCTCTCAGCCGGTCACGACGGTGACCCGCAGGCAGTGAATCGGACGATCAGCTTGCGGCGAAGGGCTCCCGCAGGCCAGTGTCGAGATCACGGGGGAATGTCCGAGCTCGCGCCACGCCTTGTCGTCACTGGCCCAATAGGTCACGTCGTCCGCCGCGCCGATCGCCTCCTTGAGATTGACCGGCGTGCCGAGGAGCCGGTTGAGGACGCCGCCAAACGGCACCAGAAGTTGAACCCTGTGTTCGGGAACATTAGGGACTTCATGCGTCCGGCCCGCACCTGCTTGATCAGGTTGGCGACCTCTGAGGTGTCCCCCGGCCCATAGACGCCGCCCGGCTGAACGACGACGATCGGCGCACCGCGCTCGACCCGCTCGAGCGCGACCTGATGTGCCAGATGCTTCGTGTCCTCGTAGTAGGAGAGAAACTCATCTTCGGCGGGCGTGAACCCCTCGTTCACGACCTCGCCACGCGTGTTGCCGAAGATCCCGACGGTCGAGACGTAAACGATTTCTTTACGCAGGCCTCGATCGCCGCGTCGAGAACTTGGCCTCAGTGGCCGGCCCGCAGCCACGCGACGATCCAACCGATCTCCGAGGCAAGATCCTGTACGTAGGTCTTGCGCATCTCTCCTTTAGGGATGTAGGTCAGATCAATCGCGAGCAACGTTAGGGCTGTCGCAATGCCGAGCCGACGGGCAACCGCCAGAGATTCTTCAGAATCATCCGCGGTCAGTTGGACATAGCCGACCGAGAGGAGGAGACCACCGACGGTCTTCTGGAGATAGATGTCTCTCTTGTTGCCATAGATGAATTCGAAGCTACGCAGGCTGACTATCGGCCATGCCCCCCCGATGACGTTGAAGAGGCCCTGCGCTCGAGCGAGGTCTCTCAGATTTCTTGTTTGCTTACGTCGCACAGCTCCTCCTAGGCCATTGGTTGAGTGAGCCGATGCTATGTCCTCGCGCGACCAGAGCCGTCGGTCTGGTCGAGTCCGCGCTGAGCGGCTGAAGGCTGTTACTTAGCGTTGGGTCGCACTACAGCGCGGCTTCCGCGTGTCCGTTGTTCACGGGAGACCTCGTCGAGCTGCAGCGCCTGGTGTGGGATGTTCCGCTGCTCCAGCGCCGTGCGGAGCGCCTGGGCCGCTTTGGTGTCACGCCTGCTGAATCGAAAGATCGTTGTCGTGCGTTGTCTTTCGGCTGAGGCGTTGCCCCACTTGAACCATAGGAAGCGATGCGCCGGCTGGTGTTCCCGGCGGGCCATCGGAGGATGACTCAGCACCACGGCATAGCAGTTGTACTGCGTTCCGTCCGCCCACCGGCTCACTTCTTCCAGGGCAATCTCGTGGTGCCGACTGTCGGGATCCCCCCAGTTCGCGAACAGGAGCCTTCGTGGGCTGAGAAGGAGGAAGGTCCACCCGCCGCCTGAGCCGATGTCCGATTTCAGTTCGCCTAGCTCTTCTGCGGTTCCTACTGCAAGCGCCGGTTCATCAGCGGCGAGCAGGCTCCGCAAGCGCGCCTCACATTTGTTCTTCATGCGTGAGCCCGGGTTCATGGAGCGGGCGTCGGGTCACTACGCAGCTCGAGTGCGTCCCATGTGGCCCCGACGGCGGAGCTCGAAGACGCCGGCGAGGCCGAGCGCCAGCGCACCAGCTATCTCGACCAGCACGACCGTCCAGGACAGCGCCGTCACTCCGGTGTTTCGGGCCCCGGGGAACGCATCGCTGAATGCGCTCCAATGCGGCAGCAGATGCACGGCCGCGACGCCGAACGCAATGGAGATGCCGGTGACGGCAGCCATCAGCGGTGCCAGGCGATGTCGTGACAGAACAAGCGCAATCACGACCAGGCCCACGGCGGTCGACAGGTAACCAGCGGCTTGCACCTGAGGCGTCAAGACATCGGTGCCTCGACGCAGGTGATCGGCGAGGTGCAGCGCCAGCCCTGCGGCGTAGAGCAGGGCGCCGTACCTGAGAAACTGCTCACCCCGGGACGTGGAGCCCTCGCCCAGCGAACCCGAGCGCTTCTTGCTGTGGTCACCCATCTCGTTCACCTTCCATCGACGGATCGCCCTAGCCACCGGATAGATCGCTTGTGCGTCCTTGTCGCCATTGTCCTTGGCTAAAGACACTAGCGTTTCCAGCCGGGCCGAATGCCCTTGGCCAGGCAGACAAGATCATTGCTACCGTGCAACCCGCAAGCGCTTATCTGGATGTCTTCCGTGGAAGGGGAAGCCGCACATCCGTGGCTGAGGATCCGTACGCATTGAAAGAGGGCAGGGTTGCAGGCGACCTCCATAAGGTACTGCGCGCGCATGCCGGTGACTACGCGGGTGTGGCGTTGAGCAACATCGTGCGGGAGTTCCCATCGGATGTGCGGCATCTGATGCGTGAACCCGGTGATGTGCCACTCAGGCCGAAAAGGCGGACGCCCGCCTTCTACGGCAGCTTTGACTGGCACTCATGTGTTGAGATGCACTGGCTTCTGGTGCGTTTGCTGCGTGTCGTCGGCGACGTCGTGCCTCAGGACGACATCCGGAGGGGCCTCGATGAACACTTCACGCCCGCAGCATTGGAGGCCGAGGCACGGTTTATCGCCCATCCCGACAACCGCAACCGGGAACGACCCTACGGTTGGGGATGGGCATTGCTGCTTGCTCACGAGCTCGCAGAGTGGGATGACTCCGACTCCTCCCGCTGGGCCGCTAACTTCTCGCCCTTGGCGGATGCAGTGACCCGGAACTTCCTTGACTGGCTTCCCAAAGCCACCTATCCGGTGCGTCATGGCGTGCATCCCAACAGCGCGTTCGGTCTCTCGCTTGCCCTGCCCTATGCCGGCGGGCGAGCAGACGCAGGCTCCCCTGAGCTGCTTGATGCCATCACCGCCGCGGCTCACCGGTGGTACGACGAGGACACCGACTACCCGGCCGGCTGGGAGCCTTCAGGGTCGGACTTTCTGTCACCGGCGCTGGTGGAGGCCGAGTTGATGGCACGGCTGCTGCCCTCGGGTGAATTCCTCCGGTGGCTGGATGCCTTCCTGCCGGGCATCGCCGAGGGGGAGCCGTCCGCGTTATTTACGCCCGCGGTCGTGTCGGATTCGAGCGACGGCCAGATCGCTCATCTCCATGGTCTCAACGCGAGCCGTGCTTGGTGCTGGCGCCGACTCGCCGAGGAGCTCCCCGACGATGACCCACGTACCGGGGCCGCTCTGTCCTCAATGTGGAGGCATGCGGATGCCGCATTGCCCCACGTCACTGGAGACGATTACATGGTCGAGCACTGGCTCGCCGCCTATGCGGTGCTTCTGTTGAGCTGACGGTCGTGGTCGCCTTCGATCTGAACGACCCCCGCGATAATCAAGCCAGGAGCGGGCCGTTCTTTCTGAGAAAAACCACACGAGGGGTGGGAATCCTCAGAAAGAACGAAAGACGCAGTCGAAGGGAGTTTCATGGCTTGGATCCACGTCATCTCCGAGGAAGCGGCGGGGCCGGAGCTCATGCCCCTCTACAAAGAGATCGTCGACCCCGTGAGTGGGCGCGTGGACAACATCCTCGCTATTCACTCTCTGCATCCTGAGGGCCTGGACGGCCACTTTTCCCTGTACAAGGCCGTGATGACTGGGACGCCGACACTCCGCAAGGCCGAGCGCGAGATGATCGCCCTCGTCGTCAGCAAGATCAACGGTTGTCATTACTGAGTGACCCACCACAGGCGCGGTCTGCGCCGCTTGCTCAAAGACGACGACCTGGTGGCCCGCATCGAGACCGACTACCGAAGCGCCGGCTTGGACGACCGCCGCTTGGCGATGCTGTCGTATGCAGAGAAGCTCACGAAGTCGCCGAGCGCCGTGGATAAGGACGATGTCGCCACGCTCAAGAATGCGGGTTTCGGAGATGCCGATGTCTTGGCGATCGCGGAGGTCACCGCCTACTACGCGTATGTCAACCGCATCGCCGACGGCCTCGGCGTAGAGGTCGAGCCATGGTTCACGCCCGATTGAGCCCGCGGCCCCAAAGGCGGCAAGGCCTTGCAGGCGTGAAGGGTGATCCTTATCTCGAGCTGGCTGATGACTTCGTTCGTCATTACGAGACGCTGAGAGGCGTGGTGCGTCACGCTCTCGTGGCGCGCCAGCTGCGTGAGCACATGCCAGAGCCTCCCGCCGACATTGTCGACGTGGGCGGAGGCGCCGGGCATCAGTCGATCCCTCTGGCCTCGGAGGGCTACCGAGTGGTCATCCTCGATCAGTCCGCCGAGATGCTTCGTCGAGCCGAAGAGGAGCTTGCTCGGCACACCCCCGAGATAAGAAGCAGAGTTAGACTGGTCGAGGGGGCCGGCGAGCATGCGCCCACAGTCTTGGGTCGACAGAAGTTCGAGGTTGTTCTCTGTCACGGGGTGCTCATGTATCTCGAGGAGCCAGGGCCCATGCTGGCGGCAATGGCAGGTGTGGCCAGGCCCGGAGCAATATTGTCCGTGCTTGCCAAGAACGCCGCGGCCCTCGCCTTGCGTCCCGCGCTGAGGGGGCGCTTCGATGACGCCGTTGCTTCTTTCGACACGGACCGGGATGTGGGCGGGCTTGGCGTCGTCACTCGTGGCGACACCGTCGAAAGTCTCGCCGAGATACTCGAGGGACTGTCCGTCGACCTGGTGGATTGGTACGGCGTGCGCGTGCTGACCGATCACCGTTTCGACGAGCGACCGGGTCCGGATCTCGCAGCCGTTCTCGCAGCGGAGTGGGAGGCGAGTCGCCGTGATCCCTACCGCTCGGTCGGTCGCCTGATACACGTCATCGGCCGGATGAGATAAGCCGTACAGCGAGTCGAGCATCCACGCGTTACACATGCCGCAGGGAGCCACCGTAGCTTTGCCTCGGCCGCGTGGCCGGTAGCATCATCCGCACTCCCAAGTCGTCGATCTCTCACTTCAATGGAGATGCATGAAGAGCACACATCGGGCCGCGGAACCTGTCGATGAAGCAGGCCCCGGTCCCCAGAACGAGTCGAACGATCGAGCGTTGGTTGAGGCGAGAGGTCTGACCAAGCGGTTCGGTGAGTTTGTCGCGGTCGACGCAATCAACTTCAGCATTCGCCGGGGGGAGGCGTTCGGCTTCCTCGGCCCCAACGGCGCAGGCAAGACCTCGACGATGCGAATGATCGCCGCGGTCTCGCCCGTAACAGAGGGTCGGCTCGAGGTCTTCGGGACCGACCCGGCCACTCATGGGGCGGAGATCCGCGCTCGGCTGGGCGTGGTCCCGCAGTCCGACACGCTCGACACCGAGCTCACCGTCTTCGAGAACGTGTACATCTACGGGCGCTATTTCGGTCTTCCGGGGGAAGTGCTACGCCCCCGTATCTCTGAGTTGCTCGAGTTCGTCCAGCTCGCGGAGCGGGGCGACAGCAAGGTCGAGCCGTTGTCTGGTGGAATGAAGCGGCGCCTCACGATCGCGCGCGCCCTGGTCAACGAGCCGGACCTGTTGGTGCTGGACGAGCCAACCACCGGGCTCGACCCTCAGGCTCGCCATGCTCTGTGGGACCGTCTCTACAGGCTCAAGCAACGGGGTGTGACACTCATCATCACCACCCACTACATGGACGAGGCAGAGCAACTCTGTGATCGCCTCGTTGTGATGGATCAAGCAAAGATCGTCGCCGAGGGCTCACCCACGGACCTCATAGCTCGCTACTCGACCCGCGAGGTTGTCGAGCTGCGGTTCCCCGTTGGGGTTCAGGAGAGGATCGGCGACCGGCTCGACGGTCTGGCAACGCGCTCGGAAGTGCTGCCCGATCGTGTCCTGCTCTACACCGATGACGGTGACCGCACGACGGCCGAGATCACACGGCGCGAGCTCGCGCCCGAATCCACGGTGGTCCGTCGCAGCACGCTCGAGGACGTCTTTCTTCGTCTCACCGGACGGACCTTGGTCGACTGATGCTTCCCGTCCCCCTACGAGTCGTCGAGGCCAACGCCAGGACCTACCGCCGCACCTGGAAGGGAAGCGTCGTGACCACCTTCCTCAGTCCGGTGCTGTTTCTCGCCGCCATGGGACTGGGCCTCGGCTCCCTGGTCGATCGAGAGACCGGCGCTCGGGCGCTGGAGGGACTCGCGTACATCTCCTTTTTGGCCCCCGGGCTTCTCGCCGCGACCACCATGCAGACCGGGGCTTCTGAGTCGTCATGGCCGGTCATGGCCGGGATCAAGTGGATCAAGACCTTCGACGCCGCCCTCGCCACGCCGGTTGGGGTTCCGGATCTCGTCGCCGGCCATCTCGTCTGGGTGGCGGTGCGTCTCCTCATGACCTCGGTGGTGTTGGTGGTGGTCATAGCATCCTTCGGAGCGGTTTCCCTAGCGGACGCGTTGCTCGCCGTTCCGGCTGCGGTGCTGACGGGCATGGCTTTTGCTGCGCCGGTCACCGCCTACACGGCTTCTACGGAGCAGGAGACGAGGCTGAGCAGCCTCTTTCGTTTCGCAATCATTCCGATGTTCTTGTTCTCGGGGACGTTCTTTCCGGCATCGCAGCTGCCGGACTGGCTCGAGTCGGTCGCGTATGCCACGCCGTTGTGGCACGGAGTGGAGCTGTGTCGAGGAGCGGCGCTCGGGACGGACGCCACCCTGCCGGTCGCCGCCCACGCGAGCTACCTTCTCGCCTGGGTTGCCGTTGGTTGGTCCCTGTCCGTGCGTAGTCTGCGCCGAAGGCTTCTGCCATGAGCGCTCAGAGCCTCGGCCTTCGCGTCATCCCTGCAGCCGTATTCGGGCGCAGGGCGCGCTCGGTTCTGGAGCGCAACCTGTTCGTCTACAAGCACATCTGGATAATCCTTTTTTCCGGGTTCTTCGAGCCACTCTTCTATCTGTTCGCCGCGCGCGTTGGACTGGGGCAGCTGGTGGGGGACGTGCGGAATGGCTCTGGGGAGCGTATTGACTATGCGGCGTTCGTGGCCCCCGCGTTGCTGGCGGCTTCGGCGATGAACGGCGCGGTCTACGAATCTACGATGAACATCTTCTTCAAGCTGCGTTACGCGAAGGTCTACGACGGGATGCTGGCGACTCCTCTGGGTCCGTTCGACATTGCGCTAGGCGAGATCGGCTGGTCCTTGATAAGAGGCGCTCTCTACGCCGTGGGCTTCATCGTCGTGATGTGGGTCGCCGGATTGCTTCAGTCACCACTGGCAGTGCTCGGCTTGCCCGCCGCGTTGCTGATTGGCTTCGCGTTTGCGGGGGCCGGCATGGCTGCGACTTCCTTCATGCGTAGCTGGCAGGACTTCGACTTGGTCAACCTCGCCATACTGGTCTTGTTCCTGTTCTCCGCGACGTTCTATCCGTTGAGCGTGTATCCACCGTGGCTCCAGCTCGTTGCCCAGCTCTCACCGCTGTACCACGGTGTCGTCCTCATCCGATCGTTCACGCTCGGGACGCTGGAGCTCACACTTCTGTGGCACGCCCTCTTCCTGGCGGCTATGGGAAGCGTCGGGCTCGCAGTTTCTGCGTTTCGTCTGCGGAAGCTGCTGACGCCGTAGCCACCTTCCGCAGTGCGGATCGCGCTCTGCCCGCGGGCTTGACTGAACGCTGCTAGAACCTGCGCTTTGGTCGGGATCGCATCATCGAGCGCCCGCCCTTGTGCGAGGAAAAGACGATACGAGGCGGAGCCACCGCCATGCCGTGATGTTCGAACTCCTCCTGCAGCTGCAGGTTTGCCGCGATTCTGCTGACGTCGGCCTGCTGGTCCGGCATGACGAGCGTTGTGCCAAGGCCGCTGCGCCCCGCTCGAGCGGTGCGTCCGACACGGTGAAGGTAGCTCTTGTGATCCTCTGGGGGATCGAAGTTCACCACGTGCGTGATGTTGTCGACGTCTAAACCTCTGGCGGCGACGTCGGTCGCGACGAGGACATCCGCCTTACCCGACGACAGCCGGGCGAGCGCGCGCTGCCGTTCGGGCTGCGAAAGGTCTCCGTGCATCGCGACGACTTTCAACCCTCGCGTGCGCAGCCTCTTCTCCAAACGGTCCGCACCTCGCTTTGTGCGCACGAACACAAGAGTGGTCCCTCGTTCCTCGAGGAGCACCTTTGCCAGGCGATCCACCTTGTCACTGCTGGTCACGGGAAGGAAGCGGTGCTCTGCCTCCTCGACCGTCTGCGTGGGAGATTCAACCTCGTGAAGCACGGCGTCGACCGTGTAGGCGCGAGCCAGGCGACCGGTCGGGCCGTCAAGTGTCGCGGAAAAGAACATCGTCTGACGATCCTTGGTGATGCGGGCGACGATGCGATCTACCTGTGGCTGAAAGCCCATGTCCAGCATCCGGTCCGCCTCATCGAGGACGAGGATCTCAATCCCTTTGAGCGACACCAATCGCCGTTCGACGAGGTCTTGAAGCCGGCCGGGGGTCGCAACAACGATCTGCGCGCGGCTCGCACGGCGAGCCTGGTCGTTAAGGCTGGTGCCGCCGTAGACCGCCGTCACGCGCAGCCGGCGCGCTTCTGCGATCCCTGAAATCTCCTCAGAGACCTGAACGGCAAGCTCGCGGGTCGGAACCAGCACGAGGGCCCCCGGATGAGTTAGCGATGGATCGAGACGCTCGACCAAGGCCACTCCGAAAGCAAGGGTCTTCCCCGATCCGGTTCGCGACTTGGCCAGCACGTCACGTCCGGCGAGGGCGTCGCTCATGATGAGTGTCTGGATGGGAAACGGGCTATTGATACCGCGCCGCTCGAGGGCCGCGCACACCGGCGTAGAGACGCCAAGCTCAGCAAAACTAGACACGTTCAACTCCTTCTGGATGGCGTTCGCCACCCGTTGCGGGAGACTCACGACCCGTAACGCCTGAAGGAGGAACGGAGAGCAGAATCTCACGGGCAACCATCTGTTGCCCTACGAAGACCATAACAGTGACCGCAACGACTCTATTCCCCTTGCAGGGTCGTGTTGTTTTGCGCCGGTGGACTAAGGGCGAGACGCGCCGAGCGTGAAGTCGTCGAGGATCGAGCCGTCGACCGCGACTGCGGTTAGGCGCAGGGTGGTCTCAGAGCCCTCGATGGTCACGAAGTGGTGCTGGGTGTCGTTCCCCGCCACGCGTGCAGGGGTTCCCTCAGGGCAGGTGTCGAGGGCGTACAGGGGGGCTCCGCCACCGCCGGTCACCACGTACGTGACGCCGCGTGAAGGACCGAATCGCTGATAGGCGTGATCGTGACCATTCAGCACGAGGTCGACGTCCTCTTGCTCGAACACCGGCACCAAAGCTTCGACCACCTCTGGAGTGCTGTCGTGATACGCGCAACTAAAGGCGGGTTGGTGGAACACGACGATCTTCCACGCTGCGTCCGACCTGCTGAGGGATTTCTGGAGCCACCGCAGCTGCCGGGGGTCTGACGGGCGATTTGCATCGATGACGAACAGCTCCGCATCTCCAATCGTTCGGCTGTACCAGGGGCCGGGCATGTTCAACAGTTGCATGACACTCTGGCCCCCGTCCTCTTCGATGTCGTGGTTGCCGAGCGACGCCACAATCCTCAAGTCTGCTTGCTCGACCCACCCGTACGGGTCCCTCCACGCGGCATCGAAGTAACTTGGGTCACCTTCCGGGTAGACGTTGTCGCCGGTCGTCACCAGCGCGTCGGCACCGTGACTCCGCACCCGGCTCCTTACCGCTTCAGCAAGGGAGTTCTCGGCTGCGTCACCGGTCCCGAAATCCCCTATGGCGACGAGAGAAAAGCTCGGATTCGCCAGCGAAGCCTGTGCAGTGGGGGAGGGCGAAGGACCGACTGCAGAGCTGCTCGGCAGCGTGTCCGCGGGTGCGGGGGAGCGTTGCGCAGCCCGCCCGGGGGCGTCGTCCCCACCACAGGCGGCGGCAAAGAGTGCCAGCAGAACCGCGACGACCCTGCAACGTATCTGCACAGCCCCATCTTGAGCCAGGAGCGAAACTAGCCGGAAAGCATGGCTACTTCCCTCTCGATGCGAAGATCCTCTGTCTTGTTGGCTTCCCTCGTCGAGATGCGTCTGAAGACGGCGAGTGCCTGGGCGGCCACCTGGTCCATGTTGTAGTACTTGTAGGTCGCGAGCCGCCCTACGAAGTGCACCTTTGGAGTCGCGTCCGCGAGCGACTTGTAACGCTTGTAGAGCTCGGCGTTCTCAGGGCGCGGCACGGGGTAATAGGGATCCCCTTCTGCCCTTGGGTGCTCGTACACGATCGTTGTCTTGGGATGCTCCTGGCCGGTCAGATACTTGAACTCGGTGACGCGCGTGTAGGCATGCTCGTTCGGATAGTTGATCACCGGCGCCGGCTGCCTGACGGGGGCATCGATAGTTTCGAACTTGAACTCGAGTGACCTGTACGGCAGCTTTCCGTAGCGGAAGTCGAAATACTCGTCGACCGGGCCTGTGTAGATCATCTCGACGTAAGGGATGAAGTCCACGATCTCACGGTAGTCAGTGTTGAGCATGATCTTGATGTTCGGGTGATCGAGCATCTTTTCGAACAGGCGCGTGTAGCCGTGTAGCGGCATCGCCTGGTAGCGGTCGGTGAAGTAGCGATCATCACGGTTCGTCCTGGTCGGAACTCTCGCGGTGACCGAGGCATCGAGGTCTGATGGGTCCAGATCCCACTGCTTGCGCGTGTAGTTACGGAAGAACTTCTCATAGAGTTCGCGGCCGACCTTGCTAACCACAACGTCCTCCGAGGTCCTGCAATGTTTCACGGGCTCGGCCACGGAGGCGAAGAAGTCCTCTAGCTCGAGGCTGTTCAGGCTCAGGCCATAGAGCTGGTTGATCGTGTCGAGATTGATAGGAAGGGGCACCAGGCGTCCGTCGACGCTCGCGAGGACTCTGTGCTCGTATTGTCGCCACTTCGTAAACTGGGAGAGGTAGTCGAAGACCTCACGCGAGTTCGTGTGGAAGATATGCGGGCCATACTTGTGGACGAGCACTCCTGCGTCGTCGTAATGATCGAAGGCGTTGCCCCCGATATGCGGTCTCTTGTCGACGACCAGCACCTTCTTGTTGGCCTCGCTCGCAAGCCGTTCCGCCAGGACACTTCCGGCAAAGCCCGCCCCCACCACGAGGTAGTCGAATGCCTTCGTGGCACGGCGGTCTCTCCTCGAGGTTTGCGGGACCGCGGGGACCGCCGCCTTTGCCTCGAGCGACCTGGTTATCTCGGTCTGCATGCGCGCCGCGATGGAGTCCCAATGGTGGAACTTCAGCAGGGGTCGCACCTCTGTGTCGCGAGCCTCCTGTGAGCCTTCATACGCAGCAACACAGCTGGTGGCGAATCCGTCTGCGTCGTCGCGCAGATGCACCACGCTTCCGTAGTCCGCCACGACGTCGGGTACTGCAGTCGAAACAACGGGCAGTCCCGCCGCGAGGTACTCGAGTGTCTTGGTTGGACTGATGGACTGGGTCGTTTCATTGAGCACGAAGGGCATCAGCGCGACGTCGAAGCCGGCCATAATCTCGGGCAGGCGATCGTACGGCTGGTGGCCGGGATAGCTGATGTTGGGTCCGTGAGGGAGAGACGATCTATCGATCTTCACGATCGGCCCCACCATCTGAATCTCCCAGTGGGGCAGCTTTGCGGCCAGCTCGCCCACCAGCTCGAGGTCGAGACGCTCGTCGATCACACCGACGTATCCAGCGACCGGCCGATCATGTGGTTCCCGGACCCGACGCGCCGATGCATAGTGCTCTGGTTCCACCCCGCTGGGAAACAAAAAGGTGCGCTCCGGGTTGTGCTTCTTCACTTTGTGGAAGAGGCTCCGTCCACCCGCAAAGACGACGTCTGCAGCGGCGACGGCCTGGTGTTGACGAAGCCGGAGCGGCTCGAACGCATCCTTGAAGGAGGCGAGGTCGTCCATCACGTCGTAAACGAGCAGGGAAGGGTTCAGGGCCTGCGCCATCTCGAGGGCCATGGGCGTGTAGAGCCACACCAGCGGATCCTTGACGGGTCCCAACAAGGATTTCAGTTGCTCCAGGTAGCCATCCGCCGTGGGGTCTCCGAAGGTAGCGAACCTTTCCGGCCCGGGGATGTCCATCCACACGCGTGTTACCGGGCCCGCCTGCTCCCATCTCAACTCCGGCTTGTCGACGTCGCACGGCCACGGCTCTTCGACGAACCAGGTCCGGCGACCACGGCCGAGACGGGAGATGAGGTGATGGGGGCGCTGCCACACGAAGGTCCACCTCAGGTGTGAAAGGACAATGAGATCAGCTTGCGAGGCCATCGAGGAGCTCCTCCCAGTCGGCGTGTATCTGGACGGTTGCAGGGCACATGCCACTCTGCGCCGGTTCGGGGTCTTGCCACTGCCAGTGACTCATCTGGGGCAATAGGCCCCGGAGCCATCTGTCCAGCGGCGGTGCGAAGTGGAATGCGGGCAGCGACTGGGATGATGCGCCCCCGGCCGCCATCGCGTACGCCGACGACATGACCGATGGATGGCGCTCGAGGTTCTCGTCCAGCCAGTAGACGCCGACGGGGTCGATGTGTCCGTCGGCGTTGGCCAGCATGCCATCCCAATCAAGGGAGTCGATGAACGGGAACCAGCAATATGCATCCAGTGGGGCGCCTGCAGCTCGAGCCACCTCGCATTGTTCCAGCGTGTACTTGAGCCAGCTGGCCCTGTCCGTTGCGTAGCCTCGAATGTTCGTCTCCCCCAGCATCAGCGGCAGCCCGTAGCGTTCCCAGTACTGGGTGACGAGCGCCGCCAGGCCCTGAGGGGTGGGCGACGGCGTCACCCCCTCGCACTCATCCGAGAACGACCACTCGAGGTGCGCGTAGTAGTCAAGTGCCAGCACGTCTATTTCTCCGCTTGGCACCTCGAGAAGTTTCTCTCCGCCGGTCTCGATAACGCGTCTGAAGAACGGCCGATCGGGATCGAGATCGTGCCCCAGCAGCAAATCCAGGACGAAGAATCGCCTGTCATTGGCTAGAGCAGCGAATCCCTCGCCATTGACATGGGAGGCCGAATGACCTTCACAGGGCTCGACGTAGACGTGGAGCGCGCTCGGGAGCAAGTCGCGATACATCTGCATCGCTTGGGCCAGGGCGGGGATGACGTTGCGACAGAGCTCGACGAAGGAATCCATCCCTCGTCCGTAAGGGGGCCAAACCCCCTCGTGGCCGGTCAGCAGCAAAGTCGTGAAGGGTTCGTTTAGGAGGGTGTACTCGGGAACCCAGGGGTAACGGATCGCGAAGGCTTCGCAGAAGCGCAGGTACGCGTCGTGAAAGCGCGGGTCACCAAATCCACCGACCAGCCACCGGGGATAACTGCAATGGTGCAAGAGGTCGACGATCGGGGTGAAGCCCCGGTGCTGCAGGTATCCCAACAGTTCGTCAGTGGCAGACCAGTCGTATTCTCCAGGCGCCGGCTCGATGCGATGCCAGCGGATGGGGTATCGGAGCCGCGAGACCCCGCAGGATCGAAGCAGCGCCAGATCCTCACGCCATTGATAGGTGTGCCCGGACGTCTCCAGTATGTCCACGTCATGCTGTGGCATATACGTGCTCTCGAACGCGCCGACGAACTCAATAGGCAATAGAGGTTCCCTCTGCCGGAAGGCGGGCCAGTGCGATCGGACAGAAACCCAGTCGCACCTGGGGATCGCTCGACCCAGGGGCGGCTACTGAATCAGCTCAGCACCATACCGCAACGCCCAAGTTGCATGGTGTTGTGACTCGGTCGGCTGCTTGGGACTGATTGTCAAAGCGCGCACGGAAAAGAAGTGCGACACTCCATGGCGTGCAAACGAGAAGGCTGGGGTCGACCGGCCCCCACATCACGACCATTGGCTTCGGTGCTTGGGCCCTGGGCGGGCCGTCGAAGTTTGGATGGGGGGCCGTCGATGACGACGAGTCGATCACCGCTATACGTCATGCAATCGAACGCGGCGTCAACTGGGTCGACACCGCGGCCTTTTATGGACGCGGGCACTCCGAAGAGGTAGTTGGGAGGGCCGTGGCGCCATGGTCCGGTAGTGAAGACGTGCTGGTCGCCACTAAATGCGGTCTCAGGTGGGAGAGCGATGATCCCGACGAACCACCGCAGAACAACCTGCGCCCCGACTCCATCCGTTACGAGTGCGAGCAGAGTCTCAAGCGGCTGGATGTAGACCGCATCGACCTCTATCAGTTTCACTGGCCGGACGAGACCAACACCCCGGTCGAGGACTCGTGGCAGACCATGGTGGAGCTCGTCGACGAAGGCAAGGTGCGCTGGATCGGAGTTTCCAACTTCGACGTGGAGCTCCTCGACAGATGCGAGGCCATCCGGCACGTCGACTCGCTTCAACCACCGCTCAGCCTCATAGACACTGCTGCCCTGAAAGAGGTCATTCCCTGGTGCCGGGACCACGACACGGGCGTCGTCGTTTATTCGCCGATGGCCTCGGGGTTGTTGACCGGAAGGTTCGACAGACAGCGGGCGGAAAGCCTTCCTGAGGGCGACTGGCGCAGGACAGCCCCCGCCTTCAATGAGCCGGAGCTGTCACAGAACCTGGCTCTGGTAGAACGGCTAAAGGTCATCGCGGAGCGTCTCGGAACCAATCTTCCGTCTGTGGCGGTCGGCTGGACGCTGGCCATGCCGGGCGTCACCGCAGCGATCGTCGGGGCAAGGAGGCCCGACCAGGTCGACGGATGGCTTCCCGCAGCCGATCTGCACTTGAGCGAACCAGATCTGGCAGAGATCGACTCGCTGCTAGAGGAGCAGGTTCAGCAACAGAGTTAGCAGGATGGACGCTCCGATGGAGAACAGAATCATGAAGAGGCAGCCCATTCCGCCGCCAAGTGGCCTCACTTCCCAGTTCCCAAAACGCACCTTGGGCTACCTCCATCCTCGAACGTCAAAGGGGTCGCTTAGTGCGACCCCTTTGAACCCTGCCGTCGGCCCCGTGGGCCGTTGGATCAGTTGATGCCTAACTAACTAGGAACCGGGCGTGGACGTGCCCGAGGTTCCGGTCGTGCCAGAGGTTCCAGTAGTGCCCGTAGTGGTCGTCGTTACGCTGGTCGTCGTCCCGGTCGTGGGAGTCCCCGACCCTGACGAGCTCGTGCTGGAGGCGACGTCTTGGGCCTTCTCCTGCGCGCTGGAGGCGAGCTCTTGACCCTGCTCCTGGCCCACCTCTTTGGCTTTGTCCTTGGTCTTCTGAACGGCTTCCTGAGCCGAGTCCTTGGCGACGCTCGCAGCTTCTTGCGCCACCTGCTTGCCGCGATCGAGCGCCTCCTGGCCCGTCTCTCTTGCCTTTTCCTTCACCTCGTCGGCGATGGGGCCGAGCTTCTCGTCCTCCACCCGGGTCGAGGGAATCGCCATGCCGGCAAGGAAGCCCACCGCGAAGGAGCCGAGGGCGAGTCCCAGCGGGTTCTCCTGTGCCATGCCCGCCGTCTTCCTGGCGCCCCTCTTTAGGTCCGAGCTGCTTGGGGTTGCGCCGCTGACGGTTGACACCGTGGTGTCCTTGGCCCCTGCGATGGACTCGACCACGCTGTCCTTTGCGCCCCTGACGGAGTCGACAATCGAGTCTTTCTTGCTCGTTATGGAGTCTTTGGCCCTGGACTTGACGTCGGCCTTGTAGCCGATCGCCTCGACGGTCTCACCCATCCGGGCGCGGGTCTCCTCTATCTCTTGGCGGATGTCGTCGGGTGCTTTGCCCACTCGATGTCCTCCTTAACGGTCTCGACGGTCTGTTCCGGTTTGGCGGGTCCAGCTTCTTTCAGCTTCTCTTTGCCCTTCATTGCGAGGAATGCAGCCACCGCGCCGTAGATCACAGTCACGATCAGGGCGGCCAACCACACATTGTTCAGCAGCTCGCCGAGCATGAAGATCAAAAAGAGCGTGAAGGAGAACAGCGCCAGAAAACCGATCACTCCGGCGCCGCCGAGCATGCCGGCCGCCGGCTTGGCGTGCTGGCTCTTCTCCGACATCTCCACCTTCGCCAGCTGGATCTCCTGGCGGACCAGCGTGGCGGTGTCTTGCGAGAGCTGCTTGAACAGCTCCCCTAAGGGTTGCGTCTTGAGCTCCTCGTGGTCCATGGGCTACAGCTCCGAGGTGGAAGTCGAACCGGTTCCCGTGGTCCCGTACGGATCGACGGACGTCGTGACGCCCGTGCCGGAGGGGTATGCCGAAGGAGGCGGCGCGGGCGGTACGGCGGTCGGCTCCGGGTACCCGACCGAGCCCGTCTCCGGTACAACCACCGCGGTGCCGACCGACTCCCTCAGCTGCGAGCGGGTCCTCGTGCTCGTGTAGTAGGAGTCGTAACGTTGGGCGCTCGAGGCCTTGAGGAAGCGAGAGGCGATCAGCCCCAGGCCTGCCCCGACCGCAACGACTGCCCACGGCTGGCGGCGGGCAAGATCCTCGACATCTTTCAGGAGCCTGTCTCCGTCGGACTCGCTCAAGTACTGACCGAAGCTCTCGATCTTGGAAGCCGCCTGCTCGGCCAAGCGGGCGGGCTGATCCTTGTCTCTGTTGCGCAGCTCCTCGGCAACGGACCTCAGGTCGTCAGCCGTGGTCTTGACCTGGTCGCCCATCTGCGAGGAACGTTGGTCGACCTGGTCGCGAAGACGGCTCTTGGCCTGCCCTGCGGCGTCTTGGACCTGCGCCTGAGCCTGTCCCGCCATCTCCTGCACCTTCTCCTTCGCTTGTCCGGTAGCTCCGGACCCACCCTGGTTAACCTGAACCGAAGACATCAGGCATAGCCCTCCTCTCGCGTTGTCACCCCGAATGAACCGAGCTGGTGCGGCAGCGGCAGCCCTCAGGCTGCCCTTCAACCAGTCCCTCAGTAACTACCCAAGCACTCCGTGGCGAAACAAAAACTAGACTGGCCGTTTGAGACTCGTTGTCAGCAGGTCGTTATGCGGCATTGACGGCGCGACGTAGCTAGAGAGAGGGAGAGGCATGGCCCGCATCGCTATCGTCACAGCGTCCGACTCCGGCATAGGAAAAGCGACAGCAGTCGCCCTTGCCGGGTCCGGCTGTGACGTCGGCATCACGTGGCACCAAGATGAAGCGGGGGCCGAGGGAGCTGCCGAGGAGGTAAGGGCTCTCGGTCGCACCGCCGAGGTTCGTCGGCTCGATTTGACCGCCTTGCCCCAGGCAGTAGGCGTGATCGAAGAGCTGATCGATGCCCTTGGCGGCGTGGACGTGTTTGTCAACAACGCCGGAAAGGGCGTTAGCGCGCCGTTCCTCGAGACGTCGCTTCAGGATTGGCAGGAAGTCCTCGACGTCAACCTGAGCGGTGCGTTTCTCTGCGGTCAGTCTGCTGCAAAGCGGATGGTGGCGGCGGGCAAGAGGGGGCGCATTATCAACGTCACGTCCGTGCATGAGCACGTTCCGAAGAAGGAATCGGCGGCATATTGCGCGTCGAAGGGCGGTCTTGGTCTTCTGACCAAAGTCATGGCGCTCGAGCTCGCGCAGCATGGCATCACGGTGAACGCAGTGGCGCCGGGGGAGATCGCAACCCCCATGACCGGCGGTGAGGACGTGGACCCCCATGAGCGAGAGAGGCCCGGGATACCGGTGGGGCGCCCCGGTCATGCTCGCGAGATTGCGGACGCAATCGCTTTTCTGGCCTCCCCTCAGGCCTCCTATGTCACCGGTGAGTCGTTCGTGATCGATGGGGGGCTTCTGTTGATGGCGGCACAGGCGAACCAAGAGCTGCGTTAAGTAGAGCCGTGACTCCCCAGATCACGACTGCGGCGCCGCTCGTCCCCGACAATCCCACGCTGACGTCACTTCGTGATGTCGCGGCAGGTTGCCGGGCCTGCGACCTCTGGAAGACCGGCACCCAGACGGTGTTCGGGGGCGGAGCTCGAGAGGCTCAGGTCATGCTGGTTGGTGAGCAGCCGGGGGACCGCGAGGACGTTTCGGGGGAGCCGTTCGTGGGACCGGCAGGGAAGCTGCTGGACCATGCTCTGGAGGAGGCCGGGATAGGTCGTCGCGCTGCCTACGTGACCAACGTCGTCAAGCACTTCAAGTGGGAGGCCAAGGGGAAAAGGAGAATCCACAAGAAGCCCAACCTCCAGGAGATCACCGCCTGCAGACCGTGGCTCGATGCAGAGATCGCCGTGGTAAGGCCCAAGGTGATCGTCTGCCTCGGAGCCACTGCGGCCCAGGCTCTATTGGGGAAGGACTTTCGCGTCAGCCGGCAGCGCGGCCGGTTCGTCGACTCCCCGCTGGCGCCCTTTGTAACCGCAACCGTGCATCCCTCTTCCATCCTCAGAGGTTCGCCCGAGTCCCGGGCTGCGGAGCTCAGAGACTTCGTGGCGGATCTGTCGAGGGTTCCCCCTGTTCTGTAGCCTCCATAGGGGCTCGGCCCGCGGGGGTGTTCCCGCGCTTCGGCGAGGGCGCGGCACATGGGGGCCCTAGCGCGCTTCGAGGTCATGGCTGCCACGTCCGAGGACCGGCTGGACCTGGGCGAGGCCGCGTTGCTCATCGGAGCGGCGGCTCAGCCGGGAGTCGACGTCGAAGCCTCTTTGCGTGGCCTGGACACGTTTGCCCGCGATGTTCACGACCTCGACGACCTGGTTGCACGGTTGTTTCATGAGTTCGGCTTCAGGGGCAATGCGGGCGACTACTACGACCCCGACAACTCTTTTCTGCACCGGGTGATCGAGCGGAGGGTGGGGATTCCGATCACCCTTGCCGTGGTCATGATGGAGGTGGGACGTCGAGCCGGCGTCGAGCTCGAGGGCGTGGGCATGCCCGGCCATTTCCTCGTGCGCGATCCGCACGTGGGCGTCTACATCGATCCCTTTGCCGGTGGAACGACCCTCGATGAAGCCGCGTGCGAAGCGATATTCAGAGCTTCTACTGGGGCCGGCCCCGAGATCCAGTTCGGCTCTGACTTGCTGGCCCGGGCGACCAAACACGACATCCTGGCGCGCATCCTTGCAAACCTCAAAGCGATCTATCGATCTCGGGGCTCTTTCTCTGAGCTCGAGTTGGTGCTGCGGATGCGGTTGAGCTTGCCCCGAGCGGGCGTCGCCGAAGTGATCGAGTTGGGGGAGACCATCGCCCTCCAGGGGGACTTTGGCAGGGCCGCCACCGAGATGGAGCGGCGCGCCGAGACCGATGTGGGTGACTCAGAAGCTGTCGTTGCGGCTGCGCGGGGCCTGCGCGCCCGTCTCAATTAGGTCGGCTCAGCGAATGCGACAGGCATCGAAGCTCGAGCCCGAGCTCCTTGCGTCGGGCGTGAAGGCCGTCTGCCGAAAGGTCCAGTGACCGCCGCCCCCGGAGGCACTGAACTCATAGACCTCTGACATGGTCCAGCGGTAGCGCAGCGAGGGGCCACCACAGCTCCACCACCCCGATGCCTCAGAAGGCGGCGCGGCGGCCACCTCTGAGCTGGAGAAGGGCCTCACATCGATCGCCTCTCCTGAGGCGTCCCTGCCGGTAAAGACGGTGGCCGTCCCCTCGACCTCGGTCACGGCCTGCCCCACGGCAGACACCGATCGACAGCTCGTGCCCTCGTAGCGGATCGTCACCTCGCCTCCGTAGTACCAGGCAGGCGCGCGATAGAAACCCCTGTCCGGCTCGTAGGTTTGGACGTGGTCGAAGGGCCCACAGCCGGGCTCGGGCTCTTGGGCAAGCGCTCCGGGGCCTGTTGAGGCAACCAGAAGGAGCGCTGCTGCGGCTACTAAGGTCGATCGCGTCGTCATGGGTTTTCTAAATGGTCGGTTGGCGAAGAATGGAAAACCATACGTCGGCCACCAGCAAACGTCTACCTATTTCCGAATAAGCGCTTCCCGATTCCCCGTAGCCGGCTCGGCCTCCGGCCATCACGTCGCCGGGTAGGGCTCTCGTCCGGGTCCGCACTCCCGCTTGCTGAATAAATCTTTTCTCGACGGCACCCTCAGTCACCCCCCTTTTGCAGCCGAAAGAACCAAGAAGGCCGCGCCATCTCTGGTGAAGCGGGGCGCGCATGGGCCAAGGGACGGCAGGGAGATCGTTTGGATGGGTGACAAGCCTGCGGTGACGGAGGATCGTCGTTTCCGCGATCTGGTCGAGGGCCTCGGGGCCATCGTGTGGGAGTTTGATCCTGCGTCCCGGCACTTCACCTATGTAGGCGGGGTGGCGGAGAAGACGCTCGGGTATCCCGTTCGGCGGTGGCTGGAGGAGCCTGACTTCTTGAGCACCATCCTCCATCCGGACGGTGAGGGATGGGCCCCCGATGTCTGGGCCCAAACGCTAAACGATGGTGACAACGAACGATTCGAGTTCAGTGTTCTGAGCGCGGGCGGCGACCTGGTGTGGCTGAGGGGCATCGTCAGAGTCGACAGCGAGACGGCAACGACTCTGCGCGGCGGGATGGTCGATGTCACCGAGCGCAAGCTCGGGGAAGAGTCCCTCGGCCTCCTTACTCGAGAGAGCGAGCTGATCCTGAAGGCTGCGGGTGAAGGCATCTTCGGCCTCGACCAACAGGGGCGGGCCACATTCATAAACCCGGCCGGCGCACGGATGCTGGGGTGGTCGACGGACGAGGTCTTGGGTGCACGGCACCACGACCTCGCGCATCACTCGAGACCCGACGGGACCCCCTATCCGATAGAGCAGTGTCCGATCTTTCTATCGATGCAAGAGGGGACGCTGCATTCGGGGGCCGAGGAGGTGTTCTGGAGAAAAGACGGGACGTGCTTCCCGGTCTCTTACACGAGCACACCGATCGAAGAGGATGGAGTCGTCTCCGGCACCGTTGTGACGTTTCAGGACGTCACCGAGAGGACGGTTCTGGAAGACCAGCTTCGCCAGTCTCAGAAGATGGACGCGGTGGGCCAGCTGGCGGGGGGCATCGCTCACGACTTGAACAATCTTCTGACTGCCATCCTCGGCAACTGCGAGCTGATGTTCGACGACGAGCTAACCGACACCGTGCGAACCGCCGCCAAAGAGATCGAGCTCACCGCCGACATGGCGGCCGCCCTCGTCGATCAGCTGCTGGAGTTCAGCCGTAGACGAGTGCGGGAGACGCAAGTCTTCGACCTGGATGAGGTCGTCGGTGCCATCCAGCCAATGCTTCGCAGGGTGATCCGTGAGGACATCCAATTCGTGACCCGCCTGGGCGCCGACGACGGAAGGGTGAAGGCGGACAGGGGCCAGATCGAGCAGGTGCTCCTGAACTTGACCATCAATGCGAGCGACGCAATGCCCGACGGCGGAACCGTGGTGATCGAAACGACAAGGGTCGACACGAGGACAGCGGGGCGACTACGCAAGCACCTGCTAGCTCCCGGTGAGTACGTGCTCCTGAAGGTGACGGATACCGGCATCGGGATGGACGGCGCGATCAGCCGTCGCATCTTCGAGCCGTTCTTCACCACCAAGGAAAGGGAGCCGGGAAAGGGAACCGGTCTGGGTCTGGCAACCGTCTACAGCATCGTCAGTCAGAGCAACGGACGCATCTACGTCGAGAGCGAGCTCGGCCGGGGAACGACCTTCTATGTCTACTTCGTAAGAGAGAAGTCCGGAGGCGATGAAGAGGAATCCAAGGCGTCGCCCGCGGATGCCGAGGCGCCGGAGGAGACGATCCTTCTGGTCGAGGACGATCACATGGTGCGCTCCGTGGCGTTGCGGATCTTGCGTAAGCGCGGGTACGAGGTTCTCGAAGCAGCGAGTGGGGGTGAGGCCGTCGCCCTGAGCGACGGGCACTCGAAACCTATCGACCTCTTGCTCACCGACGTCGTAATGCCCGAGATGAGCGGGTCCGTTCTTGCGGAGAAGCTGATTGGTGATCGCCCCGACATGGCGGTGCTGTTCATGTCGGGCTACGCAGAGGAGGCCCTTGGGCCGGGCGGTGTGGCGGGAAAGAGCATCCACTTTCTTGCCAAGCCGTTCAGGCCGGCGGATCTCGCGGCCAAGGTGAGGGAGGTGCTTGATCACCGTGCGCGTGCTCGTAGTTGAAGACGACCCCCGGGTGTCGTCGCTCTTGCGTCGAAGCCTGGAGCGAGAGGGTCACGCCGTAGATGTCGCGGGCTCGGGAAGAGACGCGCTTTGGATGGCCGTCGAGACGGACTATGCCATCGTCGTGCTGGACGTGATGATCCCGCCCCCCGACGGTTTCGCGGTGTGCCGGCGGCTGCGCCAGCGAGAAAGGTGGATGCCGATCCTGCTGCTCACCGCAAAGGGCGAGGTCGAGGACAGGGTGACCGGTCTGGACGCCGGTGCGGACGACTACCTTGCCAAGCCCTTCTCCCTGCAGGAGTTTCATGCCCGCGTGCGTGCTTTGGCGAGGAGAAAGCCGGTCGAGCGACCCACCGTCATCGAGGTGGACGACATCACCCTCGATCCGGCGAGCCGCCTGGTGACCAGAGCCGGCGTTGTGGTCGACCTGACTCCGAAGGAGTTTGCTCTGTTGGAGCTGTTCCTGCAGCGGCCCTCCGAGGTGCTCAGCCGTCGCGCCATTCTCGAGCACGTGTGGGACTTCGCCTACGACGGTGACTCGAACGTGGTGGATGTCTACGTGAGGTACCTGCGGGACAAGATCGATCGCCCCTTCGAAAGATCATCGATCGAGACGGTAAGGGGTGTCGGGTACCGCCTTCGCCCAAGCGCCTAGGTCCAAAGCGCCGCTTGCTCGGGGGCCTGGCCGGGTCCTCATTGTCTTCTCATGTGCGGTGGAACCACCCGATATGCACCAGAAAGCACTCAACCTCGGGGGCGCCGGTTCCGACAACTCCACTATGGAGAGACAAGCCAGACCTATTCCACCCCGAGCGGCCGTAGTCGCCCTCTGCGCCGCCCTCTTCGTGGTACTTGCCGGGCGGGGCACTGTGGCCGGCATGGAGACGGCTAAGGAGTCGACGCTGGCCCGTACCGTCTCCATCAAGTCCGCGGCAAGTGAAGCCTCAGATGGTCGCCGTCGCCAGAACCTGCGGAGCCGGGCTGCCCGGGTTGCAACCGATAACAAGCAACTGCGTTCCACCACTCCCACAGGCCCCTCGGAGAGCTTCAACCCATCGCCCGGGCAAGTCGTCTTCGAGATGGACATTCCGTCAATCGATCTGCACGAAACCGTGGTGCAAGGCGTCGAGGCATCGCAGCTCGCACGAGGGCCGGGTCACTACCCCTCGTGCGGCGTCTACTTCTCGACTCCCTACTGCAGTGAGTTCGAGCAGGTGTGGCCCGGAGAGGTGGGGCGCACCGTCGTCGGTGCCCACCGGACCATGGCAGGAGCGGAGTTCTTCGACCTTGGCGAGCTACGCTCCGGCGACGACATCAGGATCAGGGCCCCCTGGGGTGACTTCGTCTACCGGGTGACCCGGCAACAGATCGTCGACGACGGGGATCGTTCGATCATCGTGCCGGGCATCGAGGCGCGTGAGCTCGTCCTCGTGACCTGTCACCCCAAGTTCTCCTCGGCACAGAGGCTGCTGATCTACGCCCGTCTGGTCCCTCCTGCGGCTCCATCCGAGCCCGAGCGACCGGCGAAGCCAGAGACCGACCGCGGGTTCCCCGCTCTGGGTCTGTAGGAGCCCGGGATGAGGCAGGAGACGCGGCAGGCCCTCGATCAAGACCACGGGGACATCACGACCACGGACCCGGCCGCCACCGAGGAGAAGGCCGCCCAAGCCCAGCTCCATCAGTCCGAGAGGATGGAAGCGCTGGGCCGTCTCGCAGGCGGCATTGCACACGACTTCAACAACCTCTTGGTCGTCATCATCAACTACGCGACCTTCCTGCTGGAGAGCTTCCCTGAGGACGACCCGAGACGGGGGGACGTCGAGGAGATAAGGCGTGCGGGCGAGAGGGGGGCCAGGTTGGTCAAGCAGTTGGTGAGCGTCTCGCGCCGTGAGGTTGCCGCCCCGAGATGGGTCGACCTCAACCCGGTGGTGCTCGGGGCAGAGGAGTTCCTCAGGCGCATGCTCGGCGACAACCTGAGACTGACCTTCCGACAGCAGCCGGGCCTCTGGAGCACGAGGGTCGATCCTCGCCAGATCGAGCACATCCTGTTCATCCTTGCCCTGAACGCACGCGACGCGATGGCGGGCGACGGGCGACTGATCATCGAGACCACGAATGTCACCATTGAAAAGGAACAGATATGGGAGCCGGCGGGAGTGCTCGCCGGCGACTACGTCTCGCTCATGGTGACGGACACCGCCCTTGCAACGACCGACCAGGTTCGGGCACACATCTTCGAGCCCATCTGGCGCACCAAAGCCGGCCCCGATGCGATCGGCCTGGGACTGGCGACCGTGTACGGGTTGGTGGAACAGGCAAACGGCAGAGTGTCGGTGCACTTCGATCCCGAGCGGGGCACCACCTTCAGGATCTACTTCCGGGCCAGCCGCAACAATCCGCTTGCCGAGAGGTAGCGGCTCGTTCAGCCGAGGGCGATCAGCGTGGCTGCGAGGCCCGCGCAGGCGAGGCCGGCGACTTGGGGGCGGTGCAGCCGCTCGTGCAGCACCACCCGAGCCAGCACCACCGTGCTTGCCGGATAGAGCGAGGTGAGCACCGCCACGAGAGACAACAGCCCGCGCCGCGTCGCGAGGAGGTAGAGCAGGTTGGCGGCAACGTCGAGGACGCCGGCCCCTCCGATCCCCGCCATGGTTCCGGGGGCCGGGCTGAGTTGCGGACGCACCACGAGGATCGCGGCAACGATTACGGCGAAGGAGCCGCCCCGGGCACCGACCAGGGCCACAGCCCCGAGTCATCGCCTGCAAGCCCCAGGAAGATGAAGAACCCCCGAAGCACAGTCCCGCCCCGACGGCTTCCAGCAGCCCCGTCGGTCGAGCCCCCTCCGTACCGGAACGGACCGGAGCCGTCTCGTGTCCCAAGGACACCAGAGCCACCGCGGCGAGGCCGAGGGCGACACCGATGAGGGCCACCCACGTGGGGCGCTCCCCGCTTGCGATACCAACCACCACGGGAATGCTTGCGGCAACGACCGCGGTCACGGGGGCGACCACGCTCATCTGGCCCCGGGCAAGCCCTCGGTAAAGAAGCGTCACCCCCAGCCCACCGGCAACTCCGGCGGCGGCGCCCGCTCCTGTGGCGGCTCGGTCCCAAGGGGTGTCGAGCAGCAGAGGCACCGCCGCGAGCATGAGGACAGAGCCCACCACCTGAGAGAGCAGGACCACGGCCAGGACGTTGGTCCGCTTGGTCATGAGGCCCCCGAGAAAGTCAGCCGCTCCATATGCAAGCGCCGCGCCCAAACCGAGAACGATGACCATGGGGCTATCTTGCTGTAGAAGGAGCGGCCGGCGCGCCGGTCCACATGGTCCGCGCACACCGTCGAGGGCACAATGCTTGCCCGTAGAGCAGAGGAGGCCCAGGTTGTCTGATCGGTTCGACGCCATCGTGATTGGAATGGGGCCCGGCGGAGAGGTGGCCGCGACCCGGCTGATCGACGGCGGCATGAAGGTCGCAGTGATCGAGCGGGAGCTCATCGGAGGCGAGTGCGGCTACTGGGCCTGCATTCCGTCAAAGACCCTCATTCGTCCGGCGGAGGCTCGTTGGGAGGCAAGGAGGCCGCCGGAGTGAACACCCCGGAGCTGGTATGGAAGGAGGCCTCCGCCTATCGCGACTTCATGATCCGGAACCTCGATGACTCCAAGCAGGTGAGCGAGTACGAGGCCAAGGGGGCCGAGGTCATCAAGGGCAGCGCGCGGCTAGGGGGCCGGGTGTCGTGGAGGTCGACGGGCTCCGGCTGGAGGCAGATCACGTCGTCGTCGCGACGGGGTCGGATCCGGTCATGCCGCCGATCGACGGGCTCGGCGAGGTTGAGGTGTGGACCAACCGGGAGGCCACTTCCTCAAAGAGGTCCCGGGCCGGGCCGTAGTCGTGGGCGGGGGCCGGTCGGCATCGAGATGAGTCAGATCCTGGCCCGCTTCGGGTCCGAGGTCACGCTGGTGCAGGGCGCCGAAAGGCTTCTCAACCGAGAGGATGGGGAGGCGTCCGAGCTGGTGCACGCTTCGCTCGAGCGGGACGGCATCGACGTGCGCGTCGGGACCCACGTGAGCGCGACCGAGCCGGTCGACGGACGGGCTCGAGTGACGCTCGACAATGGGGACACCGTCACGACCGACGTCGTCATAATCGGCGCCGGGCGCAGGCCCAGGACCGGGGACATGGGCTTCGAGTCGGTTGCGGTGGAGCCGGCCACGTGGGCTGCAGGTGGACGACCGTTGCAGCGTCACAAAGGGCCTGTGGGCGGTGGGGGACGTGACCGGCGTGGCGCTCTTCACCCACGTCGCCAAGTACCAGGGACGGGTGGCCGCGGCCAACATCCTGGGGACCCCTGCCACGGCCGACTACCGCTCGATCCCTCGCGTGGTGTTCTCTGACCCGGAGGTCGCGGCGGTCGGCGTGACCGAGGAGCAGGCCCGCGCCAAGGGGCTCGACATCGCAACGGGCTCCATTGATCTGGCTGAGGCGATCGCGCGCCCCTGGACCTACGCCACGAATCCCGGCGGACGACTCGGCCTGATCGCCGATCGCGGACGAGGCGTCCTGGTGGGTGCTTGGGCGGTGGCGCCACTTGCGTCGGAATGGATCCACGAGGCAGTGCTCGCAATCCGCGCACGGATCCCGATTGCGACCCTGCTCGACACCGTTGCCCAGTTCCCGAGCTACTCGGAGGCGTACCTCGCGGCGCTCGAAAAGCTTGATCTATAGGGATCTCAGACTATAGTCGAACATATGTTCGACATAGGGCAGGGCTCGGGCTGGAGGAGCGAGCTCAACGACGGGCAACGGGCGGCGGTCGAGCACGGTGACGGTCCTCTTCTTGTCGTGGCGGGGGCCGGAAGCGGAAAGACCAAGACCCTTGCGTGCCGGGTGGCGCACCTCATCGAGAAGGGCGTGGACCCGAGTCGAATTTTGTTGCTGACCTTCACTCGCCGCGCTGCGCAGGAGATGCTTGCAAGGGCGGCTCGCCTGACCGCGGACGGCCACGCCGGACGGGTGATGGGCGGCACCTTTCACTCTGTCGCCCACCGGCTGCTCCGCACTCACGGCTCGGCCATCGGCTTGTCGCCCTCGTTCTCGGTGATCGATCAGGCCGACTCGGCAGACCTCATGAATCTGATCAGAAGCGATCTGGAGCTGGGCGCGCAGGGTCGCCGCTTTCCTAAGAAGGACACCCTCGCATCCGTCTACTCGCGCACCGTCAACGGGTCGACCAAGCTCACCGATGTTCTTGGTCGTCACTTCCCCTGGTGCCTCGACGAGGTTGACGGCATCCGCATGGTCTTCGAGGCATACGGCGTCCGTAAGCGAGAGCACAATCTCGTCGACTTCGAGGACCTGCTGTTGTTCTGGGCGGCCCTGCTCGAGACGCCGGCAGGAGCCAAGATCACCGAGTCCTTCGATCACATTCTCGTGGACGAGTACCAGGACACGAACGGGATGCAGGCCGACATCTTGCGGGGCATGGGACAACGGTCTTCCAACATCACGGTTGTGGGCGACGACGCTCAGGCGATCTATTCGTTCCGGAGTGCAAGTGTTCACAACATCCTGCAGTTCCCTGCCGACTTCCCAGCCTGCGCGGTGGTGCTCTTAGAGCAGAACTACCGCTCGACCCAGCCGATCCTCGACGTATCCAATGCGGTAATCGCCGGAGCCGCGCGCCGTCACGACAAGCGCCTGTGGTCTCGCAGGTCTTCCAGTGCACGGCCGGTGCTGCGTACCTGCGTCGACGAGTCCCAGCAGTCGGAGGCTCTGTGCGTCCAAGTGCTCGAGGACCGCGAGCGCGGGATAGCTCTCAACAAGCAAGCAGTCCTGTTCCGGACTGGTCACCACAGCGCTCACCTGGAGATCGAGCTCGCTCGTCGAAACGTTCCCTTCGTGAAGTTCGGCGGACTACGGTTCGTCGACGCAGCGCACGTGAAGGACGTGGTCGCGCTGCTGCGCATCCTCGACAACCCGAGAGACGAGCTCGCCTGGTTCAGGGTTCTGCAGTTAATAGAGGGGATCGGACCTGTGACTGCCGCGCGCCTCATGCGGGATGTCGACGTCCGGACTAGTGCAGCGGGGGAGCGGTCCTTACTGCATGATCTGGTTGTCGATCCGCCGGACATGCCTGCGCCCGCGCGAGCCGGGTTTATTGAGTTGGCGGAGGCCCTGCTCGATTGCCTTGACGCCTCGCTGGCGTCGGCGCCTGCGGTTCAGGTCGAACGATTGCGCCGCTGGTGCGAGCCGGTCTTCGAGCGGGTCTATGACAACCTCTCGAGCCGCATAACGGATCTCGTTCAGCTCGAACGGATTGCTGCCGGCTACTCGTGGAGAAGCCGGTTCATATCCGACCTCGCCCTTGACCCACCGGTCTCGACCAGCGACCTTGCCGGCCCTCCACTCAAGGACGACGACTACCTGGTACTCAGCACGATCCACTCCGCGAAGGGGTGCGAGTGGGACGTGGTCCACGTCATACACGCGTCGGACGGAATGATCCCTTCCGACATGGCGACGGGTGATGAGGAGGGTCTCGAAGAAGAGCGACGCCTGTTCTACGTCGCGCTTACCCGGGCCAGGGACGGGCTCCACGTCTACTGGTGTCAGCGCTTCTACCACCGCAGGATGGGACTGGACGACACTCACGGTTACGCGCAGTTGACGCGCTTTTTGCCGCAGCCGATCGCCGGTCTTTTCGAGCAGCGCACTGTTGCTGTAGAAGACGACGATGTCGTTGGAGTGGGATCACCTTCCACGGTGCAGTCGATGGTCGAGAGACTGAGCGAGCTCTGGGCCTGATCCGCCACTATCATCCTGCGCATGGAGCTCGTGTATCGGCCTGTCGTTGGCCTTGCACTCGGCTTGATGAAGGCCATGAAATACAAAGTGACTGCAACGGGATACAAGCACGTGCCCGAAACCGGTCCAGCCGTCATAGCAACCAACCACGTTGGCTACTTAGACTTCATTTTCGTCGGTGCCGCAGTAAGGCCGCGAGGGCGCCTGGTCCGCTTCCTCGCCAAGAGGGAGGTCTTCGAGCATCCGGTTGCCGGACCCTTGATGAGAGGCATGAAGCACATCTCCGTCGATCGCTTCGGACAAGCCAGCACGGCCGTCGCCGCTGCGGTCGCCGCCCTCGAACGGGGTGAGGTCGTCGGTATGTTTCCCGAGTCGACCATCAGCCGCTCGTTCGTGCCTCGAGAAGGGAAGTCCGGGGCCGCTCGTATGGCGATGCTGGCCGGCGCCCCCCTCGTGCCCGGTGCGGTATGGGGAAGCCAAAGGATCCTCACCAAAGACAGGCCGAAGAACCTCGAGCGGGACATCGCCATCTCGGTCGACATCGGGGCTCCTATCGAGTACGACCGCGATGAAGATCCGGTCGACGTCACCAAACGATTGATGTTCACTATCTCTGAGCTGGTCGATCGCGCGCAGGGCGACTATCCGCAGGCCCCCAGAAGCGACGCCGACCGGTGGTGGCTGCCCGCCCACCTTGGCGGCACGGCTCCCACCGTGGCGGAGGCCGACGCCATGGCCGCGAGGGACGCCCAGCGCAGGGCAGAGGAGAGGCAGCGCAGGCTCCGTGGTGAAGAAACCATCTGACGAATCTAAGGAAGGCAGCTAAGGGACTCGGCTTATCCCTTCCGGCCGAACAGGTACGCGGAGGCAAGTCGGTTGGTCGCCTCTCCTCGCTCAACGAGTGGGCGCAGGTGTGCCTCGAACCGCTCGGCTTCCTGGGGCGTTAGAGCTCTCTGAATGGCTTCCCGTTGCGTCGGGATCAGTGGATTGCCGGAGGTATCCAGAAAGGCGTCCCAGCTCGTGAACCAGGTGCCGGGCGAAATCTCGGCCTCGTACTGAAGGTGGATGCTGGAGAACCCGGCGTTCTCAGCAAACTCCAGCAGATCGCGATCGTCAAAGTCCACCAGGGTGGCGTCGGGTTTGTCGTCGTCTTTCCTGTAGATCTCCTTGACCTTCCGTGCGAGCTCCATCACGGGTGCGACATCAAAGCCCAAGAAGATGTTGTCGGGTTCAGGGTGCCCAAAGCGGTTGATCGGCTCGTACACCGAGAACCGCCCACCTGGCTTGAGCACACGGTGAAAGGCATGGAAGGCGTCCTGCTTTCGGGGGAAGGAAAGGTAGATCAGGACCGAGCGGGTGGTGACTGCGTCGACAGACGAGTCATCTATGGCTGCGAGGTCATCGGCCGACGTGCGCACGAAGCTGCACCTGTCCCTGATGCCGAGTTCCTCAGCCAGACTCTGACCGTAGTCGAGGAGATCCTGTGAGATGTCGCTGAAGATCACGTTGCCACTCGGGCCAAGAAGGTCGAGTGCACCGAAGGCGATGAGACCGTCACCTGCACCCACGTCGAGCAGGAGCTCTCCCGGAGTCAGATGGGCATTGTCTAGAACTCGGGCACGCACCGGACGCAGGAACTCAAGCTTGGCCTCCTCCTGCATCGGATCCCCGGCGTGACCTCGCTCAAGAACCCACCTCGCCCACTTGTCCTGCACCTTCTCGGCCACGGAGGCGAGTTTAGGTCTGGGCGTTGCCGGTTTCAGCCCAGGGGAGCCAAGTCAGTCAGTACGCAGGCTTACCTAATCTGTCTCTAAAAGGGGACCTCCTGCGCCAGCAGGCCGCTCCCTGCCCCACGCCCGGAGAGGATGCGGCAGAACTCGACGGCGTCGATGGTGATCTGCTCGCCTCCGCCCTTCTTAGTGAAGGTTCCGCCCGCGGGCCCCTCTAAGGTGAGCGTGAACGGCTGGCCGTGGCGGCGCGCCCACTCCGCGACGACGTCCGCGACGATGCGGCCGTCGTGGCCGGGGGTGAGCACCAGCTCGCGGCCGGTGGCTCTGGTGATGTCAACGCGATGCATCCAGACGTCGCGGGTGAGGATCACGTCGAGCAGGTAGCCCAACCGCCACGTCTCGGTGACGCCGGCCACCTCCTCCTTCATGGTCGTCCTGCGGAGCGCACTGGGAACGCGTGCTCGGGCCCGGGCGGATCTGGGAGCCACCTCGACGAGGCGGTCGATCAGTTGGTCCGTTCCGAGGTGGGCGCGCTCGCGCACCTGCACTGCGGTCATGCCGTCGATGAAAGGACCGTCGCCGGCAGCCTTCTTGCCGGCTCTCATCTGGTGGATGAACTGGGGCAGCGACGCGAATGCCTCCATACCGCCGAGCACGTGCGAGGTCATCGCCCGCACGTCCCATGCCGGGCAGTCGGTCGGCTTCGGCCAGTCCTCGGGTCCCAGCGATCGCACGAGGTCCACGGCGCGCTGGTTCTCGGTGGCGGCGAGCACCGACGCCTCCTCCCGGTTGATCGGGGCTATCTGCTCGACCGAAGTGGAAGTCATCGTCACCTTTCGCTCCTCCTTTTCATTCGATTCAGATGGTTGATCAGCATGTCCACTGATTCGTCGACCAGCCGAGCCCAGCGATCGCCACCAGGATCGTTGGAAATCTGCTGGCTGGTGAGACCGGTGCCGACCGCGGTCACCAGGTCGAGCATGTCGGGTTCGTTAAAGCCCATGGCGGTCAACCGCTCGCGCAGCACCTCGAGGCCCTTTATGGAGATGGCAAAGGACTCGGGGGACGGTTGGAAGCCCGGGATGCTGCGCTGGAAGAGAAGCTGGTAACGGACCGGGTCCTCGGTGGAGAAGTCGAAGAAGAAGTGCGTGATGGTCTTGAGGTCCTCCAGGGGATCGCCGGTGAAGGGGAGACGGGTCTCTCGCTCCAGGAACTCCCTCGCCCCCTGTGCGTACATCGCGTCGTAGATCGCATTCTTCGAGTCGAAATAGGAGTAGAGCGAGGGCGCTCGCATGCCCACCTTGCTCGCCAGCTCCCGGAGGGATAGCCCGGCGAGGCCCCCGGCACGCGCCAGCTCCCACGCTGCCTGGATGATCTCCGCCACCGTTGCCTTATAGCGTTCGGCTCGCCTATCCAAGTTCGGAGTGTCTAACATCGTTAGGAAACGCTAAGGCTGTGGGACTGAGCTGTCAAGAGCCAGCCCCGACTTATCTAGTTGCCAAGGCCTCCTCGAGCACCGGGTAGATCGCGTCCGCCCACAGGGCGTAGCCGTCGGCACTCGGGTGGAAGTCGTCGGTGCTGTGGTAGCGATCCGGGTCCTTCGCGAACAGGGGGCCGGTCACCCGGGCCAGCTCCACCGTCGTGACCCCTCGCTCTTCGGCAACCCCCTCGATCGCCGCGGCGACGACGCGCCCTCTCCACCCCGCGATGGATCGGAGGGGCTCGAGAAAGGCAGGCGCCCTCATGTCCGGCGGTCCGGCGACCACCACGGTGGCGCCGGTGGTCTCGAGCCGGCTCAGGATCGCGTCGGAGTCCTCTCTGATGGCATCGAGGGAAGTCGCGTGCGTGACGTCGTTAGCGCCCATCCCAACGAAGACGAGGTCGGGCCGAGCCTCAAGCGCCTTTGGCACCTGGTCGCTCAACACGTCGGCCACCCGGGCCCCCGAGACTCCGAGGTCGATCAACCGCACCCTGCGCCCATCGGCGGCGAGTCGCCGCGCCAGCAGAGTGGGGTAAGCCTTGGCGGCCGAGCCTGCGCCGACTCCGGCTGCGGTCGAGTCACCCAGGACCACGAACCTAAGGGGCCTGGCCCCCGACCCGAAATCGCCACCTACGTCCAGCACTGGGCTGGTCGGTAAGTAGTCGCGCCGAAGGGCCAGGAAGATCTCGGCTCCGATGACGACGGCGCCAACGATGACCAGGCCCAGCAGGATCAGGGCGATGCGTTTGAGCACCCCCGACACGCTACGTTATCTGTCTCGAGCCGAGAGAAAGGTCGTGCGGTGTTGGACGAGGTGGGTGAGCCCAAGGAAGTCATCTCCTACGAGCGCCTCTATCGGTTGTGGGAGACCGGCAACTGGAGCGCCACGGTCATCGACTTCTCGCAAGACGCAAGAGATTGGTCAGAGGCCTTCGACGAGCGCCAGAGAGAGGCGCTGTTGTGGAACTACGCGTTGTTCCTCGTCGGCGAAGAAGCGGTAGCGCGAACCCTGACCCCCGTCCTGGATGCGGCCCCAGGACACCCCCAGAGCATCTTTCTCACGACTCAGATCGTGGACGAAGCTCGTCACCACGTGTTTTTCGACCGTTTCATGCGAGAGGTCGCCGGACTCGGACGAGACACTGCCTCGACGTTGGGCGCGGTCGACGGCTACCTCACGTGGGGGTTTCGCCAGGTATTCGGCGAGCTGGATCGGCTGAGCGAGGCGCTTCGCAAGAAGCCAAAGGACCGCGCCTTGCTGACGCAGGTGGTTGCCCTGTATCACGTAGTCATCGAGGGGATGCTTGCCATCGCGGGCCAGCACTTCATTCAGCGCTACCTAAAGGAGCGCGGCCTCCTCCCGGGCTTTCGCGTCGGAATAGACAACGTCTCGCGCGACGAATCACGTCACGTGGCCTTCGGAATCAAGTTCCTCGGAGAGCTCGTCCGTTCGTCCGCCGAGTGTCGTTGTGCGGCTATCGAGTTGTGGGACCGCATCATTCCTTGGTCGACGGGGGTCTTCATCCCTCCCAACATGGATCGCTACTACACCGAGGCGTTTGGCTTCACGCTCGAGGAGATCTACGCCTTCGGTCTCCGATCGCTGGAGATGAAGCTCGCCCGGGTCGGCATCGCGCCGGAGGAGGTGTCTCTGTTACGCAAGGAGGACCGCACCCAGTCCTACGAGGAGCGGGCGCGGCGCATCTGGGTCCTTATCGGCTCTGGCATCCTCGGTGACGACCGGCGCGAGCCCGAGCCCACCGACGAGGCGCTCGAGATCCTCTTTCAGGGCATGACCTACTCGATGGACCTCGAGGTGGCGCGCTCGCTCGGCGGTCCCATCCAGTGGGACTTCACTGATGCCGAACCGTGGCACATCGTGGTCGTGGACGGCCACACCCAAGCGAAGCCGGGGCGGGTCGGCGACCCCGCCCTTACCTTTGAGGTCGCTTCGGGAGAGTGGTCCAAGATTGCGGTGAATCGAAGTGATCCGCGGGTCGCGTTGCTTACCCGCAAGCTCAAGGTGAGGGGGCCCTGGTCCGCCAAGAGCAAGCTACCCAAGCTGTTCGACCAGAAGAGCCCGCCTTCGGTCACCGCGTGACGAGGTGCCCGGCGCCGATCTGGAAGACTGATGAGCACGGGCTAACCAGACACCTAGGAGGAGCCATGGATAGAGAGTCCCAGGACGACCGGGTCGACGACCTGAGCGGTGGCTCCGACCTGCCGCAACCGGGAACCGAAGAGCCGGTCGAGCAAGCGGGCGAGGACCCCGGCTCCACCGAGGGTCCCGGCAACGTTTCCGTGGACGAACCCACCGCTTCCGCCCTCGACCCGGATCCCGACGCGGAGACCGACTGGGAGAAGAGCGCCGGCGGCTGAGCGAAGCGCTTGGCAAAAGTGACGGACGCCAGCACTATGGCCCGGTGAAAGACCTCAACTTCTACAAGTTCAGAAGCGTGTGGGACCTCCAAGCCGAGCCGGACGAGGTGTATGCCGCCCTGGCGGAGATCGGCGACTACCCGTGGTGGTGGCCCGAGGTCAGGACGGTCACGAAGATCGACGACGTTTCTTGTGAGGTTAGGTGCCGTTCGCTGCTGCCCTACGACCTCGTGTTCATGAGCCTGCAATCACGCAAGGACCCAGAGGCACGAGTGCTCGAGGCGGTCTTGAGGGGAGACCTCGACGGCTTCTCTCGCTGGACCATCGACTCGGCCCACTCGGGGAGCCGCCTGATCTTCGATGAAGAGGTGGTCGTCACCAAGCCGCTGCTCAGGCGCCTTGCGCTCCTGGCGCGGCCTGCGTTCAAGGCCAACCATGCAGTCATGATGAGACACGGACGCAAGGGACTGAGGGCTTACCTGGCCGGATACAAGCTGGGCAGGACGGGCTCCACCACCGCCTGAGAGGTTCAGCGAGTCTTGACCGCCACCAACCTCAGGTACTCGGAGCTGCCGTCGTTGGCAGCATTGATGGCGAGCTCGTCGCCGGCTCGCAGCAACAAGAAACGCCCGTCTTCTCCTCGTTGCTCCTTCACCCGTTCCACGAAGCGATGCAGAAAAAGGTCTTTGGTCCTGGCCTCGAGTCGCTCGAGGTCGATGACGATCCCTACTTTGCGTTCGCTGACGGTGCTTCGCTCGTCCAAGGCGGCCCTCCCACGGGCTCTTGCCGTCCCCACTTGTGACGGCCACTCCCAGAATATGTCTTCCCCTGAAGGCGTCGGCTCAACCCTCAGACGAGCAAGCAGAGCGAGATTGGATTGGATGTCTGGGGGAAGGGTGGTGGCATCGCTCAGGTGAAAGAAGGGCACGGGGCGGAACAGGGTGCGGACCGCGGCGGCAGGGCTTCTTCGGGCGCGGGACTCTTTTTCGGGCTGTGGTACGGCCTTCCCCTCTACGGCAGAGCCCGCTCCGACTAAGACCTCCATGACGCGGCAAAAAGGAGGGTGAGTGAGCGAGATTCAGGAAGTCAAACTCCCCGGGGTCGGGGTGCGTTACGAGTTCGAGACGACCGAAGGCAGGCGCATCGGGGTCATCTCACACAGGACCGGCTTACGAGAGATATACGTCTCGAGGCTCGACGACCCCGACGAGTTCAAGCGGGTCTTGGGTCTGTCTCCTGACGACGCCCGCACCCTTTCCGAGCTCCTGGGCGCGACCCGCGTCGCCCAACAACTCGCCGCCCTTCAACAGCGAATAGAGGGCCTGGTGATTGATTGGCTCCACGTGCGTGCAGACTCCGTCTATGCGGGCCAGACGATCGGTGACGCGCGGATACGAACGCGCACCGGCGTCTCCGTCGTCGCCATAGTTCGGGGTGAGGACGCCGTTCCTGCTCCGGGCCCAGAAGAGACGCTTCACCCTGGCGACTATCTGGTGGTCGTGGGTACCGCGCGCGGCGTCGAGCAAGCAGTCGAACTGATGCGCGCCGGGTAGGTGGAACACCCTGAACTCCTAGTTGAGCTGGGCGTCGTCCTGGTCGGATTGGCGGTGTTGTCGCGCCTCGCCACGCGCATCGGGATGCCCACGATCCCGCTGTATCTGACCGCCGGGTTGGCCTTTGGCAAGGGCGGGATAGTTCCGCTGGTTACCGCGGAGGAGTTCGTTCAAGTCGGAGCCGAAATCGGTCTGATTCTGCTCCTTTTCATGCTGGGGCTCGAGTACACCGCCGCTGAACTAACGACGACTCTGCGGGCGCAGGCGCCCGTCGGTCTGCTCGATCTGTTGCTGAACTTCACGCCCGGTTTCCTCGCAGGGCTTGTGCTTGGGTGGGGCTTCGTGCTGGCGATCGTCCTGGGGGGCGTCACTTTCGTCTCCTCCTCCGGAATCATCGCCAAGGTCCTATCGGACCAGGGCTGGACCGGTAACCGCGAGACCCCCATCGTGCTGTCGACCCTTGTGATCGAGGACTTGGTGATGGCGGTCTACCTGCCGGTCGTCGGGGCGCTCCTCGCAGGCGAGGGTGATGTTGCGAGCCTTGCCCCCGCCGCCATTGGTGTCGCCGTCGTCGTCGGCGTTCTGGCCGCCGCCACGCGGCTCGAGGTAGGGATCAGCCGACTGGTCTTCAGCCGGTCTGACGAATCGTTGCTGCTTACGATCCTTGGGATGACCATCCTTGTCGCTGGCGCCGCCGAGGTCTTCGGGATATCTGCGGCGGTCGCTGCTCTGCTCGTGGGGATCGTGCTGTCGGGACCCGCCGCCGAGGCCGCGCACGGTCTATTGAGCCCAATGCGGGATCTGTTCGCTGCGATGTTCTTCGCCTTCGTCGGCTTGTCTGTCGACCCGGCCTCGATCCCTCCGGTTCTCGCCCCGGCGAGTTTCCTCGCGGTCATCACCCTGCTGACGAAGGTAGCGACGGGTTGGATTGGTGCTCAGCGCGCAGGCGTCGGAGTTCGCGGCCGGGCTCGTGCGGCGGCGCTGTTGACCGCACGCGGCGAATTCTCGATCGCGATCGCCGGGTTGGCCGCTGCAGCAGGCGTCGCGGCCAACTTCGAAGCACTCGCGGTTAGCTACGTCTTCGTCCTCGCCATCGTGGGTCCCATTCTGGCCCGTCTCGCAGATCCGATTGGTGAAGCGCTGGTTCACCGACTGCAAGCGCGCGAGGCGAGTGTGCGTTGAATCGAGTGGGGTAAGGCCCCCACAGGAAGAGAGGTGAGGAGCGTGCTCATTTACGTTCCCGCGCTAGCACGGGTACTGCAAGAGGCAAGGAAGCGTCGCGAGCAGCGTCCTCGTTCACGTGGATCCGCCCCCGAAAGCACGTCTGAGTCGTCGGACTACCCGGGAGCCAGGGCGAGAAGGAATCGCAGCAGGGTGATCGTCCGCCGCAGGCGAGTGTGAGACCCGGAGAGCAGAGAGACCCCTTGTGGGTCGCTCGGTCGGGGCCGACGCGGCTTCCCCTAGAAGTCGAGCGTCGCTTCCATGATCATCGGCCCGCGCATCGCTTCGTCGTCGTGCACGGGTTCTAGCGTCACTTCGATCCGTGGGAAGTCGCGGGGATCGACGGGAACCTCGAGGGGCAAAGTGCGGGTCTCGCGGCCGCCGTTCACGGCGAAAGCCCCGAGGGGTGTTCGCGCTCCGTCCTCTCCGACCAGCCACAGCTGGCACACGTAGCCATGCGGCGTCGGGGGATAGTCCTCGAGATGCAAGACGAGCCCGAAGTGATCCCGGGGAAGGCGCATTAGCTGTCCCTGAACCGGGGGCCAGGACGCTGTCGATTGGGTGAGCGGCGCGAGCTCGAAGCGGCCGACCATGTCGCCCCACGGTCCGAATCGATCGTTCACCCGGTTCAGGCGCTCCCGAGCGTCGCTCGCGTCCGAGTACCAGTTGACTCCCAGAAAACCCAGGATCAGCAAGGAAGCGGCAAGGCCGGGCGCCAGCACCGGAGCGACTCTGTGCCAGCCGCGCAGCTTGCGGGGGGCCGTAAGCGCGCCGGATCGCTCCATGGCGTCGCGCTCGAGGAGCAGCGGTGGGTCATGCTCGAGAGGCGCCGCCTCGACGAGCGCGGCTACCGGTTGTAGCTCGACGAAACGGAACACATCTCGCTCGAGGTGCTCGGGGACGTCCTCTTCGAGTGGCGCTAGGCGCGTGAGGTCGATGGTGTGCCGCACCTCTTGAAGCGTCCTCCGGCAGCCGGAGCAGGTCCTGAGGTGTCCTTCTGCCGCCTCTTGCTCCTCGTGCGTCGCGTCCCCGGTTGCTATACCTGCTAGCTCGAGTGTGAGGTCGTCACAGTTCACCGACGGCCCTCCTCAACGATCTCCATCTCTATCAAGATGTCTCGAAGTTGCCGCAGCCCCTGGTAGATGCGCGTCTTGACGGTACCGAGCGGTATTCCTAGAGCGCGGGCAATCTCGACCTGGGTAAACCGATGGACGTAGGCAAGCCGAAGCACCTGCTGTCGCTCGGGCGGAAGCGACTGCACCGCCTTGGCAATCTCCCATTGGCGCCAGGCCGCTTCCTCGTTCCATGGCTCCGAGCCCTGTTGGGCAAGGTCTGCGCTGGGCACGGGGGCCCGGCCCCTGGCGCGCGCGAGGTCTGATGCCACGTTCCGCGCGATCCCGAAGATCCATGAGCTGGCAGCTCCGCGGGCAGGGTCGTAGACGCTGGCTCGACGCCACACGCGCAAGGTGACCTCTTGAACCAGTTCTTCCGCCAGTGCTGCGTCGCTCAGCCATCTCACTCCGAGGTTGTAGAGGGGCTTCTCAAATGCCCTGTAGAGCTTCCTCAATGCATCCACGTCGCCGCGCCCAACCTCGAGGAGGAGTCTCGCCTCGTCCTCTTGTTGTCCCGAGCCCGCTTTTGCTCTCGTTCCCAATACCACCCCGCCCCTAGGAACGGTTTCTTCTGTCGGGGCTAGTGTCCCAGATGCTTAGGGTTATGCCTCTGGGTTGTGAGTGGCGGACACCAATCCGCTTGCGATGCCCTAGGTCGAAGGCTGTGGTGCGAGCGGCACGGTGTAAGTGAACCTCGCCCCCCTACCCGGCGAGCTGTCGACCTCGATCTGTCCTCCCTGAGCCTCGATCATCTGCTTGCAGATGAAGAGGCCGAGGCCGGTGCCGTGCACCTGTTTCCCGGGAGGTTGCTCGAGCCTCGAGAACTTCTTGAACAGCTTGTCGTGGGCCTCCGGGGGGATGCCCGGGCCGTGGTCCGCAACGGAAAGACGCAGTTCCCCCTCGCCTATCTCGATCGTCACCTCGACCGGCGACCCCGGTGAAGAGAACTTGACTGCGTTCGACAGCAGGTTGTGGAGGATCTGCCTCTGGCGTTTCTCGTCCCCGAGTGCCGTAGGCAATGGTGCCGGCACGTCCGTGACAAAGGGGACGGCTTCGTGAGCACCCTTCTGCTCCTCGACGGCCTGTTTCACGAGCTCAGCAAGGTCAAACGGTCGAATGTCGTAGCTGAACTCGCCCGACTCGATTCGAGCGACGAGAAAGACCTCGTCCATCAGCTCTGTGAGATTGCTCGCGCTCGAGGACATGCTCTCGAGGAGCGACGTCCTGTCCTCTTCGCTGAGTTGTTCCCAACGCCTCTGCAGGGTCTTGGTCAGGCCGCGTATCGCAGCGAGCGGATTGCGCAGGTCGTGGACCACCATGGCCACGAAGTCGTTGCGGAGCCGATCGAGCTCTGTGAGGCGTTGAGAGACCGCACGTTCCTTCTTGAGGCCCTCTTCGAGGTGCTCCCGGTGGCGACTGAGCTCTTCTTCCATCTCTTTGCGGACGGTTACGTCGCGCAGGATGGCTACCACGTAGCGGGACGGCTCCGGGGCCTGGGTCACAGGGGTCAGAGTGAACTCGAGGTGGATGTGCTTGCCGTCCTTTCGAACACCGGGCAGGTTCAATACCGCATGCGAGTCGATCAGCAGCCCTTTTCCGGTCTCGTAGTAGTGAACCAGGCCCCTTCTGTGCTGAGCTTGGAACTCGTCGGGCACCAGAGCATGCAGCGGCATGCTCAGGGCTTCATCGGCGGAGTAACCAAAGATGGCTTCCGCCGCGGAGTTCCACAACACGATGCGTTCGGTGGCGGCGTCACCGATGACGACGCCGTCTCGGACACTGTCGAAGAGGGCGCCGATGCCGAAGTCGCTCGGACGGAAGTCGGGATGATGGGGGAGCCTTTGATAGGGCTCGTTCACTTCCTTCATCCTCCTAGTTGACACCTTCCGCCCCAAGAGCTTAGTGATCAATCGATCGCCTCACCTGTATCCCTCGGTCGTCGCCCTCGCTTGGTTGAGCCCGGCAGCGGCATTTGGTTGAGGAGCTCATCGAGCAGTTTGCGATCGGCATGGTTGGTATGGTTAATGCTCATGCGGCTCGCGCTCCCCTTAGTAGCCTGTTGAACGGATGCTGAAGGACGTCGACAGGGCCGTGCTGACACGTCTTCTCGATCTGCAGGCAGAGGACAGCGCGATCAGCCGGCTGCAACTGCGCAGAGCCTCTTTGCCCGAGGCACAGCGCCTGGCCGAAGTGAAGGACCTCCTCGACGAGCTCGAATCGGATCTCGACATCGCCACCAAGCAAGCCGATGAGATTGCCCGAGAGCAAGCGCGCATCGAGGGTGAGATAAGTCTCGTCGAGGCCAAGACCGGCAAGGAAGAGAAGAGATTGTTCTCTGGAGCGGTGGCCAACCCGAGAGAGCTCGGGGCACTGCAGGCGGAGGTCGAGATGCTCAAACGCAAGCGCTCGACCGCTGAAGATTCGCTGCTGGAGGTCATGGTTCAGCGTGACGACGCAGTAGAGACGATGCAGCGCCTGGCTTCAGAGCGTGAGGGGGCCGCCTCGCAAGCCGAGCAGTTGAGCGCCACGGTCGACGCGCTCATTTCCGATATCGATGCGCAGCTGGGGTCGCACCAAGAGGCCCGACAAGGCATCTCGGCCGAGCTTCCCGAGGATCTCGTGCGCCTCTACGAGCAAGTGCGGGACGCCAAGGGTGGAGTCGGGGCCGCCGCCTTGGTCGGCGGAGCATGCCAGGGGTGCCACACCCAGCTTGCGGCCAAGGAAGTCGAACGCCTGAGGGCCGCCGGTGGCGTGCAACGCTGCGACAACTGCAGACGCATCCTCGTCGTCTGATAGTGGGCGCGCTAAACAGGTGAGATCTCGCCGGCCGGTCGACAAGTGAAGGGTGTCCTTCATACCGATGGTGGAGCGCGCGGCAACCCGGGTCCCGCCGGCATAGGAGTCGTGCTGCGCACACAAGCCGGTGACGTCATCGGCGAGATGGCCCGCGGCATCGGCGAATCCACCAACAACGTCGCCGAGTACACCGCGCTCATCGAGGGCTTGCGGCTGGCGCTCGAGAAGGGAATTACGGAGTTGGGCGTTCGTTTGGATTCAGAGCTCGTCGTCTCCCAGGTCACGGGGGCCTGGAAGATCAAGAACGACCGATTGCGCGCCCTCGCGGTGGAGGCCCGGCGGCTCCTCGAGCGCTTCGACAGCTTCGAGATCGCGCACGTGCGCCGAGAGCACAATGCCGATGCGGACAGGCTTGCGAACCAGGGCATGGACGCGGCCGCGCTCGACGCTGAGCTGGGGCCCGAATGGGGGCAGGGGAGTGCACGCGAGCCGCGCACCGCTCCCGGGCAAGACACTTTCTTGCGCTGAACCATGATCCTGTGGCACCTGGGCACCGCGGCTCTGATCGTTTATGCAACCCTCGGACGCCGTCGCATCGATTACCGCTTCATCCTCATCGGCTCGGTGCTCCCAGACGTCATCGACGGTGTCTTGGGTTTGTTCTTTTTCGAGGGTCGATCAGGACGCTGGATCGCGCACTCGATCCTGGCGGTGATCACCGTGACCGTAGTGATCCTGATTGGCTTCAGGGGCGAGCGCAGGCAGTCGTGGTTCGGCATCGGTGTCGGGTGGCTGCTGCACCTGGTCGGGGACGGCATGTGGCGGGCCCCGGTGACGTTTCTGTGGCCCGCGTTCGGCACTGAGTTCGCCGGCGTTCCTCGAGAGCCGTATTCATGGGACCTCTTGGTCCACCCGCTCGACCACCTCGGCACCTGGGGTGGGGAGCTGGTGGGGCTCGCGATCCTGGCTTGGTTCTGGGTCGCCTTCAGGCTCGGGCACGGGGGCCGGTTGAAGCTGTTCCTGAGCGATGGTTACCTTCGGCCGTGACGGTCGGCGAAAAATCGATCTCGCTGCGGCTATCGCTCGAGCGTCCCGAGGTAGAGTCGGCGGCGTTGACAACCGAATACCCGTGCATCGACGAGGGGAAGTCCGGTCAAAGTCCGGCGCTGTCCCGCAACTGTAGGCCCGCTCTGACCGAGCGGGCAAGCCAGAGCACCTTCCCGATGTGGGGCTCGATTCCTTCGAGGCAAAGGATCAAGAGCCGCGGATTCCGTCCGTCTCTTAGACCCTTCCGAGCTTCGGCTTCGTCGTCGCTTTTTTGTTCGGAGCAGTCATGAACCTGTGGTTCTGGCCCTTCCGAGCAGGAAGCTCGGCAGTCGGTTGGGCGCCCGAGCTGGGGGCCGCGGCCAACCTCGCCCGCTACGCCAAGTTCTACCTGCTCACGTCGCTGGGGTGGGACGCATTCGGTGCCGTCGGCAACGCTGCGCTGGTCATCGGCCTGGGACGGCCCTTGCTCGGCTCCCTGGAGCGCGCCGCTCGCAGGATGCATCTCGACGTGCAGCCGGCGACGGGGGTCGACACGAGCACGACATGAGCGGCCTCCTCGACGGCGTGCGCGTCATCGATCTATCGCGCGTGCTGGCCGCGCCCTACGCCGGGCAGGTGATGGCCGAGATGGGGGCCGACGTCATAAAGGTGGAGGGGCCGGGCGGAGACCCGGCCCGCGCCATCGGTCCGCACATCGACGGGCGTTCGGTCTATTTCTCGTCGTTGAACACGGGAAAGCGGGGCGTCCTTCTCGATCTGCGCGAGGCCTCTGGCCGGGAGGCGCTCCACTCCCTCATCGCAACTGCAGACGTCGTCCTTCACAACTTCAGGCCGTCGAGCGCCGCTGCTGTCGGACTCGAACCGGATCGCCTCCTCGAGGCCCACCCCACTCTGGTCGTTGTCACCGTCACCGGCTACGCCGGCTCGAGCGAGAGAGCGGGGGAGGGGGCCTTCGACGTCACCATCCAAGCCGAGACCGGGATCATGGCCGTCACCGGGGAGCCGGGTCGGCCTCCGGTGCGCGCAGGGGTCGCGGTGAGCGACCTCGTCACCGGTTTGTGGGCCGCCTTCGGCGCGGTTGCTGCGCTGTTTGCACGCGAGCGGGGGGCGGGCGGCCGCCACGTCGAGATCCCCATGGTCGACGCGACGCTTCCGCTTCTTTCTTACATGGCGAGCACTGCGTTCGTCACCGGCCAAGACCCCATCAAGGTTGGTTCGGGTCATCACTCCGTCTTTCCGTACGGCGCCTTTCCGACACGGGACGGCTGGATGGTGATCGCGGTGTTGTCCGACAAGTTCTGGCCCCGCCTGTGCGCCGCGCTCGGTCTCGAAGATCTCGAGCGCGATGAGGAACTCGCGACGAACGAGGGCCGTTTTCGCCGGAGGCAAGAAGTCGAGGAGGTGCTGGTCGGAGTGCTGACGCGCCTGCCGACCGACGAGGTCGACCGGCTCCTCACCGACGCCGCCGTCCCGCACGCCCCCGTGCGCGGGATCCTGGATGCCCTTATGACTCCCTATGTGGCGGGGCGCGGGATCGTGAGCCACGTCGCTTCACCCGAGGGCGCTTACAAGGTGGTCCTGGGGCCGTTGCGTGCAGGGGGGCCGCTGTCGCCGGCCCCGGCCCTCGGTGAGCACACCGAGGAGGTGCTTGCCGAGCTCCGAGGGTCGTCCCACAGCGCCTGAGGGGCATAATGGAAAGCGGAAGCCGGCCGGGTGGCCGCGGCGCGACCAGTCGCGTCGAGGAAAGTCCGGACTCCACAGGGCAGGACGCTGGAGAAAGTCCCAGGCGGGGTGACCCGCGGAAAGTGCCACAGAAAACAGACCGCCCGGCGCAGGCCGGGTAAGGGTGAAACGGTGAGGTAAGAGCTCACCAGCGCCCCGGGTGACCGGGTCGGCTCGGCAAACCCCGTCCGGAGCAAGGCCAAGCAGGAGGCAGGTGGCCCGCCCGCCCCTCGGGGAGCCTCCGGGTAGGCCGCACGAGGCGAGCGGCAACGCTCGCCCCAGATGGATGGCCACCGCCGCTCTCAAGGGCGGTACAGAATCCGGCTTACAGGCCGGCTTCCAGATCTCGGGCCCCCGCCGCGGCGGGGGCCCTCCTTTCTTTCGCCCGTGAGCGGGGTCGGGGCGGTAGCCCTCGGGCGAAGGAACGGGCTTAGGCATCTTCCCGGCAGAGGGCGAACCCGAAATCGCGGTTGGCCGCCATCTGCTGAAGAGCGAAGCCCTCGGAGACGGGTGAAACGTCGATGACGATGGCGCTGCCCTCCACGTTCGAGTCCTCGACCCGCAGAAGGTTGCTGTACGGCTCTCGGGAGACCAGGCTCTGGCCCTCTTCGAGCGCGTTGGTGCGTTGCCCGAGGTCGGCTTCAGCGTCTTCCGCGTCCCCGTAGTGCTGCCGAGAAATCCCCCTGAGAATGGCTTCATGAAGATCTCTCGAACGATCATCGTCCTCGACGCAGCCGACCTGAACACCGTCAGTTCCTTCTGGGCTGGACTGCTGGGCGGGACGGTCGTTGCAGACGACGATGACGGTTGGCACAGCGTGGTGGTGGACGGCGAGTGGCGGCTCGGCGTTCAGCTCGCGCCGAACCATGTTCCTCCCGACTGGCCCGACGGGACGCCGCAGCAGATCCATGTCGACTTGTGGGTCGACGATCTCAAGGCCGCGCATGAGGAGGCCATGGCGCTGGGCGCGCGGCTGTTGAAGCCGGCGGATGACCTCGAGGCGGCTGAGGGCTTCCAGGTCTATGCAGACCCCGCCGGCCACCCGTTCTGCCTGTGCTGGGGTGGTTGATGGAGCTTGGCCCGGGGCCGGCACGTCGCGATGCGGAGCGAGAATGAGCCGGGAGTAGGCGTCTCTTACTGTCGCCGTCAGACACGATGACCCAAGACGAGCCTCCTCTTCACGCCTGCGCGACGCATTCAACTTCCACCCGCGCTCCCTTGGGCAACGCGGCCACTCCAACAGTGGCCCGGGCGGGGGGGTCTGCTTCGAAGAAGGTGCCGTAGACCTCGTTGAAGGCGGGGAAGTCGCCCATGTCGGTGAGGTAGGCCGTGACCTTGACAACGTCTGCCACGTCCGTCCCCGCAGCCTGAAGGACGGCACGGAGGTTCTCGAGGCAGCGCCGCGTCTGATCTTCGATCGAGCCCTCGATCAACTCGCCACTTTGCGGGTCAAGGGGCACCTGCCCCGAGCAGAACACGAGCCCGTTGGCGCTTATCGCCTGGGAGTAGGGGCCGATTGCCTCGGGAGCATTCGACGTCTTGACCACCGACTTCGCCATGGCGTTGCCTCCTGCGTTCAATGTAGGTCCGACGGGCCAGGCCAGAATCTAAAGCCGAGGAGCGACGGTGGTTCCTTCGAGCCCCCCGAAGTGAATGCTGCCCTGAAGCCGTCCGGCTGCCGGCAGGGCACCACAGACTCCTGGTCAGGTGCGGCCCTGGAGTCGTCCTACTCGGGTCCGGGGGGGCGAACCGTGTAGATCCGGTCCGCCCTCGAGCCAGCCCTACGGGCCCGGCCCGCCTCGTCACCATCAGACTCGGCCCCTGGCTTCGGAAGCGGGGGCCAGCGCAGGAGGTCGTCGCTCTGGAGCAGGACGTGCACTGCGATGTCTCGGTCCATGGTGTCGCCGTTCCAGCGCGGCATGGTCTCTGCATCGATGGCCATGCCTGCGGCCCGGTGGCGCTCGACCAGAGCGGGGCCCTTCGGGGTGGCCTGCGTGGGTTCTCGGATGGGGACGCCGTCGGGCCGTCTAAAGACCAGCACTCCGTTTTCCCTGGCGACCCCAAAGCCGCCCTCATGGACCAGACGATGATGGTGCCAGCACAGCACCACGAGGTTCTCGATGCTGTTGTCTCCGTGGCGGACGACCCAGCGGATGTGGTGGCGCTCGGTCAAGCAGGTGCGCCTGCACCCGGGGAACTGGCAGTGGCGGTCGCGGGCCTTGAGCGCACGGTCGATGCGGGCAGGGATGGTTCTGGTCTTGTTTCCGACGTTGAGCGGCTCGCCGTCTCTTTCTATGACCGGGGTGACGCTTGCGTCACAGGCGAGCCGGCGAAGCGTCTCGGGATGAAGCCCAGGTCCTTCGTGCAGCTCAGCTACGCCCTGCTCGCCTTGGAGGGTCGCGATGTCGGCGTGGAGCAGGATGTGGTAGCGGTCTGCTCCCTGTCTCGCCTTGGGGTCGTTAGCCAAGGCGGTCTCGGCCATGGCCACCAGCGCATCGGCGGTCCTTGTCTCATAGGAGGGACGCTCCTCGCCCTTGTCGCATTCACGCAGCGCCTTTTCTGTCACTTCGAGGGCCTTGGTCACCAGCGCGCCGTCCTCGGGGCACAGCCGGGCCCTCAGATACCAACCGTCCTCGTCATAGCCGGAGCGGCAATAGCGAGATGCGTGGCGCTGGTTGATTACCTCTAGCTCGGCCCCCCTGAGAGCACGTCCGTAGTCCCTGACCATGCCCTCTGTGTCCTGGGGGCTCGCCTGGCTGGCGATCGCCACCAGGTCGGCCTCGTTGTGTTCGGTCGCGATCTTTGAGATGGCGGCCGCCTTGGAGAAGCTCAGCTCCCCACAACCCAACGCGTCCTTGATCTGGGGGCGCTGTGCCAGGGCCCTCGCCACGCGGACCTGCTCGGTGGCGGCCCTGGGTGAGCTCCCGCTGGTGGCGCTCAGCCACGCGGCACAGCTCGAGTAGCCCCAGTGGGCCCAGCCTCTTGCCCGATCGAAGCGCTCGACCAAGCCGAGCAGCTGGCCCATGGCTATGTTGATGTGCCCCGCGAGCTGCCTGATGTCGTCCTCGAGGGCCTCGAGGCTTGCGGGGTCGAGGCGCTCCTCATCGCTACAGGAGCTGCACGACTCGGCCATCTCCGGCTTTCTTGCATTGTCGAACATGTGTTCGATTATAGAGAGGGCCTGAGACACGAAACTGTGGCACAGGCCACAGTTTCAAAAAAAAGTAGAGACACTCCCTTGGGCGATGACCGCGCCACGCTAGGCCATGCACAGAACGCTTCTCTGGGGAGGCCCTGCCCTTGCCCCTGCTCAGGAGCTGTGAAGAAGCTCCTTTTCCGTCTCGAAGCTCGTCTGCGGGTAATCCAAGAGTGGCTCCCCTGCCCTTCTTCGCTTCAGCGATGCCGCACTCAGCCAACCAACTGAGACTCCGGCCATCAACCACCCAGCGTACGCGGCCCAGGGCGTTTCCCGGCGGTTATCGACCCGGTCGAGGCGGCGCTCCAGGGTGATGATCTGGCGTTGCAGCAAGACCGAGTCCCCTTGCAGCGCGTCCACATCGACGCCGATTGTCGCGGTGTCGGCCACCGACTCGCGCACCTCGGCCCCCAGCGCACTCATACGTTCTGCCATGCGCGATTGCAGCCGATCGAACTGATTTGTGAGACGTGCCGTTTCTGGACCCACCACAGCGACCTTCGTTGGAACGACGTTGGCGAGGGGATGAACACACCCGGCGTCGCAGAACATCAGCGCGTAGCGGCCGAGCTCGAGGTCTGGCACGACAAAGCGGGTATGCGCACGGACCACGTTCGAGTTGGAGTCATCCAGCACGACCCTGCCGACTCTAAGAGCCTCGGCGCCGCCCAGGGTCCACCAGTTACGCGGGTCTGGCTTGGTCATGGCCTCATTGACCATTCCGTAATCCAAGCCCTGGATCAGATAGACATAGAACTCGCCGGTTGAGCGTGCCCGAGTGGCTGTCTCGATGGAGCGAAAAAAGACCTCGTCACGAACTTCGACCGTCTCGCCCGTGACAAGCTGAGAATCTTCAACGTTGATGTATGACCACCAGCCGCCCCCGGACGCCGCCTGAGGGAGCGACAACGCAATACCCACGATCGCCAAGACGGTTAGTTTGGGCAGCATCGTCACGTCGCCTCCTCGATCACCAGCATGTCTGCACGTTCATAGGGTTCGACGCTTCGAACCGGCGGCCGGTTCTCACGACAAGCGTGTTAGCGGCGCAACGGTCTGCCCGTTAAGGTGTCTGCGTGCACAGCCGGAGGTACGGCGCCCGGCGCCCGATCCTGAGTGTGCTTGCCACTGCGCTCGCGACGCTCGGTCTCATAGCCAGCGCGTGCAACTCCGAAGGGGCGGAGGGCTCTGTGGCCGAGGCGCTGTCGTTCGCACCCCGAGATGCAAATCTCACTGAGGTCACCAATATTGCTTCGGTCTTCGAGCTGGGAGGCGAACCCCCGGTCGAGGCTAGCTTCGAGGACAAACAGGAATACCTACTGGACTCGGGGCCGGCCGGTCAGGCCCTCGACGTGGAGCTGCTCCAGCCTGAGCTCAAGGAGAACTGGGGGTTCGACCTCCTGGACCTCGAGTGGCAGGCGCGCATCGACGAGTCGTACGCGCTCAAGTTCCGCGACGACTTCGACTTCGGCCCTCTGGTGAGCCGCTTTGACGAATGCGACTTCGAGACCGAGGAACGAGATGACGCCGTCGTCTACTCGCGCGAGCTCGACATACAAGATGAGTGCTTTGCCGACGAGTTCGGGCTCGGCCCCCCCATGCAGATCGCCAACACCGCCTTGTTCTAAGACGAAGGGGTGGCGCTCATGGCCGTGGAGCCGGACATGCTCGATTCGATGCTTGAGGCCAAGTCTGAAGGCGATTCTCTTGGTGAGGTGGAGGAGTACTCGGCCGCTGCTGGACACGTCGACGAAGCAGATGCGGTGACGCTGGTGTCGTCCGCGGACACGTGCACCCCCGCCGGAACTCTCACCCCGGAGATCGTGCAGCAGTTGCTGTCCCGTTTTGGTGGCCGCCGCTACGAGACGATGGCGCTTGGGACAACCTACGAGGAGGACGGCAGCAGCGGTCGCATTGTGCTGCACAAGCCCGAGCAAGTTCGTGTGAACGTCCTCATCTGCCGCCATCCCATGCGGCCGCCCCGACGGTACGGGTGCCATCGTCCAGAATGCCGGGCTCACCCGCTAGCATGCCCCTCGTGCTAGGAGTCCGAGCTACCCACCGCCTCTTGCTTCGGCTCCGGGCCCCCAACCACCTTGTCGCCGAACACGATGGTCACCTCTCGCTCCCGTGCATGGCCGGTGACGGGCTCGAGGCCGGCTTCCTCGGGAGTGCTCGCGTCGCTGCGCTCGATGTAGGACTCGATCTTGCTCATCGCAAAGAGGAGGCCGGCGATCACCAGCGGCCACGCCACGAGCACGCCGAGCAGGAATATCCGGTAGCCGGTCACGTTCGACATCGCCCACAGTGTGACAGAGGGTGACCACGTCGTTGGGATTACTCGGCCCCCTGCTGCAGCGTGACCGCATGGTCGGCCGCCTGGTCGAGCTCGTGCGTGCCAGATCGGAGAACCCGCCCGGTGAAGAGGCCGAGGCCGGTGCGCTCGCGGCGAGGTTCTGTGACGAGCTGGGCCTTGACGTGGCCGTTCACGAAGCCGATCCGGGGCGGCCCAACGTGGTCGCACGCTGGACCTCGGGCGAAGGACCTACGCTCGGGTACTGCTCCCACTTCGACGTGGTCCCGGCGGGGGATCCCGCTCTATGGTCCATCGACCCCTATGGGGGCCACATCGCCGACGGCGTCATGCATGGTCGTGGATCGTCAGACGCCAAGGGGCCCATCGCCGCGGCGCTCGAAGCAGTGGCCATCCTCAAGGACGCAGCCGTGCCTCTTGCCGGAACGCTCGAGCTCGAGCTCGTCTCCGACGAAGAGACGATGGGATTTAGAGGGGCCGGCTATCTCGTCGAGCAGGGGATCTGCCGGCCGGATGTCGCCATCGTGGGTGAGCCCACCTCGCTGCGCCTCGTACGCGCCCAGAGGGGGGCGAACTGGTTCCGGATCACGACGCACGGTCTGGCGGGCCATGGCTCGGCTCCCGAACGGGGGCGCAACGCTGTCAAGTTCATGGCCGAGATCGTGCTTCGGCTCGAAGAGACCCTCCCCGACCTCGCCCACGAGGTCCTCGGGGGGCCGAGCCTCAACGTGGGGACGATCCTCGGGGGCACCAAGGTCAACATCATCCCGGCGACGTGCGTGATCGAGGTCGATCGACGCAGCATTCCGCAGGAGTCTCCGGAGGACGTCATCGGGTCCGTCGAAGCCGCGGTCGAGCTTGCCAAGCAGCGCTTTCCCGACCTCGAGGCTACCGTCGAGCTGCTCTTTGCCGGCGCTCCGTTCGAAGTGGACGAGCAAGGGAAAGTATGCACGACGGTGGCGGCGGCGATCGAGGAAGCCGTAGGACGGCCTGCCGACATCGTGGGCTTTCGGGGCGCGTCGGACGCGAGGTTCCTCGCCGAGGCCGGAGCCGAGGTTGTCGTGTGCGGGCCCGGCGACATCGCCACCGCGCACACCGCGAGAGAGTTCTTGAACCTGGACGAACTCGAGCGCTCCGCCCTGATCTACGCGCTGTCATTCGCCCGTCTCCTCGCGCCCGCCTGAGACCATCCCGGGCCGGCCGTGCGATGTGACTCCGACACCCGTCACCGGGGCCACATCAACAATGGACACGGGGCCGGCCGTGCGATGTGACTCCGACACCCGTCACCGGGGCCACATCAACAATG
>JAUJNI010000001.1:870607-895749 GCA_030446465.1 Actinomycetota bacterium
GACACGGGGCCGGCCGTGCGATGTGACTCCGACACCCGTCACCGGGGCCACATCAGCAATGGACGCACGCCGCACCCGGCGTGAGCCCCCCTCCAGGGCCCGCCTGAGCCCGGCTTGAGCCGCAGCCCGAGGAGACGGGGATCCCGCCGGCTCTCCTTTATCGTCTAGGAGTGCACGGGAGAAAGACGTGACCGGGAGGCGCCGGTCGGGGGCCCTGGAACGGCAGCTGTTCGAGGGAGAGGAAGTGGTGCTCATCACGAGGCACCACTCCAGGCGGCTGTGGCCCACACTGGTTCTCCTCGCCCTTGCCTCCGCCGGCGGAGTGTTCTTGCTCCAGCAAAACGCCGGCGAAGGACGAGCGGTTGTCGTGGCCGGTGTGGCCCTGGCGCTCCTGGTCGGTGTCTTCCTGTGGCGCATCCTGCGGTGGCGCCGCCGCCGCTTCATCGTTACCAACCGGCGCCTGATTCATCTCTGGGGCGTGCTGAACTCCCGGATGTCTTCTGCCCCGCTGGTCAGCGTCCGGGATCTCGGGTGCCGCCAGTCGCTGATGGGCAAGCTCCTGCGCTACGGGGACGTGATCGTTATCGCCGGCGATTGGAAGCAGCGAATCGGTCCCCTGCCTCGCCCTCAACGGATCCTCGAGGCGATCGCCGCAACCTGCGCGTGGTCGTCCCCAGGCCATCTGGAGCGACCTCGAGCCTCTTCAGCCGGAGCCGGCGTGGGGGACTGGCATGGCGAGCTCGCCGCCCCCCGCGACACCGCTTTGCTTCCCGCGAAGACAGGCGCGGGGAAGACCCACGACCGGCCGCTTGCCGGGAGGCGAGGCAGAGCCTGGGAGGGCGTGCTCATCCACGACCGCTACCTTCTGGATCGCAAGGTGGCCTCGGGCGGAATGGGGACCGTCTATCAGGGGGTGGACCAGCGCCTCGGACGACCCGTGGCGATAAAGGTGTTGAAAGAGGAGCTGTCCGAGGACGGGGGCGTCGTCGAGCGTTTCCGGAGGGAGGCTCGGGCGGCGGCCGCGCTCAGCCACCCAAATGTCACGTCGATCTTCGACTACGGGCAGGACGACGGGATGCCGTACATCGTCATGGAGCTCGTGCGGGGCCGCGACCTCGGCCGCGAGCTCGAACGAGACGCCCCTTTTTCTCTGCGACGGGCAGTGCAGATCGAGTGCCAGGTGCTAGAGGCTCTCCAGCATGCTCATGAGGCGGGGGTCGTCCATCGTGACGTCAAGCCCGCCAACGTCATCGTGAATGAGCGCGATCGAGTCAAGGTCACCGACTTCGGCATAGCACGGGCCGCGGGGGAGAGCCGCCTGACCGCTACCGGGATCATCCTCGGCTCGGCTCATTACGTGTCGCCCGAGCACGTCAAGGGCGAGCCCTCGGCCCCTCAGAGCGACATCTACTCGGCGGGCATCCTGCTGTACGAGATGCTGACGGGAGCCCCGCCATTCGAGGGCGACTCGCTTCTTCAAGTGGCCGAGCTTCATCTCACCGGCGAGGTTCCCCCACCTTCGTTCGTGAACTCCGACATTCCCCCCGCGCTGGACGAAGTCGTGATCCGAGCGACCGCGAAGGCCCTCGAAGACCGCTTCTCGTCCGCAGAGGAGATGGCCGTCGCACTTGCGGCATGTGAGCAAGAGTCCACTGCGGTGCCCGCCGGACATTCGAGGAAACTCACTCGGCGACTGCGCTTGGGGGGCCGGGTCGATACGCCCGAGCTGCCCCGCCTCTCGGGCTAGTTAGGTCAACAGCGGGCCGGGAGGGCCCGGGCACGGGGAGCTCGGCAAATATATGCGGCCGTTGCTCTACGCTTCGACGCCATGGGCGACAAGTCGTTTTCCTGGGGACAGACCATCTCGAAGCTGGTGGGCCGCCAATCTCTCAGCGAGCAGGAGTCCGCCGCCGCGATGGTCGAGATCATGGACGGCGCCGCGACGCCGGCTCAGATAGCGGGCTTCGTCGTGGCGCTGCGAGCAAAGGGAGAGACGGCCGACGAAGTGGTGGGCCTGGTCCGGACCATGCGCAGTTACGCGGCTCGTGTCGACGTCGGCGGCGAGCTTCTCGACACTTGTGGTACCGGAGGAGACCGCGCCGGCACGTTCAACGTCTCGACCGCCGCCGCGCTGGTGTGCGCGGGGGCGGGGGTGCGCGTCGCCAAGCACGGCAACCGAGCAGCCTCTTCTCGCTGTGGCTCCGCCGACGTCCTGGAGGCGCTGGGGGTCGTGATCGACCTTCCACCTGCCGGAGTCGCGGCGTGCATCGACAAGGCGGGCGTCGGATTCTGCTTCGCCCCCGTTTTCCACCCGGCGATGAGACACGCAGGCGCGCCGCGCCGCGAGCTGGGAGTCGCCACGGTCTTCAACTTCCTCGGCCCCCTCACCAACCCGGCGGGGGCCACTCGGCAGGCGCTCGGTGTCGCCGACCCCCGGATGCTCGACGTCATGGTGGAGACCCTCGGGCGGCTGGGCAGCGACCGGGTCCTCGCCTTTCACGGACACGGAGGTCTCGACGAGCTTGCGACTTCAGGACCTTCTCAGGTCGTCGAGTTGAAGGCTGGCGCCATCGAGAGATGGGTCATCGAACCCAGCGAGCTGGGGCTCGAGGCCGCCTCGCTCGAGGCGGTAGCGGGAGGGACGCCGGAGGTAAACGCAGCCACCATTCGAGAGGTGCTAAGCGGAGCGAAGGGCCCCCGGCGCGACATCGTGCTACTGAACGCCGCGGCGGGTCTGCTGGCGGCGGGAACGGTGAGCGACATGACGGAAGGCATCCAGGCAGCCGCAGAGTCGATCGACTCGGGTGCCGCGGCGCACGCCCTCGATCTCCTGATCGGCGCCTCGACGACCTACGTCGCCTAACGGACGCAACAAAGGGCGCCTGCTAGCCCCCCGCCGTCCACACTAGTCACTGCGTCTCAGGCGGGTTCCGCCGAAGGCTGCCCGGCTTGGAAGAGAAGCGGTTCTCGGGGGCCGCGGCGACGGGCAGGCTCCATGGGTGCTCGGCGAAGAGAACCCGAGTGGCAGCGGCATGCCGGTCGAGCCACGATGAGATCACTGCGGCTTCGCGGGACAACTCCGGTGTGAGCCATGGCCGCGCTGCTTGCTTCATGGGCGTCCCCAGCAGGCGGCCGAGCGATTCTCGTTCCGCCCCGGGCGCGACATCAACGGCGTCGCACAGTCTTCCCCCGCGAATGAGGACCGCCCGGCCCCCGATACCGAGCACCAGGTCGCCGGCCTCCACCAGCGCATGGACGCGCACGCCACGCCGCAGCACCCGCTGAAGGAGCGCGGCGCGATCCCTCAGCTCCGCGGCCTCCTCGAAGCGCTGTTGCTTGGCCAGCATGCTCAAGCGTGCGGCGAGTGGTTCCAACAACACCGAGGGGGCACTCGTGATGCCGGCTGCAAGCCGCTCGATCTCCGCCCGATGTAGGTCCGGCCGCCGCCCCAGGCAGGCACCGGCCGACGACCAGGGGCAGTGACACGCAGCGGGGTTGCTGCAGCGGTGCACCCTGGCGCAGTCGCGCAGGGCATCCATCAGGGTTCTGACAACCCGCAGGCTGGTGAAGGGACCGGCGTAGACGCTGCCGTCGTCCTTCGGGATCCGGCAGGGCGCCATGCGAGGGTGCTTTGCAGCAACGGACAACTTCAGGTACCAGGCCCCCGCCCTCTTGCCGGCCATGTTGTAGGGAGGGAGCTCGCCGGCGATGGCGCGCGCCTCCGCCACCTCGGCTTCCAGTGTCGTTGCGTGTCGTTGTGCGGAGACCGACTGCGTCTCTCGCAACAGATCCCGGATCTTGCGGCGGGGATCCCCGTAGAAGTAGGAGCGCACCCTGGTGCGGACATCCGTCGCCTTCCCGACGTACAGGGTCTTTCCGGTCGCGCCGAGGAAGCGGTACACCCCGATACCCGAGGGTAGGTCGTCGGCGACGGCGATCTTGTCGAAGGTCCCGTCCATCCGCGTCGTCGACATGGCGAGCAGGTCTTCGAGCGTCGTGACCCCGAAGCCCGCCACGCGTTCGATGAGGTAATGCAGCACGTCGATCGTTGCAAGTGCATCGGCGTAGGCACGATGCGTCGGTAGATGAGCGCATCTGAGGTGACGGGCGAGCGTGTCGAGCCTGCGGTTCGGGACCTCCCCGGCGAGGATCTTTCGTGCCAGCCCCGCCGTATCGATCACCCGGTTGGAAAGACGCGGATAGGCCGAGCGCTCGAGCGCGGCGTTGAGGAACGAGACGTCGAACCGGGCGTTGTGCGCGACCAGGACGGTGCGATGCGAGAACTCCAGGAACGAAGGCAGCACCGCCTCGATGGGTGGTGCATCGACCAGGAGGTCGTCGCTGATACCGGTGAGGAGCCGAACAAAGGCAGGAACGGTCTGACCCGGATTGACGAGCGTCTGAAAGGTCCCGGTGACCTCGCCGCGCACCACCTTCACGGCCCCGATCTCGGTGATGGCGCAGGTAGCCGCCGACCCCCCGGTGGTCTCGAGGTCGACGGCGCAGAACTCCACGGACGAGAGGGGGACACCGCAGTCGTCGAGAAAAGCTTGAGCGGCCATCCGTGCAAACTTATCGAACATGTGTTCGCCAATGCAACATCGCCGCCGCTGAGCAAGCACGGAAGAGAGGGATGACGCAGGCCTTAGAGTTGGCCCTCCATGGTGAGAGAAGTCTCCGACGCCGCCCTCTCGGAGCGTTCGTCGCGTGTCGAGGAGCTGGAGCGAACCCTCGAGACGTTGAGGGAAGACTCAGAAGTCGCCCACGTGCTGCTGGGGCTCTCAGGAGCTCTCGCGGAGGTTCGCACCGTCCAGGAGACACTGGACAAGGCCGTCCGAGTCGTCCAGGAACTCTTCAAGGCGGACAGGTGCTATGCCACGGCGATCGACGAGACGGAGCAGAGCTTCGAGATAAGGGCGCATTCCGGCGTTGACCCGGAGTTGCTCGAGGTCCTCGCGGGACTGGCGGCTCGGGACCGCAGGGGCCTGCCCTTGATGGCGGAAGCATTGTCGACCGGAGCCCCCTTGCTGATCCCGGACATTGTCACCGGCGACAGGCTTACCCCGCAGGAGGCCGCCGAGCGGCGACTGCAGGCCTACATCGGCATCCCCCTCGTTCGCTGGGGGCAAGATTTCGGAGGTCTTGCCATCGAGTTCTCCGAGCCACAGGCCTTCAGCTCCAAGGAGGCCGCATTGGCCCGGGGGGTGGCCCGTCAGGTGGGCGTGGCCCTCGCCAACGCGCGGCGCTTCAACCTGCTCCAGTCACTTCGAACTATTGGGTTGAGCGTCGGGTCCCAGCTGCGCGTCGGGGCCGTAGCACGGCAGGTCGCCCGAGGGGCGAGGAAGCTGTTGAACGCAGAGGGCGCCGTGCTGTACTTCTTCGATTCGGCCAGCAACACGCTGATCGCATCGGGCACCGACGGACTGGCGCAGGCAACCTTCCAATGGATCGCGACTCTGGACCTGAGCCGGGCGCCGTGGTCGGACCTTCCGGGGGGCCGCACGCTGACCGTCGCCGACCTTAGATCGGTGCTGGGCTCCGATGAGGTACCGGCGAGTGCGGCGGCCGCGCTGATACCAGGAGCGGAGCCGCCCGCGCTCGGGGCAATCGTCGCCTTCAGCAACAGGCCCTTTGCGCTCGGCATCGACGAGGAGGAGGCGTTGCAGGTCCTCGCCGCCCAATCGGCTACCGCCATAGCCAACGCTCAACGATTCGAGCGTCAACGGCGGGTGGCTCGCAGCCTGCAGGCGGGCCTGCTCCGCACCGACATGCCGGTGATGAAGACGTGTCAGATGGACGCCACCTACGAGCCGGCGAGCTCTGAATCGGACATCGGCGGCGACTACTACGACGCCTTCGATCTCCCCGATGGGCGCGTGGCGATGGTGGTGGGTGACGTCTCGGGGAAGGGCGCGGAGGCGGCCGCTCACACCGCCATGGCGAAGTACATGCTGCGAGCCTTTGCCATTCGCAATCCGGGTCCATCCTCCGTTCTGTTCCACCTGAACAACGCGTTGGTTCAGGGGCTCGACGAGGACAAGTTCACGACGCTCATGTATGCGGTTCTCGACACCGAGACGCATAGGTGCAGGCTTGCACTGGGGGGTCACCCAGCCCCCCTGCTGTACAGGGCCGAGCAACACGCGGTGGAAGCCGTCGAGGCGGAGGGCAGCATCGTCGGAGCCTTCCCCGACGAACGCTTCGAGCAAGTCGATTTTGACTTGGGTCCAGGGGACACCTTGGTCGCCTATACCGACGGACTCATCGAAGCGCGCCGGCCCGATGGCGATATGTACGGAAGAGAACGCGTCGCACAATCGCTGTTGAGGAACGCCTCACTGAAGGGACGGGATCTGACTACGAGGATCTACGAAGACGCTCGCTCTTTCGGCACAGTGTGGGACGACACGGTTGTGTTCGCGCTCAGTTGTCTGCCAGAAGGCTCGTGACCACGCTTCGCTGTTCAGCTTGTGGCAACAAGACCCGCTTCGATGTGACCGAGACCAAGCGGGTTCGCTCCTTCTACCACTACACGCTCGGAGGCGAGGTCACCATCTCGGAAGAGGAGGTCGAGAGCCGGAGCGTCGAGCGGATCGTTTGCAGGTGGTGCGGGAGATCGGACGCCATCGAGTCGACCGCCGATGGAGCCACTGCTCCCAGCCTGGAGCGGCCGTGACCGCAGCACCCTTGCATGGCATCCGTGTCCTCGACCTCACTCGCTTGCTGCCGGGGGGATATGCAACGCTGCTCATGGGGGACCTGGGCGCCGATGTGGTCAAGGTAGAGGAGCCAACAAGGGGCGACTACATCCGCTGGACGCCTCCCATGGTCGGGAGCTTCTCGGCTGCCCACGTCGCGCTCAATCGCAACAAGCGGTCCATCACCCTGAACCTGAAGGCTGAGAAGGGAAGGGAACTGTTCGTCGAGCTCGCCCGGCGCGCCGATGTGGTGATCGAGTCCTTTCGCCCGGGAGTGATGGAGCGACTCGGGCTCGGCTACGGCACCCTGAAAGCCGCTAACGAGGGCCTGATCTATTGCGCCATCACGGGCTACGGCCAGGACGGCCCTCGCGCTCATTCGGCCGGGCACGACGTCAACTACCTCGGGTATGCGGGCGTTCTTTCGATAACGGGGGCCGAAGGCGGTCCCCCCGTAATCCCGGGCGTGCAGATCGGTGACCTCGCGGGCGGGGCCATGGCTGCGGTGATTGCGATCCTTGCTGCCCTGCACCACAGAAACGCTGCCGGTGAGGGCAGCTTCTTGGACATCTCGATGATGGACGGTGCCGTGTCATGGCTTTCCATCCACGCGGCGCAGCTCTTCTCGACCGGAGAGACGCCTGAGCGGGAGCTGATGCCCCTGTCGGGCGCTTATCCGTGCTATCGGATCTATCCGGCGGCCGACGGCTGGATCACCGTCGGGGCGTTGGAACCGCAGTTCTGGGCTGCGCTGTGCGAGGCAATCGGACGCCCAGACCTCCTGAGTGACGCCTTCTCGACAGGGGCCAGGAGACGCCAGGTCGTCGACGAGCTCGACGGATTGTTCTCCACCAAAACGCGCGACGAATGGATGGAGCTCTTCGGCGACAGGGATGTCTGCGTTGGACCGGTAAACGACTTGGCCGAGGCGTTTGAGGACCCGCAGGTGGTTCATCGCGGCATGGTGGTCGATCAGCCGCTGGAGGGAGTGAGCGTCGGCCGGCACGTCGGCAACCCTCTCGAGTCCTCCGCTGCAGAGCGGCTGATCAGGCGACCCCCACCCCAGCTCGGCGAGCACACCAACGAGGTGCTCGACGAGGTCGGCGTGGGAGATGCCGCCGAGGAACTCCGCGCCGCCGGTGTGATCTAAAGGCCACCCCCACAAGGGCTCGCATGGATCTACCCGACGACATCCAAGCGTCACTGGTCGACTCTGTCGGCGCGTACATCCGTGCGACGCCGACTCAGGATCTTCCCGGCAGGCTCAGACGCTTCAAGGGATGGCGACCGAAGGCCCTGCAGGGGCAGCGAGCCGAGTTGCTGCCGGTCCTCGACGACGAGGTCGAGCGCAAGAAGATCCTGAAGTGGATGTCTGACGGCAAGGTCCCAGTGCGGGGCCCCGAGGCGGAGTTGCTTCGTATCGCATGCGAACGGGTTGAGGGGTGGGAAGCCGAGCTAGAGCGACGCTCGAAGAAGCCGCGCTCGGCCCCCGATGTCGTCCCGCCGACATCTGATGCAATGGTCCTCGAGGATGAGAGGGCCAAGGTCCGGGTTGCCAAAGACGAAGCACGAAGAGCGCGTCGGGAGGGCCGGGCCGCGGCGGACCTCGAACGGAGGCGCGCCAACGATCTGACCAAAGAGATGGCGCAGGTGCGGGAGCGACTGGTCGCTACGGAACAAGCGGTCACTAAGTTGCGCGCCGAAGCCAAAGCCACCACCGAGTCCCTCGATCGAGAGAGGAGAAGGCTGACACGCGAGGTCGAGCGTGTGAAGCGCGAGCGAGACGAGCTGAAGGCAACCTTGAAGGAAGCGCGGCGGGAACAGAGATCGCTCGAGCGACACAACAAAGAGCTCGAGCGCCAGCTCGATCGACGACCGAGTAGCGGAGCTATGCCGCGGCCGAAAAAGGCCTCGTCCACTGTCCCCGCCGACCGTGAGCCGTTACCGGTGCCCGCCGGGTTGTTCGACGACTCTCCCGAAAGCCTCTCGGCGTGGCTCGACGCTGCGCACGTGACACTTCTGGTCGACGGATACAACGTCGCCAAGGCCGAAGAGGCCTATGGCCAGCTCGACCTGCCGGCTCAAAGGACTCGACTGGTCGACGAGGTCGATCGACTGGCGCGTCGTCACGGAGCCTCGGCGACGATCGTGTTCGACGGGGCCAAGATCGCCCCCGGTCTTTCCCGTCGCCGGCGGCATGGTGTTTCGGTCGTTTACTCCAAACCTCCCGAGAGCGCGGATGACCACTTGGTAGCCATGCTCGAGGAGCTTCCCAACCACCCTGTGATCGTGGTCACGAGTGACCGAGAGCTGCGCGACCGGGTGGCGGAGAAGGGGGCCACCCTTGCTTATTCCGCGCAGCTGCTGGCGCTGATCCGCTAAAGAGCCCTCACGAGGTTGCGGGCCAGCAGAAGCGCGGCGGTGCCCATGATGGAGGCACCCAACTCACAGTCTTCTTTGCTGGAATGCTCTTTAGGCGAGTGGCTGACTCCGTCCCTGGAGCGGACGAACACCATGCCGCAAGGGATGCCGGCGGCCGCGAGGTTCATGCCGTCGTGCCCCGCCATACTGGCGAGCTCCGGCGCGCCCTCGCCATGCAGCTCTGCGGCAGTCCTCAGCGCGTTGATGACGTGGTCTGTCATGGGCGCACGAGGCAACCGCTTGGTGTTCTGCTGGTGAAGCTTGCATCCGTTGTCCTCCGCCGCCCGGCGGGCAGCCTCGAGGATGCGCTGCTCGGCCCGCGCGATGAGGTCCTCGTCGAGGCTGCGGATGTCGAGGCTGAAGCGAGAGCGACCGGGGACGATGTTAGTAGCTCCGTGAAGGACGGCGGCCTCACCGACCGTCGCCACGAGGCCGTCGCTGTCACGCATGACTCTCTGTGCTTCGAGTGCCGCGACCGCAAGGGGCACGAGCGCGTCCTTGCGGTCCTCGGGCAGCGTGGTGCCGGCATGGTTGGCCTCGCCCGTCACCTCGATCTGCCAGTGGCTCAGCGCGACGATGCCGGTCACGAGACCGACCGGGGCGCCGGCTCGTTCCAGCCGCCTGCCCTGTTCGATGTGGAGCTCCAGGTAGGCGGACATGTCCCTCCGTCGATGCGCTGCCTCGGGGACTCGATCGGGGTCGATGTCGTGGGCGGTCAGCACCTCCCCGAGCGGTGTTCCGTCGGTCGTGACTGCGGATCTCAGCTCCTCGGTGGCCAGGTCTCCCGCTAACGCGCGGCTACCGGTCATCCCGAGCCCGAAGCGAACCCCTTCTTCGTCGGTGAAGCAGACGAGGCCGAGGCGGTCGGCGCCCGGCAAGGCGCTCGCCCGAGCCGAGAGGAGCACCTCCACAGCGGCGGCGATGCCGAGAGCTCCATCGAAGCGCCCCGCATTCGGGACCGTGTCGAGATGAGAGCCCATCATGATTGCAGGCCTGGCGCCGCTGAAAGCCCACACGTTTCCGGCTTCGTCCTGCTCGACTTCGAGGCCTTCCTGCCTGCATCGTTGCATCAACCAGTGCCGAGCGGCCACCTCCGAGCCGGTCCAGGCAAGCCGTTCGACGCCACCTGAGGGCAGCGACCCGGGAGCATTGATCTCTTCGAGAAGGGCCCACAGCCGGTCGGAATCAATGGTGAACACGCGGAGCCCTTCTTCTGTCCGCGAGTCCGGACAACAGCACCGCCTCTAGGATTGTGTCTGGGTGAACGGCGACAAAGAGATCACCAATCATCGACGCCTCTCCAAAGGAGGTCGCCGTACCCTCGCCCTTCTGTCGATCGGGTTGGTCATTACCGTGGACATAGGGTTTGCTGTTGCCTTCGATCTAGTGTCCTTTCCGTGGATTTTTTTGACCGCGCTGGCCGAGGCACCCATCATCGCCTGGACATGGCGATGGGCCTCGGATCCGGAAGCCGCAGCAACCGAGGCAAGGGGCTTTGGGCCGGAGCAGAGCAGGAACCGCCGGATGCCTTAGGCAATGCCCCGACGCTAACGGGCTTCCATGCGCTTCTGACCCTCTAGATATGGAGTGGCGTCCTCTATTCTCGGCAGCTCCACCTCCTCGATCGGGAACCTGTAGCCGTGGAGCTTCACGATTAGGTTCCCCCACGCAGCTACCCCACCCCACAACTCGTCACCGCCCGCCACGTGAAATTCCACGAGCCGGCTTTCCACCGGAATCGGTCTCTTTCTCCATGAGACCCGCTCGCGTTGGTCCAGCTCCCGCTCGATGTCTGCCGTAAGGACGGGCGGTATGTCCGCCCACGACTGAAAACGCGCCCGCTGTTCGAGGAAGAGGTCTAGCTCCAGATCTTCCATCCGAGCTTCAAGGGACGGCCCCTTCCGGGAAACCTCGACGCGAAGCTCTGGGCTCTCGCGCGTCAAGAACGCACGATGTGCAAGTTCGAATGAGAAACACCGATTCCGCTCGTCCAGCCCCACCCACCGATCAACCGCTCGCCCGCCACGATTCGACCAGGCCGAGAAGGGGCATAGGAGGGCGTTCGAAAACCCGCCGCATCTTGCGGTCTTGCCGCCAGCTTCTGGCTCTAAGGACCCATTTCTCGGGGGCCCCGCGAAACCGCAGACGCGGTGACAACTGCTTCGCAAGGAAGCCGTCGAACGCCGAAGGGTCGGCCCGATCTCATCTCCTACTCCTCCTTCTATGTGTGTGAGGCCGAAAAGTGACGCAGGTCGTCGCTAGCTTTAGGACAGTAAGCGGCCAGGAGGAGGAAGCCATGAGGATCGATTGCACTCAGTGTGAGATGTACAGGACCGAGCATTGCGACGATTGTCTGGTCACGGCGTTGTTGCACCCGCCGGCCGTTCCGATCGAGATCGATCGGGACCTCGACCCGCCCCTTCAGGCGTTGTCGGACGCGGGCTTGATCCCGGTTCTCAGGTTCCGCCCTCGGGGGACTCGGGAGCCCCGCGCCGAGGCCGGTTAGGAGGCGTGCCTTCTCCCCAATAGAAGGATCCGGTGCCGGCGACCGCCACCTGCCAGCCCATGCCTCGGAGCCGAGCCTGGAGCTCCGCCGGATCCCAGAAGACCTTGATCACCCTGTGAGCGCTTCCGTCGCGCAGCCTCCTGCGGACCAGGTGGGCCCCGGACGGTCCTAGGAATTCCTCCGACAGGCGCTCCTCGTTGCGCCACGCGTCCTTTGCCTCATCGACGAAAAAGACCCTGCCCCCGGGAGGCAGGCATCGTTCCACCAGGGCCCAGAAGTCATCGAACCGATCCGGTGGAACGTGGGAGAGCCAGTTGGCGAACATGACGACGTCGTAAGCAGAATCGGGGGACCAGGAGAAGACATCGGCGACGACGTAGCGGACACGGGGGTCGTTCACCTTGAGCCGGTTGAGATCGATCATCTCGGGCGATGAATCGAGTGCGGTGATCTCGCTTGCATGCAGGACCAATCGCCGGGTCCAACTGCCGGTTCCGCACGCCAGCTCGAGAACCTTGCCCAGAGGCCGGAACGCCTCTAGCGCCGCCTCGATCTGCTCGCTCTCGGCAGCGAATGGATCGCCCGGAGGCGTGGTCGTAGCGTCGTATTCAGCCGCTCGCCTGCGGTAGTAGGCGATCTGCTCGTCGATCAACTCTCGCTCGCCGGGCATAGCTTTAGTTTCACTCTTAGGCTGAAATGGTGGGCACCGCTAAGGCACTGACGATTATCGCCGTGCTGGCCCTCGTGAGTGCAGGCGTCGTCGCGTTCGTCTCCCGGGCCCCCGCGTCCGTCAGGTCGCACAAGCCAGGCGCATCGGCGACCGACCCCTCACTCGGGTCCAGCTTTACCGACGAGCAGGTCGAGCGCGCGGCTGCCTTCAGGGGTCCGTCTTACCTGGCTTTCGTGCTGAGCACGGCGGTGCAAATCGCAGCTCTTCTGCTGTTGCTGAGGGGGCCGTTCACTCGCCTCGTCTCGGTAGCGGAACGGATTCCCGGTGGGTGGCCGGTGCGAACGGTCGTGATCGTCATCGCCCTCACCGCCTTCATGACTCTGGTTGGGCTCCCCCTTGCCTATGTGCGGGGCTACGCGGTCCAGCACGCGTGGGGACTGTCGACCCAAGACCTCGGCGGGTGGATGTCGGACGCGGTGCGCAGCCTCCTGGTCGGCAGTGTCACTACCTCGGTGGCGGCGCTCGCCTTCTACGGTCTGGTGCGGTGGCAGCCCCGTACCTGGTGGATATGGGGCTGGGCCGCCTTCACCCTTCTGAGCGCGCTGCTCGTCTTCATCTGGCCGGTGGTGATCGCGCCGCTGTTCAACAAGTTCACGCCCTTGGATGACGGGAGCTTGAGGAGCCGAGTTAGAGAGCTCGCTGAGGATGCAGACGTGGACGTCGACGAGGTGCTGGTTGCCGACGCAAGCAAGAGGTCCACCGCCGAGAACGCGTATGTCGCAGGTCTCGGAAGCACGAAACAGGTCGTGCTGTACGACACCCTTCTGGCCGCGGGGGATGAAGACGAGACGCTGTTCGTGGTAGCGCACGAGCTCGGTCACGACGTCGCCAACCACGTCCTCAAGAACCTGGTCATCGCTTCGGCGGGACTACTGATTGGGTTTGCGGCCCTCGGGTGGTTGTCGACTCGATCCGGCCTGTGGTCGTGGGCAGGCTCAACAGGCATAGCGGACATTAGGGCGTTGCCGCTGCTGCTGCTGTTCACGATGATCGCCGGCCTTCTGTTGTTGCCTATTCAAAGCACGATCTCCCGCAGCTTTGAGGCTCAGGCAGATCGCACCGCGATCGAGCTCACCAATGATCCCGGCACCGCCGTGCGGGCCTTTCGGAGGCTCGCTTTCGACAACATTGCCGACCTGCGCCCTCCTCGGATCGCGGTGTGGGCGTTGTTCAGCCACCCGCCCATCGGCGATCGGATCCGAGCGGTTCTCGACCAAGGGAGGGGCTCATGACGGCGCAGAGGTGCTCGGCGCCCCAGGGCATAGGATGTTCATAGTTGACCATCGAGTCTGGTTTGCAAAGGGGGGGCTGGTATGCCGGCTGAGACCATCATCGGAAGGTTCAACGAGCGTGTGCGGAGCCACCCCGACAAGGTGGCGCTGCGCTACAAGGACGCAGGCGACTGGAAAGACATCACCTGGCGGGACTACGGCGACACCGTGAAGAGAGCGGCCAAAGGTTTGTCCGCGCTCGGCTTCAAATCGGGTGACAAGATGAGCCTTCTCTCCGGGAACCGGCCGGAGTGGCACTTCGCGGACGTCGCGTGTCTGTCGCTCGGGGGCGCGACCGCTCCCGTCTACACGACGAACTCGCCCGAGCAGGTGGGCTACATCGTGGGGCACTCCGACTCGAAGGTTGCCTGCGTCGAGAACCCGGATCAGCTCGACAAGGTCCTGAAGATGCGTTCGGAGCTACCGCAGCTCGACAAGGTGATTGTTTTCGAGGGCTATCAGGGCGACGCCGATCGGGATTTCGTGATGACTTGGGAAGAGCTTCTCAACGCCGGCAAGGACGTCGACGACTCAACCTACGAAGAGGCGGTCGCCTCGCTGCAGCCGGGCAGTCTCGCAACTTTCGTTTACACGTCGGGCACGACGGGACCACCCAAAGCCGTCATGCTGACCCACCAGAACGTCTGGTGGACGGCCACGCATTCCGAGCAGCACATCCCGATCGGAGGCGCGGACAACGCCAGAGCGTTGTCGTACCTTCCGCTGAGCCACATCGCGGAGCGGATGATCTCTCACTTCCTGCAGATCTATTACGGCACGCAGACGTGGTTCGGCGAATCGATAGACACGCTCATTGCGGACCTTCAAGCCTGCAAGCCGACCTATTTCTTCGGGGTTCCGAGGGTGTGGGAGAAGTTCTACGCGGGCGTTCAGGCGAAGATGGCTGCGGCCGACCCTAACGACCGCAAGGCGAAGCTCGCGAAGAAGGCAATCGAGGTGGGCAGGAAGGTCGCCGAGGCGGAGCAGCAAGCGGTCGGGCGCGGGGCCACGATGGCCGACGCCAAGGTCCCGCTGGGAGTCAAGCTGCGGCACGCGGCACTCGACAAGCTGGTGTTGCACAAGATAAGGGCGGCCTTCGGCCTCGAGGAGTGCGAGCTCGCGCTGTCGGCGGCTGCACCTTTGAATGCCGAGCTCATCTGGTTCTTTCATTCGGTCGGCATCAAGATCACCGAGGGCTACGGTCAGAGTGAGGACTGCGGGCCGACGACGTGGAATCCCCCGGACGCGATCAAGATCGGGACGGTTGGAACCGCGTTTCCCGAGCTCGAGGTCAAGACCGCAGGCGACGGCGAGATCCTCGTCCGTGGCGGCAACGTGATGACGGGCTATTACAAGAACGAAGAAGCGACCAAAGAGACGATCGACTCGGACGGCTGGCTGCACTCGGGCGACGTCGGCGAGTTCGACGAGCACAACTACCTCAAGATCACCGATCGCAAGAAGGACCTGATAATCACGGCCGGCGGCAAGAACGTTTCACCCCAGGAGATCGAGAACCGGCTCAAGTTCAACCACTTGGTCTCGCAGGTCGTCGTCATCGGAGATCGCCGGCCGTTCCTCACCGCCCTCGTAACTCTCGACGAGGAAAAGGCGCCGTCGTTCGCAAAGCAGCACGGAATTGAGGGGGACATGGCGGCCATCGCCCATCACGAGCGCACGCTGAAGGAGATACAGGCTGCGATCGACGAGCTGAACGCAAACTTTTCGAAGGTCGAAGGCATCAAGAAGTTCCGGGTGCTCGAGCGTGACTTCCTCCAAGAGGAGAACGAGATAACGCCGACCATGAAGGTCAAGCGCAAGCAGATCAACGACATCTACGCCGACGTCATCCAAGACATGTACGACAAAGAGTCGGAGGCCGCGGCGGGGGCCGCGGCTCCCGAGCGCAAGTAGCTTCTTAGTCTCCGAAGTCGGGACCCGAGCGTATGCTTTCAGACACTGCGGCTACCTTCTAAGGAGGCGACGGTGCCTGTAACTGTGCGCGACGTGCGCGGCTTCAAGGAGCGCGGCGAGCGCTTCGTAATGCTCACCGCCTACGATGCCTTTTCGGCTCAACTCCTGGATGAAGCCGGCATCCCCTTGCTCCTGGTCGGAGACACGCTCGGAATGGTGGTGCTCGGCTACGACTCGACCGTCCCCGTCACCATGGAGGAGATGCTCCATCACACCGCTGCAGTGGCTCGCGGCGCCACCAACGCCCTTGTTGTGGGCGACCTGCCGTTCATGAGCTACCAGGTGAGCGTTGAGGAGGGCATGAGAAATGCCGGGCGCTTCCTCAAGGAAGCCGGCGCCCACGCGGTCAAGCTCGAAGGTGGCGGAAGGGCCGTCGAGCTGGTCGAACGCCTCACTGCGTCCGGCATACCGGTGATGGGTCATCTCGGTCTGACGCCCCAGTCCGTCAACCAGATCGGGGGTTACCGAGTGCAGGGGCGCGGCGACGAGCAGGCCGAAGCGATCATGAGCGATGCTAAGGACCTCGAGGCCGCCGGCGCGTTCTCTCTGGTGCTCGAAGCCGTCCCCCGGGAGTTGGCTCGGGACGTCACCGCCAGCCTCGCCATACCCACGATCGGGATCGGCGCCGGCCCCCATTGTGACGGGCAGGTATTGGTGTTCTACGACTTCCTCGGGATCACGCCGAATCCGCCGAAACTGGCCAAGGCCTACGCTTCGCTCGGCCCCCAGATCACCGATGCCGCTCGAGAGTTTGCGCGCGAGGTCGCCGAGCACAGGTTCCCCGAGGACCGGCACTCCTACTCCTAAGACCTTGAGTTGAGGGTGCGTTCGGCCGATTACTAGAGCGCGCCGAGTACCCGAGATTGCGCCGGCGAATCCTCGACAAGGTGGCGAAACCATGCAAGATGCAACCACGAGCGGTGAGGCACTCTCCGACCTGATCAACTGTCGGCGGTGCGGCGCGCTCAACCCCCCCGGCGCTGAATGGTGCGGTCAGTGCTTGCAACCTCAACTAGAGTCCGAGCCCCCCGAGCCCCCCGAGCCCCCCGAGCCCCCCGAGCCCGCTCCTCCGCCGTCCGCTATTGCTGCCCCAGCGCCGCCGTCCTCTCCCCAGGCGGACGAAGCTGCCCAACAGAAAAGACGTGGGGCGTTCAAGGTGACCGATGAAGGCGTCCTGTGGACCTGCCCCAAGTGCCTGACCGAGAGCTCGATCGAGAGCGACACCTGTGCGGTTTGCGGCGCCGCTTTGGCAGACGCGCTGAGGCCCCACCAAGAAGAGCAACGTCCGCAACGCGATCCAAACGCCGTCGCGCTTGTGTCGCTGCTGTGGCCGGGCGCAGGCCATGCCTATCTCGGCCTCTGGGGACAGGGAGTGGCACGCGGGGTGATCGGGCTGTGGCTCGCCGCCATCGTCGTGCTCACCGGAGTCCAGAACGGTGCGACCAGCCTGCTTCCTGTGCTGTTCGGAGTGATCGCGTTCGCCCTCTGGGTCGTGGCGGCGCACGATGCCTACAGGGAAGCGACAGGGGCTTCGTCCATGGTCATCCTCAAGCAGCGCTATTTCCTCTACCTGGTCCTTGGCCTTCTGTTGCTCCTGCTGGGCGCCTTGGTTCTGCAAGGCCTGGGCGGCGAGCAGCCGGCGAGTGGGGACGGCAGGTTCGGCGTCTGACGCCCCAATCGTTTGCACTTAGCCCGCGGTTCCTTTGCTTCGTAACGTTTCTTGGACGCTCGCCGGTGACTCTGTGCCTAATCGGAACAGGGCGACAAGGAGGAGACCATGCGAGCTTCGACTAGCAAGGTGTTGCTGGCGCTGATGGCGGCGGCTGCGCTTCTTGGCGCCGCCTGCGGCTCCGATGGCGGCGCGGAGCCTGTCGGCGCCGGCGGCGGAGGAGAAAGCCAGTCGTCACCTGAGGCGACCGAGGAGCAGGAGACCGGTCCGACCGAGGAGACCGTTACCGGCACCGAGTACGAGTTCGACGCCCCCGACACCCTGGCTGCAGGCGAAGTCACCTTGAACTTCGAGAACGCCGGCAAGGAGCCTCACGAAATGCTCGTCTTCAAGATCAACGACGAATCGACGGTCGAAGAGCTCCTCAAGCTCCCCCAAAAGGAGGCGCAGCAGCACATCACCATGGTGGGTAGGGCCTTTGCGAAACCTGGTGAGTCTGGAAGTAAGCCCGTGAGCGCGGAGCTCGAGCCTGGACGTTACGGAATGGTCTGTTTCGTCCCGGCCCCCGACAAGGAGCCGCACGCGTTCAAAGGCATGTTCGGCGAGTTCGAGGTAACCGAGTAAGGAAGGGAGCCGCCCTCCCCGGTGGGCTTCTTAGTCGAGTCTCGCCGGGGTCAGGGGGCCCTCAGGTCCCTCGACCGCCCACGAGCCGCCCCTGAAGGCGGCGCCCACTCGACCGCTCGAGTCCAGAGCGAGCAGGCCGGCCGACACCGCCGACCTGGCACCGAGCCACTCGATGACCCGCTCGCATGCGTCCTGCGGGTGGTTGCCTTCTTCGATCAAGTAGCCGGTTCTGGCCGACGCAAGGACCTCGAGGAACAGCTCCCCGACCCCGCTTCCGATCACCGCGGCCCCGGGTGACGCGTAGTGACCCGCTCCGAAGATCGGCGAGTCGCCGATCCGTCCGGGCAGCTTGCCGAACACGCCTCCGGTGGAAGACCCTGCCGCGAGGCGGCCGGTGGAGTCGAGCCCGACCGCCCCGACGGTGTCGACGAGCTCAGGCTCCCCGAAGTTGGCCGGGTCCAGAGCGCCACCTGCCTTCGCCCGCTCGTACCTGCGCAGCTGCGCTTCGGTAGTGGTGTCGAGCAACTCCATGTCGGGCGCGAGGGCCATGGCCCCCGCCGACGCGAGCAGCACGTGAGGTGTTGTTTCGAGCACGCGCCGAGCAAGCGAGATGGGATTGCGGACGGTGACGGCCAGGACGCCCGCGGTCCTTCCCGTGGCTCCGTCGCTGATGCCGGCGTCGAGCTCGACGCGGCCTTCCTGATTGAGAACCGCCCCCCATCCGGCGTTGAGCATGGGGTCGTTCTCCAGTGCTCTGACCGCCAGCTCTACTGCATCCAGGGAGCTCGCAGTTGCAAGAGGCACGGCAAGCGCGTGCGCGAGAGAAGGAAGCCTGGGCTTGACCGTGCCCGAGACTCCACCGTGCACGTACACACGACTGACCTGCTCGTTCATTTGCATTCGCTCCTTGATCGCGGTCCCGATTATGAGGGTTGTGCCTCGAGGCGTGCAGCTACGATGCCGTCGATGTCCATCTATGTCGTCTCGGACCTGCACGGCGCAACCGACGCGCTCACAAAAGCGGTCCCCCAAGGAAGCACGTTGCTCCTGCTCGGCGACTTGATCAACTTCCTCGACTACACGTCGATGTCCGGGATCCTGACCGAGGTGTTCTCGCTCGAAGCCGTCGAGGAGGTCGTTCGTCTGCGCACATCGGGACGCGTCCTCGAGGCTCGTGAGGTGATGAACAAGCGGGCGCTGGGTCGTGAGGAAGAGGTCCGCAGTGAGATGGGCAAGAGGATCAGGGAGCAGTACGAGAAGGTGTTCGCCGCGTTGCCGGATCCCACTTACTTCATCCTCGGAAATGTCGACCAGCCTCGCATCACTCAGTCCCTGGCCGAGTCGACAAAGGCCGCCATTGACGCCGACGGAAGGGTGATCGACTTGGAAGGTGAGCGCTTCGGTTTCATCGGTGGTGCGCTGCCCACGCCCCTACAAGTAGCGGGAGAGATCTCTGAGGAGGCGCTGACGGCGAAGGTCGAGGGCCTCGGCCAAGTCGACGTCCTCTGCTCTCACATTCCGCCGGCGGTGCCCGAGCTGTGCTACGACACAAGAGCACAAAAGAGCGAAAGGGGAAGCGAAGACCTCCTGTGCTACATCGAGGAAGCCCAACCTCAGCGCGCCTACTTCGGGCACGTGCACCAACCGCTGCTGTCCTCTGTTGTGATCGGCCGGACTCAGTGCATCAACGTGGGGTACTTCAGGGCAACCGGTCGAGCGTTTCCTCATCTCAAGCCGGATAGCAAGGGGGGATGAAGTGGCAGAGACGGTCAAGGACACGATCGACATCGAAGCGAGCGCCGATGCCATCTTCGACGTGGTCACGGACTTCGAGTCCTACCCGAAGTGGCAGCCGAACTTCAAGAAGGTCGAGGTGGTTGCCACCGACCGACACGACCGCCCCACCGAGGTCTTCTTTGAGGTCGACGCCAAGATAAAGGTGGTGATGTACACGCTTCGTTACGACTATTCGAACGCTCCCGAGTCGCTGGCATGGGATCTCTTGAACGGCGACGTCAAGAAGCTCAAGGGCTCCTACTCCTTTGACGAGTTCGACGACGTCACCGAGGTCGTGTACGAGCTCGAGCTCGATCCCGGCTTCCCCGTCCCCGGCCCCCTCAAGCGCCAGGCCCAGCGACAGATCGTGGCGGGCGCGCTGAATGACCTCAAGAAGTGGGTCGAGGAGCGGACCGGTAGATGAGCACTGAGCGAGCGGTGCGCGAGCACGCCCCCGAACAAGAACCTGCCCCCAAGGACCGTCGTACCGGCGGCAGCTCAATATCCTGAAGGCCATGCCAGACCGACGAAGTGCAATCGGTGTCGATATCGGAGGAACCTCCACGCGGGGAGCGATCGTAACGACGGATGGAGAGGTGATGCTCAGGGTGGAGCACCCGACCGATGTGACGGCGGGGACCAAGGACATCATCGGAGTGGTCGAGGAGCTTCTCGAGAGAGCGGGGGAGGCGGGCGTCAGGCCAGACTGCGTGGGCGTCGGAGCGGCCGGGTTCGTCGACGCGAGCACCGGGTCGGTCACCTTCTCTCCGAACCTGGCCTACGACGATCCCCACATCGCCGAGGCCGTGAGATCGAGGTGCAATCTGCCGGTCCTGGTCGACAACGATGCCAACGCCGCCGCGTGGGGCGAGCGCGCCTTCGGCGCGGCGCGTGGCTCGGACGACGTCGCCTTCCTAACGCTCGGTACGGGACTCGGCAGCGGGTTCATCGCCGGAGGGCGCCTGGTGCGGGGCCATACAGGCGCGGGCGCCGAATTCGGCCACCTGGTCGTCGATCCGGACGGGCCGGAGTGCCCCTGCGGGCTGCGGGGATGCATCGAACAGTTTGCGTCGGGCGGGGCGATAGGGCGGATGGGCCGGGACGCCGCTCGGGGTGAGCCGGCTTCGATCATGGTGCGACTGGCCGGCTCCGCGGAGGACGTCAGAGGCGAGCACGTGGCCCTGGCGGCAGGCGAAGGCGACGAGGCCGCACGCTCGGTCCTGCAGCGCGCGGGCCGGTTCTTGGGGATCGGCCTCTCGAACGTCGCCAACCTCTTCGACCCCGAGGTGATCGTCTTGGGTGGTAGCGCAACCAGAGCGGGGGAGCCGTATCTGGGGGCCGCCCGGGATCAGCTCGCCCGCATGACCTCGGCGCAGCGCAGACGGCCGGTGAGACTTGAGCTCACGCGACTCGGGGACGATGGGGGACTCGTCGGCGCCGCGGCGCTTGCCCTCGACGAGGCAAGTTGATGAGCATCGTGCCGAGGGACCCCCAAGAAGACGACGGGGACCGGCAAGTCGATCTCAGGGAGTACGCCCTGCTGGCCCCGCGCCTGGTGAAGCTGGTCTTGCGGCTGATGCGGGACAGACGCGTGCCGCCCCGCAGCAAGGCCCTGTTGGTCCTCCTCGCCGGCTACCTCGTGTCGCCGGTCGATGTGCTTCCCGACCTCATCCCTGGGCTAGGACAGCTCGACGATGTGGTCATCGCTGCTTTTGCGCTCGACCAGATCCTGAACCGGGTCCCAAATGAGGTAGTCCTCGAGCACTGGGAGGGCGAGGAGGATGTGCTGCAGGTGGTGCGCGAGCTCCTCGACATCGCTACCGGGTTCGTCCCCGGCTGGCTGAAGAACCGCGTCGCCGGCAGGTGACGGGAGCTGCGGCGGTGACCGCGCTTGTTCTCCTGGAATGGACCGCGGGATGGGTCGGGGCGGCGGCGTGGAGCCAGTCGTGGTCGGTCATCACGCGCGGGCATTTCCGTATCAGCGCGTGGGGAGCGCTCCTCCTCGGCATCCTTGCCGCTGTAGCAGCCAGAGCGGCTCTGACCGGCGCGGAAAAGACCTCGGCAGTTGGTGTCCTTGCGGTGGCCCTCGTGGCCGCGGTGGTGCTCTACCTGCTGGTCCAGTACTCGAGGACGGACCTCCCCGGGGTCGTCGTCGGGGCCGGCGCCGCCCTCGTGGGGGCGGCCGTGCTGGGAGCGGCGGCGACGTTGATTTCCGGGTGGCCGTCCTCCTTCGCCGCGCTGCAACTCCTTGCCGGCGCGGTGCTGCTCGGCGCCGTGACCAACGGGATGATGCTGGGCCACTGGTATCTGAACCAGCCGGGCCTTAAGCCGTGGGCGCTCGCTCGGCTTACGGCTCTTGCTCTGGGCGCGGTGGGCGCGTCGTTGGTGGTGGGTTTGGCGGGTGTCACCAAGCTGGCGGCCGCGTCGACCAGTGGGGCTGCTCTGGGGATCCCGGGGTTCGGCGAGGCGTTTGGCGCCTTCTTCTATGCGATCTGGGTGGCGCTCATCGCGTTCACGGGGGCGGTGGTGTGGATGGCGCGGCGGTGCATCAAGATTCGTTCGATCCAGAGCGCCACCGGTCTCTACTACGTCGCCATCCTGACGGCCGGAGTGGCGGAGTTCCTCATCCGCTATCTCATGGTCAACAGTGCCTGAGCCCGTGAAGCTCGGCGTAACGCTCCCACAGTTCACCGACGACCCGCATCGCTTCCTCGACGGCGCGCAGCGAGCGGAGGCCCTCGGCTTCCACTCGGCGTGGGTTTTGGATCACCTCTGGCCCCTGGGGGCCAAGCGGCGCCCCATTATGGAAGCGTGGACCGGCCTGGCTGCGGTTGCGGCGGTGACCAAGCACATCGGTATCGGCACACTCGTGACTCGCTCGTCTCTTCGCCACCCGGCAGTGCTGGCGAAGATGGCCGCGACGGTCGCGACCGTGGCACCGGGTCGCTTGACCGTCGCCGTAGGAAGCGGTGACGGGCTCAGCCGGGCTGAGAACGAGGCGTTCGGCCTTCCCTACTACCCGCGGGACCAACGTTGGTCGCAGCTCGCGTCCACCCTCCGGGTCCTCGTTGCCTACTTCGAGGACGCCCCGGTGAGCCGGCGCGACGACTTCGTCGCCATCGACGAGTTACCACCGAGCCCCACCGTGACCCCTCCGGCTTCTGTGTGGGTGGGGGGCTGGTCCTATTCGCTCCTTCGGCTCGCCGGTGCCGAGGCGTCGGGGTGGAACGGTTGGGGGGGCTCCCCCGGCAAGCTCGAGCGCGCCGCGGGGGCAGTGCGCGCCGCCGGCGAAGGCCGGTTCGTGGAGATCAGTTGGGGGGGTCAGGCGCTGCTGGCCGCGAGCGACGCCGGCGCTGTCGCCAAACTCGGCCGCCGGGATCCGACCGAGTTCCTGATCGGAGGGCCGGAGACCATGGCCGGCCACCTCAGGGCCATGGCGAATGCCGGGGCCGAGCATCTCATCTTGGCCTTTCCCGATGCGGGTGACGTGGGCCCTTACGAGCTCCTGGCCCGCGAGGTGGCGCCGCTGCTGGCGTTGACGGATATACCCCCCAGGGGTATAAGATCGACAGCATGAGAACAGAAGAGGGTCTCGATAGGGAGCAGGGTGCGCGGGCCGGCGAGGAGCCGGCAAGCCACAGCTTCGACATCAGGGGCATGACCTGCGCCTCCTGCGCCCGAAGGGTGGAGCGAGCACTTGTCAAGCAGCCCGGGGTTACAGAGGCCGCGGTGAACTTTGCAATGGAGACGGCGACGGTCTCGTGCGCCGACGAGGTCGAGCCTGAGTCGCTCGTGCAGGCCGTTGAGTCAATCGGCTACGAGCTGGTTCCTCACGTCGGCGCGCACGACGTGCACCCCGGCCACGACCACGGGATAGCGGTGGGGGCAGAGGAGGACTACACCAGAGCGTCGTGGCGCAGGTTCGTGGTCGCCGCGGTGCTGTCGCTTCCTGCCGTCGCCATCGCGATGTTCGCGCCGATGCAGGGATGGAGCGGCTGGGTCCAGTGGGCGCTCATCACCCCGGTGCAGTTCTGGGCCGCGTGGCCATTTCTGGGAAGCGCGTGGGCCAACCTCAAGCATCGAGCCACGAACATGGACACCCTCGTCGCGCTCGGCACCCTCACGGCATATGGCTACTCGGTCTATGCCTTGTTCACCCACGGTCACGTCTACTTCGAAACGGCGGGTGTGATCATCACCTTCCTGCTCCTCGGCAAGTACTTCGAGCACCGCTCCAAGAGCCGGGCGTCGCACGCCATCAAGAGCCTGCTCGAGCTTGGGGCCAAGCAAGCCCGGGTGTTGCGCGACGGGGTCGAGGTGTCGATCCCCGCGGAAGAGGTTGTGGTGGGCGACCTCATGCGGGTGCGCCCCGGTGACAAGATCCCGACCGACGGGATCGTGCGCGAGGGAGCCACCTCGGTCGATGAATCGATGCTGACCGGTGAGCCGGTGCCCGTGGACAAGCACCCAGGAGACGAGGTCTTCGGCGCGACCGTCAACGCGTCGGGCTCGATTGTGGTCGAGGCCAGGCGCGTCGGCTCGGACACGGCCCTCGCTCAGATCGCACGGCTGGTCGAGCAGGCCCAGATGCGCAAGGCACCGATCGAGCACCTTGCCGACAAGGTCGCCGGAATCTTCGTTCCCGTCGTCATGGGCGTGGCGGCTCTTACGCTGACCGCTTGGCTGGCGACGGGACACGCCCTCGAGGACTCGCTGATCGCAGCCGTGGCGGTGCTCATCATCGCTTGTCCCTGCGCCATGGGCCTGGCCACGCCGGCCGCCGTAATGGTGGGGACCGGCCGAGGCGCGCAGCTCGGGATTCTGATTAAGGGCGGCGACGTGCTCGAGCGCTCCGGCCGGTTGGATGCGGTCGTCCTGGACAAGACCGGCACCTTGACCAAGGGCCAGATGTCCGTGACCGACGTGGTGCCCGACAGAAACGAGGGCGGCCCCACCGAAGTCGAGCTGCTGGGTCTCGCGGCGTCGGTCGAAGACCTCTCCGAGCACCCCATTGCGAGAGCCGTCGTCGAGGGGGCCGGGGAGCGAGGGGCAGACGTCATGCCGGCGCAGGAGTTCGAGTCGACCACCGGCCTCGGCGTACGGGCCAGAGTCTCGGGCCGGGTCATCTCGGTCGGGCGCCGGTCGTTCTTGAACGGCATCGCATGCGCCGATGTAGCGGAAGCGGCGGAGACACTCGAGGCTCAGGGCAAGACGGTCATCTGGGTCGGTGAAGACGTAAGCCCCGGCAGGGTCCGAGTGCTCGGCGTCATCGGTGTGGCAGACACCCTGAAGGCGACCGCCCGAGGCGCCGTCACGAGCCTGCACGAGCTCGGCTTGAAGACGATCCTTCTGACCGGGGACAACCGCAGGACCGCCCGAGTGATCGCCGATGAAGTGGGAGTGGACACGGTGTTTGCGGAAGTGCTGCCCGCAGACAAGGTCGATCAGGTCCGCGAGTTGCAAGACCAAGGGC
>JAUJNI010000001.1:895849-1004309 GCA_030446465.1 Actinomycetota bacterium
GAAGTGCTGCCCGCAGACAAGGTCGATCAGGTCCGCGAGTTGCAAGACCAAGGGCAGCGAGTCGCGATGGTTGGAGATGGCATCAACGACGCACCGGCGCTGGCTCAGGCGGATCTCGGGATAGCAATCGGAACCGGGACCGACGTCGCCATCGAGGCGGCAGACCTCACCCTCATGGGCGGCGATCCCGCTCTCGTTCCGGCCGCTATCGAGCTGTCGCGCAAGACGCTGAGCGCGATCAAGCAAAACCTCTTCTGGGCCTTCGCCTACAACGTCGCAGCCATTCCTCTTGCCGCCGTGGGCCTGTTGCATCCGATGATCGCAGCGCTGGCCATGGCCTTTTCGTCGGTCAGCGTGGTCGGCAACGCTCTAAGGCTCAAGCGCTTCGAGCTTGCTCGCTGACAGCGCGCCGTCGAGCACGGTCGATCGCGTACCAGATCACGTCATGGCCCCGCCACCTGGCACGGCCTCTGTGGGAGAGACCACATTTCTCCATGACACGGCGAGAGGCCAGGTTGTCCTCGCTTGTGATGCTGATGATGCGCTCCAGGTGTAGTCGATCGAAGCCATGGTCAAGGGCCGCCCTGGCCCCCTCGGTAGCCAGCCCCCGTCCCCATGCCGAGCGCTGCAGCGTCCACCCCACCTCGATCTTGTGATCGCCGACGGGCCAGTCCTTGTGATACATCAAGCCGATGCGGCCGATGAGGTCCCCGCTCGACTTCTCTACAACAGCCCACATTCCGTACCCGTGTTCCTCCCAGTGACGGCGCATGCGGTCGATCGCATCGGCAGTGACCTCCTTGGTGACCGGCTCACCAGATCCAATCCACTTCATCACCTCTGGGTCTCCGTAGCTGCGAAACAGGGCATCGACGTCGTCGTCGTTCCACATTCGAAGGATCAGGCGCTCGGTTTCGACCTCGTTCATCGCAGGGCAGATTACGTCGGAGACTCGGGGGCGCCCGAACGAGGGACGGGCGCCAATGACGGTGTGATTCCGAACGCCGCATGACAAGGATCTATCTCGTCCGCCACGGTGCCACCTATTGGAATGCGACGGGCCGGGCACAGGGCCAGGCGGACATAGAGCTCAACGAGACCGGTAAGCGGCAATCGGAGCGCCTCGCCGAAGAGTTCCGCGGCGCCGATGTGGCGGCGATCTACTCGAGCGACCTGAAGAGAGCAATTGACACAGCCACGCCCATTGCGGCTGCGCTTGGTCTCGAGGTCCGGGTAGACCCAGCGTTTAGCGAAATCGATCAGGGCGAGTGGCAGGGACTGACTCCCGGCGAGATCCAAAGCCGGTGGCCGGATCTGTGGGGGCCCGCGCGCCACTACCGAGCGAGACCGGGGGGCGAGTCGCCCGAGCAGGTTCGTGACCGGGCCCTCGAAGGGCTCACGCGTGTTACACGGAATCACCCTGAAGGCGAAGTGATAGTCGTCAGCCATGGCGGGACCATCCGGTGGATCGCTGCCGCGGCACTCGGTTTCGACCTGGTCGAATCGGCCTCGCTGAGGGGAGTCAGCAACGGGGGAGTGGTGACGGTCGACGCGGCGCTCGAGGACGGATCGCTCGCGCTCTCGAACCTCTTGCGGACGGATGGCAAGACGACGGGCTACGGGGACCCCAACGCATAAGCCGGGAGTTGGAGGGTGTGCCTGCTGCTAGTTTGCGGTCATGGAGTTCAGGAGGATCGACCGCTTTCCTCCCTACGTCTTTTCCATCGTCAACGACTTGAAGCTGGCGGCGCGCCGCGCCGGCGAGGACATCATCGACCTCGGGATGGGCAACCCCGACATCCCCACCCCCGAGCCTGTCGTCGCGAAGCTGCAGGAGGCCGCCGGGAACTCCCGCAACCATCGTTACTCCGCGTCAAGGGGAATCCCAAGGCTCAGGCAAGCGGTCAGCGATCTCTACGAACGGAACTACAACGTAGAGCTCGATCCGGATACCGAGGTGGTCGCGACAATCGGGGCCAAGGAGGGGCTCAGCCACCTCGCCTGGGTACTGTGCCAACCGGGTGACGCCGTGCTGGTCCCCGAGCCGAGCTATCCGATTCACACTTACGCAATGATCCTGTCGGGAGCCACCGTGATCGGCGTGCCGCTGTCGATGGAATCGGACTTCTTCTCGGATCTCGTTGGCGCCTACGAGCGGTCCGAGCCGAGGCCTCGCGTCTTACTGTGCTCCTTTCCGCACAATCCGACCACCGCGGTGGTTGAGCTGTCCTTCTTCGAGCAGTTGGTGGAGTTCGCAAAAGCTCGCAACATGGTGGTGGTGCACGATCTCGCTTACGCCGACCTCGTCTTTGACGCAGAGCGCGCGCCGTCGCTCATGCAGGTTCCCGGTGCGCGCGATGTCGGCGTCGAGTTCTTCTCTATGAGCAAGTCGTACTCGATGGCGGGGTGGCGGCTGGCATTCTGCGTGGGCAACAAGGAGATGGTCGGAGCACTCACCAAGATCAAGAGCTATCTCGATTACGGCGTCTTCCAGCCGATCCAGATCGCCGGGATCATTGCATTGAACGACTGCACTGAGGTGCCGAAGCAGATGCGCGAGATCTACCGCAGTCGTCGGGACGTGTTGTGCTCCGGCTTGGAGCGCATTGGATGGTCTATGACCCCGCCCCCCGCAACCATGTTTGCGTGGGCTGCAATCCCCGAACGGTTCCGCGCTATGGGTTCACTCGAATTCTCCAAGTACCTTCTCCAGGAGGCGAGGGTGGCGGTGAGCCCGGGTGTCGGATTCGGTGCGGGCGGCGACGACTACGTGAGGTTCGCTCTGGTGGAGAACGAGCAGCGCATCCGACAGGCAGTCCGGGGACTCCGTAAGGCCCTCAGCGACTAAATGGTCTGACGCTGCTTTGCGGCGCGCCGCATCTTGGTTTGCCCCAGCACAAACGAGAACAAGCCAAAGGACAGCCAGACCACCACAAGCTCGATCAACACGCGGCTTCTCACTTCGGGAGTCGTGAAGCAATCCGGAAACTCCCTGGGGTTGGTCCCGACAGATGCGCACCCGGGAGGGTCGTCGGGGAGATAGCCGGCGAGTATGCCGGCGACCAGCAACCCGATGGCGAGTAGCCCGGGGATGACGTAGAAGACCGGGCTTTCCAGGTCGTCGTACTTGCGCAGGCGCAGCGCGCCGAGTACGAGGGGCAGGATCATGATTAGAGCCGGCACCCCGGCCCTGGGAATCTCGCTGCCAGCCGAGGCGATGGGGGTGCTGGGGTTGGCTCTGCCGACCGCGAGATAACCAAGGACAATCCCGGCAAGGCACACGAGCCATGCAATCCAGAAGCGCCTTCCCAAGGCGGTTAGGGCCGGTACGCCAGCACGCCGTGAAGGCAGAACGCGACGGCTTCTTCTGCAAGCTGCGGGCGAAACTCTGTCGTCTCTGCATTGGTGCCGAAGTAAGTCTCGACGAAGTGAAAGACGGTCCCGAGAATGCCGTGGGACATGAGGTCGGGATCGCCGTGGCGGATCGACCCCTCTGCCATCCCTTCCTTAACGTGCGTCGCGATGTCCGCGACGACGATCTCTTGCCCGTGGGTCACAAGCGCGCTGAATTCCTCGTAGCGGGCGGCGGTGCGGATCAGGGCAACGATGGCCGGAGTGTCGCGAAAGAAGCCGATCGAGGCCCGGATGCCTTCCTCGATGCGAGCAATAGGGTGACCGACCTGCTCGATGGCGGCTTGCTGTGTGCGTCGGAGTTGCAGAAGGCACTCCCGCAACAGCTCCGAGAAGAGCGCCTCTTTGGACTCGAAGTACCAGTAGAAGACGCCTTTGCCTACGCCGAGGGTGTCGCAGACGTCCCCGACCGTGGTCCCGTGGTAGCCCTGGTCTGCGAACAGGCGCAGCGCTACTTCCAATACTTGCTCTCTTCTCTTGCTTCCGCGTTTTGTCAGCTTTCTGGTGACCATTGCCCTAGACCCTACGCCGCGTCGAGCTCTCCGGCACGCGGTTCCCGGGCTTTTGTAGTGGCCGTCCGGTAGGCTCCCGGCCCATGGCAATCAGAGATCGAAGACGAGTCCTCATCGTGGGCGCGGCGGGCCGTGACTTCCACAACTTCAACACTCGCTATCGCGACGACGCCGGCTCTGAGGTCGTCGCTTTCACCGCCACCCAGATACCCGGTATCGAGGGCCGGCTCTATCCGCCGGACCTTGCCGGTGCGCACTATCCCGACGGCATACCCATCCGCAGGGAGGACGACCTCGAGGACATCGTCCAAGTCCAGGGAGTCGACGAAGTGGTATTCGCCTACTCCGACGTGAGCCACGAGCACGTGATGCACCTCGGGTCCAGAGCCCTGGCGGCCGGCGCGGATTACACCTTGCTCGGCCCCCGCTCCACCATGATCGCGGCGCGCAAGCCGGTTGTGGCGGTGTGCGCGGTGAGGACTGGCTCGGGGAAGTCGCAGACCACTCGCCACGTCACTCGGGTGCTGAAGGATGCGGGCAAGCAAGTGGCGGTCGTACGGCACCCGATGCCGTACGGGGATTTGGTCAGCCAAGCGGTCCAGCGCTTCGAGAGCTACGAGGACTTGCTTGAAGCGGACTGCACCATCGAGGAACGAGAGGAGTACGAACCACATCTTGCGGTCGGCTCCATCGTCTTTGCCGGCATCGACTACGGCGCCATCCTCGAGCGGGCCGAGCAAGATGCCGATGTCGTCATCTGGGATGGAGGCAACAACGACCTGCCCTTCTACGTCCCCGATGTTCACATCACGGTGGCGGACCCACTGCGTGTCGGGCACGAGACGAGCTACCACCCGGGCGAGGCGAACCTGCGCATGGCCGACGTCGTCGTCATCAACAAGATCGACTCCGCCCGCATAGAGGACGTGTACAGCCTCAAGAAGACGATCGAGAGCGTCAACCCGGACGCCGTCGTTGTCGAGGCGGGGTCACCCATCGTCCTCGACCAGGACCTTTCGCTCGAGGGCAAGCGAGTCATGGTCGTTGAGGACGGGCCCACGCTGACGCACGGAGAGATGACCTACGGCGCAGGGGTGGTTGCAGCCAAGCGCGCGGGGGCCGCCGCGCTGGTCGATCCACGCCCCTGGGCGACCGGCACCATCCGCGACGTCTACGAGAGGTATCCCCATATCGGCGAGCTCCTTCCTGCCATGGGCTATTCTGACCAGCAGCGAAGTGACCTCGCGGCGACGATCAACTCGAGCGACGCCGACGTCGTCCTCATCGCCACACCCATCGACATGCGCAAGATCCTCGACCTCGACAAGCCTGCAGTCCGGGCGACCTACGAGCTCGAGGTGACGTCGAGCCCATCACTGGCCGAGATCCTGAACGACCGACTCAACCTCTAGGGCTCCTGTGCCCTTGCGCAAAGAACGCCTCCCACCGTTCTTTGCGGCCCCACGACCCATGCGGTCGCTCACCCTCAAAGAACCTCTTGCCGTAGTTCCTCGGGGGCCAGTCGGTGCGCCAGCTCGCGCACGAACAGACTCAGGTCCGTGATGATGCCCATCGATTGCCACGAGCCACGGTCCATGAGTTTGGTCACCGTGGCCTGGTTGATGTCGACGCAAACCAGTGGCACCGAGGCGGGCAGGCAGTTGCCGGTTGCGATGCCGTGGAGCATCGTTCCAACCACTATGCAGTAGCCGATCAGGTCCTCGCCGTCCTTGCCCCAGATGATGTCGCGCAGCCTTCTCTGAACCTCGACCATGTCGGTGACCACGTCGGGGAGCGGGCCGTCGTCTCTGACGCTTCCGCCAAAGAGATAGTCGCAGCCGTGCTTTACGAGGTGGTAGACGATGCCGTCCGAGAAGACTCCCGCATCGATCGCCGCCTCGAAGGAGCCGTGCCGGCGCACCTCGTTGATGGCGCGTATGTGGTGCTCGTGACCGTGCTCGGTGGCGAGGCCGCGCTGCAGGTTGACTCCCAGTGACGTGCCGAAGATGTTCGATTCGATGTCGTGAGCAGCGACGCCATTGCCCGCGAACAGGGCGTCGACGTAGCCGGCCCTGATCAGAGCGCACATGTCTGGGGCGGTGCCGGTGTGGACCAGAGCCGGCCCTGCCACCCACAGGATCCTCTTGTTCTGCTCCTTGATCTCGCGCATCTGGCGTGCCACCTGGTCTACGAGGAGGCCCTTCGGCTTCTCGCTCGAGACGTCCGACGACATGAACTCGAAGTCTTGCTTGTCGCCGGTGCCAGGTTGAAGGACCGGAAGGGCGCGGATGCCGAGACCGGACATCACGATCTGCATGCCCTGTCGGACCTCGCCCATGGGGATAGTTCTTGCGGAGTCCTCTTCGACCACGATGCCGCAGTCCATCTCCGGTCGCTGCACCCGGAGCCACTTCCCGTCGACGCGTATCTCGGTCTCGAGGTTGGTGGAGGAATAAAAACCTGGTGGCAAGGCGCCGTTGGTATCGGCCCGCGTAAGCACTGCATCCTCGACGGTGTCCGGGTTCGCGCCGTGCTGGCTTATCTGTTCGAGCACCTTCGCTAACTCGTCGTCGGTGTCGGTGGTCACCTTGATCCGGGCAAAGGAAGGGTCCTCGCGATGAGCTCCTACCCGCACCTCGACGATCTCGTAAGCGCCGCCCAGAGCGACGACCTCGTCCACGACCTTGGGCAAGATGAGCGAGTCGATGATGTGGCCCTCGATCGTCACATTCTCGGATGGCATTTCGGCTCCTTCGACGGCTGTGTAGGAAGGGTCGCGCAAGAGGTGCTGCTTCGTACCCTACGCGTCGGCGCGCCGCTTGATGAAGTCGTAGGTGCGCTCGAAGACCTCTTGCTTGTCGAGGTCGAGAGTGATCACGTGATAGCTCTTGTCGAGCCACACCAGCTCCTTGTCCTCCGACGCAACGGTATCGAAGATCACCTGCGAGTTGCCCGGATGCACGGTGTGGTCGTTTCTCGAGTGCATCACCACTATGGGACAGCGCACGCCGGGCAGTGCGGCCCTGGCCCCCTTGATGAAGCGCAGCATCTGGTAGGCGGCGCTCGTCGGGAGCCGCTCGTAGGCAAGCTCGCGCGCGTGCTTGTCCGCAATGTCGTTGCCAATTCCGGGCAAAGAGCGGGTCAGCCGGCTGATCACCGGGGCCAGGAAGCGGCGGGGGTCCTTGGTGTAGACGAGGGGTGCCAACGTCACCAGACCTGCGACGTCGTCGGGGTGGCGCGCCGCGAAGTCGAGGGCGAGCGCCGCGCCAAACGACAGGCCGACTATGAATACTTTGCGGCGTCCCTCGGCGACCTTGGCAAAGCCCGCCTCTACCGCGTCGACCCACTCCTTGGTCGCGCGCGCGTTGAGGTCTTGCCAGGTGGTTCCGTGGCCCGGCAGGCGAATGCCCTCGACCGCCAGGTCACGTTCCGCAAGGTAGGCCCCGAGTCCTCGTACCGTTTGGGGGCTGCCGGTGAAGCCGTGGACCAAGAGAACGCCGACGGTGCCCTGGCCAAGGGTGAACTCCTCGGCCCCCTTAAGGATCTGCGGTTCCATCGGATGCTGCTCCTTGGCAGGTCGTAACTTGACCGTACGGTCGAGTGTCAAGTCTCTAACATGGGCGGGCCGGGTCGAGGAGAGGGTCTGAGGTCGATGTTCTATTGGGTGATCAAGGGCATATTGAAGCCGCTGCTGCGCGCGATGTACCGCATCCGCGTCGAGGGCGTGGAGAACGTCCCCGCTACGGGTCCGGCCATCATTGCGGCCAATCACCGCTCCTTCCTCGATTCTTTTTTCATCCCGCTCGTGGTCCGGAGGCGAAAGGTCACCTACCTTGCGAAGGCCGACTACTTCAAGAGTTGGAAGACCGCATGGTTCTTTAGGGGCGCCGGTCAGATCTCCACCGAACGCGAGGGCGGGAAGAAGTCGCAGCAGAGCATCGACATCGCGCTCGAGGTGCTGCGCGAGGGGAAGTTGCTCGGCATCTATCCAGAAGGGACCCGCTCCCCGGACGGCTATCTTCACAGGGGTCGCACCGGCGTCGCTCGGCTTGCTCTGGCGGCCGGGGTACCGGTTATTCCTTGCGGCTTGATCGGCACCGAGGAAGTCATGCCGAAAAACGCGAAGATGCCGCGTCTGTGGGGGCATCGCAAGGTCCAGCTTCGCTTCGGCAAGCCGCTCGACTTCTCTCGCTACGAGGGCAAGGAGCGCGACAGCTTCGTGCTGAGAAGCGTCACCGACGAGATCATGTACGAGATCATGCGACTCTCGGGCCAGGAGTACAAAGACGAGTACGCGTCACGCAGCGCCACCGTGCCGCTTCCCGAGTCTGAGGCCGCAACCTCCGGCGACGTTGGTCTGTCTGAGGAAACGCTCGCCGGCTAGCCCGGCTCGGCCCACCCCTTGCTTCGTTCCACGGCCTGCTTCCACTTCTCGTAGGACTCGTCCGCCCGGGCCCGGTCGCGGGGTTGGAACTCGGCGGCAGCTTGCCAGTGAGTGGCGATGTCCGAGGTCGAGGACCACACCCCTTCGGCGAGTCCCGCGAGATAGGCCGCGCCGAGCGCGGTGGTCTCGAGGTTGGCCGGTCGCCTGACCACGACTCCCAATTGGTCTGCCTGTAGCTGACAGAGCAAGTTCATGACGCTCGCCCCTCCATCGACACGCAGCTCTTCCAGAGGGCTGCCCGCGTCCTTGGTCATTGCATCGATCACGTCGCGTGTCTGATAAGCCATTGCCTCCACAGCGGCCCGTGCAAGGTGTGCCCTCGTCGTGCCCCGGGTTATGCCGAGGTAAGCACCGCGCGCGTACGGATCCCAGTGCGGCGCTCCGAGACCCACGAAAGCCGGCACCAGGTAAGTGCCTCCCGCGTCCTCCACGGAGGCCGCGAGCGGCTCGGCGTCGGACGCCTTGTCGATGACTCCGAGCCCGTCCCGCAGCCACTGCACCGCGGCGCCCGTGATGAAGATGCTTCCTTCAAGCGCGTACTGAACGCCCTCGCCGATATCCCACGCGGCGGTCGACAGGAGCCCGTGGCTCGACCGCTTCACCTCTGCTCCGGTGTTCAAGAGCACGAAGGAGCCGGTTCCGTAGGTGTTCTTCGCCATGCCCTCCTCGAAGCAGGCCTGGCCGAACGAAGCCGCTTGCTGATCCCCGGCGACGCCCGAGATCGGCACCTCTGCGCCCAGCAGGCCCGGCGCAGTCTCGCCGAAGCGACCGGAGGAGGGCCTGATGTCTGGCATGAGACCGGCCGGGATGCCCAAGGAGTCGAGAATCCACTCGTCCCAGGTGTGGTTTTCGAGCGAGTACAGCATCGTGCGCGATGCGTTCGACGGCTCGGTGCAATGAACCGCGCCGGCCGTCAGGTTGTAGAGCAACCAGCTGTCGATGGTGCCGAAGGCCAGCTCACCCGCCTCCGCCCGGTGCCGCACCCCGTCGAGCTCCTCGAGATACCACAGGAGCTTCGTTGCGCTGAAGTAGGGATCGACGACCAACCCGGTCCTGGCGCGGAGCTCGGCCCCCAGGCCTTGTGCCTCGAGGCGCTCGCAAATGGGAGCGGTCCTGCGGTCCTGCCACACGATCGCCGGAGCAACCGCCCGCCCGGTTGAGCGATCCCACAGGACCACGGTCTCCCGCTGGTTGGTGATTCCGATCCCCGCCAGGTCGGCGGCTGAGGCGGACGCTCGCGCCAGGGCCCCCTCGATCAGGCCGAGGGCTACCTCCCAGATCTCTCCAGGATCATGTTCGACACGGCCCGGAAGCGGGTACGACTGCTGGAACTCGGAGTAAGCGCGGCCTCTGACGCTTGCGTCCGGGTCGACTACGAGGACGGTTATGCCGGTAGTGCCGGCATCGATCGACATGACAAGGTGAGGCACCGATGGACCTCCAAATCGAGCAGAATAGTTCTGTGAGGAAACAGGCGCTGGCGAACAAAGCTAGCCTCTCCGACGTCCGGAGACAGATTCGGGCGGAGTTGAACGGGGCAGGAGTCGACCCCTCGGCGTCGTTCGACTGCCTGGTGGCGGTTACCGAGGCGTGCACGAACGCCCTGATGCACGGCCATGGCCACGCTGTCGACGACCCCCGCCCCGAGATCCATTGGCGGATCGACGTCGACACCGCCGAGTTCTACGTACAGGACTACTCGACGCAGCAGTGGTCGAAGACGTCGCATCCGTCGTGGGACGCGGGCGACGAGATAGGGGAGCCCGACGTTCGCATAGGGGGTTTCGGGCTGGATCTGATGCGCGGCCTCATGGACGAGGTCGAGATCCGCATCGGCCCTGGCGGCACGACCGTGTGCCTCGTCAAGAAGTTCAGCACCGCGTAGCCGCGCGTTCGATCTCCCTACTTCTTGATCAGCACCGTGGCCTCGACCCAGCCGACTCCGGTGATGCCTATGGCCCGGGCAGCCGCATGGCTCAGGTCGAGCACCCGCTCGCCGGCATAGGGCCCCCGGTCGTTGATCAGCACCACGACCCCGCGTCCGAGATGCTCGACGTAGAGCCAGGTTCCGAGGGGTAGATCGAGGCTCGCTGCGGTGTAGAGGCTCGAGTCGAAGACGTCTCCGGAGGCGGTGAGGTTTCCTTCGAAGCCGGGCCCGTACCACGAGGCCTCGCCCTCGAAGCTGACGCCGGTCGAGGTGAACCCGGGGGGTATGGAAGCGGCCAAGCCAGAGCCCTCCAACTGCTCGAGCAGCAACCGGGATGTCTCCGGGGCCTGCGGCTGCGGGCGTGGTCCGTGCGTTGATGGCCCTGGGGCAGTGGCAGCGACTCGCTCGGCCTGTCGCGTCGAGCGGGCAGCAGCACGCTCGGCTTGTCGCTCGGCTCGGGCGGCAGCTCGTTCGGCCTCTCGCTGGAGCGCAGCGATGGCGCTGTTGAGCTCGGCGAGCCGGTCCTTGCGCTCGCCAAGATCCCTTTCGATCCCAGAACTCACCTCGTCGACCTTGGACCTGGCCCTCACCAAGCGCTGCTTTTTGTCGGCGAGCTCCTCCTGTGCCTGCTGTGCTCGGACCCGGGCCGAGATGAGCTCGTCGAGCCTGCGGGCGTCGATCTCGGCCGCCCGGGTGGCCGACTGGGCGATCGAGGCAGCCTCCGTAATGCTGTCGGCCGACAGCAGCAGGTCGAGGTCTGAGCTCGGCCCCCTCTTGTACGCCTCGACCATCCGGGCAACCAACCGATCTCGGGCCGCAGCAAACGCGAGGTCGTAATCGTGAATGCTGCCCTCCAGCCTCGAGATGTCGAGCGCCAGGGCGTCCATCTCCTCTTGAAGTTCGTCCCTTTCGTCCCTGAGCTCGGCGAGTTGCAGCTCGAGCGCGGTCACCTCGTCTGCGATCGCCTGCGCTCTCTGCTTCAGCGAGCCGAGGTCGGGCCTTGGGGCAGCCTGAACACCGGCGGTAGCGGTTAGTGCCGCGAGGCACGCCGCTATCAAGCGCGCGCAACGATCTTTCTTCTCATTCCCTGTGAATCGGCGGTGGGCATAGCGCCATTGAGTCGCCCGATGAAAGAAGATGGCAGAAAGCCTGAGGGACCCAAGGAGGCGCGGTGGCTCGCATCGGCATCTTGACGGGGGCGGGGACTGTCCCGGACTGAACGCCGTCATTCGTGCGGTGGTCCGCAAGGGGGTCAACCGTTACGGGCACGCGATCGTTGGATACACCAATGGCTGGCGGGGCGTGCTCGACAACCAACGTCGCAACCTGACCCCGGACAACACCTCGGGCATCCTGCATCGAGGGGGCACGATCCTCGGTTCGTCCCGCACCAACCCCTTCAAGGAGGAGCGCGGCGTCGAGCGCGTCAAGGAGACCCTCGCCAAGGAGAGGATCGAGTGCTTGATCGCCGTCGGCGGGGAGGACACGCTCGGCGTCGCCGACAAGCTCTCTTCGGAGGACGTGCCGGTGGTCGGGGTTCCGAAGACCATCGACAACGACCTCAGCGCCACGGATTTCACATTCGGCTTCAACACCGCGGTTCAGATCTGCACCGACGCGATCGACAGGCTCCATTCCACCGCCGAGTCTCACCACCGGGTGATCGTCCTCGAGGTCATGGGGCGTCACGCCGGGTGGATCGCCACCTACGCGGGAATAGCCGGGGGCGCCGACGCAATCCTCGTCCCCGAACGGCCCTTCGACATAGAGCAGGTGTGCGAACACTTGCGCCATCGCCACCAAGCCGGCCGCACCTTTTCGATCGTGGTGGTTGCCGAGGGTGCGACGCCGGCGAGGGGGCCGAGACAACCCAGACCCAGGAGCTAGACCAGTTCGGTCACGTACGGCTCGGCGGCATAGGTGTCACGCTCGAGAAGGCCATCGAGGACCACACCGGCTACGAGACTCGCGTCACGATCCTCGGCCACATCCAAAGGGGCGGCACGCCGACGGCCTTCGATCGGGTGCTGGCCACGCGCTTCGGGATCGCTGCGATCGATGCGGCGTCGGAGGGCGACTACGGGAAGATGGTGGCCCTTCACGCAACCGAGATCAGAAGGGTGCCGATCGGGGATGCAGTGGGGCGGCTGAAGACGCTCGACCCGTCGCTTTACGAGACTGCCGAGGTCTTCTTCGGATAGCCGGGTCACCCCGCTAACCTTCACGCATGCCCGAGCTCGTAGACCTGAGGTCCGACACCGTTACCCGGCCCACTCCAGAGATGAGAAGGGCGATGGCCGACGCCGAGGTCGGCGACGACGTCCTCGGCGACGACCCGACGGTGAATGCCCTGCAGGACTACGCGGCCGAGTTGCTCGGCAAGGAGGCAGGGCTGTTCGTTCCGACCGGCTCCATGGGCAACCAGGTGTCGCTCGGAGCGCTCACTCGCCCGGGTGACGAGGTCGTGTGCGATGCGGGCGCGCACTTCCTCCATTACGAAGGCGGCTCGGTTGCCGCGCATCTCGGCCTGGTGATGCGTCCGCTTCCGGGCAGCAACGGGGTCATCGATGCTGCCCAAGTGGCAGCCGCCGTCCGCCCGGGCAACGACCACAACCCAAGGACCGCAGTGGTCGCCATCGAGAACACCCACAACTCGGCCGGCGGGAAGATCTTTCCTCTCGACGAGGCCCGCGCCATCTCCAAGGTCTGCGGTGAGCGAGACGTCAAGGTGCATCTCGATGGGGCGCGCCTCTTCAACGCTCAGGCTGCTACCGGCATCCCGGCACGAGAGTGGGCCTCGTGTGCCGATTCGATGAGCTTTTGCTTTTCCAAGGGCCTCGGTGCTCCCATTGGCTCGATGGTCTGCTCGAGCCAAGAGGTCATCAAGGAGGGCCGCCGGCTGCGGAAGCGGTTGGGCGGCGGGATGCGCCAGGTCGGCGTGATAGCTGCAGCAGCAAGGGTGGCTCTCGAGCGTGGGGTCGAGCGACTGGGCGAGGACCACGCCAACGCCCGCAAGCTTGCCGAGGGCCTGGCGCAACTGGCTCCCGAGGCGGTCGACGTCGATGGGGTGGAGACCAACATGGTCTACCTGAACCTTGCTCCTTTTGGGCGCCAGGCCCCCGAGGTAAGCGACGCGCTTCGGGCCGAGGGCGTGCTCACGATCGGGTTTCCGGGGGCCGCCATGAGGCTCGTGACCCATCGGGACGTGAGCTCTTCGGACCTCGACAGGGCGCTCGACGCGCTGCGCCGCGTTCTGGCCTAGCCCCCCGCCCGCATCCGTCTGAGTCCCGCGGAGATGCGTTTTCACGCGGCGCGAAAGGGAAACACCAGGATATGGAGATCGGCTTCTCTTTGTGTCTTCCTCATGACGAATCGAGCGTGGCCGTGGTCCGCCATCTTTGCTCCAGCGCGATGACGAGGCTCGGCGTTGAAGACTCGTGCATCCACGACGTTGCGGTGGCTGTGACCGAGGCGTGCACCAACGTCCTGCAGCACGCCGACGGCAACCACCAGTACGGCGTCGATATCCGCGTTACCGACCGCGAGGCGTCCATTCGCGTAAGCGACGTAGGAGAGGGCTTTGACTACGAAGCACTGGTCCGCGACGCCAAGGCCTTGGGTCCCATGGACGAGAGCGGCCGGGGGCTTCTGCTCATGCGCGCGCTGGTGGACAAGCTCGAGTTTGCCTCGGATCCCGACGAGGGAAACGTGGTCCGGCTGGTGAAGTCGCTGCGCTTGAAGGACGATTCCATCCTCACCAAGGTGGCGGGCTCCCTGGACGTAGACGTGAAGGTCGACGGGCTGGGGCCATCGCCACCGCACACCGAGGCCTGACTTCGTTCCTATACTTGGTACCTGACTTCCGGGGAGCTCGGAGGACCGGGCTGAGAGGCAAGCCGAACCGCTTGCGACCCGCACTAGACCTGATCCCGGTAATTCGGGCGTAGGGAGGCGATTCGAGGTGAGCGCACCGGACGTCGTCGTCGTGGGCGGCGGCGTCATAGGCCTGGCAACGGCGTGGCAAGCGGCGAAGAGGGGTTTGAGTGCTGCTGTCGTGGACGCCGCTCATCCAGGCAAAGCCTCGTGGGCGGCGGCAGGGATGCTTGCCCCCGTAACCGAGGTCCACTACGGGGAGGAGCCGCTACTCGCACTCAATCTGGAGTCGAGCCGGATCTACCCGGAGTTCGTGCGCGAGTTGCAAGACGCCGCCGGCATGGACGTGGGCTACCGCGCCTGCGGAACCGTCCTCGTGGCTCGGGACGCGGACGACAACGCCGCTTTCGCTCACCTCTACAGCTTTCAATCGCAACTCGGCCTGGCAGTGAAGCGGTTGCGAGCCGCGGACTGCAGGGCCATCGAGCCCGCTCTGGCCCCCGGGGTACGTGGGGGGATCCTCGTGGAGGGGGATCACCAGATCGACAACCGGGCGCTTTCGGCCGCGCTAGAGCACGCCTGCAAGTCGGAGGGAGTCGATCTTCTTACGGGCAAAGTAACGACCCTGCTGAGCGGCCCCTCGGGGCGCGCCGGTGGGATCGTGACCGGCGATGGCCACCAGACTTGCGGCGCGGTAGTCCTGGCGGGTGGCTGTTGGTCGGGACTGATCGAAGGGGTCGCTCCTGAGGTGGCGTCCGCGGTGCGGCCGGTGAAGGGGCAGCTGGTGGTCCTGAGGGGGTCGGGGTCACAGCCCCTGATCGAGCACAACATTCGGGGGCTCGACGCCTACATGGTCATGCGGTCGGACGGACGGCTGATCGTGGGGGCGACGGTAGAGGAGATGGGTTTCGACACGAGAGTGACGGCGGGCGCCGTCTACGAGCTCTTGCGGGCCGCCTACGAGCTCGTCCCCGGAGTCAGCGAGCTGGAGCTGGTGGAGGCCACCTCGGGCCTGAGACCGGGTTCGCCCGACAATGCCCCACTGATCGGGCAGACCTCGATGGAGGGCCTCGTGGTGGCGACGGGTCACTTTCGCAACGGCATCCTTCTTGTGCCGGTGACCGCCTACGCCGTGGCGGATCTTCTTGCGACCGGCCGTGCGCCGGAGAAGACCGAGTCCTTCAGTCCCTTGCGCTTTGCTACAGAGGTCGTGGCGTGAAGGTCAGGATCAATGGACGAGACACAGAGCTCGATGGTCAGGCGACCGTTGCGGAGGTCGTTGCCAGCTTGGGGGCCGCGCCGCGCATCGGCGTCGCGGTCGCTCACAACGGGGAGGTAGTGGTTCGCTCCCAATGGCAAACGACTAGCCTGGAGGATGGGGATCGAGTGGAGATCCTCGGCGCCATGCAGGGAGGATGAAGTGGAAGACCCGTTCGTAGTAGCCGACGCAACCTTTTCGTCCCGGCTGATTCTTGGGACCGGCGGGGCGAGCAGCATGGAGGCCCTCGAGCGCGCCCTGGCTGCGTCGGGGGCCGAGATGGCGACCGTCGCACTGCGGCGCATCACGCCGGACACTCAGGGCTCCCTCATCGACGTGCTCGAGCGGGCCCACTGCAGGCTCCTTCCCAACACCGCGGGCTGCTTCACCGCGCACGACGCGGTATTGACGGCCAGGCTCGCGCGGAAGCGTTTCAGACAGACTGGATCAAGCTCGAGGTGATTGGAGACGACCGCACGCTGCTTCCGGATGCAACCGAGTTGCTCGATGCTGCTGAGACTCTTGTGGACGAGGGGTTCGTCGTCCTTGCCTACACCAACGACGACCCGGTGCTCGCCCGGCGGCTCGAGGATCTCGGCTGTGCGGCGATCATGCCTCTGGGATCTCCCATCGGCAGCGGGATGGGAATCCGCAACCCCTACAACTTGAGCATCATCGTCGAACGGTGCTCGGTGCCCGTCATTCTCGACGCGGGTGTCGGAACGGCGTCAGATGCTGCGCTTGCGATGGAGCTCGGCTGCGACGCGGTGCTGCTTGCCAGCGCGGTCACCAGGGCCCGGGAGCCCGCGCTGATGGCAGACGCCATGCGCAAGGCAGTGGAAGCGGGCCGGCTGGCCCGCCGCGCGGGCCGCATCCCCAAGCGTCTCTATGCCGAGGCGTCCACGACCTTCGAGGGCCTGCCCGACCTGTAGGTCATCGCCCGAAGGCGACATGGGGGTCGGTCCAAGCATCAGGGGACGGTTGAAAAACCCTCGTTAGAGAAATCACGGTCGAAGGCGAATGCACGCTCGACCCGGCTGTTCCGCATCATCTCGAAACTGACCCAATCAACAAGAGATGGCCGGAGCCGCGAGGCGGCAAGATAGGAGGCCACCGCAAGGCGGTGAAGGTGTTCGTCGACGTAGAAGATGCTTACTGCCGGAAGCAAACCTTGGAAGAGAACTCGGGTTGCGTCGGAACCAAGTCGTCGACGGACCAGTGCAGCGGTTTCAACGACGACGTAGTTGTGGCTGACGAGTATTTCGCCGGCATCCCGGCCGGGCCCTGTGAGCCACTCCCTTGCCGCCGCATGGTTGAGGTCATCCTCGTCGAGCAGCGAATAAAGGGCGGAGGTGTCGACGAAGGTCGTCACTGATTGAAGTCTTCAGCAAGATAGCGGTCGTGCTCCCGGCTGACATCCCGGTGTCCAGAGCGGAAGCCGCCGATCGATCGAAGAGCTCGCTCCCGATCCGTATGAGCGTCCCCATCAGCCAGGTGTCGGTCGACCGCTTCCCGGATCAGCGCCGCAATTGAGATTCCACGCCTTGCTGCAGTTGCTTGCAGCCTCGCCATTTGCTTTTCCGTGACCTGAATTTGGGTGCGTATCATTATCACATATTAGCAAAGAGAGACACCATGCTTACAGAGTCACGCTGAGAGGGCTGTTAGCGGGCGTAACGTTTGATCGGCGGCTCGTGGTCGGTGATCTTGCCGTCCATCCAGTCGGCCAGGGCCCCGAAGTCCTTCGGGGCCTCTCCTATGGCGGCTTGGGAGCAGAGGTCGGCGACGCGCGCAGCTTGAGCCGGCCCGGGATGGGTCAGGGCGTCCAGCACGAGCTTGAATACTGCGCCGTCGCCCAGGATGCTGCCGTGGTCAACCGGGCGGCCCGGCCACCTTTCCTGGATGTTGATGTTGGTGCCGCCTTTGAGGTTTTGGGTGCCGGTTGGTTGCACGAGCTCATCTGTCGAGGCATAGATGCTCGTGTAATGGATTCGCCTCGGCGTCTCGCCGCCTTCATTGAGTGTCGTGATGAAGTTCGACCCTCTGCGGAGTTGCCAGCACGCGGAATGCAGCCGCCCGCAGCGGCCAACGTATTGGCGGCTTGGGTGCCGTGGTTGGGACTCGCCAGCCGATGTAGTCGCCGATCGACTTTCTGGTGGAGAAGTACTTGATCGCCCAGCGCAGCTCGAGGCCCCCTGGCTGTGCCCCAGCACGTCGACGTCTTCGCCGCTCTTTCTGTGCATAAGAGCGCAGGCGAACGCGGCAGTAAAGAGTCGTCTCATGTGAGCGATCATTGTAGGGATGACCGTCTTCATCGGGACCTCGGGGTGGCAGTACCGGGACTGGCGCGATCGGTTTTATCCGAAAGAGGTTCCGCAGAGGAGCTGGCTCGAGTATTACGTCGAGCGCTTTCAGACGGTCGAGTCCAACAACGCCTTCTATCAGCTGCCGAAGCGCGAGACCTTCGCGGGGTGGGCAACCAGAACGCCGGACGACTTCATCATGGCGGTGAAGATGAGCCGCTACCTCACGCACATCAAGCGGCTCAAAGAGCCCGAGGAGCCGGTGCAGCGGTTCATGGACCATGCAAGCAATCTCGGTGCCAAGCTCGGCCCCGTTCTCCTTCAGCTCCCTCCCACGCTGAAGGCCGATCTCGGCCTGCTCGACGACGCGCTCGATCGTTTTCCTCCCTCCGTTCGCATCGCCGTCGAGTTCCGCCACGTCACCTGGTTCACCGAAGACACCAGGAAGCTGCTGGAGCGACGGGGGGCCGCACTGTGCCTTGCCGATCGGTGGTCGAAGCCGGTGACGGCGTTGTGGCGAACCGCCGAGTGGACCTATCTTCGCCTTCACGAGGGGGCCGCTACTCCTCACCCCTGCTACGGACGCAGCGCGCTGAGAACGTGGGCGGGGCGTCTGGCAGCGGAGTGGGGCGACAACGACATCTTCGTCTACTTCAACAATGACCCGAGGGGTTGCGCCCTGAGGGACGCTCGAGTGTTTGCCGCGGAGTGCGGTCGGGCCGGGCTCGAGCACACCAGGGTGCCGGGCGAGACCGTGCCCACCGGTTGACCGGGGAGAATCAAGCGGTGGGTGAGATCCTCATAGGCACTGCTTCGTGGACCGACAAGTCGCTGCTCGGCTCGGGGTGGTATCCGCCGGAAGCCAAGAGCGCCGAGGAACGTCTCAAGTACTACGCGTCCCACTTCCCCTTGGTCGAGGCCGACTCGACCTACTACTACCCTCCCAGCGAAAAGAACTCAGAGCTGTGGGCGAAGCGCACGCCCGACAACTTCACCTTCAACATCAAGGCGTTCTCTTTGTTGACGGGCCACCCGACCAAGACCGAGGCGCTGTACAAGGACCTCGACTTCAAGTCCGACAAGAAGAACGTCTACATCGACGACCTCGACCAGCGGGTCGTCGACGAGGTCTGGGATCGCTTCCTTTCTGCCCTCGAGCCCCTGCAGGATGCCGGCAAGCTGGGGTTGTTGCTGTTTCAGTTCCCGCCATGGTTCGTCATCGGCAAGACCAACAAGCAGTACGTCCTGGAATGCGCCACGCGGGCCGCGCCCATGCGGATCTGCGTCGAGTTCCGCAATCAGACCTGGATGCGCGAGGACAACCAGAAGGAAACGCTCGAGTTCTTGGAGGGCCACGGCCTTCCTTACGTCTGTGTTGACATGCCGCAGGGATTCAAGAGCTCCATCCCTCCCGTAGTCGCGGCTACCGCCGACGTAGCGGTGATGCGCTTCCACGGGCACAACGTGAAGGAGTGGGAGAGCGGCTCCGTGCAGCGCAGGTTCAAGTACCTCTACTCCAAGGATGAGCTCGAGCGATGGGCGCCGCGCGTCCAAGACCTCGCACAGGAAACGAAGAAGACCCACGTGCTAATGAACAACTGCTACAGGGATTACGCACAGCGAAATGCGAAGGAGCTAGCAGATCTGCTGCATAAAGAACAGTGACAAGATGTTCTCGGAGATCTAATACGGCCACCTGTCCTGTTGTTTCTTCAGCGCTCTCCATGACACGAGAGTGACAGTCCACGCGGCGGGCCAACTGACGATCAAGGTCGTGATTGCGACCGGTCTTACGGAGCTGCATTCGTCGAAACAGATCCACGTTGGTGCTATGGCTATCAGGTCCTATCGCTCTTTCACCGGCGCTAGGTCGACTTGCCCGAGCTTGGGGTAGAGGTTCTCGACTCCGATCAAGGTTCCGTCCGGACCGACGTCCATGTGAAGACGATCCGACGCTTCGATCGTCCGCTCGATCCTTGCTTCTGACTCGCTCGAGAGCAAGATGTAAAGCGTGTCTGCTTGCTCGTCGTATGTGTAGACAGCCATCGTCATTCCTCCCGCCATCTTGTGACCACGACCTCCGCCCGTTCGTCAACGACGACGGCCATTGCCAAGAGGCTGCTCTCGATGTCGCTACTGTGCGCCGCCGGATCGCCCGTCTCTGGAATGGGTACGGCGCCAGTCGCGCTTCCAGGCGGGAGTCGAGGCGGCAAGGCAGGGCTGGGTGTGAAGACTCAGGTCGCGTACCGTGGCTGTCAGCGAGAGATCGCCGTGATCACCGCGAGCACGCCTGTCTCGCTCACTATCCCCGATGCGCCGACTGCGTCGCCGGTAAGAGCCTCGAACCGCCGCTCGAAGAAGCGCGTCCAGACCTCGGCTGAGGCACCTGCAACAACAACTGCAGCTACGCCGGCAAAACCGACGGTCGCCCACCCGGTCGCGGCAGCGATCAGCGCCGCAACCACGACCACCGCGGGGTCGGCGACCTCGGTCAGCGAGACGGCGATAGAGGACGACCAGGTGCGACGAGCCCGCGCCATCGTCCACACCATGGCGGCGCGCCCGGCTACCGGCGGCAAGATCAACCAGGCCCACCATCCTCGCGACGCCAGCACCGTCAAGAAAGCGAACCGCAGCAGGAGCGCGATCACCAACGCAGCGCCACCCACGGCCCCGATGGCCGGGTCCCTCATGATCGTCAGCGCCTCTTCTGCCGGTCGCCTGCTCGCGAGCCCATCGGCGACATCGGCCACCGCGTCAAGGTGCAGCCCACCGGTCACGAGGAGGTCCGCCATCAAGACTAGGGCTGCGGCTACAACCGGCGCCCACAGCCGCGTTGAACCCCAGGCGACGCCCGCCCACAGTGCACCTATGAGCACACCGATGAGAGGAAACGCGGCCAACGCTGCCCGGCCGGGGCTCTCGCAGCGGGCGCGGGCAGGCAGAACGGTGAGGAACGCAAGTGCCGCCCTCATCTAGCCGATGCCGGCCTCTCCGAACGTGGCCATTTCTCGCAGAGCGGCCGCAGCCGCGCGGACGAGCGGCACCGCCAGCAGCCCGCCGGTCCCCTCCCCGAGCCTCATGGAAAGGTCGAGGAGCGGCTCGAGTCCCAAGCTCTGTAACGCGATCGCCGCACCAGGCTCAACCGAGTGGTGCCCTGCGATCAAGTAGTCGGTTGCACGCGGAGCCAAGGCGCGTGCAACCAGAGCAGCCGCGTTGGTGCTGACGCCGTCTAAAACGATCGGGACACGAGAGGCTGCGCCCGCAAGGATAAGGCCGACGAGAGCAGCGTGCTCCAGTCCGCCCACCGCGGCGAGCACGGCGAGGGGATCTCCGGCGTCGGGCTGGTGGTGGTCCAGCGCGGCTTCTACGACCTTGACTTTGACCTCCCACGTCGCGTCGTCGATACCGGTGCCTCGCCCGGTGACTTCCTGCGCGCCGCTACCGGTGAACGCTGCGATCAAACAGGCCGCGGAGGTCGTGTTGCCGATCCCCATCTCGCCGGTGACGAGCAGGTCCACATCCGCTGCAATCAGCTCATCGGCGAGCCCCGCGCCCGCCAAGACCGCCGACGCCGCCTCTCCGCGGCTCATGGCCGCGCCCCGTGTCAGGTCGTCGGTGCCGGCCCGTACCTTCGCGCGCCTAAGTCGGGGGTGCGGAGGAACCTCGGACGCCACCCCGACGTCCAAGACGGTGACACGAGCGCCGACGACGCGGGCGATGGCGTTTACCGCCGCGCGACCGTCGCAGAATCCCGCCACCATCGCGGCCGTGACCTCCTGAGGCCACGGCGACACGCCTTGACCCACCACGCCGTGATCGCCCGCTGCCACGATCACCCCGGGAGCGTCGAGCCGGGGCGGGGGACACGCTCCCATGATTGCCGCGAGGTGGATCCCCAGCTCCTCGAGGCGACCGAGGCTACCGATCGGCTTGGTCAACGAATCATGGCGATCTCGAGCCTGCTTCGCCGCCTCGTGATCGACGTCGGCGATCTCGGACGCAAGCTCCCGGACTCGAACCTCGGCGCTCATCGGCCACTCCTCTCTTCTAGTAAGGACTCCTCGGAGACCTCCGCCAGAACGGCGTCCGGCAGCTTTTGTTCGAACCAACCGAGCGACTCCCGCAGAGAGACGACCTCACCGACCACGAGGATCATCGGAGAGCCGAGACCTGTCTCGGCGATGGTCGTCGGAAGCTCCGCGAGCGCCCCGACCACCGTTCTCTGACTCGGGTAGGTGCCCCATTCGATTGCCGCCGCGGGTGTGTCGGGCGGACGGCCGGAGCGGATCAATGCTTGCGCGATCTCGGCCGGCCGGCGTGCTCCCATCAGCACGATGAGGGTCTCGACCGAGGTCGCAAGGCCCGACCAGTCGATCCGGTTCTCCGGGTCGTCCGGATCCTTGTGTCCCGTGACGAACGCGACCGACGACCCAAACCTGCGATCCGTGACCGGTATCCCCGCATATGCAGGGACGGCGACCGCGGAGGTGACCCCAGGGACGATCTCGAAGGGCACGCCGGCACGGGCCAGCGCCGTCGCTTCCTCGCCGCCGCGCCCGAACACGAACGGGTCGCCACCCTTGAGGCGAACGACGCGTTTACCCTGCCCGGCCAGGAAGATCAGGAGATTGTTGAGCTCCTCTTGCTCCAGCGTGTGACGGCCGTACGCCCTGCCGATGTAGAGCCGTTCGGCGTCGACCGGCGCAAGATCGAGGAGGTCGGGGCACGCGAGACGGTCGTAGACCACGGCGTCGGCAGAGGCCAACCGTTCCTTGCCCTTCAGCGTCAGCAACCCGGGATCACCGGGTCCCGCTCCAACGAGGGATACGAAACCGAGCAGTGCCCGTCCCGAGACGACACGCCCGACGCGGTCGCTTGCCTCCGCGATGCGTCCTTCCCGGATGAGCCCGAGCAGCTCCGGACTCAGCGCGGCGCGCCACCGGCGGGTTCTTTCGTGGTCTTCGAGCCCGCGCGGGACCGCCGCACGCGCGGACGCCGCCATGTCGATGACGCTCTCCCACTCCGGCCCGAACTCACGCTCCAGCCACACCCGCAGGTGTTTGGCAACCGACGGAGCGCGACCTCCGGTCGAAACGGCCATTACGAGGTCGCCGCGCCGCACCGTTGCGGGAGTGATGAAATCGCCGGCAGATGGGTCCGACGCAACAAGAGCGAGGACTTTCCGCTCGCGTGCTTCGTTCATCACCTGCGCGTCCACATCTTCGACCCCGGTGGCCGCAATCGCAATGAAGGCCCCGGCGAGATCGCCGTCGAGGTACCGCCTGCGCAAGAGAGTCAGCGACTGCTCTTTCGCGAGGTGCTCGATCCCACGCGAGGGCTCCTCCGCGATCACGGTGACACGGGCACCGGCCGCTACGAGGCCGCGCGACTTTTCGGATCCGGCGCGGCCCCCACCGACGACGACCGCCGATCGTCCTTCAACCGACAGGAACACCGGATAGGAGAAGCTCACGGCCGGCTCGCGCGTGTCATATCGCCTGCAACGACGTCGGCTCGCGCGCCATAGAGCACCGCGGCGTGCACCGCGCGGGCGATCTCGCCTCCGATGCACGTCGCGGGGCCCGCGAAGCGCGCGCCTTCACCTTCCGGGCAAGCTAGACAGATCGAATCGGTTGCCGTGCCGGTCGCAAAGGCGTTCGCGTTGACAGCGAAGATGCGGGCTTCGGCCAGCGCCTGAGCCTTTGCCTCCACCGCGGTCTGCAGCGCCCCCACCAGCCCCTCGTCGCTCAACGGCAGCGCAGACACGACCAGCATGTTGATCGTCCCGAACCGCGGCGCTGATGCCGGTCTCGTCCCGGCGGCCGCCAGCGGATGCCCCAGCCCCACCGTTGCCACCGCGGTCGCGCCTCCGGACGACCGTTCGACATGGCCGGCTACGTCGGCGGCCGTCAACATGCCGACAACCGGCGGAGGCAGTCCAACGGCACGCTCTTTGATGTGCGCGTCTGGATCCACCCGAGCGTAGTCGGCCGGCACCTGCACGTTCATCCACGTGCGGACCGAGCCCATCCCGCCGCCATAGACCGCAGAGGACAGACAGCGATACCTGGTTCCAATATCGACGACGAGAGCTCCACGTGCAACAAAGGTCCTCACGCGACCGCTGCCTCCAGCGCCGCAACCAGTAGATGGTTTTCGTCGGCGCGGCGCAGCGTTATCCGGAGGTGGTCGGACGACAGTCCCGGAAACGTGCCGGCGGGGCGAACCGCGATTCCGCGCTCGAGCAGGCTCGCGCGAGCCGCATCGCCGTCGGCGACGCGCACGAGCAAGAAGTTCGCCTCCGACGGCCACACCCGCACCCCGGGTAGCGCCGCCAGCGAAGCGGCCATGTCGGCACGCGCAGCCGCCGTCTCCTCGGCCAGCTTGCGGGGGGTCGCCTCGTCGGTGGCGCAGAGAGCAAGAGCGCGCAACGCCAGCGCGTTGACACTCCACGGCTGGCGGCACTGTCGCAAGACGGAAACAACATCATGAGACCCCACCAGGTAGCCCGCCCGGAGACCAGGTAGCGACCACAGCTTGGTGAGGCTTCGCAGAACTATCAGACCGGGAAGGTCGGCGCGGGCGGCGAGGCTCTCCTCGCCGGAGGTGAACTCCATGAAGGCTTCGTCGACCACCAGCACGCGCCCGGGGCGAGCCAGACGTTCGAGGATCGCCGCCTTGGTGAGCGTGCCGGTGGGGTTGTTCGGGTTGCCGACGACCACGAGATCGGCCTCGTCGGGGATCGACGCCGGATCCAACGAGAAGTCCTCGGGGCTGCGAAAAGCTCGCCGAACGTTGTGTCCCATCGCCGCCAGCGCCGCCTCGGCCTCCGTGAACGACGGATGAATACACACCGCAAGGCGCGGCTTCAACACCGCGGAGATCAGCCAGAAAGCCTCCGCGCTCCCGTTGAGCGGCAAGACCTCGCCGGTCGCGCGACCATGCCGCGCCGCCAGGGAGCGGACCGCCTCTGCGTCGTCGGGGTAGGACGAGACCTCTCCGAACGCGGCCGTCAGTTGCTGAAGAAGCCACCGCGGCGGCTTTCCGACAACGTTGACGGTGAAGTCGAGGCTCCCCTCGGGCACCATCGAATCTCCGTGAAGCCGCAGCTTCGGCGGAATGGGATCGGCTCCGCCGTCCTTGAGTCCGATGGGCTGCCCGGCGACGACGAGGAGGACCCGCTCGGCAGCAGCAGTCAGGATCTGAGCCGCCTCTCCGGCGAGATCTAGATAGCGGCGAGTCCCGGTCCCCTGCGGGACCAGCCCGAGCGACGTCTCCTCGGCCACTACCACGCATTGCTCCGGGCGCGCTCGGGCGGCGGCGGCGAAGGCACGTACGCGCTGCAGCACACGTTCTCGCCGGGTCTCGCCCTCGGGTCCCAAGGGCATGACGTCGGCGTCCGACCACAGATGCTCCTCTGTCATGAGCCTCGCGATCCACGCTCCTGTGCCGTCGACGAGGATCGCGGCGCCTTTGGCTTCCGCCAGGGCGTCCAGAGGGTCGCGATCCTCGATCGTGCGCCAACTCGGAGGCCGGCACGCACGATGTCGTGCGATGCGCTCGGCCATCTCCTCATCCGAAGCCGAACCGGTGGCGACGTAGACGACCTCGCCCGCCCCGACGAGACGCTCGGCCAGCTCGCTCTTTCCCGAACGCACGCCACCGAGAACCACTGTCAACGACATCAGCGAACCTTCACGTGGTGATCGTGGTGGTCGTGGTCATCGTGGTGATGCGGCCGACCGTCGATATCGGGGTGGTAGTGAGGCGTTGCCGGGGCACCGACCTCGTGTGCGAAGCCGGGCAGGGCGACGCGATGGATGCACATGTCGCAATTCATGCGCGCATCACCTTCGAGCGCTTCGCGGTAGCGGTCGACGACCAGGCGCGCTATGAGGGGATCCTCACCGAGGTAGCGCGCGACGCGCACGTCGATGCCCCGCTCTGAGCCGAAGCGAAGGCTCTCGGCGCGGATGCGGCCCTCAAGGACGCCGGTGAAGAGGAAGTACGGAACCACGGCGATGCGTTCGGCGCCCAAACGGATGCAGCGCTCCAGGCCCTGTTGGAGCAGCGGTGTCGTGATCCCGACGAAAGAGGTCTCAACCATGGGATACGGCCGTCCCTCGTGCATCAGGCGGGAGACCTTGAACAAGTCGGAGTTCGCGTCCGGGTCGGACGAACCTCTTCCCACGACCAAGACGGCGGTGCTCGCGCGCTCGTCGAGAGCAAGCATCTCCTCGAGGCGATCGTCGACGACCGTCAAGACATGCGGGTGTACGCCGAGTGCGCGGGAGTAGCGGAATCTCACGCCAGGATGCCTCAGACGTTCGCGTGCCAGCAGGGCGGGGATGTCGTCCTTGGCATGGCCCGCCTGAAGCAGCATCAGCGGGACGACGGCGATGTCGGTGGCCCCGCGGACCACGAGATCGTCGACCGCATCAGGGACCGGTGGGCGCGACAGCTCGATGAATCCGCCCGCGACCTCGACACCCGGCAGAAGAGAGCGGATGCCATCGGTGAACGAGAGGAACTCCCGTACGCCTTGCTCGTCACGGCTGCCGTGCCCCGCGATCAGTAGAGCGGGTTGGTTCACATCCCCTCCTCGAAGTAGAAGAGCGCGTTCAATACGGCAGCCGCCGCAGCGGAGCCACCCTTGGTGCTCTTGTTGGTGACGCACGGGATCCCGCTGGCACGCAGCGCGGCCTTGGACTCCACGGCGCCGACGAAACCGACAGGGAGCCCAACCACGAACGCAGGGGCCACCGGGGCACCGAGCAGCTCGAAGAGCGCCGTCGGCGCGCAGCCGATCGCCCACACGGCGCCGGCGCCCAGCTTCTGCAGCATCGCGCGGGCGCCTTCTGCCGAGCGCGTGGGGCCCTTGCCGTCACCGGGCTCGTCGAGGGCGCACAGCACGGCACGGCTGGTTATCCCCGCCGCCACCATGTGCGCGTCGACGATCACAGGAGCTCCGCCGAGCAGCGCGTCGCGTGCCTGCCGCAGAGCGCTCTCGTCGCTTACCACATCCGCCGCGTAGCCGGTGTCCCCCGTCGCATGGATAACCCTTTCGATAACGGCGCGTTGGAGCGGGCCCAAGTCCGGAAGGTCGACCAGCCCGCGGATCGTCGAGTAGCTCTCGACCTCGATCGGGTGCACCGAGCGTGTCACCGATATCCCCTCGGGGTGACCATGCGCCCTTGGATGACTCGCGTCATCGAGTTGCCGACGATCAGCGTCGTCGTCATGCCCGCACAACGAGGATCGATGTCGCCCAGCGTAGTGATGGCAACCTGGCGGCCGGGGCGGTAGGCGTCGGTCACGACACCGACCGGCGTGTTCGGCTTGCGGTGCTCCAGCAGCAGGTCACAAGCTTCGGCGAGCTGGCGGTCGCGATGGCGGCTGCGCGGGTTGTAGAACGCGACGACGAAGTCACCGATCGCGGCCGCTCGCACCCGCTCGCGAATGACCTCCCAGGGGGTCAAAAGGTCCGACAGCGAGATCGAGCAGTGATCGTGACCCAACGGAGCACCCAGCAGCGCGGCGGCCGCGAGCGCCGCGGTGATGCCGGGGACGACCTCGACATCGACCTTCGGAGAGATACGTTCGAGCGCGGGTGATGCCATCGCGTACACGCCGGCGTCGCCGCCGCTGATCAATGCGACGGCGCATCCCTCGGCCGCCAGCTCGGCAGCGCGCTCCGCCCGGTGGATCTCGCCTCCGATCTCCGATGCCTCGATCCGCGTCCACGGTCGCAATACGCCCCGCACCTGCTCGACGTAGCGGCTGAGCCCGATCACGACCTCGCAGCGCGCGAGCGCAGCGCGGGCGGCCGCAGGCAGTAGATCTGGGTCTCCTGGACCGGTGCCGACGACATAGAGGCGACCCCGCGGGGCCATCCGGCCGACCGCAATCGTCACGTTCGCCGACGTTCGCTTCGCCGCGATCAGCTGGGCTCCGCAGGCGACGACGGACGCCTCCGCGACACTGGGAGTGCCCACGGCGACGCGCACCTTCTCCGACGGGTTCGGGACCGCGACGTCGGCCAGCTCCTCGGCCGAGTAGAGGGAGAGCGGCACGCCGAGAGTTCGCCCCGCTTCGATCAAACCTTGCTCGTCGCCCTTGAGGTCGACGGTGGTAAGTCGCTCTATCGCTGCCTTGGCGAGCCTCTCTTCCGTCAGGATGCGCTCGATCAGCTCGAGGATCTCTGCGGCGGCAGCTCCACGGCTGCAACCGACGCCCACCACGAGCGACGACGGCCGGTAGACGACGCTCGGGCGTGGGACCTGCACCAGACGGTCGCTGATCACCAGACACGGCGGTGTGGGATCATCTCTCCTTACCACCCCGGGCGGAAGCGCCGGTAACGGCCAGCGGGCCTCTTCGACCAGAGTCACCGTCTCTCCCGAGACGAACGCAGACCCAACCGCTGCAACGTCGCTTCCTTGCTCGATCACGAAGCCCAGATCGGCTCCGAGCGAGTCGAGTGGAGGCCTTGCCACCAGGTCGGTCGCCGTGGTGACGACCGGGATCGACCCGAGGATATCGCCCACCCGCCGCGCCAGCTGGTTGGCGCCGCTATGACCGCCCGCCAGAGTCACCGCGAAGCGGGCGACGTCGTCGACTGCGACCACCGCGGGATCGTCGCGCTTGTCGGCGAGCAGCGGCGCGATCAGCCTCACAGCCGCGCCCGTCGCCATGAACAGAAGCAACGCGTCGCATCGTGACCATGCCGCTGCCACGGCATCCCGGGGGCGGCCAGGAAACGACACCGCGTCGTCCCATACTCGCTCGAGCGCGTGAGCCAGCCTCTGCCCGTTGCCGCTCGCCCACACCAACCCGATCACGACCGCACCCCCGCAACGAGGAACACCGGGTTGACCGGCGCGAGCCGGTGCACGTCGCCGAGGGCCTTGAAGCGTGCTACCTGCACGAGCGACACGTCGACGTCAAGGTCGCCATCTAACAGCGCCCGACGGGCCGGTTCGACGCGTTCGACCCCGGCCAGCGCGACGACCACAGTTCGGCGGACCCGCGCGGCGACAACCTCGAGAGCGGCTTCCAGGCTGGACCCACCACCGCCGACGAAGACCGCGTCGGGCTCGGGCAGCTTCTCGAGCGCTTCCGGTGCAGACCCATGAACGAGCGTCAAAGCCACGCGATGGCGGGCCGCATTCCGAGTGATCAGCGAACAGAGATCGCCTTCCCGCTCGACCGCTATCGTTGCGGCACCGAGGCGAGCGCATTCGATGCCGACCGACCCGCTGCCGGCTCCTACGTCCCATACCAGGTCACCCACTCCCGGGCCCAGCCGCGCCAGCGCGAGCGCCCGCACCTCAGACTTGGTGATCATCGACTCTCGGTGTTCGAACGCGTCCTCCGGTAGAGCCCACGACTCCGGTGCCAGGCGCGGCGGCGACGAGCGACTCTTGCCGGTCGCGAGACGGTCTTCGTCTAGAACGACGATCACGTTGGGGTCCGACCACTGCATCGTTGCGACCTCGTCCAGGGATCCCCGCAGGACGCGCTCGTCCTGCCCGCCCAGGTGTTCACCGACCACGCACGTGCGCCGCAGGTCCGAGAGTGCAGAGGCGAGATCGGCGGGCGAGAAGGTGGGCGAGGTCAGCACCGCGACCTTAGGGTGCGCCCGGCAGGTATTGATCGCGAAACGTGGATCACGCCCGTGCGCGCTGACGACCAGCGCGTCTTCCCACGACAGCCCAGCGCGCGCGAACACCAGCGTCACCGAGGACAAGCTCGGGTGGACGTCGAGGTTCTGTCTGCCAAAGCGATCACCGAGGGCCCGTACGATCCCGAAGAAACCCGGATCGCCAGAGGCGAGAACCGCGACGTTCCCGCGCTGGGCCTCCACGGCGTCCAGTGCAGCGTCGAGATCACCATCGAGAACCCGGATCTGGCGCGCCTGCACCCGTGCGAGATGTCGCGACGCTCCCACAACGAGGTCCGCCTGTTCGATCCGCGCGCGCGCGGCCTCCGAGAGAGGGGTCGTGCCCATGCCCACCACGCTGATCACGCCCGCCCTCTCCCCACGGGAGTGAGCGTGTTGAAGTCCACCATCACGACCTCGACCTCGAGCTTTCCCTCGACGAAGTCGGCCAGGTTGTCGGCCACGCGTTTGCACACGAGCCCGCAGGGAGACCGCAGTCCGGCGTCCTTCCACAGCTCGAACGCGTGTCGGGCCGTGTTGGCATCCCGTACCGAGGCCACGAGCCCGGGATCGCCTCCCGCCTCCTGCGTGAGACACGCGAGCAGGTCGACGTTCACCTTCGAGCGGGTCCAGTGAGTCATCATCACCCCCGCCGCCAGCTTGGAGAGCTTGCCGGCCATCCCCACGAAGACGCACCGCCGCAGCCCCCTTGTCACCGCGCGCTTCAGCGCGTATCCGGTGAAGTCCCCCACCTCGATGAAACAGACCTCCTCGAGGTCCGGATACAGCGCCATCGCGGCGGTCTCGGTCCGGCCCCCCGTCGACAGCACGAACGTGTCCATGCCCTGCGCGGCCATGACGTCCACGGCCTGGCCGACGCTCGCTCGCCAGGCGGCGGTCGAGAAGGGTCGCACGACCCCGGTGGTGCCGAGGATCGAAATGCCGCCGAGGATGCCCAGGCGGCGGTTCGTCGTCTTCCGCGCGATGCGCTCGCCATCGGGGACGCTGATCACCACGTGCACGCCCAATGAGGAGTCGGGGATCGCGTCTGATACCGCGGCCGCGATCTGTTCACGCGGCACCGGGTTGATCGCGGGACCTCCGACCTCCAGACCCAGCCCCGGTTTGGTCACCACACCAACGCCCACACCGGCGTCGATCTGCACGCCGGCTTCGGCGCTCCAAGACACGCGCGCCGTCAGATGCGCGCCGTGCGTTACGTCGGGGTCGTCCCCCGCGTCCTTGACGACCACGGCTTCGGCCCAGGCGTCGCCGAGCTGGCACCGCTCAACCAGGAAGCTCACGATGGTGTCGCTACGAGGCAGGGAGATCTCTACCGTCGAAGGGCAGGTACGCGTGACCAGAGCAGTCGCGGCCGCCTTCGCCGCGGCCGCGGCACACGAACCCGTCGTCCAGCCGGTCCGCAGGGTCTCGGGCGCGCGCCGGGCGGTGCCCGGAAGCTCCGGCTCTGTGAGCTCAAGCTTCGCCATGGGCCACCTTCCACGAGTGCGGTCGTCGGAACTCGTGCCCGAACGCGGGGTCGTAGAGGTTCGAGCGCATGGTCTCCTTCGCCGCAAGCGCGGGACCCACCAAGACCAGAGCGGTCTTATGGATGCGCGCGGCCCGTACGGTCGCAGCGAGATCTTTGAGCGGGCAGCGCAACACGAGCTCGTCGGGCCAACTGGCGCGATAGGCGACTACGCACGGCGTGGCCGGCGGATAACCCCCGTCCAGAAGCTCGTCCTGCATCACTCCGGCGCGCGCGCAGGAGAGGAATAGCGCCATGGTCGTACCGTGTGCGGCGAAGGCGCGCACCGACTCACTCTCCGGCATCGGCGTCCTTCCCGGCAGCCTCGTGAGCACGACCGACTGCGCGAGCTCCGGCACGGTCAGCTCAGATCTGGCCGCCGCGGCCGCGGCGGCAAGAGACGACACCCCGGGCACGATCTCCCAACCGAGGCCGAGCTCGTCAAGACACGCGATCTGTTCGTGGATGGCACCGTAGATCGTGGGATCGCCGGAATGGACGCGCGCCACGACAAGATGCTCGTCACGGGCGCGCCGGTAGATGGCGCTCACGCGCTCGAGAGTCAGCAGCGAAGAGTCGACGATCTCAGCTTCCGGCCGCGCGTGCTCTGCGACCACCTCCGGATTCACCAGGCTGCCGGCAAAGACCACGATGTCGGCGGCGGCGATGGCGCGCGCGCCGCGGAAGGTCAGCAGGTCTGCCGCGCCCGGTCCGGCCCCGACGAACAGGACCCTGCCGATCACAGCTTCGAGCCCCTTCCGGATCTCGGGGCGGGGACGATCACGGTCGACAGGTACGGCCCGCTGCGTCCGTCGAGCTGAGACACCGGCAGTATCTCCTCGTCCTCGAGCCCGAGCCGCGCGCCGTAGACCGCGTCGGCCATCCGGTCCGAGGCGCGCAGAACGTCGGTCACGTGGGGCAGATCACGGCCGCCCTTGTAGCAAACGATGGTGTCGAACACCTCGAGCGCCTCGCGCAGGCGGTCCAGACCGGCGGTCAGCGGGAACAGCGCGAGGCGCTCCGTCCCCTCGACCAAGACGGTGCCGCTCTTCGCAGCCAGTTCCTGCATCGCCGTGATCCCCGGCACGGTCTCAACCGACACCCTCGGCACCAGGGACCTCACCGTTTGCGCAAGATACGCGAACGTCGAGTAGATGTTCGGGTCCCCGATCGTCGCGAACGCGGCGCAGCCTCCGGCGGCGACCACCGTCGCCACTTGCGCGCCCGCGCTGTCCCAGCTGCGGGCCCTTGATGATTCGTCGGACATGGCGAACGCCAGACGCGTGATCTCCGCCGAGCCCAGGTGCGCTCGCACGATCGCCTCAGCGCGACCGACCTCCCCGGTGTCCGTGACGGGTACGAAGATGGAATCAGCGCGCCTCAGCAGCTCGAGACCCCTCAGCGTGACCAGATCCGGATCGCCCGGCCCCACTCCGACGCCGACCAAACGTCCCTTCATCGGCCGGTCGGACGCAGTCGTGACGCCGTGAGCGAACTGCATGTGCATCCCTTCCTTTGCCTGCGTCTTTGCACTTCACCAGCTTGTTCAGGTGCTTCCAGCTGCTGCCGGGCCGCGGCTTCAACGATGCCGTCGGCGAGCTCGGGGAACCGCGCCCAGTGCAGGTGCAGGTAGCTCGCATGAACGCGCCCCCGCACGAACCCTTCCTTCCGGTCCTCGATCAGCCACGCCGGGTTCTCCGACGAGGGCGGGTCGAGAACCGAGTAGTGGAACTCGTGCCCCTTGACGTCGGTTCCCGCCGCGACCAGGAAGGAGTCACATCCGGCTTGCGCGCTCCGGTAGCCGAGTGCCAGCCGGTCGGTCATACGCGCGTCGGCGTCGAGGACGCCGCACATCTTCTTGCCGTCTAGCGCGCGACACAGGTAGAGGAGCCCGCCGCACTCGGCGACGATCGGTCCGCCCGACGCGGCAAACGCGCCCACCGCAGCTCGCATCTTCGCGTTGGCATGCAGCTCCTCGGCGTAGGTTTCGGGGAACCCGCCGCCGATGTAGAGCGCGTTGGGCATCTCCGGGAGCGCCTCGTCGGAAGCGGGATCGAATCGAAGCACCTCCGCTCCCCGGGCCCGCAGCAGCTCGACGTTCTCCTCGTAGACGAAGGTGAACGCCGGACCTGCGGCAACCGCTATACGCGCGCTCCTTTGTGAGGGGCTGGCGGTCGACCGGGAGGGATCCCAAGGAGAGGCGCACAGGGGGGGCGCCGAACGAGCGACGTTGACGATGCGATCGAGGTCGCATGCGGAAGAAACGAGCTCTCCAAGAGCGCGCACCACACGCCGGGCGTTGTCGGCGTACTCAGACGCGGGAACGAGCCCGAGATGTCGTGACGGCGCAGTGACAGCAGGCTGGCGCCGCACGACGCCCAGGACGGGCAGGCCGACACGACCGACGGCATCGACGAGCATCTCTTGGTGAAGCTCCGAGCCCACGCGGTTCAGGATCACGCCCGCGATCAACAGCTCAGGGTCGTGCGTGGCGAAACCGCGCACGAGGGCGCCCACCGAGGTCGACATCGAAGACGCGTCCACCACCAGAACAATCGGCGCTTGAAGCAGCTTCGCGACGTGGGCCGTCGACGAGAATCCCTCCGTTCCCTTGGCGCCGTCAAATAACCCCATCGCTCCTTCGATCACCGCCAGGTCCCCGCCGGCGCTGCCATGGACGAAAAGCGGCTCGACAAACGCCGGTCCACACAGATAGGGATCGAGGTTTCGTCCCGGACGGCTCGTAGCGAGACGGTGATAAGAGGGGTCGATGAAGTCGGGGCCCACTTTGAACGGCGCCACTCGCAGGCCACGGGCCGAGATCGCAGCCATGATCCCGGTCGCGACTGTTGTCTTGCCAACCCCCGAGTGCGTTCCGGCGATCACGAGGCGCGCGGTCATCGCGCCACCAACTCCTCGACCTCGCGCTCGACGAGGCGGACGGAACCAGTGGCGCGGACCGCCGAGCCCCAGCGCAGGCACGGAACGGGCCCGGCAAGATGTGCGCCGGTTTCGGGATCGGTCCCATGGTCGGGGCACACGACGAGCGTTCCGGACCGTTTTCCCACCGCGTCCCGAAGGGGCCGGAGCACTTCAGCGTCGATCGCCTGCAGCGCCGCTATCTTGGCTGCCCGATCGCGCCGGTGAGACGCCTCGTCGGGCGCAGCGATGTGAACGACGACCCGCTCTGCGTCGTCCATTGATCTGACCGCGGCTTCCGACTTGGCCCGGTAATCCGTGTCCACATCGCCGGTGGCGCCGGGCGGCACGACCACCCGAGCGCCCATGAGCCTGCCGATGCCGGCGGCGGCACCCACCGCGCACACCACGACCGTCGACGAACCGAGAGCACGCGGAAGAGCCGCCCCCTCGGGCCAGACGCGCCAGGGCTTGCGCAGCTGTGGAGAGGTAGCAGACAGCGCCAGAAAGCGGTGACCTCGCAGTGGCACCAGCCCCAGACGCTGGGCCTCCCGCCGAAGCGCCGGGTCGTCGGCCAGCTCCCTCGGTAGATCAACTCGCCACGCGCCGCCGCCGACCGGTGGATCGATAGCCGCCGCAGCCGCCTCGATCAAGCCGCGCGCCGGCGTCGCGCGCAGGTGTGTCCCGAGCAGCGTCGGAATGCCCACCTCGCTGCCGGGGTCAAGCCCCGGCGGCGTCACGTGCCGGAGCCTGACCTGGCCGGATCGGCACAGGGAATCGAGCACCGGCGTGGTCGCGTGCTCGAGGCTGGTCGGGCCCTTGCGGGGGTGTTCGGCGGCACCGTCGAGGATGACCATGACCTCTACCATTCGATCCCCCTCTGGCCGCGGATACCGTCGTCAAACGGATGTTTGACCTTCGTCATCTCGGTGACTAGATCCGCGTTCGCCAGCAGCTCGCCCGGGGCGTCGCGCCCGGTTATCACCACGTGCTGGAAGCCCGGGCGCGACCGAAGCGTCTCGATCACCTCGGAGGTGTCGACCCACCCGAACGTCATCGGGTAGGTGAACTCGTCGAGGAGAAGGAAGTCGTGGGCGTGGTCGGCGAGGCGGCGCTTCACCTCCGCCCACCCCTCCCGGGCAAGATCCGCCGAGGAGTCGAGATCGCGCGAGGTCCATGTCCAGCCGTCCCCCATGCTCTCCCACGTGATCCCGCCGAGCGCCTCCGCAGCCCTCTTCTCGCCGATGTCCCACTTGCCGGACTTGACGAACTGGTACACCCCGATCCGGTAATCGCGCGCCCATGCGCGCAGCATCATGCCGAAGGCGGCGGTCGATTTGCCCTTTCCCGCGCCGGTGTTGACGATCAGCAACGCGCGGTCGCGACGGGTGCGCTGGGATGGTGCGTTCATGCGATCCTCCTCTGTGCATCGAGCACCATCGCCGCCAGCGAACCTGCCTCGAGGTCCTCGAGCGCGACGCAGGGGGCGCTCAGCGCCTGCGCGACGCGCGAGGCGATCGAAAGGCGGTAGGGGGCACGCTCGGTGTCCACGACGAGCGCAGGCACGCCGCTAGCTGCGAGACCGCGCGCTGCCGACAGCGCGGCGGCGACCGGATCGCTCCCACCCGCGTTCGCCCTCCCGTCCGTCAGAAGCACGACGAGCGGGCGCCGATGTGGATCGCGCAGCGCCTCCGACGCAAGCAGCTCGCGCGCCGCGTCGAGGCCTGCCGCCAGCGGCGTGCGTCCGCCGACCGGCAACTCCGCCAGCCGACGCGCAGAGAAGTCGACGCTGGAGGTCGGCGGCAGCAGGACGGCTGCCGACTCGCCGGCGAACGTGACGACGGCGACCTTGTCTCGGCGGCGATACGCGTCGAGCAGCAAGGACCCGACCGCTCCTTTGACTGCGCTCATGCGGCGACGGGCGCCCATCGATGAGCTGGCATCGACGACGAACACGACGAGGTTTCCCTCCCGGCCGTCCCGCACGTAGCTCCTGAGATCCCCGCGGCGCAGCACCAAGCCGGGACCGACTCGCCCGCGCGCGTGCTGGTGGGGCGCGGCGGCCCGAAGCGTTGCGGGGATCGACAGGTCCGCTCCGTCTGGCGAAGCAGGCCGATCCCCGACGTCGTGTCCCCGTTCGCCCGCGGCCTTGCTCCTCGAGCCGGTCGCCCCCGACCCGGAGCCCTTCGCCTCCAGCCTGATCGGCTCGAAAGCGGGGCCGGGCGCCTGTACCTGTTCGGCCGCCGGCCTGCTGGAGCCGTCGTCTCCGGCCGCCGGCTCGCCTTCGGGCGCCGGCGCGCCGCCCCCCGACGGCCCCGGATTCGGAGGATCGTCGCCGTCGTCGCCGCGTGCCTCCGACAGGGCCTGGTGCAGAGCGTCTTCGCTCGCCACCTGCTCGAAAGGGCCCCGCCGGCGCCGGTGCGGCAGCGCGAGGCGCGCCGCTCGCTCGACGTCACCGAGGATCACCTCATCGCGGTCCGCCCACGCCGCCAGCGCGGTGGCGGTCTTCGCCATCACGATGTCGCCGCGCAGGCCGTCGATCGCGAACGCAGCGCAGATCCGTGCGATCCGCTCGAGCAGCTCATCGGAGATCGAGACGCCGCCGAGCAGGCCGCGAGCCGCCGCGACCATCGCTGCGAGCTCGCGGTCGTGCTCGTTCCAGCGAGCCGAGAAGCCCTCCGGATCGGCATCGAAGTCCATCCGGCGGCGCACGACCTCGACGCGTTCGGCGGGGTCCGCGTTCCCTTTGATCTCGACGGTGATCCCGAAGCGGTCGAGCAGCTGGGGCCGAAGCTCTCCCTCCTCGGGGTTCATGGTGCCTACGAGCAGGAACCGAGCTGGATGCTTGATGCTCACTCCGTCGCGTTCGACGTGGTTGACGGCGAGCGCCGCCGCGTCCAGCAGCAGGTCCACGAGGTGGTCTGGAAGCAGGTTGACCTCGTCGACGTAGAGGATCCCGCGGTGCGCCGCGGCGAGCAGGCCCGGCTCGAAGGCGCGCCGTCCTTCGGTCAGTACCTGCTCGATGTCCAGCGAGCCGACGACCCGGTCCGCGCTCGCGCCCACCGGAAGCTCCACCAGCGGCACGGGTCGCTTGACCGAACGCGCATCTTCGTGCGGGCCGGCGGGGCAATCCACGTGAGGGTAGGAAGGATGACAGTTGAACGCGCAGCCGTGCACCACTTTGATCTCGGGCAGAAGCCTTGCCAGTCCTCGCACCGCCGTCGACTTCGCCGTGCCCTTCTCGCCACGGATGAGCACGCCTCCTATGGCGGGCGATACCGCGTTCAGCATTAGCGCGAGCTTGAGATCGTCTTGACCGACGACGGCCGAGAAGGGATAGGTCGGGGGGCTCATCGTTGCCCCTCCAGATCGCCTTCGACCTGCAGGACGGCGTCCCGCAACTCGGCCACCGTCTCCTGACGTGGCTCCAACCACAGACCTCGATCCGCCGCTTCCAGCAAACGCTCGGCGATCGCTCGCAACGCCCACGGATTGGATCTGCGCATGAAAGACGCGGTCTCTTCGTCGAAGATGTAGCGGGAGGCAATCTGCTCGTACATCCAGTCCTCGACCACTCCCGCGGTCGCGTCGTAGCCGAACAGGTAGTCGGTCGTCGCCGCGAGCTCGAACGCGCCCTTGTAGCCGTGGCGCCGCATCGAGGCGATCCAGCGCGGGTTCGCGACGCGCGCCCGGAAGATCCGGCGCGTCTCCTCGACGAGGTCCCGGTTCTTCACGTGGACCGGATCGGACGAATCGCCGATGAAAGAGCGCGGGTTGTGGCCGGTGAGAGCACGCACCGCGGCCACCATCCCGCCGTGGTACTGGAAGTAGTCGTCCGAGTCGAAGAGATCGTGCTCGCGCGTGTCGATATTCTTCACGGCGATCTCGATCCGAGCGAAGCTCGCGCGCATCTCGTCGATCGCAGGCTTTCCGTCCAGCCCGTCGCCGTACGCGTAGCCTCCCCAGACTTCGTAGACGCGCGCGAGGTCGGCGTCGGTCTTCCAGTTTCGGGCGTCGATGAGCGGCAGCAAGCCGGCTCCGTAGGCGCCGGGTTTAGAGCCGAAGATCCGGGTCGTGGCGCGCCGAACGCTTGCACCGCCAACCATCTCTGCACGTGCGTGCTTTGCAACGAAATTCAGCCGCTCGTCTTCGTCGAGTGCGGCGACCACCTGGACCGCCTCGTCTATCAATGCGATCAGGTTCGGGAACGCATCCCGGAAGAAGCCGCTGATCCGCACGGTTACGTCGATGCGCGGCCGGCCGAGCTCGGCTAGGGGAATCACCTCGAGACCCGTGACCCGGCGTGACTCCTCGTTGTAGACCGGACGCACGCCGAGCAAGGACAGGATCTCGGCGACGTCGTCACCTTGGGTACGCATCGCCGCTGTTCCCCACACGACCAGGCCGACGGTCTCGGGGTAACCGCCCTCCTCGGTGAGATAGCGTGCGAGCAGGTCGTCGGCGAGCCTGCACCCCGTCGCCCACGCGAGCTCGGAGGGAAGAGCCTTCGGGTCGACCGAGAAGAAGTTGCGCCCGGTCGGAAGGACGTTCAACAGCCCTCGCGTAGGCGATCCCGAGGGCCCCGAAGGTACGAATCGGCCGCAAAGACCTCGCACGAGGTTATCGACCTCGTCGGTCGCGCGGTCGAGCCGCGGCACCACGGTTTGCGCCGCCAACACCAGAGACGCCACGACGCCTCCATCGGCACGTCCCACGACGTCCGCGCAGACGGCGTCGGCCGCCGCCGGGTCCCACCCTTTGGCGTCCATCGCCGCCAGCAGCGCGGCGACCGCGTCCTCGAGGCGGTCGATGGCATCGGCCGCGGTCTCGTGGGGGCCGGGGAAACGTGCGATCAACGGCTCCGGCACCGCGGCCCTCGCCCCCGGCGCATCCAGCAGGGTGCGCTCGTCCAGACCGAAGGCTGCCGCGATCGCGGCCCGCAGACCGGGAGTCCGTCCCACCGGCAGCCTGAGCAGCGCAGCCACCAGCCCCAGCCGCTGCTCGCCCAGGGGCGCTTGGCTGAGAATGTGTAAGCCGTCGCGGATCCTCAGGTCCTTGATCTCGCACAAGTAGCCGTCGACGTGAGTGATGAAGTCGTCGAATTCGTCCGGCTGTGACTCCACGCCGAGATCGCGGTGCAACTCTGCGGTCCTGACGACCTCCCATATGCGCGTTCGCAGCTCGGGCAACTTGCTCGGGTCGAGCGCTTGTAGCTGCGCGTACTCGTCGAGCAAGCTTTCCAGGCGCGCAAGATCGTCGTAGGTCTCGGCTCGCATCATCGGAGGGATCAGGTGGTCGACGATCACCGCATGGGCGCGACGCTTCGCCTGAGTCCCTTCACCGGGGTCGTTGACGATGAAGGGATAGAACAGCGGTAGGTCCCCCAGGACGGCGTCGGGTGCGCAGCCGCGCGATAGAGCGAGGCTCTTTCCCGGCAGCCACTCGAGCGTCCCGTGCTTGCCCAGGTGGACGATCGCGTCGGCGCCGAAGACGCGGTCGAGCCACCAGTAGCAGGCGAGGTAGTGGTGCGAAGGAGGCAGGTCGGGATCGTGATAGATGGCGACCGGGTTCTCCGAGAAGCCGCGCGGCGGCTGGATGCATACGAATACGTTCCCGAACCGGACCCCCGCGATCACCAGAGCTTGGTCTGAGACGTAGAGCTCCCCGGGCGGGTCGCCCCAGCGCGCGATCACTTCGGCTCGCAGGTCCCTTGGCAGGTCTGCGAACCATTCGGCGTAACTCGCTACGTCCAGCTGTCCCTGCGCGACCTGCAGTTGCTCTTCGGTCAGAAACTCCTCGTCGTATCCGCCGGCCGCGATCAGTCCATGGACCAGTTGGTCGCCGTCGGCCGGGATATCCCCAGCGTCGAAGCCGGCCTCCTCGAGCGCCTGCAGCAGCTTCACCGCGCTCGCAGGCGTATCCAGGCCGACGGCGTTTCCCACTCGCGAGTGACGGGTCGGATAGCTCGACAGCACCAGCGCCACCTTCTTGCCGGCATTCGGCTTGCTCCTCAACCTCGCGAGTCGGGTGGCGACGCCCGCCACTCGGCGCGCCCGTTCGGCGTCGGCGCGGTAGGCGAGCACGCGGGAGCCCTCGTTGATCGGCTCCTTGAACGAGAACGGGACCGAGACGATGCGTCCGTCGAATTCGGGGATCGCAACCTGCATCGCAGCGTCCAGTGGCGACAGCCCCGAGTCGCTCGCCTCCCACTGGGCGCGCGACCCGGTGGCGCAGAGGCCCTGGACGATCGGGACGTCCAGGGCCTCCAGGGCGGGGACCTCCCACGAATACCACCCTTCCTCGGAGCCCTGCGCGTCGACCGCGTTGGACCCGCCCGACGCCAGCACGGTGACGATCGCGGCGTCGACTTTTCCCGCCAGGACATCGAGCGCCGCGATGCGACCGTCTGGGTCGGGACGAAGTGAATAGCAGTAGACGGGCAGCGCGTTGGCACCGGCGGCGGCGAGGGCATCTGTCAGTACGTCGACGAACGCGGTGTTGCCGCTCAGGAGGTGCGTCCGGTAAAAGACGATGCCGACGGTCGGGCGCGCAGGGTCGTGGCGGTCTAGTAGGTGCGGGCGATACAGCCCCGTTTCGGGCACGCCTGCGGGCGGGTGAAACCCGTAGCCCTCGAGCAACAGCGTGTCGGCGATGAAGCGGAAAAGGTTGGCGACGTTCTCTATGCCCCCGTGGCGCAGATACTCAAATGCGTCGACGACCGTTCCCGCCGGGGCGGTGGAAGCCGCCACCAGCTCAGCGTCGACCTCCACCTCGCCGCCGAATGCGAGCAACGGGATCCCTTTCTCGCGGCAGCGCGCACACAGCAGATCGAAACCCTCCGGCCAGGCAGCGCGGCCTCCGAGGAGGCGCAGGAGCACGACCCTGGTGTCGTCGAGCGCTCGGTCGAAGAAGGACGCGGCGTCGTCGATATGAGCGGGGTTCGCCGCGCCGATCGCTCCGAATCCGTCCGGCAGGAGGTCGCGGGCACGTGCTGCCGCGAGGATCTCGGTGTCGGCGGTGGTGATGAACAGGATCACAGGATCCGCCTCGAGTCCATCAACGGCATGCCGCGGGGGGCCCCGTCGCGGATCAGGTCGATCAGCGCCTCTTGATCGACGTGGCGCTCGACGAGGTCGCCCAACGCGTCGAGGCGGCGCCGTCTGACGGAAGCGAACGGCTCGTCACCGGCCAACCAGTCGAGGCCTCGTTCCTCGGCCACCCACGACAGAAAGGCTCTTCTGAACGCGTCGCTCTCGAACACCCCGTGCCTCGAGGTGCCGACTGTGGCGCCAACGAGACATCCGTCTTCGCCGTCGAACAGAGCCTCACCACCAAAGCGCCGGACGCGGCCGTGGTGGATCTCGTAGCCGGACGCGGAGATCCCGCCGAAGGAACCAGCGCGCCCCACCGGACGCGCCAAGACCTTGTCTCGAGCGAAGGTGGTCTCAACCGGCAGGAGCCCGAGAGCCTCCACCTCTCCGGCGCCGCTTTCGACGTCGTCGAGGATGCGCTTGCCCAACATCTGATAGCCGCCGCAGATCCCGAGCGTCGGGTGCCCGCGCCGGACGCGCTCGGTGAGGGCTCGGTCGATCCCCCGCGACCGCAACCAGCGGAGATCTTCCACCGTCGCCTTCGTACCGGGCACGATCACGAGGTCGGCCGACAAGACGTCGCCCGAGGACTGCGTGAACCGCACGGCCACGCCCGGCTCGGCCGCCAGCGCGTCGAAGTCGGTGAAGTTGCTGATCCAGCGCAGCCTCACGACGGCGACAACGAGGCCATCGCGCCCGAGAGGTGGGTATGAGCCGTCGCGCGGCGCCTCGAGGGCCACTGAGTCCTCGACGTCGAGCCATAGCCCCTTGACCCAGGGGAGAACTCCGAGAAAGGGCCTGCCTGTGAGAGCGGCCAGACGTTCTACGCCAGGATCCAGCACCGATCGATCGCCGCGGAACTTGTTGATCAGAAAGCCGGAGATCAACGCTTGGTCGTCGCGTCCCAACAACGCCAGCGTCCCAAAAAGAGAGGCGAACACGCCGCCGCGGTCGATGTCGCCCACGACGACGACCGGCAAACGGGCGGCGCGGGCGAGGCCCATGTTGACGAGGTCATGCTCGCGCAGGTTGATCTCTGCCGGGCTCCCTGCGCCCTCGCAGATCACGGCATCGAAGCGAGCCTTGAGCGATTCGAAAGCCTCCAGCACCACCATCTGCAGCTTCGGCTTGAGCTCCTGGTAGGAGCGCGCATCGACGTTCGCGATCGGATTGCCCATGACGACGACCTGGCTGTAGCGGTCGCCGCTCGGCTTGAGCAGCACGGGGTTCATCGCCGCTTCTGGCTCGATGCCACAGGCGGCTGCCTGCGCGGCCTGGGCCCGACCGATCTCGGCCCCCTCCGCGGTGACGGCCGAATTCAGCGCCATGTTCTGCGCCTTGAATGGCGCCACCGACATCCCTCGGCGCGCGAGCCAGCGGCAGATGCCGGCGACGACGACGCTCTTACCGGCATCCGAGGACGTGCCGGCCACCAGCATCCCGCCGTTCACGGTCTGCACCTCCCGGCGACGAGCGCGCACAGACCCGCTGCTGCCCAACCGACGAGTCCCGAGAGCCGCACCGCCCGTTCCACGTCGTCCGGTCCCGGAGGCGGGCCGTCGCCCAGGCGGGGCCGATCGTGAACCTTTCCGCCGTAGACGTTGCGACCGCCGAGGGACACACCCAGCACGCCGGCGAACACGGACTCGAGTCGGCCGGCATTCGGGCTCGGATGGCGCCGCCCGTCCCGCCACAGCGTGACCGCTGCTCGTCCTACATCACCGTCCGCGCAGGGCGCGAGTGCTACGGCGAGGAGCGCAGCCGTGCGAGCCGGAAACCAGGTAAGGACGTCGTCCAACCTCGCCGCCGCCCAGCCGAAACTCTCGTAGCGCGCGCTGCGGTGCCCCACCATGGCGTCGAGGGTGTTCGCGGCTCTGTAGGCGACGGCGCCGGCGGGACCAGCGAGCGCTGCCCAGACAAGGGGGCCCACGACGGCATCGGCGGTGTTCTCTGCCACCGACTCGACCGCGGCGCGACAAAGCTCCGTCGCATCGAGATCGGCCGGGTCTCGGCCGACTAGCGCCGGTGCAAGCGCCCGCGCACCATCCAGGTCGTCCCGGCGTACCGCGCTCGCGAGGTCCCGCGCGTGGCGTTCCAGCGAACGGCCGCCAAGGACGCTCCACATCACCGCGGTGGCGAAGAACGTCCGGCATCGCGGTGCACGTCGCAGCATCCTGTCGGCCAGCGCCGCCACCGAGGCGCTACTGCAAACGAGGCCGGCAGCGTACGCGGCGCCTGCAGCCCGGCTCGGTCGATACGCGACGCTCTCCAGCTTCTCGGCCGCTGCCCCAAAAGCCGCGACAGGATGCCCGCGGCGCGGATCGCCCACGGCCCTATCGGCGACTAAGCCCGCAACGGACGCGATCGCCATGGCGGCTGTCAACGGGGTCTCCAGTTCAAGCACGAGACGGTCCAGACATCGTCCCGTGAATGCAGTTCGGTCACCGACAGAGGCGCGATGTCTATCCGCCAGAAAGACTCGACGGCGCGGGAAAGCGACAGCACCACGGCGGCTCTGACGACGCCTGCATGCGTCACCGCCAGGGTTGTGCCGGGGCGGCCGGCCACCCGGGTCAGGAATCGCCCGACTCGCTCGCCGACCTGAGTGAGGCTCTCCCCTCCATGAGGACGCGCCTCCGCGTCCGCGAACCACGACGAGAGTCCTTCGGCGTCGGACTCCCTCACGTCTTGGAGGCTCAACCCCGCCCAGGAACCGAAGTCGCATTCGCGCAGGTCATCGTCGACCGCGGCCACGAATCCCATAGCTTCGGCCGTCTGGCGAGCGCGAGCGAGCGGGCTGGACAGGCTGCGGTCGATCCTCTCCGGCAGGCTCTTCGCGAGCTTCCTCGCCGCGACGAAACCTGCCTCATCGAGCGGTTCGTCGGTCGGAAAGCGGGCTCTTCGGGTCGCGGACGTAGGCGCGTGGCGCACCAACAAAAGGCGGCCCGACATCCCGGATTCAGACGGATCCACGAACGACCGCTCCGAGTGCCGTCCTTGCCTCCGCGCGCCTCGAGGCGATCGCGAAGGCAGCACCCAGCGCCGTCCACAACACTGCCTGAGTGGCAACCGAGATCAGCCTCACGTTCCAGAGCAACTTCGCCGGGATCTGGATCGGGTCGGGATTGCCCGGGAGCAACGCGTAGGCGGCGCCGATGACCGCCACGTACCCGGCGCCGACCAGGAAGTGGCGGCGGTGAGCCGGGACCTCGCGGCCGGCGAGGTGGCGCAGCGCCACCCAAGCACCGATCGCCGCCACGACCGACACGGCGATCATCGCCAGGAACATCTGGGTGCGGTAGCCGATCGTGCCGGGATCGCCCACTGCCGGTGGATTCATCGGGTACTTCACGAACGGGATCAGCCAGAGCGCGAAGAATGTCGCCGAGGCAAGACGCATCGGACGCTCCCATGCAGAGCCTGATCTCAAGCGGGGGCCGACGAACGCGTAGACGAAGCCGAAGATCGCTCCGAGGCCAGCGCCCTGGATCACCGTGGCGACAACGAGCCCAACGCGCTGGACCGACCGCGAGAACACCTCGGCAGAAGCCGCTCCGGGCGGAACGACCTCGTAGCGAAGGGCTTTTTCGATCAAAGGTTCGCCGAGTATCAAGCCGAAAACGCCGGCGACAAGTCCTGCGATCAGACCCGCAACGAGACCACGGCGTAAATATGTAGCCACAGGGCTTCCTGTTCCTGAACGGGGGCTCTGCGCTAGTGACAGGGAAAGCCGAGAAGGTGTCGGCCGTCGTGGAAGAACTCGTGGAGGTAGTTATTGGCCTCCGCGAGATTCCCCAGAAAGGCACGCAGGAGCAGACCCTGGTCGTAGCCGATCGCGTAGACGAAAGCGACGACCACGGCTAGCACCAGCCAAGCCCACAGCGGAACGTCGCGCAGCGCCACCGAAGATGCCGCCGGCACCTCCATAGGAAACCACCTCCTTCGGGGTCTTTCGCCCCGGTCGGACGGCAGCGACGCCTCAGTCTCCTGGCTCCCGGATCAGGGCTTGCTCCGGCCTTCCCGCCCGCGAAGCACGGTGGCACGAGTCGGAGTTGGCTCCCCGGTCACAGTGGCGAGACCGCGCCGGATTCTCACCGGACTTCCTGGTCACGTCGCTCTGGTCTCCGCCAATGATGGAAGGCAGTGCAGCCCGGCTCAATGTGCTGCCGCGGGCTCCTTAGGAAAAGACGCGCTATTTAAGCGCGCATCTGCGCAGCTAGGCGGTCTCTTCTTGCACGCTCAGCGTGTGTGGAGCCACCATCCGAGGCCAAGATCGCACACTCAGGTCCACCGTCACCCGCGTCTGCCCGGCAGTAGGCAGCGAGCAGAAGGGGGTCGATCCAGAAGTCGAACTTGCCCGACAGGATGTCTTCGGGCGAGTACAACGTGAGTTTGGGTCCTGTGAAATCGATCCCCGGCAGATCGGCCAGCGCGCGGTAGATAGCAGCCAAGAACCTGCTCACGTTCCGCTCCGGCACGTCTATGCCCGCACCTTCGAGGAAGTTGCGCAGACCCACCCTGTAGTGGAAACCATGTTTGCGATTGACGCGCAACATGATCGCCAGGTACCACGACAGAAGGATCTTGTAGCGGTCGTTCCTCCCGTGCAGCAAGAGGAACGACGAAGGAAGTCTTGCCGCCTGTCGGCGCGCTCCGGTCAGCTCGTGTATCCACACCGGGCCGGGCCCGAACCTCGGTGACGAGCCGGTGGCGCCGCCATGCAGACGGATCGGCGGACCAGGTTCCGCTGAACGCCTGCCACCAGACGGGCCGGACACGAAATGAACGCGCGTCAGTGCCTCGATGAAACGCTCGAGGAGCTTGTTGTTCCTCGCGCCCATCCGAGCCCCTATCTCCGCAGCCGAGGCACCGGCGAACGGCGGTTGCGTACGTTCGCCGGTTGGCCTTTTCCACAGATCCACGATCACGACGAACGCCTGAAGCGCCTTGGGGCCCGCTGCCCGCAAGAGCGCACGCACCTCTTCTGCATCCGGTCCCTCGACCACGGCCGTAGAACCCTTCGGGGCTTCGAGCCTGAACGCTCTACCGTCCCGGAGCCAGCGATTCGATGCAAGCGCGGCAAGGTCGCGCACCAGCATGCTGCACGGGAGATCGATGAGCGACGGCACCCCCAGCCGTTCTTGCGCTGGGAGGCCTGCGCGTGGTCGAACGGTTGACGCGTTACCTGCATGTTGCATCAGCCTGCCCCTATCCGCGAGGAGCCGTGCGGCGCTCAGACCGTCTCGGGCAGGTCTCCTGACTCCTGGGTCACAGCCTCCCCGCAGCCTTCCCATCCCGATCGGGACAGTGGCCTCGTTGCGGGGTGCTCGCCAGTCACAGTGGCGGGTCCGCGCCGGCATCTCACCGGACTTCCCTATCAAGCCCATACGGGCACCCGAGACAGCTATTCGGTTGTGGCTGCCTTCTCTATCACACAGCGGCCTAGGCCGCGCTAGCCCATGCTCATCCCTCTTGTGCGGGCTCCGTCGGACGGCCTGACTCCTGCCACGCATTGATCCCGCCGTCCAGGTGCGCGACGTTCGTGTAGCCCATGTCTTGAAGCGTCTTCGCCGCGAGAGCTGACCGACCGCCTGAGGCGCAATGAAGAATGATCCGCCGATCACGCTCGAACTCCGCTTTGTGATAAGGAAGCGAGGGATCGGCGTAGAACTCCAGCATGCCCCGCGGCGCGCTCGTCGCCCCAGGAATCACACCCGTTGTCGCCCGCTCTTGTGGTTCGCGAAGGTCGACGAGCACCGCGTCTGCATTTTCGACCTCGGCCGCCACCTGCTCGGGCGTCAGGTTCTCGACGTTCTGCTTGGCCTCATTCACGAGGTCCATCGCGCGCTTGGCCATCAATCCTCTCCTTCCGCTACCACCAACTCCTTGTCCGCATGATTGGTTGGGTCATAGGGGTTGTCAACTCAAACGATTCCATCGAGACTGCATGTCCTGAGGTTCTCGGTCTGGAGCTACAGCAGCAGGAGGCAGCGTCCTGCTAGTGATGCTCCGGCGTAAGAAGCATTCGCTTCCAGAGGTCCCCGAGCCACTTCGCAGAGCGCTCGGCTTCGTCGACCACAGCACGTCTCGCGGCCCCTTCCAGGAGACGGCAAGACCCTCGCCCCGAATCAAGGTGTTTGCGGCGCTTCAGGCTCTGGAGTCCGGCGCCTTGCGGGAACGGCGCCACCGGCGGCTCAGGGTGGAGGCCTGGAGGTTTACCCCGCACAGTCAAGCTCTCGCGACCGCCGCCCGTAGCCGTTCCCGCAAGGCAGGCAGCGTGCCGGGCGGCTCTGTGGTCCTTCGTCGTTCGAGGTAGACGCCTAAGGCCACGCCCGTGCCGAATACGGCCGCACCCCCGACGCCCGCCGGGATGCCGATAAGGAGAGCCCGCCGGCGAGTTCTGAGTTCGTGGACCGGCCATCCCCTCGCCAGCGCGACCCTGCGCACCTCATGGTCCGGATTGACGGCGTGGGGATGACCGACCGCCTCTAGCAGCGGCAGGTCGTTCACCGAGTCCGAGTAGGCGTGACACTCGGCAAGATCGATGCCGCGTTCGGCAGCGACCTCGACGACGGCCTTCGCCTTCTCGGGGCCGTGCATGACGCCGCCGACGAGTCGTCCGGTGTAATAGCCGTCGCGATCCACCTCCGACACGGTCCCCACCGCGCCCGTCATGTCGAGCGCTCTCGCCACCGTGTCCGCGAGCTCGATCGGAGCGGCGGTGACGAGGAAGGTCAGGTCCCCTCTGGCCCGGTGCCCCTCGATCACCTTCACGATGTCCTCGTAGACACGGGGCAGCACCTGCTCCTGTGCGATCTCCCGGCCCCACTCGAGCAGCTCCTGCTGGCTTCTTCCGCAGACGAACTCGAGGGTCGACTGACGCGACATCTCCATGCCGCCGTGACGCTCGCCCCCGAGACGAAACATCATCTGCCCGTAGCCGAATCGGAGGATGTCTCGCACCCTGAGGATGTCGCGCTCATACGCACCCCGCGCGAGCAAGAAGAGGCTCGACCCTGGGATGAGCGTCTTGTCGAGGTCGAAGAAGGCGGCCCGTTCCAATCGTCTGTCGGTCACCATCCCCTCCACTCAGTGAGACTTGCAGCGTCCGTTCTCCGGCTCAGGGGTCGGGCGCCGTCTTCGGCCCTGGGGTGGCCGAGATAGATCAAGCCTGCGATCAGCTCGCCGTCCTCGAGGCCGAGGTGCCTGCGGACCTCGGGGATGTGGGCGGCGGGGCCCGTGCGCATCATCGCTCCAAGGCCCATGTCGTGGGCCGCAAGCAGGATGTTCTGCAGGGCAGCGCCGGTTGCGTGGTGCTCCTCTATGTCGCTCACCTTGGGAAGGTGTCCCTTGGGACGCTCGACCACGCAGATGATCACCGGCGCCCTCAGTGCCTTAGATCGTGCTGCCTCGGGGTCCTTGCCCTCCCTCTGAGCACCAGTGGCCCACGCATCCGCGAATTCTTCAAGCGCACGACCGGTCAGCACGATGAAGCGCCACGGTTGCGTCAGGTGATGGTTCGGGGCTCGCACAGCGGCGTCCAGGAGCCGCTCGACCTTCCACTTCTCGACGGGGACGTCGGTCACGAGCGGTACAGAGCGACGGGTCATGATCGCCTCGTACGTCTCCATGGCCGCAGGATAGAACGAGCCGGCGTGTCAATATCAAGCGGTGCTTGTCGGGGCAATGAACTTCCCGGGGCGTTCCGTCCTCAAAGAGGTCCACAGGATTGCCGAGGACAACTTCGACTTCGTCGATCTAACGCTCGAGCCGCCGGCCGCGTGGTTGCCCGACGGCAAGGAGGTCGGGCGCCTCATCTCAGATCTCGGGCTCTCTGCAGTCGGCCACACCGCCTACTACCTCCCCATCGCGGCTCCCTTCGACGAGCTCCGCAAGACCACACGCGATTTATTCAGGCGGTGCCTTGACACCTTTTCCGATGCCGGAGTCGAGTTGGTCAACGTCCACCCCGACATCAGACTGCCTCTGCATCATGCCGAACAGGTGCGGGCACGCAACGCTGCGGCGATCGGGGACCTCAGCGCCGACGCGGCGCAGCGGGGCATCCGGCTCATGGTCGAGAACATCGATCGCATGTTCACCGACCCGGACGACTTCGCGTCCATCTTCGAGGCCGCGCCCAACGCCGGCTTTCACCTCGACATCGGGCACGCCAACCTTCGTCTCGGTCCGAGACAACCGATCAGGACCGCCGCGCTGCTGGAGGCCCATGCGCAGCGTCTCGATCACGTCCACGTCTCGGACAACCGCGGCGGTGAGCTCGACCTGCACCTGCCTTTGGGGGCCGGGACCATCGACTGGAAGACCTCGATCAGGATGCTCAAGGAGGCCGGCTACGACGGGACCGTGACGCTCGAGGTCTTCTCGAGGGAGCGGGATTACCTGCGAGCGTCGCGCAGGCTGTGGCTCGAATGGTGGTCGAGCGTTTCCTGACGCCCGCAAGAGTGCGCCTACGTCTTTGTGGTCGCTAGGCTGCATCCGTGGCCACAGGAGTGATTGCATCGTTGATAGCGGTTCTGGCCCTTGCCTTTGCGGAGGGCATGGCGCGTTTCTACCCCGCCCGGAACACCTGGTGGCGGCTGCGGCGGATGCACGGCCGGCGCGCGGTCCGGGCCATGCGGGAGCGATTCGAGGCACTCGCCGCACATCGTCTTTTCCGGATCCTTGCCATCGTCCTGCTCGGAGTAGCGATCGGTTGGATCGCGAGCGCCAGCTTGCTCGACAAGCGCTGGTACGAGGTCGTGCTCGACGTCTTGCCGAGTGCCTTCATAGGGGTTGCGTTGCTCAGGCTCCCAAGCATCGTCCAAGCTATGGCAACGCGCATGAGAGCTTACGAGCGCGAGGCCGGTGAAGATCCGGACAAGGAGCTCCCGGGACTGGAGGACGACGAGGGCCCCAGCGCGCTGGCATTGTGATCCGGACGGCGCGGCTGTACCTGGTCGCGCGTGCTCGTCTTGGCGCCGGCCATCTGTCTGATTTGATCCCCGAGCTCGCCGACGCCGGGGTCGACCTGGTTCAGCTTCGGGAAAAGGACATGGAGGCGGGTGACTTGCTTCGTGTCGGGGAGCCCATCGCTCTGGCTTGCCGTGCTGCCGGACTCCCCTTGATCATCAACGACCGCCCCGACGTGGCGCGTGCCCTCGACGCCGACGGAGTGCACCTCGGACAGAACGACCTTCCTCCCCAGTTTGCCCGGGGCTTGCTGGGAGACCGGATGGTGGGCCTTTCGACCCATCGACCGCAGGAGGTGGATGAGGCGACCGAGCTGGGCGAGTCGATCGACTACTTCGTGGTTGGCCCCGTTCACGAGACCCCGACCAAGGCCGGCCGCCCAGCCGTAGGGCTGGAGCTGGTGCGCTACGCGGCGTCCTCTGGGACGTCGCTGCCATGGTTTGCGATCGGGGGGATCAACGAGGGCAACATCGCCGACGTGATCGAGGCGGGGGCGCGGCGAGTGGTGGTCGTGCGAGCCATAACCGAGGCCCCCGATCCTCCGAGCGCCGCCGCGGCTCTCAAGAATCACCTGGCTTCGAGCTTGTAGGCTCCCCGGCCATGTCCAAGCTGAAGCCGTCGCTCAACTGGCTGCTGGTGCTGGTACCGGTTGCGATAGTGCTAGAGCTGATCCATGGGTCGGAGGTCGCGATCTTCGTAGTCTCGGCCCTCGCCATCCTGCCGCTTGCCGGCCTGATAGGCCACGCCACCGAGGACCTGGCGATCCGCTCCGGCCCTCAGGTCGGCGGCCTTTTGAACGCGACCTTCGGCAACGTCACCGAGATGATCATTGCCTTCTTTCTGATCCTGAGAGGCGAGATCGAGGTCGTGAAGGCGTCGATCACGGGCTCCATTATCGGGAACGTCTTGCTCGTGCTCGGCTTGGCCTTCCTGCTCGGGGGCTGGACGCGGCGCCAGCAGAGCTTCAGCCGGCACTCCGCGGGACTGCATTCGGCCCATTTGGTGATCGCAGTCGTGGGCCTGATAATGCCGGCGCTGTTCGCCCTGACCCCCGAGGCGAACGAGTTCCGCGACGAGGCGGTATCGATTGGCGTGGCGGTGGTGCTGCTCGTCACTTACCTCCTCGGCCTGCTGTTCTCGTTCAAGACCCATCGCTCGCTGTTCCGAAGTGATACGGAGCACGGGGACCCGAAGTGGTCGCTGAAGTTCGCCGTCGGCTTGCTGGCCGGGGCGACTGTTTTCGTTGCGCTCATGAGCGAGTTCCTCGTGGGAGCGCTGGAGCCGACCGTCGAGCAGTTCGGCGTGTCGAAGCTGTTCGTCGGCCTGATCATCGTGCCGATCGTCGGCAACGCCGCGGAGCACTCGTCCGCGGTGCTGCTTGCGATGAAAGACAAGATGGACGTCTCCATAGAGATAGCAATCGGATCGTCGACCCAAATAGCACTGTTCATAGCCCCGGTGCTCGTGTTCGTGTCGCTGGCTCTTGGGAACCCCATGGACTTGATCTTCACGGGCATCGAGATCGCTGCGGTTACCTTCTCTTCGATCATCTTGGGATTCATCGCCCTCGACGGAAGGTCCAACTGGATCGAGGGCGCGCAGCTGCTCGCCGCATACGCCATCATGGCCGTTTCCTTCTTCTTCTTGTAAATCGTTCGGGAGGGTTTCAATGCCGCGCGCCATCGACTTTCACGTTCACGCCTCGACCGCGGAATGGCTCGAGGGCTCGATAGGACCGATGCTCGAGGTCACCGCGCGCTACTTCCGCAGCGAGGTGCGAGTCCGAACGGTCGAGCAGATGGCGCAGGAGTATCGCGACTGGGACCTGCTCGGAGTGCTGCTGGCGTGGGATGCGGAGACGGCCACGGGGCTCCCTCCTCTCACCAACGACCGCGTTGCCGACATCTGCAGGGCATACCCCGAGCAGTTCGTCGGCTTTGCGAGCGTCGACCCGCACAAGCCGGATGCGGCTGAGGAGCTCGACCGAGCCGTGACGGAGCTGGGGCTCAAGGGGCTCAAGATCCATCCCCAGGTCCAGGCCTTCTATCCCAACGAGGAGCGCTACGACTCCATCTGGGAGGTCTGCGAGCGACACCACCTTCCGATCGTCGTGCACGTCGGGCAGACGGGCTTGGGGGCCGGCGTGCCGGGGGGATCAGGGATCGCCTACGACTACGGACGCCCCATGCTCATGGACATGGTGGCGGCCCGCCATCCGGACCTCACCGTCGTCATGGCCCATTTCGGGTACCCGTGGCACCTCGAGGTCCTCGCCAGCGCCATGCACAAGACCAACGTGTGGGTCGACCTCTCGGGATGGCGGCCGAAGTACATCCCGGATGAGGTGAAGCGTGACGCCAGAGGGCGGCTGAGCGACCGTTTCGTCTGGGGAAGCGACTACCCGATGCTCGACCCGGGGCGAATCCTCGATGAGTTCGACGAGATGGGCCTCGGCGACAAGGCCGAGGACGTGCTGAAGAACAATGCAGCTCGACTGCTCGGCCTCCAGCTGTAGGCATTCTCGCCGCGATTCGGCCGACTATGTGTGTCAAATCGCGGCAAGTATGGGAATCGGTCGCTATGCGCCCCCGTTAGCATGGATGTATGCCGACCAAGGAAGAGCTCAAACAAGAGGTCACCGAGGCCCTCAAGGCCGTCAACGATCCCGAGCTGGGGATCGACATCATCAACTTGGGCCTCGTCTACACCGTCGACGTCAAGGACAACAACGACGTCCACGTCGAGTTCACGCTCACGACCATGGGTTGCCCGATCGCCCCGATGCTCGACGAGCAGATCCGAGAGGTGACCGGCCCCATCGAGGGCATCGGCGAGATCACTACCGAGCTCGTCATGTACCCGCCGTGGTCCCCGGAGAAGATGTCGCCGCTGGCCCGCTCCGCACTCGGCGTCGTCTGAGCCCAGCGGCTCCACCCGACGGTCGGCCTTGGTGCCTTGCTAGTCGCAAGATATGGCCTCGCCGCACACGTGCAGCGATACGTAAACAAACTCGGAGCTCCGGAACCTACGCGGGATGAGGGAACGACTGTTCCCCGTAGCCGGATTCTCCGCTCGGAGCAATAGATCACCTCTACGCGCGCTGAACCCCTCACCTCGTCGCCAGCCCAGTTCATCGATCCGTTCCACGTAGCGAGCAGTCGACTCGGTGGTGAGCTCCGGTCTCACAATGTACTTTCGAGTAGGGCAGCCACCGCTGCCGCATGAAAGCTGTGTCCACTCGATTCGCCAGCCCGAGGGCAGGGGTAGGGCATCCTCAGGTGGCGATTGGTAACGCCACTCGTCACAGAAATCGTTGGAGATCGAGTTATACGACGTACATACGGCACTTGAAACTGCCCGTACAGCGAACCACCCCCCGATCGCTAGCACGACGATCACCGTCAGACAGCCTAAGGACCCGAAGCGCCGGAGCTTCCGGTCGTTGTCGCGCTCCTTGTTCGTCGCGTCCATATCAGGCTCAAAACTAGCCGCCCGCTTGGCCCGCGAACGCCATCACAACGGTCGATGCCTGGCCGCGCCAAGTACGCTCTTGCCCGTGCCTTCCCTTCTTAGCCATCTGGAATGCTCGCGCTGCTCCACTACCTACTCCGCCGACGAGTTGCAGCAGCGCTGCGACTGTGGGGGCGCGTTGATGGCGCGCTACGACCTTCAAGGGCTGTCACTCGGCGAGGTCCGAGCGCGGCCCCGAAGTCCGTGGCGCTACGGGGAGTTCCTGCCTCTCCGGGGCGACCCAGTGTCGCTGGGCGAGGCGGCGACTCCTTTGTTGTTCTGCCCCCGCTTGTCCGAGGGTTGGAGGACGGAGGTGTGGCTAAAGGACGACTCGGGGATGCCCGGTGCAACCTTCAAGGCGCGAGGGGCCAGCGTCGGGCTGTCGCGCGCCGTCGAGCTCGGCGCCAAGAGGATCGTCATGCCCAGCGCGGGCAACGCTGGTGGCGCGTGGTCTTTGTACGCGGCCCGGGCCGGCGTCGACATCACTGTGACAATGGCGCGCTCCGCACCTGCGGCGAATCAAGCGGAGGTGACCATGGCTGGGGCGGAGTTGATCCTGGTCGACGGAAGTATCGCCGACGCTGGACGCGTTGCGAAGGAGATCGCTCAAGAGTCAGGCGCCTTTCTCTCGACTACTTTCTCGGAGCCCTACCGGCTCGAGGGCAAGAAGACCGCGTGGCTCGAGGTCTTCGACGATCTCGGGGACGACCACTCGATGCGGCTCCCCCGTACCGTCGTTCTGCCGGTCGGCGGGGGAGTGGCTGCGCTGGCGCTTGCCAAAGCTGCCGACGAAGTCAGAACGCTCGGTTGGACGGGCGATGAGCCGCCGGTGATCGTCGGCGTCCAGGCTGCCAACTGTGCGCCGATCGCGCGGGCGTTCGATCGAGGAGATGACGATGTGGTGTCGTGGGAGGCCGACCCCTACACGATTGCAGCAGGAATGAGAGTGCCGGCGCCATCCGAGGGCGCTCTCGTGCTCGACTGCGTCCGCCGCTCGGGCGGCTCGATGCTCGCAGTGTCGGAGGATGCCATCGTGGCCGGGGTCAAGGAGCTGGCTTCGACGGAGGGCATCTTTGCCTGCCCCGAGGGCGCCAGTGCCTTCGCGGCCGCACAGGAGCTTGCCGGGCGCGGCGAGCTGGAGGGCCCGGTGGTCATTTACAACACCGGCTCGGGGGCCAAGTACGCCGAGGCGCTGAGTAAGCACCAGAGCGAGCAAGTCGGCTAAAGGCCGTGACACATGTTTCTCGCAGGGAGACTTCTCTTTCTTCCTCGTATTCCCTCGCATGCGGACATCTCCCGGCAAAGAAGGGGGCCGTGTACGAGTCCCATTCTTGGCTGGCATTATCCGGTTGTGAAGCGATACGACTTTTCGTGGAGAGGCGAGTTCGACAACCTATCTTTGAACGCACTTCATGCGGAGGCGTTCGGCCACGAGGTTATAGAGCACGATTGGGTAACACAGGTGATCCAGCACAGTCTTGGATGGGTGTGTGCCCACTACGACGACGCGCTCGTCGGTTTCGTGAATGTTCCGTGGGATGGTGACATTCACGCCTTCATCATGGATACCGTGGTGGCCGCGACGGCACAGCGGCAAGGAGTTGGCACCGCGCTTGTTCGGATTGCGGTCGATCACGCTCGGGCCTCCGGATGTGAGTGGTTACACGTTGACTTCGATGACGACCTGCGCCCTTTCTACTTCGACGCGTGCGGGTTTGTTCCGACGAACGCGGGGCTCTTGAGGCTGGGCGACTCATCCTCATAGTTTCGGTCCCGTCCGACTGCCTTCCAAACTATCTCGGCCGGGAAACGAGCAGTTGAGCGTTCTTGCCTCTCCTCGCCTCTTCCCTCTCGAGCGTCGCCTGATGCCACGAGTAGCTCGAGACGATCAGATGTCGTGGACCATCCAGACGTTGGGCTCGATGTAGGTTCCTTCGCCGGCGTCGAGGTCGATGTGAAAGGGGTTCATCATTCGGGGTGCTAGGTACTCGCCCGATTCGAAGAACGTTAGTTCCGTCCATTCCTCCCACTCCGCAACCGTTCCCTTGAAGATGTTGGAGTTGGGACAGACGCCTGCATAGCGGGCGCCCAGCCGCTCGTGGGTTCGTAGCCAGGGATCGAACATGTGGCCATCGGGACGCCGCCATTGCGCATAACTCTCCATCGAGGCGAGCGGATAGAGGTGCTTCAGGCTGGGTCTGACGGGTGCGACGAGGCTCTCGCAGCCTCGGTCCCTTGCCATCGATGCCATGTGCTTCAGGATCTCTGCGCTGACGCCCTTCCTCTGCGTCCCGGGGTCCACAACGGCAAGGATCGCGCACAGGGTATTGGGTTCCTCCTGGTGCTCGACTGCGAGAGGCAACACCTCGTCCACGCCGTCCGGTAGGTCCTCGTCGCGGCCTGACCACGAGAAAGGGATCGCGCGCCCTTCCCCCAGGACAGCATCATCCTCGTAGACAAGGAACTGAAAGTCGCCGAAGTCGTCCCTCAGGTGGTGCCAGTACCCCTCGCACACGGGATCGTGGTACATCCACTCCATGTCCCGCCACGGGTCACGTTGCTCGATCCAGCGGGCCAGCAAATCAGGCCGCTCGGCAAAGGTAACGAAGTGCGGTGTGAGCATGGTCCGATCCTGCCTCATCTAGACGCAAGGAAAGCGAACTTCGCGGCGAGCCCGGGCGTCAACTCGAGAGACCGTGAGTAGCAGGGAACTGATACTCACGGCTCTAATGCGCGCTCTTGACGCCGCCTTAACGACAATCTAGTATTCGAACATACGTTCGATTCTGGTGGCGACCACCTCCCCGGTAGCCGCTGCGGTTCCCCGGCCGCTCGACCCCAGAGCCGAACGAGGGGTTTAGTTACCCCGCAGTAACGGGGGCCCGGGGGTCCGCTTGCGAGCGGACCGGTCGGGCCCCCTTGCATCTGGGCGTTGCATTGGCACATCGAGCTCGAGTGGTGGGCGTGGGTGACGAAGAGGTACGACGAGCCGATCGAGGTAACTCCGGACCCCCTCGAGGCAGACGCGCCCATCGCTTTTTCGTGGAGGGGACGCCGCTTCCACATCGACCAGCGCCTGGCGTCGTGGCGCGAGGCGGGGCAATGGTGGGAGGGCAACGGCTCGGCGGAGCCGAGGAATGGCTCGGCCCGCAGCGGGCTCATGGAGCGCGAGTTCTTCCGGGTGTTCGCCCGTCCCTCCGGAGCTCTGGCGAGCGGCGACGTCGATGCCGACGGCTTCATGATCTCGGTCGGTGCGGTCTACGACGTCTACCGGGACCGTGCCCGCGGCGGCTGGAGGCTCGCCCGCATATGGGACTAACTCTTGTGGGAAGAGGCGCTTCCAGTAGGCGAGCCAAAAAGCGAGGAGGGCGGCACTCCCTACAAACTGCCTGTTCGTCGAGCGAGGAGGGCGGCATCCCGAAGCGAAGGCTGAAAAACGGGGTGCCTGAGCGGAGCGGGTGCGCCCCCGCAGCGACAGTCGCCGGCTGGGCCGATGAGCGGGTTCGTCCATCTCCACTGTCATTCGACGTGGTCGCTGCTCGACGGCGCCCTAACTGCGGAGCACCTCCCGCACCACGCCGCGGCGGCAGGGTTTCATGCGGTAGCGCTGACCGATCACGACTCTCTGCTCGGCGCGGTCAGGTTCACCAAGGCATGCAAGGACGCAGGGATCAAGCCGGTCTACGGGGCCGAGCTGACCCTCGAGGACGGCTCCCACGTCACTGTGATCGCCACGAACCGCACGGGTTACGGCAACCTCTGCAGGTTGATCTCCGACGCTCACCTCACCAACGAGAGGGGCAAGCCGCACACCACGTTTGACAAGATCGCAGAACGCTCCGAGGGCCTGTTCGTGCTTTCGGGTTGCCGCGGCGGGCAGGTCGCGCGGCTCGCGGGGCAGGGGCGATCCCAACGGCGATTGAGACCGCTAAGCAGTGGCGAGCTGCGATCGGGGACGGCTATCGCATCGAGGTCTTCGATCACCGCGGCTACGGCGACAAGACGCTCAGGGATCGCCTTCTCTACGTCGCCAAAGATGCGGGAGTTCCTGCGGTCGTTACCAACGACGTCCACTACGCCACTCCCAGAGGCGCCGCGACCCACGAGCTGCTGCATGCGATCAAGGACATCGTTGCGCTGTCGCGCACGCAGTCGCTCAGATCGACCTCCGAGTACTTCCTCAAAGACTCAAACGAGATGTGCGATCTGTTCTGGGACGCTCCCGAGGCGGTCGACGAGACCCTTCGCATCACCGACGCCTGTGACTTCGAGGTCGACCTCGATGCCCCCCACTTCCCCAAGGTCGCCATCCCTGCGGGAACCACCCACACCGGGTGGCTGGCGCGGCGTTGCTACGAGGGAGCCCGCCGCCGCTATCCCTCGATCACCCGAGCGGTCGAGGACCGCCTCCAGCACGAGCTCGGCCTCATCTTCCGCATGGGCTTCGCCTCCTACTTCCTGCTGGTCGCCGACATCGTCGATCACATCCGCAAGCTCGGCATTCGCTGTGCCTGCAGGGGGAGCGCGGCCGGCTCGCTCGTGTGCTACGTGCTCGGGATCTCAGACGTCGACCCGGTCCGCTACGACCTGTTGTTCGAGCGCTTCATGAACGAGAGACGAGAGGAGTTCCCCGACGTCGACGTCGACGTCGAGTCGCATCGCCGCGAGGAGGTCCTCGCCTACATCCTCGACACCTACGGCAAGGAGCAGACCGCGATCTGCTGCATGGTCGACACCTTCAGGGCCCGCATGGCGATCCGCGAGGTCGGCAAGGCCCTCGGCCTTCCTGCAGAGGAGATCGACCTCGTCGCCAAGGCCTTTCCCCGGGTCCAGGCCTCCGACATCCCGAGGGCGATCGAGCACCTGCCGGAGCTTCAGGGCACGAACCTACAGGCCGGCCAGCTCGAGCAGCTCTTCGAGCTGTGCCTCGCGATCGACGGCTTCCCCCGTCACCTCGCGCTTCATCCCTCGGGGGTGATCCTGTCGTCGGCGGATCTCGCCGACCGGGTGCCGATGCAGGAGTCCTTTCAGGGCTTCGTGATGCTGCAGGCGGACAAGCACGACGTCGAGGATCTCGGGCTCGTGAAGCTCGACGTCTTGGGCGTGCGGATGCTGAGCTCGATCGCCCATGCCCGTGACGAGATCGAGCGTGTTCACGGCCGGTCCGTAGATCTCGACGACTTGCCGCGCGACGACGCCGACACCTTCCGCTTGATCGCCTCGTCGAGGACCATCGGGTGCTTCCAGATCGAATCGCCGGGCCAGCGGGAGCTGCTGGCCCGCTTTCAGCCCAATCGCTTCGAGGACCTGATCGTCGACATCTCGTTGTTCCGGCCCGGCCCCGTCAAGTCCGACATGGTGAGCCCCTACCTCGAGCGCCGTCACGGCTTCGAGGACGCCGTCTACCCTCATCCCTCGCTGAGATCCATCCTCAGAGAGACCCACGGCGTCATCGTCTTCCACGAGCAGCTCATCCGGGCGATCGCCTCGGTCACGGGGTGCTCGCTCGCCGACGCCGACTACATCAGGCGTCACCTCGACAGTGAGCGCCCGAGCCTGCCCGACGACCCCGACTCGCGGCCTGCACGCAGGGGCCTCGATGGTCCGCGCAGCGGCGTCGGCGCGGACAACGAAGTGGGGGCCTGGTTCGTCGCCCGGGCGGTCGACAACGGCTATTCGAGGCTCCAGGCCGAGACGCTGTGGAAGGAGGTGTTCGCGTTCGCCTCCTTCGGGTTCTGCAAGTCACATGCCGCCGCCTTTGCGCTCCCGACCTACGTCTCGGCCTGGCTCAAGGCGCACTACCCGGCCGAGTTCCTCGCGGGAGTGCTGACCCACGACCCCGGCATGTACCCCCGCCGGCTGATCGTGTCCGACGCCCGCCACTTCGGGATCGCGATTCTGCCGATCGACGTCAATCACTCGGACGCCCTCTACCGGGTCCAACCCGTTCTTTTCCCCCACAGCGGCGACTATCGCCGTCAGAGGGGCCAAGAACGGTGGGGGATAAGGCTGGCGCTGTCCGAGGTCAAGGGCATCTCGGACGCCGAGGTCGATTCGATCATCGAGGCCCGCAACGAGTGTCCCTTCAGCTCGCTCGAGGACCTGTGGCGCAGGACCGAGCTGTCGCAGCCTGTGCTCACCAACCTCGTGCACGTCGGGGCCCTCGACTCTGTCGAGTCCACGCGCACGAGACGAGAGCTGCTGTGGCGCGCTACCGAGCTTGCCACCGAGCCGAAGCCGGCCGTGGGCCATCAACTGGGGCTGGCGCTCGACGAATCGGCAGTGCCCTCGCTCGGCGACCTTGCCGACTACAGCTCTCTCGAGCAAGTCCAGGCCGAGCTCGAAGTTGCGGGGATCGATGCCCGCAAGCACATGATGGAGCTCTATCAGCCGCTGCTCGTCGAGCTCGGCGTCACATCGGGGGCCGAGCTGAGGCACAAGCGAAACGACTCACAGGTGTGGGTTGCGGGAATCAAGGTCTCGACGCAGACTCCGGCGATCCGCTCGGGCCAGCGCATCATCTTTCTGACCCTCGACGACACGAGCGGCCCGATCGACGTCACCGTGTTCCAACGGGTCCAGCCCCGCTGTGCCAGGACCGTCTTTCACTCCTGGCTGCTGCTGGTCAAGGGCATCGTGCGCAAACGGGGTGGGGCGTCGCTGACCCACGACATGGACTCGGACAACGTCGGCATCACCGTCGTCGCCCACGAGGTCTTCGACCTTGCCGAACTCGCGTCTGACCGCGCGGCGGGTCACTCGAGGGCCGCGGCCCTCGGCCGCCAGAGAAGACTTCAGGCAGTAGCCGGTCTCGCCCCCGGCGGGGAACTCGCGGCGCCAAAGCTGTGGCACTCGAGCGGAGGCTCCGCGGGCCGCTAACCCATCCACTCAACTGGCGTTGCGATTGTCCACCAGACCGGGACGGCGCCCGGTTCTCTTAGCCACTGTCCTCTGCCCTCAACGCTTGGGCTCCCGAGGTTCTCTAAACATGGAGAGAAAGGCCAACAGCGCGATCATCAACGGCACGAAGTAGAAGAGAAATGGAGCACCTGTTTGTCGGATCACAGCTGACGCGAGAGCACCTGTTATGGCGACCCCTCGCCGAAAGTGCTGTCCCGATACAGCCTTACGCAAGCTCACTCCCTCACCACGACTTAGCTGAATGCCTCGAACCATGCCCCCCGCAATGCCGACTCCTAGGCCAATCAAGGGAACGACCACTAAAGCGATCCCGTTTTGTGTGGAAATAAAGACGGTGCACGCTCCCGCGATGCCCAGCCCCAGACCGAGTAAGCAGAATTGGACTAATGCCGCCCTCGATGTTGGGTTGTGGAAAAAGCTCACATCGATCGCCTCCGGCACGAACCCACGCAAGAGTCCCCTGGTGGCGGTACGCAAGTTGGCGTGCGTTGGCTCGTGAGGTCAATAGCCACAGTGCTGGCTTCGTTACGCCGAGTCTGGTTTCTTAGAGTCCTGCGGATCCGGAGCCTGCCTAGGAGAATAGAGCAGGTTGCAGCGTGTGCCCAGAGCGACGAGCGTCCCGGCGGCGAGGCTAAGCGGGACGGCGTATCCGACGACTGCACCAATACCGACGATTAGAGCGGTACCGCCGCCTTCGGCAAAGCCAAAACAACCACTGACTGCGCCCAAGCGCCACCCCATTGAGGCCTTCAGAGTTGCCTCAGATTATCCACCTTTGCTTGTGGCCTCCGGTTGTTGTTGTCTTCCCCTGGTTCCGATGCCTAAGCCTATTGCCCAGACTGTGAGTGCCAGGCCGGCTACTGGCCACAGCCTCCTTTCAACGAAGGGGTCAACCAACATGAGTGTTCCTGAGAGAAGCAAGATACTTGCCCAGTGGCGAACGAAGCCCTTCCCGAGCCAGAAAGACAGCAGCGCACACATCAGCAGGACAATTGCTACCGCGATCTGGACGACTTTCATTAGTGCCCCCAATGCCCGAGGACTGCCCATGTAACGGTGCGCGCCATCACGTCAGCAACCATGGCAAGAATAGGTCCCGTTACCGGTTCAGAACTGAAAAACGGAAAGAGAATAATCACTGTCGCCCAAGCCGCTAGTCCAACACGGCGGCAGCCATGCAATCGTACGTCGCTACTGTGAGTGCCGTATTACCGGTAGAGAAACTGCGATCCCCACCAAGCGGCGCCCGTGAACCCCCGCGAGGGCGGGTCGATCCGAGGCGCCTATCGATTCCACTTACTAAACAAGAGGACGAGAGTCACCGAGCACGCTCCCACTAGAACGCCAGTAATCATCACGCGCGCCGGGGTTGAGACCTCAAGACTCATCACGCCCACTGACACAGCGACTGCGGGGAGAAAAACGGCGACAATCAGCTGCCACGGAACTCTCGATCCCCTTCTATCCATCAGTCAAAGATATCGCTCCAGTTAGAGAACTCGCGTGAGGGCCAGCACGACGAGCACAACGATGAAGATGATGAGCGGGATTAGGAACGAGAGTTGGACGATTCTCTCAGCACCTGTCAACGCCGGTCGAAAACTGCGCGGGAATCGCCGGTTGAAAACTGCGCGGTCTAGCGGGTGTTCTCGGATCCCATCACCTCCTTGTGCTTGCCCTTCAGCCGATAGCTGTCGCCCTTGAGCAGGATGACCTCGGCGTGGTGGACGAGCCGGTCGACCATCGCTGCGACGGCGACGGCATCGCCGAAGATCTCCGGCCACGCGGAGAAGGTCTTGTTGGACGAGACGATGAGCGACGAGCGCTCGTAGCGGGAGCTGACCAGAGCGAAGAACAACGCTGCCGCCTCGGGATCGAAGGGGATGTAGCCGACCTCGTCGCAGATCACCAAAGGCGTGCGCCCAAGTCGTTCGAGCTCGCCGTCAAGACGGCCCGCTCGCTTGGCCTCACCGAGGCGCAACACCCATTCATGGGCGGTTGCGAACGCGACCCGGTGACCGCGACGGGCGGCCTGGACCCCGAGTGCGATCGCGAGGTGGGTCTTGCCCGTCCCCGGTGGGCCCAAGAAAACGACGTTCTTGGCCTCGGCCAAGAAGTCGAGCTGGGCGAGATGAGCGATCTGCTGGCGCTTGATCGAGCGCTGGAAGGTGAAATCGAAGTCGTCGAGGGTCTTGACCTGAGGAAAGCGGGCGCGCTTGACGCGAGCCTGGCCACCATGCGTTTCACGCGAGCTGACCTCCTCAGACAGCACCGCGGCGAGATAGGCCTCGTAGTCCCACGATTCGTCACGCGCCCGTTCGGCCAGCACCCGGGCCGCCTCGGGGACGCGCGGCGCCTTGAGGGCGCGCGATAGGTAGGCGACCTCGGATGCGACCGTGCTCACGTCAACGCCCCGATGAGCTCGTCATAGCGCGACAGGTCGGGGGCCTCGAGCTCAACGTCACCTGACGCCAGGTGGTTGGTGGCCTCCCGCGACAGCCTCAGGGCACGAGCATGTGTCGGATCGAGCACGACGTCGGCCGGCACGTAGCTTCGTGAGTGGCGGGCGATCTCGGAACCTTCAAGGTAGACGACGACTTCATGCAACGAGGTGCGGACCGCCAGGCGCCGTCCGCTGAGTCCCGGCGGGATCGAGTAGTCGGCGCCCGAGACCCGGATGAACAGGTCCTTGGTCGCCCTTGTCTCGAAGCGGAAGTCGGTGTCGGGTCGAGGGTCAGGTAGCGGGTGCAGGTAGCCGCGCTCGACGTTGTAGGCGTCGGCCACCCGTGCTCCGACGCGGCGGTGATGGCGGGGATGGGCCTTGTCGCGCGCCCATGTGTCGTGCTGGTCCTGGAGGTCCTCGATGCACTCGAAGCTCCGCAGCGGCAGGAAGCTGCGCTCCAGGTAGCCGACGGTGCGCTCGACCTGGCCCTTGGATTCCGGGCGCTCCTTCTCCAAGATGATCGGCTTGAGAGCGAGCTGCCCGAACAGCGCGGCGACCTCGTCGTGCAGCACCGCGTTCTTGCCCGATCCAGTCGCGATGATCGACGAGTCGTTGTCGAACACGCCGGCTGTGGGCACACCGCCGAAGCGCTCGAGCGTTCCCATGAACGCGGGGCAGAAGTCGCCCATTGTCTTGGTGAACGTGAACACCGTTTCGTGCGCGGCCGAATGCGGCAGCGTCGCCACCAGCCCGTGCGGCCTGCGGAAGCGCTCCTTGCCCACCGGGATCTGGATCGGCAGGTCCCACCAGTCGAACTGGCCGATCTCGCCGGGGATGTAGCTGGTGCGCTGGAAGCTGCGCCGGGCCAGATAGCGAGGGCGCTCTTGCTTCAGGTAGTCCTTGAGGATCGTGATGCGACCCTCGTAGCCGCGCGCATGGAGGTGCTCGAGGATCACCGTCGCCGGCGCCTCGGCATCGGTGTCGAGCATCTCGGCGATGTCTCGCTTGAACGGATCCAGCAGCGAGCCCTTGACGCGGCGCTCGTAGCACGGTGGCTCTTGAAGCCTCAGGAGGCGGTCGACGGTGTTGCGCGACATCGAGAACCTTCTGGCTATAGCGGTCTTCGACCACCCCTCCCGGTGGTGGAGCCGGTGGACCTCGGCCCAGTCATGCACTGAGTACACCCCTTCCTCCTCAGATCGGTCGTCATGGACTGACCTGAGACTCGGTCGATGGACTGCTCAAGCGATGGAAATCGCGCAGTTTTCGACCGGCGGAAAGTGCTCAGTTTTCACCCGGCGTCGACAGCGCCCCGGCTTAAAAAAGGCCAATGCCCCGACTGATGTTGCCCCGGTTTGACGGACGCCTTGAAACTAGGACGATGGGTCCTAGGGAAGGGAGTCTGGATGCCGGGAAGACGGGGATACCCGCCTGAGTTCAGAGCTGAGGCGGTCGAGCTGTATCACACCTCGGACAAGTCGATCCGCGGACATCGCGGCCGAACTCGGAATCTCATCGGAGTCGTTGCGCCGGTGGGTCGCCCAGCACGGCATCGATGCCGGCAAGCGCAAGGGTCTCATCACCGAAGAGCGGGAGGAGCTCACCAACCTCCGCAAGGAGAACCGTCGCCTCAAGATGGAGCGGGAGATCCTAAAAAAGCCGCGGCCTTCTTCGCCAACGAGAACGGGATCCGGTAGCGGTCCTTTGCTTCATCGCGGCGGAGAAGGCCAACTTCCCGGTCAAGGTGATGTGCGAGGTCCTGGGCGTGTCGAGGAGCGGCTTCTACCAGTGGGAGACGCGCGAGCCGTCGCATCGCTCCTTTTGTGATGCAGGTCTCACGATGCTGATCAAAGACATCCACGAGGCATCGCGCAGGACCTACGGTGCGCCGCGGGTGCATGCGGCGCTCGCCAAGAAGGGGGTTCGGTGTGGGCGCAAGCGGGTTGCCCGTCTAATGGCGCTCGAGGGCCTTCAGGGCGTCCACCGCCGCCGGAAGACCCGCACGACCATGAAAGACGCCGCTGCGGCGCCGGCACCCTGACCTGGTCGACCGCAACTTCGCGGTCGCGGTGCCCGATCGCCTGTGGATCAGCGACATCACCTACGTGTGGACCTACGAAGGATGGCTCTACCTCTGCGCCGTCCTGGACGTCTTCTCGCGCAGGATCGTGGGGTGGTCGATGGCCGAGCACCTGCGGACCGAGCTCGTCACCGATGCCCTCGACATGGCTCTCTTCCTCCGCCGTCCACAAGACGGCCTCGTGTTTCATTCAGATCGCGGGTGTCAGTTCACCAGCTTCGCCTTCGGGCGCCGCTGCGAAGAGGCCGGAATCGTCCCGTCGATGGGATCGGTGGGCGACGCCTACGACAACGCCATGATCGAGAGCTTCTTCGCCACGCTCGAGACCGAGCTTCTCGACCGGATCCGCTTCAGGACACGCCGCGACGCTCGGGTCGCCATCTTCGACTTTATCGAAGCCTTCTACAACCGCCACCGGCTGCACCGCGCTCGGGTATCTGTCGCCGGTTCAATTCGAGAACGAACACGAAGCTACGATGCTGCCGACCACATCCGAAAGTGTCTAGAAAACCGGGGCAACTTCAGGTCAGCTCATTGGCGGAGTTGTAGTCGTACTTGACGTTCTCGTTGGCGACGCTGGAGCCGCTCAGCGTCTTGGTCAGCAGGTTGCCGTTGTTGTCGTAGGAGTACTCGTAGTCCTCGAGCTCGGTAGCCCCAGAGGAGTTCGTCATGCGGGCCCGTCTGAGCCGGGTGATGTCGTCGTAGGTATAGGTCGTCTTGTTGGCGTCCTTGTCGGTCACCGAGTAGCGGGTGGTGGTGTCTGCGCCGAATGGGCTCTGGTAACTGTAGCGACGTTCACTTCTTCCGGTCGTGAAACGGATGCCGAGGGTTCTCGTCGCTTGAGGAGAGATTGATCTGCTCTCAAAATCGCGGGTCTCCACTAAACTGGGGGCGGTTCAGGTAGGTGTAGCGACGTTCACTTCTTCCGGTCGTGAAACCGACGCCGAAGGACTGCCCATGTAACTGTGTGGGCGATGACACCAGAAACCATCGCGGCGACAAAATTGATCACGGGATCAGCGGGAATCGAAAAAGGGAACAAGAAGATAATCACTGTCGCCCCGACCCCAAAAGCGATCCTCGATTCCCGGCTCAGCCCATGCCGCGTGTCACTATTCAAGCTTGATGTTCTCCTATTCTCGTTCTTAGTCATCCATCATTTCTCGAGCTTCACTACTAACCCAGAACCCGACGGCCCTCCCTGCGGCGACGCAACCGTAGCCAGCGACCGTGAGTGCAGTGCCCGAGGTGAAGAAGCCGACGATCCCCCCGCACACGGCAGTCACGGTTCCTCCTGCAAGGCCACCCGCCAACTGTGAGAGTGCGAACTCCGCGACACCCTCCAAGGAAAGATCTAAATCATCATGAAAAAAGCGCCCAGTAGGGTCATTGTGGTTGGTTGGGTTGTCACTGACGTATAGGTATGGATTCAGCGACATTGGAGTGCTCAGCTGCCCCTTGACCGGATCGTGCTGCGTCCAGCGAGCGAGGCCGGGGATGTAGTAGCGGGTGCCGAACTTCAGCATGCCAGTCGCCTTGTCGTAGTAGCCGCCGCGTAGCGCCACGGGTTGAACACGCTCGGCTCCCCGCCGATCTGCTTGCCGTAGGGCTCGTAGTTGTACCTTGCAGCCACCTTGCCGTCTTTGTCCGTGAGAGCAACCACAGAGCCGAGGGCGTCAAAGACGTAGTACTTTGCATCTCCGTCCCTGGTGAGCTGGCCGACCAGCGTGCCCTCGTTGTCGCGAGTCCACCAGGTCGCGTGGGGAAGACCGTTGTTGGGTCCCTGGGTCGACAGGCCCAAGACGTTGTAGGCCATGCGCTGGTCGCCGGCCACGACCCTTCTGTCCTGGGTCCCGTCGGCGTACTCCATAGCGAGGGTGGCGCCACCCGGGGGCGTGATTGAGCTGGTCTGGTTCTTTTCGTTGTAGCTCAGCGACAGACCTTGGCTGCTACCAGTGAGGTTGCCGTTGGCGTCGTAGTCATAGCTGATGCCACCGCCCGAGGTCAGCTCGTTAGCCGAGTTGTAGGTGTAATTGGTCGTGTTGTCGTCGACGATCGAGCCGGTCACCCTCTTCGAGCTCATGTTGGAGTTGCCGTCGTATTGGTACTGGTAGTCCCGGGTCTCTATCCCCGCAGCGTTCGTGGTGCGGGCTCGACTCAGCCGGCTGATCTCGTCGTAGCTGTAGGTCGTCCTGTTGCCGTCCTTGTCGCTTGAGCTGTAGCGCAGGTTGGTGTCGAGACCAGAGGGGCTCGTGTAGTCGTAGCCGAACTTGGTGTACTCGGTCTGCAGGTTGGTGGTGGGGTCGGTGTAAAAGGAGCGGATCTCCTTCATGCGCTTGGAGCCGTCCCACTTCGTCGCCATCGTCACGCCGTTGGGGTAGATGGTCTTGGTCCGCAGATACTTCTGGTCGTATTCGAACTTCGTTGGCTTTCCTTGCTGGTCGGTCAGCGTGGTCAAGAGGTTGACCGAATCGTAATCGTAGGTGACCGTCCCGGTGTCATCGCTGATGGTCTTGAGGTTGCCGACTGGGTCGTAGGTGTAGTCGGTCTCGCTGCTCGGAGCCTCAGGTGTCTCCTTGATCATCCGGTTCAGCTCGTCATAGGTAAAGTTCGTGTTCCCCGTGTTGTCATTTCGAGCGGTCAGGTTGCCGTTCTCGTCGTACCTGTAAGTGATCGATGAAACGCGGGCTCCCGTGGCGTCTGCGTAATCGGTCTCGATGACTCGATCAAGGGCGTCGTAGGTGTACGTCGTGACTTGTCCCTTGCCATCGGTCATGGTCTTGATTCGGCTCACGGCGTCGTATGTGAATGACGTCGTGCCGTGGGATCCCGGCGGATCGATCCTCGTCAGATTGCCCTTGAGGTCGTAGGTGAAATCCGTGACGTTCAGCTTGTCGTCCTTGATCGTCGCCAGCGTGCCATTGGGATTGTAGGTGTAGTTGAACGTGATATCGAGGGGCGAGTTCTTGGCCGACAAGAGGTTGCCCTTGTCGCTGTAGTCATAGTCCCAGGTCCCAGGCGTAGCGCTGTCCTTGTTTGTGCTGAAATCCTTGAGGCTGGTCGGGAAGTGAGGGTTCTGTGCGCTGCCGTACTTCATGGAAGCCTGGCCGCCGGTCGGGAGCTTCACACCCGTCAGGTTGCCATTTTGACTCCAGCTAAAGGTGCTCGGGCTTGAGACTCCTGCATCGGTGAACGAGCTGACGTTCCCATGGCTGGTGTAGTCGTTCTTAGTGGAGTTCCCCTTGGCGTCGATGACCTTGATGACTCGCTCGTCCGAGTTGTAGCAGTACTTGGTCGCATTGGTCCTCGCGTCGGTCACCGTGGTCTTGCCGACGACCTTGTCGCTTCCCGAGCAGGTGTCACCGTTGGTGTAAACGAATGTCGTGGTAGGGCCTGTCTCGTTCACCTTGTCGGTGACCCGAGTGACAGAGGTTACTCGACGCTTGGTGTCGTATGAGATCTTGGTCACATTACCTCTGGGGTCGGTAACCCGGGCCAGGTTCGAGTTGGAGTCGTAGCCGAACAGCGTCGGTTTGTTGACGTTTGCGGGATCCGTGTAAGAGGTGAGGCGACCGGTCGAGTCGTAGCCGTAACTGAAGGTTCGTGCCCCTGCGACGTCGGTCATGGTCGTGAGCCGGCCGTTGGTGTAACCGAACCTGATGGTCCGGTCCTGAGTGTCGGTGATCGACGCCAGCGTCCCGTCCGAGTTGTAGGCGAAGTTGATGTCGTTGTCGTTCTTGTCGATCTGCGAGGTTAGACGTCCGCTCGAGCTGAAATTCCACTTGTTCTTTGAGAACCACTCGAGCTTGTAAGTCCCGTCGCTCCTCTTCTCGAGGTCTGCATCGACGGTCGGCGGGGATTCGAAGGTGCCATCGCCGTTGCTCGTGAACTTGCCGCGGTAGCCACTCGGTCCGTAGAACGCGATGTCGGGGCCCGGGAGCTGCTGAAGGCGCACGTCGCGGCCCGTGCCCATGACCCAGCCCTGGCCCAAGTCACTCATATCCGTCGAGAGGTTGTTGTAGTAGCGGCTGACGTCGAGGTCGAGGCCGGTTCCCTTGATCTTCAAGTCCTGCTCCTTGAGCAAGAGGTTGCCGTTCACGACGTTGACCTTGAGCTCCATGCGATCGTTGAGGCGCTGGCTCTCGAAGGTGAAGTCCTCTTGCTCGCCGATCTTCTCGGAATACAAAACCTTCAGGAAGGGGCGCTTCGAGGGATCGGCGTCACTCATCGAGGAGAACGACAGCAGGTTGTTGGTTGCTTCGCTGTCCTGCTTGAGCAGCAGCCCGTGGTTGGGATAGACGCCGTCGACCCAGCTCTGGACCAAACCTGTCGGATACCAGTGCTTGTAGCCAAGTGTCTTGCCGGTTATTGCCGTTGCACTCCACACGAACGAGGTGAAGTCGCCGCCGGGGTTCGTCCACTTCGTGGTGCCGTCTCTGGTGGCCCAACTGACGCGGCCGTCCCAGCTGTTGGTGACACGGTGGACCCCGATGGGGGCGGAGTTGGTTGTGGTTGATGAGGTGAGATGCAGCCCAAGGTCCGCGCTCAGGACGTTCGCCTGCGAAGGGATGGATCCCATATCAAACCGCATGAGGGCGCGCCGCTTGTCCTGACCGTCGTAGCCAACCTTGAGCGTGTCTGCACCGCAGAACGACCAGCCCTGGGCACCGCTGTTTATGAAACAGTCGGGGTTCGGCGTCAACTGAACAGTGGGATCGATCACGACCGGCCACTGACGCCCGGGGTCACTCAGCCACGTGGGATCGGCGACCAGCCTGACCAGGTCGCCAGCGGGCGAACGGACAAGCCGCAGCGAGATCTCTTTCGAGACGGTTGCCTCGGCCCCTGAGGCGTCGTACATGTAGGGGGACGCCAAGGAGAATGCCACCTGTCCGGCGGTGTTGATGAGGTCGACTCCCCCGGAGGGATTCCCCTGAGGTCTAAGACCCGGGCTCGTGGCGAGTTGAAAGGAGAAGGTGCTCGGGGCGGTCGGATCGCTGAGAGTCAGAGCTTCTTTGACGCCCTCGTTGGTCGCGGTGTAGTCGAGCGTGACTCCAGGAAGCGCACCGATGAAGGTTGCCTTGGGTCCCGTCGTCTGAGCAGGCGATTGCTGCGCCCCCGCAAGCGAAAAACTGACCCACTGATCCCCCGACTCGACGCGTACGGGGGCATCACCGAGCCTGGATGGGACCAAGAGCTTGTAGTCGTTCTCTTTGTTCTCAAAGCCGTAACCGGGGCGCGATGAGGCCACCAGGGTGTTGTCGATGGGGTGCCATTCGCGGTCGGGCCCGCGGTAGTGGATCGCACCCGGGTAGACCTCGGCTTCGTAGGTGCCGTCCTCGGTGATATAGGTCCGAGAGTCTTGGGATCGAAGCCCTGGAATCTCGCGTCGCTCGACACCCTGCTGAGCACCCGCCACCGGACTAGTGGCCACTTGACCGGTGCCAGAACCGGTTGATTGGGCTCGCGCCAGGGGGGAGCTGGGGAGAACCATGCAGACCTGTGCAACGACCAAGAGCAGCGAAAGCTGCGAGAACCGCTTCAGGAAAGCCGTACGCCCCATCCTGTCCCCCTCGACATCGAGGCTCGAAGAGGTGGCCTCTCGAGCCGCTGAAAGTTGCTCTTGATCTACAGGGGCGATGCGCTGGCATCAAGGGCGCGCTGCCACATTGAACTCTTTGGCCCAGACATTGGCCCGAACGGCCCATGGACGTGATTGCTCCGTTAATGACACGAGACCCAAAAGGCTCGTGTAACGCCCCAAACGGTGCAAAATGGAGCGCGATGCTGAGGGGGGAGGGGGGCGTCATCCGGCTCGTCGTCGTGGACGACCACCCGTCCTATGCTCACGGACTAAAGACCCTGTTTGGCGCGCTCACAGCGGACCTCGACGTCGAGGGCGTCGCATGCGAGCCCCAAGAAGGCGTCAACCTCGTCAAGGACCTAGCGCCGGACATAGTCATTCTGGATGTGCGTATGCCTGGTCAGGGAGGGCTCGGGGCGGCGAGAGAGATCAGACAGACGGCCCCAAACGTGAAGATCGTGATGCTTACTTACTCCCCGGAGCTACAGGACGCCCGTGAGTGCTTGGAGGCCGGAGTAAGTGGTTATCTGACCAAAGCCATGGAGAACGAAGCGCTGATCGCGTCATTGCGCGCCGTCTATGAGGGCGCGATCGTGATTGTACCGATAGCGCTGCAGGCTCTACTTCGTGAACCGTTGCCCTCGGACCCCGTGCTCACACCGGCAGATCGGGAGATCTTGGAGCTCGTCGCCGAAGGCTTAGACCATGCGCAGATAGTCCGACGTTTGTCTATGAGCGACTCCACACTGAAACGCCGGCTCAGTCTGATAGCGAAACGGTTGGGTGCCCGCAATCGAGTCGAGGCGGCCATCCTTGCCGCGAAGAAAGGCCTGATCTAGACGCACGCCGACCCGGCCGAGACCGCCTCCGGTAGCGGCGCGGGATGACCGGGGGGCCGATAAGCTCCAGAGCTATGTCGACGCAAGCAGAGCTCGAGGGCCTTTCCTCTCAGGAGCTGCACGACCGCGCAGTTCACCACGCCATGACCCACCTGGACGTCGGCTTTCTGTGGAGGCTCATCAAGGCAGTGCCCGTGGCGGAGGCCGCGTCCGGCCATCTCAATGAGGCCGAGGCGGACGTCGTGAGCTTGTCGTCGCTGATCACCGATGTCGTGACCTCGGGCGACGAGACAGGTGTCTCCGAGGCGTTGCGTCCCCTCTACCTCGAGTACCTCGCCGACAAGAGCTAAATCGTTCTTTCCGCCGGGAGCGGGGGCGGGCGGTAGCCGCAGGGCAAAAGAACGGGTAGGGGGTTAGTGGCGGCGGGCCGAGGGCTCCATCCACGGAGGCGTGTAGCCCCGGTCGGCCTCGTTGACCACCGTGCCCGGTGCCACGATGTCGTCTATGGCATCGAGCGTGTCGGCGTCGAGCTCGACGTCGGCCCCCGCGAGAGCGTCCTCGAGCTGCTCCATGGTGCGTGGCCCGATGATCGCCGAGGTCACCGCGGGATGGGCGAGCGTGAAGGCGTTTGCCATGTGCGTCATCGACAGGCCTGCCTTGTCCGCCACGGGGACCAGCTCCTCGACGAGGTCGAGCTTGCGCTGGTTCACGTCGCTGGCCATGTCGAAGCGCGCCGCGATCGGACCTCCTCGTGAGCTGTAGCGGGCCGCACGGGAGTCGCTCGGCACGTCCTGGTCCCGACGGTACCTGCCGGCCAGCCAGCCTCCGGCCAGTGGGCTCCACACGATGACTCCCATGCCGTAGCGCTGGGTCACCGGGAAGACGTCCAGCTCTGCGGCTCGCACGAAGATCGAATAGGGGGGCTGCTCGCACACGAACCTCGTCAGCCCGCGCCTCTCGCTGGCCCACTGTGATTCGACGATCTGCCAGGCGGGAAAGGTCGAGGAGCCCGCGTAGCGGATCTTGCCCTGTGTCACCAGGGTGTCGAGCGCGCCGAGGGTCTCCTCGATGTCGGTTGAGGGATCGGGTCGGTGCATCTGGTAGAGGTCGATGTGGTCGGTCTGCAGACGCCTCAGGCTGTTCTCGACCTCCTGCACGATCCACCTGCGGGAGTTGCCGCTGCGGTTGCGGCCCTCGCTCATTTGGCCGTGGGCCTTGGTTGCGAGCACGACCTCGTCCCGGCGGCCCTTCAGCGCTCGCCCGACGATCTCTTCGCTCTCCCCCTGGGAGTAGACGTCGGCCGTGTCGATGAAGTTGATCCCGCCATCGAGCGCCGTGTGGATGATCCGAACGCACTCGTCGACGTCGGTGTTGCCCCACTCGCCGAACATCATGGCCCCGAGGCAGTGTGCGCTGACCTCGACTCCCGTGGTACCGAGCTTGCGATACTCCATGTGGGGCCTCCTGTCGGGCTAGTGCCGGGGCAGTCTCTGCTTGAGCTTGATAACCGGTTCGAACAGGTCTCCCTTCCTGCCGATGCGCTGGAGCACCTCATCGGCCTCAAAGGAGAGCATCCCTGCGTCCTGGCTGGATGCCGCCTGCGAGACCTCGTCCCACGTCACCGGGGTCGATACGGTCGGGCGCTCCTTGGCCCTCAGGGAATAGACGCACACCGTCGTCTTGTGGGTGTCGTTCTGGCTCCAGTCGACGAAGATCTTGCCTGGCCGCTCGACCCGGGCGGGCGTGGTCACGATTCCGCCAGGGTCCTCCTCCTCGAGCTTGCGAGCTATCGAGTGGGCCCACGCCTTCGTAGCGGCCCCGGTGACCGGCGTGTTGAGCGGCACGTAGACCTGAAGCCCCTTGGAGCCGGACGTCTTCACGAAGCTGGTGAGGCCCGCCTGCTCGAACATCCGCTTCAGGCGCAGCGCGACGTCGGCGCACTCGAGCACCGCAGCCGGGGCGCCGGGGTCGAGATCGAAGACCGCGGCGGAGGGCCTCGAGGTGGTGCGCGCCCGCGCCAGCGAGACGTGCAGCTCGAGGCTTGCGAGGTTGGCGGCCCACACCAGGGCGGCCTCGGAGTTGAGCTGGCAGTACGGGAGGTCGACGTTGTCCCGCTTGCGGGTCAGCACTACCGTCTTGACCCACGGGGGCCGGTGCGAGGGGCACTTCTTCTCGTAGAAGTACATGCCCTGCACGCCGTTGGGGTAGCGCTTGAGCGTCACCGGGCGGCCCCTCAGGTGGGGCAGCAACGCTGCCGCGACCGCGCGGTAATAGGCGATGACGTCGCCCTTGGTGGTTCCCGTGGCGGGATAGAAGAGCTTGTCGAGGTTGGAGAGCTGCAGGGTCTTGCTCCCCACTCTCGCGCTGGTGTTCGTCGGCATTAAGAGGTTGTACCGCGCCGTGGGGCCGGCGGCTCGCACTAGTCTCGATTCATGCAGGTTGCCGAGCCCATCCTCCACGTCGACATGGACGCCTTCTACGCCTCCGTCGAGGCGATCAAGGACCCGTCGCTGCGGGGACGGCCCGTGGTTGTCGGGGGACAGGGGGGCCGGGGCGTCGTCACCTCCGCGTCCTACGAAGCAAGGGCCTTCGGGGTTCGCTCGGCGATGCCGATGATCACCGCCCGGCGGCTGTGTCCGCACGCCGCCTTCGTGCCCAACGACTTCGCGTCGTATCAGGATTACTCCGGGCGCATCAGGGAGGTGTTCCTGGCCCACAGCCCTCTGGTCGAGCCGTTGTCTCTCGACGAGGCCTTCCTCGACGTCTCCGGGTCGGTCAAGCTCTTCGGCCCCCCGCCGGAGATCGCTCGAAGGATCAAGAACGCGATTAGGGATCTTGGCCTTGCCTGCACCGTGGGCGTCGCCCCCAACAAGTTCCTCGCAAAGCTGGCCTCGGCAGCCGCCAAGCCCGACGGGCTGCTGGTAGTGAAGGCCGACTCGATCGAGGGCTTCCTGCACCCTCTGCCGGTGACCGCGCTGTGGGGCGTGGGGAGCCAGACCGGAGATGTGCTTCGCCGGCTGGGGCTGAAGAGGGTGGGCGACCTCGCCGCCCTCTCGAGAAGGACGCTCGAGCGAGCGGTCGGCGACGCTCTCGGCGCCTTGCTCTACGACCTCGTGCGGGGAATCGACAAGCGTCCGGTGATTCCCGAGGAACCAGCGAAGTCGGTCGGGTCCGAGGAGACCTTCCTGCGCGACCTCGATTCGACCGAAGAGATCCTGAGGGAGATCCTGCGGCTGGCAGACAGGACCGCGACACGCCTTCGGGCCAAGGGCCTGTGCGGCCGCACCGTGACGCTCAAGGTCCGCTTCTCCAACTTCAAGACGATCACGAGATCAAAGACGCTCGAGCAGGAGGCGGACACGACCGCAGCCATCTACGAGGTGGCGCGCTTGCTCTACTCCAAGCTCGATCCGGACCGTCCGCGCATAAGGCTTCTCGGAGTGGCGGTCGCAGGACTGGCCCCCGGCCCCCCCCGGCGGCAGCTGCTGCTCGATCAAGCGGATGCGCCGCGCTGGGAGGAAGCCGCGAGGGCGATCGACGACATCAGAGCACGCTTCGGCGAGAGCTCGGTCGGCCCCGCCACCTTGCTCGATCGTTGACCTGTGGCAGGCAAAAGCGGGTAGGTCTAGGTGACGCAGCTTCCTATAATCAACGCAGTGCCTCTGTCAGAACACGAGCAAAAGATCCTCGAAGAGATCGAGAAGAACCTCTACCAAGAGGACCCTGGCTTCGCGCACGGTGTGAGGCGGGCGAGGCCCCGCCTTCAGGAGTCACGGCGCGCCCGCTTGGGGCTCGTGAGCTTCATCGCCGGCTTCGCACTCCTCATTGCCTTCTTCGTGTGGCCGAGCCCGTTCCTTGGCGTTGCCGCCTTTGGGGCAATGGTGGCGGGGATCGTTGTGATGGCGGGCTCGGCGCATGGCCTTCTGACGTCCGCAAGACCCGGTGGTCGAGATGTCAACGCGCGGGTCAAGGGGACTTTGTCCGAGTGGGAGCAGCGGATTCGCAGGCGCTACAAGAAAACCTGACAAAAAATCTTCTCCTACTTTCCTCTTAAGGGCCCATTTGGGTTGTCGCGCTTGGACGTGGCGCGCTACATTCCCTGAGCGGCCGTTGGCTGCGCGGGGACGCTCGTTGAGGCTCTGACGAGTAACACGGCTTCGTTCAACTACTTGATGCCATTACACCGGCGGGAGGACAGGCGCGCTCCTATGGACGGTTTCACCGCACATCAAGCGTCTCGGTTGACGGGTTGCACGCCGCACCAACTCCGTTACTGGGACCGCATCTCACTCGTTGTTCCAAGCGTGCAAGTAACCGGAGGGCGGCCGGGAGTCCGGCGCCTCTACTCCTTCAGAGACCTGGTCGCGTTGCGCGTGATCAAGTCGTTGCTGGAGGGGGGCATGAGCCTTCAGCGCGTCCGCAAGTCGATCGAGTTCCTGCGCAAGAAGGCGAAGCTCGACCAGCACCTTGCCGACGTCAAGCTGGTCACGGACGGCCACAGCATCTTCGAGATCTGTAAGAACGACGGAGAGCTCCTCGAGGCGCTGCGCGAGGGTCAGATGGTGTTCTTCCTCGCGATCGACGACATCGCCCGCACCGTGGACTCCAAGGTCTCCCAATACCTCTATGACCGCGAGGAGTTCGTCACCGCCTTACGGCAGGTCGAATCGAGGCTCGCCTCCGACGGAGCACCGCAGTCCGAGCAGCGTCTGCACTCGGTGCGCTGACCCTAGCGGTGGCTTGTCCCTAGCCTGAGCGAGGGCCGAAGACGGGCGGGGGAGAACAGCAGCGAGGCCCTCTTCAGCCACGAGGCTCGCTTCCACAGAGCCGAACGGAGCCGCTTCGCGAGCCTCTTTGCCTCGCTAGCCTGGACCGGGGAGGCGCCCGCGGCGAGTACTCGGCGATCTCGTAGAGCGTGGCGAGGCGGACGGCGGGATCTGCGGGGACTTTTCTCCCCGAGACGAGCCTCGAGGCGTAGGCGATTGCCGACTCCGATGGGCGCCGGGCGGCGGCGAGCTCACCGGCTTCGTCGAGGAACTGGGCAAAGGCAGCCGCCGTGGTCGAAGAGGGCGACGTCGCCCGGGCATAGCGATATCTCGTCTTGAGCTCTTTGGCAAAGGGCACGAGGACCAGCACCACCAAGAGGGAGAGGATCAGCCACCGGAACAGACGCCCAAAGGCCTCCTGCCACACGTAGCCGTCGGCACCCCGTCCCGGCTGCTCCTGCTCGACGCCCTCTCCGAGCCTCGGGTCTATGTTGGCGGCCGTTATATCGGTGCCGAGCGCCCCGCCCCCGATTTGGCCCACGTTCCCCTGAGGGCCCCCGGCGCCGGCGCCGTTTGATCCGGATCCAGGTGACGGGTCGATCGTGTAGTTGGGGAGCCGGGTCAGGTCGCGCGGCGTGGGCTCGAAGCGGACCCAGCCGTAGTCCTCGAAGTAGATCTCGGGCCATGCGTGCGCGTCGGTGCCCCTGACGACGTAGGTGTCCGAGGTGTCGGGCGCCTCCTGGCCCGGAAGGAACCCGACCGAGACCCTCGAGGGATAGCCGAGCGTCCTGGCGAGCAATGCAAATGCCGTGGAGAACTGCTGGCAGTATCCGGTCCTGCTTTCGGTCAAGAAGTAAGTGAGGTAGTCGTCGGAGTCCTTCTTGGCAACGTTCTCGGAGTAGGCGAAGTCCGTCTGGAAGCGAGTCTGCAGGGCGACCAGCTTGGCAAAGTCGCTGTCGGCTTTCTTGGTCCACTGCTCGGCCAGAGCTCGCACCTGCGGTGAGAGGTCCGCCGGGACGCTGGTGTAGTTGTCGCCCTGCTGACCGACCCTCGCCGTTCTCATCGCCTCGAAGGTGACCCTCGGAAGCTCTGAGGTGACGATGTATTCCATTCCTTGGACGTCGCCCTCGGCGACTTCGAGATGTCTGGTCTCGGCGTTGTACCGGGTGGTTCGAGCCTCGCCCGAGATCGATAGGGAGCTGGGCCGCCCGGCAGCCGGCAGGTAGGAACCGCCGAGGTTGGTTAGATCGAACCTCTGGAGGAGGGACTTCTCGAAGGCGGTCGGCTGGCTGCGTTCGAGCAATCCCTGCTGGACCGTGGCCTTGAACGCCTCGGCCTCGGTCCAGCGGTTGCCGTCGAAGTCGGCGAGCGACAGCAACCTCCAGTAGGCGGCCCTTTCCGCCGTGACCCGAAACAGCTCCTCAGACTCCTGCTGCAGCAGGGAAGGGACCAACTCGACGAAGGGGTCGACCGAGGTAGCCCCCAAAGAGCCTCCATCCCCGGGTCCTTCGCCTCCCGATGTCGGGTTCCGCCACGGCAGGAGCCCAGTGCCCAGGGAGGGCAGGATCACGGGCGCAACTAGAGCGGCGGCGACGCAGGAGTAACCCATGCGGCGAGCGACCCTGCCCGTGACGGACTCATTTTCTGTGTCGTCGCGCCGGCCCCAGGTACCCACCCAGCGACCCCAGGACCTGAGGCGGTGCGAGGCTTCGAGGCCCCAGTAGGCGAGTAAAGCCGGGATGAACACAACGAGGAGCGGCCCTGCTACCGACTGCTTGCCGATGATGAGCAGGAACGAGAACAGGGCGATCGGGGGGAGGCTTGCCACGAGCGGCCTGCGCCACCGAAAGGTCGCGACCTCGCCGATGGTTGCCACGAGCCACATCCCAGCCACCGTGAGGATCACGTAGCCGGGACGGGGCGGCACCGGCGCGAAGTCGAGGTTGCTCGCTTGGACCCCCGCGAGCACCGCACGGCCGACACCGGTTGCCGCGGCCACCGTCGGGAGGCCGTAGAAGGTGTTGTGCCCCTGGAACACGAGCAGCAAGTACCACCCGAGGGCCACGGCGGAGACCACGATCGTCACCAGGGCCCCCGCCCCGAGCCTGCGGCACAGCAGGGCGAGACCGACGGCAAGCACCATCCCGAGCAGAGTCGGTCCCATGTAATCGCTCTTCGCGAAGACCCCGCCGAAGGCCAGCAAGGTCGCACCCAGCAGCGCGGCCAGGCCTAGACGAGCTCTGGCTTCCGACCCCACTGGGCCTCTCCTTCGCTTCTCATCTGAGACGTGGCGTTCCATCCCGACGCGAGTGAGTCGTCGGGTCCTGCTACGACTGCGCGGATGCTGGAACGGGCGAGAAGGCGCGTGACCTCCACGGTGCGCGCCTCGCCCTCCCACCGCGCCTTCGTGCCGTGGTCGGAGAACCGGTGCTTGGGAAACGACACAACGGTCACTTGCCTGAAGCTCCGTCGGCAGCGCGTCAGCGCCATGGCCATCTCGGAATCGAGCGAGCCGGTCACCAGGACCAACGCCGCCTCGGCCCCGCCGGTCGATTCGACCTCGACCAGCCGCCTGATCAGGGCCGCGTCGTCGTACTTGGAGAGCTCCAGGACCGCGAGCAGATCAAGGCAGCGATTGAGATGGTCGCTTCCCTTGCCCGGCGGCAAGCCCGCGTGGTGAGCCCCCGCCAGCCTCCACGAGTACCCCGATCGCTGATACAGATCGGCGAGCGACGCAGCCGCTTCGACGGTGCGCTCGAAGGTCGAGCTGTGGCCGAGACCGGCATGGGCAACGGCGCGGTCGTCCAGCACGATGGTCGCCCGCGTGTGCCACGGGGTCTCCTCCTGGCGAATCATGTAGCGATTGCGTTTGGCCGTAGAGGACCAATGGATCTTTCTAAGGTCGTCGCCCTCGACGTATTCCCGCAAGGTGTAGAAGTCCTCTCCCTGGGTGCCGGTCGGCTGCTTGCGCGCGGCCGAGGCCAGGCTTCGGTGCTCGCCCTGGTCCCGGGGAGGGCTCAGCGGCTCGACCGCAGGATGGACCAGGAAGCTCGATGATCCGAGGGCGCGCCACCGTACCCGAGCGAGCCCGAACGGATCGATGAAGGAGATCTGGAGGGGGCCGACGTCATAGCGACCTCTCTTGGGCGCCCTCAGGCTAATGGAGGTGGCTCTTGTGCCACCGGGTTCGACACCGCGCACCGCGAGGCGAGTGCTTCCAGACAGTCCCGGAGGAAGCCGGTCCTCGAGAAGCAGCAGGGGGGCCGACCCCTTGCCCTCGTTGCTGATCCTGATCTCAGAGGTGACTGGCTGAGTCGCGGGCACCCTCACGGGGGACAACCGCCTTTCCACCGAGAGGTCGTGGCGACCGAGACGCACGACCCCCACGGCCACGAACACCAAGGCGAGCATCGCGAAGCCGAGTTGCTCGACGGCACCCGTACCGAACAGCCTCCCGGCCACCATCAAGGCAATAGAGATGACGGCGACCAGCCACCCCCGGGCAGTCGGCATTCAGACCCCTATGCCTGGCTGCGGGCGGGAATCGGCACCCGACCCAGCAGGCCCTCGAGGACCTCTTCGGCCCCCGAACCCCTCATCTGAGCCTCGGGCGACAGCAGGATGCGGTGAGCCATGACCGGCACGACCAGGTCCTTTATGTCGTCGGGCACGACGTAGTCGCGTCCGCGGCTCGCCGCGAGGGTGCGAGCGCCTCTCAAGAGATACAACGACGCACGAGGGCTTGCGCCCAGGTAGACGTCGGGGTGATCGCGGGTGGCCTCCGAGACGTCGACGATGTAGCGCTTGAGGGTGGGGGCGACGTGCACGTCGTGCGCCATCTTGATCAGCAAGCCGATCTCTGATGCGCCGGTCACGGGACGGATCTCCTCGAGCGGCTCTCGGCTGCCGTGCGTGTCCAGGATGTCGAGCTCGGACGCCCGGCTCGGATACCCGACCGACAGCCGCATCATGAAGCGGTCGAGCTGTGACTCGGGCAGCGGGTAGGTGCCTTCGTGCTCGATGGGGTTCTGAGTCGCGATCACCATGAATGGCGCCTCGAGCTGATGAGTAGTCCCGTCGGTCGTCACCTGCCGCTCCTCCATGCATTCGAGCAGAGCGCTTTGGGTCTTGGGAGAGGCCCGGTTGATCTCGTCACCGAGACAGATGTTGGCGAACACCGCCCCCGGCTTGAAGACGAAGCGGCCCGTCGACCGATCCCACACGTTGACGCCGGTGACATCGGTCGGCAGGAGGTCGGGTGTGAACTGGATCCGTTGCCAGGTGCATCCCATGGTCCTTGCGATGGACTTGGCCAGCATGGTCTTGCCGACGCCTGGCACGTCCTCGAGAAGCAGGTGGCCCTCGGCAAACAGCGCCACGAGCGCAAGGCGGACGACTCCCTCCTTGCCCTGAATAGCGTGCTCGACGTTCGAGACGATGCGCTCGAAAGCCGATTGGAAACTCGAAAAGTCCTTCCCCGCCTCAGTCATTAAAGTCCCGCCTCGTGACCCATCTCGGTAGTGCGGTTTGCTTCATCCCATCGAGCTCCACAGGCGCATCAGGTTATCAACTGGCTGCGGCTTTACAGACTTCTGGTCGCGGCAAGAGGTTCCCGGCACGCCCTTTCGGAATCGTTCACACTTGGCGACGTCAACATCACGTGGAGCGAGGAGGGTGGAGATGGCGGGATGGGGGGATGACCCCGAGCTCGAGCGCCTGAGGCAGCTGATCGAGGAGGGCTGGGAGGTGGTCGAGATCATCGAGGATCCGAAGGCTTCCCGGGGGCCGGCCGATACCGTGAAGCTCCAGAAGAACGGTCAGACGGACGAGGTCACCTCCGACCACCTCGCCTTCCATCGCTATGTCGAGTTCCTGAGGGAGGAGCAAGGCCCTTAGCTGCATCGCATGCATGGGACTCCAGGAGGGCGTCGATATACTGGCAACACTTTGGGAAGAGCGTTAGTTCTCAATGCCTCCTACCAACCGCTGTGCGTCGTACCGGTCCGGCGGGCGCTCGTGCTTGCCCTCGGCGGTAAGGCAGAGGTCCTCCATAGCAACGGTCACGTCTTTCGATCCGAGCACGTGACCATGGCCGCACCCAGCGTGGTGCGGCTTACTTATTTCGTCACAGTCCCGTTTCGTGCCCGTGCATCGCTTTCTCGCAAGGCAGTCATGGTGAGAGACAACTTCGAATGCCAGTACTGTGGCAGGCGCGCCGACAACGTCGACCACGTCATCCCAAAGAGCAGGGGAGGCACGCATACCTGGGAGAACGTCGTGGCCGCATGCAGGCCCTGCAACTCACGCAAGGAGAACAGGTCCTTTCAGGATGTCGGGATGCGTTTGCGGCATCCTCCCAAGGCGCCGCACGAGAGTGTCTGGATCGTGGTCGCCGTCGATCGCGTCGCCCCCGAGTGGGAGCAATACCTGACCCTTCCGCGCCCCAAGGTCGCCCAGCCGGTCTAACCACCGGACCTGCGCAGTCTCGCTGCTGCGCTCCAAGCAACACGGCGCGCCTCTCTACCCGCCGGGGCCGCCCTTAATTACAGAACTGTGATTCGGGCCAGAACGTTGACTCCCGGCTGCTCGGGGCATAACTTGCCCATCTAGTGGAGGGATATGGAGCCTAATGGCGCGATAGGGAACACCCTAGCCATGCCGCTCCAAAGTCCCCACCGGGTCGAGCGTTAGGGGAGAGCAGCGATTGCCAATCACGGGCCGTTTCCGGCACACGATCGATGCGAAAGGGCGACTGATCGTGCCGTCCCGGATTCGGGAGGGACTTCAGAACGACGACGTCGTGCTCGTGAAGTGGCCCGACGGTTGCGTCGCGATGTTCCCGGAGGAGAGATGGACGGAGCTGACGGCACGACTGCTGCAACTGCCCAAGAGCAATGCAGATGCACGGGAGGCCGCCCGCCGGCTCGGGGCGAGCGCCCACACCGACGGGATCGATCGCCAGGGGCGGATCACAGTGCCCCAGGAGCTGCGCGACTACGCCGGCATCGACAAGGACGTCTTTGTGATCGGTGCCCTGGACCACGGCGAACTATGGGATCCCGCGACGTGGCAGCAGCGAAGCGAGGAACCCGACACGACCGACATGGGCGAGATCTTCGCCCGCAGCGGGATCTAGGGAACCAAGGAGGTGGCCGAGGTGAGTCCGTCGTCTGAACCACGGCGAGGAATCGTTCGTGAGCTGTCCCAGGGCATCCTGGTCCTGGCCCTCACCGGAAGCTGCTTCGGCGGTGTGGTCGGCATGCTCGCAATCGCTGCAAGGGCCTTGGGGAGATAGACATGGAGGCCGCGTGGAACACGAACCGGTGCTGGCAGGAGAAGTCGTCGAGCTCCTCCTGCCTGCAGTGGAACACGGGGGAGTCTTCGTCGACGTCACCCTTGGGCGAGGGGGACACGCCTCAGCCTTGCTCGAGCGCGCCCCCGAAGCGGAGCTCGTCGGCATCGACCGCGACCCTGAGGCGCTGGAGGCGTCCCGGGCCCACCTCTCCCCGTACGGGTCACGGGTTCGGCTCTTTCGTGACGACTTCAAGAACGTCGCGGCCGTACTGGAACGACTCGGGATTGCGTCGGTTCGCGGAGTCCTATTCGACCTTGGAGTTTCCTCACCCCAGCTCGATTCCGAGGGCAGGGGTTTCTCCTTTAGGGCGAGAGGTCCTCTAGACATGCGCATGGATCCCGCCCAGGAGCTCTCCGCCCACGAAGTGGTGAACGATTACGGACGCCGCGAGCTTGCCTCGGTGATCCGCCGTTATGGAGAGGAGCGGTTCGCCGGGCGCATCGCGTCGGCGATCGTCGCTCGACGACCGGTCGAGGACACCGTGGACCTCGCAGAGATCATCAAAGAGGCCATTCCTGCAGCAACGCGCCGGACAGGTGGGCACCCCGCGAAGCGCACCTTCCAGGCGCTACGCATCGAGGTCAACAACGAGCTCGGTGCACTCGAGACGGCCCTGCCCGGGGGGGTGGCAGCCCTGTCCCCGGGCGGGCGTCTCGGCGTCCTCAGCTATCATTCACTCGAGGACCGCATCGTAAAGACCTACTTCGCGGACCAGTCGAAGGGGTGCGTGTGCCCCCCGAGCTTCCCCGTCTGCAGATGCTCTGCCGAGGCGCGACTTCGGCTTGTCACCAGGCGTGCAATCACGCCGACCGAGGATGAGGTGACGAGAAACCCACGAGCTCGATCGGCTCGGCTTCGGGTCGCCGAGAGGTTGCAAGTGTCCCAGGGGGACCGCCGTTGAGTGTGCGTCCCTCGCCCGTCTCGAAGCGGGCCTCATCCGGTCGAGCAGACCTCCGCATCGTCAAGCGTAGATCGCGCCGGTTGATCCGCAGGAGCCCCTCGACCCGTTCGACGCCGCTCGTTGTGGCGGGGGTGATCCTCGTGGTGGCAGCGATCTTCGGGATATTGCTAGAGCAGGTCCTCATGTCGCAATCCGCGTTCAAGCTCGGAAAGATCCGTGAGCGCATGATCGCGGCGCAGAGCCGCCACGAAGACCTGATCTTTCAAGTCTCCCAGCTCGAGAGCGACGCTCGCATCGAAAGCTACGCTCGAACCGAGCTGGGCATGGTGGACGCGGACCCGGCGCGCACCGAGTTCATCGTGGCCGACATCAAATACCGCCTGGGCAACCGGCTCGCTCGCTCGGGCGGTGACAATCCCTCCCGGCTCCGGCCCGGTCAGGGCACCGGCTTGGGCTTGCGGAGTGGCCCCTGATGCCGTCCAACGGGTCGCGTGTTCGTCATCGAAACCATGGGGGGCCGAGCCGCAGGGGCAGGCCCCCCTCTTCGCGCCGTTCGACGCGCCCGCCACCCCGGCGCTCCAGAAAGAGAGCCTTCAAAAGATCCGTCTCACCGCGCCGGCTGACCGGGGTGGGAGCGGTCTTGATGCTCGCGTTCCTGCTGATGGCAGGCCGGCTCTTCGTTGTCCAGATCGTTGAATCACCCAGCTACGCCCGCCTGGCGGCGGCGCAGAGACAGAAGGTAGTTGAGTTCCCGGCTCGCAGAGGCTCGGTCCTCGACAGGCATGGTCGCCCTCTAGCCATTTCAGTCGATCTGCAGACCGTCTTCGTCGACCCCACCTTGATCGACAACCCGCGCGCGGTGGCGAGCCAGCTCTCGGGCATTCTCGGCGCGTCACCCCAAGTCTTGGAGCGCAAGCTCAGGGGTTCTTTTCCGGGGTCTCGCTTCGAGTACCTGGCGCGCCAGGTACAGCCGGCGGTGGCGCGCGAGATCGGCGCGCTCGACCTGCCGGGAGTGTTCATGAGGGCGGAGCCGAAGCGCATGTACCCGAACGGATCACTCGCTTCCCACGTACTGGGCTTCGTCAACATCGATGGAGAGCCGCAGGAGGGTATCGAGGTCCAGTACGACGACATCCTGCAGGGGCGCCCCGGCCGCATGACCCTCGAGCAGGACCCGGGAGGTCGCCCCATCCCGCAGGCCGACTTCAGCTACGACCCTCCTCGTCCCGGTCATTCACTGTTGTTGACCATCGACAAGGACATCCAGTACTTCACGGAGCAGACCCTCGCCGAAGCAGTTCAGCGCTATCGTGCGTCGGCCGGCACGGCCATCGTGATGCGGCCGGAGACCGGTGAGATCTTGGCCATGGCCAACGTCCCCGACTTCGACCCGAGCCGGCCGGGCGACTTTCCTGCAGCGGCGCGCCGCAACCGCGCGTTGACCGACGTCTACGAGCCGGGTTCCGTCTACAAGATCGTGACGGTCGCGGCGGGGCTAGCCGAGGACCTCGTGAAGCCATCGTCTGAGTTCGTAGTGCCGCCGCAGATCCAGGTCGCGGATCGAGTCATTCACGACTCACACAGCCATCCAACCGAGACCATGACCGTAAGGGACATCATCACCCAGTCCTCCAACGTCGGAACGGTGAAGATAGGCCAAGCACTCGGGCCGGAGAAGCTCGATGCCTATGTCCGAAAGTTCGGCTTTGGGAATCCAACCGGGCTCGACTTCCCGGGGGAGTCCTCTGGAATCGTTGTCCCTCCGGAGTTGTGGTCGGGCTCGAGCATCGCGAACATCCCAATAGGGCAAGGGGTGGCGGTCACGCCGCTTCAAATGGTCACTGCCTTTGGGACCATTGCCAACAGGGGCACCTGGGTCGAGCCCAAGCTGCTGTACGGGACCGTCGACTCAAAGGGTGACGTGCGCTCGACGTCTCCTTCGACTCGCCGGATCGTGCCTCAGCGCGTCGGCGACCAGATGACGAAGATGCTGGCCGCCGTCGTCACCGATGGCACGGGCACCGAGGCTCAAATCCCCGGCTACACCGTGGCAGGCAAGACGGGGACCGCACAAAAGCCTCTGCCTGGAGGCGGTGGATACGGGAACCAGTACGTAGCCTCCTTTGGCGGCTACGCGCCTGTGAAGCGACCTCAGGTAGCCGCTATCGTTGTGCTCGACGAGCCCGACCCCCACTATGGGGGCCTTACCGCCGCCCCGACCTTCAAGGCCATAGTGGGCCATGCGCTGCGGGAGCTGGGTGTGCCGCCGACCGGCAGCATCGAGGAGGCAGTAGAGCAACTCGACGCCGCGCAGGACGGAACTCAACCGGCCCACGACTAGTCTGCATTTCATGGACGTATCCTTTCGCCGCCCTCTGAAAGAGCTCTCGTCGACGGCAGGGCGCGCGCTGCTCTCGGTCGTGGGAGAGGACGTGGTCGTTTCCGGCGTCGCCTACGACTCTCGCACGGTCACTTCAGGGGACCTCTTCTTCTGCGTGCCGGGCGAAAAGACCGATGGGCACGCATTTGCAGTCGACGCGGCTCGGCGAGGGGCGGCGGCCCTGTGCGTCGAGCGGCCACTCGGCGTGGGCCTTCCCGAGGTCGTTGTTACCGACGCGCGCGTGGCGATGGCTCGAATGTCTGCCGCCTTCTTCGGCCACCCCGCCGACGATCTCCTATTGCTTGGCGTCACCGGAACCAACGGAAAGACCACCACGGCGTTCTTGCTCGAGTCCATCCTCAGGGCCGACGGCCGCACCACCGGTCTGATCGGCACAATCGAGACCCGGGTCGCCGGAGCGCGCAAGCCCGGCGTTCGTACGACACCGGAATCGCTCGATCTCCATCGTCTCTTCCTGGAGATGAAAAGGGCGGGAGTAGAGGCCGTCGCGATGGAGGTGACCTCGCACGCACTGGTCCTTCAACGAGTCGAGGGCCTTCGCTTTGCAGCAGCGGCGTTCACCAACCTGTCGCAGGACCACCTCGACTTTCACACCGACATGGAAGACTACTTCTGCGCGAAACGCTCGCTCTTTGTGCCCGAACGCGTGCGTGCCGGCGCGGTGAACATTGACGATCCCTACGGTATTGCGCTGATGGCGGCCACCATGGTGCCGTGCGTGGGGTATGGGCGCTCCCCTGACGCGGACGTGAGAGCAGTAGAGATCAGTTCAGGACCATGGGGACAGGAGCTGTCGGTGACGACTCCCTGGGGGGACATCGCGATGGCCACGCCACTGATCGGCGCCTTCAACCTCGCCAACTGTCTTGCGGCCTGCTCGACCGCTCTGCAGGCTGGGGTTGGTCCGGCCTCGATCAGAGAGGGGCTGGCCGCCTTGAGGGCGGTTCCCGGACGCTTCGAGTCGGTCGACTCCGGGCAACCATTTGCCGTGGTCGTCGACTATGCGCACACGCCGGAAGCGCTCGATAACGTGCTGACAGAAGCTCGCAACATGGCCAAAGGAAACGATGGTCGCGTCTTGTGCGTCTTCGGTTGTGGCGGCGACAGAGACAGGACGAAGAGGCCGCAGATGGGCATGGTCGCCGCTCGACTTGCCGACGTGGTCATCGTCACCTCGGACAATCCCCGAAGCGAAGACCCGATGGCGATCATCGATGAAGTGTTGCGGGGAGTTGTCGAGGTGAAAGGCGAGGGCGCCGACCACGTGATGCCGGACCGGCGGGAGGCGATTGCGGCCGCGCTCGGTCTGGCGAGCGGGGGCGACGTCGTCGTGATCGCAGGTAAGGGTCACGAGACCGGCCAGCAATTCGCCGACCACACCATCGAGTTCGACGATCGAGAGGTCGCGCGCGACGAGCTCATCGCCATGGGGTGGTCCGGGAGTGGAGCGAACCTTGGCTCGAAGGAGCGAGCGTCATGACCAACATCGGCGTCGCAGGTTTGATCGGTCTGGTCATCTCTTTGCTGGGCACACCTGTCGCGATCAGGAGGTTCAGACGACGCGGCTGGGGCCAGTTGATACGCGAGGAAGGGCCCCAGGCGCACTACGAGAAACGCGGCACACCCACGATGGGGGGCCTCGTCATCCTCGCCGGGACGGTTGGGGGGTACTTGCTCGGCCACATCGGTCGTGGGAACCCTGCCCCCTTCACCGACAGTGGTGTGCTTGCCCTGGCGACCATCGTCGCGCTCGGCTTTCTCGGCTTCATCGACGACTTCATCAAGATCCGTAAGGCGCGCTCGCTGGGTTTGCAGTCGCGCGCCAAGTTCCTGGGGCAGCTGATCATTGCGGGGATCTTCGGCGTGGTGGCGGTCAAAGTCGTCGGGGTCGGGACCGACCTGTCATTCTTTCGCTCGACTGCTCTGAACCTCGGCATCTTCTTTTTCGTGTGGGTCTTCTTGATGATCGCCGGCTCGTCGAACGCCGTGAACTTGACGGATGGGCTCGACGGGCTCGCAGTTGGATCGGCTGCTCAGGTATTCGCGGCCTTCGTCGTCATCGCGTTCTGGCAGTTCCGTCACCCCCAGTTCTATGACGTCGGCAAGACCGGCTCCGATCCGCTAGACCTCGCCATCGTTGCGGCCGCGATGTTCGGTGCGTGCGCGGGTTTCCTGTGGTGGAACACGGCGCCGGCCAAGATCTTCATGGGCGACACGGGCTCCCTCATGCTCGGGGGCTCCATGGCGGTGCTGGCCATAATGCTCAACACCCAGCTGCTTCTGATTCTCTTGGGGGGCCTGTACGTCGTGGTGACGATGTCGGTCATCCTCCAGGTGGCGGTGTTCAAGCGAACCGGCAAACGGCTCCTGCTCATGGCCCCCATTCACCACCACTTCGAGCTTCAGGGCTGGCCCGAGTTCACTGTGATCGTCCGATTCTGGGTCCTGTCCGGGTTGTCGGTGGCGTTCGGCGTCGGCCTCTTCTACGCGGACTTCCTCTCCAAGGGCGGCTTGAAGTGAGCGATTGGTCCGGCCGGAAGGTGCTTGTGGTCGGGCTGGGCGTCAGCGGATTGGCCGCGGCCCGCAGGCTCGCGCAGCTGGGCGCCGACGTACGAGTCACCGACGAAGCTTCCTCACCCGCCCTCGCCGACCGAGCCCAACGGCTCAGGGAGGCAGGCTGCGAGGTCGAGCTCGGCGGCCACGAGCTCTCGAGGCTGCGTGCAGACATCGCCGTTCTGAGCCCCGGTATCCCACTTCACTCTCCTGTAGTGCGGCGGCTCCGCGCGACGGGCACAGAAGTGATCGGGGAGGTGGAGCTCGCCTACCAACTGGCCGGATGTGACTTCCTTGCGGTCACCGGCACCAACGGCAAGACGACCACCACGAGTCTGCTGGCGGCAATGCTCCAGGAATCGGGGAAACCGTCCATGGCCGCGGGAAACATCGGAGTCCCTCTCGTGGATGCTGTTTCGGAGGTGGGTAACGACGGCGCCATCGCGCTGGAAGTGTCGAGCTTCCAGCTCGCCACCATCGCAAGCTTCAGGCCCCGCGTCGCCGTGCTCCTTAACGTCGCGGAAGACCACACCGATTGGCACGGCTCGCGGGCCGGCTACGTGGAAGCGAAGGCGCGGATCGTGATCAACCAGACGCCCTCGGACGCGTTCTTGCCCAACTTCGAGGATCGGATCGCCATGGACATCGGCGCGCGCGCAGTGGCTAGGGTCGTTGCGTTCTCGGCAACACGAATGCCCGAAGAGGGGATAGGCGTCTCCGAGGGCCGGGTGCTGTGGCGGGGGGAAGAGATCTTCTCGACCGATGATGTGCCCCTTGGTGGGGTAGCGGGGCTGGAAGATTCCATCGCGGCCGCGGGGGCCGCTTTGGAATACGGCGTCGAGGTCGACGCAGTGGTGCGGGCCCTCAAGGGATTCAGGCCATTGCGACACCGACTCGAGGTCGTCGCGCACATCGACGGCGTCACCTACATCAACGACTCGAAAGCAACCAATCCCCACGCGACGATGGCGGCGGTAAACGGGTTACGGGACGTAGTGCTCATTGCCGGGGGGCGGAGCAAGGGCGTCGATCTTTCGGTTCTTACCGCGACCGTTCCCCCGGTCGGCGCGGTGGTCGCCCTGGGAGAGGCAGCAGACGATGTAGCGCGGGCTTTCTCCGGCGTTGTCGAAGTGCAGAAGGTCCAGTCGATGGTCGACGCGGTGCGAGCAGCGCAAGCGATTGCGCGTCCGGGAGGATCCGTGTTACTCGCCCCCGGGTGTGCGAGCCTGGACATGTATTCGAGCTACGTCCATCGTGGAGAAGAGTTCACTAAAGCCGTCCGAGCGCTCTCCGGCGCGGACGCGCGGGAGGAATGAGCTATGGCCGCCAATAGCAGCGCGATCAAGACGAGGGGCGCGCGCAGGTTGAAGGGCGCGACGGGCGCAGCCCAGAGTGGGCTCCGTTTTGGTCATCCCGCGGTGCTCATCACGGTCTCGGTGATTTCCCTCGTGCTGCTCGGAGTCATCATGATCCTGTCCGCCAGCTCGGTGTATTCGTTCACGAGCCACGGTTCGTCGTTCTGGTTCTTCAAGAAGCAACTCGTGTGGGCGCTGCTGGGATTAATTGCATTCTTCTTGTTCTCGCGCCTCGACTATCGGCGGCTGCGCAATGTGGGCTACATCGCGTTGCCCGTCGTTCTGCTCCTGCTGGGCGCGGTGCTGATCCCCGGCGTTGGGATATCGGCTGGTGGAAGTGTTCGCTGGCTTCCTCTCGGCCCCCTCGCCTTTCAGCCCTCCGAGGCCGCCAAGTTCGCTCTGGTTCTGTTTGCTGCGGGCGTCTTCTGCCGCAAGGACGAGGCGACGTTCAAGAAGTTCTCGCACACCTTGGTGCCGTTGATCCTCGCCGTCGCGTTGCTGGCTGGGTTGGTGATGATGCAGCCGGACCTCGGAACCACGCTCCTGCTGGCCGTGATCGGGGCCGGCGTCCTCTTTGTCGCGGGCGCGCGGCTCAGGCATCTGATTCCCCTGTCGGTGCTGGGAGTTGCGCTCGCGGTGGCTGCCGGGCTGCTCGAGCCCTACAGGCGGGACAGGATCCTCGCGTTCATGGACCCATGGAAGGACCCACTTGGCAACGGTTATCAGGCGATCCAGTCTCTCATTGCGCTGGGTTCGGGCGAGTGGTGGGGCGTCGGACTCGGCGCGAGCCGACAGAAGTGGTCATACGTACCAAACGCGCACACCGATTTCATCTTTGCGATCTTGGGTGAGGAGATGGGCCTGCTGGGAACCCTGGTGGTTCTTGGCCTGTTTGCCTTTCTTGCCTATCTCGGCCTCAGGACCGCGCGCAACGCCCCCGATCGCTTTGGGATGTTGATGGCGTCGGGCATCACCATTTGGATCTCGATTCAGGCCCTAATCAACGTGGGGGCCGCGACGGCCTCCTTGCCCATCACCGGAGTGCCGCTGCCATTGGTTTCCTTCGGAGGTACGTCGCTCGTGATGTCGCTCGCCGCGATGGGCACCATGGTCAGCATCGCGCGCGGAGGCGAGGAAGCTTCGGCGCGACGGGGCGCGGCTGGCCGCTCGACGTCGAAAGCCGCCGCCGTCGGGGCATGAATGTGGTGATCGCGGGAGGCGGGACGGCCGGACACGTCAACCCGGCGATCGCTCTTGCTTCGGCGTTCGAGGGGGCCCAGGTCACCTTCATCGGAACCACAAAAGGAGCGGAGGTGACGCTCGTGCCGAACGCCGGGTTTCCGCTTGAGACGGTCGACGTGCGCGGGTTCGACCGGGCTCGTCCTGCAAGCTTTGCCGCAACGGCCGCGCGCGCAGCCACCGCCGCCGGCGATGCTTTTCGCTGCCTGAGAAAGCTGGCGCCGAACGTGGTCGTGGGCATGGGGGGATACGTCAGCCTCCCCGTGTGCCTCGCGGCGCGTCTGGGCCGTACCCCCGTAGTGCTGCACGAGCAGAACATCGTGTTCGGGCTCGCCAATCGCGTATCCAAGCCGATCGCAAGAAAGATCGGCGTCTCCTTCGAGGAAACGTTGAGCGCTGCGGGGCGTCGAGGGGTGCTGGTGGGAAACCCCGTGGCCAAAGAGATCGTAGCGATCGACAAGGCGGCCGATCGCAAGAGCGGTTACGAGCGCTTCGAACTCGATCCGCGTCGGAGGACCGTGCTCGTGTTCGGGGGCAGTCAAGGAGCGCAGCGCATCAATCAAGCCGCGCTCGGCTTGAGCTCCATATGGGCGGCGCGAGACGACCTTCAGATCCTGCACATCGCAGGGCGAGTGGAGTCGGAGAGCTTCGTGGAGCAGGCCCGTCAACGCCTTGGCGCCGGCACCCTCATCTACCGGGTCGTGGGCTACATCGAGCACATGGTCGAGGCCTACGCGGTTGCCGACGTTGCGCTGTGTCGAGGGGGCGCTACCACGATCGCCGAGCTCGGAGTCGTCGGGCTTCCCGCAATCATCGTGCCCTATCCGTATCACCGAGACAGACAGCAGGAGCGGCAAGCGAGGGTGCTCGAACGCGCCGGGGCTGCGGTCGTCCTCGCCGACGAGCAGACGACTTCAGAGCGGGTGGCGACGGAGCTCGGCCTGTTGCTGGACGATGAATCACGACTGCGCGAGATGTGCGCCCGGGCTCTCGAGACCGGTCGTCCCGACGCAGCGGACAGGCTGGCGCGCGTCGTAGTGGAGGTTGCAAGATGACCGTGCTCGACGCTCGAAGGGTTCATTTCGTCGGCATAGGCGGTATGGGGATGTCCGCCGTGGCCAAGGTCCTGCTGGAGCGAGGCGTCGCCATCTCCGGTTCGGACCTCAAGCGCTCGCGCGCCGCAACGATGCTCGAAGCGACCGGAGCGTCGATACACATCGGGCACCACGCGTCGTTGGTGGAAGGGGCCGACATGGTAGTGGTCTCGTCTGCCATTCCGCCGGGCAACCCGGAGCTCATGCGCGCCCGCGTCCTCGGCCTTCCCCTCTTGAGCCGTGGCCAAGCGCTAGCCGCGCTGCTGCGCGACAACCGGTCGATCGTGGTGGCCGGCACGCACGGTAAGACGACTACTACTTCGATGATCGTCACGATCCTGAGGTCGGCGGGCAGGGACCCGACCTATCTCGTGGGCGGAGACCTGAACGAGGCAGGAACCAACGCGAGGTTGGGTCGCGACGACCTGATCGTCGCGGAATCGGACGAGAGCGATGGCTCGTTCCTCTTGCTGGAGCCGAACATCGCGGTGATCACCAATGTGGAGGCAGATCATCTCGACCATTGGGGCTCGCTCGAACCCATAAGGGCCGCGTTCCTTAAGTTCATCGATCGCGTCCAGGAAGGCGGCGCGCTGGTCGTGCCTGCTTTCGATGCAGATCTGGTGAGCTTCGCCCGCGACTCACAGAATTCGTTTGCAACCTTCGGGGAGGGGGGCGACATCGCCGGCGTGGACGTTGCCTTTCACCAGGAAGGAGCCCGCTTCACCATCGACGCGCGAGGGCAGCAGGCGCGCGTCGAGCTGCGCGTGCCCGGCCCCCACAACGTCATGAACGCTCTGGCCGCCGCGGGGGCATGTCTCCACGCCGGCGTCTCTCTCGACGCGATTGCCGAAGGCCTCGCTCACTTCAAGGGAGTCGACAGGCGCTTTCAGCTGAGGGGTTCCTCCCGGGGGATCACCGTTATCGACGACTACGCTCACCACCCCACGGAGGTGAAGGCGACTCTTGCCGCGGCGCGCACTGGACGGTGGGCCAGGGTGGTGGCCGTCTTCCAACCTCATCTCTATTCGCGCACGGTCGCCTTCCGGGACCAGTTCGGATCGTCGTTTGGCGATGCCGACCTCGTGGTGGTCACCGACGTCTACGGCGCCAGGGAGGAGCCGGTGGTGGGGGTCACCGGCAAGCTGGTGGCGGACGCGATCTGTGAGCGTTTGCCCGGCCGCCCGGTCGCCTACCTCCCGCGTCGCGCCGAGCTGCTGAGCTACCTCGAGTCCAAGCTGCGCCCGGGCGACGCCCTCCTGACGCTCGGCGCCGGCGACGTCAGCTCTCTCGGCGAGGAGCTGCTGGCGCACCTGGAGGCCGCGTGACCGGGGGCGGAGCCAAGATCGACTCGGGGGACTTAGACCTCTTGGCGCAGCGGTTGAGCCAATCCGTGCGAGGACGAGTCGAGCGGTCGCTGCCGCTGGCTCGTCATACGACCTACAAGTTGGGCGGCGCCGCCGAGCTCTACCTGGAGCCCGCCGATGAAACGGACCTCGTCCGGGCCGCAGAGGTGGTGGAGGAGTCGGGCGTCCCGCGTGACCGACTGCCCGTCCTTACTCTTGGTCGGGGGTCGAACATCGTCATCTCCGATGACGGCTGGCCGGGTCTCGTTATCCGGCTGGGGGCCGGCTTCTCGAGCATCGAAGGCGTCGCCGGGGATCGAGGTGTCATCGCGGCGGGAGCGTCGACGACCCTGCCGTTGCTCGCCAACTGGGCGGCTCGAAGAAGCCTGACAGGTCTCGAGTGGGGGGTGGGAGTACCCGGCTCGGTGGGGGGAGCGGTTCGGATGAACGCCGGCGCCCACGGCAGGGACATGGCCGCCGCCCTGGTAGAGGCGTCGGTCTTCGACTTCAATGCAGGGGTTGTGGCGAAGCGGCCACAGCGGGACCTGGGACTCGCTTATCGGACCTCCAATCTGATCGAGACCGAAATCGTGACTCGAGCCCGCCTCCGGCTTGCCCCCGACCGCGAGCCCTCGATCCGGGCCCGGATGGAGGCGTACCGCAAGCACCGGGCCGAGACCCAACCGGGAGCTCTTCAAAATGCGGGCAGTACCTTCAAGAACCCCGAGGGCGACTCCGCAGGCCGCCTGGTCGAGGCCGCCGGTCTCAAGGGCTTCACGGTCGGAGCAGCCCGGGTCTCCGAGTTGCACGCCAACTTCTTCATGGCAGGTGAGGGCGCAACGGCCCAGGACGTGCACGATCTCGTCCACGAGGTGCAGGCGCGCGTTCTGGCTGCAACCGGCATCGAGCTGCAGCCGGAAGTGCGCTTTGCGGGCCGGTTCGACCAGGCGTTCGCCGGAGAGCGGAGGTGATCGGCCGATGAGCGTGTCGGCGCGCCGGTTTGCCGACCCCAGGATCAGTCGCAGAAGAAAGGCGGTCGAGCGCACTAGAAGACGGCGGATCGTGTGGAGGTGCTCTGTGGCCGCCCTGATCGCGCTGCTGATCTGGGCCGCGTTCCTCTCACCCTTTCTGAAGGTCAAGAAGGTCCGCGTGAGCGGCGGTCGCCACACCACCTCGGAAGAGATAGCGCGCGCCGCGGGGCTCGACTCCGCCGACAACCTCTTGCTCCTCTCCACAAGCTCCATAGCGGCCGACGCGGCTCGGCTGCCCTGGGTCAAGTCTGTGGAGGTCGAGCGCAAGCTTCCCGGGACCGTCAAGGTCCGTGTCACCGAACGGAAACCGATGATGGTCTTGGCAGCAGAGGGCAGGCGCTGGCTGCTCGACTCCGAGGGCAGGGTGTTGGGCTCGGAACCCGGCCAGGAGAGGATGCCGGTGATCGCGGGCAGTCCTGTCGACGCCCTCGAGGCGGGTGCCACGGTGGGCGACCAAGAGGTGACCGGCGCCCTGGCGGTGTTCTCCTCTATGCCGCGCACGTTGCGCACGAAGGTTCAGGCCATCTCTGCGCCGACGGTGGAACGGATCACGCTGTCGTTACGCGACGGCACCCAAGTTCGCTACGGCGCCCCACACGACTTGGTCTCAAAGAACGAGGTCCTCGGTGTGCTGCTGCGGCGGCTACAGGAGGAAGGCTCTCGGGCCGCGTCCATCGACGTGCGCGTCCCTACGAGCCCCGCGGTCTCGCCGGTGGCGCCGCCCGCCGCACCGGATCCCACTCCCACTTCGACTCCCTAGCGAAGCGAGTCGCGCCCGGCCTTGTATGCGCGAGGGGTTGACGACGCGCCCACGGCCTCTATATATTCCTCAACCATAGCTACAGGTTGACATAACTATAAGGCTCAACTTTAGATTGAGTCAGCGCCCTGAGGGTGGGAGAGGAGTCGAGATGGTCAAGGGCCCGCAGAATTATCTGGCGGTCATCAAGGTCGTCGGCATTGGGGGAGGCGGCGTGAACGCCGTGAACCGGATGATCGACGTCGGTCTGAGGGGCGTCGAGTTCATCGCGGTGAACACCGACGCTCAGGCGTTGCTGATGTCCGACGCCGACGTCAAGCTCGACATCGGTCGAGACCTCACCAGGGGCCTCGGCGCGGGGGCGGACCCCGAGGTCGGTCGCCAGGCAGCGGAGGAGCACAGGGCGGAGATCGAGGAGGTCCTGCGCGGCGCCGACATGGTGTTCATCACCGCCGGCAAGGGCGGCGGCACCGGAACCGGCGGCGCTCCCATCGTGGCCGAGGTCGCCAAGTCGATCGGCGCACTAACCATCGGCGTCGTCACCAGGCCCTTCTCGTTCGAGGGTCGCCAGCGCGCGGTGAAGGCCGAGCAGGGCATCGCGAACCTCAAAGACAAGGTCGACACCCTGATCGTCATCCCCAACGACCGGCTGCTCGACGTCGGCGACGCAACCACCTCTGTGCTCGAATCGTTCCGCATGGCCGACGAGGTGCTCCTCCAGGGGGTCCAGGGCATAACCGACCTCATCACGACCCCCGGCCTCATCAACCTCGACTTCGCCGACGTGAAGGCGGTCATGACCGACGCCGGCTCCTCGCTCATGGGCATCGGCCAGGCGCGCGGGGAAGGACGTGCGGCAGAGGCGGCGCGGGCGGCGATCTCCTCGCCTTTGCTAGAAGCCTCAATCGAGGGCGCGCGCGGCGTACTGCTCAACATTGCGGGTGGGTCCGACCTCGGTCTCTTCGAAGTCAACGAGGCGGCCAACATCATCTCCAAGGCGGCGCACCCAGACGCCAACATCATCTTCGGAGCCGTGGTGGACGACACGCTGGGCGATGAAGTGAGGGTCACGGTCATCGCGGCCGGATTCGACCGTTGGAACCAGCGAGAAGCCGAGGAGCTGGTCAGGCCCGAGGAGGACATCTTCTCCGGAGTTGGTCTGGTCGACCAGTCTCAGCCCCTCTCGCTTGGCGGCGACGATGAGGCCGAGCGGCTCGTCTTCAACGCAAACGAGGACCTCGACATACCGTCGTTTCTGCGCAACGAATAATCGTTCCACCATTCACCAAGCGGGGTCCGGTAAGGACCCCGCTTGTTTGTTTGAGAGACTGCCCACCGTGACCGCCACCGCCTCATTGACACGCATGGCCGCCAATGGGGTGTCGCTGTTGGTCGATGAAGGCGCCCACGAGCGCGGCCTTCTGGTCGCGTTCAGTGATCGGAATGGAGGAACCAGCCCCGCTCCCTACGACACCCTCAACCTTGCGGCAAGCGTGGGGGACGAGCGCGACGAGGTCATGCGCAACCGCGCGAGAGTCGCCCGCGCCGCGGGCTTCGACCTCGATGCTCTGGTGCTTGCACGGCAGGTGCACGGCATCGACATCATCGACGTGGCGCGAGGGGAATCGGGAGTCATAGGGGTGGCGGACGGTTTGGTCGCACGGACCGCCGGCCCGGTGCTCGGGATCCTCACCGCGGACTGCGCCCCTGTTCTAGTCGAAGGGGTCACCGGCGTGGCGGTTCTGCATGCGGGATGGCGCGGGCTCGCATCGGGCATCATCGAGCGCGGCATCGAGGAGCTGGCAGGCGGTCTCGCCGCGTGGGTCGGTCCCGCAGTCCGCGCATGTTGCTATGAGGTCGGCTCGGAGGTGATCGAAGCCTTCGAGCGCCACGGGCTCCCCGTGCACGACGAAGGTCACGTCGACCCCGCCGCAGCAGCGGCATTTGCGCTCGAGCGAGCGGAGGTCCCCAGTGTCACGGTGGCGCAGGAGTGCACCTCCTGCAGCCCCCGCTACTTCTCGTACCGGCGGGACCGGGTGACCGGACGACAGGGAGCCTTCATATCGATCACCTCGAGCCGCGCGGGTCGATGACCGTTGCCAGGAGGTATCGCGCGGTCCTCGAGCGCGTGGACGCCGCGGCTCGCCGCGTGGGGAGGGATCCATCAGACGTGAAGGTGGTCGCGGTGTCCAAGACCTTTTCGGCAGCCACCGTGCTCGAGGCCGTTGAGGCCGGCACAACCATTCTCGGGGAGAACCGCGCCCAGGAGCTCAAGGAGAAGGCTTCGGCGATCGGCGACCGGGCCGAATGGCATTTCGTCGGCCACCTTCAGACCAACAAGGTCCGGCACGTCGTGGGAGTTGCGTCCCTGGTCCATTCGGTGGACCGGATCGGTCTGGCCGAGGCGATGTCGCGGCGAGCGGGTGCAGTAGGGGTGGTGCAGCCCGTGTTGATCGAGGTCAACGTCTCCGGGGAGCCCACCAAACACGGCATCGAGGTCACGCGCGCGGTCGGGCTTGCCGAGGCGGCCGCTCGCTTGAGCAACCTCGAGGTCAGAGGCCTTATGACGATTCCACCGTGGCCCGAGGCGCCCGAGGACTCGCGGCCCCTTTACAAGGAGCTCGCCGAGCTCCGCGAGCGGCTGCTTCGGACGGTACCCACGGCGGGTCATCTCTCCATGGGCATGTCCGGCGATTACGAGGTTGCGATCGAGGAGGGTGCGACGCTCGTGAGGATCGGCCAAGCCATCTTCGGCCCCCGAAAGTGAACGGGGGGCCGGTGAGTCGATCCGGAATGGCCACATAACCGGGCGACAGGCTCCCAGCACGGATATCCTTGCGCCTATGGCAGGCATGTGGAAGAAGACGCTCGTCTACCTCGGCTTGGCTGAGGACGAGGAGTACGACGAGTACTCCTACGATGACTCCGACGCGGAGGAACCTGCCGCGGCCAGGAGCGGCGCTACCTCGTCACGCCGGCTGGCCGAGCGGGAGAGCTATGCCCAACCGAGGCGCGAAGCGGTGGTCAAAGCGCTTCCCAACACGCGGGGTCAGCCGTCGCGCTTTCACCTCGTCATGCCGACCGCCTTCAACGACGCTCAAGAGGTCGGCGACAAGTTCCGGGATGGCGTCTCGGTCCTGATGAACCTTCAGACCGCCGACGTCGACCTCGCGCGCCGGCTCGTCGACTTTGCCAGTGGCCTTGCCTACGGGCTCGGGGGCACGATGCAGCCGGTCGCCGACAAGGTCTTTCTGATCACGCCAGCCGGGGTGCAGGTGTCCGCGGAGGAGCGCAGGCGCTTTCTGGAGGAACGCGGATTCTTTAACCAGGCTTAGTGGGTTAGCGTTCTTAGACGTTGAACGATCCGCTGTGCCTCGTCGCACAACTCCTGTCGATCTACGGGTTCATTTTGTTCGCGCGCATCATCATCTCGTGGGTGACGATGTTCCGCCCGATCCCAGCGTCGATCGGTCCTGTGGTCAGAGTCATCTACGACATCACCGAGCCGGTGATGGGCTTCTTTCGACGCTTCATCCCTCCGGTCGGAGGACTCGATCTCTCACCCATAGTGATCTTCATAGTCCTTCGCTTCATCCAGAACGCCCTTTGCTGATTGCGGCCTCGGACACATAAGCGTCTGCCATACTGCAGGTCATGGAGGTTGGGCCTCGAGAGGTCTACGAGAAGCAGTTCCAAGACGCCTGGCGCGGCTACAACCAGGAAGAGGTCGACGACTTCCTGGACAGGGTGGCGGAGTCGCTCGACGCCACCCTGCGAGAGAACGCCGACCTTGCGGAGCGGGTCAGGGCCCTCGAGGAGTCGGTCTCTACCGCTCGTGAGGCAGAGGAGATGCTTCGCACGACTCTCGTGACGGCGCAGCAGGCCGCCGAGGAAGCCATGTCCAAGGCCAGAGCCAAGGCTGAGCAATTGGTGGCCGAGGCGCAGCAGCTCGTCGACGAGGCCCAGGAGAGGTCTCGTGCCTCAGCGGACGAGGCCCAGGAGAGAGTGTCCTCCCTGGAGGCCGACCTCAGGAGGAGGGCGCGAGAGGCCGAGCGAGACCAGGAGCAGAGACATCGCGAGCTCGAGCAGTCGATCGAGCGACTGACGGCGTTCGAAAGCGAGCTGAAGCAGAAGCTTGCAGACTTTCTCGACCGGCAGCGAGAGGCCCTCGCGTCCCTCTCGGAGTCTGTGCCGGCCGGCGTGCCGGCGTCTTCTCGAGGGCAACTCGAGGGGGGCCACCCGGGATCTTCGCCGGATGTGGTCGTCATTGGCGACTCGGCAAGTGCGCCCACCGAGGGAGCGACCCAGGAGCAAGATGTCATTGCGGATACTCGGTTTCCCGACTTCGAGCCGAGCGGAGACCCGGCCCTGGAGCCGGAGTACGAGCATCAGCGGCGCGGTTTTCGCTCGTTGTTCCATCGCGACGAGGAATAAGCCGTGACCGGCCTGATAGCCGGGTCACTGCTGCTACTGGGCGCCGCGGCGGCGTCGGTGGTGTACGGATGGATCACGACCAACCAGACCTTCGTGTTCCTTTCCATCGCGGCGAGCGCGGGCACCGCGGTCCTGCTGGCCCTCGCTTACTCGAAAAGCAAGGCCGAGATCGCCGCGGCGCTCGAGCGCAGACGGATGCATAGCGGGGCTCCGAGAAGCCGCAGCCGCCGGGCCGCTAATCCAGCAGCCCCTCCTGGATCGAGGAGCCGCCCGCCGGCGAGCCCTCCCGACGCGGAGGTCGTGGCCGTCCCTGGTGTGCGTAAGTACCACCGCCCAGACTGTCGCTACGGGCGGGTAAAGGGGGCCCAGACCATGACGAGGTCGACCGCCCGCAGGCGAAGCTTCGAGGCCTGCGGTATCTGCAGGCCCTGAGCTAGTCGGCGGACTCGATCTCGAAGAGCCTGCGGAGGTTGCTCGGGGCGTTCACCACCGGCAGGGTCACGTTGGTCCTGCCGATCTGCCAGTGAGTCCTCACCGTCAGACACTCCGGTGTGGTGCACGGATAAGGCTTGGGGAGGTTCCACTCGATGATCTCGGTCTGGACGTTCAGGCCTATGCGGTGGCCCTTCCTGAACGTGTAGTCCTGCGGCTTCTCGACCACCGTCATGGAGAACCTCTTGCCCGGCTCGACGGGAACGCGCTCGGCCAGGCTCTTTCTGTAGCGAGAATCGAGCCACCCGCGGGTCATCGACACGGGACCATGGGGGCTCGCTGCGGACTCTGTAGCGGGGTCGTAGTCGAGGATCGTCGGCGTGTAGGTGATCCATTTCCGGTCGATGGTGGAGTAGATCTGAACCTTGATCTTGCCGAAGATCCTGACGTCTCTTTTGAGGACCGGGCTCTGGTAGAAGACCCACTCCGTGTTCGCATGGGGATGAGTGTTGGCGTTCAACTCGGTGTTGGTGCCCGTCGAGAGATAGCGGGCCGCCCTGTCGCCGCCGGGCCGAGGGGGCCGGCTCGGCAGCAGCCTCCACTGGTAACCGCCACTGTCCACCCTCTGGCCCCACAGCTTCACCGCGGAAGTGTCGGGCCACCTGCCCGCGTACTCGGTTAGCGGACCCTTGTAATCCGATCTCATGCTGTGGATGTTGGGCATCTTCTCAATGCCGTTGTCGACGCCCATCAGGTAGTGGTCCATCCACGCGTCGATGGTGTCGGAGTAGGGGACCTTGTCCGTGCCTTGAGGGCGTCCATGCCCGGCCCAGCGCGTGCCCATGTAGAGCTTGCGGTTGGGCGAGTTGTCGAGGGCCCGGTAGAGGTTGATCGCCTCCTCCTGCTTGACGTTCCAGTCCCCCCAGTTGTGTGCGATGAGCACGGGGATGTCGATGTTGTCGGCCTTTCTGATGTAGTCGCGCTGGCGCCAGAACCTGCCGTAGTCCGGAGTCTCGTCGTACCCGTGCTCGGTGTGCTCGATCTCGTCGCACAACCTGGCCTGACTCAGGAATCGCTCGCCGTACGTCGGGTCGTTGACGTCGAGCGGAGGAGGAACTGCAAGGCCGAAATCGAATGCGGCCGGCGTGTCGAAACCCTCGTCGGTCGGCTCCTCGTTGTTGAGGAAGTAGCGGATGCCGCCCGAGTAGGCGTACTCGTACCAACGGGAGATCGCCGCCTCGGGCACGATCGTAGTGAGGTGAGGGGGATCGGTGACCGCCGCGGCGGTCGCCGTGGTGCCCTCGTAGGATCCACCGATCATGGCGACCTTGCCGGTCGACCACTTGCGGGTCCCTATCCATTCGACGAGGTCGTAGCCAGTCTGCTTCTCGCGCTTGCCGCCGTAGTCGTAGCAACCGCCGGAGTTACCGGTGCCGACGACATCGGCCCACACCCGCGCGTAGCCGCGCGGCACCCAGCGCTTAGCATCGCTGTTGCGCCGGTCGGGCACGCCAAGAAGCGAGTAAGGGGAGTAGGTGAAGATGGCGGGGGCCCTGACGATCTTGTCGTTTCTCGTGGGATGGACGACCTCGACGTGGATTCTGCCGTGCCTCGTCCGGACGATGTAGTCCTTAGTGACCATCTCGTAAGGCTCGGAAGCCGCCGGGGCCGCGGGCGCGGCCAGCAGCGACCCAGACACCATCAGCACAGACAGCATGGCGATTAAGAACCGGCGTGACATCGATTGCCCTCCCCTGAATGTCGTCCAAATACAAGCTTAACGGTTTTGCCCCCTACCCGATGAATCTCGTCGCGGAGATGAGCACGCCGGTAAACCGAAAGGCTAGGGCCGGCAGACACTGGACGGCAGCCGAGGACGGCGGCCATGTTGGGGGGAGGAATAAACAGCCCGGGAGCCGAGGACGGCGGCATGCCCGAGCGAACGCTGAAAAACGCCGTGCCGGAGCGAGGGTACGCCGCCGCCCGCAGGCGCCCTCCATTAGGACTTCTCAAGCGTCGCCGTGACGGCACGCAGGTTCACAGACCGCAAGGGCGGAACTTAGCTCTGAACTTGTTCTCCGATGAGCGGGTCTAATGGAGCAGTCATCGGTGTCAGAGAGAGGCGTGCCATGAGAAAGGCTGTTGTCGTCGGTCTGCTTCTCGCCATGGCGTTGTCGACGGGCTGCGCCAACTCTGCCGATAAGAATCAAGTGGTCCGCGGCACCTTTACCGACCAGAAGCAGTCGTCGGGCACGCAATCGCAGAAACGGACAGCACTGGAGTCCCGAGGTAAGTCGGAGTGGGCACATCTGGTCGACGTGCCTTCGGTAGGGCGCTTCTTCTACGTCTGCCAGCGGTCTCGGGGAAGCCTGAGATTCGCTACCAACTACGTCGCCAGCTCGGCGACTCAAGACGTGACTAGGATCCTTCCGGACGGATCAAGGCGCACGAAAACCCTTCAGCCCGGCGAGCGGTGGCGTACGCCTCTCATGCCTAGCGGTGAGGCGTACAAGTGGGTCGTACGCCAGGCAACGTCCCCTTCAACCATCACGGTCAGAACCACCATCGCGTTCCCCAATACGTCCGAATGCATAGTCCCAACGGCCCGCCTGATGAGAAAGGAACGCTCTCACTCTGTGGACGAGTGAGCCGAGAGCAGCTGCTTAAGATTGAGGGAGTGGAGTCGCTCCGAGTAACGGGAGCCGAGGGACCGCGACCGGTCACGGGGGGCGATGAGAAACAGCGCGGGAGCCGAGGACGGCGGCATGCCCGAGCGAACGCTGAAAAACGCCGTGCCGGAGCGAGGGTACGCCGCCGCCCGCAGGCGACCCTGCAGCTATGGCCTCTGTAGCTTGGCTGTGACCACGCCGCCATCGACCTCGATAATGGTGGCGGCCGCGTCCCCGGCAGTCTCCTCGTCCAGGTGGGTCGTCGTTGCGAGGACCTCGCTTGAGACGTACTCGAGGTGGGCTTTCAGCGCCTCGGCAATCGAGTCGTCGTCGGTCGACAACGAGAGCTCGATCCGGTCCTCCACGGCGAGACCGGCCGTCTTACGCAGGTCCTGGACTCCCCTGATCACCTCTCGGGCCACGCCTTCGGCCCGCAGCTCGGGCGTGATGTCGAGATCGAGGGCGACGCCGTAGGGCCCCTCGCGGGCGAGCGAGAACCCGGGGCGGCCCTCGATCCTGACATCGAGCTCCTCGGGCGTGAGCTCGACCTCTGCGCCGTCGACCGCGACAAAGGCGCGGCCCTCCTTCTCAAGGGTGGCGACCAGGGCGTGGGCGTCGGTCGCGGCAAGGGCCCCGGCAACCCCCTTGACCCTGGCACCGAAGCGGGGGCCGAGGGCCTTGAAATTGGGCTTGACCGAGTAGGAGACCAGCTCCTCCATGCCTCGCGCGTAATCGACCACCTTGACGTTCAGCTCGTCGGTGATCACGCCGGTGAGGTCGCCCAGCTCGCGAAGCTCGGCCGCGGGGCCGACGAGCACGGCCCGGGCGAGGGGCTGGCGGACTCGCATCCTGGCGTCGGTGCGAGCCGAGCGACCGAGCGCCACGAGCTTTCTTGTCAGCCTCATCCGTCGCACCAGCGCGTCGTCGACGCGCATCTCGTCTGGCTGTGGCCAGTCGGCGAGGTGGACCGACTCGGGGGCATTGCCGTCAGGCCCTGTGAGGTTGGTGAAGATCTCATCGGAGACGAACGGAGTGAAGGGCGCGGTCAGCTTCGCCGTCACCACGAGGCACTCCCACAACGTAAGGAACGCTGCCCGAGTGTCCGAATCGGTGGTGGAGCGCCAGAACCGTCTGCGGTTCGTCCTCACGTACCAGTTGGAGAGATCGTCCACGAACCGCTCGATCCGGCGGCCGCCCCGCGTCGCATCGAAGTCGTCGAGCGCGCGCGTCACCTCTCTAACCGTGTCCTCTAGCTCCGCAAGGATCCATCGGTCCGTCTCCGGCCGCTCCTTCACCGGTATGTCCATCCCGGTCGGATCAAAGGCCTCGAGCGATGCGTAGGTCACCCAGAACGAATAGGTGTTCCACAAGGTCAGTAAGTACTTGCGAAGCGCCTCCTGGATCGATTGCATACCGACCCGGCGGCTCGACCACGGGGTACCCCCCGTGAGCATGAGCCAGCGCATGGCATCCGCACCCTGCTGGTCGATGACGACCCAGGGGTCGATCACGTTGCCGCGCGACTTGGACATCTTGCGCCCCGCCTCGTCGACGATGTGGCCCAGGCAGACGACGTTCTTGAAGGAGTTGTGGCCCCGGATCATCGTCGCTATGGCGAGCAGCGAGTAGAACCAGCCGCGCGTCTGGTCGATCGCCTCCGAGATGAAGTCGGCAGGGAAGCGGGTCTCGAAGGCAGCTTCGCCCTCGAACGGGTAGTGCCACTGAGCAAACGGCATCGCGCCCGAGTCGAACCACGCGTCGATCACGCTCTTGACGCGCGTCGCCTCGGTGGAGCACTGGGGGCAGGCAAAGGTGACCTCGTCGATATAGGGGCGGTGTGGGTCCAGGCCTGAGAGGTCTTCGCCGGCGAGCTCCGACAGCTCAGAGAAGGAGCCGACACACAAGGTGTGGCCGTTGTCGCAGCGCCACACCGGGAGCGGTGTGCCCCAGTAGCGGTCGCGCGACAGCGACCAGTCGACGTTGTTGGCGAGCCAATCGCCGAACCGCCCATGCTTGATCGTTGGGGGTTGCCAGTTGGTCTCCTCGTTGGATGCTTGCAGCTGGTCGCGCAACTGCGACGTGCGGATGTACCAGTCCTTGCGCGCGAAGTAGAGCAACGGCGTGTTGCATCTCCAGCAGTGTGGGTAGGCGTGCTCGTAGTTCTCCGAACGAAGCAGCACGCCGCGTTGATCGAGGTCCCGGACGATGGCGGCGTCGGCGTCCTTGAACCACAGGCCCCCGAAGGACCCCGCGGAGGGGACCACGTGACCGGTCCCGTCGATCATCTGGACGATCGGCAGGTCGTCTCTTCTTGCCACCGCCATGTCGTCCTCTCCGTAGGGAGCAAGGTGGACGATGCCGGTTCCTTCCTCGGTCGAGACGAAGTCGCCGGGACGGACCCGGTGCCCGCGCGGTCCGCTCGGCACGAACCCGAAAGGAGGCGTGTACGAGATCCCGACGAGGTCGGCCCCCGTCATCTCCTCGAGCGCCTCCACCTCGTCCCCCAACAACTGCTTCATGCGGTCCTTGGCGACGACGAGGTAGCGGCCCTCGAGGTCGGGATCGGCCACCTTGGCGTAGGTGACGTCAACTCCGACGGCGGCCGCCATGTTGGCAAGCAGGGTCCAAGGGGTCGTGGTCCACACGACCAGTGCGGTGGCCGGATCCTCCGCCAGGGGAAGGCGGACGTACACGGACGGGTCGACCACGGTCTGGTAGGCGTCCGGTTGGTGTTGCTCGTGGCTCGACAACGAGGTTTCGCAGCGAGGGCAGTAGGGGACGACCTTGAAGTCCTCCTCGAGGAGCCCCTTGTCCCAGATCTGCTTTAGCAGCCACCACACGCTTTCGACGTAATCCGAACTCATCGTCCAGTAGGCGTCGTCGAGGTCGACCCAGAACCCGATCCTGTCGGTCAAGCGGGCCCAGTCGTCGACGTAGCGCTGCACCGAGACCCTGCACCTGCGGGTGAACTCGCCGATGCCGACCTTCTCCTCGATCTCTCGCTTTTGGGTGATCCCGAGCTCTTGTTCGACCGCGATCTCAACCGGCAGCCCGTGGCAGTCCCATCCGGCCTTGCGGTGGACGTAGTGGCCCCTCATGGTCTGGAAGCGGCAAAAGACGTCCTTGAAGGCCCGGGCCTCGACGTGGTGGATGCCGGGCTTTCCGTTGGCGGTCGGCGGACCCTCGTAGAAGACCCACTCCGGACCTCCCTCGCGCTGCCTGAGGGTCTTGCCGAAGACATCGCGAGCCGCCCAGCCCTCGAGCACGCGAGACTCCATCTCGGGAAAAGAGACCTGGGGTTCGACCGAGCGGTACAGGGCGGACTCAGACACCTCCCAAGGTTAAAGCCAGCGGACAGGCCCACTCTTCAGCGGGCATGATCGGCCTGCCCTTCTTTGGGCGGGGGTCGCTGCCCGAGGGCCCAAACGCTTGTGTTATCGTGCGCCGCCGATGAGCCCGGCCAAGAAGACCTCTGCCAGAAAATCCACGGCAAAGAAAACGCCCCGGGCACAGGCTTCGGCCACTAAGTCAGCGGCAGCGAAGGGCTCCGGTCGGAAAACGACCGCCACGGCCACAACATCCAAGAAGACCGCGTCCAAGAAGACCACCGCCAAGGGGCGAGCCGCCACGAAGACCACAGCCACGGGGACGGCCAAGACGGCCACTAAGAGGACCACAGCAAAGAGCCCCGCTAAGAGCACGCCCAAGAAGACGGCCACTAAGAGGACCACAGCAAAGGCCGCCGCCAAGAAGACGGCCTCCCCGGCCAAGTCGCCGGCGAGGTCCCGCCCACCCCGGCAGGCGAAGTTCGACAAGGCGCAGCTGCAGTCGATACGCGACCAGCTGACAGAAGAGCGCAGCGACCTCGAACGCCAGATGCAGGAGCTCGAGGAGAGCTCCTTCGACGGCTCCCAATCCGACGTGACCGGGGACATGGGGATGGACGACGATTTTGCGGACGCGGGAACCGCGACGTTCGAGCGTGAGAGGGACCTCTCGATACAAAACAACATCCGGGACCTGATCGACCAGATAACTCGAGCGATGGAACGAATCGACGAAGGGCTCTACGGGATCTGCGAGCGGTGCGGCCGTCCCATCGACGCCGCCCGCCTGAAGGCTCTGCCGCACGCCCTGTTGTGCATGGATTGCAAGCGAAGAGAAGAGCGGGCCCGCTAGCCGTCTACGTTCCGCTACTGACGGCGGCAGCCGTGGTGGCGGTCCTGGACCAAGTGACGAAGCAGCTGGCTCTCGCTCACCTCGACCGGCCGATCGACCTCATCGAGTCCGTCCTCACCCTTCGCCTGACCCTCAACCCCGGCGGGGCTTTCGGCGTCCTGCAAGGAGCCCCTGGGTTCTTTCTGGTTGCCACGGTCGGAATCATCGTGTTCATTCTGGTATGGGCGAGAAAGCTCGAGGACGGGCGTTCCGTCATTCCGTTGGGCATGGTTTTGGGAGGTGGCCTCGGCAACCTCATCGATCGGGTGTTTCGCTCCGAAACCGGTGGTCAGGTCGTGGACTTCATCGATCTGCACGTGTGGCCGGTGTTCAACGTCGCCGACGCGTCGATATCCGTGGGTGTGATCGTCATCTTGTGGCTCGCCTTCCGACAAGAGCGAGCAGCGTAGCCGGTGCTTCGTTTCACGGTTGCCGACGAGGAGGCCGGCGAACGCATCGACGTGGTCGTGGCACGACGGGCACAGGTCACCAGGACACTGGCCCAGCGCGCCCTCAAAACCGGCGGCGTTTCGGTTGAGGGCGCAGCCGTTAGGGCCAGCTACCGGCTGGAGCCGGGAGATGTCGTCGAGGCGCTGATCCCCGAGCCCGAAGTGGGTCCCCCCCAGCCAGAGGACATTCCGCTGCGGGTCGTCTACTCGGATTCTCGAGTGTTGGTCGTGTCCAAGCCCGCCGGCGTGGTCACCCACCCCGCGGCCGGTCACCGCACCGGCACCCTGGTGAACGCCTTGCTCGCCCTGCACGGGCCGCTGTCTAACGCAGGGTCGAGCAGGCCCGGGATCGTCCACCGTCTCGATAAGGACACATCGGGCCTTCTGCTGGTGGCGAAGGACGACGACGCCCAGATCCACCTCGTCGACGCTCTGCGCGCCCGCCGAGTCGGTCGCCGCTACCTCGCTCTGGTCAGGGGGGCGATGCAGGCGGCGTCCGGGACAATCGACGCTCCCATAGGACGACACCCGGCCAAACGCCACAAGATGGCGGTGGTCCCTGGGGGCAGGCCCGCGGTCACCCACTACAAGGAGCTCGCCTCCGCGGGTGGCCTCACCCTTCTCGAGGTCACCCTCGAGACCGGGCGCACCCACCAGATCAGGGTCCATCTCGCCCACCTCGGACGTCCGGTCCTCGGCGACGGGCCCTACGGAGGCAAGTCAGAGACCTCGCAGAGCGTCGGTCTCGCCCGGCCCTTTCTCCACGCGTGGAAGCTCTCTTTTCCGCATCCGGACGACGGTCGCCCCATCGAGGTGGCCGACGAGCTCCCCGAGGACCTGCTGGGGGTCTTGGATCGGGCGGGCCTGCCTCGCCCGGCCCCCTGACCCACCCCCTCGTTCATTGGACATCTGCGCACCAAAGCGGTGGGCTCACGTCCCATGGACGCCCGAGGGGCGGGCCCACTCTCGTTCATTGGACATCTGCGCACCAAAGCGGTGGGCTCACGTCCCATGGACGCAGCGTCCACCGGCAATTCACAGCTTTGGGGGCTTGTTATCGCCAGGGCCGAGGACCCAGTGTGGGCGGTGCACCCCCGCGGGACTTTCGAGTGCTTGACTCAGATGAAGTCGCAGGTCAGGCGCCGTTGCTTGCAAGGTGTCCGTGACCGGGTGTAA
>JAUJNI010000001.1:1004409-1034110 GCA_030446465.1 Actinomycetota bacterium
GATGAAGTCGCAGGTCAGGCGCCGTTGCTTGCAAGGTGTCCGTGACCGGGTGTAAGTAGAACAACACTATTGTAATTCCACGACTTCGGGGGGCCGATCGCCAGCGTGAGCTTCGTTCATCTCCATGCTCATACCGAGTACTCGATGCTCGACGGGGCCAGCCGAATCGACGAGATGTTCCGGGCCGTCGCGGACTACGGGATGCCGGCGTGCGCCATTACCGACCACGGTGTGATGTTCGGCGCGCTCGAGTTTTACAAAACAGGCGCCGGTTCCGGCGTCAAGCCCATTCTCGGGATGGAGGGCTACCTCTTCGACGGCCACCGCCGTGAGAAGCCACCGCAGAAAGAGGACGGCGAACGCACCTCCCACATCACGCTTCTGGCGGCCACGGACGAGGGCTACAAGAACCTGGTCAAGCTCTCCTCGAGGTCGTGGCTCGAGGGTCATCACTACCGGCCCCGGTCGGACTGGGAGCTCTTGGGTGAGCATTCGAGGGGGCTGATCTGCCTCTCGGGGTGCCTCTCTGCGGAGATCCCCAAACGGATCGTTGCGGGGGACCTTTCTGGGGCGCGCCGGAAGGTGGCCGAGTACCGAGAGCTCTTCGGCGACCGCTTCTACCTCGAGCTTCAGGATCACGGCATTGCCGCGCAGCGACCGCTGAACGACGAGCTGGTTCGCATCGGGCGCGACATGGGGATCGGGTGGGTTGCTACCAACGACAGCCACTACACGCACAAGGACGACGCCGCAGGGCACGACGTCCTGTTGTGCATCAACACCGCCTCCGAGCTCTCGGATGCGAGCCGCTTCAAGTTCGACTCAGACGAGTTCTACATCAAGCGGCCCGACGAGATGGAAGCGAAGTTCGCGGCCTGGCCCGGCGCGTGCGCCACCACCCTCGAGGTCGCAGAGCGCTGCAACGTCACCATCGCGATGGGCGAGCTGTTGCTTCCTCGCTACGAGGTGCCCCGCGGCAAGACGCTGGACGGCTACCTCGAGGAGATGGTGCGAGAGGGTTTGCGTCGCCGCTACTCAGAGGTGACCCCCGAGGTGTCGGAGCGTGCGGCCTACGAGCTGAGGGTCATCCGCGAGATGGGCTTCGCCGGCTACTTCTTAGTCGTCCAGGACTTCGTTAACTGGGCCAAGAGACAGGGCATCCGGGTAGGCCCGGGCAGAGGCAGCGCCGCAGGGTCGATCGTCTCCTACGCCCTCGGCATCACCGAGCTCGATCCACTTGCCTACGACTTGATGTTCGAGCGGTTCCTCAATCCCGAGCGGGTGGCGATGCCGGACATCGACATCGACTTCGACGAGCGCAGGCGCGGCGACGTCATCCGTTACGTCCAGGACAAGTACGGCGACGACCACGTCGCCCAGATCGTGACCTACGGCCGGATAAAGGGAAAGCAGGCGATCAGGGACGCGGCGCGCGTTCTCGGTTTCCCCTATGCCGAGGGCGACAGGCTGACCAAGATGTATCCCGCGCTGATCATGGGCAGGGACCAGGGGCTCCGCAAGGCCCTCGAGTCGTCCCACGAGTTGCGCGCGGCCTATGAGGGCGGGGGGCCGGCCAAGGAGATCATCGACATCGCGCTCAAGGTCGAGAACCTCAAGCGCTCCGCCGGAATTCACGCGGCGGGGGTTGTGATCGGCCGGGACCCCTTGGTCGAGCACGTGCCGCTCAAGCGGGGCGACCACGGTGAGGTCGTCACCCAGTTCGACATGAAGGGCGTCGACGAGCTGGGCCTTCTGAAGATGGATTTCCTCGGCTTGCGCAACCTCACCGTGCTCGAGCTCACTCGGACCTACATCAAGGGGAACCGGCAGACCGACGTCAACGTGGACGATCTCGACCTCGGCGATCCAAAGGTCTACGAGATGCTGCGGCAAGGGGACTCAGACGGCGTCTTCCAGCTCGAGTCGGACGGGATGCGACGTTTGCTCGTGCAGCTCAAGCCGGATCGTTTCGAGCAGATCATGGCCCTCATCGCGCTCTACCGCCCGGGTCCCATGGAGCAGATACCGGCTTACATCGAGCGAAAGAACGACCCCGCCAAGGTGTCCTATCTGAATCCCGCGCTCGAGGACGTCACCCGCGAGACCTACGGGATCCTGGTCTACCAGGAGCAGATCGTCCAGCTGCTCCAGATCCTTGCCGGCTACACCCCCGGCGAGGCCGACATGGTGCGCAAGGCCATCGGCAAGAAGGATCGAGCCATCATGGCCGCCGAGGAGCCCCGCTTCATCGGCGGCTGCACCCGCGCGGGCCTCACCGAGTCCGGTGCCCGCCAGCTGTGGGCGCTCATTCAGCCGTTCGCGGACTACTCCTTCAACCGGGCTCATTCCGCCTGCTACGCCTACGTCGCGTACCAGACCGCGTGGCTCAAGGCGCACTATCCCGTCGAGTACATGGCCGCCTTGTTGACGTCGGTCAAGGACAGCAAGGACGCCAAGCCCAAGTACCTCCAGATGGCTCGCAAGATGGGCATCCCGGTGCTCATCCCTGACGTCAACTCCTCAGAGCTTGACTTCACGCCGGTGGGTGACTCGATCCGATTTGGCCTCTCGGCCGTCCGCGGGGTCGGCGAGAGCGTTGTCGAAAAGATCATCCATGCGCGCAAGAGCAAGCACGAGTTCGAGTCGTTCTACGATTTCTGCCGCAAGGTCGACTACGCCTGCCTCAACAAGAAGACGATCGAATCGCTGATAAAGGCCGGCGCCTTCGAGACCCTCGGCCACACTCGCAAGGGCCTCCTCGATCGATTCGAGCAGATCGGGGCCGAAGTCGTAGCCCAGAGAAGGCAGGAAGAGGCCGGCCAGTTCTCGCTGTTCGGCTCGTCTCCTTCAAGTGGCGCCCCGATGCCGCAACACGAGGTCCCCATCGCAATAGACGAGTTCCCCAAGGCGACGTTGCTGGGCCTCGAGAAGGAAGCCCTCGGGCTCTACGTGTCCGACCATCCACTGCTCGGTGTCGAGGGGCTTCTGGCGCGCATGACCGACTCGACGATCGCCTCGGTGGGGGAACGCAAGGCAGGTGACGTTGTGACGGTGGGGGGGCTGGTCGCAGGCTTGCGAAAAAGGGTGACCAAGCGCGGGGACGTCATGGTGCTGCTCGATCTGGAAGACGTCTCGGGGGCCGTTCTCGAGGTCGTGGTCTTTCCCCGAGCCCAGGAGCAGTGGTCGTCGCTGCTGCGCCCCGACGCCGTCCTCCTGGTCAAGGGCCGTATGGATTTCGACGCCCGTGACGATTCCCCCAAGCTCATCGCCTTGGAGTTACAAGAGCCCAACCTCGCCGATCGCCCTTTGGTGATCAAGCTTCCGGTGGAGTCGTGCACCGAGCGAGTGGTGGGCCAGTTAAAAGAGGTGTTGGCGGGCCACCCTGGCTCGACCCAGGTGTTTCTCGAGCTTGCCCGAGAGGCCCAGACTAAGACGGTGCTGAGGCTCGGAAGTGAGTTCTGGGTCGACTCCAGCAACGGGCTCTGCGCCGAGCTCAAGGTCCTGCTCGGTCCCGGCGGCCGCGTCAGCGCCTAGACCCGAAGGGGAGGCGGGCAGGCCCTGTCCCATTTAGTGTTCGCCGATGCTCGAGCTGATCGATGGGCGTGACCAGGCGACTCCGGTACGGATCGCGCGCCCGGCCCCCATCGGCCGCCCGAGCGACCCCGCCGTCGAAGCCAAGGGCATCGTGGACGACGTCCGCCTTCGGGGAGACCTTGGCCTCTTGCAGCACATCGAGCGACAGACCGGAGCGCGGCTCGTAGCCGGTCAGCTGCGGGTCGATCCGGACGAGATCACCCGCGCCATGAGGCTGGTGCGGCCAGAGCTGGTCGACGCGCTCGAGGTCATGCGCGAGCAGCTGCGCGCCACCTCGGAACGCCAGCTGCCACAGACCTGGATCGAGCAACGAGGAGACCAGATGGTGGGCGAGCTCGTCCGCCCCCTTCGCAGGGTAGGGGTGCTGGTATCCGCACCTGGTGCGCGCTCAACGGAGCAGCATGCTTCGACGGTCCTCATGGCGGCCGTTCCCGCCGCCGTTGCAGGAGTGCCCGCCGTGGCCGTATGTGCACCCCCCACGGGAGCGGGCGACGTTGGGACCAGCGTCCTTGCCGCGTGCGCGGTTGCGGGCGTCACCGAGGTCTACCGGATGGCCGGCCCCCAGGCTGTGGCGGCTCTCGCCTACGGCACCGAGACGGTGCGGCCGACCGAAGCGGTGGTGGGCCCGGGAGACGCTCAGGTGACCGCTGCGAAACGGATGGTTAGGGGCTGGGTCTCAACCGACGAGAGCTCCTGGCCCACCGAGCTTGCCATCGTTGCGGACGATGCCTCAGACCCGGCGGTGCTTGCCGCGGATCTCGTGGCGCAGGCAGAACGTGGATCCCTCGGCGCCCATCTCCTGATCACCTGGATGCCCGAGCTGCTCGACGAAGTGATCACTGCTCTTGACCTCGTAGTTGCGGGGCACCCGGATGCAGAACAGATTGAGAACAGATTGATAGAAGGCGGACGAGCGGTGCTGGTGCGTGACCTCGGTCACGCGCTCGACACGGCAAACGCCTTCGCCCCCCAGCACCTCCAACTGGTCTTCGCCGGCGCGCTGGATGCTCTCGATCGCGTCGGGACGGCCGGCGCCGTCTCGGTGGGGCGGTGCTCGTCCGCACCCGTCGCCGGATATGTCGCCGGAGCCACTCACCTGATCCCGAGCGCGGGCGCCTCTCGGTGGGCCTCGGCCCTAGGCGCCCGGCACTTCGTCAAGACCATCCCTGTCTCGGGGCTCGAGCCCAGCGCGCTCGATCGCCTGGCCCCCCACGCGCTCGCCATCGCCGAGGCCGACGGGCGGCCCGGCGCCGCCCGTTCCATCGCTGCGAGGCTCGAGGGCAACCAAGGGGGCCGGTCGTGACCCGGGCTCCGCTGTCGGTGCGGCCCGATCTAAACGACCTCGAGCCACGTGTTGCGTCGCGTCCGGAGGCGCGCCATCTCATGGACGGCAACGAGTCCCCCTATCCTCCGCCCGCGCCGCTCGTGCAAGAGGTCGTCGAGGAGCTCGAGCAAGTCACCCTCAACCGCTATCCCGACCGAGACGCGGGCGCGTTGCACCGGGCCCTGTCCGAGTACGTCAACTGGTCGAGCGATGGACTGTGGATTGCAAACGGTTCGAACGAGGCCTTCCTTCACCTCTTCCTGGCGTTTGGGGGGGCCGATCGGACGGTCCTTTGCTTCGAGCCGACCTATCCGATGCACTCGGTCATTCCTCGGATAGGAACCACCAAGGTAAGGAGGTTGTGGAGAACCGAAGAGTTCGTCATCGACCTCGAAGATGCGCTTGCCGAGATCGACCGTACGCAGCCAGAGATCGTCGTGGTCTGCTCGCCCAACAACCCGACCGGCAACTCGGAGCCCCTTTCGACGATCCGTGCGCTGCTCGGGGCCGCGCCGGGCATCGTCGTCGTCGACGAGGCCTACGGTGAGTTCGCCGGCAGCGACGAGTCGGTGCGGCCGCTGCTGGACGAGCACAGGAACCTCGTGCTGGTAAAGACCTTTTCCAAAGCATGGAGCCTCGGTGGCGTGAGGATCGGCTACATGCTCGCCGACCCTCTGGTGGTCGACGGGATCGTCCGAGTCGGGCTGCCCTATCACCTGTCTTCGCTGACTCAGATCGTCGGACGGGCCGCCATCAGGCACGCCCGGGCGAGCTCGGAGCTCGTCGAGGCAATCGTGGGCGAGCGGGACCGAATCTCGGTGGAGCTTCAGGCGATGGGAGTAAAGACGTTCAGGTCGCGCGCCAACTTCGTGCTCTTTCAAGTCGATGATGCCCCTGCGGTGTGGGGCTCATTGCTGGAGCAAGGCGTCCTGGTGCGCAACTACTCCGACACGCCGGGGCTCTACGGCTGTCTGCGGGTCACGGCGGGGCTTGCCGAGGACGGAGACATCTTTATGGCCGCCATGGAGGAGGCGCTCGATGTCTGAGGAGCCTGGGCCACCCGGGCCATGACCTTCACCGTCTTTCCGTCCGTCGACATCTCCGAGGGGCGCAGCGTCAGAGTCCTTCAGGGCCGCTTTGGAAGCGAGTCTGTGTACTCGGACGATCCGGTGCGGGTGGCGACAGGACTTGCCAGGGCCGGGGCGCGGTGGCTCCACATCGTCGACCTCGATGGCGCGCTGAACGGCGTCCCGGCGAACCGGGAACTGGTGCTCGAGGTGGTGCGGAGAGCGTCGTGCCCCGTCCAGGCCGGAGGCGGGGTGAAAGACACAGAGGACGTCGTAGAGATGCTCGCCGCGGGCGCCAACCGAGCGGTGTTGGGCACGGCCGCGTTGGAAGACCGTGCTGCCCTTGCCAAGGCATGCGCTCGTTTCGGGGAGCGGGTGGCGGTGTCCCTTGACGCACGAAGAAGCGATGGCGAGGTCGAGTGGAAGGTCGGTGGGGGCGTTCCGCTCATGGAGGCCATGCGGATCTTCGAGGAGGCGGGAGCGTCTTGCTTCATCTTCACAGACGTAGGCAACGACGGGACGATGAAGGGGCCAAGCCTTGATGACCTCGAGCGCGTGACCGCGGCAACCGACCTTCCGGTTGTGGCCTCCGGGGGCATCGGGTCGCTCGAAGACATAAAGGCGATCGCCCGCCTGAACCGGATCGGCGTCTCGGGAGCCGTCGTCGGGCGAGCTTTTTACGAGCACAAGTTCAGCGTGGGCCAGGCCAATGTGGCCGCCGACGAGGCCGCTGCGGGCAAGAGCGAGCCGCCGCTCGTCGAGCCGTGAGCCCCCTGACTCTTACCGTTACCATTCCCGGCCAGTGACCACCTACCTGCTCTACGGCGCTCCTGCGAGCAGCCCCGAGATGCGCCACGAGATCGCCGAGCCGACCGATGACCCCGTGGTCTTCATCGAGCACGACGGCGCCCGCATCGTTGCGGGATCGATCATGGATCAGGCAATCTTCACCAAAAGAGAGGATGTCGTCGACGACTTCTGGACCTTCGACGAGTTGGGGTTGGAAGCCCTGATCGAGGACGACGATGTGCCCGACCACCTGATCGGTCCCGAGCTCGTGGTTCGGGCAGTCCGCAGGACCGGCGCCACGTCGGTCTCCGTTCCTCCGGGCTTTCCCGTCCTCGTCGCAGATCTCCTGCGTGCAAACACCGTCGAAGTGATCCCCGACGCCGCTCAGTGGGCGCGCCGCCGCAGGCAGAAGACACCGTGGGAGCTTGAGGGCTGCGAGCGCGCCCAGAGGGCGGCGGAGACCGCCATGCTCACCGCCGCGCGAATGTTGCGCGCGGCAGAGACGACCGCTCAGGGGCAGCTTCGCTTCGAGGGCGAGATCGTCACCGCCGAGCTCGTCAGGGAGGCGATGAGCTCTGAGCTGACGGCTCAGGGCGCCGACGCCCACGAGATCATCGTGCATTCCGGAGACGCCTGGCTGACCGGTCATGAAGGCGGTGTGGGCCCCCTCTTGCCCGATGCCACCTGCATCATCGACTGCTGGCCCAGGGACCGCAGGACGGGGGCCCACGTCGACATGACGCGTACCTTCGTCCCCGGCCCCCCCGGCCCCGAGCTTGTGCAGCTCCACGCCGACTGCAGGGCGGCGCTGGAGATAGCGGTGGACTCCATCAGGCCGGGCGGCGACGACGCCTACACGAGGGTTGCGGAGTACCTGCACTCACGCGGCCACGCCACGCAGCTCCATCACTCGGGTAACGAACCCCTGAGGCACGGCTTCTGGCACTCGCTCGGACACGGAATCGGGCTCCAGGTGCACGAGCCGCCCTCGATGGGGCGGCGTTCCGACCGGCTCCTCGCGGGCGACGTGATCGCGATCGAGCCGGGCCTCTACCGACCCGGGGTCGGCGGCGTCAGGCTCGAGGACACCGTGCTCGTGACCGACGGAGGCGCCGAGCACTTCACCGATCCCTATCCCTACGATCTAACGCCCTAGCTGCAGGCGGCCGGTTGTCAGCCGGCGTAGTCACCAAGCTCGGCGGCCTCGGCCTCGGAAATGGTGAGGTAGACACCTTCATCCGTGAGGCTGTCGATGAGGTCGGCGGGGATGAAGCGTTGCGACGACAGCAGTCCGGTTCGAAACGCAATGCCTGAGAAGATGTCTTTCTGATCGTCGGCAACGACCTCCGATACCCTGCCCACCTCGTCGCCCGATGACGCGAAGATCCTCGCTCCCTTGGCGAGCACCCGCCATGCGATCGGCCGCCCCTCTTTGTCCACCGGGCGATCCTATGTCGCGCTGCAGGCCCCGGCACGGTTGCGGCGCCGCGTGGCTATCTTGTGATTATGCGGAGAATCAAGTCACCGACCGCCGTGGCCGCTCTGCTGGCCCTCGCCGTCTCCTGCAGCCCAGCCACCTCGAGCCGTCCCGAGGTCGAGCCGGTTGGCCCCCCGGAGGTGGATCTTCGAGCCGTGGCGCGCCACGCTCGCCAGTTTGACCACGAGCTGGCAGGCAGGACCGCGGGGTCACAGCAAGAGGAGATAGCAGCCGGTTACATCCTCGGGCATCTTCAGCAAGCGGGCTACGTCGCGCGGCTCGACGGGGTGCCCGTCGCGGACCTCGTGCGCTCGACCAACGTCATCGCGGTGGCACCCAGCGGGGAGGACGCCTCGGTGCTGGTTGCCGTTGCATACGACAGCTCGAAAGACCGCCCGAGCGAGGGCGACGCCGTGGGGCTGTTCCTCGAGGTCGCCCGCGCCCTGCGCGTCTTGGATGACGACCATTCGGTCGAGTTCGTAGCTCTGGGAGCCGAACACGCGACGGTCGGGGGAGGCCACCTCGGGATCAGAAGGCTGGCTCAACTGCTCGAGGAGGACGGCCGGGATCCCTTCGTGGTTCTCATCGGCGACATGGCGGAAGCGGCTCCCTTTAGTGCAAAGGGACCGGGGGCCGGCCTCTTCAGCTTGGTGAGCAAGCCCACCAACCCTCCGCGCAAGTCGCTGCCGCCCGATGCCGGCTCTCTGGCCGCTCTCGCCGTCCTCGAGGACGCGGGCCTGAACGCGGCAGTCGTAGGGGGCGACACCAGGGATGTCGGACGGGCCTTGCTCGGGTTTCTCTTGCAGCAAGGCAGTTAGGGTCGTTCGATGTCTTATCTCGCGGATCTGCTGGACTCGACGCGGGCGCGCCTCGAAGAGTCCAAGACAAAGGTGAGCTCCGACGAGATGGAGCAGCGGCTGGCGGCGATCGACAAGCCGAGGAGCTTCGCGACTGCGTTGCGGGGGCCGGGCATCGCCATCATCGCAGAGATCAAGCGGGCGTCTCCCAGCACGGGGGAGCTGAATGCGAACCTCGGCGCGTCCCAGGCGGCCGCTGCCTACGCCGAGGGGGGCGCGGCCGCCATCTCGGTCCTCACCGAGCCCGACTTCTTCAAGGGCCAGCTCGAAGATCTCGCATCCGCACGCGGCGCGGGCCTGCCCCTGCTGCGCAAGGACTTCATTCTCGATCCGTGGCAGGTGCTGGAGTCACGCGCCGCCCAGGCGGACGCCTTGCTGCTGATAGCGAGGGTCCTTGACGATCGGGCCCTGATGGGCTTGCTCGCCGCGACGAACGCTTTGGAGATGGAGGCGGTCGTCGAGGTGCACGACGACGCAGATCTCGACAGGGCCTTCGAGGCGGGAGCGGCAATCATCGGCGTGAATCACCGGGACCTCGACACCTTTGAGGTGGATCCGGACAGGACCGCCAAGCTCGCCCCTCGAGTCCCCGCCGACCGGCTCCTGATCACGCTGTCCGGCGTCTCCTCGGCCGAAGACGTGCGCAGGGCGCACGAGGCGGGCGCCGGCGCGGTGCTGGTGGGGGAGGCCCTGGTCACGACGGATGACCCGGTGGCAAAGCTCAAGGAGCTCGCCGGGACGGGCGGCCCGTGACGGTGGCTTCCGACCAGGTCCGGCAAGCTACTGGGCGCTTCGGCGAGTTCGGGGGTCGCTACGTGCCCGAGGCGCTGATGAGCGCGCTGATCGAGCTCGAGCAGGCGTGGCAGGAGGCGCGGTCGGATGCCGCCTTTGGGACTCGGTTAGACGGGCTCTTGGCCGATGTCGTCGGGCGACCGACCCCTCTCTACTTGGCGGAGCGCTTCTCCGAGCGCGCCGGGTGCCGGGTCTTGCTGAAGCGAGAGGACCTCGCCCACACCGGCGCTCACAAGATCAACAACACGCTGGGCCAGGTGCTGCTCGCAACCCGAATGGGAAAGCGAAGGATCATCGCGGAGACCGGCGCCGGGCAGCACGGGGTCGCGACCGCGACGGCCGCCGCCTTCTTCGGCCTTCCTTGCGTCGTCTATATGGGCGCGGTGGATATGGCTCGGCAGCAGCTCAACGTCGTGCGGATGCGGATGCTCGGGGCAGAGGTGGTCGGCGTCGAGGCGGGCTCCGCGACCCTGAAAGATGCCATCAACGAGGCGCTGCGCGACTGGGTGACCAACGTGGAGGACACCCACTACGTCATCGGATCGGTCGTCGGCCCCCATCCCTACCCCGCGCTGGTCGGCGACCTCCAGGCGATCATCGGAACCGAGGCTCGCGCCCAGGTGCTCGAGCTCGAGGGCGGCCTGCCCGACGAGGTGGTCGCTTGTGTCGGGGGTGGCTCCAACGCCATCGGGCTGTTTCGTGGGTTCTACGACGACGACGTCCGCCTCATCGGCGTGGAGGCCGCGGGGGAGGGTCTCGACAAGAGGCACGGAGCCTCCATCACCGCGGGAACCCAGGGGGTCCTCCATGGCGCCCTCAGCCTCGTCCTTCAGGACGACGAGGGACTCATCACGCACCCCCACTCCATCTCCGCGGGCCTCGACTACCCAGGAGTCGGGCCCGAGCACGCGTGGCTCGCCTCGACCGGCCGGGCTATTTATGAGTCGGCGACGGATGAGGAGGCGGTAAAGGCCTTCAGGGTCCTTGCGGCCACCGAGGGGATAGTCCCCGCGCTCGAACCCGCTCATGCCCTTGCCCACGTCCTGCGCGACGGCGCCGGCAAGGGCCTCGTGCTGGTCGGTTTGTCCGGCAGGGGAGACAAGGACGTGGCCGCGGTCGCCGAGTCACTCGCTTTGTGACCAAGCTGCTCGACCATCTCCTTTCTCTCAGGGCCGAGGGCCGCAAGCTGCTGGTGCCTTACCTGATGGCGGGCGTGCCTCAGCGCGACTCGTACGGGCCAGCGCTTGTCGCCTGCTCCGAGGACGCCGACGCAGTGGAGGTCGGGCTCCCTTACTCCGACCCCCTGATGGATGGACCCGTCATTGCGTCCGCAGGCGAGCGGGCGATTCGTGACGGCATCGGGCCGATCGAGGCCTTGGAGCTGACCGCTGGGCTTGGCGGCTCGGCCCCCTTGATCGCGATGACCTACTACAACCCGATCTATAGGGTCGGGGAGCGGGCCTTTTGCGCCAGAGCCTCACGGGCGGGCGTCACCGGGCTCATCGTCCCCGACCTGCCGCTCGAGGAATCGGCCGGGATCAGGAATGCCGCGCGCGAGCACGGCCTCGCCTGGATCACCCTGGTCGCACCCACCTCCCCACCACACCGGGTCGAGGCCATCGCAAAAACGGCAACGGGCTTCGTCTATGCGGTGTCGACACTGGGGGTGACCGGCGCGAGGGACGAGCTCTCGGCCGTGGCCTCCAAGGTGGTAGCCAGGTGTCGAGACGCCACCGACCTGCCGGTGCTGGTCGGGCTCGGCGTGTCGAACCCGGAGCAGGCCGGGGCGGCAGCCTCCGTGGCGGACGGTGTCGTCATCGGTAGCGCGGTCGTGAAGCTGGTCCTGGAGCGGGGAGCCGAGGGCGCCGCCTCGTTTCTCGCTGAGGTGCGCGGAGCGCTGGATGCCCTCCAAGGGTGATTGTGAGCAACCGGCCGGATTAGACGCAATTTCGCTCCTTCTTCTCATCCTCTTCTCATGTGCCCGGGTATCTCATGGGACGTCACGTTGGGAATAGCTGGGAGGACGAATATGGAGAGAACTCGTACCGCGCTGCGCCTCTTGCTTGCTGTGAGCCTCTTGGGCCTCATCGCACCGGTCAGCGCATCGGCGCAGGAGAGCTCAGGGGAGCAACTGTTCGGGTCGTTCGGGGGCAATGCCTTCGGCACCTACGCGAATGCGATCACAGGCGACGTCGCCACCAAGCTGGGACGCTCGGCTTACATCACATCCGGCTGCAACGGAACGGGAGGGCGAGTCCGTTCCGACACCGTCGACACGGTTGACGCGGGCGGTGCCGCCAAGGCGCAGCAGATCTACAACACCGCTTACACGAACAAGACCGCGAGCGATGGAGTCGCCAGGCACACGTCGAAGGTCGAGGGCGTCCGGTTGCTGGGCGGCCGGGTCTCAGCCGACGCCGTGAAGGCCGTTGCTCGCACCAAGGCCGATAGCAGCACGGCACGTAGCAACACTCGCGGTTCCAGGTTCATCGACTTGACGATCGATGGAACCCCCGTCGCCTCGAGGCCTGCCCGGAACGAGAGGATGAAGCTGCCGGGAATCGGCTACATCGTGCTCAAGAAGGTCGAGCGCAGAGGGAACGGCGTTTACAGCAGCGCCATCAGTGTGAACATGATCACGATCGTCGTGAAAGAGTCCAACCGTTTCGACCTGCCGGTCGGCGCCAAGATCGTCGTCGCACATGCGGCGAGCCGCTTCAAGCGTCATGAGCCGGTTGCAGTAGTCGACGGTGCCGGGTTCGCAGCTTTCGCGATCTCCCAGGCCGACAAGGTCGAGAACAAGGTGGGGCGCGCTGCCTCCATCTACCTTCCATGCCGGGGCACGAACGGCAAGGTCTTGTCCAACAACGTTCAGTCGCTGAAAGCCACCGCCCCAGACGGCCGGACCATCGTTGCCGCCGAGACCGGCAGAACGACGACCATGGGCACGGTCGCCAAGTCGGAGACGCTTGCCGTGACGACGTCGGACCTCATCAACGCCAACCTGCTAGACGGTGCGATAACCGCCGACAGAGTGACCGCCTTCGCCAAGGCGACGTACGACTCCACCGGCGGGTCGGCTTCGGCCAATGGGTCCAACTTTGAGGGCCTGGAGCTCGCGGGCACGCCGTTCCAGGCGTCGCCGCCTCCGAACACTCGAGTGCCACTTCCGGGCCTCGGCTACGTGATCCTCAACGAGCAGAAGCTCAGGAGCGGTCCAACCGGCGCTTCGGCACGAGTCATCATGCTCCACGTCTTCATCGACACGGAGAACAGCTTCGGGCTGCCCGTGGGTACGGAGATCATCGTCTCCTCTGCAAGGAGTGCCGCCAAGGCCTTTTAGCAACTAGGCGCGGTGGGCGGCGGCGTGCGGTTCTCCCCTCGCCGCTGCCCACTCGGGTCTGCACTAAGGCGGATCTTCGCCCGAGATGCCGGAGACGTGACTCCTCTGCGCTAGACGACCCGGCCTCCCGAGATTGCAGGCCCAATCAGGCCCCCGCTCTTAACAGCGGGGGCCTGATTCTTGGGGAATAGCCGGGTGGTTGGGGTGGTTCCCACTACGACGCGGCGATGCCTATAATGCAGGCGGGCAACGGACAGAGGGGAGTGGGGAGCCGATGAAGCGATATCTGATTGCTGGCCTCGCGGCGTCGTTATTGCTACTGCCTTTGGGGAATGTCGTTAGGGCCGAGCCCGAAGTCCCCGATCCCTTACGGAAGCGGCCCAACATCCTGATCATCATGACTGACGATCAGCGCGCCGAGGGCACGATGGAGGTGATGCCCGAGACGCTGCGCATCATGGCCGAGGGGGGAACCACCTATCCGAACGGCGTCGTAACGACGCCGCTTTGCTGCCCATCTCGGGCCAGCATCTTCAGCGGCCAGTACGTACACAACCACGGCGTCGCGAATAACAAAGAGGGCTACAAATTGAATCAAGATCACACGATCCAGGCCCAGCTACATGCCGCGGGCTACAAGACCGCCATTGCCGGCAAGTTCTTGAATGGGTTGAATAAACGAGATCCACAGCACTTCGACCAATGGGCGCTCGGTAGTGGCTACCGCAACAAGGAGTGGTACATGACGGGCGGCGACCTGCAAACGGTCTCTACCTATTCGACCGTCTTCGTAAAGAGAAAGGCGGCGGAGTTCCTCGACTACTTCGAGCAGTCCGATGACGCGCCCTGGTTCATGCAGGTGTCGCCTTTTGCTCCACATGCGCCCGCAACTCCCCAAAGGAAGTACAGGGACGCCCCCGTACCCGCCTGGGCGCCGACTCCTGCTCAGGAGGAAACCGATCTATCCGACAAATACAGCTGGGTTGAGCAGAGCAGGGACGCGTACGGCTACACCTTGCGCCGGGCGAAGAGGCTTCGAAGGGCACAGCTGCGTTCACTCATGTCGGTGGACGATCTCGTTGAGCACACCTTTGCCAGATTGGAAGCCCTTGGAGAGGCCGATAACACCCTGATATTCTTCCTGTCCGACAACGGATGGACGTGGTTCGATCACCAACTGAACGGTAAGCGATATCCCTACGACGAGGCCGTTCGTGTCCCGTTCTACGTCCGGTGGCCCGCGGGCCAGGGCTCAACGGACTCGGGTCAGGTTGATGCGGGGGTCGTTGACCACAGAATTGCAGCCAACATCGATATCGCGCCGACCATATATGAGGCCGCGGGCGTCACCCCAGATTACGTCGTCGACGGCAAGAGCCTCCGCACCAGCGAGCCACGCGCCAACATCCTTATGGAGGACGTGTACGACCCGATCGAAAGACCATACGTCCCACAGTGGAGCTCCGTGTGGACTCCTGATTCCACCTACATCCGGTACTACGAGACGGACGGCAGGCCGCGGGAGTTCTATGAGTCCGATGATCCTTGGCAGCTCGAGAACGTTTACAAGGACGGCATTCCGATGAACGAGCCGGAGGATGAGGCGGAACGGGATGCGTTGCTCAAGGCCTACGGCACTTGCGCCGGGGCAACCTGTCCCTGACCTACTTGAAGAGCCGGCGTAGGCCCCGACCTGTTGCTCGTCCGGCGATTCGCCTGCCGATGCGTCGTCCAACGCGGCCCTTCTTGACCGCGTTGACGTCCCCTAGGAACCGGGCGAACTTGTAAAGAAAAGATCTCATGCCCGCATCTTCGTCGAAGTGCTGGCAATTGTCACAGGTGACCACTAGCATCGAAGTGCGCTCCCGGGGCCGAGATTGCGAGGAGTCAGTGACTCGGCCGTTTCACGAGTACGACACAGTGCGCGAGCTAGTCGCGTCTGGAATGAACGACTGCGCCATCAGCCGACAAACAGGAGTCCCGCGGACCACGGTAAGGGACTGGCGCCGCGGCGGGGAACCGGGAGCCAAGGCTGTCGATCGCAGACGGCAGTTCGATGCCACATGTCCACTCTGTGGGGATGTGGAACTTGATCACGGTTGGTATGCGTACCTGCTCGGTCTCTACCTTGGAGACGGGTGCTTGTCGGAACAAGCGAGGAATGTGTTCAAGCTCCGGATCACGCTTGATCTCAAGTATCCGGAGATCATAGGGGAGTGCGGGCTGGCGATTGCGCAGGTTCGAAAGAGTTCAGACCAGAAGATCGGGCGGGTTCCCAAGATTGGATGCGTGGAAATCACCTCCTACTGGAAGCACTGGCCCTGCCTCTTCCCACAGCATGGAGAAGGGCGAAAACATCTGAGAAAGATTGAGCTGGTGCCATGGCAGCAAGAGATTGTCGATGGCTATCCGGCCCGGCTGCTGCGCGGGCTGATCCACTCTGACGGTTGTCGCGGATTGAACCGGGTAAGCGGCAAGGGCTATCCCTATTACATGTTCACCAACCACTCAGATGGGATCAGGGACATTTTCTGTAGAGCTTGCGACGTCTACGGTGTTCACTGGCGGAAGTCCTCTTGGAAGACCATCGCCATCTCCCGTGCGGCGGATGTTGCGAAGCTAGACCTGGAGATAGGCCCAAAGACCTAAACATGCTCGTTGGCCATTGATGCGACTAGAATTGTCGCAAGCCGGGGTGATGGAATTGGTATTCATGATGGTCTCAAACACCATTGGGCTTCGGCCCGTGCGGGTTCGAGTCCCGCCCCCGGCACAGAGGGCAAGACTGATCCAATGCCACGGCCCCCCCTATAATTTCGCGCCCGATGAGCATTGAGAGAAGCCTCAACGAGTTGCGAGAACGGCTCTCCAGGGCGCGCGATGACCTGCGCATCATCGAGGAGCAGCTCCTCTATCAGATGGACGTCCTGGAGGAGGCGAAGACGCGCATGCTGGTCTCGGAGACACCTCTCGCCGACAAGGAGCACCGCATCGCTCGGGATGACTACGAGAATCTCATGCGAGCTCGCGCCCGGGCCGAGATCGCCATCGCCGAGTTGCAGCAAGAGCAGGATCGGCTCCTCGATCGCATGTTGGGCTCCACCTCTAGTGGCTGAGACCTCGGCGCGCCGAGTGCTCATCGCCGAGGACGAGGCGATCATCCGCCTCGACCTGAAGGAGATGCTCGAGGAGGAAGGCTTCGAGGTCGTCGGCGAGGCCGGTGACGGCGAGGCCGCGATCCGCCTTGCCCGCGAAGCCCGGCCCGAGTTGGTCATCATGGACATCAAGATGCCGGGTCTGGACGGTCTCGAGGCAGCCGAGCGAATTGTTCACGAGGGTGTTGCGGCGGTTCTCATCCTCACGGCTTTCTCGCAACGTGATCTGGTCCAGAGGGCGGCCGAGGCAGGGGCGATGGGCTACCTGGTCAAGCCCTTTCAGAAGTCCGACCTGATGCCGGCCATAGAGGTGGCCCTCGCCCGCCAGGATCAGGTCGCTGCGCTGAAGGCCGAGGTCGAGGACGTGAGCCGGCGCCTCGACACCAGAAAGCTCCTCGACAGAGCAAAGGGAAGGCTGATGGATGAGCGGGGCATGACCGAGGCGGCGGCCTTCAGACACATCCAGAAGATCGCCATGGACGATCGACGCCCGATGCACGAGGTTGCCAGAGACTTTCTCGACGGCGTCTGAAGCGCCGCCCCGCTCTCCGACATTTGTAGTAGCCAGCCTCGAATTGTCATATAGTTTGCCGGTCAAGGGCTGAAACCCTTTGGAACTTTGGGCAAGGCTGGTTAGACTAGCGACTCCCCTCCCTGGAATGGGGGTCGGGGACCGCCTCCAGTCGGGCCTAAGGTCCTCTGGGGCAGCACAGTGGGCAGAGCAAGGGGGAAGAATGAAGAGATCGAGATCGACGGTTCTGATGGCTTCGCTGGCGGCGCTGGCCCTGGTGGCGGCCGCCTGCGGCGGGGGCGAGGAAGACGGCGACACGGCAACCGGCGGCGGCGGGGGCGGCTGCACCTGGGAGATCGGGACCATCGGGGCCCTCTCCGGCGACCTCGCCACAGTCGGTGGACCCATCGCCGAGGGGATCAGATACGGCGTCGAGCAGGCCAACGAGCAGATGGACCTCGCGTGTGAGCTGACGCTCAACGAGCAGGACAGCCAGGGCGCCGAGGACCAGGCGCCTCCGCTGGCGCAGACCCTGGTGCAGAGCGAGAACCTGGTCGCAGTAGTCGGCCCCTACTTCTCTGGTGAGACGGCAGCGGTCGGGCCCACCTTCGAGGATGCTGGTGTGCCTTTCCTGACTCCTTCTGCAACCAACCCTGATCTCTCGACCAACGGGTGGACCAACTTCTTCCGCCTCGTGGGCACCGACGCCCAACAGGGCGAGGAGGCGGCCACCTACATGACCGAGGTCGAGGGACTGTCCAACATCGTCGTCATGCACGACAACTCCGAGTATGGCAAGCCGCTTGCCGACACCGTCGCATCGACGCTCGGTGACTCGGCAGCCACGGTCATCGCCCTCAACCCCGAGGAGACCGACCACTCGGCCGAGCTGTCCAAGGCCCTCAACGAGGACCCGGACGGCATCTTCTTCGGTGGGTACCAGCCAGAGTTCAGCGAGATCCTGAAGCAGGGCACGGAGCAGGGCCTCGACGTTGTCTACGTCAGTGGTGACGGCTCCAAGGCCCCCGAGCTCTCGCAGGACCCCTCTGCCGAGGGTTCCATCGTGCTGTGTCCGTGCGACGACCCGGCGGTGTCGACCAACGAAGAGGCGAACCAGTTCGCCGAGGACTTCGAGAGCGCCGTGGGTGAGCCCCCCGGCACCTACGCAACCGAGGGCTACGACGGTATCCAGTTAGTCGCCACTGCCCTTCAGGAGGGTGGTTACGACGGGGACACTCCGATCGAGGAGATCCGCACCGGCATCCAGGAGTACGTCGCGAACAACACCTACGAGGGCTTGTCGAAGACCTACGAGTTCGACGAGACCGGTGAGCTGGGGCAGGTTTCGATCTTCGCCTACCAGACCAGCTCCGAAGGTGCGACCGGGTTCGAGCAGCTTGGACTCGTCAGCGAGCTGGCAGGGCAGTAGCCGATAGAACAATCGAGTGGGAGGGACGCACTGGGTGTCCCTCCCACTTGCGTTTTCCTCTGTTTCGCTAAACTCTGCTGCTTCGTCGCCTGAGAAGGGTCTAGTCAGTGGACTGTAATACCGGCGCCTTTCCGAACCTGTTCGTGACCGGGTTGATCCTGGGCATGCTCTACGCGCTGATCGCGCTCGGGTACACGATGGTCTACGGCGTCCTCAAGCTGATCAATTTCGCCCACGATGCGATCTTCATGATCGGGGCCGCCTCGATCTTCTATTTATTCGGCGTGTGGTTCGGGCTCAACGAACCGACCGGCGGGGTGGTGCTGGTGAGTCTGATCGCCGTCGGCTTTTTGGTCTCGGGTCTGGCGTCGGGCGGCTCCGCCGTGCTCCTCGAGCGTCTGGCCTACCGGCCCTTGAGGCGTAGGGGCGCGGCGCGGCTGTCCTTCCTGATCGCCGCCGTCGGCGCGTCATTCTTCATCACCTATCTGTTCCAGCAGGATTTCCTTCTCGGCACTTCAGAGCACAACTTCCCCGGCTTCATGGCCACCGAGAGCGCCCTCACGATCATCGGGGCGCAGGTCAACAACAGGCGTGTGCTGGCGGTGCTGACGGCAGTTGCGCTGTTCCTCATCCTGGACTTCTTCGTCAACAAGACTCGTTCCGGACGCAGCATTCGCGCAGTGGCCCAGGACATCGACGCCGCCCGCCTCATGGGCGTTAACGTCGATCGCGTCGTCGCTCTCACCTTCTTCGTCGGCGGGTTCTTCGGCGGTATCGCCGGTTTTCTCTACGGCATGGTCTTCTCGAAGGTCGCCTGGAACCTTGGTTTCTTCCCGGGTATCAAGGCCTTCACCGCCGCTGTGCTGGGTGGCATCGGCAACGTCCGCGGAGCGTTGCTGGGCGGCGTGACGCTGGGGCTCGTGGAAAACCTCAGCACGCTGTGCATCGGTGCCGAGTGGAAGAACCCAATCGCTTTCTCTGTGCTCGTTTTGGTGCTTATATTTCGTCCGACTGGGATTCTGGGAGAGGGGCTGTCGGCTAGATGAGCGCATCGACATTCGTAGATCGCATGCGGACTCGGCAAAAGAAGGCGTCCACGCTGGAGGACTTCTTACCTGGTCTGTCCAGGCGTCTGCCGGACGGGGTTCGTTCGGTCGTCAACCAAATGTTTGGCCTGTGGGCCTCCCTGGGGTTTCTTCGATACCTGATCGCGGGGGCGTTGCTTGCGTCCATCGCCCTGCCTCTTGGTCCCTCCAAGGACGAGGTGCTGGTGAGGACCGGCTTTTTCGCCCTTGCTGCCCTCGGTCTCAACGTGGTGGTGGGCTTGGCCGGCCTCCTCGACCTCGGCTACGTCGCGTTCTTCATGATCGGGGCCTACACGGTCGGCCTGATGACCGAGTCCAGCGCCCCGGTGCATCCCCTGATCCTCGACGCCTGGTTCGTGCTGCCGCTGGCCGTTGCGATCGCAATGATCACCGGCATCATCCTGGGCACGCCGACGCTGCGACTACGCGGCGACTATCTCGCCATCGTGACCCTTGGATTCCACGAGATCACCCGCCAGACCGCTAAGAACCTCGGGGTCGTCAACGGCTCCCGGGGCATCTTCGCTATCCCGGCCCCCGACTTCACGATTCCGGGCACGAGCATCACCGTCGACTTCGGCCCCCTCAACCCCGAGCTGTACTGGTTCGTGCTCGTCGTGTTCATCGTGCTGGCGCTGTTCATGATCAGCCGGTTGCAGGACTCGCGCATAGGACGCTCGTGGGAAGCGATTCGCGAGGACGAGGTGGCCGCAGCGTCCATGGGCATCCCCGTGGTGAAGATGAAGCTGTACGCCTTCGCCATTGGCGCGTCTACTTCGGGGCTCGCCGGATGGGCGTTGGCCACGAAGGTCGGCTTCATCAACCCCAACACGTTCCCGCTTCTGTCCTCGATCCTCGTCCTCTGTGCCGTCGTGATCGGCGGCATCGGCAGCTCGCTAGGGGCCCTAGTGGGCGCGGCCATCGTATTCGGCCTCCCAGAGATGCTGCGGGAGCTGGGCACGAACGAGATCCTCGGCTTCGACGTCCAGACTGGGCGTATCGCCATCTTCGGTCTGCTGCTTGTGCTTCTCATGATCTTCCGTCCGGGCGGATTTATCTCGTCGACCCGCAGGCGAGCCGAGCTCGGCGGCGGTGGGGCGGACATCGCAGAGGAGTCCGTTACGCCGGTGCTGGTGGAATAGCGGTGGCCAAGATTCTCGAGGCCGAGAACGTCACCAAGCAATTTGGGGGCCTCACCGCGGTCAACGACGTCTCTCTCTACATTGACGAGGGCGAGATCTTCGGCTTGATCGGACCGAACGGCGCCGGCAAGACGACTTTCTTCAACGCCATCACGGGTCTTTATCCGCCGACGCGCGGCGCCATCAAGCTGTTGGGACAGTCGATGGTCGGTCGCAAGCCCCACGACATCACCGCCGCGGGGGTGTGCAGGACCTTCCAGCAGATCCGTCTCTTTCCCAACATGTCGGTGTTCGAGAATGTCATGATCGGGGCCGATGCACGCGGGAAGTCCGGCTTGCTGGCGTCGGTATTCAAGACCCCCTCGAATCGCAAGGAGCAGGAGGCGACCGAGAAGAAGAGCCTCGAGCTCCTCAACTTCTGCGGCATCGAACGGTTCGGCAACGAGCTCGCCAGGAACCTCTCCTACGGGGACCAGAGAAGGCTCGAGATCGCTCGCGCTCTCGGGACCGGACCCAAGTTGTTGTTGCTGGACGAGCCCGCGGCTGGGATGAACCCCGTCGAGAAGAACGGGCTGCGAGAGCTGGTGCGCAAGATCCGCGATCAGGGAGTGACGATCCTGTTGATCGAGCACGACATGAAGGTGGTGATGGGGCTCTCCGATCGCGTCGCCGTGCTAGATCACGGCGAGAAGATCGCCGAAGGCAAGCCAGAAGCGGTGCAAAAGGACCCCAAGGTCGTCGAGGCCTACCTCGGGTCGGGGGCAGGAGGCGCCGCCGCCACCAGCACAGACGGAAAGACCGCGCCGAGCGGCACCATGGACCGCACCTGATGGCTGCCACCCCGCTTCTCGAGCTCAAGGGCGTAAAGGTTCGCTACGGGGTCATCGAGGCGGTAAAGGGCATCGACATGAAGGTGAACGAGGGCGAGGTCGTGACCTTGATCGGCGGGAACGGCGCCGGAAAGACGACCACGCTCCGCGCCATCTCCATGATCCATGCCCCCGCCGAAGGCCAGGTTCTCTTCCAGGGCGAGGACATCACAGGCGTGCCCAGCCATGAGGTCGTCGGGAGGGGAATCGTGCAGGTTCCTGAGGGGCGCCACATCTTTCCCTCCATGTCGGTCTACGAGAACCTCGAGATGGGGGCGTTCATCCGGGACAAGGGGGATCGCAAGGGCTTGGGCGAAGAGGTGGAGCGCGTCTACGAGCTCTTCCCGGTCCTCAAAGAGAGGCGCAAGCAAGCCGGCGGGACGCTGTCGGGCGGCGAGCAGCAGATGCTGGCGATCGGCCGGGCGCTGATGGCGAAGCCGAAGCTGCTGATGCTGGACGAGCCCTCCATGGGCCTCGCCCCCCAGGTCGTGGAGACGGTTTTCGACGTCATCGCCCAGGTGAACTCCGAGGGCATCCCCGTGCTGCTGATCGAGCAGAACGCACAGATGGCCCTGGGGGCCGCCAAGCGCGGCTACGTCATCGAAACCGGCGAGATAGTCCTCGAGGACCGGGCCGAGAAGCTGCTCGGCAACGATGAGGTGCGCAAGGCCTACCTCGGAGAGGAATAGGTTTAGTCCCAGCACAAGACTTGTGTCCTGGGACACGAATGAGGGGGAAGGAAAGCCCGATGAGGACCCGTTTGTGGAAGCTGTTCGCTGTGGTGTTTTGCGTGATGCTGGTGGCCGCCGCGTGCGGTGATCCAGATGAGGAGACCACCCCGGCCGGAGGGGGCGGCGAGTCCCCGGGTGGTGGCGCTGCGACGGAGGGTGCCGAGTTCACGACGCTCGAGGAAGGCGTCCTTACCGTCGGATCCGACATTCCTTACCCGCCTTTCGAGTATCGCGAGGGCGGCCAGCTAACGGGCCTCGACATCGACCTCATCAAGGAGATCGCCACTCGGCTCGACCTCGAGGTCACCGACGACAACATCGTCGACACGTCGTTCGACACGATCTTCAGCCAGCTGGCCGGGGGCCGGTTCGACGTGGTGGTCGCGGCGTCCACGATCACTCCCGAACGCGAGAAAGAGGTCAACTTCTCCGACCCCTATTACAACTCGCAGCAGTCCCTCACCATCAACGCAAAGGAAGGCTCGGACGTCGCCACCCTCGAGGACCTGGCGGAAGGTGACGTCGTGGCGGTTCAGGGCGGCACGACCGGCAAGGCGTACGCCGAGGAGAACGTTCCGGAAGGAGTCGAGATTCGGTCCTTCCCCGAAGGACCCGACGTCTTTACTGCCCTCGAAGCAGGCCAGGTCGACGCAGCCGTTCACGATGAGCCCACCGCCCTCGCCGAGGTGGCGGATCGGCCCGACCTCGAGCTCGTCGACACGATCGATACGGGGGAGGCCTTCGGTATCGCCGTCGATCCCTCCAATGAGCCGCTGCTGGAGGCGATCAACCAGGCGCTTGCCGACATGATCGAGGACGGCACCTACGAGGAGATCTACAACAAGTACCCCGACCTGCCGCCGGGCGGAAACGTCGCCGCGAACGGCTAGCGGCTTGCCGGCCTGCCAACGAGGAGCGGACGCACCGGGCTCAGGGGTGAGACCGTGACTGCACGCCTGGAGCGCCTGCGGGACTGGTTGAGAGAGTGCACGCCGCTCTCGCTGGTCATTCTCGCAGCGGGAGGCGCCGCACTCGCCATCGGGATACTCGGCACTCTCGTCTTCCTCGCGCTCGAGGGGCTTACCCCATCGACGGAACTGGTCGAGACGCTCACCAGTCAATCGGAGGGCGCCATCTTGTACACCGCGATTGCGCTTGGGGTAGCCGCCATCGGTTCCGGTTTTCTGCTCTACAAGCGGATGCCGACGAAGGCTGCCCGAGAGGCGTCGGTTTCCGGGGCAGCCCTGGGTCTCCAGGCGGTGCTGTTCGCGCTCTTGCTTCTCTGGTTCAGAAGCGGAGAGAAGTTCGACATCTTCGTGAGACTGTTCTTCAGCTTTGACGTGCTTGGTCCCTTCGTGGACCAGTTCCTGAACGCTGCAAAGAACACAATCGTGATGGCGTTCCTGGCTCAGGCTCTTGGGATGGTGCTGGGGCTGTTCTTGGCGATGTTGGTGTTGTCCAATCGGGTCGCCGTGAGAGCACCGGCGCGCGCCTACATCAACTTCATGAGGGGGACGCCTCTGCTGGTCCAACTGTTGATCGGCTACTTGGGCATCGTCACGGGATTGGGGTTCCGTGAGGTCAGCGTGTTCGCCACGGCAACCGTCATTCTCGGGCTCAACGCAGGCGCGTACACGGCCGAGATCTTCAGGGCGGGCATCCAGTCACTGGAGCGGGGCCAGATGGAAGCGTCTCGATCCCTCGGGATGTCCTATCTCCAGGCCATGAGGTACGTCGTCGTTCCGCAGGCGGTCAGGCGAGTCATACCGCCGTTGACCAACGAGTTCGTCATCTTGATCAAAGACACATCTCTGGTTGCCTTCTTGGGGCTGTCCTTCGTACAACGAGAGCTGTTGGCCTGGGGCAGGGACGCTTACGCAGAAACGTTCAACTCGACTCCCTTCCTGGTAGCGACCGTGGGGTACCTGTTGGTGACCTTGCCGCTGATCCGCGCGGTGTCGGCACTCGAGCGAAAACTTCGTAGCGGTCTGGTCGGTATCGGCGCATGAACCAAGATGGATCCCTGGTCCGGCTCGAGAACATCCACAAGTGCTTCGGGGACAACCTCGTCCTCAAGGGCATTGATCTCGCGGTTAAACCGGAGCAGGTTGTCGTCGTGATCGGGCCCTCCGGGTCCGGCAAGTCGACTCTGCTGCGGACGATCAACCTGCTGGAGGAGCCGACCCAGGGGCGCGTGTGGTTCAACGGAACCAACCTCACCGACATTCGAACGGACCTCAACAAGATGCGAACCCAGATCGGCCTTGTGTTCCAATCCTTCAACCTCTTCCCGCACAAGACGGCTATGGGGAACATCACAGTGGCTCTCCGGAAGGTCCTGAAGCTGTCGGATGGGGAGGCAAGAGAAAGGGCACTCGAGCAGCTCGAGCACGTGGGGCTAAGAGAGAAGGCAGACGCTTATCCCTCCCAGCTGTCGGGGGGCCAGCAGCAGCGCGTTGCCATCGCGCGTGCTCTTGCAATGCGGCCGAAGCTCATGTTGTTCGACGAGGTCACCTCGGCCCTCGACCCGGAGCTCGTCAAAGAGGTCCTCGACACCATGAAGCGCCTGGCGGACGAAGGGATGACGATGGTCGTGGTCACCCACGAGATGGGCTTCGCGCGCGAGGTCGGTACCCGGCTGTTGTTCATGGACGACGGCAAGGTGCTCGAAGACGGCCAGCCGAAGTCCATCTTCTCCAACCCCACGGACGAGCGCACCAAAGAGTTTCTCTCCCACGTCCTCTGATATGAGGTGGTGTGGGTGGACACCGATTTAGAGGTCTCCTCTCAACAACTCGACGAGGCCGCGCGCGCGTCCCTGCACGACCTCGCCGACCTGCCGGTCGACAACGTCATCGCCCTCATCGACCAGCCGCTCCACGGATACCGGCAGCTCTATTACCGGTGGGAGCGTCAGCAATGGGAGTCCGGCACCATCGACTTCACCGAGGACCGGCGTCAGTGGCTCGAGGACTTCTCACGGCCCATGCGCAAGCCGTTTCAGTGGGCTCTCTCGTCCTTCTACGTCGGGGACCAGATGACGAACGCGTTGGTTCCCTTCGTCGACGCGGCCCCCACGGAGGAGCAGCAGGTCTTTCTCACCACACAGCTTGCCGACGAAGCGCGGCACACGGTGTTCTTCGACCGCTTCTACGACGAAGTGCTCGACGAGGGGACCGAGATGGACTCGCACCGTGAGGCGGGAGGGGGCGGGGTGAGCTCCGGCTATCGCATTCTGTTGCTAGAGATGCTCCCCGAGGTGACGGAAAGGATCCGGAGGCTAGATGACCCGGACGCCCTAGTCGAGGGCATCGTTCTCTATCACATTGTGGTCGAGGCGACGATCGCCCTGACGGGACAGCGCTTCCTGTTGAACCACGCGCGCCGCGAACGCTTGCTACCCGGCTTCAGGCAGGGTTTGACCGCGATTGCTCGCGACGAGTCCCGCCACGTCGCCTTCGCAATCCGCTTCCTGAAGGAGATGGTGACAAACGACGCCCGCTGTGCGCGAGTCATCGAAGAGGCCCTCACGAAGTTCGTGCCGATTGGCATGTCGGTCATCGACCCCCCGAACAAAGATCTGAGCTACTTCGAGGCGCTGCCCTACGGCCCTGAGGACCTGAGTGCCTTTGCCATGAATGGCTTGTCCAAGCGCCTGAGAGCCATCGGCGTCACCCTCCCAGCATGATCCGGCGGAGAGCGGAGGGGGCGGCGTGCCCGAGCGGAGCGCTGACAAAACGGGGTGCCGGAGCGAGGGTATGCCGCCGCCGCAGCGACGAGGCGACGAGGCGATGCCGAGAGTGACAGCGCACCCACGCCGTTCGGTAGGCGCGCCGCCGCCCGCAGCGCTACCCAGTGACGGCGCACAGGACGCCCTCGAGGTCATCAACTCCGAGGTCGTGGCCTGCACCGCATGTCCGAGGCTGGTGGCGTGGCGCGAGAAGGTAGCCCGGGACAAGCGGGCGTCGTTCGCGGGCGAGACCTACTGGGGCAGGCCGGTCCCGAGCTTCGGGGATCCGGCGGCGACTCTGTTGATCGTCGGTCTGGCGCCGGCGGCCCACGGGGGCAACCGGACCGGACGGATCTTCACCGGGGACCGATCGGGCGACTGGCTATTCGGCTCCCTCTATCGCTGCGGCTGGGTCAATCAACCAACCTCGGTGCACCGGCATGACGGTCTTCGCTTGATGGGGGTCTACGTCGCGGCCGGGGTCAGGTGCGCGCCTCCTGCGAACAAGCCAACCCTCGAAGAGCGTGACACCTGCCTGCCGTACCTCGCGCGCGAGCTCCAAGCGCTGGAGCGGCTGAGGGTCGTAGTGGCGCTCGGCGGCTTCGCCTGGGGCGGCTTTCTAAGGGCTCACGAGCTCGCCGGGGGAGCACGACCGCGACCCAAGCCGAGGTTCGGCCACCTCGCCGAGGTCGACCTCGGGCGCTACACGCTGGTTGGCTCCTACCACCCCAGCCAGCAGAACACCTTCACCGGAAAGCTCACCGAGGGGATGCTCGACGCCGTCTTCCTGCGAGCCCACGCCCTTGCAGCGGAATCCCGAAATAGGGCTTGACCGACCAGCTTAGGGTCGCCTAACCTCAGCTAGTCCTAATCAAAAAGGTTCGGTCTACCGAAGAAAGCGAGGGATCGATGCGGAGGGCGCTTCCCCTTCTGATCGCTCTGCTCCTGCTTGCCGGGGCCTGCGGCCAACCGGACGATGGGCCCGGTCCCGCGGCCTCAGGCGAGAACGGCGCGACCCAGGAAGGCGGGCTCGACCCCGAGATCATACGGTTCGGGGAGGCCCTCGCCCAGATCAGGGGGCACCACGCGGTCGCTTTCGAACTGTACGAAGCGGGAGACCTCGAGGCCGCGACCACCCATGCGGGCCACCCCCTAGTGGAGATCTTCGACTCGGTGAGGAGTGAGCTCGGAGAGACCGACTCAGACGTCGGAGAGCTGCTCGGTTCTGCTCTTGAAGAGGCCCTTGCTGCCGTGAAGCAAGAGGCCCCCGCCGGCGAGGTGGCAACCAAGTTCCAAGAGGTTGCGAACCTCACTCAGGATGCCCTGGCCCAGGTGGCCGGGGACGACGCGGGGACGCCGGCGTTCCGCGGGTCGGTCGTCGCGGCGTTGCTCGGGACCGCCGCCCACGAGTACGAGGAGGCGGTTGGCGACGGCTCCGAGGTCAGGCTCCTGGTCGAGTACCAGGACGGCTACGGGTTCGTGACCGAGGCCCGGCGCCTCTACGAGGACATCGCCTCCGAAGTAAGCAGTGCGTCGACCGAGGAAGCCGAAGAGATCGACGAAGCCTTCGAGGTGCTGGACGAGGCATTTCCCTCTCCCGAGCCCCCCGAGCAGCTCGCTCCCGCCCTCGACGTGGAATCTGCAGCCGAGCTGATCGATCACGAGCTCGAGGAGACCGTCGACGCGGAACCGCTCGAGGAAGCCGACCCCGAGGCGATCGCGGCGGAGATCGAGGAGCTGCTCGACGAGGTCGTCGAGGCCTACGAGGCAGGAGAGACCGAGGAGGCGGCCGAGCTCGTTGCCGAGGCCTATCTCGAGAACTACGAGGTGATAGAGGCCGAGGTCATCGAGCTGGCCCCCGATGTCAATGCCGAGCTAGAACCGCTGCTCGGAGCCGAGCTGCGGCGCCAGATCCAGGAGGGCGCACGGCCCGAGGACATCGAGGCGATGGTGCAGAGGGCCAGGGTCCTCCTCGCCGAGGCGGTCGAGGCCATCGAGGAGGAGGAGGGCTGATGCCAAAGCGGCTTGCGGCCGCGCTGCTTCTCGCAGGCACGCTCGCACTGGTGCCGTCCCCGGCACACGCCCAGGAAGTGTCGCCCAAAGAGGGGATAGCGGAGCTCGACAAAGCCCGCGCGCTCATCGACCGAAGCGTTGAGCTTTACGAGGCCGGCAAGGCAGAGGAGGCCTACACCGCTGCTCGCAACGCCTATCTCGATCACTTCGAGTTCGTCGAGATCCCGTTGCGGGTCAGGGACGAAGAGCTCACGCTGACCCTGGAGGAGGACTTCGCAGCTCTGCGCAACCAGATCGAGGCGGGGTTCTCCGAGGGCGACATTGAAGCGACCGCCACCGAGCTGCGCAGCGGCCTGGACAGCGTCGAGCGCATCCTGGCGGAGCCGGGGCTTGCGGCACCGCTTCTCGCCGCGGGGTACGCCTTCATCATCATCTTCCGGGAGGGCCTCGAGGCGGTTCTGGTGGTGGCGGCCCTCCTCGGCTATCTCGAGGCTAGCCGTAACGGTCACTACAAGGGAGCAGTGCTCAAGGGGTGGCGGCCGCCGGCGCCCTGACCCTCATCACCTTCGTCGCGGCCCGCGCCCTAATCGACATCGCACCGGTCCAGCGTGAGCTGCTCGAGGCGGGCACCGCGATCCTGGCAGTCGCAGTGCTGTTCTACGTCTCCTTCTGGCTGATCACCCGTTTGGAGCACCGGCGCTGGATGGAGTTTGTCAAGGCCAAGGTGTGGACCGCTACGACGACGGGGTCTGCTCTTGCTTTGGCCGGGGTCGGGTTCACCGCCGTCTACCGCGAGGGCTTCGAAACCGTGCTCTTCTACCAGGCTCTCGTCTCCTTCGCCGAGGGCCTGGGGACCTGGGTGGCGGCGGGCACTGCGCTCGGGGCCGCGCTGCTCGCAGCAATCGGATACGCCATCTTCTCGGCCGGTCGCAAGGTTCCCATCAAGGCCTTTCTCGGCACTGCGGTCGTCATGGTCATGGTGCTTTCTGTTGCGTTCGTGGGCAATGCCGTAAGGGGCCTTCAGGGGGCCGCGGTGATACCGGTGACCTTCCTCGAGAGCCTTCCTCGCCTTCCCATCTTCCTCGCCGAGCTGACCGGCTGGCACCCGACTCGGGAGACCATCGCCGCTCAGCTAGTGCTGGCTCTCATCTATGTGGCCGGCGCGCTGTGGACCTTCTTCGTCATGCCGCGGCGAGAGCGGCGGGCTGCGGAAGCCACGGCCGCGCCGAGCGGCGCTGCGACCAACTAGTCACCATGACGGTGAGGATCGGCGTCGACGTCGGTGGCACCTTCACCAAGGCAGTGGCCTGCGACCCCTCGACCGCGCAGGTAGTCGCCCGAGCCGTCGTGCCCACCACTCACAACGGCAGCGGCGTGACGGAGGGAGTGCTTCACGCCGTCGCCGAGGTCACCCGCGAGGTCTCCTCCGGGGGGCTCGGCCCGGTCCAGCTGGTTGCTCACTCGACGACACAGGCAGTCAATGCGCTGCTCGAGGGTGACACCGCAACCGTCGGCGTCCTTGGGATCGGAAAGCGGCCCGACCTGAAGAAGGCGCGGCGCAGGACCCAGGTCGGGGCCATAGAGCTGGCGCCCGGGCGCAAGCTAAGGACGGTCCACGGATTCGTCGACGCAACTCGAGGGCTATCGCGCGTTGCGGTGCGTATGGCGCTGATGGATCTTCTCGAGCGCGGCGCCGACGTCGTGTGCGTTTCCGAGGCGTTCGGCGTGGACGACATGCACGGTGAGAGGGTGGCGCTGGAGGTCGCCTCGGAGCTAGGGGTCCCGGCCTGCGC
>JAUJNI010000001.1:1034210-1055323 GCA_030446465.1 Actinomycetota bacterium
CGTTGCGGCGCACTGGCCGACGGGGTAGTGGTTGAGGTCGGCGGCACCAGCACCAACGTCAGCTTGGTGAAGAACGGGCGACCGGTGCTCGCTTACATCAGGGTGCTGGACCACGTCACCTGTGTGCGAAGCATCGACGTGAGGGTGGTCGGAGTGGCGGGGGGCAGCCTCCTGCGTTTGGTGCGCAAGCTCGGCCGGTTCAGGATCGAGGACGTCGGGCCACGCTCTGCCCACATCGCAGGACTCCGGTACTGCTCGTTCGCTTCACCCGCGGAGTTAAAGGGCGCTGAGGTTCGCCTCGAGTCTCCACTTCCCGGGGACCCCGCCGACTACGTCGTTCTTGAAGCCCCGGGCGGCGCACGGTTCGCCCTCACGCCAACCTGCGCGGCCAACGCGCTGGGCGACGTCCCAGAGGGGTCGTACGCGCGCGGTAACGCCGAGGCGGCCCGAGTCGGCTTCGAGCTGCTTGCCCGGTTCATGGGCTGTGACTGGCGTGTCGTTGCTCGAGGCATCCTCGATCGGGCCGCGCGCAAGATAGCCGACGCGACAGCCGAGGCGATGGCGCAGCAACGTCTCGAAAGGCCGGCCATCATCGGGCTTGGAGGTGGCGCCGGCGCCTTGGTCCCCGCGCTGGCGCGCACCCTCCGCCTCGAGTGGCGCATACCGAAGGACGCCGAGGTCATTTCCTCTGTCGGGGACGCGCTTTCCTTGGTGCGGGTCGAGATGGAAAGGGCCATGCCGAGAGATGACCCCACAGCAGTGGCGCGGCTTCACGAAGAGGCGGAACGAGCCGCACTGGAAGGCGGTGCCGCGCCAGGCACCTTGCAAGTCGAGAGCGTCGCAGTGCCCGAGCGGCATGCTCTTCGAATCGTTGCAACGGGCTCCGCCGTCCTCGATGGCACCGCCTGGGCAGCCGATGAACCGCTCGATCTGGAATCGCTGAAGCTGCTTGCCACAGAGGCGTTGCAAGCAAATGTCTCGCTCGCCGGGTCTAGCTCTCACTACGCGGTGTTTACGGCGGCTTCTTCGAACGGAAAGGGCCATGGGGTTTCCTTTGCCGTGGTGGACCGGCAGGGGTCCATCGCGGTCAAGAGTCACGGTGAAGTGATCGTCCTTCCCGGGCTCCAGCTTGCCGACAAGCTTGCCTCTGCGATTCCTGCCATGACGCGCCACATCGGGCCCCTTGCAGTCGCCCCGGCAGTGCGGTTGCTGCGCGGCTCGCGACTCATCGATCTCACGCTGTGCTCGAGCGCAGATGACGTCCTCGAGGCCGTGGGGGCCGAGTGCTCGCTCGCGCCCGCCGACCCCGTTGTTGCCCTGTTGACGAGAGACTGACGTCTCGCAATGGCGATCTACCGGCGTCCCAAGCCACGCTGGCCCGCGCTTGTCGGCGCGCTCATTCTGGGTTTGGTAATCGGGACCGGCGTGGGCTTGAGCCTGGGACGGCAAGAGCCCGATCCCGTAGACGCGGTCGCCGAGGTGAAGACCGCGATGTCGAGAGCCGCCGGTGTGCTCGAGGTCGTCGAGGTCGAGTACGAGGAGTCGGTAGACGCGGGACGCGTGGTTAGCGAGGCCGAGTATTCCGGCGCGCGCGACGCACTGGCCCGCAGCCGCTCCAGCTATGAGGAGGTGCGGGCAGCTGTAGCAGCGTTCGACTCCGACAGGGCCGACGCCATAGACGGTGCCTACAACGAGCTCGAGGGCATGGTCCAGCAGCGTGCCGAGCCCGCCGAGGTATCTGCGGCAGTGGACGAGCTGACAGAGATGCTCGAGCCCTGATCCGCCGGGCGTCCGGGAATCCGCGCACATTACTGCGGCCTACCTAACCGAATGGGTTCGGCCCGCAAGCCAAACGAGAGACCCTTACCTCGCTAACCTAGAAAGCACAACGCCGATGAGGAGGAAGCAATGCTTACCAAGAAAGTAGAAGAGACGATGAACGAGCAGCTTGCAATCGAGCTGCAGAGCGCGTACGTCTATCTAGGGATGTCTTCCTATTGCGAGTCCATCAGCCTTCCCGGAAGCGCGCAGTGGCTAAGAGCTCAAGCCGAAGAGGAATACGGCCATGCCATGCGCTTCTACAACTTCATCACCGACCGAGGCGCGCGCGTGCGACTGAGGCAGCTGAACGCGCCGCCGACCGACTACTCGTCGGTGCTCGCGGTGTTCGAAAAGGCCCTCGACCACGAGCGCTCCGTGACCGGCTCCATCAACAAGCTCTACGACCTCGTAGCCAAAGAGAAGGACTTTGCGTCCCAGGCATGGCTCGACTGGTTCGCAACCGAGCAGGTCGAGGAGGAGAAGACGGTTGGGCACATCGTGGAGCAGCTCAAGATGGTCGGCGGCAAGGGCGATGCGCTGTTCCTCATCGACCGCGAGCTCGGGGGCCGCGCCGGCGCCTAGCTGCTTAGCTGAGCTCCGAGCGTGCGCTCGGGACAAAGTAGAGGTGCACGGCCATCCACAGTGTCTTCGAGTAGGGATAGAACAGCGCGGGCAGCAGGCCGTTCGTTACGACCCCCACCACGAGGAGCGGCTGCCACGCGACGTCCGGCATGGTGGCGAGCACAACGGCCGCGAACAACAGTGCGAACCAAACCTCCGCAACTGCGATGTTGACGATGAGAGCGCCGACCCAGTAACCGTCCTCCCGGCTGAACGAGTAGGCGCAGTGGGGGCAGGCGTCGCGCATCTTGAACCAAGACCGGAACACCCGGCCGATCCCGCAGATGGGACACCGCTTGCGCAGACCCCTGGCGATCAGTTGCGAAAGGCCGGCGGGGCTATCCGACCGCGTCATCGAGGACCCAGAGGTTGTCCTGCAGGGCCTGGCCAAGAGCCACGGTGGTTCCATCGACCTCGAGGGTGCGGGTCCCGTCCGGGGCGACGTCGACGACGGTTAGGTGGCATTGCGGCATGAGCTTGTGGAGCTCGAGGTACTCCAGCACGTCGTGGTCCAGCTCGACATCCTCGAGCAGCCGTGTGAGACGCCCGCTCTGGCCGGCCCCCATGGCCGACACCGGCTTCAAGTCGGACCACGGGATGGCGGATTTGGTTCCTGGGATGGGGTTGCCGTGTGGACAGGTGGGCTCACCTTCGAGCTTGTCGAGGATCGACTGCTCGACCTCGGGAGTCATGACCTTCTCCCAGTCCTCGGCCTGCTCGTGACACAGGTGCCAGGGGATGCCGAGGATGTCGACCAGCATGCGCTCCGCCAGACGGTGCCTTCTTACGAGCGTCTCGGCGATGGCCCTGCCTAGCTCCGTCAGCACGATGTCGCGGGCCCCCTCGATCGTGACGTAGCCCTCGGCGACCAGTCGCTTGATCCCTTCTGAGACGGTCGCGGGGGCCAGCCCCAGCCGTTCCCCGATCCTTGCCTGCAGGATCCGCTGGCCCTCCTCTTCGAGCTCGAACACAGCCTCGAGGTACTCCTTGGACGCCGGATTCAGAGCCCGGAGGTCGGGAGGAGAAGTCGCCATGCTCGGATTGTAAGGGGCCGGGCGTTACGGGGTCTCGTTGGCTGGTCCTTCTCCGATTAGGCTCCCTGCAATGCCCTCCGTCAAGGCCGTTAAGCGCGAAAAGATCCTGCTGCTCGACGGGATGTCGCTGGCCTTCAGAGCCTTTTACGCACTTCCCGAGGACCTCCAGACGACCGACGGCACCCATACCAACGCGGTGTTCGGGTTCACCTCGATGCTCATCAAGCTCCTGCAGGAGCAGCGCCCGGATTACATCGCGTGTTGCTTCGATCTCGGCGCCCCGCTGGAACGCACGACCGAGTACGCCGACTACAAGGCGACCCGCACGGAAGCGCCCAGCACCTTCGCTCCCCAGCTCCCCCTCATCCGCGAGGTCCTGAAGACGATGGCCATTCCCATCTTCGAGCTTCCCGGCCACGAAGCAGACGACCTGATCGCCTATCTCGCCCACTACTCGGAGGACCGCGATCTCGACGTGAAGATCGTCACGGGCGATCGCGACTTCTTCCAGTGCGTCAACAGCAGGATCAAGGTGCTCTACAACCGCAGGGGCATAACCGACATCATCGAGATGGACGCGAAGGCGGTCGAGGCTCGCTACGGGATCCCGCCTTCCAAGTACGTCGACTTGAAGGCGCTCGAGGGCGACACCTCCGACAACTTGCCGGGCGTGCCCGGCGTGGGGACCAAGACCGCCGCCAAGCTGATCCAGAAGTACGGGAGCGCGGAGGCCGTGGTGGAGCACGCTTCGGAGCAGACGCCCAAGCTCGCGGCGAACCTCGCCGACCATGGCGAGCAGGTCGCGCTCAACAAGAAGCTGTCGACCCTCGCTGAGGTGCCTCTCGAAGGCGTCGACCTCGACGACATGAAGATGGGCGGCTGGGACCTCGACAAGCTGAGGGAGCTGTTCATATCGCTCGAGTTCAGGACCCTGCTGGAGCGGCTCATGTCCGACCTCCCCGAGGCCGCGGAAGGCGAAGGAGAGGCGTTCGAGCTGGAGCTTCGGATCGTCTCGGATGCGGGACCGCTTAGCGAGCTTGCAGACGAGCTCTCCGCGGCGGGGGACTTCTCGATCGATCTGATCCCCATGTCGCTGAGGGGCGGGCCACGGTCCGTCGCCTTTTGCTGGGGCGACGGAAAGACCGCGTTCGTCCCGTGCGGCGCCCGAGGTCTGGACGGCCCCGAGCTCGAGCGGGTTCTCGGCCCGGTGCTGGCGGACCCCCACATCACGGTCACCGCTCACGGCGCGCGCGGCGTCATCATCTCGCTCGCCGCGATTGGGGCGCACTTGGACGGGCTGAGGCTCGACACGCACGTCGGCGCTTATCTCCTCGACCCGGGCGCTCCCGGCTACGGCCTCGAAGAGGTGGCGCGCAAGTACACCGGCCGTGAGCTCAAGGCGGTCGAGCCACTGGAGCAGGAAGAGGACGGGGGCCAGGGCGCGCTCGAGTTGGAGGGAGTGAGCATCGAGGCCGATGCCGAGCAGGCAAGCCTCAGGGCGCTCGCCGTCGCCCAGCTTGCCGACGCGGTGCAGCCCGAGCTCGAACGGCTCGGCATGTACGAGCTCTACAGGGACATCGAGCACCCGCTGATCCCGGTGCTCGCCCGCCTCGAGCAGGTCGGGGTCAAGGTCGATCTCGACTATCTGGCCGAGATGGCGCGCGACCTCGACAAACGCATCGGCGCCCTCGAGACCGAGTGCTACGAGCTCGCAGGGGAGAGGATCAATCTCGGCTCGCCGACCCAGCTAAGGGTGCTGCTCTACGACAGGCTGGGCCTCAAGACGACGCGCCGAACCAAGAGCGGGCTGTCGACCGACGCCCGGGCGCTGCAGCAGCTCGTCGACAAGCATCCCTTCGTCCCGAAGCTCCTCGAATACCGAGAGCTCTCCAAGCTCAAGAACACCTACGTCGACGCGCTGCCGCCGCTGGTCGATCCGAACGACGGACGGCTGCACACCACCTTCGACCAGACGGTCGCGGCGACCGGGAGGTTGTCCAGCACCAACCCCAACCTCATGAACATTCCGATCCGCACAGAGCTGGGCGCCCAGATCAGGCGAGCGTTCGTTGCGGAAGAGGGCCACGTCATCCTGTCGGTCGACTACTCCCAGATCGAGCTGCGGGTGATGGCCCACTTGTCCGAGGATCCCTTGCTGCTCGAGGTCTTCACGACGGGCGAGGACGTGCACGCCGCGACGGCCTCTCACGTCTACGGCATCGACCGGTCCGAGCTTCGAACCAAGCACCGCTCGGTCGCCAAGATGGTGAACTACGGGCTCGCCTACGGAATGGGTGCGCCCGGGCTAGCCGAGCGCCTCAACGTGCCGGTCGCGGAGGCCCAGTCAGTGATGGACCGCTACTTCGAACGTTTCGGCGGCGTCAAGAGGTGGCTCGAGGAGGTGGTCAAGCAGGCCTATGCGGACGGTTTCACCACGACGATGTTCGGACGCCGCCGCTACCTGCCCGAGCTCGGAAGCGGCAACCCGCGCGTGCGTTCCATCGGCGAGCGCCAGGCGTTGAATGCGCCGATCCAGGGGTCCGCGGCCGACATCATGAAGCTTGCCATGATCGGGGTCGACCAGGCCCTCGAGGAGGAGGGGCTCGATACCAAGATGATCCTCACGGTCCACGACGAGCTCGTGTTCGAAGTGCCACACGCCGAGCTCGAGGCCGCCACGCAACTCGTCAGAAAAGAGATGACCGGAGTGGCCGAGATGAAGGTGCCGCTCGTCGTGGACGTTTCCTCGGGGCTCAACTGGGCGGACGCCAAGAGCTGACCTTCCGGGCTCCAGACGGCTCGGGTAAGTTAGCCAGGTCAAGACCAACTACGTAAGGAGGGTGACGTGCCGAAAACGGCTCGCGAGATCATGACGGGCAGCCCGGAGTGCATTGGTGAGAACGAGACGGTCCTCGACGCGGCCAGGAAGCTCGCCGAGATGAACATCGGGTCCATGCCGATCTGCGGAGAGGACAACCGTCTGAAGGGCATGCTGACCGACCGAGACATCGTCGTGAAGGTGCTCGCCCAGGGCAAGGACCCGGCCTCCACCCGCGCCGGCGAGCTCGGCGAGGGCAAGCCGGTGACCATCGGCGCCGACGACTCCATCAGCGAGCTGATCAGCACCATGGCCAGTCACCAGGTGCGCCGGCTGCCGGTGATCGACGGCCACGACCTGGTCGGGATCGTGAGCCAGGCCGACGTCGCGAAGAACGTCGATGAGGACGATGTGGGCTCGCTGGTGGAGATCATCTCCTCCGGGCCGTAGACCCGGACCGAGCTAGAGAAGAGGCGCCCGAGTCGCCCCTTCGTGCGTCCGGGATCTGGGCCGGGCGTCGCGGCGATCGAAGTCGTATAGTCCGCAATTAGGCGCGCTCGGCGCGGGCCGGGCGCAAAGGCGGGGGGGGCTGGCCTTTGAGAAGGTTCTTCGCAATTTTGGCAGCAGTAGCCGTCATGGCTCCGGTGGCACTGTTGGGCGGTGGGACGGCAGCAGGGCAGGTTTCGGGTCCCAAGCAAACGTCAGACGAGAAGGGACCCCCGCCATCGGGTATCTATGACTTCAGAGATCAGAACTACGGCACCGGGCTCACGGAGTGTCCGCAAGCCGGCGAGCCCTACACCAAGCAGCCAAAGCCGCTCGACCGGCGCAACAAGGACCGGGTCGAGCAGATTGCCAACACCGGCGACGACTCCAAGGCGAACCAGGACTACTCCTGTTTCCCGCAGAACGAAACCAGCATCGACGTTAACCCGCAGAACCCCAGGAATGCTGTTGCTGGTGCCAACGACTATCGGCTCGGGTGGGGGACTTCAGGCTTCTACGCGACTACCGACAACGGCAATCACTGGTATGACGGCATCATCCCGTTCCCGTCGCTTCCTACGGGGGACAATCTCGACGGCGGCGGCGATCCGGCGATCACCTACGACCGCGCCGGCGTCGTTTACTACGCCGACATCAACTTCAACCGGACCGACGACACGAACGGCATCTTCGTGAGCCGCTCCACGAACGGCGGATTCACCTGGAGCAGGCCGTGCGTCCCGATCGATGCGACGCCGGCCGATCCGACCGACGACCAGGGTCGCTGCGGGGGCACGGGGGATCCCAGGAAGCCGGGCGACGGCGTGGTCTCGTTCCAACAGGATCAGGACTTCATAGTGAACGGAAGTGTCCCGTTCGACGACAAGGAGTACATCGCCGCAGGGCGACGCCCGGCCGGTGTTGAGCCTCAGTGCTTCGGCCCGTTCACGCGCAGACCGGTGGCGTGTGAGCAGGGGACGGTCGGGGTCGACCGCATCTACGTCACGTGGACCAAGTTCACCAATACGGATTCGCAGATCTATCTCAGCTATTCCGACGACCAGGGCCGCTCATGGTCGCCCCCGCGCGCGATCAGCGGTCAAGCACCGTTCTGCACCTCCGGGCTCGGGACTTCCTGCGACTTCAATCAGTTCTCCGTGCCGACGGTCAACCCGGTGACCGGGCTTCTCGGGGTCGCGTTCGAGAACTTCAATACCGACGACGAAAACCAGTACCTGTTCGTGCGGTCGCGCGACGGGGGCCAGACGTTCGAAGGGCCCTTCTTCGTCACGCCGGTTTTCGACGTCAATTACCCGCGCTCGGGTCGGGACAGACAGGATTGCGCGGCACGAGGCCAGCAGCGCAACCGCCGGGTGCTGACGAACAGCTGCTTCCGCGTGAACGCGGGGGGCGCCGTCGTCGCCGACAGACGAGGCGGGGAGTTCGCCGACGACTTCTACTTGGTCATGTCGGACAACCGCAACGGCACGCGCGTCAGCACGAACACCGATGTCTTCCTGTTCGTCTCCAAGGACGGGGGCTCGACGTGGATCGGTCCTACCCGAGTCAACAACGACCCCTCGCAGCAGCCGAAGAACCGCGACTGCCGCGATGCGCGGGATCCTGAGTGCGCCCCCCAGCAGGGCTTCGGGAACGACCAGTGGTTCCCGTGGGTCGACATCGGCGAGCGCGGCGATCTGAACGTCAACTTCTACGACCGGCGCCTCGACACGGACTCCGTTGCGCACGAGTGGCCGACGAGCCGGCAGCGGCCGGGCAACTACCTCGTGTGGCGATTCGGCGCGGTGTGCTCGGTGACGACGACCGGCACGGTGACGGAGGACACCGAGACCATCCCTCAGTCGGCGAGCGAGTGCATCGCGCCGACGGCCGAGATCATTCCTCAGCCCGAGGGGCCGATTAACCCCGGGATCGAGCAGTTCCCCGAGCAGACGCAGTTCCCACTGAGGAACTTCACGCTCTCGGACGTGCCGTCGAACTGGGACTACTCGTTCCGGGGTGGGATCTTCGCCGGCGACTACGACGTCGTGGCGATCGGACCGGACAACACCGCGTGGGCGACGTGGACCGACGCACGCAACGGACGCTCGTCGAGGAACCAGCCCGGGCGCAACCCGGCGTGCGAGCAGTCGGACGCGTTCCGGGATCTCTACAGCGCCCAGAGCGGCGGTACCGTCAAGACGGCGCAGAAGACCGACGAGCTGTTCCTCGTGACGCCCTGCCCGACCGACATGCAGGACCCAGGGGCGCGCGGCGGCCAGTAGTGGGTGATGTGACGTAACGAAGTAGGGACTAGGTGAAGGGCCGCCCCCGAGGGGGGCGGCCCTTCATCGCTCGGCGATGCGAGCGATGTGCTCCTGCTGGGCCCTCGCGAGAGCGAGGGCGTCCTCGAGGGTTACCTTGCCCTCGAACCCGTTGACCACCAGGGACGCCGTTGCGTTGCTCGTTCGCCAGGCGATGTACAAGAAGCGCACCGTGGTGCGACCGGTTCCCTGCAGCAGTGTCGCGGCGACTGCATCGTCACCGAGGTTCGGGTCGGCGAGGAACTCGCCGCGTCCGACGACGTCGCGGAGCGACTGCTGGAACTCCGTCCTGTACGCGGCGAGGTCTTGCTCGGCACCCTCAACCGTGCGAAAAAGGTCGACGCGCGACTCGATCACCAGGGGTCCCCTAGTCTCGGCCGATCCCTGCCTGCTGTAGCGCGCCTTCCAGCCGCCCTGTCGTCCAAATCGAGCGGGGTCCTCTCTCGGACCGGGCGGGACATCGGCGAGGCGCTGCTCACCGTGGTCGAAGCGCGTGAACGCTTTGGGCAGGTCCTCGGGTTTCAGAACGAGTGACGGCAGGTCCTCAGCCCGTATCGCTTCGGAGGGCGGTGCCTGTTGTTCGTCTTGCTGGCAAGCGGGAAGCAGCGCGAGCGCGCAGACCAAGCAGCTAAGGACAAGCCGCTTCAGCCCTGATGCCCGGACTTCATCGTTGATCGGGAGAGCTTAGTGGCGTGAACCAAAAGCAAGAGAGGGGGCGGGTCACCCACCCCCTCTTCGGTCGGATTCTAGCCGGGCAGGAAGCGCCCGAGGATGCCGCGGCTCTGCTGAGAGGGCCTCTGCTGCTCGCCCATCTTGGCGTTCAACACCAGCAGCGCCCCGGTCAGCGCGGGGATCGCCCACTGGAGGGCGGCGAGTTGCTTTTGAGCTGCCGCCACGTCGTCGGGGGTCTGCCCACTCGGGCTGGTCCCGCCCTCGGTGGGGACGTCAGCCGCATTCATGATCTTCTGTCCCAACATCCGCGAGTACGCGGTTGCGCCCAGTGCCGCTGCGGTGATCCCGGCCTTTACGATGCTGGTCGTCGCCGTGCCCTGCTGCGCCCCGAGCCGGCCCTTGTTTCCGAGAGTGAGCGCTACGCCGCCTGCGACGTGAGCGCCGATCGCAGCCAGGTTCACGGGGGTCCACTTGCTCCAGCCCGCGTTGGCGACACGAGTCCGCTGCGAGGCTTCGTTCACCTCGGCCGACGCTCCGTTGAGGCCAACCGCCCCCATCAGGGAGCCGCCGTGCCACGCGGCCAATCCAATATCGTGCAAACTGCGCGCAAAAGTGCTGTCTGCTGCCATTTCAACCTCCTGAGTTAGACGTCCCATACAGGCCTACCCCCCGCCCCGACATAGAAACTCGTCGAGGAGTGGGGCGATCGTCTCTCAACGACGTGTCACGATCGTTCAGCAGCGTGACATGCTCAATGGCATCAGCGGCTCAATTCTCGTGGCCCGGAAAATGCTCACAGTCGTCGCCGGCCACAAAGGGGGGAAGACCCATAGTCGCGAGCGCCCTATCGGCCGACCGCAATGCCCCCTCTATGAAGCCTTGATAGTCAGAGTATGCCTCGCCGCACACGTGTAGGTTGCGTTTACTCCTCTTTGAACCATCTAACGAGAACGCTTGCAGACGACCCATCAGATCCTCAGAGCGGGAACCGGGCTTCCACACGTGACAAGCCCCACCGAAGGGTTCCCTCCCCCAGTCCCGAATGCCGCAGGCGATGACGGCGTGTTCATACTTCTCCTTGACTTCGTCCTCAGTAATCCGTTGATCTTCCTCATTGAACACCTCAGGGACGACGCGGCTCTCTAGGTGTTGGAATGTCTCGTCATCCCTCACCCCTCCCGTAACCACTAGCCGCTCAAAAGCCCAAGGTGGAAGGTACCTTCTAAGGAGATTCGCCACCGATGTGTGTAGAGTCTGTGCGACGTCGCCTACCGTCTCGTTGTCTTCCCGTGTCGACGCCGGAGAAAGGCGCTCCGAAACGGCGTCTTCAACCTCGTGCGCACGGGCTTTGGCATCTGCGAACCCTCTTTCTACCTCGTGAGCATGGGCCTCGGCGTCGGCGGCTAGATACTTAGCGAAACGCGAGACCAGCCTTTCATCACAAGTTTCTTCTTCTTCCTCATACGTCGTCGCGTGATATATCGGTTCGCCAGTGAGGTACCCCGGAACGTAGTGCGCCCAATACTGTGTGGAAGGACGATCTGTATAGAGCATTACCATTCCGAGTTTGCGTTGATCATCTTGTCCTTGGTCTTTCTCTTCTCCTTCAGTCGGGTAGTAGTGGATTTCTCGCGTGGGGAGCGTGCCGGCGCGGGTTTGGGCAGGCGTATTTGGTGTCCACCGGGGGTTTTCGACGACGAAGAAGACCTTCAGCAGCGGGAAGGCGATGACCGAGGCCAGTGCCTCTTTCACGTCGTCCGGAAATGCGGTCGACAGCTTTGTAAGCGGGAGCTGTGGCAGTGCGAGTATGAGGTGCGAAGCCGCCGTTACCCGAGTCCCATCTCGTTGCTCGATCACCAAACCACTACCCTTGCGACGTCGCACAATGCGTGTGACTTCCCGGCTACACCTTGTCTTTACTTTGGTGTCTTTGAACGAATCCAGGAGTCTTTGTACAACCTGATCGCTGCCTCCCTGAATCCCTTCCATATCGGCCGCACTGGGCTTGAAATTGCGAAGCCACCAGATCGCCCATTCCGCTGCATTGGGGTTTTCCGGTAGGAGGTGATAGAAAGTCCCCTGATCCCGGATCTTCAAAATGGACTGATGACTCAGAACATCACTCAACGCATTCCAGAAGCCCTGCTGGTGCAGTTTTACCTTGTCGCGGGTGCCCGGCTGCGTGCGCCGGACCTTGCAAAAGTCTTTCTCTGTGAGGCTCTTAATCCAATTGTCTACGGCTGAGACGGATTCCTTCTGTTTGCCGAAGATGCGCAGCAGACCCAACTTCAGCAGCTGAAGAGAATCCAGATGATTCTCGTCTACCGCCACGTCGTAGAGCGGCCAGTCGTCATCCCCCGCCGTCGGACCGCCGAAAGGGGAGAACGCAATCCCGAGTTGATCAGTCAGCGCCTTGAAGCGTGGCTGGACCTTGCGTTCGAATCTCATTGGGCCGAACTCCGCGTTAAAACCCGTGCCGCGAGGTTGCCAGGTCTCGATTCTTCCACCGAGACGGTCCGAGGCTTCGAGCACCAAGACGGTGCGATCACGGTACTTCTCGGAGTGAGCAAGTCGCCAGGCACAGTAGAGCCCGGAGATCCCGCCTCCAACGATGACGATGTCAGCCCGATCGCTCGGCCGGATGCGTCTTGGCGCGTGGCGCCACACGTCCCCCTCCTTCTCTCTGACCGGTTTAACTGGGCGCCTGCTCAGTCTGATCGGCCTTATACGCGAGTGCCTTGGCGAGCAGAGACAGGGCAACCGCCAGGATGACCGCTATTACCCCCTCCATGGCGCTTCCGGGGATGTCGATGCCAAGTCCATCCCACGCGCTTGGATGAGTCAGAAGCATCCATGCAACAAGGGCAACGGGTGGGATGAACATGCGCACGTTATCGAGCTTCTCCCATCGCCCCCTTTGGTTCGACCCAGTGCTCTTGGTTGTCAGTCGTCCCGCGACATACACCGCGATGCTCATAAGCACCAGGGCAGCAAAGGCAAGCGCCAATGCGCCACGATCGTTGATGACCGTGCTCTGAGACTCTGTGCCGGCGTTTTCGGTGGTTGTGGTAAGCCCAATGATCGCCGCGTGTAGCGCCAGAACCTCGGCAGGCACGAGACTGGCCAGCATGTCGGTGTAGGTCTTGACTCCGGGTGGCTGCTCGTCCTCGCTCTTATCCTTGTCGGACTCAAGTCTTCTGGTGGTCATGGCCCCGTAAAGGAAGCTACTCATAACCCTTGTCCCTCCCCCTCGGTTGTCCCCCGGTAGACCGTCACTGCACTCCCTGAATGTGCCGGAAAGACGCCAACTCTGCCGCCCCGAGACCGGGTCAGCAGTGAGGCCAAGTGGGGAGGCAGACGGGGTCTGCTAGCGCCGACGTAGCGAGCGACAGGATCACAGTCGCGACGAGCGCTGCGAGAACGAACACTCGGGTCATTGAGAGTCACCTCCTCCCTCTGCAGAGAGACCAGTGTTGTTGTGGTTAGTTATAACACTTGTATATGTACCTGGGGGTGGGCAGGTCGTGGGGTACCGCTATAACCTCAGCTGATGGCGAACTCCAGCCAGGGAGACTTTGGCAAGCGACTGAGGGCATTGCGACTGGAGCGAGGCCTCTCGCAGCAGGGGCTCGGGGGCGATCGCTACACCGCCGCCTACATAAGTCACCTGGAAGCGGGCAAGAGACGCCCGTCCGCCAAGGTGGTTGGTTTCCTGGCGGACAGTCTTGGCATCGGCCAGGAGGAGTTGCTGACCGGGCGGCCGGCGAACCTCGAGGCGCACCTGGAGCTGCGCTTGCATGAGGCCCGTTTGGCGATCGATCGCGGGGATCTGGAAGACGCCGAAGCGTCCGTTGCGACAGTGACACAGGAAGCCGCTCAGCATCGGATGCATCGAGTGGAGGCAAAGGCAGCCGAGACGGGGGCGCTGGTTGCCGAACGTGCGGGTCGCGAACAAGATGCACTTGAGAAGTTCGAAGCCGCCGAGCGCCTTTGGGACAAGGAGCCGGCACATCTTCGGTACCGGTCAGTCGCCGGTACCGCACGCTGTATTCAGGCGCTAGGCGACACCCGCCTCGCCATCCATATCCTGGAGAGTTATCTGCTTGAACTCGGCCGTCAGGAGCTGAAGGACCCCGTCGCGCTCATGCGGACCTACTCGGGGTTGGTCGGCGCCTATTTCACCGAAGGGCTGATGGATAAGGCGGTAGAGGCGGCGGCAGCAGCGCGCAACTACGAGATGCGGGCTCAGGTCCCCGAAGAGGTGGCTTGCATGAACATGAATGTCGCTCGAGTGCTGCTGTATCAGGGAGCGGGAAGGGATGCTATGGATGCCCTTCGTCGAGCCGAGGAGATCTTCGCCGGTCTCGGGTGGAACAGTGAGTTGATCAAAGCGCGAATCGCCCAAGGCATCGTCGCCGCCGAGAAGAGTGACTACAAGGTGGCGCGGTTGTCACTTAGGTCGGCACTTCAGTCGCTCGAGGCTTTCCCCGCTGCCAACGATCAGGTCAGGGCACTTCAGGAGCTCGCCAGGGTTGAGCGGCTGAGCGGGAACCTCGACAAGGCACGGCAACTGCTTGGTCGCGCCATGCCCTTGCTCGATCACACCGACCTGTTGACCAGGGGGATGACCTACCGGGAACTGGGCCTTGCCCACGTCGAGTCAGACCCAGACGAGGCCCGGAGACAGCTGGAGACTGCGGTTGACATCTACAGACAGGCGCGGGCGCCGAATGAAGCAGCAGGAACGTTGAAGCTCTTGGGCCGACTTCACAGGGCCCGCGGAGACATCGACGCGAGCCTGAGGACGTATGAGGAAGCGCTCGACTGCATCGAGGAGCGGGCCTAGTAATCCATATACAGAACGCGAAACTTTCGGTCATTAACCTCTTGCAAACGACGACGGAATCGCTATCTTCTCAATCGGGCGGCTTCAACGTCGGAACCTCTTCAGGAATTGCCGACCGCGACGCATCCATTGTCTTGTGCGGATCGGCTTTGACCTGGGGGGTCAGCGATGAAGGGTCTTCCTGCGCATCTCTCACTGCGTTCGTCACGCCGTGGCAACAGACCTCGGCGGCGGACCCGCCGGTCGATGTCTGCGTCCTCGCTTTGCGGCGCCGTTGCCTTGGCGCTGATCGCAACCCTGCTCCCGGCGCCGCTGCTGCCCGACAGTGTCCCCCCGGCCCGGGCACAGAACACTTCGAGCTCTTCTTCCAGCACCGAGGGCTACCAGACCGAGACCGCGGAGACCACTCGCAACCCCGACGGCAGCTACACCACCGAGATTCATTCAGCCCCGGTCCAGTACGAGGACTCGAGCGGTAATTGGCGCAACATCGACTCCACTTTGGTTGAGACTAACGAGGACGGCTTCGACTACACCAACAAGGCCAACAGCTTCGACGTGCTGCTCAGCGAGCAGAGCGCAAACGACTACATGCGGGTCGAGGTCCATGGTCTGGCCTTCGATTTCCGGCTCGAGGGTGCCGAGGGGGCGGCGGCCGAGCCGCGCGGCTCCCGTCTCGTCTATCCGGACGCACTAGACGGCGTCGATCTCAGAGATGACGCCGACAGCCAGGGCGTCAAGGAGACCTTGGTGCTCCACGACTCGAGCGCCCCGAGCGACTACCGCTTCGTTATGACACCACCCCCAGACCAGGAGGTCGAAGCGCAGGAGAACCCAGATGGCTCCTGGGCCTTTTTCGTCGACTCCATGGTGGAGCCGGTATTCGTGCTCGAAACGCCGACCGTCTACGACTCCGCCGACTCGGGGGAGATCGGCGCCCGGGCCGAAACACACGCCGGCATGGACGTCACCGACCTGGGGGACAGCTTTGCCCTCGACCTCAGCGTGGACCGCCCGTGGCTTGAGGATCCCGCGCGCGTCTTTCCCGTCTTTCTCGACCCGACCATCACCATCCAGAAGAGCGCGACCGAGACGACCGAGGACGCGAGCTTCGAGTTCAACTGCGCTACGCAAGTTTGCACCGGGTCGACCGGCTACCGGCTCCCAGTTGGGACCGAGGGCGGCTCAAAGTGGCGTGCCGCATTGCAGTTCGACCTTGGGGGTGTTCCCGCCGGGGCGACCATCACCGATGCCAACCTTCGCCTCCTCTACGACGGCTCCTGCATCTCGGACTCCTCGAGCTGCGGAGGAGTGAGCCACAAACTCGATCTCCACCGGATGACCGGCGCGTGGAAGACGGATTCCCAGACCTCTGATCTGAAGTGGGACAAGACGGCTCCGCTTGCGAGCTACACGCTCGGGTCTGGGGCAGCGGCCCCCAAGTGGCTCAGCTGGAACGTCACCCCGACGGTCAAGAGCTGGCTCAGCGGCTCAACGCCCAACTTCGGGTTTCTCCTCAAGGACTCCCAAGAGGAACCAGACAAGAGCGGGCCGCGTTTTCCGGGCAAGCGCTACCTCGCCGAGCGAAGCCTCCGGCCGGCGCTCGAGGTCACCTGGTCCTCGACAGGCGTGACCTTGCTGCCGCCCGATGTCATCCACTCCGACGGCGCCGAGCTGAACTGGACGACCGAGTCGCTCGGGAGCCAGACCGGATACGAGATTCACCGCTCGGACGACCCAGGCTTTGCTCCCTCCGAGACAACACGCCTGACGGTCATCCGCGACGCCGCTGTCGACTTCTATCGCGACACGACCGCCGCGCCCGACAGGACGTTCACCTACAAGGTCGTGTCCCTTTCTGGCAACCAGGTTTCCAACCGCCAGACGGTAAGGACCCCACTTGCCGGGGAGACCACCGTTACGGTGCAACCCGATGCGTCCTCCGGGCGGGCGGCCAACATCACCTACTACTCGAACCCTTCGGATCCGACGACGGTGTGCAACAATTTCGGGGCTTCGACCGGCATGCGGGTCGGGACCTCGGACACCAAAAGGTTCCGGGGACTCCTGCACTTCGACCTGCGCCGGATCCCTTCGACTGCGACCATCACCTCGGCCGCGCTTAAGGTCTACCACGAGGCCACCACCGCTGACGTCGGCGCCCTCGAGGTCCATCGGGTCACGCGCGCGTGGAAAGAAGGCACGGGCACCGGAACCTGCAGCGGCAACGGCGCCACCTGGAACGAGAGCCACGGCGGGGTCAACTGGAGCGATCCCGGCGCCGACTTCAACCGCTCGACCATCGAGTCGTCCCTGCCGGCAACCACCGCGCGCGACACCCTCGGGTGGGACAAGTACGAGGGGCTCGAGGGGCTCGTCAAGCGCTGGGTCACAGGGGAGGCCCCCAACCACGGCGTCCTGATCAAGCGATCCACCGACGCCCTCTCGTCCACCTCGGTCGGCAAGCACTTCCTCTACTTCGCAGACGACTACACCATCGCCCCGAGCCTGCGGCCAAAGCTCGAGGTGACCTATTCGGACGACACCGAGCCACAGGCGCCGAGCGTGAGTATCGGTACGCCCGCGGCAGGCGCCGTGGTTACGACCGAGTCGCTGCCGCTAAGGGCAGCCGCGGCCGACGACGGTAAGCTCACCGTGCGGTTCTTCATGGACGGCGACCTCATCGCCACGCAGACGAGCGAGCCCTACGCCACCACGTGGGATCGGACGACCCAAGGTGCCCACACCCTGACCGTCACCGCGACCGACGACGCGGGCCTGAGTGCCTCCAAGAGCGTAGCCTTCTCCGTGGACAAGACGACGCCACAGACCGGCGTCGGCACTGTCACCGACGACCCCCTCAAGCCCGGCGTCAAGAACGTCACCGCCTCGGCCGACGTAGACGTCGCCAAGGTCGAGTTCTACTTCGACGACACCCTCTTCGCGACCGACAACGCCGCCCCGTGGACCGCGGCGTGGGACACGCTCGATCCCACGCAACCGGCCTACGACGGCACCCACGCCCTCACCACGCGGGCGTATCGCAGCAACGGCGTCATGGGCCGCTCCGCGGCCACGTCGGTGGTTGTCGACAACTTCAAGGGCGGAGCGGACTGGAAGTTCGAGGGCGACGTCACCCAGGATCCCACCAAGCTCAAGCCCCCCAAGACCGTAAGCAAGGGCCCGGAGGCGCCTGCCAGCTACGCGGCAGACATCGACATCCGCAACCTCAGCGACCAGACCTGGGACAAGCAGGACACCGAGGTGTGGTGGCGTTGGCTCGACCCGAGCGGGACCGTTGTGAGCCAGGGCTTTGGAGGCTCTCTGCCGTCAAACGGGGTCGGCAAGGGTGTCAAGACGACGATTCGAGCCGCGGTCGACCCGCCGCCTTCACCACCACCGGGTTCGGAGTCCGCGCGTTACCAGCTCGGCTTTGAGCTCTACGACAAAACGACCGGCACTTTCTTCTCAAAGAAGGGCGTCGCCCCCTACAACACCGCGGTGACGGTCAAGGACCACGTCTCGACCGACCTCGGGCTCGAGCGCTACTACCACTACGTCGGAGAGCCGGTCGGGGCCGGCATGAGCTCGGTGACTAATGTCGCAACCGGCAACTCGCTGCTGCGCTGGACCCCCTTCTCCTCTCCGGGCCGCGGCCTTGCGACCGTGCTCGACCTCACCTACAACTCGCTCGAGGACCACTCCAAGTCACCGGTGGGCAACAACTTCTCGCTGGCGGTCTCGAGCCTCACGCGCTTCGGCGAGCCGTTGGACCTCCACGACAACAACGGGGCCAACGCCTACGTCGCATTCACCGACGGCGACGGCACGACTCACAAGTTCACCACCAACGGCTCCGGCGGCTGGGTCGAGCCGCCCGGAGTAAACCTCTACTTGAGAAAGCTCGCCGAGACCGGCGAGCGGACCTGGGCCATCACCCGCCCGGACCGGGTCACCTTCTACTACGACGACAAGGGCTTTCCCACCAGCGTGGTCGACCGCAACAACAACACCATCAAGTTCACTTTGCAGGAGCTTGAGCCCGGAGAGAAGGACGAGGATCCGGGTGGCCCCGACAAGCGCATCGTCGCGATAACCGACGCGGACGGCACCGACTCCACCCCCTCTCCAAAGCGCAGCTACGACGTTGAGTACTACTCCAAGGAGGAGGCTAAGAAGCCTCAGGTGCGGGGCCAGATAAAGCGCATCACCGACCACAACGGCTCGGGACTGTCCTTCGATTACTACGACGACGGGAACCTTCTGCGCATCACCCAGGAGGGCGGCACCAAGGCGGACGGCTCGTTCCTGCCGGACCGCAGCTTCGTGTTCACCTACACCGACTCGAACGGCGACGCTGCTGCGATCCTGGACCCGAACCTGAGGAGCAATCCAGATCCGCACACCCCCAACCAGTCGTCGCGTCTCTTCAGCGTTAGAGACCCCATGGGCCGGGAGAGCACCTTCGCCTACTACACGAGCGGGCAGAACAAGTGGAAGCTCAAGTCGTGGACCAACCGGGCGGGCCAGCGAACCGAGCTGACCTACGACAGCGACTACCAGACAACGGTCAAGGCGCCGCTCAGCAGGGTCACCCGCTACGTCTTCGATGACAAGAAGCGCGTCACCGACATCACCAGGGACCCGGCGGGCCTCAACGAGACGACCCGGCTTCGGTGGAGCACCGACAACATGGTCACCAGGGTGACCGAGCCGTCGGGCCAGTTCACCGAGTTCAGCTACAACTCAAACGGATATCTCACCGACAGCTGGGACCAGCTGAGAAACCACACCCTGCTGGCCTACGACAACCTCAAGGCAGACGCGGCGGACCCAGGCTTCCACATCAGCCGGCTCAAGACCAAGACCGACGCACGCGGCAATAGCTGGAGCTTCGGGCCCTACGACGCAAACGACAACCTCCTCAAGGTCACCGACCCCGAGGGTTACTTCTCGACCTACGACTGGGGGACACAGCCCAACGGCAACCTGCAAGCCGCAACCGATCCCAACGGCAACGTCACCCACTACTCCAACTACGATGCCAATGGCTTTGCCACCACGGTAACGCGCGTCTTTCCCAATGCTGCCGACAACATCGTCACCACGCTCAGCTTCGACGACGACGGGCTCCTTCAGTGGGTCCAAGACCCCAACCACCAGGGCGACTCGGGACGCCTGCGCGACTACGTCACCCGCTTCGACTACGACAGCTTCCATCGCCTCGGGCGGACCTCGACGCCCAAGTCGACCGACTACGAGCAGGGCGTACGCATCTGGAGCGCGACCGACTACGACGCCAACGACAACGTCACTAAGAGCTACGGACCCCGCTACGGGGACTCGTTCGTGCGGGGCGCCGTAACCTCGGTCACCTACGACCTCATGGACCGCCCCACCACGATGGTGGGCCCCGGCAACGACAGCCCCAAGACGAGCTTCACCTACGACGCGGCGGGACGGACCAAGACCACCACCGCCCCCAACGGCAACGCCACCCCCGCGGTCGCAAACGACTTCGTAACTACCTACGACTACGACGCCTTCGACCGGGTCACCGAGACCAGCCGCAACTCATCTGCCAACGACGTCCTCATAACTCACAACTGTTACGAGGCTTTGACCGGCGACCTCATCGCCACGGTCCCGCCCAAGGGCCACAGCGCGTTCCTGTCCTGCGCCGCGCCCGGCAACTTCGCCACCAAGTACAGCTACGACGCCGCGCACCGGGTCAAGACCGTCACCGACCCCGAGGGCCACGTCCAAAAAGCCGACTACGACCCCATGGGCAACGTCATCTCTTCGACCGACGCCGACAACGTCACGCACACCCGCATCTACGACAAGCGGGGGCTCGTCACCAAGGTCATCGAGCCCTTCTCGAGCGACGGAACCACCACCAGGAACCTCACCACCTCGATCCTCTACGACGCCGCAGGAAACCAGGAGGCGGTGATCAGCCCCCGCGCGTGGGACGCCGGCAGCAGGTTGAAGACCGATCCCTATGTCACCAGGTACGACTACGACGCGGCCAACCGTATGACCAAGGTCAGCCTTCCGAGCGCCGGCTCATTGGGCCCCGCCTACGTCCACCAGGCCTACGACGACAACGGCAACCTCAGCTCGACCTCTCTGCCGGTGAGCGTCGGCGACCCGAGCCAGGTGCCGGCCAAGGCCATGACCCGCATGTCCTACTTCGACCCAGGGTGGGTGAGGACCTCGAACGACTCGGTCAACCCCGAGGTCCACTTCGACTACTCGGCCGAGGGGTGGCAGCAAGAGCGCATCCCGGAGACCTCGATCACCGACTCCCAGCTCAACCAGGACGCAGGCATGACCTGGTCCTACTACCCCGACGGCATGCTCAAGGAACGCGACGACCAAACCGGCGGCACCCAGACCTACAGATACGACCCCAACAACAACCTGGTCTCGGCGGTCGATGCGGCCGGCGTCGACGCCCCCTCGGAGAAGCCGATCGAGCTGAGCGC
>JAUJNI010000006.1 GCA_030446465.1 Actinomycetota bacterium
CAATCGACGAACCTACTCCCGAATCTCACCTTCGAGTTGCTGACCGGGACGCTCTTCTCATCGCTGCTTGTGCCGTCCCTCGTTCATCACATCGATCGGAGGGACACCGGAGCCGCCACGCGCCTGGCGGGCGGATTCCTCGGTGTTGCCCTGATGGCCTTCTCGGCAGTGGCTGTCATTGCGGTCGCCGCCGGTCCGCTACTCCTTCGCCTCCTGTCGATTGGAGTGGAGGACCCTGCCATTGTCCAAGCCCAGCACCGAGTGGGCTGGCTCCTCCTCGCGATGTTCATGCCGCAGGTGCTCTTCTACGGCATCGCCGGGACCGGGGCAGCCGTAATGAACGCCCACGGGAAGTTTGCCCTGGCGGCAGCGGCGCCGGCATTCGAGAGCCTCGGCGTCATGGCGACGATGGTCGCCAGTGTGAGCCTCTTCGGCAGTCCTTCTCTCGAGGAGGTGGAGATGGGCCAGCTGCTGCTGCTCGGCTTGGGCACCACTGGGGCCGTCGGCCTGCACGCGGCCGTCCAGTGGTGGGGTGCTCGCCGAGCCGGAACGGTTTTGGTCCCTCGCGCTGGGTGGCGAGATGCAGAGGTCCGGCAGGTCCTCAGACGGGCAGTGCCCTCACTCGGGTACGCCGGACTCAGCTCACTTCGGGTCTTCGCCGTCCTTGTGGTCGCCAACACGGTGCCGGGCGGCGTGGTGGCATTCCAACTTGCGCTCAACTTCTTCTACTTCCCTGTTGCAGTGTTCACCCGCCCAGTGGCCGTTGCGCTCCTGCCACAGCTCTCTCGCCACTACCGCGAGCGTGCCCTCATCGCCTTCCACGACGAGCTTGTCCAGGGAGCGTCACTCAGCTTCTTCCTGATCGTGCCCGCCGCCGTGTCGTACGCGGTCCTCGCTTTCCCTCTGGCACGTGCAGCATCCTTCGGCGAGATGGCGACCACCGCGGGGGCGACGCTGGTGGCCGGCTCACTCGTCGCCCTCGCACCCGGCCTGCTCGGTGAGGCAGGCTTTGTCGTAGCGACCCATGCCTCATACGCTCGGGGCGACGCCGACGGCCCGTTCCGCTCAATGCTGGTCCGCACCGTCATCGCCCTCGGCGGCATGTCTATAGCCTTCGTCTTCGCCGAAGGAGTGATGGTGCTCATCGGCCTGGGTCTGTCGATTTCGCTGAGCAGCGCAATCAGCGCAGCGCACCTCAGTCGTCGGCTGACGGCAGGGTCACCGCGAGGCCATGAGCGACTATCCCCCGGGCTTCTTCGCACCTTCGCGGCATCGCTTCTGATGGCTGCGCCAGCGTACCTAGTCGCTACCGTCCTCGCCCCCGCCCTCGGAGGGCGACTCGGCCAGTTCGTTGCGCTTGCTCTCTCCGTCGCCACGGGACTGAGCGTCTTCCTCGGCCTTCAGTGGGCCTGGCATTCACCGGAGCTCGCGTCACTGCGCAAGGGCATGAGCCAGCTGCGCCCGTAATGCTCGAGGGGCAGGACCTGCTCAGCGGCCCGCGACCACGGACGCCACTCTTGCGGCATAGTCATCCAGCTCGAACTGGGCCTCGACCCGGGCGCGAGCCGATCGGCCCATCCGTTCCGCCTCCTCAGGGTGGCTGAGGAGGTATTCGAGGGTGGCTCGGAGCGCACTGGCGTCCGCTGGTGGGACATAGACCCCGTCAATCCCGTCCCGAACCAAGTCGATCTGCCCAGCGGCACGGCTGAGCACCACGGCCTTGCCCATGGCCATCGCCTCGAGGATGGCCGTTGCGCCCGCATCGAACTCGACATCGTGCAATGGGATAACCACAAACCTTGCCTTGGCGTACAGCACTCGCAGTTCCCGGGCACTCAACTGCTGATACCAGATTACGTTTGCCGGCAACGATCCGCCGAGCTCGGCAACCCACCTTTCGTAGGACTGATAACCCTGCGTTCCCTTCAAGGGCGCTAGGTCAGGCAGTCGCCGCCGTCCTTCCGCGTCCAGCCGGTCGCCTTCCACTTCGCCGCTGGAGAACACCATCGATCCCACCGCCGCTCGGACGTCGACTTGCAGGCCCCGCACCGCCTTGACCAGGGTGGCATAATCACGTGCTTCCCACCCCACAACACAGATCATGTCCTCCACGGCACTCTCCTGCGGGTGCCAGAAACGCGTGTCGACGCCGTGGGGATCGAGTACGAGCTTCGAGTTGGGCACGCCCAGCTCTTGGGCGATCGCCATCTGCCTGCTGCTCGGGGTGAGGATGGTCCGGATGTGAGTGTGTACTCTGAAGCGACGGATGAAGCGTGCCTTCTTCGGCGCGGCGAGATCGACGGAAAGCAGCACCAGATCGCAATCGGAACGCGTCAGCTTGTGCAGCAAGGCCAACGGGAGTCCGAGGCGATCAGCCCACGCCAGGACGTGGTCATAGCCTCGCCGCCGACGGAACGCCTCCCAAACTTGGCCCACTGGCAGCCCTACGCGACGAGCGAGAAGTCGTGCCAGCCAGCTTCCGTGGCGGAAGACGAAGTCGCTGTCGATGATGTCGGCGTCGAGGAGCCCGGCGACCTCGACGTAGTCCTTCCGGTGTCTCTCGCCCGCCCCTGCCTGGCGTTCCAGCTCTGTCCGGTCTGCTGCGCCGGGCAGGCTGGTGACGAGGACGGCGTTTCTCCGCTGTCGCTGCCCCGACTCCACTTCCCTTCCTCTCGTAGCCCTATGTCCGCCGGAACCCGCCGACAGTACTGGTAACAGGGCCCCATGACCTCTCTCCTGGTGGCGTCGATCGACGGACACCTCGCGGAACTGCACCGCCTGGCACCGCGTTTGCGTTCTCGCCTCGGTGCCACTGTGTGGGTGACGAACGATTCCATGCAGAGCCGCTCACTTCTGCGGGGCGAAGCCGTCGTTTTCGTGCCGTATCAGGGATCCCGCAACTTGAGCACAACTGCCGCCAATGCCCTTCGAGCCGCCGGGATTCTGAGGCGCTACGCTCCAGCTTCGGATTGTAAGCACGGGTTCTGGGATCGCCCTGTCGTTCCTGCCGATTGCCACCGCGTTAGGAGCGACCTGCCACTACATCGAATCGGGTACACGCGCGTGCGTAGCCCGTCAGTGACCGGTGCGCTGTTGTCCCGTCTCCCTGGTATCCGGTGCTATACCCAGCACCCGGAAAGGACCGCCCGAGGCTGGAACTTTGGCGGTTCGGTGTTCGAGGGGTTCCAGGTGGCGCCGCTCGCCGCCCCGCCGGCATCCATCGAGCGTGCCGTCGTGGCGCTGGGAACGTGGCGGCAACCATTCCGGCGCCTGGTCGAGCATCTCCTGACGATCCTCCCAGCTGGTGTCGAGACGGTATGGCAGACCGGCTTCACGGATGTGTCCGATCTCCCCATCGAAGCCCAACCATGGCTGTCGCCCCAACAGCTGACCTCTGCCATGAGCCAGGCGGATGTCGTTGTCACACACGCAGGGATGTGAGCGGTCCTCGATGCGCTCGATGCCGGACGGCTCCCGATCATCGTTCCCCGTCGAGCCTGCTTCAACGAGCAAGTTGACGATCACCAGGTCGATCTGGCCACCGCCCTGGCCGCTCGGGGACTTGTGCTTGCCCGTCAACCCGAGGAGATCACCGATGAGGAGCTGTTGCAGGCCGCTGCGTACGGGGTCACGCAACTCCGGCCTCTGCTCCCCTTCGAGCTCCTTCCCGACCGCACGGACTGAGTCCACATCGGCGCATCCGTTCAAGGGTCTCGACCTATCTGTCGAAGGTAGACGGGAAGCCCGACAACGAGGAGCGACAGATGATACGCAACAGGCGCGGTGCATGGCGCAGGTCTACCCACAGAAGGGCGGCTCTCGCCCTGGTCCTTCTAGGTCTGGTTGGAGGACTGCTGACCCCGCTTTCCCCAGCCGGCGCAGCGAGCGGCCCCGCCATCAACCTCAGCCCCTACAGCGGTGACGTCGGGACCTCGGTGAAAGTGAGCGGTACGGGGTTCCCCCGCCGAGTTGCGGGCTCAATAAAGTTCAATTCTGCCACTGTGGGAGCGTTCAGTACCAACAGGCGCGGCTCGTTCTCCGCCACTTTCACCGTTCCCAATGTCCTCCCGGGCATCGCAGAAGTCAAGGCCAGCGGGGGTGGGCTCAGCGCGACCGCTTCCTTCTCCGTGACCGCCCCTTTGACCGAACCGGATGCACTTGTCGATCCCGACGCGCTTCATCGAAGGGTGCGAGCCGAGCTCGCAGTGTTCACCAGCTGGTTGGAGAAGAATGGTGCCTCCGGCTTCATCGGGGAGGTGGGATGGCCGAATAGCATGCCGGCAGACATGGACCGGTGGAACGGTCTGGCCGAAGCTTGGTACCGAGACGCCGAGGCCGCCGGATTGTTGGTCACAGCTTGGTCAACGGGAGAGTGGTGGCCGAATGCTCACGATGCGTCGATCTACGTAAACAGCGGGGCATCCCTCGACACACCACGCCCGCAGGCACCGGTCGTGGAGGGACAGCCAACGGCGATGTTGCGGGGCGTCAACGCAGCCGGCGGCGAGTTCGGGACACCGGGGAGCACCCAGGCCACCAGCAGCTTTTCGAACATCAACCCGGGGACTTACGATACCAATTGGCACTATGACAGCCAAGCTTCCTTCAACTACCTCGCATCACGAGGAATTACGACGATCCGCGTTCCGTTTCGGTGGGAACGAATCCAACCGACGCTCGGCGGCGCACTGGACGAAGCGGAGCTCCAGCGGCTGAGCGGTGCTGTCGCTCGTGCCAAGCAGGCAGGCCTCGGCGTCATCCTCGATGTTCACAATTATGGTGCCTACTACCTCCATGACGGTCAACAGGGAGTGAGGCGCGCCATCGGCACCCCCGAAGTGACCATCGCCCATTTCAGTGACCTCTGGCGCCGCCTCAGTGCCCGCTTAAAGGGAAGCAGTGGCATCCTCGCTTACGGCCTCATGAACGAGCCGGTAAATATGCCATCCGTCGGGGCACGCACCCCTGCCCAGGTATGGGAGCAGGCCTCCCAGGAGGCACTGTCAGCGATCCGGGCGAACGGGGACAGCAAGATGGTGTTGGTGTCCGGCTACCTTTGGTCGCCAACATGGCGCTGGTCGACCGTTCATCCCCAGGCCTGGATCACCGACACTCTGAACAGCTTCCGGTACGAGGCACACCACTACTTCGACCGCAACCGATCCGGACGGTACGCCTACACCTACGATGATGAAGTGGCCGACGCAATCTCGAAGGGCTATTGAGCGATATCAGAGGCCACGGTGAACGCAACACCGAGTCCATGAAGTTGCCCTCCTGGTGCCGATCTGGCGGCTACTGAGTTTCGCCGGTCGGCATTCAGGAGGGCGGACACGCGGATCGAGGCGGGTCACCCGCCCTTTTTTTGGCACGCGCGGCCCTATGATCTTGCGGTGACCGACGAAGGCCCGGCCCAGCAGCTGGACGTCTCCCGGTTCCTGGATGCACTGCGCCGGCGCA
>JAUJNI010000002.1:0-41042 GCA_030446465.1 Actinomycetota bacterium
CCTCTCCCGGTTCTCCGGGCTCCGCTGGGAGATGCTGGCGGCCGCCGGGGCGAGGTCGCAGCGGCCGCTGTGGGCCAGCACGGGCACAAAGAATCCGGCTTACTCCGAGGTGCTCTACGTCGAGCAGCTGATAGGCCCCGACGTCATCAACACCATGCCCGAAAAGACGCTGGTAGCTTTTTCCGATCATGGCCAGGTCCGCCCCACCCTAGACGCCAAACCTGGGGGTGCGCAGCGGGTTCTGAACGATCTACCGAGCGCCGATATCGACCTCCCCAGGGTCACTTCCGAGTTGGAGCGGGAGGGCGTGGAGTCATTTTGCCAGTCCTACCGTGAACTGCTCGACTGCATCGAGGCGCGGTCGGTCGAGCTCCAGACCTCCGCCCTCCCGATAGGCGCTTCGCCCACTTAACGAACTTTTGTCAGCGAGTTTGACAGCTCTTCCCACGGGCGCGATCCGGATGCGAGTCCGATGGCAACCATCTGACCCCGGCTCAGCCGCGCTTGAAGCTCGTTCGCTTGACTAGAGGCTTGCCTTCCTCGAGGGCTACCACATCGTGGACGGAATCTTCGGCGAGAGGCTTCTCGCTGTTATCCGTCAGATCGACGGCCACGACGGGGCTGCCGGCTGGAAAACTACCAAGCTCCCTGATCTCCGGAACTGAGATCTTGCTCTTGCTCCAGGGATGGATCCTCCCCTCGACGTTGACCTCGTACTTGTCCGACGCTTGATTCATGCGCTTTCCTCCTCCTAGCTCCCGTCGCCTTTTTCAGCCCAACCGGTGGGGCATTCTTCAATCGCACTTCCAGTTCGTGTCGGAATTGGGAAGACTCTTTTGTCGGAAGATGCTCGGATGTCTCTATATCTACCACCAACATCCGTTAGCTATAGGAATCGTAGCCAACTTTCCACGTCCGTCGCAACTCGTCTTGGATGGGCGGTGGCAGGTTTAGGCATCGACCGCCAGCCGGAGCGTTGACTGGAGTGAGTGTGATCGAAGGATATCTGGGAACCGTACGAGTAGGCCATGTACGAACGCTTGACGCAAGCTGCGCCTAGCCTCGCAGCGTTGGAGGACGAGAACCGGCGACGGATGTACGCTTTCATTCGCCGTCAAGGCCGCCCGGTTTCCCGTGAGGACATAGCCAGGGAGCTCGGGCTTTCCCGAAAGCTCGCAGCGTTCCATCTAGACAAGCTCAGCGAGAAAGGACTCCTCAAGTTCCACTACGCGCGGCCACCGGGTCGTTCCGGACCCGGTGCAGGACGGCCAGCGAAGGTGTATGAGCCAGCCGACGTGAAGATCGAGGTTTCGATTCCGGAGCGTCGCTACGACCTTGCCGGTGCTCTTCTGGTTGACACGGTAAGGGGCCAAGCAGCTTCATCCGGCCACGAGCACGCTCAGCGGGTTGCGAGGAAGGCGGGGTTTGGCCTTGGACGGGAACTCCGGGAAGCAAAAAGGCTCGGTCGGCCGGGAGCGGAACGCACACTCACACTCGCCAAGGAGGTCTTAGAACGGTACGGCTATGAGCCCCATCAAGGTCCTCTCGAACAGATCGCTCTTCGAAACTGTCCCTTTCACGCCCTTTCTTCCTACGCGCCCGATCTCATATGTCCGATGAATCAGGCGTTTATCGAGGGGATGGTTCGCGGCCTCGGTAACGAAACCGTAACGGTCGACCTGAAGCGCCTTCCCGGGCAGTGCTGTGTGAGTTTACGGGCGCCGCAAAGACGCAGTGTCGGACCGAAGCGACAGTCGGCGAAGGGGTCCGACTAAGATACTCCGTCAAACCGGCAGGCAATCGGCCTGCTTAACAAACCCGAGAGCGTTACTCATGACGAGTTGCCCGGATACTTTCATAATGCTCTTGGCGAGCTAGAGGCAGGGTTAGTCGTAACGTCAACCTCGTTTGACTATAGAAGCTACTTCTTCTTTGAACTTCTTGTAACACCTTATTCGATTATCGATTCTCAGTTGATGCCAAAGCAATTGTTACTTAGAATCTAAGCCAAGCGTTCTGGGGTTTAGGAGGAGACGCCCACCGCGTCGCGGCCAGCACCACTGCTATACGCGTGGCTCTTGCCGACCTGGAATGCTGGACTTGGTCGTTGCGTGGCACCCTGGGCGGTTCACTAAAGTCCGACTGCGGCTTCAACGTGGAAACCGCGACTGACCACCCAGTTTATCGACCAAGTCAGACGACATTATCCCTCCCACTGATCTCTGCTCCTCGGAGTAGAGCCAAACAAGGAGTACTCATGGCGGACGGCTTCGTCTCTTCCGGCCACACCACTAGCAAAAGTGAGCCCGTCACCTCGGCCCTCTTTGAGGATCCCGAAGAAACGTCGCATTGGGAGCAAACCTGGCCCCGGCGTATTCCGGCTGGGCAGTGGGAACGGTACAAGTCGTACGTCGCCGAAATCTTCGAGGACTTGGGGATGAATCTCAACACGCCCGGCACGTTTAAGACCCCGGAGCGATTTCTGAAAGCTCTATTTGATTCCACAGTTGGATATGAAGGTGACTCCAAGCTCCTTACCGCGTTCCCCACCGAGTGCCGGGGCGGTCCGGACTGTTCGATAAGCCAGATCGTCGAGGGTCCGATCTCCTTCTACGCCCTTTGCGAGCACCATTCTCTACCGTTCTTCGGGCATGCGTATGTGGGATACGTCGCTCACGAGAACATCATCGGCATTTCGAAGCTGACGAGGCTTGTCCGCCTTTTCGCCCGCAGATTTACTGTCCAGGAGCGAATGGGGCAGCAGGTTGCCGACACGCTGGTGGAGTTGCTTCAGCCGCACGGGGTTGCGGTTCACCTCGAGGCGACGCATCTTTGCACGCAGATGAGAGGGGTACGGGAAGAGCGGTCCCGAACCTGGACATCCTTCTGGCGAGGCACCTATGAAAACCAGCCTGCGATGAGGGAGGAATTTCTCACGTTCTGCCGCGGCCATGACTCTGGCTAGTGGGGTTGCACGTGCGAGTGAGGCACCCATCGGTGGCATTTGTGGCGAGCCGACTATGCCGGACCACCAAAACCAATCTCATTCCAGGCCCACGGGTGGGAGTAGTAGGCAGAGCAGGCATAACGCATCCACAGGTTCCACAAATGCATCGCCAGCATACCGGCAAAGACCTCGGACGTCCGAACCGACTCGAGCATCCCCTTTTGAATGTGCCGGCTGGACGTCTCAAAGGAGTGGGCGTGCGCTCCGCCAGCGAACGCCGCCAGGCCTGCTCGTCGGAATTACGAGGTCCTAAACGTGTGCGCCGTCCTTGGCGTCGCAACCTCGCAATGCTGCCCTCAGATGGCGAGCAACGAAGCCAGAGGGAAAGGAGATTTTCAATCACCTGCCTCGCCTACGTTGCCACTGGGAATGACCCCAAGAAGGCTCTAGAGGAGGGAGCGCACCACGTTCTCCCTACTAAGGGCAGGGTATGGACTGAGCCCTAGAACCTCATCCACCCGGGTCCGTTCAGAGACCATAGCAGAGGCGGCAAAGAGGCTGCGAGCAGGCGGCCTCGGTCTTCGGTCACCCTTGGATTCCGAGGGAGTCATGGATCGGCGGGGTACGAAATTCCGTCGGTTCGTCGCGGGATCGCCTTGGCGGAGTCCTCCACGAGTACTACCTGGAGGACGTTGCAGCGTGACGATCGTGTTTTGCACCTATGGCCCTTCCTGATCTCGAGACGGCTGGTTTGGGTCTGTTCTCTTTGTTCCCCACTGTGAACGCAACAGCCGCCGAACCTCAATCCTTCCATCTCTACGCCTAACCTCGTACACCGGAGCCGGGACGGTGGCTGGTCCTCTGATTACTGCACCATCTGAAAGACGAAAGATGCTTCCGTGACAGGAGCATTCCACGCTCAAGTCTTTGACCTGACCAAGGTGAAGGCGGCATCCCCGATGAGTACACCTATCGGAGAGCGCATAAATCTCCTCTCCTTCCTTGTAGAGCAGGACGCGCACCTCATTCACCTTGGACTCGATAAGGGTGCCCTCGGGGAGGTCGTCGTCGGCGATCACCGGCGTCCACTCCTGAGGCCATGCTTCGAAGGCCGTCCGGTTCACCCCAACCCCATTTACGAAGGAGAGGTGTCCGCCCAGGTAGGCGGATCCTCCGCCAATGCCGACGGCGGCAAGTGTCAACAGCTTCGCTGCCTTGCGGCTGCCATTCTTACGAGCTCTTGAGGACAAGATTTGAAGGCAAAGAGCCGCCGTATTGCCTAATGCATGAACCGACCCCACACGTTGCTGAGCCCCCCAAAGGTCCGACCAGTCGGATAAGCCGGCCGCAATCGTGGGAAGCGCTGACACATTGCCGATGGACAGGAGCCGATCCGCCGCTCTTTCCGTGCGCTCGTCAGAAAGCAAGTCGAGCAAGAAAGCGCTGATCCAGGTACCGATCACGACATCTGTGAGTATCGGATGAAGTGGACGGCCTATCCAAGTGCCGCTGAGCAGGTCCTTTTGGAGCGACTGCTGTGGGACTGCCCGGGAGACGAGTTTTTGGACGAGGCGTGCGAAGGGGTCGACAGATTCCATCTGCTCGATTCTTGTGGTCAATCGCACGACGATTACTGCCCCTTCTTAGGTGCTTCGGCTCCATTTGCATAACCAGTACAGCAGTCAACCTCAATTCGTCCGTAAATCATGATTCGCCATGCGTTCAAGTTGTTCGGCTTCTTCGGCCGCGATTCTCGCTGTATCGGCCGGGCCGAGCCCGATGGCTTGCTCATATGCCGCCCTGGCCCGGTCGTGTTTGCCCAGATCAGCAAGAAGTTTAGCTGCGCTAATCGCACCTAACGACGCGTACTCCGGATGACGCAAATAAATCACCAGCTCGAAACTGTAAAGCGCATCCTCATGTTCTCCTAATGCCGCCAGAAGGTCGCCGAGCTTTAAGGCTGCCCATGAAGTGATGTCGGGATGGCCAAAAAGGATGGCTTGCCCTAAGGCTTCCTTTGCACGATCAAATTGCTCAAGCCTTTCGAAGAGAATCCCCAGGTTGTATGCGGCCAAGGGCCCGAACTCGGGATGTCCCGACGCCTGGGCTCGCTCGTAGGCTTCTTGTGCCTGGGCCGTCTCGTTCCTTTCCTCCAGAAGGGTGCCGAGACCAAAGGCGGTGGCCGGTGCAAAATCCTCGTGGCCGGAATCGATGGCTAGCTGATACAGCTTCTGAGCCATTCTCCGAGCGCTCTCTTTTTCAACAGCAAGAAGACCAGCAAGCCTGACTCCAGCCTCTATTGACTCTTCCTTACGATCGGCCTCGACCGCTTCGCACCACGCCCGCTGTGCGTCGTAGAGTTCTAGCCGCGCTCGCCGATCTTTTTTTGTTTCGTCAAAGTCGGAACGGTAAGACCGCATGACGAGAGGAAAGACCTCTCGTCGCATATGTTGCAACGATCGGAGGCGATCGTACCGGCACGTGCCGTCGGGGGTGATCCCAACTGCAGGGGAGATGCGGTCGATGTGGACATAGATTCGGTTGTCGTCATCAAGAGAAAGGTGTAGACCGGGGCCATCGGTGATCTCTCGTAACGAGATCTGGCCATGATGCAACAGTCCGCCACCGGGAGTGTCGCGACAGAACCTACCGGTAATGAGCAGGTCATCCAGGAATGCTCTGTTGTCTTCCGATGTAAAATGCGCACCTCCAGCCCCAATTGTGACGGCGCCACCGACGGAGCGAATGTGGCGCCATAAACCGAGCTCAAGCAGTCGCCGGTAAAGCAAGCCCATTGCTCTACGTGCGGGAGTATCCAAATTGGATGTTTGTGCGGCCCGCAGCATGTTTTCGCCAAGACGTCCAGGCATCATCCTCCTTGATCTCTTATTACAGAGCCACGCTCGGGCCTCTGCCTCGATGCCCGGGGCGCTCCACGTTAGCACTGCTCACATATCTATCGATAATGGACTTTAGTAGTAGAACTGCAACCGAGGAGATTGCTTCTGTTGCTCGAGGCCGGTGAGGCATGAATCAACCATCGATAAGTGATTACGCATTGATCGGTGACACGCGATCAGCTGCTCTGTGCTCGCTCGCCGGTTCGATCGATTGGTTGTGCCTGCCCAGGTTCGATTCCGAGCCGGTTTTTGGGCGACTAGTCGGGGGCGAACGTGCAGGATGTTTCGAAATCACTCCTACGGACCCTTATTCGGCATCTCGCGCTTATCGCCCTGGTTCCGCCGTCCTTGACACCAAGTGGGAGACGAGTACGGGTCGAGCCGTGCTCACCGATGCGATGATTTTAGAGGTGAGCGGAACGTTGCTGCCTCAGGCGCTTCTTGTGAGGACGGTCCGCTGCATGAGTGGCTCGGTCTCGCTTCGTATCCTGTTCGATCCCCGGCGCAGCTTGAAGGGTCTTCCTCCACGATCTGAAAAACGCCACGGTGCCCTTATCTGCTCATGGGGGTCACTGGCGATCGGCTTGTCTACTACCCCTGAGATGGTGCTCGAACCTGGGCGGGAACTCGAGGTTCAGCTTGACTCCGACGAAGAGATTACGTTTCACCTCGCCTTGGCGGATCGATCGCCAGTGGTCTTGCTGAGCAGTGAGACGGCGGGCAGGCACCTTGCGCGCACAACGTCGTGGTGGCGTCAGTGGTCGTCAGAGTTGCTCTACCATGGCCCTTTCAGGGATGCGGTCCAGCGCAGCCTAATCACTCTTCGGTTGCTGACCTACTCCCCTTCTGGCGCTCCGGTGGCCGCGCCGACCACCTCTCTCCCCGAAGTGTTGGGCGGCGGGCGCAACTGGGACTATCGCTTCTCGTGGCCTCGGGATGCGAGCATCGGAGTAGCCGCCTTCTTGGCGGCGGGCAAGCAGGAGGAGGCGCACTCCTTCATGCATTGGCTTACCCATGCCAGCCGGCTCACCCATCCCCGGATGGACGTTCTCTACACAGTTCACGGCAAGCCAGGACCGGCTGAACGAGAGGTTAGTGAAGCAAGCGGATATAGAGGCAGCCGCCCCGTTAGGGTCGGCAACGCTGCAAGCGAACAGCATCAGCTGGACGTATACGGGTGGGTCGTTGATGCGGCTTGGTTGATGACCCAATCGGGCCAAAAACTCGGGAGAGAGGCATGGCGAGCGCTTCGAGCGTTCGCCGACTACGTCGCTCGTAGCTGGCGACTTCCCGATGCCGGCATATGGGAGGTTCGTGGGGAGCCCGCACACCACGTTCACTCGAAACTGATGGGATGGCTGGCGCTCGATCGAGCAGTGAAAATGGCGACGTCGCAAGGCGCCCGTCCGTCTCAGTTACGGGTCTGGCGGGAGCAGGCGGAGCTGCTAGCGGCCGACATCAAGAGCAAGGGTTTCAACACCGAGATGAACTCATACGTTTGGAGCTACGGCTCCAGGCATCTCGACGCCGCTCTGCTGCTGTTGCCAATGCTCGAATTTGAGGAACAAGGATCGCGCCGGATCGAGGGTACAGTGTCGGCAATCCAAGACCAACTCAGTGCCCGAAGGGGACTTATTTACCGTTACCCACCGGGGGCTGACCTGATGGAGGGTGACGAGGGGGCGTTTCTTCCTTGCTCGTTCTGGCTAGTTCAAGCGCTCGCGCGCCAGGGGGAGCTGGACCAGGCGACGGCGCTGTTCGATCAGCTGTTGACCTTCGCCAACGATCTGGGTCTATTTAGCGAGGAGATCAATCCGCTGACGGGTGAGCTGCTAGGGAACTTCCCCCAGGCACTTACCCACGCGGCACTGGTTCAGGCCGCCATCGCAATTGACAAGGCGTCAGACGAATCGCGATCCACCACCGACCTTTTGGAGCGAAACTGATGGACTGGTCGGGATGGGCAACATTCGGATTCGGCGCCACTATTGCCCTGACCGGAATCATGGTCGCTGCTCAGCTGGCTGGTCTCACTCGGATGGATCTGCCCATGATGCTGGGCACTCTGGTTGTCGGCGACGCCGACCGAGCACGGGTGGCCGGATTTTTTGTACATCTGCTGGTGGGTCAGTTCTTCGCAGTGTTCTATTTGGCAGCCTTCGACAATCTTGGAAACGCATCTTGGTGGCTCGGTGCAATGTTCGGAGCCTTCCACGGTCTTGCTGCGCTGACACTGCTCATCCCGTTGCTCCCCGGGATCCATCCCCGAATGGCTTCAGAGCGCGCAGGACCTAGGCTCGGTGGGGTTCTGGAGCCTCCGGGCCTGTTCGCCCTCAACTACGGCAAGGAAACGGCCCTGGTTACATTCATCGCGCACGTGGTCTACGGCGTTATCCTCGGCCTCTTCCTAGGCCCCTGAGCCCTTTGACGATTCAGGCAAACGAAGTCGTACGAAACACTCCACCTCGGACGGCTCCAGCAAAACCTGCACGGACTCACTACCCAGGCCCTTGGTCAGACCCTTCAAGAATGCATGGTTCATCCCACACACCAAGTCTGACGCCTGACGCGCGAGCTCGTTAAATGGGCAGTTATGGAGCGCCACCTCCCGCCGATTCGGGTGATAAGGCTCGTAATCATGTCCTGGAGCACCCTCTCCCCCGCAGTTAGCGCGCGCTCCGGTCCCAGTCTGTGTGCCGCAGAAAGGGTGGCGAACGGTATTAGCCAAGTTTCTTCCGGCTTCGGCTGCGACGCGCTTGGCCGCACGCTCCGGCGTTTCCTCCGGCCCGTCAGGTTCAAAAACTCGGCTGACAGCGATAATTGCCCGATGACCCTTACCTTTCTATATGTCATCGTCTCTATATGTCATCGTCGGCCGAACGTTCCGGCTTCTGTTCGGTCGCCTCGGATCCGACGCTCACAAGGACGTTGAGATCGCCGTCTTGCGGCACCAGCTCGCGATCCTGCGCCGGGCAGGTCAAACGGCCGAAGTACTCTGCGGCTGATCGACAGTATTGGCGACCTGCGCTCAGCTGCTCCCCCGCCGACTCTGGCAAGGCTTTCTGGCAGCAACCAGGGCTACATCCGCTGCAGTGGTGTCTGAAGACCAACCGTTCATCCGAGATTCAGTTCACCGCCCCTAGTTCTTTCACCACGCTGGGCTACATGCGAATCCAGGGTGAACTTCACAAGCTGGGTATCCGGGTGGGGACCTCCACGGTCCGGCGGGTTTTGAAGGATCACGGACTGCAGCCGGCTCCCCGTCGGGATGGGCCGAGCTGGTCGGAGTTCTTGCGCGCTCAGGCGCACGGGATTATCGCCACCGACTTCTTCACCGTTGAGACGGTCTGGCTCAAGACGTTGTACGTCTTGTTCTTCATCGAGCTTTCCACCCGCAAGGTCCATATGGCCGGGGTAACCGCCAACCCCGACTCGTCATGGGTGACCCAGCAGGCAAGGAATCTGTTCATCGTTCGGGAGGACGATCCGTTTTCCCACGATCTCTGATCCACGACCGGGATTGCAAGTTCACCGGTCCCTTTGACGAGCTATGCGTGTCCGAGGGTATCCAGATCATCCGCACGCCGTACCGGGCACCTCGAGCGAACGCTTTCGCGGAGCGTTGGGTCCTAACCGTTCGAAGCGAATGCTTGGACGGGATTCTGATCCGCAGCCGGCGCCACCTTGAACGGGTGTTGCGGGGCTACGTTGATCACTACTGTCGGGAACGGCCTCTCGGGGACTCGATCTCAAGATACCCAAGTCACGAGGCGACCCGCCGGAGCGCCGCGGTGCGCTTCGACTGGAACGCCGCGACATCCTCGGTGGGCTGATTCACGAGTACGACTGTGCCGCCTAGCGTGGGAAATCGGGGTTTTGGCACCCCACAAGCGCTGGCCGCGAACAGGAAGAGTGTGAGCATGGCGGCGAGCACCCAGAAGGAGATGACTCGAGGAGCTGTCTGGTCAGACTTCACGTGAGCGTTCCCTCGCCTCGCTCCCTATTGAATCGGCGGGGGTGGGCGCGCACCCGTTCGTAGTCACTTAGATCGACCTCGACTTTCTCGCGGCACCCCGCATAGCCACATTCACAGAAGACCCTGAACGTCGTCTGCCTGAGGCCTTCGGCGGCTTCACCGATCAGTGTAATTTGGAATTCCGCATGACCGCCTCGTTGCGGCCTACGGATCTTCCTTTGATCCACCCTCGCCGCCCCCGCTAGACCTACCCACAACTACGAGATCAAGCTGTCGGAGTAACCCTGCGGCCTAAGGCTTCCGAGTGGATCGACCCGCCTGCCTTGCTGCCTAACCCTGCTCCTCGGGAGAGCGGCTCTGCTAAGTGAAACAGGCCGGCGGCTGGGGAGGTGGCTGGACGAGGCGAAGCCGAACGACCACGGGGGCAATAGAGCCGCGATGGTGCTCCCTCAACGTTCCGCGAGTCGATCGACTGCGTCGACCGAGTCCCTTCGACCGCATCTGCCTCCAACGTGGCATTGACATACGCTGCGGCAATGATTTAGTGTGATCTAAATATAATATTTAGCATACTAAATCAAAGGATTTTTAATGGCTAATAACGGCGCCCTGGCGTCTTGGCGTGACCACCTGGTTCTAGCGGTTTTCGCCGTTGTCACAGTAGGCGGGCTGTTCCTGGACGGCTGGGCGCACTTGAACCTGGAAACCAAGCTGGCTCCCTTCCTTGAGCCGTGGCACACGATGATGTACGCCGGGTTCCTCGGAGGCGGCATCTCGATCCTCACGTGTAACCAGCGACCTTTTCGATTTCGGTTCTCTCGGCTGCCACAGGGATATGGGGTAGCGGTGGCAGGTATGGCGATCGCGGGTCTTGGCGTTGCGGGCGATGCCCTATGGCATGTGGTATTCGGCGTCGAGACCGGGCTTGCTCGAGTACTCAGCACTTTTCATGTACTGCCGTTCGCTGGGACGGTTCTGGTGCTGACGACTCCGCTTCGGGCGATGTGGCTGGATAGCAGCATCGGGCGCGAGGTTTCGTTCAGCAGGCTGCTGCCGGCGCTGCTAGCCCTATCGTTCACGACGGCGTTCGTTGCCTACTACCTGCAGTATCTATCTCCGTTCGTGAGCTGGTCGGAAGCAAACCTCGTGCAGGAATCCCCTGCGACCCTCTCGGGCGCGAATGAGGTGCTGCTAATGACTCGCGTTGGCGGAATCCTCCTAACCACTCTCTTGCTGCTCGCCCCCCTCTTGGTCCTTATGCGTCGATGGATCCCGCCGCAGGGGAGCGCGACCATGCTGTTTACGGTCGTCGCCACTCTGATGAGCGCTCTGAACGGTTTCGCTCTGGGCGGTCTGGTCGCCGCTGCCAGCCTCGGCGGCCTGCTCGCCGATCTGCTCTTGTGGCGCATCGACGGGCGTCCGGGGAAGCGGGTTCGCTTCCTTGCTGCAGTTGTTCCGCTGGGGACGTGGAGCGCCTACTTCTGGGTGTTGGCTACATTATACGGGGCGGTCTGGCCCTTGGAGTTGTGGATGGGCACAGTCGTCGCAGCGAGTCTGATGGGGCTCACTCTGAGTTGGCTGATGTTCTCGACCTCTCCGGCCGTCAGCACTAACCCGTCTCCCTCGCCGACCCGCCGGCTGATCCATCGCCCCGAGTCCCGTTGGGCCTTTGATCACGAGCCGCCGGTGGAACACGCAGACTCGCGCAGCGTGATCAGCGCACCTCCCTGAGGCGTGAAGGGCCGCCCTGTGGTCGAAATGATTCAAAGCATGCCCATAGACCTACTCGCAATAGGAGGTAAGAAGAGAATGTTGAAGACCTTTAGCAAGGCCCTGTTAGCGTCAGCGACAGTTGCATCCGTCCTCGCCGGTGGTGCCATCGCTCAAGGACACTCTCGCTCGACGGTGCCAGCATTTCAGCTGAAATCAGTGCAGGTGCAGGATTCGAAGGTGGTCGATGTCACGTTCAACAACCCCCTTTCTTCAACGATGACGGATCCCGCGCTTCGGGTCTTCCACGCTCCGCATTGGGACCATGACACTCCCCACTCCCATGAGGCTTCGAGCGTGGTGTTGATCAACGAAGGGACGACAGCGCGAGTGACCCTCGACCGAGCACTGCACTCTGAGGATCCACCTTGTGACAACGACGTCGAACCGCGCTGCTCCGACGACGAACTTGACTTCGTTATCACCGACGCCACTGACATCTATGGCCAGCGCATCTCAAATGACGACTGGGAGGTTTGGGCCGTGGGATCAGAACGCTGACGCGGCCGAGGTAGGGGGTCGGGGAGCTCCAGTGATCCCCCACCCTCGGTCGTTCTTGCTTCGCTGCGCTGCGGCCTCGTGCGGCGCGGCAGGTGCCTATCCAGAGTGGTTCTTGCGAATGAGCCGGATGTCGATCTCCCGGACGACGTAGGTCCACTCACGCTTCTCACGCAAGACGGCAACCAGCTCTTCGAAATCGGCGGCGGAGGCCGACGGAAACTCGAACCAGGTTAGGAAGTCGAACGATTCGCCAAGATCTCGGCCGTGGTAGAGGCCTCGGGCGACAGTGGGGAGATATTTCAGTCCGGTCGCGATGTGATGGGATTGCTCCTCGAATATCTCGCGCCTCGCATCCTGGGGCAGATCCCACCACTCCGGCGATTTGCTGATGGGGATGAGTGCAGCGCTCGTTGCGTGTGGCCGCCCGAGCGGCGGGGAAAGCTCGTCAAGCGTTACCCTTTCCCGGCGGTTCACGTATCGCTCATAGCCGGGCACGCCGCGAAGGCGCCATGCGGAACCGTCCGACGGATGCGACTGCTCGCCATCGACTATCTGAAGCCTACCGGCGGCGGCCAACGGCTCACCGACAACGGCCTCATTCCGCACAATCTGCCATTGACCGCGCTCGCCACCGGCGAATGTCGTTATCGGAGGCATTATCCGTTCCTCCAGCGTCCTTGATCTCTTCGTCAAACTCTCCCACGCTCGCCTATTCCGCTGTCGTCCGCGTTTGTTCCCGCGACGCGCCGTGTCATCTACCTCTCTGGGCGCGGCTGCGCCCCCAGACCAGCCGTTCCTTGTGACGCAACCCTTCGTGCGGTAACTCCTCCACGCCAACCGAACGCCGCGCGTCCATGGATGCTCGCTCGACGTCGTGGTCGGTCGCTTTACGTCGCTGATCGCCCGAGCCTGTGTCTCTATTGTGCGACTTTGTTGCTAACGCAGTCGACCAGACCCATCAACTCCACACGAATTCTGTCTACGGGGATTGCGCGCTCGGCGCGGAGGTGTACGACAGGTCTGCCGCGAGCGGTGCCAGGAGTTGATCCGCCAACACGGCTGCGTCGTGCTGAGGAGCGGCTTCCTGCAGCATCAACTCGACAAGCAACCGGTAGAACGCTAGAGGCCACCGCGATGTCGGGCGCCGTGGGGCGCTGCCTCCGACATCACGTGGAGCTCTGTGCGCGCGTCCAGCAGATCGATCAAGCGCCGAGGCGCTCGTTAGCTGGTGCGCCGTTCTCCTGGAGCGCCCGCTCCTTTTCTTCGAGCACCGCGTTAGCCGCTTTCTACCGTATAAACATCTATAAACCACAACCGCAGCGTCTGGACATGGAAGGGGTGTGACATCATGGCCGTCACCGACGAGCTCGTGCGCAACAACGAGGCCTACGCAGACCGATTCGATCAGGGCGAACTGCCGCTGCCCCCGGCGAAGAAGCTCGCGGTTCTTGCGTGCATGGACGCCCGCCTGGACGTCCACAAGATTCTTGGACTCACCGAGGGCGATGCACACGTCATCCGCAATGCGGGTGGCGTCGCCACCGATGACGCGATCAGGTCTTTGGCCATCTCTCAGCGCCTCCTCCGGACCGAGGAGGTCATCCTCATTCACCACACCGACTGCGGGATGCTCACGTTCCGCGATGACGACGTCAAAAAGCAGATAGAGGATGAGACCGGCATAAGGCCACCTTTCGCACTGGAGGCGTTCGACGATCTCGACCAGGACGTCCGTCAGTCCATCGCACGGATAAGGAGCAGCCCGTTCATCCCGAATAAGGAAAGCGTGCGCGGTTTTATTTACGACGTCGGAACGGGGCGTCTGCGGGAGGTGACCATCTGAGTCGTTACCTTCCGCAACTTTGCCACAGCAACTGCACAGAACCTCAGGCTTGTAATCACTCTTTCGAGGCGCTCCGGGTGGGACGGTGGCTGTTTTGCGCGGGTAATCGAACTTCCTGGATGCATGACCGAAGGTGACAGTCGTGAAGAAGTCATCGAGATGATCGATGAAGCTTCGTGGGGAGTGGCTTTCCTCGGCTATGGAGCATGGGGATCCGATACCCCAACCTCGAGGATCGGACGAATACTCCGGGAAGATCTTTGTTCGCATCACCCCAGCTTCATCAGAAGGTGGCCCAAGAGGCCTCAAAACAAGGGATTTCAATGTCCCAATGGGTAGCTGAAGTGCTCGCCGAAACTCTCGGTGTAAAAGCCAAGCCATGAAGTTCTCGGGCAAATCCTTGGAACTCCCCGGCCATACGAAGGAACAAGGCCCAATTGAGCTGCTCGGTTCGCCATCGTCTTCCGCGCCCGGTGCCGCCGATCGTCTCATGTGCTCCGACAAGCTCATCCAATCGTTCGGAGCGGGCTCTTTGCCAATGGAGCAAGGCTTCTGAAGCCATAGAGCTACCGTACCGACTAGGTACGACACTTCTACGTCAGCGCGGTGTTTTGAAGGCGGTAAAACTGGTCTGTTGCTTGGGCATCGGAGTGGCAATCCGATGTCTTATCGGCCACAAACTCAGCTTCATGGCGCATTCGCTGTGTCAGCGATAGACGTGGCCTCTACGAGGCCTCACGGGCTTGCAGGTGTTATGCGGGTAGAAGCTTGTTGTCTGTTGATAGGCGGTAGCGATCAACCGATGCAACTCGGTCTGACGAGAGGAATGTTGACTCGTCTGCGTCCTCCAAATAGAGGGTGACTGCTTCATGCAGCGATTCGTCGAGCTCTCGACGGGACTGGCCCGCCGCGAAGCACCCAGGCAGCTGCACGACTTCAGCCCAGTATCCGCCGGTTTCGCTGTCGTGATGAACGATAACTTCGAGTTCAATCAGCTTCATCTTACGTCTCATGTTTAACTCCGGCTTGTTTGAGAATCGCTTGTGAGAGCCCGACGGGGAGAGTTTGCCCCTTGAACTCGGGGACAGTAATTGGCCGGTGCCCCTCCTTAGTCATCTTGACCTGGTGCTTGCACCAGCCGATCTGGTCCAACCATGGTCCGAGAGCTCTCGCACAAGTTCTTTCTGGGTATAGCGTTTTGTCCTTGCCATTTGCTTCATTTTGTCGCATGGGTGCGACGCAAACTGGAAATGTTGAGCGACCCTGCGGGGCCCTCAGCCGTCCCGCGTGACGGCTGGCTCAATGAACTCAAAAGGAGCGCGCTGTTTCCAGGCCGCAAACTCCGCATGCGGTTCGTCGAAGTGTCGAACCAGCCGTAGTAGTTCAGGTAGAGGTTGCGCCCGTTCAGCTCCAACGGCAGTTGGGGAGTCCTCGGGGTCCAGCGGATTCCACAAGTACGGGATGGCGACACGCGGTCCGAAGATGACCAGGTTTCTCGTACCGGGCAACGCAGCGCTCGGGACCTGAATCACTTTGGGCATTGGGCGCTCCCGTAGGCAGCGCTCGCCGAAGTCCTGACAGGGCCCGTAGTCGTCAGAGACGAGATGTTCCGGTTCGAGCTCGAACTCAGTGGCGTTGTCGAACCCGATGTTCCGAACCGATGGGACCTGTATGCGAGCAGCCCACACTCGCTGACGCATCTCCCCTGCGTCCTTAACCGTGTGAATGCCATTTCCACGCAAGACTTCAGCCCATGGCGTTAGCGGGTGCAACGACCAGTACTGAACGGGTCCGCTGGTGCTCTTGTTGTACCGTCTCGCCCATCTGTTTGGGCTGATCCAAAACGGGGTGTCCCACCCCGAGATGCGATACGCAACTACCTCCGGCACTAGCCGTCACGTTGCGGCGCTCGAGCGCGCCGCTGCCGCCAGACTCGTCAAATCCTGGAGGTTCTGCCGTTTGTCTAGCAGCTGCTTGGGGGCCTTGCCCTTTAGTTCAGGATGCGGCCGCTCCAGCCACGCAACAACGCCCGGCCCAGAGAACGAATGCCGCAGGTTGCTCGTGATACGAGCAACCACGCGGACTCGCAATGCATCCTCGTCGTGAGGCTCCGTCGGATCCGTAGGGGACACCCAGCGCTGAAACTTCCGAGGGTGGACGCCTAACACCCGTGCGATGTGAGCCTGCGGCACGTCTAGCGCTTCCACGAGCCATCGGACAACATCCTTGGCGGCTTGATCCTCGTTGGTTGGGATTCCTTCGATGACGTCTCGGACAGCCTGCCTCAGTTTCTCAAGCGCAACACGAAGGAGGCGACGTTGCTGCGCCGGCTTATCGAGATCCAACGCATGCCGAGCGAGCAGCACACCTTGGTGAATTGTCAGTAGGAGGTAGGGATCGATGCGCTTGGCTTCGGAGGCGGGAATTTCGACGACGTCCCGACTTAGATTCCGAATCAGCTTGTCGACGTCCAGCGGGACTTCCCGCTGGTGAGCGAGCTTGAGGTTAGCGTCACGCAGCTGAGCTTCGAGCCTCCTTGCCGACTCTGGATCGAGCAGCAGCTTCTCCACGAGTTGAGCCCTTCTGCCAGGCTGGGTCTGGTACCTGTCATATTAGTACGACAACTCAGCGACAGAAAGGAATGTGTCTCTAGGGCCTCGTCCGAGGCATCCCACTGGAGATCCCAGGGCCCCTTGGAGTGTGCATCGGATGCTAATCCGATTCGCTGCAGCCTACTGGGCCGGACTGGGCCAACGGTGGCAAAGGGCCCTATACCCCTCCTTCGAACCCCGCCGACTATGGACGTGCAGCTCAGTGGGTCGCCGGTCACTTCAAAGGCCGTGTGATGGCATGGGAAGTCTGGAACGAGCCGAACCTCGCAGGGGGCCACTTCTGGACTGGAACCGCCGGCGACTACGCAACCTTGTTGAAGGCCTCCTACTCGAGGTTCAAGGCCGGTGATGCGCGAGCCAAGGTCGTGGCTGGAAGCGTGGTCTACAACGACGACATGTGGCTTGGCCAGATGTACGCAGCAGGCGCCAAGGGATACTTAGAGCTAAAGGCCTTCCTGACAAACTAGGTCGTCACCCCAAAGCGAACCCAGTGCCTCGGCTGCCGGGGGCGCAGCCTCGTCGGCCGACCTGCTTGTAGAAGCGACGGTTGATAGGGTCAGCCTGGCCGGAAGTGAACTGTCGATAGGGGTTGAAGATGATCAAATTTGAGATCACCGAGGTGGTCGATCGACCGGCGGAAGAGGTCTTCGCCTACTTGACCGACGCGGAGAAGTTGCCCGAGTGGCAATCGATGGTCTCTGAGTCAAGGCAAAATTCTCCGGGGCCGATCGGCGTGGGCACCCGGGTGACCAACGTGCGCAACTTCTTGGGCCGCCGGATCGAATCTGAGGCCGAGGTTACGGCGTACGAGTCGCCGAGGAGATTCGACCTCCGGGTGGTCTCCGGTCCGATTCCCTTCCAGATCAGCCATACCCTCGAGCCGAGGGAGGCAACAACAGTCGTGAAGGTTGAGGCTCAAGGGGAGCCGGGTGGCTTCTTCAAGGTTGCCGAACCTCTGGTGGGCCGACAAGCAGAGCGCCAGTTCAAGACCGACTTTGCAACGCTCAAGGATTTGCTGGAGGCACAGGCCAGCGGCTAGAGAGGCGCCTGTCTTCATGAGTTGCGATGCGGGCTTTCGGAACGAATGAGGTGAGCAGTGGAACTTGGTTTGGACGTCTCTCAACATCAGCTCACGTGGCAGGAGCTGCTTGATCGAGTTCGCTGGGCCGAGGAGACGGGCTTCGACGGCGCTTGGATCTTCGATCATTTCAAGGCGCTGTACGGAGATCCCGACGGCCCCTGTCTCGAGGCCTGGACCCTTCTGGCTGCACTGGGTGCGTCCACCAGTCGCATCCGGCTCGGGCCGCTCGTCACGGGCATCACCTATCGTCACCCATCGATGCTTGCTACCGAGGTTGTCACGGCGGATCACGTCTCCGAGGGGCGCATCGAGCTCGCGGTCGGCGCGGCATGGAACGAGCGCGAACACCGTGAGCTCGGCATCGATTTTCCCGGACCGGCCGAACGCGTTCACAGGCTCGAGGAAGCTATCCAGGTCATGGACCTGCTCATGACCAGCGACGACGCGAGCTTCGACGGCCGCTTCTACCGCCTCGACCACGCCTCCTACAATCCCAAGCCGGTGCAACAACCGCGTCCGCCGCTGTGGATCGGCGGCGGCGGTGAGAAGCTCATGCTTCCACTGGTCGCCAGGCGTGCCGATGTTTGGCATGGTTTCGGAGACGTCGGCTCGATTGAACGTAAGTCGCGCCTTCTCGACCAATTGGCCGAACAGGCGGGCAGGGATCCCGTCTCGATCCGCAGGTCGACGGACCTGTCGATCTCCGAGCCGTGGGACCAGGTGCGCGCACGTGCCGAAGCCCTCGCAGGGCTGGGAGTCAGCTACCTCACTGTCGGGTGGCCCTCCCAGGGAAAGGCTCGCCTCGATGAGTTTGTCGAGTCCGTCATGCCCGACGTTAGAAGCCTCGAGCCAAGCTCCTCCTGAAGGTTTGCCCTTCCATCGGAAGGGACTTCGTGTCGTACCCCTTGTTCATACTTATGCGAGGCCGCGCGCATATGACTAGGGGAAGGCAAGATGGGAATCGGCGCGGCACGAGATTCAACAACGGATCACCGAGGACGGTCGGGATCGCTCTCGGACTTCTTAATCGAGGAGTGGCTGCCGACGATCGAGTCGACCATTCGTGCGACGACCTTGATCAACTACCGCACCCATATCGAGCGTCACATAGCTCCGCGGCTCGGGTCGCAGCCGCTCGAGTCCCTTGACGGGCGGAGCTTGAATCGCCTCTACGCCGATCTGCTTACCAACGGGCGCTTGGACGGTAAGGGGGCCCTCAGCAGGACGACGGTCCGGCGCATCCACGCCACCATCCACAGAGCCCTCAGGGATGCAGTTCGGTGGGGGAGGCTCGAGACGAACCCTGCAGACAACTGCGACCCTCCGCGCGAGCGCGCCGACGACGTCAAGGAGATGCAGACGTGGACCACCGCCGAGCTCCGAACCTTTCTGGATCACGTTCGTGACGATCCGCTGTTCCCGATGTGGCTTCTCTTTGCGACAACGGGCATGAGAAGAGGTGAGGTGCTGGGTCTGAGGTGGTCCGACGTCGACCTCGAAAGACATCAACTTGCGGTGCGTCAGTCGCTCGTTGTGGCAGGAAGCGAACGTAAGATCTCACGACCCAAGACGTCTCGAGGGCGCCGCGTGATAGCACTCGACAAAGCAACGGTTGAGGTGCTGGCCGACCATCTCCAGCGACGAGTGAACGACAAGAGCAGTGGCTCCCAGAAGAGACGTGATGATCTGGTGTTCTGCCTCGACGACGGAGCGCCCCTTGACCCCAATCGAGTTTCCAAGCTCTTTGCGAAACGTGTGGCCGGCTCGGGATTGCCGCGCATCCGACTGCACGATCTGCGCCACACTCACGCGACGCTTGCTCTCCAGCTGGGCCTTCACCCCAAGATCGTCTCCGAGCGCCTGGGTCACGCAACCGTTTCCATGACTCTCGACGTCTACAGCCACGCGCTGGAGAGCATGCAGCAAGAGGCGGCCGCACAGCTGGGGCAGGCGTTGTTCGGCGAGTAAGGGCAAGAGTTGACTACGAGCGGGGTACCGGCTCGATTCTCGCATTCAGTTTCCGACCAGTACCCAAGCGGCCCAGCAGGCCACCATTGCGAGGCCCGCGCCGAGCTCGAGGAGGGTGCCGATTCCGAAGCCGATTACTGCGCTCTTCGTCGAACGCCATGCGACCGACCAATCGCGGGTGCGGCGGTGCTCCATGACGAGCAGGCCTGCGACCCCGCCGACAGGCAGCCCGACAACGGGAATGAGGAAGAAACCGATGATGGCAGCGACTCCGGCAACGGCGACGCTCGATCGGGTGGCGCCGGCGGCCGAGGCCCTGCGCTTGGAAACCACGAGCTTGGCGATGGTGCCGGCCACGAGGAGGACGGTGATGAACGTCATGGCGATCCACCCCTCGGTGCCGAACCCGGCCACCATTCCGTAGCCCACAGCTGCAACCCACACCAGCAGGAGGCCGGGAAGCAGTGGCACGAACGTCCCTACCAAGCCGACCGCCATCACAAGTGCCACCAGGGCGATGCCGGTCCCCGCTCATGTGGCTCCCGCCTCGAGGACTGCTGTGAGCTGGCCGGGGGCGATGTTGGCGCCACTGCAGATCAGCGCGATCTTCTTGCCTGAGATCATGTCGGACAGGGATCCCTTGAGAGCGGCTGCCAGTGCCGCTGCGCCCGCTGGCTCTACCAGGTTCCGCGTCCTCTCGATCATGTGGAAGTTCGCGACGAGCAGCTCTTTTTCCTCGACCAACAAGAAGTCGTCGAGCATGGCCCACAGGACGCGCTGGGGAAGGTCGAACGCAGTGCGGGTGGCGAGCCCCTCCGCAGCGGTTCCCATATCGGCTGCGACCAACTTTCGCTCTTTCCACGACCGCCAGGCAGCGGGGGCGGCGGCGGCCTGCACCCCGATGACCCGAGTGTGCGGGCGGATCCCCTTGGCGGCAATGCAGGTGCCCGCTGCGCCGCTGCCCCCGCCCACGGGCACGATGATGGTGTCGATGTCGGGTTGATCTTGAAGGATCTCGAGCGCGTAGGTTCCCACTCCCGCGAGCAGGTCCGGTTCGTTGCCGGAGTGGATGTACCGGTAGCCATTGTCTGCAGCTAGCGACTCACAGTGCTCGCGCGCCTCGTCGAAGTCGACGCCGTGCACGACGACCTCCGCGCCGCTGTCCTTCATGGCGGCGAGCTTCACCGGGTTGGCTCGTTCCGGCACGCAGATGATGGCGCGTATACCGAACAAGCGGGCCGCGTATGCGACCGATTGCCCGTGGTTTCCGGTGGACGCTGCGATGACTCCAGTCGGACGCTCTTCCGGCGCCAGCTTCGCCATGAGGTTGATCCCCCCGCGGATCTTGAAGGCACCGGTGGGGAGGTGGTTCTCGTGTTTGACCCAGGTCTCGGCCCCCGTAAGGCGGTCGAGGGCCGGGTAGTGATAGAGCGGTGTGCGCGGCAAATACACAGAGATGCGACGGTGTGCCGCCAGCACGTCGCTCACGGTGGGGAACGTGCCGGTGTCGACCATGGTCGAACTGTAGAGCGGAGGCCCATCGATGTCTCGGTGCCCGCGCGCGCCCGTCGCTTATCAGGAATAGGCGTCGCGCACGGCTCGTTGCCCAAGTGAGATGACGACTCTCAAGGGGAGGACATGAAACTCGAGGGGATTCACCACATCACGGCGATTACCGGCGACGCTCCCCGAAACGTCGAGTTCTATGCCGGCACGCTGGGCCTGAGGTTGGTGAAGAAGACAGTCAACCAGGACGATCCGACCGTCTACCACCTGTTCTATGCGGACGAGAAGGGCAGCCCCGGATCCGACATCACCTTCTTCGAGTACCCCGGAGTTGCCCGCGGGCGAGCGGGGGCCGGAATGGTTCACCGGATCGCCTGGCGCATTGGCTCACCGGAGGCGTTGGACTTCTGGGAGGAACGCCTCAACGCCCACAACGTCGCAAGCAAGCGGGGGCCCGACTACCTGAGGTTCGACGATCCCGAGGGCCTTGGCCTCGAGCTGCGCGTGACCGAAACGTCGGACGAACCGCTGCGAGCCAACCACCCCGATATCCCCGCGGAGCTTGCTCTCCTTGGGTTCGACGGCGTGTGTGCCTACAGTGCCGATCCGCAAGCAAGCGCCAGGTTCCTGGGGGACGCAGTGGGATTCACCCCTCAATCCGACAACGAATGGACCGTGCGAGGCGCACAGCGGGGATCGTTCTATGTCTATGACGTGGCGCCTGAGCAGCGAGGGCTAAACGGAGCCGGAACCGTTCATCACGTGGCGTGGGCCTCGCCTCTGGAGGAGCACGCCTCGTGGAGGGAGCGCGTCGTTGCGGCCGGCGGAGACGTCACTCCGATCATCGACCGCTTCTACTTCAAGTCGATCTACTTCAGGGAGCCATCGGGCGTGCTATTCGAGATCGCCACCATGGGCCCCGGCTTCACCGCCGATGAGCCCGCCGAATCTCTCGGTGAGTCGCTGTCCCTGCCGCCTGCGTTCGAATCGCTCCGGGACGAGCTGGTCAAGGTCCTGACGCCCCTGCCCAATCCGCGAGCGGAGTCGCTGACTCGCTGAACCCGGGCGCCGGCTAGTCGCGGGTGCCTCCAGTCATTCCCCATGTCCCGCTGTCGGCATAGCGGACGAAATTTGGGACAGGCCGAGTCCTCGCCCAGCGGGCCACCCGGCGCGCGATAGTCGCCTCGGTGAGACGTGGGAAGCGGCGAGCCGCCCACAGCTCCACGGCGGACAGCCAGCTGGTCGTCAGACTGCGAGGCCGTTGACAGCAAGCTCGAACAATTGCATCCACTGCACCATTCATGGTGTCTGCTCGGATGAGGCCTTCCAGCGATACGCCCGCCGCATTCGGCGCGTTGTGGATCGACGTGCGGATATATCCCGGGTAGACGGTGCTTACGGTGATACGGCCTCGGTACTCGATGCGCAACGCGGCCGAGTAAGCGGAGAGTGCGCGCTTGCTGGCGCTATACGCGGCGCCGAACGGTAGATCGACGAAGGCAAGGCCGGAGGCGACGTTGATCACGTGTCCGTGAGCATCCAGGAGGTGCGGCATTGCCGCGGCCGTGGCGTTCCAAGCCCCAAAGAAATTGACATCGACGACTGCGTGAGCTTCTTCGGTCGGGAAGGCCCCCGCGTCCTGCGCTCGCCCTATGCCGGCATTGTTGACCAGGATGTCGATGCCCCCGAGACGCTGTGCGCATATGTGCATCGCGTGGCTCATCGCTTGGGCGTCGCGCACGTCCGCTTGAACTACATCTGTGGCCGGCTGCAGATCGATTCCCACCACGTGGGCACCGTGCTCTTTCAAGGTGACCATGGCTGCGGCGCCGATGCCGTCGCTTGCGCCGGTGACGACGATCCGAGACCCTGCCAGTTCCCTGGGCGACATACGACCGACCCTCACGAAAGCGAACGTGAGTGTCCCGATCCACCCAAGAGCGACGACCAGAATGGCTCCATAGGCCACCACGGCCGGCCACGCTGCACCTTCGTGAGCTTCTCGCATAAGCAGCTCGGTATCGCGACGAAAGCTGGAGTCACGCACGGGGACGACAGGGATCTCTTTAGCGCCGATGACGGGGTCCGCCGGCATGTAAACGGGCACCGCCACCATCACGTCCTTGCGCGCAAGCCGCACCATCGACTTCCAGTCCCCCCCAACCGGTACGGGCCTCTCAGCCCGATAGCGGCCGGGCCCGTGTTGCTCGAGGGAAGTGATGACCAGGGCTCCTCCTTGCCACGACATGACCTCGAACAGGTCCGAGCTCTCGGCCGCGTCGACCGGTTGCAGCTTCACCGTCAGGTCGACAGAGTCCTGAGTAGCCGGTTGGGTGCGGACCGTTGCCTCGAAGGGGGCGTCGCTGCGGGGCAGGGGCAGCACCAAGCCGATCACGAGAGTGGTCCCAGCAAGGGCGATCGAGCCCGCACGAATCCCCGCAGTGCGAAACGACAGGATGCGTCCCACGGCCGTGCCGATCACCGCGGCGCCCACCGCGACGACGGCTGCTATGACGATCGCAGGGAAGAGGCTCGGCCCCCACGGATGGCGCCCCCACACCTGCATCCAAGTCCACTCCGACGCAAGCCCGACGGTGCCGACGAGGATTCCGGTGACAATCGCTGCGGCAAGCGGCGGTAGATTCCTTGCCATCGCGGCAGCACCTTCAACCGCGAGCGCGGCACCGAGATAGAGCGGAAAGCGCGGCACCGTTTGGTTCAAGCCAGGGCCGAGCGTCAGCGCAAGCAGAGTCCTGATAACGACGAAGCCGGCCGCCGCAATCACCGCGCCCCCGCGGCCTAGCGCGGTGCGCGCGACTACCAGCCCTATGCCGGTTGCTGCAGCGATCAGCACGGGGTGATAGAGCTGTTGGAATTGCGGTACCCCGAAGTCGAACTCTGCCTGAAAGGTGGACAGTCCCACGACGACCGCAGCGGCAAGGAACACCTTGACGGCACGGGCCAAAGACGGGCGTCCGCAATCCGGCCCCGCCTCTCTTAGCAGCAGCCACAACGCGAGCGGCGTGAAAGATGCTCCCGAGATCATCAACAGATGAGTCGGCCCCCACATCGTGACGTCCACGCCGTAATTGCGGTGCCACAACTCGTCGAGAGGAAATCCCGCCACCGCGCCCAGCCCAAGGGCGCCCAGCGCTACAGCCCCGTAGGGCAGGCGTAAAGAACCCCGTCTCAACCCAGATTCCGCCTTGAAGAGGGTGGCGAAGAGGATCGTTATCAGCGCGGTCGCAATGATGGAGGTGAGGCCCACCAGAATCATCGTGTGCGAGGGCGTGAACAAGAACTCGTCGCGTCCGAAGTCGATGTGCCATGAGACATCCCAGAGGAAGCCGATTACGGCAACGAGCAGCGACCAGGCCCCCAGACCCAGCCCGGCCGCGCACCAGGCGGGCAAGCCGGTTACACGCTCGAGCGATGATCCGATGCGCTTGACCGCCACGTTGATCGGCCCGCTCGCCCGGGGAGCCTGCCCGGTGGCGAGGAGCCACAGGGTGATCGCCGACAAACCGGCAAGGGGGACCAGCAGAAAGAGCCACTCCGAGCCGAAGGATGCAAGCGTGACTCGCTCCCCATGTGCGAGAAGCACCTCTGGCAACTTCATTGCCGCACATCCGCGGTCGACGAGACCCGCCCGATCGTTACGTCTCCGTGCTCGAAGGCAGGCCGGATCCCGGGGGCGAGTTTGTGCCGGGTGAGCTCGGACGATGGGAAGACCTGAAGCAGTTGGGGGCGATCTGGTAGGGGATCGGCGATCAGCTTCTCTTTGACCATCGAGTTGTACTGCCAGCTCGCGTATTCAGGGGTGTTGAAGTTCATGACGACTTCGTAGCCCCACTCCTTGGCCCACTTGGCGACGCCGGGGAGCTTGGAATGTTGAGGCGTGTAGCACTCCGTCGCGATTGCGTTCTCGGACGACGTGAAGATCCCTCGGGAGGTGTTCATCACCATGGTGTGGTTGCCGAGGGTGTGCCCCGGCGTCCTGAGCAAAGCCAGTCCTGGAGCGACCAGCACATCGCCGTCGACTATCAGGAGCTGGTCCTCTCGGATATCCGAGTAGGTCCAGCTCTGGTGAAAGCGGGCCTGGAACGGATGAACATTCCGAACGTGCTCGAGCTCGGCACGCTGCACGATTAGGCGGGCGTTGGGAAAGCTGGGCGGCACAGGTTCGTCCGGACGGCCGAGGTCTGGTGCGGGATTGTTCGTGCCCACCAGGCGGCGGATGTCCTGAGTGTGAAGGTGGTCAAAGGTTATGTAATCGACGTCCTCGGCGGCTATGCCGAGCTCGGCAAGGTTCTCCTCGACGTGGCGGTGACGTACGAAGAGGGTGTCGAGAGCCCTGTCGCGCCGCAGCGGCAAGCGATCGATTGACCGCTTCAGAAACGGGGTGTCGATGCCCAGCTCGTAATCGGAAGGCTCGGCGAGCAGCGTCTTGGTCATCCCGTCCTGCTTCCATTGCACTACGAACATCCGATTCGTCATCCACAAATAGGGGACCGGCACGCTGCATGCTTCCCATAGGCCAAAGCGTTTGGGATAGGGGAGCGTGACAAGGGAGCGGGCCGCGAGGACGTCCACCTGGCCGGTTGCGCGCAACCACTCTCGGAACTCCGGTGCCCGGCGCCGGATGTCCTGCAACTGCTGCGCCGGGGTGGTGTCGAGGTTCGGGGCCTCGAAGTGATCGATCTTTGTGAGTGACTGCGTGGGCAGCTGAGTCATCGCCATGTGGGGGCCTCCAAGCCTTCGGTCATCGAACCATGCTACATCAAATGATGATACATCGCTTGCCGTAGGATCGGGCTATGGGTGACCCGGAGCTGACTATCGATGAATTGGCCCAGCGCACGGGCATGACGGTGCGCAATATCAGGGCCCACCAGACCCGGGGCCTGCTGCCACCTCCAGCGGTGCGCGCTCGCACCGGGTACTACGGGCCCGAGCACGTCGCCCGCCTCCAGGTCATCCGCGAGATGCAGGACGCAGGCTTCAACCTGAGTGCCATACGACACGTGCTCGAGATGGCGCCCCCAGGCGCCGGAGAGGAGCTTCTTCGCTTCGAGCGCCTTCTGATGGCTCCCTGGGGCGAGGAGCAGCCCGAGGTGGTCGATCTGGCGGAGCTTGCAGTGCGCTTTGGGGAGGTGGACGAACGAGCGCTCCACAAGGCAGAGGAACTAGGCGTCCTTCGTCGCCTGGGGGAGGAGCGCTACGAGGTTCGGAGCCCTTGGCTCCTCAAGGCGGGCGAGGAGGTTGTGGCCTTGGGGATCCCGCTCGACCATGCGCTGGCCGTCGTAGCCAAGGTTCAGGGCCACGCCAGACGGGTTGCGAGGGAGTTCGTCAGGCTCTTCCTGGAGGACGTCTGGCGGCCCTTCAAGGACGCCGGCCTTCCCGAAGACCAATTGCCGGTCATGAGGGAATCTCTAGGGAAGCTCCGTTCGCTCGCCTCCGACGTGCTGTTGACCGCCTTCAGGTTGACGATGGCCATGGAGGTCGAGGCCGCCTTCGGGAAGGAGCTCCAGAGGCCTATTGCCAAGAAGCGGAAGCAGCGCTCTTGACGGTTGCCATTAAGCCTACGGTCGAGTAACTTACGGGACAGTAGCTTACTTATCCGTAGCCGAAAGGATCGACCGCATGGCTCAGGCAGTGCAAGACATCAGACCGATCGACCCGGCCCCCGGCGTCAAGCGGCTCGATGCGAAGAAGGCGGCGCTTCAGAGGCGGCTGGTTCTCGCAGTGACCGTCATCCCCTTTGCGGGCTTCCTGTGGGCGGTCATCCACTTCTGGGGCAGCGGCTTGAGCGTCGCCGACGCAACCATCGGCCTCAGCTTCTACCTATTCACCGGCTTCGGCGTCACCGTCGGCTTCCACCGCTATTTCACTCACAGGAGCTTCGAGACCAACCGCTTCCTCAGGGGGCTCCTGGCCATTGCAGGATCGATGGCGGTGCAGGGACCGATCATCAAGTGGGTCGCCGACCACCGGCGGCATCACGCGTTCTCCGACAGACCCGGCGACCCGCACTCACCACACCTCGAGGACGGGCCAGGCGTGCGCGGCGTCGTCAAGGGTTTGTGGCATGCCCACATGGGGTGGCTCTTCTCGGACGAGCAGACTTCTGCTCGTCGCTGGGCCCCCGACCTGTTGAAGGACCCAATGATCAAGAAGATCGACCAGTTGTTCCCGTTGTGGTTGGTGCTCACTTTCGGTCTTCCTCCGTTGGTCGGCCTGGCCGTTACGGGGACCGTGCAGGGGGCGCTGACGGCGGGTCTGTGGGCATCGCTGGTGCGCGTCTTCTTCCTCCATCACGTGACCTGGAGCATCAACTCCATCTGTCATTTCTATGGGAAGCGCCCCTTCGAGGGGGATGACTTCTCCACGAACAACTGGGTTCTGTCCCTCATCTCGTTTGGCGAGTCCTGGCACAACAACCATCACGCCTTCCCTTCGTCTGCCATCCACGGCGTCGGACGCGGACAGATCGACCTCAGCGGCGGGTTGATCAAGTTCCTCGAGAAGATCGGTCTGGCACGGAGCGTCAAGCGCGTCACCGAGAAACAGATGGCCGTAAAGAGCTCCTAATGAGCGCCGCCCCCGAAGAGCCGCGGGTGCGCATGACGGGGCAGGAGCGAAGAGCCCAGCTACTCGATGTGGGCCGAAGTGTCTTTGCGGCGGTGGGCTATGAGGCTGCCTCCATAGAGGAGATAGCCAAACGGGCAAGGATCACCAAGCCCGTCGTTTACGAGCACTTCGGGGGCAAGGAGGGACTCCACGCGGTCGTTGTGGATCGCGAGGTCAATGCCCTCGTCGCCTCGATCACCGAGGCTTTGAAGGGCGACCACCCCCGGGCTCTCGTGGAGCAAGCTGCACTGGCCCTTCTTACCTACATCGAGAACGAGCCGGACGGTTTCAAGGTTCTGATGCGAGATTCACCGATCGCCGGTGGTCATGGGAGCCTCGCCAGCGTGATCGGAGACATCGCCGATCAGGTCGAGTACATCCTGGCGAACGAGTTCAAGCAACGTGGTTTCGATCCGAAGCTGTCTCCCATTTACTCGCGCGCTCTGGTGGGCATGGTCGTGCTGGTCGGTCAGTGGTGGCAAGAGGTCGGCAAGCCGCGGCGCGAGGTCGTCGCGGCCCACCTCGTGAACATCGCCTGGAACGGTCTCAAGGATCTGCAGACCAACCCGGAGTCGATCCCCAAACCCAACGACTGAGGTCTAGTCGGGAAACCCGGCGTCCGTTGCACAGCGGTCCTGCTCCTCCACCGGCCGACAGTTGCCCGGTCGCTCGTGTCACCATGACGGGCGTGAAGTCGGGTCCTGTAACTGCGTTCGTGCTCGGCGGCGGGGGTCTCCTCGGCGCAAACGAGGTCGGCATGCTGCGCGCCCTGCTGGAGCATGGCATCACTCCCGACCTCGTCGTCGGGACGTCGATTGGGGCCCTCAACGGCGCAGTCATTGCGGCCGAACCCTCCAAGGAAGGCGTCAGGCGCCTTACCGAGCTGTGGCGCGGGGTCGAAAGAACCGGAATCCTGAGTGGCTCGATGCTGGGCAGAGTCGCCACCCTGGCCCGCACCCGCACTCACGCACATGACAACACGCCGTTGCGCAAGCTGGTGGAACGGGAGCTGCCCGTTGCGCGCATCGAAGAGTTGAAGGTGAGCTTCCAGTGCGTTGCAGCGAGCATCGAGCGGGCTGCTGAGCACTGGTTCGACAAGGGGCCGATCGTCGAAGCGGTCCTGGCCTCTTGTGCCCTTCCGGGGGTGCTGCCGCCGGTGGAGATAGACGGTGAGCATTTCTTCGACGGAGGGCTGGTGAACAGCATTCCCGTGGACCGGGCGGTGAGGCTGGGTGCGGAGCTGATCTACGTCTTGCAGGTGGGCCGAATCGAGCAACCTCTCAGCGTCCCTACGAAACCCTGGGAGGTGGGGCTTGTGGCCTTCGAGATCGCGCGCAGGCACAGGTTCGCTGAAGAGATCGTCTCGCTTCCATCAAGCGTGACCGTGCATGTCCTGCCGACCGGAGAAGAGCTCCGCTACAACGACCTGAGGCAACAGCTTCGCTATTCCGACCTCTCGCAGGTCGGGAAGAGGATGGAGCGCGCCTACCAGGCGAGCACCACCTTCCTCACCGAGCTTGAAGCCCGCACCTGAATGCTCCCGCCCAAGATCGTTCGCCGAGTGGTGCTCGCGCCCCTAATGCTGTTCTTCACCTTCTGGTTGATCATCACGCTGCCCCTGTCGATCCCGCTGGCGGTGGTTGTCGACCTCTTTCTGGCCCGGCGCTGGCGCTCGTTGCGTCTGCTGTGGATGCTGGTCCTCTATGCCGTCCATGAGTCAATTGGGATCGCGCTGCTTCTTAAGTTATGGGTAGAGAGCGGATTCGGGCTGTTGCTGCGCACGCGCCGGATGCAAGAAGAGCACTATCGATTGATGGCATGGCTGTTGTCCCGCCTATACGAGGCGGCGGTGCGAGTGCTCAAGGTGCGTATCGAGTTGGAGGAGGTTCAGGGACGCAACGAGACGGCGAGAGACCCGGGTCGCCCTCTGCTGGTCCTCTGCCGGCATGCCGGTCCCGGCGACTCCTTGCTGTTGATCCACGAGATCCTGGTGCGGCTGGGGCGACGCCCTCGCATCGTCCTGAAGGACCTTCTTCAATACGATCCCTGCCTCGACATCCTGCTCAACCGTTTGCCCAATCGCTTCGTCACGGCCGAGCCGGGGGCCGGTGACCGTATGGTCGCGGCAATCGGGGAGCTGGCAGAGGACATGGATCCGCAGGACGCATTGGTCATCTTCCCGGAGGGTGCCAACTTCACCGAACGTCGCCGGGTCAAGGCGATCGAGCGGCTCCGAATGAAGGGCTTTCGCAGGCACGCCGACGATGCGGCGCGGTTGCGCAACGTCATGGCGCCGAAGCCGGGGGGTGCCCTTGCGGCAATCGCGGCAGCCCCGAAGACCCACATCGTCTTCGTGGCACACACGGGGCTCGAGGGTCTCGGCACCGTGTCGGATCTCTGGCGTGGCCTCCCCATGGACAAGGTGGTCAGGGTTGGATGGTGGATCGTGCCGGAGGAGGACGTGCCCGCCACCGAGCAGTCTCAGGTCGATTGGCTCTTTGAGGAATGGGGCCAGGTCGATGGCTGGATCGAGAGCAATCGCCGGTCGTGCTCCCTTTCCCAACATGGGTCGACCTAGAATCGTCGCCAAGTCATTACTGAGGAGGGACATGATGAAGTCTTCGAGAATCCGTCGCAGCGGTCCCAAGACCGCGGCGTTTGTCTATGCGGGCTACAAGTGGCTCGAGGAGCATGCCGACGATGTCGAACGGTGGTCCGATAATGCCGCGAGGAAAGCTCGGGGGAAGAGCTACGACAAAGTCGTAGGGCCTGCCGCCCAAGCCGTGAAAGCGGCCGCGCAGTGGGCAAAGAAGAATCGAGGCGGTGGCTCCGGCTCGAGGTCTCGTTCGGCCCTCAAGAAGTAAGCGCCCCCCGTACTATCGGTCGATGTCGCAGGTCGCCCGCTCACCGTTCGATCCTTCCACTGAGCAGATGCGCGCTATGGGCGACGCGGTGCTCGAGTATGTCACCGGTTTCGTCGATGAACGGTACCGAGCCCCCTCCGCCGACTATGACGGCGCGTTCGAGCTGGCGCGGTCCTTGCAGGAGACGCCGCCGCAGGAAGGACGCGACCTGAAAGAGCTGCTGGACGTGATCGATCGGGCGGCGAGAAAGGGCTTCGATACCGCCGGACCCGGTTTCGTCGCTTACATACCCGGCGGTGGACTCTACGCGGCCGCGCTTGCAGATCTCATCGCCTGCGTGACCAACCGGTACACGGCGATCGCAGCTCCCGCCCCCGCGCTGGTACAGCTCGAGGCGAACGTCCTGCGCTGGTTCTGCGATCTCTTCGGGTTTCCGAAGACCTCACAGGGGATCCTGACGCCGGGTGGTTCCATGGCGAACTTCTCGGCGGTGGTCACCGCGCGCGCCGCGAAGCTCGGGGAGCGGTTTCTCGACGGAGCCGTCTACGTCTCGGAGCACGTGCACCACTCGATCACCAAGTCGGCTGCGATCGCGGGCTTGCCCCGGGCCGCGATCAGGACCGTTGCCACCGATCAGCGGCTGCGCATGGATGTAAGCGCGCTGCAAGACATGGTGGCAGAGGATCGTCGCGCCGGATTGAGGCCATTCATGGTGGTGGGAAGCGCTGGGACGGTCAACACGGGGGCGATCGATCCTTTGGAGGACATCGCCGCCGCGGCCCGCAAGGAGGGGCTCTGGTTCCATGTCGACGCGGCTTACGGCGGCTTCTTCCAGCTCACCGAACGAGGCCACCAGCGCTTGAGAGGGATAGAAGAGGCGGACTCCATAACGCTCGACCCACACAAAGGCATGTTCCTGCCCTACGGGACCGGCAGCTTGATCGTGCGCGACGGAGAGGCGCTGAGAGAGGCGCACCAGGTTCATGCGCACTACCTCCCGGATTCATCCCCGAACCCGGACCTCCCCGACTTCGCCGATTATTCGCCCGAGCTCACCCGGGATTTCCGGGGGCTGCGCGTGTGGCTCCCACTGCACCTTCACGGGATCAAGACCTTTCGCGAGGCGCTCGACGAGAAGCTCGATCTCGCGCGACTCGTTTATGACTCCTTGGTCGACATCCCGGAGTTGGAGGTCCCGTGGGGGCCGGAGCTCTCGATCGTCGCCTTCCGTCCGCGCGGCGCCAACGAGGAGGACGCCGCGCGGCTGCTCGACAGCATCAACGCAAGTCGTCGAGTCTGGCTATCGAGCGCCGAGGTCCGTGGCAAGACCTATCTGCGAGTCTGCATCGTGTCGCACCGGACGCGGCGCGATCGCATCGAGGAGTGCATCGAGATCGTCGCGAAAGCTGCAGCCGAGCTCTAAGTCGTGAGCCACGTCAAGCTTCGCGGCCCCCTCGCGCTGCTTGCGGCCGCCCTGCTCCTTGGTGGGCCGCACGACCGATACGGGTCGTCCCTTGCCTTTCAGGCAGTGCCCCAAGACCTCTTCATTATGTTTTCCGCAAACGCGCCGCGGGACACTCCTGAGGTCTTCGGTCGCTACTTCACGTCTCGTGATTACGCCAGGACCGAGTCACTTCCGCCGAGGCTCTCGGTGGCTCGACACCACCGTTACGCCCTCGCGACGACGTTGCGCAAGAGATGGCTCGGTGAACCCGGCCTGCGCCACTGGGTCGACCGGGGATGTGGCCGAGGGACGCCGGGAACCATCGTCTACGACCCTGAGCGCCGCTATCTGACGCCGGAGCCGGAGCAGAGCCACTTCGTCGAATCGGTTCGGCGGGCCGTCCGCCTGGTGAGCTCGACCGGCTGCCACCGCTTTGGCCTGGCGCCGGGAGCATCGCTTCTCTTCGGGATGGACGACCAAGCGTGCAGCTACGACCTCGGCGACGGGCTCTACAGAGAGATCCCGTGGAGGTCGGTCGACATCATCGACGTCCAGGCCCAGAGATTCCTAGGCGACCGGTGCATCGAGGATGAAGGAGTGGAGCAATACGCATCGGTGGTGTCATCGATCGCATCTTTCGCGCGACGTCGCAATCCGGATGTCTTAGTTGTGTCGCAGGTGTCGTTCAGGGACAACAGCCCGTCCGCAATGCATGAGGGCATAGCGAGCGTTTCGGGGGTCATCGACGGGATCTACTTCTCGTATCCCTCCACACACCCAGACATACCGTGCCTCTACTGCACACCCGCGCACCTGGAGACCTTCCTGAGCCGCCTGCGCCGCTAGCTCAGCGTCACGGGCCCTTGCTCACGAACAGGACGACCTCCTGGCCCTCGGTTAGCGGAACGCCGGGGGCCGGTTCTGTGCCCACGACCGTTTCCTTGGGTTGGCCCGACGGGATCTTTTCTTGCTTGACCTTGAAGCCGGCTCCTTCGAGCACATCCTCGACTTCGTCGCCGTCTTCGCCGATGACCCCTTCCCGTATGGCGACCTGCCCACTCGATGCGGTCGGGGAGGGCGTGGCGGTCGGCTCCGGTGAGGGAGTTGTCGTGGGCTCGGCCGAAGGAGTGGTGGTCGGCTCGGCTGAACCCTGGCCGCCGTCACCGCGCCGGCCGGGCTCCGGCTGCTTCCCCGCGTTGTCCTGAGGATCGGCCGCCCCAGGGTTGCGGTTGGCTCCGAAGAGGTCGTCGGCGAAGAATGCAAGCGTCCCGGCCCCAAGCGCCAGGATCGCAAGGCTCACCATCGCGGCGATCAAGGCAACGCTGCGTTTGCGTAGTGGGGGCCGCCTGCTCGGCGGAGCGGAAAGTGGTGGCAGCGGGTTCGTCTTCGGTGTCTCTGTAGGAGCCATCACGGCCGTGGCCGGAGACGTCCGGATATTGGACCTAAGCGCCAACGCCATCTCGCGGGCATTCCCAAACCGCTCTGCCGGATCCTTCGCCGTGGCCTTGGCAACCACTGCGTCGAGCCACGGAGGAACCTCAGGAACGATGCTGCTTGGCGCCGGCACCTCCCTGGAGACGTGCTGGATCGCGACTTCCACGACCGAGTCGCCCCTGAACGGAAGACTGCCGGTGAGCATCTCGTAGAGCACGACGCCGACCGAATAGAGGTCGGAGGATTCGCTCGTCTGCGATCCGGTCGCCCGCTCGGGGGCCAGATAGTGAGCGGTCCCCATCACCGCTCCCACTCCAGTGAGCGTGGAGTCGCCTGCGGCGCGGGCGATCCCGAAGTCGGTCACCAACACCCGGCCCGTTTCCTCGTCCACGATGACGTTGCCCGGCTTGATGTCGCGGTGGATGATGCCGGCGCCGTGGGCGTGCGCCAGCGCGTCACAGATCTGAGCGGCGATGCCGGCCGCCCGGTCAGGGGGGAGAGCCCCGTCCTCCTTGATGATCCTGCCGAGGTCCCGGCCGTTGACTAGCTCCATGACCATGAAGTGCCGGTCTTGGTCCTGGCTGGCGTCGTAGACGTTGGCGATGTTCGGATGTGACAGCGCGGCAACCGCTCGAGCTTCACGCCGGAAGCGCTCCACGAAACTCGGATCGTGCGACAGCTCTTCCTTGAGCACCTTTACGGCGACGGGGCGCTCCAGGCGCTCGTCGGTGCCGGCGTACACGGTTCCCATCGAGCCCGAAGCGATCCGGGCGTCGAGCCGGTAGCGGCCCTGCAATGTGGTTGCTTCTGCCAACCTACGCTCCTCTGTGGCGCCGGGCCGGGACGGGCATCCTAAGTCGGCAGGCCGAGCGGATCGGAACCAATCGAACCTCCCGATTGTAGGAACAGTCGAAGAGCTGACGGCAGCAAGACAAGTGTCCCGGGAGGGAGCATCGTGAGGGCAAGATTGACGGTTCTCGTCTGCATCGCCGCTCTAGCTGCGTGCGCCCCGGTGGCTTCCCGTGAATCCACCACAAGCTCCGTGCCCGCGGAGATCCTCGTCCTCCGCACCACCAAAGGAGTTACCGCGCTGGACCCCGCAACCGGGGACGTCACCCTGGCGGCCCCGAGCGCCGTCGCAGCGCCCGACTGGTCGAGTCTGCTCAGCTACTCGACGGGGGCCGGGACCACCACGCTCACCCGGCGAAGCGTTCCTTCGGGCGAGAAGCTGTCCGAGGTCGAGGTCTCGGGCCGCCTTGTCGCCAACGTCACCTCTGCAGACGCGGGCCTGGTGGCCCTCACACCGCCTCGATCAGAAGGCGCAACCCCGTGGCTTCCCGATGGGCGCAGGCGCACCGAGGTCGTGATCGCGGATACCTCGGGGACCGCCACACCAAAGCGGTTCCAGCTCGCCGGCAACTTCGAGCCCGAGGCCTTCTCCACCGATAACCGGCAACTGTTCATGATCGAGTACATCCCCGCTATGGATCCGAATCGGTATCGGGTGCGGCGGCTCCACCTGACGTCGGGCAAGGTGTCTCCCATAGGAAGGCTCAAGCAGTCCGCTCCGGGACAGATGCGCGGTACCGGACGAATGCAGGTTTGGGATCCCTCTGGAGACCAGCTCTACACCCTCTACACGCAACAGGGCCCGAACTACTCACACGGCGAACCCGCCAACCATTCCGGGGGAACTACACATGCCTTCGTCCACGTCCTGAACCTGCGCGACGGGTGGGCGCATTGCATAGACCTCCCAATGCCCTTCGGCATGGGCCGTGCGACTGCGAGCGCGGTGGCGATTTCCCCGGACGGCAATCGTCTCTACGTGTCCGACTGGTCCGCTGGCGCAGTGACGCTGATCGATCCGAAGGATCTAGAAGTCGTGCGGACGGTCCAGCTAGATCTGGGAGGGGCCGACGACCACACCTTTGCGCAGGCGGGAACCGGCGACGTCCTCTATCTGGCAGGCAACTCCGATGTGGTTGCGGTGGATGCAAACAGTCTCGAGATGACGCAGCGCTGGACCATGGACTCGTCGGTAGTGGGCCTGGCCGCCAGCGCAAATGGGCAGCGCGTTTACGTCGCGCTGGAAGACGAGGTCATCACGCTTGATTCAGCCACCGGTGAGGAGCTGACTTCGATCAACGCTCCCGGTGTGGAGGGTATTGAGCACGTCGGTGCTCTGGACGATTAGCTGGTCGCGACGACCAGAACGGTTCAGCCGTCCACATCGCCGTTGCCCCCGAGGCTAAAGAGACTGTAGGGCCGCCGAATCACCGACAGAGCAACGTTTCTCACGGGAGTCCGCCCCGGAGTCATGCCCCTTGCGCTGCCAGCGTGGGCGTGCCCATGTAGGACGAGGTCCGCTCCCAATCGGTCGATCGCTTCGGCGAAGAAATAGCTCCCGAGGAAGGGATAGATCTCGAGCCGCTCTCCGCGGAGGGTGGCCTCTATCGGCGAGTAATGAAGCAGGGCCACTCGATAGTCGCTGCTCAGGCCCCCGAGCACCTCTGCGAACCGGTCGGCGAGCTGCTTGGTGTGGCGAACAAAGCTCTTCATCTCGGGTTCACCGAAGTCGGATCCACACGCACCCACAAAACCACCGCCGAACCCTTTGATCCCGGCTATGCCCAGGGTCGCCCCAGCAACCTCGACAACCGTGCTGTCACCCTCGAGCACCCGCACGCCCACCTCTTGCATCACGTCGGTTATGGCCTTTTCCTCCCCGGAGTGGTAGTCGTGGTTACCGAGCACTGCCACGACCGGCACTTTGACGTCGGCGAGGTCGCGCGCCAGCACCGCGGCTTCCTCCGCCCGCCCATGGCGAGTCAGATCTCCCGCGATCAATAGCACGTCTGCTGTGGCGTCGAGCTGGCCGAGATGAGCTCTCAGCGCGCCCATCGAGTCGCGCCCGAAGTGAAGGTCGGCGACGGCGGCGATTCGGATCACGACAGGCTCAAGTGGGGGGTCTCCTTCATCGGAAAGCTACGAAGTCAGCGTTCGTAAACCGACTCGAATAGCTGGCGGATGAAGCTATCGGGGATGGGAAGGTCATCGGACTGCGCGTAGATGATGAGGCTGAGCACCCGGCGCGGCCCCCGAGAAGCTCGCTCCACCAAGTAGTCCCAGTCGAGCTTCGACTTGGCGAGCACGCCGAGCGCGTTGTACCAGTAGTCGGGCGTGTCCTCCTTCGCGCTCATCGCTTGACTGACGATGAAGTCCTCGGCAGCCATTAGTCGCATTCTCACCCCCTCGACCTCTTGGATCGTGCCCCTCTGCACCATGTTCTCGTCGAGGTACAGCGCGCCCTCCATCTGAAAGATGAGATCGACGGTTATCTCGCCTTTGCTTGCCTTGTAGAGCCACTGGGGCTGGGACTCCTCGGTGTCGTAGCCCGCGGCGTCGAACGCCTTGAGCAGTCGCTTCGCGTCGGTGGGATTGATGACGAGGTCGACGTCGCCCATAGCGGAGGGACGCCCCCAGTGGTTAGAGGCGAGGCTTCCGGCCCCCAAATAGGGCACGCCCACCTCCTCCGTGATCTTTACCGCCTCCGCGAGCACCTCTTTGAACGCCTCGAGGCGTTCGGGACTTACTTCTCTAGTCTGAGTGTTGTCGTCTACTCCGCCCATTGGTGGCATCCCTTCGTAGGTCGGTCTCGGAGTGGGGAGGCTGGGGCTCAGCCACCATTTCGATCATAGGAGCATGGCGCTCGACGCCGGCAACGCCGACTCTTGCTTGCGTCCTGCTAGTAGCCGGCAAGGCGGCGCAAGTGAGCGGTGTCCTTCAGGTGCCTCCTGGCGGCTACTACGGCTCCTCTAACGCAAGCTGTGTCGTGGCGCCGACGTCATAGACAGGAAGTCCCTCGTCGTCTGGCCTCATGGCCAGATGGAGCTTGTGTGGTTGCGACGACGCGGCCCCCAGCAAATGGACCACCTCCGTTCCCCGGAGTGCAAGTGCGTCGGCAATGTGGCGGCGGTGGCACCTCCACCAGAGTGTCTCGGCGCACATGATGGCGGGCGGTGGGCGACTCCGCGCCTCGGCCTCGAGTTGTTCCAGCGCTCTCCGGAACTGCCGGGTGTCCATGTAATCGGCGTAAGCCTTAAAGGAAGCGTTGCGAAGGGCGCTATGACGTGAGGTGGTTCCAGCGCTGCTTCGCCGACCCCCCAGCTCCTCGCCTCTCCAGTCGTAGTCGATACCTGCTAGGTGCAACGATCGTTCGATCGCATCCTTGTTGAACTGCGGATGGCGACGGGATCCGGGGAAGCGCCGGACATCGACGAGCAGGCCGACCGAGGCGGAGCGCAGGATCTCGATGAGCTCAGAGATCGCCCGCGTGCCGTGCCCGATGGTGTAGACGGTGCCCAGGACCTAGATACTTACCCAATCAGGCCGAGGAGCGCGTTGCTACGTTCTTCTCAGCAGTGCAACTAGTCGATCAAACGTCTTCGCATGGAAGTTGTAGAAGGCGTCTCCTTCTTTCCATCGGGAAGACACCGCCATGTAGTAGTGCCGGCCCCACTCCCGCAGGCGGAACACTGCGTCCCACGCGACCACTTCTCCTTGCGACTCAACGGGCCTCAGCCGGTAGGCCAGGCGCTCGCCCTCGCCCTTCGGTCGGTTGTCGCGGCCGACGTCCTTGTAGGCCGAGAGCCTTACGCTCTTGGGAGCTTGGGCCTTGAAGAACCTGATCGAGGCTCTGGTGCGGGCGTGGAGCTTTGCTGCGTCGGGCCAGCTATAGGTTCCGTCGGCGCACTCGGTGACGCCGTAATCGCTGCCGGGCTCCCGGTAGCTCCAGCAATAGCCGATGAGCCGCCCGCGCTGGACGTTGTCACCATGGACCCTGAGCACCGCGCGGAGGCCGTTTGTCGACTGCGAGTGACGGGCCGGCGGTCGGGATAAGCATCCCGAGGGCGAGCAGAAGCGGAAGGATGCCCCTCCACCATTTGTGCCGAAGTTGCATACCTTGCTCCTCTCGTCCGCCTCTCTAACAGAGAGGGTACTCGCTGGGCCCGGCCTGCTGAGCCGGTCGAATGTGCCTAGAGGCATCGAGCTGCAGAAAGGTTCCCTCCGGCCCGGGGCCTCTTAGTGTGGATCCATGCCGGAGCTGCCCGAGGTCGAGTCCGTGAGGCGTCAGCTCGATCCGGAGCTGGCGGGGCGGACCATCATCGAGACCTTTGCCGATCCCCTCCCGAGCATTCCGAGGGAGTTCCACGATGTTCGACCGGGCCAACCGGCGCACCATCGAGCGAGTCGGCAGAAGGGGCAAGTTCCTGATCGCGCCTCTCGACGACGGGCTCGAGCTGATCATGCACCTGGGGATGACCGGCTCCTTTCGCTTCGATCACCCGGATCCGTATGTGAGGGCGTGGATGGCGCTCGACGACGGCCGCACCCTCTACTTTCGTGACGTCAGGCGTTTCGGCCGGATTGCGGTGGTTGATGCGGGCGATTATGCGGCGATCCCGACCCTGCAGCTCCTCGGCCCCGAGCCCCTTTCTGACGAGTTCGACCCAGTTCTCTTTGCGACCGACCTGAAGAAGACGACGGCTCCGATCAAGCCGTACCTGTTGTCGCAAAGGCCGGTGGCAGGGGTGGGCAACATCTACGCCGACGAGGCCCTGTGGCTCGCCAGGATCCATCCCGCGTCACGACGGATCAGCAGGGCCAGGGCGCTGGTTCTGCACGGCGCCATAAGAAAGGTATTGCTCGACGCCATCGACCGGGAGGGGACCACCTTTCGCGACTACATCATGGTCAACGGCGAGTCCGGCCGCAATGCCTCGTTTCTGATTGCCTACGGGCAGGGGGGCCGGCCTGCCCCCGCTGCCAGACGGCATTGCGAAAGGTGGTGCTGGGAGGCCGGGGCACCACCTACTGCCCCCGCTGCCAGCGCCACTGAGGCCGCTGCCTGGAATCGCCTGAGGGGCCCCGCAGAACTATCGGTATTTTCGGAGTTTGGGCAGGAGATTGGCCGCTGGGGTCCGAATAAACCCTCGATCGGGCGGTTCATCAGGCTCAAGGAGGAACCTGTGCGGAAATTCTTCTCGGTAGCGCTCACCTCGGCCCTGGCTGCTGTCCTCGTAGCCGGCCCTGCCAGCAGCACCACGTCTGATCCCTATCGCTCGAAGCAGTGGGGTCTGGACAAGATCCAGGCCGAGCAGGCATGGCCGACGGCCGACGGCACAGGGGCCCTCATCGCCGTCGTCGACACCGGTGTCGATCTCGGCCACCCCGACCTGTCCTCGAAGATCGTTAGCTACTCCGACGCCGACTTCAGCGAGCCCAACGGCACCTGCACCGGCAGCAAGAAGAACCGAACTTGCACCCAAGACGGAGCGCAGGACAAGAACGGCCACGGGACGCACGTCGCCGGCATCGCGGCAGCCATCACCAACAACGGAACCGGCGTTGCGGGTACCGCCCCGGGGGCCAAGATCCTGCCCGTGAGAGTTCTCGACGCCGATGGCTCAGGAACCACCGACCAGGTCGCCAAGGGCATCCGCTACGCCGCCGACAAGGGGGCCGATGTGATCAATCTCTCGCTTGGGTTCCTCTCGGGCCTTGGGGAGGTCGTCAGCCTCACCGGCGCCCTGGACCCTGTGCACAGCGCCATCGACTACGCCTGGAGCAAAGGTGCGGTCGTTGTGATCGCAGCCGGCAACGACGGGTTTGCGCTGTGCGCTGAGCCGTCCGCTCACCCGAAGGCGGTGTGCGTGGGAGCGACCGACTCGCGGGACGTCCGCAGCTTCTATTCCAACTCCGACACGACGATGACCAAGCAGTTCCTCGTGGCGCCTGGTGGCGACGCGCTGACCTGCGCGGGCGACATCTTCTCGACCTACCTTCGTAGCGAGCCCGTCTCCTCGTGCTCGCCTCAGCAGGGCTACGAGGCCCTCGCCGGCACCTCGATGGCGACGCCTCACGTCGCCGGAGTCGCCGGTCTTCTCGCCGGTAAAGGCCTCGGGAACCAGGCAATCGTCGACTGCCTCCTGCGTACGAGCGACGACCTCGGCGTCCCGGGCCGCGACCCGATCTACGGCTACGGCCGGGTAAACGCCTTCAGGGCCGTCTCGGGCTGCTAGCCACAACCACCAAGCGTTAGGCGGAGGGAGCGGCCCCGGGCAACCGGGGCCGCTTCTACTTTTGCGCCTTGCAGCGCCGCCGGCCCACCCTTCTCTGTTGCATGGTGTGCGCTATACGCCCACGGTGCAGGAGAGAAGGACACACAAGCTCACTCAAGGCGGGGGTCCGCCCTGCCCGTGTGGTCTGCACCACAATTTGCCCACGGTGGGCACGGAAAACTAGACTTGCTTGTCGTCGGTTCCCTGACTGATACGAGGGCGGTCGTGCAGCAGGCGCAACACTCGTCAGAAGGCTCCTCTGTACCCGCGCCGCCGTCGCGCCGGTCGTCCCCTTCTCTCCTCGCAGTCGGCCTGCTGGTCGTCATCGCGGCCGGAGCAATTGGCCTCTATTTCATGTCACGCGCGGAACAAGACGCGTCCTCGAACACTGAGATCGGCCCACGAGAAAACGGCTTCGCCCTCACAGACGACGAGGCAATAG
>JAUJNI010000002.1:41142-139385 GCA_030446465.1 Actinomycetota bacterium
ACTGAGATCGGCCCACGAGAAAACGGCTTCGCCCTCACAGACGACGAGGCAATAGAGACGTTCAATGAACTACAAGGCCTGCTTGAACGTTCATATAGGGAGCGAGATACGACGCTTGTAAAACTTTGGGCGGCCCCGGATGCTCCCGCCCGCCAACGCGCTGTAAAGGATATTTCCACGCTTATTCGAGAGAAGGTTGTCGATCAAACCAGTCGTGATCGGATGTCTATACGCGTCGTCTCCAACGCGCCGGACGAGATCCGCCTGAGGGAAACAGTTGTAGAGCGACCCAAGTTTGTCGCCGAGAAGGATGGCGAAGACCTAACCATAAACAGTTCGTCTGAACGTCAGACGGTCGTGTGGACAATGCGGCTGTACACAGATCAGTGGCGTCTATACCGGGCGGTCGTGGTGAAGGCTGGTTCCCCGGGGAGCGACGGGTGATAATTCGTCAGCGTCTTCTAACTGCTTCTTTGGTCAGCGCATTCATTCTGTTTGGGCAGTCCAGTTTTGCAGCAGAGACCCCGCCTGAGGCTCATGTCATAAAGGGGTTCAAGGAGGCTGCCCCTGGGGTGTCGACCTCAGTGACGAAATTCCGCTCCCCGACATCCAACGCTGGTTCAGGAGAAGCCTCTTCGACCATCTCGAAAAAACCAGCCTCGTCTGGGGCCTATGACGCAGCCAGCACACCAGGGACAGTGACAGCTGCGGTGCGCTACAGGCCCCCGCCGTTGGAGTGGGTTGACTTCGTGTGCGGCACTACGCCGGGCGGCCGTGCGAGCCTTGACCTTGCAATCTTTAACGACACCACTCGTGGCTGCATCACGATGGCCGAGCCCGTGGTGGCAAGCAAACCGGCCCCCCCAAAGAAGGGAAGACCTGTGGCCCCCAAGAAAGAGGGCCCCTCGCTCGAGGTGCTTGCTCGACAAGCTTTCGATCAAGCCGTCGCCCTGGCCGGCCGACCGCATCTCAGCATGGCCCCGGCCCGGGTCGGGCTCACGGGCCTCGAGTCGTACTTCTGGCTCACGGGGCAACCGCGCCCGATAACGGCCACGGCAAGGGCGGGCGGCGTCAGCGTCACTGCGGAGGCCGCTCCGATCCAGTACCTCTGGGACTTCGGAGACGGCGCCGACCTGGTGACGGATCACCCCGGTCGCCCATGGACAAGCGGCACTCCGGGCGACATCGGCCACCTGTACGAAACAAGGGGCATCTACGACGTCTCAATCGAGGTGGTGTGGCGGGCTCGCTGGCGCAGCGGCAGCGGTCCGTGGGAGCAGCTCGGGTTCTTCTCAACTTCCGGCGCCTCCACCTATCCGGTCAGGCAGGTGCAGTCACGCTTGGTGTCCCCGCACTAGCAAAGATGGAAGACTCTCGCGCCCGCAGATCGGTTGAGGAAGAGCCGACGAGCTCGGCCCTCTCGCCGTTGCAGGCCTTCCTCCTCGTCGGAGGGCTTGCACTGCTCGCCGGCGTCTTCTTGGCCACCAGGGCGACGGGTCCGCCGGCGCAGGCGGCCGGTGACCAAGTCATGCCCACGAGCTCTGCATCTCAGAGCACTCCAAGCGCGCCCGCTGCCGAATCCCAAAGCAGCCCAGAGCCCCTATCGGAGAAGGAGGCGATCGCCGAATTCAGCCGCTTGAGGCGTCTGCTCGACCGCGCCTACGCGACGGGAAACCCCGCTCGCATAGGCGAGTTCGCAGCCCCCGAGTCACCGGCGTTCACTCAAGCGACAAAGCAGATCAGGTTCCTGAGGCGTCACTCTTTGCTCGACAGGACACGGACGACGACAAGGGGCGTCAAGATCAGGACTATCTCTCCGAATCAGTTCGAGCTCGTGGAGAAAGTCGTGATCCATCCCCGCTACATCGACGAAGCCACCGGGTTGGAGGCGGATCTCGATGTGGCGACGCAGAGAACGACCCTGGTCTGGACCGTCGTCAGGCACAACCTGGGTTGGCGCATCTACCGCGGCGAGAAGAGGTAGAGCCACATACAAATCAATCTTTCGCGATGAGTGAGGTGCCTCCCGAGGTCGCCGAGCAGGTGCGATCCAAGATCCAAGACGTCTAGGGACCAGCTCCTAGCACTTCAGCAGGTGCTCGACCAGCCGCTCGATTCTGATGATTCCGACCGGGTGGCCAGAGCTGTCTGACACGACGACGGGATTGAAGCGGTCGTCCGCGGCGCGCGTCATGGCTCGCTGAGCCACCTCTGTGACGCTGCTCCCCGAACGCACCCGGAGCACGGACTGCCTCAGCACCCAAGGTTCCTTGGCTCTTCGGTGGAACACGAGAACGCCCGGACGCCCGTGGTCGTCGATCGCAATGACGACATCCGTGAACGGGTCGCGCAACCCCGGACCATGAGCTTCGCGGCCGAATCCGAGGCCCGGAGATTGCCATGTCCTCAGCGGCACAGAGGGCGCGCTAGACCATCCATATCGGGGAAAAAGTCCCCCGCTTGAGCCCGCCGAACCCCCCGGACGGCGGGTTCGGTGCTCGTCCACCTTTAGATCGCTCCCATGTGAGATTCTGCAGCGGTAGCTTCTCAGGGAAGTGGGCCCCAGATCCGGAGGAAATGGCGAGGGTGAGCGATGGATCGATCGACTAGAGGGCTGTCCGGGCCCTCCAACTCCGAGGCGGGCCGTCGCCGCAGGGTGGCTCGAGCTCGAATGATGAGAAGAAGGCGCCGGGCGATCATCGCCTTGCTTGCTTTGGTTCTCGTATCGCTCGGGGGCTGGAGCTTCATGAGAGATGACGCACCGACCCGGTCCTCCGACGTCGCGGAGTCAGGCGACGACCTACCGCCCCCCGGAGGGGGATCGTCCTCACCGCCGGCGGAAGGCGATCAAGAGGACGCTGAAGCGGCGGCAACCCTGCCCGAAGATCACCCCATCAAGCACATCATCTACATCATGAAGGAGAACCGCTCGTTCGATAATTACTTCGCCCGCTACCCAGGAGCAGAGGGGACGACCACAGGAAAGACCTCCGACGGCAGGACGGTCGAGCTCTCGGTGGCCCCCGACGTGCAGGAACCCGATCTCGGCCACAGCTTCTTCGATGGCCTTATCAGCATCAACGGCGGCAAGATGGACCAGTTCGACCTCGTGCTGAACGGGGACGACCTCAGTGGCTACTCATCGTTCACTCGCGAGGGCATCCCTGCCTACTGGGCCTACGCCGACAACTTCGTGCTCGGCGACCACCACTTCACGTCGATGTACGGGCCCACCTTCCCGGAGCACCTCTACACCGTCGGCGGCCAGGCAAACGACGTGACCGGCAACAAGCTGCAGACCTCCAGCGAAGGCGGCTACTGCGACGACCCCAACGAGACCGTCTACAAGTTCGTCGACCTCAGCAAGAAAGAGCAGCAAGAGGTCATGGAGGCCGAGGAGCGGGCGGACACGGACCGAGTCGGAGACTTCTGGGAAGAGGTAAGGGCGTGCTTTGACTTCGAGGTGATTCAGGACCAGATGGACGAAGAGGGCATCTCGTGGCACTACTACGCGGACGAGGGTTCCTGGATGAACGCGCTGCTTGCCATCAAGCACATGCGCTTCTCGGAGCACTGGGGCACCGACATCACGCCGGAGGAAGACTTCCCCGAGGACATCGCCAACGGCGAGCTGGCCGAGGTCTCGTGGGTCGTTCCTGGGCCGGGATTCAACGAGCACCCGGGGGGGCCGAGCGTCTGCATGGGCGAGAACTGGACGGTCGGTGTCGTCAACCAGATCATGAAGTCGAAGTACTGGAAGAACACAGTCATCTTCTTGGACTGGGACGACAACGGTGGGTTCTACGACCACGTGCCCCCGCCTCACACCGACCACATGGGCCTCGGGGCCCGGGCGCCATTCCTGGTCATCTCCCCCTGGGTCAAGCAGGGCTACATCAACAAGACGGTTACCGAGCCCTCAGGGGTCCTTAAGTTCATCGAGGACGTCCATGGCCTCGACTGCCTCACTCATCGGGACTGCAACGCGAACAGCTTCGTGCCGATCTTCGACTTCGAGCAGACGACGTCTCCCAAGGACCGCAAGCTGATTCTGGAGGAGCGCAGTTGCGAGGGGCTCCCGAGAAAGATCGGGATGGAATACAAAAAGCACGGCTCCGACGCCTTCAGGGCCCTAGGCGACTGAGGGCCAGATTCTCTAGGGCTCGGGGTCCGGCGGGATCTGCAGCTCTTGGCCGATCTTGAGGGGCGTCGCAACCGACAGGCCGTTGGCCTCGGCGAGAAAGTCGTCGAGCGTGGCGTCCTGATAGAACCTCTCGGCTAGATCTGCAAAGCTGTCGCCCGATTTCACCGTGTATACGAGCGTGTCGCCCTCGGTTCCTGTGTCTTCGGTGGTCTCAGGGCTCGGGCTGGTGCCGGGGGTCGGAGTGACCTGCGCCTGCGGCTCCTGCTCCGCCTCTGCCTCCAGGCGGTCGACCTCGGCCTGGCTTGCAGCGAGCCTGTTCTGCAGTCGTTCGACCTCGTCACCCGGCACGCCCGAGGGGGCTGTGGCACGGCCAACAACGAATGCAAGGACCAGCATGGCGGCGAGCACGAGGACTCGACCCCACAAGATGCCCTGGCTGGTGCGCTCCTCTTCGTAATCCCACTCGTAGGAGTCCTCGAAGGGGTCGTCGCGCGTCGGCTTGAACGGTTCCGTTGCGTCGTTGTTCACGGCTACACCTTATCTAAAGGGACATCTCTCGCCACGAGGGTGCTCCCACCCCTATCTACCGGCGCCTAAACCGCCTCACCATCCCGAGATCGACGTCCTTTATGAAGGCCCTCACCCCTCTGCCGGTCCTCAGCAGGTCACGCTCCTTCATATTCGCGACCGTGTCTGAAGGACTGTGGTAGTCCGGCTCCCTGCCGCTCCACAAGAAGGCGGCAGGGATGCCGGCGCGCTCGAACGGTCCGTTGTCGGAGCAATCGCACGTCACTTCGTAGGTCGTCGAGATCCCCGCTGCGCTCATCTTTCGGTAGAGGGTGCGAGCGACGATGGGGGGGCCTATGCCGGCCGTCGCAGTGATGAGTGGCCGGCCGTCCGCGATCATGTCAACGGAGATCATCCCGGCAAGCCTCTTCCGCCCCTCGTCCCCCAGGCGATTGACAAAGACCTGGGAGCCGACATGGTGCGCTCCGTTTGTTCCGTATTCCTCGGACCCGAAGGCGACAAAGGTGACGAACCGGGCCTGTTCTTTGCCCGCGATTCGACGAGCGATCTCCAGCATGACGCCGACTCCAGAGGCGTTGTCGTTTGCTCCAGGGGACTCTGGAACGGTGTCCATGTGACCTCCGAGGACGATGCCGTACCGCTTGGCCCCCGGCCAGCGGGCCACCACGTTTCTGGAGGTGCCGCCGTCGACGTCGAACTTCTGGACGTGGGTGTCGTAACCGAACTTCTCGAGCTTGGACTTGATGTAGCCGGCGGCAGCGGTCTCACCTGGTCTCGTCCGGACGCGCACGCCGATATCGCTTGCGAGGCTACGAACATGCCTCATGGCGGCGCGCTTCGAGAACCGTCCGATCGGTCCCGACTCGAAGCCGTCACCTGCCGTCTCCACCCGCAGGGTCTGGCTTCCCGAGACCTTGGTGCTGACGACTCGATCGAACACAATCGACGGGTAGCACCCGGTGACGGACATTCCCAGAAGACCGATGGCTGCCATCAGCCGCGTGGTGGTCATGAGCCGCGTGCTGGTCATGCATTTAGAGTAGCCCTCCTCTATGCCGAATAGACCCAAAGACCCGATACCGACCGGATGGCTGGACCGCGGGTCGAGGCTCGCCGGACAGACCGGCAAGTCGGCTGCTCGCTTCGTCGGCACCCGCTTCAAGTCCTTTGCTGCGCCCCAGCGGGCCAATGAGTTCCTGGAGGGCTTTCACCAGCAGACGGCGCAGCAATTGGTCGACATGCTTGGCGAGATGAAGGGCGCGGCGATGAAGCTGGGCCAACTCGCCTCCTTCTACGAGTTCTCGGCCCCCGGCGAGTACCTGTCTACTTACCGCGATGCGTTGACGATGTTGCAGAACTCGGCCCCCCCAATGGACCCGGAGGCTTCCAAGGGCGTCATCAAGGAGGAGTTCGGGAAGTCTGCCGACGAGGTGTTCGCCACCTTCGAGGAGGATGCCATCGCCTCGGCCTCGATAGGCCAGGTCCACAGGGCCACCCTCCCGACCGGAGAGACGGTCGCCGTGAAGGTTCAGTACCCGGGGGTTGACGATGCCGTGCGCGCCGACATCAAGAACGTGTCCGCCATGACGAAGCTTGCTGTCGCCATCGCGCCAAACCTCGATCCAAAGGACGTTGCGACCGAGGTCAAGGAGCGCGTCCTCGAGGAGCTCGACTACCGCAGGGAGGCGAGCAACCAGCAGAGGTTCGCCGACCTCTTCGCGGGTCATCCCTTCATCGTCGTTCCCAAGGTCTATAGCGAGTACTGCAGGACGCGGGTCATCACCCAGGAGTTCATCGACGGCGAGCCCTTCATGGCCGCGTTCGACAAGCCGGTTGCGGAGCGCAACCGCATCGCCGAGATCCTGTTCCGCTTCTTCTATGGAAGCCTCAATCGGTTCCAGCTCTTCTCCGCCGACCCCCATCCCGGCAACTACCTCCTGCTTCCCAAAGGGAAGGTGGCGTTTCTCGACTTCGGCCTTGTCCGTGCAATCGACCCGGGAACGCTGAAGCTGCTGCTCGAGCTAATGCAGGGGCTGATGCACGACGACAGGGATCGAGGACGGGAGGCGCTCGAGGGGCTTGGGATCCTCACTCGCAAGACACCCGAGATCGACGCCATCTGGGACCATCTCAAGGAGATCAACAGTCCGGTGCTCGAGGACCGGCAGTTCACGATTGATGCACCGCTCGTGCAGAAGATCGGGGCGGCCGGGATGGACCCTCGCACGAGTGCGTTTCAGACCCTTCGCAAGCTCGGGGTGCCGGGCGTGATGGTGACCTTTAACCGAATGTCTTACGGCCTTGCGTCGATTCTCGGACGCCTCGAGGCGACCGCGAACTGGCAGGCAATCGCTCGCGAGCTGTGGTGGGACGAGCCGTCCCAGACGCCGCTAGGCCGCAAGGAACAGAAGTGGCTGGCCCATGCGCACCCAGACCACGTGGCTCCCCTGCAAGCCCCCTAACCCCCTCCATGGGGGCCTGCACCTGTCCGTTCCTGCGACTTTTTCCGCAAAAACCCTCGAAATTCGTCGTTTCCTGCGTAAAGACTGAGCTAGAGCCCTCGGTGTCACAGTCCCCGAGTTGAATACCGGTATGGAGCCTTCCCTCTCGGCGGCCCCAGATCGCCTGTGCTCCCATCTTGCCCGCTCCCAACACGGAGTCGTCACTCGGGATCAGGCGCTCCAGCGAGGCCTTTCAGCGACGGCGATCAGGAGACGCGTCACGCGCGGCAGTTGGAATGAGTTTCTGCCGGGTGTGTACTGGGTGGCAGGGGTTCCGGAGTCCTGGGAGGGGCGGCTCTTCGGAGCGCTCAAGTGGGCAGGGGGTGATGCGGTGGCCTCTCATCGCGCCGCTGCGGCGCTGTGGGAGTTCCCCGGCTTCGGCGGTGAGGTAGTTGAGATCACTTCTCCGCACCACCTCAGGTCGCCGGACGGCGAGGTGATCATCCATGCTTCGTCCACCTTTGCAAGGCACGATGTTACGAACTTAAGAGGAATGGCACTCACCTCTCCCGCCCGTACCCTTCTCGATCTCGGAGCCGTCGCCAAGCCTCGTCAAGTCGAAGCTGCCCTATACGACGCGCTTCGTCGGCGGATTACGTCGTTGCCTCGAGTGAAATGGACCTTGCAAGTAGGCGGTGGCCCCGGTAGGCGGGGCCGGCGTTCTCAGAAGGTTGGTGGAGGAGATCTCGGTCCTCAGTGCACCTCCACAGAGCCTCCTCCAGATGGAGCTGATCCGGCTCTTGAGAAGGCGACGTATCCCCACGCCATGCGTGGAGTACAGAGTCGTGGACCGCGGCAAGCTTGTCGGGACGCTCGATCTAGCTTATCCAGACATCAAGCTTGCCATCGAGGCCGATGGTTATGACTTTCACTCTAAAAGAGATGACTGGGAGCATGATCGCATTCGTCGCAACGCCCTCACGGCACTTGGTTGGCTCGTGCTGCACGTCACTTGGCGTGGGCTGCGGTCGAATCCCGATCGCATCGTTGCCGACGTCAGACGAGCACGCCACCAGAGAGCTTCTTTACGCACAGAGTGACGCTTTCGAGCAGTCTGTGCGTAAAGACGGTGTCCAACGGGCCCGGCAAGCTCAGCTTCGGCGGCCCGGATAGGCTGGCTGCAACCCATACATACATTAGGAGGCCTGCAATGGCGCAAGTCGAGCTGCTCCCAGAGATCACTAAGTTCGTCGAGCGACCGCCCAAGATGATGATCGGTGGAAGAGCCTGCGAGGCGGATTCGGGCGAGACGTTCGACGTGATCGATCCCTCCACCGGTCAGAAGGTCACGGAGGTCCCGAGGGGCCGTGCCGCGGACATCGATGCCGCCGTGGCTGCGGCCCGGCAAGCGTTCGAGGATGGCCGTTGGAGCGGATTACGTCCGGGGAAGCGGACTGAGGTCCTCTACAAGCTGGGCGAGCTAATCAAACGCAACATCTCCGAGCTGGCGCAGCTGGAATCGCTCGACTCGGGAAAGCCCATCAACATCGCATCGGGCGAGATGTGGACCGCCGGCGACGTCTTCCGCTACTACTCGGGGTGGCCTACCAAGGTCTTCGGCGAGACCAATCCGACGCAAGAGAACATGTTCGTCTATTCCTTGAGGGAACCGGTGGGCGTCTGCGGGGGCATCATCCCGTGGAACTTCCCTTTGATCATGGCGGCCTGGAAGGTGGCGCCGGCGCTTGCCTTTGGAAACACCATCGTTTTGAAGCCAGCCGAGCAAACTCCGCTCACTGCCCTTCGTCTCGCCGAGCTCTGTCTGGAAGCGGGAGTGCCGGAAGGCGTCGTGAATGTGGTGACCGGTTTTGGGGAGGAGGCCGGTCAGGCCCTCGCAGTCCACACCGATGTCGACAAGATTGCATTCACGGGCTCAACTGCCGTGGGCCGCAAGATCCTTCACGCATCGGAAGAAAACCTCAAGCGGGTGACCCTGGAGCTGGGTGGCAAATCCCCCAACATAGTGCTGGCCGACGCCAACATGAAGCGCGCTACCAAGGGCTCGATGCTTGGAGTCTTCCTGAACTCGGGACAGGTCTGCACGGCCGGTACTCGCATGCTGGTCGAGAGCTCGGTGCACGACGACTTCGTCTCCGCGCTGGTCAAGGCCACCTCCTCGATGAAGCTCGGCCACGCCCTTGATGAGGACACCCAAATGGGTCCCGTGGTGTCCGAACGACAGCTCCAAACCGTGACCAACTACATCGACATCGGGCGCTCCGAGGGGGCCGAGGTAGTCACGGGCGGCGAGCGGGATACAGGGCTGGGCGACGGTTACTACGTCCAGCCCACCATCTTTGCCGGCGTCCGCAACGACATGCGTATCGCTCAGGAGGAGATCTTCGGGCCGGTCGCGACCGTGATAGAGGTCGCGGATGTGGACCAGGCGATTGAAGTCGCCAATGACACGATGTACGGACTTGCTTCCGCTGTCTGGACGAACGATCTGTCAAAGGCGCACCGCCTCGCGCGCGGCATCAAGGCCGGGACGGTGTGGATCAACGGGAGCGGCCTCTACGACCCCTCGGTGAGCTTCGGTGGATACAAGCAATCCGGCTTCGGCCGCGAGCTAGGCGTGCACTCGATGGAGGCCTACACCGAGGTGAAGTCGGTCTGGGTCAACCTGAAGTAGAGAACCCGGACAGCCCCGACGGTTCCTCTTCGGTTACTTCCACTGCGTCGACGCCGGCGTGCGGCGGCCCCTCGCGGCACCACTCGACCACCGACTTCACCGCGGGTTCTTCTCCTTCCAGGATCACCTCGACGCGGCCGTCGGAGAGGTTGCGCGCCGAGCCAGAGACCCTCATCTGCTCGGCCTTCTTCTTACAGCCCTCCCGAAAGAACACCCCCTGGACCTCGCCTGAGACGAGGATGCGCCGCCTCACGATCACCAAGCGACCACCTAGGAGAGCCCGGGATCGGCGGGCCTGACGACGACGATCTCGTGCTGTGGTTCCACTGCGACCACGGCATCGGGCATCACCTCCGTGACCTCTGGGTCGACGAAGACCCGTATCCCGCCCGTCTCGACTACGGATTCACCACCGAGCGGGCCGTCGGCGAGCTCCACCTGTATGTCGACGCCTCCACCAAGGCCCCGCGCCGCTCTTAACCGCACGCCCCCGGTTGACCTGTCTACGTCGCCCAGCTCGAGCGATCTGCTCAACACTTCAACCGCTTCTTCTGTGACACGCAGCGTCATGACGACTCCATATCCTTAGCCATAGCAACAGAGGAATCGGCGTTCACCCGACTCCGAGGGCACTCTAATGGTCACCGGACGAGAGAAAGGCAACTGCATGGACGAGCCCGTACGGGAATTCCTTGAGCAGAACCACTCGGCGATCATGACGACTTTGAAGAAGGACGGTACGCCCCACGTCGCTCGCATCGCGGTCGGGCTTGTCGACGGCAAGGTGTGGAGCTCGGGCACACAGGACCGCCTGAGGACGAAGCACTTGAGAAGGGACCCGAGATCGACGCTGTTGGTCCTCGGCCCCCATGCGTACTCGTGGATGGCTCTCGAGTCGGTCGTCTCTATCCTCGATGGTCCCGAGGCAGTCGATCAGAACCTCGCGCTCTATCGGGTGCTCGCAGGGGATCCCGATGACCTCGCCGAGTACAGGGCGGCGATGGTGAGCGAGAGGCGCCTGATCTACGAGTTCTCGGTCACGCGGGTGTATGGCCAGTATTAACTGTCAGGAACTGGGTACAAAGGGGACGTTATAGGCCGCTTAAGTGACCCATTGGGGGGGCCGATAGGCACGAGAGGGACAGATTCTCGTCGAGAAGAGGGGGAGGGGGCGGAGTTGGACCCAAACTACGGGGACACGAGGCACCTCCAGTCGCGCCTCGACTCCTACCGGCGTCTCGCCGAGGTCTTCCACGAGGTGCTCTCTGAGCAGAGCCTCGACACCCTCCTCAACCGCATCACCGAGACGCTGGCGGCCCTCCTCGACTACGACGCCCTCGTCATATATGAGGCCCACGAAGTGCAGCGGTTGCTGGTTCCGGTCATTGCGAAGGACCCGTTCGCCGACCAGATCATGCGAGAAAAGGTGCCGTTTGGGACCGGTATCACCGGTTGGGCGGTCGAACGACGGGAGCCGGTTCTTTCTAACGAGGCGCACCTCGATCCACGCGTTCAGTTCGTGGAGGGCACTCCAGTTGAGCCGGAGGCGCTCATCTCGATTCCCCTGGTTGCCAGGGGCTCCATCAAGGGAGCACTCAACATCTTCAGGTTGGGCGAGGAGGCCGCCTTCAGCGATGAGGAGTTTGAGCTCGTAACGCGCTTCGGCGACGCTGCGGCCCTCGCTCTCGACAACGCGCAGCGGCGCGTTCAGCTGGAAGTGGCCGCTCAAACCGATTCCTTGACCGGTCTCTTCAACCACCGCTACTTCCACGAACGGCTGCGTGCAGAGCTCACAAGGAGCAGCAGGACTCACGATTGCGTTGCAGTCATGATCCTCGACATCGACGACTTCAAGAAGGTCAACGACGTCTTCGGTCATGCCACGGGAGACGAGGTCCTTGCTGCCATAGCCGATCTTCTCAAGAGCACCCTTCGGCTTTCCGATGTCGCATGCCGCTTAGGCGGCGAGGAGTTTGCGGTCATCATGCCCTCGTGCCACGCGGGTGACGCTCTGAGCCTTGCGTCCCGGCTCCAGACGCGGCTGGGGCTGTTGAACGTCGAGGGGGCGGGAAAGGTAACGGTAAGCATAGGCATTGCTCAGGGCCCGGAGCATGCGATGAACCCTCGTGAGCTTGTCGCATGCGCCGACGCAGCGATGATGACTGCGAAGGCACGAGGTAAAGCTCGGGCCGTGCTCTTTTCTGAGGATGCGACCGAGCGGCCCCAACTTCACTCGGTCGGTCGCGATGTTCGCTCCATCGCCCACCTGAAGATGCTCCAGAGTGTTGCCGGCAAGCTGAATCGTCTGAACGAGGTGCGTCAGATCGGTGACACCATCGCTCTCGAGCTGCGTACTCTCATCGACTATCACAACTGCCGGATCTACCTCGTCGAGGGAGACAACCTCGTCCCTATCGCCTTTCGGGGCGAGGGTCCCCAGGAGGGCGAGGAGGCTCTCGAGAACTGGATAGTGAAGATGGGGGAAGGCATCACCGGCCGGGTGGCGGAAACCGGTCGTCCGCAGTTGATCCACAATGCCAGGGAGTGCGAGTGGGCGATTCAGGTACCCGGGACGCACGATCTGGATGAGTCGCTGCTGATGGTCCCCCTCAACTATGGGAGGAGGGTCATCGGAGTCCTGGCCATCTCCAAGCTGGGGACTCATCAGTTCGACGAGGACGACCTGCGGTTACTCGAAGTGCTCGCCGGGCACGCTTCGGTAGCGCTGGAGAACGCTCGGCTCTACGAGGAGCAGAGAAGAGAGGCGGCAAACGCAAAGGCCTTGCTGGAGTTCGCCGACGTGACTTCAAAAGCCCCCTCGGAGTACGCAATAGGAAATGAGACGGTCCTCATGGCGGCCCGGCTGCTCGGCGGAACTCAGGCGTCGCTGTGGATGGAGGACCCGTCGACGGGTGACTACCGTTGCACAGCTCACTGCGGATACGTGGGCGACCCCTCCGCCGAGCCGGTCATCCGCGCGGTCGTCCCCTGTGAGGCGGCTGAGAGATTTCTCGAGGGCCGCCGCGGCCCCTTCGTAATCACTCCCTCAGCCAGCGACCGCTACTTCACCGCCCCAGAGGGAGTGCGTTCCCGGACGCTCGCATGTGCCCCGTTGCAGGGCGTCAAGGGATGGATCACCGTTCGTCATCCGGAGCCCAACGGTGTGCACTTCACCGAGGACCGGCTTCGTCTCATGGCCGGATTGTCCTATCAGGCTTCGGTTGCGATGCAGAAGGCGTTCCTCTACAAGGACCAAAAGGAGAGCGCCGAGATCGCCAATGCGCTGCTCGAGGTAAGCCGGGACTTCGCAGCCGCCGAGAACATCGGGGAGATCCTGCAGAAGCTCGTCGAGCTCGCGGCCCGCATTCTCGGTTCTCCGCGGGTCAGCGTGTGGCTGCAGGAGCCGGAAACCGGCGACCTCCTGCCTGAGGCGCAGTACGGCTACTCCGGTCCTGACTTGGAGCAGCTCACCCGGGCAAGGTTCAGCGCGAAGGTGGCCGCGCCCATCCTCAGGATGCGCGAGCCCTTTGTGCTCACCGAGGAGCAGATCGGTGGGATAGCCGGGGCGGCGATCGGTCCCCTGACTCCCGCCGCGATCGCTCCGCTGAGACTGGATCGCGGCCGGCTCGGCGCCATCGCGGTCGGGGCCCCCGCGCTTGGGGGGTACGAGTTCTCCGACAGGAAGATGAAGCTTCTCGCAGGAATCGCAAATCAAGCGCAGCTGGCCATCGACAACGCCGCTATCTACGAGAGTCTCGAGGCCACGTTCATCTCCACGGTAGAGGCGCTTGCAAACGCGCTGGAGGCCAAGGATGAATACACCTCGACACATGCCCGCTGGATAACCGACATGGCGCTCGAGGTCGGCCACGAGCTTGGGCTCGATCCGAGCAACTTGAAGAGCCTCGAGCTAGGCGCGCTGTTCCACGACATCGGAAAGATAGGGATACCAACCGATATCTTGATGAAGCCCAGTGCTCTAAGCAGCAGTGAATGGGGGATCATCAAGACCCATCCCGAGCTCGGGGAGAGGATCCTGGCCCCCATCGACCGTCTCACCGCAGTTCGTCCCATTGTGAGGGCATGTCACGAGCATTGGGACGGAAGCGGTTACCCCGATGGCAAGAAGGGCGAAGAGATCCCGCTCGAATCGCGCATCATCCTCGTGGTCGACGCCTTCCATGCAATGACGAGCGATCGTCCCTACCGCAAGAGGCTGGCGGTCGAGGAAGCATGCAGCAGGATCGAACAGGGGAGCGGGGTGGAGTTCGATCCACAGGTCGTCAGGGCGTTGCTCAGGTTGGTCCGAGTGCGTCCGGAGCTTGCACTCGCCAAATAACCCCGGCGCGTCAGACCGGTTTGAATTGCTCGAAGGGGTTGCGGCAAGCGTTGCAGTAGTAGAGCGCGCGGCATGGGGTGGGGCCGAACGGATTCTCATTGTGAGTATCCGTGCTCCCGCAGAAGGGGCAACTTGCCTTTACAGGAAGAGCGATTGATGTGATCAGAACGGGACCGGCCCCCGTGGGAGGTGCCAGCCCGAAGTCCCTTAGCTTTGTCCTTCCTTCGTCTGTGATGCGGTCGCTCGTCCAGGGAGGGTTGAACGAGAACTGAACCTCCACCTCTTCGATCCCCTCGATACGCGACACGGCTGCGGCAACGTCCTCTCGTATCACCGGAACGGCGGGGCAGCCGGTGAAGGTCGGAAGCACCACGACCCTGGCCGTGGCGCCACGGACCTCTACCTTCTCGATCATGCCCATGTCGACGACCGATACCGCGGGGATCTCGGGATCCAAGACGCCGGCAAGCGCCTTCCACACTTGCTCCTCAATCGTGACGGTGCTCACCACGTGGCTCCCGGGTGCTCTCGGTAGGTTCTCGTCATGTCGTCCCACAGCTGCCTGAAGTCGTCACTGTGGACGCCTCTTCGTCCGCCGCCTCCGGTCGATCGGGTCCCTTGTCCTGGTGGCTCTTCGCCCGAGGCGATGAGGTCTCCAGAAGAAGAGGCAACGAATTCCGCTGCTTCATCTACTCCTGCCCGAACCTCCGTGGGAAGTCCCAGCTCATCGAGCGAAGCCGAGGCCCTGTCGATGAATCGCCTGCGGAGCTCACTAGAGGCGGTGGGGAGCCACCCTTCTTTGATCGCGTCGTCTTCCCTTTCGAAGGGCTCGAACAGCCCGATCGCTTCCCCAAAGGCGCGGGACAGGCCCCCCTCGAGCCTCGTTCGTCCCTCGACCGGCCCGTGCGCGACCCGTTTGATCCAGGCATCAGCGTGAATGAGGTGATAGCGCTCCTCTCGTCTCATCTTGGTTGCGAGCTGGGCAAGCTCCTCGTGAGCGCTTGACTCGAGAACCTCCAGCCGAAGGTCGTCGGCGGTGTCGTAGAGCCAGTGGCGCGCCAGTGTGTACGCCCACTCACCGTTGGCTCGTTCGCAGAGAACCGCGTTTCGGTAATCCTCTGGGGCGCGTCCAAGTGCGATGTGATCCGGATCATCACCGGTCAAGGTGCCAAGGATGCCGAAGTAGCCCGCCGCATGGCCTATCTCATCTTGGGCAATCGACGAAAAGGCGACGTCTTCTTCGATGTGGGGGGCGAAGCCGGTCCACTCGGAGTGTCGATGCCCGAGGATCAGCTCATCGTCGCCCAAAGCGGTGAGCAGCGAGATGAGCGAATCGCTCATCGGTTGCTTTCTCCGGCCGCGGCCCCAACTTCTCTCGCGCGGGCGCGTGCCTTCTCTCTCTTGGCGACGACGTCGCGGTAGGCCTCGGGAAAGCGATACGACTTGTCGGCAGCGATTTCCAGCAGGCTCTCGTCCTTGAAGCTGTGGATGTCCGTTCTGCGGGCGACCCAGAGGTGCTGTCCCTCTCTTCTGCGAAGAAAGCACTCCTTGGCCATCAGCAGGGCCATCTCGGAGTCGGACGCGATGACGCTTCCGCAATGCTCGAAGGGATCCTTGTGACCCGATCGACGAAAGACCTCGTACACGTCCACTAGTGCCCGTCTCCGGTAGGGGCTGCCGCTTCTCTACGCGGCATGGACCGCGGGCTCGGCAAGGACCTCTCGCACCCACCGATGCCCCTGATAGATGTCTCGCCGCGTCGTGAGACGCCGCTCGGTCTCCGGCCCCTCATTCCGCTTGATGGCGTCAAGCGGGTCCCAGTCGATGTCCTCGTCCTTGATCAGCCACTGCCCCGATTCTGCCCGGGTGGGAACAGGGGTCGGGAAGCTAAAGCCGAGCTCGAGGACCTTAGGCACGTAGCGGTCGAGAAACTCCTGTCGGAGGTCTTCGTTCGTCCGCGTCTTCACCTTCCAGCGAAGAAGAAGGTCCTTGGCCACGTTGGACTTGGGTCCGAAGAAATGGATGATCGGGAGCCACCAGCGGTTGAGCGCGTCCTGGAACATGTCGCGCTGGGCCTGGGTGCCGGACGCAAGCTCCATCGTGATGTGCTCACCGTGTCTCAGGTGAAGCTGTTCTTCTGAGCAAATCCGCTTGAGCACCCTGGTGTAGGGCGCGTACGAAGAGTCGAGCAGCGCTGCCTGGGTCACCAGTGCGGCGCCATCGATGAGCCATCCGATGATGGCGACGTCACCCCAGTGGAAGACGGGATAGTGGAAGACGTTGTGGAACTTGGACCGGCCGTTTACGAGGTCCTGGTACATCGCGTCGCGGCTCTTACCCAGGTCTTCTGCAACTCGATACAGCAGTTGGGCGTGTCCCACCTCGTCCTGAATCTTGGCGGCAAGGGACATCTTGCGCCGAAGCGTGGGGGCCATTGGTAGACACTCACGTTCCGGCAGGGCCCCCATGATCTCTGAATTGGCGTGCATCTCTATGAACTTGAGGACGCCGCGCCGGTAATCGTCGGGCATCCAATCCTCCGCCTCGACCTTGCCCCCCTGAGCGATGTGATCGGCAAATCCCCCGAGCTTGGCTTCGTAGGTCACGACTCCACCTCCGGTGGTAGCGGTAGTAGGCCTCTGACTATCGACTCCGTGTATCCGCGGGCAATTGCTTCGGGCGAGAGCTCGCCCCCCGGCCGGTACCACGCGTATACCCAATTGCCGGCCGAGAGCACGAGACGAGCCGTCATCTCGACATCGGCGTCCGCTCTGAACTCGCCGGTCGCCTTGCCGTCCGAGACGATGCCCCTGACCAGTGCCTCGTAGGCATCTCGCTTGCCCTGCACCGTAGCGCGCGGGCCGTCAGAGAGGTAACGCCATTCGTTGAGAAAGACGGTCGCTGCGTCGAGATGCTCGATCGCGGTGGCGATGTGTCCGATGAGGAAGCGCTCCAGGCGCACCGATGCCGGCGCCGTCGACTCGGCCGCCTCTCGCCCCCGTTCCAGGAACCGGTCGGCGCCCTCGTCGACCACGTCGAAGAGCAGCTCTTCCTTGGAGCCGACGTGGGCGTAGAGCGATCCCTTCAGGAGCCCGAGCGCGTCCCCGAGGTGTTGCATGGAGGTGCCGTGGTAGCCGCGCCGGGAGAACAGACGCGCCGCCGCGGCGACCATCTCGGCGCGCCGGGGGCTGCGGGTACGTTCAGCGGTACGAAGCATGGCGGGGCCGGCCTCTCGGTGTTCTGGGCGAACAAACGGTCGTTTGGGAAGCTTAGCACGGTATCCTCGCCCCGTGCCTGTCGACCGGTCGGCGCCTCCCGAGGAGCGGATCCCCTCTATCCTGAGGCGCCTCAAGAGGGCCTATCCCGAGGCGATCATCGCCCTTGACTTCTCGAACCCATTCGAGTGCGTGGTCGCCACCGTGTTGTCTGCCCAGTCCACCGACATGAAGGTCAACCAGGTAACGAAAAGCCTCTTCCGCAAATACCGGCGTCCCGAGGATTATCTCGCCGCGCCTGAGGACCAGCTTCAGCAGGACATCCACGCGACGGGGTTCTTTCGCCAGAAGACAAAGGCTCTAAAGGGACTCAGTCAAAGGCTGATCGACGACTTCGACGGGACGGTCCCCGGCACCATCGCCGAGCTGATCACCTTGCCCGGTGTGGCTCGCAAGACCGCCAATATCGTCCAGGGCAACTGCTATCCACAAGTGCAGCGCAAGGATCCGGACGCGGGCATCGCCGTTGACACCCATGTGGGCCGAGTCGCAGTTCGGCTCGGCCTGACCAAGCACAACTCCAAAGATGCCGTGAAGATCGAGCAAGACTTGATGAAGCTGGTCCCCAAGAGGGCGTGGCCGCGGCTTCCGGATCTGTTCATCGCTCACGGGCGCCAGACCTGTGACGCCAAGAGGCCGCGCTGTGAGGACTGTCCGGTCGAGCGACTGTGCCCCTCGTCCCAAGAGGCCGGCCTTGCTGACCTGTATCGGCTGCCGCCCCCGCAACGCAAGAAGACGACTGCCCGAGCTGGTAGGTGAGGGGCCCGGCTACCATGAGTGTTGTGAAGAAAGTGATCCTTGCGGCCCCCCGCGGATACTGCGCGGGTGTCGATCGAGCCGTTCAGATCGTCGAGAGAGCTTTGGACACCTGTGGCGCGCCGGTGTACGTACGCAAGGAGATCGTGCACAACCTTCATGTCGTGTCGCAGCTAAAGGAGCGAGGCGCGATCTTCGTCGATTCGGAGGAGCAGATCCCCGAGGGGGCAGTGTGCGTCTTCTCGGCCCACGGAGTGTCCCCTGAGGTCCGGGCCAACGCCGCTAGACGGAACCTGCAGGTGATCGACGCCACCTGCCCGCTGGTCACCAAGGTCCACCTCGAGGCCAAGAGGTTTGCACGCAACGGCAGAAGGATCGTCCTGGTCGGCCACGTTGGTCACGAGGAGATCGAGGGGACCGCCGGCGAAGCCCCCGCCAACACCACGGTCATAGAGGACGCTGCGCAGATCGACGCGCTGAACCTCGACCCGGGCGAGCCGGTTGCTTATCTGACCCAGACCACCTTGTCGGTCGACGACACGAGAGAAGTAGTCGAGGGTCTCAGGGAACGCTTCACCGATCTCGCAGGACCCCATAACGACGACATCTGCTACGCAACACAGAATCGGCAAGTCGCGGTGAAGGCGCTCGCGCCCGAGGCCGATCTCGTGCTCATCGTGGGGGCCCTGAACTCGAGCAACTCCAACCGCATGGTCGAGGTCGCGATGAAAGCCGGGACACGGGCTTACCTCGTTCCCGACGAGACCCACCTCCAAGAAAAGTGGCTCGAGGGCGTGGAAGTCGTCGGGGTCAGCTCCGGGGCAAGCGCTCCCGAGGTGCTGGTAGAGAGGCTGCTGGCGAGGCTGGCTACCTTGGGCTACGAGACGGTGGAGACCAAAGAGGTCACTTCCGAGGACGTCACCTTCTCGTTGCCCCCGTGGCTGCGCGCCGGGGGCGACAGGGCGGCTGCTCGGCCTACCTAATCGACTGTTCGATCTCTCCGGCGACGTCGAAGTCCCGTGAGGTCAATCCGCCCTCGGAGTGGGTCGATAGCCCGAGCCGTACCCGGTTCCAGCGGATGTCCATGTCGGGGTGGTGGTCGTAGCGGTCGGCGAGCTTGGCCACTTCGTTGACGAACTTGATGGCTGCGGAGAAGTCCTCGAACTCGAACACCTTCTGGATCTCGTCACCCTCGCGCTCCCAGTCCCCGAGCTCGTCGATCCTTTGTTCGATCTCTTCCTCGCCAAGCAGCTCAGCCACGGTCCTCCTGTCAACCTACGCCTTGGGCAATTCCTGCGGCGGAACATACCGTACGGGCGCGATTCGGCAAACGTGGGCGCGAGAGTAGATTGCGCCGGGATAACCGGTCTCCGAAGGAAGGATTGCGGAGTGGAGTACGGGATAGGCATCGGTGGTCCGCTCACCATGATCGGCCCCATGGCCCAGATGGTCGAGGACGCAGGGTTCGAGTCCTGTTGGGCGGCGGAGACCACCAACACCGCGTTCGTTCAGGCCGCGGCAGCGATCCAGGCAACGACGAAGATCAAGGTGGGCACGGCGATCGCCCTGGCGTTTCCTCGGTCTCCGACCATCACCGCCATGACGGCGTGGGACCTGGACGAGCTGTCCGGGGGTCGCTTCATATGCGGTCTCGGCAGCCAGGTGAAGGGAGTCAACGAGCGTCGCTTTTCCGTTCGGTTCGAGCACCCGGCCCCCAAGCTCAAGGAGTACGCCCAGGCGATGCGCACGGTGTGGGCTGCCAACCGCGGTGACAAGGTCACCCACGAGGGCCGCTTTTACAACGTAAGGATGCCGACCTTTCATGGGCATCCTCAACCCGACCGGCGAGACGTTCCGATCTACTTCGCGGCGGTAGGGGCAGTGATGTCGAGGGTCTGTGGCGAGGTCGCAGATGGCTTGCTCGCCCATCCCTTGGCGTCACCGAAGTACTTGATGGAGGTCGTGGCTCCCGCGGTCGCGGACGGCGCCGAGCGCTCTGGGCGCAAGCCGTCCGAGGTCAATCTCACCGCCAGCCCCATGATCTCGATCTCGGACGACATCGACCTCGCCCGTCGTGAGGTGAAGCTGCAGATCGCCTTCTACGCGACCACCAGGACCTACGCCTCGATCCTCGAGCTGCATGGCCGCGGGCATATCGTCCCGGAGCTGCGGGCTGCGTTCGAAGCGAAGGACAGGGACCGCATGGTCGAGCTGATCGACGACGACCTCTGCGACGCCATCGCCGTCACCGGCACGCCCGATGAAGCGAGAGAGAAGCTGCGGGCGTGGGAGGAGGTGGCCGACCGGGTCAGCGTTGGCGGGCCGTGGTACGGCCCTCGACCCGAACGGATGCTGGAGAACTACCAGGCGCTGGTGACGACCTTCGGACGCTGACGTACCTGGGTAGCCCCGGCGATCCGACTTACTTGCGCCGCCGCTGTTCGACTGCCTCCCCGGCGGCTTCTCCTTCGCCGGCACTCCCGAACTGCTTCGGCTGCTGGTCGAGGGACTCCTCCATCTGCGTTGTGTGCTTGGAGCCCTTGTCGTCGCCCGGAAAAGCGCCCCCGTCCCGATCGTCGTAGTCGTCATCTCCAGGTGCGCCCGCCTCGCGCTCCATTTGCTCGGTCTCCTCAGCGGTGAGGCCCGAGGTGCTCGTCGGTTTGGTCGAGTCCTTTTCCTCGGACATCCCGATAGGGCCCTCGGTGGCGCCGGCGAGGAACTGCTTGACGACCGGGATCTCGGACTCGAACATCTCGCGCGCGGGGCCAAAGCGCACGAGGTTCCTGCGGTAGAGCATGCCGATGTAGTCGGACACCCTGCGCGCGGTCGAGATGTCGTGCGTGACGACGATGAAGGTGGCCCGCAGTTGGCGGTTCAGGTCGATGATCAGCTCGTTGAGGAAGGCCGTTCTCACCGGGTCGAGGCCCGAGTCCGGCTCGTCGAACAGCACGATCTCGGGGTCGAGGACCAGGGCCCGGGCAAGGCCGGCTCGCTTTTTCATACCTCCGGAGATCTCACCCGGTAGCTTCTTCTCGGCCCCCGTAAGGCCCACCATCGTGAGCTTCTCGTCGACGATGTTCTTGATGTCGCCCTCTCTCTTCTTGGTGTGCTCGCGCAGTGGAAAGGCGACGTTGTCGAAGATGTTCATGGAACCGAACAGAGCGCCGTCCTGAAAGAGAACGCCGAACTTGCGGCGAACCTGATAGAGCTCTTTCTCGCTCAGCGCGGGGACGTTCTTACCGTCGATCCAGATCTCGCCCCGGTCGGGTTTGAGCAGACCCACCAAGTGCTTCAGGAACACCGACTTCCCGGTCCCCGAGGGCCCGAGCATCAGTGTGATCTTGCCCTTGGGAACGTCGAAGGTGATGTTTTCCAGAACGGTCTGGGGGCCGAAGGACTTCGTTAGCCCAACGATGCCGATCTCCGTGTCGGGCTCGCCGTCGGCGTGATGGCCGTCGTCTTGGTAGCGCTCGCGATCCTCGACCTGCTCCAGCTTCTGGGCCATGATCCCCATCCCTCGATCGTGCGCTCGGTGTCGGCGCCGGCCGGTAGAGGTTACCGGCCCCCGAAGTGTATTCCGTGTGTGCCGGCCCCAGTCGATAGGATGCGCCGTCGTGGATTTCCGAGACACTCCCGAAGAGGCGGCCTTCCGCAAAGAGCTGCGGGGTTGGATCGAGGCCCATCTTCCTGAAGGGTGGCGGGGCCGCAACCCAACGCCGGGGGGACTCGAGGTGGACGCGGCCCGTGAGTGGTCCAAGCGGCTGCACGAAGCGGGGTACGCGGGCCTCACCTGGCCCTTGGAATACGGGGGCCAAGGAGCCCCCTACACCTATCAGGCGATCTTCCTCGAGGAGATGGCGCGGGCCGAGGCGCCGGAGCACATTGGAGTCATAGGGCTTGGAATGGCGGGCCCAACCATCATGGTGCACGGCACCGAGGAGCAGAAACGAGCTCATCTTCACAAGACGCTCTCGGGGGAGGAGGTCTGGTGCCAGGGCTTCTCGGAGCCCGGGTCCGGCTCGGACCTCGCGTCGCTCAGGACCAAAGCGGAGGATGCGGGGGACCACTACATCGTCAATGGCCAGAAGGTGTGGTCGTCCTACGCTCACATTGCCGATATGTGCATCCTCGTCGTCCGGACCGACGCAAGCGTTCCGAAACACAAGGGCATCACCTATTTGCTCGTGGATATGCGCTCGGCTGGGATAGACGTCAGACCTCTGGTGCAGATCACCGGCGACCCCGAGTTCAACGAGATCTTCTTCACCGACGTGGCAGTTCCAAAGAGCAACGTTGTAGGGGAGGTGAACGAGGGATGGGGTGTTGCCATGACGACGCTGCTTCACGAACGCGGAACGCTGGGCTTCGCTCTTACCGCGCGCCTCGAGGTTGCCGTTGCGAAGCTCATAGCCCTGGTCAAAGAGAGAGGGGCAGATGCCGATCCGATCGTGCGCGACCGAGTGGCGCAGCAGTGGATGGAGTTGCAGGCCCTTAAATTGACGAACTACCGGGCACTCACAACCTTGATGAAGACGGGTATCCCGGGCCCCGAAGGTTCGATCGCCAAGCTGCACTGGTCCGAGTCGAATCAACGTCTGACTAAGCTGGCGCTCGACGTTCTGGGTCCCCATGCACAACTCGACGGTGACGACGGCGTGTGGGGCGGCTACTGGCAGCATCAGCAGCTCAGAAGTCGCGGCAACACGATCGAAGCGGGGACCTCCGAGATCCTTCGCAACATCATCGCGGAGCGGGTCCTTGGCCTCCCTCGTAGCCGATAGGTGAACGACTAGTGGACTTCGCCTTTACAGACGAGCAAGAGATGCTCCGGCATCAAGCTAGATCTTTTCTCGCCACCGAGTTCCCGGCCGAACGGATCGCGGAGCTGTCTTTCTCGGAGGCCGGTTGGGACGAGTCCTCGTGGCGCACAATGGCCGAGCTCGGGTGGACCGGCCTGTCGATTCCCGAGGAGCACGGCGGAGCGGGGATGAGCTTTCTCGACGAATCGGTGCTCTTTGAAGAGCTGGGTTATGCGCTTTATCCGGGGCCGTATCTCTCGACCGTGGCTCTCACGCTGCCGGCGTTCGCAGATGCACCCGACCTGCTCGCATCGGTGGCGGCCGGCACCGCAACGGCGACGGTTGCCATTGCCGAACCAGGAGGTCCTTCGTCACTCGAGGACGCCGGCGGGGTCCGCACCGAAGCCCTGCGAGCCGGCCGGGGGTGGTCTGTGACGGGCACCAAGGAGCTGGTGTGCGATCTAGCCACTGCGGGCCACGTAGTGATGGTGGCGCGGTCGGAAGAGGGAGTGGGCATGTGGTCCGTGGCTCCACCGGTGAGTTCGAGACGGGTGACCTCCACCATGGACAGATCGAGGCGTCTCGGACGCCTGGTGCTCGAGGAGGAGCCGGCGAGGCTGCTCGTTGGCCCCGAACACCTCGAACCCGTCCTAAGGCAGATGCGTAGCCGCGGGCTTGCCGCGCTTGCGCTCGAAGCGGTCGGCATCGCCCAGAAGGCCTTCGAGCTTGCGCGCGATTACTCCAAGGAGCGCAAGCAGTTCGACAAGGCGATCGGCGCCTATCAGGCGATCTCCCATCAAGTGAGCAACATCTACATCGACATGGAGTTGGCTCGCTCGCTTGCGTACTGGGCGGCCTGGTGCGTGGCGGAAGAGGACCCGCGTGCGCCGACCGCCGCGGCGGCCGCCAAGGCCTTGGCGTCCGAGGCTGCGGTGGCCGCGTGCGAGCGCTCTATCCAGATCCACGGCGGCGTCGGCTTCACCTGGGAGCATGTGCTGCACCGCTACTACAAGCGTGCTCAATGGATCTCGAGCTTCGAAGGGGGAGTGAGCGCGCAGAGAGCCGTAGTTGCGTCGTCGTTGCTGGATGCCTAGAGGCCTCTACGGCGCCCCTCATGCCGTTATTGTTTGGCCTGCATGCCGGGGGACAGTGCAGTACGGACCATCGAGAAGCTTCCCGCGCGCTTTCGCCGAGAGCGCGTCGACAAGGACGCTCGTCTTCGAATCTCTTTAGGAGGAGACTGCCGCGACGTTGTCGTGTCCTCGGGGGGATGCTGGGTCGAGCGCCCCACCGGCGCTGCGGCTGCGGAGATCCGGACAGACTTCGCCACCTGGCTTGCCATCGATGAAGGACGGCTCTCAGGCATTGAGGCGTTTGCCCATCGCCGTCTCTCGGTGAGAGGCAGTATCGAAGCAGCGCTTCAGTTCGAGCCTTTGTTCGATCGGCCCGACGCAGGAGGGTTGCGCTACTCAGTCGACAGCGTCGACACCGGCGGGCCGCAAATGTCGGTCCTTGTCGCGGGAGCGGTCGGGGCCCATCCACTGGTGTTGATCCACGGACTCGGAGCAACCAAGGCATCGTGGCTAACGGTCATCCCGGAGCTTGCTCGGAGCCATCGTGTGCTAGCGATCGACCTTCCCGGCTTCGGAGCCTCTTCAAAGCCATGGGCGCGCTACGACTCCCAGTGGTTGTCGGAGCAGGTCTTCGGACTGCTCGACGCGCTCGGTTACGACGACGCGCTGGTGGCAGGGAACTCCATGGGCGGAAAGATCGCGATGGAGATGGCTATGGGTCGTCCCGAAAGAGTCACGGCGATCGCGTGCTTGTGTCCCGCCGCCGCGTTCAGCCACCGTCCGATGCTGTTCTTCGCCCGCCTCCTTCGGCCCGAGCTGGGCCTGGTCGCGGGGCGCATCTCGCGAGCCCGTGTCAGGGCGCAGCTTCGGATGATGATGGCAAATCCGGACGCTATTGAAGACGATTGGTACGAGGCCGCGGTGGACGATTTCTTGTCCTCGTGGAGGAGCCCCAGGGCACGCGCGGCGTTCTTTAGGGCCGCCCGTCAGATCTATCTGGAGGAGCCCGATGGGGAGACCGGGTTTTGGGCTCGCTTGGCGCGCATGCCCCGGCCTGCACTGTTCATCTACGGGGAGCGCGATCCGTTGATCACTCATCGTTTTGGCCGCAAGATCGAGAGCGCCCTCCCGGATGCCAAGGTCTTGGTGTGGCGCGATTGCGGACACGTCCCGCAGCTGGAGCACCCCGAGCGGACTGCGACCTCGCTCGCCGAGTTCTTCGCCGGAGTGACCGGGGGCCGGGTCGCCAGCTAGCGAACCTTGCAGCAGGAGAAGGAGCAAGGAACGCTGATGAAAGTCCTGGTTCTGGGTGGCACCCAGTTCGTCGGCCGCCATATCGTCGAGGTGGCGCTCGGTCGAGGGCACGAAGTCACGCTATTCAACCGAGGGCGTACCGCCCCCGGGCTCTTCCCAGACGCGGAGGAGCTCCACGGAGACAGGGACGGTGGCCTCCATCCTCTCGAGGGCCGGACGTGGGACGCCGTCGTCGACGTCAACGGTTACGTCCCCCGTGTCGTGCAACAGTCCACCGGGTTACTACGCGGTGCGGTTGATCACTACACCTTCATCTCGACGATTTCGGTGTATTCGGAGAGGGCGGCGGGGATGGACGAGAGCGCAACGCTGTCTCGCTTGGCCGACCAGGCGGCTGAAGAGCAGACGCAAGAGACCTACGGGCCTCTCAAGGTTCTCTGTGAAGAGGTGGTGCAGGATGTCTTTGCCGATCGCGCCGCAATCGTTCGTCCCGGGATCGTTGCAGGCCCTTACGACGACACCGACCGGTTTACTTACTGGCCGGTGCGCGTGGCGGATGGTGGCGAGGTGCTCGCACCGGGAACGCCAGAGCGCCCGGTCCAGTTCATCGACGCCAGGGATCTAGCCGAGTGGACGCTGAAGATGACTGACGAACGGCGAGGCGGCGTTTACAACGCGACCGGACCGGAGTACGACCTGACCATGGGCGGCTTTCTAGGTGACTGCAATGCGGTCACCGGCGGTGGAGCGCGCTTTGAATGGGTGCCCGACGAGTTCCTTCTTAGCTACGGGTTGCAGCCGTCCGATTTGCCGCTGGCGGTTCGGTCGTCGGAGGTTGCCTGGTTCATGGTGGACTGCTCTCGAGCCATTGCAGCGGGTCTCAGCTACCGCCCTCTGGCAGACACCATTCGGGACATGCTTGAGTGGGTACGCTCCACCGGACGGCGGCTCAACGCGGGGCTTTCGCCGCAACAAGAGGCGGAATTACTGGAAAGGTGGCGTCGTTCGGCACAATAGAGCCATGAGCTCCGGCCCCCTGCTCTACGCCGACCGCTCCGAGCGCGGCAAGCTCCGCTTCACGGGCCCCCAGCGCGCCTGGTTTCTCCATCAGATCCTCACTCAGTCCCTCGAGGACATCGCTCCTGGAGACGCCCGCGACGCTGCGATGATCACGGTGCACGGTCGCATGGTCGGGTACATGGAGATCGTCGCCACCGAGGACGAGCTTCTCGCCCACTTCGAGCCGGAGCTAGCGGCCACCCTTCCGGAAGCGATTCGTCGCTATGTCTTCGGAACCAGAGTCGAGATCGTCGAAGTCACGAACGACTTCGGGCTCGTGCTTGTAGTTGCGCCCGACTGGGAAAACCTTGCGGCGGCTGCAGCTCCGAAAGCGATCCTTCATCCCACGCAGTCGCTCGGCATTCCCGCCGGATACCTCTGGATCAAGGCCGGCACCATGGAGGACGTGGTGGCAGCGTTGAAGGAACGGGGGGGCGAGCAGGCGTCCGAAGAGCAGCTCGAGGCCATGCGGGTCGAGACCGGTATGGCGAGGTGGGGACGGGACATGGACGAGAAGACCTTGCCTCCCGAGGTCGGCCTCGATGACGTTGCGGTTCATTACGACAAAGGTTGTTACGTCGGCCAGGAGGCCATGGCGAAGATCAAGTTCCGCGGCAAGGTCAATCGCAAACTGAGAAGGATTCGAGGTGACAAACCCCTGAGGGCGGGGGCCGAAGTGACGCTTGACGGAGCCAAGGTCGGGAACGTGACCAGCGCGGGAGGGTCGAAAGGCTTGGCGCTGCTCCGCTACACGGTCGAACCGGGGGCGCACGTGGTCGTCGGCGACGCACCGGTCGAGGTAGTGGCGTAGTTGCAGGCGAGCAAGCATCAGAACGCCCAGGCTCTCCGGCAGTGGCCGACTCTGATGAACGTCGCGGAGGTGATCGAGCAATCCGATGAGTTCGTGGGCGCTCTGTTGTGCGGGTCCATGGCAGCCCGCACCGCCGATGAGTTGAGCGACATCGACATGATCGTTTTAACGCGGGAGGGCGGATTCATCGACGCGTGGGCCGCTCGTGGCCGTCTCCGCGGCAACGACTCGATCGTGTTCTGGGACGAAACCCATGACGGTTTTCCCGAGGCCGGCGCACACAAGTGGCTGACCGGGGGCGTCGTTCTGGTCGAGTGCCTGATCGCGGCCCCCTCGAGTGGGGTCCGCCTTGCGGAGCCGTATCTGGTGGTGGCAGGCGACGATCGAATCGCTTCAATGCTGAAAGCAAGGCCGCCCATCTCGCGAGACGAGATGGGAGCAACGGGATCCGAAGTGGAAAATTGCTACGACGCGTTCAAGATTGCCGTGCGGGACGCTCGTAGGAGAACCGAGGAGGCTGGATGACTCATCACTACGAAGGCGACGATCTCATCATTCGCAAGATCAGGGTGGGCGACATGGAGAACAACACGTACGTCCTCGAGTGCCCGGAGACGCACGAGGCGTTGCTGGTCGACGGCTGCTTCGAGGCAGACACCATCCTTCGAGAGTCCGAGGGGGCCGACATCGTCGGAATCGTTCAAACGCACGGTCACGGCGACCACATCCAGGCTCTGCCCCAGCTAAAGGAAAGGCTGGGGGTTCCCGTTCATGCACATCCCGCCGAGGACTATCCCGTGCCCCTCGACATCGCTTTGAGCGACGGCGACACGATCAATTTCGGGCGGGGACACTCGGTGCAGGTTCTGCACACACCCGGGCACACTCAGGGGAGTGTGTCCCTTGTGGCCGGCAAGCACCTGATCTCGGGCGACACGCTCTTTCCCGGAGGGCCGGGGAACACCTGGGGCAACCACGAGTGGTTCGAGCAGATCATGGAGTCGCTCGAAAACAAGCTGTTCGTTCTTCCAGACGACACCAAGGTCTATCCCGGTCACGGAGACGACACGACCATAGGTAAGGAGAGGCCCCACCTTAAGGAGTGGAAACAAAGGGGCTGGTAAACGTCGTCTATCTCGCCCGACGGCTCACAATGCTTGCATGGCCCTCGAGGAAGATCGCAACGACTCGAGCCCGGAGCGGTATCAACTCCGGCTTGCGGGAGCCGGCGCGACCGTGGTCGCCGTGTCCTTCATGTGGCTTGTCTCGGCCTTCGTCCCGAGCATCCCTTTCGCGCCTGCAGCCGTCGCCGATCTCATCGTCCGAGCAACGCCGGGAGACGCCGCCACCTTCTTGATCGACGCCCTTGATCACTGGGCGCTCAGGCTGCTCTCGGTTGGAGTCCTCCTGGGCACCGTTGCGCTCGGCGCAGAGCTATTGAGAAGAACGGCCGACGGGGACCGGATTCGCCCATCTCTTGCTGCCGCCCCCCTTGCCCTTGTTGCGGTGCTGGTGTCGGTCTCGGCGCCATCGGTCGCCACGAATGTGGCCGCGACCATCGTCCTGGCCGCGCTGTCGGGGCTGGTGTACGTAGGCGCCGCTCGGTCGATCTACGGCTCGTCCACGACTGCTCCCGATCGCGGGAGGCGCCGAGCATTGCGACTGGGATTGGGAGGCGCTGTGACGGTGTCGCTCGCAGGGGGAGCGATCGGGTGGTTCGCTCGCAGCTTTGCCGGCCCCAGTCGAAGCGTCCGACTGGTCCCCCCGGCGCCTCCCGCACAGATCCCGGAGCGCGAGCCCTTTCCCGACATCGACGGCCTCTCGCCCGAGGTGACTTCGGCGCGGGATCACTACGTCGTCGACATCAATCTCGTCAGCCCCTCGGTCGAGGCGTCGGATTGGACCCTCGAGGTGAGGGGAGAGGTGTACTCCCCCATGCAGCTCACCTTCGGGGAGCTCCAGCAGCGGTTCCCCGTAGTGGAGGAGTACTCCACTCTCAGTTGCGTCTCTAATGAGGTTGGTGGCGGCCTCGTTGGGAACTCGGCCTGGGGAGGGGTGCGGCTTGCCGATGTCCTAGACGTTGCGGGCGTACGTGAGGGGGCCGTGGACGTCATCTTCCACGCGGCCGATGGTTACTCCGATTCAATATCTCTCGAGGTAGCCAAAGACCCCCATGTGATCCTGGCCGTCTCGCAGAACGGCCGGCCTCTGCTCCAAGACCACGGGTTCCCATGTCGTGTGCGGGTTCCTTCCATCTACGGCATGAAGAACGTGAAGTGGCTGGAGTCGATCGAAGTCGTCAATAGCGATTACGCCGGCTACTGGCAAACGCGTGGGTGGAGCGACGAAGCGGTAGTAAAGACGGAGTCGCGCATCGACGTCGCAGGCGTCGCCGAGGACGCCCAGGTTGGCGAGGCGACATGGATCGCCGGCGTCGCGTGGGCCGGCGATCGCGGGATCTCCAAAGTCGAGGTCACGGTCGACGACGGCAGGACCTGGTCCGAGGCGATGCTCAAGGATCCGATCGGCCCCCTCACCTGGCGGCTGTGGGCCTATCGCTGGACACCGCAGACTAGAGGCACGGTCACGGTCGCGTGCCGGGCAACGGATGGCAACGGCGACCGGCAGACGGCCAAGTACACCGACCCGCATCCCGATGGAGCCTCTGGCTATCACCGCCGCGACGTAAACGTCGCCTAGCTCTTCACCACGGAAGCTATGCAGGCTCGAAGTGGATCAATACCGGGCCGATCTCCGGACGGATTGCATGGAGGGCGCTCTCTATGCGCTCGGAGGCCTCGTGTATGCGGGCCAGCGCCAGGTTCCCCCGGCCCCCGACGTGAGCGACTATGGAGAGCTCTCCGCCCGCTTCTGTGACCAGGACCTCGTGGCAGTCGAGCACGTCTTCCTCTTGGAGGGCGATGCGGCGCACGGCATCGACAATGTCAGGTCGTCGCGAGGTGACGTCGTCCCCTGTGGTGGCCGGCCTCAGGGGTTCGATGTGGGTGTCGACGCGAACGTCGCCCCCCAGCTCCTGGGTCACAGCTCGCTCGATGCGATCCGAGAGATCGTGGGCGGCCCCCAGTGACGCCGACGGCTCCACCTTCGCGTGAAGGGTGACGTGAAGCCGCTCTTGCCCTTCTCGTTCGAAAAGGCGGACGAGGACGTTGTGAACCTCTCTGACTCCTTCCTGTCTGCTTGCGGCGGCCTGCGCTCTCTCCAACAGGTCGGCCGTCTCCGAGGTGGGCTCGACGTGGACGACCACATCGGCCCCCGGAGCAACACGAGCGATGGCGCGCTCGACGTTTTCTGCGATGTCGTGGGCTCGCTCGAGGGAAGCGGTTCGCCCTGCGGCGACGGTCACGTCGGCGAAGAGCTGGTCGTCGCTGCCTCGTACTCTGACGCGGCGAGCTTCCGTTACCCCTGCAGCCTCCGAGGCCGCGGCTTGGATGGCGCCCAACGAGACCTCAGGGGCCCTGTCCATCAACACGTCGACCGAGCGCTTACCTAACCTCCAGGCCGCGACCGCCACCGCGGCCGCCACCACCAAAGCGCCAATGGGATCGGCCCGGTCGAAGCCGGCGTTGACCAACAGGAGGCTCGCCAGAGCGACAACCGCCGTGCCGATGTCGAACGAGAAATTGAGCGCCCCCGCCCTCAGAGCTTCGGAGCTGGCGGCCCTTGCAGCAGCGGTGAGGTACCTCACCCGGATGACGTCGATCACTGCGGAGACGGCGAGCAAGCCAATCGCATAGGCAGGTGCGGCGACGGGCTCCGGTCGGCCCGCGAGGCGACCCGCCGCCTCGAACGCCACACCCCCACGACGACGGCCAGCAACAGGGTCTGGGTGAAGGCGACGAGGTTCTCGGCCTTTCTGTGACCATAGTGATGCTGCTCGTCGGCGGGCTTGCCCGCGACCCGGACGGCGAAGAAGACGAGGGCAAGGGCAACCAGGTCGAGGGCCGAATCCACCGCCTGCGAGAGAACCGCGAGGCTGTCGGTGCTTGCCCACGCGGCGACCTTGGCGATGGTCAGGGCGAGCGTGATTGCCAGCGCAACCAGTGCCGCCCTCTCTGCTGGCCTGACTCTCTGAGTGACCATTGCTTCGACAGCGTAGGCGGTCGGTCCCCACCCGCAGCGATCATGGCGCCCGATTAGCTTTCGCTAAAATAAAAGCATGCCACGCCAAACCTCTCCGGCCGCTCAGGATTACCTCAAGGCGGTCTTCATGCTTTCGACGGCTGAGAAAGGTGCGGAGACCGGACCAGCCGTCACGAACACGGCCATCGCGCAGCGTCTGTCGGTCTCGGCGGCCTCCGCGACGAACATGCTGAAGAAGCTCGACGGGATGGGCCTGGTGACCTACACGCCCTATCGTGGCGCCCGCCTCACCGAACCCGGCCGGAAGATCGCCCTCGAGGTGATCCGTCACCACAGGTTGCTGGAGACCTATTTGGCCGAGGCCCTGGGTGTGCCGTGGGACGAGGTCCACGCCGAGGCCGAGATCCTCGAGCACGTCCTCTCAGAGGGTTTGGAAGAGCGCATCTCCGCTCTGCTGGGTGATCCCACTTCCGATCCCCACGGGCACCCCATACCGACCAGAGACCTCACCATGCCGGCTGCGTCGGCACGTCTGCTGTGGGAGGCGGATGAAGGCGATCGCATCGCGGTCAACCGAGTGTCCGACGATGCCGCCGAGGTGCTGAGATACCTCGCCGGTGTCGGGATACGGCCGGGCACAACTCTCGAGGTGGTCGGCCGAGGCCCGGTCGGGGGCCCACTGTTCGTTCGCCTTGTTGGCGGGGAAGAAGTGCACGCGTTGTCGAAAGAGCTCGCGGAGGCCGTATGGGTCGCCTGATGAAGCTCGTGGCCCGGGACAGCGTCGGCGGCAGTGCTCGCTTCCTGTGGTCCCGTGGCGCAGAGCGCGCCCGGCGCCGACGTCTCCGGTAGGAGGATCCGGGTCGTTGCGACGATCGGCATGATCACCGACGTCGTCGAGAACATCGGCGGAGAGCGGGTCGAAGTCGCCGGCTTGATGGGAGCCGGTATCGACCCTCACGTCTACAAGGCCAGCGAGGGAGACGTTGTCCGCCTCGCGGACGCCGCCATCGTCTTCTACAACGGTCTTCACCTCGAAGCTGCGATGGGCGACGTCTTCGAGAAGGTTCAGGGGCGCGTGCAGACGGTTGCGGTGACCGACTACATCGACCGCTCGAGGTTGATGAGCCCGCCTGCCTTCGAAGGCAACTACGACCCGCACGTGTGGTTCGACGTCGCCATGTGGATACAGTCGGCCGAGCGCATCCGGGACGCGCTCATCGAGCTCGATCCGAGCAGCGCGAGGCTGTATCGATCCACGGCCCGGGCTTACGTCGCGAAGCTCGAGGATCTCGATCGCTACGTGAGGGAGCAGGCAAGCCGGATCCCCGCCGACCAACGGGTCCTCATCACCGCGCACGACGCCTTCAAGTACTTCGGCCGGGCCTACGGATTCGAGGTCAGGGGCCTGCAGGGCATCAGCACCGCTGCGGAGGCCGGCACTGCCGACGTGGCGTCGCTGGCCGACTTCATCTTCGAACGACGGATACCCGCGGTGTTCGTTGAGACGTCGGTGCCCGAGCGGTTCATTGGAGCTCTCGAGGAGGCGGTCGAGGCCCGGGGTTCGACGTCGACATCGGCGGATCGCTCTTCTCCGACGCGATGGGTGACGAGGGCACCGAGGAAGGCACCTATATAGGGATGGTGCGCCACAACATCGACACGATCGTCGCCGGCCTGGGGACCGAGACCCGGTGAGGGACGGAGTCCGCGCCCTCGATCGGGACGGTGACGTGCCCGCGATCGAGGTGATGGACCTCACGGTCGCCTATCGGGACAAGCCGGTGCTGTGGGACGTCGACATGAGCGTCCCTCGAGGTGTCCTCATGGCCGTGGTCGGTCCCAACGGTGCGGGAAAGACGACCCTCATCAAGGCGGTGCTTGACCTCGTTCACCCTGGCGGCGGGACAGGTCCTGATTCACGGTCGCCCCTATGCCGAGCAGGAACGCCAGGTCGCCTACGTCCCGCAGAGGGGAAGCGTCGACTGGGACTTCCCGACCACCGTGCTGGACGTCGTGATGATGGGTCGCTACGGGACCATCGGCTGGATGAGGAGACCGGGGGGCAAGGAGCGCGCCCTTGCCCTCGAGGCCTTGGCCAAGGTGGGGATGCAGGCTTACGCCGACCGCCAGATCAGCCAGCTCTCCGGGGGCCAGCAGCAGAGGGTCTTTGTGGCCCGCTCTCTCGTGCAGGACGCAAGCGTGTTCTTGATGGACGAGCCGTTCCAGGGCGTCGATGCCACGACCGAGAGAGCCATCGTGCTGCTGCTTCAAGACCTGCGCGCCTCCGGCAAGACCGTGGTGGTCGTGCACCACGACCTTCAGACGGTCGCCGACTACTTCGACTGGGTCACCTTGCTAAACGTCCGCCGCATCGCAAGCGGGCCGGTCCACGAGGTCTTCACCGAGGAGAACGTGCGGCTTGCGTACGGGGGCCGGGTTGCGTGGCTCAAGACGGAGCCCGCCGCAACGACCGGCTCGACGACGGCTCGCTGAGGGCCGGTCGTTCATGCTCACCATCTTCTCTGACTACACGCTTCGAACGGTCGCCCTCGGCGCGGGCGCCCTCGGGATCGTAAGCGGGGTGCTCGGTTCCTTTGCCGTGCTGCGCAAGCAGAGCCTTCTTGGGGACGCCATCTCCCATGCCGCGCTGCCCGGAGTGGTGATCGGATTTCTCATCGGCGGCAAGTCCCCACTTGCGCTTCTCATCGGGGCCGCGGGGGCCGGGTGGCTCGGCACGCTGGTAGTGCGCTCGATCGTTCGCACGACAAGGATCAAGGACGATGGGGCTCTCGGTCTCGTGCTCTCGGTGTTCTTCGGGATCGGCCTGATGCTGCTCACATTCGTGCAGCGCCAGCCGGATGCGAGCCAGGCCGGGCTCGATACGTTTCTGTTCGGCCAGGCAGCCGCACTCGTGCGCAGCGACGTGGTGACGATCGCGCTGCTCGGCGCTGTCGCCATCGCGACCGTCGCGGTGTTCTGGAAGGAGTTCAAGCTCCTTAGCTTCGACCCGGAATTCGGCACGACCCTGGGACTCCCGATGGGGCGCATCGACGTTCTGTTGACGACCTTGCTCGTCATCGCAATCGTCATCGGGCTCCAGACCGTGGGGGTGGTGCTCATGAGCGCCATGGTCGTTGCTCCCGGCGCGGCAGCGCGCCAGTGGACGAACCGGCTCGGGGTCATGGTGCCGTTGTCCGCGCTGTTCGGAGCGACGGCGGGGGTGAGCGGCGCAGTGATAAGCAGTCAAGAAGCGCAGCTTCCGACCGGCCCCATGATCGTGCTCTCGGCAAGCGTGCTGGTGCTGGTCTCGTTGTCGCTCGCGCCGGGGAGGGGTCTGTTGTGGGAGTTGTGGCGCCGCAGGAAGAACCGGAAGCGCCTGAGCGTCGACGCGGTCCTCGCAGACCTCTACGCCCTCGACCTCCAGCACGAGGACGAGCATCCGCACTCCGTGGCCGCTCTGAACGCCATGAGCGCGGAGCGCGATGGAGTCGGCGAGGAGCTCAAGCAGCTGGAGGATCGAGGCTGGGCAAGCCAGGCGGCGGAAGAGCAATGGGTGTTGACGGATGCAGGCAGGGCCGAGGCACGCCTCAGGTCGCGCTCTGCCTCCATGCCCGGTGACGGCCGCGCATCCGAGGAGGCTGACGGCAGGCTGGGGGCGGCGCCATGACGCAGCCGCAGCTGGAGATCCAGGCGATCGCGGTGGTGACGGCGATCGCCTGCGCGCTTCCGGGCGTTTTCTTGGTATTGCGCCGGGTGGCATTGCTGAGCGACGCCATCAGTCACTCGATCTTGCTGGGCATAGTCCTCGCCTTCTTCGTCGCCGGAAGCGTCACCTCACCTCTGCTGATCGTCGGCGCTGCCGCCATGGGACTGATCACGGTGGTTCTCGTCCAAGCCCTCACCCGGACCAAGCTGGTAGCCAACGACGCCGCCATCGGCCTGGTCTTCCCCGCGCTGTTCAGCATCGCCGTCGTCCTGATAGCGCGCTACTCGGGCGATGTCCATCTCGACACCGATGTGGTTCTGCTCGGAGAGCTCGCGTTCGCTCCGTTTGAACGGCTCGTCATCGCGGGCTACGACATGGGTCCCCAGAGCCTCTATCTGATGGGCGGCATCCTGCTGTTGAACTTTGCAGGGCTGCTGCTCTTCTACAAGGAGCTGAAGCTTGCAACCTTCGATGCAGCTCTGGCGGCCGCTCTTGGGTTCTCCCCGGCCCTCGTTCACTTCGGGCTCATGGGAATGGTCTCCGTAACTGCGGTCGGGGCGTTCGATGCCGTGGGGTCGATCCTGGTCGTGGCGTTGATGATCGCTCCTCCGGCCACCGCCTATCTCCTCACCGACCGGCTGCCGAGCATGATCGCGGGGAGCGCCTTGATCGGTGCGGCCGCGGCCATCGGCGGCTACTGGCTGGCGCACCTCCTGGACGCCTCCATCGCAGGATCGATCGCCACGGTGTTGGGAGCGATGTTCGCGGTGGCGTTCGCCTTAGCTCCGCAACGAGGTCTGATTGCCGTTGCCAGGCGCCGCGGGCGCCAGCGATGGGAGTTTGCCCGCACGATGCTCGCCATCCACCTCCTCAATCACGAGGGCCTGCCCGAGGCCGCGGACGAAAACAGGGTCGAGCACCTCAAAGACGGGCTTGGCTGGGACGGGGACTTCACGGCCGAGGTGGTCAAGCAGGCCAAGCGCAATGGGTTGCTGTGGGAGGGGGAGGGGGCGTTGATCCTGACCGACAGCGGGCGGCGGTTGGCCGAGAGTGCGGTCGCGGCCTGAAGAAATGACCTCAGGAGCGGTGATCGCGTTCGTCGTCTCGGCGATGCTGCTGATGCTGGTCGCGGGCCTCAGGTTCGGCTTCGACTTGGTTTCCTTAGTGATCTTCGGGCTCATAGTGGCGGTCGGCGCTCTGGCCGTGGCGGTGGCTCGCAAGAAGGAGGCGGTCGCGCCGGCCTTCTGCCGCGACTGCCACCGGGTCACCTCGCCCAACGCCCCCTACTGCAAGCACTGCGGCGCCCGCGCCACGGGATGACCGGGCCCCCATGCGTCCATTGGACGTCTACCCACCGAAGCGGTCTGCAGACGTCCCCTAAACGAAAGGGCGGTTGGGCCCGGTGCGTCCATTGGACGTCTTCCCACCGAAGCGGTGCGCAGATGTCCACCGGAGGAGCGGTCGAGGGGAAACCGCTACAGGAGTGAGGTCTGGCTGTCGTCTTTCTTGCTGCGCGAGGGGGCCTGCTCGTCCACGATCGGGTACTCGATGACGGCGACGACCCGGGCCGACATGAAGCGGCCGCTGCGGATGACGACTCCCGTGCGCGTCACCTCGGAGACCTCGAGGGTTCCCCTGACGTTGGAGACCTCGACCCGCCGGCCGGCCTTGGTGGCGACGATCTCGTAGGTCCTCGTCCCGTCTCCGACGTCGACCACCACCTCAACCCGATCACCCTTCATGGGCGCAATGGTCGCACGACCGGCCGGAGCGGGCCAGCCCTTCGTTCTTGCCGCCATTTGGCCGAAATAGGGAGGCAAATCGCACCAAGAAAGAGGCGAGGACCGGGCCGGGCCGGAAGCGTCCAGCTCGAGAGCCCCGTGTATCGTCGAAGCTGCGGTTAAACCAATCAGCGGGAGGTAGTTGTGGCAGAGGGCTCGGACTCCTTCGATCTCGTCATCCTCGGGGGTGGCAACGGCGGGTACGCGTGCGCCTTTCGGGCCGTTGCGCTCGGGATGTCGGTCGCCATGGTCGAAAAGGACAAGGTCGGTGGCACCTGCCTCCACCGTGGCTGCATCCCGACAAAGGCCCTGCTGCACTCCGCCGAGCTGCTCGACGAGATCCGAGGTGCCGGCGACTTCGGCATCAAGGTCGATGCTGAGCCCGACTACGACTGGGGGCAGGTCCAGGACTTCAAGGATTCCGTGGTGGGACGGATGTACAAGGGCCTCTCGACCCTGGTGAAGAGAAAGAAGATCGAGCTGGTGGAGGGTCACGGCCGGCTCCGGGACAACCGAACCGTGGTCGTCCAAACCGAAGGCGGAGAGCGAAGCCTCACGGCCGAGAAAGCGGTAGTGCTGGCCCCCGGCTCCTTCCCACGCGACCTGCCCTTCATCGAGGCGGACGGCGACAGGGTGCAGAACTCGAATCACGGTTTGGTGGCCGAGGACGTCCCGTCGTCGGTCATCGTGGTCGGAGGCAACTACATCGGCCTCGAGTTCGCGAGCGTCTTCGAATCGTTTGGCGCGGACGTGCAGGTAGTCGAGATGCTGCCGAAGATCGCCCCTGCCGAAGACTCCGACATTTCTGAGGCCCTTCTCAAGCTGCTCGAGCGCCGGGGGATCAAGTTCCACCTCGGCGTCACGGTTACGGGCGCCAAGGTCAACGACTCTGGAGTCGATGTCTCCATCGAGAAGGACGGCAACGGCGAGACCCTGTCGGCCGACCGGATGTTCGTCGCCATTGGCCGGGCCCCCAGGACCGACGACATGGGCCTCGAGGAGATCGGCGTCACGCTCGACAAGGCCTTCATCGTCGTCGATCAGCTGTTCTCGACGGGCGTGGAGGGCGTCTATGCAATCGGCGATGCGGTTCACATCCCCGACGCCAACTGGGTTCACCCTCAGCTCGCGCACGTCGCCTTCATCGAGGGGATGAAGCTCGCCGAGCTGCTGGCGGGCAAGGAGCCCACTCCGGTCGACTACAAGAACATCCCACACGTCATCTACTGCCAGCCCGAGGTCGCGGCAGTCGGATTGACCGAGGACAAGGCGAAGGAGCTCGGGATCGACGTCGTCACCCAGCGCTATCCGTTCGCGGCCAACGCCAGGGCCCTGATGCTGGGTGGGGGCCAGGGCTTCGTGAAGTCGGTGGCCGAGAGGGGCGGGGCGGTCGTCGGGGTCCACGTCGTCGGGACGCGCGCCTCGGATCTCATCACCGAGGCGCAGCTCGCAACCTCGTGGGAGGCCTATCCCGACGAGCTGGCCGAGCTCATGCATCCACACCCCACCCTGTCGGAGGCCATCGGCGAGACTTTTCTGGAGCTTGCGGGAAAGCCCCTGCACGGCTGACCCCATCCCCGGGGTGCGCGGCACCCGTACGTGGCCCCCGAGCCGTCTTGCCTCCCTTAAGGTTTGCTCATGGTGGCAATGAACGGGGGTGAAGCATGAGGTGGAGACGGATCGTTGCGGCCGGCGCAACCGCGCTTCTGGTGGGCTCCTGCGGGCAGCCATCTGACTCTCGGGACTCGATTGGTCAAGCCGCTTCGGCGATGGAGGAAGCGGGGACCGCCAGGATGTCGATGGAGCAGACCATGGATGCCCCCACCGGGACGTTCTCGTCCGAGGCGGAGGGGGTCGTGGACTTTGCAGGTCAACGGGGGCAGATGACCATGACGCTGTCCGGCCTTCCGGGCCAGGACGGCGCCACCATTGAGGCGGTCGCCGACGACTTCATCATCTACATGAAGAGTCCTCTTTTAGATCCGGTCCTGAAAGGCCCCGAGTCGTGGGTCAGCATCGACTTGCAAGCGGCCGGAGAGGAGATGGGCATCGACATGAAGGCGCTCGCCGGTCAAAGCGATCCTTCTCAGATGCTCGATTACCTACAGGGGACTACGGATGTCGAGGAGATCGGCACCGAAGAGGTCCGCAACGTCGACACGACGCACTACCGGTTCAAGCTCGACTTCGAGGAGCTGGCCGAGACCGGACCCGAAGAGATCCGCGAGTCGGTCAAGGTCATGGTCGAGGACTTCGGCTTTCGTGCGTTGCCCGGTGAGATCTGGCTGGACGAACAGGGGCTGGTTCGCAGACTTTTCTATGAGTTCGAATACCGGCTGCCGGACGCCGCAGAAGACGGGACCTTCGGCCCACTTAAACAGGAGATGACGATTGACTACTACGACTTTGGGGTGCCCGTCAACATCGAAGTCCCACCGAAGGATGATGTGATCGATCTTCAGGAGCTCATGGAGGGTGCAAGCCCGTGAGCCGCCGGAGGGCCGTGGCGCACGGATTAGCGCCTTGTGCCCTCGGCCCCCCTTCGAACTGCTTGTGTCAAGAGGCGGGCTGAGCCGCGCGCAGGACCAAGATCATCGCCACCATTGGGCCTGCGACAAGGCACCGGAAAACACTCGCTTGCGTTCTCGATGCCGGAGCCGACGTGGTTCGGCTGAACTTCGCTCACGACACCGTTGACGCACACCGAAAGGCGGCTGCGCTGGCCGACGAGCTTGCGGCCGAACGGGGACGGATAGTCGGTGTGCTGGTTGATCTGCCCGGGCCGAAGATGCGAACCGGTCCTGTGAAGGGCGGAGAGGTCACACTAGAGGCGGGACAGAGGTTCGTGCTCGGCAACGGTGAAGTCACCGGAGACGCGTCGAGCGTTTCAACCAGCGTGGAGGACCTCGCCAGCTTCGTTAGCGCGGGTGACGAGGTCTATCTAGCGGACGGCACGATCATTCTGCGCGCCAAAGCGGTCGACGGGGGCGTCGTGACCACGGAGGTCGTCAGAGGTGGCGTGCTGCGTTCCCGCAAGGGGATGCACGTACCTGGGGCCGAGCGCCACATCGAGGCGTTCACGGAAGAAGACGCCCGGTCCCTGCACCACGCCGTCGATCTGGGCGCAGACCTCGTGGGCCTCTCCTTCGTTCGAGACGCAGATGACATCAGGCGGGCGCGCTCCGCGCTTCCGACCCACGGCCCCCGCCCTCTGCTCGTTGCCAAGATCGAGACTCGTTCGGCAGTAGAGAACCTCGACGCCATCGCCGATGAGGCCGACGCGGTGATGGTTGCCCGCGGGGATCTCGGGATACAGATGCCACTGCGAGAGCTGCCCTTGATCCAGAAGGACATCATCCGCACGTGCAACTTGAACGGCGTGCCGGTGATCACCGCAACCCAGATGCTCGAGTCGATGACACGCGCTCCGCTCCCGACCAGGGCCGAGGTCGCCGACGTGGCCAATGCAGTTCTCGACGGCACCGACGCGCTGATGCTCTCGGAGGAAACGGCGGTCGGCGACCATCCTGCCGCGAGCGTGACGACGATGGCCGAAGTAGCAGAGGAGGCCGAGACCCGCTCCGGTCATCGCCTCAAACCGGTAAAGGAAGAGTTGGTGGGCGACCGGGTGGCCTGGGCCGTTGCCCACGCGGCGGTTGAGGCCGCGGAGGACCTCGAGGTCGCCGCGATCCTGTGCCCCACGCAGAGCGGCTCCACCGTCCGAAGGGTTGCCGCATTCAGGCCCAGTGTTCCGATCATCGGACTCTCGGCGCAGCCCCCGGTACTAGGAGCGATGGCGTTGATCTGGGGCGTGACTCCAGTGTCCTGCGAGGATCTGGAGTCGGATCTCGGACCTGACGTCCTCGAGCGCGCGGTCGCCGTAGCCAGGGACCAGCGAGTCGTGGGCACCGGAGACCTCGTCGTGGTGGTAACGGGAGCTGCGGGCCACACCGACCTCATGCGCATCGTTGAGGTTTGAGTGCATCTCAGCCCGGTGGGCGCGAGCCAGGCGTTACTCTCAAGAAGCCGCTGATTGACGCGGTTGCTCCATTCGGCGACGGCAAGGGCTTGTCCACAAGGAGGATCACGGCCGCATGGCTACTGAGATCAAGATGCCGCAACTCGGCGAGTCTGTCGTCGAGGGAACTATCACCAAGTGGTTGAAGCAAGAGGGCGACACCATCAGCGAGGACGAGCTCCTCGTCGAGGTGTCGACCGACAAAGTCGACTCCGAAGTCCCTTCGTCGGCTTCTGGAACCCTCCAAAAGATCCTGGTCCCGGAAGGTGACACCGTGAAGGTCGGAACTCCGATCGCGGTGGTTGGTGAGGGAGCCGCAGAAGAAGGTGGCGCCGAACAGGCCGCGCAGGAGGAAGCGACAGAGCCAGGAGCCGATCAGGCGGCGGGCGACGGCAGTGCAGCTCCCGCACCGGTGGACCAGCAGCCCGCCGCGGAGGCAGAGCAGCAATCCGCTGCTTCAGAGCAGGGCGACGGCCAGGGCCCTCAGGCCCAACCCGAAACGTCCCCTCCAGCCGAAGCCGGCGACGGGGCCAGCGCGGAAGCGACGGGCGATCGCGCCGAGGAGGCGGCAGCGGACAAGCAGGAGACGGGCGGGGGCGCCGCTCCGCAGCCCTCCCCGGACGGCGACGGCTCCAAGCGAGGGATCATCTCGCCCCTGGTCAGGCGGCTCGCCGACGAGCACGCGGTGAATCTGGAAGAGGTCAGAGGTTCCGGCACCGGAGGCCGCATACGCAAGCAGGACGTGCTGAGCTTCGTCGAGGCGCGCAAGCAACCGGCCCCCCCAGCCGAGGCGCCCGCGGGCGAGGTGGCGCCTGCTCCCGCCGAGCCTTCACGGCCGGCACCTGCCGAGCGGCCGGTGGTGGTTGGAGACCGGGGGGCCGGACGCGACGAGCTGGTTCCGTGGACCAACATCCGGCGCAGGACCGCGGAGCACATGGTTGCGAGTCACTTCGAGACCGCTCGTGCCTGGAACGCAGTCGAGGCAGACTGGACCAACGTCGTAAGGCTGAGGACCGCCGCCAAGGAATCGTTCAAGCAACGCGAGGGGTTCAACCTCACCTACATGCCGTTTCTCGCCAAGGTGCTGTGCGAGACCCTGCTCGAGATGCCCGAGGTCAACTCGACCTACGACGAGGAGCAGCAGGGCAACGTCTTAAAGCACTACGTGAACCTGGGTATTGCGGTTGCGCTCGAAGGCGGCGGCCTCATCGTTCCCGTCGTGAAGGCGGCCGACGAAAAGAACCTCACCGGCCTCGCTCGGGGCATCAACGACGTGGCGACCCGCGCACGGACCAAGAAACTGTCCCCCGACGATCTAACCGGGGGGACGTTCACGATCACCAATCCGGGTCCCTTCGGGTCCGTCATCTCGGTGCCGATCATTCCAAGGGGACAAGCGGGCATCTTGGGCTTCGAGGCGATCGACAAGCGGGTGGTCGTGACGGATGACGACAGCATCGCGATCAGGTCTCGAGGGTTTCTTTCCATGTCGTGGGACCACAGGGCGATTGACGGGGCGGAGGCCGCGCGGTTCCTCGCCCGGCTGAAGGAGAGAATCCAGACGACCGACTTCACGAGCGAGTTGCAGCACTACATCTAATGAGCCTTCTAGAAATGACCCAGCGGCCGAAGCTGTTGACGGCGTCCTGGTTGGGCCGGACCGACTACCCGGTCGCCTGGGGGACTCAGCGCGAGCTGTGGCTTGCCCGGCTCGAGGGTGAGCGAGGTGACTCCCTGATGCTTCTGGAGCATCCACCCACCTACACTCTTGGGCGCAGAGCCGTGGAAGCGGATCTCGTGTACGGCGAAGCACAACGGCTGGCGCGCGGCATCTCTTTGTTCAACGTCGATCGGGGGGGCCGCGCGACCTACCACGGGCCAGGCCAGCTCGTGGGCTACCCAGTTCTCGGACTGGGCGAGCGTTACGACGTGGTGGCCTACCTCCGCCGGCTCGAGGACGTGCTGATCGCGGTTGCGGCCGACCTGGGGGTCGAGGCTCGTCGCGACGACGAGCACACAGGGGTGTGGGTAGGCAACAACAAGATCGGTGCCATCGGTGTGAAGATCACGAGGGGCATCACGATGCATGGGTTCGCGTTCAACGTCGCCACCGACCTATCGATGTTCGAGGGAATAGTTCCATGCGGCATACAGGGTCGCTGGGTCACCTCCTTGCTGGCGGAAACCGGCGTCAGCCACTCGGTCAAGGAGGTCGCAACGCTCGCGGCAAATCACCTCGCCAGAGTCTTTGATTTCTCTGTTGTGTGGGCGCACCCCAAATCACTTTCGGTCAGCGGAACTGATTCGACACCAGCGACGGTTTGAGGAGGACGAGAATGGCCAACGCCAGCGATCGGCACACCGATCTTGGTCTCAAGGAAGAAGACCTGACCGAGATGTACCGGTACATGCTGCTTGCTCGCTACTGCGACGAGCGGCAGTGGGCTCTTAACAGACAGGGGAAGGCGCCTTTCGTGGTGCCGGTGTCAGGACACGAAGCCGCGCAGATCGGCTCGATCTGGGCGTTCGAGCGCGGCAAGGACGTCTTCTGTCCCTACTACCGCGACATGGCGCTGTGTCTGGCCGCGGGCTTCACCCCGAAGGATGTCTTCACTGGTCTGTTCGGAAAGGTTGACGACCCCTCGTCCGGTGGACGTCAGATGCCGGCCCACTGGGGCTCTTCTAAGGCAAACATCATCACGGGATCTTCTCCGATTGCAACGCAGATTCTTCATGCTGCAGGCATCGCCTACTCGAAGAAGTACAAGCACGAAGATGCCGTGGTCGGTACCTGGTTCGGCGAGGGGGGAACGTCAGAAGGGGACTGGCACGGGGCAATGAACTTTGCCGGCATCCACAAGCTCCCTCTTGTGTTCGTTTGTGAGAACAACCAGTACGCCATCTCGGTGCACGAGTCCAAGCAGGTCGCCGGACGCGTTTACCTAAGAGCCGAGGGCTACGGGATGCCGGGGGCCGAGGGCGACGGCAATGACGTCCTCGAGTCCTACAGGTTGACCAAGGAGGCCGTGGATCGTGCCAGGGCAGGTGAGGGGCCATCCCTCATCGAGCTGCGCACCTACCGGTTCTACTCGCACACCTCGGACGATGACGACCGGACTTACAGGTCGCGGGACGAGGTCGATGAGTGGCGCAGGAAGGATCCGATCCCGCGCTTCGAGGAGTACTTGAAGTCGGTGGACGTGCTGGACGACGGCAAGGTCGAACAGATGCGAGAGGCTGCCAGGAGCGATGTGGCGGAAGGCGTCAAGCAGGCGCAGGAAGCGGATTTCCCCGACCCCAGCTCGGGCGCCAAGAACGTCTACGCCGACCTCGAGGTCGAGTGATGCGGAGGAGGAAGTAGGCATGGCTGAGAAGACGCTGGTTCAGACGGTTCACGACACTCTCCAGGAAGAGATGCAGCGGGACGACCGTGTCCTCGTGCTCGGCGAGGACGTCGGCGCCCGCGGCGGGGTGTTCAGAGCGACCATGGGTTTCCTCGACGAGTTCGGCGAGGACCGGGTTATCGACACGCCGCTCGACGAGTGCCTGATCGCGGGAGTCGGTATTGGCATGGCTCTCGATGGGCTTCGTCCGGTCGCCGAGATGCAGTTCGCCGATTTCATCTTTCCGGCCTTCAATCAGATCGTCTCCGAGGCGGCGCGCATTCGCTACCGCAGCAACGGAGACTTTTCTGTGCCGCTCGTCATTCGCGCTCCTTACGGCGGCGGCGTGCATGGGGCGCTTTACCACTCGCAGTCCATCGAGGCTTTCTTTGCGCATGTCCCGGGCCTGAAAGTCGTGCTGCCCTCGACTCCCTATGACGTCAAGGGCATGCTGATCCAGGCGATCGAAGATGAGGATCCCGTTCTCTTCCTCGAGCACAAGAAGACCTACAGGCTGATCAAGGGCGAGGTCCCCGACGATCGTTATCGGGTCGAGTTCGGCAGAGCCGAGGTCCGGCGCCAGGGAACGGATCTGACCTGCGTCTCCTACGGACTGATGCACCACTTCTGCGTGGAGGCCGCCGAGCGGCTGGCCGGCGACGGCATCGAGGTCGAGGTCATCGATTTGAGAAGCATCTATCCCCTGGACATGGACACCGTGCTTCAGTCCGTCGGCAAGACCAACAAGGCGATGATCGTTTACGAGGACAACAAGTTCCTGGGGGCGGGAGCAGAGGTCGCCGCACAGATCGCCGAGCAAGCCCTTTACGATCTCGACGCTCCGATCGTCAGGGTGGCCGGTCCGCACGTTCCTGCCATGCCCTACGCGCCGACGCTCGAGCACTGGTTTTTGCCCGATGCCGACAGGATCGAGCAAGAGATGCGCAAGCTCGCCGGATACTAAGGATCACCCAGACGTGGCTCAGTTCCTGACCTCGACCATCACGACTCGCAAAGACTCCGAGCGAGACCTCAGACGAGGCATGCCTCTGCGCGACGCCCCCGGTGACTTCGCTCCTCGCCCACAGCGAAGGCCGGAGTGGCTCAAGGTCAGGGTTCAGCACGGTGACAACTTCACCGAGCTGCGCAACATCATGCGGCAGCGTGGTCTCCACACGGTGTGCGAAGAAGCGAGCTGCCCCAACATCTACGAATGCTGGGAAGCGCGCGAGGCAACCTTCTTGCTGGGCGGTGACCTCTGCACGAGACGTTGCAGCTTCTGCGACGTCATGACCGCAAAGCCGCAGCCGCTCGACCAACAAGAGCCGGTCAAGATCGCGGAGGCGGTCCGGCTCATGGGACTCAGGTTCGCGGTCGTCACGGGTGTGGCGCGCGACGATCTCGAGGATGCAGGGTCGGCCCACTGGGCGGCCACCATCGAAGCGATACGCGGAGCATCTCCCGAGTGCGGCATCGAGGTGCTGATCCCCGACTTCAAGGGCCGCAAAGAGGAGCCCCGCGAGTCGCTGAGACGAGTGATCGAGGCGAAGCCCGACGTGCTTGCGCACAACCTCGAGACGGTGCCCCGGCTCCATCCGAAGATCCGCCCCGGCTTCGGCTACCGAGCGAGCCTCGATCTGTTGGCATGGGCCAAGGAGCTGCGTCCCAACCAGGTCACCAAGAGCAACATCATCGTCGGCATGGGCGAGCGCGAGGAAGAGGTTTACGGGGCCATGAGGGACCTGCGAGAGGTGGGCTGCGACGTGCTGACCATCGGGCAGTATCTCCAGCCGAGCGTCTCGTGGCATCTCCCCGTCGATCGCTGGGCGCACCCGGAGGAGTTCGCTCGCTTCAAGGCCTACGGCGAGCACGAGCTCGACTTCGCGTGGGTCGAGTCGGGCCCCCTGGTTCGCTCGAGCTATCACGCCGGCAAGCAATACCGCAGCGCAGCGGCCCGGCTGACCTCCAGGCCGTAGGAGGGCCGGGGTCGCAAAGTGGCCACCAAGAGAAACAGTCGAAAACTTCACATGGCTCTTGCACGATGCTCAATAAAGGCCTTTACCGTGCGTCTTGTCTCTCCGAGACTGAGCCGTCGCCCGATTGAGAGGAGTTTGAGATGCGACATCGACTGAGCCGAGTGACGCTCCTGCTGGTTGCGGGCGCCCTGGTATTGAGTGCCTGCTCTGGGGACGACACTGCCCAGCAAGCAGAAGAGGACCCAAAGGGAACGCTGGTCGACTCCATCAACGCTCTGGCGGACACCGACTCCCTGAGTGTCACCCTTAGCCTGCAGTCGGACCCGGAGTCGCTGGCGGCCCTCGCGTCTGAGGACGGTACCGAGCTCTCGAGTGAGGACGCACAGAAGATCCTCGACTCGTCGATCACTATCGCCGCGAGAAAGGGAGAGAGCGAGGACGACGGTCAGGCTCAAGTCACCGTCAACGTCGCCGGCAACGACGCCATAGAGATGAGGCTCCTCGACCAAACGCTGTTCCTGCGGGCGGATGCTCGGGGGCTGGCGGAGACCTTCGGGCAGGACCCCGCAACCCTCGACGCGCTTGGTCAGCAGGCAGCGGCTGCAGGGCTCGATTTCGTCGAGCCCGCCCTCAATGGCGAGTGGCTGGCCCTCGAGGGCCTCGATCAGCTTGCGCAGCAATTCGGCGGGGCCGCTCCCACCCCAAGCGCGGAGCAGCAGGAGCAGCTCCTCAGGGATCTTAGCGACGCGTTCGAGAGCACGGGAGAGGTGACCTCCGAAGGCGAGGATGACGTTGGTTCCCATCTCGTCGTCACCGTCCCCTTGCGAGACATTTACGAAGAGCTGCTGGACAACGCGGAGTCCCTCACCGGCTCGGTTCCCGGCGCAAGCCTTCCTCCCGCAAGTGAGGTGCCCGACGAGGAGGTCACGCTTGACGCGTGGGTGAGGGACGGCCGCCTTGCTCAGCTCGAGGTCGACTTCCTCCAGTTCGCCGAGATGTCAGACGAAGAAGTTCCGGAGGGAGTGGAGCGGTTCGCTCTGCGGCTTTCGCTCGAGGAGTTCGACGAAGAGATCGCTGCTCCCGAGGACGCCGTCGACGTTGACCTGCAGCAGCTATTGCAAGCCGTAGGGGGCGGCCTCGGGGGTCCCCCCGCAGACCCGGGCGGCGGGACCACCACCGGCGAGATCCCCGGCCTTCCCGGCGTCACCTGCGAACAGCTTGCTGCCCAAAACCCCGAGGACATCAAAGCCGCCCTCCAGGCCGACCCGAACCTTCTGCAGCAAGTCGACCAGGCGTGCCCGGAGCTGGGGCTGAACCCCTAGAGCCCTTGCGTTTGGAGGGGCCGAGAGAAACCTCACCTCCAGGCAAACCAAAAGCCGCCCTCGCCACGTATGCATCGGGGACAGCTAAGACTCAGCTGTCCCATCGACGAAAGAGGTGCACACGTGCGAAAGAAGGTGCTGATCGCGCTGGCCGCGGCCACTCTGGGAACAGCATTGGTTCAGGGGCCGCTAGCGAACGCGGTACCCCTTCAGCAAAGACCGACCTGCCAGGGTGAGCCTGCGACGATCTTCTTCCCGGGTACCGGATCGACTTCAACTGCTGTCTCGGGCTCGAGTGGGGACGATGTGATCGTGACGGGCAACGGGCCGGACAGCGTCGACGGCAACGGCGGACGGGACATCATCTGTACCAGAGGCGGCCCCGACACCATCCGTGGTGGTCGCGGAGATGACCGGGTGCGCGGTGGTAGGGGGGCCGACAGGTTGAAGGGCAACCGGGGCTTGGACCGGGCCAACGGTGGCAAGGGCACCCAAGACGTTTGCGCAGCGGAGCGGGAGAGGGCCTGCGAGGGTAACTTGGGCGACTGAACCAGATGCTTCCGCAACTCGATCCAAGAGGCCCCCAGCGTCGTGCCGGGGGCTTCTTGCATCACTGGTTTCTCTTGTCGGCCGTGACCTTTCCGTGGCGGGTGCTGGTTGCCCGAGTGGTCTGTACATCTTGGGGCCGTCCCGACTCGTAGAGACTCTCTTGGTCCCCGGTGATCTCTGACTCTGCGGGGTGCTGCTGCTGGTACTCCTGCTGTTCGGCGGCGGCCTGTCTCTTCTTTGAGAGCCCCCGCTTGATCATCTCTTTCAGGTTCATCGCTGGTCCCTTTTCGGTCGTGACCGGATTGCTCGGGGTGCCCGCGCCCGGCCTCTGAGTGCGTCCCTCTTAAGGTATCCGAAGGCCGGGGGCATCTGTTAACGAGCTCGAGCGAAGGGAGCGTCATGCAGCTGAGGGGAGCGGTCGGGATTGTCACAGGCGCGTCGCGCGGACTCGGCGTCTACATCGCCGAGCGCCTCGCGTCCAAGGGCGTGGATCTGGCACTGGCGGCCCGTTCTGAGGATGATCTCGAGGCCACGGCCGAGCTAGTGGGCCTGCACGGCGTCAGAGTCATCACGGTTGCTACCGACGTCACCAGGAACAAAGATTTGCAGAACCTCGTCGACGCGGCGTCGGCCGACCTCGGCCCCGTCGACGTGCTCATTAACAACGCAGGCATCGAACAGGTCGGGCGCTTCGAGGAGCTGACACCGATGGACATCCAATCGACCCTTCACACCAACGTTCTTGCGGTCGAGCTGCTGACTCGCTTTGCAGTGCCGGGGATGATCGAGCGCAAGAGGGGTCACATCGTCAACATCGCGTCCCTCGCGGGGAAGACGGCGGTGCCTTACAACACCGTCTACTCGTCGTCCAAGCATGCCGTCGTTGGTTTCTCGTGGTCGCTTCGCGAAGAGCTGAGGCCCCACGGAATCGGAGTGTCGGTCGTATGCCCAGGCTTCGTCAGCGACTCCGGCATGTTCTCCGGCTGGAGCGGCGCCAGGGACGCCCCGAAGATCGTGGGAACTGTGACGCCCGAGAGCGTAGCTAAGAAGACGACCGCGGCGATCGAGAAGAATCGGGCCGAGGTCATCGTCTCGGGGCCGATGGGCCGGGCCGTCGACGTCTTCAATGCCGTGTCTGTAGACGCGACTGCGTTGGTCGCCCGGCGCTCAGGTCTTTATGACTTCCTCGAGCGGGAGGCCGGCGCAAGAGGCTAGAGCCACCCACAAGCGCACAATCAGGCTCACAGCGCGGGGCGCGCCGTTATGATCCCCCCGAACGAGCAAATCACCCAGGAGGAGCAGGTACATGACGTACGTCATAGCTGAGCCTTGCATCGGCGTGAAAGACCGGGCGTGCGTCGACGAATGTCCGGTCGACTGCATCTACGAGGGCGAGGAGCAGCTCTGGATCCACCCCGAGGAGTGCGTGGACTGCGACGCCTGTCTTCCCGCCTGCCCCGTGGACGCCATCTATCCCGCTGACAGCGTCCCGGCCGAGTGGGCCGAGTACACCGCGGCCCAGGCACGCTGGTTCGAGGAGCACCCCGAGGCTTCTGGCGGCGCCATGGAGAGTCCCTTCGCGCCTGCAGAGGAGCGCGGCGAGTAGAGACAGGGGTCACGACGGGCCCGCGGTTGGCCGCCCGTCCTGCCGTCCCCGGTGTTGTGATGCCCAAGCCCCCGGACGATTGGAATCCTTACCTCGGCCGCAAGGTCAGCCTGCGCTACGTGGTGCCGCAGGAGGAACACCGCCACACCGAGCTGGTCGGCGTGCTGCAACGGGTGGGGACCGACAGCCACGGCGCCTCGACGATCAAGGTGATGGACAAAAGAGGCTGGAGCCACGAGGTCGTCCAGGCCAACATCGTGGCGGTCAAGATCTTCTAGCCGCTCGTCCGGTGGACGTGTACCAACCGAACCGGTGCGCAGATGTCCAATGAACGATGAACGGAGGCCGCGACCAGGGCTTTTGACGCTCGTATGAGTTTGCCGCTGGTAGGATCGGGCAAGACCAAGACTTCTACTTGACCCTTTAGGGGGGACTCCCACTAGATGTCGACCCAGATCGCCCCGCCACAGAGGCCGGGGACCGATCGAAAAGAGCTCGACCAAGTCGTCATCCGCTTTGCGGGTGACTCGGGCGACGGAATGCAGCTCACGGGTGATCGCTTCACCAGCGCGACGGCATTCTTCGGAAACGACCTAGCGACGCAACCCGACTTTCCTGCCGAGATTCGCGCTCCGGCCGGCACCATTCCCGGCGTCTCGGCCTTTCAGATCCACTTTTCGGATCACGACATCCTGACGCCTGGGGACCAACCCGGCGTGCTCGTAGCTATGAATCCCGCGGCGCTCAAGGCGAACATCAGCGACCTTCTGAGCGGGGGCCTCCTGATCGTCAACAACGACAGCTTCGAAGACCGGAACTTGGAGAAGGCCGGGTACGCGGCCAACCCGCTCGAGGACGGTTCGCTGTCGGGTTACCAGGTGTTCGAGATTCCGATGACGTCCATGACGATCGAGTCCGTCAAGGACACAGGAGTGAGCAAGAAGGAGGGCGAGCGGGCCAAGAACATGTTCGCCCTAGGAGTGATCTCGTGGATGTACGGGCGACCGCTCGAGCCGACGATCGACTGGCTCGAGCGCAAGTTCGCCAAGAAACCTCAGATCTCGCAGGCCAACGTCGCGGCCCTCAAGGCGGGGCATGCGTTCGGCGAGACCGCCGAGCTGAGCGCCTTCGAGGTCAAGCCGGCGTCTCTGGCCCCCGGCACCTACCGCAGGATCACCGGCAACCAGGCGCTTGCCTATGGGTTGATCGCGGCGAGCGTGCACTCCAAGCTCCCACTGTTCTTGGGCAGCTACCCCATCACGCCCGCGTCCGACATCCTGCACGAGCTGTCGCGTCACAAGAACTTCGGAGTGAGGACCATCCAGGCAGAGGACGAGATAGCTGCGGCTGGAATGGCGCTGGGCGCGGCTTTCTCGGGGCATCTCGGGGTGACAACGACGTCGGGACCGGGACTCGACCTGAAGTCGGAGACCCTCGGGCTTGCCTTTGCCCTCGAGCTGCCGATGATCGTCATCGACATCCAGCGCGGCGGACCATCGACGGGTCTGCCGACCAAGACAGAGCAGTCCGATCTGTTGCACGCAATGTTCGGCCGGCACGGGGAGGCGCCGCTCCCCATAGTCGCCTCTTACTCCCCGGCGTCGTGCTTCTGGGCGGCGATCGAGTCGGCACGCATCGCCCTCAAGTACATGACCCCCGTGATATTGCTGTCGGACGGCTACATCGCCAACGGCGCGGAGCCGTGGCGCATCACCGCGACCGAGAAGCTTCCTGATATCTCGGTGCCCTTTGCCACTCAACCGAATGTCGGCGACGACTTCTGGCCTTACTTGCGCGACGACGAAACTTTGTCGCGCCCGTGGGCGATCCCCGGGACGCCCGGGCTCGAGCACCGCGTCGGGGGCCTGGAAAAGGCCGACGGCACCGGCAACATCTCCTACGACCCCGACAACCACCACCTCATGACCGAGCTTCGTCAAGCGAAGGTAAAGGCCATCGAAGAGGACATCGATCCTCTCGAGTGGACCGGCGACGACGACGCAGAGGTACTAGTGCTTGGTTGGGGCGGCACCTACGGCGCTATCGGCGCCGCCTGCCGACGTGTGCGCGCCAGGGGCAAGAAGGTGGCGCGGGCTCACCTCAAACACATGAATCCTTTTCCCAGGAACACAGAGGAGGTCCTCAGGCGGTTCGACAAGATCATCGTGCCCGAGCTCAACATGGGGCAGCTCAGCAAGCTGATCCGCGCCGACTTCCTCATCGATGTGATCCCCGTCAACAAGGTCAAAGGCCTGCCCTTCAGGGCGTCGGAGCTCGAAGCGAAGATATTGGAGCTGATGTAAGTGCCCAACGGAAACGGTTTCGAGGATGCGATCAACGGCCGTGGGGTAACCGAGGCCTCGGGCGGTGTGGCGACGCTCTCGCGCGCCGACTTCGTGTCGGACCAAGAGGTTCGCTGGTGTCCGGGTTGCGGCGACTATGCGGTTCTGGCGGCGGTTCAAGGCGTAATGCCGGAGCTCGGCGTCCCCCGCGAGAAGGTGGTGTTCGTCTCTGGGATCGGATGCTCGAGTCGCTTCCCCTATTACATGAACACCTACGGGGTCCACGGGATCCACGGGCGGGCCCCCGCGATCGCGACCGGGCTTGCGACGGCCAGGCCCGACCTTCAGGTCTGGGTGATCACGGGGGACGGCGACGGGCTTTCGATCGGCGGAAACCATCTGATTCACGCCCTGCGCCGCAACGTGAACTTGAAGATCCTGTTGTTCAACAACCAGATCTACGGACTGACTAAGGGGCAGTACTCGCCGACCTCAGAGCAGGGCAAGGTCACGAAGTCGACGCCGTTTGGGTCGCTCGAGCGACCGTTCAACCCGATCTCCATCGCCCTGGGGGCTGAGGCCACCTTCGTCGCTCGGACCATCGACGTGGAGCGCAAGCACCTGCCGCAGGTACTCAGGCAGGTGGCTGCTCACCGTGGCTCGGCGTTCGTGGAGATCTACCAGAACTGCAACATCTTCAACGACGGGGCGTTCATTGCTCTGACCGGCAAGGAGCGAACCCAGAACCGCATCTATCTAGAGCATGGAAGTCCGATTCGCTTCGGACCCGACGGCGCCAAGGGTGTAGTGATGAGGGAAGACGGCAGGCTCGAGATAGTGGACACGGCCGCGGTGGGTGAGGGCAACCTCCTTGTGCACGACGCCCACAGGGACGATCCGAGCCTTGCCTTCGCGCTGTCTCGTCTCGCCGATGGCCCCACGTCGCCTACCCCTTTGGGGGTGTTCCGGTCGGTCCAGCGCCCGGTCTACGGAGACACCATGGAGCACCAGCTACGGATGGCCGCGGATCAACAAGGACCAGGAGATCTAAAGCGCCTGCTCGCCTCGGGCGACACCTGGACCGTCGAGTAACTCCCGCATGGTGGAGCCGCGGGAGGGCATGTCTTCCAATCACGAGATCGATCGGCGGGACTTTCCGACCGATGAAGACGTCGAGGCCAAGGCTCAACAGGTTCAGAACGACGCCGGGAACGTTTCCGACATGACGGACGAGGACGTGGCGAAGCGTGCCGCGCTGCGGATTCTGGAGGATTCGGAGGCCCGCACCCAGCAAGCCGCCGACCTCGATCCAGAAGACGACGTGGTGATCCGCCGCACTTCGACCGAGACCGCGCGAGAGGTCCGCTAGCCACCTTCGCGCGCTACGGGCGGTCGCGGGCCCTCAACCTCTTGAGGAAGCCGACTGCAAGCAACCCATAACCAATGAAGTTCAGGACGAAGACTAGGGGGCGGGGCAATCCGTCGTCGAGGACAGCCGCCAGGACGGATGTGGCGAGCAACAGGACCGCTCCCGCGAGCAGCACCTTGCGCCACGGCTCCATTGGAGCGCGCAGTCGGGCCGCGAGAGCCCGTTTGGGAACCTCGACCTGAGGACGTGCGGGGGCGGGATCATCAGGACCGCGTTCGGGGCGAGGGTCAGAGGGGTTCATCGACACGGTCTCTCGACCCTAGCCCAGCGAATGGTTTGTAGGCTCCCGGAGTGACGGAGCAGGGGCATGGTGGGCTTGCCGTATCCGGAGCGCTAAAGGCGCTCCGAGTCAGCCATCTGTTCACGCTCACCGGGGGGCACATCTTCCCCATCCTGGACGGTTGCAAGCAGGACGGAATACGCATCGTCGACACTCGCCACGAGCAATCGGCCGCCTTCGCCGCCGAGGGATGGGCTCGCCTCACCCGGTCCCTCGGGGTAGTTGCAATGACCGCAGGCCCAGGCGTCACCAACGCAATCAGTGCGCTGGCGCAGGCCAGGTTTAATCAGGCCCCCGTGCTCGGGTTGGGGGGCCGAGCTCCTGCGTTTCGATGGGGTCAAGGGTCGCTGCAGGAGATCGATCACGTCGCCTTCGTTGATCCGATTGCTGAGGCAAGGACCGTCTCGGATACGTCCCTGATCGCCAAAGAGGTCGTCACTGCAGCAATCGCCGCGCTCACTTCGCCGCGCGGCCCCCGCTTCTTGGATTTCCCCCTCGACGTCATGTTCGGAAGCGCTCCCTTGGAATTTATGGAGCCATGGTTCCAGGCGGAATCTGTGGTGGCGCAGGAAGACGCGCTGGAGGTGGCTGACCTGCTGGCGAGAGCGCAGCGTCCCGTTCTGCTTGCCGGGTCGAACGTCTATCTCGATCGAGCAGAGGATTCATTGCGATCGCTGGTAGAGAAGGCTCAGCTCCCTACCTTTGCCAACGGCCAGGGGCGTGGTTGCCTGCCGGCCGACCATCCACTGGCCTTCAGCCGCAGCCGGTCGGCGGCGTTCAAGCAGGCGGATCTGGTGATAGTCGCCGGTACGCCGATGGACTTCAGGCTCGGCTTCGGACAGAGCTTCGCCACCGGAGCCAAGGTCGTCCATCTCGATTCGGCACCCGAGTCGATCACGACGAACGTGGATCTCGCCGGTTCGATCGGCGCCCCGCTCGATGCTTGCCTTGCGGCCGTTGCCGAGGCCCTCGAGAAGCCACCAGATACGAGCGCCTGGATACGCGCCTTGATCGACGTCGAAGACGACAAGCGTGCGTCCGCGGAGCCCGAGCTGCGTTCCGACTCGATGCCCATCCACCCGATGCGCATCTATGGGGAGCTTGCCCCGCTGCTAGACCGAGACGCAATCGTGATTGGGGACGGCGGTGACTTCGTCTCCTATGCGGGCCGCGAGATCGCTTCGTACCAACCGGGATGCTGGCTCGATCCGGGGCCCTTCGGCTGCCTCGGGGTTGGGCCCGGCTATGCCATGGCGGCGCGGCTCGCCCATCCCGAGCGCCAGATCGTCGTGCTCTACGGCGACGGGGCACTGGGGTTCTCGGGCATGGATCTCGAGACGCTCGTCCGTCTGCAGCTTCCGGTTGTCTGCATCGTTGGCAACAACGGCATCTGGGGTTTGGAGAAGCACCCCATGCGGGCCCTGTATGGCTACGATGTCGCCGCGGAGCTTCGCCCGGGGATTCGCTACGACCAGATGATGGAGGCGTTCGGGGGCCGGGGCGAATACGTCACCGATCCCGAAGACATCGCTCCGGCTCTCAGACGTGCATTTGCTTCGGGGGAGCCGACGCTCGTAAACATCCTGACCGACCCCGAGGTCGCCTACCCGCGCTCCGCCAACCTTGCCTGAAGGCCGTGGGTTGACCGATCTCCCTCGCTTGGACATGGTGATTGCACACATCGGTACAAGAGAAGGCTGAGATTCGTGAGCCTGAGGGACGCGTGGGAGAAGAATGCCGGCGACTGGATCAACTGGGCGAGGACTCCCGAGCACGACATTTACTACTGGCGACTGAATCGCCCGAACTTCCTCGAATTGATCCCGCCACCCGGTCGGTTGACGGTGGACATAGGTTGCGGTGAGGGCCGGCTCGGGCGCGACTTGCGAGATCGTGGCCACTTCGTCGTAAACATCGACAGCTCTCCGACCCTGGCCCGAGCTGCGGCCGAAGCGGAAGAGCCTCATCGCGTGGTGGTGGCCGATGCTGCTTGGCTGCCCCTCCCACCCGACGTAGCGGATCTAGTGATCTCGTTCATGTCGCTGCAGGACATCGACGACCTTGATCGTTCCGTCAGCGAGGCTTCCCGCATCCTTGTATCTGGCGGCCGTTACTGCATTGCCAACCTTCATCCCCTCAGCTCTTCAGGGACGTTCGAAGTCAAAGAGAGAGGCGCTCATTTCACAATCAGCGACTCTTATTTCGAACACCGCCGTTACTCAATCCCCGTGGAACGCGCCGGTCTTCCAATGACGTTTGTGAGCGACCATCGGCCGCTTGAGGCCTACTTCAGCGCGTTGGAGAAGGCCGGATTTCTGGTGGAAGCACTTCGCGAGTTGAGGCCGGACGACCAGCTAGTGGAGGATGCACCATCGATCGGTCGCTGGACTCAGGTACCGATCTTCATTCACATCAGGGCCTTGAAGCGGTGACTTGCTGAGACGGAGGTCTAGCGGGCGCGGGCCCACTCGATTACTTCCTCCGCCGTCATGCAGTTGAGGATTCGCTGGGGCGGTACACCCGCCTCGATTGCCGTCGCTATCCCCAGATCTAAGAACTGAAGCTCCCAGGTGCTGTGGGCGTCGGTTCCGATCGAAACGTAGACGTCGAAGTCAACGGCAAGGCGCATGAGCTCGACGTTGAGGTCCTGGCGGTTCGGGTTGCAGTCGATTTCGACGGCCTTTCCTGCCGACGCCGCCGCCGCGAACACGCGCGGCCAGTCCGCGTGCAAGCCGGCCCTCGTGCCGTACATCCGGCCCCTTGGATGCCCGAGGACGTGAAACGTCGGGTTATCGAGCGCCGCGAGATAGCGCTCGGTCTGATCCTCGCCGCCTCGCAGGTTGGAATGAAACGATCCCAGCACGAGATCGAGCGGTGCCAGCACTTCGGCCTCCATGTCGCCCTCACCGGTGGGGCTGATGTTCATCTCGAGAGCGTGCAGCACGCGAAAGCCCGAGGGGGCCATGCGCTCGTTCACGAGGGCCACCTTCTGGGCCTGTAGAGCCAGCACCTCAGGACTCATGCCCCCGGCGATCTTGAGTCCGACGGAATGATCTGTGATGGCGACAAAGGAGCGGCCCAAGGCCTGCGAGGCAAGCGCCATCTCCTCGATCGAGACCGTGCCGTCGCTGTAAGTGGTGTGCATCTGAAGGTCCGCTTTGATGTCATTTCGCCACTGGGGATGCGCGTCCACCACCGAACGTGCGACCGCCATCGTGCTGAACCCACTGCGAGACTCGGGCGGGAGACCGTCTAAGTCCGGCGGATCCCCGAGCCATCCCTTCAGTCGCTTGGCCAGACCCGGTCCGATGCCGTAGAGGTCGGTAAGAGGCCGGTTCTCCTCGAAGATCTCGGCCGCCTCCTCGGCCCACGCCAAGGCGGCCCGAGATGCCCTGCGGTAAGCGCGCCGCTTTACCTCTTCGACTTCTTCAGCGGTGCGAGCAAGCAACTCGGCGATGTCGAGGTTCGTGAGCGCCACCGAACCAGCCTATTGTTCTGCCTTGCCAGAAAGGTCACCCAGAGGAGTGAGATGCCCGATCTAAAGATCCTTGCTTTGATCATGGCCGGAGGCGAGGGGAACCGGCTAGAAGTGCTGACGGAGCACCGCGCCAAACCCGCGATGCCCTACGGTGGGGTCTATAGGCTCATCGACTTCCCGCTCACCAACTGCATGCACAGCGGCATCCGGGACGTGTGGATTGCCCAGCAATACCAACCGCATTCTTTGAACGACCATGTCTCGAACGGCAGACCCTGGGATCTCGACCGGACCTACGGGGGCCTGCGCCTACTCTTCCCCTTCACGGGCGCTCAAGAAGCAGGATGGCACGAGGGCAGCGCCGACGCGATCTATCGCAACTCGAGCTTCATTCGAGAGGCTGAGCCAGACGTCCTCGTCGTGCTCAGCGCAGATCACATCTACAAGCTCGACTACAGGGCCCCCATCGATGCGCATCTCTCGAACAACGCCGACGTCACCATGGTGACGAGCACGGTCGCTCGCGAAGAAGCCGGTCGTTTCGGCGTTGTGGAGGTAGAAGATGACTGCAGGATCAGCGACTTCCAGTACAAGCCGGACGATCCTCTGAGCGACGTCGTCACAACTGAGGTCTTCGTGTTCAAGACTGGGGTGTTACTCGACCTTCTCGACGACCTTGCCGGGGAGCAGCGTAGCGACGGCGCCGACGACGAGGTCTCGCTCCAAGACCTCGGTGACGTCGTTCTTCCTCGCTTGGTCAAGCAAGAGCGCGCCTACGAGCATCGACTCGAGGGCTACTGGCGCGACGTGGGCACCGTCGACAGCTACTGGGCTTCACACATGGATCTCCTTAAGGAGTCCCCCGAGATCGATCTCGACGACCCCTCGTGGACCATTCACACCCTCGATCAGCAACGCATGCCCGCCCGCATCCTCGACTCGGCCCGCATCAAGAACAGTCTCATCTCGCCCGGCAGCACCATTCGGGGGCAGGTCGAGCACTCGGTCATCGGGTCTGGAGTCGTGGTCGAACAGGATGCGGTCGTGCGCGACTCGGTGGTTCTTCAAGACTGCGTCATCAAGAGTGGCGCAACGGTCGACTACTCGATCCTCGACATGGAGGTCACGGTGGAAAACGGGGGCCGAGTTGGCGATCGGTTCTCAGGTGACGGCTGCCCCGAAGCAGCGGACATCGCCGTGGTTGGTCTGAAGACGGCGGTTCCAGCAGGCCCCGGCGTCTGTCCCGGCGAGCGGGTGAGTCCGGCGAGCGGGTGAGCGCTCGCGTGTATCTTCTGGCGATGAACGACCTCCTGACCGCGGCGCTGGATGCCGCCACTTCTTCCGGCGCCGACTTCGCCGATGCTCGTGCCGTCGAGCTGGCGACCGAATCGATCTCCGTGCGAGCCGCCACGGTCGAGAGTCTCGATCGTTCGGAGTCCCTGGGCTTCGGCGTGCGAGTGCTTGCCAATGGCGCATGGGGCTACGCCGCGTCGGCCAGGCTTGATGCGAAGGAGGCAATCCGGGTCGCACGGACCGCCGTCGAGGTGGCGCGCGCGAGCGCTCTGGTCCACTCGACGCCGGTTCACTTGGTTGATGAGCCCGCCCACGTAGCTTCGTGGTCCACCCCCGTGGCCACAGATCCCTTCGCCGTCGCCCTCGAGGACAAGGTCGGGTTACTCGTCATGGCGACCCAAGAGATGGGTAAGGCGGCCGGTATCAGGGTGGCCCGCGCGACGATGGACGCTTACCGGCAGAGGAGCTGGTTTGTGTCCTCCGAGGGCGCGGCGATCGACCAGACCATCGTTAACACCGGCGCAGGGATCGAGGCGACTGCGGTGGCCGATGGGGACGTGCAGCAGCGTTCCTACCCCGCTTCTTTCCGCGGGCACCTCGAGGCGGGTGGCTACGAGATCGTCGAGCGCATGGATCTGCCGGCGAACGGGCAGAGGGTGGCCGAGGAAGCCGTAGCCCTCCTGTCCGCGCCTGAGTGTCCCTCGGGGACCACCACGCTGGTGCTGGACGGGCACCAAGTGATGCTCCAGGTGCACGAATCGGTGGGTCATCCCACCGAGCTCGACCGCGTGCTCGGTATGGAAGCAGCCTTTGCCGGCACTTCCTTTGTCGGCATCCCCGATCTCGGCCGGCTGAGCTATGGGTCTGAGGTCGTCAACATCACTTCCGACGCAACGGCGCCCGGTGGCGTTGGTACCTATGGCTACGACGACGAGGGCGTCGAAGGACAGAGGGTGGACCTAGTGAGGAACGGCGTGCTCGTCGGTTTTCAGACCTCTCGGGAGACCGCCGCCCTGGTGGGGCAGGACCGGTCCAACGGCACGATGCGGGCGGAGGGGTGGGAGAACTTCCCCCTCATCCGCATGCCGAACATCAACCTTCTTCCGGGCGAGGGCAGCTTGGAGGATCTACTAGCCGACGTGGACGACGGCGTGTACATGGCGACCAACAAGTCGTGGTCGATCGACGACAAGAGAAAGAACTTCCAGTTCGGCTGCGAGATCGCCTGGGAGATCAAGGACGGGCGGCTCGGCAGGATGCTCAAGAACCCTCGCTACACAGGCATAACTCCTGTGTTCTGGGGATCGTGCGACGCCGTCGCGGGCCCCGGCGAGTGGAAGATGCAGGGCACTCCCAACTGCGGGAAGGGACAGCCCGGGCAGACCATGCGCGTCGGTCACGGCACCTCCCCTGCCCGTTTTCGAAACGTCTCCATCGGCGTGGGCCAGTGACCGAAGGGATCTCAGGCGACCTTCCGGTCTCTCACGACGATGCCAGGAAGGCTGCCGGCTACGTTCTCGACTATTCGGGAGCGGACGGCGTGGAAGTGGTGCTCACCGGCTCCCGCACGGGGCTGACCCGCTACGCCGGGTCCCAGATCATTCAGAACACCGTTCAAAACAACGTAAAGGCTTACGTGCGGGTTGCGGCAGGTGATCGGACGGCAACCGCCACGACGAGCCAGCTCGACCAAGAGCACATGCAAAGGGCCGCAGCCAGCGCACTGGAGGCGGCGTCGGCGTCTCCACCCGACCCCGATTTCCCCGGGCTTCCGGCCCCGGAGCAAGTGGGGCGCGCCCAAGCTCTATTCAGATGGGACGAACCGACCGCCGAAGCCTCCCCGCAGCAGCGGGCCGAGGGCGTGAAGCAGATCCTCGACGTGGCTAAGGTCGACAACGCGGCAGGCGTCTACGAGACGAGCGGGCATTCCTTTGCGGTGCTCTCGTCCACCGGGATCGACTGCTTCGACGCTTACACCCGTTCGGTGTGCACCTGTTTGGTTGATACGGGGGCAGCGACCGGATGGGGAGAGGCGTCCTCGCATAGGAAGGCTGAGGTCGACCTGGAGGCCGCTGCCCGCAGGTCGCTCGATAAGGCCGCGGCAGGTGAAGAGCCGTCCGACGCAGATCCAGGCACCTATCAAGTCATCCTGGAGTCACCGGCGGTCGCAACCTTGCTCGAGTACCTCTCCTACGCAGGCTTCGGAGCCAAGCAAGTGCTGGAGGGCGAAAGCTTCCTTGCCGAACGGGCCGGCCAGAACGTCGCCTCGCCCCAGGTCACGGTGACAGACGACGTCTTTCATCCCCGGTCGATCGGTATCGGGTTCGATTTCGAAGGTGTCCCAAAGAAGCGGGTGCCCGTAATCGACTCCGGGCGGGCAACAGGGCCGGTCACCGACCTTCGTCATGCCACGAAGATGGGCATCGACCTAACCGGTCACGGCTCTGGATCAAACGAGTTCGGACCGTACGCGTCGCAGGTCGTCATGGAGGCCGGAGATCGATCTCTCGATGAGCTGATCTCCGAGGTCGACGACGGGATCCTCGTCACTCGCTTCCACTATGTCAACGTCTTGGAGAGGCCGAGCACTCTCCTCACCGGCATGACGAGAGACGGAACCTTTCGGATCAAAAATGGAGAGGTTGCCGGCGCGGTGCACAACTTTCGCTTTGCCCAGAGTGTCCTCGAGGCCCTGGCCTCCGTGCTCGGCGTTGGCAGGGAGCTTGGAACGGTGGCCGCAGATTACGGACCTTTCGGCTCCACCGTTGCTCCGGCCCTGCGCATCGGCCAGTTTCACTTCGCATCCCGCACCTCACATTAGGAGCACTGCCGCCCAGTGAGCGGTCATGAGATATGGCACGTGGTCGTCCTGGCATCCACGCTGTTCGGGGCAGCGGGGCTCGCGATCCTGTTGCTGGCGCCTCTGGTGTTCGAATCGCCTCCTCCCGGCCTCGCGAGAAGCCGCCCGGTTGTGCTGGGCCTGGTAGGGGGGGCGGCCGCGCTGCTGATCGCGGAATGGCTTGGTGTGCACGGTGGTTCTCTATAATGGTTCAGGAAGGCTCACCGGATGAGCCACACAAGGAGGACGTGCGCAGTGGCGATGACCGAGAAGGCTCCCAACAAAGTAGGTATCAGCAGCACGGCTGCTGCCAAGGTCGCCGAATTGCTCGAGCGTGAGGTCTCCTCGGCCCCCGAAGAGCACTCCGGCAAGTCCTATGCGCTTCGAGTGGCGGTGCAGCCGGGGGGCTGTGCGGGCCTCCGTTACGCCCTGTACTTCGACGACGAGAAGAGAGACGGCGACGAGGTGATGATTTCCGAGGGCGTCGAGGTGAGGGTGGACAAGATGAGCGCCCCCTACCTCCGCGGCGCCACAATCGATTATGTGGACGGCCTGCAGCAGTCGGGTTTCACCATCGACAACCCAAACGCAAAGGGATCCTGCGCCTGCGGGGACTCCGCCCAGTTCTAGTCGACTGAACGATCGTATTTCTGATGCGCCGCGCCTTCAGGGGCGCGGCGTCTTCGCGCCCGGCCGAGGGCATCTAGCCACCCTCGTCGGAACCACCGTGGGCGCGGTGATCGGAGGCGGACTTGGCCTCCTACCAAGTCTGCTGCTCGGTGGTGGTCGCGGCCTCCAAAGGAATGAACAGGCCGAAGCCGAAGCGGCGCTGTTCGTCCTCGTGTTCCTGGTCGGGGTCGGTCTTGGCCTTTGGGTGGGAGCCGGGTTGGGCTGCTGGGCCGGGTTGCGGTTGCGTCGTCACCAATGGGCCGGCCCCACGGCCGGGCTGGTGGTGCTGCTCGGCCCTTTGTGGGGTTTTGCTACCGGAGGCTTGCTTGGCTCCAAGGACTTCCTGAGCTTGCTAGGTCCCTCACGACGGTTGCAGGAGGGGTCCTCGACTTCCTCATGCTTGCCGTCGCACCGCTGTCGGCCCGCGCCATCATCGTGTGGCTCAACTCCGAGGCAACCGGCTGACCATGCTCGTTGGAGCTGCGGCCGGGCTAAGGTAGAGGCCTGCAGCGGGGGAGCTCCTCACGGGGCTGAGAGGCCGAAAGGCGACCCCTTGAACCTGATCGGGTTAACGCCCGCGGAGGGAGCGATTCACATGAGCAAGGTACTCGAACGCGTCGAAAGCGCGCCCGACTGGGGCATCGCACCGGTCCCACCACAGCATCGGCGGCTCTCGGGCTTCGACCTGGCAGTGCTGTGGGGGGATCTGGGCATAGGGGTGCTGGTACTGGTCACGGGCGCGCTGCTGGTGCCTGCTCTCGGGTTTTCCACCGCCATGGTCGCCATCGTGCTCGGATCGGTCATGGGCGTGGCGCTGCTTGCGCTCGGAGCCGTTGCGGGCGCCGACCATGGGGTCCCGACGATGGTCTTGTTTCGTCCTGTGCTCGGGATCCGCGGATCGTGGTTTCCGAGCGTCATGAACGTCCTTCAAATGATTGGGTGGACGGCTGTAGAGCTGTGGGCCATGTCCTTTGTTGCAGACCTCGTCGCTAGACGGGCTTTTGGCTTCTCGGCTCGCTGGTTGTGGCTTGCCCTTGCCGCCGCCGTCTGCACCGGTCTCGCGCTGTGGGGACCGGTTGGAGTGACTCGAGTGTGGCTCAAACGCTTTGGTGCTTGGGCAGTGATCGGCATCTGCGTTGCGGTCACGGTGCTGGTCCTTGCGACGGATGGGATAACCGACGCGTTGCGAAGCTCGGGGGCCGGCGGCTTTCCCAGCTTTGGGCTTGCGCTCGATCTGGTCATCGCCATGCCGATCTCGTGGCTGCCCCTCGTTGCTGATTACAGCCGCTTTGCTCGACGTCCCCATGCCGCGGGGTGGGGGACTTTCACCGGCTACCTGGTGGCAAACGTCTGGCTGTACGCGCTCGGCGCGCTTCTTGTCCTCCAGACGCCGGGCACCACTCCGGATCCGGCCGGGATAGCCGGCGGGCTACTCGCCGTTACAGGTGGTTCGATCGCAGGAGTCCTCTTCTTGTTCGGATTGCTGGTGGGTGAGACCGACGAGGCCTTCGCCGACATGTATTCCGGCGCCGTCTCTCTTCAGAACATATGGCCGCGGGCCTCGCGCAGGGGCCTGACGCTCACCATCGCCGCCATAGCCACCGGCCTGGCGGCCTGGTTGACGATGGAACGTTACGAGAGCTTCCTGTTCTTGATCGGGTCCATCTTCATTCCGCTGTTCGGCATCCTCTGCGCCGATCATTTCTTCAACCGGCGTGGCCGCATCGATCTCGAGGCTCTCTACTCCAGCGGCGGGCGCTACTGGTTCACTGGGGGGATACGTCTGGCCGCGTTCCTACCCTGGCTGGCGGGGTTTGCCGTGTATCACTGGATCGCTCCGGTGGGGCCACCGTGGTGGACGGAGCTCATTGGAAACGCCTTCGGTGCACCGCTGTCCGCATCGCTGCCATGGTTGGGTGCATCGGTGCCGTCGTTCGTAGCGTCCTTCACGTTAGCGGTCGTTGGCCCTCGTCTATCATCCAGGAGTCCCACGCCCGAGAGAGGTGAAGATGAGAATTCAGGCTAATTGCAACACCTGTGAGAGAACTTTTCTTCTGTCCCAGATCGGGCCCGACTCCGACGCTCCAGGCCGCTGCCCCTTTTGCGGCGCACGATTCGCTCGTCACTACACGTCGCTGCTGGTCGAAGCGGTGCACGAAGCCGAGATCGAGACCGCGCGCTTCGTTCAGGTGCTCGGCAAGCTTCAGGCTATGGAGGCTGGTTTCGATCTCGACATTGACGGACTCTTGAGGTCCTTCGAGGAACAAGTGCGCGGAAACGAGCGTGCCTCGACTTGATTAGTGATGCTTCGCAGGCCTCAGGCGAGGAACGAAGCGACCCAGAGCGGTTGGTAGTCGTGGTAACCGATGATCCCCACGTGCGGGAAGAGCTCGAATATGGATTCCCTTCTGGGGTTGTGGTGAGGATGGCGGTCGACGCACGAGAAGCGTGGGACTTGATTGCCAACGCCACTCCGTCTGTAGTTGTGGTCGACCTGCAAACCGGAAGTGCCGGCGGCTACGCTTTGTCCAAAGACATGCACGACGTTCTGAGGCTTGCCCGCGTGCCGATCCTCATGCTTCTGGACAGACCCCAAGACGAATGGCTTGCGAAGCAATCCGAGGCAACCATGGTTCGGCTCAAGCCCATCGAGGTCACGCGCCTCGTCGGCGATGTGATGTCGATGATGACGGTGGAAGACTCTCCCGCCACCTCGTAGTCGCTGCTTACCGCAATGCGGGCCGTCTAGAGCCCCCTCGTCGTGCAAAGTCCCAGGTCAGGCCCCTTGCGCACACCTAATGACATCCATAGAATTACAGGAATGTAATTCGGCGCCCTTGACCAAGGCGCTCCGGGGGACTTGCAACGAAAGGTAGGCCGGGGAATGCAGCGCATCACAACGAAGCTCCTTCAACCAGTCGAGTGGCAGTCGGATGCGCGCTGCGCGGAAGTCGAGCCGGAGATCTTCTTCCCAGAACGCGGTGGCTCGTCGAAAGCAGCGCGCGGTTTGCTCTGAGTGTGCAGTGCGTCTGCAGTGCCTCGAGTACGCGCTGAACAACAAAGAGCAGTTCGGTATCTGGGGAGGAACGTCGGAGCGCGAACGCAGGCGGTTGCGCAAGGAACGTAACCTCCGGCGTCTACGTGTTGCTTCATGACATCGAAGTCGCGCGGGTTCCAACGAATAGTGCTTGATTACCGAATGCGAATCGTGCCTAAATAACACGTTGCATGCGCGGGCGTGCATGCGCGGCACGGCGTTCATTGCGATCGGTTCGAGCGCAATGAGAGAGAGTAGGCGAGATCGATCGACGACCTCGTCGATGTGAAGGATTGGAGGTGGCGAGTTTGGCTGCAAAGAAGACCACTGGCCGCAAGTCGACGAGCGGCAAATCGGCGCGTTCGACGAGTGGCCGCAAGTCGACTGCAGAAGTCCACGGGCCGCAAGAGCACCGGCGGTCGGAAGTCCACGGGCCGCAAGAAGTCCACGGGCCGCAAGAAGTCCACGGCTCGTAAGAGCACCGGCAGCAAGAAGTCCACGGGCCGCAAGAAGTCCACGGCTCGGAAGAGCACCGGTGGCCGGAAGAAGTCCACGGGCCGGAAGAGCACCAGTGCCAAGAAGTCAACCGGCCGCAAGAAATCCACGGGCCGGAAGAGCACCGGCCGCAAGAAGTCCACCGGCCGCAAGAGCACCGGCGGCAGGAAGTCAACATCTCGCAAGAGCACCACGAGAGGTGGGTCGAGCTAGCGTCGGAGCGCATCCTCGAGAGAGCGACCCGGTCTCTTTAGAAGCCGGGTCGCTGTCGCGTCCGGGGGCGGTAGATAGCGGCGCGGGACCAAACCTACTAACTCGGTCTGCATCACTTGTGCGTTCCTCTGCCGACCAAGCGACTCGACGGCGCCAAACGCTTCTTGGATTCCGGTGGCGTCGGGCTCCGTTAGGTTCATCGACACCTGGCAGACATCCGGCGGGTGGATCATCAAGCCAAGCGCACGGATACCGGGGAGGCCCCCCGACGAAGCTCTCAGTTTGCCGGCTATCCAGCGAGCTGTCTCGAGGCTGCATCTCAGCCAGACGTTGAACGCGATTAGCGTCCCTCTCGCCCCGACGCAGATCACTCCCCGACTGATATCCAAGTCGGCCGAGCCAATATCAGGTGTGAAGCCTTCCTGAGCTCTCCTCTTTAGTTCGGAAAGGCCCCCGCTTCTGATCGAGGGCAGCTCGCGCGCCTCTTCCCGTTCGGCCGCCTCCCCGTAGAAGTAGATGGGCACCCCGGTTGCCCTATTGATTGCACGGCCAGCTTGATGTGCGGCCTCGACCGCCTCGGCCATCGAGAGGTTCACCGGGACCAAGGGGCAGACATCGAGTCCACCGAGGCGTGGGTGAACGCCCTCGTGTCGCGCCAGGTCGATGTATGAAGCGGCCGCAGCGAGATGCGCCATCGCTTCCACCAAAGAGGCAGCCGTACCGGTCGCAGTGATCACGCTTCGGTGATGCGCTTCGTCTTGGTGGAGATCGAGGACCCTCGCCCCCGAGTCCCTCACCGCGCCGACGAGCTTGGCAATTCGTTCTTGGTCGCGGCCTTCTGAGGCGTTGGGGATCGCTAGCAAGGGCATGAGGTCGGATCTGTCTTCGGAATTGTCAAAGGCGTTACCGTAGGGCAGATGACCGAATACGGCTACAGCGTGGAGGTGGCCGAGGGCTACGACGAGGCCGTCATTCGAGCCCGGCTCGCATTGAAAAGCGAGGGCTTTTCCATCATTACCGAAATGCACGTCGGTGGCTTGCTTGGGCCCGAGGCGGGACCCGACCGCCAGTACCTGTTCATGGGAGCTTGGAGCCCTGTGAGCGGCCACAGGGACATCGATCGGGGTCTTCAGGCGGCCGTCCACTTGCCGTGCAACCTCGTGGTTCAGGAAACCGGATCTTCGGCGCTCGTGGCGGCGCTCGACCCCTCGGACGATACGGAGGTCTCGGGGGGGCCCGCGTTAGACGACGCCGACGATGCGAGGCAAGCGTTGGCCCGCGTCCTCAAGAGAGTCTCGGGGGATGACTAGATGAGCCAAGCTTCTCAGCTCATGACGATCGTCGACCGCTTCCTCGCCCGTTTGGACGAGGTCGTCGAGAGAAGCAGCGCGACCATCTGGGACGGGATCCAGTCCTATGCGCGACTCGGTGACGGCTTCAAGGGGGACGTGCGCGCGTCGGTCCGAGAGAATGTCGCGATCCTCGCCCATGTCTTGACCGAGCAGCAGGAGGTAGGGGCGCTTCAGATGGAGTCAATCGAGCGCGTTGGCGCTCGTCGAGCCGAAGCCGGCATTCCCCTCGAAGATGTGCTCCACGCTTACAGAATCGTGTCTCGAGTTTGCTGGGACGTTCTCGCGGACGAGTGCCGTTCCCAGGGCGCCAATGCGCTCGAATCGACGATCGAGCTGGCCGAAGCAGTGTTGCGCTACACCGATCAGATCTCAACCTGCGCAGCAGACGCCTATTCGCGCGCCCAAAGAGCCATCGTCCGAGAGCAAGAGGGCGCGCGGCGCGAGTTTCTCTCTGATCTGCTCTACGGGACCGATGCGTCTCCGGACGACATCCTCAGGCGAGCGCATGCCTTCGGTTACGACCTGTCGCTCAACTATGTCGCCCTCGTCGGAATAGGACCCGCGAAGCATCCCCGCAAGGAAGGGGCCGTCGCGTCGGCTGCCTCGAGTGCGGCCAACCTGGCGACCGCGGATCCCATCGTGCTGCAGAAAGCAGATCAGACGATCGCCTTGATTCCCGCGGGCCAATCACTCGACCTGGGCACCATGCCCGAGAAGATGGTGGCCGAGCTCGATGGCCGCTGGTGCTTTGGCATGGGGGGGCCGGATCCTGGCCTCGAAGGCATCCGCCGGGCCTATCTCGAAGCGCGGGAAGCTCTCGAGATCGGTGTCGCCCTCGGTCTTGGGGGCCCGGTCTATCGCTTCGACGACCTCTTGCTCTATCACTTCCTGCGGACGGAGCCGGCGCTGCTCGACCGCTTTGTGGAGCAAACTCTCGGCCCCCTGATCGAGCACGACGATCGCCGAAAGGGCGAGCTGGTTAAGACGATCGAGGCTTACTTCAATTCCGACGGAAGCGTGAAGATAGCCGGTGAGGTCTTGTTCGCGCACCCCCACACCGTGACCTACCGTCTCAAACAGATCGAGAGGCTTACGGGGTGGTCATTGCGGGACTCGGAGGACAAGCTGCGTCTGCAACTTGCGGTGCGCGCCTACCGGTTGGCCCAGGCTAGGCGGGATGTCGATGAAGCCTAGCTACTCGGGAGTGGCGAGCTCGCCGTCGGCGACGCTCGAACGGTGTCTTTTTGGCTCAGGTGACGAGGCGTCCTGCTAGTCTCCCCGGCGTGCCACAACGAGTTCTCATTATCGGTTGGGACGGAGTCGACTGGACCGTCCTTCAGCCCATGCTCGACGCAGGAGAGCTTCCGCACCTTGCTTCTTTGATCGAGCGCGGCCTGCACGGCGATTGTCTATCGACCGTGCCCTCGCACTCGTGGTGCGCGTGGCCGACCTTCATGACCGGCCTGAACCCTGCGGGCCACGCCGTCTTCGACATCCTCGAGCACAAGCCGGGCGTCTCCAAGAGGCTTCCGATCACCTACCGGTCGATCAAGGCTCGCAACATCTTCCAGGACTTCAGCGACGCGGGGAAGACGTCGTTGGCCCTCAACATCCCCCTGACCTTCCCAACGCCGGAGATCAACGGCAAGGTCGTGGCCGGTGGCGTTCTGCCCGCCAGCCGCTCCTACACTTATCCCCTCGAGTTGCAGCAGGAGCTCGACCGCAACGCCCCCTTCCCGGTCAACGGGATGAGCTGGACGACCTTTAGAAACCGCCCCGAGGCATTCCTCGAGGAATGCGCCGACATCACCGCCAAGCGGCAGAAGTCGTTTGAGTACCTGCTCGACACGACCGACTGGGACTTCGGTGTGCTGGTGTACGTCTCCACCGATCGCATCCAGCACTGCCTCATGGAGTACATCTGCCCCGAGCACCCCGACTACGAAGAGCTAAAGGACACTCCGGTCGCCAAGCAGACTCGGGCCGTCTATCAGCAGCTCGACGAGGGCCTCGCACGGCTGCTCGAGCGCACCAACGACGACGACCTGGTCATGTTCATGTCGGACCATGGGCACCAACCCTGCACACGGACCTGCACCATGGATCGCATCCTTCAGCACCTCGGATACCTCGAGTTCGGACGGGGTTCGCTCGCCTTCAACCTGATCCGGTGGGGGCCCGGACGCAGGATCGCCCGGCGGCTCTACGACATCTTCAAGCTGCACGGAAAGATCTCCATCCCTGCCTCACCCATCGAGTGGTCAAAGACCCGCGCCTATACCAGCGTCGTGTCTACCGGGGAGGGCGTGTCGGTCAACCTCAAGGGTCGTGAGCCGGAAGGCATCGTCGACACCAAGGACTACGAGAAGGTGCGGGACGACCTCGCCGCCTCGCTCGACGCCTTCCGTGACCCCGACACCGGCAAGCCGCCGATCGGCAAGATCTATCGCAAAGAGGAAGTGATGTCGGGCAAGTTCTTGGACACCGCCCCCGACCTGTTGCTGGTGCCGGCCCCCTTCTACTCACTGACCCACGCAAAGGGCATGGTCGAGGCGGCCGATTGGCTGTCGGGCGATCACCGTCTCGAGGGAGTGATCGTCGCGACCGGACCCGAAGTGACGCCTGGACCCTTGAAGGAGACCGTCTATCTACAGGACCTCGGTCCCACCGCCATGGCTGCGCTGGGGGTGCCGAGCGCCATTCCGCGCGACGGCAAGGTCATCGAATCGCTGGTGGGGCACGGCGTCGAGCTCAGCGTGACGGGGGGCCCGGGCGCGGACGTCCCTGCTCGCGACGTGCAGACGGGTCTCACATCCGACGAGGAAGGCGAGATCGAGGACCAGTTGCGCGGTCTCGGCTACGTCGAGTAACTCACTACGAGGAGGAACGCGTGCCGGCAATTAGAGCTCGAAGGTCTTGTCTATCGGTGCCCGGCTCGAGCCCCAAGATGCTGGCCAAGAGTCCGAGCCTTCCGGCGGATGAAGTCTTCATGGACCTCGAAGACTCGGTTGCCCCACTCGCAAAAGAAGAGGCTCGCGACAACATCGTCGAGGCTCTCGTTCGCAACGAGTGGGGCGACAAGACGGTGGTGGTCCGTATCAACTCGATCGATACGCAGTGGGCGGCCGACGATCTGAAGACGGTTGTCGAGCAAGGGGGCCGCTATCTCGACTGCATCATGATCCCCAAGGTCCAGCATGCCCACGAGGTCCACTTCGTCGATCACATGCTGCGCATGATCGAGGCAAATTCGGGGCTTGATCGCAGGATCGGCATCGAGGCGCAGATCGAGACCGCCACGGGGTTGAGAAACGTCTACGAGATCGCGCACGCCTCCGACCGCTTGGAGACCCTTATCTTCGGCCCGGCCGACATGAGCGCGTCTCTTGGTCTTCCGACTGTGACCGCGGGATTGCCCATGCCGGGCTATCCCGGTGACCACTGGCATTGGGTGCTGGAGACAATTCTTGTTGCAGCTCGAGACGCGGGCTTGCAGGTGATCGACGGACCCTATCTGTTGATCAAGGACCTCGATGGCTTTCGCGACATGGCTATGCGCGCGCGGGCTCTCGGATACGACGGCAAGTGGGCCCTTCATCCGGGGCAGATCGATGTGCTGAACGAGGTCTTCACGCCAACGCAGGAGGAGTACGACAAGGCCGAGGCGTTGCTCGACGCCTACAGGGAAGCGACTGAGGTAGATCGGCGTGGAGCGGTCATGTTCGGTAACGAGATGATCGACGAGGCTTCGAGAAAGATGGCGGTGCAGTTCGCCCAGAGGGGTCGCGCTGCAGGACTCAAGCCAGAGAAGACCCTGGAGGACTTCAAGAAGGAATGGCAATGATCGATCTGACCGACACGCAAAAGGCGATCGTCGAGACCGTCAGAGATTTCGTCGAGAAAGAGGTCATTCCGGTCGCGGACGAGATGGAGCACCGCGACGAGTTCCCGGAAGCCATCGTCGAGCAGATGAAGGAGCTTGGGCTCTTTGGCCTCACGGTCGACGAGGCTTACGGAGGCATCGGCGAATCGCTAACGACCTATGCGCTTGCCGTAGTGGAGCTGGCGCGTGGATGGATGAGCCTGTCGGGAGTCCTCAACACCCACTTCATGGGCTGCTACCTCATCAATAAGTTCGGTACGCAGGAGCAGAAGGACAGCTTCCTTCCACGCATGGCCACCGGCGAGATTCGGGCCGCGCTCGCGATGAGCGAGCCCGAGGCCGGCTCGGACGTGCAGGGCATTCGCACCAAGGCGATCAAGGACGGAGACGACTACGTCGTCAACGGCCAAAAGATGTGGCTCACGAACGGGCTGCGTTCCGGAATCGTCATGACGCTGGTGAAGACCGACCCTGGCTCCGACCCTCCACACCGAGGGATGAGCATGCTCATCGTCGAAAAGGAGCCCGGCAATCCAAAGCCGGCCCCCGGTCTGGACGTCGGCAAGAACATCGAGAAGATGGGCTACAAGGGCGTCGAGACCACCGAGATGACCTTCGACGATTTCCGCTGTCCGACCTCATCGCTTCTTGGCACCGAAGAGGGCCAGGGCTTCAGGCAGGTCCTCGACGCCATCGAGGTGGGCCGAGTGAACGTTTCTGCGCGAGCGGTAGGTCTGGCAACCCGCGCCTTTGAGGAGGCTATTCGTTACAGCCAACAGCGAAAGGCGTTCGGCAAGCCGATCTCACAGCATCAAGCCATACAGATTCACCTTGCAGAGATGGGCACCACGTTGGAGGCCGCGCGGCTGATGTTGCTCTCGGCCGCCGCCAAGAAGTCGGCGGGAGAGCGCAGCGATCTCGAGGCGGCGATGGCGAAGCTATTCGCCTCGGAGGCCTGCCACGAGATCACCGTCAAGGCCCTCAGGGTTCATGGAGGCTACGGCTACTCCAAGGAGTTCACGATCGAGCGCCTCTATCGGGATGCACCGTTCCTGCTGATCGGAGAGGGCACCTCAGAGATCCAGAAGACGGTCATCGCGCGTCGACTGCTGGAGAAGTACAAGACCTGAGGCACTCCACTGAATAGGCTCCTTACCCTCTAGGAACCGAAGGTCCAATGTCACGGGATAAAAAAATCGAAAGGTGGGCCAGGCACCCATGGAGGACTTCAGTGATTGCCGGGTTCACATCAGGAGTCGTCGTCTTTCTCGGGGCCATGATTGCCTTTCAACAGCCGGTCAACGTTGCTTTCGTCTACGGGGCCGGGGACGTAATCCCCTCAGCACTTGTGTTCCGGTTCATGTTGTTTCTGGACAGCTATGGAAGGCGCGGTAGTTGAGTTTGGCGTATCAGCCGGGTTCGCCCCGTAGACCCATACTTCCATCGCCGGAGGCATTCCCTCTCTCGCCATCCTCAGCGCGCTATGACATCAGCCGAAGTCACACCCCGAGCTTGCTAAAGGCGCATCACCTCGAACCCAACTTCAGTCAGGTCATTGTCTGCGGAATCGTCGGACCGCGCCGATGGTCTGAAGAAGAGCACACCCATGGTTAGCGCTAGGCCCACGGCCTTTGATGTGACCCTGATCCACGAGTCGGGACCTTCACCCACGGTCGCTACAAAGAGATAGGCGCCGACACCTGTGATAATCACGAGTATCCTGACACCGACGCCATAGTCTTGTGGTTTCTTGTTTCTCCACTCAGCCATCGGGATCGTCCGTTTAGTCTATGGCCTGACAGGTCGCTTCTCCGGCAATGGCTCCTAGCGCCACACAACCTCCGGAAGCAAGGCCCGTTCCTCCAGTGAGACCCACACGCCCCGTCGTAACGATTCCGCCCATAACGAACGACAGCGACAATGCTCCGTAGCAATCCAGGCTCCCCTGCATTGTGCACTGACCGATTGAAACGACATCGGCCACATCGGACGCGGCGCCAAGGAAGTCTCCGACCGCATCCCAGAGTGATCGCCCTGAGGGATCAGTGGTGTTGATAGGGTCGGCGCCCTCGTACGCGTAGGAGTTGAGCGTCATGGGGGCAGCGGGTTTGCCCATCACTGGGTCCCTCTGCGTCCAGCGCAGCAGGTCGGGCATGTAGAACCGGTGCCGAACTCAAGCATGCCGGTCGCCTGGTCGAAGTAGCCCGAGGCGTAGCGCCACGGGTTGGCGTCGGTGGCGGACCGGTCGATCTCCTCTCCGTAGGGCTCGTAGGCGTAGCGACGCACGAGGTTGCCGGACGCGTCTGTGGTCGCCGCGACCGAGCCGAGCCCGTCGAACAGGTAGTAGAGGTCGGGCTCCGTGGTCTTGGCGTTGAGCATGCCGACGAGCGTGCCCTCGGGCTCGCGCGCGAACCAGGTCGCCTTGGAGGTTGCGCTGGTCGGGCCCTGAGACGACAGGCCCAGCTGGTTGTAGGCCATGCGGGTGTCTCCGGCGAGGATCCTGCGGTCCTGGGTGGCGTCGGTGTAGGCCATTTTGATCGCCGCCCCGCCCGGCGGGGTGACCTCGACCATGTGGCCCCTCAGGCTGTAGGAGGCGGAAAGGCCGGTTGAGGCGGACGCAAGGTTGCCGGCGCCGTCATAGGAGTAGGTCGTGGCGCCCGAGGGCGGCGACGCAGAGGCAGAGGACACCCCATAGTTGCGTCTCATCGTGTCCCGACTGTTCTTTTGGACGGCTCAGTCGACGTAATGCGTTGCTGCATGCCGCAGTCGGAGCCATCGTCGCGTCTATGGAAGGCGAGAAGCATCGCCGTCGCGCTGCTGCTGCGCATTAGGTCTGTCTTTTCTTAAGCGAACGTCGATGACAATCAACAAAGGAGCGATAACGAACGCAGCAGCGATCGCCACCCAGAAGGGGAGCAGTGCGCGCAGTCCGACCCATATCCCAATTCCCGCCAGGATTCCAATCAAGAGCCACTTTTTGTCGACCTTGACTTGCCCCCCGCGTGTGTCAACGATCCAGCGCCAACTCACTCTCGAACCTCCCCCTCCTATACGTTGTCGCATCTAAGCTCATGGCCGTCGCTGCACTTGTCGTGAGACTATCGTTCTCTGCGGACAGGCATGGTCGAACTTTGCGAGTCTGAAATGCGTCAAACAACGACGGCATATAGGTCGACATCTCAGTCGACGAGTGAGGCGCTTCTGACTCTTTCAGCCAAACTCGGTGGAAAATACCCAACCAAACGGACCTTCATTGCCCTGCCTGCTTTCGATGATAAGCGACGCGTTCTGATCGAGCGCGAAGAAGTCCTTCGCGGCGCGCCTTTCTGATTCGCCTCGGCGCGACCACTGTGCTCGTCGTTGGGTGTGACGTGGCCGATGCCGGCGTGCAATCTCACGGTGTTGTAGTGAACTCGTTGACGCTCCAACTCGATCTTGAGATCGACAGGATCACGGCTCTGCTCGAGGCGGGGGGACTCGTTGCGCCTTCCAAGCCCTAGCGTACGCGACCGGAGAGCGCCAGCCGAGACTGCTGTGCGGCCGGTAGTTGTTGTACTCGTGCTTCCAGTCCCCGATCAGCACCTGCGCCTCGAGCAAGGTGTCGAACTGCTCGATGGACAGCACCTCGTCGCGCATGCGCGAGCCGAAGGACTCGACAAAGGGGTTCTCCCACGGGGATCCCGGTTCGATGTAGCTCGTTCCCGTGCCCGAGAAGCGGCACCAGTCCCTCAGGGCGTTGGCGGTCAGCTCGGGTCCGTTGTCGCAGCGGATGAACGCGGGCGCCTCTCCTGTCTTGGCGACGATGCCATCTAGTGCGGCGACGGTGCGGTCCGCGTCGATGCGCCGCTCGACCAGGCCGCCGAGCTCTTCGCGTGAGTGTTCGTCGACGATGTTGAGCAGCTTCAAGATCCTGCCGTCTGCGGTCTGATCGAACTGGAAGTCGAGGCCCCAGACATGATTAGGGCGCTGCGCCCTAAGGCGATCCGCCGGACAGGTCGAGGTCCCCACCCGTCGGCGCTTTTTCTTGCGGTGAGGCACCTCCAAGCCCTCTTCTCGCCACAACCTCTGGATCTTCTTGCGGTTGGCGTCCCAGCCCTCGTCTCTCAAGACCGCCCACGCCTTGCGATAGCCCCAGCGCTTGTGCTTGCGGCTGAAGGCGTGGAGCCGCGCCCTCAGCGCGTCGTCGCCCTTGCCGCGCGTGACCGGGCGGCGCTGGGTGGAACGATGCTGACCGACTATGCGGCAAGCCCGCCGCTCCGACATCTGGAAGCGGTCTTGGAGCATGGTGACCGCGCTCCGCCGGCGCGCCGGGCTTAGAAGTTTCCCTTCGCAACCTCCCTGAGGGCGTCGATCTCGAGCTCCTTGTCGGCAACGATTCGCTTGAGCCGGGTGTTCTCGCTCTTGAGTTCCTTGAGGTGCTTTGCGTCGTCGGCCTTGAGGCCGCCGTACTGGGTGCGCCACCGGTGATAGGTCTGCTCGGAGATCTCGAGGTGCTTGCTGACCTCACCGATGTCCTTACCGTCGGCCAGAAGCCGATCGGCCTCCCTTAGCTTGCGCACCACCTGATCGGGTGTGTGCCTGCGTCTCTTCACCGCGATGGTCCTCCTTCCGCCTCTTCAGAGGCATCAAGACTCTCATTCGCGGTGGACCGATTTCAGGGGGTCAGGTCACTCGCCCTTGAGATGCCCGAAGAAGGACTCGACCGGCGCCTGGTCCGTCGGGGTCCCGGGACGACCGAAGTGCTGCACGATCGAGCACAGCGCCATGTACTCCGAGGTCGACCCCGACGTCATTTGGGGACCGTTGTCTGAGACCGCGAGCAAGATCGGGAGCCGCGTCTCTTCCTCGATCGGAGACAGAGCGCGCCGCTCGATCTCATATCTGTTCGCAACGGTGGAGAAATTGGATGGTAATTGGCGGCCTGCTTGCTGGAATCACAAGCCGTCTCCTATCGCGAGAAGCCCCACAGCAATCGCGATCGCTCCGATCAGCCGGCAGAGTAGCGTGGTCCGTGCAACGACCCTCTCTCCAAACTTGAACCCCCATATGCGGTTTTGCTCTCGAATCACGTATTCGGCGAACGTCGCGGGCTTCAGGATCAACAAGCCTCCCAAAATGATTGCGACCGCACCCGCGAGCACCTCGTCGATCCCGTTAGAAGACGTAGTAGCAACTCGCAGAGAGGCCGGGCAAACCGGCGCCAACTTCCCAAAACAATTCACCGCCACCACGGCCCGCGTTGCCCGCGAGGCCTTTGTATGCCCCTTGTACCCCGCAGTTCCAGGCTGTTGAAGTGTCGTCAAGTGGCGCGACGGTCGCCGACACGCTAGCCCCGGGAGTTGACAGAGCCGGTCCAATATACCCGTGCACCCCTTCGCTCCCGATCTGCACTCCACCTGTTATGCCAATCCCAAATGGGCTGCCAATGGAGATGTTTACGTCGATATACCAGCGGCCGGACAGATCCGTCGCATTAATGGGGTCTCCTCCAACGTACCCATAGGCGTTGAACGTCATGGGGTCAGCGGGTTTGCCTATCACTGGGTCTCGCTGCGTCCAGCGCAGCAGGTCCGGCATGTAGTAACGGGTGCCGAACTTGAGCATGCCGGTCGCCTGGTCGAAGTACCCCGAGGCGTAGCGCCACGGGTTGGCGTCGGTGGCAGAGCGGTCGATCTCCTCCCCGTAGGGCTCGTAGGCGTAGCGGCGCACGAGGTTGCCCGAGGCGTCTGTGGTCGCCGCGACCGAGCCGAGCCCGTCGAACAGGTAGTAGAGGTCGGGCTCCGTGGTCTTGGCGTTGAGCATGCCGACGAGCGTGCCCTCGGGCTCGCGCGCGAACCAGGTCGCCTTGGAGGTTGCGCTGGTCGGGCCCTGAGACGACAGGCCCAGCTGGTTGTAGGCCATGCGGGTGTCTCCGGCGAGGATCCTGCGGTCCTGGGTGGCGTCGGTGTAGGCCATTTTGATCGCCGCCCCGCCCGGCGGGGTGACCTCGACCATGTGGCCCCTCAGGCTGTAGGAGGCGGAGAGGCCGGTTGAAGCGGACGCAAGGTTGCCGGCGGCGTCATAGGAGTAGGTCGTCGCACCGGACGGTGCCGACCCACACCCAGGGGTATGCGAGCCGGATGCGCTCCAGCACAATTCGCCTGAGTCGTCGTAGGCCTGAGTCCTGGTCGAGTTGGTCACCGTGCTGCCCGAGACGACCTCCTTGGTGGGGTTGCCGAGGGCGTCGTAGGTGTAGGCGTGCTTTCTCGTGGTGGAACCAGACTTCGTCGTGGTGGCGGCGGTGAGCCGCCCGATGGCGTCGTAATCGTACGAGGTCGTGGAAGCGTCCCGTTCCGTCAGCTTTTCACGCCGGTTGGTGTCGCTCTGCACGCCGCCGACGGTGTCGGTGTAGTCGTAGGCGAAGAAGGTCACCAGCGACGTCGATGCGCTCGGGCACGCTTCGTCGTCGGTTCCTGTCGGAGCGGTTCCCTTGTAGGAGTAGATGCACTTGAGACGCTTGGAGTCGTCGTAGCGGGACTCCTGGATGACCGCGTTGGGATAGGTCGTCTTTCGGCGCAGGCCTTGCTTGTTGTAGGTGAACTCGGTCCTTCTTGCCTCCTGGTCGGTGACCGAGGTCACGAGGTTCAGCTGGTCGTGGCTGTAGGTCACCGCCCGGGGCTCGTCGGACGCCTCGACGCTCGTGACGTTGGAGGCCGCGTCGTAGACGTAGGTCGTGACCGCAGACGGCGACTCCGGTGCCTCCTTGGTCATGCGGTTGAGCTCGTCGTAGCTAAAGGTCGTGTTGCCCGAGGAGTCAGAGCGCGCGGTGAGGTTGCCGTTGGGGTCGTAGGAGTACTTGATCCAGGTGGTCTGCGTGCTCGTCGAGCCGTCGTCGGGGGGGTCGTCGGGCGGGATCAGGGTCGACTCGGTGGTCGACGACAGGGTCGAGTCGGTGGTCGACGACAGGGTGGAGTCGGTGGTCGACGACAGCGACGACGTGGTCCCACCAGAGGACACGAAGCTGTATTCGATGTCGGTGACGCGATCTAGCGCGTCGTAGAAGAAGGTCGTCTTGACCCCCCGCCCGTCGGTGACGGTCTTGGTGCGGCTGAGCGCGTCGTAGGTGATGCTCTGGGTGGCGTGGGCGCCCGGAGGGTCGACCTTGATGAGCTCACCCTTGGTGTTGTAGGAGAACAGGGTGTCGTTGCCCTGCGCTGCGCCGCTGCACGCAGACCCCGACGTGTTGGTGTCCAGCGGAGTCCCGTTGGCGCCGCCGCCCGGAGGGGGCGGGGCGATGCGATCGAGGGTGCCGTCGGCGTTGTAGCAGTAGCGGAAGGTGATGTCTTGCGATGCGCTCTTGGCCTCGATCAGGTTGCCGTCGTCGTCGTAGTCGTAGGCCCAGGTCGCGTTCGCACTGCCTTTGTCGGTGGCGAAGTCTCTCAGCGCGGTCGGAAAGTGGGGGTTGGTGGAGTCGCCGTAGTTCATGCTCGCCTGACCACCGGTCGGAAGGCTGACCGAGGTGAGATTGTTTTCCGAGTTGTACCCGTAGGAGAACGCCGGCCCTCCTGCAACGCCCGACTCGTTCAACTCGGTGACGTTGGAGTTGCTCGTGTACTTGCTGCCGCTCTTGTGGCCCTTGGCGTCAAAGGTCGCCACGGGACGGTCGTGGCGGTCGGTGCAGTGCCACGTGAAGTCATCGACGTCGCTACGAGGCCCGTCGACCTTGGTCTCGGTGACGGCCTTGTCCTCCCCTGAGCATTTGTTGAAGGTCGACGAGTAGGTGAACGTCGTGGTGGGCCCGGTCCCATTGGCCTTGTCGGTGACCCGAATTATCTTGTTGACCTTGCGACTGGCGCCGTCGTAGGCCACGCGGGTCTCGTTACCGCGGGGATCGGTGATCTTGCTCAAGCGGTCAGACGAGTCGTAGCTGAAGGTCGTCGTTGCGTTGAGGTTTACGTTGTCGGTGGCTAGCCCGTATGTCGTCACCGCGAAGGAAGCGAGTCGGGAGCTCGAATCGTAGCCGTAGGCGTAGGTGCGTCCACCGGCGAGATCGTTGACGGCTGTCAGGCGGCCGTTTAGATAAGTGAAGGTGACCTTGCGCCCGCGGGTGTCGGTGATTTCGGACACAACCGTCTTGTTGGCGGTCGTGGCATCCGACTTATAGGACAGCGAGACGGTGTTGTCGTTTTTGTCCTTGTGCTCGGTCCAGCGCCCCGAGGAGGTGAAGATGAAGCGCTCCTTGGAGAACCACTCGAGCTTGTAGGTGCCGTCCGAGCGCTTCTCGAGCGTGGCGTCGATGCCGGGGTCCGGGGGAGATGAGTAGGAGCCGTCAGCGCTCTTGTCGAAGCGCACCCGGTAGCCGCTCGGCGCCACGAAGACCGCGCCGTTGGGGTTCGGCTCGAGCCGCACATCGCGGCCCACTCCGAGCAACCAGCCGCGCCCGAGCACCGAGTCATCCGAAGACAGTGAGTTGTAGTAGCGGGTGACGTCGAGACCAAGGCCCGTGCCCGCAATCGAGAGATCCTGCCCCTTTATCAGCAGGTTGCCGTTGGCGACGTTGACCTTCGCCTCCATGCGGTCGTTGAGGCGCTGGGACTCGAACTTGTAGGACTTGCGCTCGCCGATACCGTCGGTATGGGTGACGACGAGCTTGGGCCAACGCGAAGTGTCTGGATCGTCGTGAGTGACGAACGCAAGGGAGTTCTCGACGGACTCGCCCTCCTGGACCAACGCCAAGCCGTAGTTGCTCCAGCGATCGTCGACCCACCCCTGCACCAGCGGGGCGATGTGCCAGTGCTTCGGTCCAGGTGACCCGCCGGCCATGCGCAGGGCGTCGAAGGCGAAGGACGAAAAGTCGCCGCCGGTCCACCCTCCGCAGCATCCCGACGAGTTCCACGTCGCGGAGTTGTTCCAGTCGGCACGCATGCGGTGGATGCCGTAGTCGGCAGTGCCGCTGCCGTTGGAGGAGTCCAGGTGAATCTCGAGGTCGGCGTCGAGGATCTCCATCGTCGGCTTTCTGAGCTCGCCGACGTTGAAGCGCAGCAGCGAGCGCCGCTTGAGGCCGTTTGCGACGCCGGCTCGCATCAGGGCCTCGGAGCAAAAGCTCTTGTCCGACGCGGTGGCGCCCTGGGCCACCTGGCAATCACGGTATGCACTCTGGTTGCCGTCGAGCGTGATCGGGGGGTCAATCTCGACCGGGTAGGCGCGCTCGGGCGCTTGCAACCACGACGGATCAGCCCAAAGTGCGAGCGTGAGCTTGGTGCCGCTGCGCGAGAGATTGACCTTCAGGGCCTCGGGCGGCGCCTGTTGACCTGCCGCATCGATCATGAAAGGTGCTGCCAACGCGAACGCCACCCGTCCCGTGGCGTCGGTGAAGTCGACCCGCCCAGACAGTGTGCGCACCGCCGACAGACCGCTCGACGTGGAAAGGTCAAACGACCACGTGGTGTCGGAGGGCGGCTCACGGAGCACAAGGGCTTCCTTGACACCCGTGTTGGTGGCCGTGTAAGTGAGCTCGGCGCCCTTGAATCCCGAGTAGATGGCGCGTGCATCGGTGACAGCCGCACTCGCAGGTGGCAGCGTTGGTGCGACGTTGATCCAGTGCGAGCCATGCTCGAAGCGGATGCCCTTGTTGGGCTCCGAGGCCACAAGCATCTCGTAGGGGCCCGCCGCATTCTCATGGGAGAACCCGGGACGGGAAGACGCCACCAGTGTGTTGTCGAAACGGCGCCATACCCCGGCTTGATCCTTGAAGTGGATGGGACCGGTGTAGAGCTCTGTTTGGAGGTAGCCGTCGGGAAGCTCAAATGTTCGGCTCGTCTCGGTCCTCAGCTCGGTTCTCTCCACCGGTTGGGCGCTGCGAACTCTGTGGCGGAGCCGGCAAAGAGGCGGGCTGTGGATTTGCATCCTCGGCGCGGGCGTCAGATGGACCCAGGACCGAAGGAGTGCCGGGGAGCCCGAAAACCAGTTGAGCCAGCGACAACAAGGCGCACAAGATCACAGAAGCAGAGAACCGCCGCATTTCTTATCCTCCCCCAGACGCCGCAATATCCTCGCCCGCCCCATCTGCGGACTGACCCGATCACATGGAGCAGGGACGCTACGCCTGAGAAACGACTGTTCCCGAACCGCGCGTTCCGCCACCGATGTGCTTGTCCCTTACTTAACGTCGGAACTTAGCAAACACCCGATAGGGTTGTTAATGGCCCATATGGATCATTTTGCTTGACCCAAACGGACTAGTCATATATGGCTGCCATTAGAGAGCCCTCGCTAGTAGCGGCGGTTTTGCCGTCTCGCCTTGACGCTGCGATAGACCCTTTGCCCCAGGACGAACATCGCCCTCAGCCTGGCGAGACGCCACAAGAAGTTCATGTCAGTCGAGGTCTCCTGCCTCGATGATCTGCAGCCTGCGGTCGCGCACGAGCTGGTGTCCGGTAAGGCTTCGGAGTGTCTCCGGCTCGTCCATTGCTTCGGCCACGAGAGTCAGCAGGTCTCTGAGAGAGATGACGCCCACCACCTTGCCGTTTGGCGCCACGACCGGAAGGTGGCGGAACCACTTCTGGAACATGATCTCGGCGGCTTCTTTGAGGGCCGTGTCCGGCCCTATGGTCACGACGTCTCTCGTCATGACCTCCGACAGGCTGATTGATTTCGGATCGAGCCCTTCGCCGACCGACCTAAGGAGGTCCCGCTCGGTCACGATGCCCGCGAGGTTCTCTCCTTCCATAACCAGCAAGGAGCCGGTCTTTTGTTGCCACATCTTGGCCGATGCATCGGCCAGTGAATCACCAGGCGCGTCGGTGACCGCGGCCGCGGTCATGATGTCTGCAACGTTCACGCCACGGATACTAGGACACCTAGACTGAGCCGGCGATGCGCGTCGGCCTGGCCCTACCTCATTACGATTCGAGCTTCGGCGGACGCCCTGTGTCATGGGATTCGGTCCGGCGTGTGGCAGAGATAGCCGAGGGCGCGGGCTTTGACTCCCTCTGGGTCTCGGATCACCTCTTTCTCGACTGGGGCAAGTACGGGGGGCCGACGGAACCGCAGGGCTCGTTGGAATGCTGGACCACGATGTCGGCTCTTGCCGCGGTGACCTCGAGAGCCAGAATCGGTTCCCTTGCGTTGTGCAACGACCTTCGCAACCCGGCTCTGCTGGCAAAGATGGCGGCGACGCTGGATCTCTTGTCCGGTGGCCGCCTCGAGCTCGGGATGGGGGCCGGGTGGTACGAGGCGGAGTATCGGGCGGCCGGGATCGAGTTCTCGTCCGCGGCCACCCGCATCCGCCGCCTCGGCGAAGCTGCGGCCATTGTCACCCGGCTCCTCGACGGCGAGGAGCTCACCTACGAGGGCCGGCATTACTCAGTCAATGGTGCGATCTGCCGCCCCGGGCCCGCACAGAAGCCTCGGCCCGCCCTCTGGATAGGGGGAAAGGGTGACCTCCTGCTCAGGACTGCGGCCGGAGTGGCCGATGGCTGGAACTTCTCGTGGCTCGGCGACACCGCTTCCTATCGAGGCAGGGCCGAAGCCGCCGATCGCGCCTGCGCTGAGGTGGGGCGGGAGCCGAGCACGCTGAGACGGTCCGTCGGGGCGTACGCATTGGCGGGAAAGGATGACGCCGACGTCAAGAGGCGTTTCGAGCGGCTCGCGGAGCGCACTCCGGTCGGCGTCTTGCAATCCACAAGGGGGGCCGGGAGCGTATCCTTACAGGGGTTCAGAGAGAAGCATGTGGCCGGATCCGTGAGCGAGGTGACCGACAGGTTGGCAGAGGTTTCGGCCTTTGGTGTCGAGGAGGTCATCGTGTCTCTAGGGGCCCTTCCATTTCAGCTGGCAGACGAAGAAGACGTCGAGTTCTTCGGCGCCGAGGTTGTTCCGGCGCTGAGGTGAGGATCGGAGGTATCTAGATGCCGAATCTTGGTGGACCAGAGCTACTCATTGTGTTGGCCGTGCTGCTTCTTCTTTTTGGTGCGACCCGTCTTCCCAAGCTGGCGCGCTCCATGGGGCAGGCCGGCAAGGAGTTCAAGGAGGGCATGAAGGACGGATACAGAGCCGAGCCGGTCGAGGGGCCCTGTCCCTTCTGCGAGGTGAAGGTGCCGGCCGACTCCAAGTTTTGCCCCGGTTGCGGCAAGTCCTCGGACGAGATCGTCGCCCAGAAGAGCAGGGAAGCGGCGGAGAAAAAGCCCGCCTGATTTCGAGGCTCCCGTCCCTAGGGCATGAGCAGCACCTTCATCGCTTCCCGGCACTCGAACAAGGCGTAGCCCTCCTCGGCTTGGTCGAGCGGAAGTCGATGCGTGATCAACTTCGTGGGGTCGATCGTCTTGTTGGAGACGGCCCGGAGCGCGGCGTCCCAGCTTGCCTGCACGTTTGCCATCCCCGCGAAGCGCAGGTCGAGCGCCCGGATCCACGACATCCCAAGCGGTAGGTCGTAGCGCTCGGCCCCGTAGACGCCGACGACCACCACCGTGCCTCCATCTCGCACGCATCGCATGGCGGATTTGAGGGCGGGGATGGCCCCGACTGCGTCTACGGCAACATCCGCAAGCCGCCCGTCGGCATGGTCTCGGATGGTGCTCTCGGGGCTTCGTCCCTCCGCGTCGAATGCGTCAAGGCCGAGGTGGTCGCGGGCAAATGCCACGCGGTGAGGGTCGTTGTCCAGTACCAGGACCGTTTTGGCCTTGGCTTTCAGTGCGGCCGCGCACAATAGGCCAACCGGGCCCCCGCCGATCACGACCGTCACGTCGTCCCTGGCGGGCCGCGCAAGGCCGACGCAGTAGAAGGCCGTCGCAAGGATGTCGCCGCCGAACAGTGCCTGCTCGTCGGACAGGGCGGCAAAGGCGCCGTCCAGGGCTTTCAGATTCAGGTCGCCGGTTGGCACGCGGACGTACTCTGCTTGGGCGCCGTCGAGATCTCCGGTCAGAGTCCCGAGACCCAGCGCCCTGCGGCGGGAGCAGAAGTTGAAGCGGTGCTCCCGGCATGGCCCGCACTCGCCGCACGCTATGACAAAGGAGCCGAGGACCCTTGTGCCCTCGGGATGCCGGGTGCACTCCGGGCCCGCCTCGACCACCTCGCCGACGAACTCGTGTCCTATGACACCGCCCTCTCTCATCCCCGGCGTCTTGCCGTTCAGCAAATGGAGGTCGGAGCCACAGATCGCCGAGACCCTCACCTTCACGATGGCGTCGGAAGGATCCTGGACGGTGGGTTCGGGGACGTCTTCAACCCTCACTCGCCGGGGGCCGGCGTACAGGAGCGCCCTCACAACCTCTCTCCTCCTCTCCCCCGCCCAGCTTTGTCGAATCTTGCTCTGGACGGCGGGTTGCGGCCTAGCTGGCTCAGCCCAAGCGGCGCGGGCGTTGCACACTCGACAGTTAACCCGTTAATTCAACAAGTCGTTCAGCGATGGTTCCCATGGGGACCCATCAACGGCCAGCTTGTGGGCCACCAGCAGAGCTCTGCGGTACAGGCACACGCTTCTTATCGTCTCGAACCGTTCCTCTGAAACGTCCCCGAACAGTATGAGCGTTGGAAGGGTCAAGAGGCCGCTGTGCTGCAGATACAAACCAGCGTAACGGTCGGCCTGGCTAAGTCCCACTTCCCAGTGCCGTGCAGACTCCAACTCGCAGATGTGTGTGAAGAACCGGTCGCTGTAGCCCCAGCCAAAATCTGCAACGTTTCGGACGTCGAGTGGCACCTTATCCGCCCAGTACGGAATTGCGGAATTCCTCAAGAGGTCCTTCACTTCCTCGTGCACGGCCGCCTCGCCAGAAGGAGGGATTCCCTGGGCACGGTCGAAGCCCTTCATGATCTGGTCCTTCACCGTGACCCGGCGGATATCGAAGCGAGCAGCCCACTCATCGTAGAGAGGTCGCTTGGCCTGGGGAGACAAGCGCTGCCACCCCGCGTCTTCCGCCTCCCGCTGAATCTGCCGGGTGATCCGATCCCGGATCCTTCTGGGGGAGCTCCCTCCAATTTCGAGTCATGAACGTGGCCTGTCCAAGAAGAGTGGGCAGAATTGCAGCTCGAATGCTGCTCCGTCGTCGGTGAGTGAAGCGTCCTCCCACAGTTCTTCGTCGTCGTATACGTCGACGGGTCTGCCTTTCAGTTCGATCCACTCAGAAAGTGCATCGGCCCACCGCCGGTCTAAAAGAGCTCGACTTTGCGAGATCAACTTGACCGCGAGAACGCGACCCAGGACATCGGCATCGCTGGCGACATAGACGATGGGTGGCTCATCTCGTACAACCGCGAATGAAACTCGCCGCACCCTCTATACACCGTCGAATCGAGCCGAGATTTCAGCATCACTCCAAAAACCAGATAGAGGTCGCCGATGCGCTCCGCCAGCCGCATAGCTCGCCAGTCGTTGTTGGCCCTCTCGGTTGAGCATCTCTACTGCGTCGAAGCAAAGGTCTATTCCAGCCGCATGAAGTGCTCTATCGCCGTCACTACGGCGTGGAGGTAGGTGAGAGGTCAAGAAAATGAGGGGACGCAGGCTATCAGCCTGTAACACTGCTGCACGACCGAGGCACTTCCACAGCGTATCCGTACGCAGCAGGCCTCCTCGTGTGGTGGTGAAGGCGCCAGTCACGTCGAAGTACCAAGGCCTTCCTGCTCTGTCTTCGGCGATGATGTTCACCGTTGCGCCAAGACGAGAGAAGCGCCGGTCGCGGTGAGTGATTCTAAAGCCGGCAGTCTCGAGGACTTGTGCTGCGATCGCCTTAGCGGCCTTGCCCTCCGCCGTGGCCCGTGCTTGGAAATCAGCGATTCGGCCCCCTGCTGTGGTGTGAGCAATGACATCGAGCGGCGAGACACCAGGGCGCTGTTGCAACTCTGTTCCGGTTACCTGTAGCCGTTCGGTCTTCACGCGGGCCGTGGCGAGTCCGATGTATCGAGCGTCGGTGTCGTATCCAGCACAGCGTCGACCCGTTCTCACGGCGGCCACTGCCGTCGAACCGGATCCTAGAAAGGGGTCCAGGACGAGATCGCCGCGATAGGTGTAAAGCTCGATCACGCGCTGAGGAAGGGTTACAGGAAAGGGCGCTGGGTGGCCGACTCGCTTAGCGCTTTCAGGGGGTATATCCCAGACGTCAAGCGTCGCCTCGAGGAACTCATCATTGCTCAGCGAGTCCTGATGGGGCAGCTTGTGATCGGCGCGCTGCTGCTGATTCTTGGCTCGATCAAAGCGGCCTTTGCTGGCGATAATGATTCTTTCAGTCGTGTCTCGAAGTACAGGATTCGAAGCGCTCCGAAAGGTGCCCCACGCGCACGAACCTGATTGCCCTCTGCCCTTCAGCCAGATGACCTCTCCCCGAAGGAGCAATCCAAGGTCGTCCTGAAGGATCCGGGTCACGTCCGCAGACAGGCTCCTATACGGGCGCCGCCCGAGATTTGCAACGTTGACAGCTATGCGTCCGCCCGGTTCGAGCTTTTGCGAGCACCTTCGGAAGACTCCTTCCAGCATCGCGAGGTAATCGAGGTAGGAGCCCGGTACGTGACCTTGTCCAAGGGCAAGTTCGTACTCCTTCCCCGCGAAATAGGGAGGTGAGGTGACCACCAGGGCAACTGATCCGTCAGGAATCTCGCAACCCATTTTTAGGGCGTCGCCGTGGATGAAGAGCTCATCTATCTCTGTTGGTGTTACCGAGTCGTCGGTCGACAACTCCGGGGGCGTGAAGCGCTCGTAGAACCGGCTCGCGTCGTGCGCCTCACGCCGGCTGACTCCAAAGCTCGACGTTGAGGTGCTATGCGGTTTGCGAAGCGGTCCTACCTCTTGGGGCATTGTTTCACTCCTAGATGCAGAGAATGACATCATTGTAATTCCCCGGTGGGACGATTCCAGGCAGAGAGCCGGGTCTTTTTGGATCGAAATCGAGGAACTGCGATCGCATAGGGAGTTCTGGCTCCCCACAGAGCATCGCCTCGTCGAGGCGGCGGGAATAAAGGGCCGAAGCGTCGTGGTTCTCCCTGCTGCCGGCTCCGAAGGACCTTGTCTTCGTGCCCCCCCTGGCGGCGCTCGCCCGAGCGGGGAACGGATTCTCGGGTCACCGGCTCAACCTATCTTCGACCGACTGTGGCTGCTGCACCGCACTTGGAGGGACTGATCTGACGATGAACGAGAGCGAAGCCCCCGGTGTGATCGTGTACTCGACCACCTATTGCGGGCACTGCGTCCGGCTGAAGCGCCAACTGGAAGAGGCCGGGATCCCGTATCGCTCGATCGACATCGACATGAACGAGCGTTATGGCGATCGGATCGCCCGCGTGACGGGGGGCCCGCGCATCGTTCCCACGGTTGAGGTGGCCGAGCGCCTGCTCGTCAATCCCACCCTCGGGGAAGTGCTGGACGCCCTGGCTCTTGGTAATTAGCACTTATTGTAAGGTGGATAAATGTCGAACTTTCGTGACCTTCTCAACCTGGTAAAGAACGAGATAGTCGAGACCACCCCGGAGGACGTCAAGAAGCGTCTGGCGGCGGGGGAGAAGCTTGCGATCCTCGACGTGCGTGAAGACGACGAGGTGGAGCAGGGGATGCTGCCGGGGGCCGCCCATCTTTCCCGAGCGCATTTCGAAAGCCGAGTGGAGGACGTTCTGCCGCGCAAGGACGGCGAGGTGGTCGTGTACTGCGCCGGCGGCGTCAGGAGCGCCTTCGCAGCCCGAACCCTGCAGGAGCTTGGCTACTCGAAGGTGTCTTCCATGAATGGCGGGTTCAACCGTTGGAAGGACCTCGGCTACGACTTCGCCATGCCTCGGGTGCTCGACGCCGCTCAGCGGGATCGGTACTCACGCCATCTCATCTTGCCGGAAGTCGGTCAGTCCGGGCAGGTCAAGCTCCTCGAGTCCAAGGTCCTTTCGATCGGGGCGGGGGGGTTGGGGTCGCCTTCGCTGCTCTACTTGGCCGCCGCCGGCGTCGGCACCATCGGCATCGTGGACTCCGATGTCGTCGAGGCAAGCAACCTTCAGCGGCAGGTGGTGCACGACACCGAAAGGATCGGCATGTCGAAGGCGGAATCGGCGCGGGAGGCGATCACCAAGCTCAATCCCGACGTCAAGGTCGTCACGCACCCCTTTCGACTCGATCAATCGAACGTCAGAGAGCTGATTTCGCAATACGACGTGGTCGTCGACGGGTCCGACAACTTCGACACCAGGTACGTGATCAACGACGCCGCGGTCGCGCTGCGCAGGCCCGTGGTGCACGGGTCCATCTTTCGCTTCGAGGGGATGGTGTCGACCTTCATTCCATACGAAGGGCCGTGCTATCGATGCTTGTTCCCCGAGGCACCGCCCCCCGAGCTGGCGCCCACCTGAGGCGAGGCGGGTGTCCTGGGCGTGCTCCCGGGAATCATCGGCAGCCTCCAAGCGAACGAGGCGCTCAAATTGATTGTGGGGTACGGCGAGCCGTTGGCCGGCCGGTTGCTCGTATTCGACGCGCAAGCCACCCGCTTTCAGGAGGTCAAGGTGCGGCGCGACCCAAGCTGTCCCACCTGCGGGACCGCTTCCACAGACTGATCCACTCAGCGTTCCTGCCGTCCGATGTTGATTGAGGCCTCGTGACCGGGGCGCGTTTAACAATGGACGGATGTCCAAGCCGTCCGATGTTGATTGAGGCCTCGTGACCGGGGCGGGTTTAACAATGGACGCATGATCAAGGTCGCCGTCATTGCGGATACGCACACGCGGGGCATGAGTCGCACGGTGCCAATGGGGGCCTGGCCCTTCTTGGAGACTGCCGATCACATCTTGCACGCGGGCGACGTCGTCGACCCCGCCCTCCTCGAGGAGCTCAGGGCCCTTGCACCCACGACCGTGGTCGTGGGGAATTGCGATGGGCACGACGTGCGGGAGTGGGGCGCAACCGACGACGCGCAGCTCGAGGTCGGCGGCGTTCCGATAGCGATGATCCACGACTCCGGCCTTCGCTCGGGCCGTCGTCGTCGGATGCGAGAGCGCTACCCGGACGCGCGCGTGATCGTGTTCGGGCATTCGCACATGCCCGTGAACGAAGACGAAGAGGGACTGCTGCTCTTCAATCCTGGGAGCCCCACCTGGCCGAGGCGGGCCCCCTTTCGCTCGATGGGCCTGCTATGGATCAACGATGGCGAGGTCGAGGGAGAGATCTTCCCCGTCTGAGCGCCTCTCTATGTCGGGACCCTGCGGGCGACGCTTCCTGGGCCGAAGCCGAGGACGGCGAGTCGCCCGGAGCGAAGGCTGAAAGAGCGGGGTGCCTGAGCGGAGCGGCGACTCGTAGCCGCAGGCCCCCGGACCCAAGAAAGAGGGCCTATTGGCGGTCGGACGCGGGTGGATCGAGCACCCGCTCCATCCATGCGAAGGGGTCCTTGATCTCCTCGGAGGTCGGGAGATTGTCCGGTGCCTCCCACACCTTGTTCAGGTGCTGCAAGCCATGCAGCTTCACCACGGCAGCACAAAAGGTCGCACCCGAGCTTTCGAGGGCCCGGTCGAAAGAGATGCCGAGCAGACCGGCCAGGAGCGACTCGCCTTGGCTTGGAGATGCTCTGTGGCGAGACATGCCCTCGTCCATCCGTGCCGTGTCGTCCACCACCTCGGTTGCGACTGCTCTCGTGGCATGGGTCGCATAGCCCTCGAACAGAGCGAGGAAGGCGCGGACTCGTCTAAGCGCTCGTTCGTGTCGCTCGGTCTTGACCAAGGGCAATGACGTCGCTCCGGCCCCCTCTTCGAGCGCCTCCATGCCTTTGGTCTGCAACTCCATCAGTCTTCGTTCCAGATCGCCGACGTCGATCTCGATCGCGTCGACGAGGTCGCCCAAGAGATTCCGCCAGTAGGGGCCGAGCCACGGCACCGCGGTGACGACGAGGTGGCGGGCCGTGTCGTGCAGGGCGAGCCACCGCCTGAACCGGTCCGGGTCGAATCCGTAGTCGGAGGCAACCCTGTCGACGTTCGGAACGACGAAGAAGAGCTGGCCGTCGTCGTTGCGAGGGATGGGCAAGTAATAACGGCTGAGGGTCTCGGTGGCGAGCTGACCGATCAGCTGACCGGTCTGGAGACCGACCAGAAGAGGGCCCATCTGTCCCAAAGCGAGCTCGAGGGGGTTCGACTCTTCCCCCCCGTCGCCTCCAAGCCGGCCGAGCTCACCAGTGAAGCGCACCGCAAGCCGGTCGAGCAGCCAGCGGCACGATTCGATCGTCGAGGTGACCCACCAGCTCTTGGAGACTGCCTCGCTTGACATCGGCTCGTCGAGGGACAAGCGCGTATAGCCCGTGAGCATGAGCTCGGAGGCCCGCACCCCGTCCGCGAATGTCCGTCCGACCTCCGGGGGGATCGCGGGCTCGCCGGCCCCCCCGGTCGCGATGGCGGTGCCGACCTGAGTCGCCATCGCCACGTTTATCGGTCCCCCGCCGGAAGCAAGAAGCTTCTGTAGCTCCCTGAACAGGGGAATATCGCCGAACGGCTGCTGGCTCACAATGCGATTCTGCCGCACTATCCGTCCTTTCTGAAGCTGACCACATCCGGGGTGGGAAGTCTCAGAAAGAACGGGACTCTGGGCTAGATGAGCCCGCGCGCTACGCTGGTGACATGGTAGAAGGTGGCCGCTCTGGGCTGACAATTGCGGTCACCGGTGCATCGGGATACATCGCGACTCGCCTCATCCAGCTTCTGTGCGCCGATGAACGCGTCGATCGGGTTCTCGGCTTCGACGTTCGGCCCTCGAGCTTTCGCGCGGCCAAATACATCTTCGACACCGTCGATGTGCGCAATAGCGCGCTGAAGCATCGGTTCGAAGGCGTCGATGCCGTCCTCCACCTCGCATTCATCATGGATCCCATCAAGGACGAGTCCTTGATGCGCGACGTGAACGTCAACGGAAGCCAGAACGTATTCAAGTGCGCGGGTGCGGCAGGTGTGCGCAAGATCGTTTATGTGTCCTCGGCAACGGTGTACGGAGCTCATCCCGACAACGATGTGCCGCTGACCGAGCAATCACCGCTCAGGGCGAACCTGGATTTCTCTTATCCGGCTCATAAGCTCGAGGTCGAGTACATCGCCAAGGAGCTCCGGGAGTCGCTTCCCGAGGTGACATTCACGATCCTTCGTCCCGCAATCGTCTACGGGCCCCACGTCGACAACGCGTGGTCGCATTTTCTCGAGTCCCCATTGATCCTGGGGGTCAAGGGCTACGACCCTCCCTTTCAGTTCGTGCACGAGGACGACGTTGCCCGAGCTCTGGCCTTCGCCGTCTGGCACGATCTCGACGGGGCCTACAACGTCGCACCGAGGGGATGGCTCGAAGCCGATGAGGCGCTCTCGATCATCGGCCGGCCTCGGCGCGACCTGAAAGAGCCGACTGCCTTCGCGGTGATGGACCGCTTGTGGTCCATGGGCCTCGCGGAGGCCCCGGCCGGCATGTTGCATTACGTCATGCACCCCTGGGTGGTATCCGCCGAGAAGCTGGCAAAGGCGGGCTTTTTGTGCCACTGGTCAAATGCCGCCACCCTCACCGAGGCCCTCGAGCACATACGAGGTTATGTCCGCCTGGGAAGGACGAGAGTCCGGCGGTCCGACGTCCTTAGAGGCGCCGCGACGGGGGCCGGAGTGGCGGCGGCGGTCACCCTCTACGGTCGAGTCAAGCGACGGGTCGTCGCCCGACCCTAGCTCCGGCGGGGCTGGGGTGCCGGCCCGCTCCGCGGGCACCTCTGCTACCCTCTTGCTGATCTGTGCTCGGGAGGCCGGGACGAAGGTGCCACCCGAGTTATCGCGGGCCCCTGGCAATGGGGCGAACTACGAAATGCTAGGGAGTGAGGACCTTGATATATCTGGTCATCCTCGTGCTGGCCGCGTCTGTGGCGCTTGGCCGGCTGTGGTTGCTGCAGCACCGTCAGCGCGCTCACATGCAAACGGTGGACGGCTTCCGGGCGAGCCTCGAGCGGCTATCCGAGACGGGACGTCCCGATCTTCCTCACTACGACCCTTCCTCGAGGCGGCGTCCTGCCACGAGGGCGCGCTCCTGTGGCCCCGCCCAGCCGCCACCGCTCGACGCTGCCCGCCGAGAAGCCGCAGTCAGGCGCATCGCAGCGCGCAGGGCCGCTCGGGCTCGCTCCGCGAGTTGAGACCACCGGGGACTTAAGAGGCCTTGTCGCGCGACCTGGCGATAGACCTGGGTACGGCCAACACTCTCGTCTACCAACGCCATCGAGGGATCCTGTTCGCCGAGCCGACCGTGATCGCCCTGAACAAGGAGACCGGCGACGTCCTCGCCATGGGGGACGAGGCGTGGCAGATGATTGGACGGACGCCCGGCTACATCGTCGCCGTGCGGCCCCTGAGGTCCGGGGCCATCTCGGACTTCGACATCACAGAGAAGCTGATACGTCTGATCCTGCAGCGCTCCGGCGTCAACCGGTTCAGCAGACCGCGCGTCCTAGTCTGCGTCCCCAGCGCGCTCACCGAGGTAGAGCGACGGGCGGTTGAAGAAGCCACTCTTTCGGCGGGGGCCCGCTCCTGCTATCTGATCGAGGAGCCGATGGCCGCCGCCATCGGGGCGGGTCTGCCGATCCACGAGCCCCTTGGCAATCTCGTTGTTGACATCGGAGGAGGAACCAGCGAGGTCGCCCTGATCTCTCTTGGAGGCATCGTCACGAACACCGCCGTGCGGGTCGGAGGCTTCGACATGGATTCCTCGATCCAGAATTACATCAGGCGGGAGTACACGGTTGCCATCGGCGAGCGCACCGCCGAAAGGATCAAGATCTCGATTGGATCGGCGTTTCCTAGAGCGGAGGAAGTAAAGGCGGAGTTGAGGGGACGTGACCTGATGAGCGGCCTGCCGAAGAACGTGGTCATCAGCTCCGAAGAGATACGTGGAGCAATCGACGAGCAGGTGAGAGCGGTCGTCGAGGCGACGCTGGAATGTCTAGGCCAGGCCCCCCCGGACCTCGTCCAGGACGTGCTGGTCAACGGGATGACCCTCACCGGAGGCGGCGGAATGCTGCAGGGGTTGGACATGCTGCTGTCACAGGCGGCGGAAGTGCCGGTCCATCTCACGAGGCAGCCCCTGGAATCCGTGGTGCTGGGTGCAGGCAAGTGTCTCGATGCCTTCGAGAGTGCAAAGCACGTCCTCCTGGACGCCCGTTAGGCCCCGCCCGCGGAAGCTGCCTAGTCTGATAAGGGCGCGCCTGCTCGTACAGTTTGCCCATGGAAGAACAGCACCCCAGTGAGGAGGCAGCCGCGCCTCTTGCTGCCCCGAGCCATCCCTTTCGGTGGCGCTGGCTGGTGGCGCTCACGTTGCTCGCCGCGCTCACGTACGCAGCGTTCAGCCTCCCTCTTCCTTTCTTCTACGCGTTTCTTCCGGGCCCCGTCAAAGACGTGGAGCGTTTGGTCGAGGTCTCGGAGGCTCAGACCTACTCGTCGGAAGGGAGCCTCTACCTAACCACGGTCAGCGTGGACGTCCAGGTGACCTTTGCCGAGTGGGTGCAGTCCATGTTCGACGATGAACGCTTGATCGTGGGCCGGGAGCAAGTCACGGGCGGGGGCACCTTCAAAGAGCTCGAGGAGCAGCAGAAGCTCGAGATGAACCGGTCACAGCAACAGGCTCGGGAGGTGGCGCTCACCGCCCTGGACTTGAAGGTCGGAAAGGGGGTGAGGGTGGTCCAAACGGCGGAGGACTCTCCGGCAGAAGGGGTGCTTCGGACCGACGACGTCATCGTTGCGGTGGACGATCACAAGGTAAGCACGGACTGTGACGCGATCGAGCTCATCTCATCGTACGAGCCGGGCGACTCGATCGAGCTCACGCTGCAGAGGGGTGGCGCCACCAAACGGCTGACGCTGACGACGACCTCGAGTCCCGACGACTCGGATAGGGCCTTCGTGGGGATCTATATGGAAACGGTGGAAGGGTTGGGTCCCAGAGTCAACTTCAAGACAGGACGGATCGCCGGCCCGTCCGCCGGGCTCATGTTCTCACTCGGGCTCTACGATCGACTGACTCCAGAGGACCTCACCCACGGCCGCAAGATCGCGGGGACGGGCACTATCGCGTGCGGGGGTGTTGTGGGTCCGATCGGGGGGATCCAGCAGAAGGTTGTTGCGGCCGAGCAGGAGGGTGCGGTGATCTTTCTCGCGCCCGCCGACAACGCGGCCGAGGCGCGCGCCGTCGCAGACGAGATCGAGATCGTTTCGATAGAGACGTTCGACGACGCCCTGAGGTACCTGGAAGACCTCTAAGTCGCTTTGTCGGAGCCTCAGCGAGGACCCGTGGGACACTGATGACAAATGCTTGAGAGCTTTCTTGCGGTCTCTCTTCACTTCACCGTCGAATTCTTGGGCTTTCTTGCGACCGCCGGTGGAGCCGTCCTGGTCATCTCTCGCCCGGACTTCATTCCCGGCCCCCAGACCAATCGGATGGTCGCGGGCGCGGGTCTGGCGGCGCTTGCGATAGGCCAGCTCCTACACGGTGGAGCATTCATCGTCGGCGACGGGGCAGAGGTTGTGGCCGCGCTGTGGACGGTGGGCTTCATTCTGCTCTTGACAGGCGTATCGGGAGCCCTGCGACCCGGCGCGAACATCGTCGTAGGGGGATTGAACTTCAAAGCGCCCCTGTTGTTCATCCCTGCCGTCGCCGCCCTGATGTTGTCCGTCGGCGCCCTGTTCAAGGGCCTGAGGAGCGGCCCCAGGAGCCTGGTTCGTCTGGGGGCTGCCTCTTTCTTCCTTGCTGCATTCGAGGTCCTCACGGCCCTCGATCCGAGTACGGACTTCGGCACCGGCCCCCAGAGTGTTCAGGTCTACGGAGCCCACGTCGCGAAGCTCTTGGGCTTCTTTGTCTTGGGCTCTTGGCTGTGGACCGGCGTTCGCTCGACGATCAGGGGCCGTTTCGTTGCAGCGTTCGCGACGCTCTTGGTAGCGGTGGTGCTTGCCCTCTCTACTGCTCTGACGGGCGTCATCTCGGCGAACGTGGCAAACGCCCAGCTCCAAGACGTCGGCGACGAGCTCGACTCTGCGGTTTCGGACATCAAGCGTCAGACCAACGACTTGATCCGAGGCACCGGGCAGATTGCGACTCTGTCCGAGGTCCGAGCCGGCATCGCCCGGCAGGCACGGGCTTCTCGTCTGGTTCGATTCATCGGAGAGCTTGACTTCTATTCGGTTGACTTCGTCGCCGTTCTCGACCAACGCGGAAGGCTGCTGGCATCTTCATCGGCGGGCCCGCGCGTAGAGCGACGGGGTGGAGAGACCGAACCAACCAAGCTGTCGCGCGCCGACGTCGTGAGCATCCTGGGCTCACCCGTGATAGCCGAGGACCTGCTCCAGGGCCAACGTCCCAGCGCCAGCCTCGACGTCATACCAGGCAGCAACATCATCACGATCCTGGCGGGCGTCCCGGTTCGAAACCCTGCGGGCACAAAGATTGCGGGCTTTTTGGTAACTGCCAGGTACGTGGACCAGCTCACTGTGGAGAACGTGGCGGAGCTCGCCCGGCCGGCGCGGGTGTCAATAGTCGTCAACCGCAAGATTGTCGGCTCGACGCTTCCCACGGATGTCACGACGGCCGAGCTCATTCCTTCGTCGATTCAAGAGGATCTCGCGGCCGGGCGCGAGGTCAGTCTTCAGCAAAGCATCGGAGGGAGATCTTTCTTCAGCGCATTCGCACCACTCGAGAATGCGAGAGGTGTGACGACGAACGCCACCTTGGTCCTGGCTGCGCCGGCCTCCTTCGTGGCGACTACCCGTGATGCAGTCATACGGATTCTCTTTCTGGTTGCTCTTGTCGCGGGCTTCGTCGTTCTTGTCCTTGCGTGGGTCTCCGGGCGAAGGATCAGCCGGCCCATCCAGCAACTGACGGTGGCGGCAAGCGCAGTCCGGGAAGGTGATCTGTCCGTCACCGCTCCCGTGCGAGGCGACGACGAGGTCGGTCAACTCGGCGAGACCTTCAACGACATGACTGCTGCGCTCCAGCGCCAAACCTCCGCTTTGCGAGAGGCCGCTCGTGACGAGCACCACTTGAGAGAGCGAATCGAAAAGATCATCCAATCGATGGCGGATGGCCTGGTGGCCGTGGACTCGGACAGAAACGTCCTTGCGTTCAACGCCGAAGCAGAGGTGATGACGGGGCTGGAGTCGGCAGACGCAATCGGAAGACCCATCGATGAAGTGATCATGGCGCGCGACCTTCAGGGCGAGCCCGTCGAGCTACCGATCTTCGACCTTGCCGAGGGTTCCATGGCGGGCATCTTTCTGGAGCGCGCCAGCGGGGAGCCGGTGCCGATCTCATCGACCAGCGCCATTCTGCGAGACGAAAACGGTGATGTGGCCGGGGGCGTGGCCGTCTTGCGAGACATGACTCGCGAGCGCGAGATCGACAGGATGAAATCAGACTTCCTGGCGAACATCTCCCATGAGCTGCGCACACCGCTGACGCCCATCAAGGGGTATGCGGAGATCCTCGGCACCAGGGACGTGCCTCCGGAAAAGTCCAAGAGGTTCGCACGAGGCATCCTTCAATCAACGGAGCGCCTCGAGCGGATCGTAGCCCTGCTGGTCGACTTCACCGCCCTCGAGGCGGGGCGGCTGGCCCCCACTGCGACCCCCATAGACGTCAAGTCGATGGTCGAAGAGTTGACAAGCGAGTGGCAGGAGCGCGCTCCCAACCATCACGTCGAGCTGGACGTGAAGAAGAGACTCCCCAAGGTGATGGGTGACCCGCGCCTGCTCAGGCGGTCGCTCGAAGAGATCCTCGACAACGCGGTGAAGTTCTCTCCCTCAGGGGGGACCATCACGGTGCAGGCCAGAGGGTCGGGGCTGAACGGCCACAAGCGTCTAGTGGAGCTGACCGTGTCGGACGAGGGCATAGGCATCCCGGAGGAGGACCTCCCGAACGTCTTCTCGGACTTCCACCAACTCGATCCCTCGGAGACGCGCGCTTTTGGGGGACTGGGTCTTGGTCTTGCCTTCGTTCGCCGGATAATCGAGGCGCACGACGGCACGGTCGAGGTGGCCAGCGAGCAAGATCGCGGCACGCGTTTCACCATAAAGATCCCGGCCGCATCAGGCTAGGATGCCGTGGTGGCAGCTCAGGGCGGCATTCAAGCCCTTCGAGGAACTCGTCGAAAAGAACATATGAGACGGCTCATCATTATCTGCCTGCTGTTGAGCCTGCTTGGTGCAGCCGCCGTCACCTACTGGTCCGTCGCAGACGATCCAACCCTGAGCGACATGGAGCTCCTGAGGCTTGCAGGCACGGTCGAGGTTGTTCGAGGCGGCGAGACGATAGAGGTCGGCGACAAGCTCGGGATTAAGCCCGGGGACCAGATCGCAACCTATGGAGACGAGAGCGGAGCCAGGCTGCGCCTCCAAGGCGACAGGGAGATCGAGCTCGGGGCAGACAGCGGGCTGACCGTTACGGGCGCCACCGCCGTGACGGGACGGGCGGGGTCGTTCCTCGCCGACGCAGGTGAGCCGACCACCGTTGCTTTCGGGGATGTGGAAGCGTCCACGTCAGACGGGCTCTTCAGAGTCGACGTCGGATATGGCTCAGCGCGCGCCGGCGTGTACCAGGGGTCGGCAACCCTAAGCGCCCCCGAGCAAGCCGACACTGAGGTCCACCCGCTTTTTCAGGCATCTGTCGCAGGGACCTTCGTCTCTTCGCCGGGACCCCTCAAGGTGAGTGCAAGCGATCCATGGGACCTCATTCATGTCGCAGACGTGCTCGAGCTCGACGAGCAACTGGAGCGGTTGGGGCGCGGCCTCGACACTCAGCTCGGGAAGGATCGACCCGGTCTTCCCTACTTTGCCGCATTGGCAGAAAGACCAAGAGTCGGATTCATCCGGAACTACCTGAACAGATCGGTGCCCGACCTACTGATTGGTGTGTCCATAGCCGACAGCACGCCGTCATCGTTCGAGCGCACCTTCGAGAGAGCGTTCAGCCTCTTTGACGAGGGAGGGCAGTGGGGCGTCGTGGCCGCGATCCTCGGGGCTCGAGAAGGGCCCTTGGTCACCCAGCTGAAAGACGTGATCCTGTCGACCCGCGTCGCTCTCGGCGGGAATCGGCTGAGGTTCACCGTTGCAGCCGGAGACGTGGGGGGCCGAGGCAAGGGCGAGGGCCGTCGTGGCGGCTCCGGCGGCTCGTCGACCGGAGGGAACCGGACCGCCGGCGATGACTCGAGCACCGAGGGCTCCACCGGGCCGGTTACCGGCAGTGTCGACAATCCACCCTCGTCGAGCGGAGGCACCAGCACCGGAGGAGGAACCGGCAGCGACGGCGGAGCCACAGGGGGATCAACAGGGGGATCAACAGGGGGCGCAACCGGCGGCGGTGGCGACGGTGGCGGTGGCGATGGCCGCGGGACAAGCGGTGGTGGCGACGGTGGCGGTGGCGATGGCCGCGGGACAAGCGGTGGTGGCGACGGTGGCGGTGGCGATGGCGG
>JAUJNI010000002.1:139485-235794 GCA_030446465.1 Actinomycetota bacterium
GAGACGGTGGTGGTGGAGACGGTGGTGGTGGAGACGGTGGTGGTGGAGACGGTGGTGGTGGAGACGGTGGAGACGAATGCGACCCTCTTCAGGACCCCACTTGCATCATTCCGCCCTTGCCCGTCCCTACTCCGACCGGAATCCTGCCCTAGCAGAGCCACGCTCCGTGCGCTTGTCGTTCTTATCGGTTAAGCAGCCGAGCGATTACCCTTGCTGCCATGGCCATGGCGGTTCGTCGGAACAAGCGCGCCTTCGTTATTGGGGCGATTGTCCTAATACTGCTGTTGCTCGGTAGGTTCACTCGGTTCTACACGGATCTGCTGTGGTTCAGGGAGCTGAGAATCACCTCGGTCCTGTGGACCTCTCTCACCGCTCAACTCCTTCTTGGGCTCGCCGTGGGCTTGCTGGTGGCGGCCCTCGTCTTCCTCAACCTGTGGCTTGCGGGCAGGATGGCGCCCCCCTACGGGGTCTTCAAAGTGGAAAGCATCCGTCGAGTCGATCCAATGGCTCGCTACCGCGAGGCCGCACTTCCTTATCTGAGGTGGCTGCGGCTCGGCGCCGCCCTTGTGCTGGGCCTCCTGGCGGGACTAGGGGCGAGCTCCAGCTGGCAGACCCTCCTGCTCTATTTGAACCGCGTTCCCTTCGGGACCAAGGACCCTCAGTTCCACAAGGACGTGGGTTTCTACGTCTTCGAGCTGCCGCTGTTCAAACAGGCCTTGTCGTGGTTGTGGTTCGGGCTGATCGCCACTTTGCTGGTGACCGTCGTCGCCCACTACGTCTACGGCGCCATTCGACCCGAGGGTGGTCTGCGCGGCGTCACCTCGAGGGCTCTGGCGCACATCTCCGTCCTGTTGGGCCTGCTGGCTCTGGTCAAGGCAGCTCAGTACTTCCTGGGCCAGTACGACCTGAACTTTTCTCCCCGTGGAGTCGTAACGGGGGCCAGCTACACCGACGTACACGCGCAGCTTCCTGCTCTGAGGATCCTTGCGATCATCTCGATCATCTCGGCGGTGCTGTTCCTTGCGAACATCCGCTTTAGGAGCATCGCTCTTCCGCTGGCCGCGGTTGGGATCTGGATCCTGATCGCGGTTCTAGCCGGGGGAGTGTGGCCGTGGTTCGTGCAGCAGTATTCGGTGAAGCCGCAGGAGCCACAGAGAGAGGCCCCCTTCATCGCCCGGAACATCGAGGCAACGCGTGAGGCGTTCGACCTCAGCGACGTGGAGTCTCAACCCTTCGCCGCGGGGCAGGACCTAACCGAAGATGACATCGCATCCAACGAGGCGCTGTTTCAAAATGTTCGAGTATGGGACCCAGACGTGTTGAGGACCGCCTATTCGCAGTTGCAGGCGATCCGCACCTACTACAAGTTCCCCGATGTCGACGTCGACCGCTACGAAGTCGACGGCGAAGTGCGTCAGGTTCTGCTGTCTCCCCGCGAGCTGTCCACTGAGGATCTTGCCTCGGACACGTGGGCCAACCTTCACCTCCAGTACACGCACGGCTATGGGCTGGTGGCGAGCCTCGCCAACGAGGCCACCACCGCGGGACAGCCGAGCTTCTTGGTAAAGGACCTGCCGGGCACAGTGACGCAATCGGCGCCCTCTCTGGAACTCGAGCAACCTGGCATCTACTACGGCGAGGGCTTTCAGTCGAACGAGTACTCGATAGTCAACTCCGAACAGCAGGAGATCGACTTCGAGGCCGAAGACGAGGTTCAGAGAAGCAGCTACGCCGGAGAGGGAGGGATAGAGCTTGGCGGATTCTTTAACCGCCTCGCCTTCTCGATCAGAGAGAGGGACACGAACCTCGTGCTCTCCGGTCTCATCACGCCGGAGTCGCGCATCATGATCTACAAGAACGTGCGGGACCGTGTCCTCAGGGCTGCTCCGTTCCTGGCTCTCGACCACGATCCCTACATGGCGGCGGTCGACGGACGTCTCAAGTGGGTGCTCGATGCTTACACCTCCACCCGGTGGTATCCGTACTCGCAACGCTTCCAGCTCGATGAAATCGTGGGCGGCGCGGAGGCTGGAACGCTCACGAGCGAAGTGAACTACGTCAGGAATTCGGTCAAGGTGGTCGTTGATGCGTATGACGGGACGATGGAGTTCTACATCGTCGACCCCGAGGACCCCCTCATACAGGCGTGGAGCAAGACGTTCCCGAGCTTGTTCACCGCGGGAGAGCCGTCCGATGAGCTCAGGGCCCACTTCCGCTATCCGGAAGATCTCTTCAAGATCCAGTCGGACGTCTATCTGACGTATCACGTCACGGACCCCGCCAACTTCTATGCCAACAACGACGCCTGGGCGATCCCGGAAGCCAACGACGAAGCAGGAGAAGTGGAGCCGACCTATCTCCTCATCCAATTGCCTGGTAGCTCAGAGCAGGAGTTCGTCCTTACTCGACCGTTCACCCCCCGGGCGCGCGACAACATGATCGCCATCATGGTCGGCAAGTCCGACCCCGATGACTATGGGGAGCTGCTCACGCTCGATTTCCCTCGGTCGATTCAGGTGTCGGGCCCCGCTCAGGTCAACAACTTGGTCAACCAGGACGAGGCGGTGTCCGAGGCGCGGACACTTCTGGGACAACAGGGCTCCGACGTGATCTTCGGTTCATTGGTGATCCTGCCGGTCGAGGACTCGCTCCTGTACGTCCAGCCGCTGTTTCTCGCGGGCCGAGGACTCACGGCAACGGATGAAGAGCAGGGCATTCCCGAGCTCAAGCGAGTCATCCTTGTCTTCGGCGAGGAAGTTGTCCAGGGAGCCAACTTTGACGTCGCCCTGGCCGAGCTCTTCGACGTGCAGGAGCCGGATATCGCCGACAACCCCGAGCCCCCCACCGACCCCGACGACGGAGATGGCAACGGCAAGGAGCCCGGCGGAGGTGCCTCGGCCTCCGACCGGGAGTTGACCAGGATCGTTGCTCAGGCAGGGGTGATCTACCAGCGGGCCGAGCGGGCGCTCGAGCAGGGCGACTTCGAGACCTACGGGCGGCTCATCGACAAGCTCGGCAAGATGCTCGCCAGAGCGCAGCAGCTGTCCCAATAGGACGCGCCACCTCCCTTTCTTTTGGCGGCTCCCCTTCGTATCCGGACAGAAACCGGCTAAGAAGCCACCAAGCTCGTCGGTCCCCCATGCCAGGGCGAGTTTTGTTCCGACATCCTCCTCGCCAGGAGGGGCCTACGTCGGAAAGAATCTCTTGAAGCCGGAGGAGGTCACCTTTGGTATGGTCGGGGGGCAGGGTGGAGCAGTCTGGTAGCTCGCCGGGCTCATAACCCGGAGGTCGCGGGTTCAAATCCCGCCCCTGCAACCACAAAGGCCCTGGTAACAGGGCCTTTGCTTTTTCCGAAGTCGCGCCGAACCGACGGTTTGCTAACGGCGGAAATCGGATTCCAAGTCCGCGGGGTACATAAGTCCCTCCCGGTCGATCTCGTAGCGCTCCACCGCATAGATTCGGTCGGACAAGAGCAGGTCAGGATGGTCGCCGGCCTCCAGGTAGAGCTGGACCGCCTCCTGGAGCGACTCGTAGAGCTCCTTGAGCGTCTCGCCGGCCGCGGGCAGCCAGGTAGCTGCGGACTCTCAGCCCAATAGCTATCGGTCTCGGAGTCCCGATGGATGGCGACGTCGATCTCCAAATGTCATCTCTTCGCCAGGGTGAGCTCGTAAGTGACCACCTCAGCCCCTTCGGGGGTTCGTCGACCTTCTCTTCCAGGACGAACTCGATCGCGCCCAGGACGTATCGCTCCGCGCCCTCGCGGGTATTACACGCGGTGCCGATGATGGACAGGACCGGAACGCTGTAGCCCCATAGGTCGACCTCGTGGTCGTAGAAAATCTCGACCGGAAGCTGCGCCACTAGCCTGCCCTTTCTCTTGAGTCGGGACGCCACCGTGGTTCAGGAACCCCCCAGTCCCGTTCACGCGACACTTCCAACCAGAGATCCATAGCGATCAGGATCTCTCGCAAGGCCACTTCTGCGCTGTCGCCGCTGACGGAGCACCCACTCAGGTCGGGAACGATGCTGATCCACTGACCGTCTTCCTCTGACCAGAAGATTGCGATTCCGTATCGGTCCGTTCTCTCGTCGTTAGGCGCCGTGGGCGTAACTCCAGACAGGATGCTTGTCCTCCCGCTCGGGTGGCGTGGCGAGGATCCGGTCGATCTCTTCGGCGGTTTCGGCCAGGAGGTAAATCTCGCCGCACTGTTTGCAAGTTCCCCCCGGGACGCCGGTGATGACCCGCACCGATGTCGAGCCTCGGCTGACCGGATAAGTGAGCGTCACAACGTCCTCGATTACCGGTCCCATGCAGACCGTGCAGTCGAGCGGATACGTCTGTCGTTCTTCTGGTTGGGGGAATCTCATCGCCTCAATCATCGCGCTTCTCCCTTCCATGGGTCCTTTCGTCGACCCAGAACGGCGCCTCTGGCCGGTAGACGGTTACCACTTCGACCCGGCGACTGAAGTCGGCTTCGAACAGGCGCACGTTGGCGACGATGTGGATGGGCTCGTCCGGTCCCGTGTAGCCCAGCAAGACCTTCGTCCGTCCCTCCCTACGGGTGGGGTGGTCCTCGATGACTTCGCAGCTTCTCCCCGCCAACATGACGTCCTCTTTCGTGGGGTTGTCGTAGCTCATCTCGAGATGTGCGTGGAATCGGAAGAGAACGTGGCTCTCCGAAAAGGCCCATCCCAGAGCGACTTCCTGATCCGCCTTCTCCACTACGACGACACCCCTGGACCGGACCTGCGGACGAGGTTGGCGATTGTTTCGGCTTCCATCGACGGAATCGCGTGGCTGTAGACGTCCATCGTGAAGGCGACATCGTGAAAGATGGCGATCGCGTATCGCGGGAACTCATCCATTCCGTCAGGCCACGTAGTGGTGAACAGCGACCTCGACGCCCGTCTCGGCAGTCTCTCGGCTGAGCTGGAGGAGTCTTTCAGTGACTCCCGATCGGTGTGGTCCTCACCGCAGGAGAGCAGATCTCGGCCGGCACGTCCTTGAAAACGACGGTCGGCCCATTGCGATCCAGGGTGACAGTCGCTTGCGCTGGTTTGGTGGTACTTCAAAACGTCAGCGACGTTCAAGGATCCGCCAGCTTGGGGCGCAGTCCGCTCCGGATGACCTCCAGAGCCCGAGGCTCCGGGCGTGGTTCCCCGAGTGCTCCGTAATAGGCGACCCAGAGGGCAAAGGTGTCCTCGACGAAGTGCTTCGGAGCCACGTCCGCGAACCGATAGTCCTTGTCTCGAAACCCAACACTGGTGCCGCCGGCGGTAAACCGGTGCCCCTGGAGGACCATGTCTCCGATCGAGTTGAGCAGGTGACCCGCCGATTCCGGCCGGAGGCCAACGACGGCCAGCTCGGGATGGCCGAGCTCGACTAGGCCGATGGTGTACGCCCACGAACGAGTACGCCTGTCGCCACTCACCGGTACTACTGCCCATCCGGCGCGCTCGATCGATCCGTGAACGTGGAAGAGGACCTCGTCGAAGCTGGCTCCACTGCACATCATGCACATGGGGATGATGATGACGGGGGGCTACGACACGGTCGGCTCGTTCCGGGCGCAACCGGGCGGGCCATGGCTGGAGCTCAGGCGGAGCCGGCCGTCTCCACGGGAGCCGGGTGGGCCAGAACCTTCGCTCGGGCGGCCTGACGCGCGGTCACCCGGCGCACCACCTCGATCGCCAAGACGTCCAGGGCAGGCTCAAGACGTCGGTCGCCAGGGTTATTCGGCTGAGAGCATCACTTCGGGAAGTGAGTTCACGTGTCGCCCTGCTTGTAGACGTGCCCTCGTCTCAAGACGCCTCTCCCGTCAAGCGTTCATTTCGCAGTTCTAGGTTCGCAGGGCACGCGCCATCGGAAGGAGATGTTCGGGGGTCGATCCAAAGTTCTCCGCGACCTCCGGCGCCGAGACGGTGTCGTGTAAAGCATCCGCCATGGCACCGAGTACCTCTTGGAAGTCATCGGGAAGATCCTCTGGCCATGGTCTCTCCCACTGGTCCGTGACATCCATCAAGAACATGTTGACGGTGTCACAGTTAGCGTCTGTTCGACCTTCCGGGGAGGCCAAGAACTCCAGAACGGAGACGATTGAACCCTTGAGCCGATCGAAGCCGGGGGCCGGCTCAGTTAGGAGCTCCTCGTATAGCCGGTGAACGAGCGGCCGTAGCTCTGACGACGCCCCTTTGCTGTCCGCACTCATGTAAGCCTCTTCAAACCCCATGCCTGTCCCCGCAGTCGACTCCTCGAAGTCGCTTTCTATTCTCTCTTCTGCGTCTTGGATTTCGACTAACACAGACTTGCCCCTCGGTGCGCAGGGCCTCAGTAAGCTGCTGACGATGAGCGACGCGGATATGCGACAGCTTGAGGAGGCTGTTCTCGAGGATCTTCGAGAGGACGATCTGCCGCTCATTCATGTCTGGTGGCATGCCAACAGCCTGTACCCGTCTCTGCCGCTCAGTGAGCGACTCGCGCTCGCAGAGCGGGCCGTCTCCTCTCTCCTCAGCAAACGACGTGCCGGCTTAGTAAGCGGCACGTGGCCGGAAGGGCCGACACCCGATTCCGAGCTGTTAGGGCCCGAGGAGTCTGAAGCGGTTCTGCGTGAGTACGCAACCTGGGTTCCCGAACGGGATGGACCGATGTACTACCTGGAGGAGGCACCCCCTCCATGACCGAAAACGGAGACCTCACACTAGGCTTTCGTGGTACGGACTCGATCGGGAGGCGCCGATTTGTCGGCCGGAAGCGAAAGTCGAAACACCGTGTGGCGAGACGTGTGGCGGATGTGGACCTAATCACCTCAGGGTCGAACGGGATTATCGAGCCCCAGAGTGCCGAGGGGAGAGTGCGAATGCAACCCTGGCACGTTCGTTGCTTCCGGCGTAGCGCAGAACCGGCAAACGGCGGCTCATAACCCGGAGGTCGCGGGTTCAAATCCCGCCCCTGCAACCACAAAGGCCCTGGTCACAGGGCCTTTAGTTTCATCGGCCCTCGCGCTGAACCGGCGATTTGCCAACCGCTTGCTAGGACTCAGCCGACGTACTTTAAATACTGCTTCGACATCTCGGAGCCGAGCAACGGCTTGATTTGAGGTCGATCCCACAGATCTTCAAGCAACGACACGGCGATCACGTTCTCGACGGCCTCATCGCCGCTCCCATAGGCCTCCTCCAGAAAGTCGAACAAGGGCTTGAGCTGTGCCGCCTCGTCCTCATCGAGCCGTTCCTCCACAAAGCGACGGACATCCCCGAAGAAGAGGTGAGGCAGCATCTCTTCGTTGAACTCCTCATGCTCGTTCAGAAGCGGTCGCAGCTCTGGGAATCGATCGGCAAGTTGTCGACAGAATGCGACGGAGGACTCGGGCGCCGAGTACTCGGGCACCGAGTACTCGGGCATCAGCTGGCGTCTGCCAACGCATCTTGGAAGCGAGACCAGACTGCCCACACGTCCTTGGCGAACTGGGCGAACAGCGCATCGGGATTCGAGGCCCAGTCGAAGCTGAACATCCGACGAAGCTGCCGTTCCGCGTCGCTCACCGTCTCAGCACTCTTGAGGCCAGGCATTAGCTGGGTCGCCTCCATGTCGTACTCGTCGTCTGGTGCCGATCCTCCGCCAGCGGCGCCGAGGGGATCGTGTTCATAGAGCACGGCCGAGAGCTCTGAGTGAGCCCTCTTGTACGCCTCGGTTGCCTTCTGCTCGAAGGACATCGCACTAACTGGCTTTGGCGATTCGAATGTCGTAGGTGAGGACCTCAGCGCCCTCGGGTGGATCGTCGTCTTCGGCTTCCAGTGTGAACTCGATCGCCTCTAACGCGTACTTCTCAGCATCCTCCCGCGTCAGGCAACCCGTCCCGATGATGTTCAGGGCGGGCACGTCATAGCACCAGTATCCGGTGTCGGTATCCGGAAAGATCTCGACCTTGAGCTGCATCATCCTCATTCTCCTATAGGAGCTCTCGGAGTTCATTTAGCGTGTATCCGAACTTCTTGGCGACGCCGGCGAGCGCCGGATTGCCGAGGTCTTCGCCTTCGTGGTAGGCCCAGGTCGCCGTCCTGTCTCCCTTCCTCATCTGACGATGGGATCCCTTCCGCCGGACTTCGACCCACCCGTCGCGCTTCAAGGCGGCTAGTACCTGCTTGGCTTTCGGCATCTACTTCCCAGAGCCCCGGATGAGGTTGGCGATCGTCTCGGCGATGTTCATGATCTTGGCGAAGTTCGCTCCACTGCACATCATGCACATGGGAATGATGATGACGGGGGGCTACGACACGGTCGGCTCGTTCCGGGCGCAACCGGGCGGGCCATGGCTGGAGCTCAGGCGGAGCCGGCCGTCTCCACGGGAGCCGGGTGGGCCAGAACCTTCGCTCGGGCGGCCTGACGCGCGGTCACCCGGCGCACCACCTCGATCGCCAAGACGTCCAGGGCCAGGCTCAAGACGTCGGTCGCCAGGGTCATTCGGCTGAGAGCTATCACTTCGGGAAGTGAGTTCGCGTCACGGCTCATCCGCAGAAGCAGGCGGCCGGCGATTTCACTGAGGATGAAGAATGCCCACCACCAATTGATCAGGGGACTAACCGGTCGACCGGCTGCTTGTTTTGCGGGTGGCAATGCCGGGTCGCTCGCCCGCCAGATGTCGTTCATGACTTGCTTGGGGCGCACGAAGTTGAAGAAGGGGACGAACCAGCCACCGACTGCCCACCCCGTCCCGTACCGGAGAGGGGCGGCCCCCAGCGGCAGCAGGTTCTTATAGGCGCGGTGGAACCACCACACGAAAACGATCGCGGTGATCAAAAAGAGCGCTATTTGGATCACCGCAATCAGCTGCTGCCGCTCGTCATTGGCGAGTGCGTCGGCGCGACCAATTGCCTCGCCACCGGCAGCCCGATCCAGTAGCGCCAGCTCCGAGAGCCCCGACACGACCGCGAGGGCATCGACGATCAGGGATATCCCCAACAGCGTCAGCAGCACCGATGCGATGCGGGCGATCGGACGGTAACCAGGTGTCGCCCTGCTCATGCTTCCCCCCACATCGAACGCCCCGACGCCACAGTCTATGTGGCAGGTCATCAAAATGAACCGCCCTCTAAGCTAAGATGGAGGTCTCGGGTTGTTGGCAGGCCCTCGGCGGCTGCCGGCTTCGAATCGGCGCCATGTGTAAGTTGAGCGGGCGTGCTCCTGGGCTAAGACGACTAGATCGACGCGGACGGGCGGTGTTCAGGTTGGAAACAGAAGAGATGGTGTGGCAGGGAAAAGTGGGTTCGGTGCCGCTGCGGGTCGGCGTCTCGCACGCCGAGCGCATCGTTGCCGAATGGGACTCTCCTCAGGGCCCCCGCCACAAGGTAGCTGCCTCGGTGCCGGAGTTCGAGAGGACCGTTCTCTTTCAGCTTCTTCTGAGCGCCGGGCAGACCGACTCCTCGTCCACCGACGAGATCATTCGAGCAATCGAGAAGGCACAGGGGGAGCGCCCCCGCCCGGCCCCGATCGAAAAGCGACGAAAGAACCCCAAGCAACGCCAGCACCGCCGCTCCCGCAGGCCGCCGCGCCGCCGCTAGAAATAGAGCTGACGCCAGGCGCTCCACCAATCGTCGGCCCGGGACACGACCGTTCTCGAGTCGGTCAGCTCGAGGCCCCTTCTGAAGCGATAGATCGCGGCCTTGTCCGGGGTGGCCACCTCAACTCTGATCTCGCACGGCCTGCCGGGGTCGTAGGGAGTCACCGCCCCCAAGTCCCGGAGCGAGATCTTGACCCCCTCCTCGATCATGGTCCGGGCGCGGCTCGGAGGGATGTGGCGCGCGCTGTATCGCCCTAGTCCTTGCTTCACCGGCACCGTCGTGAGTCCTGCGCCGAGAAGCTCGCGGGCCTCCATGCAGGTTGCGGTGTCGCCGGACACCAGCACCACGGGGCAACCCCAGGTCCCGCACAGGGCCGCGTTTATCCCGGTCTCGCCCACCAGCGTGCCGTTGAACCACAGGTTGCGCCAGTCGGTGCCGCTGACGGTGTGTGACATGACGCCGGTCGCGGTTCCGGCCCTGGCGTGCATTCCGATGAAAAGAGCAGCGTCGCAACCGGCTTCCAGGATGCCGGTGTACTCGGTCCACTCGTTTTGGACGACCCACTCACAGCGTGGATCGAGCAGATCGGGAACCAAAGAGTTGAAGGTCCAGCCGCGTCCTGCGCCATGGCAGTCCATCACCACGACGTCGGTAGCTCCCGAGGCGTAGGCACCGCGGACCGAGGCATTGATCTCTTCGGTGTAGAGGCGCCGGCCCTCCTCGTAGAGGGGCTCTCCGCCGCTCACCTGCTCCCACTTCGTGATGCCGGCAACGCCCTCCATGTCGCTGATGACGAAAATGCGCACGCCTCTTCCTCCTACGGACGCCCTCGCTGTAGTTGGCCAGCCGCGAGCATCGCGTGGATACTCGGTTGCCGTGGAGCAAGGCGTGGACTTCATTGATATAGGGGGTCAAAAGGCGCGGGTGGTGGATCGGGTTCCAGCTGCCGGATCCCGTGGCGAGGTCGTTGTCCTTCATGGTTGGGGAGGGCGGATCGAGTCGATGGGCCCGGTGATCGACTGCCTCGCGCCCAGTTTTCGCGTGATTGCGCTCGACCTTCCCGGCTTTGGTGAGTCTCCCACTCCCGATTCCGCCTGGGGAACCCCCCAGTACGCTCAGTACGTGCGCGACCTTCTCGGCCGACTGGAAGTGAAGCGAGCGCACTTCGTCGGCCACTCGTTTGGCGCCAAGACGTCGCTCTATCTCGCCGCGACGCACGGAGACTGCGTCGACAAGCTCGTAGCGGTCGGCTCCTCGGGGCTCCGCCGCGCCCCAACCCTCAAGGCGCGAGGACGCAGAGCCCTGTCGAAGGGTGCCCGGGCGGTCGGCCGTTTGGGGGTGGTGGGGGCTTCGCTGAGAGATGCCGTCTACGCCAGGATCGCGTCCGACGACTACAAGCATGCGGGCGAGCTCCGGCCCATCCTGGTCAAGGTCGTGAACGAGGACCTGTCCGATCTGCTCCCCACCATCGGCGCGCCCACCCTGCTGGTGTGGGGGACCGAGGACGAGGCGGTTCCGGTCGCCCACGCTCGAATGATGGAACGGCTGATTCCCGACGCCGGCCTGGTGTTGTTCGAGGGGGCAGGGCACTTCGCCTATCTCGACCAACCGGACCGGTTCTGCAGGGTCGTGCGCCACTTCCTCGGCGCGTCTTAAGGCGCGGTGAGGAGATGACCCGAGCCGACCCCTTCTTTGGCTACTCATTCATCTTGCGCACGATCTTGTTCGTGCTGGTTCCCGCTTTTGCAGTCGTGCAGTTCTTTCGTCTCCGGCGAGCGCTGCACGTCTTCCAGCTCGAGGGGTACAAGCGAGGGCGGTTCATCGAGTGGTGCCGGATGAATCGGGGTCGCGCTCTATTCCTCGAGCCCACGACGGCTAAGAAGCCTCTTGTCATGACGGGCCGGGCCTGGCGCATCCTGATCACCGGCACGGTTCTCTCCGTCCTGGGCGTGTTGTTGCCTTCGGCCTTCGCGCATCTGGTCCTCGGCGGTGCTCCCATGGACTTGATCACTTGGGGGCTGATGACCGTCGCCCTGTTCTTGGGTTTGCCCTACGTCGTCGTTGCGTCCGACTGGTTGCTCGCTCCGGTGCAGGCGTCCGTCAACCGTCGTTTCCTGAGCGCGGCGCGCCGAAAGCTCGACGACATCGATCCCATGGTGGTCGGCATCACAGGGTCGTTTGGAAAGACCTCGACCAAGGCCGCGGTGGCACGATTGATAGGTCCGCCCGAGCTCGTCCTTGCAACGCCGGGCTCCTTCAACACCACGATGGGCGTGTGCCGAGCGGTCAACGAGAGCCTCATGCCGGAGCACAGGTTCTTCGTGGTCGAGATGGGGGCCAGGCAGCGTGGCGACATAGCTGAGCTGTGCCGGCTCGTGCGCCCGGCGATCGCCGTTCTCACCTCGATCGGACCCGCGCATCTGGAGACCTTTGGATCGATCGATGCGATCAGAAGCGCCAAGTACGAGATCGTGGAGGGGCTGGTGGACGGCGGGACCGCGGTCATGAACGTCGATGATCCCGAGGTTCGCCGGCTCGCCGCCCAGACCAACCGGGTGGAGGTGGTCCGCTATGGGATGGATGAGGCCGCCGGCCCCCACGTCACCGCAACCGATGTCGAGGTGAGTCCGGCCGGAACGACCTTCACGGTCCTCGACACGAGAAGCGGAGCTTCGATCCGGGCCGCGACGCGGCTGCTCGGTCGCCATGCGCTGGGGCACGTCCTGGCCGGAGTCTCGGTGGCGTTGCTCGCAGGCCGAGAGCTCGAGGAGCTCGGGGGCCTAATCGCCGGCCTTACCCCCGTCGAGCACCGGCTTCAGATCATCGAAGGCACCGGCGGAGTCACCGTCATCGACGACGCCTTCAACTCGAACCCCGACGGGGCAGCCGCCGCCCTTGAAGTGCTGGAAGCGATGCCCGGGCGCCGCAAGGTCGTCGTAACCCCCGGGATGATCGAGCTCGGCCCCCTGCAGCACGAGGCCAACGAGCGCTTTGGCGAGCACGCGGGCCGGGTTGCCGACACCCTCATCGTCGTGGCCAAATCGAACCGCGCCGCCATCTCATCGGGGGCAATCAGGACCGGTAAGGCCGAAGTCGTCGCCGTCGACTCCCTTACAGAGGCGCAGCTAGAGCTGAAGGACCGCCTCGCCTCGGGGGACGTGGTCCTGTTCGAAAACGACCTACCGGACCACTACGAGGGTTAAGCGTCTACCGATCCGCCGGGCGCCAGACGGGCTCGTACTCGTCGGCATCGTCGCTAAAGGTCACTCGCCGCTCGTTCGATCCGTCGGCGTGCATGACGTAGATGTCCTTCTGCCCTCGCCGGCCGCTCAGATAGGCGATTCTGACTCCTCCGGGCGACCATTCTGGGTCGCTCTCCGGCCCCCTCGTCGCGGTCAGCCTTTGCTCGTTGTCACCGGTGGCGTCCATGACGTAGACCTCCGGGTTGCCATCTCGCTGGCTCACAAAGGCGATGCTCGTTCCGCTGGGGGACCATGCCGGGTCGAAGTCCGCCCCCGGAGCTTCGGTTAACTGCCTCTTGTTGGAGCCGTCACGGTCCATGACCCAGATGTTGGCGTCGCCAGGGCACTCCTGCCCCGTGATGACCGGGAGGTCGACGCCGTCGGGGTCCTGACACTGCTGGGAGACGTAGGCGATCCTGCTCGAGTCGGGCGAGAAGACGGGATCGTAGTTGCAGCACCTGTAGTCGGAGGACTGACCACCGCGCCCGCTCGTGAGCCGCTCCTTGTTCGATCCATCGGGATCGATGGTGAATATCTGGGATGGGCCCCAGCCCTCAGACCCCGTGCGTCCGGCGAAGAGGATAGTGGTGCCGTCGGGGGCCCACTCGGGCTCGAAGCTGGTGCGGTGTGTCAGCCGGATCCGGTTGCTGCCGTCGGCGTCGGCGCGGCGAAGGTTGGCGTTCTCGAAACTGTCGTGCTGGAGTGCGATTCGATTTCCGCTGGGCGAGTAGTCCGGATTGCTGTCGCCAGCCTTGGAGGGATAGGTGAGGCGGGTGAGCGCACTCCCGTCGGCGTTGATCCGGTAGAGCCGATCAGGCAACCCACGCCGGCTTGCCGCAAACACCAGCTTTTGTCCGTCGGGATGCCAGTCGGGGTTGTACCGGCCCCCGAAGTAAGTGGGGTCGAGGCCCTTGGTAAGCCTCTTCAAGTGAGATCCATCCGGGCTGACGGTGTACACGCCCTCGTCGCTCCCCGTCCGGGTGAATGCGATCTTGGGCCGAGTACCCCCGCTCCCGGCGACCTCCAAGGCGCTCGAGGCGGCGGTCTCCACGAACAAGAGACCCATGACCAGTAAAAGCGAACCGATTGCCCTGAGCGCTCTCATGTCTCCCCCTAGTGCCGGTGACAACAGTATGACGCTTCCCTGGGCCTGCGGGTCGCGCGGCGCATGGAATTAGACTGCCCGCCATGGCGAGGCTTTCTGTCGGTGTGGTCTTCGGAGGCCGGTCGGTCGAGCACGATGTCTCGATCGTCACGGGGCATCAGGTCATGGCCGTGCTATCCGCGGTTCACGACGTGGTGCCCATCTACATCACCCGGGAGGGGCGCTGGCTGACTTCCCCCGGGCTCAACGACCTCGAGGTCTACAAAGCCTCTCGCTGGGACGAGGTTGGTGATGAGGGCTTCATCCCTCCGACGGCAGGCTTCGGAGGGCTCTTGGTGCCTGGGGGCCGGTTGCGTAAGTCACGCCGCATCCCCCTCGACGTAGTGGTCCCCTCGCTTCATGGGACCTATGGCGAGGACGGGACCCTGCAGGGCCTCCTCGAGCTGGCGGACATCCCCTATGTCGGCTCGGGCGTCACCGGGTCGGCCGCCGGTATGGACAAGGTGACCATGAAGGCGGCGTTCAAAGACGCGGGCCTCCCCGTCGTCCCCCACGTGCTGGTGGAGGTGAAGCGTCTCGACGCCGACGAGACCGCAGTAATGGACGAGATCGAGGCCTCCATCGGCTACCCGGCGTTCGTCAAACCATCCCGGCTCGGCTCGAGCGTCGGGATAGGCAAGGCCTCCGGCCGGGAGGGCCTCGCTGCGGCGCTGGACGTGGCCAGGCGCTACGACAGCAGGATCCTGGTGGAGAGATCGATGGAGGGCTGCGCGGAGATCAACTGCTCGGTGATCGGGGGTGCGGGCCTCGAGCCTCGGGCATCCGTGTGCGAGCAGCCGGTTGCGGCGGAGGAGTTCCTCTCCTTTCGCGACAAGTACCTCAGGGGCGGCAAGTCGAGCAAGGACTCGGCGGGGATGGCGGCTCAGGAACGAAGGATTCCGGCCCCCATATCAGATGCGCTCACGAAGGAGGTCCAGGACAACGCCGTCAAGGCCTTCCGGGCGATCGACGCGTCGGGGGTCGCCCGCATCGACTCCTTCGTCAAACAAGACACGGGCGAGACTTGGGTCATGGAGATCAACACGGTGCCTGGGTCCTTTTCTTTCTATCTGTGGGAGCCCTCCGGCGTCTCCTTCGAGGACCTCATGCGCCTCTTGATCGACTCCGCGCTCGCCGCCCATAAGGCGAAATCGGAGCTGATGTTCAGCTTCGACTCGACCATGCTGGCGGGCCTATCGGGAGGAAAAGCCGGTGGCTGATCCAGTGCCCGTCGATCTCACCGAGGACGAGAAGAGGCGCTTCCAGGAGGAGGCGCTCCCGTTGCTGGACTCGCTCTACGGTGCGGCGCTCCGGATGACGAGGAAGCCGCAGGATGCCGAGGACCTGGTCCAGGAGACGATGCTGCGTGCCTACCGGGCCTTCGACCGCTTTGAGGCGGGCACGAACCTGAAGGCGTGGCTCTTTCGGATCCTGACCAACGCCTACATCAACACCTACCGAAAGAAGCAGAGGGAGCCGCAGAAGGTCTCGGCGGACGAGCTCCAGGACTTCGACCTCTACCGGGAGCTCAAGAACCACGATCCTCAGTTCTCCGAGACGCCGGAGAACATCGTGCTCGACTCCCTGGTGGATTCCGACATAACCGAGGCGATCGACGACCTGCCGGAGCAGTTCCGTCTGGCCGTGGTCCTGTCCGATGTCGAGCAGTTCTCCTACGCCGAGATGGCCGAGATCATGGACGTGCCGATGGGAACCGTAATGTCGCGGCTTCATCGGGGAAGAAAGGCGCTCCAGAAACGGTTATGGGAACTAGCCCGCGACCGAGGAATCGTGAAAGGGCCGTCTGAGGACGGCCACGGCGGGAGATAGAGGCACATGAGGAGCCGGGGGCCGAAGTTGAAGCTGCGCACGCCATGAAGGAACGCTGCCGGGAGACGCTCGAGCGGGCCTACCTGTTCATCGACCGCGAGGGCCTGGACGAGAGCGAGCGCCGCTCCATCGAGATACATCTAGAGGAATGTCGTCCCTGCTTGGAACGTGTCGGCCTCGAAAGAGAGCTCACCTTGCTGGTCGCCCGTCTCAGAGGCTGCAGCCCGTGCCCCGAGGAGGTCAAGGCCCGCATAGCCAGGCAATTGGAGAGTTTCTGAGCCGAGATCGCGGGCATTGAACTCGATCGCCGCGCTCTATACGATTTCATAAACCCGTTCCCCCTAGTGATGGAGTAGTTCCCCTATGGCCCGCACGAATCTCCACGAGTTGGCCAATCGCCTTCTGCAGCGATTGGACGAGGCGTCACCCGACAGCAAGTTCGAAGGCAAGCTGCGGGAGATAGCGTCCGACGCGGGGCTCAACTCAGTTCGCACCGCCGAGACGGTGCGGCTGCTCGAGGAAGCAGGACGCATCCACGTGTTGCAGCGAGGCCGCAGGGGCCGCGACACGATCATCGAGGTTCGCTCGAGGCAACCGATCGACTTGCAGGATGCCCAGTCGATGCTTCAAAGCAGGCAGGGTCGCCGTCAGGGCAAGATGGGCTACGACGACATCGGCAGGGCGGTGGTGGACCGATTGCTCGAGCTGGCCCGCGACGATGGGCTTCGTTCTGCTCAGGTCGAGGCCTTTGCGGCGGAGGCCCAACAGCTACGAGAGCGGATCGAGAAGCTGGAGGCGTCGGTGGCGTCTGCAACCGAGCGTGAGACGAATTTGCGAGTGCGCTTGAGGACCGCAGAAGAAGCTCTGGCTCGGTCGGAGGAGAACTTGCGCAGCGCTCTCGGTGGGGACAAGCCGTCCCGGGGTGGATCGCAACCGGTCGCCGACGTTGATGCGCAGGCGGTGCTCGACGTCTTGCGATCCGGCCGTTCTTGACCGAAAGCGATCCCGTGCTGTGCCGCACCGACGGCGCTATTGCAAGCATCATCATCAACACGCCTGAGCGGCGCAACTCTCTGAGTCCTGAGGTCGTCGGCGGCATCTCCTTTGCGCTCGACTCGGTGGAGGCAGACAGCGGCGTCTCTGCCGTCGTCTTGACCGGGGCGGGCGACAAAGTGTTTTGCGCAGGGGGTGACCTCGGGTCCATGGGAACCGCCGGTGCAGTGGCGCAGCACTTCTTGCGAGCGGAAGTAGGTGAGTTGTTTGCGCGCATGCGCAAATCCCGGCTCCCGATAGTGGCGCGGGTCAACGGCCACGCCCTTGCCGGCGGCCTTGGGCTCATGCTGGCCTGCGACCTGGTCGTTGCCACCGACGACGCCGAACTGGGCACTCCGGAGATCGATCTTGGGCTGTGGCCGTTCATGGTGAGCGCGGTGATGCAGCGAGATCTGCCCCGCAAGGTCGCACTCGAGCTCATGCTGACGGGTCGTCGCATGACGGCGCAGGAGGCCTCCGGTTGGGGGTTCGTCAACCGGGTGGTCGCCCGGACCTCTTTGGACGCGGCCGTCGAAGAGATCACCTCCTCGATTGCATCCAAGAGCCCTCTGATCGCAGCGCTGGGCAAGCGTTCCTTTTACAGGGCAGAAGACATGGCCTTCGAGGACGCGCTCGAGTATCTCGCGGGCATGCTCACGGTGTGCCTCCAGAGTGACGACGCGGCCGAAGGCGTGAGCGCGTTCTTCCAGAAGCGCACTCCCGATTGGCAGGGCCGGTAGGCAATCTTGCCCTTGGGGAGAACGGCAAGGGTACGAGCGTCTGATTGCGCTCGGCGGCGCAAGACGCCATGTGGTTGGCGCATAGATCCCTGCGCTCGGCAAGGTGCCCTGCGTCAAGCTCCCAGTACATTGCTCGCCGGGGACTTATCGAACCGATCAGGCCCCCGCCCCTGTGGGTCCATGGCGGGGGCGAGTAAAGAGGTCATCACCTAGAGGTACGCCACGATTGCGGTTAACTGAGGGCCACTCTTCGCCATGGGGGAGACGGGCGAGATGAACCCTCTAGGGGCGTGAGACGAGTAGGGCGAGCGCCGGGGCGCAGTCGGGACAGTTTGACGTTTTGGAGCGGCCCTAGCTGTGGGGGACATCGGCAACGGGTTGGCTGACGACCTCGCCGTAGGGATTCCGGGAAGAGCCGTGGCAGGAGAAGACGACGCCGGCGCGGTCAACGTGATGTACGGATCACCAGCAGGCCTGATGAGCGAGAGAAGCGAGATATGGAGTCAACGTAGTGCCGGTATTGCTGACGTGGCCGAACGGCTAGACAGTTTTGGCGCGTCACTGGTTGCTGCCGATTTCGGCAGGGGTTCGACCTTGGATCTCGCCATCGGTGTTCCAGGAGAATCTGTTAGGGGGAAGCCTTATGCGGGTGGGGTGAATGTTGTTTTTGGCGGACCTTTAGGTCTGTCACCTGCGAACAACGAGTTCTGGACGCAGCGCACACTTGGGGTTCAGAGCAGGCGTTGGAGGTTCTCGGAGTTCGGGTTTTCTCTTGCGGCTGCGGACTTCTCTGGGACATCCGAGGACGAACTAGTGATCGGAGGACCAGGCCAGGGGATCGGTGGCGCTGTATATGTAATGCAAAGTTCCTCATCGGGCCTCTCTGCGGCGCACCTGCAGAAGTGGACGCAATCGAGTCAAAGCGTTAAGGGCATCGCCGACCGCCATGACCGCTTTGGTTTATCACTTAGCGCAGGCCAATTCGGCAACGGTGACGCGCCGGACCTGGCAGTAGGCACGCCATTCGATGACACTCGCAAGGTTGACGATGCCGGCTCCGTTACGGTTCTTTTTGGCCGACACGACGGTCTTTCGTCGAACCGGGACCAGCGTTGGACGCAGCGAAAAATCGCACCGTCGTCTACTACGGCGAAACTGTTTGGCCTGGCTTTGGCAGCTGGATCGTACGGAAAGGGACTATGGACTGATCTGGCTATCGGGGCACCCGGTGATAGATTTTCTGCGCCGGAAGCGTCAGGGGCTGTCTTTATCTTGGTCGGGTCACGTGCTGATCTTGAGTCCGACGAGGCGCAGGTCTTGAGGCAAGGCAAGCAGGGTGTCAGGGGCCACAGTGACGCTGGTCACGAGTTTGGATCTACGCTTAATTAAGGTTAATGACTGATCCTTGTGCATCGTCCGAACGCTCAAGATTGATTCAGGACGCTCGAACGCACGGCTCTGTATCACTGCTTACGTACGTCGGTGTAGCAGCGGGTGCAGTGTTGGTCTTGCTGCATAGCGGCCTCCGCCCCGTTTACGCCCATGAGCAGCATGAAATAGCGAATTGTGCTCGCGGGAGGAGCGGTCATGTGACGCTGATCTCGCCGACTGAGGGTCAGTTGTTTTCGTCCGGATCGGTGTTGGTTCGGCTGGAGGGTCGCTGTCTCGGCGGCATTCCGATGAATGTGGGCGTGGATGGGGTCGGGTACCGACTGACGAAGAGTGGTCTGCTCGTACGTGAGCCGGTTTACAACCCTGGTTGCCGAGACTGCTGGCCGCAGATGGGCCTAGTGTCGTCAGCGCAAGGGAGGGTGGGCAAGACTTCTACAGTCGGCCAATTCTCTCACAGGCTGTTGTTAAGTCCTGGTCGGCATCTCGTGGTGATAAGACCAGGAATCGAGGGCACAGATCTACCAAGCTGGCGGCCATTTAGAGTCCATGTGACAGTGGCGGGAAGTCGTCTGTCCAGAACAGGCATAGGGTCCACGTGGCTCGCCGTCGCGTCTGCGCTCATAATCGTCGGCGCCTCCCTGTTGGTCGCGGCTCGTCGTGTTGATCGACGCAACAGCAGGGCGTTATGACAACGCATGAGGTCCCGACCTGCGCGAGCAGGTCTCGGTGCTCAACGAGAAACGAGCGAAGCACTTCGCAATGGGGGGGCCTGCCCGGATCGAGCGCCAGCACTCAGACAACAAGCTGACGGCGAGAGAGCGACTCGAGCTGCTGTACGACAACGGCAGCTTCATGGAGTTTGGTCTGCTGGCGCATCACCAATCGCAGTCGCCTTCGATGCAGGGCAAGTTCACACCTGCAGATGGCGTCGTCACGGGGATCGGCGAGGTCGATGGCCGCCGGGTCGCCGCGATCGCGTATGACTTCACAGTGATGGCGGGCTCCATGGGCATGGTTACGAGCGAAAGTAGGTGAGTTGTTTGCGCGCATGCGCAAATCCCGGCTCCCGATAGTGGCGCGGGTCAACGGCCACGCCCTTGCCGGCGGCCTTGGGCTCATGCTGGCCTGCGACCTGGTGGTTGCCACCGACGACGCCGAACTGGGCACTCCGGAGATCGATCTTGGGCTGTGGCCGTTCATGGTGAGCGCGGTGATGCAGCGAGATCTGCCCCGCAAGGTCACACTCGAGCTCATGCTGACGGGTCGTCGCATGACGGCGCAGGAGGCCTCCGGTTGGGGGTTCGTCAACCGGGTGGTCGCCCGGACCTCTTTGACGCGGCCGTCGAAGAGATCACCTCCTCGATTGCATCCAAGAGCCCTCTGATCGCAGCGCTGGGCAAGCGTTCCTTTTACAGGGCAGAAGACATGGCCTTCGAGGACGCGCTCGAGTATCTCGCGGGCATGCTCACGGTGTGCCTCCAGAGTGACGGCGCGGCCGAAGGCGTGAGCGCGTTCTTCCAGAAGCGCACTCCCGATTGGCAGGGCCGCTAAGCCCTCGACTAGCCTCGAAGGGACGAGGCCCCGGTGAGCATCGGCGTGCACGGCGCCGGCGAAGGGCCCGAGGAGGCAGAGATGCCGGACGCGACCGAGAGCGCGCCCTCTTCCGAGCGGGCGGCAGTCAGCTATTCGTACGACGGTCCCGACCTGCGCGAGCAGGTCTCGGTGCTCAACGAGAAACGAGCGAAGCACTTCGCAATGGGGGGGCCTGCCCGGATCGAGCGCCAGCACTCAGACAACAAGCTGACGGCGAGAGAGCGACTCGAGCTGCTGTACGACAACGGCAGCTTCATGGAGTTTGGTCTGCTGGCGCATCACCAATCGCAGTCGCCTTCGATGCAGGGCAAGTTCACACCTGCAGATGGCGTCGTCACGGGGATCGGCGAGGTCGATGGCCGCCGGGTCGCCGCGATCGCGTATGACTTCACAGTGATGGCGGGCTCCATGGGCATGGTGACCGAGCTGAAGGCCACCCGAATGCGCGAGCTTGCGTTGCGTGAACGCATACCCCTCGTCTGGCTGATCGACTCGGCGGGTGCGCGGATTCAGGAGGCGACGGGCTCTATGTTTGCCCGCACCGGGGACCTCTTCAAGGAGCAGGTCATCATGAGCGGCGTGGTGCCGCAAGTGGCCGCCATGATGGGTCCGGGAGCCGCCGGAACCGCCTATATCCCCGGCCTTGCGGATTTCGTGCCCATGGTCAAGGGAACTTCCAACATGGCGCTGGCCGGCCCTCACCTCGTGAAAGCGGCCGTGGGCGAGGACGTTACCGCCGAAGACATGGGTGGCAGCAGCGTCCATTGCAGGGTCTCGGGAGTTGCAGACCTCGAGGTGGACGACGACCCCGCCTGCATCGGGGCTATCAAGAAGTACCTCTCGTTCTTCCCCTCATCCAACGTCGGCGAGCTACCACTGACGGAGGCTCGTGATCCTGGCAATCGGCGAGTCGAAGAGCTCTACGACGTCGTGCCGGCCAATCCCCGGCGCGCCTATGACGTTCACAAGGTAATCGCCGCTCTCGTCGACGATGGCGATTTCTTTCCCATGAAACCGGGCTGGGCCAAGAACATCGTGACGGGCTTCGCGCGTTTTGCCGGCCGTCCCACCGGCATCGTTGCCAATCAACCAAAGGTCCTCGGGGGAGCCATCGACGTGAACGCCGCCGACAAGGCTGCCCGCTTCGTGTGGCTCTGCGACGCCTTCAACCTCCCTCTGGTCTTCTTGATGGACTGTCCAGGCTTCCTTGTGGGCAGTGCAGTGGAGAAGCAAGGGATCATCCGGCACGGTTCCAAGATGCTGTTCGCGGTGGCCGAGGCGACGGTTCCCAAGGTCACGGTTGTGATGAGAAAGGGCTACGGCGCGGGCTATTACGTCATGAACGGGCGGGCCTATGAACCGGATCTGATCGTTGCGTGGCCGAGCGCTGAGATCTCAGTCATGGGGCCAGAGGGTGCCGTCAACATCATCTTCAGAAAGCAACTCGAGGCCATGCCCGAGGACCAACGCAACGAAGCTCGCAACGACATGGTGGCGATGATCCGGGAGCAGATCTCACCCTACGTCGCGGCCGGGTGGTCCTTCATCGACGACCTTATCGATCCGGCTGATACTCGCTCGGTGATTGTTCGGGGCCTCGCTCATTCAGCTACCAAGAAGGTCGAGCGGCCATGGCGCAAGCACGGAGTGCTGCCCGTCTAGTGGCGGCGCGGCGCCAAGAGAACCCCTGGGCGAGGCTGAGGTGGCTCATCGCTCTGACTGCCGCCGTTATCGCCTATGGCGTGGCCGGTTACATGCTGTTGGAGCGCTGGTCCTTTCTCGACGCTCTGTACATGACGCTCATCACGCTAACGAGCGTCGGCTTCGAAGAAGTTCGCCAGCTCGACAGCTCCGGAGAGGTGTTCACCATCAGCTTGCTATTGATGGGCGTCAGTTTCGTCGTTGTCACCCTTTCCTTGATCGCCGCCTCGGTTGCGGAGGGCGCCCTCGGAGAGCGTGGTAGGAGAAGAAGGATGCAGCGACGTTTGGGTGCCATGAGGGACCACTTCATCATCTGTGCTTACGGACGAGTGGGAAGGACCGTCGCCCGAGAGCTCGAGGCCGAGGGGGCGGCCTTCGTCGTCATCGATATCCTTGAGGACCTCGAGGAGCAAATGATCGAGGACGGCGTCGTCTATCTCATCGACGATCCGACGTCCGAAGAAGTTCTGAAGACGGCGGGGGTCGAGAGGGCCCGAGGGCTCATATGCGCCATGGACTCCGACGCATCCAACGTCTTCGTCGCCCTCACGGCACGATCGCTCAATCCTGAGATATTCATAGTGGGCCGCTCGTCCGAGGCGTCGGCGGCCGAGCGGCTCTACCGCGCCGGCGCCGACCGCGTCGTTTCCCCTTACGTGACGAGCGGTCGTCATATGGCGCTTCTATCCCTTAGGCCGCGCGTCGTGGACTACGTCGAAGTAACGGCTCGAGATGCACCGGCCCTCAGATTGGAGGAGTTGCAGGTCGAGCCCGATTCCGAGCTCGTAGGCCGCACCCTGGCCGAGGTCTCCGGCGACAGCACGCCCCTAGCCGTCTGTCGCCGGGGCGGAGAGATAGTCAGCAATCCCGATCGACAGCTTCGGCTTGAACCCGGCGACCTACTCGTCCTTCTCGGAAGCAGCGAAGCCCTGCGACCGGTCGAAGAGCGGTAGTCGCTCGGGAGGTCAACGAGCCATTAGAGATCGACCTATCAATGCGGCGAGCAGGCTTCCCGCACCGGCGATCAGGAAAACCGATCGGGGTGTGATCGCTTCCAGCAGAAGGCCTCCGACCGCGTAGGCAGCCGCGCTCCCAAGAAAGGCCGCGGTCGAGGTGAGACCGAAGACTCTGCCGAGCATGGGTTTCTCGACATTCTGTTGAACAAGCGTATCGACCGCCACGTTATCGATCCCGTTGCCGATTCCCGCCAACGCTTGAACGCCAAATGCGGCAAGCGCAACGGGGGCCAAGCCGGTGAACAGGCCTCCCAATCCCGTCAGTACCCATCCGAGGATGAAGAGAGTGGTGGGAGCAATCCTCACGTTGAACCGAAGAAGCCCAAGCGACGCGGCGACCATTCCGATGCCGAAAGCGGCAGTAAGCAGACCTACGCCGGCCGGCCCCAAACGGAACTCGTCGCGAGCCAGAAAGATCAGCGCGACGTTGTCCATCCCGGCGAAGGCGACTCCCAGCACCAGGGTTATGCCGAGGGCCCTGACTACTTGATGCCTTCTTGCGAACGCGAGACCGGCCCTCACGCTGTGGAGCAAGCCCATGGGGGAGCCACTTGGATCCCGTTGCGCTGCCAGTGGCGGCAGCTTGCTCAGCAGCCCGGCAGCAAAGAGGAAGCTGAACGCATTGACGGCAAGAGCCCCTCTGAATCCGGCGATCGAAACCAGGAAGCCACCGAGTACAGGCCCCGCTGCGATCTGAAGATTGAGAGCCATGCCCAACCACGTGTTGGCGGCGAGAAGGTCCTCATGGTCGACGAGAGAGGGAACGGCGCTTCGTCCTGCGGGCAAAAAGGTCGTCTCGAGAATCGATGCGCCGGCTACCAGCAGCAGCATCACTACGAATGATGGCAAGAACAAAGCTATGGCGCCGAACAGGGCCGCCTGCCCTATGTTGCACGCGATCATCAGCCGTCGCTGCTCGATGCGATCGGCCAGCGCGCCGAGGAGGGGGCCGAGCAAGCGGGGCAGAGACTGAGCAAGGAGCAAGCCTGCTACGGCGACTCCAGACTCCCGCCTTTCCTTCACGAGCAACAGGAGCGCTAGAAGAGCGATCCCGTCTCCCACGAACGAAACGGCGCGCGCAAGCCACAGATGGCGAAAGACACTGTTGCGCCGGAGTAATGCAGTCTTCAACTAGCCTCTTGCGGCCTTCTATGTGTCATTCGGCAAACATAGTGAGGCCCATGCAACATAGAACGAGCTCAGGCCTGCGTGCCGAAGAGGCGATCGCCGAAGTCGCCGAGGCCCGGAAGGATGTAAGCGTTGTCGTTGAGCTCTCGATCGCGAGCGCCGGCGATGATGTCGACATCGGGATGATCCCTCTGCAGGATGTCGATGCCTTCGGGCGCGGCCACCACGGAGACCATGCGCACCGAGGCGGCTCCCGCTTGCTTGACCGACTCGATTGCGGCGCTTGCAGATCCCCCCGTAGCAAGCATCGGGTCTAGTACGAAGGTCCTCGCGTCGTGCAGCACAGGCAGCTTGGCGTAGTACTCCGAAGCCTGGAAGGTCGCCTCGTCGCGCTCGAGGCCGATGTAACCGACTCTTACTTCGGGGAAGAGCTCGACCACCGAGTCGAGCATGCCGAGGCCTGCCCTCAGTATGGGGACGGCAACGATGGGTGCCGCGAGCGAGCGGCCCGTGGTCTCCTCCAGGGGCGTCCTTACGCTTGTTGCTCTTGTCGACAGGTCCTTTGTAGCCTCCAGCATCAAGAGAGTCGTTAGCTTCTTGGTAACCGTGCGAAACGTCGCGGGAGAGGTTGTGCGGTCCCGAAGAACAAGCATGAAATGAGCCGCGAGGGGATGCTCGACGATGGTCACGCTCACCGGGGCAGGATAGACGAGAGCCCCTACTGAGGGCGGGGTCCGTCCCCGGTTGTTAGGTTCTGCCCATGGACCCCTGCGTGATCACCTGCGCGCTCAGTGGGGTGGCAGCCAACCGGGACCAATGTCCGGGGATTCCATATACACCTGAGGACTACGCAGCAGAAGCCAGCAGAGCGTTTGATGCGGGCGCCTCCGTTGTTCACATCCATGCCCGATATCCGGATGGACGACCGAGCTTTCGAATCCAGGAGTACTGCGCAATCACGCGAGCGATCCTCGATGCAGCGCCTGATCTGATCGTCAATTACTCGACCGGCGCGGTAGGGATCCCAATCGAGCAGCGAGTCCATCACATCGCGGCCCTGCGTCCCGAACTCGGCGCGCTCAACATGGGTTCGATGAACTATGCCAAGTACTCCTCGAAGAGGAAGGCCTTCGTCTTCGACTTCGTCTTCTCGAACCCCTTCTCGGACATCATCTACTTTGTCGAGCAGATGAGGTCCATGAAGGTGAAGCCGGAATGCGAATGCTTCGACACCGGTCACATCCGAAGCGTTATGCCGTTGCTGGAGATGGGATTGTTGGAGCCCCCGACTCAGTTCTCGTTGATCTTGGGGGTGCTCGGCGGAGCGCCTCCGGAGACGCGAACCCTCGGACACATGGCGAGCCTGCTGCCCGACCGGAGCACCTGGGAAGTCATAGCCATCAGCAGAGAGCAATGGAGGCTCGTCGCCGCGGCGACCGCGCTCGGTGGGAACGTGCGTGTCGGACTGGAGGACAATTTCTACTTGCCTTCTGGAGACATGGCCTCTTCGAATGGCGATCTCATCGCGGCCGCGGCGCGCATCGTCGAGCTTGCGGGACGGCGCGTCGCATCTCCTGCCGAAGCCCGCGCGCTGTTGTCTTTGCCGGATCCACCCGATCGCAACTGCCTGTATGCATGGGGGACAGAGGTGGCGACGTGAGCGATGACGTGGTCGCCGAGATGGTGGCGAATGTGTGGAAGGTCATGGTGTCCGCGGGCGACGCGGTGAAAGAAGGGGACGCCATCTGCATTCTCGAGTCGATGAAGATGGAGATCCCGGTAGAGGCAGTTTCAAGTGGGACGATCGTTCAACTGAACGTCGTCGAGGGGGGACTCGTGCAAGAAGGCGACGTCATTGCGGTGATCGATTGACCAATGGCATCAGCAAGTTGGTCGAGGTCTCCCGATCCGGTGGCGTCTTCGAGGTGGCGCTGAACCGCCCCGAGGCCCGCAACGCTCTCTCGATCGAACTGTGCGACGCCATCGCCGACGCAGTAAAGAGGATTGATGAGGACCCCGAAGCCCGGGTCCTGGTGCTCAGAGGAAAAGGGCCAGTGTTCTGCTCGGGTGCCGACTTCTCTCTGGTCTCCGCTCCGGAGGGGGGCCGTTTTCTTCCCCGGTTCGAGTCGATGCTCGAGGCGGTCTCACGCGTTCGTCTCCCCACCATCGCCGCCATTCACGGCGCTGCTTTGGGCGGCGGGTTCCAACTCGCGTCGGTCTGCGACTTTCGCATAGCTGCAACGGCGGCCCGGATCGGGATCCCGGCGGCACGCCTCGGCGTGGTGGTCAACCTCGAGAACGTCGAGCGTTTGCTAGCGCTCGTCGGCGTGGCGGTAGCCAAAGAGGTGCTCATGACGGCTCGCATGTTCACGGGTGAGGAGGCCAAGGACGTGGGGCTCGTCACCGCCAACGTGCCGCAGGACGAGCTGGAATCGGCGGTCGCCTCCTTTGCCACGGAGCTTGCCGCCCTGGCCCCCCTGGCCGTGCAGGGCGCAAAGGCTGCGGTGCAGTTCCTCTCGAGCACCGGCGCAGCGCGGACCGGGGATCCGCAGGGTGCTCTTGGAATCGACGCGCTGGTTGCCGAGGCGTACGCCAGCGAAGACCTGTCCGAGGGGCTTCGGGCGATGGAGGACAAGAGGGCTCCCCGCTTCAAACGCCGCTAGCGATCGAGCCCTCTGACCCAGTGGCTGTGGCGACCGATTAGTTCTGTCCCCGCCCCCCGTCTAAAGAGTGGATCCGGCGGCGCCTGGCCGCCTGGCCGAGACGGGGTAATAGTTAGAAGATCCAAGTCACGAAAGGAGCTGGCATGCCGAATCCGGTGGTTCACTTCGAGGCGATAGGTCCCGACGGACCCGCGCTCATCAAGTTCTATGGCGACGCGTTCGGGTGGAAGATCAATGCCGACAACCCGATGGGCTACGGCGTCGTGGACAACGGTGGCGAGGGCATCAACGGTGGCATCGGGCAGGCGCCCCCCGAAGGCAGCGGGCAACACCTCACGTGGTACGTGTGGGTCGAGGACATCGAAGCCGCTTTGAAGGACATCGAGAGCCTTGGCGGCAAGACGATCAACCCTCCGATGGAGGTACCCGGCGGCCCCACAGTGGCGCACTTCGAGGACCCCGCCGGCAACTTCGTCGGCCTCGTTACAGGGGGCCCCGACGAGATGGGAAGCGACTTCTCCAAGTAGCGAGTGAGCCGGCGGGGTGCAGCGGCCTCCGTTATCGGCCAAGCGGGGCCTGGGAGTGTTGGCAATCGAGCTAGAGCGGGCGGCGTCCTGCAAGGCCCTCATCTTTAGGGTGCCAGTGGGCCACCTCGAGCTCCCCCAAGCGCCAGCACAGCCACGCCGGCTGGCCCTCGATGACCGCGGGGAAGTCCACCAGGCCAGAGGAGATGTCTCGCAGCTCGATCTGCCAGCCCTGCAGCCGCTCCAATAGCTCGGTAACTCGCGCAAGCGTCTGCGACCACTGCTCGCGTTCTGGTGATCCACCGTTGGTCGACGCCGCCCGAGCTACTGCTACCCGTATCTTCGTAGCTTCTTCGAACTTGTCCCTGAGCTCGACCAACGCGGGCGCCACGTGGGGTAGCAGGTCATTTGCTTCTTGGACCGAGTAGATCTTCTCCTGCATCACGCCGCTCCAAGCATCCCAACGAGCTTCGCCGCCAACGGGCCCCCGATACGATGGGCCTCTTCGAGGACCCGCTTGCGGTCGAAGCTGACCCGCCGGTGGTACAGGGTGACGTCCGAACCCACTCGGTCGATGAGGAGGTAAGACGCCGTCTCTTGATCCATGGGGAGACCGACCGAGCCGGTGTTGCACACGATGGTGCCGTCCGCCAATCGCCGAGTGAAGGCTCTGTGGACGTGCCCGTAGACGACTATCGATGCCTGCGCTTCGTAAGCACGGAACTCGCTGGCGAGATCGTCGGGACCGGGTCCGACAAAGGGTGACTCGGGCGTTCCATGAACCAGCAGTATGGAACCGGTTCCCGCGTGAGCAAGGGGCAGGTTTATGAGCCACGAGGCGTCGTCTTCGGACACGTCGTGTTGGGCCGCGATGCTCCGGTATTCTTTGCGCTCTTCCTCCGACTCGACCGTCTGGGGATCCCCAGTGATCCAGACGTCGGTGTTGCCCTTGACCGTCGGCCAGCCGGCGGCCCGTACTCGATCGATGCACTCAGATGCCCACGGGCCGGCCCATCCCAGGTCGCCCCCGCACCACACCTCGTCGGGGTCCTGAGCCTCGAGGTCTGTGGTCACCGCTTCCAGCGCCGGAAGGTTCCCATGGATGTCGGAGAGAATCGCGATGCGCACGTGACTCCTTTGCTCGTCGGTGGCGCAACCCTAATCGTCGACGGGGGGCCGTACGATCGTGCGATGGCGACGGTGGGCGAGCGGATCGAGAGAGTCACCGATCTATCGGGGGCGCAGATCGAGCACCTTCGTTTCCTCTGCTCATCGTGGCAGGTTCTCGCCGACCTGTCGTTCTCCGATCTGCTCCTTTACGTGCCCGTCGCGGGTCAAGAGCTGTTCGAGATCTGTGCGCAGCTGCGCCCCTTCACCTCTCAGACGCTCTATCCCCAGGACATGGTGGGGATGCGCGTCGGGCAGCCCGAGCAACCGATAGTGGAGCGAGCCTTCAGGGAAGCGAAGATCTGGTCGCAGGACGACCCGGTGCTGGTGGACGGCATCCCCATTCAGATGGATGCGGTTCCAGTGAAGCACGACGGCAGAGTCATCGCCGTCGTGGTCAAGGAGGGCAGCCCGGCCACCTCGCGCCGTCCCGGCCGGCTCGAACAGGTCTATCTCGATCTTGCGGCCCGGGTGTCGGCGATGATCTGTGCGGGCACCTTTCCCTACCGAGGGGGCGAGTCCATGCACGAATGGCCGCGCGTGGGGGACGGTCTATTGGTGCTGGATGCTGCCGGACGGGTCACATGGGCCTCGCCCAACGCCCTTTCGTCGATCCGCCGCCTTGGCGTGCAGCACAACATCCTCGGTCGCTTGCTCGACGACCTTGGCGTCGGGCAAACGCCAGCCCGTCGAGCAATCGAGGCCGGCATTCCAATGGACGGTGAGCTCGTCAAAAGAGACACCTGCGTCAGCCTGCGTCTGTTGCCTTTTATCGAAGGCGGGATATCAACCGGTGCCATGGCTCTTGCTCGGGACGTCAGCGAGCTGAGACAGAAGGACCGTGTCATCTCGGTCAAGGACGCCACCATCCGAGAGGTCCACCATCGTGTCAAGAACAACCTCCAGACCATCGCAAGCTTGCTCAGACTGCAAGGTCGCCGGGCTTCAGATGATGCTAAGGCGGCGCTTCAAGAGAGCGTGATGCGAGTCAGCTCGATCGCGTTGGTGCACGAGACTTTGTCAGAGCAGCCGCAGGACGTGGCGGAGTTCGGCGATGTGGTTCGTCGCATCACCCGCATGGTCGGCGATGGCCTGATCCTGCCGGAAAACCAGATCGACATCAAGGTAGCCGGCGCCACCGGGCCCCTCGCGGCGGACCTGGCGACTCCACTTGCCGTATCCGTCACGGAGCTGCTGCAAAACGCAATCGAGCATGCGTTTCCGGACGGAGGCTGTGGAACCATCGGCGTGGAGTTGTCAAGAGAGGGCGACGATGTCGTGGTCGTCGTGTGGGACGACGGTATCGGTATCTCAGGGGACGACCCCAAAGGATCCCGCCTCGGTCTCCAGATCGTGCAGTCTCTGGTCGGGGAACTAGGGGGAACCTTTTCGAGAAGCTCGCGAGGCGGGACGAGGGCCGAGATCAGGGTTCCCTCGACCGCCCCCCTGACTTAGTCGGGGACGGCTCCGGCGTCGGCTTCGGCTGGGGGGAGGGTCGGCGAGTGGTCTCGGCCGGCGGCTCCGGGCTGGGCGACGGCGCACCGACTCCTCGGGACGTGGTCTCACGATTGTCGGACCGATCGGCCTTGATGTCACGGGTCGAAGTTGGGAGCGGCATGGGGCTCGCCGCGGGTGTGGGGGTGGGGGCAGGGGGAAGCGGGCATGTCTCACTCGGAACCAGCTGGCGGAGCATGGTCTGCGGCTCGCCGGGACACCAGGAGGCCGCCAGCAGGCCGGAGGCGGGGTCGATCTCGACCGTGACGAGGTCGCCGGCGGGGACGTTGAAGCCGCGCACCGGCTCGTTCTCCAGTGCTTCGACCATGAAGCTCCTCCAGATCTGCGCGGGGAAAGTGCCCCCTTGCACCCTGATCCCGTGGACCGCGGTCATCGGGACGCGCCCTTGGGGGTATCCCACCCACACCGCTGCGACCAAGTCGGGGGTGTAGCCGACGAACCAAGCGTCTGAGTAGTCGTTCGTGGTCCCTGTCTTACCTGCTGCCGGCCGCCCTATCGCCGCCGCGGCACCCGTCCCACGTTTGATCACCTGCTCGAGCGCCTTGGTCACCAGATAGGCGTTACCGGGTGACAAAGCCCCCTGCTGGACCTTCTGATCCGCTTTCAGGACTTCGCCGTCGGGGAGCCGGACCTCTCTTATGGTCGTGGGCTCGACCGCAACCCCACCGTTGGCAAGCGTCGCGTAGGCAGCTCCCATGTCCAACACCGAGACCTCCGCGCTTCCAAGCGCGATCGATGGATAGTTCGGCAGCTTTGACCGAACGCCCATCAGCCGGGCCTGCGTTGTGATCTGCGCCGGCCCAAGCTCTACCGCCAGCCTGGCGAATACTCCGTTTACCGAATGAACCAGGCCTTCCTCGATCGACAGCAAGCCAGAGCCCCCGCCCTCGGCGTTGTGGACGGGCCAGGTGGAGCCGTCTTCGAAGTGGAAGGTCACCTCAGAGGACTCGTAGGGGGTAGTCAGAAGTATTCGATTCTCGAGCGCGGCGGCCGCCACGATCGGCTTGAAGGCCGAGCCGGGCTGTCTCCCGCTGCCTCCCCCCGCGGTCCCAAGTGCCAGGTTGACCTGTGACGCGCTCCAGTTCTTTCCCCCCACCATTGCCACGATGGCCCCGGTCTGGGGCCTGATTGCAACCATTGCTGCCGCCGGATCGCCCGGGCGGTCGAGGATCGCCGAGATGGAGCGTTCCGCCGCACGCTGAAGGCGCGGCTCGAGCGTGGTGGTGACACGCAGGCCCCCTCTGAAGAGGGCTCGGGCTCGCTCTTGCTCGGTGGTCCCCAGGCGCCGGTCGGACAACACCTCTTGCTTGACTGCTTCGACGAAGTAGGGCTGCCGGGCGGTGGGCTTCGGGGGATCGAGCGTGATCCCAAGAGGGGCCCGCCGAGCCCTTTTCAGTTGTGCGGGGGCGATGACGTCGAGCTTGGCCATGCGCTTCAGGACGTAGTTGCGGCGGAGCCTTGCTGTAGCGGGATGGTCGCGGGGGTCGTAGACAGCGGGGGCCTTGATCAACGCGGCGAGCAACGCTGCCTGGGGCAGCGTCATCCGCGTCAGCCCGTGTCCAAAGTAGGTCTCCGCGGCGGCCTTTATGCCGTACGCGCCGTCGCCAAAGTAAATCGTGTTGAGGTAGCGCTCCAGGATCTCCTGTTTGGAGTAGCGATCCTCGACCTCCATCGCCAGCCGCAGCTCCCGGGCCTTGCGCTCGAACGACCTGTCGGGGTGCCTAAAAAAAGTGTTCTTGACGTACTGCTGGGTGATCGTGCTTCCGCCCTGCACGGTGTCGCCCTCTTCGAGGTTGGCCAAGGCCGCGCGAGCAATCGATTTGAGGTCGTACCCCTCGTGCTCGAAGAAGCGAGCATCTTCTGTAGCAACCACCGCATCGACGAGCACGGACGGGATGTCGCCGTAGCGGACGAGGGAGCGGTTTTGCTTGTAGAGGCGGACCAAGAGGCTTCCGTCCGCCGCGACCATCGACGTTCTAAGCGGTAGGCGACGCTCCGCTTCGAGGTCGACGGGATCGAGAGCGCAGGCGGTGCAAAGCAACAACCCGCCGGCCACTACAGCGGCCGCGCGCGATCTTGCGTTCGTGCACGTGAACATAGAGTTGTTTTCGGCCCATGGTCAGTCCTCCCTGAGTGCTTCTCGCAGGCGGATGAGGGTCCTGTTCAAGAGCCTCGAGACGTGCATCTGAGAGATCCCCAGGCGGTCCGCGATCTCACTTTGGGTCAAACCCTTGAAGAAACGGAGATACAGGATCTCTCTTTCTCGCTCCGGCAGCTTCGCCATCTCGGGGGCCAGCGCGGCGCGGTACTCGAGGTTCTCCAGCTGATCGTCCTCGGCCCCCAGCTGATCGGCGAAGGACGTCGATCCGGCGTCGTCGGAGTCGATAGGCGCGTCGAGCGAGGTGAAGTTGTAGGCCTGGGCGATCTCGAGGCCCTCGAGCACCGACTCCTCGGTCGTGCCGGCGGACTTTGCGATCTCGGCGACCGTCGGCGACCTGCCCAGCTCCTGCCCGAGGTTGCTAACTGTCTTGCTGAGCTCGAGGTGGAGCTCTTGCAGCCTCCGGGGAACCCTTACCGCCCATCCCTTGTCGCGGAAGTGACGCTTGAGCTCGCCGACCACCGTCGGCGTGGCGTAGGTCGAGAACTCGACCTCACGCTCGAGATCGAAACGGTCGATCGCCTTGAGCAATCCTATGGTCCCCACTTGCACCAGATCCTCCAGAGGCTCTCCTCTGTTGCGAAATCGGCGCGCGAGGAACTCGACAAGACCAATGTATTGATCGACTAGCTTTGCTCGAAGCTCGGTCCGTTCGCTCTCGTCCTCCGAAGCCCTGTAAATGCTAAAGAGGTCCCGGACCTCAGCTCGGTCGAGCATGACTTTCTCGCTCACGAGCTCTTCCTCTTGACGATCTTGAACGTCGGTGATCCATCCTTCTGCTGGAGCGAGGACTCGTCTGCGACGGTCTCGAGGATCATGCGGGAGAACTGGGTGAGTTCCGTGCGGACCTTGGCGACGCCGCTCAAGCTTCCCCGGCCGGTTATCTCGATGCGGTCGTCGTGCACGGTAAAGGCGAGCTCGAGGATTCCCTCTCGGCCTTGCGGCCCCGTTAAGTAGGCAGTGAGCTCGTCCACGGCGATCTTTAGGTCGTCGATGTCCTCGAGAGTGAATGCAAGTCCCGCCGCAAGGCCGGTCGAGACCAATCTGATGACTTGTAGGTATTCGGGAGAGGCGGGGAGCCTCAGCGAGACCGTGTCCAGGGCACTCTCCTTTGGGAGACCGGTGACGCCACTAGCCGGTCGAGGCCTTGCGCCCTGCAGTCTTCTTCTTTGATCCGGAGGAAGAGCCATCCTCCCTTTTCTTCTTGGCCTCTGCTACCGACGCCTTCAGAGCCTCCATGAGATCGACGACCTTGGTTGGCTCGGCATCCGGCTCGGCAGAGACGGTGACCTCCTGACCCTCGATCTTTTGCTGAGCAAGCTCTTCGAGCTTTTTTCGATATTCATCCTGAAACTCGTCGGGGTTGAACGTCCCCGAAAGCTGCTGGATCAGCTGGCGAGCCATCTTGACCTCGTTGTCCCGCACGTCCACTTTCTTGTCGAGCTCTTCGAACTCCGCCGCACGGATCTCATCTGGCCAGTGCATGGTCTCGAGCACGAACATGCCGTCCTTGAGCCGGATTGTGGCGAGGTGCTCTTTGTCCCTGAGCGCTACCTTGGCCACGCCGACCTGACCCTCGGCCCCCAGCGCGTCTGCCAGCAGCTTGTAGGCCTTGATCCCGGAGGCGTCCGGGGCGACGAAATAAGTCTTGTTGAAGTAGATGGGGTCGATGTCCTCGAGCGGCACGAAGGAGACCACGTCGATGGCCTTGATCGAGTCGACGTCGAGGGCCTCGAGGTCCTCCTCGCTGAAGGTGACGTAGTGGTCTTTTGAGTATTCGTAGCCCTTGATGATGTCGTCCCAGTTGACCTCTTTGCCGCACTTGCTGCAGGTCCGCTGGTACTTGATCCGGCCCCCGTCGTCGTCGTGGAGCAAGTGGAACTTGAGGCCCTTCTCCTGAACCGCGGAGTAAAGCCGCACGGGGATGCTGATCAAGCCGAAGGTTATGGCACCCTTCCAGATAGGTCTCATGAGCCGATTCTATGGGGCCCGACCGCAGCAGAGCGAACACTCTCTGTAGCGATTAGTTCCGCAGGGCCGCAGGAAGTTGACTCTCTGCGTCGAAGTGAACGCGAGCAGAGGTGGTCGCCCGCATACCGCGAGCGACGGAAAGGCAGGCAGCGGGTGCAGGCTCGCGACTACGCAAAGGCTTTGGGCAGCAGGCTCCGGCGCATCCGCCAGCAAAAGGGGATGTCACTTCAGGACGTCCAGCTGGACTCAAAGGGCAAGTGGAAGGCGGCGGTCGTGGGGGCCTACGAACGGGGCGACCGCAACGTGACGGTTGGGCGCCTCGCCGAGCTCGCAGAGTTCTACGACGTGCCCATCTCGGAGATTCTCCCGGAGGAGGGGCTGCCGGGAGGGACCGGGGTCGACGCCAGGAGGCGGGTGGTGCTCGATCTGGCAGGGCTCGAGAAGCTTCCGGCTCGAGATCGCGACCCTCTGTCCAGGTTCATGTCTGCCATTCAGATAAGGCGTGGCGACTACAACGGCAGGGTGCTCACCATCCGAGAGGACGATCTCATGTCGCTCGCCCTCCTGTATCAAACCTCGGCGGAGGACTTCGCCAGGCGCCTGGGCGACTGGGGGCTCCTGGCGGAGCGCGCCTGACCGGTTTCCGCGGGCACCGCTCCCACCCTGGTGCGTCCAGCGGACGTCTACCCCCCGTTTCGGTGTGCTGACGTCCACTGAACGCACATATCTCTAGGCGGCCAGGGACGCGATCACGATCACTGCCAGGGCGCCCCAGTAGAAGGCGGTGAAGGCGTAGTCGAGGGGGCCGGGTCGCAGAGGAATAAGGACCGCGAGAACCCACAGCGGCATCACCACCAACCCGAAGAGAAGCCCATAGCCGAGGGCCGGCCACCGGGGCCAGTCGGCGCCAAGGGCAAGCGCTACTGCTAGACCGAGGAGGAGGGCGCCGAGGATCGCCTGGCCCACCACGTCGGCCTTGGGGCCGCCCCTGTGCAGTCGGTAAACCCTGTAGGCGACCCCGATGATTGCGTTTGTGACGAGCGCCGCCGCCAGAACCGTCGTCCACACCTCTGAATCCACGCCAGCAAGATAGCCTCCACCCCCATGGCGAAGAAAAAGGCGAAGAAGAGGCCGGGGACGCCTGGGGTCGATCCCAATGAAAGAAGGCGCGAACGCCTCGAGGCCCGCCGAGCAGAGAAGGCGAGGGCGCTGGCGGCGCAGCGGAGACGAGAGCGACGGGAGAGACTCGTTCGGATCGCCCTGCTGTCGGCCTTGGCGGTCGCCGCCTTCTGGTTCATCTTCCTTCGCGGGTCAACCCCGGATGCGATTGCCGGCCACACGATCGAGACGTTCCCCGAGGGAGGTGTCAACCAGCACACCAACAACCCGGTCCCCTACGAGGAGACGCCCCCCGTTGCGGGGCAGCACTCGCCGAGTGTCGCCCCCTGCGGCATCCACAGCGAGCAGATCCCCGACGAGACCTACGTCCACTCGCTGGAGCACGGCGCGGTTGCGATCCTCTACGACCCCGCACAGGTCGACGCCGCCACGATCGAGGCGAGCGAGGAAATCGCCGGGAGCTACGACGGCGAGACCATCTCGGCCCCCTACGAAGGGATGGACCAGCCGATCTACGTGACGTCGTGGGGTGAGCGCATGCCGCTCGAGTCCCTCGACCGCCCGGCCGTGCGCGAGTACATCGACACCTTCAGAGCAAAGGGCCCCGAGCCGGGGGCCGAGTGCCCTAACACTTCGGAAGACCCGTTCGACACCTCCGCGCTTCCGGGGGCCACGCCCAGCCCGGCACCCAATCCGGACGCAACCAAAGAAGACAACTAAGCGCTTCAGGCGATCTTTTCTATGGCCGGCGACTCCCGGTTCCCCTCGATTAGGTCCAGCACCGCCTCCTCGATGGGGCCCTGCGTCGAAAGGTCTCCGAAACTTGCGCCCTCGCCGAGGCGCCCGAGCACCGGGTAGATCGTCCAGCGGGATCGGTAGCGGTCGAACACGCGGGGGTCGATATAGGAGGCTCTGCAGACGACCGGGGTGTTCCCCATGTAGTCCGCGACCTCCTTGACTGCTCGTGTGATGGCGCGCTTGCGGGCAGTTTGTGACTTGGCGGCCTCTCCGGAGACGGCCAGCGCCACCGAGGCCAGCACCGTCGCGTTCCACGTGCGGAAGTCCTTGGCGGTGTAGTCGCCCCCCGTAACTTGCCTGATGAAATCGTTGATGTCCGCGGATTTGACGTCGGTCCAAGTCCTTCCATTCTTGTAGGCGAGCAGTTCCGACCCCCCCGGGCGTCGCTTTTTGAGGGTTACGAGGATGTCGTAGACCCCGGGGTCGACGAGTTCGAAGACGCGTCGCTTGCCGCTCTTGGCAACGTAATCGAAGCTGATGACCCCTTCGTCGAGCCTCACGTGGCGTTTGTGCATGGTCGCAAGCCCGTAGGTCTGGTTCTGCTCGGCGTAGCCCTCGCTTCCAATCCGGAAGAAGCCCCGGTCCAGGAGGCGCGTGGCGCACGCCAGGATCCGGTCGCGCCCGTAGCCTTCCTGCTCGAGGGCCTCGGCGATGGCTCGCCTCATCTGTGGCAGCGCTCGTGCGAACTCGACCATGTGATCGAACTTCTGCTGGTCCCGCCTGGTTCTCCATTGCTCGTGATAGAGGTATTGCTTGCGGCCTGCAGCATCCATGCCGACCGCCTGCAAGTGGCCCCGGCTGTCGTGGCAGATCCACACGTCTCTCCAGGCAGGCGGGATCGCCAGTGTGCGGATGCGCGCGAGTGTCTCGGGGTCTTCGATCCGCCGCCCGCGGAGGTCCAGGTACTCGAACCCCTTCCCTCTTCGGCGGCGGCGGATGCCCGGCCCCGAACAGTCGACTCGTCTAAGTCTCGGCATGGGTCAGGTCTTCCCGATACTCTGGGGCTCAATCGTCGCCATCAGGAGGCAAACTATGCCCGACGCGGGAGGCAACAAGGGGGCTCCCGACCGCAACCTCGCAGTTGAGCTCGTTCGAGTCACCGAGGCTGCAGCCTTGGCCGGGGCGAGATGGATGGGCAGGGGCGACAAGGAGGCCGCCGATCAGGCGGCGGTCGACGCCATGAGGCTGATGATGGACACCATCCCGATGGACGGCGTGGTGGTCATCGGCGAGGGTGAGAAGGACGAGGCGCCGATGCTCTACCGGGGCGAGAAGCTCGGGAGCGGCGAGGGGCCTCTCACCGACATCGCGGTCGATCCCATCGACGGCACCACTCTTACCTCCAAGGGGATGAACGGCGCGCTTTCCGTCGTGGCCATCGCCGAGCGCGGAACGATGTTCGACCCCGGTCCTTGTCTGTACATGGACAAGCTCGTGGCGGGGGAGGAGGCACGCGATGTCCTGGATCTCGACGCCGGCGTGGAGGAAAACCTGCGCCGGGTCGCAAAGGTGAAGGACACCGATGTCTCCGACCTGACGGTCGAGATCCTCGATCGGGATCGCCACAAGCAACTCGTCAACGAAGTCCGAGAGGCCGGAGCGCGGGTGAAGTTCATCACCGACGGTGACGTTGCCGGTGCGATTTCCGCGGCGCGTGACGGAACGGGCGTCGACCTCTTGATGGGCATAGGCGGCACTCCGGAGGGGGTCGTTGCCGCGGCGGCCTTGAAGTGCCTCGGAGGAGTGATTCAGGGGCGGCTGTGGCCGCGCAACGAAGACGAGAGACGCCGTGCGATCGACCAGGGTTACGACCTCGACCGGGTTCTAACGACCGACGACCTCGTGTCGGGGGAGGACGTCTTTTTTGCGGCGACGGGACTCACCGACGGTGACCTCTTGCGGGGCGTCCGCTACCGGCAACGCAGCGCGATCACGCAATCAATCGTCATGAGATCGCGCTCGGGGACGGTGCGAACGATCGATGCGGTACACCGCCGGGAGAAGCTCCAGAAGTACTCGTCCATCGTCTACTAACTCCTTGTAGGTAAGTGGGGCGGCGGTTCGGTCGGGCGCGTGCGATCGCGCTCGACATCTCTCCGCTCAGGGACTCGGTGCCCTACCGAGCGCTGTGGCTCGGACAGATGGTTTCGCTGTTCGGCACCCAAATGCGCTACGTCGCGGTGCCCTTTCAGGTCTTTCAGCTCACGCGCTCGCCACTCGCGGTCGGCCTGATCGGGCTCGTCGAGGTCGTCCCCTTGATCGTCTTCTCGCTCGTGGGCGGGGCGCTCGCAGACGCGACTGACCGGCGCAGGATCATGGCGCTCGCGGAGGTGCTCCTCATCGTCGATTCGGCCGCGCTCGCGGCGGTGTCATTCGGGGAGCGGCCGTCGGTCGTGGTGATCTATGTGCTGACCGGCGTTGGGGGTGCCCTCAGCGCGGTGGGCCGTCCGGCGCGGAGCGCGATGGTGCCGAGCCTCGTGGCCCCTGAACAGTTGAGCGCCGCGATGGCGTTGATGCAGGTCGAGTTCCATGTGACCCACATAGCCGGTCCTGCGGTCGGAGGGGTGTTGATCGGCGCTCTTGGTGAGGTCTCGTGGGTCTACGCGCTCGACGCGCTGACTTTCGTGGCGGCGCTGGTGGCCCTCTGGTGGGTCCCGTCGACGACGACTCGCCGAGGAGAAGCCGCCGGAGCGCTCGGAGTGGCCGCCGTCAAAGCGGGCCTTGCATTCGCATGGAAGACGCCATTGATCATGTCGATTTTCGTCATCGATCTAGTGGCGATGATCTTCGGAATGCCGCGGGCCGTGTTCCCGGTTCTAGCAGAGGAAACCTTCGATGTGGGTCCCTCAGGGTTGGGACTTCTGTACGCCGCGGTGTCGGCGGGAGCCTTGATCGGCGCACTGACGACGGGGTGGGTCGGAAGGGTCAAAGGTCAAGGGATGGCCGTGCTACTGGCAGTCACCGTATGGGGCCTGGCGATCACACTCGCGGGTCTCTCGTTGTTCTCGCTGGCTCTCACTCTCATCTTCCTTGCACTCGCCGGGGCCGCCGACGTCGTCAGCGCGGTGTTTCGGGGAACGATGCTGCTCGAGGCAACACCGGAGCCCCTACGAGGCAGGACGCAGGCCCTCAATCTCATGGTCGTAACCGGCGGGCCTCGCTTGGGAGACGTCGAAGCCGGCGCGCTCGCAAGTCTCGTGGGGGCGGGGCCCTCGATCGTCTACGGCGGTCTTGCATGCCTGGTGGGCACCGGGCTGGTTGCGCTCTGGTCGAGACCGCTGCGAACCTATCGAGTTCGGTCCCGCGAGCTTCTTTGTGACCTTGATTCCGGAAACCGCAAGTCTGCTCAGAAAGAACAACAAGCGGGACTTAGCGGCGAGGCTCCCAGGTAAAGAACTTGAGGGCAAGCAGCAATCCGCCCACGCCCCAGGCGGCGACGATCAAGAGATCGGTGCCGCGCCAGCCCGAGCCGCTTCCGAGGAACGACGCGAATATGGCATCGGCGTAGTGCTTGATGGGGAAGACGTCGGCGAGCCTGGTGAGCCACGCAGGCGCCGCGTCGGTGGGTATGAACACGCCGGAGATGAAGAGCAGCGGCAGGATCGATGCGTTCACGATGGCAGGAGACGCCTCCGCGTTGGGGATGATCGCCGTGACGGCCAGTCCAAGGGCGCTAAACGCCGCCGCCCCGACCGCCAACGTCACGAGGAAGGGCAAGAGTGTGCCGGTCGGGAGATCGATGTCGTAGGCGAGGACCCCGAAGGCGGCCACGATCACGACGAGGACCAGCATGATGACGGTCGCGTGAAGAACCCTGCCCAAGAGGTAGGACCAGGCCGGCAGCGGCGTGCCCCTAACTCGCTTCAAGATTCCCTGGTCCCGTGAGAAGGCTGTGCTGATCGCGATGTTGGTGTAGCAGGCGTTGATGACAGAGAACGCCAAGATCGCAGGGACGTAGTAGGTGGAGTTGCTGACCTCTTCTCCGGTTGGAGTGGTCGAGGTGTCGTTGCCAAAGATCGTTGTGAAGATGAAGAGGAACATGAGAGGAAACGCAAAGGTGAAGAAGGCGGCCGCTGGGTTACGCCAGAAGGCCTTGTTCTCGAAGCGAGCCTGTCGAAGCCCGAGGGAGAGGTCGTTCATCTACCGGCCCTGCGTCTCCGACGATTGCTTTGTTCGGTGCTCCCCTCCTCAGAACCCGTAGACACTTCACCGCCAGTCAGCTCGAGAAACACATCTTCCAGCGTCGGTTGTGAGACGTTGAGGGCGATCAGCTCGACGTCGTGGTCGAGAGCCCATGCGGTGAGGTCGTGCAGCAGTCGCGCCGGCTGCTTGGTCTGACAGCTCATGGTTGCGTTACTTGCCGTAAACGAACCGCCGAGCTCTGGGGGCAGCGAAGGGGCGCCGGGTGGAAGCATGAAAGACACCGCGGTTCCGGCGACGGCCCGTCCTGCGAGTTCGCGCGGTGCGCCCTCGGCGACGATCTCGCCCCCCACGATCACCGCGACCCTGTCGGCGAGGTGCTCGGCCTCGTCCATGTAGTGCGTCGTGAGGAACACGGTCTTGCCGAGGTCCTGCAGGTTCTTGACCATTTGCCACGCGTTGCGACGAGCGGATGGATCGAACCCGGTGGTCGGCTCGTCGAGAAATAGAAGCTCGGGATCACCGGCAAGGCCGACCGCGACATCCAGTCGTCGCTGCTGCCCCCCGGAAAGTCGCCTTACCCTCTCGCTACGTTTGTCCTGAAGACCGACGACCTCGATGACCTCGTCGAGCGGGCGCGACTCCGGGTAGTAGCCACGGTGCAGTTCGATGACTTCCTCGACATTGAGGAACGGCTCCACGCCGGTTTCCTGCAAGACGATTCCTACCCGCCGCTTGAAGGTTCGTTCGCGACTAGAGGGATCGTGACCGAGAACGCTGACTTCTCCCATGCTTCTGTCGCGGTGTCCCTCGAGGATCTCGACGGTAGTGGTCTTGCCCGCGCCGTTGGGACCGAGCAATGCGAAGACCTCGCCCTTTTCGACCCGAAAATCTATTCCTCGAACGGCTTCGAAGGTCCCGTAACACTTCCGCAAGCCTCGTACGTCGATGGCGAAGTCGGTCATTGGCAGGAGCATAGGCTAGCCCCGTGAACGGATTCGTTCAGACGCCACCACAGCTTCCCGACGGGTGGGCGTCGGACCGAACGCTGAGAGAGACGCTGCAGTGGCTGCTCGGGGATGAGACCTTCGCCGTCGCCGGCCCCCTGCTTGCCGCGGTAGGTGCCATGGCGACTTCCTCGAGGACGCTGGAGCTCGCGGCGCGGGCGGAACGAGAGCCGCCGGAGCACATTCCGTACTCCACCTGGGGAGACCGGATCGACGACATCAGGGTGTCGTCGTCCTGGACAGAGCTCGGCCGCCTCGGAGTCGAAGCCGGCGTCACCGCGTTGCCTTACGAGGACAGTCCTTTCGGAGCCAAGGCGCGTGTCGTGTGGGGCGCTGTGCTCGCGATGTGGGGGCCCTCCTCGGCGCTCTACTCCTGCCCCGTCGCGATGACCGACGGCGCGGCAAGGACGTTGCTCGAGCATGGGGAGGCAGACGATCTCTCGTTGGTAGAGCGGCTGACGACTCGCAACTTCGAGCGGGCGTGGACCAGCGGGCAGTGGATGACCGAGATGACCGGTGGATCAGACCTCGGTCGCACGCAAACGACCGCGAGCAGAGAAGCCGATGGGAGCTGGCGGCTCTACGGGACCAAATGGTTTACCTCGGCCACGACTTCCGAGATGGCCTTGACGCTGGCCAGACCGGACGGCGCACCTGCCGGTGCGCGTGGTCTTGCCCTGTTCCGTGTGCACCGTCACCTCGACTCAGGCGAGCGAAACGCGATCTACGTGAGGCGCCTCAAGGACAAGCTGGGGACGAGGGCCTTGCCGACCGCCGAGCTCGAGCTTCAGGGGGCCGTCGGCCACCCAGTGGGGGCTCCCTCGGGCAGCGGGGTCAAACGCATGGCCACGATGCTGAACATCACCCGCATCCATAACTCGATCGGTGCGGCCGGCGCGCTCGGTCGCGGCCTGGCATGGGCGCGGGCGTACGGGCGCGAGCGTGAGGTCCTTGGTCGTCCGCTCCAGTCAATGCCCGCGCATGCGTCGACCCTTGCGGATCTCGCCGTCGATTACCACGCTGCCCTTGCACTCGTCATGCGGTGCTGCGAGCTCATGGGTCTCGCCGAGCGGGGGGATGCCAGCACGGATGAAAGGACGCTTCTTCGAGGGCTGACTCCCGTCACCAAGCTGACCACGGGGCGGTGGTCCATTGCCGGGGTGACGGAAGCGATGGAGGCAGTCGGTGGCGTGGGGTACTGCGAGGACTCGACCATTCCGGCACTGGTGCGCAATACGCACGTCATTCCGATCTGGGAGGGGACGACCAACGTGCTGGCGCTCGACGTCTTGCGAGCGGAGCGGGGGTCCGGCGCCGCCTCCGCGGTTATGGCGGACGCGCTGAGACATGTCCAGGGCCTGCTTAATCACCCGAGCATTGGTTACGCCGCTTCGGCCGTTATGCGGGCGGTTGACGAGCTGAGCGACAGGCTGAGTAGCTTCACCCTCGAGCCTGACCAGGCCCAAGCCGGAGCCCGATCCTTCGCTCTCGGGCTCGGGGCCACTTACGCGTGTGCGCGTCTTTGCCGGCAGGGGCGTTGGGCACAAGCAAGTGGCTCGACGACTACCGCGGCGACCGCGCATCGGCTTGCCGCGCGGGGGCTCGTGCCTCCCGGCCCCCCTGAGGACCTCGCCCTTGCACTCGAGGAAGTGGCGGAATCGGAAGCAGAGCCCAGCTAGATCACCGCAGTGGTGGCTCGAATCGTTTGGGGTCTTCGAGGTACTCCCGCGCAGAGGCAGCAAGTCGCGCTGCGTGATACCCGTCGAGATAGCGATGGTCGATGGTGGCGCTCAGGGTCAATAGCGGCCTCGCCACGACCTGGTCTCCGACGACGGTGGGTTTGGGCGCCACCTCCCCCACAAGCACGAGGACCGGGATCTTGTAGTAGCGGGACAAAGGGGCGTAGGCATGCTGAACGCCGAACATCCCGACCGAGCTCACGATCACGCTCCCGAACGGCTGACGCGGCAAGCCGAACCTCTTGAGATCCAGATCGTGATCTGTCGTGAGGCGACTCGCGAGGTCGAATCCCACCCTTAGTAACCTCCACGGGGTCCGAGCAAACATCGTCTTCAGCTTGCCGAACTCGGCATCTTCACCGGTTCTGATGGGGGCGGCCCGCACGCTCAACTCCCTGGCAATGTCGACCACCGGCTTGTCGTTGGCGCCTTCGATCTTGACTCCTGACAGCTCCTTGCCCTGTTCGACAGAGACGATGAAGAAGATGTCGACCGTGTCGCGCTGGGTCACTCGTCCGCCGTGGATGCGAATGTTGAGGTCGGGGTGCCGTTCGAAAGCATGGGCGACGGCCTTGCCGACCAGGTGTGTGATGGTCACTTTTTCGCTGGTCAACTCCCGAGCCCGATGCATGAACGCCACGGCCTCGCTTGCATCGATCTCCAGATCGCCAAAGATCTGCGGGCTGTTTGGCGCCCCCCACGTCGCCGCGGCGATCTTGCGCCACCCTTGGATTTTGGTTGTTCGGCCACTCCGTCCCATCTACGCCCTCCCCGGCTCTCGTGCGAGACTCATTGCACGGAGGTGATCGACCTTGGTCGAGTACGACGATAAGACAGCCCTCATCGTGGTGGACGTGCAGAATGACTTCGCCGATCCACGCGGCAGCCTCTACGTTGCGCATGGCGAGGATGTCGTTCCTGTCGTCAACGAAGAGATCGCGAGGGCCCGCGCCGCAGGCGCGCTGGTTGCCTACACCCAGGACTGGCACCCCCAGTCCACCCCGCACTTCGACAAGGACGGCGGGATCTGGCCCGTGCACTGCGTGATGGACACCTGGGGAGCTGAGCTTCATCCTGACCTCGAAGTCCACGGTGACGTCATACGGAAGGGGTCCGGAGGCGAGGACGGCTACTCCGGATTCTCGGTGCGCGACCCCGCCACGGGGGCCGAGGAGCGCACACGGCTGGAATCAATGCTGAGAGATCGCGGCATCGAGCGGGTTGTGGTCTTGGGGCTCGCGACCGACTACTGCGTGAAGGAGACGGCAATCGACTCCTCCCGAGCGGGATTCGACACAACCGTGTTGTCGGAAGGGGTTCGTGCGGTGAACCTCAATGAAGGTGACGGGGAGCGGGCACTCGAGGAAGTGACCGCGGCGGGGGCGCGCGTGGAATGACCTACGTGACCGAGTCGAACTTCTCGCTCTTGACCGATCTCTACGAGCTGACCATGGCGGACAGCTATCACCGACGAGGCATGACCGGTCGGGCCACCTTCGACCTGTTCGTTCGCCACCTGCCGGAGGAGCGAAACTTCCTGGTCGCATGCGGCTTGGATGATGCCCTCGATTACCTCGAGCGACTCACCTTCGACGATGCGGCCATCGACTATCTGCGGTCTCTCGCCATCTTTTCGAATGACTTCCTCGATTACCTGAGGTCGCTTCGGTTCACAGGTGAGGTGTGGGCGATCCCGGAGGGCGAGCTTGCTTTCCAAGGAGAGCCGCTGCTGCGGGTGACGGCTCCCCTCATCGAGGCGCAAATCGTCGAAACGTTTCTCTTGAACACCGTGCTGTTCCAGACCATGGTGGCTTCAAAAGCAGCGCGCGTAGCCCTCGCTTCACGGCACCGGACGTTCATCGACTTCTCTCCGCGCAGGGACCACGGGGCAGACGCGGCGCTCAAAGCCGCTCGGGCCGCCTACATCGGGGGAGCCTCGGCGACCTCCAACGTGCTCGCGGGCCGGGTCTATGGGATCCCTGTGTCGGGCACCATGGCGCACTCCTATGTGATGGCCTTCGAAGACGAAGTCGCCGCCTTCACGGCGTTTGCGAAGGATTTTCCAGAACGCGCAGTGCTGTTGATCGATACGTTCGACGTCGAAGAGGGTGCACGCCGGGCCGTAAGAGTGGCCCAGGACCTCGAGGACGAAGGTGTCAAGCTGAAGGGTGTGCGAATCGACTCAGGAGATTTGGCGCACCTTGCCCGGTCGGTTCGCAAGATCCTCGATGACGCGGGCTTCTACGAGACGCAGATCGTGCTGTCGGGCGATCTCGATGAATACCGGATATATGAGCTAGTCAACGAGGACGTGCCGGTGGACTCCTTTGGCGTCGGAACCCAGCTAGGGGTCAGCGGCGATGCCCCGACGCTCGGCGGCGTTTACAAGCTCGTTGCCGACGAGCGAGGTCCAAAGATGAAGCTGTCGGCTGGGAAGTCGACGCTTCCCGGTCTGAAGCAGGTCTACAGAGTCTGCAAAGGAGAAAGCATGGACCATGACCTGATTGCCTTGATGGAGGAAGCGGTCGATAACGGTTCGCCGCTGCTTCAGCAGGTGATGGTCAAAGGCGAGAGGCTCCGCGCCGCCGAGTCGCTGGACACACCGAGAGAGCGCTGTCACGTTTCGCTGAAGACCCTGCCCCCCGATCTCGCTTCCATCGGCCAACGGGCCGGCTATCCGGTCCGAGCCAGCGCGAAGCTCCGGGCTCTGGTGACCAAGATGCAGGAAGATGCCCATTGATGTTCTTCAAGCAGTTCTACCTGGAGAGCCTGGGACATGCCTCTTATCTCGTCGGCGACGACAAGACGGGTGACGCGTTCGTGCTCGATGCGCAGAGGAACGTCGAGGGTTACTTCGATCAGTCCAGGAATCGGGGACTGCGAATCAGATACGCCATCGACACACACGGGCACAACGATTACCTCAGCGGCATATCGGAGATCACCGCACGCACCGACGTGGAGGTACTCGGTTATGCGGGAGCGGCTCTTGGCTACGACCACCGCCCGGTGGTGGACGGAGAGATCATCGAGATGGGCGATGTCGCCTTCGAGGTGCTGCACACGCCGGGTCACACACCCGAGCACATAAGCCTGCTCGTCTACGACCGTGCCACGGGCGATGAGCCCACGCTCCTGCTCTCGGGCGGCGCTCTGCTGGTCGGGGACCTGGCCCGCCCCGATCTGCTCGGTGGGGAAGATGAAGCGCGCGCGTCGGCGCGCGACTTCTGTCACACCATTCAAGAGAAGATCCTGTGGCGCCTGCCGGATCACCTCGAGGTCTGGCCCACGCACGTGGCCGGTTCGCTGTGTGGAGGAAACATCGGAAGCCGCCTGTCGACGACCGTCGGGTACGAGAGGAAGACCAATGCGGTCCTCGCTCGAGTGTCGTCCTCCGAGGAGTTCGTCGACGAGTGCATCCGTCTCGACAACCTTCCCGCAGTCCCCCCATATTGGCGTCGCATGCGCGCTCAGAACCTCTCGGGCCCCGGCCGCCTGGGGGTCCTGCGAGAGCCCGTCGCGCTCAAGCCTGCAGAGTTGAAGGCAGCTCAGGCCGAGGGTGGGGTGGTGTTGGACGCTCGATCCCCCGAGGCCTTCGCAGGCGGTCATGTCCCCGGCGCGCTCAACGTGGGACTCGGGCCCAACTTCTCGACTTGGGCCGGGACGCTTCTGCCCGAAGGCGCCTCGACCCTGCTCGTCCTCGACCATCCCGAGGATCTGCGGGAGGCCACCTGGCAGCTTCTGCGAACCGGCTACGACGTTCCGGTGGGGTGGCTCTCGGGCGGCATGCAGGCCTGGCGGACCTCAGGGCAGCAGGTCGACGTGCTGCAGGAGATGACCGTGTCCCAGCTCAAGCAAGAGCTGTTGCGACGTGGCATGAACCTTCTCGACGTGCGCCAGCCGGCGGAGTGGGCGGGGGCCCACATCGAGGGGGCCCTGTTCATTACCGGGGCGGAGCTCCCCCAACGCTTGCACGAGGTCCCGGACGACAAGCCGCTGGCGGTCGTGTGCGGCAGCGGCTACCGCTCGAGCGCTGCGGCCAGCCTTCTTCGTGCCAACGGCCGGCGGCATCCCGTCGCAAACGTCATCGGCGGCATGAGCGCGTGGAGCACGGCGGGCTACCCAACCAGCTCCTAGTCGCAGTCCACGCAACTAGCCGTCACTAGTGTTGTTCAAGGCGCGCTGCAGCTTGTTCGGGCCTTTCAAGGCTTCGCCTTTGTTCGATTTGGTAGCCTTGGAAAGTGGTAGCAGGTCCCTTCCGGGGAAGCACTCCGACAAGAGTGGTTCCGGGGGGATTTCATCCAGGCTCCTAGGCCGATGCCGCGCCCGCTATGTTAAGCCGCATGGCACTCCCACGCCTTCCCCTCCTTTCAGAAGAGGATGCGCCAGACATGTGGTTGGGCGGGGCGATGTTCCTGCTTATGGACGACCCGAAGGACTGGGTACATCGTCGAGTGGAGACCGTCTCTTTCCTGGATGCTTCGAGCATTCGTCGCAAAGTGAGCGTCGATTTTGATGTTCCAGGGGTCGAGGCGAGACCTGCCCAAGGGCCAGCTCTGGTGCCGCTTGCGCTTCTAGAGAAGCGTCCTCTCGTCAACCTGGACGTTCGGGACGAGAGTGGCGCGTCCTGTCCGGTTCTCAACGCTGAGGAAAACGGCTTCGTCACATGGTCCCTGCTAACCAGGGTGGCCTATCAGGCGGTGTTCTCACAGTTAGAGGGCCGTCCTTTGCCCGGGCACATACTTGACGACCTAAGAGTGCTTGCTGGTGCCCCAGCGGGTGAGGCCGCTGCCAAACTCGAGGAAATTGGCTGTGGTCTGGACCCCGAGCTTCGGAAGCGGCTTGAGTTGCCTCTGTTCAAGGAGTATGCCGAATCCTTAGCCACTCGGTTTCTGTTGATCACGGAGTTGGCCGATGATCAGCGAAAGAGACGGGTGTTGAAGTTTTCCTACACGACCCAGCTTGAGAAGGCGAAAAAAAGGCGTCGAGAGAGAGGCCTGGGGATGTTGGGCTGGACAGCAACCCAGTTCGATGTAGGGGGACACATAGTAGGAGAGGGACAGAGCTACCACGTGGAGTTTGAAGGTCCTCCTGGACTGGACGTGGAACGGGCGGAACTTTTTTGCGCTGATCCCCTTGACACTCTGGATGAGGGACGACTCCATTCAGCCCAGGTGGTGGGCTCCAGAGCCCATATGTACGCCTCAGATGAGGACTTGGGAGTTGAAGGGATATCATCCGTTTGGCTGAGGCCGCCAAGACCTGGCCTGCTCCGTTCTTCCTTGGTGACTGCCTTCGTGATTGTGAGCGTCTTCTTTTGGTTTGACGATCGGATCATCGACCAGGGGAACCGCCTCGCCATCCCGTTGCTGCTAATCGCCCCCGGGCTGGTCGCGAGTTTCATCATTCGGCCAGGCGAACACGGATTAGTCACGGACCTGCTTGCTGGTGTTCGGGCCGCAATCGGCCTTGCGGCCCTGGCTGCTTACGCCGGGGCAATCGCAGTGGCGGGCGGAGTGTCCGATAGCTCTCTGATGAAGAGCTGGCGAATCCTAGGAATTGTCGCAGTCGTATGCTTCATTTCTCTTTGCGTCGCCTATTGGCAAGGGGCAAGGGAAACGGAAGAGGAGGTTTCAAATGGCCAAGAAAGTCAAAGCGTTCACCAAGCGGGCTGACCGGGGGGGTGCATACCTCATCCGTTCGGCAGAAGGACGCCGCGTTACCGTGAAAGGCTCCAGAAGCGGTGACAGCGCCGCCGTAAGGCAGGCGATAAAAAGTGGGCAGTACTCTCGCAAGTCAAGGTCCTAACTCTTTACTCCGGCCAGTCCCGCGGAGGTGCGTGCGATACTTGCTACTGCTCATCGGTCTCCGGTAATTCGTTGCTTCTCTGTTGGTGGCGCAGGAGGCGCCAACCTGTGTCGACGTCGGGCTCCAAGACGTAGCCATTCTTTAAAGGTAACGAACTGGTTGACTCACCTAAACGGCGTTAGATATTTCTTCAGACGCTGCTGGGCCTCTCGGACTCACCCATAACCTCGCCCAGCCTCCTAAGACCTTAAGAAGGGTCCATCGTGGATGAACTCAACCCTTCCAATGTTCGTCCGGTACGAAGACTTTGACCATGACCGAAATAGGGTTTCGAGACAAGGTTGGTAGGGCACTGGCGAACGGTCTAGGTCGAGCAGGAGGCACCTGATTCGGAACGAGTTCTGGTTGATTTCTCTAGCACTCACTCTAGAGTGAGTGCTCGTGAGATATCGCGTCGACCAGCTTGCCGCTAGGGCGGGCCTCAGCGTAGACACCGTGCGCTTCTATCAGACCAAAGGGCTGCTCGACCCTCCGGTACGGGACGGCCGTGTCGCGTGGTACTCGGATAACCATCTCGCGGTCCTTCGGCGAATACGCAGGCTCAAGGACAACGGCTTCACGCTCGGCTCGATAAAGCGCCTGCTGGAGGGGGATCTCGACGTTGCCGACGGGGCGCTCGCAGCGGCGGTCGACCAGGCGCTTCCCGGCCACGTGACCCCTTCGAGCCAGGAGGTCCTGACCCTCGATCAGCTCGCGGAGAGCACCGGGGTGTCCCCATCTTTGATCCAGGCGCTCCAGCGGGAGGGACTGCTCGAACCCATGGAGGGGGACGGCGATCCTTATTACACACGGGCCGACGCCGACATGATCTCTGCAGGTCTCCGGTTGCTCGAGACGGGGCTTCCCCTCAGCGAGTTGCTGGCTCTGGCGCGCTCCCACGACAAGGCGATGCGAGCGATTGCAGAACAGGCAGTCGAGCTGTTCGCCCGCTTCGTTCGAGATCCGATCCGGGCCGGCGCCTCATCGGAGCATGAGGCAGCGGAGCGCCTCGTAGAGGCCTTTCGCACGATGCTCCCTGCGACGAGCTCGCTGGTCGCGAGCCACTTCGAGCGGATGTTGCTTGCTGTGGCTCGCAAGAGGATGGAAGACGAGGGCTCACCGTCAGAGTTGACTGCGATGCGCGAGCAGGGTGGCCGAGCCGAGGGTGGCCGATGGGAGCGCTAGGGGACCTTCCGACCGGCCCAGAAAAGGCACGCGCGATCCAAGCCATGTTCGACAAGATCTCGCCGCGCTACGACCTGTTGAACCGCGTGATGACACTGGGGATGGACGTGGGTTGGCGGCGCCGAGCCATCGCGACGCTCGGGCTACCGACGGGCAGTGTGGTCCTCGACATCGCGTGCGGCACAGGGGACTTCTGCAGGGAGCTGACGGCAAGAGGCTACCGGGCCGTGGGCTTCGACCTCTCCTTCGGCATGCTGTCCGAGGCTAGGACCGATGCGCCGCTGGTGCAGGCCGATGCCTTGGCGCTCCCTCTTGGCGCGGGGGCCGGGGACGGGGCGACCTGCGGCTTCGCCCTCCGCAACGTCACCGACCTCGAGCAGTTGTTCGAGGAGCTGGCACGAACACTTCGCGGCGGGGGCCGAGTTGCTTTCCTCGAGGTCGCGCGCCCGGAGTCCAAGCTTCTGCGACGCGGTCATCACCTCTATTTCGACAAGGTAGTTCCACTGATCGGGGGGCTGCTGTCCGACAAGGATGCCTACAGCTACCTTCCTAAGTCGACCGCCTACCTGCCGCCAACGCCGGAGCTGCTGCGGATGCTGCGGGCAGCGGGATTCACGGACGCGACGGTCACGACCCTCGGTCTCGGTGCGGTTCAACTGATCACCGGCACGCGCGTATGAGGTCTTTGCGTGAATCACACGTCGCCCGCCGTCTCGCGGTGCGGACCGTCGCAATCGACGACCGGGTCGATCTCATCGGACGACTGCCTGAAGGTGAGGGCGTCGCGTGGGTCCGCCACGGCGAGGGCCTGGTTGGTTGGGGCGAGGCCGCGCGCTTCGATCCCGGTGCCGGAGAGGGCAGGTTCGAACGTGCCAACGACCAGGTCTTGGACTGGTTCGAAGCGGCCGACGTATCCGAGCAGGTCAACGGGCCCGGAACCGGCCCGGTCGCCTTCGGCAGCTTCACCTTCGACCCAGGCGCGTATGGTTCGGTAGTCGTCGTCCCCTCCGTGGTAATCGGGCGCCGGGACGGGGTGAGCTGGCTCACTCGCATCGGTGAGCAGCAGGCTGCCGATGAAGCTCCGCCGAACCCGCCCCCTCCCGGCGCGTCAGACCGCGTCCGCTATGGCGGGTCGACGATCCCAGAGTTGGCGTGGCTCGAGGCAGTGGCTCGAGCGGAGGCTGCCGCTCGTCGGGGCGACGTCGACAAGGTGGTCCTGGCGCGCGACGTGCTGGTGTGGTCCAAGTCGGTGCTGGACGTCCGCTCGATCCTCGCCCGGCTCACTGCGCGATTCCCCCAGTGCTACACCTTCTGCTGCGACGGCTTGGTGGGCGCGACGCCCGAGCTTCTCGTTCGCACCTCGGGTGAGGAAGTGGAGTCGGTAGTGCTCGCCGGCTCGGCCCCCAGGGGCCCCAACGAAGAAGAGGACCGGCGCCTCGGCGACGCCCTGCTGGCCTCGCCCAAGGACCTGCGTGAGCATGAGCTTGGGGTCCGCTCGGTGGCAGAGGTAATGGGCGAGCTGTGCTCCGAGGTTGACTCGAGCGGTCCTTCGCTTCTGCGCCTCGCCAACGTTCAGCATCTGTCCACGAGCTTTCGCGGCCGCTTCGATCAAACGCTCACCTCTCTTCAGGTGGCGGGCAGGCTGCATCCCACGGCCGCCGTCTGCGGGCTTCCTCGCAACTCCGCTCACAGCTTCATCGGCAAGCTCGAGGGCATGGACAGAGGCCGCTACAGCGGTCCCGTTGGTTGGATGGACTCACGGGGAGACGGTGAGTGGGGGATCGCGCTCAGGTGCGCTGAGATCGACGGCAACAGGGGTCGCTTGTTTGCAGGTTGCGGGATCGTCGAGGGCTCGGTCCCCGAAGCGGAGCTCGAAGAGACCCGCCTCAAGCTGCGGGCCATGCAGTCGGCGCTGGACCCCACCTAACCGTTCTTGCCGCAATTTGGCGGACTATGTCGGTCAAATTGCGGCAAGAATGCGTCTACATCACGGCGGCGGCGACCTCGTCCCATATTCGCCGGTGGAACGCGACGTTGGCGGAGCGCTCGGTCCTGACCTCGATGATGTGGACGCCACCGCCTGCAAGGGCCTTGGCAACCAAAGGCTCGAGATCGCCGGCCTGCTCCAGCAGCTCGTACCTGCAGTCGTAGAGGGCCGCCAGCATCCCCAGGTCAATCCCGTGTGGTGTCGCAAAGAAACGCTCGAAGGTGGCCGGAAAGTCGGCGTGTGGCAGGAAGGAAAAGATCCCTCCGCCCTCGTTGTTGACGACGACGAAGACGCAGTCGATTCCGCCGTGCCGAGCAAGCAGTAGTCCGTTTTGGTCGTGGACCAAAGAGAGGTCTCCGCACAACGCGGCCGTGGGCCCCTCCGTAGAGTCAGCGACCCCGAGCGCCGTCGATACGAAGCCGTCGATCCCGTTGGCCCCTCGATTCCCGAGCACGCGCAAATCCGCGCGCGGGCTCATGAAGGAGTCGAGGTCGCGCACCGGCATGCTTGCCGCTACGACAAGGGTGCTCCAGGGTGGCAGAGCGCCCGCCAGATCACGGGCGGTGCGCGGCTCCGTAGGCTCGTCAGCGGCGTCGAGGATGCCGTCGATCGCCGCTCGGGCGACCGACTCTGCTTGCTTCCACTCGTCGAGCCACGTGGACTTGCGCCTCGCAGAGACCATCTTGGTCAGATCGGCACAGAGCTTCGAGGGATCGGCGGCGATGATCCACGACAAGCTACGTCCGGGATCGAGCCACGCGCCGTCGTGATCGATGAGGATCTGCCGTATCTCGGGCCCCAGATAGGCAGTGAGCGCGCGCGAGATGCCTATTCTGCCGATGCGAACGACCAGCTCCGGTTCGTGGCGCGAAGCAAAGTGATCGGCTCTCAAGAGGGCCTCGTAGGTCGAAATGGCTTCGGATCCCGTCCTGAGGTTGGAACCCGGCTCGGCCAGGATGGGCCATCCCGCACAGTGGGCCAGCTTGAGCACCGGTTCCGGATCGATATCGCAGGCGCCGGCGACGATCACGCCCTTCTCGACGGAGCTCACCTCCGCGGCGAGGTCTTCGAGCTCTTGGGGGCGAGCTGCATGCCGGGTCTTGCTGGTCTGCGTCCAGGGCCTGCGTCCGGCGCGGCCACCGAGCTCGACCCTCTCTTCGAGGGGTCCTGGGGTCAGCGGCTCTCTCAGCGCGAGGTTGAGATGAACCGGACCGGGCGGCGAACCCGTCGCCTGCCCGACGGCCCGGCACGCGGCCGAGCGCCAGTAGGGCACGAGGTCTGCCCGTTCCTCGGGAGCGCCCATCTCGCAGAACCACCTGACCGCATCTCCATAGAGCTTGATCTGGTCGATGGTCTGGTTCGCGCCGGTGTGACGAAGCTCGGGGGGACGGTCGGCCGTCAGCACCACAAGCGGCACGCGGTCCTGGTGCGCTTCGGTGACGGCGGGGTAGAGGTTCGCCGCTGCGGTGCCCGAGGTGCAGGCGACCACGACGGGGCGTCTGCTGCCGCGCGCCAGGCCGAGCGCAAGAAACCCAGCCGAGCGCTCGTCGATCACGATGTGGACCCGCATGTCGGTCTGACTTGCGAGCGCCATCGCGAGCGGACCCGAGCGCGATCCGGGGGCCAGGCATGCGTCTCTCACCCCACATCGAACCAGCTCGTCCACAAAGGTCTCGGCGAGCATCTGGGACGGGTTCATGGTGTCGCCGCCGTGGCGGCTTCCATCCGCGCCACCAGGGGCCGCGCTTGCGCTCCGTGAAGCTCGAAGCCCTCCAGCGCTGCCTCGTCGACGTTCGGCCGCCTCACCTCAAGCGAGCCGTTCACCGGAATCAGCGGGTCTGCCACGACATCCCCGTTCAGCAACGCAACGGTGGCGAGACCGCAGGCGTAGGGCAGCTCCGGCAGCGCCGCAGCAAGGGCAACACCCGCCGCGATGCCGACAGAGGTCTCGAGCGCGGACGACACGACGGCGGGAAGACCGACTATCTCGGCGATCTGCAGAGCCGGGCGCACGCCCCCGAGCGGCTGCACTTTGAGAACAATCAAGTCGGCCGCCTCCGAGTCGCGCACGGCGCGGGGGTCGTCTAACGAGCGGAGTGACTCATCGACGGCAAGTGGGACGTTCACTCGCTTGCGCAGCGCCGCCATCTCGGCCAGCGTGGCCACGGGCTGCTCGACGTACTCGAGGTCGTAGCGCTCCAAAGAGCGGATCCGGCCTGCCGCGGTATCCAGATCCCATGCGCCGTTGACGTCGATTCTTATCTTGCCGGTGGGACCGAGGGCGTCGCGCACCGCCTCCAGCCGCGCCTCGTCATCGCCTTGGGCCACCTTCACCTTTGCAGTCGTGCACCCGGAGTCGCGCACGAGAGCATGCGCTTGCTCCGCCGACAAGGCAGGCACGGTGACGTTCACGGGGATGCTCTCTCGAAGCGGCTGAGGCCATGGCTCGGTGGATGCTTCTCGGGCAGCCCGTAACCAGATTGAGGCCACCGCCGGTTCGTAGCCGGGAAAGGGAGAGAACTCCCCCCAACCCGCCGGCCCCCGCACCAGCACGCCGCTACGCTCGGTCACGCCTCGAAAAGGCAGCTTCATCGGGATGCGGTACACCCGTTTCACGACAGCCACAACGCAAGTGCAAGCGCGGCGCCCAGCACAAGCTCCAGCTGCGCGGTGGCGCCAAGCCCTGTGGCCAGGTCGCGGCGACGCACCAAGCTCCCGGCCCGCAGAGCTAACGGAAGAACCAGGAGCGCAGCAGCGAGGGGCCATGCGCTGCGGTCCACCCAGCTCACCAGGCCGAGCGACGCGCTCGTTGCAAGAAGGGCGAAGTAATAGAACAGCGCGGCTCGTCGCTCCCCAAGGCGCACTGCGAGCGTGATCTTCCCCGAGCCCTCGTCGGCCTCGATGTCCCGCAAGTTGTTGACCATCAGGATTGCGACCGCCGCAAGACCGACGGGCACCGAGGCCGCCATCGCAACCGAGCTGATGCGCTCGTCCTGCACATAGGCAGAACCGGCGGTTGCGACCACCCCAAAGAAGATGAAGACGAAGACCTCGCCGAGTCCCATCGAGGCATAAGGCCGGGGGCCACCGCTGTAGGTCAGCGCGGCGATTAAGCATGCGGCTCCCACCAGCAGCAGCAGCGGTTGGACCGCGAGCGACAGCGCCATGCCCGCCAGCCCGGCCACGCCAAAGGCGAGCAGCATCGCACCCTTCATTTGTCCGGGGGTCACCAGCCCTGCAGCCGTCGCTCGCCGGGGGCCGACCCTCGAGGGCGTGTCCACGCCCTTGACCGCGTCGAAGTAGTCGTTTGCGTAGTTGACTCCCACTTGGATGGAGGTCCCCACCATCAGGGCGGCGCAGAACCGCCACGGGATGAGACGCTGTGCGGCGGCGGTCCCCACCACGACGGGGACGATTCCGGCCGGCAGGGTTCGGGGCCGGGCCGCCTCGATCCAAACGTTCACGCGGGACCCGAAGCCCCGGCGCGACTCACGGTCGATGCGGGAACTTGTCGAACTCGGGTCGACGCTTGCCGAGATACGCATCCCGGCCCTCCTGGGCCTCGTCACTCATGTAATAGAGCAGGGTGGCGTCCCCCGCGAGCTGCTGGATGCCGGCGAGCCCGTCGGTGTCGGCGTTGAACGACGCTTTCAGCAGACGCAGCGCCAGGGGACTCATCGTGAGGATCCGCCTCGCCCATGCGACGGTCGCCTCCTCGAGCTGATCTACCGGCACCACCTTGTTGACGAGTCCCATGTCGAGCGCCTCTTGGGCGTCGTATTGCTCGCATAAATACCAGATCTCCCGAGCCTTCTTGTGTCCGACTATGCGGGCGAGCAGGCCGGCACCGTAGCCCCCATCAAAGGAGCCGACTTTCGGCCCCGTCTGCCCAAAGCGAGCGTTGTCGCCTGCGACCGTTAGATCGCAAACGATGTGGAGGACGTGGCCCCCGCCAATTGCATAGCCCGCGACCATCGCTATGACCGGTTTCGGCAGCCTTCGGATCTGGACCTGGAGGTCGAGGACGTTCAGGCGTCCGATGCCGTGGTCGTCCACGTACCCGTCGTTGCCTCTGACCCTCTGATCGCCGCCCGAGCAAAACGCCTGGGTTCCCGCGCCGGTGAAGATGATGACGCCGATCGAGGGATCGTCCCGGGCCCCCTCGAAGGCATCGGCCAGCTCGAACAGGGTCTTGGGCCTGAAGGCGTTGCGCACCTCGGGCCGGTTGATCGTGATCTTCGCGATCCCCTCAGTCGTCTCGAACAAGATGTCTTCGTAGTGGCGGACCTGCTCCCAATTGACCAAGTGAACGCTCCTGAGTGATCTCTCGAACAGTTATGGCTACGGTAGCAAACCGTGTGCTCTAGCCGTACTCCCGACCTCGTCGCCCTGAGCCTGCCGTCCACCCCGCTTGCCGAACGGCTCGAGGCGGTGTGGGCCGAGGGCGACGCCGCTCTTCCTCTCGACCCGAATCTGCCCGAGGCGGCGCTCGCTCGGTTGCTCGACGAGCTAAGGCCCGCTCGACTGATCACTTCAACCGGCGAGGCGGCTCTTCGGGGAGGGCAACTGGTCGACCCGGGCACCGCTATCGTGGTGCTCACCTCTGGGACGAGCGGGCAGCCCAGGGGAGTCGAGCTCACCCATGCCGCGCTGAAGGCCGCCGCCGCAGCAGGGGCGTCGCGCCTGGAACTATCCGGCGAGGATCGATGGCTGTGCTGCCTCCCGCTCCATCACATCGGGGGCCTCCAGGTCTTGCTTCGGTCGAGGCTGGTGGGAAGCGCCCCGGTGATTCACGACCGCTTCGACTCCCAGGCCATCGCACGCCAGGAGGACGCCAATCTCATCTCGCTGGTTCCGACCATGCTGCTGAGGTTGCTCGACGCAGGGGTCGACCTGAGGCGGTTCAAGCGGGTCCTGCTCGGAGGTGCTGCGGCCGGCCGCGGCTTGGTGGAAAGGGCGCAAGCCCAGGGCGTCACGGTGGTGAGGACCTACGGCATGACCGAGACCTGCGGGGGAGTGGTCTACGACGGGGTGCCGCTCGACGGCGTCCGGGTTTCGATTACGGCGGGCGACGCCATCGCGCTGGGGGGGCCGGTCCTGATGCGGGGCTACCGCAACCAGCCGGAGCTGACCGCTTCCGTCTTGAGGGACGGGTGGCTCCATACCTCGGATGTCGGAACAATCGATGCGGACGGTCGCCTTCAGGTCCTCGGGCGGGCCGACGAGATGATCGTCACCGGCGGCAAGAAGGTGGCCCCTCAAGAAGTCGCCGCCATCCTGGCGGAACATCCCGACGTCGAGGAAGTGGCGGTGTTCGGTGTGGCCGACGAGGAATGGGGTGAGCGGGTGGTTGCAGCAGTGGTACCGGCCGCCCGCGTACACCCGACGCTCGAGCAGCTGCGAGCCCACGTATCCCGGCACATCGAATCCTTCAAAGCACCGCGCGAGGTCATCACCTTGGACGCTTTGCCGCGCCTCCCGTCTGGAAAGCTAGACAGGGCCGCGCTCCTTCGATTCAGGAATGCTTCACGCTCCTGACATTCGTGTGGTCCGTCGCCCGTCGGGCAAGGGCCGACCGGCTCGGTAGATTGCGGGGATGGACCGGCCGTCAGCACGCACCTGGCTCGACCTCTACGCGACCGCGTGGGAGCAAGCCGACGCGGACGCCGTGACAGAACTGTTTACTGACAGCGCGAGCTATCGCTCGCACATCTTCAGGGCACCGCACCTCGGCCGCGACGCAATACGCGCTTACTGGGAGCGAGCCACTTCGACCCAGAGCGACATCTCGGTCCGGTTCGGGCTACCTCTTGTCGATCAGGATCGGGTTGCAGCGGAATGGTGGACGACCTTTCGCGATGACGATGATGGCGAGGTCACACTGCCGGGGTGTCTCATCCTGCGTTTCGCCAAGGATGGCCGCTGCGAGGACCTGCGGGAGTACTGGCACTTCGCACCGGGCCGGCAGGAGCCTCATGACGGCTGGGGAAGTCTCAGGGAAGGTGGGTCCCCCGAGGCGTCGCTTCATGCGGTCCGCTGGTCTGAGAACTACGCCGGCGCCTGGAAGGCCGGCAATGCCGACGCCGTCGCGCTCCTCTACACCGAGGACGCGGTTTACCGGTCGCATCCCTTCCGGCCCCCTTCGGTGGGTAGGGATGGCGTTCTCGCCTACACGAAAGAGGCGTTTGCGAGCGAGGAGTCGCCCGCTCCGCGCTTCGGGCGTCCCATCGCGCAAGGCTCGAGTGCGGTGATCGAGTACTGGACCACCCTGCGAGAAAACGGTGAGGAAGCGACTCTCGCAGGTTGCGACGTCCTACAGTTCTCCGAGGATGGCCTCGTCGTGGAGGCGCGGGAGTACTGGCACCTGGAGCCGGGAACGCACGAGTCACCAGAGAGCTGGGGAACCTGATCGATCGCCCACTGGCGGCGTACGCCGACACCCTCTACGAAGCTCTCGGGGACGGGTGCGGCGCCTAGCGGGACCTCCTTAGTGTCACAGGCTCGCCGTACCATGGGCGGAGCCACTTCCGTCGACGACAAGGAGGCCACCATGGGCCAGAATGAGGACGACCTTCAAGGCTCCAATACGCAGAAGGATCCCGACGAGTGGGTGACCGCCGACGAGCCGATGACCGGCGCCCAGGCTTCTTACTTGAGGACCCTGTCCCAAGAGGCCGGCGAGGACTTCGACGAGAGCCTCACCAAGGCCGACGCGTCCAAGAGAATCGAGGAGTTACAGCAAAAGACCGGTCGAGGAGTCTAGGAGCCACACCACTCACCCGCCCTACCCCGGCTCGAGGTTGCAGTCACACCAACATCACTAAACTGATGTAAGCATGAAACGACTACAGATAATGATTGACGAAGACCTCGATTCCGAGCTCGAGGCGCTTGCCGTGCGGGAGAACACTTCCAAGGCCGCCCTGATCAGGAGGTTTATTCGAGAGAAGGTGCGCCCTCTGCCACCTCTCAGCGTCGACCCCCTCAGTGGACTGGTGGCTGCTGCCGATTTCGAGCCCGCTCGGGTAGACGACGTGGTCTATGGATGATCTTTGTTGATACGTCTTTCTGGGTTGCGCTCATAAGCAGCCGTGTCCCTGCAGCAGCAGACCCGTGCTCTTTAGAGACGCACAACCGAGTGACTTCGCGGCAGCCGGCTTTCGAGAGCTACGCGAATAGACGGTCCTGTTGTGGACCGGCCACCGCTCTCCTGAGTAGCTTAGGGTGCGAGGATAGAAAGAGCCCTCGTAGCTCAGGGGATAGAGCACACGCCTCCGGAGCGTGGTGCGCAGGTTCGAATCCTGCCGGGGGCACAGACAAAAGGGGTGCGCGGTCTCCATCAGGGTGCGTCAGTTCGGGCACCAACGTCACCCTGATGGTCAGCTCGCGTTTTGTCGGCTCGTAATGTCTACGTACCGCTGGTGACACCCTACTTAGAGGACGGATCGGTGGCGTTCGACTCAGTCGAACGCCTGTCGTGTCACTTCCTTGATAAAGGTGTAGCCGGGATCGTCGCGCTTGCTACTACGGGTGAAGCCTCGTTGCTGGAGGAGGCCGAGAAAGAGCAGCTTATTGATATCTGTTCCCGCGTGTGCAGCGATCGAGGAGCGCAGCTGATCGTCGGCGCCGGGACCAACGACACGAAAGCGACGGTAAGGCGGGTCGAAGGTCTTGCGGAGGTTCCCGGGGTCACCGCCGCGCTGTGTGTCGTGCCCTACTACCTTCGGCCCAGCCAAGGCGGAATCATTGCGCATTTCAAGGCAGTGGCCGCTGCGAGTCCTGTTCCGATCGTCCTGTACAACATCCCCTACCGCACAGGGGTTCTCCTGGAGCCTGATGGCCTCTTGGAACTCGCCGATACACCTAACATAGTTGGGGTCAAGCACGCGGTCGGGGCGATCGACGCAGGCACTCTTCGCGTTCTGGCAGAAGCGCCGCCGGACTTCGCGATTCTTGGTGGCGATGACATGTATTTGTTCCCAATGGCTCTGCTTGGAGCCTCGGGTGCAATAGCCGCGTCTGCGCACGTGTGTACGGAGCGTTTCGTGGAGATGATTGAGTGCGGTGCGGTGGGTAAAGTGGATGAAGGTCGCCGCCACCATGAAGAGCTACTACCTGTCGTCACCGCATGTTTCGCAGAACCTAGTCCAGCGGTGTCCAAGGGGGTACTTCACGAGCAGGGGCTGATCCCCACACCCATTGTGCGCCCTCCGTTTGCAAACGCATCTGCAAACGCATTGAGACGTGCGCGGGATGCGGTCGCCGCGGCGTCATTCTCGGGGAGCAAATAGAATTGTACGTGGGGGGTAGCGCCCCGGAGATCTGTCTTAATCATCGTTCTCACTCGCCCAGAGGGACTCTTCAGCGCGAAGGAAAGTTAGCCTGTAGCGGGCACAAATCTGAAAGGGCGATTGTCGCTCCTTTCGTTCGGTTCCTGCCGGGGGCACCGGTGAACTTGCGAAACCACAGGTCGTGTCGAAGATGCCCTGCGCACAGGTTCGAACCCGGGGAGGATTCCAACCTGTGTGCGCGGTCACGCGCCGCTACTGCGAATCGTTCGAGCAGATGCGACAGCGGTAACGGACGCGACCATCGCGCTGCGCCGGGTGCGACCGAGAGCGTCTGAAGAAGGCATATGTGCGCCCTTGGACATCCCTAAGAAGGCAGAACCCCAGAGCAAACGCCGATCAGTTACGCGATCCGAAGATCAGTTAGAGCAAAGTCCTCACCGATGAACAGCAACGGCTCGTCCGCAAGCTTGGCGATGGAGTAGGTCATGCAATCGCCGAAGTTGAGCGAAGCTTCGTGCCGCCCGCGTCCGAAGCGGTCAAAGGCGTCCACTGCTTCCTTCCAATGATCGTCGCTAAAGGAAACGGTGGCCACCTCCAGTTCTTGCACGAACCGTGCCAGTAGCCCTATTGCATTCCGGCGCATCTTCGACGTCAAAACAATCCCGGTCTCCACCACCGTCGGAGTCCCGATGGCTCTGCTCTCAGTGGCCCCCAGCTTCTGGAGCACCTCCTCGTGTCCCGGCTCCTTGAAGAAGACGGCCACTACGGCGGAGGTGTCGAGGATCACACGCCCTCCCCGCCGTATCCCAGAATCTCCTCCCGCTCGCGTTTCGTTGTTCGGCGGCCCCGCACTCCACGCGGAACAACGGGCCAGATCTCGCGCTCGAGAAACCGCCTGAGAGCAGCATCACCGGTTCGGTTCGCAATCCGCCGGACGAGCTTCCCCCTGCGCTCCTCCAGGGCTCGACGGATCGCCTCCGTCTTTGTTTCGCCCGTCAAACCGGCAACTTCCTCAGCAAGCCGCTCGACCTCCGGGTTTTTGATGTTCAGGGGCAGCGTTTTCCTCCTTGGTAGACATTCTCTACCTTTCTACCACAGGTGGGCAGCGGGTCGCAGGAAGCATTAAGCCCACGGCTGCTTGCTACTCGTCTGCCTGCTCTTTGCCCTACGCAGCCGGATTTCACGGCTTGAAGGAGCGCGACTACTCCTTATCGACGGCGCATACATTGGCAGCACGATCCTCGCGGCCTGAGGCCCCGTTAGTCGAGGCTCGGCCGTGCGCTTGCTCCTCATGAAGGGTTCATGCAGAGTGTCGAGATGCTGCGTCAAGGCGACCGCCCTGCCAGGCGGGACTCAAGGCTAATGGCAACGGAGCGCCTTGAGGATGATTAGGTGACTGTGTTCGTTCGGCCCTATCGCGACCGTGATCTTCCCGGACTGCTCCAATTGTGGGGACTCGTCGCAGAGGCGCCCCGTGAGCCGGAGCTACTCTCCGTGGACGACGCCGTCGATCTCCTGGATGCCGACGGTGCGGTGTGTGTGGTCGCGGATGAGGACGACGACGTCGTCGGTGTCGGGCTCGGAGTCGCGGCGGGGGCGGTCGCGTGGGTGCTGCGCGTCATCGTTGCGCCGGGGGTCGCCGAAGGCGAGATCAGTCGCCGGCTGCTGGACGAGCTCGAGGCTCGACTGGCCGAGATGGGAGCGCGCAAGCTCATCGCCCTCGTGGTGGACGAGGACATGGCGGCTGGCCTGGAGGCGCACGGTTACGTGCCGGCGCGTCACTCGCTGTGCATGCAGCGCATCGTTCCGGCCAACCTCGCGACTCCCTCCGCCCTCGCCGAGCTCGGCGGACGGATGGTCGATCCGGGCTTGTGGGACTCACTCAAAGGACTCAAGGACGCGAAGGAAATCATCGAGCGGCGGGTCATCCTCCCGCTTGCCGAACCTCAACTTGCCGCCCGCCATGCGGTCTCTTCTCCGAGCGCCATCGTGCTCTTCGGGCCGCCCGGCACCGGCAAGACGACGTTCGCCAAGGGCGTCGCGTCGCGCGTCGAGTGGCCCTTCGTGGAGATCCACCCGAGCCAGTTGGTGGCCGAGGGCGCCGAGCGCCAGGCGGAGCTGCTCGCGCAGACGTTTGATCGCATCTTCGATCTTCCCTCGGCGGTCGTCTTCGTCGACGAAGTCGAAGACCTCGCGGCCAAGCGGGACGAGGAGCGACGCGTGAACGTCAGTGTGACCAACGAGTTCCTCAAACAGATCCCTCGCTTCCGCGACGTCCCCCATCACCTGCTCACCTGCGCGACCAACTGGATCAGCCGTCTCGACCCCGCCTTCCTGCGCCCCGGACGCTTCGACTACCTCCTGCCCGTAGGACCGCCGGATGCCGACGCGCGCGCGGCCATCTGGCGTCGCTACGTCGAAGAGATCACCGAAGAGGACGTCGATATCAATGCGCTGGTGGGTGCGAGTGAGTTCTTTACTCCGGCCGACATCGAGTTCGCGGCGCGCAAAGCCGCGCAGCGCGCGTTCGAGCGTGAGCACTTCGCGGGGGCCGGCAGGCGAGCTCTACTCGAAGACTTCCTCGAAGCGATAAGTAAGACTCGGCCGACGCTGTCCGCGGAGCTCGTTGACGCTTTCAAAGCCGACACCGAACAATTCGCCCGCTACTGATCTTTAGCGAAGCTCGACTATGACTTCGAGGCCTCCCTCGGCGCGATTGCGAGCGCGAACGTTCCCCTCGTGGGACGCCGCTACTGCGGCGACGATCGATAGACCCAGGCCTGCAGCTCCTCGCCGGGGGCCGGCACGAGCGTAGCGGTCGAACATCTTGCCGAGGACGGCGGGTGCCGCGCCCGGGCCCGTATCCCGCACCACCAGCAGAGCTCCGTTGTTTCGTTGCTCCACCTCGATCTCGACCGTTCCTCCTTGGGGCGTGTGCCTCAACGCGTTGTCGACGAGGTTGGCGACAGCTCGCTCGATCGCGTGCGGGTCGCCCTCAGTTCGGGCCTCACCCCTCGCCCGCAACGCCACTCCCTTGCCTGCCGCGAGTGCCGAGAACCGTTCCGCCGTCCTGCGCGCGAGCTCGCCCAGGTCCACCGGCTCCGGCAGGTCGAGCACGACGTCGGCATCGGCGCGCGCGAGCAACAGCATGTCCTCTATGACGCCGGTGGTGCGGTCGACCTCCTCTAGCATGCTGTTTACGGTCGCGCGGAGTTCTTCGTCGCTGAGGACTTCTAGCAGCAGCTCGAGTTCGGCGCGGATGATCGCCAGCGGCGTTCGCAGCTCGTGCCCCACCTTCGCAGTCAGCTGGCGCTCGCGCTGCCACGCGGCATCGAGCCGATCGAGCATGCGGTTGAGCGTCACGCCGAGGCGACCGATTTCATCGGTCGTCGCGGCCACCGACAGCCGTTGGGAAAGGTCCAGGGCGCCGATCGCCTCAGCTTCGGCGGCGAAGTTTCGGAGAGGAGCTAGAGAGCGCTTCGTGATCCACCACCCCGCGATCGCTGCTACCACGGCAGCCACGGCGGCTGCGGGGGCGTACACCGCCAGCAGCGTTTTCTCCGCGTCTGTCACGTCCTGGATCGGCGCGGCGACGGAGACGATACGCCCGCTCCCGTCGTCGATCGGGGCCCCGACGAACCGGTGGCTCCGTCCCTTGACCGTCGCGTCCCCGTAGACCGGAACGCCGGCCGCGACTCGCACCACTGCGCCGCCCCGAACCAGACCTTCAGCTCCGACGAGGCCTTCGCTCGCTGCAAGGACAGACCCGGTCGCGGACATGATCTGTACCTCAAAACCCGAGGCTCCGGGTGAGCCGGCGGGGCCGCTTAGTTCCGACCGCAGGAGCTCGGGGAGCTCTTCCCTGCGTACGTCGTCCACGGCGGCGGCCGTGATCCGCGCCACGTCGATCAACTGGCGGTCGATGTCCTCGCGCAACGCGCTACCGAACTGGCGATGGACGAGCACCCCGACGAGCACCAGCAGTGCGATAAAGGTTCCGGAGCTCAGTGCCGCCATGCGCCCCGCGACGGGCAAGCGGGCCAGCCGGCCGATCACTCCTCCGCGGGACATCGCAGGCGGAAACCGACGCCGCGCACGGTTTCGATGAGGGGGTGATCGAAACGTCGATCGACCTTGTGGCGGAGGTTTTTGATGAAGGCGTCGACGATGTTGGAGGTCTGTTCGTCGGTCCTGTCACCCCACACGTGCCGCAGGATCCGGTTCCGCTGGACCACCTCGTTGCGGTGGTGAAGGAGGAACTCGAGCAGCGCGAATTCTCGCCTCGAGAGCTCGATCGGCTCCCCGTCCCACGACACCACGCGAGTCGCAGGATCGAGTTTGAGCGACCCGCACGTCAGGATGGCGGGTCGAGGGGGCCGGCCCCGTCGGATGAGGGCGCGCAGGCGCGACAGCAGCTCGCCGAGGGCAAACGGCTTCACCACGTAGTCGTCCGCGCCGGCATCCAGGCCGCTGATCCGATCCTCGACGGCGTCGAGCGCGGTCAGCATGAGGATCGGCGCCCACACCTCCGCTTGCCTGAGCCGCCGGCAGACGTCGAAACCATCCACATCCGGCAGCATGATGTCGAGGACGATGGCGTCGTAGCCGCCGTCCAGCGCGAGGGATAGACCGCCGTGACCGTCGGCCGCCTCGTCCACCGTGTAGCCGGCTCCCTCGAGCCCGCGCCGCAGGACCCCCCGCATCTTCGCCTCGTCCTCGACCAACAGGAGGCGCATTCTTCTCCCCATTCCCTCGGTCCGGCGCTCGTCGGCACGCCGGCCCCGGAGTGCTCCCTCGCATGCTACGAGGTTGCGCCCGCCGTGAGCAGCGACTGGCACGGGAGCCTTGGCGGTATTACTATTCATGAAAGTTTCATGCGAAGTCGCGCCGCTTTGGCTTCGAGCAGGGGGGGTTACCGTGACGACTGAGGTGGTAGTGGAGACGCCGGCGGAACGACCGACGCCGCCGAAGGACTGGCTTCCCGGGCTCAAGGAGAACTTCCAGACCGACATCGTCTCCGGGCTCATCATCTTTCTCATTGCGTTGCCGCTGTGTCTCGGCATCGCGATCGCGTCGGGCGCTCCGCCGATCGCAGGGGTGATCTCGGGGATCGTCGCGGGAACGCTCGCGAATCTCTTCTCGGGTTCCTACGTCACCATCAACGGGCCGGCCGCGGGCATGATCGTGATCGTCCTTGGAGCCGTGACCGAGCTGGGGTTCCGGGGGGCGCTCGCGGTCGGGGTCGTCGCCGGCTTGATCCAGATCGGTCTGGGCCTGGCAAGAACGGGGAAACTCACCGGCTTCTTCCCACTCTCGGTGGTGCACGGGATGCTCGCCGGCATCGGTCTGATCATCATGGCGGGGCAGATCCACATCGTCGTCGGTCACGAGAACCCGCGGGCCCACGGCTTCCACATCTTCACGGAGATCCCACCGAGCATCTTCAACCCGGTGGTCGAGACGGCGATCGTGGGGCTAGCCGCCGTCCTCATCATGGTGTTCTGGACTCGTCTCGGCAAGATCGGCCGGGTGCTGCCTGCGCCCCTGGTCGCCGTCATAGTCGGAACCGTGATCGCGCTCATCAACGGAGCGGGGCCGCGCCTCGACCTCGCAGGCAGCCTCCTCGATGGATTCCAAACCCCCGACTTCTCCGCACTGGTGTCGGCTGCGGCCGTAAAGTGGATCATCCTTTACGTTTTCGTCGCGAGCCTCGAGTCGTTGCTGACGTCCGAGGCGGTCGACAAGCTGGATCCGTGGAAACGGCGCTCCAATATGAATAGGGAGCTGATCGGAAAGGGCACCGGCAACTTGGTGTCGAGTGCGATCGGGGGGCTCCCGATGATCGCGGAGGTGGTGCGCTCCAAGGCCAACATCATCGCGGGAGCGCGCACGCGCTGGTCGAACTTCTTCCACGGCACCTTCTTGTTCGTGTTCGTACTGGCGGTACCCGGACTCCTCGAGCTGATCCCGCTCGCGGCGCTGGCCGGCATTCTGCTGGTGGTCGGCTTCAGACTCGCCCACCCCGTCGATTTCAAGCACGCCTGGGATATCGGCAAGGTCGACTTCGCGCTGATGATCATCACCGCATTCACGGTCTTGCTCACCGACCTGCTTATCGGTGTTGCCACGGGGATCGTGCTCGGTCTCCTCTATGCGGTCTTCAGGCGAACCAGCCCCGCCAACCTCTTCAAGCCGAAGATGAACGTCACCGACGACGGCGAGCAGGTGAACGTGAAACTCAGAGGCGCCCTCGGGTTCCATAACTTCATCCCCCTCCGCAGCGTGCTCGATAACATGCCGCGCGGTCGCGTGGTCACGCTTGACTTCACCGAGGTTCACTACATCGACCCGACCGTGCTGGAACGCCTGCACGACTTCGAGATCGATTACGCGTACGACGGCGGATCGGTCCGGCGTATCGGTGAAGACGCGCTCGTTCGAGGACCACACCCGTTCTCTATGCGCACCGCCCCCAAGGTCACGGTCTGAGCCGATGACCCTCCGCCTGGAGGCTGTGGCGTAAGCAGCATGGGTTATCCAGCCGCGACCAAACGGACGATCTCCTGATGGGCGTCCTGAGCGCCATTATCTGGACGCCGGTGATCGGATTGGTGGCGATGCTCTTCTTGCCGAAGGAGAAGGTCGCCCTGATACGCGGCCTGGCGCTGGTGGCCGCGGGAACGCCTTTGGTCCTGTCGTGGAGCCTGCTGGCGACTTTCGATCGGGCCGCGCAGAACCCCCAATATGGGGAGTCGCTCACGTGGATCCCGGAGCTAGGGATGACCTACACGTTAGGCGTGGACGGGCTTTCGCTGCCGCTCATCCTGCTGACGACGCTCCTCGTGTTCGTGGCGGTGCTCGGGTCCCTGCACGTTCCGCGCAACCCCAGGGCGTACTACTCGTGGGTGCTACTTCTGGAATCCTCGTGCCTCGGAGTCTTCGCGGCGCGCGACTGGTTTCTTCTGTACGTGTTTTGGGAGGTCGCGCTTGTCCCGATGTTCTTCCTCATCGGGTTGTGGGGCGGGCCGCAGAAGGAGCGGGCGACGATGACGTATTTTCTGTACACGCTGGGGGGCTCGATCCTCATGCTCATCGGAATCTTCGCCGTTTACCTCGCTGCCGATCCGCATACCTTCGACATGGACGCCCTTCAGGCCGCGAGCCGCGACTGGAGCGCGGGCTTCCAGGTTGTCCCCTTGCTGGCGCTGCTCGCGGGATTCGCGGTGAAGATCCCCATCTTCCCTCTGCACGGCTGGCTGCCGCTGGCACACGTCCAAGCACCGGCGCCGGTCAGCGTCATCCTGTCGGGGGTGATGCTCAAGCTCGGCGCATACGGTCTGCTCCGCTCTACGGAGATCCTTCCCGAGGGGATCCGAACGCTCGCGCCTCTCCTGTTCGCTCTCGCGCTCATCAACATCCTCTACGGTGCATTCCTGGCATTCCGGCAGACCGACGTCAAGGCGATCGTTGCATTCAGCTCTATCAGCCACATGGGCTTCGTAGTTCTCGGCATCGCCGCACTGAACCAGTCCGGCTTTACGGGCGCAGTCTTCATGATGGTGGCCCACGGGATTGTCACCGGCGCGCTCTTCCTGTTGAGCGGCCTCCTCTATGAGCGAACCGGGACTCTTGTCCTCGATGAGATCGCCGGCGTGGGGAGCCGCATGCCTGGGTTCAAGGCGGTGTTCACCCTCACCCTGCTTGCTTCGATGGGCTTGCCCGGCCTGATACAGTTTCCCGCCGAGGTCCAGGTCTTGCTCGGCGCGTTCGAAGGTTTCGGGCTGCTCGTACTCGTCGCCGCGGCGGGGATTCTTATCACCGCGACGTTTACGCTGCGCGTCATTGGCGGCGTTCTCTCTGACGACAAGGAGACCCGGTGGTCGCGCCTATCGGATCTGCGCGGCCCCGAGCTCGCTGCCATAGCGCCCCTTGCGGTTCTCGCCGTCGTCCTGGGAGTGGTTCCAGGCATCGCGCTCGGCATGTCGAACAGCACGATCGAGACCCTGCTGGGCCGGATCGGGTGAGATGACTCAAGCGGGTCTGCACGAGGACCTCTCGGAGCGTGAGCAACTCATCGAGGTCATAGAACATCTCGGCCACCTACTGCCGAGCCAGGGTCCAATGACCACGTTCGTTCACCACAACACCCTGCACGGGCTCCAGCACCTTCCGTTCGACCAGGCAGTGGCGGAGGGCGAAGCCTTTTACGGCGCGCGGGGGTACTGGCCCGTGGAAGTGATGCGCGAGCAGTACCGGGCGGGACGCATCACTGGCGTCGATCTCGACGCAGTCATGGCGGGCCGCCCGGAGTTCGCCGATGCAGAAGTCATCGGCACCATCGGCGCCCGGACGGTCACCGATGCGGACATACGCCGACTACATCTGACCCACGGAGTTAACGCCACCAATCCCGAGACGCTTCGTTTTCTCATCTCGGAGGGGGAAGCGAGCCGTCGCCTGATGGGCGACGTGTCGCCAGAGATCGGCTCGGAGGCTCTGGAAAAGGCGAAAACGGAGCTGATCGACGCCCTCGATCGCGTAGGTCGCGACCTCACGCTCGGCGGCTGCCTCGGGGAGCTCCTCGGCCTCGACATCACCTCGGCTGTCACCTCTGCTGCCGCTCGGGACCTCTCCGCCGGACGCGTGCCTCGCAGGGGCGTCACTGCCCTGCTCGAACGGCTGGGGGTGCCGGCGCGCCGCCACGGCGGCTACCTCGGCCTCGTCGATGGCGCGCTGGCGGACATTGCCGCGGGGATGGATCTCGATCAGGGCCGCCGCGTGTGGCTCGCCGCCGAAGCGAGCCTGGTCGACGCGGTGACGCGCCGTCACTTCGATCTGCCCGGAACCCTCGACGCGATCGATCGGAGCATCCGCGCCGATCCGGAGCCTTACGCGGTCGCGTCGTTGTGGAGTGCATGCTTGGCTGCCTTCGGCTTCTTCGACCCGCTGTCGCGCACCGACCCGCATACGCTCGGCCCCCGCGACCCCGACGCCTCCATTGACCGCCTCGGGGAACTCTTTGGCGCGGCTCAACGCGGGGACGCAGAGGTTCCGCTCGACGCTCCCCATCGCGCTGCGGTCGAAGCTGCTGCGCGGCGCGAGCTCCAAGACCTCCGGGTACTCCTCGACGGACCGGCGCGACCACAGGACCGCGCCTTCCGGGAAGCCGCGAGTGCGGCGTGGTTCGCGCTCACCGAGCTGAGCGACAAGGGCTACACCCCCAGAGGGTTCGAGGCCCTCCGAGCTCTGGCCGAGCTGCGACCTAACGGTAGGGTCGCTGAAGTGGCGCGACGCCTCGCCGAGCGGGATCCCGCACAGGCGCTGCGAGCCCACGCCCAAGCCGTGCTCGAGTCGGACTTGTCCCGTTTCGGAGGTGACCTGACCCACGCCGACCTGCTGTTGCGCTTGACCGGCACGGACGTGACCTCGCTCGTTAACCGATACATGATCCGTCTCTGTGCCGCGTTCCTCGACACTGGGCAGGCGGCATGGCGGATGCCGGACCGCACGCTCGGCTTCTACCGAGGATGGCGGGGTTCGGTGCAGCACGACCCCACGCTTTCCATCGCCGGCGTGCGAGGGTTGCGCGGCATCGCCGCCGACCTCCCAGATGATCCCGCCGAGACGATCCTGCTCCAGCTCCAGCACCTCGGCGTCGAGCCCGAGAACTACCACGCCTACCTCGCGCGCGTGCTTGCGAAGCTGCCCGGCTGGGCCGGGATGATGAACTGGCGGGGCGCCAACCCCGACTTTCCCCCGCAGAAGGTTCGGCCGGCCGACCTCCTCCAGTACCTTGCCGTCCGGCTCACGACCGAGGTGGCGGTACTCAGCCAGGCCTTTCGGCAAGCTCTGGGCGTCGAGAGTCCCCACGCCGCGGTCATTCGCGAGCGGCTGCGCGCAGATCCCTTGGAGTTCTACGTCCGCACCGCTCTTCAGAGCGGGTGGTTGCCGGGCCTACTGGCGCAGACTGCGCGCGACCTCGAGCGCAGAGGTGGCCCCCGCGAACGGTGGTCGAGGGTCGCCCACCTGGCGTGGGCGTGGAGCCGCCATCCCGAGGCGACCGCGCGCCTCGAGACGTCCGACAGGGTGTGGCGGCTGTTCCGCTTGGCGCAGGTGGCGGGATGGTCGGCGGGCGAGATCCGGATGCTCTCACCGTCGGCGCGGGATCGCATCTTTGGCGTCCTCGATTCCTTTCCCGAGCACCAGCACCGCCCTGTGTGGCTGGCTGCGTTCGAACGCCACTACCGCGACGAGATTCTCGGAGCGCTGGCAGCCAACCGCGGCAAGGGCCGGTGGCAGGTTCGAGATCGGCGGCCCAAGGCCCAGATGGTGTTCTGCATCGACGAGCGGGAAGAGTCGATGCACAGGGCAGTCGACGAGGTCGACCCCGAGTACGAGACCCTGGGCGCCGGTGGGTTCTTCAACATGGCGATGAACTTCAGCGGGCTCGACGACCATGACGTCACCCCGCTGTGCCCTGCGGGCGTCGTTCCAACCAATCGCGTCAAGGAGGTGCCGCGCGACGACCCTGTCTCGATCGCCGCGGGCAAGAAGCGACGAAACCGCCGCCTGTGGCGCGAGACCGCGGAGAACACCTACTGGGAGCTCAAGCGCAACGCGGTCTCCGGCCTGTTCGTCGCCCAACTCGTCGGGCTTCTCCAGTCGTTTCCGCTGATCGCTCGTGTGCTGGCTCCGCGGTCCTGGGGGGAGACCACCGAGCGCCTCGACAACTTGGTGATGCCGCGGCCGCGAACGCACCTGACCGTGAACGCGGAGCAGTTCCCCGGGCTCGGTTTCGCACCGTCAGAACAGACGGACCGCATCGAGGCGCAACTCCGCAACCTCGGCCTGACGCGTCAGTTCGCACGGTTGGTTGTGTTCGTCGGCCATGGCTCCTCCTCGCTGAACAACCCGCATGAATCCGCACATGACTGCGGAGCATGCGGCGGGAAGCACGGGGCGCCCAATGCTCGTGCCTTCGCCGCTCTGGCCAACCGGGCTGACGTTCGACAGGAGCTCGCCGCGCGGGGGATCGACATCCCAGACGACACTTACTTCGTGGGAGGGATACACAACACGGCGAGCGACCGCAACACGTTCTTCGACACCCAGGACATCCCCGAGACACACCGCGCCGAGTGGGCCGAGCTGCGCCGGGATCTCGACGCAGCTCGTGCGCTCTCCGCCCGCGAACGTTGTCGCCGCTTCGACTCGGCCCCCAAGGCGGCCTCGCCGAGCCGCTCGGTGAAACACGTCGAGGGTCGGTCGCGCGACCTTTCGCAGGTACGCCCCGAGTGGGGCCACTGCACCAACGCAGTGGCCGTCGTCGGACGGCGCGCTCTCACTCAAGGGCTGTTCCTCGACCGCCGCACGTTCGTCATCTCTTACGATCCCCGCGAGGATCCCGACGGCGCGATCGTCCAGCGGATCCTTCTGGCGATGGGACCGGTGGGCGCAGGGATCAATCTCGAGTACTACTTTTCGACTGTCGACAACCGCGTATTCGGCTGCGATACCAAGGTTCCACACAACGTCACCGGGTTGATGGGCGTGATGGAGGGCGCTGCGAGCGATCTCCGCCCCGGACTGCCGAAACAGATGATCGAACTGCACGAGCCCATGAGGCTGCTCTTGATCGTGGAGTCGTCGTTGGAGATTCTCGGGCGCATCTACACGACGCAGCCGGCGATCGCCGAGCTGCTCGACAACGAATGGGTTCATCTGGTGGCGGTCAGCCCCGACGACGGACACTTCGACCTGTTCGTCCCGGGACAGGGTTTCGTCGCATGGGAAGGTGAGGCGGCGGAGCTTCCCGTGGTGACGAATTCGTTCGAGTACTACAACGGCCGCACCGGTTTTCTGCCCCCCGTGCACATCGAACCGCAGGCGCGGCCGTGACCGCATCCGATCTCCTCATCGTCGCGATCCCCGGGCTCCCGCTTGTGGCCGCTCTACTCGCGGCCGCGGATCGAGTCTCCGGAGGCAGGCTGTTGGGCGCGCGGCTTCTCGCTCGCGTCGCCGTGTGGTCGGTGGGCTTGTCGGCCGCGGCAGCGGTCGTTGCCGCGGTGGTGGCCTTCGCCGATCCAGACGGCCGGATCGTCGTGGTGGGGACCTGGCTGCAGACCGGATCACTGCAGGTCGATGTCGGATTTCTTCTCGATCCGCTGTCCGCCACGATGGCCGTCACCGTCGCCGGCGTTAGCTGGCTCGTCGCCCGCTTCTCGGTCAACTACCTTCACAACGAGGTTGGTTCCGGCCGCTACTTCACGGTCCTGCCGCTATTCGTCGGCGCAATGCTGCTTCTCGTGCTCGCGGAGAACTACCTCATGCTCTTCGTGGCATGGGAAGTGGTCGGAGCGTGTTCCTACCTGCTGATCGCCTTCTACCGCGATCGCAACTCCGCGGCTGAGGCGGGGACGCGAGCGTTCCTGCTGAACCGCATCGGCGACGCCGGGTTGCTCGTTGGCCTCTTTGTGCTCGCCGTCGAAGGTCGGGGGCTGGCCTACTCAGAGGTGCTGACGTCGCCGTTGCCCGCATCGACCGCGACTGCCGCCGGCTTCTGCTTCTTGATCGGTGCTATGGGGAAGTCCGCCCAGGTCCCGCTCGGGGGGTGGCTTGCTCGCGCCATGGAGGGCCCGACGCCATCTAGCGCCCTCATCCACGGAGCCACAATGGTTACTGCGGGTGTCTACCTAGTGGTGCGGAGCGCGCCGGTGTACGACCAGGCTCCCGTCGCCCTCGTGGCGGTCGGGATCGTCGGCGCCGCGACCGTCCTTTTCGGACAGCTCGCGGGCCTCACTCAAACCGACATCAAGGGGCTGCTTGCCGCCTCGACCAACGCTCACTTGGGATTCATGTTGCTGCTGGCCGGGCTGGGGCTCTATCCCATCGCGGTGTTCCATCTCGTGGCGCACGCCTTTTACAAGACGAACCTGTTCCTCACGGCCCCCTCGGTCCTTCACCATCTCCACGGGGGGCCCGATCCCACCGAGGTAGCCCGCCCCGCCGACACGGCGCGCGGGCTGTCTGTGTTGGTGGCGGCCGCCGCCGTGTTGCTCCTCGCGGTTCCCTTTGCCGCCGGGTCGTTGTCGTTGCCGCCGCAGTGGGGACGAGGAGCCATCGCGCTCGGCGGGCTGGCCGCGGTTGCCGCGTTTGGGCTGTGGTTCTCGGCACACCGGGGGGTGCGCGCCACCTTCCACGACAACGGCGGGGCCGCTCGGCGGACCGGGATCGCGGTCGCGGTGGCAGCCGCCCTGGTCGCCGCGGGCGTGGCCTTGGGGGTCCAACCCGGAGGGATCGGTGGTTCCTGGTTCGCCGACCTGCTGGCCCCGGCGGTGACAGCCTCGACGGCCCCTCTTGACGCGCCTCCGGCGGCGACCGCGCTGTTGACCGTCGCACTCGTTTTTCTGGCGATCTCCGGGATCGCGGTGCCGCGCTTTTTCGACCGCTTCCGCGCCGAGCAGCCCGCCGGTACCGGCAGTGTCTTTGCCCGCCGCCTCTACTTCGCCGCATCGAACCGAATGTGGCTGGACGACTTCGCCGATCGGATGACCGGCGCCGCGGTCCGTGTCGGAGTCGCAGTGGACCGTTTCGACCGCGTCGTTCTCGACCCGCTTACGGGCGCGCTGCTGCCGTCCCGCGCGCCCGTAAGCGAGGGGACGTGGGAGGAGAGGCTCGCGGCGACCGCCGATACCTCCGGGGCGGGCGTAGCTGCCGAGTTCGACTGGCTGCGTGGGCACGGCGTACCGGTGCCGGTGAAGGAGCCCACGGGCGGCACGCCTTTGGAACGGATCAGCGCCGCCACCGCCCGCATCGAGCGCGGGATCACGTCTCAGGGGGGCGGGCTCTACGGCGCGCTGACCAACGCGATCGCTGCGGTCAGCGATAGGGCAGAGCGACTCGTATTCCAGCGCGGGATAGAAAGCGTGCTGGAGCGGTTCACGTCCGTCCTGGCGGCGCTGAGCGAGACGGTCGAGCGAAGAGTCTTCGAGCTGGGTCCCGAACGAGTCGGGCGGCTCGGCGGCCGCATCCGGCGCTTGCTCTTGCACATCGAGCGGTTCATCGGCAGGCCGGTAGTGGCCGCGTTGATGGCCGCCGCCACCATCGCCGCCCTGTGGGCGGCGCGGTGATGCCCCAAGAGGTCCTCGCCGGAGACCAGGTCGGCTTTCCCGCCCTAGCCCTCCTCATCCTGTTCCCGTTGGTCGCGGCGGCCGTGGTGATGTGGATCCGCGATGACCACCATGCAACAAGGGTCGCGACCGCTGCAGCGGCCGTCGAGTTCGCCGGAGCCATTGCACTGGCGCTTGCTGTCGAGGCAGGCGTGTCCGATATCCAGTTCGTCGAGCGGTTCGACCTGCTGTTCGGCGTCTCGTGGCACGTCGGCGTGGATGGAGTGAACCTTCTTTTCGTGCCCCTTACGGCACTCCTCGGGCTGATGGTGATCGCCTACGCCGAGCACAACATCCCCGCGCGGAGGGGCCCTGGTGACCCTCCGATCACCGGTACCGCGCGTGGCTACTCCGTGGCGATCCTTGCCTTGGAGGCGACCATGCTGGGTGCTTTTGTCGCGCTCGACCTGATCATCTTCTGGGTCTTTTTCGTCGCGGAGTTGATACCGAGTTGGTTCCTTATCACGCGCTGGGGAACCGGGCCCGGCCGACACGACGCGGCCCGTAATTATGTTGGCTTCGTCGGCGCTGGCGCCGTCCTCATGCTGGTCGGCATCGTGCTCGTGGGCCGCGCTCATGCAGTGAGCACGGGCGAGGGGATCTCGTTCGAGCTGGGCCGGTTGCTCGACTCGGGCTTGTCCCCCGCATCCCAGGCGTGGCCCTTCCTCCTGCTCTCGCTCGGACTTGCGGTCAAGGCGCCGCTCTTTCCGTTCCATACCTGGTTGCCCAAGGTCCTCGAACACGGACCAGTGGTGGGGATCAGCGTCTTCCTCGTCGGCGTGAAACTCGGCACCTACGGGTTCTTGCGCTTCGTCATCCCTCTCTTTCCGGACGCCGCGCACGAGTGGCTGTGGGCCATGGCTGTTGTGGGCGCGGTGAGCGTGATCTATGGCGCGTTCCTCGCCGTCGGCCAGACCAACCTCCGGCGCCTGCTGGCGTTCGCCAGCGTGTCGCACATGGGTGTCGTCATGCTCGGGTTGTTCTCGCTGAATCTCGACGGCTTCGAAGGGGCGCTGTTGCAGATGGTCAACCTCGGCATCGTGGGGGCCGGCCTGTTCTTCGTTGCGGGTTTCCTGTCCGCCAGGATTGGTCAGCCTGAGCTGGACTCTCTAGGAGGGCTCGTTTACTCGGCCCCTTATATGACGATGACCTTTCTGATCGTGGCGCTCGCGGGTATTGGGCTTCCCGGCACGAACGGGTTCAACGGCGAGCACCTGGTGATGCTCGGTGGTTACCAGCGAAGTTGGTGGATTGCCGTCGTCGCGGGCCTCGGCGTCCTCCTCACTGCCGCTTACTCGCTCTCGTATTTCATGCGGGGCTTCATGGGTGAGGAGAGCAAGCCGGTCGCCGAACGAATCTACGACCTCACTCGCCGCGAACGCGCCATAGTCGTTGTTCTCGCCGCGCTGATCTTTTGGATCGGGCTCGGCACCAGCCCGTTCATTCAAAGAATGCGCCCCCCGCTGACCTGGCTCGAGGATCGAGTCGAGGCCGCCCGCGTTACCCACTCGGACGGCTCAGCGTGAGCCAGCACGCGGCCGGCGGCGTCTCGTTGGTTTCGTTGTTGCTCCTGTGGCCCCTGCTGGTTGCCGGCGCCCTCGTGCCGCTGCGGAACCTGCGGCTGATCCGGACGATCGCTCTCGTCGGCGCGCTTGGGGAGCTAGCGGCGTCGCTGTGGATCTTTGCTCGCTTCGCCTCCACGCCGACGGACACGTTTCAGTTCACCGAACGCTTGCCCTGGATAGACGCCATCGGCGCGAGCTTCCATGTCGGAATCGACGGTGTGTCCGCGCCCTTCTTGCCCTTGACTGCCTTCCTGACGGTCGTCGCCGTGGTGCAGTCCCGGACGGCTGTATCGCACCGCCACAAGGCCTACCTCATCGCGGTCTTTGTCTTCTCGGCGGCTTCGACGGGAGTCTTCACCGCCTTGGACCTCGCGCTGTTCTTCGTCTTCTGGGAGTTGATGCTCGTTCCCACATTCGTGCTGATCAAGCTGTGGGGCGCGGGTCCCGGCCGCACGCATGCAGCCACGAAGTACGTGCTCGCGATGCTCATGGGGTCGGTGACGCTCCTGGCCGCCTTCGTTTTGTTGAGCGTGAACCACGCGCGCGTCACGGGGTCTCTCTCGTTCGATTACTTGGCCTTGCTCGATGTCGACGTCCCGCAGGGTCTCGGGACCGTGGTGTTTGTCCTCATGGCGTTTTCATTCGCCCTCAAGGCGCCGCTGTTCCCACTGCACTCGTGGCTTCCCCCCGCCTTGCAGGAAGGCCCCATCGGCATCGGCATCCTGCTTGCGGGGTTGAAGGTCGGAGCGTATGGGTTCCTGCGCCTCATCGCGCCTCTCACCCCCGAACCCTTTATGCAGTGGAGATGGGTGATCGTCCTGCTCGCAGTCGTCGCGATCCTGTACGGAGGGTTCGCGGCCCTCGCCCAGCCCGATCTACGGCGCCTCATCGCCTTCGCCGGCGTGAGCCACGTCGGGCTCGCGCTTCTCGGTCTGTCCTCGGGCAACGCCGACGGGATCTCCGGTGCGGTCTTCCTGCTGGCGAATCTCGGGCTGACCTCAACTGGGCTCCTCCTGATCGTCGGCTTTGTGCACCAGAGGTTGGGAACCACGGACCTCGCCGCCCTCGGCGGTGTGGCCGGGCGCGCTCCTGCGCTCGCCGCCTTCGCACTCGTCTACGCCTTTGCGGAAGCCGCATTGCCGGGTACGAGTGGCTTCCCCGGTGAATTCCTCGCGCTGCTCGGCGCCTTCCGTGAATTCGGGCCCTTTGCGCTGATCGCGCTCCTCATCGTTGTGTTGGCCGCGGGGTACACGCTGATATGGCTGCAGCGCGCCTTCTACGGGCCGATAACACGGGAGCCGGTCAAGCACGTCGTCGACCTCAGACCTCGTGAGGGAGCCCTTGCCCTCGCGGTCGCGATCGCGATCGTCGTCCTCGGGCTGTTCCCCTCTGTGGTTCTCGATCCCGCTCAGCCGTCGGTAGACCAACTCGTCGAGCGGCTCAACGGCGGCGCCGACGCCCTAGCGACGCGACCGTGAGCGTGCTTGCGCCACTCGTCATCCCGCTTCTCGGAGCCGCTGTGATCGCGCTGTTGCGCGACCGGCCGTACGCGCGGGACTCCGCCGCGATTCTGGCCGGGGTTGCTCAGATCGTCGCCGTTGTGGCGATGCTTCCGGGGACTCTCGACGGCAACAGGACGACATTGACGATCGCTCCGTTCTTACCCGAGGCACCGCTCGCACTTCGGGCCGATCCCCTCGGTGTGCTGTTGCTTCTCACCGCCTCACCGCTGTGGTTGCTTACGACCCTGTACTCAGTGGGTTATCTGCGCGGCTCGAGCCTCTCTGCCACGCGCCTGCACGTGCTCGTCGCGGTCACGATCGCTACGACCGCCGGCGTCGCGTTCTCCGCTAACCTCGTGACTCTCTATCTCTTCTACGAAGCGATGACAATCGCCACCTACCCTCTGGTCACCGCCACCCGCAGCGACCAAGCGGCCAGCGGCGGACGCCGCTACCTCGCCTACCAGCTTGGAACCGGCATAGCGTTCTTCCTGCCTGCCATCGTGCTCACGTACACGCAGACCGGATCGTTTGACCTGACGCCCGGAGGCGTCTTCGGTGCCGACGCAGCGGGTTTCCTGCCGATCCTGACGTACCTGCTGTTCCTCTTCGGCATCGCCAAGGCGGCGATCGTGCCGGCTCACGCATGGTTGCCGGCCGCGATGGTTGCGCCCGTCCCCGTGAGCGCTCTTCTGCACGCGGTCGCGGTCGTCAACGTGGGGGTGTTCACGCTGTTCCGGGTATTGCTCGACGTGTTCGGCTATGACGCCGTGGCATCTCTAGGCCTCGCCTGGGTCACGCTGGTCGCCGCCTGCGCGACGATCCTCATCGCCTCGCTCATCGCGCTGCAACTCGGAAACCTCAAGGAGATCCTCGCCTATTCGACGATCGGACAGCTCTCTTACATGATCGTGGGGATTGCGCTCTTGAACGAATCGGGAGCAACGGGAGGGGTCCTCCACCTCGTCGGCCATTCGGTCAGCAAGATCACGCTGTTCTTCGCGGTGGGGATGATCACGGTCGCAACCGGTGCGACGACCTTGCAGGAATTGCGGGGGCTCGGCCAGCGCGCGCCCCTCTTAGTTGCCGTCTTTGCCGTGGGTGCCGCCTCGATCGTCGGGCTTCCGCCCACAATCGGGTTCGTGACCAAGTACTTCCTGTTCGTCGGTGCAGCCGACGCAGGTCAATGGTTGGTGCTAGTGGTGCTGGCCGCATCGACGCTGCTGACCGGGACCTATTACCTGCGCTTGGTTAGGACGTCACTGTCTCCGCCCGCACAGGTCGGGGCTGCAGCGAACCCGTTGGCGTCAGCGCAGTCAGGAGGCGCGGTGCCCCTGCAGATGCTCGTCCCAACGGTTGTCACCGCGGGCTTCACGGTTCTTCTCGGGCTCCTGCCCGGCCCGATCCTCACACTCGCGCGCGCGTCGCTGCCATGAGCATGGGATTTTCCTACTCTCTCGCCGTGAGGCGACTCGCAACCTCTATTCAGGTTGCTAAACCCGGTGCGCAGGTTCGAATCCCACCGGGGGCACGTTGTTGTGTCGCGGGCCATCGTGGACGGGTGTCGCGGAGCATAGTGGACACCTGCTCAGCCGAGGCCGTGTCGCTGGTAGTCCCGGCTCGGGTCGAGCTCGAAGTTCCTCAGGAGCTGACCCTCGGTGGTGATGATTCGGATGTGGCGGCCTGCGACCAGCAGGATGATGCGGGTCCCCTTGAGAGCCCGGCCCATGCCGATGTGATGGAGCTTGCTCTTGTAGCGGATCGTGACGACGCCGTGGCGATCGATCTTGTCGTGGCGCACGCGCAGCTCTCTGGTGAAGGTGCCTTCTGGCTTGTTCGGCCTCGCTTTGTCGCGTGAGTCGAATGCGCTCTTAGGCGTCTTGCGACCCTTGGCCCGGTGAGGGCGGATCTCGTTGTAGTAGGTGACGAAGCGATCGACCTGGGCTTGGAGCTCGGCGATCGTGGCGGCGCGTGGTTGCTTCCTAAGGAACTTCTTCAAAGTCTGGTGGAAGCGCTCGACCTTGCCGCAGGTCTGTGGGTGATAGGGCCGTGAGTGCTTGTAGTGGATGCCGAGGTGGAACAGCTCGGACTCCATGGCCGAGTAGCCGTGACGGTAAGCAGAGGTGTAGATGCAGCCGTTGTCGGTCAACACCGATGCCGGTAGACCCCAGGCCCCGCCCGCCTCGTAGAGGGTCGCGACCACATCGGGAGCGCTAGTCACCGCCAGCACCTTGGCCGCCACGCAGACCCTCGAGAAGTCGTCGAGGAAGTTCAAGATCTCAACCTTGGCACCGTCTTTGAGCTGGAACGTCGTCACGTCTGACTGCCACATCTCGTTGGGCAGCTGCGCCTCGAAGCGGATGTAGGAGCTCTTGGGTCGCTTGTGTGGCTCTGGTGTGACGAAGCCTCTGCGCTTGAGGATGCGCCAGATCGTCGACACAGACGGCGGCGAGGGATCGCTAAGCGAGAGGTGGTAGTGGATCGTCTGTGCTCCGGCATCGAAGCCCTGATCGGTGAGCTCTTTGCGAAGCCTGACGACGCGATCCTCTAGCTCGGCCGAAGAACGATTGGCGACTTTCTTGGCTGCCTTCGAGCGCGGCGTGACTGCTTCGTAGCCGCCGGCTCGGTAGCGAGCCACGAGTTGCGCCACCCAGCTCTTGGAGACCCCATGCGCTCGGGCCACTTCTCGGCAGCTGCGCTTCTCCAGCGCCACCGCGTCGACCAGGTAACGGGCCAGGTCCAAGCGACACCTCCGTGGCTAGGGGTGTCCACTATGGCCCGCGACATGCTCGATCAGCCGTGTCCACTATCCGTTGGAATCACACACTGCCGGGGGCACTTCCTACATCTGTGCACCTTCCAGGTGAAACGGAGTGTTTGTCAGACTCTGAGCCGAAGACGGCCACCGAGTCCTCGTCAATTGTCACCTGGCAGTTCGCGCGATGTGATGGCTTGTCGAAGCGGACTTCGAGACGGAAGGTCTGAAAGAGTTGGCGGAGGACGTCGTATGGGGCGGACGTGAGCAGATCCTCGCCAATCGGGAGTTCATCCAGGAGCTCGACCGCTCCGGGTACCGATTCCAGCTGCTCCGCTTCGAGGGATTCCAACTCTTTGATTTTCAGGAGCCGTTCGTGCTCCAGCTCAGAGAGGCGCTCTCGAACCCGGCGAAAGAGGATCCCTTCGGTATCGTCGTCTACCTCAAGCTTCCGAACGAGGCGGGTCTGAGACTGCTCGAGTTTCTCGATGGCGCGGCGAAGCGAACGCACCTGCCGCTGACGCTTCCGCTCAGGTTCCCCGTCGAAGGCGCGGAGGTCATGCTCGAGCAGATCTCTTCTCTGAGGGCCAAATACGCGCCCACCGAAGAAGTCGATGATGCCGTCAAGCAGTGGTCCTCTCTCACCCATACGGTCGGGGGGTGGTCCCGGAACTGACTCTTTGCGTTTGCTCCCCAGTTGAGGCTCGGCTGACAGACGTAATAGGGAGTCCCGGCTCGATTGGTCTTTCCGAACATCCGGCAACCACATAGTGCGCAGATGATGAAAGACCGGAGAGGATAGGAGCGCTTGGTGTCGGGGTGTGTTTGACGTTGGGACCCGATCCGTTGCGAGATCGCTTGCGCACCTCGGTCATGCCTATCGCGGTCTCGAATATGTCGCGAGTGACGATGGCCTCGTGTGTCGGTTCCTCGACCACACCCAGGCCTCGGGCGGGTTGACCTTGCCGCCCTTCTTGGTGGCCCGACGGTTCCACACCATGTAGCCCGTGTACTTGGGATTGTGAAGGATGTCTCGGACCGACGAGGCCGCCCAGCGGTCTCTGCACCGCGCAGGGTCTGGTGACACCGGTGGCGGGTATCGGTCGAGGTCCGAGTTGAGGCGCTCGGCAATCTCTCCATAGCCGAGGCGTTGCCACAGTCCGCCAAGTAAACATCTGGGTCACGGCGGCAGCGCGGACGGGGTCGGCTGTCAGCTTGCTCTTGGTGCGACCCTCCGCGCGACGGGCGGGAACGGGATGAGGAATCTTCTCCGCCACGTACCCATAGGGCGGTCGGCCGACATTCCACCCACCCCTGGCGTGCATGTTCGCGGAATCCATCCCAAGACTTTCCAGGAGCTTCAACACGTACCACTCGGCAACTCCCTGCTTGACCCGACGCGAAGCACGGCTTCTGCACCTTCGAGAACGAGATGGGGCGCTGGTACACCTTCAACCAGGACCCTCACGGCTCGATCGCCGCGGTAGGCGCCGGCTGTCAGACCGCGATGTCTCTCGACAAGGGCTGGGGCGACCTGACCCCTGGTACGTCCCCGGGCAGTACGTCGACTACAGCTCCGTGACGGAAGCAGATGGGAGCATGCGGCCGGGGTTCTACCTCGTGCGCGTAACGGTCGACCCCGCGGACCACATCCTCGAGACCGATGAGAGCGACAACACGGGGTGGGCCTTCATCCGCGTGGTCGAGGGTGCTGCTCCCACTAGGGACAGGGTCGTGATCTGTGAGCGCGGCTGGGGCGAGAGCCCGTGGGATCCGCACAGCGAGAGTGCGGTCGAACCGTTCTGGTGGCCGATCCAGCAGTCGAGCCCAGCGCCGCTCAACGGCGAGTGCTAGATATCGAGAGCGCCTAGACCCTCCGCGTTCTCCGCAGGGCCGCGACCATGCTTCGGCCCTGCGGAGCAGGGGAGTGCCTCTACAGCGGCGAGCCGTCCAAACGGCGATCGAGCGCCAACAGATGGTCGAGGCTTTCCCTAGCGACGATCTCGATAGCCTCGCCCTCCTGTAGCAACACGATCGGGGGCCGGGCCAGCCGGTTGTAGTTCGAGGCCATCGAGTACGTGTAGGCGCCGGTGGCCGGGATGCACAAGAGGTCACCCTCGGCAACGTCTTCGGGCAGCTCCGCGTCCTTGATCAGCACATCTCCGGACTCGCAATGCTTGCCGCATACGGTGACAGCGCGCGTTGCGGCCGCTTCCATCCGGTTCGCGAGGAACGACTCGTAGCGCGCGCCGTAGAGAGCCGGCCGGATGTTGTCCGACATACCTCCGTCGACCGCGACGTACGTCCGAACTCCAGGAATGCTCTTTACCGTCCCGACCCCGTAGACGGTGACCGCGCTGGGTCCGACCAGGGATCGACCGGGCTCCACGCTCACCGCGGGGATGGCGAGACCTTGAGCGGTGAACTCCCGGTTTACGGCCTGGAGGATCGACGTCGCGGCTGCCGCAGGGTCGAGGACCGGCTCGTCCTTCGTGTGTGCGATCCCGAGACCACCCCCGAGGTTTAGCTCCGCGGCTTCGAACCGCAACTCGTCCTTCGCGCGACGCAGGAAGCCCGCCAGGGCCTTGACGGCAAGGTCGAAGGCCGCGAGCTCGAAGATCTGCGATCCGATGTGCGCGTGGACACCCACCAAAGGCGCGGACGGAAGACGGGAGGCTCGGCGGATCGCTTCCAGCGCTATGTCTTCCGCCAGCGTGAAGCCGAACTTCGAGTCCTCTTGTCCCGTCTGGATGAACTCGTGTGTGTGCGCCTCGACACCCGGCGTCACCCGCACCAGCAGCTTCGAAGTCGCCTTCACCCCTTCGAGGCGCGCTATCTCCTCGAATGAATCCACCACGATGCGACCGACGCCCAGGTCTCGCGCCGCATCCAACTCGTCCAGCGACTTGTTATTGCCGTGGCAGATGACCCTCTCCATCGGGAAGCCGGCGCGACGCGCGGTCTCCAGCTCCCCGCCGCTGCAGACGTCCAGCCCCAAACCGAGGGCGTCGATCATCTGGCACACCGCAACACAGCACAAAGCCTTGCCTGCGTAGAAGACGCGGTCGGGATCCAGCACCGCGGCGTATGACTTGGCGCGCGTCTCGAAGGTCGCCCGATCCAACAAGATCAGCGGCGTACCGAAACGTTCCGCGAGCTCGACGACGTCCAGGCTCCCGAGCTGGAGGCGCCCGTCGCGGGACGACGCGGTGTCGGGAAGAACCTTTTGCATCCGTCGAGGCTACGGCAACGTGACGAGTGACCCTTGCAGGATCAGTATGCAGCGACCACCCACCTGGACCTGATCGTTCGCGGCTTTCACCAGGAGACGCGACGGCCGCCCCATCTCGACTCCCTGATGGACGACAACATCGATTCGGCGACAGTCTGCTCATGGCCAGCGACACGCTTGAGGCGCTCAGTCAACAGCTTGTCCAGGGCAACAACAACTACGTCTGTGTCGTCCCCGAAAGCCGCGAGGAGGCCGACAGGATCTTCAATGCCCTCTCGCAGGGAGCAGACATTGAGTGACATAGCCGAGAAGGGCCTTTCTTCAGGGGTCCTTAGAGGCGAGAGCTCGTACCGAGCTGAGGCCCGGCTCTGATCTAGTTCCCGCTCCACTTGGAAATGCCGGATAAATCTCGGATGGAAACCAGATAGACCTCGGATAGATCACCTTCATCGGGCGTGCCCAGGCGGATCGCCGAACTTCAAAGCTGCCGGCTATGACTAATCGCCCGCGCGAACCCGCAGGTCGTCCCTGCACGGATGTAGGGAGTGCCTTGCCGGGGGCACGTACCAGAGGGAACGCTTCGGGGAGCCGCGATCCGTCACCGCGGAGCCATGTAGCGCGGTTTCGCAGTCGGTCGTCAAGTGCTCGACGGCATCTCCTTCCGATCGTCACTTGGCAGTCCGTCCATCTCGACGACCGGCCGTGGTGCACGAGGTGCTTGGTCTGGGGCGATCACTGCGGAAGTTTGAAAGACAAGTTTGGGGTCATGAATGGATGGTCGACTACGGCCCACCGCGGGAGGAATAGGAGCGATCGGCCCCCGCTGACGGCAGCACGTGGACGTCAAGTGTCCTTGGCCGTGTGGCGCGTCGAGAGCATGTCGCCCCGTCGTTCAAGAACCGTTCCAACGGGAAAGCTGGCCGCCAGATAGATGAGCTCATCGGTCAAGTCGTGTACCCACTCGTTCACGTTTCGGTTGCTCAGCAAGTCTTCGGTGACGTAACCCTGGCTCTCGAGGGCGTCCGCGATCAGGGCGAAGTAAGTCTCGGCATCTAGATCCCTCCGTTCGACCACTTTCATGGTCGTCGTCCCTCGATGGCTCACTAGCCCCGCCATCGAGCGACGACAGCCGCAGTCGTCGTCGACGAATCCGCGAGCGCAATCGAAGGGAGTGAAAAAGACGAGCTCGCCCTCGACCGTCCACGAGAAATCGTTGTCGCGCCATCCCTGGGTTTGGCTGCTCGCCGTAACAACTCTCATGCCTGTGCTGCCTTTCGTCGCTGTGCCTTTGAGGTGGTCGGATCACCGTCAGGATTCGGGGGGCTTGAGCTTGCCGGCCCTGCGGTCGCGCTTGGTCTTGGCCTGATGGCAACTCCAGCAGCGCGGCTTGAGGTTGGGTTTAGAGCTCGGGCCGTGGGCGAAGCGGGGCCTGACGTGGTCGAACTCGGTCCTAAAGCGGTTGCCGCAGTGGGTGCAGCAGACCCCGTCGAAAGAAGGTGGCTCTCCCAGCTCGAGGGCGATGGCCACCTCGATCGGGATGTTCTTGGTCCAGCGGGCGAAGTGGCGCAGGTCCTTGCCGTCGTAGAAGACCCCCGACAAAAAGGCATCCTGGGCGATGGCCTTGGCGATCTGGGGCGAAATCGGGCCGACCCCGGGGATCTTGCAGAGCTCGCCCTCTTTTACCTCGCTCCAGCCACGTTGGACGACCTCGTGGCTCACCAGCACGACCAGCTCCGGACGCCGTGCCGGGCCCTTGCCCGAACCCGATAGCAGGGCGGCATAGGCATCGGCGAGATAACGCTCGAAGGGCTCAGGGGTGTCGTCGTTTCTGGCGGCGCGGGCCAGACGGGCCGCCTCGGCCTCGGCCCGGGCCGCGATCGGGGTCCCGACGTGGGGCTCTAGGGCGAGATGGACATGCACCATGCCGAGCTCGTCGCAGTGGCTTCTGCCGTAGCGGGCGGCGCGCTGGCGAGCGAACAGGTCGCGGTGCTGTTCTGCTTCGAGCTTTACCTTGCGGGCTTGGTCCTTGAGCACGTGGAAGGGCTGCTCCTGAGCGACCGCCACCAGCTCTTGAGCAGCGCCCGGGGCAGACTGCTCTGCTCTGGCGATCTCGGTCGCCTGGTCCAAGGAGATGTCGCCCTGCTGCAGCGCGGAGCTGAGCTCGGGAGACGCGCCCATGACCTTGGCAGTTGCAACCGTCTCCTTGGCCTTGCCCACCGAGGTGCCGGTCGTCCTCGCCAGTTCCGAAGCGTCGTCGAGCTTACGCGACAGACCGGCTATGCCGTAGTCGACCAACCTGCGGGCGCGGGCATAGGAGGCGAGCAGTCGGCGCGCGACCGGTGCCGGCAACAGCTCGGGCTGAAGATCCGCGTTGGCCTTCTCCAGCAGCGCCACGGCCTCTTCGACGTAATCGACTTCCATGCTTGTGATTATGGCGAGGCGATGCGACACGAAACGCTCGAAAAACGGCTTCCTGCGCAGAAATTTTTGACCGTCAGCCCGAAACTCACCTTTCTGCCAGAGGGGGCCTCCTTCAAGACAGTCAAGTGTTGGGAGATCGCGGGCCGCGTCACGTCGAAGTGCGCGGCAATCTCGCCCTCGGCGAGCTCGCCGTCACGGACGAGCCTCAGGATCTCGCGCCGGCGCATGTAGACGTCTCGTGGACGACCTCGAGCCGGTTGATTTCGAGAGGTTATCCAGAATGGGACTGGCGGCAGAAAGCACTCTTTCTTGCTCGCGACGTACGATCGCCTGCGTGGCGTATGACAAGGAACTCGCGAATCGCATACGTGAACTGCTCGGCGGTGAAGCCGACCTGGCAGAGATGAAGATGTTTGGCGGGCTCGCCTTTCTCATCGGGGGCCACATGGCCGTCGCAGCAAGCGGCCAGGGCGGCGTGATGGTTCGTGTCGACCCGGCGGAGTCGGAAACGCTCGTCGCGACGAGGAACGCTCAACTCATGGAGATGCGCGGCCGGCGGATGAAGGGATGGCTCCGAGTGGACCCCGATGATGTACGCACCGAGGCGCAGCTCGCCAAGTGGGTGGGGCTCGGAGCGACGTATGCGCGCTCGCTGCCCCAGAAGCGATAGGTCCGGCCCGACCCCTCCCGACCCCCTGCCGTGTGGGCCACTCGAGGGTCTGGACGAAGGCAACGAGATCGAACCCGAAGCGTTCGGCTCTTGCCGTGCCGAACGCCTTGACCTAGCTGATATCAAAACGATATCATTTTGCGTCATGCCATCACTCCAAGTTCGGAACATCCCCGATGATCTTTACGAGGCGCTGAGGGCAACGGCGGACAAAGAAGGCAGATCGCTCTCGGCTCAGACGGTCGCCATCCTTAGAAGGGCCCTCGCCGACTCACTCGTCGATCGCGCGGGGGTAGCGCGGCGAGTAGCAGCGCGGCGAAGGGCGGCCGGCGTTATGACACGCAGTGCCCAAGAACTCGTGAGGGAGGATCGGGATCGCTGAGTCGGCCGTTGTAGTCGACGCAAGCGTTTTCGTTGAGTATCTGGCTCCAGGGCGGGCCCACGGCGACGTTGCGCCCCTCTTCGATCCGGAATCAAATATCGAGGTATGGACGCCTGATCTCTGCCTGGTCGAGGTGACCAACGCGCTGAGAAAGCGATTCCTCACAGACAAGAGATTCACTCACCGGCATCTCGCCGAGGGAGTCGCCGATCTTCTTGCCCTAGGCCCCTTGGTTGTGAGCAGTGGCGTCCTTATCGAAGGGACTGTCCAGTTCGCTGAGAACCTAACCGTGTACGACGCGCTGTACCTGGTGCTGGCCGCAGCCCGCCGTATTCCCATATGCACCCTTGATACGGGCTTGGCTGAGGAAGGAAGGAAAGCCGGGGTCACCGTTCTTGTACCGGGGACCGACCCGCTCACTGTCTGAGGGTTCGAGGGGCAGGGGGAGCTTCTACCTGACCCTCTCGCCTGTGTGGCGTCGGAACTCGTAGGCGCCGACGGCGAGGGATGCGACCGCGAAGAGGCCGAGCACGGCAAGCGCGCGCACCACCGAGCCGTCCCATCCGTCGAGCACCAGGATGCGCATGGCTTCGATCGCGTAGGTCAGTGGGTTTAGCCGGGCCACGATCGCCATCCACGGCGGCATCGAGTCCAGCGGCACGAAGGCGTTGCTCAAGAACACGAGCGGCAAAGTGACAAAGCCCATGATCGCAAAGAAAGTGCCATGCGATGGGACCCGGTATGCCAGAGCCGTGGACAACGCGGTCAGCGCCATGCTCAAGAGCCCTGCAGCGGCAAGGATGACGATAGCTCCCACCGGTCCTGATGCGACGTCTACCGCGGTGGCAACCGCAACGAGAAACACCAGAAGCACCTGCGCCGTACCCAGGGCAAACTGGAACAGGAACCGGCTCACAATGAGCGAGCTGCGGGCAATTGGCATGCTCAACAGCTTGTCCAGGTATCCGGTTTCCTTGTCCCATAGCAAGGGCATGGCCCCGGTGACGGTGTTCGTGACGACCGTGAAGGCGATGACTCCTGCAAGCATGAAGCCGACGTAGTTGGAGGTCCCAATCGCATCACGGTCGATGGCGCGCCCGAGCGCACTGCCGAAGAATAGAAGCCAGATTGCCGGCTGAGTGATGCTGAGCAGGAGGTTGAGACGTTCACGCACGAGTTGCAGGAACCACCTCCGAGTGAGGGCGGTGACCTCCCCTCTCCATTCCTCCCAGGAGGTCCTCTCCGGCTTAGTGGCGGGCTCCACCGTCGTCTGCTTCCTAATGAGTGTTTGATCCGCCATCAGGCCCCCACCTCGAGGTCTCTAAGCTCCCGCCCGGTGTGAAGCAGGAACACGTCATCGAGACTCGGTTGCGTGTAGGCCACCCGCTCGAGGCGAAGGTCGTGCGCGAGGGACAAGCGCATCACCGCCGGAAGAGCTACGGAAGCATCCTCGACGTAGATGTGCAACTCATTCGATTCCGTTAGAACGGTGTTCTTGACCCATGGTTCCCCGGCGATCGCCGCTTGCAGTCGGTGTGGTGCTGCTGTAGCGACCTGGACGACGTCGGCTGCAACCGCGCGCTTGAGCTCCGTGGGCGAGCCCGTCACGACGCTGCTGCCCTTGTCTACGATCGTCAGCCGGTTACAGAGACGGTCGGCTTCGTCCAGGTAGTTGGTGGCCAGAAGCACCGTCACTCCCTTGTCCCTGAGGCCCACCACGTAGTCCCACACGCGGTGACGCGATTGCACATCGAGGCCGAGCGTTGGTTCGTCGAGCACCAGCAGCTCGGGTTGATGGAGGAGGCCGCACGCCAGGTCGAGCCGCTTGTGCATGCCGCCCGAGAACTCTCCGATGGTGCGGTCTGCGTGGGCCAGCAAGCCCACGAGATCAAGGGCCTCGTCGACGAGATCGCGCCGTGTGTGGCGAGGTACGTGGTGGAGCGCCGCCTCTATCTCCACGATCTCGCGCGCCTTTAGCAGCCGATTCACCTGCCATGGGACGCTCTGCATGACGTATCCGATCCGGCGCCGTACCTCTCCCGGCTGGCCTGAGACGTCGAACCCGCATACCCGAGCGGTCCCCGAAGTGGGCGTCAGCAAGGTGGTGAGCATCCGTATCGTCGTGGTCTTGCCGGCGCCGTTCGGCCCCAGCAGCCCAAAGATGTCCCCCGAGTCCACGTGCAGGTCGAGGTGGTCGACGGCGAGACGCTCGCCGAACGCTCGGGTGAGGCTCTCGGTGTCGATGACCCTGGTCACTAAGGGTCAGTATGTCCGACAGCTCAAAGGTCGGCGAGGCCCGCATAAAGGGCACGCGCCGTTGCCTCCCCTAGACGCAGGCTCTCGAGTCGAAAGCTTTCGTCGGCGCCATGCATGTTGTCGGCTGCGAGCGCGAAGCCGCTCAGGATCGTCGGGATGCCGCGGTCGGCGAACGCAGCGAGCACCGGCAGCGACCCGCCGACGCGCGTCAGGGCAGGCTCTACGCCGGTCACTTCCCGGATGACGGACCGGGCGATCCGTAGCGGTGCTGACTCTGGGTCGAAGACGGCAGGCTCCGCGGTTGACACCACCTCTACTTTCACCTCCACGTCGCGGGGCGCGGCGCCGTTGAGGAGGCCCACCAGCGTCTTGGCGATCTCATCGCTGCTCTGTCCTGGGGCAAGGCGCACCGACAGCTTGCAGTCCGCCGTCGCCGGCACGATCGTGCGGACCTGAGCGGCGTCTCCCGTGGCGATGCCGTGGACGTCTAGCGACGCGTCGGCCCAGTTGCGAAAGTAGTAGGCGTGGCCCGAACTGTGGTCCAGCGGCAGGGCCCCCACTTCCGAGATGACCTCGGCCCCCGAGCGCAGGCGGCGCCAGGCCGCCAACTCGGACTCGGTCGGTTGTGTGATGCCGGAGCGCAGCTCGTCTCGCAAGCAGCCGTCGGGGCCGGGCATAACCGCGGTGAGGATGTCGTGCAGCACATGGGCGGCATTCTGGACGCTGCCACCGTAGATGCCGGAGTGGAGGTCGCGCGGCGCGACCCGCACGGCGATCGACAGCATCACCATTCCCCGCACGCCGAGAGTGATCGCAGGTGTGCTTTCGTCCAGCATGTCGCTGTCGAACACGATGGCGCAGTCGGCGCCGCGGGGATCGGCGGCAACCCACCTTGCCGCGCTATCTCCTCCTACCTCTTCTTCGCCCTCGACCAAGATGCGGACGTGCACGGGTAGCGTTGCGGCGGCAGCCAGTTCGCAGGCTACGAAGAGCAGCGGGAAGAAGTTGCCTTTGTCGTCGCACGCTCCCCGCGCGTAGAGACGTCCGTCTCGGATCTCCGGTTCAAACGGTGGTGAGCTCCACAGCTCGACGGGATCCGCGCTTTGGACGTCGTAGTGACCATAGATGAGCACGGTGGGAGCACCCTCGTTGTGCGACCGCAGCTCGCCGACCATGAGCGGGTTCCCGTTGCCCTCGAGCACCTCGCAGCTGCCACCTGCGGCTCTTACCCGATCACCTGCCCACTCGGCCGCGCGCAGCAGGTCTGCAGGGTCGCCCCCGCCCGAGGAGATGGAGGGGATCCTCAACCACTCGTCTAGTTGCTCGAGCATCGGTGACATAGCGGTCATCTTCTGCCTCCATGGGGAGTTGCTGCTCAGGTTACGCGCTAGGGGGACCGTATACCTGAAGGTGAAGCGCTGGCCCGGCGTGCTTCCGACGCCCATTTCTCCACCCTGGGCCTCACTCTCGATACAATAATGACCGTGAGTCAGAGCCTGCTGGAAGGCACGGTCACCGTCCTGTTTACCGACGTGGAGGGCTCCACAGGTCTTGGTACCCGATCGGGCGATCAGTCGGCCCGCGAGATTCTGAGGCCCCAAGAAGAGCTGATCCGAAAGAAGGTTGCCGAGCACGGGGGCGAAGAGATCAAGTTCCTGGGCGATGGGTTCATGATCGGGTTCTCGTCGGCCCGACAGGGGCTCGCCTGCGCAGTAGCTATCCAGCGGGCGCTAGAGCAAGAACGACGCGTCCACCCCGATGGCGTGTTGCCGGTTCGGATGGGATTGAACGCAGGAGAGGCGATTCGAGAAGGTGACGACCTCTTTGGTTCTGCGGTCAGCGCAGCGGCGCGCATCTCGGCCAAGGCGAGGGGGGGCGAGATCCTTATCTCAGAGGTCGTGAAGGCTCTCGTAGGCACCTACACCGACGCCACCATCCGCGAGCGGGGACGCTTTCGCTTAAAGGGCTTCGAGGAACGCTGGCGTCTGTTCGAGGTGGCGTGGCAGGAGGAGTCTCCGTCGCCTCGTCGTTTTGATAGGACACCCTTCGTCGCCAGAGAAGAGGAACGAGCGGAGTTTCGCGGGTTCCTCGGGCGGCTTGCGAAAGGATCAGGCGCGCTCGTGATGATCGGTGGCGAGCCAGGCGTTGGAAAGACGAGGATCGCAGAGGAAGTCGCCGCGGAAGGCCGGCAACAGCAGTTCAGAACGCTGATGGGTCGCTGCTACGAGATGGACTCACCACCTCCTTACCTGCCATTCGTCGAGCTGCTCGAAGCTGCTTCGAAAGAGGTCGAGCCCAAGAGCTTCCGGGCTGCTCTGGGCGACGCCGCAGGGGAGATCGCAAAGGTGGTGCCCCACATCCGCCAGCTCTTCGACGACATCCCGGCCCCCCTGGAGCTGCCGCCTGAACAAGAGCGAAGGTACCTCTTCAACAGCATCAGAGACTTTGTGATCAGGTCGGCCACCGTTCGCCCACTGGTTGTGATCCTCGACGACCTTCAGTGGGCCGACGAGTCGAGCCTGCTGTTGCTTCAACACGTGGCTGTGACCCTTCGGGACATCCCGGTATTGATCCTGGGCACTTACCGTGACGTGGAGCTCGACGTTCACCGTCCGCTTGCGAACACTCTGGAGACACTCGTTCGCAGCCGGCTCGCGCATCGCATGACTTTGCGCAGGCTTTCGCCTCAACAGGTTGCCGCCATGCTCACCAAGCTCAAGGGCGATAGCCCGCCCGCCACGCTGGTAGAAGCCATCTACAGCGAGACAGAGGGCAACCCGTTCTTCGTTGAGGAGGTGTTTAGACATCTCGCTGAAGAGGGAGCGTTGTTCGACACCGAGGGTCGATGGCTGTCCGATCTAAGAGTTGCCGAGCTGGAGGTCCCGGAAAGCGTGAAGCTGTGGTCGGCCGCCGCTTGCAGCGCCTTTCAGACACAACTCGTCGGGCCTTGACATCTGGGGCAGTGATCGGAAGAAGCTTCGATTTTCGTTTGCTCGAGGCGATGGAGCAGTTGGGGACAGACGATCTCCTTGATGCGATCGACGAAGCGGAGCATGCGGGCCTCGTGGTCTCCTCCTATGACGGAGCGGACACTCGAATCAGCTTCGAGCACGAGTTGATTCGCCATACATTGCTTAGCGCCGTCGCCACTCCACGACGTCAGCGGCTTCACCTGCGGACCGCGAACGCACTGAAAGATCTCTATGGAGACGGAGTGGCGGAACGTGCGGCCGAGATGGCACACCACCTCTACCAGGCCGGTGCCGCAGCTGAGGCTTCGGAGACTGCCCGCTACGTTGTCATGGCGGGAGACCGCGCGATGGAGGCGGCTGCCTTCGAGGAGGCCCTTCGGGCCTATGAGGAGGCACTGTCGGTGCTCGCCGTAGGCGAGACTCGGGAGCGAGCGGAGCTTCTCTTCAGGCTCGGCAGTGCGCAGCGAAGCCTTGGACGACTCGACGAGGGCCTTGCCTCCTGGCGGGGCGCGTTGAGCTACTACGAGTCCGTGGGGGACGGCGAGTCGGTGGGAAAGCTCACCACCGACATAGGAACGCAACTTGCGTGGGCTGCTCGCTGGGAAGAGGTGTTCGAGATGGTGGGCCGGGGCCTGGCGGTGTTGGGCGACCAGGTGGTGGTGGAGCGAGGACGTCTTTGGGGCTCGGCGGCATAGCGATGGCATGGATAGGCCAGGAGGAAGCGGCGGCCGGCATGATCGAGGAGGGATCGTCGATCGCCAGACAGCTCGGTGCCGATGTCTACCTCGGAGAGGCCCTCGCCGCCAAGTCCTTGCACCTCTACGCCTACATGCACTTCCCCGAATCGCTCGCCACCGGTTGCGAAGCCGCCGATCTTCTGCGGTCATCGGGAGATCTTTGGAACCTCGCCAATGTCCTCGGCTTCGGGATGTTCTCGGCCACGTTCACTTTGCGATTCGAACAAGCCCTTGCCATAGGGGAGGAGTTGGAGCCGCTCGCTGCCAGGATCGGCCACGCGGGGGCCGCGATGTTCGTTAACCGATGTCGAGGGCTCATCGAGCAGACCCGGCGCCCGGACCTCGATGCATTCGAGCAGTTCGCCAGGTCGGATCTCGAGTGGTGCGAGCGCAATGAGTTGCCGTGGAGTGCGCAATCCCATGTTTTCTTGGGGCGTCGCGTATCAGCGCGGTGACTGGGACGCAGCCATCGGGCACTTCCAGCACGCCGTGCTCACCGATCCACCGAGCGCGTTATGGGGATGGGGTCTCGGAAGCCTGTTTCACGCTCGCGCCGTCGGGGGGCGGCGCGACGAGGCCCTCAGCCTGCTGCCCGAGATCAAGGAGAGTCTTCCCCGGCCGGCAGAGTCGTCGACCGGCGGCCGCTGGATGTTGTCTCTGTTCACTATCGAGGGGCTGAATGCTCTAGGAATGAAAGAAGAAGCCGGTGAGCTCTACCCGCTGGCGCTGTCGTGCCTCGAGACTGGTGCGGTCTTACGCTTCGACGGACGCCCGATGCATACGGTGGCGGGGATAGCGGCGGGGGCACGAGCGGATTGGGATGCGGCCGAGGAGCACTTCGAGAAGGCTGTGGAACAAATGGCGCCTTTTCGAGACTCCTTCGAGAGCTTGGAAGCTCAGCGTTTCTACGCCCAGATGTTGCTCGAACGCGACAGACCCCAGGACAGGGACAGGGCGGTGGAGATGCTCGAGAGCGCCCTGGCCGGTTACGCAAGGATAGGGACGCCAAGGCACGAGGCGATGGCCCAAGATCTCTTGCAGCGCAGCGCCCTAGCGTCGCCGTCTCGCTAGACACTCACTCGGTTTCGGATCGGTGAGAGAGTGGTGCGGTGATCGTCGACACCCTTTCCCAGCTGGTTCGAGCTGCACTTCACGGCGCGGCCTCAGACGGGGTGCTCCGACTGGACGATGTTCCCGGGATTGACTTCGAGCGACCGAAGCGAAAAGACCACGGAGACTTCGCCACCAACATCGCCCTCGTCGTCGCGCGAGGGACGGGGAAGCCGCGGGACGTCGCGCAGGCACTGATCGAACGGCTCCCGGCCTCTGACGTCGTCGATGCGGTCGAGGTCGCGGGTCCCGGATTCATGAACTTCCGATTGTCCGCCGCGTGGCTTCACGACGTCGTCCGCCGAGCGGCACAGCACTCTTCGGACTTCGGCCGGCACTCCGTAGGAGTCGGGACGAAGGTGAACCTCGAATTCGTCTCCGCGAACCCCACCGGCCCCCTCAACGTCGTGAGCGGCCGGCATGCGGCGGTTGGTGACGCGATGGCGCGTCTTCTGGAAGCAGTGGGATACGGCGTGACCCGGGAGTTCTACGTGAACGATGCCGGACGGCAGGTGGAGATCTTTGCCCGATCGGTCGAGTTCCACTACCTGAAGCGCCACGGAGTGGATGTGGCCTGGCCCGAGGACGGCTACAGGGGCGACTATGTCGCGGAGCTTGCCGAGACCATCGCTCGGGAGTCCGGTGACAGGTTTGTTGATATGAGCGACGACGAACGACTTCAAGCTCTTGCCGCCGTGGCGCTCGACAAAGAGCTGTCCGGCATCCGCTCGACTCTCGAGCGCTTTGGAACGCACTTTGACGTGTGGTTCTCGGAACGGCAGCTGCACGCGAACAACTCAATAAAGCAAGCAGTCGAAACCTTGGAGGCCAAGGACTTGATCGAGCAGCGCGAGGGGGCCAAGTGGTTCCGTTCGTCGGAGTTCGGGGACGACAAGGACCGCGTCGTCGTGCGATCCAACGGCACTCCCACGTATACAGCGTCGGACGTCGCCTACATCCTCGACAAGGTCGCTCGGGGCTTCGACCAGTTGATCTACTTGTGGGGGGCGGATCACCACGGCACCGTGCCTCGGCTGATGGCCGCCGCGGAAGCGCTCGGAATTGGCAGAGAGCGCGTCAAGGTGCTTCTGGTCCAGATCGTCTCGCTGTCGAGCGGCGCCGAGACGTTAAAGGGCTCGAAGCGGGCAGGAGTGTACGTACTGCTCGACGACCTGATCGCGGAGGTGGGGGTGGATGCTGCCCGCTACACCTTCCTGACCCGGTCCATCGATGCTCCGCTCGACTTCGACATCGCGCTCGCCAAAGAGCAGGCCCCCGAGAACCCTGTCTTCTACGTCCAGTACGCGCACGCGCGCATCTCCTCAATCCTGCGGAGGGCCGACGAGCAAGGGATAGGGGTCGATGCGGCAAGCGCCCCGCTCGGTCTCCTCACTCATCCCAGTGAAGACGACCTCATGCGGAAGTTGGTGACCTACGAGGAGGTGGTGCTCGAGGCGGCAGAGGCTCTCGCACCCCAGAGGATCACCCGCTTCGTGGAGGAGCTTGCCTCGACCTTCTCGGCGTTCTACCGAGACTGCCAGGTGCTCACCGAAGACGCAGAGCTGTCACATGCACGCGCCGTCTTGTGTGTGGCCACGAGACGGGTCATCGCGGACGGCCTGGCGTTGCTCGGCGTCTCCAGCCCCGAGAGGATGTGACCGTGGACTTTCTCCAGGTAGACGTCTTCGCCGACGCGCCGTATCAGGGCAACCCCCTCGCCGTCTTTCCTGACGCCTCGGACCTGAAAGCCACAGACATGCAGACGATCGCTCGTGAGATGAACCTGTCGGAGACAACCTTCGTGACCGCATGTGAGCCCGAGTGGTACAGCCTTCGAATCTTCACTCCTCAACAGGAGCTTCCGTTTGCCGGGCACCCCAGCCTCGGCACGGCCTGGGTGCTGAAGCGTTTGGGGCGCCTCCAAGCCGACGAAGTCGTTCAACGCTCGGGCGCAGGGGCCACGCCGATCCGCTTCTTCGATGACCGAGTGGCTTTGACCCGCGCGGGTGCTGCGGATAGAGACCTCGAAGACACGCGGCAGGGCGTCGGCGC
>JAUJNI010000002.1:235894-425945 GCA_030446465.1 Actinomycetota bacterium
TCCTGGAAGACCCCGCAACCGGTTCCGCCGCCGCTGCTCTTGGCCTCTATCTGGCCGATCGTCTGGGCGGCATCGATGCGGAGATCATGCAGGGGGTCGAGATGGGACGACCGTCTCGCATCTTCCTAAGGGCACGTCCAACAGAGTCGGAAGTCGGGGGGCACTGTCACCTCGTGCTGACGGGGCGCCTCGAGCAAGACACCTCTCGGTGAATCGAAAGAGTGCGACGGTCCCGAGCCCCGGGGTTATTAACCGCTACTTCGACCGGCTCCCGGTCGGCGCGGCTACCCCCATAGTCACGCTCGGCGAGGGAGGGACGCCGTTGCTCTTGTCCGATCGGCTCTCCAAAGAAGCCGACGCGGAGGTCTGGCTGAAGTACGAGGGACTCAACCCCACGGGATCCTTCAAGGATCGCGGGATGACCGTGGCCGTCTCCAAAGCGGTCGAGGGGGATACCCGGCTCGTCGTATGTGCGTCGACGGGAAACACGAGTGCGTCGGCAGCGGCCTACTCCGCCCGGGCGGGGATACCGTGCGCGGTCGTCGTTCCCAAAGGAGGCGTTGCGGCCGGAAAGCTGTCGCAAGCCGTCATGCACGGCGCCCGGGTCTTCGAGATCGATGCCACCTTCGACAAGGCTCTGAGAATCGTCACCGAGCTCGCTGAGGGACGGCAGGTCACCCTCGTCAACTCCACCAACCCATTCCGCCTGGAGGGTCAGAAGACTGCGGCGTTCGAAGTGGTGGAGGACTTGGGGAGGACACCCGACATCCACATCATGCCGGTGGGCAATGCCGGCAACATCACCGCCTACTGGCGCGGCTACCGGGAAGCCGTGGAGCTTGGATGGTCGGTTGGACGCCCTCGGATGTATGGAGTTCAGGCCGACGGCGCCGCTCCCATAGTGCGCGGCCGGGTGGTGGACCAACCCCGCACTATTGCCAGCGCCATCCGCATCGGTGACCCTGCCTCCCGGAGTGGGGCCCTAGAGGCGGCCGGGGACTCGGGGGGAAGCATCGTCTCGGTGCCCGATGACGCCATCGTCGAGGCCTATCACTCTGTGGCCCGAGAAGGGGTCTTCGTGGAGCCCGCGGCCGCTGCAAGCGTGGCCGGGTTGAGGCATCTCAGCCGTAGTGGCCTCGTGCCTCGTGGGTCGACCGTCGTGTGCGTGCTGACCGGGCACGGGCTCAAGGACCCGGAGGTGGCCCTTGTTCACGGCCTGCAACCCGAGCGGGTTGAGCCGCAAGTAGACGCGCTCCTCGAGCGGCTACAGTTGGCCTAACGCGTACGGAAAGGGAACGGGCCTGTGGGCGGCGAGGAGAGAGACAGTCAGGAGTCCTCGGAGCAGGCCCCGTCGGGCTATCCGCCGGAACACTCAGGGCAGCCGCAATACCCGCCGCCCCAGCACTACCCACCGCAATACCCGCCGCCTTACTACCCACCTCCAGGCGGTTACCGGCCCCCTCACCCCCAGCCGCCCAACAACGGCTTCGCAATCGCCTCCATGATCTGCGGGATCTTGGGTCTGATCTTCGCTCTTCCCGTCGCCGGACCCATACTCGCAATCATCTTCGGGAGCATGGGAAAGAAGCAGATCGCCGCCTCCGAGGGCCGGGAGGGAGGCGAGTCGATGGCGTCCTCAGGCGTCATCATGGGATGGATCGGGCTGCCGCTGAACCTCATCGGCATCGCGTTGTTCTTCTTGGTGTTCAGGGCGGTGACCGACACCGCACGAGACGTCATCGAGAACCTTCCGAGCATCCTCCCGACGATCACACCAACCTAGGAAGGTCGCTGAAAAACTTGAATATTTCTCCCACCATTTGCGGGTTCGGCCAACGCCCTCGGTGTTGATTGCCGGGCACCAGCGCCGACGCTGTTGCAGCTCACGTCCGAGCTTCCCGCTCTGTGCTTGCTGACATGGTCAACCTCGCTCCTTCGACAACAGCCAATTGGATCGATTGGGCTGGGGGGAACTGGGACGAACTATGTGGTCGATCGCATGCGTCCGGTGGGGGTGGAGGCGTGAGCAGGATGGGCAAGCGAATCGACTACGATCGCATGGCTGCCTCCTACGATCTGGGTCGAGCTGTTCCGTCCGAAGCTCTCGATGAGTGGCGACTCGCACTTAAGAAACGCTTGCACCCGGTTCCTTCGAATCCGATGCTTGACCTCGGATCCGGGACCGGCATCTGGTCTGTGCTGCTCGCCGATTGGTTAGGCACCGATGTCGTGGCCATCGAACCCTCCGAAGGCATGCGTCGGCAGGCTGTCGACAAACGGGCACATCCCCGCGTCCTCTATCTGGGCGGAAAGGGGGAACGCATTCCGATCAAAGACAACTCGTGCAGTCATGCGTGGCTGTCCACGGTGACCCATCACATCCCGGATCTCGGCAGGTGCGCGCGCGACCTTCGCCGCGTGCTGATGCCCAATGGACGCGTCCTCATTCGCCAGGCGTTCAGCGGACGGACCCAGGGCATCGTCTGGCCGCGATTCTTCCCCACTGCCCACCGATTGCTCGAAGCCAGATGGCACACCGTCGAGGGCACAGTTGAGGGGTTCTCCGTTGCTGGGTTCGAGAAGGAAAGTCTGCAAAGCGTCGGCGAGGTGTCGGCGCCCAACCTGCGCGCTTACTACGAAAGGATCAAGACCCGGGCCGATTCGTCGCTCACGTTGATCAGCGACGACGAGTTCGAGCTGGGCCTTGCTGCCCTCAAGCGAGCTGCGGAAGAAGAACCACCCGCTCCGGTGGTCAACCGTTTGGATCTCCTGGTCTTGCGTCAGTGAGGAGGCGTCGGGGGTGAAATGTTTGAGGTAGGCGACCGTTGACGATGGCTGCGGCTCCAGGAATTCAGGGCAGTCGAATATTCCGGTCCACCATTAAAGCGATTTACCAAGGCCCCTGTTGCCTCATGTCAAGAGGTCCTCTTGAGGTCGGTTCGTTGCCTCACTGAAAATGTCCTCCTGTCTGCTTTCCAGGGATGGTCCATGGTCCGGGCGTGAGGGGCCGCACCGACAGCCGGAACGGTGATGTCGATGAGCTTCCTCTGCAGCCGCCCGATCGCCTTGGTCACCGCGACCGGGTTGGTGTCGCGATAGATCGCCATGAGATTTGCTTTGGTCGCCTCGTTCACGTCGTCCCGGGCCGTCAGCCGCTGCAGCGGGGTGGCAGCCCTGTCGTAGCGCCGGGTGACGCGTGCTCCCCGGCGGGTCTTGGAGACGAGCTTCTGCTGGGGAGAAAAGAAGTTCACCCACGGCCGCAGCACCCATACAGCTCGTTTAGGACGGCGACCGCCTCCTCGCCCTCGAAGCGCCCGTATCCGACCGATTGGCGCACCACCGTCCAGTTCTTCTGCTCGACAAAGCAGTTGTCGTTCTTGCGATAGGGCCGGGTCCTGGTGAAGGTGATCTCGTTCTCGTTGCAATAGCGGAAGAGCTGGTCGTTGATGAACTCCGAGCCGTTGTCGGAGTCGATGCCCCGCAGCGGGAACGGAAGACGGGCCTGGATGTCGACCAGCGCCTCGAACACCCAGCGCTGGGCCCGGTTCTTGACCGCGGCCGCCTCGGTCCATCCGGTGGCGATGTCGGTGAGGTTGAGCGTGTGGCAGAACTCGCCTCGGGGGTTGCCCCCGTCGTGGGCGACGAGGTCGATCTCGCAGAAGCCGGGCTCGGCCTCGTCCCACTCGGCAAAGGTCCGGATCGGGATCTGAGCCTTCAGCAGGCTCCCCGGCTTGGTCCCGCTGCGGCCCTTGACCTGCAGGCGCTTTCTGTCGGGAGCCAGCACCCGGTCGATGGTCGCCGGCGAGATCGACATGAGCTTTCTCCGGACGGCGGGCGCCACCGTGAGCTCGCCGTGACGCTTGAGGGCGCCGACGATGTCGTCCATGAACGGCGCCAGGCGCTTGCCGCAGGCCCGCCTAGGACAATCCACACCTTCCGCAGCGCTTCTATGACCGCGGCGTCATAGACAACCGGGCGAGGCTTGGGCGGGACCTGCTTGCCCACTCCCGCGGAAGACAGGGCCCTACGGGCATGGCGGCGGGTCCAGCCGGTGAGGGCGCACAGCTCGTCCAGGATCGCTCCCTTGTCGGCCTTGGTCGCCGCCTCGTACCTCGCCGCCATCGCCCTCGTCACCGCCTTGCGCTCAGACATTGAAAGCCCCATCCCCGGTCTCCTCCCGCCGGCTGGAACGACCCGGCAAGCGGACATTTCGAGATGAGGCATCGACTGGATTTCGAGGACATTTCTGATGAGTCAAGTCGGGGCCTTGACATAGCGAACACATGTTCGCTATAATCGCGGAGTCCAAACAGAGGAGGGCTCGGTTCTGGATTGAGGTTCACCGATGTCCGCCACACCCTCTGTCGATCCCGAAGTCGTCGCACACATCGACCAGCTCCACGCCGGCATCTCGGCGCGCCAACGTGACTTGCTGCGCAACGTGGCCTGCGCCGACCGCGCGGGCCGGTGGCGAGATGACGGGTGCAGGGACATGGCCCAGTGGCTCTGTGGCCGCCTCGGCATCTCGAACTGGACCGCCCGTCGCTGGGTCAGCGCGGCTCACGCCTTGGAGCAGTTGCCCCACATCTCCGACGCGCTCGAGACGGGCATCCTCAGCCTCGACAAGGTGGTGGAGCTGACTCGCTTCGCCACGCCAGAGAGCGAGTCCAGGTTGATCAAGTGGGCCCTGCGGGTGTCACCCGCCGCCATCAGGCGTAAAGCAGATATCGCCAACCGCCCGTCCCTAGAAGAGACCCGCGACGCAGACGACGCTCGCTTTCTGCGGTGGTGGTGGTTCGACGACGGCAGGCGCATGGGACTCGAAGGGCAGTTTGGTGCGGCCCAGGGCGCGGCCATCACCAAGGCGCTGAGGCGGGTCGCCGAGACCCTCCCCGAGCTGCCTACAGACACCGGGCTCGAGCCGACCGGACAGGACCTGGTCGAGCAACGCTGCGCCGACGCCCTCGAGCACCTCTGTCGTGCCGCCAGCGCGACCGACGCCGATCCCGAGATGGCCACCGTGGTGGTCCACACGACCCTGGGCGCCTGCCGCAGGGACGAGGACTGCGCGGTCATCGAGGACGGGCCGGTGATCCACCCCGAGGTCGCGCGACGCCTCTCCTGTGACGCCCGCCTCCAATTCGTGCTCCACGACCGCGCCGGCAACGCGCTCGGTATCGGCCGGGCGTCGCGCGACGTCCCCCGCTGGCTTAGGCGCCAGCTGCGCCACCGCGACCGCGACTGCTGCACCTTTCCGGGATGCGAGATGAGGGGCTACCTCCAAGCCCACCACATCATCCACTGGGAGGACGGCGGCCTCACCGACTACTACAACCTCGTGCTCGTCTGCCCCTTCCACCACAAGCTCGTCCACGAGCTCGGCTGGGACGTCCGCTTGAAGGGATCGATGGCTCAGTGGTTTCGCCCCGGTGGGAAACGCTATGACCCCGGCCCGGATCCCCCGCAACGGCTCGCCCTTGATCTTTCGTCGAGCGAGGCCAGGGTGCTGGACCAGCGGAGGGCGGCCGTCGGGCTCTGAGCCCACACGCCTGAAAGCCCGGCATCGGCCGGGGCATCGTGTCATCCTTCATTCATGCCTGCTGCTGTGACGGTTCGAGTTCCCGCGACGGTTGCGAACCTCGGCCCCGGCTTCGACGCCTTGGGAGTTGCCATCAGGATGCACCTCGAGATCCACATCGAGCCGAGGCGGGATTCGGTCGACATCATGGTCGAGGGCGAAGGCGCCGACTTCCTGCCTGCGGACGAGAGCAACCTGGTGATCAGGTCGATGAACGCATTCTTCGATCACGTGGGCCGTCGGCCTCCCGGTTACGCCGTAGCAGTGAAGAACCCCATCCCCGTGGCATCGGGCCTCGGGGGGTCGGCGGCGGCGGTCGTTGGCGGCCTGCTCGCGGCCCGCTCGATCACCGGCCGCACCGTCCCTCAGGGGGAAACCGTGCAGATGGCGACCGATCTAGAGGGACATCCGGACAATGTCGTTCCGGCTTTGGTTGGCGGCCTGGTGGTCTGCTACAAGGGAGGAGCGGCCGAGGAGCTTCGGCACCTGCGTCTCGAGCCAAGTGATCGACTGGTGCCGCTCATCGCCGTGCCGGGGGCCGGCTATCCGACCAAGAGAGCGCGCAAGGCGCTTCCCGAGGATGTCAGCTTCGCCGACGCGCAATTCACAGCCTCCAGAGCAGCTCTGTTGGTGGCGGCGATGACCTCGGGGTCGGGGACCGATGTGCTGGCGGAGGCGATGAACGACCGGCTCCACGAGCCACATCGCCTGAAGCTCATGCCGGAAACGCTCGCAGTCCACTCCGAGCTTCGCTCCGCCGGGCTGGCCGTGTCGCTAGCGGGGGCCGGACCCTCGCTGCTGATCGTCGTCCCTCGCCCCGAGGTGGCGACCCGCGCCGAGCAGGTAAGGCGGGTATGCAGAAGCCGCCAGGCCGGGTGGAGGGTGTTCGTCAGCGAGTGGGAGCCGGCCGGAGCCACCGCCACGCCGTAGCACTCCACTTGCAGGCTCTCTGGGTGGAGGGCGAGCGAGGCGAGGACGGAGGGTCCCGGAGCGAAGGCTGAAAAAAGGGGTGCCTGAGCGGAGCGGACCCTCCGCCGGAGCCAAGTGGCCCCGCTAGTGGCCGGTCAGGCGGTCCTTGATGCTCGGTTTTTGCTCCTGACGATCGTCGACCGTGTCCTGTCGAGTCACCACCGGCTCTCGGTCCCGGTCCCGGGCGTCGAGTCGCTCTCGCTCGGCCTCCGCTTGTTCTCGCTCGGCGGCCGAGCGCCCCCTGATCTCTGCGTCCCGCCGCTCGTCATCGGTGACCCGGTCCTCGACGGTCCGCCGCTCTAGCTTGTTGTGCCAGTTGGATCCGAGGACCCCACCGAGGATGGCGCCGAGGAAGATTGCCACCAGCGTAGCGATGCCGATAGGAATGCCGTAGTCGGCGGCGTTGTTCGCCGAGATCGGCAGTGGGTTCTGAAGGTTGAGCTCGTCTGCGCCGAGGGCCGCGGCGATGCCTCCCGCGATCAGGAGCAGGATGATTGCCACAATGGGCACGAGCAGACCGTTAAGCCAGCCGGCCCCTCGGGCCATCCGCCCCGCGGTGTACCCACCCCACAAGGCGGACAGGAACCACGCGACGCCGAGGACGATGGCGCCCACGATCCCCGCCTCCGCGAGGTCGCCGCGGGAAATGTCCTCGGTCGACGTACCGGTGGCTGCCAGGATTCCTGCAGCGATGGCGGAGAGCAGTACGAAGGCGCCGAGCGTCACAACCACACCTGTCAACACCGACCAGATCGAGACCCCGCCCCTCGCCAACGGCATGCGGTTGTCGCGTCCCGACTGACTTCTTCTCGTGACCATTGCTTCCCCCCCGACTAGTAAGGGCGTGAACATCTCTTAATGTCCCCATCCAGCGGGACTTCATAACCCTACGCCCTCGGGGGGATCCTGATCCGTTACATCGCCGTCGTCGACGGAGAGCATTACCCGCCGGTAATCCAGGCTGCCCTGGAGCAGCTCCGAGACGCCGGCCATCCAGTCCTGGCAGCCGTCATGGCCGGCGGCCGGGAAAAGCTGTCCGAAGACGATCTGAGCGATTTCGGTGGTATTGAGGTCCGTTCCGGAGAAGATCCTCGCGAGGTCCTGGCCAATTCCATCCTTGAGCTGTCACCCGACGCGGTGCTGGACCTGTCGGACGAGCCCGTCCTCGGCTATCGCAGGCGCCACGAGCTCGCCGCGGTCGCGCTGTGGCACGAGGTGCCCTACGAAGGAGCGGATTTCCTATTCCAGCCTCCTCGTCGGGACGACCTCGCTACCAGGCCCTCTCTGGCCGTCATAGGCACCGGCAAGCGGACGGGGAAGACGGCCGTGATGGGCTTCGTCGCCCGGACGCTCGCGGAAGCGGGCAGGCAGCCGGTGATCGTCGCCATGGGACGCGGCGGGCCCCCCGAGCCGGAGGTCCTTCGAGGGGACCAGATCTCGCTCGAGCCACGCGACCTGCTCGCGATGGCCGACGAGGGAAAGCACGCAGCGTCCGACTACGTCGAGGACGCCCTTCTCGGCCGGGTTCCAACGGTCGGGTGCCGCAGGTGTGGGGGCGGCCTCGCAGGGGGCGTCGAGATCAGCAACGTCGCCCAGGGCGTGGAGGTGGCGAACGGTCTCGACGGCGATGTGATGCTTCTGGAGGGCTCCGGCTCTGCCATCCCGCCGGTCAGGGCGGACGTTACGGGGCTCGTCGTTCCCGCCTCCATCCCCGAAGAGCACCTGGCCGGCTACATGGGCCCTTACAGACTGTTGCTGTCTGACTTCGTGGTGGTTACTATGTGCGAGGAGCCGTTCGCTTCCTCCTCCCAAATCTCCGTGATCACCTCTGTGGTCGCCGACTCATTCAGGTCCTCAGCGGCCGATCGAGGGGTACGGGAGGAGATCAGGGTGGTTCGCACGGTCTTTCGTCCCACTCCAACCAGTTCGGTCGAGGGGGCTCGGGTCTTTGTGGCCACCACGGCGCCTCGAGAGGCGGGGGAGCCAATCAGTCGCCACCTGGAGGAAGAGCACGGGTGCCGCGTCACCGGCATCTCTCACTCCTTGTCGGACAGAAAGAAGTTGCGTAACGAATTGAAAGCCATAGCGCAGGAGTCAGACATCCTTCTCTGCGAGATAAAGGCTGCCGGCATTGACGTCGCCACCCGCCAGGCCCTCGAAGAAGGTCTGGATGTGGTCTACATGGACAACGTCCCTATGGGGATAGAGGGTGACGATCCCGTGTCGGTCATCGAGTGGGCCGGCGACTTGGCAATCGAGCGCTTTGGTGACTGACGTGCAAGAGAGGCGCAAGACGATCTTCATCGAGCAGAGTGAGCACGGTCTTCCTTATTCCAAGGGGCTGACGGCGTCGTCTTTGATGATGACCGGGCTCGGGCCGGCTCGCTCCTATGCCGTCGCCAACAAGATCGAGGAAGAGCTGATTGCCAACGGCAGAGAGGCTGTGTCGGAAGACGCTCTCTTCGAGATCACGTTAAGAGCGCTACGAAAGGAAGCGGGGGACAAATACGCGGAGTCATTCGTCAAGCTGCAGTCCATTTCAGACCTCGACATTCCGTTGATCGTCTTGATCGGCGGCGCAACCGGCGTCGGGAAGTCCACCATCGCCACGCAGCTGGCGTCCAGACTCGGCATCACGAGGGTCGTCTCGACCGATGCCGTGCGAGAGGTCCTGAGGAGCGCGTTGACGGCCGAGATGTTTCCAACCCTCTATGCCTCCTCCTTCGAGGCGGACAAGGCGGTGCGTCAACCGATTCCTCATTCGGCAGATCGTCTGATCATTGGGTTCAGAGAGCAGGCGGCCGCGGTCGCCGTTGGGACGCGCGCACTGATCACCCGAGCCATAGAAGAGGGCACGGACATGATTCTCGAGGGAGCCCACCTCGTTCCCGGTTTCCTGGAGGGCGTTGACACGGATAGAGCAGTAATCGTCCCCTTGGTGGTCATGGTCGAGGACGAGAATTCGCACCGGAGCCACTTCTACCGCCGCACGCGTGATTCGCGTAACCGTCCCAGCTCACGCTATATAAACAACTTCAGAAAGATTCGAAGCCTCCAGAAATACATGGTGACTTCGGCTTTGGTGCGCGGCGTTCCCGTCATCTCGCACTACGATCTGGACGAGAGCCTCTCGCAGACCATCGATCAGGTACTCACCAAGACGCTCGAAGCCGTGGCTCGCGGCTCTGCAGCCGATGGGAATGAGGAACGTTTACTGGAGCGCGTTGCCGAGCCAGTCGATAACGACACCAATGAAGGGAGTAACTCACGTGAAACTGTTTCTTGACACCGCAAACCTCGACGAGATACGTGAGGGGGTTCGCTGGGGCGTCCTCAAGGGTGTCACCACGAACCCGACTCTTATCGGCAAAGAGGAGCAGGACTTCCTGCCCCTCGTCAAAGAGATCTGCTCGATTGTCGAAGGAGAGGTCTCCATCGAGACGGCAAGTGACGATCCGGACCTCTTGATTCGTCAAGGTCATGAGATCGCCCAGATCGCAGACAACGCCGTGGTGAAGATCTCGATTAGCCCGAACGGCCTTTCCGCGACTCGCAAGCTTTCTGACGAGGGCATCAAGGTCAACGTGACCCTCTGCTTCAGCCCGACCCAGGCTCTTCTCGCAGCCGAGGCGGGCGCGCACATCATCTCTCCGTTTTTGGGTAGGCTGGATGACATTGCGACGGACGGCCTTAGGTTGCTGTCCGATATCTGCGAGATCTACGCCACCCAGGGGTACCAGACTCAGGTCTTGGCGGCGAGCCTGCGGCACCCGGTTCATGTGGTGGAGGCGGCGCGAATGGGAGCAGACATCGGGACCATGCCATTCAAGGTCTTCGAGGCGTTGGTGAAGCACCCACTCACCGACGCCGGCTTCAAGAAGTTTTCGGACGACTGGGACCAAGCGAAGCCGCATCTAGGCGAGCTTCTTCCCTCGATGCAGGAGGCATAGGTGGCAGAAACGTTGGACCGCTCGCTACTCGAGTCCAAGGCGATGACCGAGTTGAGACAGATAGCCAAGTCCCTCGACCTCAAGGTCGCGGGGCTGAAGAAGTCAGAGGTCATCGATCGGATCACGGGCGGTGGAAACGGCGTCTCGAGCTCTACCGCGCCATCGCCCACCCCTCCCCCCTCACAAGCGGAGCCCACAACCGTGCCGGTCGTTGCGAACAGTGCAAGGCCCCGGGAGCCCGCACCTCCTCTTCCCGACGCGGTTCCCACCGATTCAGGACGGGATGCCGCTCCTACGCCATCGGTTGTCGATGAAGGGGCGGTCCACGACTCGGAGCAGCGGCAGAACGATCGAAACGCAAGGCGGCGACCACAGGGACGTGACAATCGTCCACGCCCCCGTGAGAAAGCCGAGCCGCGCGACGGTCGAGACGGACGCGACCCCAGAGGTGGTCGGAGACGCCGCCGAGGACGCGGGAATGGGGCGGGCCCTCCGCACATACGCGAGGAGCATTGGGAGGACCTCGAGGCCGAAGACGACCCCAACGCGGAGATCCGAACCGGCATCCTGGATCTACTCCCCGAGGGCTACGGTTTCTTGCGCACGACCGGCTATCTGCCCGGCGACAAGGACGTCTACGTCTCTGCAAGTCAGGTCCGAAGGTTCCACCTCCGCAAGGGTGACCAGGTAACCGGGTCGGTCCGGTCGCCCAAGGATTCGGAGAAGTACCAGGCCCTTCTCCGGATCCAGCAAATCAACGAGATGGCGCCTGAAAATGCTCAGCGCCGCCCGAGGTTCGGCGATCTAACACCCCTGTACCCCCAGGACCGCTTGCCTCTGGAGAACCAAGACAACCCCCGCGGCATCACCGCCCGCATCATCGATCTTGTCGCTCCCATCGGGAAAGGCCAGCGGGGCATGATCGTCAGCCCGCCCAAGGCCGGAAAGACAACGGTCCTTCAGGAGATCGCCAACGCGGTGCGCAAGAACAATCCCGAGATGCACCTGATCGTGTTGCTGGTCGACGAGCGGCCAGAAGAGGTCACCGACATGCAGCGCAACGTGACCGGTGCAGACGTCATCTACTCGACCTTCGACAGACCGTCAGACGACCACTTGCAAGTTACCGAGTTGACGCTGGAGCGGGCCAAGCGACTCGTCGAGATGGGCCGGGACGTGATGATCGTCCTGGATGGAATAACCCGCTTGTCCCGGGCTTACAACCTCGCGACGCCCGCGTCCGGGCGAATCCTTTCCGGAGGTGTGGACTCCACGGCCCTGTATCCGCCCAAGCGGTTCTTCGGCGCCGCCCGCAACATCGAGCACGGTGGGTCCTTGACCATCCTTGCCACGGCGTTGATCGATACCGGCTCTCGCATGGACGAGGTCATCTTCGAGGAGTTCAAGGGGACCGGCAACTGGGAGCTCAGGCTCGATAGAAGAATGTCCGAGAAGAGAATCTTTCCGGCCATCGACATCCAAGCCTCGGGAACGCGCAAGGAAGAACTGCTGTTGTCACCTGAGGAGCTGCAATTGGTGTGGCGTCTAAGACGGGTCTTGCATGCCCTCGAAGGGGGCGGCGCACTCGAGCTCTTGATCGACAAGATGAAGGCCACCCGGGGGAACTCGGAGTTCCTGAAAGAGATAGCGAAGGTGCCCGTCAAGGGGGATTGAGCTTTGCTGCTGGGTCTCGGCTTGCCGGAGTGGCTGACCATCATCGGTCTTGTGGGCGGTCTCGTCTTTACCTTTTACATAATGGCCAAGGCGTCCGTAGCCTACGAGCGCAAGCGAAGGCAGCGGGAGTCCACGACCGATCTGGTGGAACAGAAGGAGGAATGACTATGAGAACCGGTATCCACCCGGACTACGTCGAGACAAGGGTGACGTGCTCCTGCGGCAACACCTTCACGACGCGCTCGACGAAACCCGAGATGCACGTCGAGCTGTGCAACCAATGCCACCCGTTTTACACGGGTAAGCAGAAGCTCGTAGACACCGGGGGACGCGTCGAGCGTTTCCAACGGAAATACGCCAAGCATGCTCAGGCCACCTCTGAGACCCGGCAGGAGGAGCCTCGAGAGCCTTCGGAGCAGGGCTAGGCAGCTGAGCTGCCGGGGCGCGGCCCATGGCCGATAGCAGCAAAGGCACGGCTCGGCCGTCGATTGGGGGCCAGGCGGTTCTAGAGGGCGTCATGATGCGCGGCCCGGCGTCGTGGTCGGTCGCGTGTCGCAAGCCAGATGAATCCATAGCGGTGGAGCGACACCCTCTTCCCACCTTGGCCGACCGCCACAAATTCTTGCGGTGGCCCTTGCTGAGGGGATGTCTGGTCCTGGGCGAGTCGCTAGCGATTGGCATCAAGGCGTTGATGATCTCCGCCAATCACGCACTCGAGGACGAAGAGGAACAGCTCTCCGACAAGCAGCTTGGCTGGAGCCTCGGCGTCGCAATGGTGATGTTCTCGGCGATCTTCATCGCACTGCCGGTCTTCGGAACAAGGCTGATCGGGAATCTGGGCGGGGGGGCCATCCAGCAACGGCCACTGCTCTTCAATCTGGTCGAGGGTGCGCTAAGGCTCACTATGTTCGTCGGCTACTTGTTTGTGATCGGCCAGTTCAAGGACATCAAAAGGGTCTTCCAGTATCACGGGGCTGAGCACAAGACGATCTACGCCTATGAGAATGGCGACCCCTTGGAACCGGCGCTGATCGACAGCAAATACTCGACCCTGCACGTCCGTTGCGGGACGAACTTTCTGTTCATCGTGCTGTTCCTGACGATCCTGTCCCATTTCTTCATGGACCTGTTTCTGCCCGCAGCACTCGTTCCCCGGGTGTTGCTTCGGATTGCGGCTGTGCCCCTTCTGGCCGGCATCTCCTACGAGGTGATCAAACTTGCCTCCCGCAACGAGACGTCGCTCTTCTTTAGGATCTCGATGCTGCCCGGCCTTGCATTGCAAAGGATCACGACGAAGCCCCCCTCGCACGACCAGATAGAGGTCGCCATCGCCGCGATGCAAGCAGTGGCTCGCGACATAGAACCCTCGGCCCCCGCTTCTCCCGAGCGCGACACGCCGGTGTCCTAAGCCCTTCGGATGGAGGAGGGCAGAAAGCACATCGAGTTACTCACTATCGAGTGGGCGCAACTCCACGACCTCTGTTCCTCGTTCACCGATGAGCAATGGAACACCGCCACGGAGTTGCCAGGATGGACGGTCAAGGACGTCATCTCCCACATCACCGGCACGGAAGCCTTCTTGCTCGGTAGACCTCCGCCCGATCACGTGGTGGATGCCGTAGCACACGTCAAGAACCCGATCGGCGAGCGCAACGAGCTAGAGGTCGACTTCCGTCGAGGCAAGTCCGGCAAAGAAGTGCTCGAGGAGTTCGCCGAAGTCACAGACGAACGGGCAAAGGCGTTGCGCGCGATGACCGATGACGACCTGGGCCGCGACTCCTGGACTCCAGTCGGGCCGGGAACCGTCGCCGACTTGCTGGCCATCCGCATCCTGGACGCATGGGTGCACGAGCAAGACATCAGGAGGGTGGTCCGCAGCCCGGGCCACCTCGAGGGTGACATCGCCGAACACTGCTGGCAGAGACTTGCGTCCGCCATGCCGTATGTAGTCGGCAAGAAGGTGGCGCCTCCAGACGGGAGCACCGTGATCTTTGACGTTGCCGGCCCGGCGGACGGGGAGTTTGCGGTGACGGTGGAAGGCGGCAGGGCGAGAACGCTCGAAAGCATCCCGCGCCGAGCCGACGCGCGACTCGTCATGGACCTGCAGACCTTCACTTGCTTGTCGTGTGGTCGCTGGCCCCCCAAAGAGACTTTGCGCGCCGGCCTCGTTCAGCTCGACGGAGACGGCGAGCTGGGTGCGAGAGTGGTCGAAGCCATGAGCTTCATGTTCTAGAGGTTCGCTCTAGGCTTGGCTTGCTGCGCGGCCCCGGAGGAGAGCTATGCAAGTCCCCGAGGAACAACTCAAGGAGATGGAAGCGAGGTTCGAGGAGGTCGAGCGCAGGCTCGCCGACCCCGATACTGCCGCGCGCCCCGATGATCTCAAGAGCCTCGGCAAGGAGCACGCCGAGCTGAGAAGCGTGGTCGAGGCATGGCGGACCTACAGGCGGGCACAAGACGATCTCGCCGAGGCGAGATCCCTTCTCCATAACTCCACCGGGGACGAGCGCGCCTACCTCCAAGAAGAGATCGCGATGCAGGAAGCCACCATGGACGGTCTTCAAGGCCAGCTAGTGGACGCTCTGACGCCCAAGGATCCCAACGACGAGCGCGACGTCATCATGGAGATCAGAGCAGGCGCGGGAGGGGACGAGGCGGGCCTCTTTGCTGCAGAGCTCTTTCGTATGTACTCGCGCTACGCCGAGCGCCGCCGGTGGAAGATCGAGGAGCTGTCCTCGAACGAGAGCGGGATCGGCGGCTTCAAGGAGATCACCTTCGCAGTCAAGGGCAAGGACGCCTACTCTCGCCTCAAGTTCGAGGCGGGCACACACAGGGTCCAACGCGTCCCTTCAACCGAGTCCAGCGGTCGCATTCACACCTCGACCGCAGGTGTCGTCGTTCTTCCCGAAGCCGAAGACGTGGACGTCGAGATCGATCCGGCAGATCTCAAGATCGACGTCTACAGGTCGAGCGGTCCTGGGGGCCAGTCGGTCAACACCACCGACTCCGCGGTCAGGATCAAGCATCTGCCCACCGGCATCGAGGTGGCCTGCCAGGACGAGAAGTCTCAACTGCAGAACAAGGCGAAGGCCATGCGCATCCTTCGGGCACGACTGCTGCAAGTGAAGCAGGACGAACAGATGCAGGCGCGCTCCGAAGAGCGGCGTTCGCAGGTCAGGACGGCGGACCGCTCCGAGAAGATCCGTACCTACAACTTCCACGACAATCGGGTGACCGACCATCGGATCGGGCGGACGGTGCACCGGCTGGGGGAGGTCCTCGAGGGAGACCTGGATGAGTTCATCGATGGGTTGGCCGCCGGCCAGAAACCTCAGCCGCAATGAACGAGAAGGCAATCGTCCTAGAGCGGGTTCGGCGAGTGCTTGGCTCGGCGACGGTCGAGTGCTCCCCTCGGGAGCCGGAATGGCTGCTGCAAGCGGCACGCGGGCCCGGCGAAAGCATGGGGGGCTGTGGAGTCCCGGAGGAGGTCGAAGCCAGGGCCCTCGAATTGGCGTGCAGGCGTGCCCGGGGGGAACCCCTGCAATACCTCACGGGTGTTGCAGGGTTCAGGCGCCTCGAGCTCGAGGTAGGCCCCGGCGTGCTCGTCCCGAGGCCAGAGACGGAGCTGGTAGCGGAGCGCGCCATGGAGCTTCTGCCTCGCTCGGGGACCATCGTCGATGTCGGAACCGGCTCGGGAGCGATTGCTCTTGCCATCGCAGACGAGCGCCCGGACGCGACGGTGTGGGGAACCGATATCTCACCGCTGGCCCTCCGGTGGGCGCGGCGCAACTCGCAGGCATTGGGATTAGTTGTCCATCTCGCCCAGGGAGATCTCCTGGATGCGTGTCCCCCACAGCTTCGGGGGTGGGTCGACGTCGTTGTTGCGAACCTCCCCTACATAGCAACCTGCGAACTGGCACAGCTTCCGGTGGACGTGGCCGGCCACGAGCCACACGAAGCCCTCTGTGCCGGCGACGATGGACTCGGCCCCATCAGCGTTCTCGCTCGTCAGGCCCCCGGATGGCTTTTTCCAGGTGGATGGTTGGTCATGGAGATCGGGCACACCCAGGGCCCTCGGGTCCGGTCGACGCTCGAGGCCCTCGGGTATCTCGACGTCACGCTGCATCGAGATCTAGCCGGACGCGAGCGGATCGTCCAAGGGAGGGCCCCCTCATGAGCGACGTGGACGCCGCCATTGCGGCGTTACGACTCGGACGTCTCGTCGTGATACCGACCGACACCGTCTACGGGGTCGCGGGGCTTCCCCGAGCCCACGGCGCGGTGGCGTCGATCTTCTACTCGAAGGGCAGGCCCCGGGAGAGCCCCGTCCCGATCCTGGGGGCGTCGATAAGAGACCTGGAAGAGGTGGTGCGGTTCGACGATCGTGCCCGCCGGTTGGCGGAGCGCTTTTGGCCCGGCCCCCTCACCGTCGTGCTGCCGCGCGCGGCCCTTTTCGCTCACGACATCGGCGGCGACTCCACCACGGTCGGCGTGCGGATCCCCGATCACGAAGTGGCTCTAGAGCTGCTCGGGCGCTCGGGCCCCCTCGCAGTGAGCAGCGCCAACCGCTCGGGCTTCCCTCCTGCCACGACGGTTGAGGAGGCTCGGGCTGCCCTCGGCGACTCGATTCAGGTCTACGTCGACGGGGGCACCTGCGCCGGCGACGTTTCGTCGGTCGTGTCGTTGGTGGAAGAGATCGAGGTGCTGAGAGAGGGAGCCGTGCCGGCCGGTCAGATACTCAGGTCGTAGAGCTCCCGGTACTTGTCCTTCAGGTAATCGACGAACGGGGTGGCGCTGAAGGGCCCGCCCAGGACCTTCTCCGCCAGGTCCTTGGCCTCGTAGAGAGAGGCCTTCGAGTGAATGTTCGAGCGCAGCCACTCGAGCAGCCTCGAGGTGTCCCCCTTGCGAAAGTCGTCGGTCAACCCGTCGAGCTCCGACTCGGCCTTGGCGAAAAAGGCCGCGGCGTACAGCGTGCCGAGCGAGTAGGTCGGAAAGTAGCCCTGAATCCCTATCGACCAATGCATGTCCTGGAGCACTCCCTCGGCGTGGCTCTTCGGCCTCACCCCGAGGTGCTTCTCCATCCCCTCATCCCACGCGTCGGGCAGGTCTGCGACGGCAAGCTCGTCTCTGAAGAGCGCAAGCTCCAGCTCGAAACGCAAGGCGATGTGGAGGTTGTAGGTCAACTCGTCGGCCTCGACGCGAATCAGGGACCGCTGCGGCTGGTTGACCGCCCGGTGGAACTCCTCGGGTGTGGCGGTTCCGAGCTCGTTCTCGAACAGCTCCTTGAGGTGCGGGAGCAGCCAGTCGGTGAAGCATCGATTTCGGCCAACTTGGTTTTCCCACATCCGCGATTGCGACTCGTGCAGGCCGAAAGACGGGACCTGCCCTGCCGGGAGATCCCTCCATTCTGCCGGCAGCCCCTGCTCGTAGAGGGCATGCCCGGTCTCGTGGATGGCCGCATACAGCGACTCCATCAGGCCGACGTTCGCATAGCGAGTCGTTTGCCTTACGTCGCCCAGCCCGATCCCGGAGGTAAAGGGGTGCGGAGAGGTGTCCAGGCGCCCTCCTTCGGTGTCAAAGCCCAGTTGCTCCACGAGCCAGCGACAGAGCTGCTCCTTTGCGCCATCGTTGTACTCGCCCCTGAGGAACTCATGGTCCTCGCGCGCACGCCCAAGAACCGCATCCACCACGGGGGCCAGGCCCTCGGTCAGCTGCGAGAACATGGCCTCGACCTCTGTTGAGGTCATGCCCGGCTCGTACATGTCGAGCAGGGCGTCGTAGCGCTCCCTTTCGAACCCGATCGCGTCCGCCTGCTCTTTCTTCAACTCCACGATCTTTTCCAGGTGTGGCTGGAAGGCGGCGAAATCGGAAATGGGCTTCGCCTCGGTCCAGGCCTGATAGGCGACGCCCGTGACCTGAGCCAGTTCCTTGACGAGCTTGTCCGGCAGCTTGGTGGCCCTGTCGTACTCCCGCTTGAGGATGCGCACGGTCGCCCTCTGTGACTCTTCGAGCGAATCTTCTGCGGCCAGCTCGTTCAGCAGCTCGCCGATGGCCGGGTCGGTCAAGCGGTTGTGTGCGATGGACTCGAGCGTCGCGGTTGATCTGGCGCGGCCGGCCGCGCCCTTCGGCGGCATCAACACCGCCTGATCCCAGTAGAGGAGGGCGGCGGTGCTGTTGAGATCCGCGAGCTCCTGAAGGCGGGGTAGCAACTGATTCCACGCGTGTGTCATGGGCGGTGACCTTATCGCTCCCGCCTGGTAGCTGTGTAGGGAGTTTGCCCAAGCGGGTAACGTTGTCCAACTCCACACATGAAGATCCTCTTCGTTTGTACCGGCAACTTGTGTCGCTCTCCCATGGCGGAGGGCGTCATGCGAGACGAGGTGAGCCGGCGCGGCTGCGATGGCATCGAGGTCGCCTCCGCCGGAACCTGGGCCGGTTTCGGCCACGCGGCCACTGCGGAAGCGACGAGTGCAGTCGGCAAGCTGGGCATCGACCTCTCGCGCCACAGGAGCCGCCCGCTCGATCAAGCCGAGTTGCGCCGCACCGACCTCATCGTTGCGATGACGAGTGTGCACGTCAACGAGGTCTTGAGCGTTGCTCCAGAGGCCGCCTCGAAGCTCGTTCTGCTCAAACAGCTAGCCGACACGGAGGTCAGACCCTTGCCTGCCGACGCTTCCAGCCAAGACCGGCTGCGGGCACTCCTGAGGGCGCGCCGGCCGGAGCTGCGCCGGGCCCACGATCTCGACGATCCCATCGGCCTTCCCCACTCGGCGTACGAGCGATGCTTGTCTGAGCTAAGAATTGGAATCGACAAGCTCGCCGACATTCTCTGTGGTTGACTGCTGCCTCTTTGGCTGGGCGATGAGCCAAAGGTTCCCCGAGGTTCACGGCGGGTTCATCTAGGATGCCGGTGTGAGGATCGCCCTGGGAGCCGACCATGCCGGCTACGTCCTCAAGACTGCCGTTATCGAGCACCTCGCCGATTCGGGCCACGAGCTCATCGACTTCGGCACGGACTCAGAACAGTCGGTCGATTACCCGGTCTTTTGCGCCGACGCCGCCCGCGCCGTGGTCCATGGCCGGGCAGACTGCGCAATCGTCTTAGGCGGCAGCGGCCAGGGTGAGCAGATTGCTGCGAACAAGGTCCACGGGGCCCGCGCCGCTCTGTGCCAGAGCGAGTTCATGGCTCGCCTCGCTCGCCGGCACAACGACGCCAATGTCCTCGCGCTCGGCGGGCGCGTCCTCGGCGAGCCCTTCGCCCTTGCCATCGTCGACGCCTTCTTGAGCACCGAGTTCGAGGGCGGACGTCACGCTCGCCGTATCCACCAGATTGCTCGAATCGAGTTGGAGGAATGTTCGCGGGAGGGCCTGCCTTCGTGACCAATCCGGGATGGGCGGACTGGGCGGCTGTCGAGAAGCGACCCCGAGGGGGCAGAGGCCATCCTCGCCGAGGTGGACCGCGAGAACTCGGTGATCGAACTCATCGCATCCGAGAACTTCTCGTCGCCGGCGGTCCTTGCGGCGCTCGGAACCCCACTGACGAACAAGTACGCAGAGGGGTATCCGGGCAGGCGCTATTACGGAGGCTGCGAACACGTCGACGTCGTGGAGAACCTCGCTATCGCGCGAGCCAAGTCGCTGTTCGGGGCCGAGCACGTAAACGTGCAACCCCACGCCGGGGCTCAGGCCAATGCCGCTGCCTATTTCGCCTTCCTTCAGCCGGGGGACACCTTCATGGGCATGGAGCTGGCCCACGGGGGCCACCTCACGCATGGATCCCCGGTCAACTTCACAGGGCGGATGTTCAACGTGGTCTCCTACGGGGTCCGCAAGGAAGACGAGTTGATCGATTACGACGAAGTCCGGGACATAGCGAGACAACACCGTCCGAAGATGCTCGTCGCCGGGGCGACTGCTTACTCACGCTTATGGGACTTCGCCGCGTTTAGAGACATCGCCGATGAGGTCGGTGCCATCTTTCTCGTCGATGCCGCTCACTTCATCGGCCTGGTCGCAGGAGGGGCTCACCCGAATCCCGTCCCGTACGCGGACGTCGTGACGTGCACGACGCACAAGACCCTGAGGGGCCCGCGCGGCGCCATGATCATGTGCAAAGAGCAGTTCGCCAAGGCGATCGACAAGAGTGTGTTCCCCGGTTGGCAGGGGGGCCCTCTGATGCACTCGATAGCGGCCAAGGCGGTGGCGTTCGCCGAGGCGCAGAGCGATGAGTTCCGCTCCTACGCGAGGCAGGTAGTCGACAACGCGCGGGCGATGGCCGACGTCTTCGAGGAAGAGGGCCTGCGAGTTGTCTCCGGGGGGACCGACAACCATCTGATGCTCGTCGACTTGCGATCGACGGGGTTGACCGGGAAGGAAGCCGAGGCCAGGCTGGACGACGTCGGCATCACCGTAAACAAGAACGCAATTCCGTTCGATCCAGAAAAGCCGTTCGTCGCCTCAGGCATTCGTGTGGGCGCCCCCGCGATCACAACCTGCGGGATGAGACAAGAAGATGCGGGCAGTGTCGCGCACCTGGTCGCCAGAGTGGTTAAAGACGACACCCCGGAGGCTCGGCAAGAAGTAGGCAAACAAGTCAAGGAGCTGACCGACCGCTTTCGACCCTATCCGGACGTGGACTAGATGCTCCCTTATCTCGTGGTCGGCCTCGCCGCTCTGGTCATCACCTTCGTGACCACTCCGCTCGTGAGATGGGCCGTCATGCGGCTCGGAGTGATAGATCAGCCGAGCGACCGCAAGGTCCATGCCAATCCGACTCCGACTCTTGGCGGCCTGGCCTTGATCCTCGGCATCCTGGGGGCCGGTGCGGTGGCCTTTTTCATGCCCGAGTTCCGCCAGGTCTTCTCGCAGAACTCCGAGCTTCTAGGCACCGCGGCCGGAGGGGTGGTGATCTTCTTCCTCGGTGCGGTGGACGATCTTCACGCCCTGCCCGCGCCGGTGAAGCTTGCCGGCCAGGTCTTCGCTGCCGGCATCCTCTTCCTCGCGGGGGTGCAGATCCGCTTCCTGCTGATTCCGGGAGAGACAACCGTCTACCTAAGCGACGACATCTCCGCGCTCCTCACGATCCTGTGGGTGGTCGCCATGGTGAACGCGGTGAATCTGGTCGATGGGCTCGACGGGCTCGCGGCCGGGATCGTCGCCATCGCGGCCTCGGCATTCTTTGTCTATGCGTTCAACCAGAGTCAGGAGGGACTGCTCGGTGGCTTTCCCTCGGCCCCCTTGATGACGATCATCATCGTCGGCGCCGCACTGGGATTCCTTCGTCACAACTTTCATCCCGCCCGAATCTTCATGGGTGACTCAGGCGCAATGTTGCTGGGACTCGTGCTGGGAGCGGCAACCGTCGTGGGGATCGGCGGCCAGGGCGGGGGCGCGGGGTCTGAGACGGCGGATGTCTTCCTCGCTTATTTCCCGCTGTTGATCCCGCTGGCCGTCATCGCGATCCCGCTGCTCGACGGCTTGCTTGCGATCCTGCGGCGCGCTCGCCGGCGCGTGAGCGTCTTCCAGGCAGACAAGGAGCACCTCCACCACCGGCTGATGGATCTCGGCCACGGGCACCGTCAAGCCGTGATCGTGATGTACGTGTGGTCCGCCCTGGCTGCGGGGGCGGGTCTGGCGTTCTCGTTCCTCAACCGGTCGCAGGTAGTCTTTGCGTTGCCGATAGCGGTTGCCGCCATCGTTCTCTACACCCTGTTCCCCGTGTTGACAAAGGCGATCCAGGACCGCTTGTCGGGCTGATCCCGTCCATCGCCGAGTTGCGGCCCGACCCTATTTGGGATAGCTTGTGAAAGAATTCACAAGCGTCTGCCGTAGGGTAGGATGCCCTCGAATTCAGCCCGTGAGGTCAGCCGTGACGCTCTGTCGGGCGGCGGCTTCCGGCAAGCTCCTTCAAAGGTCGTGGGCCTGCCGCTTCGGAAGGCGGGCGGGGCGAAGAGGAAGGCCACCCGATTGAGCAAGAGGCAGGCCGCGGGCTCGGACTATGCAAGGGGCATGGCGCAGGCCTCGTGGGGACTCGCACTTGCCTTCGGCTTCGTGGCGATCATGATGGGCTGTTTCTGGGTCGGCCGGCGACTCGACCTATGGCTCGGAACGGAACCGGTGATTCAGATCATCGGAGCGATAGCGGGGTTCGTGTTCGGTTCGTTGACCGTCTATTACGGCGCTCAGAGGAGAGAGTCTTGATCGAGCTGCAGATGGTCCGGCGGATGATGGTGCGGGGCCTCTTGGTGGCGCCGTTTCTCATCGGTGTTCTCGGGCTGGCCGGCGGATCCGAGTATGCGATCTCGGCGGGGGCCGGGCTTGCGATGACGCTCGGGAACCTCCACCTCTCGGCGCGGATCATTGGAGGGGTCGCCGAGCGGACACCGCAGCTATTGGTGGCCGCCGCAATGATTGCGCTCGCTCTCGGCCTTGGCCTGCTCACCGCGGTGGCGGTCGGGTTGCGGGCCCTCGGGCTCGTCTACTTCCCCGTTACCGGTTTCGTGCTGATCGCCTCCCATCTGATCCTGGTGCTGTGGGAAGCCCCCGGCGCCTACCGCCGGCTCGACAAATCGACTCGCCTGCCCAACGCGGTCCACACAAGGAGCTGATGCATGGAACTGGACATCAACGAGCTGTTCTTCTGGGAGCCAATTGCCTTCGCGGGAACTCCGTTCGAGATCAACCGCGTGGTCCTGTTGATGATGTTCGCTTCTCTTCTGTGCATCGGGTTCTTCCTGCTTGGCTCCCGCAAGAAGGCGTTGGTGCCTCGAGGGCTGCAGAACATGGCGGAGAACGCCTACCTCTTGGTCCGCAACAACATCGCGATCGACGTCATCGGGCCCGAGGGCGTCAAGTACGCGGGCTACCTGGCGGGCCTCTTCTACTTCATCTTCTTTATGAACCTGCTCGAGGTCGTTCCCGGCATCAACTTCCCCGTGACGTCGCGGATGGCAATACCTGCGCTGCTGGCACTGCTCACCTGGATCATCTTCAACGCCGTCGGCCTCAAGAAGCAGGGTCTGCGCTACTTCAAGGACACGCTGTTCCCGCCGGGAGTCCCCTTGCCCATCAAGCCACTTCTGGCGATCATCGAGCTGTTCTCGGTGTTCGTCATTCGGCCCCTTACGCTTGCGATTCGATTGCTGGCCAACTTGATGGCCGGACACGTCCTCTTGACCATCTTCTTTCTGTTCACTCACGGCTTCTTGGTCGAGGACGTAAGGCCGTTGACGATCCCGTTGGGCATCGTTACGGCGATCGTGGCGACGGCCCTCATTCTTTTCGAGCTCCTAGTCATCGCCATCCAGGCCTACATCTTCACGATGCTCACGGCGTTCTACATCTCGGAAGCGATCCACGGCCACGGCGACACGGCCGAGACCGACCATCACGTCCAGGCAGCCGATTCACCAGTTCCACACGAGACAGAGGGAATAACGGCCGCCGCATAGGCGGGTCCAAAGAAGAGGAGGAGCTACATGGTCGACGGAGTAATCACGCTGGCGCAGGAGGCAGGGGGCGTCACGGACGCGGGATTGGCCGCGCTCGGCAAGGGGTTGGTCTACGGCCTGGCGGCCATAGGCCCCGGCATTGGGATCGGATTGGTCTTCTCCAGCGCCATTCAGGCGATCGCCCGCCAGCCGGAGACCGCCGGAGACACCCGCACCACGATGTTCCTCGGCTTTGCTCTCATCGAGGCCCTGGCCCTGATCGGTTTCGTCCTCTTCTTCATCCTCGCGGCCTAAGGGGCGGGCTCATGACGAGAAACCTGATTTGGTTGGCGGAGGAGGCCCACGAACGGGAGGGCATCGATCTGATCCTCCCCGCGCTGCCCGAGCTGCTGTGGGGGGCAATCTGCTTCGGACTCGTCCTTTTCGTGTTGATGAAGTACGCATTCCCGCGTATCCGTCAGGGGATCGAGGCGCGTGAGAGCGCGATTCGATCGAACCTCGAGCAGTCCGAAGCGGCCAAGAACGAGGCACAGCGAACCCTCGACGACTACAAGAGGCAGCTCGCCGAGGCGCGGGGGGATGCCAACAAGATCATCGAGGAGTCACGACAGCAGGCCGAGCAGGTTCGCCAAGACATCATCGCGAGGGCCGAGAGCGACGCACATCAGATCGTGGAGCGAGCCCAGGAGCAGCTCCAGGCGGAGCGCAGCCGCACGATCCAGGACCTCCAGACAACGATCTCCGACCTTTCGCTGAACCTGGCCGAGAAGGTCGTGGGCCGGGCTATTGATCCGACGACGCAGCGAGACCTCGTCGATGCCTACATCCGCGACGTCAGCGCGATGAGCTCGGGCGACGGAAGCAACGGGTCCAGGGGCTGACGATGGCAACGGGGCAGCTCGTTCACGGATACGCGGAGGCGCTCTTCCGGGTAGTTCAAGCCGAAGGCCAGCTCGACCAGGTCGAGGATGAGCTGTACCGCTTCGGCAAGCTGCTCGAGACCGAATATGAGCTGAGGCAGATGCTCTCGGACCAAGCCATCGATCGGGCCCAGCGTACGAAAGTGCTCGAGGAGCTCCTTGGGGACAAGGTCTCGCCGCATACCCTCGGGTTGCTGAGCTTCATCGTGACCCAGGGCCGCGGTCGTCAGCTCCCCCAAATACTGCAGGAGCTCAGCGACATCGCGGCGGAGGCCCGCAACACCGTGGTAGCCGAGGTCCGCAGCGCGGTTCCGCTCGACGACCGTCAGCGCAGTGAGCTGGCCCTGGCCCTCAGCAAAGCTACGGGCAAGACGGTCGAGATCAAGGTCCTGGTCGACCCCACCATATTGGGCGGGGTGGTTGCAAAGGTAGGAGACACAGTCATCGATGGAAGCGTCAGGCACAAGCTGCAGCAACTCAGAGAGCAGGTGAGAGCTAGCTAGATGGCACAGGAATCGGTACTCACGATCAGCCCAGAGGATGTCTCCTCGGTACTCAGGCGGCACGTCCAGGAGTTCAGCCCTTCCCTCGAGCGCGAGGAAGTGGGGCGTGTCAAGGAGGTCGGCGACGGCATCGCACGAGTGAGTGGGCTCCCGCGGGCGATGGCGAACGAGATGCTCGAGTTTCCCGGCGGCATCGTCGGGCTCGCGATGAACCTCGAAGAGGAGGAGATCGGTTGCGTCGTCTTGGGCGACGTCGCCCACATCCAGGAGGGCGACCCGGTGAAGCAGTCCGGTCAGATCCTCTCCGTCGGTGTAGGCGACGAGCTCCTCGGGCGTGTCGTCGACGGGCTCGGCAATCCCATCGACGGAAAGGGCCCGATCCAGACGAGCAACCGGCGGCAGCTCGAGGTCCAGGCCCCCGGCGTCACGGCTCGTCAGCCGGTCAAGGAGCCGCTTCAGACCGGCATCAAGGCGGTCGACGCGATGACCCCCATCGGCCGCGGGCAGCGCCAGCTCATCATTGGCGACCGCCAGACCGGCCGCACGGCCATCGCCATCGACGCGATCATCAACCAGCGCTTGCTGTGGGGCACCGACAGGCAAGTGAAGTGCATCTACGTTGCTGTGGGTCAGAAGGCGTCCACGGTCGCCGAGGTCGTGGCGTCGCTCGAGGAAGCCGGTGCCCTCGAGTACACCGTCGTGGTCAATGCCCCTGCGTCCGATCCCGCGCCCTTCCAGTACCTCGCGCCCTATTCCGGCTGCGCCATGGGCCAGTACTGGATGGAGAACGGCGAGCACGCGCTCATCGTCTACGACGACCTGTCCAAGCAGGCGATCGCATACCGCCAGCTGTCGCTGCTGCTGCGTCGGCCCCCTGGACGAGAGGCCTACCCGGGCGACGTCTTCTATCTGCACTCCCGCTTGCTCGAGCGGGCCGCGAAGCTTTCGGACGAAAACGGCGGAGGATCGCTCACCGCGCTTCCCATCATCGAAACCAAGGGCGGTGACGTGTCTGCCTACATTCCGACCAATGTCATCTCGATCACCGACGGCCAGATCTATCTCGAAAGCGATCTCTTCTTCTCGGGGGTCCGGCCGGCGATCAACGTCGGCATCTCGGTTAGCCGGGTAGGTGGCAACGCGCAGATCAAGGCGATGAAGCAGGTGGCGGGAAGGTTGCGTCTTGACCTCGCGCAGTTCCGCGAGCTCGAGGCCTTTGCGGAGTTCGGATCCGAGCTCGACAAGGCGTCTCAGGCCCAGCTCGAGCGCGGTGCCAGGGTCGTCGAGATCCTCAAGCAAAAGCAGTACACGCCATACCCGGTCGAGGACCAGGTGATCTCTATCTGGGCCGTTACCAACGGCTACCTTGACGACCTTCCGGTCGATCAGGTCCAGGCGTTCGAGCGCGGCTTTCTCGACCACGTCAAGACGCGGCACTCCGAGGTCGGTCAGACCATCGCCTCCACCGGCAAGCTGGAGGACGAGACCATTGAGACGCTCAAGAGGGCCGCCGACGACTTCAAGGGCACCTTCACGGACCAGGTCGACACGGTCGACACCGTCGCGTCGCAAGAGGGAGTCCCCGAGCCGACGCAGACTCCGGCGGACCACTAAACCAATGGCGCAGCAGCTCCGAGCGATCAAGCGCAGGATCACGTCGGTCAAGTCGACGCAAAAGATCACGCGCGCCATGGAGCTGATCGCGTCGTCAAGGGTGATCAAGGCGCAGCAGCGCGTGAACGCCGCTCGTCCCTACGCCGAAGAGATGCGCCGGCTAATGACCTCCGTCGCAGAGCGGGCGGGGACGATCGATCATCCACTGCTATCGGCGAGGGCCGACCTCTCGAGAGTCGGAACCATTGTGGCGAGCTCGGACAGGGGGCTGGCCGGCGCCTACAACTCCAATGTCATACGGGCGGCAGAGCGCGACATGGACCGCCACGGCAAGGACAACATGCTGTTCTTGGTCGGCAAGAAGGCGGTCAGCTACTTCAGGTTTCGCGGCTACGACATCGACGCCGAGCGCACCTGGCAGGGGATCTCCGACCGACCGAGCATCGAGGACGCGCGGGATATCGCCAGAGCCGCAACGAGCGCGTTCGCGGAGGGCCACGTCGACCAGGTCCGGCTGGTCTTTACTCGCTATGAGTCGGCGATGACGCAGCGCCCAACCGTTGTTCAACTGCTTCCTCTGCCCCGAGAGGAACTGCGCGAGGACGACGATGGGGGTCAAGAAGGCGCCCGGCCCCAGTACGAGTTCGAGCCGGAGCCCTCAGACATCCTCGGCTTGCTCGTGCCGCGCTATGTGGAGGGAAACATCCTGCAGGGGTTGCTCGAGGCCGCCGCGTCGGAGCACGCGGCTCGCAGGCGCGCGATGAAGGCCGCGACCGACAACGCCGACGACCTCATCGACGACTTGACCAGGACCTTCAATCAGGCCAGACAGGCTGAGATCACCACGGAGATCATGGAGGTTGTGGGCGGAGCGGAAGCGCTCTCGGCGCCGGTAGCGCTCGAGTCGCGGGGCGGAGGAATACCCGGAGGGTAGGCATCGCCGCTTACTCAGAACGATCAAGAAAGGAAGCGATATGGCGTTAACCGAGGAAAGACTCGGCCAAGAGACCACCAGGACGAGCGAGGGCCGCATTCTTAGCGTCACCGGCCCCGTCATCCAGGTCGAGTTCCCCCCCGACGGTCTTCCGGAGATCGGCTACGCGTTGAGGGTGGAGCGGACGCTCGACGGAGTCACCGATGTCATTACGGCCGAGGTCGCACAGCACGTCGGTGAAGGGACGGTCAAGGCAATCTGCCTGAAGCCCGTGGACGGCCTCCAGCGCGGCGCGATTGTGGCCAATACAGGGGCTCCCATCAGCGTGCCGGTCGGTCAGGAGATCCTCGGTCACGTCTACAACGTGCTGGGCGAGCCGGTCGACGGGTCCGAGGTGCCAGAGGGCATCGAGCGCTGGCCGATCCGCCGAGACCCGCCCCGCTTCGAGGACCTCGAGCCGAAGACCGAGATGTTCGAGACCGGAATCAAGGTGATCGATCTGCTAGAGCCCTATGTCCAGGGCGGCAAGATCGGCATGTTCGGAGGCGCGGGCGTAGGTAAGACCGTCACCATCCTCGAGATGATCTACCGCGTTGCCGAGCAACACGGCGGTATCTCGGTTTTTGCGGGAGTCGGCGAGCGCACCCGCGAGGGCAACGACCTCTGGCTCGAGATGAAAGAGTCCGGGGTCCTCGAGAAGACGTGCTTGGTCTATGGCCAGATGGACGAGCCTCCAGGCGTTCGGTTGCGCGTCGCCCTTGCCGCCCTCACCGTCGCGGAGTACTTCAGGGACCACGAGCACCAGGACGTGTTGCTGTTCATCGACAACATTTTCAGGTTCGTTCAGGCGGGCTCTGAAGTTTCCACGCTACTCGGCCGCATGCCGAGCGCGGTCGGCTACCAGCCCACGCTGTCGGAGGAGATGGGGGAGCTTCAGGAGCGCATCACCTCCACCAAGGGCCGCTCGATCACCTCGCTTCAGGCTATCTACGTACCGGCAGACGACATCACCGATCCTGCTCCGCACACGACTTTCGCGCACCTCGACGCCACCACGGTTTTGTCGCGGCCCGTCTCGGAGCTGGGCATCTATCCCGCCGTGGATCCGTTGTCGTCGACGTCGCGGATTCTGGATCCACGCTACGTCGGCGAAGAGCACTACAACGTCGCCCTGACGGTTCAGAGGATCCTCCAGCGCTACACGGACCTTCAGGACATCATCGCCATCCTCGGCATCGATGAGCTCTCGGAAGAGGACAAGATCACGGTCCAGAGAGCCCGCAAGATCCAGAGGTTCCTGTCGCAGCCGATGTTCGTGGCCGAGCAGTTCACCGGGATTCCGGGGAAGTACACCCCCGTCCAAGACACGATTCAGAGCTTCAAAGCGATCACTGAGGGTGACTACGACCATCTTCCCGAGCAGGCCTTCTACATGGTCGGCGGGATCGAGGAGGCCGAGGCGAAGGCCAAGGAGCTTGCGAGTTGATGTCTTCAGGACCCCGCAGGTAAAGAGATGGACGTCTCGATCGTCTCTCCAGAGGAAAAAGTCTGGCAGGGGGAAGCCGACAGGGTCGTGGCTCGCTCGCCAGAAGGCGAGTTTGCCATCCTGCGCGGTCACATCCCTTTCCTGGCGGCGTTGGTCCCCGGCCGCGTCGCAGTCGTAAGCGGGGATGACCGCAAGGAGTTCTTCGTTCCTGGTGGGTTCCTAGAGGCGTCTGGATCAATGGACGACTATCACGTCATCATCCTTGCCGATGACGCCGAGGACATTGCCGGTATTGATTTGGAGGACGCGCGAAAGCGTTATGAGGAGGCGCAGCGAAGGCGGCAAGAGGACGCCGATGATCGCTCCGAGGCCATGATGAGAATAGAGATGGCGCGGGTGGAGATCGCCGAGAGCCGCGGGCAGTAGCTGTTGGAGGAGCCGGCCACCGACCTCAGGAACCGAGTGTTCTGTTCCTCGTGCGGGACCAGCTCCAAACGTCATCAGGGTCTGGTCCCACTTGGGTGGCAGGAGATGCCCGATGCGAGTGGTCGCAGGCTTGCCCTATGTCCGGAATGCGTGCGAAGGAACCTGTGGATGATAGAGGCGCGCCTCGACATCGACCCGGGTTCCGGTTTTTGAATGGAGCGCACCGTTTGACCTTGCGCAGATCGGAAATCCAAGGTACGGATTGAGTAATCAGACGAACGGGAGGGATGCATGGCCGACGAAGAAAAAGGACTCATTGACAAAGCGCGCGAGACGGTCGCAGGCGCGGGTGATCTAGCAGCGGGTGTTGTGGCGCCGCAGCCCGACGATGCCGGGGTCGTGGCGGTGACGCGCAGGGTGGCCGCGGGAGCCGTTGGTCTGGGTGCGGACGTCGCTCGACCGTCATCTGCAACGGGCGTGAGCGACGCAGCCCGCATCGCAACCGACACAGCCACGGATCTGCCCCCTATCCCTGCGCCCCCAGAGCCGGTGGCGACGTCGACCGGAGGAACAAAGAGCACTAGCCGGAGAAAGTCAACGGGGCGTAAGAAGACCACGGCACGGAAATCGACGGGCCGCAAGAAGTCGACAGGACGCAAGAAGACCACGGCGCGCAAGTCAACCGGGGGCAGGAAGAAGTCAACCGGCAGGAAGACGACCTCCAGGAAGAAGTCGACGGCGCGCAAGTCAACCGGAGGCAGAAAGAAGACCACGGGCCGCAAGTCGACAGGCCGGAAGTCGACAGGGCGCAAGTCGACAGGGCGCAAGTCGACAGGGCGTAAGAAGTCCACCGCTCGCAAGTCGACCGGGGGCAGGAAGAAGACCACGGCAAGGAAATCGACCGGCAGGAAGAAGTCGACCGCTCGCAAGTCGACCGGGGGCCGGAGGAAGGCGACGGCACGCAAGTCGACAGGGCGCAAGAAGACCACGGCGCGTAAGTCAACTAGAGGCCGGAAGAAGTCCACGGGCAGGAAGAAGACGACGGCGCGTAAGTCAACCGGCGGCAGGAAGAAGGCCACGGGCAGGAAGAAGACGACGGCGCGTAAGTCAACCGGCGGCAGAAAGAAGGCCACGGGCCGCAAGTCGACCGGTCGGAAATCGACGGGCCGCAAGAAGTCGACCGCGCGCAAGTCAACCGGGGGTAGGAAGACAACAGCCAAGAAGACAACCGGCAGGAAGAAGTCCACTGCGCGTAAATCGAGCCGCCGTCGGTGAGAACAGGACGCTAGGCAAACTACGGGGGGCGGCCGAGAGCCGCCCCCCGTTCGTGGCGATGCGGTTCGCTTCCGGTCGCGCTAGGAGCAACTCATGAATGCTTTCGTGGTCAACGGCCCCACGCCACTCGAGGGCGAAGTGCGCATAAGCGGCGCCAAGAATTCGGCCCTCAAGGCCATGGCGGCTTCTCTGTTGGTCCCGGCGAAGGTGACGCTTGATCGGGTCCCTCGGATCACGGACGTGACGCTAATGGCTCAGGTGCTCCAGCACCTCGGAGCGCGGGTGGAGTTCGAGCAGAACCGTCTGACCATCGACGCATCCGGGGACCTATTGGACGAGACGCCCTACGAGCTGGTGAAGAAGATGCGGGCGTCGATACAGGTGCTTGGCCCCCTGCTGGCCCGGCTCGGTCGCGCAAGACTGGCGATGCCCGGGGGCGACGCAATTGGCTCCCGGCCGATCGACCTTCATCTTCAGGGCCTGGAGCGCATGGGCGCAAAGTTCACCTCGCAGCACGGGTACGTCGAGGGCGTGGCCGACAGGTTGAAGGGCGTCCGGGTCCTCTTGGAATTCCCTTCCGTCGGTGCGACCGAGAACTTGTTGATGGCGGGGGTGCTGGCCGAGGGCACGACGACTATCGAGAACGCCGCCCGGGAGCCCGAGATCCAAGACCTCGTGGCGTTCCTGGTGGGCGCGGGGGCCCGGATAACCGGCGCTGGGACGCCAACAATCACCGTGGAAGGCGTCGACCAGCTCGGCGAGGTGCGGCACGAGATCATCCCCGACAGGATCGAGGCGGGGACCTATGGAATTGCTGCCGTCGCTACCCAAGGCGACGTGAGCCTGATCGATCTGCGGCCGGAGCATCTGGAGCTTCCATTCATCAAGCTCGAGGACGCGGGAGCGGAGGTCATCCGGTCGGACGGGGAGGTTCGCATCCGTATGTCAAGACGCCCCAGTACTCTCGATCTGGTCACGCTTCCCTATCCGGGATTCCCGACCGACCTGCAACCTCCGATGATGGTCTTGCTCAGCCAGGCCGAAGGTCCCTCGATACTGACGGAAAACGTCTTCGAGGCTCGCTTCATGTTTGTCGACGAGCTGAATCGAATGGGGGCGCGCATCCGCGTCGAAGGTCACCATGCCGTTATTCGCGGGGTGGAACGACTGTCGGGAGCACCCGTGAGGGCACCCGACATCCGGGCGGGCGCGGCTCTCGTCTTGGGAGGGCTGTGCGCCGAGGGCCGGACCGAGGTGTACGACCCCGGTCACGTTGGACGGGGCTATGAGGACTTCGCCGGGAAGCTACGAAGCCTCGGTGCCGACGTCTCTGTCGAAGAGCGCTGAGACGAGGTAGACGCGCACCCGATTCCCTAGCTCCGGGGGAGGGGTGACAATGTCTTGATGAGTGGGTCGAGCCGGCTGCCGGCGGTTTTCGTTGTGATGCTCCTGTCGATCACGTCCGTCATGGCGTGGTCTGCCTCCTCATCGGCGGGTGCTGAGCAACCGGACAAGAAGGATCTGGGGGCTGCCGTCGCCCCCCTGAGGCTGGTTCCCACCGGTGTCAAGACCACCTCGGTTCGAGGCCTTCATTCCTATTTCGGCACGGTGGAGCTGAACGCCGCGAGTGACGGCATCGTCGTCATCAATCGCCTTCCGCTCGAGTTCTACTTGCTCGGTCTCAATGAGGTCCCTCCGGATTGGCCCACGGAAGCGCTGCGCGCCCAAGCGGTCGCGGCTCGGACATATGCCCTGTTCACTCTGGGCCGGCCCGCCGCCGGCAGCGCTGCGACCTACGGCTTCGACATCTGCGCGACGGTCCAGTGTCAGGTCTTCTCGGGGGCCGATGTGGTCAGGACTCCCGACGGACAGCGATGGGTCGAAGCCGTGAGAGACACCTCCGGGGAGGCGGTTCTCTACGACGGCGAGCCGATACTGGCTCGCTACCACTCCACCTCTGGCGGACGAACGCTCGACAACCTCGAGGCCTTCCCCGATGAGGAGGCCTATCCCTACTTGCGTTCGGTGACGAGCACGACGGAGGAGGCCGCGCCGCTCTACCGCTGGCGCGTGGAGTTCTCCCTGAGCGATCTGCAGACCATCGTGGAACGGGCGGGATGGTGGCCGGCCGACAAGGGAAAGCTGCGCGAGGTCAGGACCGTCCCCTCAAGGAAGGACCTTCACTACCCGGACGTCTTGCTGAGGGGCGAAAAGGGACGAGTCGTCAAGACGGCGGAGGAGCTAAGAACAGTCGTGCGCGATTTGGCCCCCGCGCTGGATCCCTTGAGCTACCCGTCGTTCGCGTTCACCAGCTCGGGCCGCCTCCCTGAGACGTTTCCCTCCAATCGCCTCACCATCGGCACTCGGAAGAACGAAGTCGTGGTGCGGGGGAGGGGCTGGGGGCACGGAGTGGGCATGTCTCAGTGGGGCGCGCACGGCCTCGCCGAGGAAGGCGTGAGTTACCGCGACATCCTGGCCCACTACTACACCGGTACCACGGTCGGCTTGGTCGACGACTCGGGTCCCATAGAAGTGGGCGTTGCGTGGGCGCAGCCCAAGGTGGTGGCTACCGGCTCCTTCCGTATTGTCGACGGGCGCGGGAGGACGGTGGTCGATCGTGCCATCGGCTCGTGGACCTTCGATTGGGAATCGGCCGGTGTCGTGTCCATCGATCCTCCGGCTGGTTACCGGCTCCCCCTCAGAGTTGGCATCGTGGACGCCCCACCACGAGCGGAGGCCGGCGAGCCGATACCGTTCGAGATCACTCTCTCGAGGCCCGCGGAGGTAAAGACCATCACGGAGTCCGAAGGTGACTCGGCAGGATCGCAGACCGAGATCCGAGACGCAGGTAGCCGGAAGATCACGTGGCAAGCACCGAGAGAGCCCGGCGAATACAAGGTGAAGATCAGCGCTTCGTCGGGCGATGTCGTCCGCAACAGTGAAGAGGTGCGAATCGTCGTCAGCCAGAGGGAGCCGGCCGGGCCCGGTGCCGGTGCCGCAGAAGCGGATACTGCGCCGCCCGAGCAACCCGAGCCCTCGGCGACCGTGCCCTTGATCGTCGTTGGGATAACCCTCGCAATGGCCCTAGTCGTCATTTTCCGAACGGTTAGCATGAAGAGGTGAGAAGCGAAGTGGCGGCCCTCGAAGCGCAGGTTCAGGAAGCCCTGCAGGTGATCCGGCCTGCGATTCAGATGGATGGAGGGGACATCCAGCTGGTCGGCGTCGTTGGGGGCCGCGCGACGGTGCGGCTATTCGGGACGTGCGAGAGCTGTCCCATCTCCCCGGTCACTCTCAAGGGTGGGGTCGAGCGCATCTTGAAAGAGCGAGTCCCCGGCATCGTCGAAGTCGTAGCGATCGATTGAACCTTGCTCATACCGTCGAGCGCGCTCTCAAGGGCGAGCGGCGGGCGATTGCACGCCTCATCTCGCTTGTCGAGGGAGGCGGAGCCGATCTCGTCGAGGTCATGAACGCGTTGCACCCCCACACCGGTGGTGCTTATTCAATTGGAGTCACCGGTGCACCCGGGGCCGGCAAGTCCACGCTGACCGAGAAGATGGTGGCCCGGGCGCGGGCCGACGGTCGGACCGTCGGCGTCCTCGCAATCGACCCATCGAGTCCTTTTTCGGGAGGAGCTCTGCTCGGCGATCGGGTGCGCATGCAGAGCCACGCGCTCGATCCCGAGGTCTTCATTCGTTCGATGGCGACGAGGGGCCACCTCGGGGGCCTGTCTCTCGCAACACCGGAAGCGGTGAGGGTTCTGGATGCGGTGGGGAAGGACCTCGTGGTTATCGAAACCGTCGGGGTGGGCCAGGCCGAGGTCGAGATAACGGACGCCTGTGACACAACGCTCGTCGTTCTCAATCCCGGGTGGGGGGACGCGGTCCAGACCGCAAAGGCGGGCCTCCTTGAGATCGCCGACGTCTTCGTGGTGAACAAAGCCGATCGCCAAGGCGCCCGCGAGACTGTAAGGGAGCTTCGTCAGATGCTCGACATGTCGGAGCTTCCGTGGAAGCCGGCAATCGTCTCGACCGTGGCGACCAAAGACGAGGGCATCGATGACCTGTGGGCTGCAATAGAGAAGCACCGCGCTTATCAAGAAGAGAACGGCCTGCTGCAGGATCGACGCCGCCGGCGCATCGAGCGTGAGATACGAGAGATCGTCGCTGAGCGCCTACGTCGCAGGGTCGAGACGGAGAAGACGGAGTTGCTGAGGCGCGTGACCGATGAGGTCGTAAAGCGCGAACGCAACCCCTATCAGGCAGCCGACGAGATCATCTCGGCTCTGTAGCGCGTCCTCACGGGCGGATGAAGAGAGCTGGCGCGTCTGGTGGGTAGACTGCCGTGATGGCCGACGACCTTTACAAGCGGTGGCGTGAGCGTTACGACGCGGCCAAGCTCAGGGATGACACCGACTTCGACACCCTCTCGAGCGTTGCCTTAGAGCCCCTCTACGGCCCCCAGGAAGACATCGATCCCGAGATCGGCGTTCCGGGTGAGTACCCCTTCACCCGCGGGATCTATCCAACCGGCTACCGGGGGCGCCTGTGGACGATGCGTCAGTTTGCCGGCTTCGGCTCCCCATCACAGACCAATGAGCGTTACAAGTTCCTTCTCGATCAAGGTCAAACGGGATTGTCGGTGGCCTTCGACATGCCCACCTTGATGGGGCGAGACTCGGACGACCCCTTCTCGGAAGGAGAGGTCGGTCGCTGCGGAGTTGCGGTCAACTCGCTGGCCGATATGGAGATCCTGTTCGAGGGCATCGACCTCGAGGCCATCTCCACGTCGATGACCATCTCCGGGCCTGCCCCCATGATCTTCGCGATGTACATCGCGGCCGCCGAGAAGCAAGGCGCGGACGTCTCACGTCTCGGGGGCACCTGCCAGACGGACATTCTGAAGGAGTACATCGCTCAGAAGGAATGGTTGTTCCCGCCGGACCCCCACCTCAGGCTGACCGCCGACATGATGGAGTTCTGCACGAAGGAAGTGCCGAAGTACCACCCCCTGTCTATCTCCGGCTACCACATTCGCGAAGCCGGATCCACCGCCGTGCAGGAGCTTGCCTTCACCATCGCATCAGGGTTCGCCCACGTCGAGCTAGGCATCCGCCGAGGGCTCGATGTGGACGAGTTCGCTCCCGGTTTGAGCTTCTTCTTCAATTCCCACATCGACTTTTTCGAGGAGATAGCGAAGTTCCGCGCGGCGAGAAAGATCTGGGCTCGCTGGATGAAGGAGCGCTACGGGGCCAAGAAGGATCGCTCGTGGATGCTCAAGTTCCATACGCAGACGGCCGGCGTGTCCCTCACAGGGCAACAGCCATACAACAACGTGATTCGGACCACGACGGAGGCGCTTGCGGCGGTGCTTGGGGGGACGCAGAGCCTCCACACCAACTCACTGGATGAGGTGCTGGCACTTCCGACCGAAGAGGCGGTGGAGATCGCTCTCCGCACGCAGCAGGTCATAGCTCACGAGACTGGCGCAACGAATGTGGCCGATCCACTCGGGGGCTCTTGGTTTGTGGAGGACCTGACCAAGCGAACCGAAGACGCCGCAGAGGAGTACTTCGCACGTATAGACGAGATGGGCAACGGATCGATTCTCGATGGGATGCTCGCCGGGATAGAGGAGGGCTATTTCCAGCAAGAGATCGCCGACGCCGCGTTCAGGTATCAACAGCTCCTCGAAAAGGGCAGGAAAGTGATTGTCGGCGTCAACCGTTTCACGAAGTCTGCCCAGGAGATGCCGGAGGTGCTTCTGATCACTACCGAGATCGAGGAGCGCCAAAAGAAAGCGGTGGCCGAAGTGCGCGCTAACCGCGACCAGCGCCAGGCCGACGAGGCGATCGAGTCCTTGAAAGACATGGCGCACGACGCCTCGCAGAACTCAGTGCCCGTGCTGGTGGAGGCTGCGAAGGCCTACGTCACCCTGGGCGAGATGGTCGACACCTTGAAGAAGGAGTGGGGCGTCTACACCGAGCCCCCGATGTTCTAACCCCGACCTTCCTCAGGTACGCAGCTCCGTCGGCGTCACTTGAAGCGTCACTAGATCGCCGTTCCGATAGACGGTCAGTGTCAGCGAACGTTCAACTGCTGCTCCATCGGCCAGACGTTGGAGGTCGTCCATGCCGCCCACCGGCTCTCCGGCGACCTCGAGGATGAGGTCCTCCGAGCGCAAGCCGGCGCGATCCGCGGGGCTTCCAGGCATCACCTCGACGATCTCGATGCCGCTCGACCTACCCGTTTCTCGCTCTACCCGCGGGGGCGCAGGACGCGGCCCCCCCACGATGCCGAAGTAGGCGCGTCTGACTCTTCCGTGGGTCATGAGCGCCGCAACGATCCTCCTGGTGGCGGCGTTGATCGGGACGGCGAGGCCGAGCCCCTGACCCGTGCCGGGACCGACGAGAGCGGTGTTGATCCCGACCAGCCTTCCTTTGCTGTCGGCCAGCGCCCCTCCGGAGTTGCCGGGATGCAGAGCCGCGTCGGTCTGGATGACGTTCTCCACGAGCCGGGTGACTGCGCCGGCCCGCGTGGCGAAAGAGCGGCCCAGCGCGCTGACAACGCCCGCGGTCACCGAGCCTGCAAAGCCCAGCGGGTTGCCGATCGCAACGACAAGCTGCCCCACCTTCAGCTCCGAAGCATCGGCAAGCGTAGCCGGAAGGAGTTCAGATCCGGTTGCTCTCACGACCGCGAGGTCGGACAGAGGGTCTGTGCCCACGATCTCGAGCATCAGCTCACGGCCGTCCGAGAAGGTGGCCTCGCCGCGGTCTGCTCCCTCGACCACATGTGCAGAAGTGAGGATGAAGCCGTCGGGAGTTATGGCGACGCCGCTGCCGCTGCCCTCGTGCCGTCTCCCGCCGGTGCGCCGGTAGACGCGCAGGTCCGCAACCGAAGGCCCGACCAGCTCGGCTACTTTAACGACGATGCTCGAGTAGGCGTCGAGCGCCTCGCTCTCGCTTGGCCTTTCATGGGACCGCCGGGAGGGCTGGTCGGCGCCGACAAACGACTCGAGCCATTGCAGGTCCGGCATACGCGCGACCAACCCGCGCGGCTTACTTCTATTCCCCCGGCCCGTTCTTTCTGAATGCAGCCACACCTGGCGTTGCCATTCTCAGAAAGAAAGCACGGGTCAAGCTTTGGCGTCCTCCATCAAGGTCGTGCAGATCACAGCCTCCGTTACGTACCAGGTGTCTCCATACCTGGAGAGCTGGACATTGGCCCGCTTGATTCCCTGCTTCGAGAACTCCAGGACCGCACGTTTGTCATTCCCCGCCGACGTGTTGGCGCGGGTGAAACCAAGAGATTGCATGTGGTCCAGCCCCTCGTCGTTTCGGAAATACCGATCGAGTGCCTGCTGAGGTGTGGAGGGACCACTCGGAACGTCCTCGGCGATGAAGTCGACGCTGTCGACCATGAGAAAGGCCTCTTCCTCGCATTGGACGCCGGTCTGAGAATCAGTCTTCAACTGAGACCCTGCGCTTCGCCGTTGAGCTTCATCTGACCGGTTGGTGTCGTGAGGCAACCCACAGGAGGAAATAAGAACCGCGAGCCCCATCCCGAGGGTGCTCAGCCGAACTGCACGAAGAAGCACAGGGGCCAGCGTACCCGGGCCCGTTCTTTCTGAGCACAGCCACACCTTGGGTTGCCGTTCTCAGAAAGAAAGCACGGTTAGAGGCCTCGGCCCCCTCGGATGATCCTGTAGCCGAGCAACGCAGCGGCTAGGGCGAGCGCGATGGCCACGAGCGCGCCGGCGACCTCCAGGCCGCTCGCAGAGGGAGCATCCACGATCGTGGGGCTGGGCCGGGGGGTGGAGCTGGTAGCGCCCGGCGTGGGCGCCGCCTTCACACCCGCCACCCGGGACTGGAAGTGGGCAGATTCGACCAAGGGTCGCCTCCGGGCCGCTCGACCAGCCCCACGGCTGCCAGACGGAGCAGCAGCAACCTGATGATGCGAGCGGTCACTCCCCAGATGACGTGGTCGTTCCAGACCCACGCCTCCGTTGGATAGGTCCGGTCACCATGTGAGAAGCCGGGCTCCGCTCTGACGGACTCTCTCAGCTCTGCGAGCGGGACCCAGAGCACGTCGGCCACCTCTGCAGGGTTTGGCCGCAGCTTGGGCGCGTCGTCGAGCCAGCCGACGAAGGGAGTCACCAGGTAGCCGGTCACGTAGGTAGGAAAGGTGTCGAGCTCTCCGATGATCTCCACTCGCCGCGGGTCGAGTCCGATCTCCTCTTCGGTCTCGCGCAGAGCCGCGACTTGCGGAGAGCGGTCGGTGGGATCGATTGATCCTCCGGGAAAAGAGATCTGGCCCTTGTGGCTCGAGAGTGTCTCGGTCCTCAAGGTGAAGATGAGCGTCGGCTCGGCGCCGGCAACAATAGGGATCAAGACTGCTGCTTCGCGCGCTCCGGGTTGGGACGTCCTGCTTGGAGACTGTGCGGCGAGGGCCTGCGCGACTCGCGCCTTTAACTCCAAAGACATGGGCGCGCCATCGTAGCCTTGGCAACAGAGTGTCGTTCGCCGGCTCGGCGACTAAGCAACCATCGAGAGTGGGGGAGGCGCAGTGGGCGAGTTCGTGAACTTCCAGGTGGCCGCCAGCGGTGTCGCCACGGTCAGGCTGGATCGGCCGAAGGTCAACGCGCTGAATCAGATCGTGGCTAAGGAGATCGGGGAAGCTGTCGATGCGCTCGCAGCAGATCCCGCTGCGAAGGCGGTCATCGTCTGGGGAGGAGACAAGGTCTTTGCCGCCGGGGCGGACATCAAAGAGATGGCCGAGCTCGATGCAACCACGATGTTCCGCTACATCGGAGGGTTCCAGGACGTCTTTACGAGGCTCGAGAACCTTCCCCAGATCACGATCGCGGCAATCTCCGGGTACGCGCTGGGGGGTGGGTGCGAGCTGGCGCTTGCATGCGACCTGAGAATCTGTGCGGAGGACTCGAGGCTCGGACAGCCCGAGATCTTGCTCGGAGTCATCCCTGGGGCTGGAGGCACCCAGCGCCTGCCCCGGCTCGTGGGCGCGGGCCGCGCCAAAGAGATCGTCTACTCGGGCCGGTTCGTGGACGCCGGCGAGGCGAAGGCCATAGGGCTGGTCAACGAGGTCGTCCCGACGGATCAGGTTCTGGCTCGGGCCACAGAGGTGGCCGAGCGCCTGGCTCGGGGGCCGACCGTCGCCCTCATGGCCGCAAAGCAAGCCATTCAAAAGGGCATCGACGTCGACATGGCAACGGGCCTTCTGCTCGAGCGCCAAGCCTTCGCGGCCCTCTTCGCGACCGAGGACCAACAGATAGGTATGACTTCCTTTGCGGAGCAGGGGCCGGGCAAGGCCAACTTCGTGGGACGCTGACCCTGGGGTAGAGTCACTCTGCTTGCTATTGCAAGCACCCAAAGGACTTACTCTGAGGCGCAACGCTAGGAGGCCGTTTTGAACATCGTGGTGTGCGTAAAACACATCCCGGATCCGAACATCCCAGGCGAGCTCGAAGGCGGCCGGCTCAAGCGCTCGGGCGTCCAGGGGGTGCTCGATCCAGGAGACGAGTTTGGGGTGGAGACGGGGCTTCAGCTGAAGGAGGCCCACGGAGGCGAGGTAACCCTTGTCTCCATGGGACCGCCCACTGCGATGGAGGCGATCCGCCGCGGCCTCTCGATGGGCGCGGACAAAGGGCTGCTGGTGAGCGACGACGCCCTCCAAGGGGCGTGTGCTCTGGTCACGGCCCGAGTCCTGGCGGCCGCTATCAAGAAGAGCGGCCCCTTCGACCTCGTCATCGCAGGAGTCGAGTCGACGGACGGGTACACGGGCACGATGCCATCCACGCTGGCAGAGCTTCTCGACGTTCCTCAGGTCACTTTCGTGAAGAGGCTGGACAGTGCCGACGGCACGATCAGGGCGGATCGCCAGACCGCCGAGGGCTATCAGGTGGTGGAGTCCCCACTTCCGGCCCTCATCACAGTGACGGCGGGGGTCAACTCGCCCCGGTACGCGTCCTTCAAGGGGATCATGGCTGCGAAGAAGAAGCCGGTCGACAACCTTTCCATAGGAGATCTCGGGCTTTCCAGCGAGGAAGTCACGAGCATGCAGCAGATCGCAAGCGTCGGGAGCGCGGAGGCGCGCAAGGCTGGAGAGGTGATCGAGGACGACGGCACCGGTGCCCAGCGGGTGGCCGAGTTCCTCAAGGAAGCAAAGGTGATCTAGTGTCGAAGATCTGGGTCTATGCAGAGGTAAGCAACGGCAAGGTCGATCCCACGGCGCTCGAGATACTGACCAAGGCGCGGGACCTCGCGGAAGACGTCGAGGGAGTTGTCTTGGGCCCGGGCGCAACCGAGGCAGCCTCCGTGCTTGGTGAGTATGGAGCCACGACCGTCTACGCCAGTGACGACCCCGTTTATGCGGATTACGTCGCGCAGCCGGCGGCCCACGCTCTCTACCAGCTGATTCAGCAACATTCGCCCGACGTCGTCCTGTTCGCGATGAACTACGACTCCCGGGATATCGCCGGCCGGTTGTCTGCAAAGACAGGATCGACGTTGATGAGCAATGTCTTCGAGATCTTGGGAAGCGACAGGGCTCAGACCGGGATCTTCGGAGGGGCAACGCTTGTCGACGTCGATCTCCAGGGTTCGCCCAAGTTGCTGCTCGTGCGGCCGAAATCCTTCGAGCCAGAGCCGAGTGGCGGGTCGGCGAAGGTCGTGCCGGTTGACATCGACATCCCGGACGAGCTGAAGAAATCGAGGCGTCTCGAGCGGCACGAGGAGGCGGCGAGCGGTCCGCGGTTGGAGGAGGCTCCCATCGTCCTGGCGGGGGGCCGCGGCCTGCAGGATCCGTCGAACTTCAAGCTGCTCGACGAGCTGGCCTCAGAGATCGGAGATGCCGCGGTGGGAGCGACTCGTGCAGTCGTGGATGCAGGCTGGGTCCCTTACGCGATGCAGATCGGGCAGACCGGCACGACTGTGAAACCGGGCGTGTATCTCGCCTTCGGCATCAGCGGCGCGACCCAGCACATCGTCGGCATGAAGGGGGCCAAGAAGATCGTCGCCATAAATAAGGACGAGGAGGCGCCGATCTTCCAGATCGCCGATCTCGGGATAGTGGGGGATGCTCTTAAGATTCTTCCACAGCTCATCGAAGAGGTGAGATCCCGGAAGGGTTAGCGTGTCCCTCGGCGACAGCATCAGGAACTTCTTCAGTAAAAAGCGGAATCCGGAGCTTCCGGGCCTCGAGTCGTTCGCGGCCGAACGGAGAGGCGTCGAGGGCTACATCGAGCCCCAGACGGCGACCAACCCGACCACATTGCTTCTGGTCGACCGGGATGGCGATCATGTCCGTGCCGCGGTCAGAGACCCAGCCGATGCAGCAGCGTTCTGCGAGAAGCTCGGGCTCCCCGTTTACGATGCCGCCGTCATCGGCTACCCCGAGCGCATGCGGACGTTCGACAGGCGAAGGAACGCCGCAGAATCCGCGTTCGTGGACAAGGAGATCGCCGAGATCGAGCGCAGGCTGGCCGAGCCCGGGCCCGAGACGCCCAACAACTAACGTTCCTTCGCCCGTGGGCGGGGTGATTCGGTACCCCTAGGGCGAAAGAACGTCTGGCGCCCCCCTTATCCTGGTCACATGCACTATCTCGATCACGCTGCGACCACGCCGGTGCTTGATGAGGTCAGGGAAGTCATGTCATCGGTCCTCGACGACAACTTCGGCAATCCCTCTTCGGTGCACGCCTTCGGCCGGAGGGCTCGCGAGGTAGTGGAGGACGGTCGGGACCGGGTGGCAGGTGCAATCGGCGCCAGCCCCTCCGAGATCGTCTTCACTGGGGGAGGCACCGAGGCCGACAACCTCGCCCTGAAGGGAGCCACGCTCAAGCTGAGGGGCAACGGTAATCACGTGATCGTCACTGCGTTCGAGCACCACGCGGTCCTCGACTCGGCTCACTGGTTGGCCCGTCAGGGCTTCGAGGTGACGACGCTGCCGGTGGGACCGAGCGGTGTCGTCGAGCCCGAGGTCGTGGCCGGCGCGGTGAAGCCTTCGACCATCCTTGTATCGGTGATGGCCGTCAACAACGAGATCGGGACCATCCAGCCGGTTGAGCAAATCGTGGCAGCGGTCAAGGCCAAGAGCCCCTCGACGCTCGTTCACACCGACGCGGTACAGGCCCTCGGCAACATCCCCGTGGACGTTCACAGATGGGGCGTCGACTTCGCTGCGTTCGCGGCCCACAAGCTGGGGGGGCCGAAGGGGACAGGTGCGCTGTTCGTCAGGGCCCACGTCCCGGCGGAGCCGGTGATCCACGGCGGCGGGCAGGAGCGCGGGCTGAGGTCGGGGACTCTTAACGTCGCGGGCATAGCGGGTTTTGGAGTCGCCGCCGAGATCGCTGCCAAAGAGGTCCACGAGAAGACCGAGCGCATCGGCGCGCTGCGCGATCGTCTCTGGGCCGGCATTCAAGGTGCCGTGCCCGACGCCGTGCTGAACGGCGACCAGGGCGCGAGGGTTGCGGGAAACCTAAATCTTTGTGTTCCCGGGGCCGACGGCGAGACCATGCTCTTGCTGCTCGACGGGGCGGGGATCGCCGCCTCCTCAGGATCAGCTTGTCAGTCCGGAGCGCTCGATCCGTCTCACGTTCTCTTGGCGATTGGGGTCTCACGCGACCTCGCCAATGGGAGCTTGCGCTTCTCTCTCGGACGCAGCTCGACAGAAGAAGATGTGGATGCTGTTCTCGACGCGTTGCCAGAGGTCGTCGGTCGTGCCCGAAGGGTTGCGTGATGGGTCGCGAGAAGGCAGTGGTGGCGATGTCCGGCGGCGTCGACTCATCCGTTGCTGCTGCGCTTCTGGTCGAGCAGGGCTACGACGTCACGGGGATCATGTTGAAGCTATGGCGAGGCGAGGCCGCCAACACCGATTCAGGATGTTGCAACGCGGGGGCCGCGGAAGACGCCCGAAGGGTGGCGGATCTGCTCGGAATCCCCTTCTATGTCCTCAACTTCGCGGAGCGATTTGAGAGCACCGTCATCGCCAATTTCCACGCCGACTACTCGGCGGGCCGGACACCCAACCCTTGCGTCCGTTGCAATCAGTGGATCAAGTTTGATGCATTGCTCGATCGGGCCGCGGCCCTGGGCGCGGACTTCCTCGCCACCGGTCACTACGCGCGCGTGGTGCAGGACCGCCGTGGTCACCGCCTCTTTAGAGGAATGGATGTGCGCAAGGACCAGTCCTACGTCCTGTGGATGCTGTCGCAGGACAAGCTTGCTCGTGCCCGTTTCCCGGTCGGCGAGATGACCAAGAGTGAGACCCGAAGGGTTGCCGCCGATCTCGGGCTTCGCACTGCAGCTAAGCCGGACTCACAAGAAATCTGCTTCGTGAAGGGCGGCGATCTCGGGGCTTATGTCGAGCACCACATGACCGAAGGCGGCAGATCCGGTCCCATCCTCGATGCCTCGGGTGCTGTGGTCGGCAAGCACAAAGGGATCGCTCGCTACACGGTGGGCCAGCGCAAGGGACTCGGCATCTCACTCGGGCTCCCCGTCTTCGTTACTTCTATCGACGCTGCTTCGAACACGGTAGTGGTCGGCGACCGCAAGGACTTGGCGGTCGGAGGGTTGATTGCCGGTGAATCCAGCTTCATTGGGGGTGAGCCGGTCGACGGGTCCCGCGTCTTGGTTCAACACCGAGCTCATGGAGAGGTCCATCCGGCAGTTGTCGCATCTGCGCGGCCCGGATGCTTCCAGATCCACTTCGACGAGCCGGTGGAGGCGGTGGCCCCCGGCCAGTCGGCCGCGCTCTACTCGGGCGACGATCCGGACGAGTTGCTCGGTGGGGGAGTGATCCACTCCACGGTTCCAACTCCCGCGCGTGTCTGACTCACAACACACCCAAACCATCCGATCGGAGTTCGAGCGCGCCGCCAAGACCTTCGTGGAGCGAACCAGGGGCCGCTTCGACGACCTTGGAATCGTCGAGTTCTCGCGGCTTGGCCCTGATGAGACGGTACTGGAGGTAGGGGCCGGCACCGGCAACTTCCTTCAGTTGTTTGCGGGGGCGGCTGCAGAGTTGATTGCGGTCGATCTCACGAAGGGCATGTTGCTCCAAGCCCGGAAACAGTTCCCCGACATGCGCCTCGTCATGGCGGACGGCGGCAATCTTCCACTACCCGCGGGATCGATAGATCTAGTGACGACCGCTCAGGCTTTGCACCATATCTGGAAACCGCTTCCCATTTTCAAAGAGATGCGTCGAGTCATGCGCAAGGACGGGCGTCTGCTGATCGTCGATCAGGTTGCGACCGAGCGCTACGAAGAGGTGGTTGCCATGAACCAGCTCGAGTTGATCCGCGACCCATCACACGCAGTCTCGCGGCCCCCGTCTGCGTTGAGGATGCTGGTGCGGGCCGTGGGACTCGAGATCCTCGACGAGCGGGTGGTCGAAGGCGAGCAGAGGATGTCGCGCTGGATGTGGCCCGGGGAGTTCCCGACGGAGCGAATCGAACGAGTCGCTGCCTACATCGACGAGCACGGTCACGAGACCGGCATGGACTTCTGGCGGGACGGCGACGACTATGTCTTCACCCGCCGGCGGATGATGCTTCTGGCCAAGCGAGCGTGAGTTGACGCCGTGCGCGGGAGCCTCTCACCACTCCACCAGCTTCCAGATCTGGGGCTCGAGATCACCTGCGTCCGCTCCGATCTCGGCGAAGATCTTGACGGCCTCCCGCAGGTAATTCATCGATTCATCACTACGCCCGGCCGCGTGCAGCAAGTCGGCGAGATTGTTGTTCAGTGCGGCCTCCCGGTGTCTATCCCTATGCTTTTTACACAGCTCGAGCGCAGTTTGTGCGAGAGCGATGGCTCTGTCGTAGTCACCCTGCGACCCTATTGTCAGCGCCAGGTTGTTCAAGGCTGCGGCGCGGGCGTTTTCGTCGCCCAAGCTCTCGGCAAGGTTCAGGCTCTCTTCGAGGTGCCGACGCCCGTCCTCCAGCCGATCGCGTCTGCTCGAGAGGATCCCGAGGATGTTGTGAGCCTGAGCAAGGGATCGCTCGTCTGCCACATGGACGGCTAGCTCGAGAGCCTGCTCGGCGACTTCAAAGGCTTGGTCGCTGCGACGCCGATGATGAAGCGTCAGGCTCTTGTCCGCCAGCAGGCGCGGGGTTCTCGGGTCGAGCTCGTTTTCCAAAGCGGTGAGGGCGGCGTCGAAGTGGCTCTCCGCCGCGTCCCAGTCTCCCCGTCTGTCGTGGACGTTGCCCAGCTTGTGCTCGAGGTCGATTAGAGCCTCGACGCTGGATAATGCCGCCGCGGTCTCATAGCTAGTAACTGCGAGCTTGTATTCGCCTCGCAGCGTGTGCAGGTCTCCTATCGCCTCGTGAAGCCTTCCCGGCTCCGGATGGTCGAGAGCAAGCGCAGCTCCGAAGTGCTCGAGAGCCTCTCCATACGCGAAGAGGGACCGCGCGTGACGACCGGCGGTCTCGTAGAAGGCGGCGGCGTCTTGCTCGCGGCCTGCCAGCTCGTAGTGTCGAGCGATGGCGCCGGCCATTGCATCGGGCCTTCCCCTGGATCTTGCCAACGCGTCCCCGACACGCCCGTGCAGAAGCCTGCGCCTCGCTGCGTTGATTTCTTGGTAAGCGAACTCACGAAGCAGCGAATGGCTGAAGTCGTATGACGGTGGCGTCGACCTGTCGGTGTCGAGCTCCATCACGAGGTTGAGGTTGACAAGCTCCTCTAGTGCAGACACCACCTCGTCTTCGCTTCTTCCGGCGGATCGCTTTAAAACATCGAAATCGAACGATCCGCCGATGACGGCTGCTGCAGCCAGGACTTGACGTGCGGTTTGACTCGAGGCTGCGATGCGGGCGGTCAAGAGATCCCGCACCCCGGAGGGGGGCTCCCACGGTTCGTCAATCGAGGTGCCCTCGCTCGTTAGCGCGCGGAGGTATTCGACGACGAACATCGGTAGACCGTCCGTCTCCCGGTAGAGGCGCGAGCCCAGCTCGTCATCGAAGTGATCGCCTGGGCCAACATGTCCAACTAGCTCACGCACTGCCCCCTCATCAAGGCGGTTCAGTTTGATGGAGGTAATCGTGTTGCCGCTCTGCAATTGCGGGAGCAAGCGGATGAGCCGGTCGTGACCCCGGACTTGCTCGCTTCTCCAGGCGAGCACAAGCAAGAGGGGCCGCCCCGTGAGGCGCATGCACATGAAGGCGAGGAGCTCCGCCGAAGCTTCATCGATCCACTGGACGTCGTCTACGAAAAGGACCCCGTGAGGCGGACCCTCGCACGCCGTTGACAACAAGTGAGCCAGTCCCTCATAGAAACGACTCTTTGCCCCCGGGTCTGTCAGGTCGGGGGCGTCGGGGAGACCCAGTGAGTGGCGCAACTCGGGGACCAAGCGGGCAACTTCAACCAGATGCTGCTGTCCCACGGTTCCCAGCCAGGACTTATCGTCTCTGGACTCCAGCGCTCCGCGGAGGAGATCGATGACCGGCCCGTAAGTCAGATCCGTCTCACCCTCGTGACAGCGGGCGGTGACCGCAACTGCGCCCTTGGTGCGCACCTCCTCCAGGAAGTCGTTGCATAACCGCGTCTTGCCGATGCCCGCCTCGCCCTGAATCGCCGCCACATGCCCATTGGCGCCAACGCGCTCATACGCGTCGAGGAGCGCAGTCCATTCGATCGCACGTCCCGTCAGCGGATAGAGGTCCAGGCCTGTCTCGACCGGCTTGCCGTTCCCCGCAACAACGGCGACGTCAGGCCCGGCTTCCAGTGGAGGCGCCCGGTTCTCCATGATGGCTTGGTAAAGCTCGGCGGTCTGGTCAAGAGGAGCTACACCTAGCTCTCGGTCAAGGACCGCGACGCAGTCCCGGTACTGCTTGATGGCCGCGGATCGATCACCCGCCCACGCATGCAGCAGCATCAGTTGGCGATGGGCCGGCTCGTGCAAAGGCTCTAGCGCCAGCCACCGCCGCGCGTACTCGATTGCTGGGGAGAGGTCGCGCTTGATGGCGACACAGCGGACGAGTCGCTCGAGGGCACCCGATGCGAGACGACGGAAGTGTTCTGCTTGAAGGAGTTGCCAGTCGTCGAACTCGACGCTGTCTCGGAGCGAGAAGCCGGTCATGAAGTCACCGCGATACAGGCCCACCGCAGCCACCAAGGGGGCCTCACAACGATTGCAAACTGCAGAGGATGCATGGCCATGGCCCTGGCAGTCATCCAGGGCGCAGTGAAGCTGTGCCACGTCCTTGAACGTTTCCTTCTCCGCGAGGGCGACGGTCGCTCGATCGACCTCGAGCCACTTGCCTCCAAGGGCCTTCTTGAGCGTCGAAAGGGTGCGCCGAAGGGCGCCCCGAGCGCTGTCGTTGTCGTGTTCTGGCCACAGTAGTGCGGCGAGGGAATCCCTCCTGGAGGCTTCGCTGCAGGTAGCCAGATAGGCGAGTAGCGCGATCGCCTTGCGTGTGTCGACCTGAAGGGGGCGACCGTCGACTTCGATCCTGGGGGGGCCGAGCAGCAAGACCCTCAATTCGGACATAACTCCCTCTTGTTCCTCCCGGGTGGCGTAGTCAATCTCCAGTTTCGCAACGAGGTGAGCGCTTGCAAATGGTTCCGTAACGATTTCCAGACGATATTCCTCCACGATCCTTGCGGATGGGAGCCGAAATCTTTGTTTGGGACCGATTGCGGTTGATACGCGGCGAGGAGCACAAGCACAATCTGGACGAGGCATGGTGACCGGAACGACGGCATGGTGAGGGCGGGGGATCCCCGGTGAGTAGGCGCGCTGCGAGCCGCCTGGCGTGGTCCATCTGCGCAGCAACGGAGGGACCTCCCCTATGACTGCCGTTTGGAAGAGACGGATAGCGTGGGGGCTGACCACCCTTTGCGTCGTCGCCTTTGCGGTGACCCTCTTCATCGCGTGGCTGACGACTCGTGCAGGGCTCGACGATGAGGGCACCTGGCGTTTTGACGGCATCATCGGGCTCGTGTTCCCTCTGGTCGGGGCCCTGATCGTCTCCCGCCAACCCGGAAACCGGATCGCCTGGTTGTTCTCTGCCATAGGTCTAAGCGCGACGCTTGGCGCTTTGCTCCCTGAGTACGCTCATTACGCGACGCGCGTAGACAGCTCTTGGCCCGGTGGGGAGGTGGCGGCTTGGGCCGGAGGATGGGTCTGGTTGCCGTTCTTCATGCTCGTTCCCACCTTTCTTTTTCTCCTTTTTCCGGGTGGCCACCTGCCTTCTAGGGGCTGGAAGCCGATCGCCTACCTGGCCGGGATCTCGCTTATCGGGTTGATCCTTACGTTCATGGTGTTGCCCTATGGCGCCGGTGAGGAGGGCGTCGGCGCGGACCCGTTTGGGATCGACTCGTTGGAGGCACCGTTGAACGTGGTCGCCGTTGTGTTTGGCGTGGGGCTGGGTGTATCGGCAATAGCCAGCATCTACTCCCTGTTCTGGAGGCGCCGCCGGGCAAGTGCTCGGGAGCGCCAGCAGCTCAAGTGGTTTGCCTACACGGCAGCACTCACCCCGGTCCTGTTCATGACCGGTGACCCGATTGGGCAGGCGTTGTCGGGCGACGACGTTTCCGACTTGCCGGTTGACCCTTCGGTAATCTCTTTCCTCGTCCTTCCTGTGGCGCTCGGCATTGCGATAACGCGTTACCGGCTCTATGACATCGACCGGATCATCAGCAGGACATTGGTCTACGGTGCAGTCACGGCGCTGTTGGTGCTCGCCTATGCGGGAGGCGTTGTCGTCATCCAGACGCTGCTCCCCGTGTCTAATGATTCCCCGGTCGTAGTCGCAGCCTCCACGCTCGCCGTCGTGGCGCTGTTCAGACCATTGCGGAATCGTGTCCAGGGTTTGGTCGATCGTCGGTTCTACCGGCGCCGCTATGACGCCGCAAGGACCATCGAGTCCTTTGGTTCGCGCCTGCGCCAAGAGACCGACCTCGATTCACTCAGCACAGAACTGATCGCGCTTGTCAGGGACACCATGCAGCCCGCGCATGCGTCGCTGTGGTTGCGGAGTTTCCAGGAGCCCGCCTCATGACGAGGCATATCGCGCCCATCGCGGTAATCGCCCTTTACACGGCCTGTGCTGCGGCGACCTGGTGGCTCCAGACTCTTAACGGCGAGAGCGTCGCATCGGAGTCCGCGATCCTGTTTGGAGTCGCCCCTTACGCGGCTGTGGGCGCCCTGATCTTGAGACGGCGGCACGGGAATCCGATCGGCTGGATCTTCTCGGCTATCGGGATCCTGTGGGCGATGGGCGCGCTGGCGGAAGAGTACGCGCTGCGCGGCTTAGTCGTGCGGCCTGGATCCGTCGTCGCACCTGCGTGGGCCGCTTGGTACGGCGAATGGTACTGGCTCGCCTTCTGGGGGCTCGTGCTTGTCTTCATGCCCTTGCTCTTTCCTACGGGGAGCGTTCCCTCCAAGCGATGGCGTCCGGTCTTGTGGATCGCGGTTTTGACGGTTGGTGGATTTACCGCGCTGGCCGCCCTCGAGTCGGAGCTGCAACTGCCCAACAGCAGCGTCGCCGTAGTCAATCCTGTGGGCATCCCGGGGCTCCGGGACGTGGAGAGCGGATTTCTGGGCGGGCTGCTTGCGGTGCTCATGCTGGTCTCTGTGTGGTCGGCGGTGGTCTCGTTGGTTGTCCGGTTCAGGCGATCCGCGGGGACCGAGCGACTGCAGCTCAAGTGGTTCACCTACAGCAGCCTGATGTTCGTCGCGGGCTTCATTGGCATGGCGTTGGTCGACGCCGTGAGTGGTGAGCGAGGGGGGTTCGCCGATGTGCTGCTGGTGGCCCTCATACCGACGCCGGCCGTGGGCGCCGGCGTAGCCATCCTCAAGTACCACCTCTACGACATCGACCGCATCATCAACAGGACGCTCGTCTACGGTGCCGTCACCGTCTTGCTGGCCCTGGGATATGCGGGAGGAGTGCTTCTCGCGCAAGCGGTCCTCCCGGTAAGTGATGACTCCCCGGCGCTGGTCGCAATCACGACCCTGGCAGTGGTTGCCCTTTTCCGCCCGCTGAGAAGCCGCGTACAAGGCTTCGTCGACCGCCGCTTCTACCGGCGTCGCTACGACGCGGCCCGGACCATCGAGTCGTTCGGCTCCCGCCTCCGCCAGGAGACGGATCTCGACTCCCTCAGGGGCGAGCTGCTCATGCTCGTTCAGGACACGATGCAGCCGGCCCACGCCTCGCTGTGGCTCCGGCAGCAGGAGGCACCGCAATGAGACGACGCGCGAGCAAGGTAGCCGCCGCCATGATTGCCGTGTTCTTTACCGCGATGGTGCCGGCCGTGGTTCTTGCTGAGATCAACGGCAACTTCCACGCGGACACCGTCTCGCTCCTACTTGCCTTCGCGGCGTTCATGGGGGTGGGAGCCCTAGTCGTTGGTCGTCATCCGAGCAATGCGGTTGGATGGGTCTTCTCAGCCATCGGTCTACTGGCGAGCACGGGGGTCGCGGCCCAGGAGTATGCCGAGTACGCGTACGTAACACGGCCCGGTTCCCTTCCAGGGGCGATCGGAGCCGCCTGGTATGCAAGCTGGTACTGGCTCCCCCTGATTATTCTGACGCTCCTCTTCACCGTCCTGCTGTTTCCGACCGGACGACCGCTGTCTCCCCGCTGGACGCCCGTCCTATGGGTGGCGGCGACCGCAACGGCAAGCATGACGGTGCTCGCAGCGCTGAACCCGACGATCGACCTTCAGGACGAGGATTACTCCGTCCCGAATCCGATCGGAGTCAAGGCGGTGGGAGACGTCGAGGAGAATGCCGTCGGCGGGGTCCTCTCCGGCATCGTCCTGTTGTGCTCAGTCGCCTCAATTGTGTCGCTCGTGATTCGTTTTCGCCGCTCGAGGCGCGACGAGCGCCAGCAGCTCAAATGGTTCACCTACGCGGCCACTCTCGTCGTGTTTCTTGCCGTGGCCGAGGAACTGCTTCCCTTCACCGAGCTAGGAGACTGGGTCTTTGGAGTGGTTGTTGCTCTGTTGCCTGTTGCCGCGGGGATCGCCATCCTCAAGTACCGGCTCTACGACATCGACCGCATCATCAACAAGACGCTGGTCTACGGGGCCGTCACCGCACTGCTGGGCCTCGGATACGCGGGGGGAGTGCTCCTGGCTCAGGCCGTTCTGCCGGTAAGCGACGACTCGCCGGCGGTAGTTGCGATCACGACCCTCGCAGTGGTTGCTCTCTTCCGCCCTTTGAGAAGCAGGGTCCAGAGCTTCGTCGACCGCCGTTTCTACCGCCGCCGCTACGACGCGGCGAGGACCATCGAGTCGTTCGGCTCCCGCCTCCGCCAGGAGACCGACCTCGACTCACTCAGCACCGAGCTGCTGGGTCTCGTCAAGGACACAATGCAACCGGCCCACGCCTCGCTGTGGCTACGCAAGCAGGAGACGGCATGAGCCGGCGAGCCGCTGGCCTTCTGGCCTGGGCACTGTGCGCGGTGGCGATCGTTGCGGCTGGGGCGCTGATCTGGCTCAGGGCAACCGCTCCTTCTGAGCCGGGGGCATCCGAGTCAGAGGACTTGACCTTCGCACTTTCGTTTCTGGCCTTCGCACCGGTTGGTGCCTTGATCGCGTCACGCCGGCCCGAGAGCCCTATCGGGTGGTTGGCCTGTGGCGTGGGCCTCTTCACAGTCGTTGCGACCCTTGGCCGCGGGTACGCGGTGTGGGCGTTGATCCTGGAACCTGGCTCTTTGCCGGCCGGAGGTGCGGCTGCGATGGTGGCATGGTCCGTCTCCCCCCTTGGGTTCGCTTGCTTTGCGTTCCTCATTCTGCTGTTCCCCGATGCCCGGCTGCCTTCTCGTCGCTGGAGGTGGCTACCACCGCTAATGGTTGGGTCGCTCGTCGCAATCCTTGCTGTAGGTGTGTCTGTCGGATCCACAGATGCTCCCTCGCTCCTTGCCGATCAGCCACCAGGGGGTGGACCGGTCGAGCTTGTCCTCAACATCGCCACCGGTGTGTTCTTTGCCTCACTCGTTGTTTGTCTCAGCTCCATGTTGTTTCGGTTCAGGCGCTCCCGGGGGATCGAGCGCCAGCAACTGAAGTGGTTGGCCTACGTGGCCTCGATCGTCGCCGCTCTTCTCGCCTTCGAGATCCTGTCCGGGGGTGCTGTTCGCGTTGCCCAGCAAATGTTGGACTTCACCGTTCTGGGATTGCCGATTGCCGTGGGCATCGCCATCCTGAAATACCGGCTGTACGACATCGACAGCATCATCAACAAGACGCTGGTCTACGGCGGGGTCACCGCGCTTCTGGCCCTTGGATATGCGGGAGGAGTGCTTCTCGCGCAAGCGGTCCTCCCGGTGACGGATGACTCGCCCGCGCTGGTCGCCATAACAACACTGGCAGTCGTTGCGCTCTTCCGCCCGCTTAGAAGCCGCGTCCAGGGCTTCGTCGACCGCCGTTTCTATCGCCGACGCTACGACGCGGCCAGGACCATCGAGTCGTTCGGCTCCCGCCTTCGCCAGGAGACCGACATCGACTCATTGAGGAGAGAGCTGCTAGCACTGATCGGAGAGACCATGCAGCCGGCCCACGCCTCGCTATGGCTGGCTTCTCACTCTTCCACTCAGCGTGAGGAGACGGGGTGACTAGGAGAGGCGCGTCGCGACTGGCGTGGTCCCTGTTCGTATTTGCGGTTGCGTTCGCGGTCGTCGGGACAGTGTGGGGCATGACGCGTGCGGAAGTCCCTGGGATCTCGCCCGTGCGACCCGTCGACCTGCTGTGGATGGCCGCGGTGCTCTCCGTACCCTTCGTGGGGGCGGTGGTCGCCTCGCGCCGGTCGGAGAACGCGGTTGGATGGATTCTTTGCTCGATAGGGGCCAGCACATCGCTGGGGATCGCCTCGCAGGAGTACGCGATTCGAGCACTCGTTCTCGATGGATCACTTGCGGGCGGAACACTAGCGGCTTGGCTTTCGACGTGGCTCTTTACCCCCGGATTCGGCTTGTTCACGACGCTCGTTCTTCTCCTGTTCCCGGATGGGAAGCTTCCTTCTTCGAGATGGCGATCGGTCGCTCGAGCCGGAGCCGCCAATGTCGCGATTGCTACGCTTGTGTCTGCCTTGAGGCCGGGGCCGATCGAGGGATTGGCTGGGACGCGCAATCCAGTGGGTATCGACTCTTTGGGGACCGCTTTAGAGCTCTTGTCGCAGGTGACCGGCTTTTTGTTCTTGGTATTCCTAGTCGTCTCCGTGTCGTCTTTGGTTGTCCGATTTCGCCGTTCTCGCGGTGAGCGGAGACAGCAATTGAAGTGCCTTACTTATGCAGCATCGGTGGCGGCCACGACCATCGTGCTCGGCGCGATCGGTGAGGCAGTCGGCTTGCGGGAAAAGGCGCCGGAATTCATCGGAGCTCTCATAGTCGTCCTCGCGATCGTGACCGTACCGGCTGGCATCGGAATCGCCATCCTCAAATACCACCTCTACGACATCGATCGCATCATCAACAAGACGCTCGTTTACGGTGCGGTCTCAGTCCTGCTGGCGCTCGGATACGCCGGGGGAGTCCTTCTTGCCCAGGCCGTCCTGCCGGTGACCGACGACTCCCCTGCGGTGGTCGCCATCACGACGCTCGCAGTCGTCGCCCTCTTCCGCCCGCTTAGGAACCGCGTCCAGGGCTTCGTCGATCGGCGCTTCTACCGTCGCCGCTACGACGCAGCCAGGACCATCGAGTCGTTCGGCTCCCGCCTGCGCCATGAGACCGACCTCGACTCCCTGAGCCGCGAGCTACTCGGGCTGGTCAACGACACGATGCAGCCGGCCCACGCATCCCTGTGGCTGCGCGCCGAGGCCACCAGATGAACGCTCCCGCTCCGGGCCCGAGCAGAACGACGACGACGCCGATGGCCTGGTGTCTGTGCGTGCTCTCCGTGGCGTTATGGGCTCTTTCTGTGACACTCCAGGTTGCGACCGCGTCTACCCCCGTAACCGGGGTGTTCGGCTCGCGCGGCGGGACCGGGGTCGTTGGCATGGCTTTTTCTTTCCTGGGGGTGCTGCTCGCAACGCGCCGATCTCTCAACCCGATCGGCTGGATCTTCCTTGCAGCGGGCCTACTAGCCAGTCTCCAACGGGCGAGCCTCGAGTATGCCGTGTATGGGCTCATCGCGAGGCGCGCCTCGCTCGTGGGTGAAGAGTTCGCGGCATGGATGTCTAATTGGATGTGGGTACCGCTCGTGGGACTGGTGGGAGTCTTCGTCATCCATCTCTTCCCCAACGGAACCTTTCTATCGCCTCGCTGGCGAATGGTGGGTTGGATCAGCGCCGTTGGCATGACTTTGACCACGTTCGCAGAGGCGACGACCCCCGGGCCGATGCAGAGTGGCGCTGGGATCGTCAACCCCTTCGGCATCGAAGAGGCGCACAGGCTGGTGGCCGTGATGATCGTCGCTTACGGGTTCGGTTTCCTCGGTTCGATTGCTGCGGCGCTGACGTCCTTGGTGGTGCGTTTCCGTCGCGCCGGAGGCATCGAGAGGGCCCAGATCAAGTGGATCGCTTACGCGGCCGGACTGCTCGCAGCCGCCCTCGCCGCGGGCAGTATGGTGTTCCCAACGTCGGCCCCGGACTCGCTTGCGTATCGAGTGTTTGCCAACTTGACGGTGTTCTTTCTGGGAGGTCTTCCGGTGGCAATGGCGATCGCAATCCTGCGCTACCGGCTCTACGACATCGACCGCCTCATCAACAGGACGCTCGTCTACGGTGTCGTGACCGTCCTGCTGGCGCTCGGATACGCCGGGGGCGTGCTGCTGGCTCAGGCGGTGCTTCCGGTGCCCAATGACTCTCCGGCGGTCGTGGCGATCACGACGCTCGCAGTCGTCGCCCTCTTTCGCCCGCTCAGGAACCGCGTCCAGGGCTTCGTCGATCGCCGTTTCTACCGCCGGCGCTACGACGCCGCCAGGACCATCGAGTCGTTCGGCTCCCGCCTGCGCCAGGAGACCGACCTCGATTCACTGAGAGGTGAGCTATTGGGATTGGTCAAGGACACGATGCAACCGGCTCACGCGTCGTTGTGGCTGCGTTCAGGACTCGAGCGATGACAGGACGCGTCGCCACGAGAGTGGCGTGGTCGCTATGTGCGGTGAGCGTGGCGATGGCGGTCGCCGGTCTTTTGTTCAGCTTCGCGAACCGCTCCATACCAAGCCCATTCGACTACGGGACGAAAGGCGGCGCCGCTGCGGGAATCGTGGCATTGCTCGCGTTTCCCGTCGTCGGCGCTCTGATCGCATCCCGTCAGCCGGACAACTCCATCGGATGGATCTGCCTCGTGTCGGGGATGATCATGCAGCTCTCGAGCTTGTCGCGTGAGTACGCAAGCCTCGCCCTAGACACGGGTCCTAACTTGCCCCCGGGCGCTGTTGCGATGGGGTGGGTGGGGAATTGGACGTGGCCGTCCTCCTTCGGCCTCTCCGCGACTTTCTTGGTTCTCCTGTTTCCCGACGGGCGACTCCCCAGCAAGCGGTGGCTCCCCGTGGCCTGGCTGAGCGCTGTTGGGATCGTCGCCGTAAGCGTCACCCTCGCGTTCGCGCCCGGGCGCATGGAGAACCTGCCTCTCCAGAATCCTTTCGCTTTAGAGTCGGCCAAACCCCTGCTGGATTTCCTGTCTCTCGGCATCGTTCTGCTACCGCTTACCTTCGCTGCTTCGGCGGTCGCCATGGCAGGGCGCTTCCGGCGATCACGGGGCCGGGAACGGCAGCAGCTCAAGTGGTTCTCGAGTGCAGCCTCGGTCGTCGCCTCCCTGTTCCTCCTCCAGATAACGCTGTCTTTCCTGACCGGATCGATCGAAGATTTCAGAAACACCTCCTTTCCCCAGAGAGTGCTGCAAGACGTAGTGACCGTATCCTTCGCAGCTATACCGATTGCTACGGGCATAGCGATACTTCGCTACCGTCTCTACAACATCGACCGCATCATCAACAAGACGCTGGTCTACGGTGTCGTCACCGTTCTGCTGGCCCTCGGATACGCGGGGGGAGTGCTACTTGCGCAGGCCGTTCTGCCGGTAACCGACGACTCACCCGCGCTGGTGGCGATCACGACCCTCGCAGTGGTTGCCCTCTTCCGTCCTCTCAGGAATCGGGTTCAGGGGTTCGTCGATCGCCGCTTCTACCGCCGCCGCTACGACGCGGCCAGGACCATCGAGTCGTTCGGCTCCCGCCTGCGCCAGGAGACCGACCTCGATTCGCTGAGGAGAGAGCTTCTGGGACTGGTCAACGACACGATGCAACCGGCCCACGCCTCGGTGTGGCTTCGGGGCATTTCGACTGAACGCTCAACAAGCGCAGGATTCTCGGGTGGGAGTGGAGCGGGTGGAGTTCGCTAGGAGGACCTGGCGGGTGCTCCTCGCCCTCACGCTCAGCCTGTTTGCAGCGGCCGTGCCATCGCGCTACAACGAGCTCGCGACGCTGTGCCGGGAGGCACGGGCACAGGGAGTCCTTCCCGATGCCGGCGATGGCTTGGGAGCGACCGTTCTATCACCGAGTGTCTACCCCTTCATCGTGCTGGCGGTCGAGGTGATCTTCGTGGCTGCCTTCGCGGTGACCTCATGGGGGATCGCCTGGGGTAAGACCCAGGACTGGCGTGCGCTGTTCTTCTCGGCCGTGTTCATCGGCTACCCGGTGTGGGTAACGCCCACTCTCGACAGCTTGGAGCTTCCCGCCGGCGCGCAGCCCGTCGTCAGCCTGGTCCAGGCCGCCGGCCTCCTCCTTGCGATCTTCTTCTTCCTGCTCTTTCCCGACGGCCGGTTCATCCCTCGTTGGACTCGCTGGAGTGGTCTTGCCTGGACGATCTACACGCTGGCGTGGGGCTTATACCCGAGCGCGTGGTTCAGCCTGATCGACCCCTTTCACGTCCCGGTGGCGATCTTCATAGCTCTCATGATTGGGTGGACCACCGGGTTGATCGCGCAAGCGGTGCGCTACCATCGCCATGCAAGTCCCCGGCAGCAGATGCAGACCAAGCTGGTCGTCTTGGCCGTCTCCGGTGCGGTTGCAGGATATGCAGCGGTTTACATCACGGGCGGGCTGATCCCCGGCTCCCCCCTGGTCTACGACCTCTTCGTGCTCCCCACCTTTTGGTTTCTCGCCATTCCGATCGCAATTGCACTCGGTGTCGCGATGCTGCGGCACAGCCTGTTCGACTTCTCCGCAGCGATTAAGCGCACGCTCGTCTACGGGGTCGTGACCGGGGTGCTCGCGCTTGGGTACTTCTCCTTGGTGCTGGTGATCCAGGCGACCCTACCGGTGAGGGATGACTCGCCGGTCGTCGTCACCACCTCGACACTAGCTGTGCTATCTCTCTTTCGGCCGCTGAGGAGCCGCGTCCAGGAGTTCGTGGACCGTCGCTTCTACCGCCGCCGCTACGATGCCGCAAGAACCATCGAGTCCTTCAGTAACCGTTGCCGAGCGGAGATGGACCTCGATTCACTGAGTACGGAGCTGCTCACGGTGGTCATGGACACGATGCAGCCGGCTCATGCATCGCTGTGGCTTCGAGCTCCTGAGGGCCGCGGATGACCGGCCCACGCCTCGTTGTGGCTGCGCCAAAGCAGCGCTTCGAGCCCAGAAAGTTCTCCAGCTACTCGATCTCGTAACGATTCTCGGACGATGGGCACGTAAAAGGGAGGGTGAGATGGCCACCAGGACAAGATCGTTGAGGGCAATCAGGCGCCGTAAGGGCGCCGAGCCCGGTGCCGTGGTGGAGTCCGCCTCCGCCCCCCAGTCCGAACAAGCTCCGGTCGACATCTCGCCGGGCGACCCCCTGCTCGCCTACCTCGAGAGTGCGGGGGGACCGGTGGACCTCGATTCGCTCGAGCTCGAATCACCCGCCAAGGAGGAGCTCCGTAGCGCCGGCGTCCAGGTGGTCGTCCCGCTGGTCAGCCAGGGTGAGCTCATTGGCCTTCTCAATCTCGGCCCCCGCCTTAGCGAGCAGGAGTATTCCGCCGATGACCGCAAGCTGCTCGACACCCTAGCCGGCCAGGCAGCACCTGCGGTGAGAGTGGCACAACTCGTGCGTGAGCAGGAGGCGGAGGCTCGCGAGCGTGAGCGCGTGGAACAGGAGCTGAAGGTTGCGACGCTCATCCAGCAGCAGTTCTTGCCGAGAGAGCTCCCCGATCTGCCTGCGTGGCACATTGCGGCCTTCTACCGACCCGCCCGGGAAGTGGGCGGCGACTTCTACGACTTTATCGAGCTGCCCGAAGGAAAGCTCGGCATCGTGGTTGGCGACGTCACGGACAAGGGCGTGCCCGCCGCCCTGGTGATGGCGATGACGCAGAGCCTTCTCGGCGCCGAGGCACCGAGACTGGTGTCCCCCTCTGAGGTGATGGAGCGTGTGAACGACCTGCTCGTCGCCGACATGCCCCCCAAGATGTTCGTAACCTGCCTCTACGCAGTCCTCGACCCTTCCTCGGGCAAACTCCAGTACGCGAACGCGGGCCACAACGTGCCCTATGTGGCGACGGACGATGCGGTCGTCGAGTTCCGAGCGACGGGCATGCCGCTAGGGCTACTGCCGGGCATGAAATACGAGGAAAAAGAGGGTGTCCTCGGCCCGGGCGACACCATTTTGTTGCACAGCGACGGTTTGGCCGAGGCTCACAACGGCGATCGAGAGATGTTCGGGTTTCCGCGGCTTATGAAGCACATGGAGCATCGAAGCACGGGCGAGGCCGTGATCGACGACCTTTTAAAAGAGCTTGATGCCTTCACCGGCCGCGACTGGGAGCAGGAGGACGACATCACTCTCGTGACCTTGCAGCGGTCCCGCCATGCTCCGCTGTTCGCCGAGGTTCTGGGTGCGAGGTCCAGCGCTTCGTCGTCGCAGGACGGTTCCCCAGAGAAAGATCGGACTCTGGCGGAGTTCGAGGTTGCAAGCCGGCCCGGCAACGAACGTACTGCGATGGCGCGGATCACGGAGGCCGTCGAGGAGCTCGACATTCCATCCGCTCGCCTCGAGCGCCTAAAGACGGCGGTGGCCGAGGCGACGATGAACGCGATCGAGCACGGCAACAACAACCAGGCAGACATCCCCGTGGGGATAAGTGCCGTCGTTGAAGGAAACGACTTGGTCATCCGGGTGACGGATCAAGGCGGAGAGAAGGCACTGGCCGAGGTCGAGCAGCCGGACCTCGAGGCGAAGCTTGCCGGGGAGCAAAAAGCTCGGGGATGGGGCTTGTTTCTCATCAAGAACATGGTCGACGAGATGAATGTCGACAGTGACGCCACCCTTCACACCATCGAGCTCAAGTTCCACCTGAAAGGGGACGGCCATGGAAGCTAGGGACCTGGCAACAGATGTCCGCCGTCAAGGCGACGCCGCCATCGTCCACTTGAGTGGCGAGCTCAACAGCTCTGCCGAAGGCCCGCTGAACGACGCCTACGACGAGATCACGGACGTCAGCACGGTGATCCTCAACTTCGGCGACGTCCAGTACATCAACAGCACGGGAATCGCCGTGATCGTGGGTGTGCTCGGCAGAGCGCGTCGGGAGGGCAAGTCCATCGTGGCCTGTGGGCTGATGGATCACTACAAGGAGATCTTCCAGATCACGCGCCTCGCAGACTTCATGAACATCTATCCCGACGAGGCCAGTGCAGTGGCCGGCATGCCGGCCGCGAGTTGAGAAGGTTGGACAGACGGACCTAAAGGGAGGGCAGATGTCACAAACGGCAACCATGGATGTTCGCCAGGCCGGTAGAAGCGCCAGCATCGTCGACGTCAAAGGGGACGTCACGGCGAATTCAGAGGACGTGCTGATGGATGCCTACAACCGGGCTAGCGAGTCCGGTGTTCGTTCGATCGTGCTGAACTTCGAAGGCCTCGACTACATGAACAGTGGCGGCATCGGCCTCCTCGTCACACTTCTGGTCCGCGCCAATCGTCAGAGACAGCAGTTGTTTGCGTACGGGCTCACCGACCACTATCGCCAGATCTTCGAGCTCACCCGGCTCGATGAAGCGGTGGGGATCTACGACAACGAAAGGGACGCGCTGGCGGCGGCCGGCGCGCGGTAAAGGGTTCAGGAGAGGAGAGGTATGGACGGGGCGCCGCAAAGGCCAGAGGAGATAATCGAACCAACGAACCAGGAAGCAACACCAGAGGCGATTGCGCGCGACGCCGCCAACTGGGCAAAGCTGACCCCTTCTCTGACGGTCGGGGAGGTCCCCGCCGACGCCGTGAACATCAACGTCACCGGCCGTCGCCAGGTAAGCCCCATCCAAGGCTTCGGGAAGATGTGGCAAAAGACCTACAAGGTGACGCTCACCGGGGGATCCGCCACTCCGCAGGAAGTGATCAGCGAGTGGAAGGCAAACTTCCCCAAGTTCTGGCCCCCGAGGAACTCCTTCTACGGTCCCCTAACCGGGATCGCTCCCGGTGACGTCGCGCTCCTGAACCTGACCATGCCGGGCCGGCTGAAGCTCTCGACCGGCGTCCTGGTCATGTATGCCGACGATGAGTCCTTCACGCTGATGACTCCTCAAGGGCACATGTTCGCCGGGTGGATCACCTTCAGCGCCTACGACAAGGGCGGTGAGACCGTGGCTCAGGCTCAGGTCCTCATGAGGGCCAACGACCCGATGTACGAGGTGGGGCTCACCATGGGCGGGCACAGAAGCGAGGACCGCTTCTGGGAACACACGCTCACGGCTCTCGCAGCTCACTTCGGAGTCGATGGCGAGGTCGACACGCAGGTCGTGTGCGTGGACAAGAAGCGGCAATGGCGCAACGCAAGAAACATCCGCTACAACGCGGCGATCCGCTCCAGCCTCTACTCCATGGGGGCGCCTTTTCGTGCTGTGTCACGCTCGAAGCCCACGGCGACAGAGACGACGCCGCCGGACGACGCCAACAAGCCCACTGCCTAACCCCTCGCTTTTGCCCAGCTTGGGTGAGACTTGAGGCGTGTCTCGTGACCCCGTCTACGACGCGATAGTCATCGGTTCCGGTCCCAACGGCCTCGCCGCCGCCATCGAGCTGGCGCGCGCCCACAAGTCGGTGTTGGTCGTCGAGGCCGCAAGCACCATAGGCGGAGGCTGCCGATCGGCCGAGCTCACCCTTCCGGGGTTCGTGCACGACGTCTGCTCCGCGATTCATCCGCTCGCGGTCGCGTCGCCCTTCATGAGCTCTCTGCCTCTCGAGGAGCACGGCCTCGACATGATCCATCCCGGCCTGCCGCTCGCCCATCCCCTCGACGACGGGACGGCGGTGGTCCTGGACCGGTCCGTCGAGGAGACCGCCAATGGCCTTGTCGACGATGCAGCGGCCTATCGCGGGCTCATGGGCCCCTTGGTGCGAAGAGCCGGCGATTTGGTCGGGGATGTACTCGGCCCCCTGCGTCTTCCGCGTCATCCGCTGGTTCTTGCACGCTTTGGTCTAGGAGCCGTCCGATCCACGTCCGGTTTTGCCAAGGCCAAGTTCGACGGTCCCCGTGCGAAGGCTCTGTTCGCGGGAATAGCGGCTCATTCGATGATGTCGCTCGGGCGGCCCCTTACGGCGGCGTACGGGTTGATGCTCGGCGTTATCGCGCATTGGGCCGGCTGGCCGATCCCGAAGGGAGGCTCCCAGAGCATCGTCGATGCGATGGCCGCCTACCTGCGGTCTCTGGGCGGCGTCATAACGACGGGGACGGAGGTCACCTCAGTTGAGGAGCTGCCTTCGTCGCGAGCAGTGTTGTTCGACCTGGGGCCGCAGCAAGTCGCTCGCATTGCGGGAGAGCAACTTCCATCGAGCTATAGGCGTCGCTTGCGCAAGTTTCGTTATGGGATGGGTGTGTTCAAGCTGGACCTCGCTTTGGACGGACCGATCCCGTGGAAGGCCGAGGCGTGCATGCAGGCGGGCACGCTTCATCTAGGGGGCACGCTTGAGGAGATAGCGGCTTCTGAAGACGAGATTCTTCGGGGGGTGCCTCCACGAAGGCCCTACGTCTTGCTGGCACAGCAGAGCCTCTTCGACGACTCCCGGGCCCCCGCGGGCAAGCACACGGTGTGGGCCTACTGCCATGTCCCCAACGGCTCCACGGTCGACATGACGGAGCCGATCGAGGACCAGATCGAGCGCTTCGCTCCGGGCTTCCGGGACAAGGTCGTCGCCCGCAACACCATCACTGCCGCCGAGTACGAGACCTACAACGCCAACTACATCGGGGGCGACATCAACGGCGGCGTGCAGGACCTGCGCCAGCTGTTCACGAGGCCGGTGGCCCGTGTCAGCCCCTACACGACTCCCAATCGGCGCCTCTACATCTGCTCCTCGTCGACCCCTCCGGGCGGAGGAGTCCACGGCATGTGCGGCTACTTCGCCGCCCGAGCTGCTCTACGCCGGGCCTTTTGATCCGACTGTTCATGAGATTGCGGCCCAGCGCACCGGCAACGCTCGGTGTGAGGGGGCCGGTGCGAAGATAGTCCTATGCCCAGCATGAGCAAGCAAGAGGCCACCCGGCGCGCCGGGGAGCTGCGCGAGCTCATCGATTACCACGCATATCGTTACCACGCTCTCGACGACCCGGAGATCGCAGATGCCGAGTACGACGCACTGATGGCAGAGCTGATCCGGATCGAGGCGGAGTATCCCGAGTTGGTAGTTCCGACGTCGCCCACCCAGCGAGTCGGCGCGCCGCCCTCGGATCAGTTTGCTCCGGTACCGCATCGGACCCCGATGACCTCGCTCGACAACTGCTTCACGCTGGAGGAGCTGCAGGCGTGGGGCAAACGAGTCGAGCGTGCCATCGGTAACGCAGACGCCTTTGTCACCGAGCTTAAGATGGATGGAGTCGCAGTCAACCTCACCTACGAAGATGGCAACTTCGTCAAAGGAGCGACTCGAGGCGACGGTCACGTCGGCGAGGACATCACCGCCAACCTGAAGACAATCAAGGCCGTCCCTCTGAAGCTGCGGGGCGATCCACCGAAGGTGATCGAGGTCCGTGGCGAGGTCTACATGCGGATCGACGACTTCGAGCGGCTCAATAAGCGGTTGGGGGAGCAGGGGCTCAAGACGGTTGCGAATCCGCGTAACGGGGCAGCGGGCTCATTGCGACAGAAGGACCCAAACGTAACGGCCGGGCGCAGCTTGTCCCTGATCTGCCACGGGGTCGGCTATGTCGAAGGCCGCCGGTTCAAGTCTCATTCGGAGGCGTTGCAGACGATTCGGGACCTCGGGCTGAGGACCAACGAGAACAACAGACGAGTCCACGACCTCGACGAGGTCTTCGAGAGATGCACCTACTGGCAGAGCCACCGTCACGATGTCCTCTACGAGATCGACGGCGTCGTTGTGAAGGTCGACTCGATAGCACAGCAGGAGGAGCTGGGGTACACCTCCCACGGCCCCCGTTGGGCCATCGCGTACAAGTTCCCACCCGAGGAGCGGACCACCGTGCTGAAGGACATCAACGTCCACGTCGGCCGCACCGGCGCGGTGACGCCCTTCGCTCAACTAGAGCCCGTCTTCGTGGGGGGCGTGACGATAGGCACTGCTACCTTGCACAACGAAGACGAGGTTGCTCGCAAGGACGTGCGGATAGGGGACACCGTCATTGTGAGGCGCGCCGGAGACGTCATCCCCGAGGTGGTCGGACCGGTCACCTCCAAGAGAACGGGCAAAGAACGCAAGTTCGAGATGCCGAAGGAGTGTCCCTCGTGTGGCTCCCCACTGGTGCGCCAGCCCGGAGAAGCGGTGACCCGCTGCACGAGCCTCGACTGCCCCTCGCAGCGCGTCGAGCGCCTCTTTCACTTCGCGGGTCGCGGCGCCATGGATATCGAGGGTCTCGGCTATCAGACGATCCTTGCCCTGATCGAGAAGGGCTGGCTCAAGGACATCGGCGACATCTACTACATCACGCCCCAGCAACTCGAGCAGCTCGAGGGCTTCGGCACCAAGTCCATCGACAACCTCATGACCGCTATCGGGCGATCAAAGACTCGTCCCCTGGCCAATTTCATCTCCGGACTGGGGATCCCGCTGGTTGGAGGGACCTCCGCCCAGCTTCTCGCCCGGGAAGTCGGTTCGCTGGAGAAGCTCGAGCGAATGAGCGCGGCGGAGCTCGAAACAATCGACGGCGTCGGCCCGATCATGGCGGCAGCCATCGCCAACTTCTTCGGTCAAGAGCACAACAAGGCGGTGCTCGAGAAGCTGCGGGCCGGCGGGGTCAAGCCGTCGCCTCCACCGGCCAAGAAAACTGGCCCCCTCGAGGGCAAGACGTTCGTAATCACAGGGTCTCTCGAGGACTTCTCGCGGGACGAGGCCGGCCGCGCGATCGAGGACTTGGGTGGCAAAGTCACCTCGAGTGTCTCCAAGAAGACCGACTACGTCGTGGTCGGCGTCAACCCGGGCACCAAATACGACAAGGCCATGGCGCTCGGCGTCGAGATCCTCGATGAAGAGGGCTTCAAGAAGATCCTCGCCTGAGCTCGAGCTAAAAGAAACCGGCGCAGGGACGTCCCTGCGCCGGCTATTGGTTCGCACACATCATCTTCCGCTGCTTCTCTGTGAGAACCCGGTGGACCAATCCGGGACGGTAGATGCCGGTGAACCGGTGTGGATTCCGCCAGTGGCCCGAAGCTTCCGGCCAGAACCCAAAGGAGTACGGCTAAGCCACTAGCTGCCGGTCACCTCACGAGGTCCATGTGAACTATCACTCAATTTGTGGGACCACCTCCTTTCTCGTGTACGGAAATGAAACCACAGCCCGGAACTTTGGAAGGCACTTTTGTGGGTGAAATTCGGAAGGATTTTTCAGTGGGTGGGCGTAGAGGGTTAAGGCCACCTCGACTAAGGTCTCAGTCTCCAAGGACAGGGCTCGTCGGGCAGGAGGTAGCCGGAATGGCGTTACTGCAAGGAAAGGTCGCGATCGTCACGGGCGCCGGGCGCGGCATCGGCCGCGAGCATGCGCTGGCGCTCGCCCAACAGGGGGCCAGGGTCGTGGTCAACGACCTCGGCGGGTCTTCCGCCGGTGAGGGCCAGGACCAGGCCCCCGCTCAGCAGGTGGCGGACGAGATCACCTCGGCCGGAGGAGACGCCACCGCCAACTACGACAACGTGGCGGACTTCCAGGGGGCCGAGAACCTGGTCAAGCAGGCGGTGGAGGAGTTCGGCCGGCTCGACATCCTGGTCAACAACGCTGGGATCATTCGCGACCGCATGCTGGTCAACCTCTCCGAACAAGAATGGGACGCGGTCATCAACGTGCACTTGAAGGGCCATTTCGCCCCGACCCGGCACGCCGCGGCCTACTGGCGCGAACAGTCCAAGGCAGGCAACCAAGTAAGCGGACGGGTCATCAACACATCGAGCCCCTCCGGCGTGTTCGGCAACGTCGGCCAGACCAACTACGGGGCCGCCAAAGCCGGCATCGCCGCGTTCACCATCATCGCGGCGCTCGAGCTCGGCCGCTACGGAGTCACCGTCAACTGCCTCGCGCCGAACGCCCGCACCCGCCTGACGGAGCAGACCTTTGGCGATCTGCCGGCTCCTGAAGACGGTTTCGACGCCATGCACCCCGCCAACATCTCGCCCATCGTGGTGGCGCTCGCGAGTGAAGAGGCGGGGAACATCACCGGACAGACGCTGTTCGTGTACGGGGGCATCGTGAGCGTCCTTCGCTCGTGGGACATCGGCACCGTGATCCAGCAGGAGTCTCGCTGGCAGCCGGACGAGTTCTTGGCCAAGCTCACCGAGGCGTTCCCCTCCGGAGTGGCGCCGGAGGGGATGATGGGAATGATGGTGAAGGCCACCGCCGGGGCAGGAGTGCCACTTGGTTAGCGCCGAGCAACCTCAGGGGGAGATCAGCTTCCAGCTTCCGGTCGAACGCGACAAGGTCCAGGACTTCGCACTGGCCATCGGCGAGGACAACAGCGTGCTGCTCGAACCGGAGGCGGCAATCACGCTGGGCTTTCCCGATGTCCTTGCTCCGCCGACCTTCACGGTGACTCAGATCTTTGCAGTACCGCGGGAAGAGCGCGAAACGCGGCTGGGAGCCAACCTCGACTACGGGCGCGTGCTGCACGGCGAGCAAGAGTTCATCTACAAGCGTCTGCCGTTTGCGGGTGAGGTCTTGCAAGGAAGGATGCGGATCGCAAAGGACTTCACCAAGCAGGGCCAGCGCGGGGGCGAGATGCGCTTCGTCACCTACGAGACGACCTTTACCGACGCAGAAGGCGAGGAAGTGCTCACCGCCTACTACACCTTGATCGAGACGGCTAAGGACGTGGGCTGATGGGGGATCCTCAGAACATCACCATCGAAGGCGTCAGTCCCGGCATGGAGTTCGGGGAAGCCTCTTACGGTCCGGTCACCCGTGAGGACATCGTTGCCTACGCACGCGCCTCGGGCGACGACAACCCCATTCACCAGGACGAGGAATACGCTCGCAGGACCGGCGCCCCTACCGTGTTTGCGATGGGCATGCTCCCCGCGGGATACCTCGCTCATGCGGTGTCTGATTGGTTCGGGGGGCCCCAGCACCTACGTCGCTTCAAGGTTCGCTTCACCACGCGCGTGTGGCCCGGGGACGAAGTGGTGTGCACCGGCCGCGTCGAGTCGGTCGAGGGCAACATCGTGCGGGTGACGATGCAAGCTCGCCGGCGGGGCGATGGACCCGAGGCATTGAATCTGCCCTCCGAGGAGACGGCGCTGGTTGGGGAGGCAGAGGTCGAGCTTCCCGAATGACTGTTCTTGTCCCCCTGGGCGGCGATAGTGGCCGTCGGAGGGGAAAAGAAGGATCTAGGAGGTAATCCGTGGGACTCAATGCTGAGCTTGTTGGCAAGAACTACGAGTCGAAGACGTTTCAGGTGACGGCCGAGGCGATCGAAAGGTACGCCCGCGCCACCAACGACGCCAACGAGGCTTATCTACGGGGCGGCGACTCCGTGGCGAGTCCCGTGTTTCCGATCGTGGCCGCGTTCGATTCGTTCATGGAGGTCTCCCTCGACTCCGACCTCCAGGTGGATCTCCTCCGATTGGTCCACGGCGCACAAGAGCACGTGCTCCACAGGCCAATCACGCCGGGTGACCTCCTGACCGTCTCCCCGGTGCTCGAGTCGGTCGACCACAAGGAAAGCGGCGAGACCTTCACCGTCAAGGCGACTCTTGCCGACTCTGCTGGGGGAGCCGTCGCCGAGGTCCGTGGAACGATGTTCATCAGAGGTTCGGGCTCGAGACAGAGAAGCGTTGCCGCAACCGACGAGGCCGCTCGCGACATCCTCTACGAGGAGACGACGAAGGTGGACGACGATCAACCGGTGCGTTACGCACAGGCGTCTGGGGACCAGAACCCCATCCACCTGGACGAGACAACCGCTCGGATGGCGGGCCTCCCGGGGGTGATCCTTCACGGCATGTGCACGATGGCAATCGCGACCAAGGCCGCCGTCAACGGCCTGGCCGGCGGTGACCCGACCCGGATCAAGCGCGTCGGCGTGCGCTTCTCCAAACCGGTGCTTCCAGGTCAGGAGCTGACGACCCGCCTGTGGAAGGAGGCGGACGGGCTCGACGCCGCGACGTTCGGCTTCGAGACCTACAACCCCAAAGGGGCGGCGGTGATCAAGAACGGCGTTGTGGAGGTGGCCGCCGGCTAGCTAGCCGGCCACGCAAGCAAACGTAGCGGTTCTCCACGCGACCAGGGCGACGCCCAGCGCCGCGACGCCCACGATGGTTGCAATCTGAGCTCCCGCCGGCCGGGACCGACCGCCCTCACCCTCGACTCCCGCTCCCAGGAGCACCCCGCCGACGAGGCCCCCGATATGCGCAAAGTTGTCGATCCCCGCGATCGTGAACCCGATGACGAGGTTGAGCACGACGAAGATCATCAAGCTTCTCAGGTAGCCCGCCAAGATCGCAGAGGTCCGACGGCGATACAGGTAGACGATCAGGATGCCGACCACACCGAAGATCGCACCGGATGCGCCCAAGCTCGGAGTGCCGCAGGCGCCGAAGGTGTAGGACGCTGCGCTTGCGACGAATCCGGCCACCAAGTACATCGCGAGGAAGCGCATCGTTCCGAAAGCCTGTTCAACGTGCGGACCGTACGAGTACAAGACGTAGCTGTTGAATCCGATGTGAAGCAGCGAGAACGTGCTGCCGTTGAAGGGGAGATGAAGGAACATCGGAGTGACCAACCGCCACAGCTGCCCATCGGCGATGGCGGGAGGGAACGAGGCGAACCTCTGGGTTATGACGGGCGCGAAGTTCTGAGCCACCCAAATGACGACGTTGATGACCAGGATGGCCGTCACGACGGGTGCGGTGGCCCGAATGGCGGACCTCACTCGTGGGGCCGAGCGTTTCGCCTCGGCTACGCATTCAGGGCAATGCTGTCCCACAGAAGCAGGGATGGCGCAGCGCCCGCAGATCGGGCGGTCGCAGCGCGAGCATCGAAGCTTGGTGGGCGTGCCCCTGTGGTTGTAGCAGAAGGTCTCGGCCGACTCGTCGACGAGGGGGCCCGAGCCACCGGGAGGTTGTTCGCTCACGGGGACATCGTCGCACAGCACCATCCCCTAGTGTCCGAGGGTGACCGAGCTGCGCGTTGCTACCTACAACGTTCGCCATTGTGAGGGGCTTGACGGAGTGGTCGATCCCGTCAGGACCGCCTCGACCATTCGAGCGACCGGTGCGACGATCGTCGCTCTGCAAGAGCTCGATCGCTACCTGAAGCGCACGGGGTCCGTCGATCAACCGGCGGTCCTCAGCGAGCTCACCGGGTTGAAAGTGACCTTCTGCCCAAGCCTCCTCAGGGGGCAGGGTGCATACGGCATCGCGCTCGCGGCCGCTAGTGCCTTCGAAAGTCGCTTCGAGCCGTTGCATGTCCTTGCGGATGAGGAACCGCGGGGCGCCATCGTCGGTCGAGTGCAGGGTGTCTCGGTCATCGCTACGCATCTGTCGCGCCGTTCGGCTACCCGTGCCACTCAACTCGAGCAGCTTGCCGGCATCGCTCGAGACCTCGAGGGCCCCGTCCTCCTGCTGGGTGACCTGAACGAGACATCCAGGCGCCTGCGTCCCCTGTCGGTGGCGGGTCTCGCTTCCGATGGCCGCAAGCATGCGACCCTCATCGGCCACCGCCGCCAAATCGATCACATTCTCGGAGGCAAGGGGGCCGTGGTGAAGCGCACCTGGACGCTCGAGTCGCGCGCCTCCGACCACCGGGCGCTGGTAGCCGACGTGATCTGTTGAGTCAGCTCAGCACTTCGGACGGCGACTGCGCCGGCGCCAATCAAGGGGCCGTTGCTTTGCACTTGCCGGATTAGGCTACGCCGTCCATGGACACCGAGGCGCCGACGAGTAGCGACGTTGGGCGACCGGTGTGGGTCGTATGGTTGCTGCTGGCCTTGGCGGTGGCGTCGACCTCTGTGGCGGCGATACTCATTCGCTACGCCGGTGAGGCAGACCCGCTCGCCATCTCGTTCTGGCGCTGTGCAGCAGGGGCCGCCGTGCTGGCCCCCTTCATCAAGCAACGGCCTCGAAGCATCGACCGGATCAACTGGAGACGATCGGTTGCGGCGGGCGCCTTTCTTGCGGTCCACTTCGCCACCTGGATCAGCTCGGTGAGCTTGACGACCGTGGCCTCTTCTGTGCTTCTGGTTTCGACCAGTCCCGTGTTCGTTGCAGCCGCCGCCCGGATCCTTTTCAAGGAGCGGCTGCAGGGAGCGGGCTGGCTTGGGATCTCGCTGACGCTGGTCGGAGTCGCCCTCATCGGGGGCGGAGGTTTCGGTGGGTCGTCGCTTGCGGGCAACGTCCTCGCGTTGATGGGTGGCGCCATGGCCGCCGGCTACCTTCTCGCCGGGCGCGCGGCGCGCCGCGACCTTGGAATCATCGAGTACGCGGTCATCGCCTATGCCACTGCGGCGCTCCTTCTGTTGGTCGCGTGCGTTGCGTCGGGAGTGGTGCTATGGGACTACTCGGCCCCAACCTGGTGGGCCATCGCCGGAATCATCGTCGGCCCCCAGCTTCTCGGCCACACGCTCATCAACTTGGTGTTGAAAGACATCGATCCAACCACCGTTGCGGTAACGATCATGGTGGAGCCTGTGATCTCGACGCTCCTTGCCTTCGCGTTGTTGGCGGAGACCCCCTCTCTGCTGGTCTATCCGGGCGGCGCGCTCATCTTGCTCGGCATCTACCTGGTGTCGTCGTCAAGTAGGGAGCCCGTTGGGATCGGCCACTGAGAAGCTCAGTCCGGACCTCGACGAACGCCTAGAAGGGACACGCGCATTCGTCGCGCTTGCCACACGCGCAGGAGCTGCTGTCGTTCGACCGCACGACGTGGTCCCGGCAGGGTGGACCGTGCGGATGACGGAAGCAGTGGCGGATCGGATTCCTCCAACTCCTTCAGCTCCAGGTCTGTGGGAATGAACCAAAGAAGGATGGCCTTTGCTACCTCTTCCGCAGGCACGTCGTAGGTTCCTTCCTCGATCCTTCTCTTCAGTGCCCCCAGATCCATACTGCCCCTATCGGCCTACTGCTCCTGGAAGTTGATACCTTTTCGGTATGGCGAAGACGGTGCTGATCGTCGAAGACGAAGAAGCGGTGCGTGAGCTCGAGAGATTCCTGCTCGAGCAACAAGGTTATGAGGTGATGGAGGCGGCCGACGGGCTCGAGGGTCTCACGAAGGCAGAGTTCAAGAAGCCGGATTTGATCCTATTGGACCTAATGATGCCCGATGTGTCCGGGGGCCGAATGTTCGACGAGATGCGTCGACACCCGGCCACCGCCGGCATTCCCATCGTGGTTGTTACCGGCAGGCCCGATGCCCACGAATTGTTCGACGATCAGATCGGGCCCGACAACGTCATCATGAAGCCGTTCGAAGGGGCCGTTCTACTCGAAAGAATCAGAGAACAGATCGGCGGTCCGGAGTGAGGTGGAAGTCCCTGCTTTCCTGATCGGCTCCGCGGTGGTGCTCGGCCTCATATTAGGGAGCTTTGCGACCGTCGTTGCTTACCGCGTTCCGAGGCGCGAAAGCATTGTGACCGGCCGTAGCAAATGTCCGAATTGCGGCCGCGTGGTGACTGTAGTTGAGAACGTTCCCGTTATCAGCTACCTGATTCAACGTGGCCGCTGTCGCGGTTGCGGAACCAGGATCTCCTATCGCTATCCGTTGATCGAGCTCACCACGGCGGTCCTGTTCGGGCTCGCCGCCGTCAAGTTTGGTTGGAGCGTAGAAGCTCTCGTGTTTGCCGCCTTCTTCTGGGTTCTGGTGGTCTTGACTGCAATCGATCTGGAGCACCGGTTGCTTCCCAATCGGGTCGTGTATCCGGCCTTCGTCGCCGGATGGGTGGGGCTCACGATTACAGCGTTGGTCAACGACGACCTTGGGAGCTTGCGCAGCGCGGGCGTCGGGGCCCTGGTCTTTGGAGGTTTCTTCTTCGTGGTCGCGTTCATCTATCCGGCGGGCATGGGGGGCGGTGACGTCAAGCTGGCCTTCGTCCTCGGCACCTTTCTCGGCTACGTGGGCGGACCAGGCGTCGTCCTGGTTGGAATGTTCCTCGCCTTCCTTCTCGGAGGAGTAGTGGGTGTAGCGGCGATGGCCGTGTCCCGAGCCGGCCGTAAGACACAGATCCCCTTTGGCCCCTTTCTTGCGCTGGGAACGGTCTTGGCGATCTTCATGGGCCCAGCCATCGTCGACTTCTACGTCGGCCGGCTCTAAGCGACGATCCCCTGAACCAATGCCTTGCCGGAGCGAGGGACGGTCGCCGCCCGCAGCCCTTACCATGACCTCGTGGACGAGCCCTATGAGCCCCTCGGCGACGATGAGCCTCTGAGAGATGAGGAAAAGGCCGCATTGAGGCAGGACCTGGTGGATGTCCAGGTGCTCAAAGAGGTCCTCGGTCCCAAAGGCATCAAAGGCGCGGTCTTCTATTGCCCTGATTGCAACGAGGACCACTTTCTAGCGTGGGATCTGCTGGCGGGCAACCTCCAGGAGCTTCTCGAGGCGGGGGAATCGCCGGTCCACGAGCCGGCCTTCGAACCGGACCCCGACGAGTACGTCTCATGGGACTACGCGCGCGGGTTCCTTGACGGCTACGAGTCCTTCGAGCAAGAGGAGCTCATGGAACCGATCGGCCGGCTGGTCACCGAGTTGCAGGGGCGAGGGATGAGACTCGATGAGATCAAGGGTTTATTGGCTCACTCCGGCCTCCAGTGGCCGGCCGACGACGGCTCTGTGGGCGGCCACCCGTCCTCATGAGCCGGATCATCGCCTTTGCGAACCAGAAAGGAGGTGTCGCAAAGACGACGAGCACGGTCTCGATCAGCGCAGCCCTTGCGGAGCGGGACCGAAGGGTGCTGGCGATCGATCTGGACCCCCAGGGCGCACTGACCTACTCCCTGGGCATGGACCCGGACTCGCTCGATGAAACGGTCAACGACGTTCTTGTTCGCCGTCTGCCGGTCGAGAAGGTCATCGCATCACGGGAAGTGGACGTGCTACCCGCCAACATCGACCTCGCCGGTGCAGAGGCGATTCTTCTTGCCAAGACGGGGCGTGAGTATGCCCTTCAGCGAGCGCTGCGGGACGTCTCCGGCGCGTACGACTACATCCTGATCGATTGCCCGCCCTCCCTCGGCATTCTCACGATCAACGGTTTGACCGCCGCCGAGGAAGTCCTCGTCCCGTTGCAGTGTGAAGCGCTGTCGCATCGAGGCGTCGGACAGCTTCTAGAGACGGTGGGGGACATAAGACACTTCACCAACCCCTCGCTGGAGGTAACCGGGCTCATACCGACCTTGTACGACGGCCGCTCTCGGCATGCTCGAGAGGTGCTGGCCGATGTGGGGGCCCGCTACTCGGTCAGGGTCCTGGAGCCCCCGGTTCGCAAGTCGATCCGTTTCGCCGAGGCCACCCAGGCAGGCCGCTCGATACTGTCCTACGCCCCAACTCATCCGGGGGCCGAGGCCTACCGGCAGCTTGCGGCTCGGCTGGAAGACCCGGCTTCATGAGCAAGCAATCCTCCGAGTTCGGACGGTATGCGCTCTACAGCGCAACCGAGAAGCGTCCCTATACCTGCACGGTGGAATGCTCCGCCTGCCGTGAGGAGACCCGTGTCTCCTACCTCGAGCTGGCGGCGCTCATGTTTCCGGTTCACTTCCATCTGCCCCCGCCGCTTCGCTATCACCACTCGTGGTTTCGGTGTCCCGCCTGTGGACGCCGGACCTGGCTACGCATCCACCTCGACCGCTGAAGCTCGGCGCGCCGCGCTCGACTCGATTAGTCTCGGCCCAAAACGAGGGTCACGAGGCACCACTTAGTCCGAGAAAGGGAGCGCCGGATGGCACGCAAGAGTAAGAGCCAGAAGCAGGTAGCAGAAGCTAAAAAGCAAGTACGCAAGACGACCGCAGACCTCGGGGCGGTGAGAAAGAAGGCGGTCAAGACTGCTTCCAAGACGGCTCGTGACGTGGCAAGGACCCGGGACGCCAAGCGGGCGAAGAAGACGGCGGGAGCAGCTCAGGCGGCCGTAGTGGCCGCCAGCGGTGCCGCTGCGGCCCTCGTCAAAACGGCCGTGAAAAAGAGCGGCAAGGGGGCCCGGGGCGTCGCCGGCTCCAAAGAGGTGTCGAACCTCAAATCGTCGGCTCGGAAGGCGGCTCAGGCCACGAAGAAGGCTGCCGCGACGACGGCGGCCGAGGGACGAAAGCGAAGCGACAAGGCACTGGCGGACGCCCAGGCACGCGGGGCGGCTGCCGCCCGTGCGGCGCAGCAGAGATCGGCAAACGCCTCCAACAGCGCCCGCACCAGGATCGCGGAGGCCCGTCGCAAGAACTCGAGCTGAGCCAGAGGGGACGCTTGGCAACGTCCCCCCGTCCCCCAGCGGGCCCATAATCTCTGCATGAGGTTCGAACCGCAGCTCGTCCAGGTGACGCGCGCTCAGTGGCTGAGGCGGTTGGCGGGCAGGCGCAAGGATCGAGTCGCCTTCGTCTTCTCCGGAGGTGGTCAGCTGGGCGCACTGCAGGTCGGGGCGCTCCGCGCGCTGATCGAGAGCGGCGTCAGAGCCGACATGGCGGTTGGCACCTCGGTCGGCGCCCTAAACGCAACATTGATCGCCTTCGATCCGACTCCGGGCGGCGTCAGACAGCTAAAAGAGATGTGGCTCGGGCTGACGGAGGAGGACCTCTTTCCGGGAAGGTTCAAGACTTCGTGGGCCAGGATGCTGGTGAGGGGCAACCGGGTCTTCGAGAGCACAGGGCTCAGGCGTCTCATCGAGACCCGCCTGGGGGAGGCCAGCTTCGAGGACGCCGCGCTCCAACTGGGTGTGGTTGCGACCGAGCTCGAGACCGGTGCCGAGGAGGTCTTCACGTCGGGCAAGCTGCTCGAGCCCCTTCTTGCGTCGGCCGCCATGCCGGGGATCTATCCGCCCGTGGACATAGGGGGCCGTTCGTTCATCGATGGGGGAGTGGTGAACAATGTGCCGATCGCCCCTGCAATTGCCCTGGGGGCCAGGACGATCTACGTCCTGAACGCCACCGGCCACGGTCATCAGAAACGACCCCTCATCAGGCCCATGGATTACTTGCTTCACGCCTTCTCTCTTGCGAGGTCTCAGCGCCTGGTGATCGAGCAAGCGACCCTCGCCAAAGAGCGCATCCGGCTGGTGATGCTGCCCCCGGTGCCGCTTGATTTCTTCGTGCCTTTTGCCTCTCTTCAGCACACCGAGAGACTGATCGAGCTCGCCTATGAGCGAACTCAGGAGTTCCTCACAGGGGCCACCGAGACCGTCCTCGAGAAGGTCGAAGAGGGTGCGGTAGAAACGGTCGTCCCGGCGAAGTAGGCTGCCTGCCGGGTGGAGACGAAGGACGACGTCAGAGGCGGCACCGAAGCTACCGAGCTAGGCATATCGACGCGCCACACCGAGCCGTCGGACGACATGACTCCGTTCGAGGCAGCCACCTTCTTCTTTCATCGCTCCGCCGATCGACTAGAGCTTCGAGACGAGATGCGAGAGGTGCTGGCGAGCACCTATCGGGAGCTTGCCGTGCAGGTGCCCGTGCGCATGGACGACGGCAGAGTCGTGGTGTTCCGCGGCTACCGCATTCAGCACAACGGGGCGAGGGGCCCCTACAAAGGCGGGATCCGTTACCACGAGTCGGCCGATCTGGACGAGGTGCGGGCTCTGGCGGCCCTGATGACCTGGAAAAATGCCGTCATCGACGTGCCGTTTGGAGGGGCCAAGGGAGGCGTTCAATGCGAGCCTGCCTTGCTCTCATCGGCCGAGCTCGAGCGGCTGACCCGTCGTTTCACGGGCATGATCGCCTACATCATCGGTGTCAATCGCGACATCCCGGCCCCCGACATGGGCACGAACGCTCAGGTGATGGCGTGGATGATGGACGCCTACGGTCACCGGGCCGGGCACACTCCCGGGATCGTCACAGGAAAGCCGGTCGAACTGGGAGGCTCGCCGGGCCGAGAGGAGGCAACCGGTCGCGGGGTCGTGATCTGTGGCCGCGAAGCTGCGAAGCGCATGGACATGACCTGGAGCGATTGCTCCATCGCGATCCAGGGCTTTGGCAACGTCGGGTATTGGACCGCGGCGCTTGCCGCGGAGCAGGGTGCGAAGGTGGTCGCCGTCTCGGACGTGGCGGGCGGCACCTACAACAAGGATGGCCTCGATCTAGAGGCGCTGAGCAGACACCAGAAGCAGTCGCTGTCGGTGTCCGAGTTCGATGGCGGCGACAAGGTCAGCAACGAAGAGCTCCTCGAGCTCGAGTGCGACATCCTCATTCCGGCCGCGATCCACGGGGTGATCCATTGTAAGAATGCCGGCCGCATCAAGGCGAAGCTTGTCGTGGAAGCCGCGAACGGACCGACCACCCCGGCCGCGGACGAAATCCTCAACGACAACGGTGTGACGGTCCTTCCCGACATCCTGGCGAACGCCGGCGGTGTGACCGTGTCCTACTTCGAGTGGGTTCAGAACATCCAGCAGTTCCGCTGGGAAGCCGACCAGGTCAACTTCGAGCTCAAGAAGAAGATGAGCAAGGCGACGAACCAGGTGTTCTCACGAGCGGAGCAAGGGGGTCTCACACTGCGGGACGCGGCCTTCGACATCGCGGTGCAAAGGGTCGCCCACGCGGCGGAGGTTCGCGGCTACATCTAACACTAAGGAGCACCGACGAGGCAGAGGCCGTCTGCCCGGATAAGAAAGACAGCTTGGCGACGCGAGTTGAGCCTGGCGTCCGTCATAAGCGCGACGATGATGGCCGCCCTGTCCCTGTCTACGACGGTGCCACATCAGCCTGCGCAGGCCCTCACGCTGCAGCAGGAGGGCTTTAGACCGTTCCCTGTCGTCCTCGTGGTGTTCGACGAGCTTCCTGTTGCTTCGTTGATGAACATGAGCAACCGCATCGACCACAAGCTCTTTCCTAACTTTGCGCGCCTGGCCGCGGACTCGACCTGGTTCCGAAACACCACCACCAACATGGGCTTCACCAAGGAGGCCCTGCCTGCGCTTACCACCGGCCGCTACCCCGACACCGAGGGGCCCCGTTTGGTGCCGCAACCTCCACAGAGCATCTTCACCCTGTTGAGCGACTCCTACGAGATAAGGACGGACGACCGGCTCCCCGCGGTCTGCCCCCGGGCGCTGTGCCACTCGAGCAGCGAGGCGATAGACACCGATGCATCCGCGTACGACCTCGGCGCTTTCGGCAGGGGCAGTCGCGGCTCTCATCTCCTGTCGTTCCTCGATCTCATCGAGACGGGAGGGCCGCCGCGCTTTTACTTCTTGCATCTCGTCATGCCTCATTCGCCGTGGAGGTACCTGCCCTCGGGACAGCGATATCTCGAAACGGAGCCAATGCCAGGAGAGAAAGAGGTGCCGGGTCGTGGCAAGGGCTGGCGAGGAGATCCATGGCTCGTCCAACAGGGCTTTCAGCGTCACCTCCTGCAGACCCAGCTCGCAGACAGGGCGCTCGGCGCCCTCATGGACAAACTGCAGGCCAGCGGCCTGTACGAGAGATCGCTGATCGTGGTCATGGCAGACCACGGCGAGGGCTTCGTGCCCGGTCTTCCCAAGCGCGCGGTCACCCAGGAAACGCTCGGCCATATCGCGCCGGTTCCCTTGTTCATAAGGCGACCCCTGCAGGAGCGGGGCCGCGTCTCCGATGCGCCGGCGGAGACGGTCGACATCGTCCCGACCATCGCCGACGTCTTGAACCTGTCCAGGATGTGGCCCGGCCTCGATGGAATCTCCCTCTTCGAGGGCTCGGTCCCGCGCGACCGCCACCGCGCCATCGAGGGGGTGCCGCTCGATCCGCGCGGCGGTGAGAAATACGATTTGGTCTTCAGGAAGTATTCGACGTTCGGGTTCGGACAACGAGGCCTCGATCTCTTCAAGCTTGCGCCCGGGCACCGGGAGCACCTCATTGGACTCACCGTCGGGGAGGTGCCGGTGGCGGCCCCTCAGCAGGCGACTGCGCAGGTCCCGCAGCTTGCTCGTTACGAGAGTGTGGATCCGGCCGCGGAGGTCTTTCCCTCGCTGCTGGAAGGGACGCTTGAAGGCGTGACGCCGGGACGCCGGGTGGTCATCGCAGTCGCAGTCAACGGCCGGATAGCGGCGATCACTCGAACCTTCCAAAAGCATGGCGAAACCCGCTTCTCGAGCATGCTGTCGCCGGATTCATTTGGGGCGGGAGGAAATGAGCTGGAGCTCTTCGAAGTCGTGAGGACGGGGCAGACGCTGATCCCCCTGCTGCTTGATGCTCCTACCTAATCACTAGGCGCCCCATAAAGCGGACATAGGGCGCTTTTGTCCCAGCAGGCGCCCAAAGGTTTGTCTTGGTAGGAGGACAACGGAAGTGACCGACGAACCATCCGCTTAGACGAGGGTGACCGCTCACTGCGGTCCCTATAGAGAAAGGCGGACGGATGGACGGCGAGAGATCCTGCGCCTGGATGTCGCGTCCGAAGCAAGACTCACACAACATCCCGGCGGCGCGCTGGTGGCTCGCGATCTCAAGAGACGTGATGGAGAACGAGTACCGCAAGATGATGGGCGACCACCGCCCTCCGGTTTCCTGCCGCCGGACCCCGACCTTCACGTCTCCTCTTCCGACAAGACGCATCGGCCTCTGACGACACTAGGATGGCCCCCGACGCAAGGGGGTTCTCATGTCCGTTGAGAAGTCGATCGACCTCACCGCAACCGGCGCGAGCATCGAAGAGGCGGTGTCCGAAGCGGTGCACAGAGCCAGCCTTACTCTGCGCGGTGTCACAGGTTTCGAGGTTGAGCGCATCGAGGGCATCATTGAGGGACAAAGCATCACTTACCGGGTGCTATTGCGCGTCTCCTTTGTCATAAAAGAACAGTTGCACGAGTAAGGGCGGGACATGGAGCACCGCCGACGCGAGCCCGCCAAGGGCGTTTTTCGGCTCGTCCTTCCCCTTCCCTTTCCGGGTCTCGACCGAGTCAACGCCTATCTCCTCACCGGTGATGAAGGCGTCGTGCTGGTCGACTGCGGCATATGGGATCCGGCCGTCCCCGACCACGGGTACTCCGAGTTGGTCGCCGCCCTTGCGGCCTGTGGCGTCGAGGTCTCGGCCGTCGAGACGCTCATCGTCACCCATCCACACGCCGATCACTACGGGATGGCGGGTCGACTGCTCGAGGAGACCGGGTGCGAGCTGTGGATGCACGAGTCCGCACGCGAGGACCTGCTTGTCTACGAGGATCCGGCGGCTGCCACGGAAGAGGTGCGCGGCCTGCTGGCCCACCACGGAGTGAACGCTGCCGAGCTCGGAGAGCTCACCGGGTTCGAAGATTGGCGTTCCTATGTCTCCTCGCCGGTCGGCGCGACGAGAGACCTGCGAGGAGGCGAAACGTTGACGTGGGGGGGCCGTGAGTGGACCTTCGTTCACACCCCCGGCCATGCTCGATCCCACATCTGCCTGTGGGATCCCGACCAACACATCCTGATTTCCGGCGACACGCTGCTCGGTGCGATAACCCCCCATATCGACTTCAGGGGCGAAGAAGACGGCAACCCTCTCGGGGACTTCCTGCGGTCACTGGAGGCAATAGAGGAGCTGGAGCCTCGTCTCGTCTTCCCCGGGCACGGGCGTCCGTTTGAAGACGGGGCGGAACGCGCGCGGGTAATCGCCCGCCACCACGACCGCCGCCTCGGGGCCATCCTTCAGGTGATCAGACGCGAGCCGCACACCGCCGCAGAGATCACCGACGCAATCTTTGGTGAGGCGCTGCTCAACTTCCAACGGCGTATGGCCTTGGGTGAAGCCCTCGCACATCTTGCTTACCTCGGCGCCAACGGCGAGGTCGAGCGCATCGAGCAGGGCGACGGGACTTATCTGTTCAAGAAGCTGCCGAGGCGAGGGGCGGATGGCGGGTGAGCTCGATCTCCGTGCGCAATGCGGCCAGCATCGTCACCTTTCCGGGTTCGGGCCCCCTCAGGGGCGAGGCGCTCGAGACCGTCTCGACAATGGCCGAGGCGTGCGTCAATTGCAGCGGAGACCGGATCACCTCGATCGGCGACTCGGCGGATGCGGCCATCGAGATCGACGCGTCGGGCTGCACCGTCACGCCGGGGTTCGTGGATCCCCACACACACCTTCCCTTCTACGGATGGAGAGCCGACGAGGATGCGGCGCGCCTGTCCGGCGTTCGCTACGAGACGCTTCATCGAGAAGAAGGCGGCATCTTCAGATCGGCCCGCATGCTTGCCGACGCAACGGACGAGGACGTGCTGTCCTTTTGTGAAGGCTTGGCTCGCTCGATGCTGCAGCGCGGGACTACGACGTTCGAGACCAAGTCCGGCTACGGCCTCTCGGTCGAGGCGGAGCTTCGTCAACTGCGGCTCGCTCGGGAGCTGGGGCGGCGCGTCCCTCAGAAGCTGGTGTCGACTTGTCTCGCCGCACATGCGGTTCCCAAGGGGCGCTCGGCAGGCGAGTGGGCCGGCCAAGCAGCCAACACCCTGCTCCCTGTGGCCGCTGAAGAAGGACTTGCTTCGGCCTGCGACATCTACGTCGAGTCCATCGCGTTTGCGCTGGAGCATGCCGCGAGGTTGGCGGAGACCTCGCGCGAGCTTGGTTTGAGGATGCGGGTTCACGCAGACCAGCTCGAGGACGGGCAGAGCGCCGCCTTTGCGGCTCGCTGGGGCTTCGCCTCCGCCGACCACCTCAATCACACGTCGTTGCCGGCGGTCGGAGATCTTGCCGTGTCGGACACCGCCGCGGTGTTGCTGCCCGGAGCGACATTCACCCTGAGACAGAACAAGAAGCCCCCGGCGCGCAACCTGATCGACGAGGGGGCCATCGTCGCACTCGGGACCGATCTCAACCCGGGTACTTCTCCGATCCACTCGATGCCCTTCGTGATCGCGCTCGCGTGCCGTGTCTACGGTCTCCGGCCGCTCGAGGCGCTTGCCGGCGCGACCGTCAACGCCGCCTTTGTCCTCGGCGTTGACCATGAAGTCGGACGCTTGTCTGCAGGCCAGCGCGCCGACATCGTTGTCCTCGACAGTCCGACTCCGGACGCGCTCCCGTATCGACCGGACCACGACCCGGTGCTGGCGGTCATATGCGCCGGGGAGCTGGCCTACGTCGCGCCGCGCGCAGAGGCAAGAATCAAACGCTGAACGTTTCTCCTGCCCTCCGGCCTGCAATCGCCGTCGAACATGCGCGGGGACCGGCCGTAGCTACTCGAGCGAGCCGACCGCGCCCTCGACCGCGGCCGCCACACGTCCCTCGGCAATCATGGCCCTCACCGCTTCGATGTCGTTGGTCAGAGACCGGTCGTCGTCAAGGAAGGGGCAGGTCGACCTGAGTAGCTGGAAGGCGGCCCCGGTTCCGGGGGCCGGTTGTAGTGGCGCGCGCAGGTCGAGGCCCTGAGCCGCGACCAGCGCTTCTATGGCGATGACGTTTTCTACGTTGTTCACTATCGCGGTTGCCTTGCGTGCCGAGGTGGCGCCCATGCTCACGTGATCCTCTTGTCCGGCCGAGGTGGGGATCGAGTCAGACGATGCAGGCCAGCACAGTGCGCGGTTCTCGTTGACCAGCGCCGCGGCCGTGTACTGGGGAATCATGAATCCAGAGCGCATTCCCGGCTCCGTGGTAAGGAATGGCGGCAGCCCGTTGCTCAGGTCGGGGTCGATCAATCGAGCGATGCGCCGTTCGGCGATCGTTGCGAAGCCAGCCACGCAGAGTCCCAGGTGGTCGAGCGCAAGTGCGAGGGCCTCGCCGTGGAAGTTCCCCGCCGAAACCACTTCCCCGGTCTCGACTATGACGTTTGGGTTGTCGATTGCGGAGTCCAGCTCTCGCTCGAGAGTCGTCCGAACGTAGGCGAGGGCATCCCGGTAGGCGCCGTGCACCTGAGGGATGCATCGGAGCGAATAAGCGTCTTGGACGAGGTGGTCGGAGTCTCTGTGTGAGGCGACGATCGGACTGCCTTTAAGAATCCTGGTCATGTTGCGGGCAACCGCCATCGCACCGGGGTGGCGTCGGAGGCCCACCACGACTGGATCGAAGACCCGGTCGGTGCCAAGACACGCCTCGAGCGACATCGCGGCCGTGACATCCGCCGCCTTGCTCAAGGCCTCAGCCCTGCAATAGCCGAGGATGCCGAGCGCCAGCATCCCCTCCGTGCCGTTCACCAGAGCCAGGCCCTCTTTGTGAGTGAGGTGGAGGGGCTCTAGGCCCGCTGCCCGCAAGGCGTCGCCGGCGGGCGTTGTGGTGCCGTTGACGTCCACGAGGCCCTCGCCCATCAACGGCAGCGCAAGGTGCGCCAGTGGGGCCAGGTCGCCGGAAGCGCCGAGTGAGCCCTGCGCGGGGACCACGGGGTGCAGCGACTCGTTGAGCATCAGGACGAGCCGCTCGACCAGCTCCAAACGGACGCCAGATATGCCCATCGCAAAGGTTCTGGCCTTGAGCAACAGCATGGCCCTGACCACCTCGACGGGCAGTGGCGGCCCCACCGCGGTGGCATGCGAACGAAGGATGGCTTCCTGCAGTCCCCTGACCTCCCGAGGGTCGATCCGCACGTTGGCGAGGTCTCCGAGACCGGTGTTGATGCCGTAGGTCGGCCGGGCCGACGCCACCGTCTCTTCCACCGCTCGGCGGGCCGGGCCGATTTTCTGCCCTAGGTCGGGGGCCAGCCCGACGGGGGCACGGCCCACGGCGACTTCGACGACATCGCGAAGGCTCAAGGGTGTACCGACTTCCACGTTCATTCGTTGCACTCTAAAGGTGGGTCTCTGCCCAGCGCTCCGGGACGCGCGCCGCAGTATGGTCGAGCCTGGTGCACGCCATAGGGGCCGATCTCATCCATACCGAGGGGGCGTTCATAAAGAACGCTGCGGTCGTGATCGACGGTGACCGCATCGTTTCGGTTGCCAGCCGCGACGAGGTTCCCCCGCAGGCCGAGCTCGAGGACTGGGGCTCCGTGGCGGTGGTGCCGGGATCTGTCAACGCACATGGTCACGCCTTCCAGAACCTCTTCAAGGGTTTCGCCGATGACAGGGTCTTTGCGAGCTGGCGCGATGACGTCCTCTATCCCTTCTCAGAGCGACTTGACGGGAATGCGATCTACACCGGCGCGCTCTTCGCCTTTGCTGAGGCGCTCCTCGCCGGGGTCACCACAACAGTCGACTTCTTCTACTTGCACGATGCCTCAAACGACAACGCCAAGGAAGTGATTCGCGCGGCCGCCGACATCGGTGTCAGATTGGTCCTCGCTCGCGCCTTTTACGACCCTCTGGCTAGGACTTCCGCTCCCGCGCGTTACAGGGAGCCACCAGAGGATGCGGCGAGACGCTGCAAAGAGCTGAGCGACGAGCACTCGGGCGACGCGATGGTGGCGGTGCAACCTGCGCCGCACTCCCTGCACGCCGCCACTCCAGACACCGTCGGGATTGCGCTAGATCTCGCGGCCGGCCTGGGGGCCCCGTGTCACCTCCACCTGGCGGAGGCGAGCTACGAGCGCGACCAGGTGGTTCAGCGCTACGGAGCGACGCCGGTTCGGCTCCTTGCCAAGGAGGGGTTGTTGAGCGAGCGGCTCGTGACCGTCCACACCGTGTGGGTCGACGAAGAGGAAATCGAGTTGCTGGCCGACGCGGGGGCCGGCGTTGTGCACTGCCCCGGCGCCAACGCCTTCCTGGGCGATGGTATTGCGCTGATTCCAGAGATGCTTCGACGAGGACTCTGCGTCGCTCTGGGGCCCGACGGCGGATGCGCCAACAACCGGCAGAGTGTCTTCGAAGAGATGCGAATCGCCTCCCTGGTGGCGAAGGCGCGGCTGACCGACGGCAGCGCGCTCGATGCTCCTACCGCCTTCGCCCTGGGCACCGCGAACGGAGGGCGGCTTCTTGGCCTTCCGGTGGGCACGATCGCACCGGGTCAGCATGCGGACCTCGTGGCGCTCGACCTGGAGGACCTGTCGCTTCATCCGCTTGACACCATTGACAGGCAGATCGTCCACTCGATGCAAGCAACCGCGATCAAAAAAGTAATGGTCGGGGGCCAGGGGGTAGTGCAGGATGGCCGGCTTACAAGGTTCGATCTGGGGGAGGTCAGAAGACGAGTTGCGGAGGTCACCAAAGGCTGGGCGCGCCCGTAGCTCCTCAGCACACTTTCTTCGGGTTTTCTGGCAAGAACAGAACCGCGTGGCCGGGAACCGTCGTAGTACCACCGTCAGACGACTGAGGAACCAGAGAGGACGGGCGATGGTCAAGACCAGGCTGGTTGTGGGGGCCACGATGTTTCTCCTGCTTGCGCCGGTCGGCGCGGAGGCTGCAGGCGGCGACGCCAGCGTCTCGACCGTCTCAGCGCGCGACCCCGAGGACGTCGAGAGTCGTCTGGACATGGTCTTTGTCGAGTTTCGAGGTCATGGTGACGGAAAAGCAACGCTCACCATCCGCACCGCCGAGAAGTGGGGGTGTCGGTACCTTCGATTCCGCTCTTTGGGCGACTACTCCGATGGCAGGGCAGCCTTCTTGGCCTGGCAGTTCAATACCAACCAGGACACCGCTTTCGAGAGCTCGGGCGGGTTTAACTGCACCGACGCAGGCAAGCTCATCTTCGACGTGCATCATTCCGACGAGAGGTTTCCGACCTCCCGCCCAAACCGTCGAACCGTCAAGGTCGTCCTGCCCCTACGTAGGTTGGGCCTCGCCGGCCCCGATCTCACCCTGATGGCGTTGAGCCGGGTAAACGGCGTTTACGGCAGCCACGTCTTCGTCGATGAAGAGGATCTGTCACCGAGACTCCGTCCCTGACGGCCCAACGAGCGGCGTCTTGCTCAGTCTCGCTGCTGAGGTTCCATGGGAACCCGGACTCCTCGCTCCTCGGCGACCGTGATGGCGCGCGCGTAGCCCGCATCGACGTGCCGCGCCACGCCCGTGCCGGGGTCCGTTTCGAGCACCCTCTCGAGGCGTTGTGCTGCGTCCTCGGTGCCGTCGGCGACGACCACCATCCCCGCGTGGATCGATAGGCCGATCCCGACTCCACCCCCGTGGTGGACCGAGACCCAGTGAGCGCCTGCAGAGGCGTTGAGCAGCGCGTTGAGTATGGGCCAGTCGGCGATCGCGTCGGATCCGTCGATCATGCCCTCGGTCTCCCTGTAGGGGGACGCCACGGACCCGGCGTCGAGGTGATCGCGTCCTATGACGATGGGCGCGCTCACGCGCCCCCTGCGGACCAGCTCGTTGAACTCGAGCCCGGCCCTCGCCCGCTCTCCGTACCCGAGCCAGCAGATCCGCGCCGGGAGGCCCTGGAAGGCGACCCGGTCGGAAGCCATCTCGATCCAACGGTGCAGCCGCTGGTCGTCGGGGAACAGCTCCAGAATCGCCTCGTCGGTTGCCGCGATGTCCTGGGGATCACCCGAGAGGGCGGCCCAGCGAAAGGGACCCTTGCCCTCGCAGAACAGGGGACGAATGTATTCCTCGACGAATCCTGGGATATCAAAGGCGTTCGGCACGCCGGCCTTGGCCGCCTGAGCGCGGATCGCGTTCCCGTACTCGAAGCAAACCGCACCCCGTTGCTGCATGGTGAGCCAGGCTTCGACGTGTGCGGCGACGGACTCGAACGAGCGCTTCGTGTAGGTCTCGGGATCGCCGGAGCGAAGCTCCACCGCCTCATCGAGCGGCATGCCGGCGGGGACGTAGCCTCGCAACATGTCGTGAGCCGAGGTCTGGTCGGTGACGACATCTGGCTCGAAGCCCCGATCCGCGAGCCGGGGGAGCACCTCCGCCGAGTTTCCGAGCAGCCCAATGGATTGCGGCCGGCCTTTGGTGCGGGCATCCTCGGCCCAGGAGACCGCTTCCTCGAGATCGTCGGTCCAGCGGTCGAGGTAACGATTGTCGACCCGCCGCTTGATGCGGGCGGGATCGACCTCGACGCACAGGGCCACGCCCTCGTTCATCGTCACCGCAAGGGGCTGGGCGCCCCCCATGCCGCCGAGGCCAGAGGTCAGGACGATGCGGCCCTTCAGGCTGCCTCCGAACCGTCTGGAGGCGAGCTCGGCCAACGTCTCGAAGGTGCCCTGGAGAATGCCCTGGGTGCCGATGTAGATCCACGAGCCGGCGGTCATCTGCCCGTACATCGTCAGCCCGAGCCGCTCGAGGCGGTTGAACTCCTCCCATGTCCCCCACTGTGGAACCAGCATGGCGTTGCTTATCAGCACTCTGGGGGCGCGGTCGTGCGTCCTGAAGACGCCGACCGGCTTGCCCGATTGAATCAGAAGCGTCTCGTCGGACTCGAGGTCTTTGAGCGAGGCCACGATCGCGTCGAAGGCCTCCCAGCTACGGGCGGCCCGCCCGGTGCCCCCGTAGACGATCAGTTCCTCTGGTCGCTCGGCGACCGCGGGATCGAGGTTGTTCATGAGCATCCGCATGGCGGCCTCCTGAGGCCACGCCTTGCAGGAGAGTGATGTGCCCCTTGGGGCCATTACCGGTTCCCGGTTGTTCCTCATACCCTTCTTATACTGCCCACTCAATGGCAGATGATGAAGATGTCACCGTCCGGCCGCCTCAGTCGCCGGACATAAGGCCCGGGGACAAACCCGACGAGCTGCTCGTCTTCGATCACGGGTTCGTCCGCCTCGACGCCTGCATGGCCGACGACCTCTCCGTGGTGAACTCTGCGAGGGTGAGCTTCGCCGTTCGCAAAGAAGAGATGGAGGCCAGAGACAGAGGGCTCATCCGCTTTCTGATGCGAGATTCCCATGGCACACCTTTCGAGCACAACTCCTTTCGATTTCACATCCGCACGCCCATCTTCGTGGCCCGCGAATGGTTTCGACACCGTATTTCCTCCTTCAATGAGGAATCGGGCCGATACCACAAGCTCAAGGACGACTTCTATGTCCCGAGCCCCTCGGCGGTGCGCAGCCAGGTCGGCAAGCCGGGCGCGTACAGCTTCGAGCGCGTGGAGGAGTCCTTGTCAAGCGAGACCATCGCAACCTTCGAGCGTGTTTACAAGGACCTCTATGCGGAGTATCAGCACTTGATGGACCAGGGCGTCGCCAAAGAGCTGGCTCGGGCCCTGCTGCCCTTCGGCATCTACACGCAGTTCTACTGGACGATCAATGCCAGGGCACTGATGAACTTCCTCTCGCTCAGGAATGCGGAGGCCGCCCAGTTCGAGATCAGGACCTACGCCGAGGCGGTCGAGCTGCTGTTCGCAGACAAGATGCCCGAGACCCACCAGTCCTTCATCGAATTCGGTCGTCGGGCGCCATGATCGCAGCGGGCCCCATCGACTTCGGATTCGATCCCCTCGCGTGGGAGATCCTTCCCAGGATCCACTTAGGACCACTTGCGATCTCGCCTCACGGCATCGGGATCGCGGTGGGCTTCATGCTCGGCGCTCAGGTGATGGTCAGGCGAGCGCGCAAGTTCGGCGGGCCCGACGAAGCCGACATCTGGAACATGCTCTTCTACGCGCTGATCGGGGCCATCGTCGGGGCACGAGCCGGCTATGTCTTAGGACATTTCGCCGAGGTGACCAACGAAGGCAAGGACCTCCTCGGGATCTTCAGAGTCTGGGAGGGAGGCATCTCATTGCTCGGCGGAATCACCGGGGGGATCGTGTTCGCCCTGCCCTACGCGCGACGCAAGGACATGGGCTTCTGGCGCACGCTCGATCTAGCGGTCCCTGGGCTTGCATTGGGCATTGTGATCGGCCGCATCGGCGACCTCGTCATCGGGGATCACCTCGGCAAACCAACCGACTTTGCCCTCGGATGGCGTTGCCTCGGACAAGTGGGCGAGGGGCGCCCGGCCCCCGCGGCGGTCTACAACCAAGCTGGCAGAGAAGGGAGTCCGCCGTCGCTCGGCTGCTTCGACCTGACGGTGCATCAGACCGCGCTGTACGACTTCTTGTCGACCCTGCTTCTTCTGGCCTTGCTGTTGTGGCTGGGCCGCCGGGCTCGCAATGTCGGTTTCTTGACCCTTGTCTTCGGCACCTGGTACGGGTCTATGCGAGTGATAACGGATTTCTTAAGGGTCGACCGGAGATACTTCGGCCTCACCGGCAGCCAGATCACGGCGATCATCGTCGTTCTCATAGCGCTGGGACTGCTGGCTCGCTACCGGGGCGCGCCGCCGCGCTGGAGCACCCCGCGCTCGAGGACCGGTGATGAAGCAACTTCAGGCGCCGGTGAGACCCAGGACGAAACCGGCAAAGAGGCGCCGCCGGAGCCGGAGACCACCGACAAAGACACGCTCGTCGCGACCGGCACAGAGGTGCCTGCGGAAGCCCCTGCCGATCCCCAGGACGCCGCCGAGCTAAGCGACCCCCCGGTTCCGGCGGAAGCCCCGGCCGATCCCCAGGGCGCGGATGAATTAAGCCCGCTACCGGTTCCGGCGCAAGCCCCCGTCGATGCCGAGGACGCTGGTGAACCAAGCGAGGCGGTTGTCAGCGATTCCACGAATCCTGAGGCGCCACCGGCAGAGCACCCTTCCCCCTAAGGCCGAGTCTTCTCCGAGACTGTCGGCCTGTACCTGCAACCTTTCAAGAATCACGTGCGCTGAGGCCTTTCGATTGGTCTGCTCGGAATTCCGGCCCCCTCGGCCCCGAAGGTGGCACGATAGGGAAGGCTATTCCGGCTACAGTGGAAGGTATTGGAAGGAAGGAGCCACTAGATGGCAGAAAAGTACAACGGGTTTTGCGTGAAGTGTCGTGAGAAGCGGGACTTCGAAGGTGAGGTCAAGGAGCTCAAGAACGGTTCGAAAGCTGCCCAGGGCCAGTGCCCGGTATGCGGCACGAAGATGACGCGGATGTTGCCCAAGACGGCTTGAGGCAATTGGTTCGGCAATCGTAGGGGCCGCTCACCAAGCGGCCCTTTGCCGTTATCGCTAGGGCTACCGTGGCGGTAGCCGGCCCATGCTCGGATGATTTGCAGTATTGGTCCATGCGGGGCAGTGGGCCTGGAAGGAGCAACCCATGCACAGAGGCGAGGGCCTCGGCCGCCAGTCGTCGCGGTCGACTGCCCGGCGAATAGCGTCTCCGAGGGCGAGCATCTGCCGTTCGAAGGCGATGAGCTTGCGCTCGTGGGGGTTGAGCGTCAAGACGGACGGATCGGATAGATACACCAGCCTTATCTCCTTGGGAATGACTCCAAAGGCGCGCCAGCAGACCAGCGCGTAGAAGCTGAGCCCGAAGAAGGCTGCCATCTCCCGGTTCTCGCCGGGGACCCGGCCGGTCTTGTAGTCGGTCAATATCCATGAGCCGTCCGGCCGCTCCTCGAGCCGGTCGATGATGCCCCTCAGGTGAAGGTCTGCAATCTCATACTCGACCCACCACTCGAGGCGGGTCACCTCCAGCACACGCGGGTCTTCGACCTTGAAGTAGTTGCGCAGCAGCGACCGGGACGACCGGAGCCACTGCTGCTCATCCTCGACCGTCATGGAGGGGGGGCGTCCCCCTTCCCCCTCTCTGAGCTCTTTCCACAGGGCATCAAGGAGTTCGTCGGCGCGCTCTGGGGTCCTGAGCTCTTTTTGTTCCTGAAAGAGGTGCTCGAGGACGGCGTGCACTAGGGACCCTCGAGCAACTGCCGGGGACACAGGCTCGACCAGACCGTCGATCGCACGGTACTTGAATAGCTGGGGGCAACTCTTGAAGTCGCCGGCGCTGGACGGCGAGAGCTTGAGAAGCGCTTGATCCATACCGCAAGACCCTATGGAAGAGATGCGACAGGGCTCGGATTTCCGCACGGAGATCTATCGCCGAACGAGAAAAGAGGCCCCCCGAGGGGGGCCTCTTTGGTACCTTCCGGAGTCGACCGCTCGAGCGTGACGCTGGGGGGCGAAGGCGAGCAGTCGGCCCCGGCCTCGAGCTAGGCGGCCTTTACCCTGCTGGTCTCGCCCTGGCGGCGCCGACCGATGACGTCGCCAACATGCGCAAAGACCTGAGGAACCGCGTAGCCGGCGGCTGCGATCATCAAACCCGTGCCGACGTATCCGAGCACGTTCGAGCGGACCGCTATGTCCCACTCTGCGTACAGCGAAAAATCCAGTGCCCACGCGATCAGCACGCCGATGAGGATGGTGAACAACGTGGTGATCTTCGACAAGTTGAGGTATTCGCTCACCATGTCGACCAACTTGAACGCGCCGATCCCGAGCAGGACGACGACTGCGAATGCGTACACTTCGTACCTCCTAGTCTGGGACGGGTTCCCCGTCCGCACGGAGACTTGGACGCATTGCAGAGTTTGCGCGTTACCGCACCGAAGTTATCAACTGAACGCCGGTTGATCTTCGACTCTCACCGTGAACCTCAACCGAGCCACCTCTTCCTCGTCCAAGGTGAAGACGACGTGGTAGTTGTCGGAGGCGGCGTCAACTGTTAGATCGGCGATCTCGTCTTCGAGTCGCTCCACGTGCTGCTCTGTTGGCAAGTGCAGCTCACGGGGAATGCTCTCGTAGATGCGCAAGCCGCCCGGACCTTCGATCCTCCATTGTTCGGTAACGCTTCCGTGATCGTCGCTCCAACCCCTCATCACGAGAAAAGCTCCGGCAACGCCAGGTTCCTCGTTCAGCAACACCTCGTTCTCCAAACCTGGGTGCAGCCGGCCACCCTTTGCGTAGAAGACCTTTCTATCGATCACCTTGGCGTAGCGAAGGTTCGCTCCCATGTATCTTCCTTTCTACTTGGGGCCGTACGTTGTGATCTCAGTGCCGTGATCCGTCAACTGCTTCTGCAGGAAGTCGAGCCCGACCGCTTCAACGGGCGCCACGACACCGCTGCGCTCGCATCCCGACTTTGCCATCTCCAGAGCGCAGCTCGCCAAGAGGCCGGCGCTGAGGCCGTAGGGATCCGCGCCGGTTAGCGCGACGTTCCGCCATTCCTTGCCGGAGCGCGCCTCCGCAAGGATCGTCCACTTCGCTCTCGCACGCTGCTCTTCGTCGGGGCCCTGTTCACTCGCTACCAGCTTTGCCAGGCCCTCGATTGCGCGTCTTCCCGGCGCGCTCATCGCCTTCATCAGAGGCGCGCCCGCCTTCAACGCGACTCGCTGGAGGGGACTCGTCGTGCTGAACAGCTTGAGTGACCTCATCCGGATGTGGCGAGGCGCCAGGTGACCTATGGCAAAGGGGAAAGAGACGCTTGGTTTAGGACCCAGGGGCGGGGGCATCGGCGCCCAGCGTCGACGCTCACCGACGCCGACCATCATGGTTTTTCCGTCTTCTATCCAGGGGCCCCTCGACGCCACAATGCCGAGTGCGGACCTGGCGGTTCCGAGCGACGCCTGCGACGGCAAGGCGTAGGTTAGAACCACCTCCGGTTCCGCGAGATCCTTCGCCGCGAGAGTGGCGGCAACATCGGCGGGTATCTCGTCGAAGGCCATGGCCGGGGCAAGCGCAACTCCGCGGCGCCGAGCGACCGCGTCGAAGCGGTCGACCATGCCTCCGATGAAGAGCCCTTCGCCGGTCGAGTCGACGTAATGGGTTCCCGCCTCGAGGGCCGCTTCGACCGCGGTCCAGCCGAGCTCCACAAAGGGGCCCACGCAGGTGAGCAAAACCTTCACGTCGCTCAGGGCGTCGGCCAAGCCGGGTACGTCTCCGACCGAGGCGATGCGCACCTCTGGGCCACCAGTCGCGGCGGCCAGCGCGTTCAACTTCGCTACGTTTCTCCCTGCGACCGCGAAATCGGCGCCTCTTGCAGCGAGGGCGTGAGCCGTGAGACGTCCCGTGTATCCGGTTGCTCCGAACAGCAGGACATCTGGCATCGGGGGAGCCTACTCATCGTCCCGATAACCTGTCGTCGCGCAACCGTTCCCAGTGGCCGAAAGGATGTAGTGGCAGACAGAACACCGAGAGGCACGGTGCACCTCGTCCGTCACGGCGAGGTCGCCAACCCCACGGGAGTCATCTACGGACGACTTCCCGGTTACAACCTCTCCGAGCGCGGCCGGCGTCAAGCTGAGGCGGCCGCCGAGCGGCTAGCGAACGAAGACATCGGTGCAGTGTGGGCAAGCCCCCTCGAGCGGGCCCAGGAAACCGCGGGCGCCATAGCAGCCCGTCATGGCATCGAGATCGCGACGGACGACAGACTGCTCGAGAGCGGGAGCACGCTCCAGGGCATCTCCCGCAATGTTGTGGGCGTCCTCATCAGTCCCAAGCGGTGGTGGTCTCTTCGTAATCCAATGCGGCCCTCCTGGGGGGAGTCGTTCGGTGAGATCCGCGCTCGGATGCTCGATGTCATAGAGGAGGCCCTCGCCGCCGCCGACGGGCGCGACGTGGTCATGGTCTCTCATCAGACTCCGGTGCTGGTCGCCAGGCTTGCTCTTGCCGGAAGACGCGTGCCTCCGTGGCTCGGGCGTCTTCCTTGCGAGACGGGGTCGGTGACGACAATGGTCGTCGAAGGGGGCCGGGCGCTGTCCGCGAGCTACTTTAGGTCCGACGACTAGCAGAAGCCCTTAGCTCAGGGTTTGCTTCTCGTCCTCTTCGTCGGTCTTGATCGTCTCCAGCAGTGGCGATGAGCAAACAGGACACACCGGGGTGTCATGGAGCTCGATGTAAACGGTCCTCTGGCACGTCGTGCAGAAGGCGGTGAATGCCATGACTCAGACGGTAGCCTGCCTTGGTCTTTCTGGCTAGTGCTTCCGGGAGGTTTTTGGGCAAATGTCGTATGTCGTCATCAACGCCATCGAAGTGCCGCGCGAGCGGCGAGCGGACCTCGAGGAGCGCTTCGCCAAGCGCGCGGGTGACGTTGCCAAATCAGAAGGCTTCGAGGCCTTCCAGCTCTTACGCCCCGACAACGATGAGGCGGGTGACCGCTATCTCGTCTACACGCGCTGGGCCACCAAGAGTGCCTTCGAGGCCTGGATGGCGGGTTCCGCCTTTGGCCGCGGCCACGCGGGCTCGTCCGGGCAGAGACCCGTGGCCACCGCCAATCAGGTCTGGGCGTATGAAGTGGTTCAGCACGAAGAGAGCTGACGAAGCTCCATGAGCTCGTTCGACGCCATCGTGATCGGCGCGGGCCACAACGGGCTCGTGTGCGCCGCTTACCTCGCCCGCGCGGGACTAGAGGTGGCGGTGCTGGAAAGGTCGGATCGCATTGGCGGCGCATGCGTCACAGAGGAGCTGTGGCCGGGGTTTCGCGTCTCTACGGCCTCTTACTCCCTGTCGCTTCTCCTGCCGGACATCGTTGCAGACCTCGGTCTTCAGCTTGACGTCAGAGCCAAGGACCCCGTCGCCTTCGCACCTCGCGATGACGGGGGAGGCCTTCTGCTGTGGCGCGATCCTGCAAGGCGCAGAGAGGCGATCTCGGCCCTTTCGGCCAAGGACGCGGACGGCTACGACCAGTTGCACGACCTGTTCGAAGAGGCGTCCAGGTGCCTGCGTCCCATGCTGTCCTATCCCGCCACGCGCAAGCAGGCTCGCCGAGCCTTTCGCCGCTCGGAAGTCGAGGGCCTCTTCGACAAGACCGTCGACGGCTCTATTGCGGAGCTGTGTGAGCACTACTTGGAAACCGATCTCATGCAGGGTCTCGTGGCGTCGCAGGGGATCATCGGATCGGCCGCCGGCCCCCGTACCCCTGGAACCGCTTACATCTTCTTGCACCACGCTTTTGGCCAAGCAACCGGGACGCCGGGAGCTTGGGGGTTCGTGCGTGGGGGAATGGGAGCGATCACCGCGGCTCTCGCCGAGGACCTGAGGAATCACGGCGGCGCCATCACCCTGGGGGCCGAGGTCGCCCATGTAAAGGTCGACGACCGGCGCCGAGCCGCGGGCGTCGTTCTTGCATCGGGGGAGGAGATCGATGCCCCCATCGTCTGTTCGAACGCCGATCCGAAGCGGACGGTGGACCTCGTGGGACCAACCCTCCTACCGCTGGAGTTCGTTCAGGACGTTGCCCTCATTCCCGTGGATGGCACGGTCGTGAAGGTGAACTGCGCGCTCTCCGGGCTCCCGCGCTTCAAGGGCATGAGCGCTTCGGGGGAGCCCGGGCCCGAACACCGCGGGACCATAACGATCTCCCCTTCGATCGACTACCTGGAGAGCGCGTGCCACGCCGCCGCCGAGGGCCGACCCGCGCCGCAGATGTTCTGCGAGGCCTGGATCCAGACCACCACCGAGCCAGAGCTTGCGCCGGCCGGCAAGCACACTCTTTCGATCTTCGCCCAATACGCGCCGTACCGCCTGGCGCAGGGGTCCTGGGACGAGCGCCGAGAAGAGATCGGAGACATCGTGCTCGCAACGCTCGAGCACTATGCGCCCGGGCTGACCGACCTCGTCGAGGACCGCCTGGTTCTTGGCCCCCCAGATCTCGAGGCTCGCTTCGGCCTGACGGGCGGGAACATCTTCCACGGGGAGATCCTGCCGGACTGGCTCTTCGACAAGAGACCGGCAGGAGGGTGGCACCGGCATCGATTGCCTCTTCCTGGCCTCTATCTATGTGGTTCTGGAGCGCACCCAGGAGGCGGTGTCTGCGGGGGCCCAGGGCGCAACGCGGCGCGCAGCGTCCTCGAGGACCTGGTGGCGGCCGGCCGGACCATTGCCCGAAACACCTGACGGCTAGTCGCGGTTGGTTTTGGCCTCTGCGCCTGCGGGTACCCTTCGGGTCATCAAGAGAAGCAAGGTGGCCGGTCAATACCACGGCCGGAGGTCGGGGTGGGGTTTACTGACCCACGGGAGGTGAATCCATGGGAATCGGCGTTAGCTTGTTCTTGCTGGCGGTGGGCGCGATCTTCACCTTCGCAGTGAACGGCGAGCCCTTCGGAGCTGTGAGCATCGACACGGTCGGGATCATCTTGATGATCGTCGGTGGCCTCGGTCTGCTGCTCACACTGCTGTTCTTCGGCAGCTCAGCTCCATACCGGCGCGACCGCACTGTCGTGCGCGAGGAGCGCGACGTCCTCTAGACGACAGCAAGTACACAAGAGAGGCGGGCCTTAGGGCCCGCCTCTCTTTGATTAGACCCTCTTTACTGGTCGCCTTGCGCAGGAGTGCCCGGAGTCAGCGCGTTCTGCAGTAGCTGGTAGCCCGAGTAGGTCACGCCGTAGTTGGCGAGCCCGTAGGGGTGGTCGAACTTGTCGGTCGGCATCGGGAGCACGGCCCCCAGAATCCGAATGGTTCCACCTTTGTATTGGATCTCTCCGTATGAGACGTTGTCTTCACTCTGTGTGGTCGCGACCGCACGCGGGGTGCCCTCTGCAATGGCATCCCAGGCATCCGCCTTAACGAACCATACCGGCGAGGTCAGCTTGTCCCGGTCGTCGGGGGTCTGAATTGAGAACCCAATCGGAACAGGCTCGTAGGTCTGACGCCTGTGGTTCTCGCCGCCTTCTTGGCCCTCGGCTGCACCCGGCTGATTGATGTTGCGCGCCAGGGGATCATCGTAGGTCGCACCTTCGCTTTGGCGGGTGTCGAAGTTGACGTAACCCGCGTACCGCTTCGTCATATCGACCGCGTCCTTGGGTACAAATCCCATGGAGGGAAGCATCCGGATCGCCTGATCGGTCAACACCAGGTTGCCGTCGGAGCGAGCAACCCATCTCTTCAGTCTTCCCGCCAGGCTTGCATACGCGCGGTCGGTCACGACGATCGTGTCGTTCTTTCTCCATTCGTTGCCGTCCGCCACATCCCTGTAAGTCAACTTGTTGAGTCCGGGGTCAGCAAAGGGCTGGAGGTCCTCCCAAAAGTCCATGTTGGTGACGCGGTAGCCGATCTGGCCGGGGTCCGGCCACCCCTTCTCCTTGGTGAAGTTGATGTCGGCGTCGTACTCACCGCTGGGGTCGCTCGGGATGAAGGGGTCGATCCGGACGCGGTAGCGTCCCGGGAGCGGCAGGTTGGCGTGGAGCGCCTTGCCCGCCTGGAGGTAGATCGAGGACTGATTGAAGTAGGTGTTGACGATCTCCCACTCCGTGCCGGTCTGCGGATCGGGCTCCTTCGTCTCTCGCCGCTCCAGCACCGCCTCGTCGAACGCGCAGGGACTCACGGGCGCAGTCGCGCACGTCAACGTGACCGCGATGCCGCCGTTGTAGACGCCGTCCTTCGGCCCCTTTACTTGGAACTCGTAGGTGTAGTCATTTGCGACGTTCAGCCTCTGGTCCTTGATGTCCTCCTGCGGCGGCAGCTGCGTGAACGCGGGAGGCGGCTTCAGGCGGTCCGTGGGCCGCGATACGGCGCCGCGGTTGTGGACGTAGCCGACGCGCCCGGTCGTGTCGAACGTGGTCTTCTCGGGCTTGAGGCTGTAATTGATCATCGAATAAATGAGGGACTTGTTGCCGTCGACGTGGAGCTGCTCCGCGTCCTGGATGTAGCAGGTCCCCACGCCGCAGTTGATCAGGTGAGACATCGACATCTCGTTGTCGATTCCATCGGCGTTGAGGCCGATCGGTGAGTCGATCCAGTTCCCGAGGGCGCCTGTGACGGTGTAGTCGATGGTGTCCCAGATCGTTCCCCATTGCACACCGTAAAGACGGTTGAGCGGGTCACAAGGCGGGTCGTTCGGTTTGGGATCGAGACCAAGCTCGACGCACGACTTGGGCTCGTCGTTTCCCTTGATGATCGGTGACCAGTTCAAGCGATTCTCGGCGTCCCGCCATGCGCCCTTGACCGTCTGCAGCACCCTTTGGTTCTTGTCGAAGGGCCGTTCCGATCCACCGATGAGAGTGAACGAGAAGGCGCGGTCGATCAGCTGGCCGTGGAGGTCGATCCCCCCGGTCCACTTGGGGTCGCCATTGTCGTCCTTGGGCCCAATGGCCTGGAGCACCTTGCCGTAGGACTTGGACTCCGGCTCCGACCACGGCGTGTACGGACGGAACGTGAATCCCTGTTCCGGCCAGTCGCGGTTGAGGTCGACTCCGTTACCGTTGTAGCGCTGATAGAAGTGCGCGCCCGGTTGGAGATCGACGAAGTGGTCGCCGCGGAGCCATCCGTCGGGATTGGAGTAGACGAAGTAGATGACCGACCTGCGGAGTGCCTCGCCCGCCATGATGGACTTGTTCGGACTGGCCTCGAGCAATGGGTGGGGCGCCTTGTTGTCCTCGTTCGTGCAGTCGACGTAGTTGGGCGCAACCTTCGCCTCGCACGCCGCCCAGGTTGCAAGATCCTCCGCGGCGCGCGTTCCGCCCTCCACTCCGGCGCGCTCGATGCCGTGGATCGAGAGCGGGAAGACGAAGTACTTCTTGCCCTTGTTCGGGACCGACTCGTCGGTGATCCGGATCATGTCGAGGCGCCTGCGCTCGCGCACGAAGCTGTCGCCGTTCTCGTCTGTCGTCACCGGGAGGCCGGCCGACTTGAACGCGGCGCAGCCGCTCTCGCCCTTGCCCACAGGGCTCCCCGAGCATTTGAAGTCCTTGTGCAGGCGATAAGTCTCCACGAAACGAGGGAACGCCTTCCTCATGAAGTTGAGCGCGTGGACCATGCCCTCGTGCTGAATGAAGTCCTGGGCGCAGACCTTTCCCTTGGCAAACGGCGACGTGTCGGGTGTTCCCTTCGGCCTGCACCCATGGGGGTCGGGCAGGATGCGGCCGTACGATTTGTACTCCTCGACGGTGGTCGCTACGGGCGTCAGGGGGTCGGCCGGGTGCGCCGGCGCGCGCGTGGGCGCGATCAGTGAGATGACCAGAGTGCCTCCCAGAAGTGTGAGAAGCAGGCTCGTCGCTACGAATGCCGAGAAGTGGCGGCGCATGGGTGGGTCCCCCTGTTCGTCCGTTTTGCCAAGACACAAGAGTGTAATCCGATGTCTTGGACTTAAGTTAGGCGTCGAACGCAGGGTTCCTGGCTGTAAATTGCGGGTTTTCGTCGCAGGCCCACACTAGCCTGAGCGCATGAGCATGAGCCTTGGACAGCCGATAGAGGAACTCGCCGTCGCCCTGGAAGAGCTTTGTCCCGGTTGCGAGCGCGAGGTCACTCTGGTTCTGGGGGACGACGGGCTCGAGCTGCACGTCGAGTGCGACTGCGGCTCTGGGTACGCACTGGCCTAGTCCGCGGTCTGGGCACGGATGGCCCGCTCGGTCACGCCGTGGGACCGAAGTGGCCCGTCAGCAGCCCTGCGGTGCAGGATCCTGACGATCCTGTCCTCGAGGTCGGCGGCGACCCACTTGGGGAGGCCGGTTGAGAGGATCGAGAACTCGGCCCGCTGGTCGACTCGGCGGAGGCCGAGCCATCCGGACAGCGCCGAGACCTCGATCAGGCTGCCCGTCTTGGCCCTGATCGGTATGCCTTGGAGACGATCCTCGAGGGTCCCTTCACCGCCCGTGGGAAGACCTTTTCTCACCACGTCGCCCCATGGCTCCCGCTCCGCGGCCTCCAGCAGCCTCACCATCCCTGTGGGTGAGATTCGGTTCCGGTAGGAAAGCCCCGAGGCGTCGTAGGACGCGATGCCGACGCCGTGGTCGGCCGCCCATGCCGCTATGGCTCGCGCGCCGGTTGAAATGTTCGCTCGGGGCCGACTGCGTTCAGCTCCCAGACGCTTGCCGAGCACCTCGGCAAAGAAGTTGGACGAGTGCCGGTTCATGTAGCGCACCAGGGTCCTCAGAGGCTGAGACCTCACCGAGGCGATCGTCGCTGCGACGGCCGGTTCAGGAGGCTGTCCCACGGCGGCGCGTCCGGTTACCTTGACGCCTCGAGCCTCGAGCCTGTTGACCAGTGCCCGCGCGAGCCGCAGCTCCGGGTCGTCGATGTGCGTGCCCTTGTCGAAGTTGCCGTCGAGGGTCAGGGCAGTGGGACGGGCCACCTCGTAGAGAGGGAAGTAGGAGCTCCATCCGGGCGCCCACCAGTCCCGGAGGAAGTAACCGGTGCTGCCGACGATGTCGCCCTCGATCCGCCTGATGCCCGCGGAGTTGATCCTGTGCACCAGGGTACCCAATCGAGTCGGCTCGAACGGAAGCGATCTTGCGTAAGCACCGCCCGAGGCGATGCTCGGATCGCCGTGGCCGAGGACGTAAACGTCGCCGTCCACAACGCCGTTGTCGGCAGGAGGCCCCACCACCGACGTCTCGATTCGGTAACCAGGCTCGAGGCGATCCAGCAGCGCCATGGACATCAGCAGCTTCTGGTTGGAGGCGGGAACGAGCTTGTTCCTTGCGGCATGGGAATAGACGCTGTCCCCAGCCACCTTCACCTGGACAGCCACCGACTTGTGTCTCACCAGCCGGTCGATTCTGGACTTCCACTGGGGACGCGCGGTTGCCTGGGGCGCAGCTACTGCGACCAGTGCGACGATTGTCAGGATCACCACGAGGGAGCGACGCATCGGCACAGTCTGACCCTTCTTTTGCGCTAGGCGTCGAACAGGGTGGGATCTTCCGGGAACAAGGTCAGCTGGCCCGGCCCGACCGGGGGGCGCGACGGCCGGTCGATTGCGACTGCGAGGCGGTGATAGGCCCTCTCACGGGCAAGCTGGAGGGCCCGCCTGCGAGCCATCGTCTTCTCGCGCTCGAGCCGCGTCTCCGCCTTCGTGATGACGTCGTCGACCAAGTCCGGCTCCCACTCGGGTAGGCGTGCCTGCTCCACTGATCCTCCTGTGCTCGAATGCCGGGGGAGTGGAGTATGGGCCACCGAGGCGAGCACGAGGCGGATTTCATCCCTGTAATTCAAGCTCGCTCCTAACTGCTAAGGAGGTGCATGCGTCACATGAGCCCGATGGGGTCACGGGTCGGGCGCGGCCCCGGGCCGTCGGCGCGGGCAAAGCAGTCTTGGCTTGTGGCGGGAGTAGTCATAGGGCTCCTCGCAGCGGCCGGCGCGTGGTGGGCTGTCTCGTCCGCCCGGGAGGCTCATCACCGGGGTGAGGTTGCCTCTCGTGGGGCGCAGGTCATGCCTTTCGACCTCGACCGCACGACCCATGTCTTCGCTCCCCGTCCCAACGGCGGGGTGCAGACCGTCATTGCCGACGATCCCACCGACGCCCAGCGGGTGCGCTTGGTCCGCACCCATCTCCGGGATGAGGCAGAGGGCTTCAGGAGCGGTGACTTCAGCGATCCCCTGTTCGTTCACGGACAAGACATGCCGGGAGTGGCGGACCTGGAGGCGGGCGCGGACCGCATCGATATCCGCTACGAGGTGATCCCCGCGGGAGCCCGGCTGCAATACGTGACTCTCGACGACGGTTTGGTGCATGCCTTGCATCTCTGGTTCGAGGCTCAACTAGACGACCACGGAGAGCACGCCGAGCACGAGTCCTAAAGCGGCTGCTGCAAGGAGCGTCTTCCGTCTCGGCGTCTGATTAGCGCCAGGCCGCACCCGATCATGCCGACTCCCACAATCACGACCACGGCCAGCTCCGCGCCCGTGAATGGAAGGGGCGAGCCACCTTCCGTGGAAGCGGTGCTTCCGAGAACGGAGTTCGCTCCGGGATTGATCGAGCCTGAGTCAGTGCCGGTGGAGCTGGTCGTGCCGGTGCTGCCGCCGGGAGGGGTGGGCCGGAACCAGCGGTCGGTACGGGAGTCCAAAGTCGTCGGTCGCGCGACCGAAAAGAGCCGCACTCTCCTGTTGAACTCGTCGTGCTTGGCTTTGACCCGGAGCACTCTTCGCTTCGGCGTGAAGGTCAGGGTGACTCTTCCGTCGTCCCCGGTAGTGCCCGTGACGCGACGTTCCCTGATTCGCCTGACTACCACCTTGGAATTGGCCAGCGGGTCGCCGGTGTCGTCGTCCGTGACGGTATAGGTGACGGTGATCTCCTCGTCCTTTTGGTAATCCGAACGGGACGCCGAGATGTCGAGAGTCAACAGATAGACTTGCCAGTCGGTCATGACGTGCTTGACGTTGTGATCGTTGAGGTACTTCTCGAAGTCGGAAGGCAGCCCGCGGCGTTCGAGGTTCTGGTTCTCCATGCCGTGGTCGCCGGTGACGACGATCATGGTTTCGCCCAGGACGCCTGCGTCCCCCATCGCCTTGAGGATGCGGGTTAGCCGTTTATCCGAATCGCGGTAGGCGGCAAGTGTGCAGGGGGTGTGGGGGCCGAACTTGTGGCCGGCTCCGTCGGTGAGGGTGAAGTTGTTGATCAAGTACTTGGGGTAGGGATGCTCGGCGCGGTCTTGGTAGAGACGTTGCGCCTGGGTCTGGCCAAGATGGTCGATCGTGCTCTCCTCGAAGTAGGTCTCGTTCTCCGCACAGGACGGCGTCGTGTCGGCCGCGAGCTCGGCCGGGTTCTCGGTCGCAACGTATTGCGCAGGGTTCGGGAACGACCGGTCGGCCTCCAAGCTTGCGTAGTCGGCGCCGCGCGCGGAGGGCTCGTTGACTGCCGCCGTGTACGCGTCCTCCGATGTCGGTCCGTCCGTAGGGTCCCAGTCACCGAACGATCGATGCACCGCTTCGTGAAGCGTCTCGACTTCGTCGACGAGTAGCCGCGACGTGCCCTGGAAGATCGGGTTCTTGGGATCGGTGGGGTTGATGGGGGATTCCTTTGTCTTGGTCTTACGGATGTAGAAGCGGTTGTTGACCACGCCGAGGTGCCCTGGGTAGGCGCCGCTTCCCACGACGTTGTGGTTGGGGAAGGTCACGCTCGGCCACGCCGCCATGCTCCCGAAGCGCGTGAGCGTCCCCTCTCGGGCCAGCGACCGCAACGTCGGTATGAAGGACTGGTCTCCCGCCTTGTCGGGGACTGGCTCGCCACAGGTCCGGGGCTTCAGGAGGCAGTGAAGCTCAACTGAGTTGTTCGCGTCGAAGATAAAGATCGCGCCGCGGTTGGCGATGGGCTCGGTGATGGTGCCGTCCCTTTGCGCTCTCTGTGGGTGCTCCACGAACGCTTCCCTCAGCACCCTTCCCCGGCTGTGGGCCGGGGGCTCGACGTCGTAGATCCACGAGATCGTCGAAGCGATATCAACGTTTTCCGCCTGCTCCGGCAGCGCAGCGGTGTCGTCGATCTCATTGACCGCGCGGGCCTTCGAGGGTCCGATGGTTCGATCCTTGACGTAAGTGCCGCCGCTCATCACGAAGAAGGGAACATGTCGGTCGGTGGCGTGTCCGTGCTCTCCCAGAACCAGAGTGCCGGCCTCGAGCGGCTCCTTCGACAGAGCGTGCCTGTCGTCGGCGGTGATGAATAGCTCACCGGTTCGAGCGGTGCCGTCGAGCCGCCAGCGTGGGTGAGCCAGCTCCAGTGTGTTCGGGTCTCCCTCATCGGTTCCAGGGGTGGTCGTGGGCAGTCGGTAGAAGGCGCCGGTTACTCCGCGCGTCTCTAGTGCTCGACGGCGCAGCCTCTTGAGGGTTTTCCGCTGGGCCCGGTTAAGCGTCGTGTCCGACGCCTCGAGTTGAGTGAGGTACACGGATGCCGATCCGCCGTGGCTGATCACCTCGAATGGTGATGGTCCCACACCTGCAAAGACGCGGTCGAGAACGATGGTGGTGGTCGGGTCGGCGGTGTCGCCGAAATTGTGATCGGCTGTCACAACGATCGTGGAGTGTTGCCACTTGCCGGAGCGCTTGAGCTCGTCGACTAGCTTCCCGATCTGCTGGTCGGCGCTCTGGACCGCGGCCAATGCGGGGGGACTTCCAGCCCCGAAGAGGTGCGACATCGCGTCGGTTTCGGGCAGGTTGATGAAGTTGAAGTCGGGATCCTTCGTTCGCAGCAGGCCGATTGCAAGGTCCATCGTGCATTCGTTGGTCGCGTAGCCGGAGCCGCTTGCCGGCTCGGCCGGGCAGTCCGTGTCCTCGTCCTTCGGGCTGGTGGTGGCTCCTGCGAGGAAGTCGGGCCTGAGATGATTGACTGGCACATTCTCGGGATTGTCGGAGCTCGGCCCGCACCTTCCGTTTGGTTTCCTCGTGCAGTCGAAGAGGTCGCGGAGCTTTTCTTTTCCGAAGACTCCGGCGGTGCGAAGCCACGGCTTCTGTCTTTCGATGGCGTCGAAGAGCGTCTCTGCAAAGTTGAGCTGAGGCTCGTTGAACGCGACCGGCTCGCCGCTCTGTCGGTCCAAGGTCTCGTTGGCGAAGACGCCAGAATCCTCGCCGTATGCGCCGGTGACCATGGCGACGTGGTTGGCGTTGGTCTCGGTAACCATGGTCGCGCGCGCTTGCTTGTAAACGGTGGCGCACGCTCCTCCCGGCTCGCACTTCTGCTGGCTCAGCCCGGTGAGGTTCGGCATCAGGGTGGGGTTGACGTCTCGGGGACGAAGCCCGTCGACCACCACGACGAAGGTGTTGAAGACGGGCTCGACCAAGCCGTCGAGCGTCCGCCCGTCCTGGCGCTCGAGCAACGCGGTCTTCGATGCGGACCCATTGAGGAGGCGGGCCGTCTTGCCGGTGTCGTCGTAATAGGAATGGACGCCGAGGGCACTCGCAACCGTTGGGGCGATGTCGACATGTTTGATGTGCAGTGATTTTTCCTCCGACCGGCTCAACGGCGAGCGGCGAGCACCCCGCCCGGCAAGCAACAGCGTGCTGCGCGACTGCACGACGCTCAGGTTGCCGTGGGCTCCCTTGCCACCCCGGTCGGCGGTGTTGACCGGGATAATGGCGAAGTCGCCGGTGCGCGGCGAGTTGAACTCGGCGACGATCCGCTCGTAGGCGTAGGGATAGGTCACCGCCTCGGCATCGACGAGGTTGCGCAGGTCGGGATCGGTGAGCGTCGTGCCGGAGGCGCCCCTCTCCTTGGCAAGCGTCGCAAGCGCGGTGGGGCTGCGGTCGGCGACCGGGTTCCTCCCCTCGATGAGATCCACGTTGTAGTCCCACCCCCGGCCTACAGGGTGGCGCGTGAAGCAGATCGTGCCCCGCTTGGCATAGACCCAGTAGACGAGGCCGGTGCGATCACAGCCCCCGACCGAGGAGCCGGACCGTCGAACGGTGACGACCATGTCGACGTCTTTGTTCTTCAGCAGGAGACGAAGGCTCTTGACGAATGCCCTTTCCTCACTCGCGTTGAGACCCTGATCGGCGCGAGGGTGACCTCTTGTGTGCAGGCTGGAAGCTGGTCCTGCCGCGGCGGCCAGGATGCCGAGCGCGGCCACAGCCGCAAGTACCCGTTTATGGAGTGATCCGCCCACGGGAAGAGAGGATACGACCTCGCAACTCGAAGGTGGTCCGGTTGGCGCGAACTTTGGACGACCTTTGTGTGTCCCCCGGCGATCATGGCAGTCGTCCGGCCCAGGCAACGACATCGGTGCCGGGGACTTACGGGAGCCTCCGGATGGGTACGAGAATGGCGGCGAAGAGAACGGGACGATTTCGGAAAGGAGGAAGCCCCATGCGGAAGAAGCTAGTAGCTCTCGGCCTGGTCGCGCTCAGCCTGCTGGCCGTCGGCTGTGACGACGAAGACGACGGCGAGGAAGAGAACGACTTCGGGGCCGCCGTAACTCAGGAGCTGTGACATAGGAAGTGCTCTAGGGGAGCCCCCTTGAGCGCAGGGCCCCCATATATATGGCTAAGAGGGTATGGTTGTAGGGAGATGAAGACGACCCTCAACCTCGACGACCGTCTTCTTCACGCCGCCAAGGAGCTCGCGGCGAAGCGGCGCGTCACCCTTACCAGCATCGTCGAGGACGCACTGCGAGTGGCGCTGTCCGAACGGCCCTCGGCCGAGCGGTCGGCGATCGAATGGCCGACGGTTAGCGGCAAAGCGCCTCCCGCGATTGACGTCAGCGACCGCGACGAGCTCTATGACCGGATGGAGGGCCGCTCCTGATAGCGGTCGACACAAACATCCTCGTCTACGCTCATCGGGAAGAGTTTCCATGGCACAAAGAGGCGGCTTCGACGCTGAGGCGACTCGCCGAAGGGCCGGCGAGTTGGGCTCTTCCGGTCTTCGTAATCGGAGAATTCCTTCGTGTCGTTACGCACCCCCGGGTGCTTAATCCCCCAACCGGCCTAACAACGGCAATCGCGGTCTTGGAGGGGCTCCTTCAGAGCAGGAGCGTGCAGCTTCTGACTCCCGGCCCACGATATTGGGAGATCCTGAGGGATGTCGTAAGCGATGCTAGGGCTCGAGGAAACACCGTGCCCGATGCACAGATCGTGGCCGTTTGCTTGGAGCATGGCGCAGACACGATCCTGACCGAGGACCGAGACTTCCACCGCTTCTCCTCCGTGTCGATTCGGCGCCTGGAAGAGACACTCTGACTTCCTCCCGCCTGAGACACGGGCGTGGAAGGGCCCCCGAGATCGAAGCCTCCGAAATCGTCGCAGGCCCGCGCTAGGTTCTTCCTACCAAGGTCAAGCAAGGGGACGAAGTGACGGTTGAGCGGAAGATGATGGGCGACGCGGCTCTGGACGACGAGCAAAGAAAGGTGGTCGAGCACACCACCGGAGCCCTGCGAGTGCTTGGGGGGCCCGGTACGGGCAAGACGAGGGTTCTCGAAGAGCGCTTCCTTCGGCTTGCTCTCGAGCCGGGCTGTTCACCGGACCGGGTCCTGTTCCTGGTTCCCAACCGGGCCCAAAAAATCGCCTTGCAAGATCGGCTTGCTCGGCGGCTGTTGTTCGACGAGGGCCTCGACGCCTTTATCGAAGTCCCGGTCTATACGTGGCACGGTCTCGCCAACCATCTCGTCACCCGGCATTACGACCGGCTTGAGTACTCGGAACCCCCGGTGCTCCTCACCAGCCCGGAGCAGTGGGGGGATGTCCGAGAGGCGCTCGCGGCGGAGGCCGAGGCCAACTGGTCCAAGCCCTACCGGCACTTGCTGCGCAACCGGGGGTTCGTCGACGAGGTCGTCGACTTCTGTATCCGGGCCGAACAGCGACTCCTCGAGCCGCACGAGCTCGATCGGCTGGTCGAGCTCAAACCCGCCTGGGCAGACCTCGTCCGCTTCTTCAAGGCGCACCGGCAGCGGCTGCGGCAGCGATCGAGGATCGACTACCCGACGCTTCTGGCGGACGCCACAGAGCTCATCGCCAACTACGACGACGTTCGGAGCTCCATTCACCGTCGCTTTCTTCATGTTCTGGTGGACGACGGGCAAGAACTCGCCCGCGTCCAACAGCGACTGCTTCGTTTCCTTACGGGCTTCGTCGACTCCCCGAAAGGGGTAGACGAGCGGTCACTCGTGGTCGCGGCCGATCCGGATTCGGCAATCGAGACCTTCAGGGGGGCGGAACCGGACTGGCTCGACCGCTTCGCCGACGACTTCGGCCCCCATGAGACCGTCGTCCTTCCGACGTCCTACCGCCTCGGTCACTCGCTCGGTGAGCGAGCAAGCGACTTCATCGCGATTCACGAAGGCGGTAAGCACCGGCCTGCGAGCTACGAGGGTGCAACCAGCCTCGACCTTCACCGCTACCAGAACCTCGCGGCCGAGGTGGAGGCGGTCGCCCGGGCACTTCGGTTCGCTCATCTCACGGACGGTGTGGCGTACGAGGACATGGCGATCCTGTTGACCTCGCCACGTCAGATGCTCGCGGCGTTGGAGCGCTCGCTCAACGCGCTCGAGGTGCCTTATTCCATATCGGCTCCGGACCGCCCCCTCGAGCGTGAGCCGGTTGTGCGCTCTTTCATCCACCTAACCCAAGTCTCGTTCTCCGATGAGCCCAACGACGATGGGATGGGGGAGTTACTTCGTTCCCCGCTCGTCGGTCTCGAGAGTCACGAGCTGCGCGCGCTCGAGCGGGACGCTCGGTCGGCTGGGACAACTCTGGTCGAGCTCATCGAGAAGACCTCGTCCGGCCCAGACGCCGATCCGAGAATCATAGAGCTGATCGAGCTGAGACAGCTTCTCAAGACGGTCGAGAGCAAACCCGCCGACCATGCCTTCTGGGCGGTGTGGGACCAGGCCACCTACTACAAGCTCCTCGTCGAGCGCGCCCGGCGAAGCCTCGACGACCCCGCGCACCGAGAGCTCGACGCGTTGGTCGCCTTCTCCCGCTCGCTTGGACGCTTCGTCGAACGGCGCCGGGGCAGCGGAACGCTGACGGAGTATCTCGGGGCGATAGGGCGCGCCGACTTCGGCTGGGATTCGTGGCTTCCGCCAGAGCGGCGTTCAGGCGGGGTGGAGGTCCTGTCGTTCCATGCTGCCAAGGGGCGTGAGTGGGACATCGTCTGCGTGTGCGGGTGCGTGGACGGAGCAATACCCAAGGGTCGCCGGGCCCAAGGCCTGTTCGATCCCTACTTTCTCGATGAGATGAACGCCACGGCCCGCGCGGCAAAGAACGAGGCCGAGGACCGGCGGGTCTTCTACGTGGCGGTGACTCGAGCGAGGACGCGCTGCATGGTCACTACCTCGCCCGGGCCCACACGAAGAGGTCAGCCGAGTCGCTTTCTGGCCCAGCTCGCCGGCGAGATCCCTGAGGTGGAGCAAAATCAAGGACTTCCCCCTCTCACCTTCGCGGAGGCCGCCGCGCGCCACCGGCGGGTGGTCGCGAACGCCGAGGCGCCGGGCGCCGAAAGACTCGCCGCGCTCGGGGCGATTGCTCGGATCTGTGACCTCGACCCCGGATGCTCGACCGCTCAACCGACCGAGTGGTGGTGGCGCTGGGACTGGACCGAGGGGGCAGTTGCTATCAACGCCCAGCGCTCTTCCGGAGACGATGAGGTCCCCCACGACAAGCTCCGCACCAGCTACTCGCGCATCTCTCAGTACGACGACTGTGGGTTGAAGTACCTCTATTCCGTCGTCTTGGGCTTCGACCCCGAGACGTCCCACAACATGGCGTTTGGGACGTGGATTCATCAGATCTTCGAGGACTGTGAGAAGGAGCCCACGCCCGAGCAGATGGCATCGGGCCGCCGACGATTGCGAACTCCCCGCGCGGTCATGGAGCGCTACGAGCAGGTGTTCGATTCGTCGGTGTTCCCAAACAGGGCAATCGCGCGCCAGTTCAAGCACGACGGCAAAGTCATGCTCGAGCGGTATATCCAAAATCTCAATCCGGGTGGTGCCCTGCTGGCAGAGCAAGAGTTCACGGTTGACTTCAACGGACATCGCATCAGGGGCCGGATCGACCGAGTCGACAGAGCAGGCAGCGGTGTTCAAGTCTCCGACTACAAGACATCGCGTTATCCGATCTACAAGAGCGAGGCAGAAGAATCCCTACAGCTCGCGATCTATTACCTCGCCGCTCTCGAGCACGAGACCATCGCGAATCTGGGACGGCCCATGCAGATGCAACTCGTTTATCCGGGTCACATGACTTTCGGCAAGGTCACCACCCGGATCCAAAAGCCGGATCAAGCCAAGAAGGCTCTCGAGAAACTGCCGAGGCTCATCGAAGGCGTGCTCGATGAGGACTTTCGCCCCAGTCCTACCGCCGATTGCACGTGGTGCAAGTTCAAGGTCATTTGCCCGCTGTGGTCCGAGGGCAAGGAGCTGCCGGCGTGAACGGTGACGCCCGAGGATCGGATCAGATCAAGGTTGCGCTGAAGGGGTACGAACCGACCGATGAACAATGGAGGGCGATAGCTCATCCCGAGGGACCCTCGTACCTGATCGCCGGTGCCGGCTCGGGGAAGACCGCCGTCATGGCTGCACGCATCGTGTGGCTGGTGGAGAACAAGGGATATCTCCCCTCGCAGGTCCTGGGACTGACCTTTACCAACAAGGCAGCGGAGGAGCTTCGCGAAAGGGTCAGGAGTGCCCTCGGCGCCGGAGGAGAGCATCGGGCCGAGGACATCACGGTCCAGACCTACAACGCGTTCGCCGCAGGCGTCGTTCGCGACCACGGTCTGCTGGTCGGCATCGAATCGGAGGCCGCGCTGCTGAGCGAGGCGCAACAGTGGCAGCTCATCTTGAACTGCATCGACGACCTGCCGCCCTTCGACGCAATCGAGCTCCGGTCGCCCGTCGGTATCGTGCGCGCAACCATCGGGCTAGCGAGCTCGTTGTCCGATCACCTCGTGACGACCGCGGACGTCCAAGCGGTGGACGAGCGCACGCTCTCGGCCAAGGACGCAACCAACGACATGCGAACCACTGCCGCGAAGCGGCGAGAGCTCTGTATTGCGGTAGATGCCTACCTTGACGCCAAGCGCAGGCATCAACGGGTTGACTTCGGCGATCAAGTCCAGAAAGCAGTAGAGATCCTCGAGGACTTTCCAGAGATCAGGGCGGCGTACTCCGAGCGCTATCCCGTCGTGCTGCTCGACGAGTACCAGGACACCAACGTAGCTCAGCGACGGATGCTTCAGGCACTCGCCGAAGACGCCGACTCTGTGACCGCGGTGGGCGACGCGCGTCAAGCGATCTTTGCGTGGCGGGGGGCGACGATGTACAACCTCATCGGCTTTTCGGATCACTTCCGACGGCCGGACGGCCGGTCCTATGAGCCGATCTCTCTGTCGGAGAACTTCAGGTCGGGCTCTCGCATCCTCGAGGTGGCCAATGAAGTCGCGGGGGGGATCGATCCTGGACGGAGGCCGGGCCTTCCGCTCAAGGCTCATCCGGCCAACGGCGAGGGCAGAGTTGCCTTGGGGCTGTTCGAGGACGAGCATGCCGAAGCGAGCTTCATCGCCGACGAATGCGAGCTGCTGGAGGGACGAGCTGCAGCCGAGGGCCGCGACCCCGTGAGATGGCAAGACATCGCTATTCTCGTGCGGCGAAAGGCGTCCATGGATCCGATCCTCGAGGTTCTTCGGGAACGGGAGATCCCGGTCGAGGTCGTCGGCTTGGGGGGCCTCTTGAAGACCCCCGAAGTGATCGACGTAGTGGCCTGGCTAAGGAGTCTCGAGGTCAAACCCGCCGCTAACAGATGGCTCGGACGGCTCTTGCTCGGCCCCCGCTGGCGTATCCACTACCGGGACCTCGCCCTCTGCGCACGCTGGGCCGCAGAGCAGAATCATGACCTGAGGCTCCGATTGGCCGGGGGTGACAAGGCACGGGCTTCCGACCTCGCACCAGGAGACGTCGGTTTCGCGCTTGCCGAGGCACTTGATCACGTGGACGAGATCGAGGGGTTGGGGGAGGACGCCGTTGGACGGCTCAAGCTCTTCAACCGACGACTTGCATCTCTGAGGAAACAGGCCCAAGCCCCGTTGCTCGAGCTGGTCCAGGAGGTCATCCACGAAGCGGGGATCGTCGACGCGCTTCAGGCGTCGGGCGCGCGGACCGCAGCGGCCGCACAGCAAAACATCTCGAACTTCCTAGACCACGTCGCCGCCTTCGCCCCTATAGAGGGAGAGGCGACGCTGCGCAGCTTCCTCGCCTACCTCGACGCGGCGGAAGCGGCTGATGAGACACTCGAGTCCATGCAGCCAGCGGAGCAGAACTCCGTGAAGCTGATGACGGTGCATTCCGCCAAGGGCCTCGAGTTCGAGTGCGTGTTCGTTCCCTCTCTCGCGGCATCCAAGAACGCGAAAGATGAGCACATCTACTCCATCTTTCCTGACACGCGCGCCTCGAATCCGCTGCGCAGCCATGGCGAGCTGCCTTACGAGGTCAGGGAGGACCGTGCCCACCTACCTCGGTGGACCGGGAAGAGCAGCGACTTTGAGAAAGCCGTTAAGGAGCGAGCTCTCGAAGATGAGCGCAGGTTGTTCTACGTTGCGCTCACTCGGGCCAAGCAGCGTCTCTACCTCAGCGCGGCCTGGTGGTACGGGCGCGGGGATCGTCCCAAGGGGCCATCGTTGTTCTGGGAGGAGCTTCGAGCGCTCGCGGGCACGCGGGGCATCGAAATCGTCGCCGAGGTCGAGCGGCCAGAAGCGAATCCGGTGGTCGACGTGCTCGAGGGAAAACGCGACTGGCCTCCAAGCCCGCGCAGCGGCATGCACGACACTCTGTTTCCGCAGGGATGGGGCAAAGCCGCCGAGCAATTCGTGGACGACGGCGCATCGCTTGACCAATTGACCCCCTCCTTGCCGCAGGCCGAACGGGCCCGCGTGGTTGAGCTCCTGGATCGCCATTGCAGTGAGCTGGATCTCATCCAAGCCGCCGCTACAGACGTGAAGGGCCTGCAACCGGTCGTGCCCGACGTCCTCTCCGCGACGACCCTGGTGCGACTCGAGGCGGGGGAGCTCGACGCGTGGGACCTCGCGCGGCCCGTGCCCGAGCGATCGACCGCTTCCCGCAGGCTCGGAACCGAAGTCCACCGCCTGATCGAGGAAAAGACCAGAGGTATCGCTCCCTATCCGGAAGACGGCGAGCTCGACGAGCCGGGGGAGGTGTCGAGCGAGGCTGTCATGGTGGAGCTCTTGACCAACTGGTCATCGCTGGGATACGGCGAGCGAGAACCGGCCACTCTGCCCTCCGGCGAGCCGATGGTCGAGCTGCCGTTCACCTTGAAGCGCGCCGGGCGAATTGTTCGAGGGCGGATAGATGCGGTCTATCGGACAGGTGACGGGCTCGAGATCGTGGACTTCAAGACCGGCCGCCGCTTCGAGCCCGCGGAGCCGGATCAATTGAGCATCTACGCCGAGGCCCTCCAGGCGAATGGCCTGGTGCCCGCGGGGGCAACGGTGAAGCTCACCTACGCCTTCCTCGACGGGGGATCCCCGGTGAGCCGCATGTGGAGCCGCCCAGCACCTGTATCCTGACCTGCGGAGCGCCGGGAAGACTGGTCGGCAGGTATCTAGGCCGTTGACCAGGAGACCGCAATGACGTCCAGCAAGCCTCCGCAAACCGGGTCGTGGATCGCAAGCGCGCGGCCTGTGCCCCGGCTCATCGCTCGTCCCCTGCGCGAGTTTCTGGCGACTGAGTCCTCGGGTGGCGTCGTGCTCCTGGTCGCAGCGGCGGTGGCGCTCGTGTGGGCCAACTCACCTCTGAGCGGCTCGTACGGCTCTTTGTGGGCCACCGACTTGAGCATTCGCGTCGGGCCCTACTTACTCGACATGGACCTTCGTCACTGGGTCAACGACGGGTTAATGGCGATCTTCTTCTTCGTCGTGGGCCTCGAGATCAAGCGAGAGCTCGTGGTCGGCGAGTTGAACACGAAGAAGAAGGCGGCGTTGCCCGCGGTTGCCGCCCTGGGCGGGATGGTCGTGCCCGCCCTCATCTACCTCGCGCTGAATATGGGATCGGCTGGTGCTGCCGGGTGGGGCATCCCGGTGGCTACGGACATCGCGTTTGCCGTGGGGGTGCTGGCGCTGTTGGGATCACGGGTAGACCCACCGCTCAAGGTATTTTTGTTGAGCCTGGCGATCGCCGATGACATCGGCGCCATCCTTGTTATCGCGCTCTTTTACTCGGGCGGCGTCGCCCCAGGAGCCTTGCTCGCGGCGCTCGCGTTCGTGCTGGCGATCGTGGGGCTGCGAAGGATCAGAGTGACGTGGATCCCGCTCTACGTCCTGCTCGGCGTCGGTATGTGGCTTGCGACTCTGAAGTCCGGGATCCATCCCACTATCGCCGGCATCGCGCTGGGACTTCTGGCGCCGGCTCGTCCGCTTGCACGGGGGAGCGAAGAGGAGGCCGTCGCATTGGACGCCCACGGGGATGGGGTCACGGCGGAGACGGTGACGGCCTTCAAGCTACGGGCGCAGGAACGAGTTGCAGTGACCGAACGCCTCGCACACGCGCTACATCCATGGACCAGCTTCGTCGTCATCCCGTTGTTCGCGCTCGCCAATGCCGGCGTGTCGCTCCGCCTGACCGGTGGCGAGGGAGGTTTGGCATGGCCGGTCACCCTTGGAGTTGTCGCAGGGCTCGTGGTCGGCAAACCGCTCGGCATCACGCTGTTCGCGTGGGCGGGCTCGAGGGTTGGAGTGGTCGACTTGCCCGAGGGGGTGAGCTGGCGAGAGATAACGGGGGTAGCTGCCCTCGCCGGCATCGGGTTCACGATCTCCCTCTTCATTGCGAACCTCGCGTTCACCGACCGCATGCTCGTGGAAGCCGCCAAGATCGGAATCCTTGCGGGTTCCCTCCTCGCATCCTTGCTGGGTGGTGCGATTCTGCTCAGGTATGCCCGGCAGGGGAGATGATTGAACGGTGAGCCCCCGAAGCCTCGAACGTTTCTCCCCAGTGACCCGCGCTTGGTTCGAGGGTGCTTTCGAATCCCCGACCGCCGCCCAGGCCGGCGCGTGGGCCGCCATCACCGCAGGGGACAACGCTCTCGTGATCGCGCCCACCGGTTCTGGAAAGACCCTCGCCGGCTTCCTGTGGTCGCTCGACCGGCTCTTTACATCACCACCAGTAGAGGAAAGCAAGCGACTCCGGGTGCTGTACGTCTCTCCACTCAAGGCGCTTGCCGTCGACATCGAGCGGAACCTGCGCTCCCCACTGAGCGGCATGTCGGCGGCGGCCGCTCGTCTAGGCGTTCCGGTGCCCGACATCCGGGTCGCGGTGCGCACCGGGGACACACCTACGGAGGAGAGAAGGAGGCTTCCGGCTCATCCGCCGGACATCCTGATAACGACTCCCGAGTCACTGTTCCTGCTCCTGACCTCGCGCGCCAGAGAGGTCCTGCGCTTCGTCGACACGGTCATCGTGGACGAGGTCCATGCCCTGGCGGCCAACAAGCGTGGGGCGCATCTGGCGCTCAGCCTCGAGCGGCTCGATCACTTGCTGGAGGCTCCGTCCCAGCGGCTTGGACTTTCGGCGACGGTTCGCCCGGCCCCAGAGGTGGCTCGTTGGCTTGCGGGGGCGCGTCCGGTCACGGTTGTGGATCCCGGCAGCGACAAGCGCTTCGACCTCTCTGTGGTCGTGCCGGTCGAGGACATGACCGCACCCGACGAGTCCGGAGCGGCGTCACTCGGCGGCAGCCTTACACTCCCGGCCGACATCGACGAGGCGCGCGAGTCGACGCTTGCGAGGACGAGCGTGTGGCCGCACGTTGAGGAGCGCCTCGCCGGGCTGATTCAAGAGCACCACTCGACCATCGTGTTCGTCAACTCGAGGCGACTGGCGGAGCGCCTGTGCGGGCGGTTGAACGAGGTCGCCGGGCGCGAGATCGCTCGATCGCACCACGGATCGGTGAGCAGGGAGCAGCGCGTCCTGATCGAGGAGGATCTCAAGGCCGGTCGTCTGCCCGCAGTGGTGGCCACCAGCTCTCTCGAGCTGGGGATCGACATGGCGGCGGTCGACCTGGTGGTGCAGGTCGAGTCGCCAGATTCCGTGGCCTCGGGTCTTCAGCGCGTGGGACGCGCCGGTCACCAGGTCGGTGAGGTCAGCCGAGGCATCTTCTTCCCCAAGTACAGGGGCGATCTTCTCGAGGCGGCGGTGGTCGTGGAAGGGATGCAGGCGGGCGCCATCGAGGCACTCGAGGTGCCGAGGAACCCGCTCGACGTCCTTGCGCAGCAGATCGTCGCCATGACCGCGATGGACGACTGGAAGGTCGACGAGCTCGCAGGCCTGGTCGGCCGGGCAGCGCCGTTCACAGATCTGCCCCGCAGCGCGCTCGAAGCGGTGCTCGACATGCTGTCGGGGCGCTACCCGTCACATGAGTTCGCGGAGCTTCGGCCCCGGATCAACTGGGACCGGGGGAGCGGCGAGCTCAGCGGGCGCCAGGGGGCCCAACGGCTTGCAGTCACATCGGGCGGGACCATCCCCGACAGGGGGCTCTTCGGCGTCTTTTTAGCAACCGAGGGCGGGGCCCGCGTCGGTGAGCTAGACGAGGAGATGGTCTACGAGAGCCGTCCCGGAGACACCTTCGTCCTCGGCGCTTCGACCTGGCTCGTCGAGGAGATCACTCACGATCGAGTTCTGGTGAGCCCGGCCCCCGGACACCCAGGCAAGATGCCGTTTTGGCACGGTGACGCCGTGGGGCGCCCGGTGGAGCTGGGACGCGCGCTCGGCTCCTTCATCAGGGAGGTCATGACCGCGAGCGACGCCGAGAGGCGCGCTCGCCTGGCCGCCGCGGGCCTCGATGAGCTCGCCAGGGGCAACCTGCTGACCTACCTGAGCGAACAGAAAGACGCGACCTCCGCGGTCCCCGACGACAAGACCATCGTCATCGAGCGCTTTAGAGACGAGGTGGGCGACTGGCGCATGTGCATTCATTCCGTCTTCGGCGCGCGCGTGCACGCGCCGTGGGCCCAGGCGATCGAAGCGCGCATTCGAGAGGAGCACGGACTCGATGCGCAGTGCATCTACACCGACGACGGCATCGTCGTGCGGATGCCGGACGCCGGCGACGCTCCCCAGGGCCGGCTCGCTTTCTTTGAGCCGGAAGAGATCGAAGAAACAGTCGTGTCGCAGGTCGGCGGCTCAGCTTTGTTCGCGAGCCGCTTTCGAGAGTGCGCGGCGAGGGCTCTGTTGCTCCCCCGGAGGCGGCCGGGCGAACGCACGCCCTTGTGGCAACAGCGTCAGAAGAGCGCGCGCTTGTTGCAAGTGGCGAGCAAGCACGAGTCCTTCCCCATAGTGCTCGAGACCTACCGCGAGTGTCTCCAGGACGTCTTCGACCTGCCCGCCCTGAACCAGCTCATGGGGGCAGTGCGTGCCCGTGAGGTCCGCGTCGTAGAGGTCGACACCTCGCTGCCTTCTCCTTTTGCCAGCTCGCTCCAGTTCGGCTATGTCAGCGCGTTCATGTACGAAGGAGACGTGCCGCTCGCGGAAAAGCGCGCGCAGGCTTTGTCTCTTGACCGCTCTCTTCTTGCCGAGATCATGGGGCGTGAGGAGCTCAGGGAGCTGATCGACGATGCCTCACTCGCCGAGCTCGAGCTGGAGCTACAGCTGCTGACTGGCAACCGGAAGTTCCGAGACGCCGATGGCTTGCACGATGCGTTACGCGTGCTCGGCGATCTCAGCCTCGCCGAGCTGTCCGCCAGAGCTCTGCAACCTCACTCCGTTCCGGCCTGGTTGAGAACACTCGAGAGCTCGAGGCGCGTCCTTAGGATTCGAGTGGCCGGAGAGGACCGGGTAATCGCAATTGAGGATGCCGGTCGTTATCGGGACGCGCTCGGCGTCGCGCTGCCCGTCGGCGTGCCCACCGACTTCCTTGACCCCGCAGCCGATCCACTGGGCCATCTCGTCGGTCGTTACGCGGCCGCGCACGGTCCCTTCACGCCGTCCGACCCCGCGGGTCGGTGGGGCATCGGCGTCGCAGTGGTGAGCCAGACACTGGAGCGACTCGAGATAGACGGCGCAGTCCTTCAGGGCGCGTTTCGTCCAGGGGGCGCGACGACGGAGTGGATCGACGTCGAGGTGCTCAGGCGTCTCCGCAGGCGGTCGCTGGCAGCGTGGCGCAAGGAGGTCGAGCCTGTGGCTCACGACACCTTGGCCCGCTTCGGCATTGCGTGGCATGGCATCGATCGCAGTGGACCGCGTTCGGCCGATCTCGACTCGCTGCTCGCAGTCATCGACCAGCTTCAAGGCGTGCCGCTGCCGGCTTCCTCTCTCGAGCGACAGATCCTGCCTGCCAGGCTCCCCGGCTACGCCCCGTCCCTGCTGGATGCGTTGGGCGCCTCGGGTGAGCTCGTGTGGGCGGGAGCCGGGCCACTCGGTAGTGACGACGGCTGGGTGTGTCTCGCCCTCGCCGACCGCGCCGATTTGCTCTTGCCCGAGGCGCACGCAGGGGACCTGTCCCAGCCGGCGCAGAAGGTCTACGACGCACTCGCATCCTCGGGGGCCTTGTTCTTCCGCCAGCTCGCCGGGGCGACCGGGTCGACCGACGACACCGAGCTGTTGAACGCCATCTGGGATCTGGTGTGGGCAGGACTCGCCACCAACGACACCCTTGCGCCACTGCGAGCGTTGGTCGGAGGCGTCCGGTCGGCGCGCCCTAACTCCGGGCGTCGCCGTGCCCGGCCCCCGTTCCCAGCGCGCCTCGGACCCCCCGCCGGAGCGGGGCGCTGGAGCCTGGTGCCGCCGAGGAGCAGCGACTCCACCAGACGGCTCCATGCCATGGCCGAGCAGCTCCTCGAAAGGCACGGAGTGCTGACCAGGGGCGCCCTCTCCACCGAGCGCGTGCCGGGCGGGTTCGCCGGGGTCTATCCCGTTCTGAAGGCCATGGAGGAGTCGGGCCGCTGTCGCCGCGGCTACTTCGTGGACGGGCTCGGGGGGGCCCAGTTCGCACTCGCCGGGGCGGTCGACCGCATGCGTGCGCTGGCGGACGTGCCGGCCGGCGAGCTGCAAACCCGGGTGCTGGCCGCCACCGACCCCGCCAACCCCTACGGCGCCGCGTTGCCGTGGCCCGAGAGGGAGGGCGGTCAGCGCGCGGGCCGCAAGGCGGGGGCGGTGGTGGTGCTGGTGGGCGGTCGCCTAGTGCTGTATGTGGAGCGGGGAGGCCGGACGCTCCTGTCCTACTCGGACGACCAAGAGGTGGTTCGGCCCGCCATCGACGCGCTCGTGCTGGCGGCCCGTGAGGGACTTCTCGGAAGGCTTGCGGTCGAGAAGGCCGACGGGGAATCGGTCCTCGACAGCGTGCTGGCCGAGTCCCTTCTCGACGCCGGTTTGCGGCTCACCTCCAAGGGCTTGAAGCTCCGTGCCTGAGGGAGACACGGTGTGGATCGCGGCGCACCAGCTCAGAAACGCTCTGGGCGGAGCAGAGCTCACCAAGAGCGACTTCAGGGTGCCCCGCTACGCGACCGTTGATCTGGCCGGCAGGACCATCGAGTCGATCCAGTCGCGCGGCAAGCACTTGCTGTGGCGGATGAGCGGGGGCCTGACGCTCCACACCCACTTCAAGATGGATGGCGCCTGGGAGCTCTATCGCCCATCGCAGCGGTGGAGGTCCCCGGTGCACGAGGCCCGGGCGATCCTGCACACTCGAGACTGGGTCGCAGTCGCCTTTCGAATGCCCGTTCTCGATCTGATTCCCACCGCCGAAGAGAAGGGCGTCGTCGGCCACCTCGGGCCCGACGTCCTTGGGGACGACTGGGACCCTGGCGAGGCTGTCAAGAGGCTAAGGGCCCGACACCCTGCTTGCATCGGCGAGGCCCTCCTCGATCAGAGCGCGCTGGCCGGAGTCGGAAACGTCTACAAGTGTGAGATCTGCTGGCTGAGAGGCGTTGATCCCTGGACGCCGGTCGGAGACGTCGCCGGATTGGACAGGCTGGTCGATTTGACCAAGAGGGTGATGGAGGCCAACCGCCACCGGTTGCGTCGCTCCACGACCGGCGATCACCGGCCGGGCCGCACCCATTACGTCTACGGTCGCTACCGCCGGCCCTGCTTTCGCTGCGGCACTTCGATCTGCAGGCAAGGGGACGGCATTCAGCGCGTCACCTACTGGTGCCCCACGTGCCAGGCTCGACGAGTGGTGCCGGCCCCCGACCACGCAGGCGTTGATGAGGGCCAAGCGTGAGGGTCATCGAGATGGTGGGCGCGAGCTCATGGACCGATCGCGACTCCGACACGCTTCAGTGGCTGGCCCGGCTGCTGCGCGAAGAGGGCGTCGATCTCATGGATGCGACCTCATCTGAGTTGGAGCGGGGGACGCCGGTGTACGTCGATGGCGACGCGGACATCCTCGAGGTACAGCGTCTAATGGCCCAAAACCACATCAGGAGCCTTCCCGTCCTCGAGCGATCGAGGCTGGTGGGCGTCGTTGACCTTGTCCACCTTGCGTTGATGGAGCACGACGAAGCGGGATCCTAGGACGTTAAAGCAGATCGCTTATGTCGTTAGCCAAAGCGCCCGAAGCCTCTACTCTAGGGACAAGGAGGTGAGCGATGTACGACGCATTCAGAAACCAGCTGCCCGACCCAGACCAGCAGGAGACCGAGGAATGGCTCGAGGCGCTCGATCAAGTGATCGACAGCTCGCCCGCGCGCGCCCGCTACCTCGTCCAGCGCATCCTTTTGCAGAGCCGGATCAGGCGCATCGGGCTCCCGTCGATGGTCTCGACCGACTACATCAACACCATCCCCCCCGAGCAGGAGCCGTTCTTTCCTGGTAACGAGCAGCTCGAGCACTACATTCGCCGCATCATTCGGTGGAACGCGGCGATCATGGTGTCCCGGGCGAACAAGAGGTGCGACGGGATCGGCGGACACCTGTCGACCTATGCGTCGGCTGCATCGCTTTACGAGGTCGGCTTCAACCACTTCTTCAGAGGCAGGCACGATCCGGGGGGTGGCGACCAGGTCTTCTTCCAGGGTCACGGGGCGCCGGGGATCTACTCGCGCGCGTTCCTCGAGGGGCGCATGGACGAGGGGCAGCTCGAGAGCTTCAGGCGAGAGGCGCTCGAGCCGGGGCTCTCCTCTTACCCCCATCCGCGTCTGATGCCTGATTTCTGGGAGTTCCCGACCGTCTCGATGGGTCTGTCGCCCCTCAACGCGATCTACCAGGCCCGGTTCAATCGGTACCTGCAACACCGAGGGATAAAGGACACCTCGCGGCAGCGGGTGTGGGCCTTCATGGGCGACGGCGAGATGGACGAGCCGGAGTCGGTCGGAGCCCTATCCCTCGCGGCGCGCGAGGGGCTCGACAACCTCATCTTCGTCGTCAACTGCAACCTGCAGCGTCTCGACGGTCCGGTACGCGGGAACGGCAAGGTTATCCAGGAGCAGGAGCGGATCTTCCGCGGCGCAGGGTGGCACGTCATCAAGGTCGTATGGGGCCGCGAGTGGGACGAGCTGCTCGCCCAAGACGACGAGGGCGTCCTCGTGCACCAGATGAACACCACGGTCGACGGGAGCTTCCAGAAGTATGTCGTCGAGTCCGGCGCCTACATCAGGGACCACTTCTTCGGACCCGATCCACGCCTCAAGAAAATGGTCGAGCATCTTTCCGACGAGGACCTCAAACGGCTGAAGCGTGGCGGCCACGACTACAGGAAGCTCTATGCGGCGTACCGGTCCGCAGTCGAGCTGAAGGACGTGCCGGTAGTGATCCTCGCGAAGACGGTCAAGGGCTGGACGCTGGGCGGGGCAATCGAGGGCCGCAACGTTACCCACCAGGCCAAGAAGCTCAGCCAGGACGAGCTCAAGAAGTTCCGCGACACCCTCGACCTCCCGATCGCCGACAAGGACATCCACGAGGGGTCGGCCCCCTACTTCCATCCCGGGAAGGACTCAGAGGTGGTGCAGTACCTGGTCGAGAGGCGAAAGGCGCTGGGCGGGTTCATCCCGTCGCGGAAGTTCACCGCCAAGCCGATTGAGCTTCCCAAAGAGGATCTCTACAACGAGTTCGACGCGGGCTCCAAGGGACAACCGGTCGCCACGACCATGGCGTTCGTGCGGTTGCTCAGAAAGCTGATGCGCGACCGCAGGGTCGGCGACCGGGTGGTGCCGATCATCCCGGACGAGGCTCGCACTTTCGGTATGGAGTCTCTCTTTCCGGAGTTCAAGATCTACGCCCCGTTCGGACAGACCTACGAACCGGTCGACGCCGAGCACCTGCTTGCCTACCGAGAGGCCCGCGCGAGGGGCAGATCCTCGAGGAGGGGATCAGCGAAGCCGGCTCCATGGGGTCGTTCACCGCGGCGGGGACCTCCTACGCCACACACGAAGAGCCGATGATCCCCTTCTTCATCTTCTACTCGATGTTTGGGTTCCAGCGGATCGGCGACTTCATCTGGTCCTTCGCAGATCAGCGAGGGAGGGGTTTCTTGCTGGGAGCAACCGCCGGAAGGACGACGCTGAACGGTGAGGGGCTGCAACACGAGGACGGTCACTCGCTGCTGCTTGCATCGACCAACGCCGCATGCCTGTCCTACGACCCGGCGTTCGCTTTCGAGATCGCGCACATCGTGAAGGACGGTCTCACGCGGATGATGGACGACGGAGAAGACATCTTCTATTACCTCACCCTCTACAACGAGCCCCAGCCTATGCCGCCGATGCCCGAGGGGGCCGAGCAAGGAATCCTCAAGGGTCTTTATCAGTTCCGCAAGGCGCCGGCGGAGCGAGCCCACCGCGCCCAGATCTTTGGCTCGGGTCCCATGGTGATGGAAGCGCTCAAGGCGCAGGAGCTATTGGCCGACCACCACGACGTCGCGGCGACCGTGTGGAGTGCAACGTCGTATCAACAGCTGCGCGCCGAAGCCCTCGAGGTGGAGCGGTGGAATCGATTCCATCCCGAGCAACCCAAGAGGCAGCCGTACGTGACGCGCCTGCTCGAGCATCACGAGGGACCTGTCATTGCGGTCAGCGATTTCATGAAGACGGTCCCCGATCAGATTGCGCGGTGGGTCCCCGCGCCGTTCTTGCCGCTTGGCACCGACGGGTTCGGGCGATCGGACAGCCGAGGCGCGCTCAGGCGCTTCTTCGAGATCGACCCGGAGCACATCGTGGTCGCGACTCTTGCTGCACTGGCGGAGTTCGGGGACGTCAAGCCGGAGAAGGTCACAGAAGCGATGGAGCGCTACGGCATCGACCCCGAACGCATCCCGCCGCAGCGCCCCTGAGGCTAGCTTCGCTCAGTTAGCTTACCGACGGCCCTTCGAGCTTTAACCGTCGGGCGCTTGTGCTCCGTGGCGCTGACCGTTCGCACGGTCTCGTCCAGGCCGATGCCACCCCTTTCCGGTAGCAGCGCGCGGCGACGTTGGTAGACCAGCAGGAACAGATCTCCGTCGGTGGATCTCGGAAAGGCTCGCTGCAGACCGTGCTGCCGCATCTCTTGCACCGTCGGTAAGTAGAGGCGGTCGTACCAGTCTCCGGCGACCTCTTCGCGGCTCATGAGGCCGTCTCTGTCCCTAATGAGGTGGTAGCCGTGGACCTCGACGAGCTCGAGCAGCTCGATGTAGCCGAGCGGCTTGGTGAACTCGATGCGCGCCTCGGGCCGCGCTCTGTCGAGTCCACTCTCCTCCATGAAGATTCTTTCCTGCTCCCGCCGGATGACCATCCCGATGTCGGTTCCTGGAGGGAAGCGATAGCGCGACCGTAGAACCGTTATCTCTGCGTCGATGTACTCGATGCCCCGTTGTTTGGCGATGGCTACTCTGTGGTGGCCGTCCACCACGAAGTAAGCCTCGTCTAGCTGATAGACGAGGATCGGGGGAAAGCTTCCCTCTGGGAAAGCCCGTTCGACACTGCGCCAGCGCTGGCGGGTCTCGGCCCGTATGGGCAGCCAGTTGCGGTCGAAGTCCCGAGTCCGGCCTGCCGATCCGACGATCTTGTCTACGGGTATGGGGCGGACTCCTCCGTAGGTTTGCTCGAAGATGCGCAAGCGATCTTTGACCTCGTCGAGGGGTAGCAACTCAGGAAGGCCTGAGCGCCCGACGATGCGGGCGAAACGTCGGTAGGCCTCGCGACGACGCGCCTTGCCAAAGGTTGAGGGCTGGGGCAATTGCTCCCAACTCACCGCTGCACCTCGATGACACGAGACGAGATGGCGTTGATGACCATGGTGTCTGCCATTGCCCGATCGTTGCCGTGCTGCCCATGTGGGTGCACGTGGCCGTGAATGAGAAGGTGCGGCGAAAGCCTTTGCACCAGCCTATGAAAGGCGCGGAAGCCTCGGTGAGCATCGTCGTCCGGGTCGTCTCCCACGCCGAGCGGCGGAGCATGCGTCACTAGGATGTCGATGCCCTTTCCGTCACGCAAGGTGCGAGCTCGACAGCGCGCTTCCAGGCGCAGGGCACGCCTCGTCATCTGGCCCTCGGTGTATTGGTTTGGTCCGTTGTTGTATTGAAGGCAGCCGCCGAGGCCCGCGACGCGTAGACCCGCGGCGTCCTCGATCCGTCCATCGACGTTGGTGCAACCCTCCGGGCCCGCCGGTCGGTCGTCCTCGAAGGCGGCGGGCACGAGAGGTTTGGACAGCGCGGGGGCGAGCTCGGGATCATGATTGCCGGGAACGTACAGCAGCGGGACGTTCACCATGGTCACGATGAACTCCAGGTAGTCGAACGGAAGGTCGCCGCACGCGACCACGAGGTCGGGCCGAACCTTGAGTACCTCCGCAGTGAACAGCGAGGCCTCGACTTCATCGGCGACTGCGAGGATCCTCTTCTTCCCAGTCGCAGGCTCTCGGGCCATCCCGACCGACGAGCGTGCCGTTGGGGCGTTGTGTGGGTTGTCAGCCACCGGCCGCGTGGGGCGGCATGCCGGCCTGGTTGGACAAGCGGGCCGGTACAGCCCGGGCGCGCCGGTGCCATCCCCATCCATAGGCGAGACAGGCTCCGACGAAGCCGGCGTAAACCGTGAGGTTGACTACAAAGTGCAACCACACGAGGTCTACGTAGTTGCCAAGCAATCCAGGATTCACCTTTGCACCGGTGAGGATGTGCTGTACGAGCTTGGCCGAGTGCTCCGTCATGTGAAAGGTCTGGACGATGACGGCCGCCCCCATCAGCCGGTCTCCCAGGGGCGCGGTGCCGGAAGGGGCCCAGCCCCTCGTCCGCGCCAGCGCGACCACTACCAGCATCGCCAGAACGGCAGCGTTGTAGACAAAGTGGACCACTTCGGCGTCGACACCTGGCCCTGCCAGGCCCCCTCTGCCTGGGACGCCGTCGAAGTGCACACGGTAAGTTTGAAGCACGTGCTCGAACAGGTGGAAACCTTGCACGCCGATGCCGAGCCACAGAGCGGCCCACACCGCACGATTGATCCCGTGGGCTCGCGTCGACCGAGGCACCTCTCCTTCTGCGAGCCGTGCTGCCAATCGGGTTCGGCGCAGGATCTGCCCGACGATCAGAACGGTGACTGCGAGGCCTCCCAGGGCCGCGGCGATCGCGACCAGGGTGGCCCCAAGCGAGGCCGAACCTCGGCCCGGTTCTAGGGGCGACTCGGCGACGAAGCGAGAGCCTACGAAGTCGGCTCTTCGACCGGCAGCGCCGCCGAGCACGTCGCCGTTGCTCGAGGCGGTTGCGTGATAGTTCACGACCAGGCCCCAGCCCGCGCTGGAGTGCCCCCCGGTTCCGGCTGCGACCGCGCCCACTTCGTTATCAGAGAATGCGCAGCGGGACATGTCCCCGCAATAGAGCCCCACACCGGCGGCATCGCGCACCCGGTTGCCCTCGACGATTCCGTCGCTCATCTCGGTGACCGTGATGGCTCTCATCGTGGTCGCGGTCACGAGGTTGTCCCGGAACGTCACCTCGGAGACATGGGACACGATTCCCTCCTGGCCTCCTGTGACTTGGGAGCCTTCGACCACCGTATCTGGACGCCCGTCTGAGTTCCGAACCTCGATTCCCTGGGCGTAGGAGCTTCGAAGATCATCGACTCGAGCACCCGTGACGTGCGCCGACGCGTCCACCACTTCGATGCCCTGAAGCTCCGCTCCGGTGATCGTCACTCGGTCTAGCTCTACGCCGTTTGCTTCTCGGACGGATATCCCGCTGGCTCCTCCGTGGATCGCGAGCTCTTCGACGCGCGTTCCAGAGGCAGCGATGGTGAGCGCGGCGTCTGCTGCCCGGTTTGCGACCAGTCGGGCCCCCGGCCTCCCCCGAAGGGTCACCGCCCTTTCCAGCGTCACGGGACCTCGGTGCGTCCCCGGTTCGAGCACCACGGTTGCTGCTTCCGGCGCGTGTCGAAGCGCGGATTGAAGCGACGTTCCGGACTCGACGACGATGTGAGTCGAAGGTTTAGGCAGCACCAACAGCATTCCCGCGGACGCGATTAGAGCTGCCGCAGCCGCGGCGTACTTCCTAGATCTGTGCCCGCTCACTTCACCGAGCCGGCGAGCAACCCCTGAACGAAATAGCGCTGGAATGCGAAAAAGACGATTAGCGGCAGGATCATCGACAAGAACGCGCCGGGGGCGATGACCTCGAGGTTGGCTCCGAACTGGCGTAGTTGTTGCTGGATGAAGACCGTAATCGGCGGATTCTCTCCTGCGAACACGAGCCCAACCAGTAGATCGTTCCAGGTCCACAGGAATTGAAAGATCAACAGCGACGCGATGGCCGGCATACCAAGGGGCAGGACGATTCTGGCGAAGATCTGCCACTCGGATGCTCCGTCGATGCGAGCCGCCTCCAGCAACTCGTGGGGGAGACCGATGAAGAAATTACGCAACAGGAAGATTGCGAAGGGCAATCCGAACGCGATGTGGAACACGATTGCCGCCGTGACCGTTCCGAAGATGTTGACGATACCGAAGATGCGAGCCACCGGGATGAGCGCCATCTGCAGAGGTACAACGATGAGCGTCACGACGAAGAGGAAGAACCACTCACGGCCCTTGAACTCCATCCACGAGAAGGCGTAGGCGGCGAGGGCCGCAATCAGCACGACGAGGACCGAGGCGGGCAACGTGATCTTGATGGTGTTGAAGATCGCGGTTATCAGGCCGTCGTTGGCCAGGATCTTCTTGTAGGGCTCGAGTGTCAGCTGGCGGGGTTCCGTGAAGACGGTCCACCAGCCCGACTCGGAGTTATCGGCCGCGGTTCTGAAGCTGGTAATTAGGAGGCCGAAGCTCGGAGTCAACCAAAAGAGCGCCAGCCCGATCAGGAGGACGTGCAGCGGCCCCTTGGACAAGAACCGAGAGAGACGTCCGCCAAGACCCTTCTTTTCCTCACCCGGCAGCCGCTCGGCAGCGTAGGCCATCAGCCCTCCCTTCTGAAGCGTCGGATGTTCATGATCATCACGGGGATGACCAACAGGAACAGCAGGACCGCTATCGCGCTGCCGAGCCCGTACCGAAAGGCGGTGAATGACGTCTTGTACATGTCGAGTGCGATGACGTTGGCCTCGTCCTGCACGGAGCCGGGCGCCATAACAAAGACGATGTCGAAGAGCTTGAGCACGTTGATGATCAAGGTAACGAAGACCACTCCGAGGACGGGCGCAAGCAGCGGCAAAGTCACGTGCCTGAACGTCTGCCACTCGTTCGCTCCATCGACGCGCGCAGCTTCGAGGACGTCTCGAGGCAGCGCCGCGAGACCGGCACCGATCACCACCACGGCGAAGCCGGCCCACATCCACGAGAACGCTCCGATGATCGCCGGCGTGACGAGGGCCGACCCCAACCACTCGATCCCCGTGAAGCCTTGATCGAAATTGGAAGCGGCAAGCCGTGTTTTGAAGGGACCACCGCCTTCGAGATCTTCGATCACCGCGCTGCCGTCGGCACCGGTTGTCGTGCTGGTGACGACCTGACCGTCTGCGTTGAGGACCTCGACCGTCGCTCCCGGCATACCTAGCTCTCCCTGGTCGACCACACCGGGCTCGCCCCCTCCGGGGGTGAAGTCCCTCCACACCACTACTCCAAGCCCCTGTCCGGCTTGAGGCTCCGCAGCCTGGACCGCCTCCTCCGGCAGATCGGCCTCGGTGAGGCCGACCAGCCCGAGGTGAGCTACGTCGCCGGCTTCGAAGGCGTCCTTCGTGACGACGGCACCACCTTCGGCTTTTTGCAGAGGCGCGTCGGGAAGCGCCTCTGCAGTGGGATAAGGGCCTGCTCCGGCCCCCACCATATTGGTGGCCCCTCTAATTCCGGCGTTGATAAAGCCGAGTTCGGTCGAGTCGTCATACATCACCCGCCAGATGACGCCCGTTGCAAGGAACGAGATCGCCATCGGCATGAACACGATGATCTTTATGGCCGTGGAGTAACGGACACGCTCGGTCAGAATCGCGAAGATAAGTCCCAATCCAGTGATGATCGCGGGCGCCGTAAGTACCCAGATCGCGTTGTTCTTGATCGCCGCGAGCGTGCTGTCCCGTTTGACCACCGTTTCGTAGTTCTGGAGCCCGACGGTGGCCGTGCGATCGTCGTTTTGGAAGCTCTGCACGATCGTGTCGACCGTCGGATAGATAACGATTGCTCCGAGCAGCACCAGGGCCGGGATCAAAAAAGCTACCGCGACCCACTTCCTCGCCCCCCCGGGAGGGGGCTTGACCTTGACCTTGGTCTTCGTGCCGACGTTCGTGCGAACTTCGGCCGCAGTTGCAGCCATCGTTTAGTCCTCCTTTCGGTCTACTCCTTGAAGGCTGCGGCTGCGTCCTCCTCAAGCGCCTTGGCTATGGCTTCTGGGTCGTCTGGATTCTTCAAGAAGTCCTGGAAGCGCAGGAACAGGCCCTTCCCGACCGTGCCGCCGAACTCGGCCGGCTGGAGGTCGGACATGTCGAATCTGATGACCTCAGCGGACAAAAGCGCCTCGGCGATCTGGCGCGTGTTGTCGTCCGGGTACACCGCCGTGTCCATCGACTCGTTCGGCGAGATGAATCCACCTCGCTCCGCCCACGCTTGCGCTGCCTCCGGCGTAGTCAAGAAGGTCAACAGCTCCTGAGCACTCTCGCTGTCGGTTAGGGCCACCGCGACATCTCCGCCGCTGATCGCTGCCGGCTCGGAGCCGTCGATCGAGGGAAAGTCGAAGAAATCGAAGTCGGTCCCGGCCTCTGCGCCGGTCTCACCGGTGATCACGCCTGCGACGAAGTCACCCTCATAGACGGTTGCTGCCTCCGGCGGATCGGAGAAGACTTGCGTCACCGAGGTGGTGAAGTCGGTCTGAAGGGCTCCGGAAGTGCCGCCCGCGAGGTTGCTCTCATCACCGACGAGCTCCCCGAAGGTCTCCAGCGCGGTGATCACCGATTCATCGGTCCAGGGGATCTCGTGGTTCGCGAGCTGGTCGTACATCTCGGGTCCTGCAGTCCTTACGTAGATGTTTTCGAACCAGTCGGTCAACGTCCAACCGTCGGCCCCACCCATCGACACCCACGGAGTTCCCGAGGAATTGACGGTCTGGGCGGTCTCGAGCATCTCGTCCCAGTCGGAAGGGGCCTCGACCCCTGCTTGCTCGAAGACCGACGTGTTGTACCACCAAGTCGACTTGCTGGCGGCCTTGAAGTAGACGCCGTAGAGGGTCCCGTCCTGGGAGCCCAGCTCGGTCCACACCGGCGCGTAGTTGTCTTCGAGGCCTTGAGCCGCCTCTTCTCCAACCTCCTTCAGGGACCCGTCCGCCGCGAGGTCGCGAAGCAACCCTGGTTGCGGGAGCATGGCGACATCCGGAGGGTTGCCGCCCTCGATCTGGGTTCCGAGGAACGCGCCGACATCGTCGCCGGTGGACTTGTAGGTCGCGTCTATGCCGGTCTCCTCGGTGAAGGCATCGAGAACTGCCTCGAAGCTCGCCTGCTCTTCCCCCGTCCACACCGCAGCGACCTGGATGGCCTCGCCGCCCTCGGTGTCGCCTCCATCATCCCCGCCTTCTTCGATGTCCCCGCCCGCGCAGGCCGACAACACCATCACCAGCGCCAAGAACATCCCCCAAATCAGATACCTGCGTCGTTCGGTCATCGAAACGTCCCCCTTCTGCTCTAGCTTGCTGATTAACTGCTGCCTACTTGCCGTCTCCGTAGATCCCAAGGCTCGTCTTGGGGTCGAAGAAATGCATCTGCGACGTATCGACTACGAGCTCGACCTGCTCGCCATTCTTCACGCGGCTCTTCGGGTCGAGCTGAGCGACGAACTCATTGCGTCCTTCCTCCGCCCGCTCCTGGAGCCTCTGGAGCTGATCGGCGCCGACGTCTGCTGCGAGCTCCTTGATGTCTTCCGTTACAACCGCAGGAGCATCGACCGCGAAGTGAATCTGGGTCTCGGTGCCGAGAGCCTCAACCAGGTCGACCTTCGCTCGCAGCCTGCAGTGCTGGGGCGCATCCGAGGCGAGCGACGCGTCTTCGAGGTCTTGCGGGCGGATGCCAACGATGACCTCTTTGCCCGCGTAGCTCTTGAGATCCGGGCGTCGCGAGGTTGCCTGGTCGTCAAGAGTCACTTGCTGGCCCCCGATGTTGACCTTAATGCTGCCGTTGGCCTGCTCGAGCCTCGACGCCACGATGTTCATCGACGGGCTTCCGATGAAGCCGGCGACGAAGAGGTTCTTGGGTTGGCCGAACAAGTTGGTAGGGCTCCCGACCTGCTGCAGCTCTCCCTTTCTGATCACGGCCACCCGGTCGCCCATGGTCATGGCCTCGACCTGGTCGTGTGTCACGTAGACGGTGGTCACCGAGAGATCGTCCTGGATTCGAGCGATCTCGGCCCTCATCTGCACCCGAAGCTTGGCATCGAGATTCGACAGCGGCTCGTCCATCAGGAACGCTTGCGGATTGCGAACGATGGCACGTCCCATTGCAACGCGCTGACGCTGACCTCCCGACAAGGCCCTCGGCTTTCGGTTCAAGAACTCCTCGAGGCCCAGGATCCCTGCGGCTTCCTTGACTCGTTTGTCCATCTCGCTCTTGTCCGTCTTGGCGAGCTTGAGGCCGAAAGCCATGTTGTCGTACACGGTCATGTGCGGATAGAGCGCGTAGTTCTGAAACACCATGGCGATGTCCCGGTCCTTGGGAGCGACATCGTTTACGATCCGATCGCCGATCCGTATCTCGCCTTCCGTGATCGCCTCGAGCCCGGCGATCATTCGGAGAGCCGTGGTCTTTCCGCACCCTGAGGGACCCACGAACACCATGAACTCGCCATCACGGATATCGAGGTCCAGGTCGCTCACCGCAAGCGTGTCGCCGGCGTATCGCTTGGTCACGCTGTCCAACACGATCTCAGCCATATGTTCCCCCTTACTTAACCCAGGACCCAGAATCTAACGCTAAAGGCCGGGGCCACACTACTCCGGTAGGACGGTCACCGGAAGGGCCGCACGCCACCCAGGGCCAGCCACCGGAAGAAGCAGGAGGTGGAGTGCACCGCCACTTTCCACTAAGGTTCCAGCCATGTCGAACCTACTGAGCTACAACCGGATCTTCGTGAACCAGAAGGGCAAGCTGATCGAGGTCACGAACGAGTACCACATTCGTGACGAAGACGGCAATGACATCGGAGTGATCCGCCAGGAGGGCCAGAGCGCTCTGAGGAAGGTTCTGCGCTTCTTCTCGAAGCTCGATCAGTACCTCACGCACCACTACGGGCTCTACGAGGAGTCTGGGGTGGCGGTCATGCGGATGACCAGACCCCGTAAGTTCGTGAGGTCCCGGGTGCTGGTGTCACATGGGGACGGGCGGCCGGCCGGCGAGATCGTGCAGGAGAACGTCTTCGGCAAGATCAGGTTCGGGATCCAGGGACCCGGAGGGGCTCCCCTAGGCCAGATCAGAGCCGAGAACTGGCGGGCGTGGAACTTCGCCATCGTTGACACGAACGAGCAAGAGCGGGCCCGGATCACCAAGAAGTGGGCCGGCCTCGTCAAGGCTGCGTTCACCACCGCGGACAACTACATGCTCGACGTGGACCCGACCTTGCAAGGCGATCTGCGGTTCATGACCTTCGCCTCGGCCGCCGCGATCGACACCGCGCTCAAGCAGGACTCGAGGGGCTAGCAAGAGCGGCGGACGGTGCCTCCGGGGTGGCGCTCAGTCCCCCGTGAACCGCCCAAAACCATTTTCGGGAGCGGAGTCCTCGGCCACCTCGCCGCCGTCCGTCTCGCGACCGACAAGCCTCGTTGTCAGTCTCCACTCGAAGTCGTCGGGAAAGCTGGGGAGCTTGCTTGGGACCATACGGACGATCAAGGAGTTCCCGTTTCGCTCGATCTCTCCGGGGAAGCTGCCGTCTACCGTGCCCCCTCCTTCATTGGTCCGGGGATTAAAGATGGTTGCGTTCGGACCGATGTCGAGGCTCGCCGACAGAATCCATGCGGTCGTGTCTTCCTGTCGTATCTCCCACCGCCAGCTCATCGACTGATTCTTCAGCTCGACGGGGACCTCGCTGCCCATGAGGGCCTCGAAGACGATCTCGTTTCCTTCGGATCGAACGGCAGCCGACTCGATGTCGGCGAGGTCGCCCGGCGCCGGAGTCTTTGGCTCGCGGTCCTTGGGCGTAGCGTCTGGCGGGGTGGCCGTGGCGATGTCTCCCGGGGTTGTCTCGCGCGCGCCCGGGCGCGACTGTTTGTCGGTGCTCGTGTCGTCCTTGTTGGCTAGCAGCAGAGCCAACCCCACCGCGGCCACCACAACGATTGCGGCGAGCAAAACCACGGTGCGCTTCATTGGGGAGGGGTCACGGTCAACGGTATGAAAAGGCGGCCCCCACTGGGGGGCCGCCTTTTCCTTGTTCCTGCCCGCGATCAGCCGCCGTTGACTTCCACGGCTTTGGCACGCGAGGCCCCGGCCTCGTGATCATCATCGCTCTTTGAGGACTTGATCTTGAAGACGGAATCCCGCCGAATCGTGCGTTTGAAGCTTGCCTCACACTGGGCGTTCGTCTCCTTGCTGCCGACTTCAGCAAACTCGCCGTCAATCCGCTTGTACAGGAACACCGGGTCGCCGGGGTGGTCGGCTTGGGGGTCGTCCGGTGGGCCGCACGGCTGCACTTTCCCGGTGATCCTGACCGTGTCACCCTTGTCGACCCGGCGGTCGGACAGCTGGATCGTGGTCTGCTTGCTGACCAGCACATACTCGATGTTCGAAGAGGCGGCCGCGCATTGAGAATTCCTCGGCACCTTTGCCACGTAGCTCGCGCTTCGGTCCGAGCGCTCTACCTCGACCACAAAGCCGCCCCCTTCCCCTGTGGTTGCAGTCCTGAACGACCTGTACCTGGTGTCGCCGCCGACCACATCCCGCCGGATGTCGACAACCACGCCGTTGGTGCACTCCTGGGGAGCGTCGGCGTCGCGTGAGTCGATCGTCCCGCTGAGCTGGAAGCCGTTGGGGTAACGCACTCGGTTCTTGGAGGCATCCAGAGTGATGTCTCTGGGTGACCGAGCGTCGGGATCCGGGTCGGGATCCGGGTCGGTCCCGCCCCCGGTCGCCGGGGCGCACAGGGCCGTTCCTGCCTTCAGATCGGCCTGGGTCGGTTTCGCTCTGGTCGCCGGCGGGTTCAGGCCCTCGGCGCCCGCCGACACCGGCGGTGCCCCCTCGGTCAGACGTGGTGTCGGATCCTCCTGGGCGGGGGCCGGGCGTCTGCCGAGCGAGACGTCATCGACCGCAACACCGTTGAAGAGGGGCGACGAGATCAGCTCGTCGCTCACGAACCTGAAGCGGATCTTCAGCGGTCCCGCGGGTGCCTTAAACAGGACCTCCTTCTTGTCGAATGCTGGATAGCTCTCGTTCTGGCCGTCGAACGCCTCCGCGGTCACCCACTCGGTGCCTCCGTCGGTCGAGTAGTCGACGTAGAGGAAATCGAACTCCGGCTCGGTGTCGATCGACAGGAAGAATTCCACCGACGCAAGGGCGTCGCCGCCGGTGTAGTCGATCGCGGGCGAGATGAGCCGCTCGTCCGCCTCGTCCGTGTAGGGCTCCTTGCGGAACGCGTTCGGCGAGTTGTTGTGGCCCTCCGGCCTTCGCTGCCACGGCGGCTCCAACGGGTTCGCCGACTTGCTCTCCGTGGTCCAGCCCTCGTCACCCTGATCGAAGGTGTAGGTCTCGCTGATCTGCGTCCGGGGGCCCGGCTGGGGCGGCGGCGGCAGGAAGAACTGGTAGCCCTGCCCGCCGTTCGTGTCGGTGGTTGTCTCGCCGTTGCAGGCGGCCGAGCGCACCGCGAACTCGTACTCCTTGTCGGGATTGAGGTTCTTGACCTCGACCATGTGGTGAGTGGTCCTCACAGGAGATCCGACCTCGATCCAGTCGCTGGTGCCTTGCTCCCTGAAGAGAACCAGCGAATCCGACGAGACGTCGGTACGCCACGTGACGACCGAACCGGTCTCCTTGCCTGCCTCGGTCGGCGCAACCGTGATGTCGGAGATCGTGGGCGCCGCAGTGTTGGGGTCGCACGGGAAGGGGTCGGTCTGGCCCCCGCTGCCGTCGTCGAGGTAGAGGACCAGCTTCGGCCTCTGGATCGGGCCGCGCGACCTCCGGTTGAAGCCGATGTCGTAGGAGAACAGCGATTCCTCCTCCCAGCCCGGCAGGCCGAGCGCCCTGAAGGCGGCCTTGCGCTCCTCACCGTCGTCGTCGAGAGTCGTCTTGAGCTGGCCTAGCTGCTCGCAGTCGAACGCATAGGTGTAGGGAACGCCTCCGCCAACCCGGTCCGCCATCGTGGGATTGAGGCGGGCCAGCTGCTTGGCCTCGCGGATCCGACGGTAGTTCTGCGTGCGCCACTCGGGCTCGACGCTCTCGTCCAGGAGGTCTACGACGTAGCGAGCATCGTCCTGGTAGGTCTGGGTGATGTCGTGCCAGCTTTGGAGCTGGACCGCGGCCCCCGTGATCCTGCTGGGGTCGACGCTTCCGGGCAGCCTGAACATGAACGCTCCGAGGGCGCCCGTCTCCGAGTCGAGCTTGCCCACGTACATCTGCGTGCCGACCGGCTCATCACCCCGCCGGCCGTCTCCTTCGCCTTCGTAGAACTGTCCAACATCGGGGGCTGCCACTCCGAACTTGTCGAGGCCGGTCTCGAGCGGGCCCCCGGGCGCCTCTGCCGTGATGCCTCCGCGGTCCTTCGCTCTTATCGAGGTCTGGTAGGTGATGCCGCCTTGCAGGCCCGTGATCAGGGCCTCGTGTCGGGTGCCAAGCATGGGCTTGTCGCCGTACTCCTCGCTGGTCTCGACCGGTCCTTCCTCCATCCCGTCGAAACCGTCCTCCCGGCTGCCGTCGTTATCCTTTCGGTCGACGTTGTAGCTGTCGACGAAGGAGTCGGTCCGTCCGGCGCCGGTCACGACGACCTCTCCGGTCGTGGGCTCGCTGGTCCTCCAGGTCGCCCAGGCCGTGTCGGCCGTGACCGGAGTGATCTCGACGTTGGAGATGGTCGGGGGGCCGTCCTGGTCGGGCAGCAGACCCGGGCCCCTGGCGGGCGCGCCCTCTCCCGTTAGTGCGCCGCTCGCGGCAAGCGCGAAGCCCTGGGGGCCGTCGAGAATCAGCGGCGCCGACACTGTGATGGTGTAGGTGCCGGGCTGGGGATCCGCGATCCGGATCCGTTCCTCGAGGTTGTTCGCGTTGTTGATGCGGGCGTTCAGGGGGTCGGCGTCCGGCGGGCCGGGAATGGTCTCCGCCTCGTCGACCTCTGGGTTGCTCTCAGAGTTGAAGTTGTTGCCGAAGTAGACCTGACCGTCGGGTCCGGGCCCCGTCACCGTCATGTCGACCTGGTTGACGATTGCGGGGGTTCCCGCTGGGAGCGCGTTGGGCGCGTCGGTGTAGACCATGCTGACGTCGAACGGCTTGCCCGCCTCAACCTGCAGCTCATAGGTGCGCTCGCGATCGGTCGACAGCACTTCGAAGGCTTCCTCGTCGGCGCGCCACACGTCGTGGTACCAGGTGTTCAGGTCGTCGCCCTCGAAGAACAGGGAGTTGTCCAGGTTTACGAGCCCGAAGCCCTGGCCGTAGCTCGGCCACTTGCCGTCCTCGGCGCGGTTGCTGCCGTCGTCGCCGGTGTAGTAGCCCTTCATGCGCTCGGCGCCGTTGGCGAAGATCGCCTTGATGAGCGCTGCAGAAGGATTGTGCCGGCGCTCCACATTTGCGGCGCCCTCACCGAAGCCCTTGCCGTTGGCAGGGCCGTAGCCGTCCCAGAAGTACTGACGCATCAAGGTCGCGAGGCCCGTGAGCACCGGGGAGGACATCGACGTGCCCTGAAGGGTGTGCTCTTCGTCGGCGCCGCCGCCTTTGGCCGAGATGACGATCTGGCCGGGCGTTGCGACCGTGGGACCGATCCGGCTGTCGGCGGTCGGTCCGTGCGACGAGAACGATGCCAGCGAGTCGATCGACACCATCGGCTGACGTCCGTTGGCCGACGCCGCCGAGGACAGGATGTTCTTGGCCACCGAGGGAGACCCTATGGTGGCGGGTCGTGGCCCGGAGTTTCCGGCCGACACGGACGGGATCATGTCCTCGTGCTCCCAGATGAACTCATCGAAGCGGTTGGCGTCCTCCAAGTCGATGAGGGGCACGATCAGCCCGTAGGAGTTGTTGTGCGTGCGCGCATCCTCGTTCGGCACGTAGTTCTTGTAGTCGTCGGGGTTGTATCGCCTCGGCACGCCGCCAGGGTCGCGGGGCCTGTAGGCCTGGGCCAGCAGGTCGTAGGAGTCCTGGGGCAGCCTCAGTCCACCCGACAGAGTCGAGATGTTCTGGTGCACGAGGCGGGCCGCTGGGGCCATGCCGTCGGCACGCTGCCACGTCCCGTTGGCGCCGATGTCGCCGGTGACCGAGCCGGCGACGTGCGAGCCATGCGATCCTGCGTCGGGCGGTACCGCACCGGACTCGCCGATGTCGAAGTAGGCCGCCATCTTGCGGTGATTCGTCTGGTTGTTTGCGACGGTGTTGAGAGCGTTTCTGCTGCTGCCGGCGACCTTCTGGGTGTAGTCGGCAAGCTTGCAGTTGAGGTTCCCCGAAGCGCAGTCCCTGAAGTAGGCCTGGGCCTTGTTGTTCGGGTCGGTCACGTAGTTGATGGCCGTGTCCGCCACGCCGGCGGTCTGCCCCTCACCTGTAAGGCGGCCGACCTTGGCGGCCGCGTAGACGTCGCGGATCCCGGTGTCGGTCACCCACCGGGCGTTCATGTTGAGCGGCACTGCCTGGCTCGGGACGCCGATCCACTCGACGCCCTGGATTCCGGCAATGGCGGGGATCTGGTCGGCCGAGGCCCGGACCGTGAAGACCTTGTCGCTGCCCGGCGAGACGAGCGTCACGCCGCCGAGCGAGGCCACCTGGTTCCGAACTGCGTCTACGTTCGGCTCCGTATCGAACACCCAAACGCGGTAGGTCTGGGGGCCCTCGAGATCCAGAAGGCCGGGAAGCTCAGAGGTCCTGGGTGCGAACTTCCAGCCCGGCTGGTAGAGGCCACTCCAGCGCACTGCATCCGAGGCGTCGAAGGCTGCCCGTTGCTGCAGCGTCGCCCGAACGAAGTAGGTGCGCTCTGGAACGACGCCTGCGATGGAGGCTCCGGAGTCCCTGATCGCCGTGACCGCGTCTGGGACGGCGTCGTTGTCCTTCACCTGCACGAGCCAGTAGACGGGATCGTTGGGTGCAAGGTCGTCTATGGCGACGCCCTGGATGAGGCTCGGCGCCAGCTTGTCGAGAGGATCGAACGCACCGGCCGCGATCCTTACCAAGTTGGAGCCCGGCGCCGTGTACGCGGGCACCGCAGGTCTCGACGAGCTGGTGGGGAGGTCACTGGTGTCGCCCGCCCCCGTGGTCGCCCCCGTCTGCTGCTGCGCCGAGGTAGTCGCGGGCAACGACAGGAGGCTGCCGATCAACGCGATCGTGAAGAAGGCTGCGGAAAGCGGTCGGATCCGAGAAGCTCTTGAGCGCACGAAGATCACGTGTCCTTTCCCCTGAGGCACCCCCGAGACCCCATCCCCACGGACGAGAGTGAGCGCCCACCTGAATTCGAGCAAGCTACCGGAAGATTGGCTCTAAATGTTCACATTCCTGCTCGGGATTTCGGTGAGCGGCGCCGACGGCACCGGCCTGAGGGGGCTAGCTCAGGCGCTCCACGATCATGGCCATGCCCTGCCCCCCGCCCACACACATGGTCTCGAGCCCAACGGTGCCATCAGTGGTGGCGAGCCCGTTGAGCAGGGTGTTCATGATCCTGGCCCCCGTCATCCCGTAGGGATGCCCCAGCGCAATGGCTCCGCCGTTCGGGTTGAAGCGGTCGTCGAACGGATCCATCCCAACCTCCCGGCAGACCGGGAGCACCTGGGCCGCGAACGCCTCGTTCAGCTCCATGATGTCGATGTCGTCGATGGACATCCCCGCCTGCTTCAGCACCTTGCGCACCGCCTCGATGGGTCCCACGCCCATGATCTCAGGCGCCACCGCCGACACCGATGACGCGACGATCCTCGCCAGGGGCTTCAGCCCCAACTGGCGCGCCCGTTCCTGGCTTACGACGAGGACGGCGGCGGCACCGTCGTTCAGAGGGCACGAGTTGCCTGCCGTCACCTTCCCGTCGGGTCTGAACGCGGGGTCGAGTGCCTGAAGCTTCTGAAGCGTCGAGCTGGGCCGGGGGCCGTCGTCTGCCTCCACGACCGTCCCCTCGGCTGTGGGATAGGAAGAGAGCTCGCGGTCAAAGAAACCGGACCTTTGGGCTTCCACGGCGCGCTCCTGGCTTCGCTGAGCGAAGCGGTCCATCTCGTCCCTGCTGACGTCGTAGCGTTCGGCGACGTTTTCTGCCGTGAGCCCCATCGGGATGTAGACGTTCGCGATCTCGGCGTCGTCGCCGAACAGCTTGGGATGGAGCTCTTCGGTGTCCTTGGGGTAGCCGTCGACCTGCGAGATCGACTCCACGCCTCCTGCGAGATAGACGTCGCCCTCTCCAGCCTTGATCGCGTGAAACGCCATGCGGATGGTCTGGAGGCTCGACGCGCAGAAGCGGTTGATCGTGGCTCCGGGAACATGCTCCGGCAGGCCCGCGAGCAATGCCGCCCGCCGTCCCAGGTTCATGCCCTGTTTCTGCTCGGGAAAGCCGCACCCGATCATGACGTCGGTGATCTCTCCTGGGTCGACCTCGGGGGCCTTCTTCAAGGTCTCTTGGATTGCGAACGCCATCAGGTCGTCGGGGCGGACGTCTGCCAGCGATCCTTTCCTGGCGCGGCCTATCGGGGTCCGAGCAACAGCGGCGATGACGGCTTCTGGCATGTCGTTCTCCTTGGTTGGTGGGAGATCACGAGACTAAGCGCGGCCGCACCGTCGCCCGAAGTGGATGGTCCGGCGTAACAACAGCGACTCCCTTTCACGTTGATCTTGCCAGCGGCTAGCCTGCACCTCGCCGGCTGGATCTCGACAAGGAGGAAAGATGCGGAGTCGTCACCTTTGGATTCTTCGAATAACTACGGTTGTGGCGTTTGCCGCTGTGCTCTTCGCCGCGTGCGGTGGCGATGACGGAGGTGGAGCCGAAGGAGAGGACGAGGGGGGCTCGAGCATCTCTTTGTCCGCGGTCGACAACTCTTTTGAGCCAGCTGAGCTGGAGGTGCCCTCGAGCGGGCAGGTCACGGTCGAGTTCACCAACGACGGCGACAATCCCCACACCTTTACGAGCGACGAGGGTGGCTTCGACAGCGGCACGGTTGAGGGTGGGCAATCCAAGACCGTGACGTTTGAAGCTCCCGACAAGGAGATCTCCTTTCTCTGCACCGTCCACGGGGAGTCGATGAGCGGAACCATCGTTCCGGAGGGTTGATCCAACCGGATCGCGGTTCGCATGGCGCGGGCCACGTTGCGGTCGTAGTCGCGCCTTAGCCTGAGTGGATGCCCAGACGCTTTGTGGTCTCTTTCCTGTGCGCGGCGCTGGTGGCTTGCGGTGGCCATGCAGTCGATCTCAGCCGTCAGGCCCCCGCAACCCTGGCGCAGGAACCGCAAGGGTTCGAGCGGGCAACGGTCACCAGGGTGATCGACGGGGACACCATCGAGGTCCAGATCATCGAACGAAGGGACGGACCCGGAGCGGGGGCCGCGGAGGTCGGACAGCGGTACGACGTGCGGCTGGTCGGCATCGACACTCCCGAATCGGTAAAGCCCAACTCGCCGGTCGAGTGCTACGGCAAGGAAGCTTCCGCCGCCACCGCAGCGTTGCTGGAAGGTTCCGAGGTCACGCTCATCAAGGACGTCGAGGAGGCCGATCAATACGACAGGATCCTTCGTTACGTCTACCTCGGCGAGGAGATGGCGAACGCCCGGCTAGTCGTGAACGGCTACGCGGCGGTCTATACCTATCCGCCGAACGTCCGCCACGCGGACCTGTTCGTCCAACTCCAGCGGGAAGCAAGAAAAGAGGATCGCGGCTTGTGGTCTCAAGACACGTGTGCCGGCAACAGCTAAGAGGTAGTTCTCGAAGCTGGTTAGATCGAGGCAGGCGACGCCGACGGAGACCGCGAGGCGGCCCGGCCCAACACATGGAGACACGATGAGCAAGGCCACGAGGACGGACACGCAGTCGCCTGCGCCGCACGTCGCGGACAACCACGATCTGATCCGCGTGAAGGGCGCGCGCGTGAACAACCTCAAGGACCTAAGCGTCGAGATCCCGAAGCGCCGGCTGACGGTGTTCACGGGCGTCTCCGGCTCGGGTAAGAGCTCGCTGGTGTTCGGCACGATCGCCGCGGAGTCGCAGCGGCTGATCAACGAGACCTACAGCGCCTTCGTGCAGGGCTTCATGCCGACGTTGGCGCGGCCCGAGGTCGACGTGCTCGAAGGGCTGACGACCGCGATCATCGTGGACCAAGAGCGGATGGGCTCCAACCCCCGCTCCACGGTCGGCACCGCCACCGACGCCAACGCGATGCTGCGCATCCTGTTCAGCCGGCTCGGGCAGCCGCACATCGGCTCGCCCAACGCGCACTCGTTCAACGTCCCCTCGGTGAAGGCCAGCGGTGCGATCACCGTCGAGCGCGGCGCCGGCAAGACGAAGACCGAGAAGGCCACCTTCAACCGGCTCGGCGGCATGTGTCCGCGCTGCGAGGGCATGGGCTCGGTCACCGACTTCGAGCTGTCTGCGCTGTACGACGACAGCTTGTCGCTCAACGAGGCGCTCTCGCGATCCCCGGCTACACCATGGACGGCTGGTACGGCCGTATCTTCCGCGGCTGCGGCTTCTTCGACCCGGACAAGCCGATCCGCAGGTACACCAAGAAGCAACTGCACGACCTGCTCTACAAGGAGCCGACCAAGATCAAGGTCGACGGGATCAACCTGACCTACGAGGGGCTGATCCCGAAGATCCAGAAGTCGTTCCTGTCCAAGGACGTCGACGCGCTGCAGCCGCACGTCCGCGCCTTCGTGGAGCGGGCGGTGACGTTCACGACGTGTCCCGACTGCGACGGCACCCGGCTCAGCAAGGAGGCCCGGTCCTCGAAGATCAAGGGGAAGAACATCGCCGACGTCTGCTCGATCCAGATCAGCGACCTGGCCGGCTGGGTCCGGGGCCTCGACGAGCCGTCGGTGGCCCCGCTGCTCACCGGGCTGCAACACCTCCTCGACTCGTTCGCGGAGATCGGGTTGGGCTACCTCTCGCTCGACCGGCCGTGGGGCACCCTCTCGGGCGGCGAGGCACAGCGCACCAAGATGATCCGCCACCTCGGCTCCTCGCTCACCGACGTCACCTACGTCTTCGACGAGCCGACCATAGGCCTTCACCCCCATGACGTGGAGCGGATGAACGACCTGCTGCTGCGGCTCCGGGACAAGGGGAACACGCTGCTTGTCGTGGAGCACGAGCCGGAGACGATCGCGACCGCCGACCATGTCGTCGACCTTGGCCCCGGCGCCGGTGCGGGGGGCGGCACCGTCTGCTTCGAGGGAACGGTCGAGGGGCTACGGGCCAGCGGCACCATCACCGGCCGCCATCTCGACGACCGGGCCCGCCTCAAAGAGGCGGTGAGGACGCCCACCGGCACGCTGGAGATCCGCGGCGCCGACACGAACAACCTGCACGACGTCGACGTCGACATCCCACTCGGGGTGCTTGTCGTCGTCACCGGCGTCGCCGGCTCCGGCAAGAGCTCGCTCGTGCACGGGTCGATCCCCGCCGGCGCGGGTGTGGTGTCGATCGACCAGGGCGCGATCCGCGGCTCGCGACGGAGCAACCCGGCGACGTACACCGGACTGCTCGACCCGATCCGCAAGGCGTTCGCGAAGGCCAACGGCGTGAAGCCGGCGCTGTTCAGCGCCAACTCCGAGGGCGCCTGCCCCAACTGCAACGGCGCCGGGGTCATCTACACCGACCTGGCGATGATGGCCGGCGTCGCCATCACCTGCGAAGAGTGCGAGGGCAAGCGGTTCCAGGCATCGGTGCTGGAATACCGTCTCGGTGGCCGCGACATCAGCGAGGTGCTCGCGATGTCGGTGACCGAGGCCGAGGAGTTCTTCGGCGCCGGCGAGGCGCGCACGCCGGCCGCGCACGCCATCCTCGACCGGCTCGCCGACGTCGGGCTCGGCTACCTCAGCCTCGGCCAGCCGCTCACCACGCTGTCCGGCGGCGAGCGGCAGCGGCTCAAGCTGGCCACCCACATGGCCGGGAAGGGCGGCGTCTACGTCCTCGACGAGCCGACCACCGGCCTCCACCTCGCCGACGTCGAGCAGCTGCTCGGCCTGCTCGACCGGCTCGTCGACTCGGGCAAGTCGGTCATCGTCATCGAGCACCACCAGGCGGTCATGGCGCACGCCGACTGGATCATCGACCTCGGCCCCGGCGCCGGCCACGACGGCGGCCGGATCGTCTTCGCGGGCACACCCGCCGACCTCGTCGGCGCCCGCGCCACCCTCACCGGCGAGCACCTCGCGGCCTACGTCGGCACCTGACCGAGCGCCACCGTGAGACGAGTTCTCTCATCTGTTTTCGACTCGTCCACTCCACCGTCGATACGCCCTCCCGAACAGCCCATCGAGTTCTGCACCAGACTGCTGCAGTCAAGTTGGCCCCTGGCCAGCTACGAGAGGCGCGCGAGCCTGATCGCTGAAGCGAAGCGCAGCGTAGTCATTACGCGGTTTCTGGCAACGTTCGTCCTCGCCAAGTCGACCGGCTAGAGCCGATTCGTGTCGTACCCCCGCGTCATGATGATGGCATGGGAACGGACATCCTGGCTGCCATCGAAGGGCTCGAAAAGGAGAACGCAAACCTCGAACCCGAGCTCCTTACGACCGCGGCCGCGCGCGAGCTGATGGCCGCATACGCCCGGGCCGAAAAGCTGGTCGCGTTCGGGATCGCGGCGCTGTCCCACAAGCTCGACGACTCTGCGGAGCTGGCACGGGTGACCGGCTCGTCGGTCGGCAAGGCCAAGAGCGTGGTCGCCACGGGCAGGGTGATGGCGGCATCGGAAGAGCTGAGCGCGGCCCTCCAGCAGGGGGACATCTCACTCGATCAAGCCGTCGAGATCGCAGCCGCCGAAGAGTCGGCTCCCGGTACCGCTGCAGAGCTGGTGACGATTGCTCAGGAGGAGTCATTCCACGTGCTCAAGGACAAGGCGCGTCAGAAGAAGCTCGAGGCCGAGCAGCATCGTGATCTCGGCGCCCGTCAACATGCCGCCCGCAGGGCCCACAGCCACCGCGGCGAGCTCGGCATGATGCACATCCACATCGAGCTCGAGCCCCACGTCGGTGCACCCATCGTGGCGCGGGCCGAGGCCGAGGGGCAGCGACTCGCCCGCAAGGCCAAGGGCGCAGGCGCCGACGAGCCCTTCCACCGCCATCTCGCCGACGCCTACGCGTCGCTGCTGGCGGGCTTGGGCAGCGGGCGCGCCAAGCGCCCCGAGCTGGTCGTGCTGGTGAGCCACGAGGTCGCCAAGAGGGGCTGGACCGATGTGCGCGCGGGCGAGGTCTGCAAGATCCCCGGCGTCGGGCCGGTCGCACCAGGGGTGGCCAAGCAGATCGCCAAGGATGCCTTTTTAAACGGCGTCTTCTACGACGGCAAGGACCTCAGACAGTTCAAGCGCTGGTCACGAGACATCTCGATCGAGCTGCGGGTCGCGCTCGAGCTGGGCGAGGGGCCCGGGTTCAACGGGGTCCTCTGCACCGACTGCGGCAACCGCTTCAGGACCGAGTTCGATCACCAGGTGCCGCGCGTATCGGGCGGCCCCAACTCCACAGGAAACTTGAGGCCGCGCTGCTGGTCGTGCCACCGTGCCAAAACCGCCCGTGATCGGCGGGCCGGGCGCCTGCGACGTCCCGACCCCTGACCTTCTCCCACCGTTGTCATGACTGCATCGAGCTGAACCCGTGGAATGTGCGCCCAACGCCGAGGTACCGTCGGCAGCGTGACTGCTGAGGCTGTTACGCCGCCGAGCCGACGGATTCTGCGCGAGGAGGGTGTCGAGGCGCGCGTGTCGCCGCTCGAGCTGTTCTTCGACCTTGTCTTCGTCTTCGCGCTGACCAAGGTCACGTCGGGAATGGCCGGCGACCCTACGTTCACCGGCCTGCTGCACGGGATGCTCGTGCTCGTCCCGCTGTACTGGGCCTGGTCCGGGTACGCGTGGCTGACGAGTACCGTCGATCCCGAGCTCGTGCTCACCCGGGTCGTGATGTTCGCGGCGATGGTCGGCATGGGGATCGCCGCGATCGCGACGCCTGGGGCGTTCGGCGAGGACACGCTGGCGTGGGGCTTGGGATACCTGATGGTTCGGCTCGTCCACGTCGCGCTGTTCGCCGTTGCCGCGCGCGGCAACCCGGATCTCCTGCGGCAGGTCATGAGCCTCGTCCGGGCACTCGCACCGGGCACCGGCCTCATTCTCGTCGCCGGGCTCGCGTTCGACGGGACCGCCCGAGACCTGCTGTGGCTCGCGGCGATCGTGCTCGACTTTGGGATCGTCCTCGGCGCGGGCGTCGAGGGCTGGGTCGTGCATGCGGAGCACTTCGCCGAGCGCTTCGGCCTGGTGCTCATCATCGCCCTGGGCGAGTCGATCGTCGCGATCGGCGCCGGGGACTTCGACCTCGGCGTCTCGGAGATCGCCGCCGGCGCGGTCGCCATCCTGATCATCGGCATGCTGTGGTGGGCGTACTTCGACGTGTACGCGCTGGTCGCCGAAAAACGCTTTCACGAAGCGGTCGGGGTCGAGCAACTGCGCATCGCCCGTGACTCCTACGCGTTGTTGCACCTGCCGATGATCGCCGGCATCGTGCTCTTCGCCCTTGGTGTCAAGAAGGTGCTGGAGCACACCGGGAACCCGATGAAGGAGATGCCCGCCGTCGCGCTGTGCGGCGGGTTGGCGCTCTACGCGCTGGCCTACGTCGCGTTCCGTCGGCGCAACACCGGGAGCTTCTCGGCGCCCCGCACCGTCGCGGGTCTCGCGTGCCTTGCGGTCATCCCGCTCGCGCTGCAAGCGACCGCACTCGTCGCCCTCGCCGTGCTCGCTCTGATCTGGACCACGCTAATCGTCCTCGAGACGATCAGGTACGGGAGCTACCGTCAAGAGGTGCGCAGCGCTCGTGCCCACCATCCCCTATGACGCCGTCCGCCTAACCGGTGCGCAGTGCGTTCGCCAGGGCTCGCGGAGTTAGGCGGTCTCGTCGAGCGGTAAGCGAGGGCCCGGCATCGCTTTGCGTCAGTGTGCGGGGTAGGTTCCGGCAATGCATGACGACGACGGCTACTTCGACGAGCGGGTCGCCGCTCGCTACGACGAGTCGGAGGCCGAGATGTTCGACCCCGCGGTCCTCGACCCGGTCATCGACCTCCTCGTCGAGATCACCGGCAGCGGACGCGCGCTCGAGCTCGGGATCGGCACGGGCCGGATCGCGTTACCGCTCGCGCAGCGGGGAGTGCCGGTGCACGGGATCGAGTTGTCGAACGCGATGGTCGGGAGGCTGCGCGCGAAGTCAGGCGGCGAAGACATCGGCGTGACGATCGGTGACTTCACGACGACGGCCGTGGACGGGACCTTCTCCGTCGTCTACCTGGTCTTCAACACGATCATGAACCTGACGACGCAGGCCGCCCAGGTCGCCTGCTTCCGGAACGCTGCCGCGCATCTCGAGCCCGGCGGCTGCTTCGTCATCGAGGTGGGCGTCCCCGGGCTCCAACGGCTCCCGCCCGGAGAAACCATTCGTGCCTTCGAGGTGAGCGAGAACAAATGGGGGTTCGACGAAATCGACGTCGCTACGCAACGCCTCACGTCCCATCACTTCGAGATCGTCGACGGAACGGTCGAGCGCCTCTCGATTCCGTTCCGGTACGCGTGGCCCTCGGAGCTCGACCTCATGGCACAACTCGCCGGGATGAGGTTGCGGGAGCGCTGGAGCGGGTGGAGGCGGGAGCCGTTCACAGGCGACAGCCGCCAACACGTCTCAGTCTGGGCCAAGCCGCCTCCAGGTCACGTGGTTGGACAGTAGTGTTAACCGTGGCTAAACTTTTGATATGTCTAATCAATTAAGATGGAGTTGGGCGTGAGCGACTTCCAGACAAGAGGACCCGTAATAGCTAGCGCTACCACCGGACGGATTCGGCTGCGCGTGTTGCGAGGCCCCCGTACATCAGCCGAGTTAGCGGCCTTAGCGCAAACCCTGGAATCCTTCCCCGAGGTTGTGGACGTGAAGCCCAGGCCTCATAGTGCCAGCGTAGTTATCGGGTTTGACTCCCGGGACACGGCGACCGTCGAGGCGCACCTACATGGTCTGGGGATATCCAACAAACGACAGAGCGCTGCAGAGCCGCCTCCACGAGATCCCGCGGCGACGATCCGAGACGCCGCCACCGCGATCGATCGCGCTGTGGGGAACCGGGTGCCTGGAGCGAACCTTCGGCTGCTCGTCCCTCTGACGCTTGGCCTGCTATCGCTTCGCCAGTTGGTTCGGGGCGACGACCGCTTGAGTGACGCTCCGTGGTATCTCCTGGCGATGTACGCGGCAGATTCCTTCTCTAGGCTCCAGCCCGGACCGTCGTCGCCCAGGGGCGCTGGGGACGCCGGCGACGACGTATGAGGGCGGCATCCACGCCCGCCACCACCGAGGTGTACAGCCCCTCGGTCGTTCCCGAACACACCGTTGTCCACGAGCTTCCCGGTCGTCTTCGCTGTCGCACACTCCGGATACGGACTGACGAGGCGTACGCGCGCCGCCTGACCACCCTCGCTGAAACCGATGAGGGCGTGACCAAGGCCCGCGTCATCCGATCAGCTGCATCGGTGGTTATCGAATGGGCGCCGTCACTACCGCCCCGGGATGCACGCGCACGGCTGGTGGAACTTCTGCGGGATGCGGAAATGGCGTCCGATCTTGCGACTAAGCCTGCTCACCCATTACAGGAAGGGCGCCGGCCGAGACTTGTCCTCGTGGGCCTAGCCGGGGCAGTTGCTCTCGTCGGCCGCTTGTTCGGCTTTGTGATTCCCGCTCCGATCGGGGCACTGGTGATGCTAAGCGCCTCTATCCCCATCGCACGGCGTGCTTACCGAAGTCTCACCGTGGATCACCGGCTGAACCTCGACGTTCTCGACATCACTGCCATTGCTCTTACGACTATGCGCGGCTCGCTGCTGGCGCCGGCGTCGATCATCGGACTCGTAGAGGTTGGTGAGGCTATACGGGAGCGAACCGCTCGGGCTTCCCGCCGGGAATTGCTCGATCTCCTTGATTCGATCTCTGAGACGGCCTGGGTCGTACGCGGCGGTGAGCGTCATCAGGTTCCGATCCACCAAGTCAGACGTGGCGATGTGCTTGTCGTCTATCCGGGTGACCGCATCCCGGTTGATGGCCGTGTGCTGGAGGGCAGAGCGTTGATCGACGAGCACGAGCTGACGGGCGAGTCGATGCCGGTGCTCCATGAAGAAGGCCAGCTCGTCTACGCCTCGACCTTGATGCGTGAAGGTCACCTCCACATCGCGGTGGAGCAGGTCGGCGGCGAAACTCAAGCCGGGCGGATTGTCCAGCTCATGCGTGAGGCGCCGGTTCACGATACCCGCATCGAAAATCACGCCGGCAAGATCGCCGACCGGATAGTCCTTCCTTCTTTCCTCCTAGCGGGGGTGATACTGGTATTGACCCGTAATCCGACACGGGCCGCGTCGATCCTTATCGCGGACTTCGCTACGGGCATCCGCGTCTCCGTCCCAACCACCGTGCTCGCCGCGATCACAAGCGCCGCGCACGCGGGTGTTCTGATCCGCAGCGGGCGCGCCCTAGAGCAATTGGCCGCTGTCGATACGATCGTTTTCGATAAGACCGGCACCGTCACCGAGGGCCGTCCCGCAATCCTCGACGTCACGGCAGTCACGCCGGAGGTCAGCGTGCGGGAAGTGCTCCAAATCGCTGCCAGTGCCGAGCAGCGGCTCACGCACCCCGTAGCCGAGGCCATCATGCGTTATGCCGCGGAGCGAGGGATAGCGCCGGGACGCCGCAGTCAGTGGCATTACGACATCGGCCTCGGGGTCCGCGCGCGCATCGGCGACGCGGACGTGCTAATCGGCAGTGACCGGCTCATGGAAGGAGACGGCGTGGAGGTCTCCAGCATCACGCCGGCAGACGGGGCTCGACGGTCCCAGATCTACGTCGCCGTAGATGGCCGCCTGCGCGGTGTCATGTCCTACGCCGATCTCGTTCGAACGGAAGCGAAGCAGGTCATAGCCGAGCTGCGTGACCGGCATGGGATGGACATCCACCTCCTAACCGGCGACAAGTCGGAGACCGCCCGGGCCGTCGGACACCATCTCCGCATCCCTCCGGCGAACGTGCATGGCGAGCTCTTTCCCGAGGAGAAGGCGGTCGTGGTACAGGAACTCCACCGTCGCGGGCGACGCGTAGCGTTCGTTGGAGATGGGATCAACGACTTGCCGGCTCTGGCCTATTCCGACGTCTCGGTCTCGTTCGGTGGTGCGACTGCCGTCGCTCGAGAGACGGCCGACGTTGTCCTGGTCGAGAACAATTTGGCTGCGCTTCCTGCAGCCGTTTCAGTAGCTCGCGACGCCCTTCGCCTTGTCCGACAGAACATCGGGATCGTGGTCGGCGTCAACCTCCTGACCGGCGCAGCCGCAACCTTTCGAGGCCTTGGCCCCACCGTGGCGGCGGTCATTCACAACGGGACAACAGTTGTCTCGGCAGTCAATGGTCTGCGACCACTTCTCGGAAACGAGAGCCATAGAAGGAGCAGGAATCATCGGGCGAAGGAGGCGAACCTTGAGTGAGATGAGAGAGAGAAGATCTGAGGTCTGGAAGGGCATCCGAAAAGGGGCGGGGTGGACTATGGGCGCGGGAATCGTGGTTTCGGCCGCCGCGATTATTCGGGAGGGGCCACGACGAGCTGTCAAGGCGGCGATCAAGGCTGGGCTTCGTGGTGGTGAGGTGGCGGCGGAACTGACTGAACAGCTTCGTGACGTCTACGCCGAAGCTCAAGTCGAGCGGAGCGGGTCTCCCCACAGCGATCAGTAAAGGGACGGTTCCCAAACTCAGTTGCGCTAGAGGCGCGCGGCACCGCTAGCGGTGGACCCGGAGGCTATGGCCCTTCTCCTGCCTCCAGCGAGGAACGAGGGCCCAATCATTCCACAAACCATTATTGGTGATATGAATGCGCCATGGAAAAGGTACGACCTGTTGACGTGGCCGCCCTGGCGGCTCTCGACGAGCCGGTACGGTGCCGCCTCTACGAATACGTGAGGGATCGAGGCGCACCCGTAACGCGGGAGGCAGCGGCCGCTGCGGCTGGGACCTCGATCAACCTCGCGGCCTTCCACCTGGACAAACTGGTAGCCCTGGGCCTCCTTGCAGCGCATTACGGACGCCCACCGGACGCGCCCCCGCAGCGGGGAAGGAGCCCGAAGCTCTACCGAGTATCGGATGCCGAGTTCAGCATCTCGGTCCCGGCTCGCCGCTACGACCTTTCGGGCGAGATCCTGCTCGACGCACTCGAAACGCGCCAAGCCGGGGAGACGTCGCAGACGGCGGTGCAGCGAGCCGCCCACAACCGAGGCAAGCAGGTCGGCTACCGGGTCAAGACACAGAAACGCCTGCGTCGCCTACCAAGAGCGCAAATCGTGGATGTGGCACAGCAGTTGTTAGAGGAACACGGCTATGAGCCGTACGTGGACCAGGATTCCACTCTCCGGCTGCGCAACTGCCCCTTCAACCAGCTCGCACAGCAGTCCCGCGAGCTTGTCTGTTCGATGAACCGCGCCTTCATCGACGGGCTGCTGCGCGGGCTCGGCGACGACCTCTCCGAAGCTGCTCTCGTCCCTCGGGAGGGCGAGTGCTGCGTTGCAATTTCAGCAGCAAGGGAGACGGCGTGACATCGACACAACCTCGATTTACGAACCGGTCACATGGAGTCTCTAAAGGAGGGCATCGTGAAGAAGTTTTCATTTCGGCCGGCGATTGAGCTCAGGGGGCGCAAGTTCAAGGGGGTGCGCGGCTTTGCCGGCAAGCCATTCCACCCCCCGCTGACCGACGTACCCGTTGGGGCTTACACGATCGGTCCGATCCTGAGCATCGTCGCGTTCCTCTTTCAGGACGCATCTTGGGCGAACGAGGTCTGGAGCGCTGCCGGTTACACCATGCTCGTCGGCGCAGTCGTTTCGGTTGCGACGTCGATCACCGGGTTCGCAGACTGGTTGAACACCCAAAAGGGCACGCAGATCCGACGGATGGCCAACGCGCACATGTGGACCATGCTCACGATGACCCTCATCGTCCTGGTGGCGCTTGCGTTGCGCTTCATCGATGGACGTAACGAGTCGCCGGACACCGTGGTCCTCGTGCTGGACCTGCTCATCCTCGCGCTCGTGACGGTGGGCGGGACGATCGGCGGATCAATGACCTACGACTTTGGCTTCAACGTCGAAACCGCAGGAGACAACCACGTCTACCATGTGAGCGAGCACGACATCGTCCATCCACACGACGAGCCACCCCCAGAGACCAAGCGCGAACTCACGGGGAGCTGACCCTCAGGGATGGACAAGCGGAGGGTCTCGCGCTTCCTCGCCCGCTACTTCGTCAATCCCATCGTGGCTCGGGTGGCGGGCTTCGTACCGTGGTGGTCGTTGCTGGAAACGACAGGTCGAAAGAGTGGCAGGCCGCGGCGCAATCCGGTCGGTAACGGTCTCGACGGCGACACCTTCTGGATCGTCGCCGAGCACGGCTACCGCTCGGGCTACGTCCGCAACATCCAAGCCAATCCCCAGGTGCGGGTGAGAGTGGGAGCCCGGTGGCGTCGGGGCAGCGCGCGGCTGCTCCCCGAGGACGACCCGCGCCAACGCCAGCGGCGGCTCCGCCCCTTCAACGCTGCAATCGTGCGCTTGATGGGAACCGAGCTCCTGACGGTGCGGATAGATCTGGAGCCCCGCTGATTGAATGGCTGATGCTTTGGGTGGGGCTAGCCGGATCACCGCTGCGGTGAGTGGAGGGCTCTCAACCGCTCGTGCAGAGCCAGAGCTACGATGGTTGGCAAAGGAGGGGACGTGATGAGGATAGCTGCGGCCCAGGCCCACCCCAAGTGGCTCGACGCGGGTACCACTACCAAGAAGGTGCTCGGCCTTGTCGAGGAGGCGGCTGCTGAGAGAGTCGAGCTGTTGGCCTTTCCCGAAACCTTTCTTTCCGGCTATCCCTTCTGGCTGGAGCGCACGGACGGCGCCCGGTTCAACGACGCGCGGCAGAAGGCCGCTTAGGGGCACTACCTCGACGCGGCGGTCGAGATCGGCGGCCCGGAGCTGGCCCAGATCACCGAGGCCGTTCGTGACCTCGGCGTCTTCACCTACCTCGGCATCACCGAGCGGGGGAGCGGCCCCGCCCACGGCACGGTGTTCTGCACGCTGCTGGCGATCGACCCGCGCCACGGCATCGTCAGCCACCACCGCAAGCTCGTCCCTACCTTCGAAGAACGGCTGGTGTGGGAGCACGGCGATGGTCACGGCCTGCGCGTACACCACCTCGGTAAGGCGCGGGTCGGGGGTCTCAACTGCTGGGAGAACTGGATGCCGCAGGCGCGCCACGCCCTCTACGCCGCGGGGGAAGACATCCACGTAAGTGTGTGGCCCGGCTCCGAGCGGCTGACCCGCGACATCACGAGGTTCATTGCCCTCGAGGGCAGGGTGTACTCGCTGGCGGCGAGCGGACTGCTATCACTGGAGGACGTGCCGTCCGACTTCCCGCTGAGGGATGCCCTCGAAGAGCAAGGGCACGACCTTTACCACAGCGGCGGCTCGGCCATCGCCGCGCCCGACGGCACCTGGGTGATCGAACCGGTCGAGGGCCACGAGGGCCTGATCGCCGCAGACGTCGACCTCACTTCAGTTGGACGGGAACGGCAGAACTTCGATGCGAGTGGGCACTACAGCCGCCCGGACGTGTTCGACGTCAGGGTGGACCGGCGTCGGCGAGCGGCCGCAACCTTCATCGAAGAGTAAGCGAGCCTGGACGCCCTGCGTAGTCGCGAACCGCTCTGAGAACGGCAGAGCTAGGGGGCGGGCGAAGAGGGAACCGGCGAGGGAGCCGGCGGCGACGGGGCCGGTGAAGGAGCCGGAGTCGGCGCGACGGTCGGCTGTGACGTGGCCCCCGGGGTTGGCTCCGGGCGTGGGGACGATCTCGCTTGGGGTTCCGGCGCAGGGTTGGCCTTCGATCCGGAGGGGCGGCGACCTCGGGGGTCCCGGTTACCGGCTGATTGCGTCCGCCCGGTGGCGGGAGCCGACACGAGGCTGGGAGCTGCCCGCGGCGTGACCGAGACGGCGGGAGCGCTGCTCGCTTTTTCTTTGCGGTCACCTTTCCCGTCCTTGCGGTTCTCGACCGGCGCCGCGACCCGGCCACCGGGAGCGTCGGGTGCCGCCGGTTCGCGCTCTGGACCTCCGAGCAAGAAGACTGCCGCGCCGACCGCCATGGTTGCCGCGATGACGGCCGCCGCCAGCAGCGGACCACGTCTGCGCCGGGCCGGCGCCCACGCCTCTTCATAGTCGTCCCCGTACTCGTCGGGGTACTCGTGCTCGCCTTCGTGGTCGTCGACGCTCTGGAGGGGCCCCGCGAGCGGCTGGTCGCGCCGTCTGGACTCGATCGCGTCGGCGAGGGCGTTGCCATCCTCGAAGCGCCGCTCGGGGTCTTTCTCCAGGCAGCGCATGACCAGGGCGTCGATGTCGGGGTCGAGGCCGGGGGCGTGGACGCTCGGGGGCTCCGGCTCCCTTTCGACGTGCTGGATTGCAAGAGCCGTCACCGACTCAGCCTCGAATGGCTTTGCGCCGGCGAGCAGCTCGTAGAGCACGACGCCGAGGGCATAGACGTCGGAGGCCGGAACGGCACTGGCCCCGACGACCTGCTCTGGGGAGATGTAGTGAGGGGATCCGAGCGCTTGCCCGGTCCCGGTCAGACGCTCGCCCCCGCGAGCCGCGGCGATTCCGAAGTCGGCCAGCTTGGGGCGCTCATCTTCGGTCAGAAGGATGTTCGGGGGTTTGATGTCGCGGTGAACCACCCCGATGGCGTGGGCCGCGCCGGCGCCGCGGGCCGCCTGTCGGACGATGTCGAGGGCTCTTTCCGGCAGCATCGGTTCGCCCACTAGGAGCGACAGGGCTCCTCCCGCGACGTACTCGGTGACGAGATAAGAGCCTGCGTCCGTCGCTCCGAAGTCGAACACCGACACGACGTTGGGGTGATTGATGGCAGCAACCGACTGTGCCTCCGCAAAGAACCGGACCATGAACTCCGGCTGCTCGAGCAAACGCGCATCGAGGAACTTGATGGCGACCGGGCGGGACAGATGCTCGTCGGTGGCGCGCCAGACCTCCGCCATGCCACCGGTGCCCAGCGGTGCCTCCAGCCGGTAGCGGCCTCTGATCGTGTCGCCCACCCTCATGCCAGCATCTTCCACGATCCCCTCGGCAACAGATCTACCTCTGAAGGCGGGACTTCAATCGAGATGGTCCGGGCGACGCGACCGCGACGCAGATGCGTCACACTTGGACGACGTATGGCTGATCGAGGAGGGCGTGCAATGGAGCACTTCGACCCGAGGAAGCTTCCAGACCTGCCCCAACTGATGATCGCCGGCCCCGGCGAGCTTCACGAGGAAGACCTCGATGTCCTCGGCCACCAGGTCATTGCGCATTACGGCGCGGTGTGGACCCGACTGCACGAGGACGTCGTCGCTGCAATGGGGGACCTGCTTGGCGCCGCAGACCCTCCCTACGTCATCCCCGGAAGCGGAAGCACGTGCCTCGATGCAGCCATGTTCAACCTCTTCGAGCCGGGTCAGAAAGTGGTGATCCCTCGCACCGGTTTCTTTGGGACGAGGCTCATGGAGATCGCACAGGCGCACCGCCTCGAGGTGATCGAGGTGCCGGTTGAGCCAGGGGCGGCGGTCGACCCCGAGCGCATCGCCGAGGCCGCGTCGGGGGCGGACGGCGTCGTGTCCGTCCACGTCGAGACCGCCACGGGGGTGTGTCACCCGGTCGACTCGATAGTCGCCGCCGCCCACGACGCCGGAGCGGTCTGCGTGATCGACGGGATCGCGTCGGTCGGCGGCGAGCTGGTCAACGTCGACGCCATGGACATCGACTGTCTCGTGACCGGCTCGCAAAAGGGCCTCGAGGCCCCCCCGGGTCTGGGGATCGTGGCCTTGGGACAGGGGGGCCGAGCCCGGGTCGAAGCCAGGAGCCGGCCCCCGGAGACCTTCTATCTGGACTTGAAGAGGTGGGACTGGTATCGCAAGGAATGGGGTGAGTGGCACCCCCATCCCGTCACCATGCCGACGAACCTGGTGCTGGCCCTTGCCTCGAGCGTGCAGCGGATCCTCGAAGCGGGCCTCGACAAGTGGATTGCTCGGCGCGCCGATCTGGCAGCCCGCTGCCGCAAGGGGCTCACGGACCTGGGTCTTGAGCCCGTCCCCCACGAGGGAGTCGAGGCAAACCTGGTCCTCGCCTTCTGGGCTCCCGACCCCACTGCCATACAAGGCCATCTGATGACCCAAGAGGCGATCATGATCTCCGGCGGCCTGGAGCCGACGGCCGGCAAGGCGATCAGAATCGGCCTCATGGGAAGCACCGCGACCGAGGACATGGTCGACCGGCTGGTTTCGGGGGTGGGGGCCGCTCTCGCGGCCTAGCTGATCACTCGGTGGCGCGAAAGCAGCTAAATCATCGCACCCCATCGCTATGGTGGATCAATGCGCATCTCGGTCGAGGCCTGGAGTCCCGAATACGGCGGTGCGCTTGACCTTGGTCCCCAGGACCAGACGGTCGAGCAGATCGACACCCGCTGTGAATCGTCGGAGTGGGCACCCGTGGCGCCGTCCTACTCGGGCCCCTTGGTCGAGGATCCGGTGGGGTTCGTCGACGGAACCAGGCGCATTGACGCGCGCCTGTTCGTAACCCCAGAGGATGGGATCCCGATTCCTGGAGTGGCTGGCTCCGTGGGGGCCGGTGCGGTCGTGTGCACTCCTCCAAACGGCCACGGTCCCGCCCACGCCGACATCGTGGCCCTTCGGGTCGTGCGCAGCCTTGCGGTGGGAAAGGGCACCTCGGTCGGTCTCGCCGCCGGCACCGCGCTCGACTATCGGGCGCTGCCCGTGCCGGGGCAGGCGGTGGATGGACTGGTCTACGCGGTTCACGACCAGATGAGAAATCTCGAGGCACAGCTGGCGCAGGAGCTCGCCGACGATGGCCGCCTCGTCTTCGTCGATGGTCCGCTCGCCGTCATGCGTCCCGGCCCCCAAAAGATCGTCGGGTTCATCAAGGCGCACCACCGGCGTTACCTGGAACTAGAGGAGGAGGCCGTGCTCGAGTCACTGAGTTGCGGACAACGGACTCCGGTTTTCGCCTTTGGTGAGCCACGCCCGCGCTACTCCTGGTACCTCAGGCTCTGCGCCAGGGACGACTCCTGCCACGCGTGGCACGGCCTTGTGCGCTGTGAGGTCCCAGCGGCCCTGCCCATGGACGACGTGATCGATCTTGCTGACGTCTCTGCGATGATTCTTCCGCGCTTTGCCTCGTTGCCACAGTGGGACAAGAGGGCGCCGCAGAACCTCGTGCCCGTGGCAGGACTCGAAAGGAAGCTGAGGCACCTGTTGGGCGACAGGGAGCTGGTCTACAGGATGATCAGGGACGCCGCCGCGCGCCCCGCGAGCAACGGGGCGGGCCAGGTTGCCTGATCAAGAGGGCCGGCCTCAGCCGGTCGGCCTGGTTCTGGGCTCCGAGGCGACAACCACGCAGGAGTGGCGCGTCGTGCTGCACGAGGACAACTACCTGCAGCTCGACGATCTCGTCGTCGTGAAGACCCTCGTGCCCAAGGTCGGCGAAGTCTCGACCTACGGCATCGTGATCGAGACTTCCACCCGCTACGAGGGGACCGCGTTCGAGTCCGACACGTTCCGGGTAGCCGTCGAGGGGACCCTGCCCGCCGACAAGTCGCGCACCGCCACGGTCCAGACGGTCCGGGTGGCACCGGAGATCTGGATCGCGCCCGACTCCGGCCAGGAGGTCTTCAGGGCGACCGGCGATGAGCGCGAGCGCGCGCTCTACGTCGACGAGATGCGGGATCGAGACCGTGACCGAGCACTGCCCGTGGGGCTCACTCGGGACGGCGAGCCGGTGTGGGTCGACGTCGACTTCTTCGACGGCACCAAAGGCGCGCACATGAGCATCTCGGGGGTATCCGGCGTCGCCACCAAGACCTCATATGCCCTGTTCTTTCTGCGCTGCTTGACGTCTCACCCAGAGATCCTCGGTGCGGGGGCCAGGAATCTTCGAGTGCTGGTGTTCAACGTCAAGGGCGAGGACCTGATGTTCCTCGACAAACCAAACAACAACTTCACAGAAGATGCGAGCGACGCGTGGGCTTCCCTTGGGATGGAGCCCTCTGCGTTTCCCTCCGTGTCCTTCTGGGCCCCCATGCAAGAAGAGGGCATCCCGGCTAGCTCGGCCCGCATGGAGGGTGTGTCCGCGTTCCGTTGGACTCCTAGAGAGTTCGTAAACGAACGTCTCTTGTCCTATCTCTTCACCGAATCGCACGACGTCAGGCAGCAGCTCACCTTTCTCGCCGAACGGGTGACGAGGCAACTCGAGCGCTTTGCCGTCGATGTCTCAGGAGAGGAGGGTGCGATCGTCCTGCGCCACCCACTCGATGACCAGTCGGGCGACTCGGTCGTTCCATTTGCGGGCGAGCGGATTATCCGGTCGTTGGACGATCTCGTGGAAGCGGTGGGCGAGTTCCTCGAGCCCGAGTCGGGTGAGGAAGGCGACTTCGCATGGACCGGGCGAGTGGCAACTGGAACCGTTGCGGCGTTCATGCGCAGGCTGCGGGGAGCGTCGGCGAGGATCGGTCGCCTGGTCGCCTCGGGGCCTTCCCGCCGGATCGACCGGGGCCGCGACGCCGTCACGGTTGTCGATATTCACGACCTGCACGAGGCCGCGCAACGCTTCGTGGTGGGCGCCCTCATATCCGAGGTTCATCGCGAGAAGGAGGGCAAGGGTCGTTTCCCGTTGTCGGCCATCCTGCTGGACGAGCTCAACAAGTACGCGCCCCGCGAGGGATGGTCGCCAATAAAGGACACGCTGGTGGACATCTCTCAAAGAGGGCGTTCTCTCGGCGTTCTGTTGATTGGTGCCCAACAATCTGCGGCGCGCGTGGATCCCGATGTCCTTGCGAACGCATCCATCAAGGTGTCGGGGCGACTCGACTCCGCGGAGGCCGAGCGTTCCGAATACGGCTGGATGCTTCCGTCCACCCGGGCCCGGGCGCGCCTCCTCAAACCGGGGACGATGGTGCTGTCACAACCCGCGATTCCGGCCCCCACGGTGCTCACGTTTCCCTACCCGCCCTGGGCCACGCGGCCCGAAGAGGCCGTCGAAGCGGATGATCCGTTTGAAGGCATCTAAGCCGGCTCGCTGATGCGCATCCTGCATACGGGCGACTGGCACGTCGGTAAGAAGCTGGGGCGCATCGACCGCTCGGATGAATGTGAGCGGGTCCTCGCCGAGCTCGTTCAGGCGGCGCACACCGCGGAAGCGGATCTGGTGGTGGTGGCCGGTGACTTGTTCGATCGTGCCCTGCCCCCGTTCGTCTCCCTGCGGCTCGTTCTCACCACTCTGGTTGACCTCGCCTCGACCGGCGCCAAGGTCGTTGCCATTGCAGGCAACCACGACTCCTCCGACCTCTTCGAGGTGCTTGCTCCCTATCTGGAGCCGGTGGGCATCAGCCTGGTGCACAAGCCTCTTCGGGCCGAGCAGGGCGGTGTCAGGACGATCCCGTCGCGCGACGGTAAGAGCGCGGCTCGCGTCGCTTGCTTTCCCTTCTTGCACGAGGCTCAAGTCGTCGACTTCATGGACCCCTCGGAGGAGTGGTTCAAGTCCTACGCGGACCGCGTCAGGCGCATCGCCTCTTATTACGCCGACTGGATGGTGGCGCACGCAGAACGCAACATCGTCGACATCCTCGCCGGCCATTTCATGGTGCACGGGGCAGTGCCTTCCGGCAGCGAGCGCAAGCTGCACATCGGCGAGGCGTACATGGCTACGTCTGGCGCCCTTCCCCCCGCGTTTCACTACGGCGCCCTCGGCCACATCCACCAGTGTCAAAGGGCGCCCGGTGCGTCGGCCGAGGCGTGGTACTCGGGCAGCCTCATGCAACTCGACTTCGGCGAGGCGGGGCAAGAAAAGTTCTGCCTTCTCGTGGACGTGACGCCCCAGCGAACGCGTGTCGAGCAAGTGCCCTTAACGGCAGGTCGCGACCTCATCAAGGTCGAAGACACCCTCGAGTCGTTGAGGGCCCGCGCCGACGAGCTCGGTGACGGGATCCTGGACGTCGGGGTCCTGACCGACGGTCCCAGCCCGGGGTTGGCAGACCAAGTCCGTGACTTTCTTCCGAACGCCCTACACGTGCGAGCCGTCTACGAGCGCGCCGCCACCGAGCAGGTGGATCGCGAAGGGATGTCGCTCGACGATCTCTACGCCGATTACGTGAGGCGGTCCAGCGGGGCGGCCCCGAGCCAGGACCTCATGTTGGCATTCAAGGAGCTGCGAGACCAGGTGGGAGTCGCACTGTGAGGCCGCTGCGCCTGACGCTCGCCGGCTTTCGTTCACACGAACGAACCACCGAGCTGTCCTTCGAGGACCGAAGTCTTCTGGCGATCGTAGGCCCTACTGGCGCCGGGAAGTCCTCGATCCTGGACGGGATCTCTTACGCGCTCTACGGCAAGACGCCCCGCGAGCAGCGGGCGGTCAAGAAGCTGATCTGCTCGCGGTCGGACGAAGCTCGCGTTCAATTCCGGTTCTCGGTCGACGGGCGAGACTTCGAGATCACAAGGGTGCTCCGCAGAAAGCCGGGCCCCGCTCCCCACGTTCTTCACGATCACTCGTCAGGCGAAACCGTCACCGGCGAAGCCTCGGTGACGGAAAAGGTTATCGAGCTCGTGGGCCTTGACTTCTCCGGTTTTAGCTCTTCTGTGCTGCTCGCTCAGGGCGAGTTCGCGCAGTTTCTCCGGGCCACCCCGACCGACCGCGGCCGGATCCTCAAGGGCGTCTTTCGACTCGAGCAGGTCGACGGCCTAAGAGAGGCCGCGCGCTCGCGCGTCGATCAGCTCGGCGGAGATCTCCGTGAGATCGAAGGTGAGAGGCGGGGGATCCCCCCAGACGTCGAGGACCTGCTGAGCAAAGCAGCCGAACGCAAGCAGGTCGCGTCCAGGAGAGCCGAGGTCTTGGTTGCGGCGATTCCGAGGGAGCAGGAGCTCGAGGCCGCGCTGAAAGGGGCCGCTGGGGAGCTCGAGGGCGCCGTCTCGGAGCGCGCCCGGCTTCAGACGGCGACCAAGGCCGTCCCCTCCGCCGGTCACCTGGAAGACCTCCAGCGGGAAGGCTCGAGCATCGATGAGCTCATCGACGAGGCGAAGTCCGCCCTGTCGGTCGCCCTCGAGGATCGAACTGCCGCGGTGGCCGCGAGGGCGACTCTGGAGGCCGAGCTGGGCTCCGAGGTCGCCGTTGTCGAGCTGCGCTCCAAGGCGCTCGAGCTCGGCAGGGTCAACCGGGCAATGTCCGAGCGGCAAGAGGCCCTCCGTGGGCACGAGCGTGTGCTCGAGACCTTGTCCCAAGAGGCTGCCACCGCCGAAGCCGAACGCAAGTCGGCCACCGAGGCCGCCGAAGCTGCCATCGCAGAGCGACTGCAGACCGAGCGCGCCCACGCCGCGCACGCGCTGCGCGCCGCGCTGGAACCAGGCGAGCCATGCCCCGTGTGCGAGGTCATCCTCGAAGAGGTGCCCACCGGCAAGCCCCTCGCGGCGATCGAGAAGATGAAGGCCCGGGAGCGGAAGGCCAACGACATCCTCGAGCGAGCCACCCGGACGACCGCCCAGGCCGCCACCGCGCTGGCGGTTGCGGAGGCGAAGAAGACCCATCTGGTTGCCGACCTAGCCGCCAGCGAGGAGCGAAAGCGCGAGATCGACGGTGACTTGGGGGCCGCGTTGGGTGCAGTTGCCGACCCGCTGGCCGAGATAGAGCATCGCCTGGAGCGTCTTGCCGCTGGAAAGGCTCGGGTGGAGGCCGCCGGTGAAGCCGTCGTCAAGGCCGAGCAGCAACTTCACGAGCACGAGGCTCTCCGGGACGATTTCGCCCGTCTCTGCCGGCAGTCGGCGGCAGCCCTCATTGGAGTTGCTGGTCTAGTTGGCGTCGTTCCACCGGGGGTCGACGACGCCGTCGAGCGGTTGCTCGAGCGAGCGGCGGAGACCAGGCAGGCGCTTGCGGCGCAGATGGCGGACGTCGAGATGCGATTGGATCGAGCGCGGCGGGCGGAGCAGGAAATCGGCAAGGACCTAAACGAGCTGCGCGCCGGCCTCGACCTGCCCGACGACAGCACCATTGCAGCATCCTTTGCCGCTGCTCGATCGGAGGCCGACCGGGCGGAGGACCAGTGCGCAGACCTCGAGAAGAAGCGCGTGCGCGCCCATGAGCTGGACGAGCAGGAAGCGGCGGTGGTTGGTCGTCAGAACATCTTCAAGCAACTCGCGACAGACCTGACCGACAGGAAGTTCATCAGCTTCCTGCTCGAGGAAAGAACCCAGCTGCTGCTCGAGCTCGCCTCCGAGCGGCTCAACACCATGACCTCTCGCTATCGCCTCGAGATGGACGACAAGAACGAGCTAAACGTGATCGACGAGCTCGACGCAGACAAGCGAAGGGTCGTCGACACCCTGTCGGGGGGAGAGACCTTTCTCGCGTCGCTCGCGCTCGCCCTGGCTCTTGCAGAGCTGGTGACCAGGGCCGGAGGGCGCTTGCAGTGCTTCTTTCTCGATGAGGGCTTTGGCTCTTTGGACCCCGAATCGTTTGACCTGGCGATGGAGGGGATCGAGCGGATCGTGTCTGAGGACCGCTTGATTGGGCTCGTGTCCCACGTGCCCGCGCTCGCCGCTCGGGTAGACGACCGCATCGTGTTGGACAAGGGCGCCGACGGGATGACCGTCGTCAGAGATGGAGCGGCCCTCGGGTAACCTGCCGTGATGGACGGAAAGCTCTTCGGCACGCGCGCTGAGCGTCTCTCCGACGCAACCGTTATCGCCATCTTCAGGATGCACGAGGCCGAGCATGCGGTGGAGGGGATCTCCGCCGCGGTACGCGGCGGATTCGACGCGGTCGAGATAACCATGAACAGCCGGGGCGCGACAGACGCCCTTGCCGAGGTCGCCGGACGAGTGGACGCGATCGTCGGGGCGGGGACGGTTCTGGCCCCCGAGCAGGTCAAGGAGGCCTACGACGCGGGCGCCGAGTTCATCGTTACCCCGATAGTGGCCCCCGAGGTGGTGGACGCGGCTCACGACCTCAGCCTGCCGGTCGCTATGGGCGCTTCAACGCCCACAGAGATCTTTAACGCCCGCCGGGCGGGGGCCGACTGGGTCAAGGTCTTTCCGGGCGAAAGCCTGGGTGGCCCCAACTACATCGAGATGGTGCTGGGCCCCCTGAACGACACCCCGATCCTCGTGACCGGGGGGCTCACCGCCGAGAACTACCTCGGCTACCTCGATGCGGGGGCCGAGCTCGTGGGCTTTGCCGATTCGGTCTTCGATCCCGATCTTGCCGCAGAGGGCCGCTACGACGAGTTCGAGCGCAGGGCCATCGAGGTCGTTCGCCGGCTTGACGCCTACCTGACCGAGGACGGGGCCGGAAGCTAGCTCGCCGTCCAGTGTTGATTGGCCACCCGCGACGGGGTCTCCATTAACAACGAACGGACGCACTGCACCGTCCATTGTTGATTGGCCAGCCGCGAGGGGGGCCGGATTAACAACGGACGGGTTGAGTGGAGGGCCCCACGGTTTCCTCGGTTAGAGCACTCCGCTCAGCAGCAACACAAGTGCCATGGCGGCGACCGCGGCGATCGTTAGATAGAAACCCAGGCGTCCGCGGCCCCTTGCGCCCGCCCACACGATCGCTACGACCAGACCGCCGGCCGCGACGCTTACCAGCCCCGGGGGGCTCACAGGCGTCTTCCAGCTCTGCGTGCGAACCACCACCACGGCAAGCTGGGTCGCGAGAAGGCCACCGGAGGCCAGCAGGGAGCCGCGGAGGCCGAGACGGTGGGGGAGAGCTCGAATGCCCTCGGCCTCGTCGGCTTGCAGATCCGGGATGACGTTGGTGAGGTGGGCGGCGAAGGCGAGCAGCGAGGCCGTCAGGACGATCCAGCCCGGTGGCAGCTCGTCTCGGGCCGCGAGCCAGGCAAAGACCACGAGCAGCCCGAACGACACCACGTAGGGGGCCCAGCTGAACCACGTGCTCTTCAATCCAAGGTTGTAGAGCCACGCCGATGCGAGGGCGGTTGCCAGAACGACCGCTTCGGCGCCACCCAGCGCCAGGGCGACGAGTGGGGACGCAATGAGGCACGCCACCGCGGCCCCGATGACGACACCGGGCGCCACCTCCCCCTGGGCCACCGGCTTGTCTCGTCTTCCTGCGGCCGCATCTCTGAAGCGATCGACGTAGTCGTTGCACCATCCGACCGAAGCCTGGCCCAGCGCCATGGATGCCACCGCCAGCCCAACTCGAGACGACGGAGCTCCGAGGCCCCCCATCAGAGCCCCGGTCAAGGCGGTCACCGAGGCCGCGGGGAGGGGATGGGTCGCCCGAATGAGGGCGCCCAAGCGCGGCGCGGTGCCCAAGCTCGACCTCGACATCCTGGAGCTAGCTTCCTCCGTCGTCGTCCGTGGGGTCGAGTGGATGCAGGCCCCCGGTTTCGTAAAAGTGCCCCCGTTTCATCGAAAATGGGGCACAATGGGGATGCGTTCCTAGCCAGGCGGTTCGATATCCAGGGGGATAGATGAAAAACAGATTCAGGATTCTGGCCGTAGTGGGTACGGTAGCGATGCTTGCCGGTGGACTGGGCAGCATCCCGGCGTCTGCCGGCCACAACCCGGACGACATCCACTCGGACAACGCCAAGAAGCTCGCTCGCGAGCCGATCACGATTGGTTCTGACAGGCCGGAGGTCACTAATCAGCACGCCCGAGGCAGCGACCTGGCGTTCCAGCGGAGGCTCATGGTGGCGGGCACCTATGAGGGGACCGCGCTGTTTCGAATGCAGCGAGGGAGCCCGGAGCTGAAGCAGGTCGGGTTCCACGACTGCCCGGGGTCCCAGGGCGACCCCTCCATCTGGAACGACATCGTATTCGTGTCGGTCGACTCGCCGGGCTCCAACAACGTCGAGAGCGACACGTGCAACAACACCGGCACGACAGGAGAGGCCGGGCCGTCCGATAGCTCGTTGAAGAAAGAGGGGATCCGAGTGGTCGACATCTCGGACAGAAGCAACCCTCGGCAGGTGGGCTTCGTCGAGACCGCGTGCGGCTCGCACACGCACACCCTCGTCCCGGCAGGCGACTTCGTCTACATGTACGTCCAGTCCTATCCGCTGGGGACCGCGACCCTGGTCTGCAACAACGTGACCTTTGACTACTTCTCGATCCTGAGGTTCCCCAAGGAGGATCCCTCGCAACTTGAGTTCGTCGGCAGGGGCCCGGTGCGGAGGCCTTCCATCGGGTGCCACGACACGACCGTCTACCCCAAGAAGGGCATCGCAGTGTCGGCCTGCCTCCAGAACAGTCTCGTCCTCGACATCAAGGACCCTGCCAATCCGAAGGTCCTTGATGTCATCACCAACCCGGCGATCGAGTTCCATCACACGACGGCGATCACGTGGGACGGCGACTATGCCATCGTCAGTGACGAGCACGCCGGCGCGGCGGGAGGAGGCGGCTGCGAGGGCGGCAAAGACGGGATCGTCGGCGAGATGTGGTTCTACAACATCAACAACCCGAGCGCGGCTCACACCCGAGACGACTGGCATTACCAGCTGCCGCGCCAGCCTGTGCCAAGCAGTCCAGAGGAGCTCGAGGCCTACCGCTGCACCACCCACAACTACAACATCCTCCCGATGCGCGACCGCAACCAGTACGTCGCCGTGTCGGCCTATTACGCCGGCGGCTGGTCGATGGTCGACTTCAGCGACCCGGGCAACCCCAAAGAGATCGCCCACTACCTCCCCAAAGTCGATGGTGCCCTGCCCGACATGTGGTCGACCTACTGGTACAACGGCCGCATCTACTCGAACGAGCACAGGACTAGGTTCGGCGTCAGCGCGTTCAAGAAGACCGACAGCGGGCGGGCACAAGTGCGCTTCTTCAAAGGGCGCCTCAACCCGCAAACTCAAATGGCCAACTTCCAGCAGGGGCCGGAAGACACCTTGTCTTCGGGAGCTTGCAAGGGCTTTGCCAGTGGTTCGAGGACCGACCGTATCGGCGGTGGCAAGGTCATCGTAGGTACGGCGGGTCATGACGTTTTGACGGGCACCGCTGGAGACGACGTCATCTGCGGACTCGGTGGCAACGACATCATCGACGGCAACGCCGGCCAAGACGAGATCGTGGGCAACGGTGGCGCCGACACGATCACCGGTGGCGCCAACAAGGACAGCATCCGGGGCGATAACGGTCGAGACGCGATCGACGGGACGCGCGGTAACGACGTGATCCTCGGCGGGGCCGACAACGACGCTCTGCGGGGCAACCAGGGGTGGGACACGCTCAGGGGCGCAGGAGACCGCGACACTCTGCAGGGCGGGGACGGCAACGACGCCCTGCGCGGCGGCTCCGGAGACGACACCTTGAAGGGTTTTGCAGGCTCAGACCTCTTGAACGGGGATGCCGGCACGGACACCTGTGACGGTGGCAGTGGCGACAACGTCGAGAGGAGCTGCGAGAGGTAAGGGCAGCTCCACATCCGTAAAAGCGGCAGGGGGCCGGGTTGCATCACACCCGGCCCCCTCTGTTGTACGGGGATGTCTCCTGTCTGGCCTGTTCCTAGGCGGCCTCCTGGTCCCGATCGGTCGAGGTCGTCGTCGCGGTGCGCCGCCGTCCGGAGCAATACAGCTTCACCGTCCGGGGCAGTTGCTGAGCTTTCCACAGAGCAAGGGGGATGAGCACGCCCTTGCCCTTGCCCTTGCCGCCACCTCCCTTTTTTTTGCCGCCACCCTTCTTTCCATCCCCTCCGCCGATGTTGAGCTCGACCCCCAGGAGGACGAGGGGCCACAGCAGCACACCGAGAATCGCCGAAACCACCGACTGCAGGTCGTCGACCCCCTTGAAGTAACCGTCTGACCTGGCGACGAACACCCCGATCACGAGATAGACGATGAAGATCACAAGCCCCAACCGACGCAAATCGGACCTCCTCCTCTGGCGTCCAGAACACGGGTGACGTTACCGGACGGACCGGCTCGCTGCTAGGACTAGAGGTCGACGCCTTCCTCGATCGCCCCGATTAGCTCGGCGATCGATTTCTCGATGCCCTCGGCAAGCTGCTCGAGATCCCGCGCCGTGTCGTAGTCGCCCAAAAGGCCAAAGCCGATGGTGCCGTTGTAGGAGAGAAGGGCCACCCCGAGCGTGGTGGTGTCGGTCAGCGGAAGGACAGGATAGACCTCATCCATCTCCCGTCCGAGCGTATAGAGCGGCAGCTGGGGGCCGGGCACGTTGGTCACCACCAGGTTGAAGGCTCGCTGACGAGCGACGACTCGAGCCGCCTGAGCCAGGATCGTTGGAGGGGCCCATTCGCCCAGCGTCGTCAGGAGCTGCGCGCCGACCGCCTGACCAGAGTTCTTCAGATCTTTCATCTCGTCACTGACGATGCGCAGGCGCTCCACGGGGTCCGGCTCGTAAATGGGCAGTGAGGCCCACATGTTGGCGACTCGGTTGCCAAGACTGCCTCGTTCGTGATCGGCGCGGACGGACACCGGGACCATCGCCCGTAGCTCCAGATCGTCGACGGCCTCGCCGCGCAGCTCCAGCAGCCGTCTTATCCCGCCCGCTACGACGGTCAGGACCACGTCGTTGACGGTGCCTCCGAAAGCGTTCTTCACCCGCTTGAGCTGATTGAGATCTGCAAGCACGGTCTCGAACCTTCGGTGGGGCCCAATCGACTGGTTGAGCGAGGTAGGGGGCGCCGCGAACGAGTTGCCCAAGAAAGCACCGACGGCACGGGCGGACTCCATGACTCTGGCAGGAACGCCCCCAGGATCGGTAGCGGCGGACTGGATGGTCCGGATCACCTCGGCCGGTGACGTGAGCCGCTCCCTGACCGCATCGATCAGAAGTTGATCGGCCGTCGGCTCCGGCCGCGGGTGCCAGGTTTCTACGGGACTCCTTTGTGGTTCTCGATCGAGATCGAGGATGACCGACATGATGTCTGCTCCTGAGACGCCGTCGACCAGACAGTGGTGGGTCTTGGAGATAAGGGCGAAGCGGTCGCCTGCAAGCCCCTCCGCGAACCAGATCTCCCACAAGGGCTTGGTCCGATCGAGCTGCTGGCTCATGATCCTTGCCGCAAGGCGATTCAGCTTGTCGCGGTCCCCGGGGGCCGGCAGAGCGGTGTGCCGAACGTGGTACTCGAGGTTGAAGTGGGGATCATCGACCCACGCCGGCCTGCCCAGCCCAAAGGGCACGAAGGCAAGCTTCTGACGGAATCGAGGGACCAGCTGAAGGCGGCTCCGCACCATGTCGAGGACGTCCTCGTAGTCGGGGGGCCCGCCCTTGAAGACAGCGACGCCTCCGACGTGCATGTGCGTGTCTTCGCCCTCAAGGTGCAAGAACATCTCGTCGAGAACGGTTAGGCGGTCGTAGGAAGGCATGGTCGAGATGATAGCCAGCCCTCGTGATCCGGTGGAGGCGCAGGACTACGGCGCCAAGAGTCGTATAAACCCCTCTGGGGCAAAGACCTTCTAAGGAGGCAGGATCCATTTGAGACTGGCGGTTCGAGTTCTGGTCGTTGGCGTGGTCGCATCGTTGCTCGCAGGATGCGGTGGCGGCTCGGCCAGCCGTTCGCCCGCCCAGTCGACCGAAGCCGCCCAGTCGACCGACCGTATCTCGCTGGCCCCGGCAAGCTCGACGGCCGCGGGCTCCAGCACGTTCAGATTTGCCGCTATCGGCGACTGGGGGAGTGGAAGCTCGGCGGAGTACGCGGTCGCGCGCCGCATGTGTGCCTGGAGAGGCTCCCACCCGTTCAGCATGGTCGTAACGACCGGGGACAACATCTACCCGGACGGCTCGCCCCTCTACTTCCAGCAGAAATTCTTCGACCCCTTCGATTGCCTGCTCGACGCGGGCGTCCAGTTCCGAAGCGCTCTCGGCAATCACGACGTGATGACGCTGAATGGCGCCCCCGAGCTCAACACTCCGGAATTCGGCATGAAGGGCCGCAACTACGTCATCCGCACGTCGGGGGTTCGTTTCGTGATCGCAGACTCGACCGATCTCAAGCGGGACTGGCTGAGGCGTGCTCTCATTGCCGAGCCCGGCGATCGCTGGACGGTCGTGGCGTTCCATCACCCCGTGTTCTCGCCCGGCGTGGAGCATGGATCAACCGAGGGGTATCGTCCCTCTCTGCCGCGCCTGTTCCGCCGAAAAGGCGTTGATCTGGTTCTGAACGGTCACGACCACATCTATGCGGCTACCAAAGACATGCGGGGGATTCGGTACGTGGTCACGGGAGGAGGTGGGGCATCCATCTACGGCTGCTCGAACCGCTGGTTCGTCCGCAAGTGCGCCGAGCGTTATCACTTCCTCTACGTCGTCGCCCGGGCCAACGAGCTCGTGGTGAAGGCGGTCCCGAGCTCCGGCGAGGTCCTCGACCGCTTCTCGACCACCGGCCGCGACTAGTCTCTCCCGCGGGACAAGCCCCCGAGAGAGAAAGGCAGTCGGTGGTCACCAGCCAGATCAGAGAAAGCTCCGGACAGGATCGTTTCGGCAATCGCTTTGCCCCGGGCCTGCCTTATGCCAGGGGCAGCCTGTTGTCCACGACCGAAGACGACTACACCAAGCTCAAAAAAGCCCAGCAGGTGATTCGGACACGAATCCAGGAGCAGGGTAGGTCGAGCATCTACAATTTCAGTGGGCTGCAGCGCTCGCTGTCGCTCGACGGCGTCGAGCCGTGGCTGCTGGATGACGAGGTGGCCCCCGCCATCTACGGCCAGGAGCTCACCGAGCTCGGCCTGGCTCACCTGGGCGGAACCCCCGCTAGCGACGACGTGATGGTCTTCAACCGAGCGACTGCGGCTCTGTTCGCCGTGCACCTGGCGATGGTCGACGGCGGACAGTCGGTCGTTGGCTTCTCGCCCTCCTACAGCCATCCAGTCGTCTCCAGGTCCGCCGCCAGATGCGGTGCGAGCTTCGTGGACACGACCTCGCTCACGCGCTTGAAGGAACTCTGCGACGAGTCGCCGGCCCCCGCCCTCGTCGTCGTAACCAGGCTCGCCGTCAGCTACGAGATCCTGCCCGAGCAAGAGCTTCTCGAAGCCGTCGAGATCGCCCACGACAGGGGCATTCGCTGCCTGCTCGACGACGCGGGAGGCGCCCGAGTGGGCCCCGCCGTGTACGGACAGCGGCGGGCCCTCGAGCTGGGCGTCGATGTGGCCGCGACCGGTCTGGACAAGTATGGGACGCAGGGGCCGCGACTCGGTCTCCTCGCCGGCCGCAGTGACATCGTCGCCGCCGCTCGAGCCCGAGCCTTCGAGTTCGGTTTGGAGGCCAGGCCGATGCTCTACCCCGCCGTCGTCGGCTCCCTGCGAAGCTACTCGCCACAGAGAGTGGTGGAACGAGTGAAGGCGACGTCGGCGGTTGCTGATTCGTTGCGGGCAAGGATTGGCGACAGGGTCGTCGCCAACGAGGTGAGCGTCCAAGTTCAAGCGGAAAGCCTGCTGGCCGAGCTGCTCGACCGGGCCGGGTCAACCGATGCGCCGCTCGTGCCCTACGAAGCCACCGCTGCGGTGGCCATGCGTCTGCTCCTTCACCACGGGATCCTTACGGTTCACTTCGCCGGGATGCCCCCCGGCACGTCGGCCCTGCTATTCAAGTTTTTGGACCCCAATGAGCTGGACCGCTATGGTGGCCCCGACGCGCTGGCCGACACGATCGACAACGAGATCACCGAGCTGGCGCGACAGCTAGGTGATGTTTCGACATTGGGTCGCCTGCTGCTCGAGGTCTGACTCGCCGGCCCGGCCGGCCGGGTAAGACGCTAACGAGTGCTCGTCTGGAGGGCGACCTGGTCCTCGAGGCCGGTCACGGCCTGCATCTCAGTGGTCGCGAGCATCCTGCGTTCGCGGACCTCGAGGCGCCTCGAGAGGAGGGACAGCAGCAGATTGAACAGCACGAACATGGCGCCCACCACCAGGAAGACGTGCAGGATCGGCGCCGGCACGTTGAGGCCCACGAAGGGATTATCCGAGGTGCCGACCACGATCCTGCCGTGGCGCACCAGCTCGGAGATGGCAAGAATGCTGATGAGAGAGGTGTCCTTGGTCAGCGTGATGAGTTGGGACACCGTTGCTGGGACCATGCGCCTGAGCCCTTGGGGCAGGATAACCAGCCGCATGGACTTCCAGTAGGTCAAGCCGAGGGCCGCCGCGGCCTCACCCTGTCCTCGCTCGAGGCTGTTGATGCCGGCCCGCATTATCTCGGCTATCACCGCTGAGTTGTAGATCGTGAGGCCGAGGATCGCGGCGATGATCTGCGGCTCCTGGAAGGCGTCGGGGAGGAACTGGGGAGCGTTGTCCGCGTATGAGCTCTTTATCCAGTTTGGTAGCCCCAGGAAGAAGTAGAGAAGGATGAACACGAGAGGAAGGTTGCGCCAGGCGTCGATCCACAGTCCTGCCGCGCCGGAGGCGACGGGATTGCGGGCGATGCGAGCAAGCGCGAGGCCAAGTCCGATGATCATGGACAGCGCCATGCACAGCAGAGCGATCTGGAGATTGACCAGAAAGCCCTTGAGCAAGAACATCGCGTTGCTGCCCGCAAGGAGCCAGCGCCAGTTGTCGGGGTCGATGAAGTAATAGGGATCCATCGCTAGCCCGTCACCGCCGTATCACCAGCCTGCGCTCCAGGTAGCGCACCACCAAGGTCGCGGTAAGTGTGAGAACCAGATAACCCATGCCGGCCCAGAAGAACGTCTCGGTTGTCTTGAAGGTGTTGTTTTGGATGATGCGCGCGGTCTTGAGAAGGTCCGGCCGGATGGTGACGAGGGATGCACCGACGATCGCTGAGTTCTTGATCATCGCGATCGTGAGGTTGCCGAGCGGGGGGATCACCGTACGGAACGCCTGCGGCAGGATGATCTTTCTCAACGTCCTGCGAAAGGTAAGCCCCAACGATTGCGCCGCGTCGATCTGGCCTTTGCCGATGGCAAAGACCCCCGACCTGATCGCCTCGGCGACGTACGCGGCGGTGTAGAGGCCGAGGCTCCCGGTGGCCGCCGCAAGCGGCGGCACCGGGAAACCTCCACGCGCGAATCCGGCAAAGGAGATGAACAGCAGTACCAACAGCGGCACGTTGCGGAATGCCTCGACGTAGGTGGCACCGAGCCAGTTCAACGGCTTCAACGGCGCGAGCCGAAGCGACGCGACGACCGTGCCCACGACGAGCGCGACAACAAAGGAGATGGCGACGAGCTGACAGGTGACCCAGAACCCCGAGAGGAAGGCCGGGAAGTTGTTCTGGATAACCTGCAGGAAGTCGCTCACGACTTCTCCCTGCGGCCCCGCTTACGACGGCCTAGAACTGCGGGTCCTGGATGTCCTGCTCTTCCTCGGCCTCCTTGCAGAACTCGTCGCAGGGGAACAGCTCGTATGCGTCGCTGAGCGTGAACTCCTCTGGTTGCTCCGCCTCCTCGCCGGTGTACTTGCCGACCCACTTGTCGTATATCTCGTCCCAGGCGCCGCTCTCGAAGCTCTCGTCGATGACGCCGCTCACGAACTCGGCGAACTCCTGATCCCCGTCCGGGATACCGGCGCCGTAGGGCTCGGTAGTCAGCTCCTCGCCGACCATCTGGAGGCTCTCGTCCTGGATGATCATGCCGGTCAAGATCACGTTGTCGGTCGACACCGCGTCAACCGCGCCGTTCTGCACGAGCTCGAAGCACTCGGAATACGACTCCACGAGCTTGAGGTCCGCCTCGGGCGCCTGCTCCGCGAGTGTGGACTCGTAGCTGGAACCCAGCCCCGTGCACACCTTCTTACCTGCAAGGTCGTCGACGCCCTGGATGTCGGAGCCCTCGGGCACGAGGATGCGGCCGTGTGCAATGAAGTAGGGCCGCGAGTAATCGATCTCCACGGCCCTGTCGGTCGTGATGGTCATCGTCGACAGGATGAGATCGACCGTGCCGTCCTTGAGGAATGGGATCCGGTTGTCGGAAATCGCTTCGACGAACTTCGGCTCGACCCCGAGCTCGTCAGCAATGAGGTTGCCCATGTCGATGTCGAAGCCCTCGATCTCGCCCGACTGCGGGTTCTCGAAGCCAAATGGCGGAACGTCGTACTTCACACCGATGCGGATCTCACCAGCGTCCTGGATGGCACCCATCGTCGTGTCGGCGGGGAACTGCTCGACCTCGCCGCCGCCACCTCCGGCCGGCTCCTCACCGTCCCCGCCCTCGCCACAGGCCGCTGCAATCAGACCCAGCGCCGCGATCAGCGCGAGCAACAGCCTCCACCTCTTGTCGCTCCTCATCCTTGTTCCCCCTTTCTCGTTGCGCTTCCCAGTCAGTGATGCAGGATCTTGTCGACGAACTCCCTGGCGCGCTCACTCTGAGCGTTCTTGAAGAACTCCTCGGGAGGCCCTTCCTCCACGATTCTGCCGTGATCTATGAACGCTATCCGGTCGCAGACCTCTCGGGCGAAGCCCATCTCGTGAGTCACGACCACCATTGTCATGCCTTGCCGGGCGAGATCGCGCATGACGTCCAGCACCTCGCGGATCATCTCGGGGTCGAGGGCCGAGGTCGGCTCGTCGAACAGCATGAGCTTCGGCTCCATGGCGAGAGCGCGCGCAATGGCGACCCTTTGCTGCTGGCCCCCGGAGAGATCGGCGGGATAGGCCTCCGCCTTCTCGCCGATACCAACGAGCTCGAGGAGCTCCTTTGCCTTGTCTTTGGCCCCCTGCCTGGGCATGCCCTTGACCTCGATCGGGCCGAGGGCGATGTTGTCGATGACGGTCTTGTGAGGGAAGAGGTTGAAGGATTGAAAGACCATCCCCATGTGGGCCCGCAGCCGGTAGATGTGCTTGCCCGCTTTGGGTATGGAGTCGCCGTCGAAGCGGATGTCGCCAGAGTCAATCGACTCGAGGCCGTTGATGCAACGCAGCAGCGTCGATTTCCCGGACCCAGACGGCCCTGCCACGACCACGGCCTCCCCGCGCGCGATGGTCAGGTCGACATCGTCGAGGACGACCTGGCTGCCGAAGCTCTTGCGGACGCGTTCTACTTCAACGAGCCGGCCGTCGCTTTGTTGCTCCCCCATGTGTAAAACAGAGTCTAAACGGCACCGGGGTTATTGAAGGGGGTTACCGCCCCCATCGTTTCCGACGAGCTGCAGCGGGCTAAATCCCAAAACTGTCGTACTCCCTCCCTACAGTGGGTCTATGGAACTAGCCGTGGTGGCACTACTCGTGGCGACTGGTGCGTTGCTCGTCGCACTGCTGATGCAGGGTAGGCGCGCCAGCTCGGCGGACGGCGGGGAAGTTGCCAGGGAAGTGGAAGCCGTGCGGGACGAGATGCGTCTCATGTCCGAGCGGCTCGCCACCGAGGCGTCCGGGCTGAGCCGTCGCATAGAGGGCATCGACACGCGCATGTCCCAGAGTCAAGTGTCCAATGCGGATTTGGCGCGTGGCATCTTCGACACGCTCGGGGACGTGCGCCGGGCGACGACATCCGTTGCGGAACAGGCCCGCGAGTTCACCTCCCTGCAGGATCTCCTGAAGGCCCCGAAGGCCCGTGGGGGGCTCGGTGAGGCGATGCTCGAGGAGCTCTTGCGACAGGTGCTCCCTCCGCAGGCCTTTGCCATGCAGCATCGTTTCACCTCTGGTGCAACGGTCGACGCCGTCGTTCGAGCCGGCGGCAGGGTGGTGTGCGTCGACTCGAAGTTCCCGCTGTCGAACTACAGGCGGATGTGCGCCGCGACGGAGGAGGGTGAGCGGGCCGAGGCGGAGCGCGCCTTCGCTGCCGATGTCGACCGGCACATCAAGGACATCTCGATCCGATACGTCGTACCCGATGAGGGAACCTTTGACTTCGCGGTGATGTACGTGCCGGCCGAGGGTGTCTATGCAGAGGTCCTGAGGCTGGCGCACAGAAAAAGGCCGCTGTTCGAGTCTGCGCTCGAGTCGCGCGTCGTTCCGATGTCGCCGCTCACGCTCTTCGGCTACCTGCAGACGGTCCTGTTCGGTCTGAAGTGCCTGCGCATCGAGCAAAGCGCCGAAGCGATCCTCGGGCACTGTGGCAGGCTCGGCCAAGACCTCACGCGCTTTGCCACCGAGTACGAGACGCTCGGCAAGCACCTTGGCAACGCCCGCGCCAAGTACGAGGAAGGCCAGCGCCGCCTCGATCGGTTCCGAGACAAGCTCGACAGCGTCGTGGACCTCGGCGCCGGCGATCTCGACACGCCCCCGTCGCTGGAGGTCGTGAACGACGCCGTCCATTGTTAATTCGGCCCCGACACAGAGGCTCGATCAACAATGGAGCGCACGCCCCATCCGCGGCTCCAGCCCGGCCCTGTTCCGGCCCATTGTTAATTCGGCCCCCGCCACAGAGGCTCGATCAACAACGGAGCGCAGGCCCCCGCCATCAGCCTTACTTGCGCTACTTAGCAGTCCACCGGACGCCTACACACCGATGCGGTGCGTAAACGTCCACCGAACGCTCTTTGCCGTCGGAGAGTCCGTTGTCCGGGATGCGTCCCCTCATGCCGCGATTCGGCTCAGGTAGTCGTCCGTGACGTCCACGAGCTCCGCCACCAGCTCTGCGGCCCCCTCGAAACCGTCTTCGACCAGGCGATCTCTCAGCCCTGCGAGGGTCCCGGCCAGCAGCACCACTACCAGGTCTCCAAGGTCGGGCGCCGCATCGGAGGCCTCGCCCAGCCCGAACTCGGAGGCCTCGCCCAGCCCGGGGTCGGGCGCATGGTCCCGCCCCAGGTTAGGGACGTGGTCCCGCCCGGACACTTCGTTTCGCCCGACGCCGGTGGCGTGGCCGCTGCCGTGGTCTCGCCCGAGATCTGGTGCGTGGTTGCGGCCCTTCATCGACCGCCGTCCCCGCTCGAGTCCAGCATGACGTTGCGGTGCTTGCTCCAGTAGTGCCGGCGGGTGGCCGCGCCCGGGCTCCATCCCTTGGGCACGTATATGCGCTTGTCGCACCTTCGGCAGTGGGGCGCCTTGGGCTTGGACGCGTCTTTCTTGACGGGCTTTGTGGGCACTTCAGTCACCTCCCACGGCCCGGGAGTCGCGGCGAGCCCCACGCTACCGGCGGTGTGCGACACCTAAAGTGACAAGCACAACCCTGTCGGGTATTCAGGGTCCATGAAAACCGTGGCAATCGACGGGTACGGCATCGAGCACGTCAGGCTCACGGAGCTCCCCGACCTCGAACCCGGCCCCGGAGAGGTCGTCGTCAGGATCAGGGCCGCGGCCCTCAACAGGCTCGACCTCTGGACTCTGTCGGGCGATCTGAAGATCGAGCACGACTTCCCCCACGTTCTGGGTGCCGACGGCGCCGGAGAGATTGCCTCGGTGGGCGAGGGAGTAAAGGGCTTGAAGGGGGGAGTGCCGGTGCTAATCAATCCCGGGCTCTCGTGCGGATCCTGCGAGTTCTGTCGTGCGGGGGAACAGTCTCTGTGCCCGACGTTTTCCGTTCTCGGGGAGCACCGACCGGGAACGCTCGCCGAGTTGGTGAAGGTGCCGGCGTCAAACGTCTTTCCTTTCCCCCAGCACCTGTCTTTCGGGGAAGCTGCGGCGCTCGGACTGACTGCGATCACCGCCTATCGCATGTTGTTCCCCCGCGCCCGATTCAAGCCGGGGGAGTGGATTCTCATCACCGGAATAGGTGGCGGGCTGGCGCTGGCCCTCTTGATGCTGTCCCGGCCCGTTGCGGGGCGTCTCTTCGTCACCTCTTCCTCACAGGACAAGATCGACCGGGCCCTCGCCATGGGGGCCGATGCCGGCGTCAACTATCGGGAGGAGGACATCGGCAAGTCGATCAAGCACCTCACCGCAAAGAGGGGAGTCGACGTGGTTGCCGACTCCGCAGGCGGACCGGCGCTCGAGCACTCGCTTAGAGCTCTCGCGAAGGGAGGGCGTGTCGTCATCGCGGGGGCCACTGCAGGAGGCTCGGCCGAGATCAATGTGCGCCGGCTGTTTTGGAGCCAGCTCCAGATCATCGGGTCGACCATGGGGTCGAACGAGGACGTGGCCAACATGCTTCGGATGGTCGCCGGCGCCAGACTGAGGCCGGTGGTCGACCGCACCTATTCGCTGACGGACGCGGCTGAAGCGCTCCGCTACCTCGAGTCGGGGAAGCAGTTCGGCAAGGTCGTCATCGAGGTCCCCTAGCCCCCTCTCCCGCTAACGACCCCAGCCGGCTCCGAGCTCAAAGACCGGCACCGGGGTACCGATTGCCCCCTGGGCTCAGCTAGGCCACCGCGTTTCTCACCGCCCGGGCGACGGCCTCAGTGGCGAGGGCCCCCAGCAGGTCGAGATCGGGCTCCGCACCGCCGGGAGCGGCCGATGCGAACACCACGTCTCCGTCATATCGAGTATGCGCGGGCCTCACCGACACGGTGATGCCGTCGGAACCGCGAGCCGCCAGCCACTGAGCGTCTCGCTTCTCGATGCGCCCCTTGGTGCAGACAACCGCCAGAACGGTGTTGCCAGGGAACTCCGGCGACTCCGGCTGCTCAGGCGGTTTCAGCTCACCGCCCGAAGAAAACGAGGACCCGGCCACGACTGATCCGTCCTCTGAGATGACATCTCCGACCGAGTTGACGACCGCGAGTGCCGAGACGGAAGACCCCTCCGCGTGCGCCACGCCGACTCCAATTCCGCCCGGCGCCGCGCGCTCCCGACCCGCCCACTTGCCCACAGTCGCCCCGGCCCCCGCGCCCACAGGCCCGGTCTCTAGCTCCCCCTCGGTCGCCGCGCTGCATGCTGCTCGGCCGGCTTCTGGCCCCGGTCGCACGTCGCTCCTGCCGACGCCGAGGTCGAAGACCACCGCCGCGGCGACTATCGGGACGGGCACCACCTTCGTCCGGTACCCGGTGCCACGTTCGGCGAGCCATGCAACGACTCCGTCCGCAGCGGCGAGCCCGAACGCGCTTCCTCCCGTGAGAAGGATGGCGTGCACCTCGGTGAGCCTGCGTTTGGGATCGAGCAGCGCGAGCTCGCGGGAGCCCGGAGAAGAGCCCCGAATGTCGCACGAGGTGACGTTGCCGGCTGGGGGGAGCACCACGGTGCAGCCGGTCATGGCCTCCCGGTCGGTCCAGTGGCCGACCTTGAACCCGAAGCCGAGCTGCGCGGTCATGGCCGGCAGTGTAGGTCGCCCCCGGCGGGTCGTGTCGGTGACAATCGGGCCTGGCCACCGAGAGTTGGTGTGTACATTCACCCAATGACAGCAGCCCGGCAGGAAGCGGAGGTCCGTCATGGCGAGCTGGAACGAAGTTCGGAGCGCCACGCCTGAGCTGGCAGATGCCGTAAGCGCCGCGTTCGACGCACATCGTCACAAGACCATGGCGACGCTCAGAAGGGATGGATCACCCCGCATCAGTGGCGTCGAGGCGTATTTCTCTAAGGGAGAGCTGTGGCTGGGCATGATGAAGGAGTCGCGCAAGGCCCTCGACCTTCTGCGGGATCCGAGAGTTGCGTTGCATAGCTCGACCGCAGACCCGTCCATGTCCGGTGGCGACGCCAAGATCAGTGGCCGCGCGGTTGAGATCACCGACCGGGACGCGACCGCGACGCCGGATGGCAGCGCGGAAGGCCAGGATTCGCATCTCTTTCGAGTTGATGTGACCGAGGTCGTGCTCACGACAATCGGGGATCCGGCAGATCATCTGGTCATCGAGAGCTGGCACGAGGGCAAGGGCTCCAAGCGCGTCGAGCGAAAGTGAGGCCTCCCTCCGGGTGGATGCAGGCGGTCGGCGCCGCCGCTTTCTGCTTTTTGTCGCTGCTGGGGTTGGGCGCCGTCCTGGTTATTGCCGCCAAGTTGGCTAACCCCGCTCTGGGAGCAGGCGCGGGCCCCCTCGATGTGATGTCCGGGATCGTGGTTCTTGGTCTTGCAGGCATCGGCGTCACGCTCGAGCTCGGTCGGCTCTCCCTAGAGGCCCTCCCGCTGGGGGCCGTCTTCCTCTGGGGATGGATCGTCTCTTGGGCGGCGCGCACCGCGGTCCACAGACGCAATCCCGGCGGCCACACGGCGGCCGCGATCGAGGGCATGAAGCTCGCGGTCCCTCTCGGTCTCATTTGCTTCGTCGCGGCGCTGGTGTTCCGGGTGGGGCAAGCTCCGGATCTGGTGAGGGTGGACCCCGCGATGGCGTTGTTCGTCCCGTCGCTGTGGGGAGCCTTATTCGGGGCGGCCGGCGGCCTACGCTCGAGGGGATCGCTCGCATCGCATGCCGGCAGGGCCCTCGCACGGATCGGAGAGTCACGGAGGTGGTGCTTCGAGGGGGTAATCGCTGCAGCCAACATGCTCGTCGTGACCGCCGTGCTGTCGAGCGTCGCCCTGCTGGTGATCGTCATGGTCACGGTCATAGGTGGCCGCCCCTCGCCGCAGGTGACCGTAGGCGATGCCCTGTCAGTACTCGTGTACCTCGTGGTCTTTGGCCCCAATCTCGTTGTGCTGCTCGCTTGCTTCGCCCTGGGGACGCCGGTCGAGGTCGGCGCCAGAGTGGCGTTCGGTGCCCGGCCCATCGGCGGATTCGAGAGCGTCTCGTTGCTTGGATGGGCTGGGTCGAGCCCTGGACGGATCGCACTGCTATTGCTCTTAGTGCCCCTTTGCGGCTGCCTCCTGGGTGCCTTCATGACGGGACGCAACAGCTCCGGGACCACGAGATCGCTGCAGGCTCTCGGCATCGGCGCGGTCGTCTATGCCGCCGGTCTGTCTTTGCTGGGGTGGCTGAGTGGTGTCCGGATCGACGGCGGGATCCTGGGGCCGGGCAGCGGCCGTCTGGCCCCCGAAGCCGACACCGCCTTTCTTCTCGCGTTGCTGTGGGCCTTGGGGGCGGGATGGATCGGTGGCAGGCTGGCGGAGGTCTCGGGCCCTCGGACTTCGATTGCCCGTTGGACCGGTCGCACTGTCAGGCTCAAGCGATGAGCTTCCGGATCTTCTTGCACCGTGAGGTCGGCCCGCTTGCCTGCAACTGCTACGTCGTCGGCGATGCCGCCACGCGCGCCGCGGTCGTGATCGATCCAGGCGGTGACGCAGACGAGTTGCTGACGGCGATCACCGAGCAGGGCTTAACCGTTACGGCGATCATCGCCACGCACGCGCATTTCGACCACGTCATCGCGGCCGAGCAGTTGCGGGCCCAGACGGGCGCGCCGTTCTACCTTCACGAGAGCGACTCGCCGGTTCTCGACTGGTACCAGGCATCCGGCAAGCTCTTTGTTGGAATCGAGCTTCCTCCACCGCCCGTAGTCGATGCCTCCATCCACGAGGGGGACGTAGTGGGGGCCGGCTCGGTCGACCTGCAGGTGATCCACACACCCGGGCATTCGCCGGGGTCGATCTCGTTGATCACCGACCAAGCCGTCTTCTCAGGAGACACCTTGTTCGCCGGCTCGGTGGGGCGTACCGACCTGCCCGGAGGCGACACCCAGACTCTTGTGGACGTCGTCAAACGCAAGCTCTTTGTCCTGGATGCCAAGTTGGATGTCTATCCCGGCCACGGTCCTGCCACTACTTTGGAGAGGGAGCGAAAGACCAACCCATTCGTGGGCGAGGCAGCAGGCATGTGGGGGCCGAACTAAAGGTGCCTAGGCGATGTAGGGAGGGACACCCGCGACGGGGACCCCAGGGTACTTCTCGACCTCGCGCTCGAGCGTGACCTTGAAATGGTCCTCTCGGGCGACCATCTTCCGATCGGTCTCCCTAAAGCCGAGCTTCTGAAGCCTGCGGATCTCGCCTGCGTAGGACTTCCTCACCTTGCCCCCGGGCGCGGTCAGAAAGACATCGAGGGTGATCCGTTGCGTGATCTTCTTTTGCTTACCGTCTGCCATGAGCAAGCGATGCTAGCAGCCGCCGAGCGGTCCGCTCGCCACGGTCAGATCCAGCCCTTTCGCTTCAAATAGACGTAGAGGGCCGTGACGCTGATCGCTATCAATGTGAGTGCGAACCAGAATCCGAACGGTTCCCCGTCTTCCGCATAGAGGGCGAAGTTTCATGCCGTAGATGCCGGAGATCAGTGTGGGCACCGCGATGATCGCGTCCATCCAGTGAGTTTCTTGGTCACCTCGTTGAGTGAGTTGGTCTGCGCGGAGCGGCGCTTCGGTCAACGAGGCAACTACCCGAGCGCTGGGCAACGCATAACGCCTCAGAGGGGCCAGCCGCTGTTTTATCGAGTACAGCCTCCGTTGGATGGAGGCGTTCGACTCTCGAGACAACGCCCTCGGCTTTCTGCGAGGTCCTGGTAGTGGTCGACGATCGCGTCGAACAGGATGCGGTCTCACAAATGAGGCGATCTGAGTGGCCTCCAGCTGTCCATCCTGCTCGTCCAACTGGTGCATGACGACAAAGGGATGAGATTCGAAGACGTCGAGCTTCGGACGCTGCCTGAGGTGGATCGCGTCCTGGACGGCAAGGGGATTGAGCTCGAACTCATCGGTGATCAGCTCGATGTCCTTGGGCTCGAGCTCCTACCGCGTTCTCATCTGCAACCGACGCACATAGTCGGCTAGATGCAGCATGGAACGCGTAGATCGCCGGGCTTTACAGGAGGCGACTTAACAGCTCCACCACGGCAATGGTGAGCAAGCCGCCTGCGGTCAGCGCCCCGCCCACCTGCGTCAGGCGAATTGAAGGGGACCCTTTCCGCTCGATTCGCCGGAGTCGTCGGGCGTGGCGCTTGCCGAACACCTCGGCCTCGAGAGGATCCGAGTCCTCCCGGCCGAGCAGCCGCTCTGCCAGCGAGAGGCCCCAAGCGAGCACGAGAAGAAAGGCACCCAACGCAGTCACGAGCATGGCGACGAGCTCCACTGCGGCGTCGCCCCTCACAGTGGTGGTCGAGAGCGCTTCACCGACCGTCGATCTTAAGGTGGGCGGCTAGCATCGGGGTTGAGGCGCGAGCGCAACGAGGAGGCTGGCGATGTATCCGAGCAGCTGCGACGACGAGTGATGGCGGCGATGGACAAGTACCTGGTGGCGGGGGAGTGGCGCAGCGGCTCCGACACCTTCGAGGTCAAGAGCCCTTATGACGGTTCGGTAGTCGCCACGCTGCCTACTCCGACCGACCAAGACATCGAAGACGCAATCGAGGCGGCGCACAGGGTCTTTGCCGAATCCCGGTTGCTTCCCATCTACAAGCGAGCCGCGGCGCTCATGCACATCTCCACCCGGCTCGAAGAGCGCAAGGAGGAGGTCGCCGAGCTCATTGCACGCGAGGGCGGCAAGCCACTCAAGTGGGCGAGGGTCGAAGCGGCCCGCGCGGTTTCGACCTTCCGCTGGGCGGCCGAGGAGTGCAGGCGCGCAGAGGGCGAGATCATGCGCTTCGATACCGAGGAGTCGCTCGGCTCCCGCATGGGTTTGGTCAGACGCTTCCCCCGCGGCCCCGTGCTCGCAATTAGCCCCTTCAACTTTCCCGTCAACCTCGTCGCGCACAAGGTGGCCCCTGCGCTTGCGGTGGGAGCCCCCGTCGTGGTCAAGCCGGCAACCAAGACGCCGCTCGGCGCGCTGCTGCTGGGTGAGCTGTTCCTCGAGACAGAGCTGCCCAAAGAGATGATGTCTGTGCTGCCCGTCGGAGGAAGCGAGTCGGCCAAGCTCGTAGAGGACGATCGCTTCGCCAAGCTGTCGTTCACCGGTTCCTCCGAGGTCGGCTGGCAGCTCAGGAGGGCCGCCCCCAAGAAGGCAATGACCCTGGAGCTCGGCGGCAACGCAGGTGTGATCGTTCACTCGGACGCCGATCTGTCTCTTGCCGCCAAGCGAGTTGCCTTCGGGGGTTACTACCAGGCCGGCCAGTCCTGCATCGCGGTGCAGCGCGTCCTCGTGCATGAAGAGGTTGCATCTGAGTTCAATGAGTTGCTCGTGGCCGAGGTCGAGAAGCTGAAAACGGGTGACCCGCTCGACGAGTCGACCGACGTGGGCCCGGTGATCGATCGAGGCGCTCTCGATCGCGTCTCCGCGTGGGTCGATGAGGCGGTGCAGGCGGGGGCCGAGGTCCTAACCGGCGCCAAGCGAGAGGACCCCTTCTACCTGCCCACCGTGCTGTCCAACACCGAAGCCTCGATGAAGGTGCGCTGCGAGGAGATCTTCGGGCCGGTCATCACCGTCGGTACCTACGGGAAGTTCGAGGACGCGATCGGAGAGGTCAACAACTCGAAGTACGGCCTCCAGGCCGGGATCTTCACCTCCGACGTCGACCGGCTGTGGCTCGCGTGGCGCGACATCGAGGTTGGCGGCCTCATCGCCAACGACGTCTCTGCCTTTCGCGCCGACCAGATGCCCTACGGAGGCAGCAAGGAATCTGGGAGCGGCAGAGAGGGTCTGCGGTGGGCCATGGAGGAGATGACCGAGACGCGGGTCCTCGTCCTGTCGAACATCCCCCTCTAGTTCAGAGCCGTGCGTCGCCTACTGAAGATCGCGTGGGCGGCCCCCGGCTCACTCATTGGGGCACTGCTGGCCCCCTTCTTCGACAAGCGCTACGTCGCACGGGGAGTGATCCTCTGCGAGGGCGCGCGCTGGCCGCGGCGCCTACGGTGGTCCTACCGTGCAATTACCTTCGGTCACGTCGTCCTCTCGATCGACGAGCTGGATGATGCGACCTTCCGCCACGAGCTGGTGCACGTAAAGCAGTACGAGAAGTGGGGGCCGCTTTACTTTCCCGCCTACGCCATCGCATCGGTGATCGCCGGACTGAGGGGTGGCCACTTCTATCGAGACAACGCCTTTGAGATCGCAGCCCGACTACAACCTTCAGACCACTGAGGCTCTTAATAGACCACCCTGTGATGTGGCCTCGGATATTGAACTGGAGTCTCTAGGGATCCGATTGACCGGAAAACAACGAGAAGCTGGCGCCTTGCGGGTCCGCTACTGCCGCGAAGGTTCCGAACCCCATCTCCAGTGGCTCCATATGAACCTGACCGCCCAGCTCACGCACGCGTTCGACGGCTCTGCGGCAGTCCTCGACCGTGAAGTAGACGCCCCAGTGTGGAGGGATGCCTGCCATGTCCTCTGACAGCGCCATGATCCCGCATCGCCTATTACTCCGGCCAGCAGCGCCTGGGCGAGAAAGAGCCGTGCAAGGCGTTCACTGCCGTCGGCAGGGTCGCCGACGATGACGTCTATGAGTTCGACATGGGCAACGGGCTCGTGCCCTTTCGTCGCAACATTGCCTTTGCGCCCGCGCGGGACGCGCCGATCGAGCCCTTGCTCGAGCACCTGAGCTTCATAAAGGTCAAGCGTCGTTGGGGCTATCCGTTTCGCCGCGGTTACTTCGAGATACCTGAGCGCGACTTCAAGACGAGCGCGAAAGCCATGGGTGCCGATACATAATCGCCCTCCTTGACGTATTTAGCTAAATAGCTAATATCAAAACATGGGCAGTGCGCAGGTCTTCAAGGCTCTTGCCGACCCGACTCGTCGTCAGATCCTCCAGGAGCTAAAGGACGGCGAGCTTGCTGCCGGGACGATCGCGGGGCGCTTTGACATGTCGGCCCCATCCGTTTCGCGACATCTCTCGATCCTCAAGGCTGCAGACCTGATCACAGAGCGCCGTGACGGCAACCGAATCCTTTACCGCTTGGAACCTGAGCGCCTGGCCATGTCCCTCGGAGATTTTCTGAGCGCGGTCTGTCCAACACAGATGTCCCATCGGAAGAGGACGAGAGCCAGGAGGTCAACGACATGAAGATAGCGATCACCGGAGGGACCGGTTTCGTCGGGAGGCACCTTGCGAGAGCACTCAGCTCGTCGGGGCACGAGGTCGTACTGATCGCGCGAGGGGTTGATAGGCGTGACGAGAGCGTGCTTTCCCTTCAGCACACGACCTTGGTCCAGACCAGCGTCGCGGATGAACAGCAGTTGACGAAGGCTCTTCAGGGATGCGACGCCGTTGCGCACTGCGCTGGAATCAACCGCCAGATCGGTGCCCAGACTTATCAAGCGATCCACGTCGAGGGAACATTGAACGTCGTCAACGCCGCGGCCCGGGCCGGAGCCAAGAAGGTCGTTCTACTCAGTTTCCTTCGCGCTCGACCCAACTGTGGATCCCCGTATCACGAGTCGAAGTGGGCGGCCGAGGAGATAGTGCGGAACTCGGGACTCGACTACACGATCGTCAAGGCAGGGATGATCTACGGCCGTGGGGATCACATGCTCGACCACCTGAGTCATCTCATCCACACGATTCCTTTGTTCGTCGCGGTCGGCTTGCGAGAAAGGCCGATTCGACCGCTCGCGATCGATGATCTCGTCGATATTCTGGTCGCTGCCCTCGTCGAAGGGCGGCTGACCAGGCAGACGATTGCGGCTACGGGGCCCGAACAAATCACTCTTAGTGAAGCGGCATCGAGGATCGCAAGGCTCAACGACAAGAGGCTGGTCTTTCTGAAAGCGCCGGTTTGGGTCCACCGGCTCTTGGCAGTCTTCTTCGAGCTCATCATGAAGGTCCCTCTCGCGTCTCTAGCTCAGGTTCGGATACTGGGCGAGGGAGTGGTCGAACCGGCACCTCCATGCCGGACGCTGCCGGCCGATCTAGCACCAAGGCGACCGTTCTCCGAGGGACAGATCCTGTGTGGTCTTCCGGCACCAGGACCCTTCACTGTCAAGGATCTGCGTTTCGTCGGCTGAGATCGGCTCGCTCGAGAGCACGGAACAAGTCAACTGAGACTTCAACTACTAACTGGATAACCGGGCTGCGGCATGTGGGTTTCTGTAGGTTGCTTGGATGGAAGACGGTTCCCGAGAGCGAAGGGTGAGAGACAAGACATCGACTTGGTTCGGTTTCGTCGAGGACAGCCTCTACGTCGTCGTTGCCCTTGCCCTCTCGATTGCCGGATTGATCCTGTTCGGCTACTCGATCTACACCTTCGTAAACGACGCCTCCGAGAGCTCCCTATCCAGCAGCATCCTGGAGTTGCTCGACAATCTGTTGCTCGTCTTCATCGTGACGGAGTTGATACACACCATTCGAGCGATCATCGACGAGAAGGTGCTTCTCGCAGAACCCTTTCTGGTGGTAGGCATCGTTGCTGCCATCCGCCGTCTGATCGTCGTGAGCGCGGAGGTAAAGAACCTTGTGGGGACACCCGACTTTTCGGACGCGATGCTGGAGATCGGCCTCCTTACGGGAACGGGGTTGCTTCTGACCTTGGCCGTCTTTTTGTTGAGGCATACGTCCCACAGCGAACCGCGACCCTCCCACGAACCCGACTAGGGAACCCGACCCATCCCCCGGTCCGGCTCCGGACCGGGGGAGGTGTGCAAGAAGAGGATCGGCCCGTCCACCCCCGCCCGCGCCGCGTCGACTAGAGCCGCGAAGGCTTTCGCCCCGTAGGTGAGGTCGAGTGCCAAGCCATCGCGACCGGCGATCTCGGCTGCCTCGAGCGCCGCTGCATGCGGCTTGCCGTAGCCGGGGCCGAACTGCGAGTCGACTCCCTGGATGAACGACATGCCCGCGGCGGGCACACGCAAGTCGTTCAGACGCCTCCTCAACGCTCTCATCCTGCGGTCGATCAGCTTCAAGGTGCCGAGTGGTCGCGGCGTGACCCTGACGGCTACGACCCCACAGTGACAAGCACGCATCGCCATGCCAACGGCAAGCCCGGCAGCCGTTCCGCCGGTGCCTGCCGCAACGAACGCATTCGCGGGCGCCGGCATCTCGCCACGCTCGACCGCCTCGGCAATCTCGATCCCCGCATGCGCCGACCCGAGGTCTCCAGCGCCCCCGCTGCCTCCCGCTGGCAGCACCCGGGCGTTGCGTCCGGCCACGGCTCTCGCCAGCGCAGCCGCAAGCGGGACGCTGCCCAGCGCCGCCAGCCGAATGACTCGGGTGCCCATTCGGTCGTAGAACCGCCGGTGGGGGGCCGGCACGTCGCCACCCAGCCCGAGCGTCACCTCGAAGCCATGCGTCTTCGCGTGCAGTGCGGTGGCCACGGCCCACGTGGAGCCCCCCGCGCCGTAGGTCACCAGCTTGCGTGCCCCGGAGGAGCGCGCCGCGCCCAGCAGGTACTCGAGCTTTCTCACCTTGTTGCCGCCCCACGCTCCGCAGTCCTCCTCGGTTTTTGCCCAGACCTCGCAACCGAGAGCCGAGGAGGTGTGGTCCAGCCTCCGAATGGGGGTCGGCCACCTGCCGATCTCTAGCCGCGGCACGTCGAACAGCTCCATCGCCCTACAGGTTGTCGTATGTTGCGGTCCAAGGCGTACGAAATGTCTGGTCCGCCACCGTGAGGAGACGCCGTGGCACTCGCAGAGAACACGAGGAATCTGACGAAGCTCGCCAACGTCAATCCGGACGCGATCCTCAATCGCCTCAACGACTCGATTGCCCGAAGGATGCCGACCTATCGTGAGCTGTACCTCAGGTGGGAGCGGCTCAACTGGAGCGTGGCCGACCTCGACTTCTCCCAGGACGTCCGCGACTGGCGCAACCTGAGCGAGCACTACAAGGAGCGGTTGTTGTGGACCCTCGCCGCCTTCTACGTCGCCGAGCAACGGGTGGCGGCGACGCTCACCCCATACGTAACGGCCGCCCCCGACCCCCAACAGAGGATCTTCCTTGCTACCCAGTGCGTTGACGAGGCTCGTCACGCGGTCTTCTTCGATCGCTTCTTCGAGGAGGTCGTTGCGGCCGGCGACGGCGATCTCGCCAAACGGCTGCGCTCGGGTCGCCAGTGGGTCGGGCCCGGCTTTGCGCCGCTGTTCGACGACTACCTCGAGGACATCGCTCAACAGCTGAGGGACCGTCCCGGCGACATCGTCGCCTTCGCCAAGGCCATCGCCGTCTACCACATCGTCATAGAGGGGGTGCTGGCGCTTACGGGGCAGAAGTTCATCCTGGCGTGGGCGCGCAACGCCAACATCCTGCCCGGCTTCCGAGCAGGCTTCACCGCCGTCGCTCGGGACGAATCCCGTCACGTCTCCTTTGGCGCAAGAGTCATCCGCGATCTGCTCGACCAGGACCCATCGTTGATTGGCCCCATTCACGAGGGCATCACGGAGACCACCACCCTGGGGACCTGGCTCTACCAGCCACCGGGAGGCGACGTCACCTACACCTCTGCCTTTGGCTACTCGTTGGGTGACCTCTTCAACTACGGAGGGATCCAGCTCGAGAAGAAGATGCGAGCGATCGGCGCCCCCATGCCCGAAGTCGACATCTTCACTCCGGCGATGGAGGCACCGTGGCCTCCGGACAACGCCGGGCTGGTCCCGAGCGACGTGCGTCAGCGCATGGGCATGAGGGGGATCGGGCTCTTAGGAAGGGTGGCGCCCCGTTTTGCGCCCGGGGTCGCCATGATGACGCTCCACTTCGCCTTCGACGCGGCGGCCGCAAGCGGCCTGGACGCGCTTTACGAGTTCGACCTCGAGGGCCCCGGCGGAGGCCTCTTTACCGTGGCCATAAAGGATGGGGCCTGCCGGATCTCCGTCGGTCCTGGGGCCCGGGAGCCGGACGTGCGCTACGAGCTGGAGGCAGCCACCTGGGTCGCCATGACCGAGGGACTGGTCACGGGCGACGAGGCCATCCTTCTCGGGAAGATGCGAATCAGAGGAGATGTATCGCTCGGGCGCAGGTTCGGGGAGCTGTTTCCCGCTCGGGGTGACCCTCGGTGGAAGACCACGATGCCGGAGCCCGGCGACGGCGGGAGCCGATCAGACGAGGCGCCGGCTCGCTCACAGGGAGACGGCCGAGCCGCCTGACCGTTGTTCATCGTGAGTCCAGCACCCGTCACCGGGGCCGGATCAACAATGGACGAGGGGCCGTCCGTTCATCGTGAGTCCAGCACCCGTCACCGGGGCCGGATCAACAATGGACGAGGGGCCCCACGCGAAACGGCCCCCCAAAGGGGGCCGTTTCTCATTTGCACGCCGGTCGGTCGCGGGTCCAGCCGGAGTGCAGAGGCAGCGCTGGCTCGCTGCTGCAGGCCTAAGCTGTGGTTCGGCTCCTGCCGCCCATGGCCTTCCTGATGACGAAGAGCAACACCATGGCGACGAGGATGGATCCGATCCAGGCAATTCCGTCTTGATCGTCACCGAAGATTGCCTCCCACAGATACCCACCGATGAGTGCTCCGACGACGCCGACGAGGATCGTCCCTACGAGCCCGATTGGATCCTCGCCAGGCAACAGGAACCGGGCGATAAGGCCGATCACGAGACCGGCGATTACGTAAATCAGGATGGTCCCGATCGAGAAGTCCATGTCCCTCCTTCTTCGGACGACCGCCGTCCGAGTGCCGTATAGACGTAGGGTCTGTACCCCTGGAAGGCCGCGGCGAAACCGGAAGCTCTCGCTCTCCAGATCAGCGGGCAGCTCCCCGGGGCCGCTTCGCCGTTGTGGCTCCGCGTCGGTTCCTAGCAGGAGGTTTCACTCATGATCGTGTCTGGAAAGGTCTGTGTAGTGACGGGGGCGTCCAGTGGGATCGGACGTCGGGTGGCGCTCGACCTCGCCGCGGGAGGGGCGAAGGTCTGCGTGACCGCTCGAAGGACGGAGAGGCTGGAGGAGCTCCTCGGCGAGCTCGGCGACGGACGCGGTCATTCCTTGTTCACGGCCGACGTCGGCGACAGGAACTCCGTGCGCGCCCTGGCGGACCACGTTCGAGACACCTACGGCCGGTGCGATGTCCTGATCAACAACGCGGGCTATTCGGAAGAGAGCCACTTCACCGGCCCCGACGACGTCGCGGAGCTCGAAAGGGTCATGCAGACGAACTTCTGGGGGACCGTCTACTGCACCGCCGAGCTCCTGCCCCTGCTGTCCGACTCCGCTCCTGCCAGCGTCGTGAACGTAGCCTCCATGGCGGGGCGGCTTGCGGTCGGCGGCGCGTCGTCTTACTGCGCCTCCAAGTTCGCAGTGGTCGGGTGGTCGGAGGCCCTCGCATCGGATCTTGCCGAGCGGGAGGTCTACGTCAGCGTCGTGGAGCCGGGCTTCGTACCGACGGAGGGCTTCCCGCAACACGACATGGTTGGGGACCCGTTCCTGAAATACATGTTGGGAACCGTCGAGCAGGTCTCGGCCGCAATCCTCGATGCCATCGAGAACCGCAAGCTGGAACGGGTAGTGCCGCGCTGGTACTACCTCTTGCAAGTCCCTCGAGTGGTGACCCCGTGGCTCTACCGGTGGGTTCTGCGGAACGCAGTCGAGCCTCGCCAAAAAAGAGAATGAGCGCCTGATCGACCAGATCGTTCTTTTCCCCCGTGACGGCGATAGTGACCGCTGAAGGGGAAAAGAATGGTGGGAGTGAGTCAGGCGGTCCAGACGAAGGCCCGGTCGGCGTCGCTGCCGGTTGCGTAGCGGCGGTGGATCAGGCTTGCCGACTTGTAGGCGTCTCGCAGCAGTCCCTCGTCCGACAGCTGGAAGAACCGGTAGGCGTAGCCCCGAGCCGTCACGTCAACGAGGGCATAGCCATAGGGGAAGTCGCGGGGGATGCCAACCTCGTGGACGGGCACCCGGCCGAAGGTCCGTGACCGCTTGTTGCGGTGCGTGTGGCCCGCGAACACACCCCACACGTTGCCCGAGTCACACACCGCATGGAGCCGTCCCGAGTCCTCGTCGCGCAGCCCGAAGATGATCGGGGGAAAGCTGGTGAACGGCTGTGGCGGGTGATGCAGGAACACAAAGGCGGGAGGTCTCGAAGGCGCCGCTACTTCTGCGAGGAGCTCGTGCTGGGGCACGGTGAGCGACCCCCGCACGACTGCGCCCCCACGTCCGCCGAGGAACTGGCCCGTCACCAGGCTGAACGGAGCAAACGGCGACCCCAGCGGCTCGGCCGAGTCGAGCACTGCGAAGCGAAAGCCTTTGTGCTCGAGCAGCACGCCGTCCGCCTCGCGCCCGAACGAGGCTGGGTAGTAGTCCCGTCCGGACAGTCGCTCCTCTTTGTAGGAGAAGACGTCGTGGTTGCCCATCATCGTTGCGAGCGGCATGTTCAGCTCGCCGAGCACCTCGACCGCGAGCTCAAACTCCTCTTTGTCTCCATGGTCGGTGATGTCGCCGAGCTGAACGACGAGCTCGGCCCCCGAGCGGTTGAGCTCGGCAATCGCCGCTTGTGCCATTGTGGCCCCAAGAGGCGAGCCGATGTGGAGGTCACCGAGGATGCCGAAACGGAACAACACGTCCCCAGGTGGCTCGGCCGGGGGAGTGCCCACGGGCTCGAATGGGGGTGCGGCTGGAAGGCTACTCGGGAATTGGAGACTCGACCGCTCCTCCTCGCCGATCGCCTTGAGCTCGTCGGGTCCTTCGGCCAGGAATGCGCCTGCGTGCCCCTCGACCCAGTCGCCCAGGCGGGCGATGAAGATCTCTGCGAAGGGAGTGTCGGAGGGGTGCGGCCCGAGCAGGCTCGTTATCCAGGCCGCGTGGGGCTCGGCGAGATGCTGGTCGGGGGCGCGTCCGTGCTCGCTCAGGGTCGTCGCAACGAGGGCGGCGGCCTTGTCGGCCCTCGCGGCCGAGGCATGGAAGCGGTCTTCTACCTCCGCCCACCTGCGGTACACGCAGGCCCGCCCCGCCTCGATGACCCACGCTGCGCGGAGCAGATCCACAACGATGTCCGCGCTGGTGTCCTGCTTCACAGCCGCAGGATAAGGGAGCCCACCAAGATGTAACCAATCTGTCGAGTGGTCTTGCGCAAGCGGTCCGCAGCCGGGACAATCGTCCTACTTCCCCGACGACATCGATACGCGCGCGCCTGGGAGGCCGAAGGGGGAGTGGAATCGTGAGCATTGCTCATCGACTTGGTGAGGTCCAAAGAACCACCGACTGGGACCGGTACTTCCTCAATATTGCGAGGGAGACTGCTCGTCGCTCGAATTGCATCCGGCGACAGCACGGTGCGGTGATCGTCAAGAACCGCCGCATCCGGTCGACCGGTTACAACGGCCCTCCCTCCGGACACGCGCACTGCGACAGTGGGGCATGTCCTCGGGCGGCGTCCGAAGCCGCGAGTGGCTGGGCGCACGACAACTGCATCGCCATCCATGCCGAGGCCAACGCCATCCTGTACTCGTCACCGGAGGAGCGCGACGGCGCCAGCATCTACATAACGGGCGTCCCGTGCTTCGGCTGCGCCAAGTTCATCGCCAACTCGGGCATCACGGAAGTCGTTGCAGAGGGGGATGCTTACCAGGGCTGGCAGGACGTCAGGAACTTCCTGCTCGACTGCCACGTGCGAGTCCGCCACCTCTAACGGTTAACTTTTCCACATCCACCCTGCCGTATCCTGGTTGTACGCGGGAGATGGAGGCACAGCTCACGGTGGAGGCGCGGAGTCGCAGCGCGATGCTCGCTCTAGCCGCGCTCATGTTTATGTCCGCGTGCCCTGGGGTCGATCTCGATGTCAACGACGAGGAGCTCAGGGAAAGGGGCCTCGCCGGGGTGAGCGATACAACCCCCCGCTTCTCGCCGGATGGTTCACAGATCGTGTTCAGTTCCGACCGCACGGGAGACGGCGATATCTATGTCATGGATACCGATGGCGCGAACCTGAGGAGGTTGACGGACGATCCTGCGTCCGACCTCGATCCGTCGTTCTCTCGAGATGGGACCACCATCCTCTTCGATTCCTATCGGGACGCCCCGCCGGCCCACATCTACGTGATGGATGCCGATGGAAGCAATGAAGTGGCCTTGACCGATGACACGCGGGGGGCAATCTTCCCCGCGTGGTCGCCCAGCAGCGAACAGATCACCTTCGCTTGCGGAGCCACCATCGAAGAGCTCGCCATCTGCGTCATGAACGCCGATGGATCCCACCCGAGGGTCTTATTTGATTCCAAGGGGCGCGATTGGGAGCCCGCGTGGTCGCCGAGCAAGGAGAGCATCGCCTTCGTCTCAGACGCTGACGGAGATGACGACATCTATGTCGTCGACGTCAATACCCAGGCCGTTACGCAACTCACTGATCGTGGTGGAAGGGACGCCGATCCCGCATGGTCTCCTGATGGTGCATCGATTGCGTTCGACTCGGGGGATGACGTCACCCAGATATTCAGGATGCGTTCTGATGGCTCCAATGTCACTCAACTGACGCAGGGACCCGCCGGAGGCATCACCCCCTCCTGGTCTCCGGACGGCGATCGTCTCGTGTTCGCCCGGCTTGTAGACGGCGACTCTCGAATCTTCCTCATGGACGTAGACGGCGGCAACATCACACAGGCAAGCGGTCTTGATTAGCCACATCGCGGTTTGGTGGCTTCCATCAGCACCGCAAAACGGTGGCCGCTGGCCGAGGTGACGCTTAGGTGCGCGTCGAGGAGCGCCGCGATGATGTCTCCTCGTGACTTCAGCACCGTGGGGAGACGCTTGCCGGCCCTCGTGGGAAGCGCCGCGGTGAGCGGCAAGGTGACGACCGACAGGAACAAGGTGCCCCCCGGTGCAAGGACGCGGGTGAGCTCGGCGATGGCGGCCGCGAGGCCGGGGATGACTTGCAAGCCGTT
>JAUJNI010000002.1:426045-444862 GCA_030446465.1 Actinomycetota bacterium
CGCGGGTGAGCTCGGCGATGGCGGCCGCGAGGCCGGGGATGACTTGCAAGCCGTTCGTTGACAACACCGCAGCGAAGGCCCCATCGGCAAAGGGCAGCGCGTGCGCGTCCGCCTGCACGGTGACGAGATTGCCGAGGCCTGCGCGTGCCGCTGCCCGCCGCGCCTCGCGCACCATCCCCGTTGCGATGTCCGTGCCCACGACGACTCCGGAGTGACGCCGCGCCATCTCGATCGTGAAGTAAGCCGTCCCTACCGGCATGTCGAGGATCGGCCTGCCGGCCGCGACCTCGACTGCTCTTGCGCCTTGCTCGAGTACGAGGTGATTGAGGTCGCCTCCGAGCAGAGGGAACGCCCGCTTGACCACAATGGGTTCGTAGAGGGTGTCGGCCGCCCACGAGTAGAGGCCGGCAATTGCTTTCTTGGAGCGCTTGCCTGAGGTCACCGTGCCAGCCCTGCAGCCTCCATCAGTGCCTCGAAGGTGCAGGACTCGGGGTCGACGTCGTTGCGGATGCCCTTGAAAGAGGGGGCTCGCAGCCTGCCCTGGGAGGTGAGCTCACGGAACCCGACCGTTGCCACCAGAAAGGGCTCGGTCCAGCGCGCGTTTCGCAGTGCCTTGCCGAAGCCGGTGCGGGGAAGCGTGGTCGGATCTTCGACGAACGGACAGTCGTCGGTGGCGCATGCCCCGAGCAGTGACATCAGCTCTTGGAGCCTCTTGTCCGAGAAGCCCGTTCCGACTGCGCCGACGTAGCGCAGGCCCTCGTCGGTGTAGGCGCCGGCAAGCAGCGCGCCGAATGAAGCCGACCGACCCCCCTCGCCCGCGGACCAGCCCCCGATGACGATTTCTGCCTCGTAGATCACCTTGACCTTGAGCCAGTCCTTGGATCGCTTTCCCGGCCGGTACGGCGTTCCGAGCTTCTTGGCAACGACCCCCTCGAGGTTGCTTTGTCGCGCCGCCTCTGCCAGCGCCTTGCCCTCGCCGATCAAGGCGCTCGACACCTGCACGCTCGTCGACGGCACGACGAGCTTCTCCAGTAGCTCTTTGCGTTGTTCGACAGGTTCGTGAATGAGGGACTTGCCGTCGAGGTAGATCAGGTCGAACGCGACATACGAGACGGGGAGCGACTTCGCCGCTCGCTTTATCTCGTGCTCGTTCTGGAGATTGATACGACTTTGGAGCTTCTCGAAAGAGGGGCGTCCCTGCTCGAAGGCAACGATCTCTCCATCGACGATTGCGTCGAGCGCGACCAGCCTGTCGTGAAGCCCGTGCAGCTCCGGGTAGGTGGACGTGATGTCGTTTCCGTTGCGCGACACCAGCATGGTCAAGGCCGAGCACGCCGCGAGAGCGCGCACACCGTCCCACTTCGGCTCGAACATCCAGCCGTCGTCGTCGAACGCCTCGTCCACGAGCGTGGCAAGCATGGGCCTGAGCTCTGGGGGCGCTTCTGGCTCGGGACGCTCTTGCTTCTTGAGGAATGAAAGCCAGTCGTTGGAGCCTTCGTTCTTCTTGGGGACAATCATGTGGTACACGCCCTGAAGCCGTTGTCCCCTCAGACGGAAGGTGAGCTTCCCCGGCTCCTGCTCCAGCATCTCGTAGGTTCCCCGGTCGAAGATGCGGACTTCGCCCGCCCCGTAGTTGCCCTTCGGTATGGTGCCTTCGAAGGTGCCGTAGTCGAAGGGATGATCCTCGACGTGCACCGCGAGGTGCGCCTGGCCTGTCTTGGTCGGCAGGTTCTTCGGTATCGCCCACGACACGAGCACGGGAACGTCGCCGTTTCGCATCTCGAGCCGCAGGTCGAAGTGAAGCCGCGTGGCGTGGTGCTGGTGAATCATGAAGCTCTCGCCCGCAGGAGCGGTCGCGACATCGACGTTGCCCTCGACGGCGGGTGACGGCTCAGGGGTTGCGTCGAACGAGCGCTTGTCCGCGTAATCGCGCGTCTCCGGTTTCACACTCGTTGCACCAACCATTGGGCGAGCCCAACACCGCCGTAGGGGTCGCCGGTTGGAAGGCCCTCGTGTTTCGTGAAGGCGTAGACGTCTCGTTCCATAGCCTCATGCTGCAACAATTTCAGCCACTGCGTGCGCGCCTGCTCGCTGTAGTGGTTGCCCCGGAGCCTGACGTAGGCAAGGGGGCCGGGTGGCAGCGAGGAACGAACGTCGCCTTCGATCTCTGACACGACGACGGTGGCCCCCGCTGCGGCGATGCGCTGGCTCACGGCCTCTGCATCCCACGACGGGTGACGGAACTCGAGGGCGTGACGGTAATTCGTGGGCAGCGTGTCTAGCAGCGTCTCCAACCCGCCGTCGTCTCTTTGCTTGTGAGGGGGGAACTGCCACAGAACCACTCCCAGACGCTTGCCGAGCAGCGACACCGACTTCACGAAGCGCTGGTGGAGGGAGCGCTTGTCGTTGCCCGTCACCAGGCCCCCGCGCGCGTGCGTCAGACCGCGATGTGCCTTGACCGCGAACCTGAAGCCTTCAGGGGTGGCCGCGCTCCACTTGAGCAAGGTGGAGTCCAACTGGACTCGGTAGAAGGTGGCGTTGATCTCGCATGCCGTGAGCTGCGACGAGTAGTGCTCGAGCAAGCGCCTGTGCGGCACACCGGCGGGATAGAAGCCCGGTTTCCACTCCCGATAAGCCCAACCCGACGTCCCCACATAAAGAGCCATCGTCAGCTCGATCAGCGTCTGACTACTCGGGCCCGGCGAGGCTTGGCGTCCAGCTCCTTGATTGCTGCTGTAAGTGACTGGCCGGGGCCCTCGGCGACCGGCAGAAACGGATCCCCGACCTCCAGCACGCGATCGAAGATCGTTTGAATCGTGTAGTTGCTGGGATGGACCTCGTGGAGCTCGTCCCACGAGAACGGCGTCGACACGGTGGCGCCGGGCTCGGGCCTCACCGAGTAGGCCGCGGCGATGTTGGCCCCCTCACGGTTCATGTTGACGTCGAGGAAGACCTTACCCGGACGCTTCTTGACCTCCCACTCCAGGGTCGTCGATTCGGGATCTGCGGCGTGGACGAGATCGGACACCTCTCCGACGAAGCCCCTGACGTCGTCGTAGTCGTGGCATCCGTCGAGGGGGACCATGATCTGCATGCCGGTTGCGCCCGACGTCTTGGGGTAGGCCTGCAGCCCGAGGCGGTCGAGCACCAGCTTCACCAGCGCCGCCACGTGAGCCACGTCGTCCCAGCCGGCGGGCTCGAAGGGGTCGAGGTCGAAGAAGGCATAGGACGGACACCGCTGGTCGGGCCCCCGGCCGTGGAGCGGGTGGAACTCGATGCACCCGAGGTTCACGATCCAGAGCATGTGCAGCACGTCGCAGACGCTCAGATAGTTGATGGTCTTGCCGCTGTCCTGAGACCACACCGGGATGGTCGGCATCCACTCGGGAGTATGACGAGGGGCGTTCTTCTCGTAGAAGAAGGCACCGTTGGCGCCGTTCGGCATGCGCTTCATCGTGAGTGGCCGGTCGAGGAGGTGGGGCAGCATGACGGGGGAGATGTTGAAGTAGTAGCTGATCAAGTCTCCCTTCGTGTAGCCCTCGTCGGGCCAGAAGATCTTGTCCAGGTTGCTCAGGCGCAGCTCCCGGTCCCCGGCGCGGGCCAGCCAGTGCTGCTGTTGCCTGACCACGGGAAGCTCGATCGGGAATGAAATGGTTGTCGGGTAGGTCATGGATGGGTAACACGATACCGACAGCACCAACGGATCTAGGGAGGGACGGATGCCTAAGAAGGTTGCCTTCATCGTCGACGAGATGTTCGAGGACTCCGAGTTCAAAGTGCCTTACGACCAAGTGAGAGAGGCCGGGCACGAGTCGGTCATCGTCGGGCTCGAGAAGGGGAAGTCGCTCGAGGGCAAGAAGGCCGAGGAGAAAATCACCACGGAAGCTGCCGCCGCAGAAGTTAGCGCCGACGACTTTGCCGCGCTGGTTATCCCCGGTGGTTACTCGCCCGACAAGATCCGCCTCGACTCCAACATGGTGGAGCTCACGAGGTCCATGTACGACGCGGGGAAGCCGGTGGCGGCGATCTGCCACGCGGGATGGATGCTGGCCGAGGCCGACATCGCGAGGGGCAGGACGGTCACCTCGTGGCCTTCAATCAAGACCGATCTGATCAACGCCGGCGCGAACTGGGTCGATCAGGAGGTGGTCGAGGACGGAAACCTGATCACGTCGCGCAAGCCCGACGACCTGGAGGCGTTCAGCAAGACGTTGCTGTCTCAGATCGAACGAAGCGCCTAGGACTCACGTCGCCGCTGGGTCCGACCCCGCCTTTCAGTTCACTGCTCGCCCGGCCCCCGTAATGGGGCCGGGCTATTCCTCGCGTGCCCTCAGCGAGCTTGCTTTAGTCCTGATCTCGTCAAGGATCGGCGCATTTAGCAGCGTCGTGACATCTCCGAGGTCGCGCTCTTCGGCGACGTCGCGCAACAACCGGCGCATGATCTTTCCCGAGCGAGTCTTCGGCAAGTCGTCGGTGAAGACGATCGAGTGTGGTCTCGCGATCTTTCCGATCACCTTGGCGACGTGCTCCCTAAGCTCCTGCAAGAGTGCCTCGTCGCCCGTAACTGCAGCCTTGGGCGTAACGAAGGCGACTATCGCTTCTCCTTCCTTTGGATCGACTCGGCCCACCACCGCAGCTTCCGCCACTGCCTGATGATCGACCAGGGCGGACTCGACCTCGTAGGTCGAGATGCGGTGCCCGGCGACGTTCATGACGTCGTCGACCCGCCCGAGCAGCCAGAAGTAGCCATCGTCATCCAGCTTGCAGCCGTCCCCGGGGAAGTAGACCTCGGGTCCGAACTTTCCGAAGTAGGTCTCGACGTAGCGCTGATCGTCTCCGAAGATCGTCCTAAGCATCGACGGCGTCGGCCGCTTGAGCACAAGGTAGCCACCGTTGCCCCTGCCCACGGAGTTGCCCTGCTCGTCGACCACATCTGCGTCGACACCGGGAAAGGGCTTCGTTGCCGAGCCGGGTTTCAAGGTCGTGATGCCGGGAAGGGCGGAGATCATGATTGCGCCCGTCTCGGTCTGCCACCAGGTGTCGACGACCGGTGTCTTGCCTCCGCCGATGAACTCCTGGTACCAGATCCACGCCTCGGGGTTGATGGGCTCCCCGACCGATCCGAGCAGACGAAGCGACGAGAGGTCGTGCTTGGCCGGAAGCTCCGTGCCCCACTTCATGAACGTCCTGATGGCGGTTGGGGCGGTGTAGAGGATCGTCACCCCGTAGTCCTGCACGATCGACCACCATCGGTCCTTGTCGGGCCAGTCGGGCGCGCCCTCGTAGAGGATCGAGGTGCAGCCGTTGGCGAGGGGGCCGTAGACGATGTAGGAGTGCCCCGTGACCCAGCCGATGTCCGCGGCGCACCAGTAGACGTCGCTCTCCGGCTTGACGTCGAAGACGAGGTGATGAGTGGAGCTCACGCCCGTCATGTAGCCCCCGGTCGTATGGACGATGCCCTTCGGCTTGCCCGTGGTGCCCGAGGTGTAGAGGATGTAAAGCATGTCCTCGGCGTCCATCGGTTCGGCGGGGCACTCGGCAGAGGCCCCTGAGACTGCGTCCTGGTAGTCGACGTCGCGGCCCTCGACCATGGGGACGTCCTCACCCGTCCTCCTGACGACCAGGACTTTCTCGATCGATGGGGTCTGGGCCACCGCCTCGTCGGCGTTGGCCTTGAGCGGCACGACCTGGCCCCTTCTGTAACCCCCATCGGCCGTGATCAGGACTTTGCAAGCGGCATCGTTGATGCGGTCGCGCAGCGACTCGGCGGAGAAGCCACCGAAGACGACTGAATGAGGAGCTCCGATGCGCGCACAAGCCAGCATCGCGGCCGGTAGCTCGGGGATCATCGGCATGTAGATAGCGACCCGATCTCCCTTTCCAACGCCGAGACCCTTCAAGACGTTGGCGAGGCGGCAAACTTCTTCATGCAACTGTTCGTAGGTGACGGCGCGGGTCTCGCCCGGCTCTCCGATCCAGTGGTAGGCGACCCGGTCCGGAGTGGTCGCGACGTGACGATCCAAGCAGTTGTGCGCTGCGTTTAGCCGGCCCCCGAGGAACCACTGGTGATGAGGTGGGTTCCACTCGAGCACCGTGTGCCACTCGTCGAACCAGTCGAGTCGTTGAGCCTGCGAGGCCCACCAGCCTTCGGGATCGGCCGAGGCCTGCTCGAAGATCGAGGAGTCCTTGGCATGAGCCCGGCTCGCAAATTCCTCCGGGGGATCAAAGGTCCTGCGCTCTTGCAGAAGAGCTTCGATGGTCTTCTCGACATGCTGTTGGACCACTGGCGGCCTCCTTATATGAACTTAGCAACGAGGTTACTGCCCGACCCGCTACGCATTCGAGCGGCGAGCGCACGGGAGTATCCTCGACGCGATCCAGATCCAACGGAGGGGGAGGGAGCAGCCCGGTGCACTTCACCACTCATGGGGCGGGGCAGGAAGAACCTGGATAAAAGCGAACTGTGCTTCGTAGAGGGGTCGAGGAGGGGCCGGCCCGCGAGAAGAAAGCAGTGAGCGGATGGTGGCGGTCATAAGCATCGGGTTCAAGCCTGAATCCTTGGTGCCCGATCAGGGCAACATCCCGACGTTCGTTGGCGATCTCCCACGCGACCACTACGACGAGCTCGTCGATACGGTCAGGCGCAGCATCGCTGAACACGGCCACGTGATCGCCCTCTACCCGTTGTGGTTCAAGGAGCCGGCGCTGCAGCGGCTGAAGACGGTGAGGGCCGCGCTCGACACCGTGCGCCTCGCCACCTACGGCACCCCTCTGCCTCCGTTGGCGGGGACCGTTCTCGCGTCACTGACGTCCGCGGTGTCGCCCTACATCAGCTCGACCGGAGCTCTCGTCACGGCTCTGCCGGCCCTCGAGAAGGAGCTAGTCGTGCTGGCGTGGCTTGGAAGCGTCGCCGGATTGGCGACCCCGGCTCCGAGCTTGTGGCAGCACGTGAGGTCGAGCTGGCCTACAACTGCCTTCGGCGTCTCTTTCTGGCCCGAGCCGGGGGTGCGGTTGCTGACCAAGAAAGATCGAACGGTTCCCGTGCCGAGGTCGTACCGGCCGATGCTTCTTGCAGTGTCATCGCACGACGGTGACGCTTCCTGGATCGAGGACGTTGTAGCGCCCGCGCTCGGGTCTCCTCCGATAAAGGAGGTGGCGCCAACGCCGCTCGGCCCCAAGTGGTGGGGGACGACCAAGCTCACGGAGGCGGTGGCCTATCCGGTCGATGTGCCGGTCATCGCTCGCCGCATCACCCAAGGGCAGAGGACCTTCTTGTGCCGCTGGTGCACCGAGGCGATCGCGTCGGACCAGTGCCCCTTCTGCGGGCTGGAGACGGCGGAGCCGTCGCTTGCCGGAGGGGCCGCGTGAATCCTCGCCAGCGCCGCGGCATCCTGCTGATCGCACTTGCGGTCATCGGAGCGGTGGCAACCTTCGTGTCGGTCACCACCTACGTTGCGGAGACCCGCCGGCTGGTGGGGCCGGACGTGACCATCCTCAAGCTGTCCCAACCGGTGCCCGCGTTCAGCCCCCTCCCCGACGGCGCTTATAGCGTCGAGAAGATCCCCGAGAAGTTTCGCCCCGAGGGGGCCCTCGACGAAACCGACATCTCGCCGGGCCTGGTGGCGGGCACGGATCTTCCGATCGACACCGTGTTGCAGCAGGGGTTATTGATCTTGCCTCCTCAGCTCGAGGAGGGCCAGCAGGAGATCGCGGTGACGGTCGACGCAGAGACGGGGGTCGCGGGGCAGATCAGGCCCGGGGACAGAGTCGATATCTACGCCACCTTCGAGGGCGACGACCAAGCCACCCCCGACTGCGTCACCTTGCTCATAAAGCAAGCGCAGGTGCTCTTGGTCGGAGTCATTCGGACCGAGACAGACGAGGGAGGGCTCGGCGGTGACGTTACCGGCCAACAAGAGGTCGTGCCGGTGACCTTCGCTCTTAGCGGGCCAAACATCGAGAAGCTGGTCTACGCCGAAAGCTTCGCCACGGAGGTGAGGCTTGCGCTCCGCAGGCCGTTGGACCCAGTCGGCCCGGGCCCCGGCCGCTGCAGGGTTCCTTCTGGAGTGTCTCCCTCGAGGGGGGCCGGATGAGTCACAGGGTTCTGATCGGTACCTCGGACACGGGGCTGGCGGCGCAGGCCTCGGCGCTGATAGCCGAGGACTCCGGTCTCGCGGTCGTGGGGACCGCCTCAGATGCAGCCGAGGTCATCGGCGCCATCGAGGCGCAGGGTGTCGATGTCGTTCTCCTGCACGAGGACATCGGACCTCTTCCCATCATGGACCTGGCGCGTGAGATCGGCGGCCGCTTCCCACAGGTTGGCATCGTCCTGATGGTGCGGGAGCGAACCCCCGAGCTGCTACGTGCTGCGCTTCAGGCGGGGGCCCGCGACGTCCTGGCCCTGCCGTTGTCCTTCGAGGAGGTCCACGGGGTCCGCAACGCGGGCGAGTGGTCGCAGACACTGCGCCGAAGGGTGACGACTCCCGATGTAAGCGTAAGCCTCGGGGTCGGCGGCACGATGGTCGCGGTGGCGGGCGCCAAGGGGGGTGTGGGGACCAGCACGATGGCGGTCCATCTCGCACTCGAGGTCGCCCGGGCGGGGCGCGGGCGTTCGGTATGTCTGGTGGACCTCGATCTTCAGGCAGGGGACATCGGCGTCTTGCTCGACTTGACCCATCGCCGAAGCATCAGCGATCTGCTGGGGGTCGTGCACGAGCTGTCGCCTGCGGTGCTGGAGGACACCCTCTACGTCCATGAGAGTGGTTTACGGATCCTGCTGGCGCCGGAGATCGGCGAGCACGAAGAGGACGTCTCTGCGACCGCTGCACGCCGCATCCTCGGAGCCCTGAGGTCCAACTTCGACGTGGTCGTCGTGGACGTGGGGACCACGGTGACCGAGGGCAACGCGGTAGCAGTGGAGATGGCCGACAGGGTGCTGGTGGTCACCACGCCCGATGTACCGGCCCTCCGGTCTGCGAACCGCCTGCTGAGCCTGTGGGATAGGTTGGAGATCCGCAACGGAAACATCAGTGCCGTGGTCAATCGAGTGAACAGGGACACTGAGGTGCAGCCGGATCTGGTGCGCAAGGTGGTGGACGCGCCCGTCGCCAAGACTGCGGTCCCGGCGGGCTTTCGGGATCTGGAGCCGGCGACGAACACCGGCGTTCCGGCCCGTCTTCCCGAGGGGTCCGTGCGCACCGCCTTCTCCAACCTCGCGCGCGAGTTCGGCCTTGCCCCCAAGGGCGGGGATCGCAAGAAGTCAAGGGTGCTCGGCCAGGCGGGACAGGTGGCGGTCGAGACCGTGGGCGTAACGGTTCTTCTCATTCTGCTGACGCTGCTCATTTGGCAGATGGTCCTGACCGGCTTCACCTACGTGATTGCGGGTCACTCTGCGCGCGAGGGGGCCCGAGCAATGGCGGTTGACGATCCGGTGGCCGAGAAGGCGCGCGAGGACGTGCCCGGCGCATGGCGGGACGGTATGAAGGTCGACGAGGGCAGTGACTACGTCGAGGTCACTCTCAGCGTCCCCGTAATAGTGCCGGGCCTGGACGGTCCCTTCCGCATCTCCGGCAGGTCGGGCGGGGTGCCCGAGGACGAGCCGCTTCCCGACAACTACGACAAGCCATGAAGATGTCCGAGCAGACACGACTGCACCGACGGGAGGCGGGCGCTGCTTCCATTGAGCTGATTGGTTTCTTGCCGTGGCTCATTCTTGCCGCGCTGTTTGCGTGGCAGGTCCTCCTGAGCGCTTACACCGCTGTTAACGCAGAGAACGCGGCTCGGAATGGCAGCAGGGTCGAGGGCCGCGGAGGCAACGGGGCTGCGGCGGCGATGGATTCGCTGGCGCCGTGGCTTCAGGACAATGCAACCGCAACCGTCGAGGGCGAGCGCGCCAGCGTTACCGTGACGATCCCGATCATCTTTCCTTCCATCACCAACGACGAGCTGACGGTGACCAGGACCGCCGAGCTGCCGTCGACCGAATGAGCTTGTGAGAGAGGGGGGCCGGTGGGGCTAAAGGACAGGATCGCTTTCGACAGGAGTGAGAGCCTGAGTCACTCCGAGAAGAACGTCGTCGGTCTCTACCGCAGGAAGCTGCTCGAAGAGGTCGACTTGAACGAGCTCGCGACTCTCTCCAACACCCAACGCAGGGCTCGCCTGGAGCGAGTGGTCGGCCACATTCTCACGCGCGAGGGTCCGGTCCTCACAACGACCGAGCGGTCATCACTCATTCGTCAGATAGTGGATGAGTCGCTCGGCCTGGGAGTGCTCGAGCCTTTGATCAACGACGAGACGATCACCGAGATCATGGTGAATGGGCCGGCGGAGATCTGGATAGAGCGCGACGGGCGCCTGGAGAAGGTGAACGCCCGCTTCACGGACGAACATCAGCTCTATCTCACCATCGATCGGATCGTGTCGGCGGTGAACCGGCGCGTCGACGAATCAAGCCCCATGGTCGATGCGCGCTTGCCGAGCGGCGAACGCGTAAACGTAATCATTCCGCCGCTCGCGCTATCCGGTCCCACGCTGACCATCAGACGCTTTCCCCGCGCGTACTCGCTCAAAGAGCTCGTGGACAACGGAAGTCTCGACGAGCCGACCGCCGAGCTCCTGGGCAGCTTCGTCAGGGCTCGCTTGAACCTGATCGTGTCCGGTGGGGCATCGACGGGGAAGACCACGTTGCTCAACGCCATCTCCGAGTTCATCCCCGAGGGCGAGCGCATCGTGACTATCGAGGACTCGGCCGAGCTGCAGTTGAGGCAGCCGCATGTGATCTCGCTCGAGTCCCGGCCCATGAACGTGGAGGGAAAGGGCGAAGTGACGATCCGTGATCTGGTCCGCAACAGCCTGCGCATGAGGCCCGACCGCATCCTGGTCGGGGAGGTCCGGGGCGCAGAGACTCTCGACATGCTCCAGGCGATGAACACGGGCCACGAGGGCTCGATCGCTACCCTTCACGCAAACTCAACCGAGGACGCCATCGTGCGCCTGGGCACGCTTGCATCCATGAGCGATCTGAACGTTCCCTATGAGGCGCTGCGCGACCAGGTCAACTCGGCAATCGACGTGATCGTGCAACTAGTACGAGGCGCGGACGGCAAGAGACGCGTCTTCGAGGTCGCGGCAGTCGCATCGGAACGCCGAGAGACGTTCCGGCTTGCGACCGTCGCGAGGTTCGACTCGGACCCGATAGGGGCGGATCGCGTCGTCACCGGGCGTTTCCGCCACTTCCCATTGCCCGACCCGCTGGCCCACCGCTTGATGCTCGCCGGCCAGACGCTTCCAGAGGACTTCACGAAGAGGACCGATCTCAGCCGGACTCCGGAACGAGAGGCGTCCTGAGATGACCTTGCCGGAGTTCGGCGACCCGCGCGTCGCGTTCTCACTGTTGGCGGCATCTCTGGCGGTGGGGATCATCGGTCTTCGTATCGTCCTGAGCAGTTGGTCGGAGCAAGCCGCGGTGGCCGAGCGCAGCGCCCTGGATGTCGCCGAGCGTAGGGCGGGGCGTCTTCGGTACCGTCTCAATAGGCGCTTCATCCGGACGTCGCCGGGGGCCGCGCTCGATCTGCGCCTCACCGCGGCCGGCGTTTCCATCATGCCCTTCGACTTCTTGTTGCTGTGCCTGGCGGCTTTCCTCTTGGTGTTCCAGATCACCGCGCCCTTCTTTCCTACCTGGCTCTCTGCAATCGCAGGCGCGTTGGCTGTGCGCGCCTGTTTTGCCTGGGTCGACCGGCAAAGGGAGAAGAGGCGCCAGACCTTCATCGGCCAGCTGCCGGAGATCGCACGCATACTCTCGAACGCATCCTCCGCGGGGCTCGCGATTAGGGCGGCGATCGACATGGCCGCGGCGGAGATAGAGGAGCCGGCGCGCAGCGAGCTTGCGATGGTCGCGGAGGAGCTGGCGCTCGGACAATCCGTCGAGCGGGCTCTTCAGAACCTCGAAGCCCGCATGCCCTCGCGCGACGTCGGCGTCTTGATCAGCACGCTGGTCATTCAGCAGCGATCCGGTGGTGACCTGGTGCACGCGTTGCAGGACATGGCCGGCACGCTCGACCAGCGACGAGACTTGTCGCGGGAGGTCCGCACGGTGATGGCGGGCTCGATCTTCACCGGCTACATGGTTGCGGGGCTGGGTGTCGCGACGGTGTTCTTCTTGAACCTCATCAACCCCACGGTGATCGACGAGCTCACCTCATCGTTCATCGGCGTCATCACGCTGCTGGTGGCCATGGGTCTGTACGCAGCTGGCTTCCTGCTGATCCGCAAGGTCACCCGGATCGAGCTCTGAGGCCGGGGTGACCGACTAGATGAACCCACTGCTGCCGGGGCTGGCGCTGGCTGGGTGCTTCGTCATGAGCTGGTGGGGCATCTCGCTGGTGAGGGATCGGGGGCCGGCCTCCAGATTCGGTTCAGAGGGCGCCGGGGACGCCGGCGGGCGCCGGCGGGGGGCGCTGGCCCGCTTCTATGAGTATCTGAGCGACCGGCTGGCGCCGCGGGCCGTCGGCATGATCGGCGAGAGACGGCGAGACAAGATCAGGCGGCGACTGGACGCGGCCGGAAAACCCGGTGGAATGACGCTCGAAAGATATGCAGGGCGCAAGGCTGCATTCACGGTGGTGATGGGCGGCGCTGGCTTTCTGTTCTTGCTTCAGGGCAGGGTGGTGCTCTTCGTCACCTTCACCGTGATGGGATTCGTGTGGATCGACATCTGGCTGTCCGGCCTCGCGCGACGGCGGCAAGCGCGCATCGAGCGCGATCTACCCGACTTCCTCGACATCCTCGCGGTCACGGTTGCGGCCGGCGTCGGCTTCCGCCCTGCGCTGGTGCGCGTCTCAGAGGCGCTGGGAGGGCCGCTTGGGGAAGAGATGATGGTCGCGCTGAGACAGATGGACCTGGGCTTTGGTCGCCGTCAAGCGTTCGAAGCCGTCCGCGACCGCAATGAGTCCGAGTCGCTCGATGTGTTCGTGACCGCTTTGCTCCAAGCCGAAGAGCTCGGTGTTCCCCTCGCGGATGCATTGGGGAACCTCGCGGAAGACATGCGCAGGTCCTTCTACCAAGCGGCGCGCCGTCGAGCCGCGCGGGCGTCACCGCGCGTCAGCCTGATCGTTTCGCTGTTGATAGTTCCGGGAGCGCTCGTGCTCATCATCGCTTCCATCATCGTCGGTTCCGACATCACGCCGGGGTCTCTGCTCGGTGGTTAGCTCACCGTTGGGCGCCAAGCCGGCGTCGAACCCTCGGACCGACGCGCTCTGCCGGCTCATCTTCAACTACCGCCTGGTTGCGTTGTCGATCGCAGTGCTGTGGGTCGCCTATCGCATCGACGACTTCGTGGGTCCCGTTTTCGCCCTCACCGTCGCGGCAATCGCGTCGTTCCTGCCGATCAAGTACTGGAACAGGTTCGGCCCTGTCCTGCTGGCGCATCCGTTCCTGCTGGCGATCGACCTCGTCCTCGGCATGGCCATATTGACCGTGATGGGGGCCGAGAGCCCGTTCTTCTACTACACGCTCGCCACTGCGCTCCTCAGTGGGGTCTTGTACGCGCGCACGGGGGCCGTGGTCTTCTCCGTGTCGCTGCTAGCGGTCTATTGGGCCGGGCTGTGGCTTCGCTCGCAAGTGGCGCCCGACATCTGGACCTTCCAGACCGTCGTCGGTCTGCCTGCGCTTTATCCGCTGTCGGCCCTGGGGGGTGCGGCCGTCCGCAGAATGCTCGACCGGCAGGCCGCCACGGAGGCCGCGCTGGTCGAGGTCGCGGAGACTCGCGCAATCGAGACCGAGCGCACCAGGCTCGCGCGCGAGATGCACGACTCACTCGCAAAGACGATCCACGGGCTCGCCCTCTCGGCCGCCGCCCTTCCACAGTGGCTTAAAAGAGATCCCGAGCGCGCGGTCAAAGAAGCTCGCACCATTTCGCAAGCCGCCGAAGAAGCGGCGTCAGAAGCGCGAGAGCTGATCCGGGACATGCGTGCGAACTCGCTCGACGTCCCACTCGGGGACGCGGTGTCCGCCTTCGTGAGCGACTGGAGCGGCCGTACGGGGGTGGCCGCCTCGATCGACGCAGACCACGCCGAAGGGGCGTCGCCCGAGACCCGCTGGGAGCTCTTCTGTATTGCCAAGGAGGCCCTGACCAACGTGGAGCGTCACGGCGGCGCACACCGGGTAGGGGTCACCCTCAGGGACGACGTCGACACGATCACGCTGGAGGTCGCAGATGACGGTCGCGGTTTCGAGGTCCCGCACGATCTGACCGATCTTCCGAGTGACGGCCACTACGGGGTGGTGGGCATGGCGGAGCGCGCCGAAAGGGTGGGCGGCCGACTCGAGGTGGATGCGGCGGCCGGGCGGGGGACGACCATCCGGGCCGTTGTCCCGGCAAGAGCCACGGCGTCGCAGACCCCGGCCGTACAAGGACGCGTCCCGTGATCCGTGTTCTCGTGGTTGACGACAATGCAGTTCTTCGCAAGGGCGTGGTCAGCCTGCTGGAATCGAGCGAGGGCATCGAGGTCGTCGGCGAAGCGGGCACGGGCAAGGACGCGATCACTCGAGCCAATGAGACCAAGCCGGATGTGGTGCTTCTCGACGTGCGGATGCCGGTGATGGACGGGATCACGGCGGCCGAGCCGCTCAGCAAGCAAGCGAAGGTGATGATGCTGACTTACGCGGAGGACGAGGAACGGGTCGCCGGCGCTATCAGGGCGGGCGCGTCCGGCTATTTGGTGCATGGCAGGTTTACGCCCGAAGAGCTCGAACGCTCGGTGAAGGACCTGGCGGCGGGGGCAAACGTCCTATCGCCCTCGGTTGTGTCGGTAGTTTTCGGCGCTCTGAAGGAGGGCGGCGGGGCCGGGGGCGACCACGAGGGCCCCCTGAGCCTCACCGAGCGTGAGAGCGAGGTGATGACGCTTCTGTCCCGGGGCACCTCGAACAAGGCCATCGCAGAAAAGCTCTTCATCAGCGAGAAGACCGTGAAGAACCACATCAACCGCATCTACGCCAAGCTGGGTGTCGACACCCGGGCCGAGGCGATCGCCTCGTTCCTTGGCGTTTCCAGGGGAGCGCACGATGTCTAGGTGGCGCTGGGGGGCCCAAGGGGATGTGGGCCCGGCCCACGCCGCAAAATGGGTCTCCAGGCCCTCGATCCCACCCCCTGCCTTCGCTACCTTGGGGAAGTCACAAGGAAGTGCAAGGTCGGTTGGCTGGGAAGGGGAAGGAGGAGGACATGCAGGAGCTGGCAATCAAGACCTACCTGGTGCTCGAGGGCTTGGCGGATCGCCTCGTCGAGATGCGCCAGGAGCGGGGCCAAACCGCCGCCGAGTACGTGGGCGTCATTGCGTTCGTCGCAGCGATCGTGGCCGTGCTCGTGACGTTCGGAGATCCGATCGCCTCTGCGGTCAAGGAAAAGATCGTCGGATTCATCAACTCCATCAGCAGCGGCTAGCACCACTCAGATCCATGCTTTTGAAGCAAAGGCTGAACGAGGAGGGCCAGATCATTCCGGTCCTCCTCGTTTTGTTCGCAGCAGTGATCGCCGGCGGAGTCGTACTCTTTCAGACCGGACACATGGCTTCCCTAAGAGCCGATGCCGTGTCGGCGGCCGACGCCGCGGCGCTGGAAGCGGCCAAGAACATGCGCGACCAGCTCGTTGGTCAGGCGACTCGCCTGGGCTTCTCGGACATCACCTTGATTGACGAATCACAGGTCTGTGCTGCGGCCCAGGACTACGCAGCGAAGAACGGAGGCCGCGTTACCTCCTGCGACCGGGATGGTCTCGAGGTGACTGTCGCCGTCGAGTCGGTGGATGCCCTGGGTGAGAACGCCGATCGCATCGGAGCCGAAGGCGCAACCGCCACTTCACGGGCCAGGGCGAAGCTGCAACCGAGCTTCATAATCCCCGGCAACTTCCCGAATCTCGGCATCACGTCGGCCTCCAAGGGCCTCATCCACGGCTCCGATTGGAAGGAGTTCAAGGAAGAGGTCTCGGGTCAGCCGCTCGACATCGTGGCGCTCGGACGCTTTCTTCAGCAGTACGGATATCAGGTCGGGGAGCATCCGGCCTTCGGGGGTGTCTGCAGCAATGGCTGCCATGTAACCAACTCGTGGCACTACCGCAACGGCGCGATCGATGTGAACGCCGACCACTTCTCGGGAGGGGAGATGGCCGCCTTCGACCCCATCGCAGGCGACATCAGTGCGCTCGGCTACAACGTCCTATGGCGCGTGCCCGATCACTACAACCACATGCACATAGACATCGGTGCACCGGGCTCCGGCGAGTTCGCGGGTGGGGGATTCGGACCTGCGGTCTTTGAGATCACGCTGATCAGTGTGGAGGACTGACAGGGTCGTCGATGTATTTTTGCGGGTGATGCGAGTGAGCGTCGGCAGGGCGAACATGGTTGACCCCCGCCGTCGAGGGTGGGCCCTTGTGAGGCGCGTCTCTTGCGTGGCCGCGGTGGCGGCATCGTTGGTTGGAATGACCGGTGTGTCGGCACGAGCGCAAACCACTGAAGACGATCAACCATCGCTCTTGCTGATCATGGATTCGTCGGGGTCGATGAGGGCGGACGACGGCACCGGAAGACCCAAGATCGCCGCAGCCAAAGAGGCGCTAAATGCCATGGTCGATGCCCTGCCCGCCGGGTCCCGGGTTGGTCTGCGCGTCTACGGACACAGGGTCCCGAACACGGACAAGAAGCGTGGGTGCCGGGACACCGAGCTGATCCAGCCGGTCGGCCCCCTCGATCGGGCCGAGATGAAGTCACGGATCGCCTCGTACGACGCCACGGGGTTCACCCCCATCGGCCTGTCGTTGAAGGAGGGGGCAAGGGACCTTCCCTCGACGGGCGACCGAACCATCATTCTCGTCTCGGACGGGATCGACACCTGCGCCCCACCGCCTCCCTGCAAGATCGCCAAGAAGATCAGCCGCCAGGGCGTGGACCTTCGCATCGACACCGTTGGCTTCCAAGTCGATCCACGAGCGCGCGCGGAGCTCGAGTGCATCGCGCGCGTGGCCAAGGGCAGCTACGTCGATGCCAACTCGGCCGCTGAGCTGGCCGAGAGGCTCGAGCTCATATCGGCCAGGGCGCTGAGGCGCTTCAGCACGACCGGCACCCCTGTGATCGGTGCACCGGCGACGGACTCTGCGCCGCTCCTCGAGTCCGGCCAGTTCACCGACTCGATAGTTTCTGGAGAGGACCTCTTCTACGCGGTGGAGCTCCAGCCCGGGCAGTCGCTGGGCGCCTCGGCGACGCTGTCTGCCGGGCTGTCGGGGGGGCCGGGCGACGCCCTGGCCACTTTCGACCTCGAGCTGCTCAACCCGTCGCTCGAGTGGGCGGGCAACGACAGAGATGTGGGCCTCGGACGGAACGCGAGCACGGTTGCAGTGCAGACCGAGCCCGTTGGCGTCGGAGATCCGCAGAGCCTCGATTTCATGGAGGCAGGCACCTACTACGTGCACGTATCGATGCAGGCCGCCGAGACGGGGGCCATCCGGAGCACCGAGTTCCCGCTCGAGCTGGTGATAAACGTCACCGGAGAAGCCATTCCGTCACCATCGCCTTCGCCGTCACCTGCCCCGTCACCTCCAGAGGACACCGACGATGACGAGGGACAGGCGGCGCCACCGCCCACGAACCCCGGCGAGAGCTCACAGGACCGGGTCCTGGTGATCCTCGGCGGAGTGGCGTTCGGTCTCCTTGGAGTTGCGCTCGGGACGGTGGCCGGCAGGCGGGTGAGCGGATCGCTGTGAGGTCAAGAGGACACCTTCCCGGTTTGTTCGGTGGCGGCTTGGTGTTGGTGCTTGGGGCCCTTTCCCTCCTGTCCCCGGCGGCTCATGGCGCCCGGCGGGTGGAGGGAGGCGGCAGCTTCACCGACGCCCCGGTCCTGAAAGAAGGCACCTACTCGGACACCATCAGGCTCAGGGAGGAGCTCTTCTACGGCATCGACCTGGCCCAGGGTCAACAGCTTGCGGTCGAGGTCAAGGCGATAGGAAAGCCGCGGGGCCCCCTGTCGCCCACGGCAACGCTGCAGCTCCAGATCTTCAACCCGCTGCGCGATGCGGACATCGACTTCGACCTGGTGAGCTTCACGGGGGCAGACACTGCAAGCGTCAGGGTCAAGGGGAAGAGGGTCGGGTCGGACAAAGATCCGGATTCCGTGTACGCGCAGCCAGGGACCTACTACGTGTCGCTCAAGTTCTTCACCCTTCTCGGCAAAGAGAAGGCAAGTGACATCGCGGAGGAGGAGTACAGGACCCGGATCAAGCTGCGTGTCACCGGGGCTGCGGTGTCGCCGTCTCCCACGCCGACGCCCACACCGACTGTTGCAACACCCACTCCTTCCGATTCACCGACGGAGGCGGCCGCGCCGGCTCCCCCTGCGCCGCGGACGGGAGGTGACTCGTCCTCGGAGCCTTCGTTTTTCTCCGTCTCCCTCGTCGCCTTCCTAGTCGGGGCGATCGGCAGCTTCCTGCTTACCGCCGGCAGGAGACTGGTGCGCTCCCGGGCCTGAGCCGGTTCCGTGGTCGGTCTTTCCGGCCAGCAGGTCGAGCGCGTGGGGAAGCACCTCCATGATCGCCTCGAGGCTCTCCTTCACCGCTTTCGGGCTACCCGGCAGGTTGACGATCAGTGTCTTGTCCTTTGCGCCCGCAGTGCCCCGGGAGAGCGCCGCGAGCGGTGTGTGGGCCAGTCCCGCCGCCCGCATGAGCTCCGCCAGGCCGGGGGCCTCTCGGGTGATGACCGCGGCGGTCGCCTCAGGTGTCACGTCTCGTTCGGCAAGACCGGTTCCACCCGTGGTCACCACCAGGTTGACGCCGGCC
>JAUJNI010000002.1:444962-553935 GCA_030446465.1 Actinomycetota bacterium
TCCCGCCGTCTGTGAGCAACCGCTCTGCCACGTCACCCGATTCGTCGGTCCGAGTCCCCTGAGAGACGCCGTCGCTCACCGTCAGCACGACCGATTGATACGCCATCATTCGTCTTCCCCGGCGACATCGTCTTCTTCAAGCTCTCGGAGCCGCAGTCCAAGCAGGTCTTTTTCGACGATCTCGTCGGTTCGCTGAAGCAGCTTCTCCAGATCGTCGCGGACGTGTATGAACCGCCCGGACAACCGGTCGAGCTTGCCGCGAGCGATAAGGGCCACCAGCTCTGCCGTCGCCTCGACGGGCGTGAAGTCGTCTTCTTCCAGCTCGCTGAAGACGGGCACCCACCGCTTTCCCTCCGGAGAGGTCTGAAGGTGCTCGACCATGGCGGTCCGCACGACTCCGGGGCTGATGGCGAACACGGTGACGCCGTGCTGCTTCGTCTCCGCCGCCAGTGAGTCTGTGAACCGGAACACTGCTGCTTTGGACGACGAGTAACTAGAGACGTATGGATCGGGGCGCGCGCCCACGAGGCTCGCAACGTTGATGATCCTGCCGGCCCTTCGTTCGATCATGTCAGGAAGGACCGCTCGAGAGCACAGGTATGTCCCGTAGAGGTTTACCTCGACGTCCTTGCGCCATTCCTGCGGGTCCGATTCCCACACGGGTCCCACCGAAGCCGCCCGCCCCGCATTGTTGACAAGGAGGTCGACGGGGCCGAGGTTGGCCTTGACGTGATTGATTGCAGCTACGACAGCCTCCCATTCCGTGACGTCGGCGGAAAGCGAAAGCACTTCTCCCCCCGACTGTCGGATCGAGGATGCGGTTTCCTCGAGCTGGTCCTTGCTGCGGGCCAAGATCGCCACCCTGAGACCCCTGGAGGCCAGCATCTCAGCGATCGCCCTGCCGATCCCACGACCGCCTCCAGTTACTAGGGCCACCTGGCCGGACAAAGCTCCTTCGGAATCCACAACCCTCCGTTCTTCCTTCGGTGTCGCCGGCATCCTAAAGAACCGCGCGCCTCCCGCCTTCTGTTTAGATTTTCGCCCGCTCAGCGGTTCCCCGGCGCGACCCTAGAGGCCTCTCGCGCGTCAAGGGACATAGGAACCGGGGCAAGTGAGTGGAGAGCGGATGGATCACGAGCATGGGCGTTGAGGCAGTGGCCCGGGGTCGGTACGAGAGCAGGCTTGGCGCGCTCTACTTGGACCATATTGACGGAGCCACGCGGCTTGCTTATCTCCTGACCGGGGACAAGGAGCTGGCCCAAGATGTCGCGCAGGAGGCCTTTGTGCGGATGGCCGGCCGCTTCCAAGACCTTCGCAATCAGGACGCCTTCGCCGCCTATCTCAGAAAGACCATCCTCAATTTGACGCGAGGCCACTGGCGCAAGCGTTCCTACGAGCGCAGTTACCTCGAGACGCAACGCGGTCGAGCGGAGCCGGTTGCCCAGCAGCCCGATGTCGAGAGCCGCGATGAGCTGTGGAGATTGCTGCAGCAGCTGCCCAAACGACAGAGGTTCGCCGTTGTCCTTCGCTACTACGAGGACCTCTCGGAGCAGCAGACGGCTGATGCGCTCGATTGCTCCGTCTCTGCCGTGAAGTCCCTAGTGATGCGCGCCATGCAAACGCTGCGCGACCAGATGCAAGGAGTGGAGCGATGATCGACATCGAACGCCAGCTGAAAGACCTTCTCGAGAGCAAGGCGCAAGAGGTGAGCGTCGTACCCGAGCGACACCGGCGGGCTCTCCGTCGAGCGACGATTCGCCGCTTCGGGGTCGCCGGCGGAGCCATGGTCGCTGCAGCGGCGCTCGTCCTTGGCCTCGTCGCCGGGGCCGGGCTCTTAGACGCGCCGCAAGCCGTGCCGGTCCCGGCGAACCGGCCCCCTGTCACAGAGGATCTCTCGGTCGATGACTTCTGGGTCGACTCCACCATGGGCAACGGCCCCGTTGTGGCCACAGGAACCTTCCGCGATACGAGGTGGCGACTCGCAGTGGACGGGTTCCAGTTCCGTAAACAGCCCAAGCGGTTGTCCATGGACTTCACGGTTGAGACCTATAACAGCTCGGGCGGGACTCAAGACTTCGTAAACGAGGATCGTCCGCTGGGAGCCCATCGGGGGCCCGTGGAGGAGGAGAACGTCGACTATGTCTTCGGGTGGGCGCCTGCGGATGTAGACGTCAGGCTTCTGTTCGCAGACGGACGCAGCATCTCGCCCGAGCTGTTCCCCGGCCCCCGCAAGATCGCCCCCGACCTGAGCTTCTTCGTCGCCTTCGTCCCGGCCGACGCCGAAGTCGAGGTGATCAGTAGCACCTTTGGACACGGCGTGAAGATCCCCGACGTCGAGTCCGAGCCGGACACCGAACCGACCGGTGAAGAGACTGTTATCTCGTCGGGCGTCAACAACGGTGAGGAATGGAGCTTCGTGGCGCTCGACAGCGAAGCCGGCCCCTGCGTCGAGTTCCGTCATCCAGGCGGTGCCACGGGACGCTGCTACTCGAGCGACGATCTGACAAGCAAAGGTCTGAAGCTCGACGCGATGTTCGAGCCGACTCTGCGATCGACCGCCATCGTGGGCCTGGTCTCGGAGGACATAGAGACGGTCGAGATAAAGCTCGCGGGCGGCGCCACGGTTGACGCGGACCTTCAACCGGTCCGTTTCGGTGACGGCTCAGCGGCCTCGCTGGCGGTCGCCCTCTTTAACGGCAAGCAAGACGGCACAGTGCGATTGATCAACAAGGAAGGGGACCCTGTGGCGAGTAAGTCGTTCTCGCCCCTGGGCCTGGGTCGTCCGCCGGCTCCCATACCGGACAAGAAGCCATCGCGTTCGCCGAAGGAGCTGAAACCGTAGCCCTGCCTTCTTTCCCAGGTCCTGTCCGCATAGCAAGGCTCTCGCCGGAACTAAACGTTCGGTGTCCTTTCCGACGTGGGCCTCGAATATGAGGGCTGGTGTCAAAAAGAAGCGTTCAGAGCTGTCAGGACAGGATGCTGTTCAGAAGGCCCCCGTCGACCACGACGCTGGTGCCCGTCATGTACGAGGCTCGACCGGATGCCAGGAACGCGACGACGTCGCCAAACTCCCGCGGCTCTCCGTAGCGGCCGAGTGGGATCTTCGACCAGCTCTCGGCCCTGACCTTGTCGATCGAAAGGCCGCTCCTGTCTGCGTGGACCTGGTCGAGGGCGTTGACCCTCGGTGTCTCGATGCGTCCGGGGGCCACGCAGAGCACCCTGATGCCATCCGGGCCGAGCTCCTTTGACATCGTCTTGGCCATCCCGACCACCGCGGCCCGCATCATGTTCGAGAACAACAGGCCGGGGATGACCTCCTTCGTCGACGAAGAGGTGATGAAGATGATCACACCCGCGCCCCGCGCTCTCATCGAGGGCACGACCGCCTGAGCGAGCCGCCACGCGGATGCTGTGGTGAGTTCGAATGCCGCGCGCAGCGCGTCCTCGTCGAAGCTCGGGAAGCTGCCCGGCGGAGGCCCTCCTGCGTTGGCGACCAGCATCTCGACAGGCCCGAGCTCGCTCGCAATCCGGTCGGCCGCAGCCGGGATGGCGGCTGCGTCGGTGACGTCGAGCGGCACTGCGACACAGCGGCTGCCGGTCTCTTGCTCAATCGCATGAGCGGACTGCGCGAGCTTCGCTTCATCCCGCGCCGAGACCGCAACCGAGGCCCCTTCGCCGGCGAGCGCGGCGGCGCTAGCACGCCCCAGCCCAGACGACGCGCCGAGCACCCAGGCGACTTTGCTATCGAGCCCTAGATCCATCGCTTCCGTCGTTGCCCTCGGCCCCCACCCATGAGGATCCGTCGGCATAGCGCTCGCGTTTCCAGATCGGCACGGTGGATTTGATCTCGTCGATCATGAAGCGGCACGCCTCGAGGGCGTCGCCCCTATGCGGAGCGCCACAGGCAATGACGACGGTCGGCTCCCCGACATCACAGTTCCCAGTTCTGTGAATTGCGACTACCCGGCGCACGTCCCAGCGCCCGGCGGCGGCGCGCGCGATCGCCTCAAGGCGGCCGACGGCCAGAGTCGGGTGAGCTTCGTACTCGAGCCCTATGACCGCTCGGTCCCGGTTTTCGGCAACCGCGGCACTCTCTCTTACGGTGCCGACGAAGATGGCGATGCCGCCCACGGATGGCTCGGACACATCCTTGATTGCCCCTGCGATGTCGAGCTGGTCGCCGGTTATGCCGACGTCGAGAAACAAAGAGCTGTCGGTCTCAGCCACCGATCATCGACATCGAGCGAGCGGGCTTGACGAAGTCCTTCTTGCCGATGCGGTGACCCGCCCATTTCGACGCCACGCAAGCGGCCGCCAGCGCCGCCAAATCGTCGTCGCTTGCACCATCTCTAAGGGGGCCTCGCAAGTCCGTTTCCTCGAGCGAGAAGAGGCACGCCTTCAGCTGTCCGTCGGCGGTGAGACGCAACCGGTTGCAAGTGGCGCAGAAGGGCTCGGTCACCGAAGCGATGGCGCCGATGCGCCCTGGGGCGCCGTCGACGAACCGGAACGAGCTCGATGGTTCCGGTTGGTCGTCGCCGTCCGGCTCCAGTGGGAAAGTGGCGTCGATGCGCGCGAGGACCTCTGCGCTCGGGACGACTCCGTCGCGACTCCATTGCTCTTGGGCATCGAGCGGCATGTATTCGATGAAGCGGACCTCGTATCCCGTGGCTCGCGCCAGCTTGGCGAACTCGACAGCCTCGTCCTCGTTGTGTCCCCGGATCACCACGGTGTTGATCTTGATCGGGGTGAGCCCAACCCGCGCTGCGACACGCAGTCCTTCAAGGACTTGATCGAGCGCATCTCTGAGCGTCATCTCTTTGAACCGGTGCCGTACCAGCGAATCGCACGACACCGTTGCTCTATCGAGGCCGGCGTCCTTCAAGCCACGCGCTGCTTCTGCCAGGAGGTAGCCGTTGGTCGTGATCGAGATATCGAGGTCGTCGCCGAGGGCGCGCAGCAGCCGCACGAGGACGTCGACGTCGCGTCTGACGAGCGGCTCTCCTCCGGTGATCTTCAATGAGCGGACGCCACACTCGACGAGGACCCGAGTGATGCGTTGGATCTCCTCGTAGGTAAGAAGCTCGTTCTTGGGCATCCACGGAAGCCCTTCCGGAGGCATGCAGTAGCGACAGCGGAAGTTGCAGCGGTCCGTGACCGAGACGCGCAGGTCGGAGGCGATTCGCCCGAAGCCATCGACGAGGGCCTCGCGTTGCCGCAACGCCCGTGCTCCACTCATGTCCCCATACTCGCACCCTCTGTGCGGAAACATGCGATCCGACTGCCGGAGCCGGTTTGCGTTTATCCTGCGCGGCGTGCGAGTTCTGGTTCTGGGTGGAGACGGATACCTCGGCTGGCCCACCGCAATGAGCTTCTCCGCCGCCGGTCATGACGTGGCGGTGGCAGACAACTTCTCACGGCGCGCGATGTCGATCGAGCTGGGAGCTTCGTCGCTCACGCCGATCCAGAACCTCAAGGAGAGGATTGCGGCGTGGAAAGAGGTGTCCGGAAGAGACATCATTTCGTTCTTCGGAGACCTGACGGACCCTCAGTTCGTAGACGACATCTTTCGAGCCACCACACCGGACGCAGTCATCCACTACGGCGAGCAACCAAGCGCTCCTTATTCCATGATCGATCGCCGTCATGCGCTCGAGACCCAACGCAACAACGTGCTCGGGAACTTGAACGTTCTGTTCGCGGTGCGAGACCTCGCGCCCGAAGCGCACCTCGTCAAGCTCGGCACCATGGGCGAATACGGGACGCCCAACATCGATATCGAGGAGGGCTTCATCGACATCGAGCACAAGGGGCGCAAGGACACGCTGCCGTTCCCCAAGCTACCCGGGTCGATCTATCATCTGTCGAAGGTCCACGACAGCCACAACGTCCATTTCGCCTGCAGGGTATGGGGGCTCAGGGCGACCGATCTGAACCAGGGAGTCGTCTACGGCATAAGAACCCCGGAAACAGATCTCGACGAGAGGTTGTGCACTCGCTTCGATTACGACGAGGTTCTCGGAACGGTACTCAACCGCTTTTGCGTCCAAGCCGTGGTCGGCTACCCGCTCACGGTGTACGGCAAAGGGGGCCAGACGCGTGGCTTTCTCAACATCATCGACACCATTCAGTGCGTCAGGCTGACGGTCGAGAACCCGCCCGCTGCCGGCGACTACCGGGTGTTCAATCAATTCACCGAGCAGTTTTCGGTAAACGACCTGGCCCTAATGGTTAGAAGGGTTGCAGAGTGCATGGCTATCAACGTCACCGTCGACTCGGTGATCGATCCCCGGATCGAGGCGGAGGATCACTATTACAACCCCGCCCACACCAAGCTGGTCGAGCTGGGCCTCGAACCGCATCCCCTCACAGACGACGTCGTGGCCCACCTGATGGAGACGATCCAGCGTTACAAGGACAGGATCCTGCTGGGGCCCATCGCCCCTCGAACGAAATGGGACCCGCGCAACTAGCTTCTTGCCGCGATTTGACTCAAATAGTGCGTCAAAAACGCACCAAGAATGGATCGGCCCGGTGGAGGGCCGAGTCCTGTGGCGGTTAGCTCGCTATCGCCTCCACTATTGCGTCGGCGATCTCGGTCGTGGTGGACGGCGCTCCGGGGGCCCTGAAGTCGGCAGGCTTGATCGCCCCGGAGCCGAGAACCGATGCCACGGCCCCCTCCAAGCGGTCCGCATGCTCGCCGAGGTCGAGATATCTGAGCATCAATACGGCCGAGAGAATCATGGCAATGGGGTTGGCGAGGTTCTTGCCTGCGATGTCGGGGGCCGACCCGTGGGTCGGCTCGAACACCGCGTAGTCCTTACCGAGGTTCATGCCGGGCGCCATGCCCAGCCCGCCGACGAGGCCCGCGCACAGGTCCGAGATGATGTCTCCGTAGAGGTTGGGCAGCACGACGACGTCGAGGTCGTTGGGGAGCCACGCAAGCCACATCGCCATCTCGTCCACCTGCATCGCCTCGAAGGGGACATCGGGATAGTTGAGGGCAAGCTGCTCCGCCGTCTCGAGCCACACCCCGTCCGAAAACCTCATGATGTTGGCCTTGTGCCCGAGGGTCACCTTGGCCCTCTTGTGGCGGCGCGCAAACTCAAAAGCAAAGGCAACGATGGCGGTGGTCGCCGAGATCGATATGGGCTTCACCGACACACCCGCGTCGCGTGCGATGGGGAAGCCGTGCATGTACTCGAGATAGCCGCGTAGCTTTTTCAGTTGCGGCGAATCCCGTTCGAACTCGATTCCCTCGTAGAGGTCTTCGGTGTTCTCTCTCACTACGACGATGTCGATATCGGCGAAGCGTGACGGGACTCCTGGGAAGAGGCGGCAGGGGCGAACGCTTGCGAAGAGGTCCAGCTCCTGGCGGAGGGCGACGTTGATGGAGCGGAATCCCGTCCCGACTGGCGTCGTGACCGGGCCTTTGAGCGCATTCTTGTTTTTAGCGATGGAGTCGAGGACGTGTTGGGGGAGGGGCGTGCCGTGTGTCTCGATGGCCGGCAGACCAGCCTCGTGGAGGTCCCACTCGATCCCGGCGTCGAGGGCGTCGACGACGCGCGTGGTTGCGGCAGATACTTCGGGGCCGATTCCATCACCCGGAATGAGCGTGACCGTCGTCATAGGCCAAGGATATGCGGGGCCCCGTTACGCCCTGGTGGCCCATAGCCGGCGATTTTTTCGCGCACCCCCCATACGAGCCTGACGACTGCGGTGTCTCCTTGATATGAACATCCCGTCCTTGGCATCGAGGGCATCGAGGGCATCGAGGGCATCGAGGGCATCGAGGGCATCGAGCGGTCGGCCATGAGGAGGGAAACGCCTTGGCGACGTCAGTGAGCACGCGCAGAAGGGGCCTGGACGGCTACTTTCGGATCACCGAGAGAGGTTCGACCGTCCGCACCGAGGTCATCGCCGGCGTCACGACCTTCATGACGATGGCGTACATCTTGTTCCTCAACCCACTGATCCTGTCGGGCCCGGACCGAACTGGGACCACCCTTCCGGCCCCCGCGGTGCTGACGATGACGGCGCTCGCGGCGGGCATCACGACGATCGCCATGGGCGCTTATGCGAGATACCCCTTTGCGCTTGCCGCGGGTCTGGGGCTGAACGGCGTGGTTGCCTTCCAGCTGGTCCAGGGAAACGGTCTGACTTGGCCGGAAGCCATGGGCGTAGTCGTGCTGGAGGGCCTCATCATCCTGGTGCTCGTGCTCACGAGGTTTCGCCAGGCAGTGATGGAGTCGGTTCCCTTCGCCCTGAAGACTGCGATCGCGGCGGGAATCGGGCTCTTCATCACGATCATCGGACTGGTCGATGCGGGCGTCGTCACGCGGACCAGCGCGCCGGGGGCCCCGCCGGTCCAGCTGGGGGCCGGTGGCGAGCTTCAGGGCTGGCCGACCCTCGTGTTCATCGTCGGGCTCCTGTTGATCATCTGGCTTCACATACGCAGGGTCAGGGGCGCCTTGCTCATCGGCATCCTTGCGTCCACGATCCTCGCGACCATCGTGAACGAGCTGTTCCTGGATGGCGCCGGTTTCGGGGGGGCGGCGAACTTCGGAAGCGTCGCCGAGTTCCCATCCGCCGACAACTTCTCACTGATCGGCAACTTCTCCTTCGGCTTTTTTGCTCAGATGGGAATCATCGCTGCCGTCCTCGCCGTCTTCACGCTCATGCTGTCGGACTTCTTCGACACCATGGGCACTGCCGTCGGCTTGGGACGGGAGGCTGGGTTGCTCGACAGGGAGGGCCGTCTTCCTGACGTCGATCGTGTTCTGCAAGTCGATTCCGCTGCCGCTGCGGTAGGCGGGGCACTGTCGTGCTCGTCGAACACGACTTACATCGAGAGCGCATCCGGCATTGCGGACGGGGGGCGCACCGGGCTGACCGCAGTCGTGGTGGGCGGACTGTTCTTGCTCTCGATCTTCTTCGCACCGATCGCCAACATCGTGCCGTTACAGGCGGCGGCGCCGGCCCTCGTACTGGTGGGCTTCTTGATGATGTTGACGGTGAGAGACATCCCGTGGGACGACGTAGAGCTCGCCCTCCCGGCGTTCCTCACGATCGTGCTGATGCCCTTCACCTACTCGATCACCAACGGGATCGGAGCTGGGTTCATCACCTACGTCTTCATCAAGGTTTCGAGAGGGAAGGCGGCTGAGGTGAGGCCGATGATGTACCTGGCGGCGGCAGCCTTCGTTGTCTACTTTGCGATCTTCTACGTCCGAGAGATATTCACGTAGTTCTTCGGCCGCTCACTTAGCATCGTGCGGTGAGCCCTCCAGAAGACGCTTCTCTTGTCGTGGTCGCTCTCGGCGGCAACGCCATCCAGCGACCGGGTTGTGATGACTCCGTCGAGTCGGATTTCGCTCGCACCGGCGAGACGGCGAGACAGCTCGTCGCGCTGGCCGCGGGCGGTGATCGGCGCCTGGTGGTGACCCACGGAAACGGCCCCCAGGTCGGAAACCACCTGCTCAGGAGCGAGCTCGGCCACGAGCACGGCGGTCTCCCAACGCTGCCGCTTGAGGTGTGCGTCGCCGACACACAGGGCGGCATGGGCTACGTCCTGCAGCAATCACTGGTCAACGCTTTTCATGCGGTCGGGCTCCCGGCCGTGGTCACGAGCGTTGTCACTCAAACGGTCGTGGATGTTGCCGACCCCGCCTGGCACCACCCCACGAAGCCGGTCGGGGAGATGATCCCTGTGGAGCGCGTCGAGGACTTGCGAGCCAGGGGGTGGGTCCTGGTGGAGGACCGCCACCGGGGTAGCTGGCGCCGGGTGGTCGCCTCGCCCGACCCCAAAGAGATCGTCGAGGCCGCGGCGATCAAGGCGCTGGTTCAAGACGGAGTGATCGTGATCGCAGCAGGGGGAGGAGGGATCCCGGTCGTGCAGTCAGACGACGGGACCCTGGCCGGGCGTCCCGCGGTCGTCGATAAGGACCTGGCAAGCTCTTTACTTGCCGCAGACCTCGGGGCCGACGTCCTTCTCATCCTTACCGATGTGGAGCGCGTCGCCATTGGGTTCGACACTCCGCAGGAGAGGCACCTCGGATCGATCTCGGCGCCGGAGGCGAGGGGCTATCTCGACGCCGGCGAGTTCCCCAAGGGAAGCATGGGGCCCAAGGTCGAAGCCGTGTGCCGCTTCGTTGAGGCCACCGGCGGCCTCGGGGTGATCACGTCGATCGAGGTCTGCGAGCGGGCCCTCGAAGATGGAGTAGGGACCCGCATAACGCCGCTTCGCTGACTCGTTCCGGTAGCTGTGACGCACGCCACTGCCCCCGGGCTGCCTGCCCCGGAGGATGGAGCCCATGCGCCGGTCGAGCCGTCTGCTTATTGCCGTCGTGGCCCTTTGGTCTGTCGCTGCGCCCGTCCGGGCCTCCGGGGCGGCGGGTGACCGCCCGTGGCTCATCCCACCGGTCGATGCTCCTGTGGCGCGTGCCTTCGAGCCCCCTGCGACGAGGTGGGGGCCGGGACACAGAGGCCTCGACTACGACCTGAGCTCGGGGCAGGACGTAAGGGCGGCGGGTGATGGAAGCGTTGCCTTCGCCGGAACGGTCGCCGGAACGGTGGCGATAACGATCGAGCACCAAGGAGATCTCAAGACCACCTACTCGCGGTTGTCGGAGGTCTTCGTGAAGCCGGGCGAGGTCGTGGGCCAAGGTCAGTCCATAGGACGCGTGGGAAACAGCCACGTGGGGGCCGAAGGGGGATTGCACTTCGGCGTCAAGCTCCACGACCAGTACGTCGATCCGCAGCTCTACCTCGGTCCTCTCGAGGTCGGCGAAGCGATTCACCTCATCCCCACTTCGGGCGATCATCCGTCCTCTCAGGTGGGTGGTGAAGAGAACGCTCAGGTAGAAGGAACCACGGTCCGGTGCACCTTCATGGGCCAAGCAATCCGCGAGGGGCAAGCCGGCGCACCCCCCAATGACAATGTCGCCGTCCTCGTGGGCGGGATAACCAGTGAGTATCCGGGTTCCGGCGAACCGGAGGTATTTGCCGTTGGCGAGGCGCTGGGCTACCCGCCGGAGAGAGTGGTGCGCTTCTCGTATTCCGGCAAGGAGACGTACCGGCGGCAGGACACCTTCGTCGACCTTCGGCTTTCGGCCGGCCGGCTGGCGGCGTTGGTGAGACGGGTAGGGCAGACCTGGCCCGGTCACGACGTGGATCTCATCGCACACTCTCAGGGGGGCCTGGTAGCCCGGGAGTACCTGAAGGGATATGCGTCGTCGTGGGACCCGCACGCGCCGAGGGTCGACCACCTCGTCACCTTCGCCAGCCCTCACCAAGGCGCCCCCTTGGTCGGCGAGATAGATGAGGTCGAGGCCCGCACGATCACGGGCGACCACGCCATGGACGTGCTCTCTCGCTTTGCGAGAAGCAATGGATACGTTCCTGACCCACATGGAGCTTCAACGCAGCAGATGGAGCCGGGCTCGGAGTTCCTAACCAACCTTGCGGAGGAGGACGTGCTGTATGGGACCCGTGTGCTCACCCTCGCCATGCCCTACGACTTCATCGTCCCGGCCAACCATGCTCGTTACCCGGGCCAGCTCAATCGTGTGGTCCCCGGCCCACTGGGATTTCACCACCGCATGGTGGTCGAGTCGCCGGTCGCCCGAGGGCTCGCTCGGTCCTTCCTGCGAGATGCGGCCGAGCCTTGTCGCAGCAGGTACGACGCCACGGGCCCAGCCGCCGGCCGAGCGATCAGCGATGCCTCGCGCACCCTCGACAGCCTCTACTGGGCGCTTGACGGCAGCGCCGTGGTGAGCGCCGGGCGTGCGATTAGCAGGCTTCTCCCGCTGTCGGCAGCAAGTGGAGCAGTGAAGGTACTCAGCGACAACCCTGCCGTTCGGCTCAGTCGTGGGCTGGCCGAGCTGTCCGGCAGAATGGGTGCCCCGGTCCGCCTCTTTCCGACGGGGCCCGACCCCTGAGACCGGTGAACGAAACGGGCATAAAAAGAGCCCCCTCCGTGGGGGGGATGGGCGGATCCGGAGGGGGCTCTGCGGTCCCTTGTGGGGACACTTGTTATCTTTCCACATTGTGAATCCTTTCACATGGGTGTGCAAGGCAGGGCGAGGCAAGGGTTGAAGGGCTCGGGTTGTACTCAAGACACAAAACCGGTAGCTGGTCCGATCGGCCCATAGGATTCTGGCGATGGCCCTCAACCGACTCCCGCTGGACGCACCAGGAGCCGAGAGTGAGTTTGCCAGGGTCGAGGTAAGACGCAGCGCCCGCAGGAAGAAAACCGTCTCCGCCGAGATCGTGGGGGACGCGCTGGTCATCTCGCTCCCGCAGAGGCTGTCGAGGGCCGACGAAAGGGAGTGGGTGGCCAAGATGGCCGCTCGGATGAGCGAGCGTAAGAAGCGTGACCGTCTCAACTCCGACGGCGCCCTGACCGTCCGGGCGCGCGAGCTTGCTGGTCGTTACCTCGGTGCGGTCCAAGTAAAGGACGTGGCGTGGATCGCCACTCAGCAGTCGCGCTGGGGTTACTGCGTGCCCGCCGACTCTTCAATCCGACTGTCCTTGGCACTCGCCGACTACCCTGCGTGGGTGCGCGATTACGTCATCGTTCATGAGCTCGCTCATCTCATCGTGCCCGATCATTCGGAGCGATTCTGGAAGCTCGTGAACCGGTATCCGCTGACCGAACGGGCCCGCGGTTTCTTGATCGCAAAAGGGATGGAGGAGGGCTAGAGCGGCGCCGCCGACCCCCTCCGACGGCAACCATGGCCCTCACCAGGGAAAAGAGCTATCGAGTCTTCCAGAAGCTGATCTGTTCAACTCCGGCCCGCTCCAGTATTCCAATCGCTAGAGCGCTCCTCACCCCATAGCCTGCCACCACCGTTACCCCTCCCTGCGCCTTGACTTCTGAAGCCCTGGCCCATAGCAGCTCTATCGGGATGTGGAGCGCGCCTTCAGGGGCGCGAGCTCCCGGGTCGCCGACGTGAAGGAGGGTGCCGTCCCCCGCGCGCTCCTTCACCAAATCCGTCGAAGCTGGGGCCCCTCTCGTAGCGGCCCACTGATTGATGCCGTCGGCGGTCTTGCCAAGCACCGCGAACCCTTTGCCCCGCAGGGACGCGGCCGCATGACCGAGATCCCCTTGCCCCAAGTCGAGCAAGATGAGAGGCAAGCTGAGCGGGAGGCAGTCCCGAGCCCGCGCCGCCATGCCGGGCCCGAACTCGTACAGAAGCTCGAGGGAACCCGGCACGTGGACTTCCAGGTAGGACTCGATCGATCTGAGGTCGACGAGCGCTGCACCGCCGTCGAGGTTCGCCAGCACCTCGTTAAAGGGTAGGTCCCTTACAGTCGACGTGGCGAGCATTGCGTACTCATACCAGAACCGGAGCTCGTCGGGCAGCACGCTCGTAGAGGAAAGAAACGGACCATACTGGCTGGGTGCCTGCCGTCCTAGTCTTGGTTCTGCTGGTCATGCCGCTCGCCGAGCTGGCGGTCATCATCAAGGTGTCCGACTACATCGGCTTACCGGTCACGCTGCTCTTGCTGGTCGCCGTCTCGATCGCCGGCGCCTACCTTCTCAAGCGAGAGGGAACCGCCACATGGCGCCGTATGCGAGAGACGCTCAGGAGCGGTCAGATGCCTACCAAAGAGGCGACCGACGGAGCACTGATCCTCTTTGGGGGCGCGCTCCTATTGACCCCGGGGTTCATCACGGACGTGATCGGTCTGTCGATGCTGGTGCCCGGATCTCGGGCAATCGTCAAGCGCCTTATCCGAAGGGGCTTGGGTGCTGCGGCAATGAGGCATCCCGTCGGCCGCGTCGGCATGATCTCCACCGGCGTCACACGATGGCGAACCCGCAGCGGGGCCACGTCCGAAGAGCCGCCGGTTGCGGGGGGCCCGACGACTAGTCCTTCGACCGAGCTTCATCAGGGAGCGGCTCGACGGGACGCGGACGGTTCTCCGGGTAGGGGATGACGGGACCGACCCTGCCCTGCTCCGGATAGGCGGCGCGCTCGAAGGCTTCACGGGACCGGCGATAAGAATTCATCCTGACCCGAGTCTTCTCCGGGTACTCGCCGACGTGGACCTCGAGGCCTAGCTCGACAGCCGCCTTTTGCGCCTCCTCAATGGAGTGATAGACCCAGCGGTCCCATCGACCTTCGCCATCGACCAGCACCAGCTGAGCATCGTTCAACCCAATGCGGATGACGATTGCTTCGGTGCCTTCCTTGAAGTTGTCGAGAAACGCCTGCGGCGTCTTGAAGCCGACTCTGTCCTTGGGCATTGCTCTCTTATCTCCCACTTTCCCGTCAGGGCGGCTAGCCGATGGCTTCACCGGGGAACACGAGAAGACTTTACGTTTCTAGCCTGCGTCAATGCGCGGTAGCCGGTTCGGTCACCTGGAAGATGCGACCGCCTGCGTCGAGACGGGCGTTTGCCCCAAGTGGAACGGACATCATCGGATCGGTGTGGCCGAGGTCGACATTGGCCAGGACCGGAATGCCGGCGGCCTCCGTTCGTCTGGCAACTACTCCCCACAGAGTCTCTTTGTCTCGATCGTCGTATCCGTACGGTCGCGCGACGACGAGCGCGGACACCTGGTCAAAGACGCCCAATAGCTCCAGATCGGTCAAATAGGCGTCCACATGGGCGGGCGACGGCGCTTCTTCTGAGGTCTCCAGAAACAGAATGGCGCCGGCCAGGTCGATCCACGCTTCAGAGCCCTTGAGGTGCCAGCAGATCGTCTCGAGACACCCACCCAGCACCGGTCCTTCGGCGTGGCCGTCTCTTAGTGCCAACCACCCGTCGCCGGAGCTCAGCCGCCGGGCCCGCTGGAGGTCGGCTTTGCTATCCCAGTCCAGGAACTCCTCGGTCCACTCGGTTGCAGGCTCGTAGCGCAGTGCCTCCTGTCCGAACCAGGCGGCGCGGAGCCACCTATCGGTGTACGGCAGCACTCTCGGATACTCGGCAAGGTTGCTGGTCAGGGCGGGACCGTAGATGGTCCGAAGCCCTGCAGTCTTGCGGAGGGCCCAATGCAAGACGGTGATGTCCGAGTAACCCTGAAAGACCTTGGGATGAGATCGCATCAGCTCGTAGTCGAGGTGGGGCAGCAGCTGATTCGAGTGATTGCCTCCGATGGAGCAGAGCACCACGCCGACTTGCTCGTCGGTAAAGGCGTTGTGAATGTCCTCGGCCCGAGCCTCTGGCGACCCGGACACCCAGCCTTCTGAACCTGCGGCATTCGGCATGATGCGCACGTCGAGCCCGAGCGACTGGAGGTACTCGACCCCTCGTCGGACTCGATGAGGCCACCGTGCAACCGCCGGCGCCGAGGGCGAGACGATGGCAACAGTATCGCCGGGCCTAACCCGCCGCGGGATGAGCTCTGCGTCCATGACTCTCCGGTCCCTAGATGACCAGGCCCCCGTCGACGCACAGGATCTGGCCGGTTATGTAGTTGGACTCATCCGAGGCGAGGAAGACGAACGCAGGGGCGATCTCCTCCGGCTGCCCGTAGCGGCCGAGCGCAAAGCGAGCGAGCCGTGCCTTGGCCGCGTCGGCGTCCTGCACAAGGGGTTCCGTCATCGCGGTCAGCGCCGCAGGAGCGATTGCGTTCACGTTGATGTTGAGTCTGCCGAGCTCCTTGGCCCATGTCTTGGTGAGCCCGACGATTCCCATCTTGGCGGCCGCGTAGTTCGACTGTCCGACCGCGCCGATCAACCCCGAGGCAGAGGTGACGTTGACGATCTTTCGATGTCGTGGAACCCCGCTCTCCCCCTCGGTTTTTGCCATCGGTCGCCAGTGCTGAATGGCCGCTCGGCTGCACGCCCACGTCCCTTTGAGGTGGACCTGAATCACCGAGTCCCATTCCTCTTCCGACATGTTGTGGATCATGCGGTCGCGCAAGATGCCGGCGTTGTTCACGAGCACGTCGACCTCGCCGTAGGCGTCGAGGGCTGTGCGCAGCAGTGACTCGGCGGCATCCACGGTTCCAATCGGCTGATAGTCGGCTACCGCTTGCCCACCCTCTGCGATGATCTGATCCATTGCGAGGTTGGCGGCCTCCTTGTCGACGTCGTTGACCACGACCTTGGCGCCTTCGGCGACGAACGCTTTGACGATCGCGAGGCCGATGCCTCGGCCCGCGCCTGTAACGATGCAAACCTTGTCTGCGAGCCTGTTGGACATAGGTCGCATCCTAAGTGTGGCAATCGGATGTCGTAGCGTCGGGCTCGCCATCAATGAACGGACAGCCGATCCGGAAAGGCCCCCCTAGCGATGTCGCAATTGCCGAGAACTATAAAGACAAGTCGGCAAACCCTCGAAGCGATCGACCTGAACCACGCCGAGGACCTCGATCGAGCCGTCGAGGTGTCCCGATCCAACCTCGAGCGGTGGCTCGCATGGATCGAGGACTACTCGTCGGCAAACGAAAGGGCGTTCATCGCGCGCGCCTCCGAGGGCTGGGACAGGGGCGAGGAGTGGGTCTTCGCGCTGGTGGTCGATGGCGAGGCGGTGGGAACGATCGGCCTCGACATGTACAACAAGGTGTTGAACAGGGCCGAGATCGGTTACTGGGTCAGGGCCGACCTGGCCGGCCGTGGCCTTGTGACGGAAGCCGCCTCAGCGGTTGTCCATTGGGCGTTCGCCAACTTGGGACTCCATAGGATCGAGCTGCATGCTGGAACAGAGAACGTTGCCAGCGTTCGAGTAGCCCAGAAGCTTGGCTTTCGCCGCGAGGGCCTGCTTCGTGACGGCAGCAAAGGCTCCTTTGGCTACTACGACGTCTACGTCTTCGGTCTGCTCGAGAATGACCCAAGGGCGTCGTTGTACTGACACGGCACGCGCATGAGTAACCAAGACCTATTGACCCTTAAGATCGTGGCATGAACGTAACCAAGAAGGTGCCGCTCACCCAGGATGCTTACGACAGGGTCTGCGAAGAGCTTAGGTATCGGGAGGGCCATAAGAGGGAAGAGATCGTCTCTGCCATCGCGACTGCTCGCGCGCATGGAGACCTCAGTGAGAACGCCGAATACCACGCGGCCCGCGAGCAGCAAGGGCAGAACGAGGCAAAGATCCGCGAGCTTCGCCACAAGGTAGATAACGCGGAGATCATCGAGCTCTCCGACGATGACGTGGTGACCCCAGGAAAGCTGGTGACGATCAAGTACGAAGGCGACGACGAGGCGGAGACTTACCTTCTCGGTGACCGAGAGGAAAAGGGGGGCGACTACGACGTCCTGACGCCCGACTCACCTTTGGGCCGCGCCCTGATAGGTCGCTCGGGGGGAGAGTCCGTCGTCGCAGAAGTCCCCGCCGGGGAGCTGAAGCTCGCCATCGTCGAGGTCAAGGCGCCCTGAGCTAGTCACTTCTCATCAGCGGGCGCGCCTTCCTTTTCGCCACACCATGTCCACTCTGGTGAGTGCCCGGTAGTCGTCGAGCGCGCTGCCCCTGACTGCCACCACGTCTGCATCCATTCCTTGCTTCAGAGAACCCACCCGCTCGAGACCCAACCACTCGGCCGAGTCGACGGTCGCCGACCTGATGATGTCGCCGGCAGCCATTCCTGCCTCCGCCATTCCGGCTACCTCCCCCTTGTCGATGCCGGGTGCCGGTCCTTGGTTGCCGAGGTCGGTTCCGTAGATGACCCGGCCCCCGTGCTCGAAGAACCTCCTAAGGTTCTCGATCGCAATCCGGCGGCCCCGGCCAGAGAAGATGGCCAGCGTGGGAACCACCGCCATCCCTTGGTGGACCATGCGGGCGATCGTGTCCTCAGGAATTGATTCCGGGCTCATCAGCATGTGAGCGAGCTCGTCCATGCCAGCATCGAGAGCCTTATGGAGCTCCTCGAGTCCAAAGGTGTGGCCGGTGACCTTTAGGTGCCGCTCGTGGGCGGCATCGACGATCGAACGCAACAGCGCGGCGTCCAATGTGGGTCCGACCGCGGGATTGAGCGCGACCTTGATGATGCACGCTCCCGCCTCCGCGAGCTTTGCCACTGCCGGGCCTGCGTCCTCCGCGGAGGAGAGGACCCGGCCCGTACCCGGTGGGGCCCATCCCGCTCTGGTTGGGTAGCCACCGGCAACCGTGAGCATGGGGCCCGCGGCCAGGATCGTCGGACCCTCGAAACCAGTTGAGCGAGAGGCATCGACCAGCGGCCAGATCCGTTTCTCCGGCCACCCCAGGTCTCGGACCGAGGTCACGCCGCCGCGGAGCACCTGCTTTGGTTCGTAGAAACCGATGTGGACGTGGGCATCGATGAATCCCGGCAGCAAAGTGTGATTCGAGGCGTCGACAGTGTGAGCGCTGTTCGGAATCCTCACCTCGGAGGCAGGACCTACGGCGGCAATGTGGCTGTTCTCGATCAGGACTACCGCGTCGTTCACCGGCTCGAGCTGCGGACCCACGAGGGCCGCGGCCCCCGTCAGGGCGGTCAAGTGATCGGTCATGGAAGGCACAGGTTCCCGGCTCGGCGTCGCCGGCGCAAGTGGCCGCCGAACCGGCGTTCGTGCGGTACAACTGCGGCATGGTGCCTCGAACCACCAGCGAGCGACCGGGGTCCGGAGTCCTCGCGGCCCTCGCTCGCGGCGTTCTGGCAAACCGGTACGAGGTCGAAGTCCCCAAGCGGATGGGCGCGCTCCTGGACAGGCTCGCGTCTGCTTCAGATAGAGCCCAGCTATTGAGGGCGATGAGAGCTCTCGACACGAGGGCCGGCGCCTTTGCCTTGACCGGCCGAAGCATCCCGGTGTCGTGGCTGTCCGCCACCGACGCGGAGCAGCTTCTGCAGAAGTGGAGCTCCAGTCGCATCCCGGCGCAGCGGCGTCTCGCGTCGGTGTTCACCGCGATGTCCCTTCAGGCCCTCTATGCCCATCCCGGCCGGGCGTGGCAGGAGATCGGCTACCCCGGTCCCCTCGGCTCGGCTCCGGACCGCCCGAAATTGCTCGAACCACTCGTTATCTCGAGCGACGAGACGCTTTCTTCCGATGTGGTGGTGGTGGGCTCGGGGGCCGGCGGCGGCTGCGTCGCAGCCGGACTTGCAGCGGCCGGCCTCGATGTCGTGGTTCTCGAAAAGGGCGCCTACAACAGCGAGCGTGACTTCCACCACAACGAGGGCGACGCCACGGCGGAGCTCTACCTCTACGGCGCGACGCTGGCGACCACCGACCTGGGCGTCAGGATCCTGGCGGGGTCGACTCTGGGCGGAGGGACCGTCGTGAACTACACGACCTCGTTCAAGACTCCCGAGCACGTTCTCCGGCAGTGGCACGAGGTTTCAGGCATCGACGCATTTGTCTCCGGCGAGTTCAGCGAATCGCTCGACGAGGTCGCGGGCCGTCTCGGAGTCAACACCGACTCGAGCGCGGCGGGAAAGCGCGACGAGCTCCTCGAAGAGGGTCTCAAGAAGCTCGGATGGCACGTCGACATGCTGCCGCGCGCGGTGCGCTCCTGCACCCAGGACGAGTCCTGCGGCTACTGCGGCTTCGGCTGTCGAGTAGGCGCCAAGCAATCCAGCATGCTGACCTTCCTCCATGATGCGGCCGATCGAGGAGCCCGCCTGGTTACCGGAGCAGACGTCCGCAAGGTAGTCGTGAAGGACGGGCGCGCAACCGGAGTGGAAGCTACCGTCGGCGCGCACCGGTTAACCGTGAAGGCCACAGCGGTCGTCGCCGCCGGAGGGGCCATAGAGAGCCCGGCTTTGCTGCTCCGCTCGGGTCTCGGCGGTCAGGTGGGCCGCAACCTTCGCTTACACCCGGGCACCGCGGCATGGGGGCTCTTCGACGAAGAGGTTCGCATGTGGGAAGGCACCCTCCAGGCGCGCTACTCGCACGAGTTCCGGCACTGGGACGGGGGCTGGGGGCCGATCTTCGAGACGGTTCCCGTGCACCCGGGCTCGTGGGCGACGGCTCTGGCGTGGAGGTCGGCCGAGGATCACCGCCGTTTCATGGATCGCTTCCGCAACGTCTCCTTTTGCGCGGTGCTCCCGCGCGATACATCGTCGGGGCGAGTCGCGATCGGCCGAGACGGCAACCCACGCATCGAGTACCGCCTGGGCGCCGACGATGAGCGCAGGATCGCCGATGGGGTTGCTGCGGCCGGAAAGGTCCTGGAAGCAGCCGGGGCGTACGAGATCTTCTCTCCGCATCGTTGTTATCTCTCCTATAGGCCGTCGGCAAGGGGAACCCACCGGCAGTGGGCCGAGGAGGCAAGCCGGTTGGGCTACCGAGGGAAGGTCACTTTCCACTCGTTCCATCAGATGGGCACGTGCCGGATGGGCACCAACCCGTCGACTTCGGCCATCGACGCCGGCAACGAGAGCCATGAGGTCCGCAACCTGTTCGTCGCAGACGCCTCGGCATTCCCGACTGCTTCCGGGGTCAATCCCATGCTGTCCGTCTACGCGATCGCACACCGGGCGGCACGCAAGATCGCAGCCCGCCTCAGCTGATCTCCGCACCTTTAGGTCGTCGCGTCAATGCGCAAGCGAAGCTAGGTCCCGAGCGCAGTCAGGAGCGGCGGTGAGAATGGAGCGATCTGTCGTGACGAGTGGCACGGCCGCGGACCTGGCGGTCGCTACAAAAGCAGCGTCTTATCCAGATAGCCCGGTTTGCAAAGAGATCGACGCGGTCGACAACGCCGCGGACCGGCCTATCGGCGAGATAGGTCGACCAGTAGGTCCTTGAAGCCTTCGCGCAGGCTCAACAAGGCCTGCTTGCCGGGTTAGGGGCAGGAAGGAGCCGTTACGAGGCCTGGGCGGCACAGTTACCCTCGACGGGTGCCCCAGCAACTCACCGAGCTCGTCGAAGCTGCCGACCTGAACCGCCTGCTGCGGGCAGTCGATGGGCTCTGCGCGGCACGCTCGTGGGAGGCGCTCGTTGATCTCGCCGATATGTGCGAGGAGGCGCTCGAACGGGGAAAGCAGCTGTGGCCGATTGCCGCTCACATCGATTACCGGCTCGCGCTCGAGGCGCCCGGGGACTACGCGGCAAGCGTGTTGCATCCCGAGACGGCTCGCTTCGCGCTCGGCCCCCTCACCGAAGTCGCAGCGTCGACGCATACGTGGGCCGAGCTCGCCGACCACATCGACGAGCCTCTGGTGGCCGCCTACGTCGCGCAGGAGAGGATCCTCAGGGGTGAGGCGCTGGAAGGGGATTCCCGTGCGCACCGCGACATGCTGGACATGCCGCTCGCCCTGCAGGAATGGGAACCGGCCTATCCCCTCGCCACCTACCGCTCCGACCACGTCGAGGTTGCCGAGGTTTGGGAACCACGAGCGCCCCTGGTCCGACAGACCACGGTGGACGCCGACGAGCTCGACGAGCCGGAGCTAACGAGCGCTCTGCTCGACCTCGTGCATCCGTGGACTGCGGAATCCAACGGAGCAGCCCGCGCGGTGGTCGTCGAGGGAGACGCCGTGGCGGCGGTCTCGCGTCTCACCGTTAACTCTCTTCGAATCGGGCCCCTTACTGCCGAAGAGGCGATCCAGCGGATGGCGTGGGCGGCGGCCAGCGGAGGGGCTCACGGCCGCAGACGCGGCGCGGCTCTCGGGCGTTTCATGGCGTTTTACGTGACCGCTCTTCTGACGGACCTGCAGTGGCCGCCGGAGCCGCCACTCCTTGGAGCAAGGGCAGGGGAGCTGAGCTGGTATCGCTGGGATGAGGGCGACGTTGAGCAGGGCTGGGTCCTGCGCCTTGCGGTCGCCGACCCCGTAAATGACTGGGCCGCGGCCATCGCCGCAACCGACCTCCTCGAGGACGACGAGGACTGAGGGAAGCGTCTGTAGAGGGGGACGGCAGTGTCGAGATAGGCGCTCAGGCCGTGCCCAACTCACCGGCAAGCCGCTCGATGGCGTCGCGGCCGCCGACCGGTTCGAAGCCGAGCCAGGATCCGTCCGTGAAGTGCAGCCGCAGAGGTTTCGAGACCAAACCCCGCTGGGCCTCCTCGACTCCCGCAACTGAAGCCCGCGGCGTCTGCCAGGTGAGCTCCGCCAGCTTGGGCTCCTTGTCGCCCGTCGTCTGCCAGAAGTCCTCGGTCTCGAATACGAGCACCCGTCGGTCGGTCACCGCTAGGCAGAGGGGACGCAATTGCGTGGCCTGTGGGAAGTCGTGTGCCAGGCTGCCGGCTTCCCCGCCGACGGCCGAGGCCTGCTGACGCTTCTCCATGCGGCTCCTGACGAGCCCGCTGACAAGCCCACCGATCAACCCGCCCGCCGCGCCTGCCGCTCCGCCCACACCTGACCTGTCGCCCTTGAAGAAGACCTCCGCACGGTCCGCACGCGCTCGCGATCCTCCAGATGCGGCTGGAGCTTGGGGGCGTATCGCTCGGTTGCATCCCCCGTGAACGGCATCCTGCGACCCTCTCCGTTCTTTCTGAGCTGAGCTGCGGAAAACGCAATCTAGCTCAGAAAGAAGGGTGGGATGGGGGCGGGTTTCAGCCGCCCAGGGTGCCCCCGGGCTCCAGGTCCACAACCTCGAGGCCATCCATGTCGCCCGCCTCCCTGCGAAGGTCGTCCGGCGTCCCCACCAACACAGGAAAGGTGCCGAAATGCATCGGGATGACGGTCTTGACCCCAAGCATCCTGACCGCCTCGGCGGCCGAGCGAGGACCCATCGTGTAGTGGTCCCCAATTGGAAGCAGCGCCACGTCGGGCTCGAGCAGCTTGCCGATGAGGGCCATGTCCGAGAAGACCGCGGTGTCACCCGAGTGATACAGCTTGAAGCCGTCTTCCAACTCGATGACGTAGCCGGCAGCTTCTCCTCCGTAGCTTCCGTCCGGCAACCCGCACGAATGGACGGCATGGGTCATGTGAGCCCTGATGCCGGCGACCTCGACGGTGCCCCCTTTGTTCATCTCGACCAGGTTCTCGACCCCCTTGTCACCCAGCCAGTGTGAGGTCTCGGGGATGGAGACGACCTGCGGCGTCTTGTCCCGTGCGATCTCGACGGCGTCACCGATGTGGTCGAAGTGCGCGTGGGTGATCAGCATCGCGTCGAGGTCGCCGACGTCCTTGCGGTCGTCCGGGCATGCAGGGTTTCCCATCACCCACGGATCGATGAGCACGCGCTTGCCCCCCTGCGTCTCGAGCAGGAAGGTCGCGTGCCCGAGCCAGGTGATCTTCAGGCCGTCGGGTATCCGTGGCATAGCTCCTCCTTCATTCGTTCATTGGACGTTTGCCTACCGAAGTGGTGGGCTGAGGTCCCCTGGACGTTTACCACGCGCGCGCACGGTCGTTCATTGGACGTTTGCCCACCGAGGTGGTGCGCTGAGGCCCGCTGGACAATCTAGAGGCCCAGGGTCTTGGCGATGATGTATTTCTGGATTTCCGAGGTGCCCTCGACGAGCGTGAAGATCCGCACGAAGCGGTAGATGCGCTCGAGCGGAAGATCACGCATCCAGCCCATGCCCCCGTGCACCTGGATCATCCGGTCCACGACCCGGTTGGCCATCTCGGACGCGTAGAGCTTGACGATCGACGATTCCTGGATCACGGGGTCCCCGTTGTCGTACTTCCACGCACACTCATAGGTCATCAGCCTGGAGGCCTTGATCTCGATCAGCGACTCGACGATGTGGCCCTGGATGTACTGGTTCTTGCCGATCGGCCGGTCGAACGCGGTGCGCTGCTTGGCGTAGTCGGTCCCCAGCTCCAGGCAGTAGTCGGCGATGCCGTTGCAGATGGCGCCTATCGACAGTCTCCCCATGGCGAGGAACTGCATGGCCGAGTAGAAGCCCATCCCGACGTTTGCCGGCCCCCGAGGACCTGCTCTTCCGACACGCGGCAGTCCTCGAAGACGAGCTCGAACTGACCCTCTCCCTCGACCATGCCCACCTGAGCGCGCCCGACCGTGAACCCCGGAGTCCCCTTCTCGACGATGAAGGCGGTGATGCCCCTGGGCCTTCTTGGAGCGGTCGTTGGCCGCAAAGACCAGCGCGAAATCGGCGTCTCTTCCGTTGGTGATGAAGTGCTTGGTGCCGTTCAAGATCCACTCGTTGTCGTCCTTTGTGGCGGTGCTCCTGATGCTCTGTGCGTCGGAGCCCGCGTCGGGCTCGGTCAGCGCGAAGCACATCGACTTCTCTGCGGTGATCAGGGGGGCCAGGTAGGTCTTCTTCTGCTCGTCGGTCCCGCGAGAAGGACCCCGGTGGGACCCTCGGGCCCGTAGGTGGTGAAGGCGCCGAGCCTCGAGCCGGCGCGGGCCGCGGCCTCCCGCAGCAGCACCATCCCCAGCTGTGGCAGGCCGCTGCCTCCGAGGTCCTCGGGGAAGTCGGCGGCGTAGAAGCCGAGCTCCGCGGAGCGACGCCGTACTCGGTCCCGAAGCTCGACGGGGACATGGTCCACTGCCGGATCCAGCTCGGCCTCCTCGAGGGGCCGCAATTCGCGGTCGATGAAGTCGACCAGGTTGCGCTGCAGCTCTTTGTATTCAGAAGGAATGATGAAGTCCAAGCGGCCTCCCGACTCGTAAACACATAACTCTAGGGCCTCGGCCGGGAGACTCAGCCGTAAAGGTTCGCCGCCGCGGCCTGTGGCGCTCGCTTAAACGCAGGATTTGATGTCCACGGGGAGGTTTTGCGCCACTTAGGTGGAATTTATGAGTAGATTGCGTGTTGTCGCACAGGCGACGGTGAGGTGTCAGGGACAAGCGGGGATTGACTCAGTTCAGGAGGGGCGGCAGATGACCTACGGCAGCTGGCGGACGACGTTCGAGGGACGACGGTTCAAGAACACGAGGACCGGCTTGGCCGTGGCGCTTGCCTTGGCCCTGATCGCGGTTCTGCTGCCCCTGCTTTCGTCGGCCCGCTCGAACACCGCACAAGCTCAGCAGACGTCCGCAAGCTCGAACCCGGCCCCCGGGCCTGCAAGCATCGATCCCGCCCTCGAACGGCAGTTCGAGAAGGACCCCTCGGGTGAAGTCGAGGCGGTGGTCACTGCGTGGACCCGCGGCGGGCTCGACCAGATAGAGCAGCTCGGCGTGACGGGCGTACGCCTGAAAGTGCTGCCGATGATCCTGACCGACAGCCTCACTCGGGACCAGCTCGAGAGCCTCAGCCGCTCGGCGGCGGTGCGCAGCGTCTTTGCGAACCGCGAGGAGCGGCTGCTCATGGAGGACACCACCTGGCTCGTGAGGGCGCGTTATGCCTGGCAGGCCGCCGACAAGGGAGGCTTGGGGGTCACCGGCGAAGGAGTGGAGCTCGCGGTGATCGACACCGGAGGCGACGGCTCCCACGAGGACATGGACAACCTGATTGAGTTCTGTCAGGCGGCGGAATCGATCGCCTCCACCCACGAGACCGTGCGGTGCTCGCCTTTCCGCCCCGAATCGGAGAACGCCGGACCGGCCGGCGCCACCAACACCGCTCGGGGGGATTCCGAGGACGACAACGGGCACGGGACGCACGTATCGGGCACCATGGCCGGCACCGCTGACGCGAGCGGGGGACGCGACGCCAACCACAGCACGATCGGCATCTCGCCCGACGCCAAGCTGCGCGTCTACTCCGCCAACGCCGGCGGCTCTCTGTTCCTGTTCCAGATCGTCTCCTCCTTCGACGACCTGACCTTCAAGAAGATCAACGGGTTAAACGACGTCATGGCCGTGAACAACAGCTATGGAGGCGGTACCGGCGCCAACTACAACCCGGACGACCCGATCAACGTTGCGGTCAACAGGGCGTACGACGCCGGCATCTTGAGCGTCTTCGCCGCCGGCAACTCGGGGCCCGAGCACAACACGCTGTCGCGCCAGTGCGTCAACCCCTTCGTGGTGTGCGTGGCCGCATCGACCAAGCCTGACTCCGTGGTGATGTTCTCCTCGCGCGGCCGTCCGAGTGAGCCCGCCGACACCAACCGCGATGGCGTCGTGGGCGGTCCGGGTGACGTCGCCCCGGGCAATCACGACCGCGAGCTGGGCCAGAGGCTCGGGCTTGGCCTGTACCGGCCGACGATGACGGCGCCGGGCGTGAACATCAACTCGCTCAGGGCCAACACCGCCGCCGGCAACCTCCCGACCTGTGTCGAGGGGAGCCCCGTGCAGACCAATTGCTACGTCGCGTTCAACGGCACCTCTATGGCAACTCCGCACGTCGCCGGATCCGTTGGCCTGATCGTCCAGGCCTACCGCGACGCTCACGGTGAGTCGCCGACCCCGGCGATCATCACCGACATCCTCGAGCGCTCCGCCAACCTCTACAAGCTGCCCGGTTACGAGGCCGAGGAGCAGGGGGCCGGCCGGCTCGACGTCTATGCCGCCGCGCAGTACGCCAAGACCTACCCCGAGGGGCTCCCGAAGCCGAACCTCGGCACGCCGTCGCCTCCATATGCCGCCAACCAGTACCCGGGCGCGGAGGCGACCAAGGCGGGCAGCCAAAAGGGCTGCACCGGCGCCTTCAGCTTCGTCGCGGAAAGCGACCCCGGGACCGACGAACAGGCCGATCAACCCCCCGAGGAGACGGGCAGGTTCGGCTCCCACACGATTGACGTGCCGGAGAAGACAGAACGCCTGAGGATCACGGTCAGGTGGCCCGACCACCCGAGCGCCAACCTCTACGCGCGCCTGTGGCGGCCGGGTGTCAACCCCGACGACACCGCGAAGTCTGGACCCGGGCGTGCTTTCCCCGACCAGGAGGCGGTCGGCCTCGTGTTCGTCGGCACGCAGAGGTTCCTCGACGTGCGATCTCCCGAGGCGGGGGAGTGGAGGCTGCGCGTCTACCACCGCGCCGGCGGGCAACCGTTGCCATGCGATCCCGAGGCCACCGGCGACGGTGACAACGGGGTGGGCTACAACTACAACGTGGACGTCGAGCTGCCGCAGGTCGCCGTCACCCCGGCCGTTGCCATCACCGAGCCCGCCGCAGGCGCGACGACAGAGGGTCGCTTCGTGCGGATCGCGGGCAGCGCCTCGTACCCGGAGCGATGGGACGGCGTGACCAACTGGGAGGTAGCCGGCTCGGGCACCCCCTCGACCGGCCCCGAGGGGCCGGACACCAGGCAGGTCCTGCACTTCCAGGGCAACACCGAGGAGGGCTGCACCGGCGACGGCCGGACCGACATCGTGGCCTGCAACGGCCCCTTCCTGCTCGACAAGAAGGAGCTGTCGGATAATGAGCCGGCATCGTGGAAAGTGCCCAACCCGCTGAGCATCGGCACCGGCGCGCGCAACGTCTTCGACCCCAACTGGGTATGGACCCCAGGCGCCAAGACGACGGTGTCGGGACCGATGACCGTGGAGTGGCGGGCGTCCTGCGGGGCTTGCTCCAGGTCCATCGGGTTCAGCGCCGACTGGAACATACGGCTGTGGGCGGACGGCACGAAGGTGGTGGAGCAGCGTGTGACCGCCACTCCCGCCGCACCGAACGTCCCCGAGAAGCTCACCGCGACGGTCAACGTGCCCGAGACGACCGCCGAGAAGACGTTCGTGCTCCACGTCGACCCGGTCTTTATCGACTCGCAGAACAACACGCTCATCTACTACGACTCGAAGCAGCCGTGTTCTCCTGCGGCGGCCGCCGACGCCTGCGACTCCCTCGTGCGGATGCCCGTTGTGACCGCCGGCGGAGGAACCAGCACGGCCCCCCAGACGCCCGCCAACCTGCGCATCACCGACGTGCACGAAGGCCTGAGGGTGGCCTGGGACAAGGTCGACGGAGCGACGAGCTACCAGATCCACCGCAGCACCACTCCGACCTTCGCACCCGGCGCGGACACCAGGATCGCGACGACGCCGGGGACGGCGTGCGACTCTCCCGATGTTCCGAGCTGGCCGCTGCCGTCTGATCCGACCAAGCCCAACGCGAGCCGCAGCGGGCTCTGCTACACCGACGACTTGGTCACCACCCTGACCACCTATTACTACCGGGTCGTTGCCGTCAGCGACGCGGGCAGCAGCGACGCCTCGCAGCTCGCCTACGGGACGCCGACGCTGTACGACCGCCAGGTCAAGGTGAAGGTCGACAGGCTCTTCGGCCCCGGCCACTGGGACTACGCGAAGCTCTCCAGCCCGACCGCAAGGAACTGGGAGTACATGTGGGACACGCTCGAGCTGGCGGCAGGAGCCCGCGACGTCTTCGCCCGTTCCTTCACCCAAGGGATCGGCTCGGCAAAAAGCGGGCTGTCCGCCACGCTGCCGGAGCCGGAGCCGACCCCCACCGAGAGCCCAACGCCCGAGCCGACCGACACCGGGTCTCCAACCCCCGAGCCGACCGACACCGGGTCTCCAACGCCCGAGCCGACCGACACGGGGTCTCCAACGCCCGAGCCCGAGGAGCGGTCCCCTCGCGACATCACCCTCGAGGCGTCCAAGAACCGGGTCGACCACAACAAGAGCTTCCAGCTCAGCGGCACTATTGACTCGAGAGACGAGTCGGCAGCGCCCCAGTGCACGCAGGGCGTCGAGGTCACGATCAAGCGTGACGTCATCGGCGGCGGCAACCGCTACCGCCAGTTCGCCGTCACGACCACCGGCGAAGACGGCTCTTACTCGGTCGAGGTCGACGACGCCGACCGCAGCGCCGGATACGTCGCGAGCGTGCGCAGGACTCCTCGCTGCGCCGCGGCCAACTCCGACGCCGAGTACGTCCTGGTCAAAAAGGTCACCAACATGAGGCTGTCGGACCAAACCGTTACAAGGGGCGAGACCGTCGAGATCTTCGGCCGCCTGCGGCCCTGCGGTCCTCCAGACGATCCCCGGCGCGACCACGCCGGCGGCGTGATCCATCTCCAGAAGGCGTCAAACGGAACCTTCGGCAAGGTCGCCAGCAAGCGCACCGACGACGAGTGCCGGGTGGTCTTCAAGCGCGAGGTCAACCGCGAGAGCGTGTTCAGGCTCTCCTCGTCGAAGGACGATCCCGATCACCTGCGCGACACCTCGGGTGCGAAGGTCGTCGAGGTCAAAGGCCGCCGCTGACGAGGCGGCTGGGAAACAAGGCGATTGCACGGCAGACAGGGGGCCGCTCGGCCCCCTGTCGCTTCCGAGGCGGGAGGCGGAACGCGGGCCCGGAGGGCGTCTTGATCAGGGCATCGTCTGCCCTTCGGCCATGAAGAGAACTTCTGTAGTCGTCTTCTTGGTCGTTGCAGTGGTCGTGGGGGCCGCCGTTGCCTTGGTCATGGAGGGACGAGGCGGCGGGGAAGCCGGTCTCGACGAGGAGCGCGGCGATGTCTCGGTCGAGGCAGGGCCGCAAGCGCCGCCCGGGAGTGAGCTCGCAGACCTTCGTTCCGCTGACGTGCGAGCCGACGGGTCCGCCATCGTCTTTGAGGCGGGCAGCGCGCGCGACGTTCCAAGGGGGCTCAAGCAGGGGACGATGAGCTGGCGGTGGGAGATCCGCGACGGCGACACGGTGTTGTGGATCCTGTCGGCCAGCCTCGACGTCGGCCCCAATGCCACGCTGTTCAACCCGGCCACGGACTTCGGCGTCAACACCATCGACGGCAGCTTTCCCGGCAAGGTCCGGCGGGACGGGCAGTCGCTCATCGTGCGTCTCAAGCCCCGTGAGGTCGAGGGTTTCCCTCGCGAGTTCGAGTGGGTGCTGACGACCACGGTGGATGGCTCGCAGGGGGACCCTCAGTCGACGGTCGCAAGCGACCGGGCCCCGGACGAGGGGCTCGCCAAGTTTTCAGAGGACTGAGGTTGTTCGTGCCGTAAGAGGCACGGGCGGCCGCGCTCTTAGGATGGCGTCATGCCCATCGACAGAGCAGCGGTAGATCACGTCGCGCGCCTGGCTCGCCTCGACCTCTCCGAGCAAGAGCGGCGCCGCATGAGCGATGAGCTAGGCAAGATCCTCGAGCACGCCGAGCGGATCCAGGCCCTCGCCCTCGACGGCGTAGAGCCCACCTCCCACGCGGTCGCCATCCGAAACGTCATGCGTCCGGACGAGGCCCGGCCCTCACTGACGCAGGAGGAGGCGCTGTCCAACGCGCCCGTGGCGGAAGGGGGCCGTTTCAGCGTCCCCCGCATCCTCGAGGAAGAAGAGTGACAGAGCTTCCCTACGTCGCGGCCACCGAGCTGGCGGCGCTGCTGGATGCCGGCGACATCTCTGCGGTCGAGCTGACCGAAACCCTGCGGGCGCGCGTCGAGCACCTCGACGACAAGCTGCACCTGTTTCTTAAGAGAACCGACGAACGTGCCCTCAGCGACGCCCGAGCCGCCGACGCCAGGAGATCCAGCGGAGATCGCTTGTCGCTCTTCGACGGCGTGCCGATCGGCTACAAGGACATCTTCGTCACGCGCGGAGTCCCAACTACGTGTGGGTCGCGCATCCTCGAGGGCTGGGTGCCTCCCTTCGACGCGACCGTGGTCGAGCGCTGCTCTCGGGCGGGTCTGCCCATCCTCGGAAAGCTCAACATGGACGAGTTCGCCATGGGGTCCTCGACCGAGAACTCCGCCTTCGGTCCGTCCAAGAATCCCTGGAACCTAAAGACGGTCCCGGGGGGGTCGAGTGGGGCCTCGGCCGCGCTCGTTGCCGCGGGAGGCGCCCCGTGGGCATGGGGGACCGAGACCGGCGGGTCGGTGCGCCAACCGGCATCGCTCTGCGGAGTCGTGGGCGTGAAGCCAACCTATGGACTGGTGTCGCGCTACGGGATGATCGCGTTCGCATCGTCGCTCGACCAGGCCGGCCCCCTCTCCCGCACGGTCAAAGACTCCGCCGCCCTCCTCACGATTGCAGCCGGGCACGACCCGCTGGACTCGACCTCGATCCCGCAGGCTGCGCCCGACTACCTCGAGGGGATCGACCGGGGGATAGCCGGCATGAGGATCGGGATCGTCAAGGAGATCGAGTCGGGCGACGGTATGCAGCCGGGCGTCGGCGAGCGTGTCCAAGAGGCATACCAGCGCCTCGAAAAACTGGGGGCCTCGATCGAGGAGGTGTCGTTGCCGTCGTTTGAGTACGGCATCTCCGCCTACTACCTGATCGCACCGGCGGAAGCCTCTTCGAACCTCGCACGGTACGACGGCGTTCGCTACGGGCTGCGCTCAAGCGATGGCAGCGATGTCGGCGCCATGATGGCGAGGACCCGCGCAGAGGGCTTCGGGGACGAGGTGAAGCGACGAATCATGCTGGGCACCTACGCTCTCTCTGCCGGGTACTACGACGCCTATTACGGCAAGGCTCAAAGAGTGCGGACGCTCATCACCCGCGACCTCGAGCGCGCTTATGCGTCGGTGGACCTGATCGCATGCCCGACCTCACCCACTACGGCATTCAAGCTCGGCGAACGCACCAACGATCCTCTTGCCATGTACCTGTCGGACGTCTTCACGGTTCCCGTGAACCTTGCGGGGAATGCCGCTATCAGCGTCCCCTGCGGCGTCTCCGCCGATGACGGGCTCCCGGTCGGGCTGCAGCTGATCGCAAAGTCGCTTGACGAAGCGACGATGTTTCGAGCGGCCTACGCGTTCGAGCAGGACCTGGGCTGGATCGACTCGCCTGAAGGCAGGCCCCCCCTATGAGCATGACGGCGACCGACCTCTACGAGACCACCGTCGGGCTCGAGATCCACGTCGAGCTCGCCACCGCGTCGAAGATGTTCTGCGGCTGCCCGGTGACCTTCGGACAGGAACCGAACACGCGCACCTGCCCGGTGTGCCTCGGCCTGCCTGGGTCCCTGCCGGTGGCCAACGAAAGGGCGGTCGAGCACACGATGAAGATCGCGCTCGCCCTGGACTGCAGGATCGCGGAGCACTCGCTCTTTCATCGCAAGAACTACTTCTATCCCGACATGCCGAAGAACTATCAGATCTCGCAGTACGACCTGCCGCTCGGGTATGCGGGGGCGGTCGAGATCACCGGCGGGTTCGGCACCACGCGCGTCGGCATCACGCGCGTGCACCTCGAGGAGGACACCGGCAAGTCGATCCACGTCGGAGGGTCGGGGCGCATCCACGACTCGCACTACTCGCTCGAGGACTTCAACCGGGCCGGCACTCCTCTGGTCGAGATCGTCACCGAGCCCGACATCCATTCCGCCGAGGAGGCCCGCGCCTTCGTCAACGAGCTTCGGGCGCTGCTCGAGTCCCTCGGGGTGTCGGACGTGCGTATGGAGGAGGGCTCGCTGCGAGTCGACGCCAACGTCTCGGTTCGCCGAGCCGGAGAGACCGCGCACGGCGTCAAAGTCGAGGTCAAGAACATGAACTCGGTTCGCTCGGTCGGCAGGGCGCTCGAATACGAGCAAGAGCGCCAGCGCAAGGCCCTCGAGAGCGGCGAACGGCTGATCCAGGAGACCAGGCACTTCGACGAGAAGTCCGGAACGACCTCTTCGGGACGCGCCAAAGAGGTCTCCTCCGATTACCGCTACTTCGCTGAGCCCGACCTCGTCCCCTTCGAGCCAACCGCCGAATGGATCGAGCGAATCAAGTCGTCGCTGCCCGAGCTGCCCGCTGCGAGGCGCGAGCGCTTCGTCGCGCAGTACGGGTTGGGCTCGGCGGACGTGGAGGTGCTGACCTCGACGACGTCCTTGGCGGACTGGTTCGAGGCTGCCGCGGCAGCCTATAAAGGTGAGCCCAAGAAGGTAGTGAATTGGATCGTCGCGGACCTCTTCCGTCTTCTCAACGAAGCCGGCATCGAGGTCGGCGCAGCAAAGATCTCTCCTGCCCAGCTGGCGCGTCTAGTGGAGCTGGTCGACTCGGGGGCCATCTCTGGAAAGCAGGCCAAGCAAGTGCTTGGTGACATGTTCGCAACCGGCAATGATCCGGAGGCCATAGCGGCCGAGCGGGGCATGCAGCAGATCTCCGATGAGGGGGCGCTGGATCTCGTCGTGGCCGAGGTCATCGAACAGAACCCTGGCGTCGCCGACAAGGTGCGCGGCGGCAACATCGGCCCCCTCGGCTTCCTCGTCGGTCAGGTGATGAAGAAGACGAAGGGGCAGGCCAACCCCGGTCTCGTGAACGACCTCCTCAGGTCCAAGCTGGTCGAGTGACCGGCAGGCTGGTCGGGATTCTGACGAGGGGCTGGCCGGTCGTGCTCGAGATGGTCGAGACCGCGCCCGGTCCGGCCGAGGTCGTCTGGGACCTTCTCACTGACTGGGACCGCCAGGGGGACTGGCAGCTCGAGGCGAGGGACTTCGTGGTCACCTCGGACCACCGTGAAGGCGTTGGGGTGGTCGCCTCCGCCACGGTCTCCATTGGGGGCATCACGACGAGAGACGAGATCCGGGTGGTCGAGTGGCAGCCATGCAAGAGACTCGTGATCGAGCACAGGGGCTGGGTGAGCGGAAGGGGGGACATCCTCCTCACTCCGCTGGGCGCGGACAGGACGCATGTGTTTTGGACCGAGAAGCTGTGGCCGCCTCTTGGCCTACTGGGCGCCCTGGGGCTCACCGCCTTCAGGCCCCTCATGAGGCGGGTGTTCAAGCGAGACCTGAGGGTCCTGGGGGCGCTGGTGCGGGCCAGGGCGATGGGGTCTGCCACTAGGCCTTGATGACGTTAGGGTGAGCGGCTTCCCGCACCCGTGGGCCAAATACCGTGGCCACCGGGGGTGACGGGGTTAAATGGCCCGACGCTCGCGCCCGGCCAGGCGGTGAAGGCGACGAGACGGGCGAGGGGCCGTAAGGGAGCCGCGTGGAGCAGCGGTGGGCCCAACAACCTGAAGGTCGTTAAACGAGGAGGCGCGAGCGTTGTCTACGAGGACCAAGTTACTGGCGGGCGTTGGGGGCGTCCTGGTGGTCGCTCTTGGCGCCTTCTTTTTGCTTGGGAACTCGCCGGCCGACGTCCCAGGGGTCGGCAAGCTGTTCGGGCCCACGGTGTGCCCCCTGAGTGGCGTCGAGCCCAAGAACGACTCATTGCTCGATCGTCCGGCGGTTGCAATCAAGATCGAGAACAGCCCGGTGGCCCTCCCGTTGTCGGGGCTCGAGGACGCAGAGGTCGTCTACGAAGAGTTGGTCGAGGGAGGGATCACGCGCTTCATGGCGATCTATCACTGCACCGACACCAACAAAGCTGGCCCGGTCAGGAGCTCGCGCGTGGTCGACTCCGCCATCATGACTCCAACCACACGCATCCTGGCGGCGGCAGGAGGCAACGCACAGGTGCGCAAGGCCCTCGGCAAGGCGAACATCATCATCATCGACGAGCCCAGGGCGGGTGACGCCATGAGGCGAGTGCCGCGAGAGGGGATCACGACCGAGCACACCCTTTACGGGGACTCCGCCGCCCTTCGGAAGATCGGCGCCAAGCGCTTCGACGACCCGCCGCCCGATGACATCTACAAGTTCGGCGATCTTCCAGACGGCGGCAAGAAGGTGAGCACCATCACTATTGAGTTCAGTCCCGCAGCCATCGTCCGTTACGAGCGGTCGGGAGATACCTGGGCCCGCTTCCAGGACGGCGAGCCGTTCGTCTCGGAGTCCGGAGACCAGATCAAGGTGGACAACGTTCTGATCGAAGAGCACGAGATCAACGACTCCAAGATCAAGGACATCGCCGGCAATCCCTCGACCGAGATCGGTGACGAGACCGGGACGGGCCGGGCGGTGCTCTTCCGCAACGGACGAGCGTTCGAGGGCAGATGGAAGCGCGAGTCGGTCAAAGACGCGGTCAGCTTCGAGACCAAGAACGGCGACGAGATGGTGTTTCAACCAGGCTCCGTCTGGGTGGAGCTTGTCCCGAGTGACAAGGGCGACCGAAAGGGGTCATTCTCCTTTGAGGGCTAAGCGGTTGACCCTAGCTGCGGTCGCGGCAGTGCTCGTGGTGAGCAGTGCGTGCAGCGGAAGCGAAGGCGCGCCGGAGGGCGGCGACCGGGGCCGCCAGACCGCTGCCAAATCCGGTCCGAAGACCTGTCAACTGTCCGGGCTCAAGCCGCGCGAAGAGAGCCTCACCGGCCGACCCGCCATTGCGATCAAGATAGAGAACAGCAGTGCCGCTTATCCGTTGTCGGGCCTTCAGAACGCGGAGGTCGTCTACGAGGAGCTCGTCGAGGGAGGCATCACGCGCTTCTTGGCCCTCTACCACTGCACTGACACCACCAAGGCAGGGCCGGTGAGGAGCGCCCGCGTCGTGGACCCCGCCATCATGTCGCCGAGCACGCGCCTGCTTGCCGCGGCAGGAGGCAATGCCATCGTTCGCAAGGTCCTGAGGAAGGCAGACACGATCCTGATCGACGAGCCCCGCGCGGGGAGTGCGATGCGCAGGGTCCCCCGTGATGGGGTCGCCACCGAGCACACCCTCTACGGCGCCACAGAAGCGCTTAGGAGACTGGGCGCAAAGCGCTTCGACAGTCCGCCCCCCACCAACCTTTTTAAGTTCGGCGACCTGGAGTCCGGCGGCAAGAAAGCAAAGACCATCACCATCAAGTTCAGCGACGTCACGACGGTCGTCTACAAGTGGTCCAAGGGCAAGTGGCAGCGCTTCGACAACGGCCGGGCCCTGCCGCTCGAGAGCGGGAACGTCGAGGTCGACAACGTCATCATCGAAGAGCACGAGGTCGACTATGCCAAGGGGCTCGTGGACATCGCCCTCAACCGCTCGGTCGAGATCACAGACGTCACCGGCTCCGGTCGGGCAGTGCTGTTTCGCGACGGCCGTGCCTTCGAGGGCCGCTGGAAGCGTGAGTCCAAGACCGGCCGGGTGAAGTTCGAGACCAAGAAGGGCGACCCCTTGGTGCTGCGCGCGGGAACCACGTGGATCGAGCTGGTCCCAAGCAAGAAGGGAAAGGTGAAAGGCTCCTTCTCCTTCAAGAAGTGACGCCGGCCTTCATGTGCGCTGCCATTCCCGATCGGGATAGAAGACGCTGGCTAGTTCCGCTGTCCCCTCTCGCACTCGGGCGATCTCTTCTTCGGTCAGGCGCTCGGTCCACGTGCGAGTGGCGGCGAGGCTGTCTCGCTTTACGGCCCTTCGGCGCCACCGGGCGACCTCTCCGGGATTGCCGGGCTCGCTGTACCTCTTCATCTGCTCTTTGACACGGTCGTCGAAGCGAAGGCCGAAGTAGTCGTAAAGAGCACTAAACCCTTCCTCAGGCGCGGCCGCGAGGTCCTCGTGTCGAACGAATCTCCACTCCGGGTGGCGCTCTCGATACTGCGCGATGACGTGATGCATGGCGTTCCACATCAGGATCCCCTGGTCGATGATGTCGGGTGGGTCGTTCCAGTAGCGGCGCATCTGGGACTCGAACGGATGAAGCAAATCCCGCAGCAGCGCTTCTTGCTGCAGCCACCCTCGAAACCTGAACTGCCAGTTCAGCTTTTTGAGGCTGCTCACGAACGCGGCGGGGTGGCGGATCATGACGACCACTTGCATGTCGAAGGTCTCCGCCAGCCATTCCGCTGAGAAAAGAGCGATGGGATCCTTGAGCACCGGTCGCATACCGCGGAGGCGGTAGACGATGCTGCGCGGCAGATCGACGCCGAACATCGCCACCTGTTTCGGCCCCCTCAGCTCTGCGGCGTTGAGCCTCACGGGGTATCTGAAGTGCAGAACGTCCTCGATGACCGGCCGGTAATGGTCCTCGTTATGGTCCCCGATGTAGAGGAACCAGCAGGGGATGCGGTTCCCGCTCCACCCCGGCCTCCTGTTCGGGTTGAAGGGCTCGTGAATGTAGCCTGCCTCGTTCGAGAGGCACAGCATCCTGCCGGCCCACGTCGTTCCAGAACGATGCGATCCGGTAACGAGGATCGGCCGGTTCACTCGGCCGCCGCCTGCGGCTCACCCCTTGTGCTGCGCGCCGAACGTCGCGCCAGCAGACCCTTCACGTAGCCCAGCTCTTCGACCTGGAGCAGGTGAGCAGCGCCAAGATAGGTCGCCGCTCCGAGGATCACCGGGACGCCCAGCTCCAGTGCCTCCGACGCCACCCCTTGCGGCAACGGAAGTGACACGAGACCCTGCCACACCCCCCACACCACCACCGCCATGGCCGTCGCTGCTCCGGCGATGCGCAGGGCGCTGGCTACCACCCGCCGGCCTTCGAGTCCCCCGATGCGTTTCGCCAGGACCCTCGCCTGAAGAAGGACTCCAAAGCTGTAGGCGATCGCTTGCCCGGCGGCGAGTCCCTTGGCCCCCGCCCAGGCAAACATCGGCACGTTGATCGCGGTGTTGACCGCAATTACCACGCAGTTGATGAGGAACGGCGTCTTGGTGTCCTGAGTTGCATAGAAGGCCCGGACGAAGAGCTGAAAAAGCGAGAACTGGATCAGCCCCAGCACCAAGAAGGTTAGAACCGTCGCAACCAGCTCGGTCGATCTGCTGGTCATAACTCCGTGCTCGAGCAACACGCGCACCATCGGTCGAGCAAGGATCAGGTATCCGACCGTCGCAGGGATCATCAAGAAGAGCGTGCCCCGGATACCGATCGAGAGCTGCGAGCGAAACTGATCCCAGCGCTGGTGCACCGCGTGCTCGCTCAGCCCCGGTAACAACGCAGTGGTGAGGGACCAGACGAACAGCCCAATCGGCATCAAGAAGAAGGTCGAGGCGGAGATGTACGCCGAGTACGCACCTTGCTCGGCGTTCGCCAGCCATTGGATGACGAGATAGCCGAGCTGATTGACCACCACAAAGCCGATCACGAACACCGATAGACGAAGCAGCTTCTTGATCGAGGGATGATCGAGTGACAAGGTCAGCCGGTAGGACCCGAATCTGCGCAGGTACGGCAACAGCAGCAGGCCCATGGGGGCGACGCTCAGAGTGGTGCCGAGCCCCATCAAGAGCAGCTGTGAGGTGGTGGCCTCCTCGAGCGTCACGACTCCGTACATCCGCGAAAACCAGAGGAAGGCGGCGATTACCACCAGGTTGTTCACGATCGGAGTGAACATGGGCGGCCCGAAGCGCTTGTTGGCATTGAGCATTCCCGCAACGATGAAGTAGAGCCCGTAGAGAACGATCTGTGGGATGAACAAGCGCAGGAGGAAGGTGATCACTCTCTCCTGGGCGACCACTTCGCTCGCGTCGAGCCTGATGGCGTAGAAGTGAGCGATCCACGGCGCCGCGAGTACGCCGATCACCGTTATGACGGACAGGATCAGCAGGCAGACGTTCAGGATGGCGCTCATCACCTCCCACGCCCGCTCGCGGCTCTCTTTCTCGAGAAGCTCCACGAACAGAGGCACGAATAAAGAGGTGACGACCCCCCCGAGCACCAGCTCGTAGATGATGTTCGGGGCGGTGTTGGCGAGGTTGTAGGCGTCGGTGAGGCGGGTCTCGACTACTCCCAGGGCAGCCACGATGACGGCGAGCCTGATGACGCCGGTCAGGCGGGACACCAGCGTGCCCACCGACATGATCGCAGTGGAACGCGCCAGGGACCGTGTCTCGGCGTGGTCCTGCTGCTCCGCCTTGTCCTGGGTCGTCGCCACCTAAGAGGCCGAGTCCGATGAGCCGGGGTGGCCAAGAGACTGCATGGCGCTCTTGAGGGCGTCGACCTCCCGCTGAAGCTCGTCCACTCTCTTCTTCAGCTCCCCGACCTCACGGCCCGCCCTGTACACGGTGCCGTCCTTGAGGTCGCGGGCCAGGATCGCGTTGGCGCCGATGAAGCAACCCGCCCCGACATGGATGGGGCCAAGAACCCTTGGCCCCCGCTGCGATCTTCGTGTCGTCGCCTATCTCGGGGAAGCCGTCGACGATGTCCTCCTCGAAGAACCCTCGTGACGACCCCCCAGGGGTTACCCCGTGAAGCAGCGTGACGTTGGAGCCGATGCGGACCCCCTTGCCGATCACCAGCCCGGAGGTATGGGTCACGCGCAGGCCCCCGCCTATCTCGGCCCCCGGATGCATGTCCGCCCCCGTCAGGAAGTAGTTGATCCTCCAGATCAGCTCTGCCGGCGTCTCGAGGCCCCGCTCCCACAAGGAGTGCGACACCCTGTAGAGCAGGATCGCCAGGGGGCCGGGCCGGGTCACCAGGCGCTGCACGACCTTCAGCGGGGAGGGCTTGCCCTCGTGCGTGCCCTTGGCGGAAAGAAGCCGGGCGAGGTCGCCGCGAAGGCCCTTAGGTGATGAAGTCACGACCATCTAGTCTTCATTCTCGGGCTCGCAGTAGCAAATGGCCTCTGCAAGGCGAAAAGAAAAACTGGAAGGGTTTAACTACAGTCAAGTAGAGCGCGAAAAGAAATTGACAAAATGGGTTCTGAGTCTATACAACAGTTGTTTCGTAGGCGTATCGTCCCGCATCACTAGATCGGTTACAGAGGTCGACCTCGAGACGGGCAGATAGACGCGCTCGGGCAACGCCACTGCGGACTGGGGGGTCTAATGTTTGCTCAGCGCGTGCGTCTCCTGCTTGCCCATCTCCTGCTGGCATGTTTGACAAGCAGTATCCTGGTTGTCGCAAACACAGCGAGCCGAGCGCACGCTCAGACCTCGAGCTCAGTTCAGCAAAGCGCAACGCGCGATGAGGTCGAGTCGGAGCGGACCAAGTACGCCAAGGTCTATGCCGAGCCGGACGGGACCAAGACGACCAACATCTACACCGCGCCCATTCACTTCAAGGCGGCCGACGGAACCTGGAAAGAGATCGACGACACCCTCATGCCGCAGCCAGACGGCAGCGGCTACGAGAACACAGCGGGGGCGCTCGATGTCGAGTTTGCCGACTCCGGCGATCAGCCATCGCTCATTCAGGTAACCGACGCGTCAACGAGCGTCCGCTTTGGGCTCCAGGGAGCGCAGGGAAGCACGGCAACCGTAGAGGGCAACGAGATAACCTATGTCGACATCTACCCGGGTGTCGACCTCGTCTTCCAGGTGCATGGCGAGCAAGTCAAAGAACTCCTCGTCCTCAAGCAGCGCCCGCAGGTCCCCGCAGGGCGCATGACCTTCCGTTTCCCATTGACCACAAGGGGACTCACCGCAGAGCGCACCAGCGACGGTGTGATCAAGCTCGTCGACTCCTCCGGCAAGACCGCCTTCACCATTCCCAAGCTCTATATGTACGATTCCTACTCCAACGCTCAGGCGCGCGAGCCGGCGTTGAGTGAAGACATCGACATCACGATCGAGCAGTCGGGGTCTAACCAGTTACTCAAGGTCAGCGCAGACGGCGCGTGGCTCACCGATCCGGCGCGCGTCTACCCCGTGGTGATCGACCCGTCGCTCACCAAGACGCCCAGCCTCGACACCTTCGTGCAGTCGAACATCGAAAACACGCCCCAGAGCGACTCCGATCAGCTCAAGGCCGGCTACTACACCGGGCCGGACGGGACCTTCACGGCTCGCTCGCTGCTCCAGTTCGATCTCTCGTCGGTGCCGAGCGGCTCGGAGATCAACTCGGCGAAGCTATCTTTGTACGAGAACCACTCTTACTCGTGCGACCCGCGCCGAGTCGATGTCTATCGCGTTACGGACAGCTGGGGATCAGGAGTGACGTGGTCCAACAAGCCGAGCTTTGCCGCGGACCCCGCCGACACCCTGAACGTCGCCAAAGGGTACTCGTCGGCGTGTCCGGGCGGGCGCATCAACTTCGACGTGCGCTCCATCGTCAACTACTGGAAGAACTCCGCAGCGAACAACAATGGCTTTGGAATAAGGGCGAGAAACGAGGACGACAAGTATGGGTGGAAGAAGTTCGCCTCTGACCAAGCGACCCACAAGCCGGAGCTGACGGTCAAGTTCGACGAGCCCAACAATCCGCCGGGCGTGCCCAACGACCTCTCACCAGCAGACGAACTTTCTCCCCCGATGCGACCCCGGTGCTCAAGGCGCGCTACCGCGACCCGGACGACGGCGACCGCGGCCGGGTCAACTTCAAGCTCCTCCAAGCCGGAAATGTGGTCGCGACGCACACCTCGGACATCGAGATCCCGGCACGCTCGTGAGCTGGACCACCCCGGCGCTGACTGAGGGGCTGACGTACAAGTGGCAAGCGCGCAACGACGACGGCGACCTCGTCTCGGATTGGACCGCGCTCCGCTCCTACACCGTCGACCGGACAAATCCGCCCGCGCCCGACGTCAGTTCGTCCACGCACCCCAATCAGGACACCTGGTACGCCAACAATGACCCCATCGTGAAGTGGTCCGCGTCGGACTTCTCCGGCATCTCCGGCTACAACTACGCCCTGAACCGGGATCCCGACTACGCACTCGGGGCCACCGTGCGCGACAGCGAGACGCAGATGTCGTGGACCGATCTGTCCGACGACGAGAGGTGGTTCCACGTACGCGCAAGAGACGGCGCGGGCAATTGGGGCCCGACCTCGCGCTTTCGCATAAGGATCGACGCGGAGGGCCCGACCCCCGCCATCACCTCGTCGACGCACCCCGATCCAAACAAGTGGTACGCGAGCGACGATCCGAGCTTTTCGTGGGAGGCGTCGGACCTCTCCGGGGTCTGTGGCTATTCCTACGCGCTCGACCAGAACACGACCACCACAACCGACACCGCATCTGAGGGCACCGCGACAGGGAAGTCATACTCTGATATCGGGGAGGGGACCTTTTATTTCCACCTGAGGGCCAAGAACTGCGCCGGGGCCTGGGGACCCACGAGCCACTTCAAGATCCAGATCGACAGCTATGGCCCCGCCACCACGGTGAGCTCCTCGACCCACCCCGACTCCACCAAGTGGTACAGCGGTGACGACCCGAGCCTGTCGTGGTTCGCGAGCGCCAACTCTGGTATCTCCGGCTACTCCCACACGCTGGACAAGAACACCTCGACGACGCCCGACGACACATCAGAGGGAACCGGGACGACGAAGTCGTTCACCGACATCGGCGAGGGAACCTCCTACTTCCACATCAAGGCCAGAAATGGGGCAGGAGTATGGGGGAAGGTCGCCCACTTTGCGCTCAACGTCGACCACACCGCGCCGGCCGCACCTGCGGTGGTGGCCAGCACGTCGCATGTTCGGACCGTTGCGATGCGAGACAACACCATCGAGGTGACCTGGACCGAAGGGAGCGATGACCGCTCGGGCGTGAAGGAGTACTGGTGGGCGTTCAGGCGCGAGGGCGCTAACGGCGACAAGGGCGCAGCGCCGGACGGCTCCTTCAAGAGCCCTCCTGGTGACAGAACGGCGGAGTCCGCCGCGCTCGACGACGGCAGGTACTGGTTCCACGTCGTCACGGTCGACAACGCCGGCAACGTCAGCGACGACAAGACCTACGGGCCCTTCGTGGTGGACCAGAACGGCTCGCCGGTCCCGCTGACGCCGACGCTCGACCAGCTCCTCGTCGCCCAGTCGGACACCAACGGGATGGAGCAGTTCTACCCGTACTCGTCGCACTCGCTTGGGACCGCCACCGGCTACGTCAACCTCCACTCGGGCAACCTCGTGGTCAAGCAGCCTGACGTCACCGTCCCCGCCCAGGGCCTCAACGCGGCGATCACCCACAGCTACAACTCACACCGAAGCGACAGGAGCTACCACGACACCGGTGTCGGGAGGGGCTGGACGCTGTCGTTGTCTGACGCAGACGGCGGCCTCGATTTCGCAGGCTCGGTCATGGACATCGACCTCAACTCGCCGGTGGTCCCGGCAACCGCAGAGGTGGTCGACGCGGCCGCGGGCGCAAGCGGCAAGGTCCTGGAGTTGACCGACGGAGACGGGACCGTGCACCGCTTCATCAGAAAGGGCGACCCAGGGAGCCGGTGGGAGTCACCGCCTGGGGTTGACCTGAAGGTCCGCGAGGAGATCGACCAGACGACTGGACTTGCCACGAGCTACCAGCTCACCCGCCCCGACGGGGTCGTCTACGTGGTTGACCAACCCGAGGAGTTCCGCACCAACGGAACCGACTCACCCGCGACGCCGTGGCACGTCGTCGCCATAAAGGATCGCAAGGGCAACGAGCTAGATCTCAACTACTTGCGACTCAGCGAGGTGAACTCCCTCCACAAGGTCAGGGTCTCGGAGCTGCGACACAAGCGAGGCAATGAGCTGCTGGTCAAGTTCTACTGGGACGCCTCGGGCAACCTCACCCGCATGGAGTCGCTGCCGGGCTCTCAGGCCCCCGACCCGGCGACCGGCCAGGTGCGCTCCTATGCACGCCAGGTGAGCTTCGACATCGATCCCGAGACGAGGCTGCTGCGGGCGGTCACGACCAACAGCCAGCTTGCCGACGGGGGCAACGATCGGCAGAGGACGACCTACGCCTACAACGAGAACGGCGAGCTCAACGCGGGCCTCGATCAAGGCGCCAGCGTGCTGACGAGCGTGACCGACGCCAGAGGAAACGTCAGTCGCCTCGGCTATTCGGAGACGACCGGCACCCCTCGGGTGACCAAGATCAAGGACCGCGACGCGAAGCTGTGGGGCTACGACTACCGCCCGGCCGACCCCAATACGGGCGAACGCACCACCGTCGCAACCACCCCGGGCCCGTCCGGCGCGACCAGCTACCGCATCTCTGGGCGCAAGCAGATAAGCGACTCGGACAAGCGCACGGCGGGAGGCAACATCCTTCGGATCACCGACGCGGGCAACGACTCCGGGGCGGTCACCAAGACCTACGAGTGGAAAGAGAACCACCTCATCGCCAAGACCGACGGCGTGGGCAACACCACGAGGATGGAGTACAACGACCTCGGGCTCGTCACCAAGCTGACGACACCGGCCCCCAACGACCCTCAGAGATCCGACCTCCACCCGGAGGCGCCCATCGGCCCGATCGTCACGACCCTCGACTACCGTTTCCCCGCCGACTACCGCTACGACACCGACAAGTGCTCCGACCCGACTAGCACGTCGGGGCCGGTATCTAAGGACGGCTGGTGCTACACGGTCGCAGAGCTGATCAAAACCACCAGGGCTTCCAACCTCTCGGCTCACAGCAGGGTCACGGACTTCTCCTACGACGAGGAGGGAAACCTCTCCACGATCGTCGAGCGGGGCAAAAATCAGGCCGATCGCACCACGAGCTTCGGCTACTACAACTACGGTGCCCTCAAGAGGGTCGACGGGCCGAGAACCGACGTGACCGACGTCACGCTGTTCGGCAACACCTCAGACGCCGACTACGGCGGCTATCACCGCTCCGGGCAGCCACAAAGGATCGAGGACGCCTACGGCAAGGCGATAAACGTCGCCTACAACCCCTATGGGGCCACCGGCAAGCTCACCGACCGGGCGGGGCGGGTCACCACGACCCGCTACGACGAGCTCGACCGGCCGATCGAGGAGAAGGACCCCGCCGGCGACGCCACTACCTATGCCTACGACCCCAACGGCAACAAAGCGTCGGAGACCTCGCCGCGCGGCAACGCGACTGCCACGGCGGGCGACTTCGTGACCCGCTATGGCTACGACCCCAATGACAGGATGATCGAGATCTCCGAGCCGGGCGCTACCGAGTCCTCCCCGCGCCGGATCAGCACCACCGCCTACAATCCCGACGGGACCAAGAGGTCAGAGACGACTCCCGCAGATGCCACCACGACCTACGCCTATTACCCCAACCAGCAGCTCAAGCAGACCAGAGCGCCGGCTGGCGCGGGAGAGACCGCGGTCACCGACTACTCCTATGACGCCGCGGGCCGCACCACCAAGATCACCCTGCCCGAAGCCAACGCGTCCGGCGCCCGCCCGGTCAAGACCGCGACCTATACGCCGGCTGGGGTGGAGAGCACGATGACCGAGACCTCGGCGTCGGGGGCTGCGGACCGGTCGAGCAAGGCCTCCTACAACGCCCACGGCGAGCTGTTGGAGCTGCTTGGGCCGAGAAAGAAGGACGGCGTGTGGGCGTCCCAGCGCCAGAGCTACGACGCTTTCGGGCAGATAAGGCTCATCAGCACGCGGGCCGGCGACTCGAAGTGGCTCGACTACTCCTATGACTACGACCTCGCCGGCAACAAAGTTGCGGTGACGCAGCCGACCGGCGATGGCGACAAGCTGACGGCGACCTACAGCTACGACAAGCTCAACCGCCTTGCGGCCCAGACCAAGGACCCGACCAACCCGGGCCACACGGTGACCTACAGCTACCTGCCCGAGGGCCAGCAGGAGACGAGGGTCGACCTCCACGACGGCAGCCCCAAGCGGACCGTGCGCCACAGCTACAACCTCGACTACACCGAGCGCTCGGCGATCGCGATCGACAACTCAAGGGCCGGCGGCCCCACGGTTGCGAGCTGCAACTGGGCGGCCGGAGCAGATCCTTCTTCAGGCTACGACCCGGACGGCAACCTTCTGGTCACCAGAACCGTGATCGGGAGCTCGGGCTGCGACTCGGGTGACACGGTGCGCACGAGGAGGTTTACTTACGATCATCGCGGCTTCACCGACGAGGTCACCCAGACGATCGATTTACCCGACGCCGACCCGGTTACGAGAAAGCAAAGGCTCACCTACCGGGCCGACGGCGTGCTGAGTTCGTCGACGTGGGACGGCAAGACGACGACCTACAAGCACTCTGCCGCCGGCCTGATGGAGTCGGCGACCGACTGGCGGGCGGGCTCGGCGGCGTCGACCTTTGACTACCTCCCATCCGGCTCGCTTGAGGACATCTCCTTTCCCGGAGCGGCCGACGCAAGGTTCAGCTACCACCGGGACGGGAGCCTGTCGTCGTTCTTGTGGCACAAATCATCGGGCGGGCTCATCCGCTCTCACAGCGGGATCGACTACGACCTCGGCGGCCTGCTGACCTCCGAGACGGTCGACATCACCCGGCCGGCGGACTCACCTGGCGACAATGGCGGAGCGGCAAACTTCGACTACGACTTGGCCGGGCGCTTGGTGAGCTGGACCTCGCCGTTCCGGCTGCTGAAGGACGAGGCCTCAACCGACAACCCCGTCACGACCTACGGCCTCGACGACGCCGGCAACATCACCTCGGAGACGGTCACGATCGACGGCGCGACCAAGAAGACGACCACCGCCAGCTTCAGTCACAACCGCCTGAGCAGCCGCACGGTCAAGACCTTCGGGCTCGTCCAGGGAGTGGACGACACCACGAGCGAGCAAGACTTCCACTACTCGGGCCTCGGCGAGGAGATCAAGCGCAGCGCGACGACGACCACAACGACGCCTAACGTCCTGCCGGCTACCGATACCACCGTCACTTCCTACGACCCCGGTGGCAGGACCGACCAGGTGGATAACCGGGGCGACACGCTAAAGACCGACATCGACTACCTCTACGACGCCTCGGGTCAGGTCATCGCCCGCACCGCCCAGCCCGAGGCAGGCGATCCCAAGACGAGGCTCTACTTCTACTTCGGGACCACGAGCCAACTCGCCGAGGAGACGTCCAAGTCCGGCACCACCAAGACCCGCTACTTCAGCTCATCAGACGGGCAGCCCCTCGCGGAGCAGCGCTACAAGGACGGCCTCACCGGTGAGCCCGATCAGAGCAACTCGAGCTGGGTGTGGCTGCTGCGCGACTCCCGGGGCAACGTCGCGACCGAGCTCAAGGACGACGGCACCATCGCGTCCCAGAGAGCCTACGACCCGTACGGGGCACCCGACGAGGGCGGGACTGCGACGGCCACAGGAGAAGAGGAGTCGACCCTCGGCTTCAAGGCGGCCCAGACCGACGACGTCTCGGGCAACCTCCTGCTGGGCCCGCGGATCTACGATCCAACGACCGACCGCTTCACCACCGCCGACGTCTTTGTCGGTTCTGGCTCGGACATGGCGCTCGGCACGGATCCCTTGACTGGCAACCGCTATCTCTTCGCCGCCGCCAACCCGGTGGCCTTCTACGACGACGGCCATAGCCCAGCGATGTGTGACGGCACCGCGTACTGCAACCAACGTTACGATCGCGATAAGAAAGATGATGAGAAAGGCAAGAAAGACAACCGAGAGCAGCGGTCAGAATGGGAATCTGGGTTTGACGAGATGAATACTGGGTGGCTCGATCTCACCGGGGCAGGGGAGGCGTCTGCGGCGATTTCAGAAGGACGCCGGGTCTGGACGTGTGCGGATGAAGTGACATGCGTTGAGAACGCGGGTGAATCCGTGCCTGGGGATTTCGAGGCAATAACGTTGGGACACTTCATCCTCTTCAGAGACGAGTTTAACCGTCAAGAAGACAAGTGCCTATTGGCTCACGAGGTAGTCCACGTCCGTCAGTACGAACGAGACCCTGACTTTGTAGACAATTACATTTATGGGTTCCTGAAAGGTCTCGAGGAGTTCGGGAACGAACGCGTAGCGTATCGCTTACACCCGTACGAACAAGAGGCGTTAAGGGCTGAGGCACAGTGTGAAGCTGGCTGATGCCTCACACAGCGTTTCCAAGATGCTCGTCATCTCGACGCTCGCCGCCATGACAACGGCCGTCGCAGCGTCATGCGTCCCATCGTATGACGCGACTTTTATCAACCCATGCCAGCACACGCTTAAAGTCAGCACTTTTCGAGTACCTCCAAGAGAAGCACGTCCCCACTTGGCGCAACGCCGGGTCTCTATCCCCCCAGAATCGCAACGGCAGGTGGACGGCGCCTTTTCAGGCAGCGTCCATACTTGGTCAATTACTGTAGGCGACGCTCCACCGATCGCCGTTCAAAATGCTCCAATCAACGGGTCAGTAACTATTCGGATTCCAGAACGTTTTTGCTAGGGGCAGCGCTGACCGTGGAGGAGAGGAACTCGGCAGGGAACGCCATGGGAAATTTTCGTCAAGGATTGTCTTTGTGCCCACATCAACCCCTCATCTTCCAGAAAACGCACCATCTCGAGCAAGTGCACTATGTCAATCAGACACGTAAGCTTGGGACCACCATACGCGATGGGATGCCTTTACCTTGTCGTACAGCCATGGTGATCGACGAAGTGGCATGCTGACAGCCGTGCGATCGCCGGGAAGGTCACCGGGTTGTATGCTTGCTTACCGCATACTTGCTCTGATTGTTTCCGCTTCCCTGGGGCTCGCCGCGTCTTGTGGACCAGCTGCAAAATCGGACTCCAACGCCGGGGAGCGAGCAAGTGGGCATCAATCGTCCGCAGCTATCCGCACGCCCAGCGATCTTTCACCATCGGTGAGAGTCTTCATGAACCAACTACAAAATGCTGGAGCATCCGTCGCGGAAGCGGAATGCATTTCGAACCGTTTTTTCTCGCGGAGCGCGATGAGAGACGAATATTCAGATCGCACGAACACCGCAACGGCTTTGGGTCGTGCGAAGATGCTTGGAGCCGTACTTGAAGAAACCGCTGAAGGATGCGCGCCGGTGCACCGACTCAATCAATTGGCGTACGGGATAATGGTCCGTCCTCTCCTGGATAGGCTCCGTCGGGCAGGAGCCACGAAAGCGGAGGGGCGATGCATTCTTAGGCTGGTCGAGGACGTAGAGCTGATCTTCTCGTCGCAAGCCCGTCACGGCGACGAGGCTCAACGCACGGCGGCGCATCATCTGGTACGCCGAGGTGCGAAATGTGGGTCGAAAACCAGACTGCGAGAGATCGTGAGACAATTGCACGCCTCGTTTAAATCAGGTAGGTAGCGCGGCGTGGCCGTAGCAGCGTCCACCTCGCGGGCAAGAGGGCAGTTTGAGCGGGCCCGAGTCTCCGCTGTCCTTGGGTTCTTAATTGTCTGAGGTGGCAGGGCTGTCGAGCGTGCAGTGGAGGAAAGAAGTACTGTCAGTGAATCGCAGGTGCATCGAGCTTCGTTATGAAAAGCAGCGACTCGCCTCCCACCGTTCAAATGTGTGGGCGTCGTGTTTTCGGCAAGCGATCGGAGCTGTCCTCTAGAGTCTGAAGGGAATTGCTAACTCAGTCGGGATCTGTGCCAGTGTCTGACAAAGGGGAAGGTGACTTCCGCGAGGAGAAGGGCATCCCTCCGGTAAACCAGGTTCCACGGCCTTTCATGCAGGGGCTATTCATCCTCGGTGCGTTGGTGACGGGCGCTGCGAGTTGGATCGTGGCTGGCCATGGGCGCGGACCCGAAGAATGGTGGGTCTCGTTCCCTATTTATATCCCTACAACATTGGGGGGCGCTCTTCTGTGGGGAGTGGTGATCGGGAGAAGCTCGGTGCTCCTCACCACGACCATCCTTCTTCCCCAACTGATGATTGTTCTGATCCGTGGGATTACTGTTTCGGATGACAGTCTCTGGGGAGTCGGGTTCGTATTCGTGCTCTTAATGAGCCTGCTCGTGTACCCTGCTGCAAAGTTCGGGGTTGGGCTACGGACGTTTTTGAGTGAAGTCCGGCAGCCACACTCCACACCTGATTGATGAGACGGTTCTGAGCGCCGAATGGCGTCGGAGGGTTTCCCAGGCAGGGGGAATCAAGCGGTCGGGCTCATTGGCGGTTCCGTCAGGCCTGCCGCTTGGGGTCAGCCGGTGCCCGAACAAAGTTCAGGGCTGGGCAGGAGTTTCCCTTCGGCCGTCGAAGTTATGGGGACGAGACCGTCAGCGGACACTGAGGGGATGATCGACAGAGGCTCCCGGCCATGTGCACGCTTCGGCGCGGCCCCCTCTATCTCGCCTGCCCTAGTGCTGTAGCCCTCCCCAGCGAGGGGCGCCCCGAGTGACGTGGTAAAGCAGTCGCGGTGAACTTCGACGAGATCCTGAGGCTCGAGGACTTCGAGCCGCTTGCCAGGGACGCTATGGAGGCGGGCGCGTTCGACTATTACGTCGGTGGAGCCGCGGACGAGGTGACGCTGCGAGACAACGTCGTGGCCTTCGGCAGGCGCAGGCTGAGGCCCCGCGTCCTGGTCGACGTCTCCCGGATCGACACCTCCACGACGATGCTCGGCACCGCCGTGTCGATGCCGGTCGCGCTGGCCCCCACTGCGTTGCACAAGCTCGCTCATCCCGAGGGCGAGCTCGCCGTCGCGAGGGCGGCGGCCGCAGCAGGAGTGCTCATGCATGCGGCGACCTTCTCGAGCTACTCCCTCGAGGAGATTGCGGCGGCGGCAAAGGGCCCCAGGTGGTTTCAGCTCTATTTCCATCGGGACAGGGGCGTGTCCCGAGACCTGGTCACGCGGGCGGCTGCGGCCGGCTATGGGGCAGTGGTCCTGACCGCAGACCTCCCGGTGCCGGGCTACAGGGAGCGAGAGCTGCGCAGCCACTTCGTCGTGCCGGACGACGCGGGGCCGGGCAACTATCGAAGTGACTCAGGCGACCAAGATCTGCTCGGCTACTTCACCCACGAGATCGACGCAACCGTCACCTGGGCCGACGTCGAGTGGCTGAGGGGCGTGTCTGACCTTCCGGTCGTGATCAAGGGTGTGCTGACCGCCGAGGACGCGGGGCTGGCCGCCGAGCACGGCGCGGCCGCAGTGGTGGTCTCGAACCATGGGGGCCGCCAGCTCGACCGCTGCTCCGCGTCGGTCGACGTGCTCGAGGAGGTGGTGGACGCCGCCGGTGGTGACCTGGAGGTGTACCTCGATGGAGGGGTGCGACGTGGGACCGACGTCCTCGTCGCCCTGGCGCTCGGCGCCCGGGCCGTGCTCATGGGCCGGCCGTACCTGTGGGCCCTTGCCGCAGGAGGTGAAGCGGGAGTTGCCCGCGCCATCGAGCTCATAAGGGTGGAGCTCGACAACGCCATGGCCCTGCTTGGCGTCACCCGGACCGATCAGGTGACCCGCGCCCACCTCATGTGATCTCGGTTTCCTCTGGAGACTTCCTCGACTCCTTCTTCTCTTTGGAGCGCCACCCCTGCCATGCGGTCCTGGCCCCCATAACGACGATGAAGGCCCCAAAGGCCTTCTCGAGGACCTCCGGCGCGATCTGCAGGGCCAGCGCCGCCCCCACGAAGGCGCTGCCGACCCCGCCCACGGCCATGAACAGCGCCTGCCTGAACGAGACATAGCCCTTCCTGCGGTGAGCAATGACGCCCGCTACCGCGGTGGGAACGATGACCAGCAGAGAGGTGCCCTCGGCGAGGTGTTGCGACCGGCCGAGCGCCAGCACCATGAACGGGACCATGACGAGCCCTCCTCCGACGCCGAGCAGCGCGGACAACAGACCCACTGCGACGCCCGCACCCACGATGAGCAGGGCGAGCGGCAGGCTCAGCTCCACAGCAACTGGACCCCCACCCCGACCATGAGCACCCCGAAGAGGACCTTGAGGAGGCCCTCCTTGATGCGCGCCATGAGCCCCGCTCCGAGCGGCGCTCCCACCAGCGCTCCCACGGCGAGAAGCCCCGCGACGCGATAGTCGACGCTTCCCTCCAGGGCGAACTTTGTAGCTCCCACAGAAGCGATCGGTATGAGCGCTGCAAGCGAAGTCGCATGCGCCGAGTGCTGGCTGAGCCCGACCACGCCGACCAGCAAAGGAACCATCACAACCCCGCCCCCGACGCCGAGCAGCCCGCTCAGCAAGCCCGCAAGAAGCCCGATGAGGGCCAGGGTGACAACCGCCCGAGGCGAGGTGGCCGGCTCCTTCACCGAGCCAGAAGGTCGGCGATCCTCGTGACCCCCTCGACCAGGTCGTCGTCCCCCAGGACATAGGAGAGCCGGACATAGCCTGGCCCCCCGAAGCCGTCTCCCGGCACGACCGCAACCAGCGCCTTCTCGAGCAGCACGTCCGCAAAGTCGAGCGACGTCTCGATCCGGCGCCCTGCGATGGTCCGTCCCACAACGCCCTGAACCGAGGGAAAGCAGTAGAAGGCGCCCTGCGGCTCGAAGCACTCGATCCCGGGGATGTCGCTCAGCATCTTGTGCATGGTCGTCCTTCTACGGTCGAAGACCTCTCGCATCCGCTGGGTCGCCTCGAGGTCTCCCGTGACCGCGGCGAGCGTTGCAGCCTGCCCGAGGTTGCCGACGTTGGAGGTGGCGTGGCTCTGCAGCGAGGCCGCAGCCGCGACGACGTCGGCGGGCCCGATCATCCAGCCGACCCGCCATCCGGTCATCGCGTAGGTCTTGGCGACGCCGTTGATGACGATGCACCGATCGGCGAGCTCGGGAACCAGCACCGGCATCGACGAGAACCTGGCGTCCCCGTAGACGAGGTGCTCGTAGATCTCGTCGGTGATGACCCAGATGCCGTGCTCCACGGCCCAGCGGCCGATGGCCTCGACCTCCTCCGGCGGATAGACCGCCCCGGTGGGGTTCGACGGCGACACGAACACGAGCGCCTTGGTGCGCGTTGTGGTTGCCGCCTCGAGTTGTTGGAGCGTGACTCGAAAGCCGCAGTCGCCTCCAGTCGCCAGCTCGACCGGGACGCCGCCCGCCAGCTTGATCATCTCGGGATAGCTCACCCAGTAGGGGGCTGGCAGGAGCACCTCATCTCCGGGGTCGATGATCGACATGAACGCGTTGAAGAGGGCGTGCTTGCCGCCGTTGCTGACGAGCACCTGCTCGGGCAGCACGGAGTAGCCGGAGTCTCGCTCGGTCTTGCGGGCGATGGCGGCCCTCAGCTCGGGGAGCCCGGGGGCCGGGGTGTAGTGGTGGTAGACCGCGTGGTGCGCGGCCTCTGCAGCCGCCTTCACGATGTGCTCGGGCGTCGGGAAATCGGGCTCCCCGGCCCCGAAGCCGATGACGTCCGCACCGGAGGCTTTGAGAGCCTTGGCCTTGGCGTCGATTGCCAGAGTGGACGATTCTGTGATGCTGGTGACCGCTCGAGACAGCCTCGGGGAGGGAATCGCCTTCTCCTTCGTTATAGATTCGCCGGCGCCTCCCTCAATCTAGGGCATGACCGGCATGGCAAGCGGCGTCGGGAGCGCCAATCCCGTGAATCCACAAGAGATAGTGATCCCTGCGGAGTTGCGTCCCTTGGATGGGCGGTTCGGTTCTGGTCCTTCCAAGGTGCGGCCCGAGGCGGTCGCGGCCCTTGCTCGCAGCGCCTCCGGCTATCTCGGCACCAGCCACAGGCAAGCCGGGGTCAGGTCCATGGTCGGGCGGCTGCGCACGGGTCTTCGCCAGCTCTTCTCGTTGCCCGAGGGATACGAGGTCGTGCTCGGCAACGGAGGGACTACCGTCTTCTGGGACGCCATGGTCTTCTGTTTGATCGAGCGCAGGAGCCTGCACTACGTCTTCGGCGAGTTCTCCGCCAAGTGCGCCGAGGCAGCCCGGCGTGCGCCTCACCTGGACGATCCCCAGATCGTCGAGTCCCAGCCCGGGACGCGTCCGGGGTTCGTTGCCCCGGGTGACTGCGACCTCTGCGCGCTCACTCACAACGAGACCTCGACCGGGGTGATGATGCCGGTGGAGCGCCCGGACACGGGGGCGCTGGTCGCCGTCGACGCCACTTCGGGGGCCGGGGGCCTGCCGGTGGACCCCAGGGCCTTCGACGTCTACTACTTCGCATTGCAGAAGAGCTTCGCGTCGGATGGTGGGCTGTGGGTGGCGCTGTGCTCCCCCGACGCGCTGGAACGGATCCAGGCCATCTCCCGCTCCGGGCGCTACATCCCGGCGTCCCTCGATCTCGGTGTCGCGCTGGAGCAATCGCGCCAGGACCAGACCTTGAACACGCCTGCCCTCGCCACGCTGTTTCTCGCGGTCGAGCAGATCGACTGGATCAACGACCAAGGGGGCCTCGAGTGGGCCGCCGCCCGCTGCGACCGTTCGGCAGAGATCGTTTACTCGTGGGCTGAGGGCTCCCCGCGGGCAGCCCCCTTTGTGACCGAGCCGGCCCACAGGAGTCGCGTGGTCGCGACCATCGACCTCGAGCCCCGGATAGAAGCCGCGGCGGTAACGAGGACACTGAGGGTGAACGGCATCCTCGACACCGAGCCGTACCGAAAGCTGGGACGGAATCAGCTGAGGATCGGAATGTATCCCGCGATCGAGCCGGACGACGTCGCGGCCCTCACCCGGTGCATCGATTACGTCATCGACACCCTCGAGTCCGCTCGGGGAGGGGACTGAAGCCCCTGTACGATGGCCTCAGATGAAGGTCCTCGTAACCGAGAAGTTGTCCACCGCCGGGCTAGAGCGTCTGCGTGAGAAGGTCGAGGTCGACCTCCGCCTGGGACTGTCCCCCGCGGAGCTCGCCGACGCCATCGAGGACTACGACGGTCTGATCGTTCGCTCGGCGACGACCGTGGACTCCCAGGTCATCGAGCGAGGCCCGAACCTCAAGGTCATCGGCAGGGCGGGAATCGGCCTGGACAACATCGACGTCGATGCCGCCACCTCGAACGGTGTCGTCGTAGTGAACGCCCCTCAGTCAAACGTTCTGTCTGCGGCCGAGCACACCATGGCGCTGCTGCTGGCTCAAGCCCGCCACATACCTCAGGCCCATGCCGCGCTGGTCGCGGGATCGTGGGCCAGGGAGCGCTATCAGGGGGTTGAGCTGCACGGAAAGACGCTCGGGATCGTCGGGCTCGGGCGGGTGGGCGCACTGGTCGCTCTAAGGGCGAGCGCCTTCGGCATGCGTCTGGTCGCCTACGACCCGTATATCGCCGCGTCGAGGGCGACCAACATGGGCATCGAGATGGTTAGTTCGGTCACCGAAGTCTGCGCTCAGGCGGACTTCCTCACGATTCACCTCCCGAAGACCAAGGAGACGGTCGGCATCATCTCCAAGCGCGAGCTGAACGGCGCCAAGCCGGGCATCCGGATCGTCAACACCGCGCGCGGAGGGCTGATCGACGAGCAGGCACTTGTCGTCGCGTTGCAAGAAGGCCGCGTGGCCGGTGCCGCAGTCGACGTCTTCGAGGAGGAGCCCGTGACCGACCATCCTCTGTTTGGGATGGACGGTGTAGTGGTCACTCCTCACCTCGGCGCCTCGACCGCGGAGGCCCAGGACAAGGCGGGCATCGCCATCGCCGAGCAGGTCCTTCTTGCTCTCGGCGGCGAGTTTGTGCCCTACGCGGTGAACGTGGAAGTTGGGCCCGACATACCGGAAGTGGTTAGGAACTATTTGCGGTTGGCGGAGAGGCTGGGGCGAACCGCAGTTGCTCTCGCCGGGGGTGGCATCGAGCAGCTTCGGTTCGAGTACTACGGCGGAATCGCCGAGTACGACACCCGTGCGCTCACGCTGTCGGGCCTGAAGGGCGCGTTCTCGTCGGTAGTGCACGAGCCGGTCAGCTTCGTGAACGCCCCGCTCATCGCGAGAGAGCGAGGCATATCGGTGGAGGAGTCCAAGTCCTCCCAGAGCCTCGACTATGTGAGCTCGATCGAGGTGCGAGCCGAGTGCACGGACGAGACCGTCTCGGTCGCCGGCGTCCTGGTGGGAAAACGGGGCAGCGAACGGCTCGTGCGCATCTACGGATACGAGGTCGACATGGCGTTCTCTCCCATCATGCTGTTCTTCCGCTACGAGGACAGACCGGGGATCGTGGGAACGGTTGGGACCCTTTTGGGCCAGGCGGGCGTCAACATCGCCAACATGCAGGTGGCGCGCCACACGGAAGGGGGCGAGGCGTTGATGGGCATGGCGGTGGACTCCCCGGTCCCAGACGAGGTTTTGCGCCTCATCACGGAGAATGTGCAGGCGCGCGACACGCGTCTGATCGCGCTGGGGGACTAGGGAACCAAAGGAGAGCTGGGATGCCACTGCAACCGGTTGACAAGGTATGGATGAACGGCAAGTTGATCGCCTGGGAAGACGCGACCGTTCACGTGCTGACGCACGCTCTGCACTACGGCACCGGCGTGTTCGAGGGGATCCGTTGCTACGAGACGCCGCGGGGGCCCGCAGTCTTCCGGTTGCGCGATCACCTCGAGCGCATGGAGCGCTCGGCCAAGATCTTCTTGATGGAGATCCCTTACTCGGTGGACGAGCTGATAGCTGCGGTCCACGAGTTGATAAGCGTGAACGGTCTTAGCTCTTGCTATGTACGCCCGATCGCGTACAGGGGCTATGGCGAGATGGGCGTTAATCCCGAGGCGAACCCTGTGGACGTCTCCATTGCGGTGTGGCCCTGGGGCACCTATCTGGGGGCCGAGGCGCTCGAGCGCGGGGTCCGCATGACGATTTCGTCGTGGCGGCGGCAGGATCCGAACATCATTCCTCCCCAGGCAAAGGTGACGGGCGCTTACATCAACTCTTCGATTGCCAAGTTGGAGGCGATCAGGGCCGGCTACGACGAGGCCATCATGCTGAACCCTCAGGGATTCGTGTCGGAGGCGACGGGTGAGAACCTCTTCATCATCAAGGATGGCGAGATCTTCACCCCGCCGACTTCGGCAGGCCCCCTGCACGGAGTCACCAGGGACACCGTCATGAAGATCGCCGCCGACCACGGGATGTCGGTGAAGGAACGGCAGATCACCAGGGCCGACCTCTACACGGCAGAAGAGATGTTCTGCACGGGTACCGCTGCAGAGGTCACTCCGGTACGAGAGATCGACGAGCGCGTCATAGGCGACCCCGGCCCGATCACCCAGACGATCCAGCAGAAGTACTTCTCGATCGTCAAAGGCGAGGACGAAAAATACTTCGACTGGCTCGACTTCGTATGAGCACCAACGGTTCTGGGGCTAACTCCAGTTCTCGAAGGTTGGCGGCGTGGCCACCAGCATGACGGTCTCCCTTTGTTACTCGGTGCGGAGCGAACGCGGCCTCACCCGCGAGAACAACGAAGACGCGGCTTTCGCGGGGCCACGGTTGCTTGCGCTGGCCGACGGGATGGGCGGCGCCGCCGCCGGTGAGGTTGCTTCCTCGTTGGTCATCGCCGAGCTTGCGCCGCTGAACGACCGTCCCCCGGGCGACGACCTGCTCGGGGAGCTCCGCTCCGCCACCCTTCGGGGCAACGCTGCCATTGCCAGGCATATCGCCGACCATCCCGACCGCAACGGCATGGGCACCACGCTCACCGCGCTGCTGTTCGCCGGCGAGAACGTGGGTCTCGTGCACGTGGGGGATTCACGCGGCTATCTGCTCAGGGACGGATCTCTCAGCCAGATCACCAAGGACGAGACGCTGGTTCAGTCGCTCGTCGACGACGGAGCGCTCACTCCGGAGCAGGCGTGGGCCCATCCGCACCGGTCCATGGTGCTGCGTGCGATAACAGGTCGCGAGCTGGACCCGGCGCTCACCATGCGAGAGGCCGAGCCAGGTGATCGGTACCTGATCTGCTCGGACGGACTCTCCGACGTCGTTCCCGAGGAGGCGCTTGCCGAAGTGCTGCGTAATGTTCAGGACCCCCAGGTCTGCGTTCAGCAGCTGATCCGGCTCGCGCTGCGAGCCGAAAGTCAGGACAACATCACCTGCATAGTGGCGGATGTGGTCACGGGGGAGTCCGGCTACGACATACCGCTCGTCACCGGCGCAGCAGGGCACAAGGGCGAGCTGATCCGCCCGCAGTAGAGCCCGGGACTGACTTGCACATGCTAATGTATGTGCATGCTCTCCAGGCGTTTGCAGATCCTGATCGACGAAGCGCGCTACGAACGACTGGCGAAAACGGCGCAGGATCGCGGGGTCAGTGTTGCGCTCGTCATAAGAGAAGCGATCGACCGCTCATTCCCACCACACGAAGAACGGCGAGCTCGGGCTGCCGCAGAGGTCCTCTCGGCTAAGCCCATGATGGCGCCTGAACCAGAGGAGCTCCTGAAGGAGCTAGATCAGCTTCGGACTCATCGTCGTTGATCGTCCTGGACACGACGGTTCTGGTCTACAGCGTGGGCAGCGACCACCCTCTGCGTGAGCCATGCCGGAGGATCGTTGAGTCAGTGGGCCACGGAGAGCTGACCGCCACTACATCGGCAGAAGTAATCCAAGAATTCGTTCACGTCCGCGCCAAGAGGCGACCCCGCCGGGATGCGGTGCAGCTCGGCGAAGCATTTGTGGACCTCCTGTCTCCTCTGTTGGAACTGAACGCCGCAGACTTGAGGAGCGGTCTCAGGCTCTTCCAAGCAAACCGAGGGCTGGGGGCTTTCGATGCCGTGCTTGCGGCGTCGGCCGTCGCACGGAATGCAGACGGCCTCGTTTCCGCCGATGCGGCCTTCGGCATGGTTCGTGAACTGCGCCACATCGATCCGGCAAGTAAAGACCTCGACCAATTGCTATAGACGAGATTCGAGCATGTCGGGGCCTTCTTTCCGTGGGGAGCCTCGCATATAGAGAGGATGTCGGCGGAACGAAAGCGCGGGTTCTAGTCTGGGGTGATGAACGACACGGTTCGAGTTCGTATTGCCCCCGCCCCCAGCGGCTCCATCCACGTTGGCAACGCGCGATCGGCCCTCTATAACTGGCTCTTTGCTCGCCAGCACGGCGGAGTGTTCGTCTTGCGCGTCGAGGACACCGATCAAAAGCGAGTGACCGACGAGGCCTACGCCGCGGTCCTCGAGGATCTGCGCTGGCTGGGGTTGCAGTGGGACGAGGGGCCGGGGGCCGGAGGCGACTTCGGCCCCTATCGTCAGAGTGAACGACTCGGCCACTATGAGTCCGCGGCCCGCGACCTGATCGCACGCGGCCATGCGTACCCCTGCTACTGCACTCAAGAGGAGCTCGCCGAGCGGCGCAAGCTCGCTCAGGCTGCAAAGAGGCCGCCGGGTTATGACGGCCATTGCCGCAGCCTCACCGACGAGGAATGCGCCGCTTACGAAGCCGAGGGCCGGGCCCCCGCAATCAGGTTCAGAGTGCCGGATGATGCGACCGTCGCGTTCGACGACGTCGTGCGGGGGACGGTCCCGACCCGCACCGAGCAGATCCCCGACTTCGTCATCCTGCGCAGCGACGGATCACCGACCTACATGCTTGCTGCGACGGTCGATGACATCGCCATGGACATCACCCACATCATCAGGGGCGAGGACCTTCTTCCCGCGACTCCACGGCAGCTGCTCATGCGCGAGGCCATGGGCATAACCGAGGTACCCGTCTTCGGACACCTTCCCCTGCTCATATCACCGGACGGCAGGCCCCTCTCCAAGCGGTGGGGGGACGTCGCGGTCGACGCATACAGGCGGCAGGGATTCCTTCCCGAGGCGATGGTCAACTATCTCGTTCTTCTGGGATGGAGCTACGACGACAGGACCAACGTCTTCTCGGTCGACGAGCTGATCGAGAAGTTCTCCCTCCAAAGGGTTGGAAAGAACCCGGCGACCTTCGATGTCAACAAGCTCGAGTGGCTGAACGGCCATTACATCCGATCAAAGAGCGCAGGCGACCTCGCCGAGGAGCTGGTTCCCTTCTGCGTCGCCGCCGGCATCCCGGCGGACACGGACGAGGGCCGGGCGACGCTGCGAGCCGTTGCCCCCTTGGTGGTGGAGCGCCTCAAGAGGTTGTCCGAGGCCCCCCCAATGGTTCGCTTCCTGTTCGAAGAGGTCACCCCAGACGAGCGGGCAGCGAAGGTGCTGGAGGACCAGCGCGATTACCTCGTCGAGGTCGCCCAGGCCTTGGAACGTCTCGAGAAGTGGACCAGCGTGGCCATCGAGGAAGCGCTGAGGGCGCTCGCAGCGGGCCGCGGGCTGAAGCCCAAGCAAGCGTTCCAGCCGATCCGAGCGGCGGTGACCGGAACGCTCGTGTCACCACCTCTGTTCGAGTCGCTCGAGCTCCTCGGCAAGAAGAGGACGTTGGCGCGCCTGAGCGCCGCCTCCAAGTAGCCGGCTGGTATCCTCGGGCGCCGGCCTTGGTCTGCTCGAGCGAGTGGACGGGCACTGTGGGGCGTGGGGTAATCCGGCAGCCCGGCGGATTCTGGTTCCGCTAGTCCTGGTTCGAATCCAGGCGCCCCAGCTCCCTGGTGCCGGTGGTGCCGTAACCTAGGAACGAAAACCAGATTGGCCCGGTAGTCTAGTTGGCCGAGGACGCCGCCCTCTCAAGGCGGAGATCACGGGTTCGAATCCCGTCCGGGCTACGGAAGAGCGAAGTGTTGCGTCCCAGGCATTCAACCTGCCGGACCGAAGCGTTGAAGCAAAGGAGCTGCTGGTGAACCCGACCGACCTCGTAGAGCGCCCCTATCTGAGAGACGACTTGCCCGACTTTCGCGCCGGTGACACCGTCCGCGTTCACGTGCGCGTGGTAGAGGGTGAGCGCGAGCGCGTCCAGGTCTTCCAGGGGATCGTCATACGCAGGCGAGGAAGCCAGCTGTCGGAGACCTTCACGGTACGAAAGCTCTCCTTCGGCGTGGGGGTGGAACGAACCTTTCCCATCCACTCTCCGATGATTGCCAAGGTCGAGGTCGCCACACTGGGAGACGTCCGCCGCGCCAAGCTCTACTACCTTCGCTCGAGGGTCGGCAAGAAGGCCAAAGTCAAAGAGAAACGACTGTCGTAGTGGTGAAACGGGCCACCGCGGAACCCTCCGGTTCCGGGCGTCGGCCGCTCCCTGACGGCGACGAGAAGCCCTCGACGGCGGAGCAACCGGCAAGAACCAAGCCCTCCGAGCGCAAGCCTTTCTGGCGAGAGCTTCCGGTGCTCATGGTCGCCGCCGTCGTCATTGCTCTGCTGATCAAGACCTTCCTGCTTCAGGCCTTCTACATCCCCTCGGAGTCGATGCTGCCGGCACTGAAGGTGGGAGATCGTGTCTTGGTCGAGAAGATCAGCTATCGCATTGGTGAGCCGCAAAGAGGCGACGTTGTCGTTTTCGAGAAGGACGTCGTGGTTCCAGGCCCCGATGACGATGCGGATGATTCGCTCTGGACCGACGTCGGCGATGCCTTCAGGGGTCTGTTCGGCTTTCCGACCGCAGGAGAGCAGGACTTCATCAAGCGGGTGATGGCCGTCGGGGGTGACACGATTCAGGGCAAGTCTGGCGCCGTCTTCGTCAACGGGCGGGAGGTGTCCGAGCCTTACCTCCCGGACGGCACCCAGACCCTGGACTTCGGGCCTGTCGAAGTGCCAGATGGCAAGATCTTCGTGATGGGGGACAACCGCGGGAACTCGGATGACTCACGACGCTTCGGCCCGGTTCCGGTCGACCGAGTGGTCGGGCACGCCTTCATCTTGATCTGGCCTCCTGCCGACTTCGGGACTCTCTAACGCCGGTTTCGGAGCGGGCTGGCGGCAATTTGTCGCGTCTGCCTTAATGTTCCATTCATGCCAACCGTCCAACAGCTCGCCAGGGAACTCGGCCTCACCTCCCAGGAGGTGATGACTCGGCTGAAGGCGTTGGGCCGGCCCGCGGACGGACATCTTTCCCAAGTGGAGGATCAGGCTGCGGAGCGGCTTCGCCGAGAGAAGGCGACCTCGTCGCCCGTAGGTGATGCCACCTCAGAGACTGGTCGAGACGCCGCAGCCACTTCCGGGACCACGCCTGGGGGCTCGCCCCCGCCGACGGCAACTGCAGGCAGGACGGGGGCCAGAAAGACGACTGCGAGGAGCCCTTCCAAGAAGACCACTGCAAAAAAGACGACCACGCGCCCGGCCCCCGCCGCGTCCACCGGCGACCAGCAAGAGGCAGGGGCGGACGGCGCGGACGGCGGTGCTGCCGGCGCCGGTGCGCAGACCCCCTCGCAGGAGTCGACGGCAAAGAAGACGACGGCGAAGGCCACGGGGGCCAAGAAGACGACCGCCAAGAAGACCACCGCGGCCTCCCCCAAGAAGACAACGGCGAAGACGACGGCGGCCAAGAAGGCCACCGCGAAGAAGACCACTGCAAAAAAGACGACGGGCAAGAAGACCACCGCCAAGAAGACCACTGCAAAAAAGACGACTGCCCGCGGCGTCGCGCAGGACGGACCTGCCGACGCTCAGGCTCCGGTTGTGGAGGGCCAAGAGGACTCGGCCCAGGACGCGCAGGGGCCACAGGCACAGCCCGACGACGGCGCCCAAGCTGCCCCAGGAACCGAACCGGCCAAGCCCAAACGGCGATTCGGGATCTTTCCGCGCAGGCGCAAGGGGGCCGAGGGGGAGTCCAAGGAGCAACCCGCCAAGGCCAAGCCCAAGCCGGAGCCTCCCAAGCCAAAGGGTCAGGCCCGAAAGAAGTGGTTGAAGCGGCTGACGGAGCTGCCCGTTCTCGTCCTCATCGCCTTCCTCGTCGCGATCGTCATCAAGACCTTTCTCGTGCAGGCCTTTTTCATCCCCTCGGGTTCCATGCGACCGACGCTCGCCGGCGGCCAACGGGTGCTCGTCGAAAAGCTCAGCTACCTTTTCAGCAACCCCGACCGCGGCGACGTGGTCGTGTTCGCGCGGTCCGATGCAGCCCAGAAGGTGAAGAAGCAAGCCTGGTACGACGACGCCCGTAACTTCATGAAGGACCTCATCGGCCTCCCCACGCCCGGAACGACCGACTACATCAAACGGATCGCGGCAGTTGGGGGCGACACGCTTAGTTACGAGGGAAGTCCCAGAGTCCTGACGGTCAATGGGAAGAGGATCAAGGAGCCTTACCTCACGCGGCCGGACACAACCAGCCCGGCGGTGACCGGCGACAGTTGCAGGAACATGCAGCTCGAACCGGTGAAAGGGGGCTGCCGTGTCCCGGCGGGGACCGTCTTCGTGCTGGGCGATAATCGGGACCAGTCCCAGGACTCCCGCTTCATCGGGCCGGTCAAAGAGGAAAAGATCATCGGCCGAGCCTTCGTGGTGATCTGGCCGGTGGAGGACCTGGCCGGCCTGTAACACCGGGCCACCGGTTTTTTCGCCCTACGACTACCCTCCGGCCCTCCTGTGGGGCGAAAGAAGCGATGGTGCGCGCCCGCCGGGTTAAAGTCCGGGCGATGGCCGCCGATGCGCTCGGACTGATGGAGGCCCGGCTCACGGCCGCCGGCTTCGAGCGCGTCGCAGGCGCCGACGAGGTCGGCAGAGGAGCTCTGGCAGGGCCGCTCATGGCGGCAGCGGTGATCCTTCCTCCGGGGGCCGGTCTCGACGGGCTGCGGGACTCCAAGCTCTGCACCAGAGGCCAGCGAGAGCGCCTGGCTCGGGAGATCAAAGCCGTTGCGCTGGCCTGGTCGGTGGTGCGGGTTCGTCACGACCGCATAGACCGCGAGGGGCTCCAGCGCTGCAACCTCAATGCCCTCAGGCGGGCCCTCAAGAAGCTCCCGGTCGATCCCGATTACGCGCTGCTCGACTGCTTCGCGATGAAGCGACTGCCTTTTCCCTCGCTCGCCGTGAAAAAGGCGGACTACGTGTCAAAGAACGTGGCCGCGGCCTCGATACTTGCCAAGGTGGCCAGGGACTCGGTTATGCGCAGGTACCACCGCCGCTGGCCGCACTACGGCTTCGGGACGAACGTCGGCTACGGAACGAGACACCACTGGAAAGCGCTCGAGCACTTCGGCCCCTGTGCAATCCACCGCCGAAGCTTCTTTGGAGTCACCGGCTTCTGGGACGAGGATGGCGTCTGGCGCCCCCATCCGGCGCGACACTTGGGGCTGGAAGGTGACGGCCTAACAGGAAAGAGGACCGGGTAATGGGGGTCGAGGATCTCGAGAAGTACGAGGCCGAGATGGAGCTCCAGCTCTACAAGGAGTACCGCGACGTTCTCCCCATGTTCAAGTTCGTCGTGGAAACGGAGCGACGCTTTTACCTCGCGAACGAGGTCAAGGTCGAGACTCGCCAGGTTGCCGCCAAGTTGTGGTTCGAAGTGGAGTTGAGGGATGCATGGGTGTGGGACATGCACAGGCCGGCGCGCTTCGTCTCCCACGTGAGGGTCGTCACGTTCAGGGACCTGAACGTCGAAGAGCTGGCTCAGCTGGCAGAGCGGGACCTGATCCCAGAACCCCCGGGACTCGAGGACTAGCAGCACCGTTTCGCGTCGCAGGCCACCGCTAGCTTGTCGGCATGGACGCGCGGCCAACTCTGGGGCGAACCGGCGAAGATCTCGCCGTCGATCTGCTTGAACGGCTCGGCTTCACCATCGTCGACCGTAACTGGCGCTGTGCGGCGGGAGAGATCGACGTTGTTGCTACGAAGGACGGCCTGCTCGTCTTTTGTGAGGTCAAGACCCGCAGCACGAACAGGTGGGGGGAGCCGTCCGAAGCCGTCGGTTACGCGAAGCAGGCAAGGCTGCGGCGCCTTGCGGCGGCGTGGGTCGGTGAGCGCAGACCGGGGGGTGTACGGATTCGCTTCGATGTGGTGTCCGTTATCGTTCGGGCCGCCCACACGGAGGTGGTTCACCTGCCGGACGCCTTTTAGAAGATGAAGCCTGAAGGACCGTGAAGGAGGCGGTATGACCGCTTACGAGTCGCTCGTCTGGGACCAAGAGGGCCATGTCGCTACCGTCACTCTCAACCGGCCCGCCAAACGCAACGCCATGTCCTGGGTCATGTTCGAGGAGATAGGGGCGGCGTTCGAACGCGCCTCCGAGGATCCGGGGATCCGTTGTCTGGTAGTGACCGGCGCGGGGGGAGCCTTTACCTCGGGTGCAGACCTCAACGATCCGGCCAACCTTGATGGGTCCGGCTTTGAGCTAAAGGACCGAATGCGGCGCATCCACCGCATCGCGACGGCAGTAATCAACTGCTCGGTGCCCACCATCGCCAAGGTGACCGGGGTCGCCGCGGGCGCAGGGTGCAACCTGGTGCTGTCGTGCGATCTGATCGTTGCGACGTCCTCTGCAAGCTTTGCCGAGCTGTTCGTCAAGCGAGGGCTGGTCGTCGATTTCGGCGGATCCTGGGCGCTGACCCGTCTGCTGCCTCTCAACAAGGCCAAGGAGCTTGCGTTACTCGGCGACACCTTGTCGGCACAGGACGCCGATCGCTACGGACTGCTCAACCGGTTGTGCGACGAAGGCGACGTCGACCAGGTAGTGAAGGATCTCGCCGGGCGCCTCGCGTCCATGCCCCCCAGGACGGTGGCGATGATCAAGGAGAACCTCAACAGGGCGCCGGAGCGTTCGCTCGAGGCTACGCTCGAAGCGGAGACCGCGACTCAGTCGCTGTGTTTCCACAGCGACGATACCCGTGAAGCGCTCCTTGCCTGGACCGAGAAGAGGGAGCCGAACTTCACGGGGCGGTGATGGATCCTTGCAGTCCGCCTCCAAAAGGGGCTACAGTGCGGCAACCACACATTCACGGGGAGGAACTGATGAACCACAGGGCTGCCACCCTCAAGAAAGCCGTAGTCCTAACCGCAATGTCCGCTTTGTTCGCACTGGTGGTAGCCGGTCCCGCCGCGGCGCAGAACACCGAGGGTAACAACGGCACCGTGAAGATCCACGCCGGCGCAAACGAGCCGAGCGACGAGCGCCGCTCCGAGCCCCAGGTGTGCACCTTCCACATCCACGCCTTCAACTTCGACCCTAACCAGGAGCTGAGATACACGATCACCAACGTGGACGACGGGGGAGTCGTCGAGGCGGGGTCGTTCCAGGTCAACGGCAGGGGCGAGGGCAGAGAGCCGGCCGGTGGCGCAATGTCGGTGCGCAACGCGGGCTCTTACCGGCTTGATGTGGCGACGAACGACGGAGGAAAGTCGAAGACCTTCCAGGTCACCTGCGAGGGCGGCGTGCTCGGTCGGACCGGAGGAGAGCCTTCCCCGTTCGTGACCGCCGCGGGGATCCTCATGACGCTCGGGGCGGCGCTGATCCTCGACTCGCGTAGGCGAGTGTGGAGCAGAGCCAGCTTCTAGCCGACCATCCCCCGTATTCCCAAGACGGTAAGAAGCACGCCCAGCACGAGCGCTCCCGCAGCGACCCAGTCGGTTATGGACCACTCCCCAAGTGCAGGAAGCCGAGATCCGCGGTCGGCCACCTCGGGGGGAGGCTGCAGCCGCTGCATCACCCGCCCTCGGTGGAGGTAGACGTCCCCGTCCCTGGGACCCAGACCTAGCGACAGAGCTCGCCATCCCTCTATGGATGGAGCCTCGCGGCAAAGGACGATGGCTCGGCCCCTTGCAGCCGGCGCCCCACGGCGTCCGAGCGACTTCTCTAGCGCCGCCAACCTGGTGGTCACCTCCACGGCGACCGCGGGGGAGAGGACGGGCACCGCAGTAACCACGACCGGTGCCCCGTCGTCAGCCGTGGCAAACACCGTGCCGGCCGCTCCTGTGACGGTCGACCTGGGAGTTCCCAACACGGTCAGGCGCTCGTTCAAGGCGGTGGCACCACCACGCCACGCGATGACCATCGCGTTGAGGCTGTGTTTGAGCTCCACCAGCGAGGCAGCGGTCGATGGAGGCTCGGGATCCTTCACCGTCGCACAGGATAGGGGATAGCCTCCGAAATCAATGTCGCGGTCTCGGGTTCTCGGTAAGTTCCTCATCTCGGTGAGCGTGGGGATCCTGTTGTTCGTCCTGTGGCTGCTGTGGGGGACCGGCCTCTACACCGCGCGAGCCCAGGATCGGCTGGCCGACCGGTTCGATGAGGTGGCGTCGGTGGCAGGCCCCGGGCAGCAAACCGCGCAAGGCCCGACGGGTCCACCGGAGGGATGGGCGCCGGCGCCGGGCGCGCCCGTCTTTCGCCTCGAGATACCGGACATCGGGGTGGACCAGATCGTCGTAGAAGGCGCTGGTGAGGACGAGCTGAAGAAGGGCCCTGGTCACTATCCCTCGTGCCGGGATGGTTTCGAGCCGCCCCTGTGCAGCCAGTTCGGCGAAGTCTGGCCCGGCGAACCGGGCAGGGTGATCGTGTCTGGTCACCGAACTACCTACGGAGCGCCCTTCTGGGACCTCGACAAGCTCGAAACGGGCGACGAGATCACGACCCACACTAAGTGGGGCAGGTTCACCTACAAGGTAACGGGAGCAGACATCATCGACGCTGCCTCGACCGAGGTGCCGCAGCCGACGACCACGGCGGAGCTAGCCCTTACGACCTGCAGCCCCAAGTACTCGGCCGAGCAGCGCCTGGTGATCTACGCGCGGCTTCAAGGCGAGGCTTAGGCCTTGCACCGTCGCCGCACCGTCGTCTCAGGATAAGTTCGCCTGCGGGTACCATCGCAGCGGTGGCGACGACACGCGAGGCGCCGACCACCGCGGTCGGTAACGACGCAGCACCCCGGAACCGGCGCGCGGGCGGGCGCCTCAGAAAACTGACGATCGTGCTCGTTTCGATCCTTCTTACGCTCGTGATCCTGGAGGTTGTGTTCCGAGCGCTCGGCTTCCAGCCGATCTACGACGTCTATTCCGAGCCGGAAGCTTTCTGGAAGCGGGACGCCCTCCTCGGGTGGTCACTGGAACCGGGGGCCGAGGGCGAGTTCGTGGGCCCGAGGCCTTTTCCGATCCAGTACCGGACGGAAGTGCGCATCAACTCGCTGGGATTCCGGGGGCCGAACATCCCGGAGCTTCCTGAAGGCGGATTACGAGTCGTGGTCCTCGGCGACTCGATGACGGCGGGCTTTGAGGTGGACGAGGACCGCACCTATGCGGCCGTCACCGAAGAGCTCTTGCGTCCGGACCTTGACGTCCCGGTTCAGGTGATCAATGCGGGCGTCAGGGGCTACGGGACCGATCAGGTCCATCTGCTCTACCAGGACCGTGTGCGCGCGTTGGAGCCCGACATCGTCGTGTACCACACGACTTCGAACGACGCCGACGACAACATCACGCTGCACCGAATGCAGAGGCCGTTCGGGAAGCCGGCGTTCGCGCTCCAGCCCGATGGTTCTCTGCAGCTCGTGGGTCGACCGGTGCCCGACTATGAGTTCTGCTCGTCGTACCGCCTCGACGAGAGCTATGACACACGCCGAGTCGACGGCCTTCGAAGCCGTGCGTTCTGCTGGCTTCAGAGGAACCTCGCCGATCACTCAGCGCTCTTTAGCTTCGTAACGGCGCGCATCCGGCAGAACCCCGGTCTTCTAAGGAAGATCTACAACCTTGGGGCGACGGAGGAGACGCCGACCGGCGAGGGCCTCCACCCTCCCCACGCCGTTCGCCTCACGTCGTCGCTGATCGAGGAGCTGGCGTCGCTCGTGCATCGAGACGGTGCGCGGTTCATGCTGATGGGGCAACGGAGCGACCTCCAGCAGCTAGACTTGGACGGCCTCCAGCGCGGGAGCGGCGCGATCATCGAGCTCGACGAAGCTCTCGGGCCGAGCCCGGGCGACGAAGTACGGTTTCCCGTCGACGGGCATTACAACGAGGAGGGTCACCGCTTGGTCGCGGCCCTCCTCGCCGAACGCCTCGCCCGGCTGGAGAGCCGATGACGACGATCCTGGGTATCTCGGCCTTCTATCACGACGCCGCAGCGGCGCTCGTCGTCGACGGCGAGATCGTGGCTGCCGCTCAGGAGGAACGCTTCTCGCGCAAGAAGCACGACGAGGGATTTCCTGCTAAGGCGATCGACTACTGCCTCGGGGAAGCGGGTGTGACTCCGGCAGACCTCGACTACGTCGGCTTCTACGACAAGCCGTTGCTCAAGTTCGAGCGGCTCCTTCAAACCTACGTCTCCTACGCTCCTTCGGGCCTGCGCTCCTTCCTTCGCGCCATGCCGTTGTGGCTCAACGAGAAGCTCTACATATCCCGGCAGCTGAACCGGGGCCTCGGGCGCGCCTACCGGAACCGGTTTGTGTTCACCGAGCACCACGAGTCCCACGCGGCCAGTGCATTCTTCCCGTCGCCATTCGAGGAAGCGGCGATCCTGACCCTGGACGGTGTCGGGGAGTGGGCCACCGGCAGCCTCGGGGTGGGCCGCGGCAACGCGATCGAGCTGTTCTCCGAGCTGCGGTTCCCGCACTCGCTCGGGCTCCTGTACTCCGCCTTCACGTACTTCTGCGGATTCAAAGTCAATTCAGGCGAGTACAAGCTGATGGGGCTCGCGCCCTACGGCGACCCCGTCTACGCGGATCTGATCCTCGAACGCCTGCTGGATCTGAAAGAGGACGGATCCTTCCGCCTCGACATGAGTTATTTCAACTACGCGCGGGGATTGACGATGACCTCCAGCAAGTTCCACGACCTCTTCGGCGGGCCGCCGCGAGACGCAGAGGCCCCGATCACGCAGCGCGATATGGACGTCGCCGCGTCGATCCAGCAGGTCACCGAGGAGGTCGTGCTCCGATCGGCCCGACACCTCCACGAGCTCACGAAGATGCGCGATCTCTGCATGGCCGGCGGGGTAGCGCTCAACTGCGTCGCGAACCGCAGGTTGCTCGACGAAGGTCCGTTCGACAGGATCTGGGTGCAGCCGGCCGCCGGCGACGCAGGGGGCGCGCTCGGCGTCGCTCTGTTCGTCTGGCATCAACTGCTGGGAAACGAGCGGATCCCCGAGCCGAGAGACGCCATGCGGGGAGCTCTGCTGGGGCCGCGCTTTGATGCATCCGACATCCGGGCGGCGCTCGACCGTGCGGGTGCTGCTTATCGTCTCATCGACGACGAGGACGAGCTCTGTGATGTCGCGGCAGCGTTGTTGACGGGCGGCAACGTCCTGGGCTGGTTCCAGGGACGGATGGAGTTCGGCCCCCGCGCCCTCGGGTCGCGGAGCATCTTGGGCGACCCCCGGGACCCGAAGATGCAGTCGGTGATGAACCTCAAGATCAAGTTCAGGGAGTCGTTCCGCCCCTTCGCGCCGGCGGTGCTCGAAGAGCACGCGGGCGACTGGTTCGACTGCGATGGGTTCGAAGAAAGCCCGTACATGCTGCTCGTCGCGCCCGTAAGCGCGCAGCATCGGACCTCCGCCGCCGACGACCGCCGCGGGCTCGCAAAATTGGGCGTGGCGCGCTCCGATATCCCTGCGGTGACTCACGTCGACTATTCGGCACGGTTGCAGACCGTCGATGGCGATCGCCATGTCCGCTTCCGGAAGCTCCTCGAGCGATTCTGGGCAAAGACGGGTTGTCCCGTGCTGATCAACACTTCGTTCAACGTCCGTGGCGAGCCGATCGTGTGCACGCCGGACGAGGCCTATCGATGCTTCTTGGCGACCGACATGGACGCGCTCATCATCGAGAACTTCTTGCTCCTCAAGGCGGAGCAGGAGGAAGCGGCGCAGCAGGAGGGCGCCCAATACCTCGCGCAATACCTCGCGAGCGTCGAGCCGGACTGAGCGACATGATGATCAACAGGGACCCGGCCCGCCGCGATCTGATCTCCTTCGGCATGGCATTGCCGGTGTTCTTTGCGCTGGTCGGTTTCGTGGTGGCCCACAGGACCGCGTCGGACTTCGCACCGCGCGTCATATGGATCGCAGGCGCCATTGTGACCGCTGTGTACGCCGGCGTCCGCGGGGCGCGACGACCGATCTTCGTCGGCTGGTCCTATCTCGCGTATCCCATCGGGTGGCTGGTGACGCACGTGGTGCTGGTCTCGGTGTTCTGGCTCGTGATCACACCGATCGGAGTGATGGTGAGGCTCGCCGGCCAGGATCCGCTCCCGAGGAAGTACGATCCCTCCGCACGGTCGTACTGGACGCCGAAGGATAAGGCCACCGGCGTCCGGCGGTACTTCCAGCAGTTTTGAGAGGGCGGCGGATGGCAGAGCAACGGGCACCGGAGCGCGCGGACGCCGACGAGGCGAACGATTTCGCGCGCGAGGCAGCCGCGAAGAAGAAGAGCGTCGTCGGCGAGTTCTGGGACTTCGCACGGCAGAACAAGAGGTGGTGGATGACCCCGATCATCGTCATCCTTCTTCTTCTTGGTTTGCTGGTGCTGGCAACCGGCACGGGAGTCGGGGCCCTCATCTACCCACTGTTCTAGGGCCCTCGCGCCGTCATCGGGCGACGCCGCCTGGCGTCCCCTTCGTGTCGCAGACCCTCGCTAGAGTCCCTCCCAGTCGCGCTTTCGGGGGCCGGGAATGGAACAGACCGGTGCTCTCAAGAACGGAATCAATAGCCCTGATCGGCACCGACGCGCACTTGATCCAGGTCGAGGTGCACGTCGCGACCGGACTTCCTCGCTTCATGATCGTTGGTCTTCCCGCAGCGTCGGTAAGGGAGGCCGAGCAGAGAACGCGCTCCGCGCTCCTCTCGGCCGGAGAGCAGTGGCCGGTTGCCAGGATCGTCGCCAACCTTGCGCCCGGGGCGCTCAGGAAGGAGGGGACCCATTTCGACCTCCCCATAGCGCTCGGAGTCCTCGCTGCCGATGAGCGCATCGAGCCGGCACTGCTCGACGACTGGATCTCCATAGGTGAGCTGGCGCTCGACGGCTCGGTGCGTCCCGTGAGAGGCGCTCTCGCAGCAGCCATCGAGTGTCGAAAGGCAGGCCGTCGTGGCCTCATCTGCCCGGCGAGGAACGCACCCGAGGCCAAGCTGGTCACCGGCATCGAGGTCGTTCCGGTTGCGTCCATCGGCGAGTGCATCGGCTTCCTCAAGGGTTCCTGGACCCCTTCGCCGGTTCCACCGATCGAGTCCTTCAAGGTCGACTCGGCGCCGGACATGCGTGACGTCAGGGGCCACCCGGGGGCCAAGAGAGCTCTGGAGATCGCCGCGGCAGGGGGCCACAACGTCCTGATGGTCGGGCCCCCGGGGGTCGGAAAAACGATGTTGGCAAGCAGACTGCCCGGGATCCTTCCTTCGATGTCGCAGGACGAGTCCCTGGAGGCGACTCGCGTCTACTCGGTCGCGGGCCTGTTGGCCGAGAGACCGGCCCTCCTGACCGAGCGCCCCTTTCGCGTGCCGCACCATCACATCTCTCCCGCGGGGTTGGTGGGGGGTGGCTCCGGCGTTGCCCGGCCGGGCGAGATCAGCCTGGCCCATTTGGGGGTCCTCTTTCTGGATGAGCTGGCGCTCTATCGCAAAGACGTCCTCGAGACGCTGCGGGCTCCGCTCGAGGAAGGTGTCGTACGCATAGCGAGAAGCGGCGGCGTGGTGACGTATCCGTGTCGTTTCTCACTGATAGCCGCAATGAATCCATGCCCCTGTGGCTATTTTGGTGACGCTCAGCGCGCCTGCCGTTGCTCGGACATCCAACTCACTGCTTATTGGTCCAAGCTGTCGGGCCCGTTGCTCGATCGCTTCGACATGCAGGTGACGATGGCGCGGCTGAACAAGGGTGAGCTCTTGCGTGCACCCGAGGGCGAAGATTCCCCTACCGTCCGCCGACGTGTCGGCGCCGCTAGAGGAGTGCAGTACGAGCGCTACTCATCTCCCCTCGTAACCAACGCATCAACGAAAGCTGGAGAGCTGGCGCGAAGACTCGGCCTTACGGAGAGTGCTCGCAGGATGGTAGCCGACGCCATCGAGCCACTCCGCCTTACCGGCCGTGGCGTCGATCGGACCATGCGGGTCGCCAGGACCATTGCCGACCTGGAGGGCGCGGAGGTGGTCGATGAGGAACGCATAGCAGAGGCACTCTCACTGAGGATCTCTTCAGTGGGATCGGAGGCTGCGGCATGACCGACGCGACTCTCGCGGCTCCCTCGAGTATGCGGACTGCTGCTGGTGCGGCACCCTCGACGCGAGTGCTGACAAGAAGCGATGAAGAATGGCCTGGGGGAGTGGACCAGTTGGGGCCTTTGTCACCTCCTGACGCCCTCTATGTTTGCGGTTTGCCTCTTGACTCATCCAGCACTTCAGTCGCCGTAGTGGGGACGAGACGGCCGACTGCAGCCGGCATAGACGCCGCGCAGTCCCTGGCTACGGGATTGGCAGAGGCGGGTTGTGTGGTCGTCTCCGGCCTTGCGGTGGGGATAGATGCAGTCGCCCACGAAGCGGCGCTGCGCGCCGGCGGTCGCACCGTTGCGGTCGTCGGCTGCGGGCTCGACGTGAACTACCCTCAGAGGAACCAGCGGCTTCGGTCTCGGATCGAAAGGGACGGGACCGTAGTGTCAGAGCATCCCGACGGTACTCGTCCAGCGCCACAGAACTTTCCCGCGCGCAACCGCATCATCGTCGGCCTCTCCTCGGCAGTGGTGGTCGTCGAGGGCGGTTTGCAAAGCGGTGCTTTGATCACCGCACGGATTGGGCTGGACGCTAACCGGCTGGTCTTTGCGGTGCCCGGCAGCGTGCGAAATGCAATGGCTGCAGGACCGAACGAGTTGATCAGGACTTCGCAAGCGGCATTGACGACGAGTGTTAAAGATATCTTCGAGGAGCTCGCGCCGTCGATGGTGTGGAGTGATACGTCATCAGCTGGTTCTGCTCCAGTGTTGCTCGAAGAAGAACGCGACGTGCTGAGCATCCTCGACGACACGCCCGTGGTCGTCGACCACATCTGTCGACACGTGGCTCTATCGCCGGGCCGGGTGGCCATGATCCTGTCGCGGCTCGAGATCAGAAGCTTTGTCTTGCGCAAGGGCGGCGGCTACGAGATCACGGCGGCGGGTGCCCGGGCACGTGCCGTAGTGGGGGATTAGACGGCAGCACAAGAGGCCCGCCCTTCGTTGGACGGGCCTCTTGTTGGAGGCAGGCTTGGTCCCTGCCCCTGATACCTCTGCGGTTAGCGCACGAAGATGACGATGTCGCCTCCGCTCAGCACATCCACTGCAACGACATCGCTGATGACGATGTCGTCACCCGTCAGCCGGCTGCGCTCCAACGAGAGCAAGCGAGGGGTAGGCCCACGTTTGGCCCCCTGTGTACGCAAAAATCCACTGAGTTTTCCTGCTCCCAAAGGGGGACATACCTCGGCAAAGATTGACATCGGTTACAGGACCGCTTCATCCTTGGAGGCCCGGTCGGTCGAAGGAGGGTGTGTGAACGCCGAAACGTCCCTGCCCGTCGTGCTCGAGGAATTCCTTCGGGGCGCGCGTGCGGAGCGTGACCTCTCGGTCCACACCTTGTCGGCGTACGCCTCCGATCTCGAGCAATTCACAGAGTGGGCCGGGCGGAACCAGGTGTCGGACCTCGATTCGATCGATCGCCGCTTGCTGCGTCACTTCATCGCGTATCTGAGCCAGCGAGGCTACGCCCGACGTTCGATCGCGCGAAAGAGGAGCGCGCTTCGCTCCATGCTGGCGTGGGCAGTGGTCCGGGACCTCATCCCATCGAACCCCGCAGAAGATCTGGCGGGGCCGAAGCTCGACAAACCGCTGCCGAGGGTGATGAAGGCTGCAGACGCACAGCGATTGTGTGAGCTGCCCCCTCAAGACAACCCGGCCGGCGTCAGGGACCGCGCCATCCTCGAGCTCCTCTACGGCTCGGGATTGCGGGTCTCGGAGCTGTGTGGCCTCGACCTTGGCGATGTAGACCTCACCGGGCACACCCTGATGGTCGTGGGGAAAGGACGAAAGGAGCGGCAGCTGCCCATGAGCGGCCCGGGGGTGGCGGCCGTGCGGGCCTACCTCTCGGGGGCCCGAAGCTACTTCCTCGAGGGAAACGATTCCCCTCCGGAGCCCCATGCTCTCTTTCTGAACTCCAGGGGGGGACGGCTGGGCCCCCGAAGCGTGCGAGCGTTGATGGAAAAGTACCTGGCGGCCGAGGGCTCTCGTCCGCTGGGCCCCCACGCCTTGAGGCATTCCTTTGCTACGCATTTGTTGGACAATGGTGCCGACCTGAGGGCGGTCCAAGAGTTGTTGGGTCACGAAAGTCTCGCCACCACCCAGATCTACACACACGTTTCGACAGAGCGTCTTAGGACTGTTTATGAGCAAAGCCATCCACGAGCCTGAGAGCGGCCGTTCGCCGGCGGCGTTCGAGCCTGCCGCCGACCCGGTCGCCGTCGCTTGGAGGGAATACAAGAGTGAGGGCCGTGCGGAGGCGCGCGACCGACTGATACTGCATTTCTCACCCCTGGTGAAATACGTGGCGGGCCGGGTCGCAGTCGGGCTTCCCGCGAACATCGAGCAGGCCGATCTGGTTTCGTACGGCATCTTCGGGCTGATCGACGCCATCGAGAAGTACGACACCGACCGGGGCATAAAGTTCGAAACCTATGCGATAAGCCGCATTCGTGGGGCCATCATCGACGAGCTCAGAGCCATCGATTGGGTTCCGAGGTCGGTGCGGTTCAAGGCCAGAGAAGTCGAGAAGGCCTACAACAGTCTCGAGAACAAGCTGAAGCGCCCACCGTCCGATGCCGAGATCGCGGCGGAGATGGATGTCTCGACCGACGAGCTCAACAACATCTACACGCAGTTGTCCAATGTCTCTCTGGTCGCTCTCGACGAGCTGATGTCGGTCGATGGGGAGAAAGGAGACAAGCTGTCGCTCGTTGAGACCCTCGAGGACACGAGAGCTCAGAGCCCCGCGGAGAACGTTGAGACCGAGGACATGAAACGCATCCTCACCGACTCGATAAACCGTCTGCCGGAGCGAGAGAAGATAGTGATCACCCTCTACTACTACGAGGGCCTGACCCTGGCGCAGATCGGTCAGGTTCTTGGAGTGACCGAATCGCGCATCTGTCAGATCCACACAAAGGCGGTTCTTGGGATGCGAGGAAAGATCGTCGAGGCCACCAGCGCGGACTGAAGGCGCCCTGCGGGGCTGAGCGGCCCTCGTGATAACCTGTGGCCCGCTTCAAAATTCACACGTTCGTCCTCCGCGCGGCCCATCGGCTTGTTTATCGAGTGGCCCCGCGGACTTCGGTCCCCGACGTTGGAGGGGTCGGCGGACGGAGGAGACCGGCTCTGCCGGCGCAACCGAAGAAGGAGGAACCTCAACAATGCCCGTCGTGACGATGCGGCAGCTGCTCGAGGCCGGAGTCCATTTCGGCCATCAGACGCGGCGCTGGAACCCAAAGATGAAGCGATTCATCTTCACGGAGAGAAACGGCATCTACATCCTTGATCTCCAGCAGACGATGGGTGGGATCGAGAAGGCCTACACCTTCGTTCGGGATCTCGTCGCGGGCGGTGGGACCATCCTGTTCGTCGCGACCAAACGCCAAGTTCAGGACGTCGTCGAAGAGCAAGCAAAGCGGTGCGATATGCCCTACGTCAACTTCCGTTGGCTGGGCGGAATGCTGACCAACTTCCGCACCATGCAGGATCGGATACGCAGGATGAACGAGTTGGAGGAGATGATCGCCACCGGCTCGCTCGACGCCCTTCCCAAGAAGGAGGCTCTGTCGCTGCGACGAGAGCACGAGAAGCTCGCCCGCAACTTGCGAGGCCTTAGCAACCTGACGAAGGTGCCCGCCGCGGTCTACATCCTCGATACGAAGAAGGAGGAGATCGCGGTCAGGGAGGCCAAGAAGCTCGGCATTCCGATCGTGGCCGTGCTCGACACGAACTGTGACCCGGATGATGTCGACTACGCGATCCCGGGTAACGACGATGCCATTCGCGCGGGTGCTCTGTTGACCAGGATCGTGGCCGATGCTGCGATCGAGGGCCGGTCGATGCGGCCCCCCGACGCAGGGGGGATCGATCGCGGGGCCCCCACCCAGCCTGTCGAGGCCCTGCCGACCGCAGCGGCGCAGCCAAAAGCCGAGTGGGAATTGCAACTCGAGGCCGAGGAAGCCGCGGCGGGCACCAGCGACCAGGAGCCGCCGGGGGACGCGGCCGCTTCAGGAGACGGTGTCGCTACTCCGGGCAACGAGACGAATTCGGAACCAGAGGTAGAGACGACCGCTTGAGCGGCTTCACGCAAGGAAAGAGGATCAAGACACATGGCAGACATAAGCGCACGAGACGTAAAGGCCCTCAGAGACGCGACGGGGGCCGGCATGATGGACTGCAAGAAGGCACTTGCCGAAGCCGGGGGTGACCTGGAGGCAGCGAAGCGCATCCTTCGTGAAAAAGGGTTGGCGGACGCGGCCAAGCGGACCGGGCGCGCGGCCAGCGAGGGCATCGTCTACTCGTACATGCACAGGCCTGACCCGAACTACCCGCCCAAGCTGGCGGTGCTCATCGAGTTGAACTGCGAGACGGATTTCGTGGCCAAGACCGAGGCGTTCGAGCGCCTCGCCAAAGACATTGCTATGCATATTTCGTTCGCCGATCCGTCGTGGAAGACGCGCGAAGAGGTGCCTCAGTCGGTGATCCAAGAGGAGTCGGACATCTACGCGAAGCAGGCAAGGGACTCGGGGAAGCCACAGCAAGTCATAGACAAGATCGTGGGCGGTCGCATCGAGTCCTTCTACAAGGAAAACGTCTTGATGGACCAGGAATGGATACAGGACAAGGCGAAGTCCATAGCGGCCCTGATCGACCAGGCCAAGGCGTCCATGGGAGAGAACATCTCGGTGGGCCGTTATTGCCGGGTCCGCGTCGGAGAGGTCGGCGAGGGCTAGCTTTCCGGCCATGGACGACGCCCTCTCCACCCCAAAGTACAAGCGGGCTTTGCTGAAGCTCTCAGGCGAGTCCTTCGCGGGCCAGGAGGGATTCGGGATCGATCCGCGCGTGGTCGCCTCGATGGCGCGCCAGATCGCCGATGCCAAGGACATGGGCGTAGAGCTCGGGATCGTGGTCGGTGGGGGGAACATCATCCGCGGGCTGTCCGCGTCTGCTCAAGGGACCGATCGAACCACCGCCGATTACATGGGGATGCTGGCCACGGTGATCAATGCGCTGGCTCTTCAGAACGCGCTCGAGAAGGAGGGGGTCCAGACCCGCGTCCAGACGGCCATCTGGATGCAGGAGCTGGCGGAGCCCTACATTCGGCGGAGGGCGATGAGGCACTTCGAGAAGGGCAGGGTGGTCATCTTTGCCGGCGGGACCGGCAACCCCTACTTCTCGACCGACACGTCGGCAGCTTTGAGGGCTCTCGAGATGAATGCCGAGTGCATCTTGAAAGGGACGCGCGTCGACGGCGTCTACGACTCCGACCCACTTGTGAATCCCGAGGCCAAGATGTTCACGTCGCTGTCTTACATCGAGGTCTTGAACAGGGGTCTCAAGGTCATGGACTCGACCGCGGTCTCCTTGTGCATGGACAACCGGCTTCCCATAGTCGTTTTCAACTTGAAGGCCGGAAACGTGGTCCGGGTGCTTGCGGGTGAAGAAGTTGGCACCCTCGTGCACGCGGACGGGGACATCTAGCAACTAGGAGGGTCGATGGCCGACAGCAAGGGCGAGGTCCTGTCGCAGGCGGAAGAGAAGATGAAGAAAGCGGTGTCGGTGAACCTCGAGGACCTCGCGTCGATTCGGTCCGGGCGGGCCACTCCCGCACTGCTGAACCGAGTGACGGTCGACTACTACGGCACCAAGACCCCGCTCAATCAGCTTGCCAACCTCGCCGTCCCCGAGCCCCGCGTGCTGATGATCACTCCCTACGACCCCAGCTCCATAACCAACATTGAAAAGGCCATTCAGGCTTCGGGTCTCGGCATTACGCCCAACAACGATGGCACGGTGATTCGCCTGGTCTTCCCGCAGCTCACCGAGGACAGGCGAAAGGACCTCGTCAAGGTGGCTCACGCGCGCGCGGAAGAGGGCCGCGTCGCGATCCGGGCCATCAGGCGGCATGCCAAGCAGGATCTCGAGAGAATGAAAAAGGAGGGCTCCCTTTCTGAGGATGAGGAGCGCGGCGCCGAGGGCCGGCTCCAACAAGTCACGGACAAGTACGTTTCCCAGGTGGACGACAACCTGAAACGCAAGGAAGCGGAGCTGTCCGAGGTATAGGGCGGGTCGGCTTGGCAAAAGCGAAAGATCCTCGCCCCGCCGGAGACGGCGGCGCGCCTCTGGACGAGGTAAACCCCGGCGCTCCGCCCGGTCGTTCGCTGCCCGTCGCAATAGCCACCGCGCTCGCGCTGGTAGCCGTCATCGCGGTCTCCTCGTGGCTGGGGCGGGGAGCCTTCTTCGTCCTCATCTGCGTGGTTGTGCTAATCGCGTTGTTCGAGTTGCTGGATGCTCTCGTCCAACGGGACCATCGGCCCAATATCCCCTTCGGCTTGCTGAGCGCGCTGGGGGCTCTCGTGGTCGTGTGGCTTCAGCGGCCGGGGCTGCTGGCGGCGGTCCTCGTGGGGACCATGCTGGGAGCGTCGATTCTTGCCTTACGGCCGCGCCGAGGCGTGATGCCCGCCAGCGATGTGGCGTGGACCGTCTTCGCCGTCCTGTGGATCGGTGGTGGCGGGGCGGGCGCTACCGGGATACTCGTGTTGCGAGATGGTTTGGCGCTGCTAATCGCGTTCGTGTTGACGACGGCGCTGGATGACATTGCCGCCTACTTTGCCGGGACGAGCTTAGGCAGGCACAAGATGGCCCCCTCGATCTCGCCGGCCAAGTCCTGGGAGGGTTTTGCTGGAGGTCTGGCGGCGGCTCTCCTGGGAGGTCTGGCGGCAGGCGCATTGCTGGATCCGCTCGGGGTCGCCGATGGCCTTGCCATGGGAGCTATTTGCGGGATGCTGGCTCCGGTCGGAGATCTCCTCGAATCCCTCGTGAAGCGGGAGATAGGGATCAAGGACTCCGGGAGGCTGTTGCCCGGCCACGGCGGCTTTCTCGATCGCCTCGACGCCATTCTTTTCTGCGCGCCGTTCGTCTTTTTGTACCTGCGCTTCGTAGCGCTTTAGCTGCACAGGAACCTCACGATCCTCCACTTCCCTAGCAGGGGCAGCGTGTGACAATCGTTGTGTGAGTAATACAGATCGGCGGCGCGTCGTCATCCTTGGTTCGACGGGGTCCATCGGCCGGCAAGCGATCGAGGTGATCAAGGCGGATCCCGACGGCCTGGAGCTGATCGGTGTCGCCGCGGGGCGTGACTCGACGAGCCTCCAAGAGCAAGTCGACGCACTAGGTGTGCGGCATCACGGCCTGGGATCGGATGCTGCCGTCCACCTCGCAACCCTTGAGCAAGCGGATGTGGTGCTCAACGCGGTGGTGGGGGCGGCGGGTCTACGTGCGAGCGTCGCTGCGCTCGAAGCAGGTAAGACCTTGGCCCTCGCTAACAAGGAAAGTCTTGTGGCGGGGGGTGAGGCGTGCCGGGCTGCGGCGGCTCGCGGCAACGGTCTGATCGTCCCGGTCGACTCGGAGCACGCTGCTCTCGCTCAGTGTCTTAGCGGTCGCGACAAGAAGACTGTCGGCCGCATCGTCCTGACCGCATCGGGGGGGCCGTTCCGCACGAGGGCGGACCTCGACGACGTGACCCCCGAGGACGCGCTCGCGCATCCGACCTGGTCGATGGGTCCGAAGATCACCATCGACTCGGCTACGCTGATGAACAAGGGGCTCGAGGTCATTGAGGCGCACCACCTCTTCCACTTCGAGTACGACCAGATCGGGATTCTGGTGCACCCCCAGAGCGTCGTGCACGGCATAGTGGAGTTCGTCGATTCATCGAGCCTTCTGCAGGCGGCTCCCACCGACATGAGGATCCCCATACGGGCGGCGCTCGGGTCCCCTCAAGCGTTTGTCTCATCCGGGAAGCCGGTGTCGCTCTCGAGCGTTGGACATCTCGAGTTCGAGGAGGTCGATCAGGAGCGCTTTCCTTCGGTGGCGCTCGCTTATGGCGCCGGAAGAAGGGGTAAGTCGTTTCCCGCGGTTCTCAACGCAGCCAACGAACAGGCGGTTGAAGCGTTCCTCAGCCGGTCCATCCGGTTCAAGGACATTCCGGTTGTGACCGAAAGCGTTCTAGCGAGTCACGACCCGATAGAGGTGACCGAGCTCGACGCTGTGCTTCAGGTTGATTCCTGGGCTCGGCAGAAGGCAGCGCAGGCGATCGAGCAACGCCGCGACGCAGCGACAGTGGGAGGAGCAGCGCGTTGAATGTTGGAGTAGTGCTGTTCATCGTCGCCATTTTGGTCGTCGTGATGATTCACGAGGCAGGTCACTTCCTTACCGCCAAGCTCTTCAACTTCAAAGCTACGCAGTTCTTCGTCGGGTTCGGTCCGACCGTCTGGTCGTTCAAGAAGGGAGAGACCGAGTACGGCATCAAGGCGCTTCCGTTGGGTGGCTTCGTCAAGATCCTCGGCATGAACCCCTATGAGGAGATCTCTCCTGAGGACGAGCACCGCTCCTATCCGAACAAACCTGCGTGGCAGAGGGCCATCGTTCTTCTTGCGGGATCTGCGACGCACTGGGTCGTCGCTTTCGTCCTACTGGTGGTGGCCTCGATGACCATTGGTTTTCCTACGGGACGCGCGAGCACCGTGATCGCCCAGACTCAGGTGATTCAGCTCCCTGGGCGCCCCGATGTCGAAACGGAAGCGGTCAAGGCGGGCATTCAGCCTGGAGACCGCATCGTCGCGGTCGGTGGCCGACCCGCGGACTCCTGGTCGGACGTCCAAAGATACATCCGTTCTCGTGGGGACGAAGCGGCCACATTCACGATTGAACGCGACGGTTCCACGCGCGACGTGACCGTTCGTTTGGGGAATGCGATTTTCGATCGGGATGACGATCTCGTCGCCTATGCAGGTCCGGGAGACATCCTCAGACCACTGCGGGCCGGCGAGGAAAGGCGACCGTTCCTCGGGGTAGCCTCGCAAGAGGAAATAGAGACGCAGTCGTTGCCCGCTGCGATCGTCGATGCCGGCAAACGCACGGGGGACATTACCAAGCAGTCGGTCCTCGGCATCGGCAGCGTCTTCTCACAGGTGTGGGACGGGACCTTATGGAACGCGCTCAGCGGGGATGGCGCCCGGGCCCCCGGCGACGGGCCCATCGGCATCGTGGGTGCGACCCAAATTGCGGGAGACAGTGTGGAGTCGGGCCAATATCTCAATCTCGTCGGCTTGATAGTCGCCTTCACCATCTTCGTCGGCATCATGAACTTGTTGCCCTTGCCTCCGCTCGACGGCGGGCATCTAGCGGTGGTGGGTTACGAGGCAATCACTCGGAAGAAGGTCGACGTTCGCAAGCTCATCCCGATTGCCGCGGCGGTCATCTCCTTCTTCGTGGTGCTGTTCGTCGCGGTGCTCTACCTCGACCTCGCTCGGCCGGTCACGTCGCCGTTCTGATGGATTCCCAACCACGCCGCAAGTCGCGTCAGATCCGCGTCGGCGACGTCGCGATCGGCGGAGACGCCCCCATCTCGGTCCAGTCGATGACGATCACCAAGACCGAGGACGCGCAAGCGACGCTCATTCAGGTGCACGAGCTAGCGACTCAAGGTGCAGACATCGTGCGAGTAGCGGTCCCCCACGAGGCCGACGCGCGGGCGCTTCCCCTCATCGTGCAAGAGGGCGGCGTGCCGATCATCGCCGACATCCACTTCTCGGTTCGGCTCGCGCTGCTGGCGCTCGAGGCCGGCGTCCACGGCCTCCGCATCAACCCCGGGAATATGCGCAATCCGAGCCACGTGAAGGAAGTTGCCGAGGGGGCCAGGGATCGGGGCATTCCGATTCGCATCGGGGTCAATGCGGGGTCCCTCGACAAGAAGCTCGTGGCCAAGTACGGCCGGCCCACCGCGGAGGCGCTCGTCGAGAGCGCGCTCTACGAGATCGGCTTGCTGGAGGAGCACGGCTTCGAGGACGTCAAGGTCTCCGTAAAGCACCAGAACGTCTCCGAGATGATCGCTGCCTACAGATTGCTGGCCTCGAAGACGGACGTGCCGCTCCACCTGGGGGTCACCGAGGCCGGCACCCCCAAGCAAGGCGTCGTCAAATCAGCCATCGGCATCGGCACGCTGCTCGCCGAGGGCATTGGAGACACCATTCGGGTGTCGCTCACCGCCGATCCGGTGGAGGAAGTCAAGGTCGGCAAGCAGATCCTCCAGTCTCTTGGTCTGAGAGACGACAGCTTCGACCTGGTTGCGTGCCCGTCGTGCGGGCGCGCCGAGCTCGACGTCGTGGCTCTTGCAAACGAGGTCGAGGCGGCAATTGAGAAGATGGACCTGCCTCCCATGCAGATCGCAGTCATGGGGTGTGAGGTGAACGGCCCGGGCGAGGCTCGCGACGCCGACATCGGCATCGCCGCAGGGCCGGGCCGGGGGCTGCTCTTTGCAAAGGGCGAGCAGCTCGGATGGGTGCCTCACGACAAGCTAGTGGCGGCGCTGCTGGAAGAAGCAGAACGCGTGGCCGCCGAGATCCGCGCTCACGGTGAGCCGCAAGGGGGCGAGGTGAAGGTAGTGAGGGGGGCCGGCCGCCGCCAGGCGGTCATGCCGATCGCCATGGGCCCGCCGACCTGCTGAAAGGTGATCCCCGCCCCACTGCGCGTGCTCGCCCACCCTTAAATATCTGCGACTAGTGGGGTAGTGACCGGTCCAGCCGAGGGGGCGTGAGATTGAAACATCGGAAGGCTGTTTGGCTGGCTGTGGCGTCTCTCGGGGCAGCCCTCGCGATAGTGGAGGTGGCTGGGGCTACCGACAACGACACCGCATGGCACCGCCATAGTGACGCTTGGGGCTACCGGCTCAACTCCGACCTTCCAGGTGACTGGAAAGACGCTGTCCAGGAAGCAGGCCGCGCCTGGAGTAGCCGGACGAAGTTGGACTTCGTGCGCAACACTCCGGACACGGATAGCAGAGACCCAAGTACGACATCTCACATATGGTGGAGGGGGTCTATACCTTCGGGTTGGCAGGACGGTTGTCCCCCCGACGTCACGCTCGCCTGTACGCGATGGGTATTCGAATCCACTACCTCTAGTCACTTGAAGGATGCGGACACCGTGTTCAATCGGGATAAATCCATGGGCGCGAGTTCGACGAACTGTCTGCTCGATCTAGGGGTAGACGTGCAGGCTGTCGCTTTGCATGAGTTCGGCCATTGGGGAGTGTTAGCGCATAGCTCCGACGACGAGGCCGCAATGTACAGGTACTACAACGACTGCCAACGAACACCGGCAGATCACGACGTGGACAGCATGCGTGCTCAATACGAGGGTCACTAGAGGGGGTGCCACGGCAATGAAGCTGCTTACGAGATCCATACTCGTGATCTTCTTGACGACGGCAGCGGGCGCGTCTGCTTGTTCTGCATCGCGACCCATTGAGGGCCGAGCTGCTAAAGGGAACGACAGTCACCTGAGCGTCCAAGGTCTATCGGTCAGATTCACTATCCAAAGGTATTCGAGACTCGCGGATCTGGTCATCCGGGGTGTACCAACGTCTGACGTCGTTCGGCCCTTTACGTCAAATGGAGCAATCCCAGACTCGGCCAAGGACGATGAAATGTACGGGACGGCTGGTTACCACGATGTCACGGTTCGAGTGACGGAGTATCTCAAAGGAGAAGGCGGCGATACCGTCTCAGTACGCCGGCTCGATCCTCCACCGGGGGTTGGCTTTTCTAGCTCAGCTCCGGAACCCGAGCTCGACAAGGAGCAGGTCATGTTCCTGTCCCAAGGAGAGGGGCTATGGAGCGGTGGTTACTTGGTTCTTGGAGAGCAGTCCCTTGCTCCCGTTGTCGGAGGGGCGGTCAAACTTCCAGGAGGGTCCGTCCTGCTGTCGGAGTTTAGAGAGCGGGTCATAGGGGCCGCCTGGCACGGTAGGCGACAATCCATCTCCCCCTCGGTCGATGATTAGGCCACGCCGCCCTACTTAGCGGCCTGCGTTGGGACGCTTGCCGTGGTTCGCTTTGTTCTTGCGCCTGGTGCGGCGCTTACGTCCTTTTTTCGCCATGAAGTTCCCTTGGTAGAACGCCGGGCAGCAACCATAGCCGAGGATGGGTGCCACAGGGCTCCGAATAGCCCTGTGGTAGGCTCTTGCACCTGCTCTGAGCAGGAGTTTCACCGGATTCCCCCCGAGGGACCCAGGCGGAGTCCGGCAATCGGAATTCGACCGGAAGCCCCTCGAAGAGGGGCTTAATTTGTGGCAGGGAGGTGTCGTGAGTGCGGTGGAGGAGGTAAAAGACCTCGCCGAAGCCGTCACGAAACGCCGTTCCCTGAAGTTGTGGGATGTCGAGGTGGGTGGCGTCCCAGGACGCACGGTGGTCCGCGTGTTCGTCGACGCCGACGGCGGGGTCGATCTGGACACGGTTGCGGAGGTTTCGGAGGAGATCTCCCGCGGGCTCGACTTGAAAGACCCCATCGCGGGGCGCTTCACGCTCGAGGTGAGCTCGCCGGGACTCGAACGAAACCTCAAGTATCCGCAGCACTTTGCGGCGTCGGTCGGCCGGCAGGTCGTCATCAAGACGAAGGAACGGCTGGTCGGAGACAGTCACCGCGTCGAGGGCACGGTCGCGGCGGCGGGTGCCAACAGCTTCAGCATTGCAACGAGTGACGAGCAGGTAGACGTTCCGTACTCCGCAGTGAAGTCCGCCAGAACGGTCTTCGAGTGGAGCAAATAGTGGAGGTAACCCGATGAAGATCCCCCTTGATTCTTTGCGCGACGTCGAGCGCGAGCGCGGGATCTCATTCGAGACGCTCGTCGAGGCGATGGAAAAGGCGCTCGCGTCCGCGTATTTGCGGACGCAGGGCCTCGAGGAAACCCGCGGGGCGCGTGCCGTGATCGAACGGGACTCCGGCGAGGTGACCGTGTTCGCCCAAGAGGTGGAAGTCGACCCAGAGACCGAAGAGGTAACCGTCCTCAACGAGTGGGAGGACACTCCCGCCGACTTCGGTCGCATCGCCGCTCAAACCGCAAAGCAAGTGATCCTGCAGCGGCTTCGAGAGGCCGAACGTGACCTCACCTTCGGTGAATACTCGGGCCGAGAGGGCGACATCGTGACCGGCATCGTCCAGCAGCAGGATCACCGGTACACGATCCTCGACCTCGGCAAGACCGAGGCCCTCATGCCCCCGAGCGAACAGATCCCGCACGAGCGCTACGAGCACGGGGCCCGCCTGAAGGCCTACATCGTCGAGGTGCGCAAGTCCGCCAGAGGCCCCCAGATCATCGTGTCTCGAACTCACCCAGGCCTCATCAGGAGGCTCTTCGAGCTCGAGGTTCCCGAGATCCTCGAAGGCGTCGTGGAGATAAAGGGCGTTGCCCGCGAGCCCGGACACCGCTCCAAGATCGCGGTCGCGAGCAACGACCGCAACGTCGATCCGGTAGGGGCGTGCGTGGGGGCCAAGGGATCGCGTGTCCGCATGGTGATGAACGAGCTGCGCGGCGAGAAGATCGACATCATCAAGTGGACGGACAACCTTCAGGAGTTCGTCGCCAACGCGCTGTCACCGGCAAAGGTCAAGGAAGTCCGGCTGCTCGAGAACCAGACCGCACTGGTGGTAGTGGCCGATTACCAACTGAGCCTGGCAATCGGCAAAGAGGGCCAGAACGCCCGGCTGGCGGCCCGGCTCACGGGCCTGCGAGTCGACATCAAGTCCGAGAGCCAGATCCGACAGGATGCCGAGGCGCCCAGTCCGCAGCCTCAGGGCAGCGAGGCGGGCTCGAAGGCGTAAAGGAGCGAATCGAAGCATAAGATGGACGCCGTTCCCGTCCGGACCTGTGCCGGCTGCCGCGCCAAGCGGGCCCAGTCGGATCTGATCCGGGTCGTGGCCGGTCCTCGCGGAGCCGTGGTGGTGGATTCGCAGGGGCGCCGGCCGCCCGGGAGAGGCGCTTACGTCTGCGATCGACGAGCTTGCGTTGAGCGAGCGCTCGATGCAGGGGGCCTGCGCCGAACGCTGAGATACGAAGGAAGCTGGCCCGAAGGGTTCCGCGAGGAGCTTCTGAGAGAAATCGAAGGACAAAGAGGAAACGATGGCTAAGCCAAGGGTTCACGAGGTCGCCAAAGAGCTGGGTGTGACCAGCAAAGAGGTCCTTGCCCACCTGGACGCGATCGGGCAGCCGGCCAAGAGCCACTCCTCGAGTCTCGACGAGGTCGTGGCCGACCGCCTGCGCGCGGACCTCGGCAACGGCGCCGCTTCTGCAGCGGGCGAGACCGCGCACGAGACCGTCGAGGTGCCCGAGCCCGAGGACCCGGGCCAGGATCCCGGTGAGGTCACGGGTCCTGCTCCCGAAACCGGTACGGACCCCGATGCTCAGGTGGACGAGCCTCCGGCCCCGGCGCCCGCGGCCGTTCAGGTCCATCGCGGTATCACCGTCCAGGAGTTCGCAGCAAAGGTCGACCGGAGCCCCGCCGAGATCGTCAAGGTGCTTCTCGGCCTCGGCGAGATGGTCACCGTCACGCAGTCCATGAGCGACGAAGCGGTATTGCTGGTGGCAGACGATCTCGGCATCGACGTGCGGATCGTCGACCCCGGCGAGGCGGAGCTCGACTCAGAGGAGCCCGGCGAAGCCGAGGCGGACGACGGCGCCACAACTCCCCGGCCCCCTGTGGTCACGGTCATGGGCCACGTCGACCACGGCAAGACGACGATTCTCGACGCCATCAGAAAGACCGATGTGGTGGCAGGCGAGGCCGGTGGCATCACCCAGCACATCGGTGCCTACCGGGTGCACCACGACGGTCGAGAAGTCACCTTCATCGACACGCCGGGCCACGAGGCGTTCACTGCGATGCGGGCGCGCGGCGCCCAGGCCACGGACGTCGCCATCTTGGTCGTCGCGGCAGACGACGGAGTCATGCCGCAGACGGTTGAAGCGCTCGATCACGCAAAGGCGGCCCGGGTCCCGATCATCGTCGCCGTCAACAAGGTCGACAAGCCAGAGGCCGACCCGGCGAGGGTCCGCCAGCAACTGTCCGATCACGGGCTGATCCCCGAAGAGTGGGGCGGAGACACGATCTACGTCGACGTCTCGGCCAAGCAAGGCGACAACCTCGATGCGCTGCTCGAGATGATCTTGTTGACGACCGACGTGCAACTCGACCTCAGGGCGAATCCTGATGCGCCGGCGCGCGGCGTCATCATCGAGGCCCACCTCGATCGCGGCCGGGGGCCGGTTGCGACCGTGCTGGTAAAGCGGGGGACCCTCCTGAAAGGCGATCCCCTGGTCGCGGGCGTTGCGTGGGGACGAGTTCGAGCGATGCTCGACGAGCACGGGGACGAGACCGACGAGGCAGGTCCCGGCCAGCCGGTGCAGGTGCTGGGATGGCAGTCGGTCCCGCAGGCCGGCGACGACTTCAGGGTGCTGGACGACGAGCGTGAGGCTCGAAGCATCGCGGGGGAGCGCGAGCAGCATCGCCGCTCCGCCGAGCAGGTGGCGCGCAAGCCCGCCTCCCTGGCCGCCCTTCTGGCTCAGACCAAAGAAGGTGAGATCCCAGAGCTGAACTTGTTGATCAAGGCCGACACCCAGGGATCGGTAGAGGCTCTCGACGACCAGCTTGGCAAGTTCGACCAGTCGGTCGTGAGGCTTACCGTGTTGAGAAAGGGCGCCGGCGCCATCACCGAGAACGACATCACGCTCGCTCAGGCCTCCAACGCAATCGTGATCGGCTTCAATGTCGTTCCCACAGGACAGGCGCGCACAATGGCCGAGGAGAACGGCGTCGATGTCCGCACCTACCGCGTCATCTACCAGGCGGTGCAGGACATAGAGGCCGCTGCACGAGGGCTTCTCGGCCCCGAGCTCCGTGAGGTCCCGCTTGGTCAGGCGGAGGTGCGCGCCACCTTCAGAGTGCCGCGGGCGGGCACGATCGCAGGGTGCATGGTGCTCGACGGTGTCATCCGCAGGAACGCCAGGGCCCGGCTGGTGCGCGATGGAACCGTGATCTACGAGAGCACGATCGCGTCGCTCAAGCGTTTCAAGGACGACGCGCGTGAGGTGGCGACGGGCTTCGAGTGCGGCATAGGGATCGAGGGGTTCAACGACATAAAAGAGGGTGACCTCATCCAGAGCTTCCAGGTCCAAGAGGTACCGAGGTAGCGTCGCCTCGTTCCCATGTTCATCGGTGTGGGCCGGTTCGAGCTGTTCATTCCGGCGAGCGGCTCCCTCAAAGATAAGCGTCAGGTGCTGCGCTCGGTAACGGGCGTCGTCCGCAACAAGTTCAATGTTTCGATCGCGGAAGTGGATCACCAGGACCTCTGGCAAAGGACTGCTTTCGGGGTCGGCTGCGTCGCCGAATCGATGTCCCACTGTCGGAAGGTCCTGCAGGAAGTGGAGAAGGCCATCGCTCGTTCCTCGCTCGATCGCGCGGAGATCGTCGATCGCTCCATCGAGATCGTCGCCATGGACGACCTCCTCTAGAGACGTGAGCCAGAGATTGGAGAAGGTCCAGCGGCTTGCCCGCGAGGTCCTTGGAGAGGCCATCCAAGAGCTAAAGGACCCCCGGATTGGGTTCACTACGGTGACGGCCGTTCGAGTCAGCGCCGACCTAAGGCATGCACGTGTGTTCGTCAGCGTGCTCGGCTCCCCCGACGAGCAGGACGCGACGATGGAAGGCCTCGTCAGTGCCACACCGCATTTGCGTACTGAGCTGGGCCACCAGGTGAGGATGAAGTATCTCCCCGAGCTCATCTTCGAGCTCGACAAGGGCGCCGAAGAGGCGGAGAGGCTCGAGGAGCTGCTTCACCAGATCCACCGAGAAGGAACAGAAGAGCGGTGAGTCACGCGCTTCCCGACTGGCCCGAGGGCATGCGAGCACTTCGCGAGGCCCCCGTCATTGCTTTGGCCTGTCACGTCAACCCGGATGGTGACGCCCTCGGATCCCTTCTTGCGCTATCCCTCGGACTTCGCAAGATCGGCAAGACGACTCATGCGAGCTGGGGTTGTGACCCCGTGACCGTTCCTCCCTCGTACCGGTTCTTACCGTGCGTCGAGTCACTAGTGCAGGCAAGAGACATGCCCGAGTCCGAAGTCTTCGTGGCCCTCGACTGCGGGGCCGGGGATCGTCTGGGCGTGCTCGAGGACCAGGCTCGCAAGTGCAAGACCTTGATCAACATCGACCATCACCCAGGAAACGATTGTTTTGGAACCGTCAATCTCGTGGACACCGAAGCATCTTCGACCGCCGAGCTGGTGATGGGCCTGTTGCTGGACCTCGGAGTTCAGCTTGACCGGGATATAGCAACTTGCCTCTACACCGGTGTGGTGACCGATACGGGGCGCTTTCAGTACGGCAACTCGAATCCGGGGACCTTGCGTCTGGCCGCTGAGCTGTTGGCCCTCGATGTCCCGGCCCCAGCCATCGCGCTCGAGGTGTTCGAGTCCAACCAGTTCAGCTACATGAAGCTCCTCGGCCGGGTGCTGGAGCGCGCCACGCTGGTACCCGAAGAACGGTTTGTGTACTCGTGGGTCAGCCTTGAAGACCTTGCAACTACGGGGATTGGGATGGATGAGACGGACAAGCTCATCGACACGCTCAGGTCGACGCGCGACGCAGACGTTGCAGCGATGTTCAAAGAGCAAGCGGACGGCAACTACCGCGTGAGTCTCCGGTCCAAGGGGCCCGTGAGCGTCGGCAGCATCGCAAGATCGCACGGCGGGGGAGGACACGAGCTGGCGGCCGGGTACACGACGACCGACGTGGCCTCAGGAGTCGAGCAGATTCTCGAGGCGTTGCGTAGTTGAGCGCACTCGACGGCGTCCTCGTGATCGACAAGCCGCCGGGGATGACGTCGCACGATGTGGTCGATGTCGTCCGCAAGCGCTTTGGAACCAAGAAGGTGGGTCATGGCGGGACCTTGGATCCCGACGCGACCGGCGTCCTGCTGCTCGGACTGGGGCGGGCTACGAGGTTCCTTGCCTACGCGCAAGCGTCGCCCAAGCGCTATACGGCGGTAGCGCGCCTGGGGGTGACGACTTCCACGCAGGACGCGTCCGGCCACGTTGTAGAAGAGCGGGGTGTTGCCATCGGCGCCGGCGACATCCAGGAGGCGATGGTTGCGTTCCGTGGCGACATCGAGCAGATCCCTCCCATGGTCTCTGCCGTGAAGGTTGGAGGCGAACGCCTCTACAAGAAGGCTCGACGTGGAGAGGAAGTTGAGCGGCAGGCCCGACCGGTGTCGATCTTCGAGCTCGAGCTTGTCGACTTCTCGGCAGAGCGCGCCGAGGCGACGTTCGACCTGCGGTGCTCCGGCGGGACCTACGTCCGCACGCTGGTCCACGACTTGGGAGCGGTGCTTGGCTGCGGCGCCCATGTGAGCTCTCTCCGCCGCACCGAGGCTGGTGGCTTCCCGGTGAGCGACGCCGTTCCACTCGAGGCGGTCGGGACAGAGCACCTTCGGCCCCCGGTGGACGTGGTCGCATCGATGCCGCGGTTGGAGGTGGATGATGCGACCGCCCGTACGGTGTCGCACGGGGGGCCGCTGGAGAGCGATGCGGGCGTTCCCATGGGGGTCGATCACGTCGCGCTCGTTCACAACGGTGCCCTACTTGCGGTCTATCGTCGCAGCGGGGGCCGGCTGGTCGCAGACCGGGTGGTGGGCTCTTGAGGACTCTGGTGGGCATCGATGCGCTGGCTCCTCCGGCCGAGGGCACCGTCGTCACGATCGGGACATTCGACGGAGTCCATACCGGCCACAGGGCGCTCATGGCGGCGACCGTGGCTCAGGCCGAGGCCACGGGCGCTCTCTCGACCGTCCTTACGTGGGACCGGCACCCCCTGGCGACGCTTCGGCCCGAGGCCGCTCCGCCCCTGCTGACGTCGCCCGCCAGAAAGGTCGAGCTGATCTCCGAGACCGGTGTCGACTTGCTGGCCGTCCTTCCATTCGACGAGGACCTGGCGCGGACGCCCGCCGAACGCTTCGTGACCGGGGTTCTCCACGAAGGGCTGGGAGCGCGGGCCGTCGTGGTCGGACGTGATTGGCGCTTCGGGCACAAGGCGGCGGGCGACATCGACCTCTTGAGGGCGATGGGTGATGAGCTGGGATTTGCCGTCGAGGGCCTGGAGCTGGCTCGGGTGGGCGCGGTACCGGCCTCGTCCACGAGGGTGCGGCAGGCCGTGGCCGCGGGTGACATGCGCCTTGCAACTTCGCTGCTGGGGCGCCCCTTTGACCTGGATGGGCCGGTCCTCCGCGGCGACAGGCGGGGAACCAAGCTCGGCTACCCAACTGCCAATCTTCGGGTCGACCCTGCGTTGGCCCATCCACCCCGCGGCGTCTACGGGGGCCGGGCCAGGGCGCTGGGCCGCTGGCACCCAGCCGCCATCAACGTCGGCGTTAATCCCACCTTCGGTGGCGACCCCTCCTCCACGCCGTGGCGGGTGGAGGCCCACCTCTTGGATTTCTCGGGGGATCTCTACGACCAGGTGCTTAAGGTCGAGTTCCACGAACGCCTCCGGGACGAGGAGAAGTTTGACTCGGTCGATGCGCTCCTGGCCAAGATGGCCAAGGACGTGGAACGCGTGCGCGACTCCTACTGAGATTTAAGGGCACCTACGCCAGAGGGCCCGGGCGGCCATCACCTCAGAGAGACGGCTGCCACTCGCAATTCTCTGCGGAGGTGAACAAACGCCAGTCCATAGACGTCAGTAAGTCGAGCCTCAAGACGACCGGTCGATTCAGGGGGGAAGGCTGTGAGATACAAGTGCTCTACCGTGGGTTTCATTTGCGGCGCGTTAACCGGTGTGCTCACTATCTTGGCAGTCGCTTTCACTCCGAGTGCGTCCCTTCGTAGTGCTTCACCGCCCACTGTCCAAGCAGCCGCCCGTTCGTATGAGCACCGCTTCCGCGTCAATTCCCCGCAGCGAACGCGCTGCTTCTGTGTCGATGCGGGACACCGGCGAGGCAGCGCCGGAGATTATTTCATCGAGCGTGAGCCGTTGACGAATGACTCAGGAGACCGGATCGGCCGGGTGCACAGCATTGGGCTGTTCATTCGCCCAAAGGGTGGCCTGGCCCATCTTGAAGCGACTTTTGTTCTCTTCGGAAGGGGAAAGCTCCAGGTCGAGGGCCTTATCGATTATGAGTCCCCGGGAAAGAATCATGGGATTCAGACTGTGACGGGCGGAACGCGGGATTTCATTGGCGCAACAGGATCTGTAAGGACTGTGGTGCCTCCATCAGGACGCAAGGCGATCTACCACTTTCACCTCAAGGAGTAAGCCCAACCTTCGAACCCCTCTCAGTGTGTCCCAATTGCGACGGCGCGGCTAAGCCCTACCCCCCGGAGGCGTGGAGCTTGTGCGGGGGTGGTGCCGGCATTTGGCCGCGGCGCGAACGTCGGTACCTACAATGCGAAGAACGCGATAAGTGCTGAAGGTTCGCAATGAACGAAAGGCATGGGGAGATCTATGAAGCGCCCTATTGGGATTTCGCTGTCGAGGAGGATCATCGCCTTCGCGCTTGCCGCAACCGTGTTCATGCCCTGGTACTCGTCACAGGCACTCAAGGACGGCGACACCTACCTCGGCAACCCGTTGCCGCTTTTAGACTGGGCAGTTATCGGACTCGCACTTGCGGCGGCTCTGATTTATCCGAGGCTCGCCGCAAGTGCCGCCGTTGTATCCCTCATCAGTCTCGGACTGACGCTCTTCGAGATGTATTGGGACCACATGGAGGGGCTTGATGTGACAGTCGAGTATGGGCTCGTCGCAGCTGGTTTTACGGGGGCGACTCTATTGTGGCAGAGCATGCGCCACGCAAAGTTCCGGCGAAGTGACGCGGGCAAGGCACCTGCGGGTCGGTGAAGCGCAATTTTGGGGCACTGGCCCCCGCAATGGTGATGCTTCTGGCTGTTCTCATGCTTCTGGCTCTATTACTCATTGTCGGTTCAACCAACAAAGTCGCACCTGCTTCGGACTCAGGTCTGCTCGCGGATGGAGTTACTCGTTCGTATGAGCACCGCTTCCGCGTCAATTCCCCACAGCGAACCCGGGGCTTCTATGTCGATGCGGGACGCCCGCGAGGCAGCGCCGGAAACTATTTCATTGAGCGTGAGCCGCTGACGAATGAGTCGGGGGACCGGATCGGTCGGGTGCACAGCATCGGGCTCTTCCTGCGGCCGAAGGGCGGGTTGGCCCATCTCGAAGCGACTTTTGTCCTCTTCGGAAGGGGAAAGCTGCACGTCGAGGGCCTTATCGATTATGAGTCTCCGGGAAAGAATCATGGGATTCAGACTGTGACGGGCGGAACCCGGGACTTCATTGGCGCAAAGGGATCTGTAAGGACTGTGGTGCCATCAGGACGCAAGGCGATCTATTACTTTCACCTGAAGGAGTAAGCCCAACCTTCGAAACCCTCTCCCTCCCCGTGTCCTCAATTGCGACGCGCGGCTAAGCCCTATCGGTCAGCCTCGGACGCGTGGAACTTGTGCGGACCTCGTGGAGCGATCGATGTCGGACAGCAACCGTCGTCTTTCCGCAAGAACTTACGGAATACGGGCGCTGGTGCGTAAAGAAGGCAGGCTCGTCACTGCGAGGCGGTCGACAGGGATGAGGTGCCCATATCCAGGGCTCCTCGGGCGCGGGCGATGACGTCGTCGGCGTCGTCGCCTGGCCTCCAGGTCTCCGAGGTCACCCGTACCGCCGGGCCCCCTCGCAGCTCTGCAGCGACTTCCTCTGCGACGCGCTTGCCGGGATGCAGATCGGCGCGCGGGACGATGAGTCCGATTCTCCTGCCGCTGTGTCGGCACGCGGTTCCACCGACGCGCACGGCGACCCGCTGCACGGCCTGGGCGACGCCCTTTATTGCGTCGTCCCCGGCGGCGTAACCGTCGCTCCGGTTTATTGAATCGATCTCGTCAAGCGACGCCAGCACGACGGCAAAGGGCGTCCCCTGGACTTTGGCGCGCTCGGTCTCGCTGCGTGCGATCTCGTGGAAGTAGCGGTGCGAGTAGAGAAGCGTCATGTTGTCGGTGATCGCGTAGGAGCCGAAGCCCAGCACGGGCTCGTCCCCGGACCGTCGGACCTGTAGCTCCGGATCGGACATCGCCTGGGAGACCGTGTCGGGCTCGTTCTTGGGCGGGTTCTTTCGTACTTCTTCCACAAAGATTCGAACGATCTTCGGATCGAACTGAGTCCCGGCGCACCTCTCGAGCTCGGCGCAGGCTTCCTCGAGCGACATACGCGCGCGGTAGGGGCGTTCCGCGGTCATGGCGCTGAAGGAATCGGCGACCGCGATGATGCGGGCCTCGATGGGAATGTCCTCGGCACGCAGGTTGCCGGGGTAGCCCTTGCCGTCGTAGCGCTCGTGGTGATGGAGCACCGCGAGCGAGATTGGCTCGAGCGCCGGCACCTGCTGCACGATCCTGTAGCCGATCCGCGGGTGGAGCTGGATCAAGTTGCGCTCTTCTGGAGTAAGGGGGCCGGGCTTCAGCAGGATGCGTTCGCTGATGCCGATCTTGCCGACGTCGTGAAGAAGAGAGCCGAAGAGGAGCTCTTCCTTTCTCTTCGGGTCGATGTTGAGGCGATCGGCGACCGCCTCCGACGTAGCGTGAGACCTCGTCGGAGTGGCCCCTGAGAAACGGGTCCTTGGCCTGTATCGCCTCGGACAGCACCTTGACCGTCGAGACGTAGGCGCCTCTGAGCTTTCCCTGAAGGTTGGCGTTGTGAAGAACGGCGCCTGCGTGGTCGCCGAGGCTCAAGAGGACCTCGTCGTCGTACTCCTCGAAGCCCCCATCTTTGTTGCAGCACACGACCGCCCCGGAGAACTGATCCTGTATGTAGATGGGGATGCCCACCAGGTTGTTGATCTCGTCATCGGCGGCATTACGGGCCTTTGCCTCGATCTCCGAGGGGTCGTTGATGCGAACCGTCTCATCCCTTTCGACGACCTTTTGGGCGAACCACTCCGCTGCGGCGCTGTCTGCCGGATCGTTGTCGAAGCCCTGGGCATCGACAAGGTCGAGCCTTCCGTCTCCGTCTTGGTCATCCCTCGAGAACAGCATTCCCTTTTCTGCTTCGAGCAGCGTGACGGCGATGCGAAGGACCATCGAGCGGATGTCGTCGGTGCGACCGAAGAGACCCCGCTTCTTGTGGAGTTGGTAGACCTCGGCCCTCAGCTTGCCGTTCCACTCCCGCTCCGCTCGCAGATTGGCCTCTTGTCGCAGGCGAAGCGCCCGCTCTCGGTCGAGTTCCTCATCCTTGGCTCGGGCCTCTTGCTCGGCTTGCTTGCGGTCGGCCTCGGTGCGAGCGAGCTGCGTTTGCTTCTCGGCAAGCTGCGCTTCGGCGGCTTGGCGCGACTGTGCTTCGGCTTCGATGTCGCGAGCCAGGTCGCGGTGGACGCGCCACCAGCGAACCAGGGCGACGCCTGCGGCGAGGGCGAGAAGGGCCAAGGCCAGGGCGACGAGCCGACCGTTGTCGAACCAACCCCCTCCGGTGGTTGCAGCGACAATAAGAACGAGCGCCGCCGCGCCGAGAAGGGCCGCAGCAAGTGCGTACCAGAGATTGTCGGCCTTCCGCCCAGAGCCGCGCATGTGCCAGCTATTCCCACACCGGGGCCACTTGAAACACAGAGTCATCACTCGGCTACTCTCTGTGTCGGCCGAGGGACGTCCTGTGGTCGGCCTCCTTCCATCCGGCACCGGACTGCTACAATCGTGGCGTTCGTCGTCCCGAGTTCTCGGGGCCGACCCATCCGGCGACAGAGGGATTCGTATAAGGCATGGCCTTGCTGAAGGAACAAAAGCAGCAAATCCTCGTTGAGCACGCTCGCTCGGAAGGCGACAGCGGCTCGCCCGAGGTGCAGATCGCGTTGTTGAGCACCCGGATCTCCGAGCTCACACAGCACCTCAAGACCCATCCCAAGGACCACCACTCCCGCAGGGGCCTTCTGCGGATGGTCGGGCGCAGACGAAGGCTGCTCGGCTACCTGCAGCGAGAAGACATCGAGCGCTATCGCAGCATCATTGCCAGGCTCGGGCTCCGCAGGTAGAGCGATCCACAGAAAGGAGGCCGACCGCCTGATCCCGTAGAGGAAGCGACGCCAGGAGAGGTCCGGCTGCGCAGTGACTAGTTCCCGCGAGCCCCGGCGTCGGTTATCAGTCGCAAGCTCGTCCTCGCGCGCGGACGGCCTTGCGACTGACAACTGGCCCGGCTCGAGCCTCTCCTTTCACCCAACCGTGCTCTGGAGGCGCCTGCCTTCGGAGACCCAGGGCAGTGTTCCCATCGAGGGACCTGCCCACGATAAGAGGAGACTCACCGATGATTCCTGAAGCGACAACTGTAGAAAAAAAGATAGGCGGCAAGGTCTTGCGGTTGGAGACCGGTCGACTGGCAGGTCAGACGGCGGGCGCGGTCGTCGCCCAAATGGGCGACACGATGCTCCTTGCCACCGCAGCAAGCTCCGATCCTCGGGGCGACGCAGACTTCTTCCCCCTCACGATCGACGTCGAAGAGAAGATGTTCGCGGCGGGCAAGATCCCCGGCGGTTTCTTCCGCCGAGAGGGAAGGGCCGGAGAGAAGGCCATCCTGCTCGCACGACTCATCGATCGACCGCTTCGCCCCGCCTTTCCCGACGGCTTCCGGCACGAGGTCCATTGCGTCGTCACTACCTTTTCCGTGGACGACGTCAATCCCATGGACATCCTGGCGCTGAACGCCACCTCTGCCGCGCTGGCCGTTTCCGACATTCCCTTTGAAGGACCGGTCGGTGCCGTGCGGATGAGCCACATCGACGGCCGCTGGGTCCCCAACCCGAGCTACATGGAGGAGGAGAACTCCCTCATCGAGCTTGTCATCGCAGGACGTCTGAACCCCTCCGGCGAGGTCGACATCATGATGATTGAGTCGGGCGCGTCCGAGCGTTGCTTCGAGCTCGTCGAGCAGGGCGCCCGCAGGCCGGACGAAGAGTTGCTGGCAGAGGGCATCGAGGAGTCCAAGCCGTTCATTGCGGAGGCGATCGCTCTGCAGAACGAGCTGGCCGAGATGGCCGGCAAGGCGAAGGGCAGCACCGGAGGCCCCGACGCGGCTTTCCCGCTGATCGTCGACTTCAGCGACGAGGTCTTCGAGCGGGTGCGAGCGGAGGGTCAGGAGGCCCTTCTCTCCGCACTATCCATCGCGGGCAAAGCAGACCGCAGAGGGCGGCTCGCCGAGGTCCAGACGCGCATCCTCTCGAGACTCGCCGACGACTTCCCCGACCAAGAGAAGCAGATCAACGCGGCGATCAAGAAATTGACCAAGAAGCTGGTGAGGCAGAGGATCCTCGAGGAGAACGTGCGCCTCGACGGGCGGGCTCCGGACGAGGTCCGTCCCATATGGACACAGGTGGGCGTCATCCCTCGAGTCCACGGATCCGGAGTGTTCACCCGCGGAGAGACCCAGGCGCTGACGATCACCACTCTGGGCATGCAGCGCATGGAGCAAATGGTGGACGACCTGAGCCTCGAAGAGCGCAAGCGCTACATGCACCACTACAACTTCCCCCCTTACTCGACCGGAGAGGCGGGGTTCATGCGGGGGCCCAAGAGAAGAGAGATTGGACACGGGGCGCTCGCGGAGAAAGCAATCCTTCCCTTGATCCCGCCGAAGGAGGTCTTCCCCTACGCCATTCGGGTGGTGTCCGAGATCCTCTCGTCGAATGGTTCGACCTCGATGGCAAGCGTGTGCGGTTCATCGCTCTCGTTGATGGACACGGGCGTCCCGCTGCGGGGCGGCAAGCACGTCGGCGGAGTGGCCATGGGCCTCGTCGCCGAAGGTGGCCGCTTCGTCCCACTGACCGACATCCTCGGCGATGAAGACGCCTTCGGAGACATGGACTTCAAGGTGGCCGGCACAGAGGACATTGTCACGGCTTTGCAGCTCGACACCAAGATCCAGGGCATTCCGGCAGAGGTGTTGCGAGACGCGCTGCTTGCGGCCAAGAAGGCCCGCTTGCACATCATCTCTGAGATGAACAAGACGCTCGCCCAGCCCCGCGCCGAGCTCGGTCCCAACACCCCGCGCGTTCTGACGATCAAGGTTCCGGTCGACAAGATCGGCGAGGTCATCGGACCGAAGGGCAAGCACATCAACCAGATCGTGGAGACCTCGGGGGCCGAGATCGACATCGATCAGGACGGCACGATCTTCGTGGGATCTGCGGACCAGGCGTCGGCAGACACCGCGGTGAGGATGATCGAGGAGCTCGTCGACCCCAAGCTGCCCGAGGTCGGCGACAGGACCATGGGCACGGTCGTGAAGACGACCACCTTTGGGGCGTTCGTCAACATCTCTCCTGGACGGGACGGCCTCGTGCACATCTCGAAGCTCGGCGAAGCTCGTATCGAAAGGGTCGAGGATGCGGTCAACGTTGGCGACCAGATCGAGGTCGAGGTGAGCGAGGTCGATCCAACGGGGCGCGTGTCGCTGACCCCCGTGGCATGGCTCGAGCGCCAGGTGGAGCAGGGCAAGACGCTCGAAGAGGCGCGCGCTGCCGCGGCAGGCGGGGGCCGGCGCGACAGTGGCCCGCGGGATCGCAATCGAGGCCCCCGGCGCGAGGGAGACAGGGGTCGCAGCGGCGACCGGGGGCCGCGTCGCGAGCGCGCTCCTCGGCGTGAGGGCGACGGCTAGAGCCGACCTATGAGCCATTTCTCGAGAACGACGCTCGAATCTGGGGCGACCGTAGTGACCGAGGAGATGACCGAGGTGCGCTCGGTGACGGCGGGGTTCTGGTTCGACGTGGGCGCTCGGGACGAGCCCGACAAGCTTGCCGGCACCTCTCACTTTTTGGAGCACCTCCTGTTCAAGGGAACTCCCACGCGCTCCGCCAAGGACATCGCCAACGTCTTCGATGCGGTTGGCGGCGACGTCAACGCCTTCACCGGCAAGGAGTACACCTGCTATTACGCACGGGTGCTGGACGACGACCTCTCCATGGCGCTCGACGTGCTGAGCGACATGATCACCGGCTCGGTGATCGATCCCTCGGAGCTCGAGTCCGAGCGCAAGGTGATCCTCGAGGAGATCGCGATGCACGAGGACGCACCGGACGAGCTGGTGCACGACCTCTTTTACCGAGCGATGTGGGCAGGGCATCCCCTTGGAAGACCGGTGCTGGGATTCAACAACACGATCGGTTCCGTCGGCCGGGACGAGATCGCCGGGTACTGGCAGGAGCGATACACGCCGTCGAACCTGGTGGTCGCTGCCGCCGGCCACCTGGATCACGACTGGCTCGTCGACCAGATACAGACCCTCATGGCCCCCTCGAGAAAGGGCCGTCGCACGCTTCGTTCCGACCCCGCTCCGAAGATTGCTTCGGGCGTCGCGGTGCACAACCGACCGACCGAGCAGGCGCACATCATCATGGGGTGGGAGGGTCTAACGAGAAGTGACGAAGACCGCCACACCCTCGCAGTGCTGGACACCGTTGTAGGGGGCGGGATGTCGTCGCGGCTCTTTCAAGAGATTCGCGAGAAGAGAGGGCTCGCTTACTCGGTCTACTCCTATCGTGCGATGTTTGCGGACTCGGGCAGCTTCGCGGTCTATGCGGGCACGACTCCACAGAATGCAGCGACGGTCATGGACATCGTGCGAGACGAGATGGCGTCGATCGTCTCCGACGGCATAACAGAAGCCGAGCTCGAGAGGGCCAAGGGGCACCTGAGGGGCTCGCTGGTGCTGGCGGCAGAAGATCCGGGGAGCCGGATGAACCGGTTGGGGAAGCAGCAGTTGACAACCGGCGAGATCATCTCGGTCGACGAGCTCATCGCCAAGTTCAACGCCATCGGTATGGACGACGTGAGACGGGTCATCGACACCGTGCTCGGCTCCGATAGCTACCAGACGACTGTCATCGGACCGTTCGAGGAGGACGCGTTCGACCGCTACGCGGCCTGATGATCAGGGTCGGCGTCATTGGCGCAGCGGGGCGCATGGGCTCTGAGGTTTGCCGCATGGTGGAGGGGGACGCCGAGCTCGAGCTTGCCGCTCGTGTCGGCCGAGACGACCACCCGCTCGAGTCGTTGCTCGACAACCGGGTCGAGGTCTCGGTGGAGTTCAGCACTCCGGCTTCCGTCAAGGACAACGTTGCTTGGTGCCTGGCTCACGGCATCCACGCGGTCGTGGGCGCGACGGGGCTCAAGGAGGCCGACCTGAGCGAGCTCGACGAGCTCTGCAGAGAACGGGGGGTCAACGTCTTCGTCGCCCCCAACTTCGCCATTGGCGCGGTGCTCATGATGCGTTTCGCGGCCGAGGCCGCCCCCCATTTCGACAGCGCCGAGATCGTCGAGCGGCATCACGAGAACAAGCTCGACGCGCCCTCCGGCACCGCCCTGAGGACTGCCGCGCTCATGAACGAGGCCCGCTCCCAGTCGTGGGTCTCGCCGAGCGATGCTTCCGATTCGGTGGAGGCAAGCAGGGGTGCCGACGTCGGCGGCGTGCGGGTTCACTCTCTGCGGGTGCGTGGCTCGGTCGCTCACCAAGAGGTCATCCTGGGCTCCGCGGGACAGACGCTGACCATCCGCCACGACTCGCTCGACCGCTCATCGTTCATGCCGGGGGTCGCGCTTGCGATCAAGAGAGTCGCTTCGCTCGACGGGCTGGTCGTAGGGCTCGAGCACTTGCTTGCCCCCTAGCCGATGAGCCTGCGCGCGGCCCTCGTTCTCGTTCCGCTGGTGGCCGTTTCGTGTTTCGGTCCCGACCCCAACCTGACGGAAGCCGGCAAGGGGTTGCCGCAGCTCACCGTCGACTTCCCCGCAGTGGTCGAGCGCGGCTCGGTCCACGACCTGAGCGTCACGGTCGACAACCCGGGGCCGGGCGACATGACCTCTTTCATCATCGCCTTCAGCACCGTGGGTGTCGGGGGCCGGGTTGGCGTCGCGCCACCACTCCTGGTGCCGGGTCCGCTTAAGGGAGAGAGCCCTTCGGTGTTGTCGGTCGAGCCAGAGCCGGTGGCCGACCCGGGGCCGGGAGGTCTGGTGTTCAAGTTCGGCCCCCTGCAGGAGGGGGAGTCGAGGACCGTCACCTTTTCAGTCAAGGCCCCAGCGACCGTCGGGACCTATGCGAACTCGGTGCAGGCCTACGACGCCCAAGAGATCGATCGCATACGGGGCGCCCGCGTCGAAACGGAAGTGAGCGCGGTCGCGTCGGGGTAGCGTGAGGAGCTGGGCCTCGCCGCCTACAGGTGGCGTCGCAAGGCTCGAAGCTAGAACGAAGGAGGTGAGGTGATGTCGGAAGCGCCCTTTGGAGAGGTCATCACCGCAATGGTGACTCCCTTCGGAGCCGACGGCTCCCTCAACCTCGAGGGAGCCCGCAAGCTGGCAGGGCACCTCGTGGACCACGGCTCCGACGGAGTGGTGGTGTCGGGCACGACGGGGGAGTCCCCGGTTCTCGCGCACGACGAGAAGCTGGCCCTGTTCGAGGCGGTGGTGGACGAGGTCGGGGGCCGGGCCACGGTCATTGCGGGGACGGGCACCTACAACACGGCCGAGTCGATCGAGCTGACCAAGGAGGCCGGGGAGCGCGGGGTAGACGCGTGCCTCGTGGTCACCCCCTACTACTCCAAGCCCCCGCAGAATGGCCTGCTCAGACACTTCACTGCCATAGCGGATGCATCGAGCGTGCCGCTCATCGTCTACGACATTCCCGGTCGGACGAGTCGCCGTATCGAGCGGTCCACGATGGTGAAGCTCGCCGAGCACGAGCGCATCGTCGCGGACAAGGACGCGGTGGGCGACGCATTAGAGACCGCCAAGTTGCGGGCCGAGCTCGACGCTGCGGGACACCACGACTTCGCCATCTATTCGGGGGACGACGGCATGCTCATGCCGCACCTTGCAGCCGGCGCGGTCGGGATCATCTCGGTGTGCTCGCACCTCGTGGGCCCGCAGCTCGAGCAGCTCTTTGCTGCATGGAACGACGGCAAGGTGCAGGAGGCCAAGCGCATCTACCTTGACCTCATCCCGTTGATGAGCGTCATCATGGGTCTCACCGCCAGCCCCATTCCCGTGAAGGCCGCGACGCAGATGCTTGGGCTAGATGTCGGTGATCCCAGGCTCCCGCTGGTGCCGCCGACGGAGGAAGAGGCAAGGGCGATCGAGCAGGCGCTGGAGGCCGCGGGCCTGCTTTGACAAAGGTCGTCTTCCTCGGCGGGGTCGGAGAGATCGGCCGCAACATGCTGGCGGTCGAGTCCGACGGACGCATCCTCGTCATCGACTGCGGACTTTCCTTCCCGAACGAGGAGATGCTCGGGGTCGACCTCGTGCTGCCCGACTTCTCATACCTGCGCGCCGACCCCCAGGCATGCGAAGGGGTTCTGCTCACCCACGGACACGAGGATCACGTCGGCGCGCTCTCGTGGTTCCTGCGCGATTTCGACGTACCGGTCTTCGGTACCCCCCTCACCCTCGGTATCGCCCGCCGGCGCCTCGACGAGTACGGCGTCGATCCCGAGCTGGTGGAGATCCAGGCGCCGGGCCGCCGAAGGATCGGCCCGTTCGACTGCCGCTTTCTGCCGGTCTCCCATTCCATCCCTGACGCCATCTCGGTCGTTGTCGACACGAGCGACGGGCGCATCCTCTACACCGGCGACTTCAAGCTCGACGAGACGCCGATCGACGGCCGCCGAACAGATCTGGAGGCCTTCGCGGAGGTTGGCCGCCAAGGGGTCGACCTCATGTTGTCCGACTCCACCAACGCGGAAACTCCCGGTCGCACTCCTTCGGAAGCGGTGGTGGGCAAGGCGCTCCGGGCGATCTTCGAGGGGGCGGAGCAGCGGATCATCGTCGCCTGCTTTGCCTCGAATCTCCATCGCATTCAGCAGGTTTGCGAGGTTGCACAAGAGACCGGCAGGCGGGTCGCGTTCATCGGGCGGTCGATGATCGCGAACGTCGAGGTCGGTCGAGAGCTCGGTTACCTGAACATTTCGGACGACCTGCTCATGGAGGTGGACGAACTCGATCGAACGCCGCCAGAAATAACGGTGCTGATATGCACCGGCTCTCAGGGAGAGCCTCTGTCCGCGCTGTCGCTCATCGCGGCGGGCGAGCACAAGCAGGTGAGGGTCGACACGGGCGATACGGTGATCCTCTCCGCCAGTGCCATTCCCGGCAACGAGCCGGCCGTGCACCGGGTCATCAACGCCTTATACAAAGCGGGCGTCGACGTCTATCACGCAGAGACCAGTCCGGTCCACGTCTCAGGCCACGCGGCGGTCGATGAGCTGCGCGACATGCTGCTCGCGGTCGGGCCCCGTCACTTCGTCCCGGTGCATGGGGAGTTTCGTCATCTGGCGCTCCACGCCAAGCTCGCGCGAAGCGCGGGGATCGATCCTTCGCACGTCTCGGTGGTTCAGGACGGCGATGTGCTGGAGCTGGTCGATGGCCGTGTGAGGCCGGGCGAGAGGGTTGCGGCGGGGATGGTGTTGGTCGACGGTCTAGGTGTAGGCGATGTCGGAACGACTGTCCTGCGCGACCGCCGCCTACTCGCAGGGGACGGCTTCCTACTATGTGTCGTCACGATCGATTCGCAGACGGGAGAGGTCCTCGCGGGGCCTGATCTGATCAGCCGTGGATTCGTCCACATGGACCAATCACGAGAGCTGCTCGCAGAGGCGGCCGACCGAGTCGCAGTGGCCCTCGAGGGTCTCGAGGCCGAGCAAGTCACCGAGTGGTCGACGATCAAGAGGACCTGTCGAAGGGCGCTGGGCGAGTTCGTGTGGAACGAGACCCGCCGGAGGCCGATGATCCTTCCCGTCATCATGGAGATCTAGGCATCGCCGGAACCTCCGCCCGAGGCTCACAGAAGTTCCTAGCCCACCGCGACCTTCCTGCCGAACCGTGCGTCTCTACCTCGTTCATCGGTTCGACAAGGAGGCAAGGTCATGGCACGCAGGCCGATCATGGGAACCGCCCGAGTCACGCTTCTTGCAGTCACGGCTCTAGTGGCGTCGGCGGTTCCGCTGGCGCCCGCCGTCGCAGGCCAAGCATCATGCTTTGGCGTCAGCGCAACGATCACCGGCACCGGTGGCGACGACCGGCTGAGGGGCACCTCGGGCCCTGACGTGATCGTGGCGGGGCGCGGCGATGACCGCGTCAACGGCCGCGGTGGAGACGACACCATCTGCGGGGGACGGGGCGCGGACTGGATCATGGGAGCAGGGGGCCATGACAACGTCATCGGTGGGGGCGGAACCGATGACCTCGAGGGCAACCGGGGTCACGACTTCATGTGGGGTGGCATAGGACAACGGATGCGCGATGGAGATGACAGCCTCGCCGGCGGGCGCGGCGACGACCACATCTACGATCACCGCGGCGACGACCGCATGAACGGCGGGCTCGGCAACGACTACATGAGGGCAGGGGCCGGCAACGACTACATCGATGGTTCTGGGGGCGCCGACGTCCTTGTAGGCGGCCGCGGACAGGATTTCCTGGTAGGCAACGGAGCGCTCGACGGATCGCACACCCGCGACGGCGAGGACAGGCTCAGAGGCGGAGACGGCAATGACACCCTCTACGGCACGCGCGGCGACGACCGCATCGACGGGGGCCGCGGCAACGATTACGCAAGCGGAGGCCCCGGTTACGACGTCTGCCGGAGAACCGAGAGAGACGCCTCGGACTGCGAGGCCTAGGGACTTCTTCTGTTGGCCGGGCTCCTCATCGAAAGTGGCGGGATTGCGGCGGGTGTTCGGTCCGTGGTCCCGCCGGCTCCCCGCCAACTGAGCGATTCGATGGAGCGCGTGGGTGCCGATCGTCTGGGGGCCTTGTTCGACCGCCACGCCGACGGCGCGCTCAGGCTCGCCTACTTGCTCACCGGCAATCGACAGCTCGCCGAGGACCTCGTCCAGGATGCGTTCGTGCGCATGGTCGGCCGCTTCCAGGACCTTCGTGACCCGAGCGCTTTCGAGCCCTACCTAAAGAGGACGATCGTGAACCTGTCCAGAAGCCACTTCCGCCGTCTGAGGCTCGAGCGCGCCCACGTCGAGCGAGAGAAGCACCTTGCCGCCCGCCACGTCAGTGTCTTGCCGGACCTCGAGGACAGCGATGAGCTCATGGGTGCTCTCAAAACGCTTCCGCAGCGTCAGCGAGCTGCGATTGTCCTGCGCTTCTACGAGGACCTGTCGGAACAGCAGACCGCCGATGCCCTCGGGTGTTCGGTGGTGGCCGTGAAGTCACTTACGAACCGCGGCATGACCACCCTGAGACAGAACCTGAGGACCAGCCGGTGACGCACGACGACTTCGAGCGAGACCTGAGGCGACGGTTGGATGTCGCCGCGACAGAGGTTAGGTCGACCGCCGACCTGAGACACCGGGTCGTCCGCAGAGCGAGGGTGCGCAGGATGGTCACTAGCTCCGTGGCCGGTGTCGCCGCCGCCGTGGCGATCGGTCTGTTCGTGGGGCTCCCGCGCCTCGATCTGCCGGGCGGGGACCCGGCGGGGCCTCGACCCGCCACCTCCCCTGCCGCTGGCCCCATCGAGACGACCAGAGGCGCCAAGGTCGGACCAGCAGCCCCCTGCCCGTCCGACGACCTCAGGGCCCAACACGACCCGAACTTGCCCCGCGAAGCTCGCTGCGCGTGGATGGTCGAGAACGACTTCGACGGTGACGGTGTGACCGACAGGTTCTATTCCTACGGGATTCCCGATAAGGGTGACCCGAGCGAGCACCGGTGGTATCTCAGCGTGGTGCTTGGCTCGGGGGCGACCACGGAGCCCCTCCGGCTGGAGGGCGCCTACTTTCCCAGGGTCCTCGGAGCAACCGACGCCAACGGCGATGGGCAGGCGGAAGTCTTCACGATCGAGTTGGGCGCTTCCGGGAGCCTCGTGGGGATCTACCAGGCCCGTCCCGATGGGATCCGCCCCGTTTCGAGGGAGGGAAGCCTTGACGATACGAGACGCCCTTTGGCGACCTTCAGCCTCAGTGCCGCGGCCAACCACCGCTTCGGCCTCTCCTGCGAGGAGGTTCAAGGCGACGCCACCCCAGAGCTGGTCGAGCTCGAGGCCACCGCTTCCGGCGGCGGCTCGTTTGAGTCGACAGAGACGGTTTACGAGTGGGTCGATCCTTCGTCACTGAGTCAAGTTGACTCGCAGACCGCGGTCCTTACGAAAGAGGCCCCCGGACTCGATCGCTACGGCAAGCTCGACTGCTTCGGCCTCACCGGGCCCTAGCGTCCAAGACCGCCGAATGTCGGGAGTTCTTTACGCCCAGGACGCCGGAAACCGGTGTTTCTGGCGTAAAGAAGGCGTTCCACGCCCTCCTCCCTGTTATCTCTGTTAACTATTGTTAGAGTTGTGGCGTCTAGCCCTCCAGGAGGCCGGGTGGCAACTCAGTCACGGCGCAGCTCCACCAGTCGCAAGTCGACCAGCAAGGCCCCCAAGCCGGGGGCCGGGAGGCGCACGTCCACTGCGACCAAGCGGAAGGCCCCGCCGGCCGCCCGCCGCTCGGCAACGGGGTCGCGGACCGCTACCAGGCGTCGCGCCGCGGCGGCGCGACGGCCCCGGGCCAAGAGGGCTCGCAAGAAGCGTCCCAATCCGCTGCTCGCCGTACCTCGTTGGATCTTCGTCCACGTCACCCACGCCCCGCCCGAGTTCTGGGGTCTCGTCGTGATGTTCGTCGGCGTGATCGCCGGAATGGGCATCTACAGGGCAGGAGCCGGGCCGGTCGGCGCCGGCATCGACCACATGACGTCGTTGTTCTTGGGCGATGTGGCCCTGGCCATCCCCCCGGTGCTCGTGGGCGTTGGATTGGTGGTTCTTATACCTTCCGCTCGTCTGGAAGTGGGCCGGTTGCTGGCGGGCACGGCGGTGTGCGCACTCGCCGTTGCCGGAATGGCCCATCTCGCGCAGGGCAATAAGCCGGTCTACGCGCCGCTCGAGAAGCTGCAGAGATTCGGCGGCATCTTTGGCGCGCTCGCGGCAAAGCCGGCGTCGACCGTAATCGGGTCGGTGGCGACCTGGCTCGTGGTGGCCTTGTTGTTCGCGGCCGGGCTGATGGTCATCACTCGAACGCCTCCCACGCGGGTACTCGGGTGGATCAAGGGCGGCCTTGCAAGCATCTCGGCTTTCCTCACGGCCCTTGTCTCCGGCGGGGCCACCGGCGAGGAAGCCACCGAGTTTCACGAGGACACCGAGGATCCGGGCCCTGCGGACGTCGATGTAGACGGCGAAGCAGAACCGGTCGAAACGAAGGAGAGAGCCCCGGCGCCGGTGGCCACGGGGAAACCGTCGCAGCTCTCAATGCCGGTCGGGGACTCCGGCTCCTACAAGTTGCCGCCGCTCGACCTCTTGGCGCGCGGACGAGAGCGCGATATCTCGCAGAGATCGATCGATGAGACCATCCAGATCCTCGAGGCGACCCTCGAGCAGTTCAAGGTCGACGCGGCGGTGACCGGCTATACCGCCGGCCCCACCGTCACCCGCTTCGAGATCGAGCTGGGTGCGGGGGTGAAGGTCAACCGGGTCCTGTCGCTGGCGAACGAGATCAAGTACGCGCTGGCTTCCGGGGAGCTTCGCTTCCTGGCCCCCATCCCGGGCCGTTCCGCGATCGGAGTCGAGGTACCGAACCGGAGCCGGCAGGTGGTCACGTTAGGTGACGTGCTTCGCTCGAAAGCTGCTCAGAGCGACAAGCATCCTTTGACCGTGGCACTCGGCATCGACATATCGGGGGACCCGGTGATGACCAACCTGACCGAGATGCCCCACGTGTTGATCGCGGGAGCGACCAACTCTGGGAAATCGTCCTGCATCAACTCGATCATCACCTCGGTGCTCGTTCGCTCGAGACCCGACCAGGTTCGAATGGTCTTGATCGACCCCAAGCGCGTGGAGCTGACGCACTTTGCGGGCGTGCCGCATCTGCTCACTCCTGTTGTGACCCAGCCGAAGAAGGCGGCGTCCGCACTCGGCTGGGTGGTACGTGAGATGGAGATGCGCTACGAGACTCTGGCGCACCACGGGATGCGAAACCTCGAGTTCTACAACGACGCGGTTGCGAGAAATGCGGTGGTCAAGCGCGACGAGAGCGAGCCCGACCCCGAGCCGCTCCCATACATCCTCGTGGTGGTCGACGAGCTGTCGGACCTGATGATGGTCGCCCCTCGGGATGTCGAAGCTGCAATCTGCCGGATTGCGCAGATGGCGAGGGCGGTCGGGATCCACCTGATAGTCGCGACGCAACGACCGTCGGTTGACGTCGTCACAGGGCTCATCAAAGCCAACATCCCGTCGCGTCTCGCCTTCAGCGTTGCGTCCCAGCAGGACTCGCGTGTGATCCTCGACCAGGGTGGCGCAGACAAGCTGGTGGGTCATGGAGACATGTTGTTTCTGCACGCCAACTCCTCCAAGCCACTCCGCATTCAGGGGGCGTGGGTCACCGAGAAGGAGACCGCGACGGTTGTCGGCCACGCGCGCCGGCAAAGCGAGCCGAGCTACGTCGAAGGCGTGATCACCGACGAGCAGATGATCGACGGCTCTACCGATGGAGCTTCCGCCGGAGATGACGAGCTGCTCGACGAGGCACTCGACCTCGTCGTTCGCTCCCAGCTCGGGTCGACCTCCATGCTCCAGAGAAAGCTGAAGGTGGGCTTCGCGCGGGCCGGCAGGTTGATGGACTTGCTCGAGCAGCGTGGGGTGGTGGGTGCCTCGCAGGGTTCCAAGCCCCGCGACGTCCTCATGAGGCCGGAAGAGCTCCACGGCCTGAGGGAGAACGTCTAGCACGCGACCCGCCGCAGAGCCATCCTCCCCAAGCGGGGTTAGGGGGGTGGCTGCCTATAATGAGCGAGCCAGAAGCTTCCCCGGCATCTATGAAGACGAGGTTCTGTGGCGCAAGCGTCGATGGGCGACTATCTGCGCAACGCCCGGCGCCAGCGCCGGGTCAGCATCGATAGAGCGGCCGAGCAGACTCGAATAAGAGCCGACTACCTCATGCGGATGGAGTCCGATGAGTTCGACTTCCTCGCGCCTGCTTACGTACGCGGTTTCCTGAGGACCTACGCAAGGTTCCTTCGGGTCAGCGAAGAGCCGCTGATTGAGGAGTTCGATCGCCGTTACGGCAGAGTGCGGCCAGAGACCTCCCAGATCTCGGCGCTCGAGCGCAGAAGCAAGAGTGTTCCCCGCCAGAAGCAGCCGATGAATAGCTGGGCGGTGGCGGCGGCGCTCGCGGCGATCTTCCTGGTGATCCTCGGCGTGATCGGGTTTGTCGGCGGGCCGGAGGAGGAACCGACCGGAGACACTGTCGCGTCGATCGAGGACGAACCGAGTGAGCCGCCCGAGGAGAC
>JAUJNI010000002.1:554035-632942 GCA_030446465.1 Actinomycetota bacterium
ACACCGACACCGACACCGACTGCGACCGCGACACCGACCCCTACGCCTACGCCGACACCGACACCCACGCCTACCGATGGGGCCCTCATCTCTTTGGCAGACGGCATAGAGGTAAGGATCACCGCGCCGCGCCGCCGTTGCTGGATAGACATCACCGCCGACGGCATCAATAAGACTCCCGGCGGCATCACCCTCGAGGTGGGGGACAGCGCGGGGCCTTTCAGGGCAGAGAGTGACATGGACATCGTCCTCGGTGATGCGGGTGGCGTGGACCTCATCGTGAACGGAAGGAACCTCGGCCCGCCCGGAGGCGTCGGCCCGACGGTCGTCAACATCCCGGAAGACGTTCAGGACCTTTTCTAGCGCATGGCGCGGGTCTCCATAGTCACCCTTGGTTGCCCCAAGAACGCGGTCGACTCGGAGGGCCTGGGGGGCCTGCTTCAGGCGGGGGGACACGATGTCACCGAGCAGCCCCAGGGTGCAGAGGTCGTGCTCGTCAACACCTGCGGCTTCATCGACCCGGCCCGGCGCGAGACGATTGAGGAGACCCTCGCGCTCGCCGACCTGAAGCGAACCGACGGGCTGAAAGGCCTCGTGTTGACCGGCTGCCTGGTCGCGCGCTCTGCCGAGGACCTTGCCGACTCCCTTCCAGAGGTCGATGCGCTGGTCGACTTTGCCGCCTACCCGCGCATGTCCGAGATCATTGACGAGGTTGCCGCGGGCACCCTGGCGCAAAGGGTTCATGGTGATCCCGGCACGCGCTTCGATCCGGCCTGGTGGGATGCTGCCATGGCAGCGAGTCCACGCTTGCGGTTCGGACGCACGCCGTGGGCCTATCTCAAGATTGCCGAGGGATGCGACAGGGGCTGCACCTTCTGCGCGATCCCCCTCATGCGCGGAAAGCTTAGGTCGCGCGCGCCCGAGATCATCGAGCAGGAAGCCCGCATGCTGGTGGCGCAGGGCGTCTCCGAGCTATCCCTCGTGAGCCAGGACTCGGTGATGTGGGGACGGGACATCGGCGCCGGAGACCTGGTGTCGTTGCTCGAGAGACTGCAGCGAATCGACGGGCTCGAGCGGCTGCGGCTCATGTACCTGCACCCTCAAGGGGTAACCAACGAGCTGATCGACACGATGATCGAGTCGGACGTCGTCGCAAGCTACTTCGACCTGTCGCTTCAACACGTGGCCCCCCAGGTTCTCAAGGCCATGGGGCGGTGGGGCGGGCGCGCGCGGTTCGAGAAGACGATCGACCGGATTCGAGACCTCGATCCGCTCGCCGGTATCCGATCCAGCTTCATCATGGGCTTTCCAGGAGAGACGGACGATCAGGCGGCGGAGGTCGAGTACTTCTTATCCGACGCCGAGCTCGACTGGATCGGCGTCTTCACTTATTCGCCGGAGGAGGGCACGCGCAGCCACGGCCTCCCGGATCAGGTGGACGCCTCGGTTGCGCGCGAGAGGACCGAGCGCGTGCAGATCCTTGCGGAAGACCTCATGGCACAACGGGCGCGATCGCTCGTCGGCCGGCGGCTCGAGGCCCTCGTCGAACGCCTCGACCTCGAAGAAAGACTGTGGAGCGGCCGCTCGCACAGAGAGGCGCCCGAGATTGATGGCGAGATCCGCTTCAGCGATGATGGCGTGAGGGTCGGCGACTACGTGCAGGTCGACATCACGGGCCACTTGGGCGCGGATCTGACCGGCAAGCTCGTTCACTGAGCACTCGCTCTTAGTAGCCTCCACTCGCATGAACCTCCCCAACTGGATCACGGTTTCCAGGATTGCGTTGGTGCCTGCATTCTTGGTTCTGGGATACGGGCGCTCGCTGGGATCGTCGCTGGCTGCCCTCGCCTTGTTCGGCGTCGCGTCGGCATCCGATTCGCTCGACGGCTACCTCGCGAGGAGGCAGGAAACCGTCACTCGGCTCGGCGCGTTCCTCGACCCATTGGCGGACAAGCTGCTGGTTGGAGCGGCGCTGGTGGTGCTGGTCGACGCCCGCGGGTTCCCGTTGTGGGCGGCTGTGGTGATCGCGGCGCGGGAGGTCGCCGTCCAGGTGCTGAGAACCAGGATCGTCAGACGGGGCGGGAGCCTCCCCGCGTCGCGCATCGCGAAGCTCAAGACGGCGACCCAGATAACAATGGTGTGCTGGTGGTTGATTCCATGGGAATCGATCAACGCCGGTCACTGGGCATTGCTCGCGATAGCCCTTGCGACAACGTTGTGGTCGGGGGCCGAGTACTTCCTACAGACACCACGATTCAAGGAGCCCGCGCGCTGAGGGCCGAGATCCTAGGAGTCGGGACCGAGTTGCTCCTCGGTCAGATCGCCAACACCAACGCTCAGAGGATCTCCTCGGCGCTCGCCTCGATTGGGGTCGATGTCTTGTGGCACACCGTTGTGGGGGACAACCTGGAACGTATCGAGGCGGCCGTGACGACCGCGCACTCTCGTGCCGAAGCGGTCGTTATGACCGGGGGGCTCGGGCCGACTCCCGACGACATCACCGCGGAGGCGGTCGCGAACGCGCTACGGCGCCCGCTCGATCGGGACGAGCGGCTCGCCGCCACGATCCGATCGATCTTCGAGGACTTGGGGCGGGTCATGCCGGAGGAGAACCTCAAGCAGGCCGATCTGCCCCGGGGCGCCACCCCCATAGAGCCAGAGGGCACGGCTCCCGGCTTTTATATGGAACAAGCAGGCTCCATCGTCTTCGCTCTTCCCGGCGTGCCGTGGGAGATGGAGGCGATGCTGGTCAAGACCGTGCTCCCTGTGTTGCAACGGCGGGGCGGGGACTCGGTCACCTTGAGCCGTCACATCCTGGTGGTCGGCCTGGGGGAGTCGCACACGCACGAGAAGATCAAGGACCTCGTTGCCGGCCAGACGAATCCAACGATCGCCTTCCTGGCGAGCGGGGGCCAGGTGCGCGTCCGGGTGACCGCCAAAGCGACATCGGAGCAAGAGGCCCTGGCGCTGATCGCCCCTGTTGAAGCGGGGCTGAGAGAGCGTCTCGGTGCCTCGGCGGTGCAAGGAGAGGGCGGGCCGCTCGGGGAGATCCTCGGACAGCTCCTTAGGGCACGGGGCTCGACGGTCGCAGCCGCAGAGTCGCTGACGGGCGGGCTGCTCGGCGCGGAGCTCAGCCGTGCTCCGGGTGCCAGCGACTACTTCCTCGGTTCGCTGGTGTGCTATTCGGCGGAGTCAAAGAGGGAGGTTGCCGGACTCTCAGAGGCGGTCCTTGGGGGGCCGGGCCCGGTTAGCGAACAGGCAGCTCGCGCATTGGCCGAGGCCGCAGCGCGCAAGTACGGCGCGGACCTGGGTCTTTCCACTACGGGGGTTGCCGGCCCCGATGAGCACGACGGCAAACCGGTCGGCACGATCTTCGTGGGGGCGGCTCTCGGGGGGCGGACGGAGGTAAGAAAGGTGCGTGGTTACGGCGATCGCTCCAACGTCAGGGCCATCGCCGTGACCGCGGCCCTCGACCTGGGCCGCCGGCTGCTGGATCAATCATGAAGGAGGCCGAGCGGCCGCTGCGCCTGTTCGTCGCGGTCGACGTGCCACTGGAGCAGCGGAGACTGCTGCAAGAGGCCGTCGAACCTCACAAGGAAAGCTTCAAGGGGGCACGCTGGACCGCGGTTGAAAGCCAGCACGTCACTCTCAAGTTCCTCGGGAACACACCGCTGAGCGCGATGGACGCTTTGAAAGAGGTTCTCGTCGCGCAGGCTTGTGCCGCTAGGCGTGGACCCGTTCGTATCTGGGAGCTTGGAGTGTTTCCCGGCATGACGAGAGCTCGAGTGCTGTGGGCGGGCCTCGACGATCCGGGCTCAGTGCTTCGATCGGTTGCCGAGGGACTCGACGTCGCCCTGGAAGAGCTCGGCTATGGCGTCGAGAAGCGAAGCTTCACGCCGCACCTGACGCTGGCCCGGTTCAAGGCGCCCATCCGATTGGATGCCCCTCTTCCCGCTTTGCCGGTTGAGGATTTGGCTCCCTTCGATGTTGCCAGCATCGCTCTCTACTCGAGTCGCCTTCATCCGCACGGGGCGCGCTATGAGCCCGTCGCTACCTACGCCCTCGGAGGGGATGTGACGGTGCCCCGACGGGATGCAAACGACGCCGCGCTGGGTTGACATCTGTGCACCTCACTAAAGGAGAAAGGCCCACATGAGCGCCGCCGTTCATCCCGACACTCGCATCGGACACGTCCACCTGAAGGTCTCGGACCTCGACCGCGCCGAGAGCTTCTATAGGGACGTGCTCGGGTTCTCGACGACGACCAGGTACGGAGACGCCGCGACGTTCATGTCGGCCGGCGGCTATCACCACCACATCGGGCTCAACACGTGGCATAGCAAAGGTGCAGCTCCGGCCCCCGTCAGCTCTGCGGGCCTCTATCACTTTGCGATCCTCTATCCCAATCGGCGCGAGCTGGCGATTGCCGTCAAGCGAGTGCTGGATTCCGGCTGGGGCATCGACGGTGCGGCCGATCATGGGGTGAGCGAGGCGATCTACCTCCACGATCCCGACCACAACGGCATCGAGCTCTATCGAGATCGGGACCGCTCCGAATGGTCGATTGCTTCCGACGGCTCCCTGGAGATGGGCACCGAGCCCCTCGACCTGCAGGACCTCCTTACCGAGGCTCTGTGAGGTCGACACCTTTGTTGCTACAATTGGTTTGTCAGGCGGCTTTGTCGAGGAAGTAAGCGATGCACGATCGTTCGAACAAGTCACCAGCTAAGCGGTGGATACCGAAGGAGCGTATCCACCGAATCTGAGGTTGACGAGATACAGCCTTAGGCCGTGGGTCCTCCTTCAGGGTCCACGGCCTTGTCGCGTCCGCACAAGCTCGAGCTCTTAGGCGCGCGGTTGGGCCGTGGTGATTCAGACCCGTCCCTTCTTCTTCTTTCGACAAGGAGACCCGCATGCCTCGGAGGAAAACCAGGCTCAACGCAGCCGCGCCCCATGAGCAAGTTCTCGAAAAGTACCTGCTGAAATTGTCCAACAGCGAGCTGTTCCACGACCCTGAGCGGTTCCCCAAGATGAGCTCGGCTTCTTGGTTCGGCAATGACCACCCCATGGAGTTGGAGGTGGGGAGCGGAACCGGGGAGTTCCTCTGCGCGCTGGCCCGCAAAGAGCCCGGCACGAACTTCGTCGGGATCGACGTCCACAAGAAGTCGTTACATAACGCGGCGGCCTTGGCCTCGTCGTTTGCCCTGCGGAACATCGTCTTCGTGAGCGCCGACTTCAAGCTGATGTACCCACTGCTCGCTCCCCAGTCGCTGCACTGCGTGTACCTGCACTTCCCCGACCCCAATGTGAAACGCAAGTTCCGCAACCGACGGATCTTTTCGGAGCGTTTCCTCGATGAAGTGCACCGCGCCCTGGTCCCGAACGGCAGGCTCAGCGTCATGACCGATCACAGGCCCTACTTCTTCGAGATGCTCCAGCTGGCCGAGCGTGACCAAAGGTGGAGCAAGGGGCACGCCGATCGGTATGTGGTGGGCTTCGAGCCCCTTGCCAAGTCGCGCTTCCAGCTCAGGTGGGAGCGTCACGGGCTGGCGACCTTGCGCTTCGAGCTGATCAAGGCCTCTGCAGCCTCCACGCGCGGAGGGATAGAATGACAGGGCCGTAACTACGGCGGCGTGATTAGGGCCAAATCCTAATCTTCCGAACAGATGTTCGATAGGTTGTGGAGACCACAGTTCGTGTCGTACCCCCTTCCTAGGGTGGTCCTTGACGGATCGAAGAGGGCCCACCGGGCTCGGACAGGAGGACTAAGTGGCGAGCATCAGGGACCACCACAACGCCGTAAAGGACATGAGTCGCGACAAGGGACGGGACGCCACCGTCGAGATGACTCTGGCCCAGATCGAGAAGCAGCACGGCAGGGGGGCCATCATGCGGATGGGCGACCTCGGGCTGAACATGAACGTCGAGGCCGTGTCGACCGGGTCCCTGGCGCTTGATCTGGCTTTGGGGGTGGGGGGCTTGCCCCGGGGACGCATCGTCGAGGTCTATGGACCCGAGGGCTCGGGTAAGACGACCGTCAGCCTCCACGTCATAGCCGAGGCTCAGAAGTCCGGGGGCCTGGTGGCGTTCATCGATGCCGAGCATGCTCTGGACCCCACCTACGCGAAGGCCGTGGGAGTCGACATCGATAACCTGTTGGTGTCGCAGCCCGACACCGGCGAGCAGGCGCTCGAGATCGCCGACACGCTGGTTCGCTCGGGGGCCATGGACGTGATCGTGATCGACTCGGTGGCGGCGCTGGTGCCGAGGGCCGAGATCGAGGGCGAGATGGGGGACTCCCACGTCGGCCTGCAAGCGCGGCTGATGTCACAGGCCCTGAGAAAGCTGACCGGAAACGTGAGCCGGTCCAAGACGATCCTGATCTTCATCAACCAAATTCGAGAAAAAATAGGGATCTCGTTTGGTTCCAACGAAACCACCCCTGGAGGCCGGGCCCTCAAGTTCTACTCGTCGGTTCGCCTCGACGTGCGCCGCATCGACGCGCTGAAGGACGGGGCCGAGGTCGTGGGCTCGAGGGTTCGGGTCAAGGTCGTCAAGAACAAGGTCAGCGCGCCCTTCAGGAAGGCGGAGTTCGACATCCAGTACGGCTCGGGGATCTCCAAGGAAGGCAGTCTGCTCGATGTCGCGATCGACGAAGGCATCGTGAGGAAGTCGGGGGCCTGGTTCATCTACGGCGACGATCAGCTTGGTCAGGGACGAGAGAATGCAAAGACCTTCCTCGCCGAGAACCCAGACATCGCCACCGAGATCGAGCTCAAGATCAAGGACAAGCTCGGGCTTCTCAAGTCCGACCCCGAAGAGGGGGCTCCCCAAGTGCAGGGCTAAGGAAGCGGCTGAGGTCCCCGGATGCAGCTCCCACGGTCCAGTGGAGATCAGGAAGCGTTTTCTGCGCTGCGGCCTCCACTGGACGAGCCGGATGACACGGGTCTCCGGCAGGAGGCAATGACCAGAGCCGGTCGCTTCCTCGCCTTCAGGCCCAGGACCGTGCGCGAGGTCCGCACCAAGCTCCGGGACGCAGGTTATGGCGACGCGCTGGTCGACGAGGTGGTCGACCGGTTGATCGAGCTGCGGCTGCTCGATGACGAAGCATTCGCTCGAGCGTGGATCAAGGAGAGGTCCAGAACCCGCGGCAGGGCCGGGGCGCTCCTGGTGGCCGAGCTAGCCGGCAAGGGGATCTCACGAGAGCTGGCCGAGGCGGCGGTCGCAGACACCGCCCCGGACGAGGAGCGCCAGGCGGTCGAGGTTGCCTCCAAACTCTTGCGGAAGGTTGCTCGGCTTCCCCTTGAGCAGCAGGGCCTCCGTCTTCAACAGATGTTGCTCAGAAGAGGTTTCTCTGCCGAGTCGTCGAGCGCTGGAGCCAGGGCCGTGCTGCCTCCCGAGGGCTGGGACTAGAGCTCACTCCGGCCGAGTCCCGGTCCCAGTCGCCGCGAGGGCCCGGTACGTTCTATCGACACTTGACACTTCTTGAAAGGGCAGGGATGAGCGGATTCCGAGAGCTGTTGGGCATCGAGGTGGATAAGACCGTTGAGGGCGAGGCCCGCCTGAGATTTGAGGCGGGCGATGCCCACCTGAATCCCTCGGGCACGGTGCATGGAGGCGCCGTGGCGACCCTCGTCGACACCGCCATGGGGGAAGCCGTCGCCACCACCGCGGACGGGCAGACTCCAGTCACGGTCGAGATCAAGGTGAACTATCTGGAGCCAGGCAGGCCCGGTGTCCTCATCGCCACGGCCAGGGTTCACAAGCAGGGCAAGCGCTTCACGGTTGTCGAGGCCGAGGTGGTGCAGGAGGACGGCGGCGATCTCATCACCTTCGCCACGGGGACCTTCACGACCGTCGGGTGAGGCTCCGCCACCAGGGGAATGCGCGCCCCTCGGCTCCCAACGGCGTACCATGGGAAGACAAGCACAATGGCAACACTTCCCAAAAGGTACGAACGAAAAGCGAGATTCGCAGCTTATGTCCCCGTTACCGACGAACTGCAGGCACCCGAAGTCAAGACGCACGACGCTGTATCGAGGGCTGACCTGCCCTCCTCGATTGCATCTCGGTAGCTAGGCCACCCTCGCCTTTTCGCTCGTGCCGGGCCTGTGCCCGGCAGTCGGCGCGCCAGGCCCCCAGGGGTGTGGAAAGGAGCGGACATGGAGATCGCAATCGGTCTTGTCCTTGGTCTGCTCGCAGGTGCAGTCGCCGGCTATGTGGCCCGAAGGTCCATGGCGGAGCGCGAGGTCGACTCGGCGGAGGCGAGAGCGAAGGCCATCCTGGCCGATGCCTCCCGAGAGGCGGACTCGAGCAAGCGAGAAGCACTGGTCGAGGCAAGGGACGAGATCTACCGCATGCGCACGGAGGCCGAAGCCGACCTCAAGAGGCGAAGCGCAGAGATAGATAAGAAGGAAGACCGCATTGCGGGCCGGGAGCAGGCGCTCGATACGAGGGCCAGCTCGCTCGACCGCAAGGAGCAGTCCATGGAGGACAAAGAGGCTCACCTCCAACGGGCGAGGGCCGAGCTGGACGAGCTGGCGGCACGCGCCCGCGTGGAGCTCGAGAGGGTCGCCGGTATGACTGCGTCGGACGCGAGGCAGGCCCTCGTGGAGCAGATCGAGGACGAGGCCAAGCGAGACGCGATGGTGATCGTCCGAGACATCGAGGCCAAGGCGAGGGAGGAAGCGGACAAGCGGGGGCGCAAGATCATTGCGACCGCAATGCAGCGGGTTGCCTCCGAGCTCACCACCGAGGCGACCGTCACCACGCTGACGCTGCCCAGCGAAGACATGAAGGGCCGCATCATCGGCAGGGAGGGTCGCAATATCCGCGCCTTCGAAGCCGCCACCGGCACCAACCTGATCATCGACGACACCCCCGAGGCGGTCGTCTTGTCATGCTTCGACCCGATTCGCAGGGAGATGGCCCGCCTGACGCTCGAGCGTCTGATCGGTGACGGCAGGATCCAACCCGCCCGCATCGAGGAGATGCACGAAAAATCGAAGACTGAGGTCGAGAGAGAGATCCGGGAAGGCGGCGAGTGGGCCGTTCTCGAGACCGGCATCACGGATATGCATCCCGAGCTGGTGCGGGTGCTCGGCAGGCTCAAGTTCCGCACTTCCTACGGGCAGAACGTGCTCAGGCATGTGGTCGAGGCCTCACACATCGCGGGGATGATCGCTGCGGAGCTCGGCACCGACGTCGCGTTGGCCAAGCGTGGCACCCTGCTGCACGACATCGGCAAGGCGGTGACGCATGAGGTTGAGGGGAGTCACGCTCTGATCGGTGCCGAGATCGCAAGACGGCTTGGCGAGCGGCCCGAGGTCTGTCATGCGATCGAGGCACACCACAACGAGGTCGAGCCCCGCACGATCGAGGCAGTGATCACTCAGACCGCCGATGCGATCTCTGGGGCTCGTCCCGGCGCTCGACGGGAAACGCTCGAGACCTACGTCAAACGCCTCGAGCGTCTCGAGGAGATCGCGATGGAGTTTGACGGCATCGACAAGGTCTTCGCCATGCAGGCGGGCCGCGAAGTCAGGGTCATGGTGAAGCCGGGAGAGGTCGACGATCTTCAGGCCGAGGTGATGGCCAGAGATATAGCCAAGAAGATCCAGGAGGAGCTCCAGTACCCGGGACAGATCAGGATCATGGTGATCAGGGAGCTGAGGCAGTCCGCGTACGCCAAGTAGGCTCGAGCTCAATGAGCGCACGCAGTTACTACCTCCGCACGTCGGAGGAGACAGGGTGAAACCGAGCCGCACTTACTACCTCCGGACGTTCGGATGTCAAATGAACGAGCACGACTCCGAGCGCCTTGCCGGCATGCTCGAGGCCGAGGGCTACGCGAAGGTGGATGCCCCGCGGATGCCTCAGTGGTGCTCTTCAATACTTGCTGCATACGCGAGAACGCCGACCAAAAGCTGTACGGCAACCTGGGACACATGAAAGCGCTGAAGGACGTCCGCCCGGACCTGCGCATCGTCGTGGGCGGATGCCTGGCGCAAAAGGACAAGAGCATCATTCAGCAGCGAGCGCCCTATGTCGACGTCGTGCTCGGCACCCACAACCTGGCGAGCCTTCCACGCCTCTTGCGAGAAGCCGAGACCGGCCCGGCCTTCGAGATCCTCGAACAGACAGAGGTGTTTCCCTCGGCGCTCCCGGCCCGCAGAAAATCCGGCTGGCACGCGTGGGTGTCCATCTCCATCGGGTGCAACAACTCGTGCACTTTCTGCATCGTGCCCTCGGTTCGAGGGGTGGAGGTGTCCCGGCGAACGGGCGACATCGTGTCCGAGGTGCAGGAGCTGGTCGCCGATGGCGTAGTCGAGATCACCCTGCTCGGCCAGAACGTGAACTCCTATGGACGCGACCTCGATGGAACCCCGCTGTTCGCCAAGCTGTTGCGGGCCTTGGACCGCGTCGACCGACTGCAACGAGTCCGTTTCACGAGCCCCCATCCCAAGGACTTCAGAATGGACACCGTCGAGGCCATGGCGGAGTGCCGAACCGTGTGCGAGCACATTCACTTGCCCGTGCAGGCGGGTTCCGACAGAGTTCTGAAGAGGATGAAGCGCGCCTATACGCGCAAGCGCTACCTCGACAAGGTCCAGATGGTTCGCGACGCCCTGCCGGAAGTCGCCATCTCGACAGACATCATCGTGGGCTTCCCTGGAGAAACCGAAGCGGACTTCCAAGAGACGTTGACGCTCGTTGAGGAAGTGCAGTACGACTCGGCGTACACCTTTCAGTATTCACCCCGGCCCATGACGGAGGCCGCGACTTACGGCGGCCAGGTTCCGAAGGAGATCGTCCAGGAGCGTTACGAGCGGTTGACCTCGCTTCAAGACGCCATCTCCTTCAGGCGGAACCAGCGCCACCTCGATGCTATCGAGGAAGTGATCGTCGAAGGGCCGTCGAAGAAGGACCCCGCCAGGCTGAGCGGACGTACCAGGACCAACAAGCTCGTCCACTTCGACTCGGGCCCTGCTCCAGAGGGATCGTTCAGGACGGTTCGAATATCGAAGGTGCATCCTCACTTCCTGGAGGATTCCGGTCGGGCATTCCTTCGAGCCGGCGCGCAGGCGCCTGTCCTTGCCGCTCGCCGCCGCACCAGCGGGGAGGCAACCTGCTCCTCCTGTAATTAGCACCGGCGGTGGGAGTCGGTTGCGTGCTTGCCGGGTGACGGCATGACTCGAGTGGCCGCCATAGTCGGTCCCACCGCAGCCGGCAAGAGTGAGGTCGCGGTCGAGGTGGCGATCGCCCTGGGCGCCGAGATCATCTCCATCGACTCCATGCAGACCTATGTGGGCATGGACATCGGCACCGCCAAGCCCACCGCTGTCATGCAGGAGCGGGTGGCGCATCACCTGCTCGATCGCTGGCCCCCGTGGCACGACCTCACCGTCGCCGAGTTCCAGCGAGCCGCTCGGGAGGCCGTCACAGACATCTCCGCTCGCGGCCGTCTTCCCCTGTTAGTGGGCGGCTCGGGCCTCTACTTCCGCTCGGTCGTCGACGACCTCGACTTTCCCCTCGCTCTGCGCCGGTGAGGATGCGGCTCGAGAGCGAGGTCGAGGAGTCGGGCCCGGAGGCGCTTCACCGGCGCCTGGAGCAACAGGACCCAGTGGCGGCGTCGCGCATGGAGCCGGGCAACGCCCGCAGAATCGTGCGAGCGCTCGAAGTGATAGAGGTCACGGGGCAGCCCTTTTCTGCAAACGACTCCTGGGATCGCTACGAGAGCCGCTACGAGCTCGCGGTGGCGGGGCTGACAAGACCGCGCCCGGAGCTGTTCGCTCGCATAGAAGACAGGGTCCGCGCCATGATCGGCGCGGGCCTCATCGTCGAGGCCGAGTCGTTAGCCGAGCAAGGCATGGGCCGGACGGCAAGACAGGCGCTCGGGTACCGCCAGGTCCTCGAGCGGCCACGCGATGCGACCGAAGAAGAGGTCGTGGAAGCAATCGTGAAGGCCACCAAGCGCTTCGCGCGGCGTCAGGAGTCGTGGTTCAGATCGGACCCCCGTGTCAGATGGTTCGAGGCAAGCGAGAGCCGGCCGCCGGTTGAAGCAATGGTGGAATTTTTCCGTGCGTCATTGGGGTTACCGTAAGGGTATGAGATTCGCCAAGTACCACGGCATCGGTAACGACTTCATCATGCTGGCCGATATGGACGACTCCTTGTCGTTGACTCCAGAGCTCGTGCGGTCTCTCTCCAACCGACGGTTCGGCGTCGGAGGGGACGGCGTCATACGGGTTGCCCCGGGCCGGGATGGTTCCGACTTCTTCATGGACTACGTCAACTCGGACGGGTCGGTGGGCGAGATGTGCGGTAACGGCATCCGCTGTCTCGCCCTGTTTGCACGCGCCGAGGGCCTCACGGATTCTTCCGAAGTCAAGGTCGCGACGAGGGCTGGCATCAAGATCGTCGAGGTTGTCGAGAGCGACAGGGTCCGGGTCGACATGGGACCGCCCATCTTCGTTCCCGCCGACATCCCCGTGAGGTGGGAGGGGCCCGACGCCCTCCACGCCAAGGTCGATCTGGAGGACGGCGTGCTAGAGGCAGCCTGTCTGTCCATGGGCAACCCCCACGCCGTCATCTTTGTCGACGAACCGGACGCAGTGTCCGTCGAAGAGCTAGGACCTGTGATTGAGACCAACGAGTTGTTCCCCAACAAGACCAACGTTGAGTTCGCCCGCGTCGAGTCTCCTTCGCGCATGCGGATGCGCGTGTGGGAGCGGGGAGCAGGAGAGACGCTCGCGTGCGGCACGGGGGCCTGCGCGGTCGGGGTTGCGGCCCGGCTCCTGCACGAGACCGACGGACGAGTCACCGTCGAGCTTCCCGGCGGAGAGCTCGTCATCGAATGGAACGGATCGGTGCACGAGCGCACCTCCGTCTTCATGACCGGACCCGCGGTACGCAGCTTCGGGGGCGAAGTCGATATCGAGGAATACGCACAGGCTTGAAGACGGCTCGTCGTATAGAGAAGCTGCCTCCGTATCTTTTTGCGGAGATCGATCGCAAGGTGGCCGCGGCCCAAGCGCGAGGGGCGGACATCATCTCGTTTGGCGTGGGGGACCCCGACCTCCCGACGCCCCCGCATGTCGTTGAGGCTCTCCGAGAAGCCGCACGCGACCCGGCGACGCACCGCTATCCCTCCTATACGGGGATGCCCGAGTTCCGTGACTCGATCGCAGAGTGGTACCACCAGCGTTTCGCGGTGAAGCTCGACGCCGAAGAAGAGGTCCAGCCACTCGTCGGCTCCAAGGAAGGCATCTTTCATCTCCCGATCGCATTCATCGATTCCGATGATGTGGCGCTGGTTCCGGATCCCGGCTATCCGGTGTACGAGACGAGCACGTTGCTCGCGGGAGGCACTCCTGTGCTGATGCCCCTGACACGGGAGCGCGCCTTCTTGCCCGATCTCGGCGCGCTCCCGGCGGACGCGGTCGGCCGGGCCAAGGTGCTGTGGCTCAACTACCCGTCGAATCCCACGGCTGCCGTTGCAACCAAGGAGTTCTTCGAGCAGGCGGTCCAGTGGTGTCTCGCCAACGACGTCCTCCTCGCTCACGACGCGGCCTACACCGAGATCACCTACGACGGCTATGTGGCGCCCAGCGTCCTCGAGGTGGATGGAGCGATGGACTGCGCCATAGAGTTCCACTCCCTGTCGAAGACCTACAACATGACCGGATGGCGCATCGGGTGGGTTGCCGGCGCACCTGAGGCGATAGAGGCAATGAAGCGCCTCAAGACCAACATCGATTCCGGCATCTTCGACGCCGTGCAGCGGGCCGGCATCGCCGCTCTTGCCGGCCCCCAGGACTACGTGGCCGATTGCGTCGCCACCTACCGCCGTCGCCGGGACCTGCTGTGCGACGGGCTGCGGTCGATGGGCGTCGAGGCCGAGCCCCCCAAGGGCTCCATCTATGTCTGGGTACCGGTTCCCGAGGGCCACACCTCCGAGTCGTTCACGACCTTGTTGCTCGACCAGGCGGACATCGTCGTCGCCCCCGGCACCGGATACGGCCCCTCGGGCGAGGGCTTCGTCAGGTTCTCACTCACCATCTCCGACGAACGCCTTCGAGAAGGCGTCGAGCGTCTGAGGAAGGTCGTCACCTGAGCGGCCGGTTCAAGCCCCAGCAAACCAGGCCCGAGCGGGAGCGAGCAGTCCTCGTCGGGGCAGCTTTCGCAGGCTCGTCCAGTGAGGAGGCCGAGTGGTCCCTCGACGAGCTCGAGGCGCTCGCAGAGACGGCGGGCGCAGACACCGTTGATCGACTTCTGCAGAGGCGCGGGACCCCCGATCCGGCTACCTATTTGGGAAAGGGCAAGGCCAAAGAGACGGTGCAGCTCGCGTCGGCACTGGACGCCGACGTCCTCATCTTCGACGACGAGCTGACGCCCGCACAGGGAAGGAATCTCGAAGACATCGCAGGTGTGAACCCGCTTGCCGAACGAGGGCTCAAGGTGGTCGATCGGACCGGTTTGATCCTGGACATCTTTGCGCAGCATGCGCGCAGCGCCGAGGGCAAGCTTCAGGTCGAGCTCGCGCAGCTCAACTACAGGCTCCCGCGGTTGCGCGGCTGGGGAGACGTGCTCTCCCGCCTCGGCGGTGGCATCGGGACGAGGGGGCCGGGTGAGACCGCGCTCGAATCCGAGCGCCGGGCGATCCTGAGGCGTATCCAGCGGGTGAAAAAGGACCTCGACGATCTGCAAAGGACGCGGAGGCTGAAGCGTGATCGCCGCACCAAATCAAGGGTTCCCGTCGTCGCGCTGGTTGGTTACACCAACGCGGGCAAGTCAACTCTCTTGAGGCGGCTGACGGACGCCGACGTGTTGATCCAGGACCAACTCTTCTCCACTCTCGACCCCACCACGCGCCGGCTGCAGCTTCCCTTCGGGCGGGATGCGCTGATGACCGACACCGTCGGCTTCGTGAAGAAGCTGCCGCACCAGCTGGTCGAGGCTTTTCGATCGACTCTCGAGGAGGTGAAAGAGGCAACTCTCTTGCTGCACGTCGTGGATGCCGGACGCGACCCCGAGAGGCAGATCGGCGCGGTGAACGCGGTGTTGCGCGACATCGGGGCAGCCGCGGCCCCTTCGCTGCTGATGATGAACAAGGTCGACCTCCTGTCGGAGGTCGAGCTCGATAAGCTGCGCGGGCGCTGGCCCGAGGCAGTGTTTTGCTCGGCCGGCACCGGGGCGGGGCTCGACGACTTGCTCATCCGCATCTCAGAGGAGCTGTCCCGCTTGAAGGTGGAGGTTGAGCTCGACATCCCGTTCGAGCGAGGGGAGCTCGTCGCCCGGATTCACGACGAGGGCGAGGTCCTGTCCGAGTCATATACGGAGAAAGGCACGCACCTGGTCGCCCGTATTGCCCACGAGTCGCTGTCCGACTTCAACTCTTACCTCGCTCCCGCCCCCGCTTGATCGGGTCGTCTCCAGCCGTCTCAACTCCGCCGACCGGCGTGGCGTCGCTGTTGGACGAAGGGCATTCCTCGAACATTCTGGAGCTCACCGCACAAGTTGCCGAAGAGGCAGGCCCAGGCGGCGTCTCCCCATGGCCCCATGTCACCTATCACGTGGCTGGCGACTACGACTTGGCGAGGCTCGAGGCCGTTCTGGGCGACCTGGCGGCCGCCTCCAGAGCGCTAGTTGTCAGGACCAGCGGTCTCGGCGTCTTCACCGGACCTCACCCGGTCCTTTACATCCCGGTCGTCCGAGGACCCGAACTCACTAGCTTCCACAAGCAAGTCTGGAGCGCGATTGCTTCGTTGTCACGCGATCAAGATGTCCACTACCACCCGGGAAACTGGATTCCGCACATCACTCTGCTGGAGGCGGACTCCCCTGAAGTCGACGTCTGGTCGATCGCCAGACGGCTTGCCGATCGTGACTTTTACTGGGAGATCGCAGTGGACAACCTTGCGGTTCTGCGCGGCGGCGGCTCGTCGCAGGAGCTAATCGGTAATTTCCGCCTTGCCGGAGGCGTCGCCCGAAATTTCTGATCGCGCGCCAGAGGGAAGCTCGAAGCTACAGCTTGCGAAAGACGGCCACGACCTTGCCCAGGATCTCCGTGCCTGGGGGGGCCTCGAAGGGTTCCAGGGCCTGATTAGCCGGCTCGAAGATGACGGCCGAGCCCCGGTGGCGGATGGTCTTGACGGTTGCCTCCGCGGTGTCGCTGTGGTCGCTCGGCATCATGGCGGCGACGATCTCACCCGAGTGAGCGGTCGGTTGCTGGCGCACGATGACGTAGTCGCCGTTGAAGATCCCTGCCTCGATCATGGAGTCGCCCGCCACCTCGAGCATAAAGACGTTGCCATCGCCGACGAACTCGGCGGGCAGTGGATAGATCTCGTCGACGTGCTCCTCGGCCATGATCGGCGTACCCGCCGCGATGCGCCCCAGCAACGGCACCGAGCGAGCGGGGGAGCGTTCCTGCGCCAGACCGGTATCGGCGTCGTAGAGGACCTCGATCGCACGCGGCTTGGTCGGGTCGATCCGAAGAAACCCCTTCTTCTGGAGCGCCTGGAGGTGGGAGTGGACGGTGGAGCTCGACGCGAGGCCAAGGGCTTCGCCGATCTCCCGCACTGACGGTGGATAACCACGGTCGCCGACGGTCTCGGCGATGAACGAAAGCGCTTGGTGCTGGCGGTCGGTCAGCCCCTGAACCATTTGTTCCTCCTCGCCGGGTGATGGGCAACTCGAGACTCTGTCAGCCTACGGCAGGACGGGGCCACTTGCAAGAACACACGTTCGATAAAGGGTCTTGTCATCGAACACTCGTTCCCCTAATATAGCGAACACGCGTTCGGGCGGCACTACCGGTCGCCTGGATGGAACGAAAACTTGTCTCACACCGTCGCTAGCTTGCTCTCAGGAGTCGAGGGCAAAGCGAGGGACCGAAGGAGAGAGAATGGCAGTCCGAAGAGAGGATCTGAACCTCACGACAGGGTCGGTCGTCGTCAGGTTCCCGGTGGAGCGCGCACGGGGCAGGCGCCGCCGCCTGGAGATGCAGGTTCGTCGGCGCCGGCTTGTCGCAGCCATCGGCGCGCTGGCAGTTGCGGTTCTGGTGACGTGGGGCGGCGACTCCCCGCAGCTGCCGACCGCCTCCAGGACAAGAGCTCCGAGCGCGGTCGTGGTGGAGCCGGGGCAGACGTTGTGGGACCTGGCCTCCCGATATGCGCCCAGCGATGCCGATCCACGCGCCTACATTCAGGAGCTGGAGAGCCTCAACCACCTGGACGGCAGCCTGCAGGCCGGCGAGCGGATCATCCTTCCCAAATAGAAGGGATTTCTTAGCCCTTTGCCTTGACTTCCCCTCTCTACAGGTGCGTAATTACAAGGTCGTAAGTACCCCAGATGTTGTGCCGCTTCGCTACTCCGTCGCTACATCTGGTGTTGGGGGATAATCTGATAGCGACCTCGAGGGTCGTCGGAAGGGGGTTTCGTACGTGTCTCAGGCGGTCACACCCGCTCCCGGATCACGGGAGATCGATGCCGAGCTTCGGCTGAAGCGGCACTTCACAACCGAAGGCGTTCACCCCTACGACGAGATCGAGTGGGAGCTCAGGGACGCCGTCATCCAGAACTACCGCACCGGTGAGATCGCCTTCGAGCAAAAGGGCGTCGAGATCCCGAAGTCGTGGTCCCAGAACGCCACCAATATCGCCGCCCAGAAGTACTTCCGGGGATCGCCCGGGACGCCGCAGCGTGAGCGCAGCGTCAAGCAGATGATCGACCGTGTCGTCAACCGCTACCACGAGGAAGGCCTCGCCCGCGGTTACTTCGGCGACGATGCCGAGGCCGCCATCTTCAAGGACGAGCTCACCCACCTGCTCGTCAACCAAAAGGCGGCCTTCAACTCACCGGTGTGGTTCAACGTCGGCTGGCGCCCGAAAGGCGAAGAGCAAGTGAGCGCGTGCCAGCCGTACGACGCCTTGGTGAGCACCCCTGCCGGCTTGATCCCCATCGGCAAGCTAGTGGAGGACGACGCGGTGGGGACCAAGGTGTATGACGCCGAGGGAATCACCAAGATCGTCGCAACAAAAGCGAACGGAACGAAGGAAGTTCTACGCATCACCACCAAAGCCGGCCATACGCTAGACGTAACCGCGGATCACCTCGTGTGGAAACGGACGAGCGAAAAGGGGGGCCGTTTCACTCCGGCTGGTCAGTTGAAGCCGGGAGATGCGCTCGAGTGGCACCGTCGCGAGTCCTACGGCGAGTCCGAGATCAACATCCGCGAAATCTCCGAGGCCGCGCTCGCCGGTTGGTTGCAATCGGACGGCTTCGTCGGCCGGTATGCCGGCACGAATAGGTCGCTGACGATTGAAGCGATGACCGTCAACGACGACGAGTTGGAGTGGGTCACCGGCGCGCTCAACGGGGTGTTCCCGGACGTCCATCGACACGAGCGCAAGGTGGTTACACAGAATGAGGCGCTCGACTGCCGTCGCACGCGCCTCTACGGCAAACAACTTCAGCACTTCGTGGACAAGTGGGGGCTCATGGCGCGTGGCGTCGCCATGGAGGTCCCTAGTCACCTCTTTACTGCCCCCCTGCCGGTTGTGGCCGCGTACCTCAAGAGCATCTTCCAGGCTGAAGGCAGCGTGTCGGTTCGTGAGCGCACGGCTCGAATCAGTGTGGACATGATCTCGGAGCCCCTCATTCGAGGTATCCAGCACCTGCTGCTCCGCTTCGGCATATTCGCCCGGGTGAGCTTCAAGCCGGACAGTCGGAGCGACCGCAAGGGATGCTGGTCAATCGGTATCCAGACGGCTGGTGACCGGCGGATCTTTGCGGACGAGATCGGCTTCGTCGACCGGGCAAAGTCCAAGAGAGTCGAGGACAGTTTGCTTCTGCCGGGCCTCGCCTCGCACCAGACCAAACAGCTCGAGATCGCTCGTATCGAGCCGTTAGGCGAAATGCCGGTCTACGACATCCAGACCGAGAGTGGGGAATACCTATCGGGCAACTTGCGGGTCCACAACTGCTTCATACTTTCGGTCGAGGACGAGATGCGCTCGATCCTCAACTGGTATGTCGAAGAGGGGCTGATCTTTAAGCACGGATCAGGGTCGGGGCTCAACCTCTCCAAGCTGCGTTCTTCGAGGGAGCACCTGCGTTCCGGAGGCACAGCGTCTGGCCCTGTCTCCTTCATGCGGGGCGCGGATGCCTCTGCAGGAACCATCAAGTCGGGTGGAGCCACCCGACGGGCGGCCAAGATGGTCGTACTAAACGTGGATCATCCTGACATCAAAGACTTCATTTGGTGCAAGGCACTCGAGGAGAAGAAGGCTCGTGCTCTGGGCGAGGCCGGCTTCGATATGGACCTCGACGGCAAGGACAGCCACTCGATCCAATACCAGAACGCAAACAACTCAGTTCGAGTGACGGACGAGTTTATGCAAGCGGTGATTGAAGATCGTGACTGGGACCTCAAGGCTGTCACCACCGGCGAGACAATCGAGCGCTTGAAGGCGAAGGAGCTGTTCCGCGAGATCGCTCAAGCTGCATGGGAGTGTGCGGACCCCGGGATTCAGTACGACACCACCATCAACGACTGGCATACCTGCCCCAACACCGGCCCAATCACAGCAAGTAATCCTTGTTCCGAGTTCCTTCATGTCGATAACTCATCTTGTAACTTGGCCAGCATCAATTTGTTGAAGTTTCTCGATGAGAACGACGACTTTGACATCGAGTCCTACAAGCACGCGGTCGAAGTTCTCTTCCTCGCACAAGAGATCTCTGTGGGTTTTGCGCACTATCCAACAGAGAAGATTCGAGATAACTCGCTGAGGATGCGCCAACTCGGTCAAGGGGTTGCGAACCTCGGCGCCCTCTTGATGGCGATGGGACTGCCATACGACTCCGATCATGGACGCGCCGTTGCTGCGTCGCTTCAAGCCATTCAGACTGGCCATTGCTACGCCACTTCGGCTCGTATTGCGAAGCGCGTCGGCGCATTTGATGACTTCGATAGAAACCGCGATCCGATGCTTCGAGTTATGAACAAGCATCGCGACGCGGCTCATCAGATTCGCAGCGCTGTGGTGCCACCTGTCTTTCTTTCGGAGGCCACGCAAGTTTGGGATGAGGCCGTCAGTCTGGGCGAGATTTATGGGTATCGAAACTCTCAAGCCGTAGTGGCCGCGCCGACCGGCACCATTGCGCTCTTGATGGATTGTGACACGACGGGCATCGAGCCTGACCTGGCGCTGAAGAAGACCAAGAAGCTCGTCGGCGGCGGCACCATGTCGATCGTTAACCAGACCGTTCCCAAAGCACTTCGCAAGCTCGGCTATGACGACGAACAGATTTTGGACATCGTCGCCTACATCGACGGGAACTCCCACGTCGTTGGCGCCCCCCACTTGAAGCAGGAGCACTTGACGGTCTTCGATACGGCAATGGGCGAGAGAAGCATCCATTACATGGGGCATATCAAGATGCTTTCTGCCATCCAGCCGTTCCTGTCCGGATCGGCTAGCAAGACTGTCAATTTGCCAGAGAACGTCACGGTCGAAGACGTCGAGCACGCCTACATCGAAGCGTGGCGTCTGGGAGTTAAGTGCCTCGCCCTTTACCGGGACAACTGCAAGATGGGCCAGCCTCTTTCAGTCACGAAGAAGGGTGACAACAAGGCTGACATCCCCAAGACGGCTCTGCCGGAGCCGGTCCGACGCAGGCTCCCCAAGAAGCGCACCTCAAAGACGATCAAGTTCCGTGTCGCAGACACCGAGGGCTACATCACGACGGGCGAGTTCCCCGATGGCACCGTGGGCGAGATCTTCCTCAAGGTCGCGAAGCAGGGCTCGACGCTCGCCGGAATCATGGATGCGTTCGCCATCTCGATCTCGATGGGACTCCAGTACGGCGTGCCGTTGTCTGCCTACGTCAAGCAGTTCGTCAACACCCGCTTCGAGCCCTCGGGCATGACGGATGACTCCGACTTCAGGATCGCAACCTCGATCCTCGACTACGTCTTTAGGGTGCTGGCCCTTGAGTACCTGAGCCCATCCGAGCGTCACGCTCTCGGCATCAGGACCGCGGGGGAACGGCAACTCGAGATCGAGACCAAGCTCGAATCCGGCGACGGTCAAGCCACCAACGGCCACGGGAATGGCAACGGTCATCCATCGGATGAATCCGTCATCGTGCTGGGCCCGGTGGCGAGTGCTCACAACGATGCTTTGCCCTTCTGTGGACAGTGCGGCGTGCAGATGAACCCCGCGGGATCTTGCTTCGCATGTCCCTCGTGCGGATCAACGAGCGGCTGCTCCTAAGGGCGATGGGCGTCGAGAGATGCAGCGAGTGCGGGGCTGAGCTGAGGCTCGGTCCCGCCCGCTGCCCACTGTGCGGCGCGGAGCCGAAGGCGAAGCCTCAGCCGCAAGGTCCGGCCAAGGTGGAAAACGTCGATCACTACCAATCGGATGTCAGGAAGCTGCGCGACCAGCTGAAGAGGCTTCGAGAGGAGGACGCCGAGGCGGTCTAGCCGGCGCCGGCCATGCGTTGCCCCTACTGCACCTCAGAGGAAGACAAGGTCATCGACTCACGGCTGGCCGAAGAGGGCCGCGCCATCAGAAGGCGTCGGGAGTGCATCGCCTGCGGTCGTCGCTACACGACCTTCGAGAGGGCAGAAGAGGTGCCCCTGTTGGTTGCGAAGCGAGGGGGCGTCGAGGAGTCGTTCGATCGCACCAAGATCATCGAGGGGCTCAACCGTGCCTGCAAGAACCGGCCCATCACCCAGTCCGAGGTCGAGTCGATCGCGGATGACGTCGAAGAAGCCATGCGCGCCGACGGGCGAAGACCGGTTCCCTCTGCAGAGATCGGCCGAGAGGTGCTGGAGCGCCTGCGATTGCTCGACGAGGTCGCCTACCTGCGTTTCGCCTCGGTGTACAAGGACTTCCAGGAGCTCACCGACTTCGAGCGCGAGCTCGGCCTTCTCCTCAAGAAGTCACCGCCCAAGCAGGGAGCCGAAGAGAGCCCGTGAAGATCGAGGTCAAGAGGCTCGACCCAGATCTTCCGTTGCCGGCCTACGCGCGGGCAGGCGATGCGGGGCTCGATCTCATCGCTGCCGAGGATGTCACCCTGAAGCCGGGGGAGCGGGCCGCCATCGGAACCGGGATCGCGGTCGCGATATCGCCGGGATACGCAGGCTTCGTCCACGCACGGTCCGGCCGCGCTCTGGCCGCGGGCCTGGCTCTCGCAAACGCGCCCGGCTTGATTGACTCCGGCTACAGAGGGGAGCTGAGGGTGGCCTGCGTCAACCTCGACCCCGACGAGCCCATCTACGTAAGGCGCGGGGAGAAGATTGCGCAGTTGGTCATCCAGCCGGTGGAGCAGGTGGAGTTGACGGAGGTCGAAGAGCTACCGGATTCACCCCGAGGCCCGGGCGGCTTCGGCAGCACCGGTCGTTAGGCATAGTTGCGGCGTGCGCAAGCTCGTTGTCTCTCTGCTCTTTTTGGCTGTGGTTGCCCTTGCGGGTGACTTCGGTGCCAGGTTCCTGGTCGAGCGAGCCGTGGCGGCCGAGCTGGCGTCGTCCTTCGGACTTGGAGAGAGGCCGTCGGTCGACATATCGGGCTTTCCCTTCATCCTGCGCCTCTTGGACGGCAGCTTCCCGACCGTGGAGGCCGAAGCCGACAATCCCTCAGCCAGCGACCTTCAGCTGGACAACGTCGTCCTCACGCTTGTAGATGTCCGTTTCGATCCGCAACAGGTGTTGCAGGGCTCGCCGGAGCAGGTAAGGACGGCAGGAGGAGATGGAACCGCCACCCTTTCGGACGACTCTGTCACCCAGTCGCTACGGGACCAGGGAGCAGATGCGTCAGTGACCTTTGGTGAGGGTGAGGTCGTGGTGAAGGCCGGCGGCGGCCGCGCCGGCGGTGATGTCGCTCTCGAGGAGGGCCGACTCGTGGTCTCGTCGCAGGCCGGCTTTTCGGCAGCAATCCCGCTTCCGACGCTTGGTGGGCATGTCGACTACGCCTCGCTGACGGTCGGCAACGGAAGCGCGGAGCTGGCCCTCGATGTTGCGCCGGGTGTGCTGCGCCGCTGAGGATTCGTCGCTGGCGCAGTGCCCGTCGCCGGGCCGGGTGCGGTTAGGCGGAAACTTCCACGCCCCGCCAGAACGCGACGTGACCCTTGATCTCCTTGGCGGCGTCCTTGGGCTCGGGGTAGTACCAGGCCGCATCCTCGTTGACCTCGCCGTTGACCTTGATGGAGTAGTAGCTGGCCGTGCCCTTCCAGGGGCACACCGTTTGCTTGTCGCTCTGGACCAGGTACTCCTTGCCAACCGACTCCTCGGGGAAGTAGTGGTTTCCCTCCACCACCACGGTGTCGTCGCTCTCTGCGATGACGGTGTTGCTCCAGACCGCTTTGGCCATGTCGCCCTCCTTTGATCGTCTCTCTCAACAACGCAGGGAACTGGTTCTCCCTTCCAGGTCTTCGATCGGGGGCCCGAAACCGCTACAATGGCGTCCTCTGCGGGCGTGGCTCAGTGGTAGAGCATCACCTTGCCAAGGTGAGGGTCGCCAGTTCGAATCTGGTCGCCCGCTCGGATTAAAGGCCCTGGTCACAGGGCCTTTTTCCTTCGACGTGGACATGGTCTTCGCACGGGTCGCCAGCCTCCTGCTCTATCTCCTCGAGGGAGTCATGGACGATCGGCTCGGGCTTGGTATCGGGCTCGGTCAACCCGAATGGGTTCTCGACGGCATATCTAGCGTTGTAATGCGCCACGAGCTCGGGAGCATCGCTGGGAGAAGCGATGCGGAGGAAGCCGATCTCCCACGTGATGCCGTTGCCGCCGCCTTTGTCCAGGAAGTAGTCCCAGAGCTGTTTTGGCTCCGCCGACCAATACGTGTCTACCCAGCCCTCGACCCACTGAGGGTCGCGGCCCGGTTCTTTGACCAGAGCGCCGTCGATGCGCCACGGACCGTGGAACGAATCGATGGGACGCTCGATGAGTAGCAGCTCGGTGGTGAGCTCCGGGTTCGGAGAGTCGACGAATAGCCCTTGATGCTGCGGGACGCTCCCGTCGTGCGTGAGCTCCATCGGTTCGGTCTTCGTGAACTGAAGATCATCGGGGTTGGTCATCACTTCTCCTCTCGGTCGCCACGAGTCGCATCCCGAGGCAATCCCCCTCTGTATAGAAGGCTTCGACCACGTAGTTGCTCGCCTCGACATCGACCACGTATCCATTCTCGATGTCTCCATGGAACGGGTCCCACACGGTGCAGGCTCCGTTCGGAAGCGCCAGGGTCGTCAACCTGTTCCAGCTGCCCTCGCCGTTGTCATCTAGCTCGTCTACATCAGTAGTCCAACAGAGCCGTATCGAAACAACGTTGCCCTGACCGTCGCGCTGCACCTCTACCGGCACGTTCTCATCGGCTTCAGTGAATGCCGCGACCACCGCGACGCCATTTGCAGTCGCATCGATCACGCGGTTGTCAATGTCTGTGGCCTGTAACGCCTCGAACTGCTCAGCGGCGGGGACCGACGTGTCCGCGATAGCCAGGTAGCTGTCGTGCCCAACCCACCCCAGGGTCGCCCACTCGTTCATACCTCCCACCACTCGCCGTCGTCGTGGAGCACCACGTTGGCGAAGTGGTCCGCGAACCGGTTGGCTGCGAACGAGTGGATCGGGACCAGGCGCTCCGGCGCGACGGCCTCTGCGAGCTTCTTGAGATCATCCACGTAGGCGTGGCCCGACGCGTGGTGGACCTTTAGGGGGATCGCGTGCTTCGCTAGGAAGTCCTTGTAGGGCTTCGAGTTAGCGCGCTCCAAGTAGCCGGGCCACTGCGACCACACCGCGCAGGCGCCTTCGAGACAGTCGGCGCGCTCCAGATCGCGCGCCATGCTCATCCGGAAGGTCATCAACAGCTCACCTCGCCGCTCGGGGAGGGCCTCAGGGAAGATGCGATGGGCTTTGTCGGGCAGGAGGTCGAAGCTCTCGTCCTCCCTGATCTGCCGACGCAGGAAGTACGGGACGTAGACCAGGAACTGTTCCCACCCGGGCTTTGGGACCGTCTCCCGTCCCGTCGCGATGGCCATCCGCGCGGTGAGTAGATCGACGACGAGGGTGTGCCCCGTCCGGCGTGCCGCCGAGTACATCGAGCACATCCGGTCGATGCTCTGCGAGGAGTAGGTGGCGAGCACCATGCCTTTGGTCTCCCTCACCGTACGGGCGAGGTCGGCTCTCAGATCCTCCTCGCTGATTCCAGGAGCGGGAGCCGGGTCAGCGGTGACGTTGGTGCCTTCCATAAGCATGACGTCCACTTGAGGGGGAGGCTTGCGGAGCATCTCCTCGAAGATTGCGCGCTTAGGCCCGTGACCTTGAAGGTCTGCGGAGTAGAAGAGACGTCGCCCATCGGCTTCGATCAGCAATGAGTAGGTGTCGAACGCGTTGTGATCGTTGAGGAAGGGGGTGATGGTGAAGGGGCCCACCTCAAGCAGCTCGCGGTGGAGCAGGTGGCCGGCTGGGGTGATGTCGACACCGGCCTTCGAGTAGATGCGAGCCGCTGCCCGCAGGATGTCGGCCGCGCCCTTCCCGATGTAGATGGGGACGTTCGGGGAGACCTGCTCGACCAGTCCCCAGTGATCCTGGTGGCCATGAGAGATGAATAGACCCAGCAGGTCTGGATCGTCAGCGGCCGCCAGTCCAGCCACATCCGGGAGGGGAACGATCTCATCCGCGGCGGCCTCCAGTGGGCGTCCCACATCGAGCACGATGCGTTTTTCTTGCGCCGCGACCTCGATGCAGTTACCGCCGATCTGCTTCGCCCCGCGGTGGATTCGAACCTTCACCTAAGCACCATTCAGATTTGAATCGATCCACTCTTCGAATCTTGGCATTTCCGATATGGCGGGAAGGCGGCATGGTTCTGCAGTGAAGTCAGACCAGTTGTGAACACGAACATCCAGGGTTGCGTACTCGGTCGCCTTGCGTTTCGCCGCTGTGTGGAGTCGCTCGGTGAGTCCCTTACTGGTGGTGCCCGCATCGAAGCCCGACATGAGAAGAAGCAAGAGCGGGGCTTTGTCAGCCCGAAGCGCATCGAGTTCGTGCTGGACGACCCCCAACGTTGCCTTCTGCTCAAAGACATGTGGATACGTGGCTTGAATGGAGGGATTATTGGCTAGCAATCCCTGATATCTGAGAAGTTGGGGAAAGAAGTCGCCGGCGATCTCTTTGTTGGCAAGAAGCTTCACTTCCCCTAAGACCATCTGCTGTTCAGTGGCGTCGTAGAGGAGTAGGTCCAAGCGTTCTTTCTTCCAGCCAGGTTGAACGATCTGGCGGTCCAAGATCACGACAGGGGCATCGAAAGCACTGTTGTCACGGATGATCGCGGATTCGAAACTCCGTTCATCCGTTCCTGGCTTGGAGCGGCGTTGCTGGAGCCAGGCAATCGCTGGAGCGATGTTAGTGGGGTCGATCTCATCGAGATCCATGGTTCGTTTCGGCCAGAACTCTGGGAAGTCCGTATCCGATTGCGACCCGAGGTGTATCTGCTTTGCCCTGCAGTGGATCTGGAAGAGGTTGTAACCGCCGTAGTACACATCCACGTAGCTTCCTCTGAGCTGAAGGTCGAGCTCTGTCCGCTCTTTGACCTCTTCGAGTATGTGAATCAGAACAGGATGAGAGAGGAAAAGCCTCACGTCCTCCGCCCAGAGACGCCTCCTGAACACTTTCGCCGGTTCGCTCATCCTTGCGCCCCTTCCTGGGTCTTCCTTACCGCCTCGATCGTGTCCTCCACGAAGGCGATCACGTCTGTCTCTGCGATCTCTCCTGCTCGCCGTCGCGCCCGTTTGATGAGTGTTTCGTCTTGGGCCGCCCACAGGACGTTGCCGAGTGCCTCCCGATTGCGCTTGTACATGTCGCTGGGTCTCCGGGCCGAGTAGTGCGATATGTCAACGAGCACGTCGACCAGCTCTTCGAGCTGATTAGCCCGGGGAGGCTCTCCGGTAGCCGAGCGGTAACTGACCGCGGTGCTGGAGATTGCCAGGCACAGCTCGTACCAGAACATCCCGTCGTCATAGAGGTCGTGGTTAGAGAAGAAGTGTCCGTGGTCCCGGACCTTGGCTAGTCCGTCGCGGGCGAGCTCTGCCAGCTCGTCCCAGCTGTTCCGGTCGAGCTCCTGGAACCTGGCGAAATGCAGATTGTCGTCGGTAGGTCGGGCGTGACTGACGAGCCTGGCCAGTCTTCGTTTGAGGTTCCCGAAATCCTCGGCTACAGCCGCTGTTTCGCCCGCTCTGTCCTCGCTCATCCGCCCCCCGTCCGCCTGTGTTTCCTCACGATAGCGAACGCCTGAGACAGTTTTCCGTCTCCGCTCTGCGCTTCGCACCTCCACCCGGCGGCTATTTCTTTCCTTCTAGCGCCGTCCGCTCCTCCGTCAACCGCACGCTGCGCGTCCATGGATGCTCGCTCGCCTTCGGCGACGGTTGACCTCGTCGACTAGGGGACGGCGCTTGTGCCTCCGGCTCGGAAAGCCGCCGAGCAACAGGAGGTGCAACTTGAAGCAGCGAGCAGTCAAACTCATCACCGGCTATGTCGGCCGGCGCGGCGTCGGACGGATCGTTGGTCTCAAGCCTCTCGGTCCGGACGACTACGTGTTGGCGATCGAGGACGTCCGCGACGAGCGGGTCCAAGTCGGACGCACACCGACGGACTTCGAGCCGTGGCTCCGTTCGGTCAAGGAAGGCCGTCACGTCCTCCCAGCGTTCGGGCTGTGCGGACGTTGTGGCGAGATCCACTGCGACCGGGATCTAGACCTAGAGATCCTCCGCACCTGTATCCCGTGTCAGGCGGAGCTCGTCGAGGTTGGCCTCGAGCTCTACTGCGAGCACGAGGCGGAGTGATGAACGACAAGCTCCGTGCTGCCCACAACAAACTCCAGGACGCTGTCGCCGAGATCGTCTCCGGCGATGACTGGAAGCAGATGCTCAAGATCGCATCGAAGTTCCACCGCTACAGCTTCAACAACCACTTGATGATCTTCCTGCAGCGGCCGGACGCCACCGTGGTGGCCGGCTTCAACCGGTGGAAGTCATTGGGCAGGAGCGTGCGGCGCGGAGAGAAGGGCATCGCCATCTTTGCCCCGTGCCGCTACAAGACCAAGGTCGAGACCGATATCGGCGAGGAGCAGACCGTGCAGCAGATACGCGGCTTCAGAGTCGTGCACGTCTTCGACATCTCGCAGACCGAGGGCGACGACCTGCCGGACCTCGACGCGGTGCGCCCCAAGCTCCTGGATGCGGACGCGCCGGAGGGCATCTGGGACGCGCTCGTCTCGCAAGCGAACGAGGCTGGCTTCGAGGTGGTCCGCAACCGTCGTGGAAGTGAGAACGGCTACTGCGACTTCTCGAGCAAGCAGATCGCGGTGCGGCCAGATGTCGCTCCTGCACAGGCGATCAAGACGCTGATCCACGAGCTCGGCCACGCGCTTCTACACAGCGAGGAGTTGCCGAGGTCGAAGGAGGTCGCGGAGGTCGAGGTCGAGTCCGTCGCTTACATCGTGTGCGATGCGAGCGGTTTCGATAGTGGCGACTACAGTTTCGCCTACGTAGCCCGCTGGCCGGACGGGTCCAGCGACCTGCTCAGGGACTCCGCCGACCGGGCCATCACGTGTGCCAAGGGGATCTTGGCGAGCCTCGAGAGTCTAGCAAAGAGGAGTAGGGGTTTCTGTCGCTGCTGACATCTACGCTGTTTCCGATGGAAACAGTGAGCAACCTCGTGGCGGGCAGAGGGACAGAGCTTCTCTCCCTGTTGGAGACACTGCTTCGCGATCACTCCGAGCTATATCTATGGAACTCACGCGACAGCGGGGTTTTCCATACTTCAGGAGACCACGCCTATAGGAAGCTGAGTTCCGAGGGGAAGCAAATCCAATCCCGGCTGTTCGAGGAATACACGGCTTTTGCCAACCTGGTCAGTGTCTTGCTGCGGGAACAGCCCGTTAAAGCAAGGAAGAGTCACGACAAGCATCGCAAGACTGTCCTCGCTGCCATCGAGCAAGGGGGCCTGACGTGGCACCGCTCGATTGATGAGGAGTGGGACTTCGCGAGTAAGGCGCTGCGAGCCCAGATTGACTCGATCGAGAATCTGTACAGCACTTCGGGTGAGGGAGATGTTGTCGTAGTTCCAGACACGAATGCTCTCCTGTGGAATGCGGCTCTCGAGGACTGGTCATTCGAGCGGGCCAGTGCCTTCGAGCTTTGCCTCGTACCTGCGGTACTTAACGAATTGGATTCGCTCAAGGTCAACCACCGCAACGCTGACGTGCGGGAGAAAGCAGAGGGCCTCATTCGACGGATCAAGGGTTACAGAGACCGAGGCAATCTTCGAGACGGCGTTCCGTTGAGGAAAGGAGTAAGCCGCCTGCGGTCTATTGCTGTGGAGCCAGACTTTGACGAATCTCTTCCGTGGCTGGACGCGTCGAATTCGGATGACCGACTCGTCGCCACCTTCATTGAAGTGATGCGCAAGAATCCTCGTTCGACCGTGGTGCTCGTGACGCGGGACCTCAACCTCCAGAACAAACTCGAGTTTGCGCGTCTGCCCTTCGCGGAGCCGCCCGATCCGACTTGATTGCGTCCGACCTGATGCCCACCGTTTCGAACTCCCCGGCTGCCGTTCTGTAACAACGCCACGTTAGGCCCGCCGCTCCTTCACGCAACCGCCCGCTGCGCGTCCATGGATGCTCGCTTGCCTTCGGCATCGGTTGCGCTTCGTCACTGATGGCGGGACCTGGTCACTAGGCGTCAGAACGGCAAGGCGCCGGAGGCGCCCGGAACAGGAGGTGAGCAGTGAACCAGGTCGCTCTAGTCGGAAACATCACCGACGATCCCGAGCTTCGCTACACCCAGAGTGGCGCGGCCCTCGCAAGCTTCACCGTTGCGGTCAGCCACCGCAGCAAGCACAACGGCGAGTGGCAGGACGTCAACGACGGGTTCTTCCGCTGCACGGCATGGCGATCGGTCGCCGAGAACGCAGCGCACACGCTCAAGAAGGGCATGCGGGTCTTCGTGGCCGGCAAGCTCGTCCAGCGGAGCTGGCAGGACAACGACGGCAACAAGCGTCAGACCGTCGAGATCCAGGTCACCCACGTAGGACCGGATCTTCAGTTCGCTACCGCAAAGGTAGCCAAGTCCACCGCAGAGGGTTTGGGTTCGTCCTCGGACGGTCCTTCGGCTGCGTCCTCGGCCGAGGAGAAGCAGACCGCGTAGGGCTTAGGCCTCCTAGACGGCTCCGGCATCGTTGCCGGAGCCGTTCGCGCGCGTGACTTGAGAGCCCGGCGAGGCCCACTGCGGTGCGCAATGGGCATCATGCCGGTTGCTATGTCGGCGAACGCGCCGCCGACTGCTACACGCTCATCTGTGAAGAGCCCCCGTTACGGGACGGCCAACGCGGGCATCCTTGCGGACAGGGCGCCGGTCACTGCCCCAGAGGACGGTAGCGGAGGTACACGATGCCGTTGGTGAACCGACGCTCATCCATCAACTCGAGCTCGGCGCGGGTGTCTCTCGGCAGTGCCGGCTTGCCTCCACCGACGAGCACTGGATGGACGAACAGGTGACACTCATCGACCAGCCCGCCCTTGAACGCGTGCGCCGCAAGGCTCGCACCGCCCACGGTCAGATCGCCGGTGGCGGATCGCTTCATGTCCCGCACTGAGTCCGGGTCGAAGCGGCGCTCGACTCGACTCCTGGCAGTCGAAACAGTCCGCAGCGTCGTGGAGTACACGACCTTGTCCGCAGCCTGCCAGGCCTCAGCGAAGTCGGCCATGGGCTCCGACTGGGCGGCGAGGGAGCGGTCTGTCTCCCAGACGGCCATGTTCTCGTATAGTCGGCGCCCGTAGAGGAAGGTGCCGACAGAGCGGATGAGGTCGGTGATGAACGCGAACACCTCCTCGTCGGGCTCGGTCCAGTCGAAATCGCCGCGCGCGTCCTCGATGTAACCGTCAAGAGACACATTCGTCACGTAGATCAGCTTGGCCACGCCGCTACACCTTGATGATTGGCCGCAACAGCCTGGGCACTAATCAGCGTGGCATCCAGCTTGGTGAAGGCTTCAAGCCAACCCTCCTCGCTGGGGCCCGCCAGGTGTTCGGGGAGCCACTGGCGAATCTCGAGTCGCGTGCGTCCATCGGTCTCGTCGTGGAACTCGATTCGGAATCTCGTCTCGAACGGCTCGATGCCCTCCTGCAGCTGGCCAGTTACGTGCATGACGCCCTCGAGCAGCTCGCCGTCGGCCACGTCTGTGAGGTCGACGTAGATGTGAACGCGCAGGGCGGGTTCGGCGGCGGAGACCTCCGTCCACCGTTGATAGCCGTCGGGACGCACATTGAATTCGATCTCGTCGGGCGGCACTGAGTTGCCGATCGGGCCCCACCACGCTGCCAGGTGGTCCGGATCGGTGAAGGCTCGGTAGACGAGCTCCCGCGGCGCATCGAACACGCGCGAGATAGCGAGCTGCGAGTTTTCGGTGTCCATTAAAGCTCCTTGTCGAGGACCTTGTTGTCGGGGACGCTGGGGTCCTGGGCCATCCCCTCCGTTTCGCGTCCGGCAGCCTGCACCGCGGCAAGGTGGGCGTCGAGGCGGGTGAGCGACGAGTCCCAGAACCGCCGGTAGCGCTCGATCCAATCGGCCGCGTCGCGTAGCGGGGCGGCCTCGAGGCGGCTCGCGCGCCACTTGCCCAACCGCCTTCGCGAGATGAGAGCGGCGCCCTCGAGCACCTTCAGGTGCCGCGACACCGCCGGCATCGAGATGGGGAGGGGAGCGGCGAGCTCGGTGACCGTGGCGTCGCGGTCGGCCAGCTCGGCGAGGATCGCCCGTCGAGTGGGGTCTGCGAGCGCCGAGAACACGGCGCTGAGCTGGTCTGTGGCGGCCACCCAATTCCCTTCACTTAACCAATACGTTAAATGTAATGAACGGAGCGCTGTAGTCAAGTGGTTGCGGTCGCCGGGTCGATTAGTTGCGAGGAGCGTTCATTTAGCGCGTTCAACTTGACCCACCCGGACCCTCTGGCCCTGCGGCGGCCGCCGGGTAAACCCCTCCTCACCCGGCACGTGGGGAGCCCGGCTTCGGCCGGGCTCCTAGCGCGAGAACTATTGCGGTGCCGGTGTGGGTGGAAGGCTAGCTACTTGGGCTTGGACTTCCGCTTCCAGTCCGGCGCCTTTCTGGATCTGTAGGTCTCGCCAGCAAGAATGCGTTCTTTGTTGGCCTTGTAGGCCTTGACCGCGCGTGACGACTTTCGTTTGCGTGCCTTCTTCTTGGCGAGTGCCTTTTTGGTCGGCTTCTTCGGCTTCGTCTGGCCAAGCGCCTCCCGTACCAGAGTGTCTGCCTCTGCGTTCCGCTGGCGCGGGATCCACGAAAGGCGGAAACCCATGTCTGGCGCGAACTTCTTGATGAGCTTGCGGGCTTCTCTGTAGAGAGGAACTAGGTCTTTCTCTTTGGGTGTGACACCGTTGTTGACCTGCTCGACGATGAACTCGGAGTCCATGAAGGCTCTCACGTGCGTAGCTTCGTGCTTTATGGCGGTTCGTAGTCCTTCGAGAAGCGCTTCGTACTCGGCTTCGTCGTTCATCCTCGGGCCTATACGGCGACCAAAGGTTTCCACGACGGCCTCGGTCTTTCGGCCCTTCTTGGTCTTCTTGAGAACCACCGCTATGGCGGCTTCGCCGGGAGGGTCGTCATCGGCGCGACGGCCCGATGACACCATGCCTCCGTCGGTATTGAGGATGTAGTAACCGGACGTCATCGCGCTGTCCGGGGTGGTGGCACGTCGTTGGTGCGGAGGTAGGCGTTGATGTCGCCCTCAGGGTAGAGACCGAGCTGCCGGAGCTCTTCGGCGACGCGCTGGTTGTGTTCCATGTAGCGCCGCTTCGCCTCTTCCTCCGAGCCTGGAACCTTGGAGTCGTACATGTACATCTCCTGGATGGCGTCGAGGTCGACCACGCGGCCAGACTCGTAGATCCGGTGTCGGCGATCGTTGGTCATGCGGTGGGTTGCGTAGAACTCTAGGTACTTCTCTCCGTCGTAACCGAAGAGGTAGTTGATGGTCCAGCCCGCCTTGAAGATGGTGCCCCGGTCCGCGGTGTCCTCCGCGCCGGGAGGCAACTCAATCTTCCAATTGGCGAAGTACTCGGCGAACCTGCTGCTGATCTGAGTAGTGCTCGCGCTCTGGGAATGGCTCCACAAGGATCCACAGTCCCGACAGGCGAGCTGGGGGTCCTCGCCGCTGACGACACAGCCAGCCAGGACGATCTCGCCTCGCTCAGCTTGCTCCATCGCTTCAGGGGCCGGCATCCCGTAGAGGATCCTCGCCGTCTTGTCACTGCCGCAGTGTGGGCAGATCGTTGCTGAGCTCATAGCCCCAGGGTAGGCGCGGGCTGCGACGGTTTTCATCCCCTTGGTCCATGTGCCCCTCCTGGGTCGACGGCCGCTTTCCGTCTAGCGCACGGCGCTTAGGGGTCAAGGCGGCTCCGGTACCGCTTCGCTCCTTATCCTCGCCGCCGGCTCCGCCGGTTCCCTTGACCCCTTCGCTGATGCCGCGCGCTCCCGGGCGACGAAAGCCGTCGACCAAGAGGAGGGCGCAATGGCACTACTCGAGCAGGAAGTAACCCGGTTCGCGCAGTCGCTTGACGACTACGAACACGTCTCGGTTAAGGACATCGGGGCTGGGGGCCGGCCGGCTTCTGGCTCGTCGTACACGATCATCGCTTCGAGCGTGACTACGGGATCGCCTCCCACTGCGACTACTGGGACTTCATCGACGCGCTGGTGAATCACAAGCAGTACATCGGCCGAGTGGTCGAGACGGCCGCCTGATGACGAAGAGTTGTTACTGGTGCCACGAGCCGCTTCCTCCTCTCCCGGAGGATGCGAGCTACGTGGACGAGATCAACCACTACGCCCACGACGAGTGTCTCGAGGAACGAGACGAACGCAACCGCGCATGGATGAGTTGCGCTCGGGCATCGTGGAAGGGTCGATCGACTCGATACCCGACGTCCTGCGACAAGCGGTGTTGGACCACATCAAGACATCGGGGTTCTCGCGTCGCTGCCCATGCCTGTACGACCCGGAGTACGGCTTCCAGGGATACGAGTCGCACTCGTTCTCCAACGGCGAAGCCGAGGTAGACGATTACGACGAGCGCAACAGCGTGAAGGGCTGCGAGCTCTGCAACGGCTCTGGCGCTCCAGGGGTTTGCTCTCGCAGCGGACCATCAGGCATGAACCAAGTTCAGCTATGGTTCGACTAGCGGTCCGCCACGCGCAGATGCCTAACCGGAGAAGGAAGATCCTTCTCCCCATGCCCCGCTACCTGGACCCTCACCGATGCTTGAGCACCCGACCTAACCCGCGAATCTCAATGACAGTCCCCGTGATTCCGGCGACTCCCAGGGAACGACTACTTCCTGGCCCGGTCGAATGCCAGTTATCTTTCTTTCAAGCAGCAGGCGCAGTGTGGGCAACGTCCTTCAGCACTTGCTGCTAGATCTTGATATCCGTTGGTCCCTCCAGGACGGTAGAGGATGTCGAGACGACCGTAGGCGGTCATAAGGTTCAAGAATCTAAAACCACGATCCACCGCTGAAGGTCTTTACAGCCCGATCAGTTTCGGCTCGCCTAGCCGTCTAAGTTCCCGAGAGCAACCAAGAAGGGAGATGGAATGACCGACATGATTCGGACGTCGGGGCTAGCGAAGCGCTAGCGGGTTAGACCGGTGGGGGGCAGCGATGCCGATGTGGTCGTCTGCGATGTCCGCGCGCTCGTCGACCCCGACGCTGCTGCGATCGATGCCTTGGCCAGGTTCCAGCTCACCGCCCGGCGGTCGGGGGGTCAGGTTCGGCTCCGCAACGCGTCTAGCCGGCTGCAGGAGCTGCTCTTTTTGATGGGACTATCCGACGTCCTGCCGTTGTGGCGAGAGCTACGGCTCGAGTCGAGCGGGCAAGCCGAACAGCGGGAAGAACCTCGCGGTGTCGAGGAAAAAGCTGATCCCGCTGATCCGACCCGCTGACACCTCGAGGACCTGCAGGGACCACGGGTCGTAGCCGCCATCGTCTGCGGGCTTGTAATGCCCGAACGCGGGCGCACCGTTCGCCACGGTGGGGACCAAGCGGGAGCCGCGGCAGCCCATGCCCGTCCCGAGGCAGAACCGGCGGATATCGAGGTGTGTCTGAAGCCATAGCTCGTACGGCGGCATCGACCAGGTGGCGTCCTCGTGGAGCAACGAGGTGAGCGAGTCGAGGTCGTAGCGCTCGAAGGCGTCGACATAGCGGGACAACAGCGCCTGCTGCTCTTCGTCCATCGGCTGGAGCGGGGCGGTGTCCGTTACGTCGCTGGCCGCGATCGCCGAGCGGGCCCGTTGGAGCGCGCTGTTGACCGATGCGACGCTGGTGTCGAGCAGCTCTGCGACCTCGGTCGCCTTCCAACGCAGGACTTCGCGCAGGAGCAGCACCGCTCGTTGCCGCGGCGGGAGGTGCTGCAGGGCAGCGACGAACGCTAGACGGATCGTCTCGCGCTGCTCTGCCACCTCGGCAGGGTCGCCGCTCTCAACCACGGCACGACCGTCGGGGATCGGTTCCAACCAGGTGACCTCGGGCAGAGGGTTCCCCAGCGGTGCATCGGCCGCTTGGCGGGGCCCAGATCCATCGGCCGGGCGCGCCGCTGGCTGCCGCCGAGCATGTCGAGGCACACGTTGGTGGCAATGCGATAGAGCCACGAGCGCAACGCCGCCCGGCCCTCGAAGCTGTCGAAGCTCCGCCACGCCCGCAGAAGGGTCTCCTGCACGGCGTCCTCTGCCTCGAACGCCGACCCCAGCATGCGGTAGCAGTGGGCGGTCAGCTCGACCCGATGCTGTTCCAGCGCGCGCTCGAGCTCGCCGGAGCTGGGGGCCTGGGTGTGGGGGGCTCTCTCCTCTGTGGCCCTCAACTCCGTCATCCCGCCACTCTATGACGGCGACTGTTAGGGACACCAATCGAGTCGGCGTGCACCACGACGTGCTACCTGAGGCAGAGTACGGGCCATGCGCACCGCCGTCGTAGGACACCTCGAGTGGGTTGACTTCATACGGGTCCAACGGCTTCCGTCCCTCGGAGAGATCGTTCACGCGACCGAGTGGTGGGAGGAGCCGGGCGGGGGAGGACCAGGGGCGGCGGTTCAGCTTCACAAGCTCGGCGAAGAGACGCTGTTCTTCACAGCCCTGGGCGACGACGAGCTAGGCCACCGCGCCTATCGCGATCTGGCGGCGCGCGGCGTTCGGGTCGAAGCCGTCTTTCGCCAAGAGCCAACTCGCCGCGCAGTGACCCACATCGACGTGGCCGGCGAGCGCACCATCACCGTGCTGGGTCAACGGCTGGCGCCCCATGAGGATGATCCGCTGCCGTGGGACGAGCTCGAGCAGGTCGACGCGGTCTATTTCACCGCGGGCGACCGCGGAGCGTTGCGCTTGAGCCGGCGCGCGCGCGTCCTCGTTGCAACCTCACGCGTCCTCTCGGTGATCGCCCAGTCCGGAGTAGAGCTGGACGCGTTGGTGGGCAGCGGGAGCGACCCGGACGAGGCATATGAGGCCGGGGTGCTGGATCCGGCCCCCCGCCTGGCGGTGTGGACCGACGGCGCCGCGGGCGGCGCCTTTTCGATCGGAGGGGGCCCCAAACGCGTCTACGGTCCCGCCCCTCTGCCTGGCCCGGTGATCGATCGCTATGGGGCGGGGGACAGCTTCGCCGCCGGACTGACTCATGCGCTGGGACAAGGGCAGCCGCCGGAGAGCGCGCTGTCGTTCGCAGCAAGATGCGGTGCGGCAGCGATCACCGGACGGGGACCCTACGAGGGCCAATTGCGGAGCTCGGGGCCGTAAGGCGCTAGTCGAACGTGTGCGCAGCGTCGGAACAGCTCGCCGAGAGCCTCAACAGGACGGCTTCTCGGCGCCTGATCTCGTCTTCCCTGGCCCCCGCTAGCTCCGCCGGGAGGTCATCGAGGTCGGTGGCGACCTCTGCTGCGACCAGGCACTCGGCGGCCCGATCACTGCTTGGCCCCCTCCACGCCGACAGCACTCTCCAGCCCTCGTGCCAGCTCGACGGCAAGCGAAAGGGCTCATAGCGATCCGAGGGGGGTTCGACGACGTCGCCGCGGAGCGCCTTCCGGGGCCCTACATAGAGCCGGAAGGCAAAGTCCGCAGCACCCTCCTGGACGCCCTGGCCCGCGGGCTCGAAGTCGCCGGCGACTGTGGCCGCGGCCAACTGGTCGCGGCCCACGCCTTCGTAGTCGGTGCATCCGGTGAGCCCGAGCACCATCCCCTGCAGTCCCAGCAGCATTAGGACGGTCCTGGCCTCCGAGGAGGCGCTCCGGCCCTTATGAGGCCGCGACATTGAGCGCGACACCTGGGAGCTCGTAGCCCTGTCCGTCACGAAAGCCCTCGATCGCCTTCTCGACCACTCGCCGCAGCTCATCGCGTTCGGGGTTGCTAAGGGTCCGTAGGAAGACCGCGATACCCCCGGCGAGCTCGGTCAGAAAGGTCCAGAAACCGGCGAAGTCCTCGAAGCGCCAGTGGACCTCCATCTCCTCCGTCTCGGCCTGCTGGAAGCCGGCGCCGGCAATCATCGAGCGCACCTGCTCTTCGCTTGCCATCGAATACATTCCGCCAGGCCCGAACGGGTCTCCGGGCGGTTCGTAACCCTGTTGGCGCAGCACCATGCCGATGATGCCTACCCAGGGGTTCTTCTCTGGCCCCGTCCATACCGCAAAGGCGAGACGGCCACCGGGTCGGAGAACCCGCCGACACTCTGCAAGTGCCGCCTGCGGGTCGAGCATCAGCATGAACCCGAAGCGGCAGAGGATCCCGTCCACGGCGTTGTCGGCCAAGTCGATGTTCTCGGCATCCATCACCCGGAACTCTGCGTTGCTCACCCCGAGTGAGCCGGCCCTGGCCTCCGCGACCTCGACCATGTTGGGCGAGAAGTCGGTCGAGATCAGGCGGCCATCCTTGCCGACGAGCCTGGCGGCCACGAAACCCGTATCACCAGGTCCTGCGGCGAGCTCCACGATGGTCTGTCCCGGCTCGGGGGCGACCTTGTCGACGAGCCACTCACCGACCTGGAGCGACGCCTGCCAGATGACGTCGTTGTGGCGCTGCCAGCCCGCGGCCATCTCGTCCCATACACCCTTGCTTCTGGCCCGCCCTTCATCGAGGGCCGCGGCCGACGCTGGGCTCTGATCCACCGCGCGACTATGCCAGAAAGGTCCTTTCCCCATTCGCCCCAGGCTGGCCCGCTCATAATTCCTCCCGTGCGGTTTCCTTAGCGAATGGAGGGGCGACGGCCATGAAACCCATCTCGCTGTCCGCTCAGCGCGTAACGGTCGCTGCGCCGAGGCCCCTGGTATTCGAGGTAGTGGCGTCGGCAGGCACGGTCCTCGAGCAGATGTCGGAGAACCAAAGGCTGGTGCGGTTCGTGACCCAGTGGCGGGGCCGGACGATCGAGACGGACGAGTTGCTTCACCTCCACCCTCCCCACCACATTGATTACTCGTGGGTGAAGGGGCCACTACGGGAGGTGCAGGAGAGGATCGCTTTTGAAGAAGAGGGCGAGGGGGCCACGACGCTCGTGTACCACGGCCACTTCTCAATGGGTCCTGGGGTGCTTCGCTGGCTGATCGGCAAGCTGAGGATCAAAAAGGCTTTCGATAGCCTTGTTCGCGCGCATCTGGAAGATGCCAAGACGATTGCCGAGCAGCGGGCACGGCGCAGTCGTCGCTATCCAAGCAGCACCGGTGACGGTTGATAATCGAAGAACCGCTGGGAACGACCAGGTCTATGGGAGGCGAAAAAGTGGACGACGGCTCGATGAAAGAAAAGCTGGTGAGTTATATCCAGGACAGCCACGCCATGGAGATGAATGTCATGCGCATGCTGGACTCCCAGATAGCGACCACCACCGACGAGGAGATGCGTACCAGGCTCCAGCACCACAAGGGTGAGACCGAACGGCAGATCGAACGCCTCAAAGAGCGGCTGCGAGCCCATGGGCAAGAGCCCAACCGGCTCAAAGACGTGCCGGCCTTGCTGGGCGCGTTGACGAAGGGCATCGGCGACGCCGTCAGGAGCGACAAGCCAGCAAAGAATGCGCGCGACGGATTCGTAACCGAGCAAATGGAGATCGCGGCCTACGAGTTGCTCGAACGGCTGGCGCATCGGGCGGGCGACGAAGAGACCGCCAAGGTGGCGCGTGCCAACCTCGAAGAGGAACAGCTCATGGCGGACTTCATCGCTTCCACGTGGGACAAGGTCGTCGACCTCACCCTCGAGGAGGACGGAATCACCGCCTGATCGGGACGTCTCCGCGCGATGTGACATTCAGCGTTCGCACGTCGGTGCGCACGGGTGAGCTAAGTGACCTTCTTTCTTTCAGGACCCCAGGCAGACCGGCGACCGCGTCGAAGACGCCTTGCCGAGCGGCGGGGTCGCGCGCGCTCGCTGTGAGCGCGGCACTCGTCTGTTTCAACAGCTCGGGTGCCGGGTGGCGAAGCCACGAGGTCCACAGCGCGTTTCTGGTCACCACGCGTCTGCGACGATGCGGGTCTCGAGACTTCGAGGGGTGATGATGAGCAACGATGTCGTCCACATAGCACAACGACCACCCGGCGCTGGTCAGGTTCAAAGAGAACAGCGCTTCCTCGCCCCCGACGCCGAATCGCTCGTCGAACCCGCCGACCTCTAGGAAGGCCGAGCGCCGGACAACCGCGCCACAGGCAATGAATCCGAGCACGCGGGGTCCGGGCAAGGTCCTGTGCGTGAACAGTGGGCTCGACGCCATCTCGACGCAGGTTGGATCGAGGCTTTGCTGCGGTCCGACCAGCACCCTCGCGGCCAGCAGCCCAATCCTCGTATGACGGTCCAGCAGTGCCACCGCTTTGGGCAATGCCTCGCTTGCCCACCACGAGTCATCGTCGGCGAAGGCCACATAGGGGACGTCGAGGTGCTCCACGCCGATATTGCGAGCGGCCGCTGCGGCGTTTCTCTGCAAGGCGATGACGTGCACGTCGGGGTGATGGCTACGAACCACTTCAGGCGTAGCGTCGGTCGAAGCGTTGTCTACGACGACGATAGGAGGCCGACCCTCCAGGGTCGTTAGGTGCTGAAGCGCTCCGAGGAGATTGCGCGCGCGATTGCGCGTCGCTATTACTATGCCGACGCGCGAAGAGGCCCTCGAGATTCCCGTCGTCGTGACTTACACCTCCGGGGCTTGGTGGCGGGGCCAAAACCCGCTAAGTTACCTATAGATAAGTTACTTCTCGACGGATGGTGCTTCGTTGCTGTCTGCTGCAGGACGGTGGCGAGACGGTAACGGAAGAGGGGACACAGTTTGCGAGTTCTTGGCATCAATGCTGTATTTCACGACCCGGCGTCCGCGATCGTGGTCGATGGAGACGTCGTTGCTGCCGCGGAAGAAGAGCGGTTCAGCAGGCGAAAGCATGGAAAGGCGCCGGTTCCGTTTTCGACCTGGGAGATCCCCGAGCAGTCGGCCGCATGGTGCCTTAAGGAAGCGGGCGTCGCGCCGGAAGAGCTCGACGCGGTCGCGTATTCGTACGACCCTGCACTGGCTCGGCCCCCAAAGGACGACATCACCGCCGACGTGTGGGAAGGGTTGAGGACGATTTATGCGCAACGGGCGCCTCTGTTTCTAGCGGCGGCGTTGCCCGGACTCGATCCGGCGGTCGTTCGTTTCGTCCCTCACCACGTCGCGCATGCCGCGTCGGCGTATCTGGCGGGGCCGTTTAAGTCTTGCAGCGTCATGGTGCTGGACGGAAGGGGCGAGGACTCGTCGTACCTCGCGGGGCGCTCCGTCAACCGCAAGCTGGACGTCCTTGCAACCCAGGCGCTTCCTCATTCACTCGGGCTGTTGTACGAAGAAGCCACCGCCCATCTCGGCTTTAGGCGTTCCTCCGACGAATACAAGGTCATGGCCCTGGCTTCCTATGGGAAGCCGACACTCCTGCAAGAGCTCAGGTCACTCGTGACAACGGACGGTGCAGGAGGGTTTGTCGTCCAACCGATCGAGTGGGACGCGCTGGCGAAGCGACGGGATAGTGACGATGAGTGGGGGGCCGAGCACGCAAACCTGGCCTGCAGCGTGCAAGCGAGGCTTCAAGAGGTGCTTCTGGAGCTCGCCGGGTGGTTGCACGCTCAGACCGGCGACGACGAACTCGTCATGGCCGGTGGTGTCGCGCTGAACTGCGTTGCGAACTCCGTGCTGTTCGAGCGGAGCCCCTTCGATGACATCTGGGTGCAGCCTGCTGCCGGCGATTCGGGGACCGCTCTGGGGGCGGCGCTATACGTCGCCCAGTCGATGGGCGACGACGTGCAGCCCATGACCACCGCCGCCCTCGGGCGACGGTGGTCCGACGATGAGCTCGAGACGTGGCTGCAAACGGCCGATGTCGTCTATGAGAGACCGGACGACGTTGCCGACGCGGCCGCCGAAGTCATTGCATCAAATGGAGTGGTCGCGTGGTTCCAGGGTCGCAGTGAGTACGGCCCCCGCGCGTTGGGGAACCGCAGCTTGCTTGCCAACCCGATGGTCGCGGCCAACCTCGAGCGGCTCAACAACGTCAAGGGCAGGGAGCAGTTCCGTCCCGTCGCACCCATGGTGTTGTCGGAGCGCGCCGCCGAGATCTTCGACGGACCTCTGCCGAGCCCCTACATGCTGTTCACGCACCGCGTACGCCCCGAGTGGCGAGAGCGCATCCCCGCGGTGGTTCACGTCGACGGTTCTGCGCGCATACAGACGGTGGATCGCACTCAAGTGCCCCTGGTCGCGCGCCTGCTGGAGTGCTTCGAAAAAAGGACGGGTGTCCCCGTGGTCGTGAACACGAGCCTCAACACCGCCGGAAGGCCGATGGTCGACGACCCAAGGGACGCCCTCGAATGCTTCGGGTCCGCTCCCGTCGACGCCCTCGCGCTCGGCCCCTTTCTGGTCAGGCGCGGGTCTGTGGCCGGGCGGGGAACGCCGTGAGCCATTACGACATCGTCATACCGACGATCGGACGGGACTCGCTGGCTTCGCTGCTGACGAGCCTGGACCGCTGTGCCGGCTGGGAACCCGCAACGATCTGGCTGGTCGACGACCGGCGGCGGCCCGACCGAGTACTCGAGGAGCGTCTTGGGCCCTGGGGCCATCTGCCGTTGAACGTCCTGTCGGGTCCTTCGGCAGGCCCGGCCGCAGCACGCAATGTCGGCTGGCGGGCCTCGAATGCCGAGTGGGTCGTCTTTCTCGACGACGATGTCGAGGTGACCCCAGAGTGGGCCGAGCACTTGATGCACGATCTGGCCTCGGCCGGGCCTCGAGTCGCCGGCGTTCAGGGCCGCATCGTGGTACCTCGACCTGCCGGTCGACGGCCGACCGACTGGGAGCGCAACGTCATGGGGCTCGAGCAGGCCCAATGGGCAACCGCAGACATGGCGTACCGGCGCTCTGTCCTGGCAGAGGTCAAAGGATTCGACGAACGCTTTCCGCGCGCCTATCGAGAGGACGCCGACTTGGCTCTGCGAGTTCTTCGGCGCGGCTACTCCCTGGAGCGTGGAACCCGCACGGTCCTACATGCCGTTCGCCCCGCCGACCGGTGGGTCAGCGTCAGGCTTCAAGCCGGCAATGCGGACGATGTTCTGATGAGGGCGCTGCACGGACGCGACTGGCGGGAGCAAGCGGGCGCGCCCGCGGGGCGCCGGCCGCTGCACGTTGCTACAACCGTCGCAGCAGTCGCCGCGGTGGCGGCCTCGGTGCTTCACCGCAGGACCACTGCCGCAGGGGCCGGGCTCGTCTGGCTGGCAGGGACGGGGGAGCTTGCATGGACAAGGATCGCCCCGGGCCCCCGCACGCGGTCCGAGGTCACCACCATGCTCGCCACCAGCGCCGTCATCCCGGTGGCCGCCACCTGGCACTGGCTGAGAGGCCTCGCCGGGCGGCGCCGTCTGACCGCCCAGCCGGATCCGGCCCCCGACACCGCCGGTCCGGAGCAAGCGGTCCCGCAGGCCGTGCTCTTTGACCGCGACGGCACGCTGGTCGACGACGTCGCCTACAACGGCGACCCGGCCCGAGTGGTGCCCGTGCCCGGCGCGCGCGCGGCACTCGACCGCCTGAGGGAGCGGGGGATCCCCACTGCGGTGATCACCAATCAGAGCGGAGTGGCCCGCGGTCTTCTTACGCTCGAGCAATTTCGGGCGGTCAACCAAAGGATCGAAGAGCTTCTCGGACCTGTCGGGCCCTGGTTCGTCTGTCCACACGGCCCCGACGAGGGCTGCGGCTGCAGGAAGCCGGCCCCCGGCCTCGTCCTTCAGGCAGCCGAGGCCCTCGGCGTGCCGGCCTCTGCCTGCGCCGTGATAGGCGACATCGGCTCGGATATCGAGGCCGCCCGAGCGGCCAGGGCCCGCGGCGTCCTGGTGCCGACGCCGAAGACGAGGCCCGAGGAGGTCGCGGAGGCGCCGGAGGTTGCTCGGGACATCGTGTCTGCGGTAGAGCGTCTCCTCGGAGAGCCGGCATGAAGCCGCACGTCATGGTGGTGCGGCTCGACAACGACGGCGACGTGCTGCTGGCGGGCCCCGCGATCAGAGCCCTCGCTGCAGGGGCGAGCCGGGTCACGCTCTGGTGCGGGCCCAGGGGCCGGGCGGCGGCGGAGCTGCTCCCGGGCGTCGATCAAATCCTCGAGCACCGGGCGGAGTGGATCGACCCTGAGCCGGAAGCCGTCTCTGCTGCGGAGACCAGCGCGCTCGTGGACCGGCTCGCCGAGCTTCACGTCGACGAGGCGTTCGTGCTCACCTCTTTCCACCAGAGCCCTCTGCCTGCCGCGTTGCTGCTCAAGATGGCCGAGGTCCCCTTCGTCGCGGCCATAAGCGAGGACTATCCGGGCTCTCTTCTGGACGTCCGCCACCGTGTCCCCAACGACCTGCACGAGGTCGAGAGGTCGTTGAGCCTGGTTGCCACCGGGGGCTACCACCTCCCCGCTGGCGACGACGGTGGTCTTGCCGTCAAGGCTCTTCCGCCCCAGGCCGAGTCCGGCGAAGACCCCTACGTGGTAGTGCACCCGGGCGCCTCGGTACCGGCCCGGTCGTGGTCGCCCGAGCGCAACGCCGCTCTGGTCGAAGCCCTCGTTGTCTCCGGGCGCCGGGTGGTGGTCACCGGGGGACCGGCAGAGAAAGCCCTAACGTCGTTCGTGGCAGGAGAGGAACGAGTAGCGGTCCAGGATCTCGGGGGCCGGACCGACCTGGGTGGCCTCTCTCAGGTCCTTGCGGGGGCGTCTGTGGTGGTCGTCGGCAACACCGGTCCAGCGCATCTCGCTGCCGCCGTCGGTACCCCCGTCGTCTCTCTGTACGCGCCGACGGTGCCTGCCGTCAGGTGGCGACCGTGGCGTGTGCCCCACGTCCTGCTCGGGATCCAGGACATACCCTGCGCGGGCTGTCGCGCCAAGCTGTGCCCCGTTGAGGGGCACCCCTGCATAGAGGCGGTCACGGTCGAGCAAGTGATGGAGGCGGTGGAGGCGCTCGCTCCACGGGAGGCAGCCCGGGGCTTGAGCGAGGCAGCTGCCCGATGAGGATCCTCATGTGGCACGTGCACGGCTCGTGGACGACCTCGTTCGTCCAGGGACGCCACGACTACATCCTTCCCGTGGTCCCCGATCGGGGACCCCACGGCCGCGGGCGCGCCGAGACGTGGGACTGGCCCGCTTCGGCGGTCGAGCTGACTCCTAAAGAGCTCGCCGAGACCGACGTAGACGTCGTCATACTGCAGCGCCCCGAGGAGCTCCACGGGCTGGCCGAGCGCTGGCTCGGTGGCCGTCGGCCGGGACGCGACTTGCCCGCCATCTACCTCGAGCACAGCTCGCCCCAGGGCCGCATCGCAGAGATGCGGCATCCCGCCGCCGACCGGCGTGACCTCGTCCTCGTGCACGTCACCCACTTCAATCACCTGTTCTGGGATGCGGGCACCACCGCTACGAGGGTCATCGAGCACGGCATCGTCGATCCGGGGTACCGGTATAGCGGCGAGCTTCAGCGAACCGCCGTGGTCATCAACGAGCCGATCCGGCGCGGCCGCGTGACCGGTACCGACTTGCTGGCCAGGTTTGGTGAGCGGGTGCCCATCGATCTGTTCGGCATGGGCGTCGCGCCCCTTGGGGGAATCGAGAACCTGCCACAATCTGCTCTGCACGACGCCATGGCCAAGCGAAGGGCCTACCTGCACCCGGTTCGGTGGACTTCGCTCGGGCTGAGCCTGCTGGAGGCGATGCACCTGGGGATGCCGGTCGCGGCGCTGGCAACGACCGAGGTCCCGGAAGCGGTGCCCCCGGAGGCGGGCGTGGTGTCCACCCGGGTTGACGAGCTGCTGGCGGGCCTGGAAAGACTCATGGAGGATCGAGAGCACGCGACGGTGATGGGAAAGGCGGCGCGTGAGGCCGCCCTCGCCCGCTACGGGCTCGACCGTTTTCTCAGGGACTGGGACGAGCTGTTGGAGGAGGTGGGACGATGAAGGTAGCGATGGTGTCGGAGCACGCCAGCCCTCTGGCCGCTCTGGGGGGGGTGGACGCTGGAGGTCAGAACGTTCACGTCGCCGCCCTTGCCACCGAGATGGCGACGCTCGGATCGGAGGTCACCATCTACACCCGCCGCGACGACCCCGACCTCCCGTGCCGAGTCGCCATGGCGCCGGGCGTGGTCGTCGAGCATGTTCCCGCCGGCCCCCCCAGTCAGCTCTCCAAGGATCTCTTGCTCCCCTACATGGACGAGTTTGCCGCCCACCTTGGCCGGGCCTGGAGCGCCCTGCCCCCCGACGTGGTCCACTCCCACTTCTGGATGTCGGGTCGCGCGGCCCTCGGCGCCAGGCGAGTCTCGAGCGTCCCCGTGGTCCAGACCTTCCACGCCCTCGGCGTCGTCAAGCGCAGGAACCAGGGCGCCAAGGACACGAGCCCCCCGCAGCGGCTGGAAGAAGAGAATCGGATAATCCGCCGTGCCGACTGGATCATCTCGACCTGCAGCGACGAGGTCTTCGAGCTCAAGCGGCTCGGGGCCGATGCGGGCCGGGTCTCTGTTGTGCCCTGCGGAGTCGACCTCGACCTCTTCAGCCCCGATGGTCCGGCGGCCCCGAGAAGGCAAGGCCTTCGGCGACTCGTCGTGGTGAGCCGTCTCGTGGAGCGCAAGGGGATAGGAAACGTCATCTCTGCCCTGGCTCACTTACCCGACACAGAGCTGGTGATCGCAGGAGGCCCCGCCATCGGACACCTGTCGCAGGATCCAGAGGCACAGCGCCTGCGCGCGCTTGCGGCAACGACAGGAGTGGCGGACCGAGTCACGTTCCTTGGGCAAATCGAGAGAAAGCGGGTCCCTCCGCTGCTTCGCTCGGCCGACGCGGTCGTGTGCGTGCCGTGGTACGAGCCGTTCGGAATCGTCCCGCTCGAGGCCATGGCGTGCGCCGCCCCGGTGGTGGCAAGTGCGGTGGGCGGGATGATCGACACCGTGGTAGACGGAGTGACGGGCGTTCACGTCCCGCCCCGCGACCCACAGGCCCTGGTCGAAGCTCTCGGCCGCGTCCTCAACAACGAGGATCTACGTAAGAGCCTCGGCACCAACGGCGCTCGTCGGGCACGCGAGCGCTATGCGTGGAGGAGCGTCGCGCAGGCGACGCTTCAGGTCTACAGGCAGCTGTGGGGCGCGCCGGCGCAGGAGACCAAGGGGGCGGTGCGGCGATGAAGCGACCTTCGCCTTTGCCGACCGGGCTCGAGCACCTGTCGTTGCTCCAAGAGACGCTGTCGTCCCTGCAAGCAGAAGCCGGACGCATCGAGAGCTGGGCCCGCCACCTCGCGCGGGCGCTGACGGATGGGGGCAGGTTGCTGGCCGCAGGCAACGGTGGCAGCGCGGCGCAGGCACAGCACTTCACGGCGGAGCTGGTCGGCCGGTACCGAGACGAGCGGACTCCGTTCAGCGCTCTTGCGTTGCATTCGGAGACGTGCGCGCTCACCGCAATCGGCAACGACTACGGCCTCGAGGAGGCGCTTGCGCGGCAGGTATCGGCGCACGGAAGACCGGGCGACGTGCTGGTCGCGCTCAGCACCTCGGGCCGCAGCGCCAACGTTCTTGCCGCGGTGGCCCAGGCTCGGGCGGCCGGCATGACCACATGGGCATTGACCGGCCCTACGCCCAACCCCCTGGCGGCGTCGTGCGACGACTGCATTGCCATAGACACCGCCTGCGCCGCCACCGTGCAGGAGGCCCACCTCGTGATCATCCACATGATCTGCGCGGCGCTCGACTGTGCCCTCGGGGTGTCCCATGCCGCCAAATCGTTCGAAGTGGCGACTTGATGGCGACGCGCCTCGTCGTGGTTGGCGACTCCCTTTTGGATCGCGACCTCGAGGGCACGGTGGAGCGTCTGTCGCCGGACGCCCCGGTTCCGGTGGTCGACGACCCCAAGGCGATCGCGAGGCCGGGTGGCGCAGGGCTGGCGGCGCTCCTCGCGGCGGGCGACGGCTGCGAGGTCCGCCTCGTGACCGCGCTGGGCGATGACGAAGCGGGAGTGGAGCTCGGTTCCCTGCTGCAAAGAAACGGCGTCGATGTGGTGAACCTGGGAACCACCGCCGCCACACCCGAGAAGATCCGGATCCGAGCGGGGGGTCGAACGCTCGTGCGGGTGGACCGCGGCGGCAGGTGGAGCGGCTCGATAGGCCCCCTCACGGCCGCGCTGGAGGCCCAGCTCGCCGGCGCCGATGCCGTCCTCGTTTCTGACTACGGGAGGGGCGTGGCCGCAGAGCCGAGCGTACGAGCTGCTCTCGCCCGGCTCCCGGCGCGGGTGCCGGTGATCTGGGACCCCCACCCCCGGGGGCCGCAACCGACCCGGGGAGTAAGGCTTGCGACCCCGAACGCCAAGGAGGCGGCCGCGCAGACCCCTCAGATCGAGGGCCACAGCCTGACCGCCCTTAGTGAGTGCGCCCGGACGCTGATCTCGAGCTGGGGCGCGGCCGCGGTGGCCATCACGCTGGGGCCGCGGGGTGCGCTCATGGTGGACGGGAGCGGGACGCCTCTTGTCACTCCCGCCCCCCCGGTGGCCGGCGGCGATCCGTGCGGCGCGGGCGACCGGTTCGCGTCCACGGCCGCCCGCTTGCTCGCCGAAGGCGCCCTCGCCACCGAAGCGGTGTCGGGAGCGGTGGCTGCCGCATCCGCATTCGTTTCCTCGGGCGGGGCCTCGAGCGTGTCCCTTGCGTCTTCTTCTCCGAAGGATCCCGAGCACGCCCCGGCCCTCGACGCGCGCGACCTCGTCGAGCGGGTCAGGGCTACCGGCGGAGTCGTGGTTGCTACCGGCGGCTGCTTCGACCTCCTGCACGCAGGCCATGTCGCGATGCTGAAGGCCGCCCGGTCGCTCGGTGACTGCCTCGTGGTGTGCCTCAACTCCGACGAGTCCGTGCGCCGCCTGAAGGGGGCGGACCGCCCACTCGTGTCCCAGGCCGACCGCGCCGCGGTCCTGCTGGCAGTCGAAGGCGTGGACGGCGTGGTGCTCTTCGATGAGGACACCCCGGAGCGCGTTCTCGAGGAGCTACGCCCCGACGTCTTCGCCAAGGGTGCCGATTATGCGGTGAGCGATCTGCCCGAGGCCCGGGTGCTGGCGCGCTGGGGGGGCCAGGCCGTGGTCCTTCCCTACCTCGAGGGACGCTCGAGCACACGACTGATGGAGGAGGTAATGAGGCGTGGACACAGCTGATCTCGGAACGGTCATCGTCACGGGGGCCGCGTCCGGACTGGGGGCCGCGGTTGCCCAGGCGGTCGCCGAGGAGGGCGGCCGGCCGGTGTCGCTCGACCTGCGGACGCCGCCGCTCGACATCGAGCACGAGATCGTCGATCTGGCCGACACCGGCGCAACCGAGGCCGCCGTCAGGAGGGTTGCGGAGCAAGGGGGCCGGCTGGACGCCGTGGTCGCCTGTGCGGGAACTGACTCGTGCGGCCAGCTGATCGACGTCTCGACCGAGGAGTGGGAGCGCGTGATCAAGGTCAACCTCCTGGGAACGGCCGCAGTGGTGCGTGCTTCGCTTCCCTATCTGGTGCCCGTGAACGGCAAGGTCGTGACTGTGGCGTCGACACTCGGCCTGAGGGCGTTGAGCGACGCCACCGCCTACTGCGCCAGCAAGTTCGGCGTCGTCGGGTTCACCAGGTCCCTGGCGGTCGAGATGGCCGGACGGGTGGGTGTCACCTTGCTGATCCCCGGGGGCATGCACACCGCCTTCTTCGACGCCAGGGAGGAGCGTTACAAGCCACCTCCGGACGCCAAGCTGAACCGGCCGGAGGACGTGGCCGCGTCGGTGATCTTTGCGTTGCGCCAGCCGCCGGGTTGCGAGGTGCGCGAGCTGATCGTGTGTCCTTCGATGGAGTCGTCCTGGCCCTAGCCGGCGACCGCCGGCCGATGGTGCTCGTTCTGCGAGCGCTTGGCCTCGGCGATGTCCTCACCGCGGTACCGTCGCTCAGGGGGATCGCGGAGCGCTTCCCCGACCACAGAAAGGTCCTTTGCGCGCCTGCGCCGCTCGAGCCGCTCGCAAGGCTGACGGGGGCCGTCGACGCCGTGGTCCACACGGAACCTCTGGCGCCGCTTGAGGACAGCGTCAACGGCGCCGATGTCGCGTTCAACCTGCACGGCAAGGGCCCACAGAGCCACCGGGTGCTTCTGGGGAGCCACCCCAGAGAGATGGTGGCGTTCGCTCACCCCTCCATTCCCGAGAGCAGCGGCGGTCCCGAGTGGCGAGACGGCGAGCACGAGGTCGCTCGCTGGTGTCGTCTTCTTCGGCATCGCGGTATCTCCTGCGATCCCAGGTTGCTAGGGCTGGAGGCCCCCGAGCTCCCCCTGGGCGAAGAACTCCGCGGGGCGACGGTCATCCACCCCGGCGCGGCGAGCCCGGCCCGCAGGTGGCCGCTCGAGCGCTGGGCCGAGGTCGCCCGCAGGGAATCGCGCGCGGGGCGCCGGGTGCTCATCACCGGTGGCGCAGCGGAGGCCGCTCTTGGGACCGCGCTCGCCGAGCAAGCGGGACTCGGTGCCGGATCCAACCTCTGCGGTCGGACCGATCTGACCGAGCTTGCCGGCCTCATCGGAGCCGCCGGACGCCTGCTGTGCGGCGACACCGGCGTTGCCCATCTAGCGACCGCGCTCGGCACCCCGTCGGTGGTTCTGTTCGGCCCCACCTCCCCGGCGCTGTGGGGGCCTCCACGCGAGAGGCCCCAGCACCGCGTGCTGTGGAAGGGAACAACCGGGGACCCCCACGCCGCGGTGCCCGACCCTGGATTGCTGGCTATCGGGGTGCAAGAGGTACTCGAGGAGCTGGCCCTGCTCGATATGGTTTTCAACCGGTGACAACGAGTAACGAGCGCTATAAGACGGTGCCGGCGCCGCGGCGGGATTTGTCCCCGGACGCCGCCCTCGCCGCATCTCGTCGATTTCTCGAGGTCATGACCTCTCGAAGGTCGATGAGGGACTTCTCCACCGAGCCCTTTGATGAGGAGCTGGTCCACAACGCAATTACGGTGGCGAACCTCGCCCCCTCGGGCGCCAACATTCAGCCGTGGCGCTTCGTCGTCGTCCGTGATGCTCGGCTGAAGGAACGCATCAGACGGGGCGCGGAAGATGAAGAGCGAGCTTTTTATGAATCACGCGCCTCGCGCGAGTGGCTGGCGGCATTGGAGCCGCTGGGCACGGATTGGAGAAAGCCTCATCTCGAGGCGGCCCCCTATCTAATAGTCGTGTTCGAGGAGCACCGCAGCAGCAAGACCCCAAAGCCCTATTACGTCAAGGAGTCCGTAGGCATCGCGGTGGGCTTCCTGCTGGCCGCACTTCACGAGGCCGGGCTTGCGGCGTTGACGCACACGCCGAGCCCCATGCGGTTCTTGAACGAAATCTTGGAGCGGCCTAGCTGGGAGCGACCGTTCGCGGTGATCCCCGTCGGCCTCCCGGCCCCCGATGCACGGGTCCCCGACATCACCAAGAAGAGCGCTGCCGAGGTAACCGTCTGGATGGACGCCTAGTCACCGCTTCGGAACCTAGGGTCGCTCACCGGTGTATCGAGTGGACTGCTTAGCTCGTTAGCTTCGCGATCATGGCTTTCCAGGCCAATGAGCGAAGGAGCGCACCTCTCGATGACAAAGCGACGCTGCTTGGTTGCTGGCGGGGCCCTGTTGCTAGGGCTGGTGGGCTGCGCACCTAACGAAGGCCCTCCGGTCGCCGATCCTCCGGTGGTGAGCCCGACCGCCGCGCCGACCGTCTCCTCCTCGCCCCGCGACTCCGCACGGGCTTCTTTCGATCCGTCCGCGGTCGAGCTCGAGCTGGACGTCGTTGCCGAGGGCCTCGATTCTCCACTCGGGATCACGAACGCTGGAGACGGCAGCGACCGATTGTTCGTGACCGAGCAGGTCGGCAGGATAAGGATCGTCGATGGCGGCGAGCTTGTGACCGAGCCATTCCTCGACGTTTCCGAACTGGTCGTCGCAGGCGGAGAACAGGGTCTTCTCGGTCTCGCTTTTCACCCCGACTACCAAGACAATGGACGCTTCTTCGTGAACTACACCGACACGGATGGCGACACGGTTGTGGCCGAGTACCGCGTCTCGGACAACCCGGATGTGGCGGATCCCGACTCGCAGCGTGTACTGCTGAGGATCGACCAACCCTTTCCCAACCACAACGGAGGCCATGTCGCCTTCGGACCGGACGGATACCTCTATGTCGCTACGGGAGACGGGGGAGGTGGGGGCGACCCCCACGAGAACGGGCAGGATCTGACCACGTTGCTGGGCAAGCTGCTGAGGATCGACGTCGACGCTCCCGGTGGTGAGCCCTACGGCATCCCCGGCGACAATCCGTTCGCGGACAAGGGCGATGCTCGTCCGGAGATATGGGCCTATGGGTTGAGAAACCCGTGGAGGTTCAGCTTCGATCGCGCCACGAACGACCTCTGGATAGCAGACGTTGGTCAGTCCGCGTTCGAGGAGGTCAACCGCGTGCGGGCCGCGGCCGCCGGACTCGATTACGGATGGGATGTCATGGAGGGGCGCAACTGCTTCGAGGTCGCAGACTGCGAGACTCAAGGAAGGGTGCTTCCGGTCACCGGCTACTCGCATGATGACGGCTGCTCGATCACCGGCGGGTACGTGTATCGGGGCTCCGATGCTCCTGAGCTTCAAGGTGGTTATGTCTTCGGTGACTACTGCTCGGGCAGCATCTGGGTGCTGGACGCGCGCGCGAAGGGGTTTGTAGCACCCGTGCGAGTTGCGGCCGAGGCGGGGTCGATCAGCACCTTCGGCGAGGATGAGGACGGCGAGCTCTACATGGCGAATCTCGCCTTGGGCCAGATCCTTCAGCTGACCACGCGCTGACCGACCGAGGCGCGTGCTCCACACTCCGGTTGTCTTCTCGACACCACCACCTTTCCAAGCAATTCACCGCGTGGTAAGAGTGGCCGACCGCAAGAGCCGCGAAGGGTAGATCGAGGGGATGAGCGAGCCGACCAAGATGACCGGGCCGGAGGAGTGCACGAGAACCAGGCTCCTGGGACCGTTCGAGAAACCGGAGGGGACCGCTCCCAACTCGGACGGCTATGCCGGGCAGACCCCCTTTCCGCCGATCGCCGACTACGCGTTCCTGTCCGACTGCGAGGTCAATGCATTGGTGGCTCCCAGCGGCAACGTGGAGTGGCTCTGTCTTCCCCGACCGGACGACCCCAGTGTCTTCACGTCGATCCTCGATCGAGGCGCCGGCGGCTTCAGGGTGGGCCCCTCCAACGTGATGGTTCCGGCCGGCCGGCGCTACTTGCCGGGTTCTCTCGTGCTCGAGACCACCTGGCAAACCAAGACCGGATGGCTGATCGTGCGCGACGCCTTGTCGATCGGAGACTGGTATCACACCGATCGCAGGTCCGATCAATACCGTCGGTCGCCGACGGATCACGAAGCCCAGCAGGTCCTGCTGCGCACCATCAGGTGCGTGAGCGGGACGGTGGACCTGAGCGTCGATTGTGAGCCGGTCTTCGATTACGGGCGAACGGGCGCCAAGTGGTCCTACGCCGGGTCGGGGTATGGAGAGGGAGTTGCGACCTACGACGGCTCCGATCTCCAGCTGCGACTGACGACCAACCTCCGCCTTGGCTTCGAAGGCAGGCGCGCGCACGCGCGCAGCAGGCTGAAGGAGGGAGACGATGTTTTCGTCGCACTCTCGTGGTCCGATCGTCCACCGCCGAAGTCCTACCCCGAGGCCTCTGATCACATGTGGCAAACGGGGGAGTTCTGGCGTCAGTGGATCAACCAGGGCGAGTTCCCCGACCATCCGTGGCGCAGCTATCTCCAGCGCAGTGCCCTCACTCTCAAGGGTCTTACTTACGCGCCCACGGGGGCCATGCTCGCAGCCGCCACCACATCGTTGCCTGAGACCCCCGGGGGCGAGCGCAACTGGGACTATCGCTTCAGCTGGATCCGGGATTCCACCTTTGCTTTGTGGGGCCTCTACACACTCGGATTCGACTGGGAGGCCAACGACTTCTTCTATTTCGTCGCAGACGTTGCCGACGACGCGGACCTTCAGATCATGTACGGGATCGGCGGGGAGAAGGATCTCATCGAACAAACGCTCGATCACCTCTCCGGTCATGAGGGGGCGCGTCCGGTGCGGATCGGCAATGGTGCCTACGACCAAGTCCAGCTCGATGTCTGGGGGGCAGTGCTCGATTCCGTTTACCTACACACGAAGTCGCGCGATTACCTTCCCGAGCGGGTATGGCCGATGCTGGTGCGTCAGGTTGAGGCCGCGCTTGCCAACTGGCATAAGCCCGACAGAGGCATATGGGAAGTAAGAGGCGACCCGCAGCACTTCGTCTCCTCGAAGATGATGTGTTGGGTGGCCGCCGATCGCGGCGCTCGGCTCGCCATGCTGCACGACGATCCCGAGCTCGCAGCCAAGTGGCAGAGCGCCGCCAAGGAGATCCACGCCGACATCTGCACAAAAGGAGTCGACGAGCGCGGGGTGTTCGTGCAGCACTACGACACCACTGCACTCGATGCTTCATCACTGTTGATGCCGTTGGTTCGCTTCCTGCCTTCGGACGACCCCCGCATAAAAGCTACGGTGCTCGCCATCGCGGACGAGCTAACCGTCGACGGGCTTGTGCTTCGGTATCGGGTCGAGGAGACCGACGACGGGTTGGCCGGCGAAGAGGGGACCTTCACCATCTGCTCGTTCTGGCTCGTGTCTGCGTTGGCGGAGATAGGCGAAGACATGCGGGCTCGTCAGCTGTGCGAGAAGCTGCTGTCCTATGCGAGCCCTCTGCAGCTCTATGCAGAGGAGATCGATCCGCACACGGGCCGTCATCTCGGCAACTTTCCCCAAGCGTTCACCCACCTGGCCCTCATCAACGCAGTGATGCACGTGATCCGCGCGGAACGCGGCATCACGCGCAGGCACTTCTCTCCGCCCAGGCATGCCAACGTCTGATGACAGCCCGGCGGGTCCTACCCGACTAGGACCTCGACGCCTCCAGCAGGTCGCGGACGGGCGCGAGATCGAACGGATGCCCAACCCCGATGATGAAGTGCTGGGCCCCCGCGTCCAGGAATGCATCCACGTTCGAGAGACCGTCCGGCCTGATCATGACGGTGCGCTCGATCGCCTGCGGGTCCCGGCCCACTTTGCTGCACCAGTTGTTCAGAACCTCGTTCTTATGTGCAAAGTTGTCGGGGGGACCTCCGACGTTCCACATGTCGGCGTGCTCGGCGGCGATCCTCAGCGTGACCTTTTCGCCTCCGCCTCCGACCATTATGGGAAGCGACCCCACGGGAGGGGGATTCAGGCGGCTCAACCGCTCCTTGATGCGCGGCAGCGAAGCGCGCAGTGCCCTGAGTCGGTCGGGGCCCGTCCCGAACTCGTATCCGTACTCGTCGTAGTCGCGCTCGAACCAACCGGCTCCGATTCCAAGGATCAGACGTCCGCCGCTCAAGTGGTCGACGGTTCTTGCCATGTCAGCCAACAAGTCGGGGTTGCGGTAGCTGTTGCAGGTGACGAGCGCCCCGAACCGAGCCCGAGATGTGTCAACCGCCATCGCCGCCAGGAGCGACCAACCCTCGAAATGGGGGCCGTCGGGATCGCCGTAGAGCGGAAAGAAGTGGTCCCACGTCCAGATCGTGTCTACCCCAAGGCCGTCCGCCTCTTGCCACGCCGAGCGCAGGTCACCGATAGTGCACTGCTGGGGGTGAAGCGTGACGCCGACTTTGAACCGTGCCATGTCGCTCCTTGAGTCCGGTCGATGGAGCGAAAAGTGTAGCTACCCCGAAAAGGACACGGTCGACTTGATGTCGATCCCGGGGCGGGGCTTCAAGGCTTGTTCGAAGTCGTCCACGGGCACACGGCGGGTGATGATCCGGCAGCATAGTCCGGGCCAGAGCTCCTCGAATTTGGTGAGGTCGTTCACCGCAGCCTCGAAATAGCGCCGATTGGCGTTGACGGTGCCGAACACCACCTTGTTCTCCAGCACCATCTCCAGGTTCAGCTTGTCCGCCGGAACCGACAACGTGCGCGCTCCAGCCGATACGCCGGTGAGGCAGACCACTCCGTTCGGACCGATCGCGTCTATGGCGTCGAAAACTACTTGCGGCACCGCGGTCGCCTCCACGATCAGGTCGATCCCCTTGACCCTCTCGGCCAATTGGGCGAGCGGCTCCTCGTCTCCCTTGACGTACTCCGCGCCACATGCCTCGACGATTCTTGCCTTGTGGCTGTCGCGCTCGACGAGGTCCAAGGTGAACACCTCGTAGCCTTTGGCGCGCAGCAACAGCGTCGCCATCAAGCCAATGGGGCCGGCCCCCGTAACCACCGCTTCCTTGGGGTCCCAGGTCATCCGGTTCTGGATCGCCTCGGTCTGGAGGACGCCTTTCTCCACGACGGTGAGAGGCTCGATCAAGACTCCTATGCCGGCGAGGCTCCCGGGCAGCTTGACGATGTAGTCGGGAACCTCGGTGTAGTACTGGGCCATGAAGCCGTGCAGGCCCTTGATGCCACGCTCGGTGTAGAGACCGTTGGAGCACATGTCGAACTCACCGGCGGCGCACTGGGGGCAGGGGACCGGATCGGGGCGGCGAACGATGCTGACGACGTAGTCTCCGACCGACAAGTCACCGCCGTCGTTTGGAGCCTCGACCACGCGGCCGAAGTTCTCGTGGCCGATGACGAGGTAGTCATCGCCTTCGGGGGCCTCCCCGTACAGACCGTGGAGGATCTCGAGATCGGTCCCGCAGACTCCCACGTCGATCACCTCGACCAAGGCTTGCTCCGCCGCGCGTTCGGGTGTTGGGATGTCCTCCACGCGGCCGCTTCCTTTTTGGCCGGGGGTCACTACGACAGCTCTCACGGGCTCCTCCTCAAATGGGGTCTTAGGAATCCGAGACTAAGATGCCGCAGGTCGTGTCCCCCGAAGAAGAGAGAACCTCGTGAGCCCGCGCACTATCGACGTATCGCTTCCGGTCGGGCCGGGTCTGTTGACGTGGCCCGGGGACCCCGGGATCTCGGTCACCCCGTCGGCTCGTCTAAGCAAGGGTGATCCGTCAAACGTGTCCCACCTGGAGCTCGGAACCCACACGGGTACGCACGTGGATCCGCCGTATCACTTCATCGACGGAGCCGCCACCATAGACAAGCTCGACCTCGAGCTTCTGTCGGGTGACGCCTTCGTCGCGGACCTCGGCGACGCCCGCATGGTGGGTGCCGCCGAGCTCTCCAACGCGGGCATCCCAGAGGACTGCGAGCGTTTGTTGTTGAAAACGACCAACTCAGAGATGTGGCGTGACATGCCGAGGTCCTTTCCCAATCACTATGTTGCGTTGACCGAAGACGGCGCGCAATGGGTCGTCAAGCGGCGGATTCGAGTCCTAGGGATCGATTTTCTTTCGGTCGAGGCGGCCGACAGTCCAGGCAACCCAGTCCACAAGACCTTGCTGAAGGATGCAGTCATCATCGTCGAGGGGTTGAACCTGGCCGACGTGGCACCGGGGCGGTACCGCTTCGTTTGCTTGCCCCTCAGGATCGAGGGAGGCGACGGAGCTCCGGCTCGCGCGGTCCTCATCGAGGAGTAAGAAGCCGGGTGAGTCGCGGCGATCCAGTCGTAATCGGCGTCGACGTCGGGACCAGCAACATCAAGGCTATTGCGCATGATGCTCGCGGGCGGGACCGGGCTCACGCCACGCGAGAGAACGTTACCCACGTGGCCAACGGCGGGCGGGCGGAGCAGAACCCCGATGCCGTTTTGACCTCCGTCTTCGAATGCATTGTCGATGTCGCTCGACAGCTAAAGGAGATCGATTGCCCGGTCGCAGGACTGTGCCTCAGCACCGCAATGCATACGTTGATCGGGCTCGGCTCGAGCGGAAGGCCGGTCACCGAATCGATCATCTGGGCGGATAACCGGGCGGCGGCCCAGGCCAGAAAGCTCAAGCTCGAGTCGGATGAAAAAGCGATCTACACCAGGACCGGCACGCCGGTGCACCCCATGTCTCCGTTCGCCAAGCTGTTGTGGTTCCGGCAAGAGGACCAGGCAACCTTCGACGCTGCCGTGCGCTGGGTCTCCATCAAGGAATACCTTCTCGAGGGTCTGACCGGCGCCGCCGCCGTCGACCACTCGATTGCATCGGCCACCGGCCTTTTCGACGTCCACAGCCTGAGGTGGGACGAGGAGTCGCTGGAGCTCGTGGGCCTTCGCGAGGACCAGCTCTCGAAGCTGGTGGAGCCCTCGACCGTGTTCTCCTTGAGGCCGGATGTCGCCGCTCGCCTGGAGCTCGATCGCGGCGCGCGGGTCGTCGTCGGCGCCAGCGACGGAGCATTGGGCAACCTGGGGCTCAACGTCCTTTCGACCGATGCAGTCGCGTGCTCCATCGGCACGAGTGGGGCAGTTCGCACCACGGTCGATGGACCGGTTACCGACGAACGGTGCCGGCTCTTTTGTTATGTGATGGGCCAGGGCCGCTACATCGTGGGCGGCGCCACGAGCAGCGGGGGATTGGCCCTCAAGTGGCTCCTGGACCGGCTCTTCTACGACCTGAAGGCTACGGCTGAGGCCACAGGAAGCGATGCTTTCGACCTGCTGGATGGTCTCGCCGCCGCCGCCCCGGTCGGGAACGATGGAGTGATCTTCCTTCCTTACCTCGCGGGCGAGAGAGCTCCCTTCTGGAACCCCGACGTCACAGGAGGCTTTTACGGGCTAACCGTCAAGCACGGCCGTGAGCACATGGTGAGAGCAGTATTCGAGGGCGTCATTTATCACCTCTCCAGAGTGGTCTCGGCTCTTGAGGAAACGGTGGGCGGGACGGTCGAGTTCCGGGCCACGGGAGGCTTCGCTCGGTCCTCGCTATGGCCCCAACTCATGGCCGATGTCTTTCAACGCAGAATCGTCATCCCGCGCCGGCGCGAAGCCGTGTGCTGGGGCGCATCTCTGTTGGGTTTCGGCGCCCTGGGCGAGCTGGATCCCTTCGTGCCCGGGAGCCACGCTGAAGTTGCGGAACGGACCTTCGAGCCGATCGAGGCCAACGTGCACACCTATCAACAGGGAATGAGCCGATTTGCCGAGCTCTACGACCAGCTGGATTTCGACGCGTGATCACCCTGGTGACATCGAGGCCGTAATCTCCGCTCTGTTGCTTTTAGCTACGACAGGAGGGTGTCTTTGAGCGCTATCGCTGAGGCGGTGGTCAGGCGCAACGTTGCCCGGCCGTCGCTCGTGACAAACGCTGCGTTGGTAGTTCTCGGCAGCCTCGTGGTTGCCGGGCTCGCGCAACTATCCATCCGCCTGCCCTTTACCCCTGTGCCGATCAGTGGCCAGACGCTTGGCGTCCTTCTGGTCGGCGCATCCCTGGGGTCGGTCAGGGGCGGAGCATCGCTGCTTCTGTATCTCGCCGAGGGAGCGGCCGGCCTCCCCGTATTCGCGGAGGGCAAGGCGGGCGCCTCTTATCTCCTGAGCCCTGACCCACTACACACGACTGGCGGATATCTGTGGGGCTTCGTCCTCGCCGCCTTCGTCGTCGGCTTCCTGGCGGAAAGGAACTGGGACAAGCGGATAGGGAGTGCGATTGGAGCCATGCTGATAGGGGAGCTGATCATCTTTGTGCTGGGGCTGATGTGGCTGTCGACTGCGCTCGGCGTTCCCTTCCAGGCTCCAGGCCAGACCTTCAACGATGCACTCGAGTTCGGTCTCTACCCCTTCGTGATTGGGGAGATCCTGAAGCTTCTCATCGCGGCCGGATTGCTTCCCGCCAGTTGGCGCCTCCTTGGTGGATCGCCACCACCTTGATCAACCTGCGAGACTAGCCTTGCGGCGGCGTGGCCGAGTGGTTTAGGCAAGGGCCTGCAAAGCCCTGTACAGCGGTTCGATTCCGCTCGCCGCCTCCAACTGCGCTCGGGTTCTTTCCGCACCAAACGCCGAAAGCCGGTGTTATTTGCGTAAAGTCCTCGTTCGGTACACTGCCCGAACGGCTGGGGGCGTTAGCTCAGCGGGAGAGCGCTTGCTCGACAAGCAAGAGGTCAGTGGTTCAATCCCACTACGCCCCACGAACCTTCACACGGCGGGAGCCAGGTCCTCCACGAGTTTTTCCACCCGCCGTCCGATTTCGTCTCTTATCTCCCGCACCTCTTCTATTGGCCGACCGGCGGGATCCTCCAGAGTCCAGTCCTCATAGCGCTTGCCCGGGTAGATGGGGCAGGCGTCACCGCATCCCATTGTTATGACGACGTCTGCGGCACGGACAACCTCGTCGGTAATCGGCTTGGGAAAAGACCTCGACAGGTCCACACCGATCTCGTCCATCACTTCTCTTACGTTCTCGTGGATCTCGTCGGCAGGTGTCGAGCCGGCCGAGCGCACGTGGACCCTGCCCGTAGCCGCCCGCTCTAGAAGCGCCGCAGCCATTTGCGACCGTCCGGCATTGTGTACGCAGACGAACAGGACCTCGGGGACCCGTGCATCGTCGGAGGCCGTCATCCGAGCTCCCCCCTATAGCTGTGGTGAGGAGTCACGATTCGATCCGTAGCGTCGGCGGCGTCGGGGTAAAGGAAGCGCATGAAGGCGGCTGCAGCCAGCGCCCCCACGATCTGTGCGGGGAAGAAGCCCAGCGACGACCCCGGCCGTATCCCCGAAAAGGTGTCGGTGAACATTCGGGCAAAGGTCACCGCCGGGTTGGCAAATGAAGTCGACGCCGTGAAGAAGTAGGCCGAAGCAATGTAGGCCCCCACCGCAAATGCAACCGCCGTAGCGGGTCTGCGAGACCGTGCGCACCCCAGGATGACCGTAACCAGCCCGAAAGCCGCAACCGCTTCCCCGAGCAACAGGCCGGCGCCGCCTCGCTCAGTGTCCGACAGCGCCAGGGCCGGCTCGCCGTACATGGTGTTGGCCACGACGGCTCCCAACAATCCTCCGCTCAGTTGGGCGCTGACGTATCCGGCACATTGTCTCCACGACATCCCGTCGAGCCACGCTTCGATCATCGAGACAATGGGGTTCATATGTGCCCCCGAGGCCGGGCCGAAGGCAAGGATCAAGGCGATGAGCCCGGCCCCCGTCGCAAACGCATTGATCAGAAGCGCGAGACCGTCGGAGTCGGACAGACGGTCGCCGGCAATTCCGGAGCCAATTACCACGGCGACCAGAAAGGCAGTAGCGGCGAATTCAGAAGCAAGCCGCCTGCTCACCGATGTCTCGATCCGGAACCGCCGCAGTCACCGCAAGGGCACCCACAGCACGGGCATCCGCCGTCAGCCATGCTCACCTCCTCTCGCTATGAACTCGCTTTCACAGGGCCATCCATCGGAGGGGTTCTCGAGGCACGCTTCGACGGGATATTGCTGGATCATCCGGGCAAGCTCCTGCCTCACGCTTTGCAGGCGGGCAAGCTCGGAGTCGACCTCGGCGATTCGTCCCTGAAGCAGCCGTTGGGTGTGACCGCAGGGGCACAGCCCCTTGTCCCGTACCTCGAGCAGCTCCTTGATCTCACGCAGTCGAAGGCCAAAACGCTGGGCCCCCTTGATAAACCTCAGCCGGTCGACGACCGAGGCCTCGTAGAGCCGGTACCCGGCCGCGGTGCGCTCGGGCGGCGGCAGGAGACCCTCCTGCTCGTAGAACCGGATGGTGTCGCGGCCGAGGCCAACTTCAGCAGCGAGCTTCGACACGGTGAGAGCCATAGCGCAAAGCTAAACCGTGGAGTGCACTCCAAGGTCAAGGGGCAATCCACTCACCCCTGAGGGCGCGACAGGAGCCCGTGAGCGTCGACCACCTCGACGTCGTCGGGCATGGCTCGCTCGAGGGCAGAGATGAAGTGTGCCCACTCGGCCTCGGACATGGTTAGCGTCCCGCAGTGAACCAGGTGATCGCCCCGCCCGGCCCGCATATTCACAGTTACATGGGACTCATTGCCCTGCAGCTGAGCCTGATACCTCCCGAGCACGGCGAAGCTGTATGTGAATCTCTCGGACATCCCCCCGCCTAACGGTTCAGGCGCACGGACCGATCGGTTGCTTTATGAAGGAGTGGGCCACCCGGTCATTCTGGGTTCTCGCAGTTGATCACGGTCTCGCCGTTGGTGCACTCGTCGGTGCCACCGCCCCCGTTCAGGCGATCGATGTCTCCTCCGCCGTCGAGGGTGTCATCGCCTTGCTGGCCTCGCACGGTGTCGTCGCCGCTGCCGCCACCGAGCCTGTCGTTCCCGTCCTCGCCGTTGATCTCGTCATCACCGCTGCCGCCGTCCACTCGATCCCGTCCGCCGGAGGTGAAGATGGAATCGTCCCCGTCGGCGCCGTCGACGCGGTCATTGCCTCCCCCGACGAAGACGTCGTCGGAGTCGCTTCCTGCGTCGACGAAGTTGTCCCCGCGTCCGTCAAAGACGTCGTCGTCCCCGCTGCCGCCGCGAATCTCATCGCCTTTCGCTCCGCCATCGAGGAAGTCGTCCCCATCGTCTCCGCGAAGGAAGTCAAAGCCGGCCCCGCCGAGGAGGACGTCCAGCCCTTCGCTGCCTATCGTGAAGTCGGAGCCGCGCCCGCCCCTGAGTATGTCGATCCCGACGCTGCCGAAGAGGAGGTCGTTCCCTCTGCCGCCGCGTATTAGGTCGTCGCCTCCCTCTCCGCAGATAAAGTCGTCTCCGCCCATCCCAAAGACCCTGTCGCTTCCCCCCTTGGCCTCGATCACGTCGGACCGGTTGGTACCCCTGATGACGTCGTCGCCGCCGGTTCCGTGGATGGTGGCGCGCCGGCCCACGCAGAAGCCGCGCTCGCCGGCATGTGCCGCCGGGGCAGCAGCGACGAGCCCCCCGAGCACCAAGGTCACTGCCGCCACTACCGCCGATTTGCGATGCTTGCCCATGGCATTCCCCTTAGTCGATCCGCCGAAGGCCTCAGAGTAGTGATTTTCTCTATCGATTGCCAGAGGGGCCGGGGAATGTGCCCCTGAAGCCATCGGGAAAGGTCGGTTCCACTAGGAGAGGTAGTGTCCCGCCGGGGGTAGCCGGGACAACGCAAAGAGGGCGGTGAGTTCCACCGCCCTCTCCTTGCACCCTGCAACCTTGTACAGCTTGTATCTAGTGCGTTACTGCTGCGCCGCCTTCCATTGCGCCTGCGCCTGCCAGGAACGGTTGAACCGCTGCAAGGACGTCGTCCTTTGACAGCGCGGACTCGGTAGATCCAAAGTAAACGCCGCCCTCGGGCTCCTTGCCCATGAGGTTGCCGAGGATCGCGGCGTGGCGAGCTTCGACCCCGAAGATCCCTGCGGCCGCCTGCAGGATGGCTTTGTCCTTGATGAACCCTGCAGCGCCAAGGTAGGCCTTCACGCCGGTGTTCTCGAACGTGAACGCAAGACCCAAGAAGGCGTCCCGGCTTGAGAATGCGTTGCCGAAGTCGACTCCGGGGGCTTCCACGGGAGTTCCACCGAGCTGGTTGATGGTGTCCGAGAGCAGCGCGACGTGAGCGTTCTCGTCGGCGCCGATCTGCTGGAGGTAGTCCGCCTCCTTGCCCGATACCAGGTTCTTGCTGAGGCCCTGGCGATAGAACTCGGCCTCGAGGAACTCGAGGGTCAGCGCGAAGTTCAGCACGTCGACGTCACTACCGAAGTCGGCGCTCTGGGCGAACGCCCAGCGAGTCCCGAGCATCTGGATCGCGACTGTGGAGGGGATCACGGCAGCAGATCCCTTGAGGAATACACGTCTATCCATGAATATCACCTCCTACTTGATGAACGGCTTCGCCTGCTGAAGCACGAAGGACATTGGCTTGGAATTTTCGACCGGAGACGGGAATGGGTCGCCGCCGATGAGGTCGGCGAGGATTGCTGCGTGGCGGGATTCGACGCCGGCGATGCTTCCGGCAGCGGCAAGAATGTCGACACTCTCGATGTTCGGCACCTGGCCGTGATAGGCGACCACGCCGAGCTCTTCGAAGGTCGAGGCGGTCTTCAGAAAGGTCGCCTTGTCCTTAAAAGTGCCGGCGGGGTACTTGAACTGCGGCTCCTTGACCGGCTGGCCCCCGAGATCCGAGATGGTCGAGGACAGCATCGAAACGTGCGCCGCCTCGTGGTCCCGGATTGGAGTGACGAGAGCAAGCTCCCGGCCGGACAATATGCCGCCGTCCACACCCTGCTTGTAGAAGTTGGCCTCGAGGAACTCGAGCGTCAACGCGTAGTTGAGGATGTCGATGTCGCCTTGGGCGGCCTGCGCCGAGGCGAACTTGGTGCGTGTGCCTGCCGCGACGAGCGTCGCGCCGACTCCGACGATGCCCGCGTACTTCAGAAAGTTCCGCCGGTCGGTTTCAGAATCGAAGTTGATGACCGGTTGTCCGTTGAACAACGTTGTTTCATCTGGCAATGTTTCTACCCCCTTTCAAGGGTCTTGCAAAGCGCCGGACGGGCCCTCCGACCGAGCGTGTCACTGCTTTGCTGCTGGAAGACCTATTTTCTTAAGCCCCCCTCCTTTCGCTTGAGTCGTTCGATGGTCCGTCGGCCCCTTGGTGTTCGGACAGCGGGGGGGCTTTGGCTTGGACGACTATGCGATGAGTTCGATAACCCTTCGGATGGCAGGCAAAAAGGGTGATCAGGCGGGCCTTTGGCTTGGCGGGCTGCTTAAGGACGAAGTCGGCGTATTCGGCCTCGGGGACGATCGTGGTCCTGAAGACCTTGAAGCGGACGGGATCGTTGCGACCGATCTTGGTGATCACCAGGTCGCCGGGCTTGAGCAGGTCGAGATCTCCAAAGGGATGCGTGTAGGTCGTTCGGTGCCCGGCAAAAGCAGCGTTGCCCGGCGCCCCAGGCAGAGGAGTGCCGGGCCAGTGACCCGGCCCCCCTTCAACGATCTCGTCGAAGACCCCGTTGAAGAAAGGAGTCTTGAGCCCAATCGAGGGGATAGTCATCTTCCCGAGGGGGCTGTAGAGGTCCTTGGAGAGGACCACCTTTGTGGCGGCGGCGCGGGTCCCCTTGGTGGGTGAGTCGCCCTTGTCGGCGGCCCTGACGTCACGCCCGGCGGCCAGCCGGTCCAGGATCCTGCTGACCCTCGGCTTGCGCTCCTTGTTGTCCCGATCGAGCTTGTCGAGCACGCGGGTGACCTTGGGCTGCTGAGGAGGAGGCTCCGAAGAAGAGAGATAAGTGAGGGCCAGGGCGGCGACGACGACGAGCGAGGCCACGCTCAGCGCGAGCAGCCTGATCGAGATCGCTCCACGGTCGGATCGATCGCGCGCGAATAGCTGGAGGAAATGCATCTAGTGGTGGTTCGGGGCCGGGCCCCCGTCCGGATTGGTCCTCGTGTGGCCCACTTTGGCAGCGGGGGCACCGGTTACCCATCCGAATCGCCGTGGGGTGCGAATCAGGTGCATGATCCTTCGCCTCTGTTCGGCCGCAGTTGCGGCCACCTTACTGCTTTCCGGGTGCGGCGCCGGTGAGCCTTCCGGGGATGGAGGCCGTCGCGCAGCCGGAAGTCCACAACCATCGGCGGCTCCCTCAGCCACCGAGCGTGAGGGTGACTCCGGCGGCGCCTCCAAGGAGGGCGGCGCCTCCAAGGAGGGCGGCGCTTCCAAGGAGGGTGGCGCTTCCAAGGAGGGTGCCGGCAAGAACGGTAAGGAAGCCTCTGCAAAGGGAGGTCCGGGCGCAACCGAGGGCGTACGGGTCATAGACACCGCGTTCGCTCCAAAAGAGGTGACCGTGCCCGCTGGCACGAAGGTCCAGTGGGAGCAGACGGGCCTTCAACCCCACTCCGTGACCTCGAGCGATGACCTATTCGACTCACATCCCCGCTGCAGCCCGGTAAGGACGGACGATTGTATGGGCGAGGGGGACGGCTTCAGCTTCGTCTTCGACAAGCCGGGGACCTATCCGTACTACTGCAGGGTGCATGGCCTTCCAGACGGCACAGGCATGACGGGGGTCATCGAGGTCAAGTGAGCCCGCGGCTCAGCCGCTTGGGTTCTCCTCGATCACCACGCACAAGTGGTCGTGACCGGCTCTCAACACGCTCTCGACCTCTTCGGCCGTGTCGCCCGTGGCAAAGAGAAACCCCAGGTAGCGGTCTCCTTCGGGAAGAGGCGTGACGGGTCTCCCCGGGCCGATCGTGATTGTTAGCCCCTCTATTCCGGTAACCGTCCGAGCCTCGTCCTGGCCCCGGACTTCCTTGAGGATCCCCTTCGCGGGGATGGGAATCATCATCACGCCGGACGCTGGTGACGCCTGGCTCAGGTCGTCGAGCGGCCGTCCGAGCGCGTGGCGGAGGAGCACTTCCTCGAGTGTCATTCCGAGCCCAAATCTGAGCGCGCGGGAGCAGAGGCCTCCGATGGAGCGGGCCGCTATCTCGATCAGCCAGGGGCCGTCCTGGTTGATCCGCACCTCCGCATGGAGGGGTCCTTCGGTCAGACCGAGCGCGGCGGCGGCACGGGCAGTCACGTCTTTAACGGACCGGAGCGTCGCACGGTCTTTTCTCGAGGGCGTCACGTAGATCGTCTCCTCGAAGTAGGGACCCTCCAGAGGGTCGGGCTTGTCGAAGACCGCGAGCGTCTCGAGCCGGCCCCCTCGAAGCAGCCCCTCGATCGCCACCTCGTCACCCTCGATATAGCGCTCGACCAGCACGGAAGGATCGTCGTGCGGCTGTGCCGTTGCCGCTATGGCGCGGGCCCGTTCAACCGCGGCTGCCACCTCGGCACGGTCGTCCGCCCGAATGACCCCCCGGCTTGCCGCCAGTGTCAGGGGCTTCACGACGCAGGGCCATCCCACCGCCTCCGCAAGCCGAGCGGCGTCGTCACCGGGCCGCACCGGTCGCCAGCTCGGCTGCCGGACGCCCGACCCCTCCAGGGCGTGCCTCATCGCCGCCTTGTTCCTGCTGGCGGCAACCGCCTCCGGAGGGTTGTGGGGCAGCCCCAGGCGCGCTGCTGCGAGAGCGGCCAGCTCGACTCCCTGGTCGTCTACTCCGACGACCGCGTCCAGGGACCTGCGCTCGGCGAGCTCGACGATCTTGCGTGTGGAGGCCTCCGGGTCGTCGAGGTCGACCACCACGGCTCGATCCTCCATGGCGGAAGCCAGCGCAAAGCGATGGTCGGATGCGACCACGACCTCGGCTCCCAGCCGGTCCGCGGCCTGGATGAAGTCGTGTGCCCGGTAGGTGGCGCTCGGCATGATGAGGAGGATGCGAGGCATGCGCCTATCATGGATGAGGTGCGCCGAGGGAGTCGCACAGCGAGGACGGTGGAACACCTATGTCGCCCCACAACCCAACTGGTCGAGACCCCGCCATAAGGATCACTGAGCCGGCCCGAGCCGCCGCGCTCCAGGCCCGGGCGGGGCAGCCGGATGAAGCCGATCTGGCTTTGTGGCTCGAGGTCACCGGCGTCTCGGGACCCGAGTACTCCTACGACCTCTACCTCATGCACGTCGAAGAGGCAGCGCCAGGAGACGTGGTCCAGCAACACGACGATCTTTCGATCGTCATCCCCCGAGGCACCCTCGACAAGGTGGCCGGCGCAACCATCGACCTGACCGATGACCAGGGCTTCAAGGCGTGGGTGCTGCACAACCCGAACCGCCCCGCGCCCCCTCCGCCGGCCGGGCCCATCATCGATCCAACAAGCTTGATGAGACGTCCCGATGGTGCGCCCGCGAGCCCGCCCATGGCGGGCGCGTCGGGGGACCTCTCCGGTGACGTCGCCCAACGGGTCTTGCAAGTCCTTCACCATCAAGTGAACCCGAGCATCGCCTCTCACGGGGGCCGGGCGGAGCTCGTTGCCGTCGAGGACGGAACCGCGTACCTCCGTCTCAGCGGAGGATGCCAGGGCTGCGCCATGGCAAGCGTGACGCTGACGCAGGGAATCAAGGTGGCGATCACGGACTCGATTCCGCAGATCACCGACGTGGTCGACGTCACCGATCATGCGAGCGGGGCCAACCCTTACTTCGAATCTTCGAAGAAGTAAGAGGCGCCTCGGGTTCAGGCCGCCGCCCGCCTTTGCACTATCTCCACACTTCACAAAAGACCTCGGGACATCGGCTTCCTAGACTGCTTGCGTGGGCGCTCGAAAGATCCTGGTGATCGAGGACGAGGCGACGATCGCCGCGTCGATCGCGGCTCGCCTGCGCGCCGAGGGCTTCGACGTCGCCACCGCCGCCGATGGTCCTGCCGGCGTGGACCTCTTCAATCGCTTCGAGCCAGACGTGGTCGTCCTGGACGTCATGCTGCCCGAGATGGACGGTCTCGAGGTCTGCAGGCGAATTCAACAGGAGCGTCTGGTTCCCGTCTTGATGCTGACCGCACTCGATTCCGAGACCGATCTCTTGATAGGTCTCGGCGTGGGCGCGGACGACTACATGACCAAGCCGTTCAGCCCCCGGGAGATGGTCGCTCGAGTCAAGGCGCTGTTGCGCAGAGTGGAACGCGCCCAAGCTCTTCCCAAGGCAAGGTTGCAACTGGGTGACGTCCAGATCGACCCAAATAGCCGTCAGGTCCAGCGGGACGGCGAGCCCGTGCACCTCACGCCCACGGAGTTCGACCTGTTGTGGAGGCTCGCTGCTCGTCCGGACTTCGTCTTCTCGCGCGAGCAGCTGCTGGCTGATGTCTGGGGGTACGAGGACCCGTACGGAGAGCGCACCGTCGACTCGCACATCGCGGCTCTGCGGAGAAAGCTCGGTCAGGACACGGTGAGAACCGTGCATGGAGTGGGCTACGCGTCGGGATCTCGAGAGCAATGAGGCCTCTTGATCAGCTCCGCTCTCTCAAGGCGAAGCTAAGCGCGGTCATCGTGGCGGCAGTCGCGGTGACGGTCACGGTGGTGGCGGTGGGCCACGACGCCGGCTTTCCTTGGATCCCCGTTGTTCTTACTGCCGGCCTTCTCTCTCTAGGAATGATCCAGCTGCTCGCCCGAGGGATGACCTCTCCGGTCAAAGAGATGGCCGACGCGGCGCGGGCGATGGCCAAGGGCGACTACGGGCGCAGGGTCACTGCCACGTCGCGCGACGAAGTGGGAGAGCTCGCTCGTTCGTTCAACAAGATGGCCTCAGAGCTCGCGGCTGTCGATCGAATGAGGCGGGACTTCCTCGCCAATGTCTCACATGAGCTTCGTACTCCCATTGGGGCGCTGCAGGCCGTGCTCGAAAATCTCGTGGACGGCGTCGAGTCGCTCGACCCGAAGGCGCTCGACACCATGCTGAGTCAGGTCAAGCGGCTGGGTCGCCTGGTCGAGCAGCTTCTGGATCTCTCACGGTTGGAGTCGGGCGCGATCCCGTTCCACCCCGTGGACTTTCCGATAAAGCCAGTCCTCGAGCAGGCCGTGCGTGAGTCGGAGCTGCACTCACGGGGCGAGCTAAAGGAAGTCGAGTTGAGCTGTTCGATTCGGCCTGAGAATCTGATGCTCAAGGGCGACCCGGAGCGCATGCACCAAGTCGTCGCAAACATCGTCGAGAACGCGGTGCGTCACTCGCCCGATGGGGGCCGGGTGGACGTAAGTGCTCGTGCCGAGTCCGACGTGGTGACGATAGAGGTTCTCGACGAAGGGCCGGGGATACCGGAGAACGAAGAGGCAAGGGTCTTCGAGCGGTTCTATCGCGTCGACGCAGCTCGGAGCTCGAGTGACGGCGGCACCGGCCTTGGCCTTGCAATCGCCAAAGGGATCGTCGACCTGCACGGCGGCGACATGAGGGTCGAGCAAAGAAGTCCGGGTTGTCGAATGGTCGTAACTCTGCCGGGCGCCACCTCGTGACCGCCGAACAGAAGGCCCCGACCCCGCCGGATAAGAAGCAACGTCGGGCGGCCGACTTGCCGGTTGCTCTGTTCGCTATTGCGATTGGTATTTGCGCCGCGACGCTGCTCCCGGGGCACTCCATAGGGCTCAATCTGGCTCTTGTCGCGCTGGCCATCGCCGCACTTGCATGGCGCAGCTTCAAAGGGCAGGCGTCTGTCCACGCCGTTGTCTTCGGCGCGCTGGCGCTGTCGCTTACCGCGATGAGCGTGCTGGTAGCAGCCGGCTGGGTGTTGGCGCTCGACGTGCTTGTCGGAGTGGGGATCGGCTCCCTCGCCGCCGCAGGCGGCGCGACCTGGGTGGAGGTCGTGCTCGGATCCACCGCGTTCGTGTGGCGTCTGCCCGCTATGCCGAGGTGGCTCGCGCGCCCGATTGCTGCCCGTTTGGGGACCGCCGGAGCGCGGTCCGCCGCTCCTCTCGCGAGAGGACTGATGATTGGGGGGCTCCTTCTGATCGTCTTTGGGACGCTATTCGCGACGGCGGACAGGGCGTTCGCCCAGCTAGCGGGGGACCTTCTGGTGCCCGATTGGGACGTGAGCCTGGTCCCCTTGCGGTTAATAGTGGGAGGTGCAGCGACACTTTTCGCGGGGGCGATCGTCAGCTTTGCGCCGCGCGCGCTCGGCCCCCAAGTGAGCCGGGTGAGCGCACCTGGCGGCCGGGCTGCGTTGGGCGGCGGATCCCTGCGCCGGCTCGGCCGGGTCGAGTGGATGGTCGCCCTGGGTTTGCTCGATCTGTTGTTCGCCGCTTTCGTCATGGTTCAGGTGACGGTGCTCTTCGGAGGACGGAGCCATGTCCTCCAAACCGCCGGGCTCACCTACGCCGAATACGCCCGCAGTGGCTTCTTTCAACTCCTCGTGGCTGCGGGCTTGACTCTGTTGGTTCTCGCGGGCGCTATTCGGTGGGCGAGGCGTGAGACGGCCGCGGACACAGTGGCGCTTCAGGTCCTGTGCGGGATCCTGTGCGCGCTGACCCTCGTCATCCTCGTATCGGCGCTGCGACGGCTAAGCCTCTACGAGGACGTCTACGGATTCACACGTCTGCGCCTATCCGTGCACGCGACGATCCTGTGGCTGGAGGGCATCTTCGGGTTCGTTCTGGTTGGGGGGGCCATAAAAAAGTTCGGCTGGCTCCCTCGCACGTTCGTGGCCTATACGGCTGTTGCCCTTCTCGCCTTCACTTTGATCAATCCGGACCGCGTCATCGCGGCGAGAAACGTCGAGCGGTACGAGGCCACCGGCCGCATCGACATGTCCTACCTCGCGGGCTTGAGCGCGGACGCCGTACCGGCGCTCGCGGAGCTGCCCGAGCCCCTCCGTAGCTGCGCGCTCGCCGATCTCAGGCAGGAGCTTGCCCGGCCGGACTCGATTGTCGCATTCAATCGCGGGCGAACCGTCGCTCGAGAGACCCTCGCCCGGCTTCCTGCCCCGTCCCCGGATGGCGCTTCCTGCGTCGTCCCCCAATTCGAGGAGAGATATTGAAGACCAAGACGACCGAGGTCGAGGTAGTTGCACCCCACAAGGACAGCTTCGTCGAGATGACCGAAGAGCTCCTGCGCGCCATCAAGGACTCGGCCGTCACCGAGGGTTGCGCGGTTGTCTATTGCAGGCACACAACCTGCGCGGTGATCATCAACGAGGCCGAGGACGGTGTGCTCGACGACCTCCGCCGCCGGCTTCAGGTCGTGGTTCCCGACGGGCACTACGCGCACGACGACTTCGAGCGCAGGACGCAGAACATGCAGGAGTCGGAGAGAAGCAACGGACGAGCTCACGTTGCGCAGATGATCCTGGGGGGAACGTCGCACGCGATCCCCATAGCTGGAGGCGACCCTCTGTTGGGGGCCTGGCAGAGACTGTTCCTCTACGAGCTCGATGACCCCAAGGCGAGAAAGGTGTTGTTTCACATCTTCGGTCACTAAGCCCGACCCGGTGCAAGAAGTTGCCTCAGGCCCTCGTGGCTTGACCAGGTTGTTTGCCCCGTTCTTTCTGAAGGCGCCCGAGGTGGAACTTCTCAGAACGAGGGGCCGGGAACAGCGCACCCGCTTCGCTTCGTCAAAGGGATCAGGACGACAGGGAGGAGCGGTGATGGCAGGGATCCGGATGGTGGGCGGTCGGCTGGCGGCGTTTGTTGCGGTGTGCGGAGTCGTGGGCCTGCTCGCGGCGGCGTGCAGCTCGGGCGAAGACGCAGGTATGGCCGGAGGTGGTGAGGGAGGCGGCACAGTCGCAGAAGCGACGGGTGGCGATGGCGCGACCTACGACGAATCTCAGGGTTATGCCGCGCAGAGCGCGTCGGGTCGTTCAGCGGCGCTTGCCGCTCCTGCGCTACAGACCGCGGAACAGCGCGTCATCAAGACGGCCGAGCTCGAGCTCGAGGTGGCAGCCAGCGACTTTGCGACTGCCGAGAGAGCGATCCGGGACGTGGCCCGACGCCTCGATGGACTGGTGCAATCGGCCGCGATCGACGACACCGGCGACCGCTCCGGAACACTGGCCATCCGAGTTCCCTCCGCCTCGTTCGAGGCAGCCCTTAATGAGCTGGACGCCATCGGTGACGTCAAAAGACAGGTGATCGAGGGTGAGGACGTCGGCGAGGAGTTCGTGGACTTGCAGGCCCGCCTTCGCAACGGCCAGGCTCAGGAGCGTGTGCTTCTTCGCCTCATGGATCAGGCGGACACCGTCAAGGCCAGCATTCGGGTGCAACGCGAGCTCGAGCGCGTCCAGCAGGGCATCGAGCAACTCCAGGGCAGGCTCAGATTCCTTGCGGATCAAACAAGCTTGAGCACGATCACCGTCGAGCTGCGAGAGGCCGGCGCAGAGCCCGCCCGCGTCGGCACGCTCGGGCGAGCGTGGGACGAGGCCGTCGACGCCTTCTTCACGGTCATCTCGGCCGTCGTCGTGGGGGCCGGCTTCGTTCTGCCCATGGCCCTGTTCGCTTTGCTGGTAGCGCTCGTCGTGCGGCGCGTCAGGCCTCGCCTCCGGGCCCAATAAGTGACGTTGTCACCACCGGCTCTGCGTCCATTGGACGTGAGCCCCTCAATTCGGCGCGCAGATGTCCAACGGACGAGGGGCGGGCCGGTGACAAGCGGATTAGGGTTGCCGCCATGGAGGATCAAGAGAAGACCGAGCCGGACAAGGACGACCAGCCGGAGGGCGAGTCGACAGTTCCGATCGTCGACGGGCCCGGCGGTGAAGAAGCCGGAGGCACCGAGGGCCACGGCTCTTCGAGCTACGACCGCCCGGGCGGCTGACCTCGCTCGTCTGGTTGCCGCTGGAGGTCGAAGGTAGCTCGAGGGTCTCGAGCGGACGCCTTGCCGACATGGAACAGGGCGAAGCGCGTGGCCAGGCCCCCGGCGGTTCCCGTGATGGCGCCGGCCAGGTTCGCCGCCTTCGAACGCCGGGCCAGCAAACCGAGTGCGAGGCTCGCATACGAAAGCAGCCCGGAAGCCCTCCACAAACTTCCGGAAAGACCCTCCTTGTAGGCACGAGCCACTCGTTCGACGCGACCAACCTCTTTGTCCACCGACTTGGCCGCGGCGATCTCTGCGACCTCGGCGATCGTCCCGAAGCGATAGACGATCTGCTGCTCCCGCTGGTTGAGAGACATCAGCGACAATAACGAGGCTGCGCTCGAAGCCGCCGAGGCGATGAAGAGAGCGGGAAGTGACCGGCGGGCTTCCTGCCATGCGGGCACGGCGGTATCTGCAAGAAGCACCGCCGTGTATCCGGCCAGCGGCATGCCGGTGAGAGCGGCACCGTAGCCGGCCGCGGCCCCCAGCCTGCCTGGCAGCCCATCTCGGCTGCCGAGGGCTGCCGCCCCTACCGACAACCCCGTTGCCGCCGACAGGATCCAGGATCCGACGTTCAACGGTGAGCTCGGCTTGAACACCCTCAGCATGTTTAGGAAGCGCTCAGGTCGGCCGAGGTCTGCGATCAGCAATGCCGTTCCGACGACGGTTCCCCCGACCGCCAGATAGCGGCAACGTCTGACGAGTCCGGCCACGTCGTCGCCCTCGAGTGCCTGAGCGACGCCTCCGAGCACGGCGGCAGCCCCCGCGGCTCCGCCCGCGTAGAAGTAGGCGGGGACCTGCCAGACCCACACCGGCTCCTTTAGCACGGGCCGGTCGTAGTAGGTGGTGTCGGCGCCGGACCGAGTGCCGTTGCCGACTCTCACCGGCTCAACCTGCCCGACAGAACGGACGCGACTGCCGCAACCCCAAGCGCCGCCGCCGCTCCAGCCATCGACGCCCATGACGCTCTTATCTTCTTGTTCGGGGCGGTGGGGGCCGGGGGCAGGTTGTAGACCTGCGGCTCGTCGACCAGCAGGAAGAAGGCATTGAGGCCCTCGGTGCCGGGTTGTCCGGCGGCGTCTGCTCCGTAGAGATAGGCGTCCGTCATGCCCCGTGCGTGAAGCTGCTCGACGCGCTCCCTCGCCTTCGACTTGAGCTCGTCGAGCTCGCCAAACTGGATGGACTCGGTGGGACAGGCCTTGGCGCAGGCGGGGACGAGGCCCTCCTTTTGCCGGTCATAGCACAGCGTGCACTTCCACGCCCTTCCGTCATCCTCACGCCGGTCGATCACTCCAAAGGGGCACGCCACCACGCAGTAGCCGCAGCCGTTGCAGACGTCCTGCTGCACGAACACCGACTCGAACTCGGTGCGCACGATGGCACCGGTCGGGCACGCCTCCAGGCATCCCGCCTTGACGCAGTGCTTACAGACATCGGACATCATCAGCCACGAGAACTGGCCGTAGCCCGTGATCTGTCCCGCCAGTGGAACCGGCCGTTCGATGAACGAGACGTGGCGCCAGGTCGATGCGCCGAGGTGAACCGTGTTGTCGTACGACATCCCTGTGAAGACGAAGCCATCGTCGGGGAGCTGATTCCACTGCTTGCATGCAACCTCGCACGCCTTGCATCCGATGCAGACGGTCGTGTCGGTGAAAAAGCCCTTGGCCACTAGCGACTCCTACGCCCCGGTGCGATGTTGGCCGTCAAGGCCTTCGACTCCTGTATCGATGTGTTGGGATCGGCGACGAAGGAGATGAGCTCGTTGGCTGCATCCCCCTTTACGAGCCCCTTGCTGCCCCAGTGGTAGGGGAGCCCGATCTGGTGGATCACGCGTCGCTTCATCTTGAGCGGCCGCATCCGCTCGGTGACGAGGACACGCGCCTCGATCTCTCCACGGGCCGTGCTGATCGTCGCCCACTCACCGTTGACAAGGCCTCGGTCGCGCGCAAGCTCCGGCGAGACCTCACAGAACATCTCCGGCTGGAGCTCGCTCAGCCATGAGAGCCAGCGCGACATGCCGCCCGCAGTGTGGTGCTCGGTGAGGCGGTAGGTCGTCACGACGTAGGGAAAGCGCGGGTCGTCGAAGGGACGGTTGTAGGGGTTGTCCCTTCGTTTCCACTCCATGCGGGCCGGGTTGGACTGCTGTCGGTAAAGGGGGTTCTCGAGCACCGACTCTTGCGGCTCGTAGTGGGCCGGCAGGGGGCCGTCGAGAAGCCCGCTCGGCGCGAACAGCCACCCCTTACCGTCCGCTTGCATCATGAAGGGATCCGTACCTGCGATCGTGTCGATGCCGCGCGCGTCTTCATCCGGCCGGTACGACGGGGGCCTGTCGGCGATGTAGTCGGGTGCGTCGTGGCCCTCCCATCTGCTCTCGTCCTCGTTCCACCACACGTACCGCTTCCGCTCCGACCACGGCCGGCCCTGCGGATCGGCGGACGCCCGGTTGTAGAGGATGCGTCGGTTCGCCGGCCACGCCCATCCCCACTCCGGCGCGACCCAAGATTGCTCGCCGGCCGGCTTCTTGCGCGCGGTCTGGTTCACGCCCTCGGCGTAGCAACCCGAGTAGGCCCAGCACCCCGTGGCGGTGCTGCCGTCATCCTTCAACTCGGTAAAGCTCTGCACCACCTGGTCGTCGGCAACGAAGAAGCCGTTTATCTCTTTGAGCACGGCCTCCGCGTTCGGCTCCCCGGTCGGGCCCTTGGTGGGGTAGTCCCAGGCCAGCTCCTGTACCGGCCTGTCCTTAGCATCGGTCGAGTCCTTGTAGAGGTCCTTTAGCCGCCGCCCGAGGTGGAACATGAAGTGCAGCTCGCTGCGGGCGTCGCCCGGTGGCTCCACCGCCTTGTGGTGCCACTGAAGCAGTCGCTGAGTATTGGTGAAGGTCCCGTCCTTCTCGGTGTGGGCCGCACAGGGGAAGAAGAACACCTCGGTTGCGATGTCCTCGGGGGCCACCTCCTTGCGCTCGATCTCGGGGGCATCCCGCCAGAACTCGGCGGTCTCGACCAGAGAGAGGTCGCGGACCACCAACCACTCCAGTTGCCGTAGCCCCTTTCGTTGGAGCGCGCCGTGCATCGACCCCACCGTTGGGTTCTCGCCCATGACGAAATAGCCCTTGATCTTCCCGTCGGCCATGTCGGCAACGGTGGTCATGTGCGAGTGATCGCCGGTCAGGCGGGGAGGTAGTCGTAGCAGAAGTCGTTGTCCTTGCTTGCTGCATCGCCCCAATAGGCCTTGAGCAGCGACACGATGTACTTGGGGAGCTCCGACCACCATCCCGAAGCGGACCCGTTGTGCTCGATGTATCTCTCGAGTGAGGTGTCGGTGGTTGCCTTGGGCATCGGCAGGTAACCAGGCAGCAGGTTGTACAGGGTTGGGATGTCGGTCGAGCCCTGGATCGACGCGTGGCCCCTCAGCGCGAGGATTCCGCCGCCGGGCCGGCCGACGTTGCCGAGCAGGAGCTGGACGATCGCGGCAGTCCTTATGTACTGGACTCCTACGGAGTGCTGGGTCCAACCGACCGAGTAGCAGAAGGCGGCCGTGCGATCGGGGCCCGAGTTGGCGCAGAGGGCTTCGGCCACGCGCAGGAATAGGCCCGGCTCGACCCCGCATACCTCCGCCACCATCTTGGGGGTGTAGCGAGAGAAGTGGCGCTTGAGGATCTGAAAGACGCAGCGCGGATCCTGAAGGGTCGGGTCCCCGGCCCCCGGCCGATCATGCCGCCGCGTTTCGCCTGAGAGTCACGCGCGTACATCTCGGTTTCGCCGTTGCCGGGGGCGCCTCCACGTTCTTGTACTGCCACGACTCGATGTCGTATCCGCCCTCGTCGGGGCTCCACCCGCTGAAGAGGCCGTCGAGGTCCTCGGTGTCCTGGAAGTCGTCGGCCACGATGGCGGGGGCGTTCGTGTAGTTGACGACGTAGTCGTGAAAGTAGCGATCGTTGTCGATGATGTACTTCACGATGCCCCCGAGGAAGGCGATGTCGCTTCCCGCCCGCAGCGGCACGTGAAGGTCGGTCGGCCATCGCGCTGGTTCTAGTGAACCGGGGGTCGACGTGGATGACGGTGGCGCCCCTTTTCTTGGCCTCCATCACCCATTGGAAGCCGACGGGATGGCACTCCGCCATGTTCGAGCCTTGTATGACGATGCAGTCGGAGTTCTGCAGATCCTGCTGGAAGGTGGTGGCCCCACCTCTACCGAACGATGTCCCCAGACCGGGGACCGTGGAGGAGTGTCATATACGGGCCTGGTTCTCTATCTGGATGGCGCCCAGCGCGGTGAACAGCTTCTTGATGAGGTAGTTCTCCTCGTTGTCCAGGGTCGCGCCACCTAGGTGCGCGAAGCCAAGGGTGCGCCGGACGGCTTTGCCGCCGGTCTCGGACTCCCAGGTGTCGTCGCGGGTCTTGGCGACGCGCTCGGCGACCATGTCCATGGCGCGCTCGAGGGGGATGACCTCCCACTCGGTCCCGTGCGGCGGCCGGTGGAGGACGTGGTGGAGCCGATGGGCCCCCGTCACCAGCTGGAAGGTCGCCGCCCCCTTGGGGCAGAGCCGCCCCCTCGAGATGGGCGAGTCCGGATCACCTTCGATGTCGATGATCCTGTCGTCCTTCTTGTAGACGAGCTGGGCGCAGCCGACCGCGCAGTAGGGGCAGACCGACGCGACGACCTCGTCGGCGTCGGCAGTCCTCGAGGTGAGCGTCTGCGTGCGACGGGAATAGGCGACGTTTCCCTGCGCCGATAGATCAGCGCGCCTGACTTGCTTCAGCAGCGGCCACTCGCTCGGCGAACCGAGCGAGTCAAGCAGACCCAATCGACCCCCAACGAGACCTAGGACCCAATGACGCTGCGACCCTAGCGCACGCCGGGAAGCTCAAGAGGTGCTGCTCGGTTGTCCCAGATGCAAGCCGCGGCGCAGGCGAACGGCGCTCGCTAAGAATCGAAAGGAAACCCATGTCCACGCAGACGACCGATCCAACCATCCGACCGGCGCAGATCCCCGAGGAGCTTCGTGATCTTCTCGACAAGAAGGGTTTCGCCCACCTGGCCACGCTGCGGCCCGACGGCAGCCCGCAGTCCACGCCGATGTGGTACGGCTTCGACGGCGGCACGCTGTTGTTCAGCACGACGACCGGCCGGCAGAAGTACCGCAACGTCACGGCGAATCCGCAGGTGGCCGTGTCGATCCTGGACCCCGAGGACCCCTACCGGTACCTCGAGATCCGGGGCGTGGTCACCCAGATCGACGACGACGAGGGCAACGCCTTCATCAACTCCATGGCGAAGAAGTACCGAGACCTGGACGTCTACCCCTGGGACGGGCCCGGCGATCACCGAGTGGTCATGAGGGTGACGCCGGTGAGAACCTACCCGCCGGCCACCCGGTAGCGGCTTCGTCGCCACGACCTTCTGACTTGCCTCGAAGGCGCTGGGGGCTGTTTGCTCCGGACATGGCGTCTGTGCGCTTTGAAGACCGGCGGGAGGCCGGTCGTCTGCTCGCGGTTCAGCTTAAGGATCACCCCTGGCGGCAGCCCATCGTGATCGGGCTCCCGCGCGGGGGCGTCGTGGTGGCGGACGAGGTTGCCCGGGCTCTGCACGCACCGCTCGAGGTCACCGTCGTTCGCAAGGTCGGCGCCCCCTGGCAACCCGAGCTCGGAATCGGCGCGGTGGGGCCGGGAGGGGTGCGGGTCATGAACGACGGACTGGTGCGCCGGCTGGGGCTGTCGCCGGTGCAGGTCGAGGCCTTGGTACGCGATGAGCTCGTCGAGGTCGACCAGCGCATGAGTCGCTTCCAGGGCGATCGTCCGGCCCCCGATCTGAACGGTCGAACCGTCATCGTCGTGGATGACGGGATCGCGACCGGGGGGACGGCCCGGGCGGCCGCCGAGGTGCTACGTGTGCAAGGTCCGGCGTCGGTGGTGCTGGCCGTGCCGGTATGCCCCCCCGAGACGGTGGACCGGCTCAAAGAGAGCTTCGACGAAGTGGTCCCCCTGAGGACGCCTCGTCCGTTTCTTGCAGTGGGGGAGCACTACGGCGATTTCGCCCAGGTGTCGGACGACGAGGTGGAGCGCATCCTTACGGAGGCCCGCCACCGCGGCGCCTGAGGCAAGGCAACCACCGCAGTTTTGGTGAGAATTTCTGACAAGTGCGTTGACGCGCGGCCCGCCGGTGGCTAGATTTCCCTCTATCCAGTCCGGAGACCCTCGTTCGGGGGCCTTTTCAAGGGGGGCTATGAATTGAGTAGAAGGGTGTTCGTCTTTTTTGCCGCGCTCGGACTTCTGATGTCCTCGATCGGGGTGGCAGTCGGAGCGCAACAGCAACGGGCAGAGCGGAAGTACAACCTGAGAGACGGCGAG
>JAUJNI010000002.1:633042-746026 GCA_030446465.1 Actinomycetota bacterium
TTCGCCCCCTCGCCGGTCGGCAACTACGTGAGCGAGGGCGTCGACTTCCTGCGGAGGAAGGTCGGAGGCGTGCGCCAGGACCTGCTCCTCATGAGCAACGAGGCCTGCACCGCACACTCGGCGACCGGCGGCACGACCATCTATGACGTCACCGACCCGAGCGACCCGAAGCTGCTCAACCCACAAGCGGGCGACTTCATCGGCGCGGACGGGATCACGGTCGACCCGAGGGCCAACTACATCCACAGCGTCATGGGCTGGAACGACGACGGCAGGACGTTCGCCGTTTTGGTCGACAACGAGGAAGAGCTCGATGTCGACATCATCGACATCACGGACCCGGCCACCCCGATCTTGGTCTCCGAGACGGGCTTGCCCGAGTGGGAGGGCGCCGAGGTGAACGGCCTTGGCGGCGCCGCTTTCCACCACGACATGTGGGTCAAGGAAATCGACGGCGTCCATTACATGATGGTGTCCTACTGGGACGCGGGCGAGGTCCTCCTGAACGTGGAAGACCCCGAGAACCCGATCTTCATCGACGATTCCAACTTCCCGGACCCCGATAGCTTGACGGGTCTCAGCCCGCCCGAGGGCAACGCCCACCAGGGGACCTGGAGCGAGGACAATCGCTTCTTCATTCAGACGGACGAGGACTTCTCGCCCTACCGGCTCGAGTTCAGGATCACCTCGGGGCCCAACGCGGGCGAGTACCCGGGCGGCGAGTTCGGGTTCACCGTCCCCATCGTGAAGAACTTCGGCGACAAGGTCATGAACGGCCCCACCGTCTACGGAGGCACGGGCTGCAACGGGGATCCCGTTCCGCCCAGGTCTGAGTTCCAGGGCCAGGTCGAGGAGGGCGAGGAAGTGATCGTGGTCTTCACCCGAGGCGGCTGCTTCTTCTCTGACAAGATCCGCAACGGCGAGGACGCCGGCTACAAGGCAGTGATCATCGGCAACTCCCACTTCGGCTCCGGCTTCGGCGACCAGCCCGACGCCCCGATCTGTGGCAGCCAGGGCAGCGAGACGCGCGAGACGGCTTCGGCCGCCTGCACCGGTCACCGGGCCATGCACCTGATCTTCGACGACAACCCCGAGTACGAGTGCCAGCCGGAGGGGTGCGACCTGCCACCCAAGGGCACGGAGGGCCAAGAGGTCTCCGCCACCCCGCAGTTCGACGGATGGGGCTACGTGCGGCTGCTGAACGCCGACACCCTCGAGGAGATCGACGCTTACGCGGTCGAGGAGTCGCTCGACGCGCGCTTCGCCAGCGAGTTCGGTGCACTGTCGGTGCACGAGGTGAAGACGGACCAGCGCGAGGGCTCCCAGCTCGGATACCTCTCCTACTACGCAGCAGGAGCGCGCGTGATCACGTTCGGCGACAAGGGCATCAAGGAGGTGGGCACCTTCATCGACCGGGGCGGCAACGACTTCTGGGGCGTGTTCCCGGTGCAACGCGATGACAAGCGTCCGCTGATCCTCGAGAGCGACAGGGACTTCGGTCTCTACATCCTGAAGTACACGGGTCGGGAGCCAGGCGACGTCGTGTCTTCTGGCGCCTGCAAGGGATTTAAGGTCGATTCCAGAACCGACCGGCCCGGCGGCGGGAAGGTCATCGTCGGCACGGACGGGGATGACGTGCTGACCGGTACCCGAGGAGACGACATCATCTGTGGCCTCGAAGGAGACGACATCATCGACGGTCGTGGCGGCCAGGACGAGATCGTGGGCAACGGAGGCAACGACACCATCACCGGTGGAGGCGGTAAGGACAGCATCCGGGGTGAGTCCGGCCGCGACGCGATCGACGGATCCGAGGGCAACGACGTCATCATCGGCGGCGCGGACAAGGACGCGCTGAGAGGTAATGAAGGGTGGGACACCCTGAAGGGCGGCAGAGGTGGGGACACTCTGCAAGGCGGCGAGGGCAACGACGTCCTCAGAGGCGGTTCTGGCGCCGACACGCTCAAGGGCTACACCGGTGACGACGTGCTCAACGGCGAGTCCGGGACCGACACGTGCGTCGGCGGCAAGGGCAACGACGTCGTAAGGAACTGTGAGAGGTAACACCTCTGTGGCAGGGAAGTAGCAAGCTGGTTCAAAGAAGGAAGGGCCCGGGTTCGAACCCGGGCCCTTCTGCCGTTTGTGGATGCACTCGAGCCGAAGCTCCTGCGCCACACGCCTTTCGAGGGGGATCCTGACAAGTGCGTTGTTTAGCGGCGTGCCGGTGCTAGATTTTCCTCTGGCCAGTCGGACATCCCTCATTAGGGGGCTTCTCAAGGGGGGCTATGAATTGAACAGAAGAGTGTTTGTCTTTATCGCCGCGCTCGGACTCGCGATGTCCTCGATTGGGATCGCGGCCGGAGCGCAACAGCAACGCACAGAGCGCAAGTACAGCCTGAGAGACGGTGAGGTCACGAGCGCCGCAGAGACCGGGCCCGACCAAGGTCAGGAGGCCGTCGACGGGGTCGCCGACGACCAGCACGGCGACGCGGATGGGCATCTCCCGGCGGCGCGGAGGAACATGAAGCTCGTCAGCAAGCTGAGGCTCACGACAACTGAGGGCGCCATCAGCGACGTCAACTACGGCAATGGCCACGCCTACCTCGGGGCATACCACCCCTCGTGTAACGAGCTCGGCAAAGGCGGTGGTGTCCACGTCGTCGACGTCGGTGACCCGCGGAACCCTGAAGAGGTCGGCTTCATCGAGTCGCCTATCGGCAACTACGTCAGTGAGGGCGTCGATTTCCTGCGCAGGAATACGGTCGATGAGCAGGGCAGGCGAATCCGCCAGGACCTCCTCCTTACCAACAACGAGCCTTGCGCGGACACCTCGACGAGTGGAGGCATCAACATCTACGACGTCACCAACCCAAGGGACCCGATCCCTCTGTCCGAAGGTGTCGGTGACTTCGGCGAGGACCCGACGCGCCTGCCGCCGCGGGCCAACTACACGCACAGCGTCTTTGGCTGGAACGATGACGGCAGGACCTTCGCCGTCTTGGTCGATGACGAGGAGGCTCTCGACGTCGACATCATGGACATCACTGATCCCGCGGCTCCCGTGCTGATCGCCGAAACTGGTCTGCCCGACTGGCCCGACGCGAAGGTCAACGGCCTTGGTAAGACGGCCTTCCACCACGACGTGGTTGTCAAGGAGATCAACGGCGTCCATTACATGATGGTGTCGTATTGGGATGGGGGGCAGGTGCTCCTGAACGTCGAGAGGCCACGCAACCCGGTGTTCATCGACGACTCCAACTTCCCCACCCCCGACACGCTCACCGGCAAGAGGCCTCCGGAGGGCAACGCACACCAGGGGAACTGGAGCTCCAACAATGAGTTCTTCATCCAGACCGACGAGGACTTCGGGCCCTACAGGATCATCGGACTGATCACCTCCGGCGGGCTCTTCAACGGCACTCGGTTCGAGTCGGTCCAGGGGAACGACGTTCCCCAGATCTCCGACGACCGCTCGATGATCGGCCCCAGCTACTACGTGGGCCTGGCTTGCGATACCACGAACAGCGTCCCCAAGGCGCCTACCGAGGACGCCGTCGCGGTCGTGCAGCGGGGGACCTGTACCTTCACCGAGAAGGCCCAGAACGTGCAGGAGGCTGGTTACCAGGGAGGCATCGTCTTCAACCGCACTGGTGAGGACGCATGCGAGCAGCTGGTCAACATGGCCGTCGAGGCCGACATCCCGTTCATCTTCGTGGCGCGTTCGACCGGCTTCAAGATCTTGAACGTGGAGGGCTACAAGCCCGAGGAGTGCGGGACCGAGAACGAGCCGGAGCTTCCCGCGGAGGGCACGCAGGGCAACGACGTCAGCGTCACCGCGCAGTTCGACGGCTGGGGTTACGTGCGCCTGCTCGATGCGCAGTCGCTCGAGCAGATTGACGCCTACGCGGTCGACGAGTCGCTCGACCCCGCCTTTGCCTTCAACTCTGGTGCTCTCTCGGTACATGAGGTCAAGACGGACGAACGCCGGGGCGTGAACCTCGGATACCTCTCGTACTACACGGCAGGAGCCAGGGTCATCAGCTTCGGTGCCAACGGCATCAAGGAGATGGGCGTATTCATCGACAAGGGTGGAAACGACTTCTGGGGCGTCTTCCCGATACAGCGGGGCAACGATCGCCCGCTGATCCTCGAGAGCGACAGGGACTTCGGCCTCTACGTCCTGGAGTACACCGGCCCTGAGCCGGGCGCAGGCGTACGTTCGGGACCCTGTAGCGGATTCGCGGAGGGGTCAAGAACCGACCGTGACGGTGGCGGCAAGGTCATCGTGGGCACCGAGGGCGACGACACCCTGACCGGTACGGCTGGAAACGACATCATCTGTGGCCGGGGCGGTGACGACATCATCGATGGCCGCGGCGGTCAAGATGAGATCGTCGGCAACGGAGGCAACGACACCATCACAGGTGGCGGCGGCAAGGACAGCATCCGCGGCAACGGGGGCCAAGACGCCATCGACGGAAACGAGGGCAACGACGTCATCCTGGGCGGCTCGGGCAACGACTCTCTCAGAGGAAACGGCGGCTGGGACACTTTCAGGGGCGGACGGGGTCGCGACACGCTCCAGGGCGGCGAAGGCAACGATGTCCTCCGCGGTGGTTCCCAAGACGACACGCTCAAGGGCTTCGAAGGCGACGACATCCTGAACGGCGATGCCGGGACGGACTCCTGCGACGGCGGCACCGGAAGCAACACGCTGAGGAGCTGCGAGAGGTAGCAACCTGGCAGAGAAGTAGCAAGCTGGTCGTCGAAGAAGGGCCCGGGTTCGACTCCGGGCCCTTCTGCCGTTGGTGGATTGCCACTGTCGAGCCCGACCTCAGGAGGGCTCGCGCCCGTGCTTAATGAGTTTGTTGCTGCGCAGCGGATGTGGCGTATGGGGCAACTCCCCCGGGGGGGCCGCAAAAAGCTCTGCTAGTTGCGGACGAAAAAAAGTGATATGGCGGCGCTTGAAGGTTGGTTCGGGAGAGAGCCTACTGGGGGGCTCGGTGGACCACTCCGGTCATCCCGCCATGAAAGCTGCACACGAACTCGTAGATGCCGCGCTTCTTAAAGACCTTGCTCGTGCGCTCACCGGGCTGCAGGACGACGTTCTTCGACCAGTTAGAGCTGTCCGCGGTCACCGTGTGCTCGCGGGGAGAATCGGCGGGGTTCTTCCACACGACTTTCTCGCCCCAAGAGACGTGGACGAAGTCGGGACTCCACCGGTTGTCGTCGGTCGCCTTTATCACTTCCCTTGCCAGTGACGTGCCTGGAACGCCCAACACCAACAGTCCCGCGGCCACCGCAACCAAAGTTCTCTTGACGCCGTTCATGGACAGCCCTCCTACTTGATCTCGAAGGTGTTCTTGTTCTGACCCTTGTCGAAGACTTTCTGTACGTTACCCACGTTGTCCCAGCCCCGGGAGAACGCGGTGTAGTTCTTGATGCCGCTGCCCCTGGTGCTGGGGTTGAGCTTGGTACCCAGGCTGAATATTGTCGTCTCCGAGTACTCCGTAGAGGGCGTCTTCGACCACTTCTTGTCGTCGCACGCTCGCCGCACGAAGTCGCTGCCCGTCCACCACTTGCAGCGGCCGCTCGAGAGGTTCTTGCGGATGGCGAGTTGAACGCGGTCCATGCCGGAACCTCCGTCGTTGTCCTGCATGAAGACGATGAAGTCCTGCATGTTTCTCGCCGCGTAGGTCTCGCCATGAAGCGGTTGATGGAAGGCGGTGTAGGGAGCCGTGTTGTCCGGCGCACTCGCAGAGTCGTCGTCGAGAAGGGTGATGGTTGCCGTCGACGGCGGCATGAGCTCCGCCCCTGTTTGGGCGCTCAATTGCACGCTGAACGTCTCGCTCCCTTCGACGGTGGTGTCGTTGAGCAGGGGGATCGTCACCGTCCCGTAACGGCAGGTCTCGCAGAACTCGATCTTCTTGTCGGTGTGGGTGTAGTCGTTTTCTGCGATCGCCGAACCGGGTGCCGTCTTCACAGTGACGGACGCCGGGGCACCAGTGGATCCCGATCTGATGATCCTGACCAGGAGGGAGCTGCGATTCTCAAAGGTCGAGTAAGAGCCGAACTCCAACGAGATCCTCGAAGGCCCGTCGTCGTCGACGATCGTGAGCACCGCGTCGTCGGGATAGGCCACGACCGCGCCGCTCGAGGGGTTGCTGAGTTTCAGGTTGACCGTCTCCAGACCCTCTTGGTCAGAGTCTTCGCTGCTCTGAAGGAAGACCTCCTGGGATTCCACCGGATCCTGGAATGACAGGACGCGGCTGAACGGCGTGAAGTCTGCGGCGGAGGTCTCATCCCCCAGCGATGCTGTCAAGTCGACCGTCGCAGGTCCGGTGCCGTGCTGGCCCCTCTCGACGACGACAGCATCGTTCTCACCCTCGACCGCTCGATAGGCCTCGGCGCTGAAGTTGAAAGCGTCATGGCCTCCTCCACCGGCGGCGGTGGCCCCCGCCCGGGCGGTTGGAGCCGCGATCAGGCCGAGCAGACCGACCGCGACGACCCCCCCGGAAAACCTCAAGAAGTTAACCCCCATCCTCTTCCGGCCCTCAAGCGATGCTATCAGCCGGGTGCCCTCCGGCTCTTTCCTCCAACTCTTCGACGGCTACCCACATTCCATTTTCCCGGGTTTCTTTGCCCCTAAAATCAACCCCGTCTTCGGTGTCGGCGAACTCCCTCCAAGACTAGAGTCGGGGTCAATGAATGACGCTCGAGTCGCGGTCACGGTGATCGGCGCAGACAGGCCCGGGATAGTTGCGGGGGTCACTCGGGCCCTGTACGAGCTCGGGTGCAACCTGGAGGACGCCTCGTCGACGATCCTGTCGGGTCAGTTCTCGATGATGCTGATCGTGAGGTTGCCGCGGCACGCAGACATCGCCCAGTTCGAGCACGCCCTCGAGAACACGGCCACAGAGCTGGGTGTGGAAGTCACGGTGAGCTCGGTGTCCGGCTCCGGCGAGACGGCGCCTCGCTCCACTCACAGGATCACCGTGTACGGGGCGGACAGGCCGGGGATCGTGTACCGAGTGTCCGAGCTGCTGGCCTCGCGCGGCGTCAACATCACCGAGCTCTCCTCCCGGGTAGTCGGCTCGGCGGATCACCCCGTCTATGCCCTCATGCTCGAGGTCGATCTGGCCGACGAATCTGGGGTCGCTGCGCAGCTGAACGAGCTCGCGGACCAGCTCCAGGTCGACGTTTCCTTGCAATCGACTGCCGCCGACGTCCTCTGACGGTGGCGGTGCGGCGGGTTCTCGAGCTTCCCGAGCGCGTCCTGAAGCTGCCGGCCGCGGCCACGGGAACCGGCAGGGACTCCGAGCTGATCGAGGACCTCCTCGACACGATGGGCGCGTCACCGGCCTGCGTGGGCTTGGCCGCGCCTCAGATCGGCGTCTCTCGCCGAGCCCTCGTGGTGGACGTGTCCCGCCACCCCAAGACGACCGTGTGCCACGGCCTGATCGTGTTGCTGGATCCCCTGGTGCTCGAGCAGGGGGGCCGGGTGACGGGGCGGGAGGGATGCATGAGCGTCCCTCATCTCACGGCGGACGTGGCGAGGGCGACCCGGATCGTCGTCCGTGGCAGGGGCTCCGAAGGAGAGGAGGTGGTCATCTCCTCGGCCGGCTTCGAGGCTCGTGCCCTGCAGCACGAGCTCGACCACCTCGACGGGCTGCTGATCCTGGACCGGGTGGAGTCTTCGACGGACCTCTTCAAGAGGCGGGTCTATCGTTGAGCACTCCGGGAAGGAGGTGAGTTGACGACCGTGGCCCGGCCTCCTAGAATGACCCGGCTGTACAGGACGAGGAAAGGCTCTGTGTGTCGAACAACTTCCCGGGGGTAACCGCTTAGGCGCAACGCGTCCAAAGTTCGCTCTAGCGACCCCGCCGGCCACGCAGCTCCAGGTCGGCGGATTTTTTTTGCCCCGGAAGGAAGAAGTAAGACACGACCAGCGTTTTCTCTTCGGAACCTTGGAAACTCCATAGCGAGCGCGAGCATCTATACCAAGCTAATAAGAGCGTACGGTGGATGCCTAGGCGCTAGGAGCCGACGAAGGACGTGGCAGGCTGCGAAAAGCCCCGGGGAGACGCCAAGCAATCCTTGATCCGGGGATGTCCGAATGGGGAAACCCACCAGTGGTCATGCGCTGGTACCCAGGTCTGAACACATAGGGCCTGTGGAGGGAACCGGGTGAACTGAAACATCTAAGTAACCCGAGGAAGAGAAAACAAATAGTGAGTCCCTTAGTAGCGGCGAGCGAAACGGGATCAGCCCAAACCTCTGTGGTGTTAAAGCCTGGTGGCGTTGCCACAGAGGGGTCGTGGGACCCATCCGACCGAGCACCAGATCGGTCAGGGAGTTACAAAGTCAGCGGTTAGTCGAACGTTCTGGAAAGTACGGCCAGAGAAGGTAATAGCCCTGTAGACGAAAGCCGATTGACCTCCCGATGGTGTTCCCAAGTAGTACGGAGCCCGAGAAATTCCGTGCGAATTTGTGAGGCCCACCTCATAAGGCTAACTACTCCCTAGCGACCGATAGTGAACCAGTACCGTGAGGGAAAGGTGAAAAGTACCCCGGGAGGGGAGTGAAATAGCACCTGAAACCGTGCGCTTACAAACAGTCAGAGCGTCCGCATGGGTTAGCCCATGCGCGTGATGGCGTGCCTTTTGAAGAATGAGCCGGCGAGTTAGCGGTGTGTGGCGAGGTTAAGGCGAGAGCCGTAGCCGTAGCGAAAGCGAGTCTGAATAGGGCGACTTCAGTCGCATGCCCTAGACCCGAAGCCGGGTGATCTATCCATGGGCAGGGTGAAGCGGAGGTAAGACTCCGTGGAGGCCCGAACCCACCAGGGTTGAAAACCTGGGGGATGACCTGTGGATAGGGGTGAAAGGCCAATCAAACCCGGTGATAGCTGGTTCTCCCCGAAATGCATTTAGGTGCAGCGTCACGCGTTCAGTTCCGGTGGTAGAGCACTGATTGGGATAGGGGGCCAACAAGCTTACCGAACTCAGTCAAACTCCGAATGCCGGTACTTCAGAGCGTGGCAGTGAGACTGCGGGGGATAAGCTCCGTAGTCGAGAGGGAAACAGCCCAGATCGCCAGCTAAGGTCCCTAAATCTTTGCTAAGTGGAAAAGGATGTGGAGTTGCACAGACAGCCAGGAGGTTGGCTTAGAAGCAGCCATCCTTGAAAGAGTGCGTAATAGCTCACTGGTCGAGTGGTTCCGCGCCGACAATGTAGCGGGGCTAAGCAAAGTACCGAAGCTGCGGGATTGTCATCTCTTAATTGAGATGGGGATCGGTAGGGGAGCGTTGTATCAGCTGTGAAGCTTCGTCGTGAGGCGGGGTGGAGCGGTTACAAGTGCGAATGCCGGCATGAGTAGCGAAACGGGAGCGAGAAACTCCCGCGCCGTATGTCCAAGGGTTCCTGGGGAAGGTTAATCCGCCCAGGGTAAGTCGGGACCTAAGCCGAGGCCGAGAGGCGTAGGCGATGGACAACTGGTTGATATTCCAGTACCACCACACGCGCGCCCACTCCGACTCCAGTTGCTAAGGGAAGCCCTTCGGGGCCTACCGACCCACTGGTTTTAGGAGAGCGATGGGGTGACGCAGGAGGGTAGTCGGACCCACGCGCTGGTTGACGTGGGGTAAGCAGGTAGGAGGGCCTCCTAGGCAAATCCGGGGGGCCGTTAACTCTGAGACGCGATGCCGACCCGCTTAAGGGGAAGCCGATGAGCCCATGCTGCCGAGAAAAGCCTCTAGTGAGTGCATGTGGTGCCCGTACCCCAAACCGACTCAGGTGGACAGGTAGAGCATACCGAGGCGATCGAGAGAACCCTGGTTAAGGAACTCGGCAAATTGGCCGCGTAACTTCGGGATAAGCGGCGCCTTTGTTGGTGACGGGACTTGCTCCCCGAGCTGACGAAGGTTGCAAAAACCAGGCCCAAGCGACTGTTTACTAAAAACACAGGTGCGTGCTAAGCCGTAAGGCGCCGTATACGCACTGACGCCTGCCCGGTGCCGGAAGGTTAAGGGGAAGGGTTAGCCGGGACTTCGGTCCCAGCGAAGCTCTGAACTTAAGCCCCGGTAAACGGCGGCGGTAACTATAACCGTCAACTTTTGGGCGGTTGCAAAACTCGGCTATATGCTGGGAACTCCGAGTATCCGGCACTACTACTTGTGTCACACCTCATCAATAGGGTGGCGACATGGGAAGTGAAAACGTGTCCGGTGCGGACAATCAGCAGGGAAGGCCGCAAGGAACACTGACGCCCGAGTACATATGCGGGTTCGTCGACGGAGAGGGTTGCTTCAGCGTAAGCATCCATCCGCATCCGACGGTCCGGTATGGCACTCAATGGCTGATAGCTCCTGTATTCCAGATCTATCAGCATCGTGACAACCTCGAATTGCTCGAGAAGCTGAGGGACTACTTTGGTTGTGGTCACATCACATCGAAGGGACCCCACAGCAGCGTTATGACATACGCAGTCTCGGGTCGAAGAGGTTTGGAGTCGGTGATCATTCCATTCTTTGAGCGGTATCCGTTGAACTCGAAGAAGCACGAAGACTTCGTGAAGTTCCGTGAAGTCGTCCTGGCGATGCAGCACAAGGAGCATCGAACGGACGCGGGATTTCGCCGAATTGTGGAACGAGCTTTCTCCATGAATCAACGGGGAAAACAGCGGAGATATCGCATCGAGGAAGTACTTGCGAAACCCTCAGAGACTGTACGCCGAGCATCCGCTTACAACGGATGATGAGACAGTCCGAACCTCATGGCGACATGAGGAGGGCGGCAGAAATGACCGCCCCGCCACTCAACTCAGTGCTGAGTGGAGGTAACAGCATGCCTAAGGTAGGAAACCCCTTGGCAGGCAAGGGGTGCTGCCCCTCCCAACGGTGACGTTGGTGAGTGCAGCTGGCTATTTGCTGGAAAACCCGGATGTATCCATTCGGTACTCGTCATCTGCTTCATGTCACACCCCTCAAAAGGGGTGAGGACGTGGATGGCAGTGAAAATCCGAACGGTGGGTGGTTTGACAAGGGCCACGCCGGAAAACCAGCAGGAAAGGCTCAGGACATTGGATGGGGTTGTGGGTTGAACCCAGAACCATCCGAAGTACTGGGAATCCTCAGAGACCATACGCCAGCCCTCTTCTGAATCGCTTCGAAGAGGATGAGATGGTCCGATCCTTGCGGCGACGTAAGGAGGTCGGCAGAAATGACCGACCCGCCTCTTCGTTAAGAAGAGGTCACAAGTAACAGAATCAGCGAAATTCCTTGTCGGGTAAGTTCCGACCTGCACGAATGGCGTAACGATTTGGGCACTGTCTCAACCAGGGACTCGGCGAAATTGCAATACGAGTAAAGATGCTCGTTACCCGCGGAAGGACGGAAAGACCCTAGGACCTTTACTACAGCTTGATATTGGAGTTTGGGGCGTTTTGTGTAGGATAGGCGGGAGACTGTGAAACCTGGACGCCAGTTCAGGTGGAGTCAACCTTGAAATACCGCCCTGAATGTTCTGGGCTTCTAACTCAGGTCCGTTATCCGGATCGAGGACAGTGTCAGGTGGGTAGTTTCACTGGGGCGGTGACCTCCTAAAATGTAACGGAGGTGTTCAAAGGTTCCCTCATCCTGGTTGGCCATCAGGAGTCGAGTGCAATCGCACAAGGGAGCTTGACTGCGAGACCTACAAGTCGAGCAGGCGCGAAAGCGGGAGATAGTGATCCGGCGGCTCCTCGTGGTAGGGCCGTCGCTCATCGGCTAAAAGGTACCCTAGGGATAACAGGCTGATCGTTCCCAAGAGTCCATATCGACGGAACGGTTTGGCACCTCGATGTCGGCTCAGATTTAGGGCCCTCAGGTGGGTAACTGCCTGAGAAACATTCGGCTAATAACGGGGAAACCCTCTCGGTTATCTGTCATACCCAGCAGCTACGGTTAAACCGTGGTTAGCGAACCGAAGGGCAATCCCGTGGGAAGTCGAGAAGCGAAGCTTCTTTGACCCCGTAACGACTGCAGGAGCGTAAGCCCTGCGATAGCGATCGCTGGAGCAATCCAAATCTATGGTCGCTATAAGACGCCGAACTCCAACACCAGTTGGATGAAGGGATAGTCTGCGCCACTGGAAACAGTGGATTACCGTGCGTCGCATCCTGGGGCTGGAGCAGGTCCCAAGGGTTGGGCTGTTCGCCCATTAAAGCGGCACGCGAGCTGGGTTTAGAACGTAGATCACTGCGTCCCCACGGAGTAATTCGTGGGTGCCCACCGGCTCATATCGGTGAAACCCTCGCTCATCTCCGAACGATGAGACGGGCAATACCGAGGGAAGACCCTGCAACCTAAGCGGCACGCGCCGTATGGAAGCAGAGCGTCCCCGTATCGACTTCTTCTTAATGAAGGGATGGATCACTTGTCTAGAAGGCAAAATCTATGTGGTCCATAACACGCCGGCCCCCCGAAAGGGGGTGAAGGTATAGTCAGTGCCCGCAGTAATGCGGGACCAACATGCGTGAGACAGTGGATGATACGCGCTGTCTATAAATTCGGCTAAATGCTGGAAAGTCCGAGTATCCGGGGCTACCGAGGCTTCTTTTTCTTTCGGCCACTATGTTCGCTATGCGGACAGCATGCCGACAAGAAGCCCGGTAACAATGCTACCGGTGCGGATAATCAGCAGGAAAGACTGGACGAAAACCGTTCAGAATCCTCAGAGGCCATACGCCGAACTCGGAATCCAGGTCCGAGAAGATATGGTCCGACCCCCATGGCGACATGGGGAGCCAGGCGGAACAGAAACGACCTGGCCGCCGAGCGGACCAACAGCAACTGCTCGGAGGTAACAGAAGTGTCGGTCCCTATCCTCCGCGGGCGTAGGAGATTTGAGGAGAGCTGTCCCTAGTACGAGAGGACCGGGACGGACGCACCTCTAGTGTGACAGTTGTTCTGCCAAGGGCACGCTGTTTAGCTACGTGCGGACCGGATAAGCGCTGAAAGCATCTAAGTGCGAAGCCGACTTCAAGATGAGATCTCCCACCGAGTTAATCGGGTAAGGCCCCTTGCTAGACGACAAGGTTGATAGGCCGGAGCTGTAAGCACAGCAATGTGTTCAGGCGACCGGTACTAATAGGCCGAGGGCTTGGTTCGCTCGCGCTCGCTCTGGAGCGTTCAGGGTTCTGACCCTGGGCAGCTTGAAAACTGAATACAGGTTTCCGGTGGTCATAGCGGAGGGGTCACACCTGGCTCCATTCCGAACCCAGAAGTTAAGCCCTCCAGCGCCGATGGTACTGCCCTGGCGACGGGGTGGGAGAGTAGGACGCTGCCGGAATCTTCATCTCAAGGAGCCGCCTTCGGGCGGCTTCTTGCGCGTCCAAGGGGGGCCCCGGACACCACTCCGCTCTACCCGCAGTCCGGTTCGGTGCAGCTGTCGGTGACTGCGCTTAGGGTTTCTTGGTGAACAACCCCAGGCCCGCCCGGAGGCAAGGCCCCCCCAAGCCCGGACAATCAACGGGAAGGGAGCCCGGGCGTCGGCAGCCCCGTGGAACGGTGGCGAGAGAGCGCGAGCGGCCCAGACCGTTGGTGCGCCTGCCGGACGAGGTCGTCGCCGAGCTTCGAGCCACCGCGCGGCCGGGCAAGGCCGAGATCCTCATCAAGGTCTTTGCCGAGGCCGCGACCGCCTTCGCACAAGAGGACTTCGGCGAAGCCATAACTCTGGGCGAGCAGGCAAAGCACATCGCGTTGCGCGCCGCTGCCGTGCGCGAGCTGCTCGGACTCGCTTACTACCGGGTGGAGAAGTGGCAGGAGGCGGCTCGCGAGCTCGCGGCATTCAGGCGCATCTCTGGATCGACCGACCAGAATCCTGTCATCGCGGACTGTTATAGGGCCCAGCGCAAGCCCGACAAGGCGCTCGAGATCTGCGACGAGATCGATGCCGGCAAAGCATCGCCTGAGGTCCATTACGAGGGGGCCATCGTCGCGGCCGGAGCGCTGGCCGATTTGCGAAGGATCGACGATGCGATTGCTCGCCTCGAAAGCCTGGAGCTAAATCCGGCGACCGCAGAGGCGTACCACCTCCGGGCCTGGTACGCGCTCGCCGACCTGCTCGAGAGAAGGGGGCGCTTTACCCAGGCGCTGAGCTATTTCGACGCAGTGGCGGGTGCCGACTTCGACCTGACCGACGCGGCCGAGCGTGCGGCCCGCCTCAGAAGGGGGAGTGGGGCGAAGTAGGACGATCCTCGACCCTGGTTTTAGGACGAGCTCGCCGCTTCCAGCTTGTCGAAGTAGCGCATGTAGCCAGACGTGTTCATCGAGTAAGAGGTGGTGCTCTCGAGCCGCTCGACGTCCTGGTCGGAGACGCGGCCCTCGAGATCCTCCCGGACCCGCTCAACCACGAGCTCAACGACGTCGCGCGGGTCCCGGGCCTGCGTGCGACCGTCTTTGACCCATGACGCCCACTTGAGCAGGGCCTCGGCCGCTTCCTCGCACACTTGCTCCACCGTAGTGGGGCTTCCAGGCCGGTCCGCAGGGCCGAAATGCGTTAGCCACAGGGCTTCCGGCCCAAGATCCTTGATGCGAGCGATGGAAGCCAGCGCCATCTCGAGGTTGAACTCGGGCGGAGGCGTCGCGGGGCGCGCGATTCCGATGTTGGGTAAGCGGATTCCGAGGGCATCACCGGTGAACATCACTCCGCTGCTCTCCTCGAGATAGGCGTGATGATGACCCGCATGCCCGAGCGTCTCGACCGCCAGAAGCTTTCGATCGCCGAGATCGATCACTTCGCCATCCCGCACGACGTGAATGCGGTCCTTCGGAAGCGGATCGATGCCCGCCCACAACTCCTGCATGCGGTCGCCATAGATGCGGGTAGCGCTCGACCACAGCTTGGAAGGGTCGACGAGGTGGGGCGCACCAACCTCGTGAACGGCCACCGTCGCTTCGGGGTAGCGAGCGGCGAGTGTGCCGGCGGATCCGGCATGGTCGAGGTGGATGTGCGTGACGATGATCCAATCGAGCCTCTCGACGTCGTTTGCTCGAAGGGCCTCGAGGACCTTGTCGATCGACGACTTCGGTCCCGTCTCAACCAGCGCAGTCTGTTCCCCCCGCAGCAAGAATGCGCCGGTTATCCCGGCATGACCGTGCATATGAGTATCGATGACCGCTGCTGGGTTCAAGTTGGTTTCTCCTGAGGGAGTAGCTTCGCCCGATGGCTGGTCGAAAGAAGCCCGAGGCGACACTCATCGTAAACCCCAATGCCGGGCGGCTTCCGGGGGCCGCGAGAGCAGACGTCGTAGCGGCTCTGCGTAAGCACTTTCGCCTCCAAGAGCTTTCTACTACCGCTCGGGACACCGGAACGAAGCTCAGCGCGGACGCTGCCGCGTCGGGTGTCGGGCTCGTCATCTCTTTCGGCGGCGACGGGCACGTCAACGAGGTGGCGAACGGAGTGGCCGGAACCACTTCGTCACTCGGGATCATCCCAGGCGGGACGATGAACGTCTTCGCCCGGGCCCTCGGCATCCCGCTTGACCCGGTGGCATCCGTGGAGTTCCTTGTGGCGGCTCTTCAGCGCAGCCCCCGCGTCGTTCCCCTGGGGCAGATGGACGACCGCTACTTCACCGTCTCGGCGGGTTGCGGCTTCGACGCCGAGGCGGCGGAGCGGGTCGAGCGATACCTCAGGTCGAAGCGCCTTTTCGGCGAGCTGTTCTTTTACTGGAGCGCCTTTCGGGTGCTGGCTATGTCGTACAGGCACCGAAGCCCCTGGATGGAGCTACGTGGCAGCTTCGGCGAGGTCCCGGTTGCCATGGCCGTGGCCAACAATGCCGGCCCCTACGCGTACTTCGCGAATCGACCGGTCAACCTCGCACCGAGTGTCGAGCTGACGGGAGGGCTCGACGTCTTCGCCCTGAAGAAGATGCGGATCGAGGCCCTTCCGTTCTACACCTGGCGTGTCGCAGTCTCCGGAGATCTCGTTCACCACAACGACGCCTTCTACGCGAACGACGTCGACGAGTTCGAGCTGTCCTCCGATCAACCCTTTGCCAGGCATGTCGACGGCGAACCCTTGCCCCCCGCCCGCTCGGCCCGCTTCAGGGTAGTGAAGAACGCGCTCCGAGTGAGGGCCTAGGAGAGTGGCCGTCCTTCTGATCGGAATGGACGAGGAGCTGGGGATCGCTCTTATCCGAAGGCTGCGCGCGCAAGACGACGAAGTGCGGGTGATCGAGGAGAGGTCTCCAGCCGCCGCTCGCTGGAAGTCGCTTGGTGCCCATGTCGCTTCCGGACCGGAATGGGATGCAGATCTCATCGAGCGAGCCGCTCAAAACGTGCGGACGATCGTTGTGGGGCCCGCTCACCGCCGCACTCCTTCAACCCTTATGGAGGCAGTGATCGCCGGAGGTGGGCATGCGACGCCCGGCATGAGGGTGGTGGTGTTTGGCTCCAACATTGATGAAGGCGTGCTTGCGGCGTTGCGCGCATCTGTGCTGGATTACGTGATCCTGCTGACGCCCCTTAAAGGCTTGCTCACAAGAAGAAGCAAGGTGTCCACGGATGCGCTCGCACAGGCGATAGATGCAGCCGACGACCTCGCCGGGAGCCCGCGTCTCGAGCTCGACCTGAGCGACGCAAGCGCGTGGGAGCTGCTCAAGCTCGACCCGGAATGACCGTGCGATCTGGGCTCCGGCATGCCAGGTGCTATTGGGGGCGGCGTAACCACAGCGATAGCGTTGCCGGTTGCATGGTGTCGGCGACCAGTCCCAGCCAAAAAGGCAACACCACGAGGAGCCCGAACACACCCCAGGCGAGGCGCGAGGCCGTCCGCTCAGTCACCATGTCGGGACACTCTGCTCCACAACCGTCCCCGAATCGTTACGGCTGACACCTTCAGCACTGCTCCTGCCCTTTTTACAGCCCGTGGCTTGGCTCACCGCCTAGCGGCCGGAACACAAGCCCTGTGATCGCCTTCGGCCAGAAGTAACTGGCCTTCTGCGGCATCCGCTCACCCGATTGGGCGACGTCGACCACCTGGGCGGGCGCCAGCGCGCGGAGCAGGACCCCGGCGGTCCATCCCTCCCGTTCGACGAGGCGCTCGATCTCGGCTCGGTCTCTTGAGAAGACCAGGTCGGCTCCGTCCGGGAGCGTCTCGGGCAGCACGACCTCGTGGAGGGCAACCACGTCGAGATCGCGCCACGCCTTAGACCTCTCACCGACGCGTGCGACGACGTCCTCGTCGTTGACCTCAACGAGGACTTGGTCGTCGGGGAAGTGGAAGACAAAGGGATGATCGGCGCTCGAGTTCCCCAACGCGTCCTGGGGTTCTCCGGTGACGGGCTCAACTGGCCAGCGCCCTTGTAGTCTCCGTTTGACCTCCGTCGACTCCACGTCGGTCCGGAGCGCGCGGTGGTAGGGCAGCACCACGATCTCCTCGACGTCGACGTCCACGCAGAAGCACATGATCGAAGCGCGGGCTTCATCGGCCCGGTTCTCGGCTCGGTACGCCAGAGCGGTCTCGTAGCGGTGGTGCCCGTCGGCGATCACGAGTGGTCCGGGCCGCACCGCGTCCGAGATCATCGAGATTTCGGCCGGGGCTCGAACCCTCCATAAACGGTGAAGGATTCCGTGGTCGTCCGAGAAGCGGGCGTCGGTGGGCCTGGTGGTGAGCGAGTCGAGAAAGGGAGCGAGCCCCCCCGCCCCACGATAGATGGCGTAGATGGGGGAGATGTTGACGGGGAGCGCCCGCAGCAACGCCAGCCGGTCCTCGATGGGGCCCGGCATGGTGCGTTCGTGGGGAAGGACTCCCGAGTTGGTCCCAAACGGTGTGAGCTCGAGGCCACCGATGACCCCTGCGACCCGATGACGCCTGCCCTGTGCGTCGGTGAAGTCCTGCCTGTAGACGTAGAGACACTCCTCGTGGTCTCGCTCGAGTATGCCCTCGGCGACCCATCTCTCGAAGGTCGCGGCGACGATCTTGTTGCGCTCCGTCCTGTCGTCGTGGGCGTTGGACAGCTCGAGATGGACCGCGTTGTGAGGATCCAGCTCGTGAAGGTGTCGCTGCTCCTCAGGGGAGATGACGTCGTAGGGCGGGCACACCAGGTCCTTAAGGCGAGCGCTGTCGCGGTATCGGACCCCCCTGAAGGGTTTCAGCTCGGGCATCTTCTCGATTGTCGTTATGCAGGGGCCGGCTGCGGCGGAAGGCTCTGCAAAGATGCGTCCAGGGCATCGTCGGCGAGCGGGAAGTCGACAAGCGTGCCCGACAGGAAAGCGTCGTAAGCGCTCATGTCGAAGTGCCCGTGACCGCACATGTTGAAGAGGATGACGCGCTCCTCGTCGGCCTCGCGCGCCGCAAGCGCCTCGTCGATCGCTCCCTTTATTGCGTGCGAGGGCTCCGGGGCGGGCAAGAAGCCCTCGGCCCGGGAAAACTGCAGCGCAGCCTCGAACACCGGAGTCTGCATGTAGGCCCTCGCTTCGTACATGCCTGCCTTGACCAATCCGCACAGCGACGGAGCGTCGCCGTGGTATCTGAGGCCACCCGCATGAACCGGGGGAGGTACGAAGTCGTGACCCAGGGTGTACATGGGCATAAGCGGAGTTGTCCCGGCCGTGTCTCCGAAGTCGTACGCGTAGATGCCGCGCGTCAAGGTGGGGCAGGCCTCCGGCTCGACCGCCAGGAAGCGGGTCTTGGCGTTGCCCTCCAAGACGTCCATGGCGAACGGGTAGGAGATGCCCGCATAGTTGGAGCCGCCGCCGACGCAGCCGATGACGACGTCGGGAACGTCCTCGAATGCCTCCATCTGGCGTTTGGCCTCGAGACCGATGATCGTCTGGTGCGTGCAGACGTGGTTCAGCACAGAGCCCAACGCATAGCTGGTGTCGGCATTTTGGGCGGCGATCTCGACCGCCTCGGAGATCGCGATCCCGAGAGACCCAGTCGATTCGGGGTTCTTTTCGAGGATGTTGCGTCCGGCCTGCGTCTCGTTTGACGGGGACGCGTGCACGTTGGCTCCCCAGGTCTGCATCATGACCCGCCGGTACGGCTTGTGCTCGTAGGAGACCTTGACCATGAACACGAGGCACTCGAGGTCGAAGGTGGCGCAGGCATAGGACAGGGCGCTGCCCCACTGGCCGGCCCCCGTCTCGGTAGTTAGCTTCCTGATGCCGGCCTGCTTGTTGTAGTAGGCCTGAGGCACTGCCGTGTTGGGCTTGTGCGAACCCGCCGGCGAGACGCCTTCCCACTTGTAGTAGAGGCGCTGTTTGCCGGTCAGCCCGAGCGATTGCTCGAGCCTGCGGGCCCGGTACAAAGGAGAGGGCCTCCACTGTTTGTAGATGTCCAGGACCGGTCCCGGGATATCGATCCAGCGCTCGCTCGAGACCTCCTGCATGATGAGTGCCTCGGGGAACAACGGGGCCAGGTCCTCGGGACCGACAGGTTGCATGGTTCCGGGATGAAGGGGCGGAAGCGGCTCCCCCGGGAGGTCGGGCAGGATGTTGTACCAGGCGGTGGGAAGCTCTGACTCGGGCAAGACGACCTTGGTGACGTCTTCTCTAGGCATGACGCTCCTCCCGCTCCGGAAATTGAATGGCCAGCTTGACGCTACGCCCGCGCGGTAGTTGATTGTCAAGTGGGCCGCAAGAAAGGTGTTCCTTGCCAGTTTCAGAGACCAACTCGAAGATCATCTACGAGGCGCTCAAGGCCTCGGGCGTAGGGGTCATGTCGGCCCTGCCCGAGACCTGGCTCGTGCACCTCATCCGCATGGCCGAGGACGACCCCGACATGGCTCTGGTGCGCCTGGCCAAAGAAGAGGAGGGTGTGGGCATCGCCGCCGGCGCCCACTTCGGAGGGGCCCGCTCCGCGCTGTTGATGCAGAATCACGGATTCCTCCAGTCGATCAACGGCATCGTCTCGCTGGCGTTGCTCTACAAGATCCCTCTGCTGATGCTGATCAGTGACAGGGGACATTTGGGGGAGCCCGACCCGTGGCAGACGGAGGGGGGCCGCTACACCCGTCCGGTGCTCGATGCGCTGCGGATCGTGTACGACGAGCTCGGCGATCCAGCAGACGTCGACGCGAAGGTCGCCAAGGCCATGACCCTGGCCCAGTCGTCACTTTCTCCGGTGGCGCTGCTGCTGACGCGCGACTTGATGTGGGAGCGGCGGTGAAGCGAATCGACTGCCTTTCGGCGATCTACGACTCTCTGGAGGACTGCGCCGTAGTAACCATCATGGGGGCCGTTGCCGTCGAGCTCTACTCGCTCGGCCATCGCGCCAACTTTTTCTATCTCGAGCACGCGATGGGCCTCGCCTCTTCCATCGGGTTAGGGATCGCGCTTGCCCAGCCGAACCGTAAGGTGGTCGTGATCGACGGTGACGGCTCGGTGCTGATGAATCTCGGAACGTTGACAACGCTGGCCCGCTACGCGCCCGGCAACTTGACTCACATCGTGTTCGACAACGAGAGCCTGCTGTCGGTTGGGGGCTTCCCGACGGCCACCTCGACCGGCTCTGATATTGGATTGATGGCTTCGGGGGCCGGCATCGAGCACTCCGTAACGGTGCGTGAGCTCGACGCCTTCGTCGCAGAGGCAACGGAGGCCGTTGAGTCCGACCGGCTGTCCTGTGTGGTCGCAAAGGTGGAGGCGGTTGGTCCCGCCGGCTTCCACATGGACCTGCACATGCTCGAGAACCGGTTCGAGTTCCCAAGGGCGCTGCGGCTGCAGGATGAGAAGCAGGCTGAGCCGCCGCCGCGCCCCGACCCTCGGGGGGCAGAGCCATTGACCGACGAGCCGGCGCACCCGCACTAGCCACCGCAGAGCAGAGGAGGACTTGCATGAATGACCCCGGGGACGTTGCGATGCAGTACCAAGCGGCGAGCGAGCAGGCCGCCGGGCTCGAAGTCAACGTGCTGGCTCTGGTGGCGGACGCACTGGCGTCGGGGCTCGTGACGGTCGTCGATCTTACTCAGCCACTGTCCGAGCGAACTCCGACCATTCAGCTCCCCGAGCCGTTCGTGAACACCCCAGGTTTCAAGCTGCGCGAGTTGAGTCGCTACGACGACCGGGGCCCGGCGTGGTACTGGAACGCAGTGGAGGTGGGGGAGCACGTCGGCACCCATTTCGACGCTCCGAGCCATTGGGTCACGGGCCGGGACCTCGACGACGTGTCGCAGGTGCCCCCCGCGCGCCTGATCGGTCCGGCAGCCGTCATCGACAAGAGCGAGGAGGCGGCCTCCGACCCCGATTACCTTTTGTCGGTCGACGACATAAGGGCGTGGGAGGCCGACCACGGACCCCTGCCGGACGGAGGCTGGTTGCTGTTCAGGACCGGGTGGGACGCGCGCGCTCACGACCAACAGGAGTTCCTAAACGCCGATGAAACCGGCCCCCACACTCCGGGCTTCGATGTCGAGTGCGCACGGTGGCTCGCCGAAACGGCCCCGATTGTCGGCATCGGAGTGGAAACCGTCGGAACCGACGCAGGCGCGGCGCACTCTTTCGATCCGCCCTTCCCGTGTCACAGCTTCTTGCTGGGGGCCGACAAATACGGCGTCACGCAACTGGCGAATCTCGCCAAGCTGCCCGCCACCGGCGCCATGCTGATCGTTGCACCGCTCAAGATCGAGGGAGGCTCAGGAAGCCCCTGCCGGGCCCTGGCCCTGATTGCCACCTAGCAAACTCGCCCCGGGAGCGGGCCTGTGAAGTTTGGCGTTGGTCGTTTCTCTCACAGAGTCGCTGAGTCAGGGAATCACAGAGCAACGTTGGTCGAGGACCTCGTGTAGTTCATCGATTGCGCTCCGTAGCTCGTGGCTTGCTTTGCGGAAGTGGGAGGCACCGGTTCCCTCCAGTGATGCAGATTTGGCGAAGTCCAGAGGAGCCCGAAGACCTCTGACGGATTTGCGGTAGGTCTGGATGACGTCTTTGGCTTTTCTTTCGACCTCTTGTGCGATACCGATTCGACACCGCTGTTCGGAAAGAGTCACTTTCGAAGATCGCACATCGTCGTCGCAGGCGGAAAGAAGCAGCGTGGCGGCTAGGGAAGCACCAACAAGCCAGCGGGCCTTTCTCATCTCAGTACCTCCCATCACAAGACGGTGTTCCGATCACCTATTTTTCCCGTGATTCGAACAGGGTGATGGCCTCTTTCCGTGTGGGTGGCTGGAGGATGTCTCGTGCGAAGTCGGCGGCGTAGGGGCAGCCGCTGGCGCCCACCAGCGCCGCTGCGTCTTGGAAGTCATAGAGCGTTCGCTTGAGCTCCACATCGGGTCCTAGCAGGGCCCAGTAGGCGCCGCTCTGCCCCTCATAGGGCATGCCAACGGAGCCGGCGTTCACCACCCGTTTGCCCGCCGCAGCCCGGTCGAACTGCATGTGCGTGTGCCCACAGACCACAACGGGTTGCTCAACTGCCGCCACCATCTCCCGGACGTGCTCCTCTGAAGTCGCGGTGGTAATGACCTCCTCGTCGCTGCGGGGTGAGCCATGGCAGAAGAGCGTGGGGCCGAGTCCGTCAACGTCGATGTCAGCCGTCTCCTGCATTCTCGAGAGGAACCCTCGCTGCTCGGCGGTTATTTGGGTTGCACACCACAGGTTCACTTCCGCCACCCACGGCTCGAGTCCATGGGCTTCATCGTGTCTCTCCGCCACTTCTCGGTCGGCGTTGCCGCGGATGAATACGCATCTCTCCTGCAATTGTGTGATGCGGGTGATGGTCTCTTTCGGCAAAGGGCCCCATACAAGGTCTCCACCGAAGGCGATCACGTCAACGTCCAGACGGCCCACCTCTTCGAGCACAGCTTGGAGCGCTGGAAGGTTCCCGTGGATGTCATAAAGCGCCGCCACACGCCGAGTCGCCATGCCCGGAGGTAATACCAGAAGCCCTAAGCATCCGCACCGACAGGGGCTGCGCCCGCCCGGATACAAGAAGCTATCTTCACCTCATGAGGGTAGTGACGGTAGAGGAGGCGAAAAAGAGACTCGGTTCTCTCATCGATGACGTCCGGCGCGGGGACACGGTGCTTATCGTGGACCGGGGGTGCCCCGTTGCTCGCCTAGAACGGGCTGTCTCTGGTGCTGCAGTCGGCGAGGGCCGCTTGGGCCGACTTGAACGAGCGGGAATCGTTCGAAGGGCTACGGGGGCCGCGCCGATGGAGCTCATAGCTCAGGCCCCTCCGAGCCCTCGAAAAAAGGCAGTGCGATAAAGGCTCTTCTGGATGAGAGACGAGACGGTCGCTGAAGTTCTGGGACAGCTCCGCAGTCGTCCCTCTCCTCGTCGCTGAGGAGACGACATCAACCATGCAGCGGCTCTTCGAGGTCGATAGCGAGCTGCTCGTCTGGTGGGCGACGGAGATCGAATGCGTGTCTGCGATCGCCCGGCTCGAGCGAAACGGACAGCTTACGAGACAGGCGACAACGCAGGCCCTCGAACGCCTTGATGCGCTGAAACGTGGCTGGAATGAGATTGAGCCGTTGGAGAGTGTTCGACGGAAGCTCGGCGGCTACTGAGGGTGCACAACTTGCGAGCAGCCGACTCCCTTCAACTGGCCGCCATGGTGAGCGCGTCGGAGGGCCACCCGGCGTCGCTAGAGGTCGTTCGCTGGACGACCGCCTGATGGAAGCCGCTGAGCGAGAGGATTTCGCCGTCTTGCAGGTCGACTCCGCGGGCGAGCAAGAGCCGTAACCAACGACATTCCTGGGAGCTTCAACGTCTGACTTTCTTCAGCGATCGTGCGATGCGGCGGATTCTCTGGTTCAGTCTCCGCCTTACCCATGCCGCGAACACCTGGCGCGCACCCGGATTTGCTCGGGCCACTTGGTGCGCATCGGACGGGTGTATTGCCCACATTCGAGTGAATATGCGAATTCACGCCCACGGGCAGAGTCGAGTCGGGGGGGAATTGTCCCTCACCCTGAGAGACTTCAACTGTTCACGGTTACGCGCACGGAGGCTGAAATAAATGACCTTGTCGCGCACATTAGTGCACGGATTGATGACCTCGCGGCTGACGGCATCGATGTACGCGGCGTTGGCACCTCGATCCCTGGCAATGTTGCGCAGATCGATGTGGCGACAGCAGATCAGGAGACGGTGAGGACGCTTGAATCTGCATTTGGCAGGTCGAACCTCGACATTGTCGAGGTCCCTCGACTCCGCCCACTATTCGACCGAAAGCAATATCCACCACCATTGATGGCAGGCCTAGAGGTGTGGAACCAATTGGGCTTTCTAAGTCGGGATACGTGCACGGCGGCTTGGGGACTTCGAGACGTTACGCTCGAGACGACCTATCGACTGTCTGCTGGCCATTGCTTCAGCGGCTCGGACGCACGAGATGAGTGGTTCCATGGGCAAGGTGCCGGGAGGCTTATTGGTTCCTTCTCGGCTGAGGCCTATCGAGATGGCAGCAGTTTCGACGGCGGATATATCAGGGTCCTGAGTGACTCTGATGCTAACAGCTTGCTGTATCTAGACCCTTATCATGCAAGATACATGTCCTACGTCCAAAAGAAGAATAGGGATGAGGTCGGTCAGAGGGTTTGTCTGGGTGGGGTTACAACAGATGGCATCTGCGGGTACATCAAGGACACGGACTATACCGCGAACATCTCAGATGGCGGAGATATCATCACCTTATTCCACCAACGGAAGGCTACCTTCATCGCAGAGCCCGGGGACAGTGGGGGTCCCGTCTACACCGGATACACGATGAAGGGCATCCAGTCTGCTGGGAACTTAAGCACATTCAGCACGTACAGCCACATTGGTTACTTGACCGAGTACTTCCCTAACAAGAGGGTTATGCGTATTGGCAGCAGCCTCGCGGGGAACGCTGGCATCGATCCCTTCACAACCATTGACATCTCCCAGGACCTAGAGCGCGTTGATGACTGAAGTTCGGTCGTCGGTTTTCTACACTCTGTGACGTCGGACGTGCCTAAACGCAAAGCTGGAAAGGTGGTCTTGGTCAGCACCGCCGTGGTTTTAGGTGCATGTGCGACGGTGTCGTCCAGCATGGATTCGAACGCCTATCGAGGAGCTGCCCTTCACCTCAACAAAGACCAGTTCCGGCCAGGAGAGGTAGTAAGGATCAACATCGTCACTGATTCCACAATGGATCTGAGGTGGGGGCTGGTTGCGTATTTGGAAAGAAGACAAGGGAACCAGTGGAAGCGCGTCTTCTATCTCGTGTCCCCTCTTGCGGGGGAAGGGGAGCCTACTTACTTCCCGGCAAGGGCGGGTCCGCCGCTGACGCCACTTGTGGGCTTTAGCGGCGACGGGACGCAAACGGTCCGCTTGCCGCTGGTGAGTCCAGGGCGATACCGAATCGGAAAACAATTCGTCACCTCGTCGCAAGCGACAGCTCATATGCGACGTATCACATCACACGTGGAAATGCGCGTCGTACCACCGGAGGAGTAAGGCAAGAATGGGGTCCAGCGCCCTCGAAAAAACGCCTGTGCGATAAAGGCTCTTCTGGATGAGAGACCAGACGGTCGCTGAAGTTCTGAGAAGCTCCGCAGTCGTCCCTCTCCTCGTCGCTGAGGAGACGACATCAACCTTGCAGCGGCTCTTCCAACTGGATACCGAGCTGCTTGTCTGGTGGGCGACGGAGATCGAATGCGTGTCTGCGATCGCCCGGCTGGAGCGAGACGGACAGCTTACGAGACAGGCGACAACTCAGGCCCTCGAACGCCTCGAGGCGCTGAAAGCTGGCTGGAATGAAATCGAACCGTTGGAGAGGGTTCGACGGACAGCTCGACGGCTACTGAGGGTGCACAACTTGCGAGCAGCCGACTCCCTTCAGCTGGCGGCCATGGTGGCCGCCTCAGAGGGTCAGCCGGCGTCGCTCCAGGTTGTCTCGCTTGACGATCGCTTGATTGAAGCGGCCGAGCGAGAAGACCTCGAGGTCGTCGATTTGGAATTTTTCCGCGAATAGCGCCCCCAACGCGGGTTCTCAGGTGGGCCTTCGGTACGGCCTCAGGCCCCCACGTGGTACAGGTGGCCTGGGTCGAGGTCGAGGCCGTTCACTACCTGCCACAGGGCGGCGACCGCTTTCAAGGCGTTGCGTTCTTCGAATGGCGCGAGGTCGCCCCGCTGCTCCGACAGCACCCTCACAAGGGAGTGATAACAGTCGACGATCTGCTGCTCGGCACTGTTGATCTCGTTCGCCATCACGCTGGCTTCCTTTCTCCCGCCGCGCCCACCACCTCGCGTTCGTCGTTCAGCCGTTTGGCTTTGAGCTCGAAGCGGGGGAGTGATCCGTTGGCAACGGTCCTGACTCCAAATCGCAGGCCCTCGTGAGCCTCGGCCAGCGCGGTCGCCATCTCTGAGGTCACCTTGCCGGCATCGACGTTGGGATCCGGCAGCTCGACGAGGACCTCGATCTCGTCTCTGATGCCGTCCTTGGTGTAGAGGTGTATCTGGAACTCATCGACTTCTTTGTATTCCCTCACGATCGCCTCAACCGCTCGTGGATAGACGTTGGTCCCACGGACGAGCTTCATGTCGTCGACCCGGCCGACGATCCCGCCCTCGTAGATGTCGAGCGTGCGGCCGCACGAGCAGCGGTCGGCGGGAACCTTCACGACGAGGTCCCGTGTGCGATAGCGGATGACGGGGATGAAACCTCGTCCGAACGAGGTGACGACACGCTCGCCCCTCTCGCCGTAGCCGACCGGCTCTCCAGAGCTCGGGTCGATGACCTCCTCGATGTAGTGAGGCTCGATGATGTGGGTGCCTCCGGGCTGATGGTCACATTCGAAGATCACGATGGTGCCGAGCTCCGTCATGCCGGCGGTATCGCCCGCCATCGCTCCCCACTGCTCCTCGATGAGCTTCTTGGTCGCGGGTATCGACCCGGCGGGTTCCCCGGAGAGGATCAGGCGCTTCACGGGGCCGGATGCCAGATCGATCCCCATGGACCGCGCCTCCTGCGCCATGCGCAGCGCGTAGGTCGGCGTCGAGCACACCACGGTCGCCTTCATGTCGACGATCTGCTTGACCCGCGCCTCCGTCGTCATGTTGCCGCCCGGCAGGACGAGGCAGCCGATCTTTTCGCAGGCGTAGTGCGCGCCCCAGAAGCCGACGAAGGTGCCGTAGGAGAAAGCGAAGAAGACGGTGTCCGAGGGACGAACCCCGAAGCCCCAGAAGCCGTAGCACCACATCTCCGCGATCCACTCCCAGTCCTTCATGCCGTCGAGAACCCGGATCGGGGTGCGGCCTGTGGTGCCCGAGGTCATGTGGTAGCGGATCGCAGCTTCTTCGGGGGCGGCCAGGATCGGTCCGTAGGGAGGCTGCTCGATCTGACCCTGCATCCACTCGTCTCGGGTCATGAAGGGGATGCGGCGGAGGTCGTCGAGGCTGTTGATCTGCTCGGGGGAGACGCCCGCATCTTTGAGCCTCTTCGAGTGATGGGGCACCTGCGCGTCGGTCCACTCGACCAACCGCTTGAGCTTTCTGACCTGTAAGGCGTCGAGCTGCTCGCGGGGCATGGTCTCGTGCCGCGGGTTCCAATAGCGAGACTCCGTCATCGCTTACCCCCCGTTGCTTCGATGATCGGCTGACGCTCTAGAGCCTAGTCGAGTGCCGTGCCCCTCGTCGGATGCGACGATAGGGGCGTGGACGACCACCAGACCTCCCCCTTCTTACTGTCGGCTGCACACCGGCGGTTCTTGTCCGAAGCCCGGGAGGTGGCCGGAGAGCGGTTCACTTCGGTTAGGGGTGGAGCGAGCGACGGACGCGTAAACCGCCGGCTGATTGCGGAGCTCGCCGACTGCGGGCTGCTTCCCCGTCTCTTCCCGGCCGCGGCCGGGGGGTCACGAGAGGGGACGGTCTCCGCGCTCGACCTCTGTCTCTTGAGGGAGGGCATCGCACAGGAATCGACCGAGGCGGAAACCGCCCTGGCCCTGCAGGGCCTCGGAGGCTACCCGATTCTGCAGTCGGGTTCTCCGGCAACCGTGAAGCGGTGGATTCCGGAAGTGGCACAGGGGAGAGCGGTGCCTGCGTTCGCGTTGACCGAGCCAAACGCGGGAAGCGACGCGGCGTCGCTCGAGCTGACTGCTGAGCCGGACGGTGACGGCTACCGACTGACCGGCCAGAAGAAGTGGATCTCCAACGCTCCGGAGGCCGACGTCTACGTGGTCTTCGCGCGCACCACCGCGGGCGCCGGCGCGCGCGGCGTGACGGCGTTTGTTGTCGAAGGCGATGCACCGGGCTTGAGCGGCCAAGCTCTCGATCTCGTGTCGCACCATCCCATCGGCGCCATCGAGCTCGAGGGGGTGGCGGTGTCTCGGGACAGCGTCCTCGGCGAAGTGGACGGGGGATTTCGGGTGGCGATGGGCACCCTTGATCTCTTTCGGCCGAGTGTCGGCGCCTTTGCGGTGGGCATGGCTCAGGCAGCCCTCGACGCGGCGGCGGAACATGCGAGGTCACGTCGGGCCTTCGACAAGGAGCTACGCGAGTTCCAGGCGGTATCGCATCAGCTCGCGGAGATGGCTACCCGCACCGAGGCGGCTCGCTTGCTCGTCTATGCGGCGGCAACCGCCTATGACCGAGGGGAGCGAGTAACCAAGGCGTCCGCCATGGCGAAGCTGTTCGCCACCGAGGCTGCGCAATTCGTCGTCGACGCAGCCATTCAGATACACGGGGCCTCGGGGTTGCAGAAGGGGCATCTCCTGGAGCATCTCTATCGCGACGTCCGGGCCACCAGGATCTACGAGGGCACCAGCGAGATCCAGCGAGAGATCATCGCTCGGGAGCTGTACCGCTAGGCGTCCATTGTTGATTGAGCCCCGCCCACGGGTGGCCCATCACCATCAGACCTCGGGGAGCTGTACCGCTAGGCGTCCATTGTTGATTGAGCCCCGGCCACCGGTGCTTAATCAACTTTGGACGGCCTCGGTCGCTATGACTGCGACGCAAACCAGCTCAACCAAGGCATGCGGGTCGAACAGCGCGGTTACCTCGAACAGAGCTATGGCGGGGTAGTGGCGCCCAAAGTGCTTTCGGTAGACATCGCCGAGCTGGTCGAGCGAGTCGCGGTAGGCGGCCGCATCGGTGACGAAGATATGCATCGATACGACGTCTTCCGGCCCGGCCCCCGCCTCCTTCAGCGCAATCCCTACATTTGCTGCCGCGGCATCGAACTGCTCGACCACGGTGTCGCCGCGCAAGTTCCCCTCGGCGTCGTGTGCGGTCTGACCCCCGAGGTAGACCGTGCGCCCGGCCGCCGCGACGACGGCATGTGAGAAACCCCGTGCCGGCGCAAGCCCTTGGGGGTTGAGCATGCGGTGGGCCGATGTCACCGCCCCTGCCAGTCCGGCTTCCTGCCCTCCGTGAAGGCGGCGTAGAACTCCCTGTGGTCCTCGCTCGTCATGAGCAGCGCCTGCGCCATGGCCTCCAGCTCGAGCGCGCCGGACAGATCCATGTCGAGCTCTCGCCACAGCAACATCTTGGTGGTCGCGTATGCCAGCGCGGGGCCGTCGGCGAGCTTTCGAGCCAGCTCTTGGGCGACGACTCCGAGCTCCTCGTCTTCTGCCACCGATGACGCAAGCCCGATCTCGACCGCTCGTTCTGGACCGACCTTGTCTCCCAGGATCAACAGCTCGCTGGCCCGGCCGAAGCCGATCAGGCGCGGCAGGAGGTAGGCCGCGCCCATGTCCGCCCCCGCAAGCCCCACCTTCGTGAACAAAAAGGAGAACGAGGCCGATCGGGCCAGGAGGCGGAAGTCGGCCGCCAGCGCAATGACCGATCCCGCGCCCGCCGCCACCCCGTTGATCGCGGCAATGATCGGAAGAGGGCAGTCGCGCATCCTCTGCACCACGGCCCCCGTCATGCGCGTGAACTCGAGAAGGTCTTTGGCGTCCATCTTCTGGAGGGCACCGATGATCTCGTGAACGTCCCCGCCGGAGCAGAAGCCCCGTCCCGTGCCGGTTATCACTACGACCTTGACGTCGTCTCTGTGGGGGAGCTCCGCGAGGAGGTCGCGCAGATCGGCGTAGGCCTCGAAGGTGAGCGCGTTGAGCACTTCTGGACGGTTGAAGGTGAGGGTGGCGACCCCGTCCTCAACCGAGAAGCGGAAGTGCTTCCAACGCTTGGTGAATGGAGCGGAGGCTCTGAACGGGCTCACGCGAAAGCGTTGAGACCGGTGATCGCCTGCCCCAGTATCAAGGTGTGGATCTCGCTGGTGCCCTCGTAGGTGAGAACCGACTCGAGGTTGTTGGCGTGGCGTATGACGGGATACTCGAGGGTCACTCCGTTCGCTCCGAGGATGGTGCGGGCCTCTCTCGCGATGGCGAGTGCCTCCCTCACGTTGTTGAGCTTGCCGAAGCTGACTTGTTGCGGAGCAAGGTTGCCGTCGTCCTTCTTGCGGCCGAGATGCAAGGCCAGCAACAATCCTTTGTTGATCTCGAGCATCATGTTGACCAGCTTCTCCTGGGTTAGCTGGAAGCTGCCGATCGGCTTGTCGAACGCGATCCTCGTCTTCGAGTATTCCAGCGCGCATTCGTAGCAGGCGCGCGCGGAGCCCATGACCCCCCAGACGATGCCGAAGCGCGCTTCGCTGAGACACGAGAGGGGTCCCTTCATCCCCGTCACCCCTGGAAGCACTGCGTCGGCGGGCAATCTGCAGTTGTCGAGGATTAGCTCGGATGTGACGGAAGCCCGCAACGACAGCTTGCGGTGGATGTCGCGTGTCGTGAAACCCTTGGTGTTTCTCGGAACCAGGAAGCCGCGCACGCCCTCGTCGGTGCGGGCCCACACGATGGCGACGTCGGCGATGCCACCGTTGGTGATCCACAGCTTGTTACCGTTCAGAACCCAGTCGGAGCCGTTCTTCTTGGCGCTGGTCCGCATGCCGGCGGGATCGCTGCCGAAATCCGGCTCGGTCAAACCGAAGCACCCGATGGCCTCGCCGGCCGCCATGCGCGGGAGCCACTCCTGCTTCTGCTCCTCGGATCCGTACTTCCAGATCGGCCACATAGCAAGCGAGCCCTGAACCGAGACGAAGCTCCTGAACCCTGCATCTCCGGCCTCGAGCTCGAGACAGGCGAGCCCGTAGCTGACCGCGTTGGTGCCGGCGCACCCGTAACCAGAAAGATGCATGCCGAGGAGCCCCAGCGAGCCCAGCTCGGTGGCAACCTCGACCGGGAACTCCGCGGCCTCGAACCACTTCTCGATCCCGGGCATCACCCGATCGCCGACGAAACGCCGGCAGGTGTCCCGGATCATCTTTTCCTCTTCGGTGAGGAGGGGCTCTAGATCCAGGAAGTCGACCGCATCCATGGTCTCAACCTACTCCGTCGTCGGCCACGATCAACAGCTCGGGAGCCTGGGGGCCCGATTCGAGCAGAAGCTTCCGATGGTCGTCCGACCACGATCGCTTCGAGCCGTCTCGGTTCAACAGGACGGTGACGACCTTCGCTTCCACGCATAGCTCTCCAGCGCGTTCGATGGTGAAGTGGTAGGTCAAGGAGCTGCTTCCAACCTCTGCTATCGAAAGCGAGATATCGACGATCTCACGAAAATCGAGGAGCTTTCTGAAGTCGATCGAGATGTGAGCCCGCGGAAGGTTCCCGTAGATGGCCTCGAGAAGCCCGAGCCGCTCGAATAGCGCGGTCTCGGCCCACTCGATCATCCGGAAGGCAGCGGTGTTGTGATAGTGCCCGGAAGCATCGGTGTCCGACCACTCGATCCTTCGCTGAATGACGATGGAGGCCGGCGCGGTGGGACTCGAGGGGCGGTCGTTCACCCCGGTGACCCTACCCGCGGGCGCATCCTCCTGACGTAACTTAGGCGGACACAGCTCGACGCGGTAGCTCGGATCACGAGAGGGGGTAGCGATGCAACTCGGAGTGGGGCTTCCCAACGCGATCCCAGGCACCGACGCTGCGCTTCTGCTCGAGTGGGCGCGCCGTGCCGACGATGGCCCCTTCACGAGCCTCGGAGTCCTCGATCGCGTCCGCTACGACAGCTACGAGCCGATGACAGTGCTGGCGGGAGCGGCGGCGGTGACGACCCGTGCGCGGCTCGTCACCATGGTGGTGATCGGCCCCTTGCGATCTCCCGCGGTGCTCGCCAAGGAGGCAGCGACCGTGCACGCGCTGTCCGCCGGCCGCCTCGTGCTCGGTCTCGCAATCGGCGCTCGCACCGACGACTACGACGAGGCGGGTGTCCCACACAGGGGCAGGGGCGGCCGGCTGACGCGGCAACTGGCGGAGCTTCGGTCGTATTGGGAGCAGGACGGAGTGGCGCCAAGGCCCCCGGGCGTTGGGAGTCCCGAGCTGTTGGTGGGTGGGTCCAGCGATGTGTCCCTTGTGCGCGCCGCGCGTTACGCCGACGGGTACGTGCACGGGGGAGGACCACCGCGCGCCTTCGCACGTACCGCCGAGCGCGTCCGTACGGCGTGGGCGGACGCGGGGCGGCCGGGGCGGCCGCGACTATGGGCCCAGGGCTACTACGCGCTCGGCAACGAGGAGGTCATCGAGCGGGGCGCCGCGTACCTGCGCGACTACTACGCATTCGCCGGACCGTTCGCCGAGAGAATCGCCGAGGCGATGCTCACGACGCCACAGCAGGTCATCGCCTTCGTGCGTGGGTATGCCGAGGCGGGCTGCGACGAGCTGGTTCTTCTTCCCACCGTCCCCGACATCGAGCAGCTCGACCACCTCGCAGAGGCGACCTCGTGAAGATTGCGACCGTAGGAGCGGGGCCGGGAGGGCTCTATTCCAGCCTGCTGATCAAGAAAGCCGATCCCGCATGCGAGGTAACCGTGTTCGAGAAGAACCCTCGGGGCGCCACCTACGGCTGGGGAGTCGTCTTCTCGGACACAACTCTGACCTCCTTCAGAGAAGCCGACTACCGCACCTACGCCGAGATAGTGGATCACTTCGTGATGTGGGACGCGATTGACGTCCGGTTCAAGGGTGAACTCGTGCGGTGCGGGGGCCAGGTGTTCTCGGGCATCTCTCGCGTGAGACTGCTCGACATCTTGCAGAGTCGCTGCGAGGAGCTGGATGTCGATCTGCGTTTCGAACGAGAGGTTGCGCCTGGGGACCTGGCTGATTACGACCTCGTCATCGCGGCCGACGGCATACACAGCGCAACGCGCGCCGCGCATGCGCATCAGTTCCGGCCGCGCATCGACGAGGGACGGGCCAGATACATCTGGTACGGGACGACGTGCCCCTTCGACTCTTTCACGTTCGTTTTCAGGGCCAACGATCACGGGCTCTTTCAGGTCCACGCCTATCCCTTCGATGGACGGTTGAGCACCTTCATCGTCGAATGCGATGAGCAAGCATGGCGCGCCGCGGAGCTGGATGAGGCGACCGAGGAAGAGAGCATCGCCTACTGCGAGAAGCTCTTTGCGGAAGAGCTCCGCGGCCACGGCCTCATGTCGAATCAGTCGAGGTGGATCACGTTTCCCACCCTCACGACGCGACGCTGGCATGTCGCGGCACCAAGTGGAACCGCTGTGGTCCTGGTGGGAGACGCCGCTCACACCGCGCACTTCTCGATCGGATCGGGAACCAAGCTTGCGATGGAGGACGCCGCAGCCCTCGCCCATTCGGTCGGCGAGCATGACGACCTCGGCAGCGCGCTGGCCGACTACGAGCTGGTGCGCAAGCCCGTCGTCGAGCGCTTTCAGGAAGCGGCCAGGCAGAGTCAGAGCTACTTCGAGTCGACCGCGAGGTACCTCCATCTCGATCCCGAGCAGTTCGTATTTCACCTCCTCACAAGGAGCGGACGCATCGACTACGCCAGCCTCAAGCTGCGCGATCCCTACCTCGTGGAGCGCGTGGACCGGTGGTTCGCAGTGCGGGGAAGGGCGGAGGCGATCCCGGTGGCCGCCCCACCGCCCGCCTTCACGCCCCTGGAGCTCGGTGGCGATGTTGTGGCGAACAGGATCGTGCTGGCCCCCGTCTCGACCTACACGGGCCACGATGGACAGCCCAACGACGCCTATCTGGAGCCGCTCGTCAATGCCCTGGAAAGCGGCGCGGGGCTCGTGGTCACCGACGAAATAGCGGTGTCGGACCACGCCCGGATCACGGTCGGAGACGCGCGGGCCTCTATCGCGACGAGCACGTCGACGCCTGGTCCCGGGCGATCGCGTCGGTACCCGAGCGTGCTGCCAAACTCGCGGCCCGCCTCAACCACAGCGGTCCCCGAGGATCGACGATGCCGCGTTCCGTGGGGCTCGACCGGCCACTTGCTTCGGGGGCATGGCCGCTGCTCGCCGCCTCCCCCATCGCCTATGCCGCCAACCAGGTCCCGCACGAGCTGACCGGGGCGATGGGCGACGTGATCGATGACTTCGTGGAAGCGGCCGGAAGCAGAAGCTTGCGGCTTCGACATGCTCGTCGTCGAGATGGGCCGTGGCTACTTGCTCGGGACCTTTCTTTCTCCGCTGACCAACCTTCGCTCCGACGGTTACGGGGGCTCGCTTCGGCGGCGCATGCGCTTTCCTCTCGAGGTCTTCGGCGCGCTGCGCCGGGTGTGGGACAAGCCCCTGGGGGCGGCGGTGTGCGCGACGGACTGGCAGAGCGGGGGGACCTCCATAGAGGACGCGCTGGTGGTCGTGAACGAGCTGAAGTCGCACGGCTGTGACTTCGTCGAGGTCACCGCCGGCTGGACGACTCCCAACTTCAAGCCGCTGTACGACCCCTACTTCATAACCAGCTACAGCGATCGCATCCGAAACGAATGTGCGATTGCGACGGTGGTTGGCGGCTCGATAACGACGACCGACCGCATCAACACCATCGTTGCAGGAGGGCGCGCCGACCTCTGCATCTTCCGGCCCCCGGCGTGATCGACGTTGCCGAGATCGACGGGATCGTCTGCGATCTCGACGGGGTGGTCTATCGGGGGGACGAGCCGATCCCCGGGGCGGTCGAGGCCATCTCGTCGCTTCGTCGACGAGGTGTTCAGGTCGTCTTCTGCACGAACAACTCGGGCTGGACGGTCGCTCAGTACGTCGCCAAGCTCGCGTCCCTCGGCGTCGAGGCAGGACCGGACGACATCCTCACTTCCGCCATCGTCACCGCCGAAGTACTGAAGCAGAGAGGATGTTCGGGAAGAGCGGGATCGTCGTGGGCGGTGCCGGGCTCCGAGGCGCTCGAGTCGATTGGCGTAGTGATCGATTCCGACCCCGACAGCCTGGTAGCGGACCTGGTGGTCGTCGGTTGGGATCCCTCGTTCGACTATGCGGCGATGCGGAGAGCCGCCATGGCGGTGAGGTCGGGTGCGACCCTCGTCGCCAGCAACGACGACGCCTCGTGGCCCGCCCCGGACGGGCTGTGGCCGGGAGCGGGCGCCATCCTTGCGTCGATCGAGAAGGCGTCAGGAGGGATTGCCGAAGTGATGGGCAAGCCGCACAGGCCGATGATGGAGGCGGCGGCGAGCAGGCTCGAGGGGGCGAAGCACGTCGCAGTGGTGGGGGACAGGCCCGATACGGATCTGGCCGGGGGCCTGGCGATGGGCTGGGGCACGATCCTCGTATTGTCCGGCGTGACGACCGCAGAAGAGACAGCGCGGCTTCGTCCAGAACCCGACTTGATCCTCTCTAGTCTTGCCGACCTTGTTAGTTGACCGAATGCTTTCCTAAGGAGACGCGATGCGAGCGACAGTCTTTGCAGGGCCTGGTGACGTCCGGGTGCAAGAGGTGCCCGACCCGAGCATCGAGCAGCCGACCGGCGCGGTTGTTCGCGTGACTCACGCATGCATCTGCGGATCGGACCTGTGGTTCTACCGCGGTATCTCGCAGTGGGAAGCGGGGTGGCGAACCGGTCACGAATGGATCGGTGTGGTCGAAGACGTCGGCACCGAGGTCACGACGGTTCGCCCGGGCGATACGGTGATCGCTCCTTTCGTGTACTCCGACGGGACTTGTGAGTTCTGCACGAAGGGATTGCAGACTTCTTGTGTCAACGGCGGTGGCTGGGGCGGCGCCACCAACGACGGGGGCCAGGGAGAAGCCGTCAGGGCGCCCCTAGCGGATGGAACCCTGGTGGTCTTGCCCGAATCGGTCGACAACGACGACAGACTCCTGACTGCGCTTCTGCCACTCACCGACGTCATGGGCACCGGACATCACGCTGCGGTGACGGCAGGCGTCACCAGGGGCGGCACCGCCGCCGTAATCGGTGACGGCGCGGTCGGGTTGTGTGGGGTCCTGGCGGCGCGGCGCATGGGGGCAGAGCGCATCATCGCCCTGGGGCACCACGAGGACAGGCTCGAGATTGCCCGCCGCTTCGGCGCCACGGACATAGTCACCGGACGTGGTGAGGAGGCGGTTGGCGAGGTGACCGAGCTCACCGGTGGGGGAGCCGAGGCCGTTCTGGAATGCGTCGGCACCCAGGGAGCGATGGACACCGCGGTATCGATTGCAAGACCCGGAGGGACCATCGGCTTCGTCGGGGTGCCGCTCGGCGTCGAGGCTCTAAACCTCAGAAGGATGTTCGGGGAGAACATCTCGTTGCGAGGAGGCGTCGCTCCGGTCCGCTCCTATATCCCCGAGCTGCTCACCGACGTCCTAGAGGGGTCGCTCGACCCCTCGCCCGTGCTCGACATGACGATCGACCTCGACGGCGTCCCCGACGGTTACCGGGCGATGGACGGCAGGCGGGCAATCAAGGTCATGGTGCGCCCCTAGCAACGCCCCAAATTCGTTGCGTCCAACTCTGGTTCCTGTTTCGTCTTAGTAACCGACAGGAGAAGAGGGAGCGGCGTTGGCGGTACCCGAAGAGCTCGCAGCTTTGTGCCGGCGGGAATACCCGCGCCTCGTCGGGCTCCTCAGCCTCTATTCGGGAGATTCAGTGCTTGCAGAAGAGCTCGCTCAGGAAGCCCTCACGGTCGCCTGTCGAGACTGGCCGAAGCTGAAGAGAATTGATCATCCTTCGGCCTGGCTTCACCGGGTCGCAATCAACTTGGCCAATTCCCACTTCAGACGCAGGGCTGCCGAGAAGAGAGCCAAGGACCGCCTTGCGGCGCGACGGACGGAAGAAAGCTTGGATTCCGACCAAGCATCCGTCATGACCCTGCGACGGGCCATCGCCCGCCTTCCCAAGCGTCAACGCACCGCGCTGGTTCTCCACTACTACGCGGATCTCACCTTCGCGCAAGTGGCGCACGCAATGGATTGTCCCGAGTCAACTGCGAAGTCTCTGGTGCGCCGTGCGATTGCCTCGCTCACCGAAAAGGGTGGTCTCAAGGATCTCGAGGAGGTTCGACATGTCACATGACCTGCGCGATCGCATCCACCGATCAGCGGCGAGACCGTCGTCGCCACCCGACATCTCCAGAGCTTGGGGGCGCGGCCGGCGCAGGCGCTGGCAGTGGCGACTTGGAATCAGCGCGTTGGTCGTTGGACTGGCCGCAGGGGGTTGGGCGGCGCCCAAGAGCTGGCTCTTTGAAAGCTCTGAAACGACACCCGTCGGGCCTTCCGAGCAAGGCCTTACCGCGGATCCCATAGTTGCGCGCGCGGCCACGATGTCTATTCGGGCGATCGCCAAGGCGGGTCTACTGGACCCAGAGGGCGCCTTCTACACGTACGAGGGCATCGAAGCAGCCGGGGACGGATGGATCGCATCGTTCAAGGCGACCTACTGCAGTGGTCCGCCCCCAGCAGGAAACTGTGATTCGAGTGACGACCGAGCGGATCTAAGGGTGGCTTCACGCGGTGCCTCGCTGATGGTGGTCGAGGCATCCGGGCGGATCGAGGGGCCCGCGCGGGAGGAACTAGTGGGGTACAGGGAACCCGCAGTGCCGGAGGAGCCGACGTTCGAGCTGCTATCCGCCGACATCGTCGACGGTCCCGAGGGCGGGAGAGCGGTCGCCGGCTCTCTCCTGTGGACTGGCCCCGTTCCCATGGACGGTTCGGCGGCCTGCCACTTGGAGGTGCTCAATGAGGCTGGAACGGTGATCCATGAAGGAAAGCAATGGCCCCACGAAGCGCCACAGGAAGAAGAGGACCGGGGGGGTGGCATCTTCGTCGCGGAGTTCTCCGACGCGCCCTCCGCTGCTTCCGCTCAGTACGTCTGTGATGAGCTACGAGTGTGGACAGCCATTCCTGCCCTGGGTTCCCCCCCCACAGACGACAGACAGCTATGGCTACGCCTTTTCCGTCACCGGTCTGGAGTATGAGTCGAGCTACGGGCAGGACGATCGACCGACTCTCGCCCGCATTCATTACGACCGAAGGTGGACGACCGCCGAGTACCCAGGGATCCACCGCTGCACCTACCGAGTGTTCGGAGACGACGGTTCGGTCGTTGGCGAGGCAACTGCGAAGCTGAGCGCGATGCAGCCGAAAGCAGGGAGGCCTCGTGGACGAAGTTCACGTGGCGACTTCCCCAACTCGGCGGAGATCTTCTGCGAGCCTGAAAGGCTCGATGATCCCGACGGTTATTACGAGGTCTCAAACGTCCGCCTGATTCAAGTTGACGATCTCATCACTAGGGGGAGGTCGCAAAAAGGCGGCCCCGTGGACGACCAGGCCTGGACCGACGGAGGGCTACGGCTGCAGTTCCGCTCGGAGTGGGTGGGAGACCTGGAGTCAGGGGTCAATATGTGCGTGGCAAGAGTCATCGGCACCCGAGGGGGCGTGCTCTTCGATTACGAATTCAGCTTCTCGACTGCCAGGCGCGTCGAAGAGGGCGCGAGGGTGCGGATCTCCCCGCCGAAGGACGTCACGGGTGAGGCGACCTCGGCGGACATCACCTGCGTCCCCTACCGAACTCCCGACCAGTTGAAGGGGGATTAGCTCAGGCGCCCGGCGCAGACCCGCGAGCAGCTGGAGAGGACCCGTTCAGTAGCGCCACTCCGGTTGCCAGATGGGCTGGGGTTTGTGTGGTCGGCCCCCCAGTAAGAAGATGCCGATCACGCCGAAGATGAAGCCTCCGACGTGTGCCTGCCACGCAACTCCCGGCTGCGGCAGAAGGAACTGTCCGACGAACCACAACCCGAGCACGATGAAGGCAGAGAGCTGGAGCACCGTCCAGATGATGATGATCGGAACCAGCACGTTTACGCGGGCCCGGGGATAGAGGACGATGTAAGCCCCCAGGACCGCCGCGACTGCCCCCGAGGCGCCGACGGCCGGAACGTCCGAGCCGAGGTTGGTGAAGATATGAGCGAATGCGGCCGCTATTCCCCCCGCCAGATAGAACAACACGTACTTGACCGGCCCCAGGTAGTCCTCGACGTTGTTGCCGAAGACCCATAGGAACAACATGTTGAAGCCGATATGCAAGATGTCGGCGTGAAGGAATGTCGAGAACAGGATCGACATCAAAAAGGATGTGAGGGTCCGATCGGGGATCGGCACGTCGGTTCCTGGGGCGGTGGCAGGGCACTCATCCTCGAACTGACAGGGAATCGGTGCTTCTCGCACGAAGTACTCGCCGGATTCGACTGTACCTCCGAAGCTGGGTTGACCCGGCTCGAGAAGAAAGAACGCCAGCACGTTCAGGGCTATCAAGCCGATGGTGAAGATGGGGAAGCGCTTGGTTGGGTTGGCGTCGGATATGGGGATGAGTGAGATCACTTTCGGAGTATAGGTTTGACCATCCGCAGCACTGGACCTTTGGCGAAGATCCGGCAGTCCACGGGAGGAAACGTGAGAGACGAGATCAAGAGGATGGCGCTGTTCACCTCGGGTGTCGCCGAGTTGACTCGCTACCGAGCGGAGCAACTGGTCAGGGACCTCGTTAAGGCTGGGGACGTGCGCCGCGATCAGGCGTCCTCGGTCGTGCGTGACCTCATGGAGCGCAGCAGACAGAATCGAATGGAGGTCATGCGCTTGATCCAGACCGAGATCAGGGGCCAGATAGCCACCCTTGGGCTCGCGACCAAGCGTGATATCGAAAGGCTCGAACGCAGGGTCGCTCGCTTGGAGGACGGGCCCAAGCAGGCAAGAGGCAGCAGCCAGCCGTCGAAGAAGACGTCCAGGAAACCGTCCAAGAAAAGCACTGCGAAGAAGACGGCCCGAAAGAAGACGGCTGCTCGCTCGACCGCGAGGCCATAATGCAGTCCATGGGAGAGTTTTCCGAGGCGGTTGGACGGCGACTCGAGCAGGCCGAGGCCCTCGACGACGCGGCGCGGCTCCAATTGTTGGAGGAGCTCTACAACGAGCTCGAGCGAGAGCTCGACCGCGACTTTGGCGAAGCCCCTTCGCCTCGACGCTGAGCTGGTCCGCAGGGGGCTCGTCTCCTCTCGAGCGAAGGCCCAAGCGGCGATCGAGCAGGGGCTGGTCCTGGTGAACGGCATGCCCGCGGGCCGCGCCTCTTCTCTCGTTACCGCAGAGGCTCCCATCGCCTTGCGTGGGCCGGTTCGCCGCTTCGTGTCGCGCGGCGGCGACAAGCTCGACGGCGCGCTCGGACGCCTCGACGTCACGGTTGCCGGACGCAGGTGGCTGGATGCAGGTGCTTCGACCGGAGGATTCACCGATCGCCTCCTCCAGGGTGGCGCGGAAGCGGTGGCGGCCGTGGACGTCGGCTACGGGCAGCTCGACTGGTCGCTGCGAAACGACTCTCGAGTGGTCGTTCTCGAGCGAACCAACGCCCGCCACCTGGCCCCCCACATGCTTCCCTGGAGGCCGGACGGCGTGGTCGCCGATCTCTCCTTCATCTCGCTGACCCTCGTCCTGCCCGCGCTCGTCGAGGTTGCCGTGCCCGAGGCGGACTTCCTGCTGCTGGTCAAGCCTCAGTTCGAGGCCGGGCGTGGGGCTGTCGATCGAGGCGGAGTCGTGCGGCACCCCGAGGTGTGGGCGCAGGCCACGAGAAAGGTCGCCCAGACGGGGATGGCCCTCGGGCTTGGGGTCGCGGCCGTGGTTGCTTCCCACTTGCCGGGTCCGGCAGGGAACCGTGAGTTCTTCCTGCACCTCCGAAAGGGGGCCCAGAGTGACGACGCGGCCCTCGAGAGGGCGGTGCAGGAGGTCACAGAGTGACGATCCAGACGGTTTCGTTCGTTGTGCACACGGGCAAGCCCGCCGCTCTCGCCATGAACGACGAGCTACTGGCGCTGTTGGCCGCGCGCGGCGTCCAGGTGGTCGAGGAGCAGCCGGATCTCGTCGTCTCCCTCGGGGGCGACGGAACGACGCTAAGAGCCGCTCAACTCGCTCACGAGGCGAACGCACCTCTTCTGGGGGTCAACCTCGGCACCCTTGGATATCTGACGGAAGTGGAGGCCGGCGAGCAGGTCGATGCCCTGGAAAGGGTTCTCGACGGCAACTTCGAGGTCGAGGAGCGCATGATGCTCGCTTGCGACGTCAGCGTGGGAGGTGACCTGCGTTCCAGCCATGTCGGCCTGAACGAGGTTCTCGTCGAGCGTTCTGCGCGGCACCGGCTGGTCACGATGGTGGTGAACGTCGGAGGCGAGCGCCTTGCCACCTTCAATGCCGACGGCGTGATCGTTGCTACGCCGACCGGCTCGACCGCGTACGCGCTCAGCGCGGGAGGGCCGATCGTGTCGCCGAGGGCAGAGTCCCTCATCGTGGTTCCCGTCAGTCCCCACATGATCTTTTCTCGCCCCGTCGTTCTTGCCCCGGACGAGGTCGTTGAGATAGAGCTACCCGACTCACTGCCCGTCGCTTCTTTGTCGCTCGACGGGGCAACCGGGTGCGAGCTCGCACCGGAGTCAGTCGTCACGGTTCAGCGGCACCCCCGCCCGCTGAGGCTGATCAGGATGTCGGGTCCCGGCTTCCTCGAGCGGCTTAGAAGAAAGATGCAGCTGCCCAACTGAGCGACTACTGGCGGAAGCGGCTTCTCGAGCTGTCGGCTCATGGACCCAACGTGTTTCCCCTGTCCCAAGTTTGTGTACTGATAGGTCATCCCCGACTCTGAGCGCGGGGATGGGCCGCGTCTTCACCAATGGAGAAACCTGACCCATACCCTAGGTAGGTTGAACTGCACCGGCCTTGGGTCGAGGATGAGAAAAGAGGTTGAACCCGGTGTGGGACGAAGGGATCGAAAAAAAGAGGAACAGCAAGCACTGCTCGTCGATGGAAAAGCCGAGGCGGGCCCCAGCGATTCCACTATCGTGAATTCTGACGTGAAAGCCCAACCAAATCTTGGCCCAGAACCGGTGCGCTCTCAGACGCTTTGTTCTGACCCGACCATCCGGGTTGATCTGGGCGATGCGCTCGCTCATTATGCGAGTTGGCCATCGCCGACCGTGATAGTTGTGGACGGCCCATACGGAGTCGCCGGTTTTCCAGGCGACCCCCCCACCCCTGACTGCCTTCCTGAGTGGTATGCACCGCACATCGCCGAGTGGAGCCGTCTGTCTCTACCCTCGACCACTCTGTGGTTTTGGGGCACGGAGGTGGGCTGGGCGAGCGTTCACCCGGTACTGAAAATGCATGGATGGCGGTACGAGACGGCACAGGTATGGGATAAGGGAAGTGGGCATATTGCGGGAAACGTGAACGGTAAGACGCTGCGCCGATTTCCCGTAGTGACCGAGGCATGCGTGCGATACACCCGTGAGCTACTGCTTCGAACCGACAAAGACCAACAGATGCCCGTCAAAGAGTGGCTTAGGTACGAATGGCGCCGCGCTGGTTTATCCCTTTCAGAAGCCAACGAGGCTTGTGGAGTCAAGAATGCCGCCACCAGAAAGTATTTCACTCAGGATCATCTCTGGTACTTCCCGCCGCCCGAGATGATGGAACGACTATCCCGCTACGCAGAGAAACATGGCCATCTCACCCGTCGTCCCTACTTTTCACTTGATGGACGAAAGCGTTTGAGCGCCGATGCGTGGGCTCAACTCCGCCCCAAGTGGAACTACCGCCATGGAGTCACCAACGTATGGAGGGAGCCTGCGCTACGGGGACCTGAGCGCCTGAAACATCACGCCACCCTAAAATGCCTCCACACGAACCAGAAGCCACTAAGGCTGATCGAGCTCATCGTGGCTTCATCGAGCGAGGAGCGGGATGTCGTGTGGGAACCCTTCGGCGGTCTATGCTCCGCCGCGGTGGCCTCGTTCAGGCTCAATCGGCACTGCTACTCTGCTGAAATAAGCCCGGAGTACCATGCCGTGGCATTGAAGAGAGTCTCGACAGAGATTCGAGAGGGGAGGCGCAAGAGCAGCGCCTCATAGCGGAAAGGGGAGGGACGAGCGATGCCGCGCAAGGTATCTACGCCGCCCAAAGAAGTCGGTCTCCCCCCTAAGTGGCCGCACCGCGATCTGTACAACCTTGTTCGCTCCGCTCTGTACTCACTGCCTTCGGTATTTGAATCTGAGCTACGAATTACAGGTGTCGCAGCCGTTGATCTCCACACGCTTGGCACTTCCTTGGGCGCCAGCATCGAGTTTCAGACGGTGGAGGCTCTCAACCAACACCGATCCACGTGGGACCCTGAAGACAAGTACGCGACCTATCGCTTTATTAGGCAACCACAGCAGTTTCCTGACGTCATTCTTAGGTCACAAGATCCGGCTACCAGCGAGAACGTCGTTATGGGAGTCGAACTCAAGGGCTGGTACGCGCTAGCGAAAGAGTCTGAGCCGACCTTTCGATTTAGAGTCAGCCCTACCGTTTGCCAACCGCAAGATCTATTGGTCGTCTATCCTTGGGCGCTGAGCAACGTTGTGTCGGGTTCTCCGCGTCTATTTGATCCCTATATCGTGCCAGCCCGCTTCGCCGCCGAATGGCGGAATTGGTTCTGGCTGCAGCGGATGAAGGGTGATATCGGTAATCGCTCCATTTCCCTCTCCTCTGTGACAACGGCTTACCCGCCAAAGAGCGACTTAATTCTTGACCAGCCAGCGGAGGATCGTGGAAACAACTTTGGGCGACTAGCTCGATACGAGATCATGGACGACTTCACCAATCGACTCGGTCAGGAACTCCTATCGGGTATTCCAGTCGCTGAATGGCGGAAGTTCCTAAAAAGGTTCTAGTTGTGGTCGGACCGGATGATTCCCAACTCGGGCGGGTAGCTCCCGACCTATTGTCCGAGACTCGGGATCGTTTGCAAGGCGGGAGAAACCGGAGCCCCGGGTTCCTGGAGCCACTGGGGCTCAAGATGCACCTTCCCAGCTGACCCCGGAAGTCAAGGATGTGTGGAGTCCAGTGCCCTCATCCGCCCCTTGTGAGGCCCGGCCCTTAGGATTCTGTGCGGATGCTTACAGAGCTTGTGGTGGAGGGCCTGGGCGTCATCGAACGAGCGGATCTCGAGCTCGATGCAGGATGCAGCGCCCTCACCGGTGAGACCGGGGCTGGAAAGACCCTTCTGGTGGCGGCTCTCGGCCTTCTTCTAGGTGGTCGCAGCGATCGGACCATGGTGCGGGAAGGGGTGGCCGAGGCACGCGTCGAAGGGCGCTTCGTCGTGCCCGCGGACCACGATGCCGTCGAGTTGTTGTCCGCGCGCGGCCTGCTGGACCAACCAAGCGCGTCCCCGTCCGAGGCCGAGGTGGTCCTTGGCAGAGTCGTGACCGCGGACGGGCGATCGACGGGGGCCAGGATCAACGGCCGGCTCGTGACCATTGGAGTCCTCGGTGAGGTGGGCAGATCCCTCGTTGAGATCGCCGGGCAGCACGATGCCCGCGGGGTCTCCTCTGCCGCAGTGCAGCGCTCGTTGCTGGACGCATTCTGCGGTGAAGAGGCGGTCGAGCTGGCCGCGGAGGTGGCAAGAACCGTTCGCGACGCCAAAAGGAACGAACGGGTCGTTCAGGAGCTCGCGTCCGGGGGCCGGGCGCGCGAGCGCGAGCTCGACGTGCTGCGCTACGAGATTGCAGAGATAGAACAGGCTCAGCTCAGTGAAGGCGAGTCGGCCGCCTTGGTCACCCAGGCGACGCAGCTCGAGAACGCCGAGGCGAGCGGGGCGGCGATCTCTGCCGCGGCGCAAGCATTGAGCGGGGACGCCGGAGCGGCCGAGCTATTGGCGCAAGCGGAAGCCGCCCTGTCGAGCGCGCCAGGCGATGACCAGGACCTGAAGGAGCTGGCTCGACGACTGGGGAGCGCCGCGGTCGAGGCCTACGACGTCGCAGCAGAGCTCAGTCGGCTGGTCGTCGAACCGGATGCCGACGCGCTCGAATCGGTGCGACAGCGACTCGATGTCATCGCCCGGTTGAAGAGGAAGTACGGCCACGATGAGAGCGCCATCCTCGGTTACCTCGCGGCCTGCAGGCAACGGGTGGGCGAGCTTGAGGGCTCGACAACCGACCTCGAGGAACTTCGACGTGACACAGAAGCCCTCTTCGCGCGAGCTGCGGAGCTGGCCTGCCGCTTGAGCGAGCTGCGCGCCGGGGCCGCGCCCGGCCTCGCCGAGGCGTTGGAGGCCCTTCTCGGGGACCTGGCCCTCCCGGGGGCCCTCTGCCGCTTGGCGCTGGAGCCGCGGCCGCTGTACGAGGGGGGCCGTGACTCCGTCGAGCTCCTCATATCGACCAACCCCGGGGCCCCCATGCTGCCCGTGTCGAAGGTCGCTTCGGGGGGCGAGCTCTCCCGCATCACCCTGGCGCTGCGCCTGCTCACCTCGGGCCGCTCTCGCGTCATGGTGTTCGACGAGGTGGATGCGGGAGTGGGGGGCCGGGCCGCGCAGGCGGTCGGCCGGGCGCTTGCTCGGCTCGCGCACGCGTCGGGCGACCAGGTGCTGGTAGTCACCCACCTCCCTCAAGTCGCCGCCTTCGCCGATGCCCATTACAGGGTGACCAAGGAGCAGTCGCGTGACGGGGCGAGTGTCGCAGTAACGCGCGTGGAAGCCGAGGAACGGCTCGAGGAGATGTCCCGAATGCTGGCCGGCATGCCCGAAAGCGCGCGCGCAAGGGAGCACGCAGAAGAGCTGCTCGGCATCGCTAAAGACATGGTGGGCTCGGGGTGATCCGACTCAGACGCAGGCGGAGACCACAGGCTGAAGCGACCGGCACCATCGTCGGACGAGCGCGGGTGGATGAAAGGACCAAGAACATGATGCCCCGTCTCTTGCCGGGTGAGATCGCGGTGATCGATCACGAGGACATGGACAGGCTTTCGGCGGAAGGCCTGATCCAGAGGCAGGCGGCCGCGGTGATCAACGCGTCGCGCTCCTCGTCGGGCCTCTATCCGAATCTCGGCCCCCTTTTGCTGTGCTCGGCCGCCGTCCCGGTCGTCGACGACGCCGGTCCCGAGGTCATGAACATCTCCGAGGGCACCGAGCTGATCATCGATGGGGACCGCATCTTCAAGATGAGCGGCGTCAAGAGGGTGGAGGTGTCCCGGGGCCATCTTCTTCAGCTTGAGGAGGTCGAGAAGACGCTCGATTCCGCCAAGAGGTCGATAGCTCAGGAGCTCGAGCGATTTGCCGCAAACACCATCGAGTACATCAACGACGAGCGCGACGTCTTGTTAGAAGCGGCGCGTCTGCCGGACGTCAAGACAGACTTCCACGGACGCCACGTCCTCATCGTGGTCCGCGGCTACGACTACAAGGAGGACCTGCGGGCATTGCGCTACTACATCCGCGAGCTGAAGCCCTTGCTCGTGGGTGTCGACGGGGGAGCCGATGCACTGATCGATTTCGGCCTCAAGCCCGACATGGTCATCGGGGACATGGATTCGGTGTCGACCGAAGCCCTTCTGTCGGGTGCGGAGCTTGTCGTCCACGCGTATGCGGACGGCGTCGCTCCCGGTCTCGAGCGGCTCGACGCCCTCGATCTGCCGTCGGTGGTATTCGAGGCGACCGGCACCTCAGAAGACATCGCCATGTTGCTCGCATACGAGCGCGGCGCGGAGCTCATCGTCGCGGTGGGGACGCACGCCAACCTCATCGAGTTCCGCGACAAGGGACGCAAGGGCATGGCCTCGACTTTCCTCACGCGTCTGCGAGTTGGTCCCATCCTTGTGGATGCCAAGGGCTTGAGCCGTCTCTACCACGGCCGGGTGCGAGGCCGGGACCTCACGCTGCTTGTGGCGGCGGCGGTGCTCGTCATGGCGATGGTGGTTGCGCTGTCTGACGTCTTCCGTCTGACCGTCCAGCTTCTGTGGACTCAGTACATCGTCAACACCTGGGAATCGATGTTCTAGATGATCGACTTCCGCTACCTGCTCATCACCGTAGTCGCCATCTTCCTCGCCCTCACCATCGGCATCCTGGTGGGGTCTGGCTTTCTCGGAGAGCCACTGCGAAAGAACCTCGAGGCGCGGGTCGAGGCGGTGAGGGACCGCAACGACCAGCTCCTGCAAGAAAACGACGAGCTGGAAACCGTGATTGGGGAGAGCAACAGGTTTGCGGAGGCAGTGGAGCAGTACATGGTCGAAGACCGCCTTCAGGGCCGCCAGGTGGTTCTGTTCACCTTCGACGAGTCGAACGGCTCGGTAGTCGAGGAAGAGACGGCCGTCCTCGAGCAGGCGGCTGCGGATCTCATCTCCACTATCACGATCAGCCAGAAGTTCGAGCTCGCAGGCCAAGGGGAGGCCGAGGAGCTGAGGGCCGCGCTCCAGACGACCGAGACCGACGGTGAGGCTCTGCTTCAGACCGCCGCCAGGACGCTCGGCAGCAGGGTTGCGGCCGCGGGGGAGGATGTCACGGGCCAAACGGTGGATCCCGTGGCGGCCGCACGGTTGGAAGAGACCCTGGAAGGCCTCGAGCAGGCTGGGTTCATCACAGTCGATCGCAAGGTCGAAGAAGAGACGGTTCCTCCGGCCGCACTGTTCCTCGTCGCGGGTGGCAGCCAAGACCCGCCGGCCTTCGACACCGGCGCCTTTGCCACGACTTTGGCCACCAGCCTCGCCGATCGCGACGCCGAGGTGCAGGTGGTGGAGCCTACCGACAGCGCCTGGGGCCTGGTGGCTTCGATCCGGGAGGATGCCGAGGCAAGGACCGTCGTGTCCACTGTGGACGACGCCGACAGGGCCGAGGGAAGGATCGCCATGGTCCTCGTCTTCGACCAGCCGAGCGAAGAGCCGGCAGGTCACTACGGGATCGAGGACGGTGCCACGGGCGGTGTTATTCCCGACGCGCTCCCCGGCGGCTGATCTCCTGACACCGGTGGACTCGGCAATCGGGCAACGTCCCTCGCTCGCGCGAGGGGCGGCGATCATCACCGTGGCGACCGCCATCTCGCGCCTCACGGGATTCGTCCGGGTGGTCGCGGTGGCGGCCGCAATGGGGACGACCTATCTCGCCAACACCTACCACACCGCCAACACCGCGCCGAATCTTCTATTCGAGCTGGTCGCGGCCGGCGTCCTCACCTCCGTCTTCGTGCCGACGTTCGTCGACTACCTCGTGAGGGAGCAAGAACAAGCCGGATGGGACGCGGCCAACGCCTTAACGACCGTGGCGCTGGTCGCCCTGACCGCTCTGGCCTCGGGGATCGCGCTGGCTGCTCCACTCGTCATGCGAGCACTGACCGTGGGAGTCGACCCCGAGTCACTTCGGACCAAAGAGATCGCCCTCGGAACGTCTTTTCTCAGGTTGTTCGCGCCTCAGGTGATCTTCTACGGCGCGGGGATGATCATGACCGGCGCCCTGCATGCGCACAGGAAGTTTGCGATGGCTGCAATCGCACCCATCTTCAACAACCTCGTTGTCATCTCCGTCTACATCGCGTACGCCATGATGCGTGGGGACGAGCCCCCCACGGTCCGTGGCATCAGCGGAAGCGAGACGCTCTTGCTCGGAGCCGGAACCACCATGGGTGTGGTCGTCATGACGCTCTGCCTGGTGCCGCAACTCGGCCGCCTGGGGTGGCGTTTTCGACCCAAGCTAGACGTCGGCCATCCCGCAGTGAGAAGGGCGGCACGCCTCGGCGTGTGGGCGTTGAGCTACGCGGGCGGCTATCAGGCGGGCCTCATAGTCGTGTTGCTTCTCGCGAACGGCGTCGAGGGAGGCGTCGCCGCCTATCAGTTCGCATACACCTTCTTCTACCTGCCTCACGCACTGTTCGGCGTCCCCATCTTCCATGTCCTCTTTCCCGAGATGTCGGAGCACGCCGCTCGTGGTCAGGGCGGCGCGGTCGCCGAACGCCTGCGCGACGGGCTGGGGATGCTCGCGTTCATCCTGCTGCCGGTAGCGGCCCTCCTGCTCGTTGCGGCGCAGCCGCTGGCCGACACCACCTTGAGGTACGGCGTCATGACCGGTGGTGGGGCGGCGCTCGTGGGGCGCGTCCTTGCCGCCTTCGCTATCGGCCTTCCCGCGTACTCCGCATTCCTCGTCTTCACCCGCGCCTACTACGCATTTGGAGACACGAAGACCCCCGCGCTCGTCAACATTGCTACCGTGGCGGTGGCGAGTGTGACGGGGTCGCTGCTTTTCCTCGCCGCGCCCCGAGGGTGGGCTGTGGCGGGGCTCGCTCTGGGGCATTCCATCGCATTCCTAATCGGCGCGGTCGTGCTGATCCGGTTGTTGGGCCGCAGAACCGGCCCCGTACTGACTGCCGACCTGAGCAAGTCGCTCGGGATGGCGGCCTCGGTCACCGCGCTGGCGGCGGTGCCGATGGTGGCGAGCCGCTGGCTGCTCCCCGAGGCGTCCAACCTGCAAGCGCTCGTGAACCTCGGCGCCACTGCGGTGCTTGGATCGGTCGTCTATCTCGCTGCGATGACGGCGTTGAGATCACCGGAGCTTGCCAGGGTCCGACGGTTGCTGAGCAGGCCCTCGTGAGTGACCAAGAGATCAGGGTCCTGCAAGTCCTCGGCCGGTCCGCGGGAGGCATCGCGCGCCACGTCGCCCAGGTGGCCGCCGCGCTCGACGGGGACGGCCTGGTGATCGACATCGCCGGCCCCCCCGACCTTCCGATAACGATGCCCAAGCCGGTCGCTCCCGCCGTCATCCCCGACGGGCCCACCGGACACCGGCAAGCGGTCGCCAGGCTCCGCGCCATCCTTCAACAGGGCCACTACGACATCGTTCACGCTCACGGCTTGAGGGCGGGCATCGACGCCGGGATGGCCGCGCGTCGGCTCGGGGTACCGTCATTCGTGACGGTTCACAACCTCGTGCGTAACGATGTCTCGGGGCGCCTGAAGGCCACCTTCTACAACTGGGCGGAGCCCTTGTCGGTCGGGCTTAATGCAAGGACCTTCGCGGTCTCAGAGGAGATCGCAAGTCGCCTGCGCGCTCGAGCGGGCCGCCGGGCCGACAAGATCGAGGTGCTGCGCCTCGGCGTCGGCGACGCGCCGGCTACCCGACGCCCCCCGGACCAGGTGCGGCAGGAGCTGGGCGTTACTCAGGAGGGAAGCCTCATCGTGACCGCTGCCAGGCTGTCGGCCCAAAAGGCGCTGCCGGTCATGCTGGCAGCCCTCAGCCGGCTACCGGAGGACGTGCGGCTGGCGGTCCTCGGTAGAGGACCCGACGAGATGAGCTTGAGGACACAGGCGACGGCGCAGGGCCTCGGCAAACGGGTGGCGTGGCTGGGATGGCGCGACGACGTCGCCGACTACCTCGCCGCGGCGAACGCGTTCTGCCTGTCGTCGAACTGGGAGGGTGTCCCGCTCGCGGCGCAGGAGGCGATCCTGCTCGGCATCCCTGTGGTGGCAACCGGCGTGGGCGGCATGCCGGAGCTGGTTGAGGACCGGGTCTCCGGCCGGCTCGTTCCCAAGGGCGACGCGCACGCGCTGTCGAAGGCGTTGCAGGAAGTCCTGTTCGATAAGGAGCGAGCGAGCCGGTACGCCTCGGCGGCGAAGGCGCGCCTGGCACAACGGTTCTCCACAGCGGGCATGCTGGCGCGCCTTACAGAGGCCTATCGGGGGGCCGCCGGATGAAGGCTCGTGTGCTGGTGGTGCTGGTAATGGTGCTCGCCACCGGCCTTGACGCGGCTCCCACCAGGGCTGAGCAATCGTGTGCTCACGCGGTGGTCCTGATGCTTCCGGGAGTCATGTGGAGCGACATCGACAGGGCGGCGCCTCCCGCCATCCTTGGGGCGATCGAAGACGGGTCCTCTGGCTCCATGTCGGTCAGGACGATCAGCTCCAGAACGTCGTACTCCTCTGGCTTCGCGACGGTAGGGGCGGGGGCCAGGGTCGACGGCGGGGCGACGACCGGTGGTCCTGCTCGCCCGGCCGGCTCGAAGCTGCTGGAGCCAGACGTTCCCGTCGCCGGTGTCGGCGAGCTCCGGGAGCTGGCGTCCTCCGCGGGGTACGGGGCCGAGCCGGGGGCGCTCGCCTCGGCGCTGGGGGCCCCCGTGATCGCGCTGGGCAACGCAGACCTTGGCAAACCGGCTCCCGCGACCGTGGGCTACGGGCGTTGGAGCCTGTTGGCCGCCATGGACCGAAGCGGCACGGTGGACCTGGCGGCGACCAGCCCTCGGCTCCTCGTTCGTGATCCTTTCGCTCCCTACGGCACCCGCACGAACGACCGGGCCCTGAGAAGGGTCGTCGATCGAGCTCTCGGGATCCGTTGCTCCGTGGTGATCGTCGACCACGGGGACCTGGCACGGGCGGACCAGTGGGCGATGGCAACCCTTGGCTCGGCGGCCTCACAGCGAGAGCAGGCCCTGCTCGCAAGCGACGAACTCCTCGGGCACATCCGTTCGAAGTTGACCCCCGAGGACCTCTTGCTGATCCTGTCGCCCACTTCCCCCGCGTGGGAGCCTGAGGCTCATCTCGGGGTCGCGATCGCGGTCGGCCGAGGGTTCACGCCCCGCGGCACACTCGAGTCGGCCTCCACCCGCCGGCGAGGGATCGTGACGTTGCCCGACGTTGCGCCGACCGTGCTCGAGCACCTGGGGGGCGAGCGTCCTCCCGCCATGAACGGCCGTCCCTTCTACTCGAGCAGTCCGGGGCTCGACGACCCCATGCGGGAAGCCATCGATCTCGATCGTGAATCGGTGTTCGTAGATTCCCTGAGGGGCCCGCTCAGCGGCGCTTTCGTCGTCTTCCAAGGCATCGTGTTCCTGCTCATCCTTGCGCTGTTGTACCCGCGGGAGCGAAGGGGCACGGTCGCCGGCAAGGTCGGACGCCCGCTCGAGATCGCCGGCCTTGCCGTGGTCGCCTTTCCCGTGACCACTTATGTGGCAGGCGCCGTGCAGGGGCACGAGCTGGGGCCGGTGTGGTTTGTAGCGCTGCTGGTTGGCATAGATGCAGTGCTCGTGGCGGCGACGTCTCTTGTGCTGAGGAGCTCGCTCGACAGATTGCTGGTCCTCACCGCCTTCACCTTGGTGGTCGTTGCGAGCGACCTGGTGGCCGGCAGCCGCCTCCAGCTGAATACCGTGTTCGGCTACTCGCCGATCGTCGCCGGAAGATTCACGGGAGCCGGCAACATCGTCTTCGCGGTGCTCGGCGTCGCCGCCGTGATGACGGGTGCTCTGATCGCCCATCGGTGGGCGGGCCGGAAGGCCGTCCTGGGTGTGGTGGCGCTGGTCTTCGTCGGCGCCGTCGTGGTGGACGGGGCACCTCAGTTCGGCAGCGACGTGGGAGGAGTGCTGGCTCTAGTCCCCGCCTTCGGGTTCACGTGGTTGCTCCTGTCCGATCGCAGGCCCAGCCTCAAGGTCATGCTGCTGGCAGTGGCGGGGGCCCTGGCCGTGCTCGGGCTGTTCCTGGTGGTCGACCTGGCCAGGCCCCCGGAGTCCCAAACGCATCTCGCCCGCTTGTTCGAAGACGCGACCGCGCGCGGCCCGGGGGTCGTGGTGGACACCATCATGCGCAAGGCGGGGGCCAACCTCCGAGTGTTCCGTTCGACCGTGTGGACCTACTTCGTCCCGCCGGCCCTTCTGGTGATGGCCTATCTCTTGTACCGGCCGAGCGGCCGGTGGCAGCGCCTCGCGGAGGCCTACCCCAAGCTGCGCTCAGGGTTCATCGGGGGCCTGGTGCTGGCGGTGCTGGGCTTTGCCGTCAACGATTCCGGGATAGTGATCCCCGCGGTGGTCCTCTCCTTTTTGGTCCCCATGGCGTTGCTCGTGCACCTTTCGATGGAAGAGACGACTGCGTGAGCGGCGTGAACGCGCTCGCCGTCGCGGGGGGCCTGGCTGCGGGAGGAGCCGCCGCCCTGCTGGTCGCGCGTGTCGCCCTCCAGGCTCCAGCGGCCGCCCTTCTGCGCGTCAACTACCGAGGCGTGACCGTGCCGGCGGTGTTGGGCGGCCCTCTGCTTGCCGGGACCGGATCGGCCATCGTGGTCATGGCTCTCTGGACCGGCTACCGCGAGACGGCGTTCCGGCCGGAGATCGCGGGCGCCGTTGCTGCCGTGGCTGCGATCATGTGCGGGGCCGGTTTCTTCGACGACCGCCGGGGCGACGAGCTGCCGCGCGGGTTCCGGGGCCATCTCCGTGCGTTCGAGGGCGGCTCCATGACGGGCGGCATCGTGAAGCTCTTCGCCGGCGCGCTCGCGGGTGTGGTGGGGGGTCTCCTGGTGGCGGACCGGCTGGTCGTCATCATCGAGGTGGCCTTGCTCGTGGGGCTGACCGCCAACCTCTTCAACCTGCTCGACCGCGCCCCCGGACGCGCCGGCAAGACCGGCGTTGCCGTTGCCTCCGTGCTCCTGTTGTCCGGCACTCCTTCGTGGGGCCTTGCTGCATCCGGCCTGATCGGGGCCCTGTTGGTGATTTTGCCCTTGGATCTAAAAGAGAGAGCGATGTTGGGAGATGCGGGGGCGAACGCCCTGGGTGCGGTCTTGGGGCTGGGCGTCGCAGAGGCCCTCGACGAGCCGCCGCGCGTCGCCGCGGTGGTGTTGCTGCTGCTGCTCAACCTGGCTTCGGAGAGATGGTCTTTCTCTCGCATCATCGAGGCGACACCACCACTGAGAGCGTTGGATCGCCTGGGCCGCAAATAGACCCCCATCATCGGCGCGCGTGCTAGCGTGGCATGACTTCCCCCGAGACCCCGGTTGTGGAGCTGGGTCGTCAGGGGTCGTCGCCTTTGAGGGCTCGTGGCCCTCGTACCCTGCGGAACAGCGATCGATCGGAGGGCTGGTGGCGAAGCATGTTTTCGTAACGGGCGGTGTGGTGTCCAGCCTGGGCAAGGGCATCACCGCAGCATCACTCGGGCGGCTGCTCAAGGCTCGGGGGCTTCGAGTCATGATGCAAAAGCTCGATCCCTACATCAACGTCGATCCGGGCACGATGAATCCCTTCCAGCACGGCGAGGTCTTCGTAACAGAAGACGGCGGCGAGACCGACCTCGACCTGGGGCATTACGAGCGGTTCATCGACGAGAACATGCACAAGGCGTCCAACGTCACGACCGGCGCGGTCTACCAGGGCATCATTGCCAAGGAGCGCAGGGGCGACTTTCTCGGTGACACCGTGCAGGTGATCCCGCACGTGACGAACGCCATCAAAGAGCGCATCCTGGCGCTTGCGGAGGACTCCGGCGCAGATGTGCTCATCACCGAGATCGGTGGAACGGTGGGAGACATCGAGTCGCTCCCTTACCTCGAGGCGATCCGCCAGCTGAAGCGGGAGCTGGGGCGCGACGACACCTGCTATGTCCACGTCACCCTGGTGCCTTACATGGCGCCCGCCGAGGAGCTCAAGACCAAACCGACGCAGCACTCCGTGAGAGAGCTGCGCAGCATCGGCATCCAGCCCGACGCCATCGTCTGCCGCAGCGACCGGCCGATCAGCCCCGCCCTCAAGCGGAAGATCTCGCTTCTGTGCGATGTCGGCGTAGGGGCGATCGTCTCAGCCGTCGACTCGGACAACATCTACGAGGTTCCCTTGGTGATGCACGCCGAGAACCTCGACGGCTTCATCGTCGACCATCTTCGGATGGAGGGAGTGGCCGCTCCCGACCTCAGCCATTGGCAGAGGATCGTTCGCCGGATCAACGCTCCGAACGGACGGGTGACCATCGGGCTAATCGGAAAGTACGTCACCCTTCCGGATGCTTACTTGTCTGTCGTGGAGAGCCTCAAGCACGCCGGCTACGCGCACGAAAGCGACGTTGAGATCAAATGGGTCGCTTCCGATGACCTCGAGGGAGGTGACCTCGAGGCGGCGTTGGGAGGCCTCGACGGCATACTCGTTCCTGGTGGGTTCGGCGTGCGTGGCATCGAGGGCAAGATCCAAGCCGTTCGCTTCGCGCGCGAAAGCAACGTGCCCTTCCTCGGGATCTGTCTCGGCCTTCAATGCGCCGTCATCGAGTTTGCTCGCAACGTGGCAGGGCTTTCGAGTGCGAACTCGTCCGAGTTCGATGCCTCGACTCCGTATCCAGTCATCGACATCCTGGCGGGGCAGGACCTCAGCTCACTCGGGGGCACCATGCGGCTGGGCGCTTACCCTTGCCGGATCGAGGCGGGCAGCAAAGCGGCTATTGCCTACGCCGGGGAGCTGATCTTTGAACGGCATCGTCATCGCTACGAGGTCAACCCCCGTTTTCGCCGCAAGCTCGAAGACGCGGGCCTCTTCTCCTCGGGTGAGTCTCCGGATGGGACGCTGGTCGAGATCATCGAGCTCCCGGACCATCCCTGGTTCGTCGGAACTCAGTTCCATCCCGAGTTCAAGAGCCGTCCCGATCGTCCACAACCACTGTTCAGAGACTTCGTGGGAGCCGCGATACGGCACCGGAGCGGCGACCTTCAGCCTCGTGAACGGGTTGCGTCGCACGCCCACTCAGATCGTTAAGAAGTCGTAATGAAGGTCGGCGTACCCCGCGAGCTCAAGGACAACGAGTACCGGGTAGCCATAACCCCTTCGGGAGTTCGCGAGCTGGTCGTTCACGGACACGAGGTGGTTATCGAGACCGATGCCGGCGCCGGCTCGAGCATCCCGAACTCTTTGTTTCAGAGAGCCGGCGCGACGATCCTGCCCGATGCCGACGAGGTTTTCGCAGCGGCAGACATGGTTCTCAAGGTCAAAGAGCCCATAGAAGAGGAGTTCCCCAGACTGCGGGAGGGCCTGGTTCTCTTCACGTACCTGCATTTGGCCGCTTCAGAGCCCGTTACGCGCGCGCTCGTTGATTCGGGGACGACGGCCCTTGCTTACGAGACGGTTGAGCTGCCCGACGGTTCTTTGCCTCTGCTCGCTCCCATGAGCGAGGTTGCGGGGCGGATGGCGCCTCAGGTCGGCGCCAGCTTCCTCGAGCGGGCGAACGGGGGCCGGGGGATCCTCATGGGTGGCGTCTCGGGCGTGGCACCCGCTCGTGTGGTGGTCATCGGCGCAGGGATGTCGGGGATGAACGCTGCCTCGATAGCGCAGGGGATGGAAGCCGACGTCGTCATCCTCGACAAGAACATCAACAAGCTCAGAGACGTCGACCGCATCCATCAGGGCAAGATCCTCACGCTCGCGTCGAGCCGTCTTGCGGTGGAGGAGCTCGTGACCTCGGCCGATCTCGTGATCGGAGCGGTCCTCGTCCCGGGGGCCAGGGCCCCCAAAATCGTCTCGGAGGACGCGGTCAGAGAAATGAAACCTGGGTCCGTGGTGGTCGATATCTCGATAGACCAAGGCGGGTGCATAGAGACCTCCCGAATGACGACGCACTCCGAGCCGACCTACCTGGTGCACGACGTCGTCCACTACTGCGTCGGCAACATGCCAGGAGCCGTCCCGCACACCTCGACTTACGCGCTCACGAACGCGACGCTTCCCTACGTCATCACACTCGCCGAGCTCGGGGTAGAGGAGGCCGTCGCAGAGGACCCGGCTGTGGCCAAAGGCGTCAACACCTACAAGGGCTCATTGGTCTACGAACCGGTAGCGGAGGCACACGGACTTGAGTGGGTCCCTCTCGACAAGCTCACCTGAGATTCCTCCTGCGCAGCAGGGAGCCGGCAGAGTAATCGACGAGTTCATCTCCCATCTAAGGTCGGAGCGCGGGCTGGCCGCCAACACGATCAGCGCCTATGGGCGCGATCTCGCGCTATGGAGGAGGCACTGCGCCTCGAATGGGATCGACCTGCGGGCCGCCCAGCCGGGGGACCTGACGGACTTCTTGGACCGGGTCCGGGCGGGCGCAGCTCCTGCTTCCACGCCGCTCGCGCCCTCGAGCGTGGCGCGACTGCTGGTGTCGATTCGGTCCCTCTACCGCTTCATGTCTCGTGAGGGATACGTGCAGACCGACCCAACGGCCACGATCGGAAGCCCGGCTCGTCCCCGTTCCATACCGAAGGCAATCCGCCTCGATCAGGTCGAGGCGCTGGTGGAGCTGCCGCGTACCGACGACCTGCTCGGCAGGCGGGATCGAGCGATGCTGGAAACCCTGTACGGCACAGGCGTGCGCATATCCGAGCTGGTGGCTCTTGACGTTGATGACGCCGACCTCGAGGGGGGGTCCCTGCTGGTGAGAGCCGGCAAGGGGAGCAAGTCGCGTCACGTGCCTGTGGGTCGTGTGGCACGGGAAGCAATCGCTGCCTACGTCACCCAGACCAGGACGGTGCTGGCCGGCCGCTCCGACGGCCCGAGGGCGCGCGGTGCCTTGTTCCTCAATGGCCGCGGCGGCCGGCTCAGCAGGCAGGGATGCTGGAAGATCATCAAGGCGTACGCCCGTCGCGCGGGCCTGGAAGAGGTCGTCTCCCCCCACACCCTCCGTCACTCGTTTGCAACCCACCTGCTCGATCGGGGCGCCGATATAAGGGTGGTGCAGGAGCTACTCGGTCACGCAAGCCTGACCACCACCCAGGTGTACACCCTGGTGAGCGCTCCGAGGCTGAGGGAGGTCTATCTGGCGGCGCATCCCAGGGCCAGGGGATGACGCAGCCTGACGTCCGGGCCGTCGCGGTTGTGGTGCTGGACTCGGTCGGCATCGGTGGGGCCCCCGACGCAGCCCTGTTCGGCGATGAGGGCTCGGCGACCCTCCAGCACACCGCCGAGGCGGTCGGGGGGCTCCGGCTCCCACACCTCGAGTCGCTCGGCCTCGGCCGGATAGCAGACGTCGCCGGGGTCGCCGCCGTCGCCACACCCAGGGGCGCGTTCGGGGCGATGGTCGAAGTGTCACCAGGCAAGGACACCACGACTGGGCACTGGGAGATGGCGGGGGTGATCCTCGACAAGCCGTTTCCCACCTACCCCGAGGGATTCCCTAAAGAGCTGGTTGAGTGTTTCGAGCAGGCTTCGGGAGTCGAGGTCATCGGGAACAAGGCGGCCTCGGGTACCGAGATCATCGCGGAGCTCGGTCCGGAGCATGTCGCGACCGGCAAGCCCATCCTGTACACCTCAGCCGACAGCGTGTGGCAGATCGCCGCCCACGTAGAGGTCATCCCCCTCGAGCGTCTCTATGAGCTCTGTGCCATAGCTCGGCGGCTCCTGACGGGTGACCACGAGGTCGCACGCGTCATCGCCCGGCCCTTCAGGGGCGAGCCCGGCTCGTTCGAGCGAACTTCGGACCGCCACGACTTCGCAGTGGCCCCTCCCGGCGAGACGACGCTCGACGCGCTGGTTTCGGCAGGCCTCGAAGTGCGCTCGGTCGGCAAGGTCGCCGATATCTTCGCCGGCCGGGGGGTGACCGCATCGAGGCCTACCAGGTCCAACGACGAGGGCGTCTCTGCAACCGTCGAGGAGCTAAGGGCGATGGGTCGAGGGCTTGTCTTCTGCAACTTGGTCGACTTCGATCAAGCCTATGGTCATCGCAACGACCCCCTCGGGTACGCCCGGGCGCTCGAGGCCTTCGACGAGCGACTTCCCGAGCTGGTTGAGTGCTTGGGGCCAGACGACCTCCTGCTGATCACCGCCGATCACGGCAACGACCCGACTACGGAGTCGACCGACCACTCGAGGGAGCGGGTGCCGCTGCTAGTGGTGGGGGACCGGGTGGCGCGGGGGGCGGACCTCGGCGAGAGGCGCTCGTTCGCCGACCTCGGCGCGACCGTGGCTGCCCTTCTCGGTGTCCCGCACACCACTCCGGGCGCCAGCTTCGCCGGCCCGCTGCTCGGATAGCCCGTCTGGAGCTCATCCTGGGTCTTGTGCCGAGAGCAGCGATCCTGTAGCGTCCTCGCCTACAAAGTGACTTGTCGATAAATTGCCATAGCGACTAGAGGGGAGGCGGTATGGAGGACGCCACGGGGATGGCGGCCGGGGCACCCGCAACGATCGAGCGGCCCCAAGCATCTGGGCCCGCGGGGCAGAGCGAGGGATTCCTCCACGAGTCGTCCCCGCGGACGGCCCGGATCATCGCGCTCGCGAACCAGAAGGGCGGCGTGGGGAAGACGACCACGGCAATCAACCTCTCGGCGGGGCTGGCAGAGCTCGGCCAACGGGTGCTGCTGGTCGATTTCGACCCCCAGGGGGGTTGTGGGATCGGACTCGGGGTCGAGCCAGGCTCGCTGGACCTTTCCGTCTACAACGCTCTGCTCGACCGTAACTGCGCTACCGAAGACGTGGTTCACAAGACCTCGGTGCCGGGGCTCGATTTGCTGCCTTCCAACATCGACCTTGCCGCTGCCGAGATAATGCTGGTTCAGGAGGTTGCCCGAGAGCAGACCCTGACCAGAGTCCTGGCACCACTAAGGGTCAAGTATGACTTCATCCTTATAGATTGCCCCCCCTCGCTTGGCCTTCTGACCATCAACGCCCTCACCGCGGCAGACGGAGTCATCGTGCCGCTCGAGTGCGAGTACTACGCGCTGAGAGGCATGGCGTTGCTGATGGATTCGATCGAGCGCATCAGGGACCGCCTCAACCCCCGGCTTCACATCGACGGGATCCTCGCCACCATGTACGACGGCCGGACCTTGCATGGAAAAGAGGTCCTGACCAGGGTCGCCGACGCCTTCGGCCCCCGTGTCTTCGACACGGTTATCAGGAAGACCATTCGGTTCGCCGAGGCGCCGGTGGTGGGGGAGCCGATCCTGACCTACGCCCCCACCTCTCCGGGAGCCTTTTCCTACCGCAAGCTAGCGAAGGAGGTGTTGGAGCGTGTCGCGTCGAGCGAGTTTGCCAGGAGCTGACGAGCTCTTTCGGAGGACCGGCGACAGGACCGAGGCACGGTCGGGTCCGGAAAGTCCACAAGACCCCAAGTCGACAAAGCTACAAGTAGCCGAGGTCGAGCCGCCGGCTTCAGAGGCGGCGGCGAAGGCGCCCAAGCATGCCGAGAAAGTGACCTTCTATTGCACCGCAGAGGACCTCATGGCACTCGAAGGCGCTCGCCTCGCCCTGAGATCGAGGCACCGCCTCCCGGCCGACCGCGGCCGGATCGTCAGGGCAGCGCTTGCCTATGTGCTGGAGGACTTCGAAGCGCGCGGCGACGACTCGGTGCTCGTGAGAAGGCTCTCGAGCTAGAATGCCGGCCGGCATAACTCTAAGGTTTAGGGTTATCTTAGTGAGGCATGTGGCCCTGGGACAGAACGGGGAGAGACCCCACTTGTCTACTAGTCGCCGTGTGGACTTGTTGCTTAGTGACTGAATCGTCTAGTGGACATGGATATATAGATACAAGCTCGGCTAGCCCGCTCCCGCGATCGACACCAAGAAGGACGCCACCGTCCGCACCAGCGGCAGCAGCAAGGTGGGTCCCGCAAAGAGCAGGATCCCAAGGAGGATCAAGAATCCGTACCTGTCGAGGAAGAAGATGATGTTCTGCTTGCTGGGCGGCAGGAAGATCGTCAGCAGACGGGAGCCGTCCAGCGGGGGGAGCGGGATGAGGTTGAAAACCGCCAGGAAGACGTTGATCGAGAAGAAGATCTGGAGGAACCTGGGAAAGACGCCTTCATTGAAGGCAGAGAAGCTGCCGAAGGCCACTCCGTACACGATGGCGGCCCCCAGCGCGAGGAGCAGGTTCATCCCGGGGCCCGCCAGGGCCACGATGGCCGGCCCGAAGCGAGAGGAGCTCAGCGCCTGGGGCCTGAACTCCACCGGTTTGCCCCAGCCGAATCCAACCAGTGCGATGAGGAGCGTCCCCAGGGGGTCGAGGTGGCGAACCGGGTTGAGGCTAAGGCGGCCCATCGCTCGCGGGAGCCGGTCTCCCTGAAGGTCCGCGGCATAGGCGTGGGCGAACTCGTGTAGGGCGATCGCCTCGATGATCGCCGCCATCACAAGAAAGAAGACAATGGGGTCCGTGCGCAGGAGGTTTAGGGGAGAGGCTTCCACTGACTCGGTATTGTAGGTGGCGAAGCGGCCAACGTGGCCCACGATCGGAGGCTAACCCTGAACCTGTCCTTTAGTGATAGCGGCAAACAACGCTTCTTCAGTGGCATCCAGCCGACTGGAGTGCCGCACCTCGGCAACTACACGGGCGCCATCCGGCGCTGGGTTGAGCTCCAGAATGACTTCGAGGCTTACGTCTGTGTCGTCGACCTCCACGCTCTTACGCTGCCGTGGAAGCCCTCGGAGCTGAGGAGACAAAGCCTCGAGGCCTGCGCCAGCTTTATCGCTTGCGGGCTCGATCCCGCCAAGGGGGTGATCTTCTTGCAGTCCCAGGTGCCCGCTCACTTGGAGCTTGCCTGGGTGCTCACCTGCCTCGCCAGGATGGGCGAGCTTCGACGCATGATCCAGTTCAAGGAGAGGTCCCGGGGGGAGACGGAGTCGGTCGGTGTCGGGCTCTTCACCTACCCGGTGCTCCAGGCCGCCGACGTCCTCCTCTACAGGGCGCACGGCGTGCCCGTCGGAGAGGACCAGCGCCAGCACATCGAGCTGATGAGGGATCTCGGGGGCCGCTTCAATGCCATGTTCGGGGAGACCTTCGTGCTCCCGGAACCCTGGATCGCGCCCACCGGCGCGCGCATCATGGCGTTGGACGATCCCACTCAGAAGATGAGCAAGTCGGCGGGACGTCCCCAGTCCTCGATCCTGCTGGTCGACGAGCCATCCGTGATCACGAAGAAGGTGCGAGCGGCGGTGACCGATTCGGGGCGAGACGTCATAGCAGCTCCGGACAAGCCGGCCGTGACCAACCTGCTCACGATCTTTTCCGTGATGGAGGGTTCCTCGTTGGAGGATCTACAGGATCGGGGTTGGGACGGTTACGGCAGCTTCAAGTCTGCGCTCGCCGATGCCATCATCGAACACCTCGCGCCCATCCGGCAACGGTGGATGGAGTTGATGGACGACACTGCGGAGCTCGAGCGGCTTCTGGCCACCGGGGCCGAGAAGGCGGCGCGCACGGCGGACGCCACGATAGCCGACGTCCGTTCCCGCATCGGCCTCCTGGGCGCGGGCTGACGGCATAAACCCGAGTCGGCCCGGACGGGCGACTATAGGGTGATCCCACGGCGAGCCTTCATAAATGTAGATAAGTAGACAAGTCTCCTGGAGGATGGTTTGGTTTACGAGGTGAGGCAAGAAGCGTTCGAGGGCCCGCTCGATTTGCTTCTTCACCTGATCACCAAGCAGCGGGTGGATATCTACGACGTCTCCCTCGCCGAGATCACGCAGGAGTACCTCGACGCGGTGGCCGGCCGCCCCCATCTCGACCTCAACGCCACGACCGGGTTCCTGGTGGTTGCGGCCACCTTGCTGGAGCTCAAGTCGGCTCGCCTCCTGCCGTCACCGGCACCCGAGGGGGCCGACGCGCAACTGCTCGAGGAGCGGGACCTGTTGCTTGCTCGTTTGGTCGAATGCGCCACCTTCCGGGAGGCCGGGGCATGGGTCTCGGCAGGTCTTGACCGTGGCGGCGCCTATATACCGCGAGAGGTCGGTCTCGAGCCCCAGCTCATGCACCTTGCGCCAGACTTGCTGGGCCGAACCACGGTGGTGGACCTCGCATCGGCGGCGGGACTGGTGCTGGCCCCCAGGGTCACTCCTCGGCTCGATACCTCCCATGTCGTGCCGCTCAGAGGGTCGGTCAAGGACGCGATCGTCGAGCTGGCCGGCGCGCTGGCGGCAGCCTCGAAGCTGTCCTTTCGGGACCTCTGCGGGGACCGACCGGAGCCGGCCGACGTTGTGGTCCGTTTCCTGGCCTTGCTCGAGCTGTTCAAAGCCGGCGCTGTGGATCTGGGCCAAGCCGATCGTTTCGGTGACATAGACGCAACCTGGACCGGCGAGGTGGGCGCAGAAGAGGTTCTGATCGAGCTCGACGATCTCGTCACGGCGACGGGTGGCGACTCGTGACCGACAATGCGAGGCAAGTGATCGAGGCCCTGCTTCTGGTGGCCGAGGACCCCCTGGCCCTTGGGGTCTTCTGCGAGGTGCTCGAAAGACCTCGATCTGAGCTCGAGGCTTTGCTTCATGAGCTGAGAGATGACTACCACGAGCAGGGCCGTGGGTTCGTGCTGCGGGAGGTTGCGGGCGGCTGGCGGCTCTATACCCATCCAGACTGCGCTCCGTGGCTCGAGCGGTTCGCCCTACGCCATACCAGGTCCCGCCTCAGCGGCGCTGCTCTAGAGGTCCTTGCGATCGTTGCCTATCGCGGTCCGCTGGCGAGGGCCCAGATAAACGAGCTCCGCGGCGTGGAGTCCGACGGTGTGGTCAGGACCTTGGCCATGCGGGGGCTGATCGAGGAGGTAAGGGAGGGCCACACCACAGGAGGGCCGTCGCTGGTTGCCGTCTCGGCGCAGTTCCTCGAGCGCATGGGATTGAACTCGCTCGATGACCTTCCGCCGCTGGTGGAGTTCATGCCGGACACCGAGGCGGTCGAGGAGATGGAGGCGAGGCTATCTCCGAGCGCGTGAACGAGGCGGGGGAGCGCCTTCAAAAGGTCCTCGCCAAGGCGGGCATCGGATCGAGGCGCTCGGTCGAGGCACTGATCGCCGACGGTCGAGTAAAGGTCAACGGTGATACCGCGCGCCTGGGCCGGCGAATCGATCCCAATAAGGATGAAGTAGAGGTAGATGGTTCTCGCGTGCCGCTGGCCACAGGGCTCGTCCACTATCTGCTCAACAAGCCGGTCGGGGTGGTGACCACGGCCCACGACGAGCTGGGACGGCCGACCGTCCTGGAGCTGGTGGACCCCGCCGTACGGCTGTGGCCGGTGGGGCGCCTCGATGTGGACACCGAGGGGGCCCTGATCCTCACCAATGACGGCGACCTGACGATGCGTCTGTCGCACCCGAGATACCAGGTGCGAAAGACCTATGTAGCCGAGGTCAAAGGAACCGTCGGCCGGGGCGCCATTAAGCAGCTCGCGATTGGAGTAGAGCTCCCCGACGGCATGACCGCGCCCGCCCAGGTGAGGGCGCTGGAGCGGGTCCCCGGTGGCACCCTGGTGGAGATATCCATCGCCGAGGGGCGCAACCGCCAGATTCGTAGAATGCTTGAAGCGGTGGGGCATCCCGTTAGCCGGTTGGTCAGGACCGCCATCGGGCCTGTGGGGGTCGGGCGGCTCAAGCCGGGGACCTGGCGCCACCTGGGAGCAACCGAGGTGCAGTCCCTGTACCGGGCCTCCGCTCTGTAAACCAAGCGACTTGTCGCCTTGTTACCTTGTCTACAGGTTGAGTCGTTCCGTTTGAGCGCCTGCAGGCGTCGGCTAGTTGATTGGTACACAAGTCGATGAATATACAAGGGGACTCTGGGCCGCTCCGAGGGGAGATGGAGGTGCCGGGAGACAAATCGATCTCCCATAGGGCCCTGCTCGTGGCGGCGCTGGCGAGGGGGACCTCTACGATCCACGGGCTGAACCGCGGGATCGACGTTGGAAGGACTCGGCGGGTCATCGCGCAACTCGGGGCGCCCGTCGCCCGCGACCCCAACGGTATAGTAAAGATCGAGGGTTACGGCTACGAAGGACTGGGCGAGGCCGAGGACGTCCTGGACGCGGGGAACTCGGGGACGACTCTAAGAGCAGCGCTTGGAATCTGCGCAGCTCTTCGGGGTCTTTTTCTGCTTACCGGAGACGCCAGCCTGAGACGTCGGCCGATGGGCCGCGTCGTCGATCCATTGAGGGCGATGGGGGCGTCGATCGAGGGCCGGTCGGGCGGGGCGTTTGCTCCTCTTGCGGTCCGCGGCGGCGAGCTGACGGGAATCGACGTAGAGCTCGACGTGGCGAGCGCGCAAACCAAGACCGCCCTCCTGCTTGCCGGCCTCAACGCTACGGGAACGACTCGAGTGACGGAGCCCTGCCAGAGCCGGGACCACACCGAGCGAATGCTGATCGCTTCGGGCGTCCCCTTGCGGACCAACCGAACCACCACCAGCGTCGCGCGCCACCGTGAAGTGCGGCCCCTCGAGCACCGGATCCCCGGCGACATCTCCTCTGCGGTGTTCCTGCTCGCGGCCGCGACGGTGGTGCCCGGCTCCCATCTCATCCTTGCCCGAGTGGGGCTGAATCCGACCAGGATCGCGTCGCTCGACGCCCTTGCCCGCATGGGAGCGAGGCTTGAATGGGAGGTGGCCGAGGAGTGGTGCGGAGAACCCAGCGGATCGGTGCGGGCGAGCCACTCGCAACTGACCGGGACGGTCATCGAAGGACAGGAGATCCCGAAGCTGATCGATGAGATCCCTATGCTCGCGGTCCTGGCGTCCCAGGCGGACGGGGTCACGATCGTGAGAGACGCCGCCGAGTTGCGAGTGAAGGAGTCGGACCGTATCGAAGCCGTGGTCGAAGGCCTGCTCGCGCTGGGGGCCGACGCAGAAGCGTTGCCCGATGGGTTGGTGATCCGCGGACCTACTCCCCTCCGGGGAGGCGTCGTCGACTCCCGAGGGGATCACCGGATTGCGCTTGCCTTCGCGGTGGCGGGTCTGATCGCCAAGGGAGGAGTGGAGATCGAGGAGTGGGATTGCGTCGATACCTCCTTTCCCGAGTTCCTTGACCTCCTCCACAGGGCCCAGGGGCTCACGTGACGGTGATTGCCATAGACGGGCCTGCGGGCGCCGGCAAGAGCACCATCGCGCGTGCGGTGGCGCACGCCTTGGGATGGAGGTACCTCGACACGGGGGCGATGTACAGGGCCGTGGCTCTTGCTGCGCTCGAGCGCGGTGTGTCCTCGGACGACGACGGTGGCCTCACCCGCCTCGCTTCCGAGCTGGACGTGCGGGCCGACGAGCAGTCGGTAACCCTCGATGGGACCGATGTGACGGATCGGGTCAGAGGCCCAGAGGTCACGCGAGTGGTCTCGCGGGTCTCCGCGGTACCCGGTGTACGGCAGGCCATGCTTGTCCGTCAGCGAGCCCTAGCAGCGCGCGAGAACGTCGTGATGGAGGGTCGAGACATCGGAACCGTCGTGGTGCCAGAGGCCGAGCTGAAGGTCTGGCTGACGGCCACCATAGGGGAGCGCGCTCGGCGGCGCGGCCTGCAGCTGGGCGTGCAGGACACCGGAGCGACCCTTGACGAGCTGGCGGACTCGATAGCTGCTCGCGACGAAGCCGACTCGGCGCGCGAGCTGGCTCCACTGGCTCAACCAAAGGATGCCCTCGTCCTCGACTCCACCGACAAGACCATCGATGAGATCGTCGCGGCCATCGTCTCGGCCGCCAGGGCAGTGCTGCGCCCCGATGGCTAAGGGGGTGAGGTCGGGGCTTCCCACGGTGGCGGTCGTTGGACGCCCGAACGTCGGAAAGTCTTCCCTTGTCAACCGGGTGCTGGGGCGGCGCGCGGCCATCGTTCAAGAGAACCCGGGGGTTACCAGGGACCGCCAGCACTTTGTGGCGGATTGGGCGGGGCGGGAGTTCGAGATCATTGATACGGGCGGCCTGGAGCCCGGCGCCGCGGGCCTGGACCAGCGGGTCGTCGAGCAGGCGCAGGTAGCCATCGAGTCGGCGGATGTCATCGTGCTCGTGGTCGACGGAGTAGCCGGACCCAATCAAGACGACATGCTGGTCGCGGAGACGCTTCGACGGGCCGACAAGCCGGTAGTGCTTGCCGTCAACAAAGTCGACGACCCGAGGGACGAGCCGCTTGCAGCGTCGTTCTATCGACTCGGCGTGGGGGAGCCAATCGCTCTCTCGGCCCTTCATGGAAGGGGATCGGGTGATTTCCTCGAGGCGGTGGTGCGAGAGCTTCCTGAGGCTCGCGGGGATTCGGTCGACGCCTTCGCGTCGGTAGCCATCGTGGGTCGCCCCAATGTGGGAAAGTCCTCGATCCTCAATGCGCTGGTGCGCGAGCCAAGGTCGATCGTGGATTCCACCGCGGGAACCACCAGGGACCCCGTCGATTCCTACCTGGATGTGGACGACGGCAGACGGCTGAGAATCGTCGACACCGCCGGAATGCGGAGGCAGCTGCGGATCGACGATCCCGTCGAGTACTTCAGCTTGCTCCGTGCGAGACAAACTCTTGACCGGGTCGACGCGGTCGTTCTCGTGATCGACGTGGCCGAGGGCGTGACGGGCCACGATCAACGTCTGGCGCAAGAGGTGGTCGAGCACGGTCGTGCGTGCGTCATCGCTGTGAACAAGTGGGACTTGGTCCCTGCAGAGCCGACCGACAGAAAGAGATTCGACGTCTCGATCGGCGACAAGCTGCGGTTTCTTCCGTGGGCGACCCTGGTGCGGACTTCGGCACTTACGGGCAGGGGAGTGGACAAGATCGTTCCGGCCCTGCTGAAGGCGGTCGAGTCCCATCGCACAAGGCTCAGCACAGCCAGGGTCAATCGCTTGATCCAACAAGCCCAGGAGCGCAGGCCCCACCCGCGCGTCGCGGGAGGCGCCGCCCGAATCCTCTATGGGGTGCAGGCCGACATAGGGCCGCCCCGCTTCGTCATGTTCAGCACGGGCCGGCTCGAGTCGGGCTACCTCCGCTACCTCGAGCGGCGCTTGAGAGAAGAGGAGCCGTTCCAGGGCTCACCCATTGTGATCGATACCCGCAGAAGGTCTAGGTCTCCGGTTAAGGGTTAGTGTTCCGCGGTGCGGACGGCAGCAACAGCGAGGGCTTTGTTGCCTTAGATACATGTCGTTTTAGAGACATATCGGGTTGGCGACAAGTCGACCGCGGCCGTCCGGGGCCAGCCATCGAATATGATCCGCCGTTCGGGACGTGGCGCAGCTTGGTTAGCGCACTGGTCTGGGGGACCAGGGGTCGCCGGTTCAAATCCGGCCGTCCCGACCAGGTTGATCATCGCCCCGGCTAACCGACCATGGAAGGGGTCTCGCCAGGATGACGACTTCCCCGGTAGACGGCGGCCCCGCGGTTAGCGCCCGCCTGCTCACCGTGCCAAACGTCTTGTCGCTGCTGCGGCTGGCATCCGTGCCGGTCTTTTTGTGGCTCTTCGCATCGGGGGCCGAGACTGCCGCGGTGGCGCTCTACGGGGTCGGCGCGTTGTCGGACTTCTTCGACGGCTTCATCGCTCGGCGATGGCATCAGACCTCGGAGCTCGGAAGAGTCCTGGACCCCCTCGCCGACAGAGTGTTCATAGTCGCGCTCACGGTCGCGCTCGTCGTGAGAGACGCGTTCCCATGGTGGCTGGCCGTCGGCATCGTCTTGCGCGACCTAATCCTGCTCAGCCTGTGGCCGCTGTTCGAACGACGGCGCGTCGGTCGCATCGCCGTTAACTTCACCGGCAAGACCGCGACCGCGTGCCTCCTGGTGGGGCTGTCCTGGCTCGCAGTGGGGGAGACCGACGTGGCGGGCGCCGGCTACCCCGCGGGGGTTGGGCTGGCGTTGGCCGCGGCAGGAGCCCTCCTCTACTGGGCTGCCGGCCTCATGTACGCGGCCGAGGCCGTGGGTAAGCTGAGGGGGACGCAGGGTGGGGAGCCCTGGCCTCGATGAGGCCGTCAGCGTACTTGGCGACTTGTCGACAAGTCAATGTATAGATGGAGGGAGGGCCGGTGGTGCAGGTTCCCAACGATCGCCGCTACACGAGCGAGCACGAGTGGGCGAAGGAAGACGATGGGCGGATCCTCGTGGGGATCACCGAGTTCGCTCAAGATCAGCTCGGCGACATCGTGTTCGTAGGGCTCCCCGACCCCGGGGCCGAGGTGAAGGCGGGGGAGCCCGTGGGCGAGGTCGAGTCGACCAAGTCGGTGTCTGATGTCTACAGCCCGGTCTCGGGTCGGGTGGTGGACAAGAACACAGAGGTCGAGCAGACCCCGGAGCTCGTCAACTCAGATCCCTACGGCAGAGGGTGGCTCGTGAGGATCGAGCCGGCCGATGAAGGCATCGAGCAGCTCATGACCGCGGACGCCTACAGCGGCCTGATCGGATTTGAGCAAGAGGGGCATTGACCAACCCTAAAGCTGTCGTATAGGGTCGAGCTTATGTACTGCACCAACTGCGGCCATCACAACCCCGAGGGGGCAAATTTCTGCTCGTCCTGTGGGGCGGCCCTGGCAGATGCCGCCACGTCTGATGCCACGACGACGTTCACCTTCGCCCCCGGAGAGCTCGAGACCGACGTCGAAGACGAGGTTCACATCTCGCCTGAGGAACTGGATGGGGGCAGGGGGGTGCTCATCGTCAGACGGGGGCCCAACGCCGGCAGCAAGTTCTTCTTGGATTCCGACGTTGTGCAGGTGGGTCGTCACCCGGACAGTCAGATCTTCCTGGACGACATCACGGTGTCCCGGCGACATTCGGAGATCAGAAGAGAGGGGTCGTCCTTCTCGCTTCACGACGTCGGAAGCCTCAACGGCACCTATGTCAACCGCGAGCGTGTCGAAGCCGCTGAGTTGCGGTCCGGAGACGAGGTCCAAGTGGGCAAGTTCAAGCTCGTGTTCTTAACCGGAGGTTAGAGGTGCCGCTATCCAGGTCGCGCGACTATCTGAGCATCGGTGAGGTCCTCGAGAGCGTCAAAGAAGAGTTCCCAGACATCAGCATCTCCAAGATCCGATTTCTCGAGTCCGAAGGGCTGATCAGCCCGGAGCGAACGGGGTCTGGGTACCGGAAGTTCTTCGAGGGCGACCTGGCGCGGCTCCGTTACATCCTCGGCCTGCAGCGAGACCAGTTTCTGCCGCTGCGGGTGATCCGAGAGCGCCTCGAGCAGGTAGAAGCCAACGGAGGCGTCCCGCCGTCCCCTGAGGCCCCTGCCAACCCCGCCGCCGGCTCCACGGCGGCTCCACCCACCCCGTCCACCACCGACGTGCAACTGAGCCGGCAGGAGCTGAGCGAGGCCTCGGGCCTGTCCGAGAGGGATCTCGCAGGCCTCCAGGATTTCGGGCTCCTCGCGGGTAACGGCGTCTACGACGGCAACGATCTAGTGGTGGCCACGGCCGCTCGGCGTCTGTTCGACTACGGACTCGAGCCTCGCCATCTCCGCATCTACCGGCAGTGGGCCGAGCGCGAGGCCGCATTCATCGAGCAGATCGTCGGTCCCGTCACCAAGCGGCGGAAGCCTCAGGCCCAGGAAGAGGCTGCGCAGACGAGCGCCGAGCTGATGGATCTCTCTCGTCGGCTGCGCGAGGCCCTGCTGCGCTCCCACCTCCAGCAGCTGCTCTGACGTTCCCCTTAGTGCCTTGTCGACAAGTCGACTTATCGCTTTAAGCATTTCCTGCCTGGTCATGCTTCAGGCGCCCGCTCTGTCCGGCGTCGCCCCCTCGAGGCCTCGGGTCTCTTGCAGGGCCTGCTTTCTTATCGATGACGGGGGCCGTGTGCTGTTTCGTAGCAACGCTTCTCGGGAGCTGGCCAATGCCAGCACCACCAAGATGGTCACCGCCGTGCTGGTCAGCCGAGCAGGCGCAGTGGGGGATACCAGCACCGTGTCGGCGCAAGCTGCGGCGACGGGGCAGGGGGGTGTCGATCTGGAGGCGGGCGCCGCTTACAGCATCCGGGACCTTCTGTACGCGCTTCTGCTCACGTCCTCCAACGACGCGGCAGTAGCGCTTGCGGAGCACGTAGCCGGGTCGGAGGAGGCTTTTGTCGACAGGATGAACCGACTGGCCGGTGACCTCGGGCTCCGACACACCGAGTTCGTCACCTCTCATGGGCTCGACAGGCCCGGGCACTACTCGAGCGCAAGAGATCTAGCCCGTATAGCGGCGCTGCTCCTCAGCGACCCAGACTTGGCCAAGATAGTGGCGACCCCCTCCGTCAGGGTCGCCACCGAGAGCGGTCCCTCCAAGATCGATAACACTAACGCTCTGCTCGAGACTTATAGGGGTGCCGTGGGTGTCAAGACCGGTTCCTCGGGTGACGCGGGGGAGGTTCTCGTTGCCGCCGCGGTCCGCGGGGACCGGCGTCTTATCGCCGTCGCAATGGGCTCGCCCGACGCCGCAGCAGATGCGGCAAAGCTGCTGGACTATGGTTTCGCAAGGCTGCGAAGGACGGTGCTGGTCGGGGTCGGCACGGTCGTCGGCCGGCTTGCTCGAGCCTTCGTGGAGCTGGTCGGAGCGGGTCACCACGGTGCGGGGCTCCTGAAGTGATCGAGGATGATGCGGGCCGGCTGGTGGGGCGCACTCTGGTAAGTGCGGCTTCCCTGAGAGAGCGCGTTGGCGTGCTCGGCGCCCAGATCGCAGAGAGTTACTCCGACCTCACGCAGCCGCCGCTGCTCATCAGCGTGCTCAAAGGCTCGACCTTCTTCCTCGCCGATCTCATGAGGGCCATGAGCATCGACCTGAACCTCGATTTCATGTCCATCTCGTCCTACGGATCGCCGGGGATAGTCCGCATCCTCAAGGACCTCGAAACAGATGTGTCTGGTCGAGACCTCTTGATCGTGGAGGACATCGTCGACACTGGGCTGACGCTCAACTACCTACGAAAGACATTGCGGCAGAGAGACCCTGCATCGCTGAGGACGGTTACGCTGCTGGACAAAGCCGCAAGGCGAATCGTGCCGGTGGAGGTTGAGTACAAGGGGTTTGAGATCCCCGACGTTTTCGTCGTCGGTTACGGCCTCGACTTCCAGGGCCGCTACAGGAACTGCCCCGCCATCCTGGCCGTGCGAGACATCGCTAGGTTGGCAAACGATCCCTTGGTGCTCGTGGATCAGCTTTACGGAAAAGCGCGGTGACGATGTTAGCCTCGCAGCCATGATCGAGCTGTCGCTCGTAGGAGTGAGGGTCGAGCTTCCGTCCAATCAGCCCATTGTGCTGCTGAAGGAAGCGAGTGGTGACCGCTACCTGCCGATTTGGATAGGTGCCGACGTAGCGACCGCGATCGCGTTTGCGCTTCAAGGCATCCAAACGCCGCGGCCAATGACCCACGATCTCTTGCGGGACATCTTGACGGGAACCAACGTCGAGGTGGAGCGAATCATCATCAGCGAGCTCGTGGACCAGACTTTCTTCGCAGTGATCCGCATGGTGGCCAACGGTCGTACCACGGAGGTGTCTTCCAGACCGAGCGACGCGATTGCGCTTGCCGTGCGGATCAACGCGCCCATTTACGCCGGGGAAGAGGTTCTCGAGCAGGCTGGGATCGAGCTGAGGGACGAGGAGGAGAGCGAGGTCGAGAGGTTCAGGGCATTTCTCGACCAGGTGACGCCCGAAGACTTCGCAAGTGGCGCGTGAGAAGGGCTGTACCTCTACGTCACCGTTGTGGTTGACATGGTTGCTGTGCCGTCGTACGGTTGCAAGCACGTAACTACGAGCTTGTGACTCTAGTGCGGGTCTGACAGCGAGCGCACCTTCGCCACGACAGGGAGGCAACCGGATGGACGAGCTTGGTTACCGCGGGCCCCAGGCTTGCAAGGTCGTAGGGATCACCTACCGGCAGCTGGACTACTGGACTCGGACCAACTTGGTCATCCCATCCATAAGGGAGGCCGATGGATCGGGCACTCAGCGCCTGTACTCCTTCAACGACCTTCTCCAGCTCAAAGTCGTGAAGGAGCTGACCGAGGCCGGGGCCAGCCTGCAGAAGGTCCGTCAGTCGATCGACTACGTCCGGGACAACATCGAGGGAGACTGGTCCTCGGTCACCATCGCGACCGACGGCGCTCGAGTCTATGCGTGCACCTCTGATGCCGAGGTCCTGGATCTCTTGCGGTCGGGGCAAGGGGTTCTTGGAGCGGTGGTCGCAGTGAGCAAGGTCAAAGAGCAACTAACCGGCAGTTTGCGCGAGCTCCGTCCCGACGAGCAAGATACGGATTACGGTGAGGCGAGCAACGGCCGGCTGCAAGTGAGGGAGGCCTAGGTCATCTCGAAAATCGGGGGCCCGCTTGGGCCCTGACTGGCGACCCGTGCTTCCGCACGAGCAAGTCAAGTTCGCACACAACTCCGAGCGCCAGTTCGCCATGCTGCTCGACTTCTATCAGATCGATTGGCGATACGAACCGACCACCTTCGACATCGAATGGGATCGCGACGGTAACCCGACACAACGCTTCTCGCCCGACTTCTACCTGCCGGAGTTCGATCTCTACATCGAGATCACGACTCTTAACCAGAAGCTGGTCACCAAAAAGAATCGCAAGGTCAGGCGACTTATTTCGCTCTATCCGGACGTGCGCTGCAAGATCCTGTATCAACGCGACTACCTGAACCTGTTGGTGAAGTACGGGTTGGAGGAGCCCTCTCAGGGTGCCCTCGTAGCCGACGAGGCTAAGCGTGCCGATGAACTAGGCGAGGAGTCGCCGCCCTTCTTGGGTCCTGCCCTTGCCGGCTGAGGACGACGGCAGGGCGTCACCGCTGCTCGCCGAGCATCGCAGGCTGGGCGCCCGCCTCACCGAGTTTGCAGGCTGGGAGATGCCGCTTCAGTACACGGGCGTCATTGCCGAGCACAACGCGGTGCGCACCGCTACCGGGGTGTTCGACGTGAGCCATCTCGGAAAGCTGCGGGTAAGCGGCGCAGGGTCTGGCGAGGCCCTGCAACACGCGCTTACTACCGACGTCCTCGCGCTCGCTCCCGGAAGGGCGTCGTATTCGCTGGTACTGACGGAAAGCGGCGGGGTGGTCGATGACGTCTTCCTCTATCGCCTCGCCGGCGATGAGTGGCTCGTGGTGCCCAACGCGGCGAACGTCGGGTCGGTCGCCCGCATGATCGATTCATCGGGTGGGCGTCCCGTTGACGAATGGGACCGTTGGGCGATCCTCGCCGTCCAGGGCCCGGAGTCGTTCGACGTCTTCCGGCGCGCTTTTCCAAACAGTCGTGCAACGGAGCTCTCGCTGTACTCGTGGACCAACATCGACGTCTACGGCCACCAGGGGTTGGTGGCTAGAACCGGTTACACGGGGGAGCGAGGCTTCGAGCTCTACGCTCCGGCCGAGGTCGCGACGGACGCCTTCCGTGCGCTCCTGGCGGCCGGTGCCCGGCCGGTAGGGCTGGGCGCGAGGGACACGCTGAGGCTAGAGATGGGTTACGCCCTCTATGGACACGAGCTAAGGCTCGACATCAACCCCTTAGAGGCGGGACTTGGCTGGGCCCTTGCATGGCCGACCTCGTTCAGAGGTGCCGACGCTTTGCTCCGCGTAAAGGAAGCGGGCGTCGCCAGGAAGCTCTTTGGAGTGAGGTGCAAAGACCGCGGCGTCCCCCGTCAGGGGCACGAGGTGCGGTGGGGCGACGCCAAGGTGGGGGAGGTAACCAGCGGAAACTTCTCTCCCACGCTCGGCACGGGAATAGCGCTCGCCCTCGGACCACGCGCTCAGGCACCGGACCCGGGGGCCCGCGTGCAGGTGGAGGCGCGCGGCCGTCGCATCAAGGGCGATATCGTCAAGCCGCCTTTCATCGACAAGCGAAGCAACAAGACTACTAGTCAATAAGTCGACAAACCGAAAGAGAGCTCGTGGACTTCACGCCTCACACCCCCGAAGACGTCTCAGCCATGCTCGAGGCGATCGGGGCCCCCAGTGTGGAGACGCTGTTCGATGCGGTGCCCGAGCCGGTCCGACTGGGTCGAGGTCTCCGCGTTCCCGAGTCCCTCGACGAGGTCGAGCTTCTCGACCACCTAAGGTCGATGGCGGCCCGCAGCAAGGGGGCGCAGGAACTGATCTGTTTCGCGGGGGGAGGCAGCTACGATCATCACCTTCCGCCGGTCGTGCATGCGCTTGCAAGCCGGGCCGAGTTCTCAACCTCGTACACGCCTTACCAGCCCGAGCTGTCCCAGGGCGTGCTCCAGGCCCTCTTCGAGTTCCAGAGCTCCATCTGCGCCCTCTACGGCATGGAGGTCGCCAACGCGTCGCTGTACGACGGGGCGAATGCGCTGGTGGAGGCGGTGAACCTGGCGGTCAGGTCAACCGGGCGCGACCGGGTCCTGGTCGGCTCGAGCGTGCACCCCCACTACCTTCAGGTACTCGACACCTATACCTCAGGTTTAGAGCTCGACATCGTTAGGCTGCCGGTGGCGGAGGACGGCGTGGTGGAGTGGAGCGAGGTGCCGGCCGAGGGGGCCGCCGCGCTGGTCGTGGCCTACCCGAACTTCTTCGGCAGGCTGGAGGATGTCGAGGCCGCCGCGCGAGTCGCGCACGCCAGCGGCGCGCTCTGCATAGCGGTCACCGACCCCACCGCGATGGGGATCCTCGAGTCTCCGGGCGCCCTCGGCGCGGACGTCGCCGTCGGAGAGGGCCAGGCCCTCGGCAACTCGATGTCGTACGGCGGCCCCTACGTGGGGCTATTCGCCACCAAGCTCGAAGTGGTTCGTCAGGTGCCGGGCCGGATCGTGGGGGAGACCAGGGACGCGGACGACAGGCGAGCCTACGTGCTGACGCTACAGGCGCGTGAGCAGCACATCCGCAGGGCCAGAGCGACTTCGAATGTCTGCACGAACCAAACGCTGATGGCCATAGCGGCCGCCATCCACCTCGCGTGGCTGGGCCCCGAGGGATTGACAAGGCTGGGTGAGCTCTGCGCTCGAAGGACTGCCTTTGCGGCGAAGCGGCTGTCCGAGATCCCCGGCTGCAGGGTCCGCTTCGACGGCCCTCGCTTCAAGGAGATCGTTCTGGAGACGCCCCTCGAGTCGGGTCGGCTCGCTCGAGCGCTGGCCCAACGCGGCTTCATCGCGGGTCCCTCCCTTGGCTCATGGTGGCCGGACCTGACCAACTGCTTGCTGGTCGCGGTGACCGAACGCCGCACCGCAGAAGACATCACGGGGCTTGCGGAGGCGATCGAGAAGGAGCTGGCTGAGCAATGAGCGAACAGAGCGAAGGTTCGCTGCAGCCCTCCGGCGGGACGCGGCAGCTCGGGGCCGACTTCCCGCTGATCTTCGAGGAATCAAGGCCGGGCAGGCGGGCGTGGTCTCTGCCCGACGTCAAGGTCGATGCGCCGCCTCTCGAAGAGCTGATCCCGAGCAACCTGCGCAGGGCGACCCCTCCGGGCCTGCCCCAGGTGAGCGAACGGGATCTGGTGCGCCACTACACGCGGATGTCCCAGCGCAATTGGGCAATAGACGTGGGGGCGTACCCTCTCGGGTCCTGCACGATGAAGTACAACCCGAAGGTGGCAGAAGAGGCGGCAGGGCTCCCCGGCTTCTCCAGCATTCATCCGATGGCGGACGACGAGCTGGTCCAGGGAGCTCTCGAGCTTCTCGGTCTGCTCCAGCGGGCATTGTGCGAGGCGACCGGCATGGCGGCATTGACCTTCCAGCCGGCTGCCGGCGCACAGGGTGAGCTCACCGGGTTGCTCATCATGCGCGCCTGGCATCGCAGCAAGGGCGACGTGCGCAAGCGGGTCATCATCCCCGACTCGGCCCACGGCACCAACCCGGCCAGCGTGACCCTTGCGGGATACGAGGCCCAAGAGGTTCGCTCGGACGACCGCGGGTTGGTCGATGTCGACGCGTTGAAGGCGGTCCTTGACGACGACGTCGCCGGGCTGATGCTCACCAATCCCAACACTCTCGGACTCTTCGAACGGGACATCCAGGAGATCGCGGCTGCAGTGCACGAGGTCGGCGGGCTTCTCTACTACGACGGGGCGAACTTCAATTCGATCGTCGGCATCGTCAGGCCGGGCGACATGGGCTTCGACATCGTGCACCTCAACCTCCACAAGACCTTTGCCACCCCTCATGGCGGCGGTGGACCCGGGTCCGGCCCCCTCGCGGTGTCACAAAGGCTCGAGCCCTTCCTGCCCGCGCCGGTATTGGAGTTCGACGAGGGATCGGAGAGATGGGGCTGGCAACACGACCGGCCCGATTCCATCGGACGGATCCATTCTTTCCACGGCAACTTTGGGATCAACGTACGGGCGTACGCCTATCTGCGATCGCTCGGTCCCGAAGGCCTGCGGCGGGTTGCCGAGCTGGCCGTGCTCAACGCCAACTATCTCAAGACGCTGATCGAGGGATCTTTCCCCACCAAGTATCCGGGCAGCTGCATGCACGAGTTCGTGGCGTCGGCTACAGCGCTCAAGAAGCACGGGGTTCGGGCGATGGATGTTGCCAAGCGCCTTATCGATCTCGGGTACCACCCTCCGACCGTTTACTTCCCTCTCGTCGTCGAGGAGGCCTTGATGGTCGAGCCGACCGAGACCGAATCCAAGGAGACGATCGACGGCTTCGCTGCAGCTCTGAACCAGATAGCAGAGGAAGCGCAAGCCGACCCCGCGCTGCTGCACGAGGCTCCGACGACGACCCCGGTTCGCCGGCCGGACGAGGCGCGCGCCGCCCGCCGGCTGAAGGTTCGCTGGTCCGGCCCCTGAGCAGGTGAGTGCGCTCGACGTCGTCCGAAGAAAGGATCGCGCCGACGAACAATCCAAGCGTGTCGAATCGGGCGGAGAGCGGGTGAGTGACTGGACCGCCTGGAGGCAGGCCGTTCAGCTCGTGGCGATCACCCATGTCATCTACTTCGCAGTGGCTTACGCGGCTACCTCGTTCCTCGCATCGTCGACGGGATCCTCCGATGTTGGTGTGCTGGAGATGTGGACCCGCTGGGATGCTCGTCACTTCTTGCAGGTGGCGCAGTACGGCTACACCGACCCACGCTCCGATCCCCATGCAACGGCGTTCTTCCCGCTGTTTCCCCTCTTGATAAGGGCGGTCGCGGCCATTGGAATCGCTCCCGCGCTGGCCGGCCTGCTAGTCAGTGGCGTCGCAGCAGTCGTAGCGGGCGCTTACTTGTTCAAGCTTGCCGAGGAGGAGGCGGGCGCAGGGGCCGGCCGCAGAGCAGTCCTTTATCTGCTGCTGTTTCCTACCGCAGTGTTCTTGGTGGCTCCATATAGTGAAGCCCTCTTTCTCGCAGGGGCAGTGCCGGCCTTCTACTACGCAAGAAAGGGACGATGGCACCTCGTTGCGGGGCCCGCGGCAGTTGCGATGGGAGCGCGCGCGGCCGGCATCTTCCTTCTTATCGGACTGGTATTCGAGTTCCTGCGCCGCCGCGACTTCCGCCCACGCACCGCCCTCACTGCGCTGGCTGCACTTGCAGCAGGCGCTCTTCCCCTGATCGCGTACGGCGCCTACCTCGCCCGCATCCACGGCGACCCTTTCTACTTCTTCACGGATCAGCGACTGGGGTGGCAGCGGGAACTAACCAACCCGGTGGAGTCGTTCGTGACCACGCTGAACGCCACTCGAGTGCCCGCGGGGGCAGGGAACCTCACGAACTTCGTCATTGCATGGAGGGTGGAGATCATCGCTGCCGCCATCGGCGTCGGCTTCACGATATGGGCATTGGTCAAACGCGAGTGGGGTTACGCAGCCTTTATGGGCTCGTTCATGGTGGCGCTCATGACTAGCTCGGTCTACCTCAGCATCCCAAGGATGCTGCTGTCCTTCTTTCCCATCATGCTCTTTCTCGCGGCCACCACGCGTGGCCGTCCCGCCCGGCACGAGGTACTGCTGGTGGCCTTCGCCTCGGTGGCAATGCTGGGGACGGTGACCTACACGCGCTTTGCGTGGTTCTTCTGAGTGGTTGCACATAACCCACGATGAGGCATGATCTAGGCGTTCTCCAACGGCTCGGGAGACACCAACACAAGTGGGGGAGTGGCATGAAAATGCGCAGCGTGTGGTCGAAGGTCGTCGTCCTGTCCGCATTAGTCACAGCTCTCGCCATGCAGACCGGACTGACTCAGGCATCGCCGGGCAAGACGACTCTCGACAGGACGATCGTTCACGAGGGCGAGGAAGGCACCAAGAACCTTGGCTACGGCCCCCCGAGCCCGCGCGTGACGAGAACGTTGAACGGCTGGCCGACGCGGGGCAGAGGCCGTCCTCTCGGCGGCTTCAAGCACGTCAGCGACATCCACGTGCTCGACGAAGAGTCACCCGCACGAGTTGAATACTTCGACGCCTGTAACACTCCGTTCACCGGCGCCTACCGCCCGCAGGAGGCCATGAGCACTCAGGTCGGGAACTCGATGCTGAAAGAGCTTGCCAAGATCGACAACGGTCCGGCAACCGGTGTGCCTCTGCGCTTCGTCGTTTCGACGGGCGACAACGTCGACAACAACCAGCTCAACGAGACGCGCTGGTTCATCCGGCTCCTCGACGGCAACAGGGTCAACCCAAACTCGGGCGGCGAGGATTACGAGGGCTATGACCGCGGCGAGTTCGACGAAGCCCTCAGCAGGAAGAATCTGAAGAGAGCGCAGCGGCCGTTCGACTCGGTTGGCACTCAGGGCCCGTGGTACGCGGTTCTGGGCAACCACGACGGCCTAGTGCAGGGCAATGTTCCCGCCAACCCCTCTTTCGAGGAGAGAGCGACGAGCGGCCAGAAGATCTTCCTGCCCATCGACTCAGAAGAGGATTGCCCGGACGACTTCTCCGACGTCGAGGAGATCATCAGCGGCTTGCTGGATGATTCAGACGTGCCCGTACGACCGGTCACTGCCGACCAGAGACGGCGCTTCCTGAGCAACGAGGAGCTCGTCGAGGAGTACTTCGACACAACGGGGGTCCCTCGTGGTCATGGGCTTCAGAACGCACCCAAGGATGAATCTGGTGAGCGACAGGGCTACTACGGCTTTCGCATCTCCGACAAGGTACGGGGCATCTCGCTTGACACCATTTCCCAAGAGGGAGGTCCCAACGGACACATCCCTCATCCTCAGTTCAAGTGGCTGAGGAGGGAGTTGAAGAAGTATTCGGAGGATTACTACAGGGCCGGAGAACGCATCAGCAACGCTGATGCCAAGGACAAGCTCATCATGCTCTTCTCCCACCATTCCTCGAAGACCCTCAACAACCCCGGGCTTGAGCCCGCTCGGGGCCCGTATCACTGTTTCCGCCGCACGGCGGGATGCGACGGCGAGGGGCTCAACCGTCTGCTGCATCGCTTTCCGAACGTCATCGCATGGGTCAACGGGCATGAGCACAACAACGAGATTCGTGCTTATGCCGCCAAGAAAGGGCAGAAAGACAAGGGGAGGGCCTACTGGGAAGTCAACACCGCAGCTCACATCGACTGGCCTCAGCAATCCCGCCTCATCGAGGTAGCCTGGAAACCAGGAGAGAGGGCGGCAAAGGCGGACACGGTCTTTATCTACGGAACGGTTGTCGACCATGCCGCCGCCCCCGACACCAACCTCGCTACACAGTCGCGGGTCGATTACCTGGCATCTCTCTCGAGGCGGGAGGCCTACTACGACGCCTGCGTCCGAAACGGTCAGGCCACCTGCCTGGCACCTGGGGCACCCGGAGATCGAAACGTAAAGCTGGTGCAGAAAGCTCCGTTCGACCTCGAGCGCTAAGACCAAGACTGCATCATCCAGAAGGCGACGGAGGTGGGGAGGTCTCTGGTGGCCCGGTGACGAGCTCTCTGAAGCGGTTGTAGCCCAGAGAGCTGAGAAGCAGAAGGCCCCCGAGCCCAATGAAGGCGATCATTCGGTAGGACGAGCTCAGTAGCCAGAGGTCGATCCAGAACATCTTGCCAATGGCCGCCGCGAACAATCCGACCGCCAAAAGACGCGCCCATCGCAGACCCGTCGCCACTCCGACAGCGAGCAGGCCAGAACCATACAGAGCGATGATTGCCGACAACGTGAATTGAGTCGCCTGCCCGTGCTCGCCCAGTAGGTACTCGAAGTAGGTGACTGCTTCGATCCCCAGCCACATGAGCGTCAGGAGGCTCGCGAGGATCCCCGCGAGGCTTGGCCCTCGCCCCGACCACCCGCGCTCTTCCCGTGCCGCGAGCAGCCAACCCGTGCAGTAGAACGCGGCGATGTGGATCACCATGGGCGCATCGTCGCTCGAGAGAAGAACGCGCTCACCTTCGGAGTCGACCATGAGGATGAGGGCGGCGCTTACAAAGAGCAGTAGGGCGGCTCCTACAAAGGAAAGGCCGGTCAACGCCATGGCGCCCCATCGAGTCCACCGGTCGCCGGTACGGCGACCGACAAGGGCAAGCACCGCCGCCTCGATCGACCACGCGAGAGGAATCGTGTCGCCCTCGAACTGCAAGGCGATGGCGAGCGTGATCATTGCTACCGACATGGCGGGCATCACGAGACTCAAGAGCCGATCTGCGGGCGCGAGTTTGCGGGCCCCGTGTGCAAGCCCCAGGTAAGCGAGCGCGACGACGACCGCGAAGCCTCCCTGCCAGTGCACATGGCTGCGCTCCAACAACTCGAGCGCAAAGCCGCAGTAGAGGAATCCCGCTGACACGACGACGGTCACGTCGCTCGACTTGACGCCTCCGTGGCGCCTGCTTTGCATCAGGGGCAGCGAAGAAAAAATCAGGAAGAACAGTGACGCGAAGGCGAGCGCGAGCCCAAAGTTTGCCGAGGCAACCGTTGCCCCGAACAGGATCCATGTGCCTGCAAGCGCGGTGAGGTTCAACGTTCGCCATCTCTTGAACACCGCCAGCCCTAGAACCGCGAGGTCGAGCACGGCAATGTAGGCAAAGAGCGCTCCGGCTTCGGCGGTCGAGGCCATCAACGCGGCGTTGATGAACGCACACAGGCTCGCCAGCGTCGCGAGGGCCACAGAATCGTGCCTCAGGGCCAGTGCTCCGCCGGCCGCAGCGACCACCGTGAGCGCCGCGACGGCAAGCGGCAGCCCGATCAGCTCGTACAGGACTACGGCCACGAGTATGGAGAGGTAGAGGAGCGCTATTCCGCCGGCGGTGACCGCTTGAGCCAGGGGGTCCCAGCTTCTGCGGCGAGCCCGTTCCCCCCATCCGAGGAGCGTGAGCCCAGCCAGGATCCCAATGGCAACCCGGCCCCATGGTCCTATCGCGCCCTTGTCGATCGCGTACTTGAAGCCGAAGGCAGCGCCCACGATGAGGGCAACCGCCCCCAGGCGCGCGAACCAGGTCCCGACCAGGCTTACCTCTAGATCGGTCCGGATTCCGCGGCGCCGACCAGAATCGACAGGCTCGGACGCGGGCGGAGGTATGAAGGGAGGGGGAGCGGCGGGCGTCGCTTCGGGTATCGGTTGGTCAGCGGGCAAACGAGCGGCGAGGGCGGCGACCTGGATCTCGAGGCGCTTCACACGGTGCTCGAGATCTCTGCTCGAACTCAACGATCTCCTCCGGGTAGCGGTGGCTTGCGACAAGAGGCGGCTGGAGAGCGGCGTCACCATTCATGTTTGCCGAAGTAGAGCTCTGCGGGCAGACGAGTACGTCTTCATTCGCATCGGCGTCCGTGACTAATCCGTGTGGGTAGTTCCGGCATGAAAACCAATCGATCTCTTTGGTTCGTATGAGGCACGACAGTGGAGCAGTCAGGGATGAAAGGGGCAAAGTGGAATGAGGAAACAACTACTGGCCGTTATGACCGGTGCAGCGATAGCCGGGAGCATCACGGTGGGAGGCATTGCGGGAGCAACAAACGGACCGGCCGTCGCCCGTTCCTATATCAACCCCGACACCGGCATGGCCACCGAGAACAAGACGGTCAACGACAACTCGAGCTGTGAGTACCCTGACCGCAGAGACCGACAGCGCCTCAGTGACGAGGGTGAGACCAACAAGAACGTGCATAACGACGCGTGCATATTCACGCGTGCAGGCAAGCCCTTTGATGGTCCGGTGACGTTCAAGTCGAGGGGCGTCGGCACCATCAGCGCCTGCCCGGACCCAGACCAAGGCACGCTCCCGGTCCAGAACGGTCCCAAGGTCGCGTTTACGCACGACCACAACAAGAACGGTCGCATTGATCACTGCCACCAGAGCGGTTACCAGTCCAAGGATGCCGCGGGGGATGAGGAGTATCACATCCGTCTGAACAACGACTCGGAGCCCGGCAAGCAGATCGTCACCTTCTGCTACGACCCCGATCAGAACCCGACTGCAGCTCAGAACCGTCAGCCGGACAGGCACGGCTGCAACGACGAGATGGTAAAGGACAGGATCGTCATACGCTGGCGGCGATAGCCCACCGGCAAGAAGGCGGCTGAGCATTAAGTGATCACGGCCATGGCCGAGACAAAGATTGATCTCCGCGAACGGCAGGCAGCGTTGCTGCTTGCCGTCGCGCGTGGAGATGAGCGCTCCTTGAGCGAGCTGTACGACCTCTTCGAGCGCCCCCTCTATGGCCTTGGGATGAGATGGCTGGCAGACCGAGGGCTCGCCGAAGAGCTGGTTCAAGAGGTGACAGTTCGCATCTGGCGCCGAGCCGAGACCTTCGATCCGATGAAGGGACCGGCCAGCTCTTGGATCTTCGGGATCGCGCGCAACATCGCAACCGACCTCGCCCGAGCCAGGAACCGTTATCCGATTCCGGTGGAGGAGGTTCACGAGAGCGCCGGCCAGTGGGACGCCGATGCCGCGTGGAAAGATTGGCAAGTGGGGGAGGCCCTGTGCTCGCTCCCAGCCGAGCAGCAAGCGGTGCTCGAGCTTGCCTTCGTCAACCAGCTCACTCATTCGGAGATCTCCCGTTCGCTCAACCTGCCGCTTGGAACGGTCAAGACCCGCATGTACGTCGGGATTCGGAAGTTGCGCACGACGATGATTGATCTCGGCATCCTCGAGGACGGTTCCTCGTGAGCTGCGAAGAGTTCGTCATCGAGCTGCCTGCGTATCTGAGGGATGAGCTCGACGCGAACGATCGCAGGCCGCTCGAGGGCCATCTCGATGGCTGTGCGCACTGCAAGCTCGAGCTTGACCAAACTCGGCAGGTGGTCGAGGTCCTCGAGGCGGTGGGCCTAGCGGAGCGGCCACCCGGACTGAAATCGCACGCCCTCGCTCGGACTCAGGACGACAGGATCGCCGAGGTCATTAGGACTGTGGCCGTGGGTCTGCCACCTCCGGCCGACCTGAAACAACGAGCGCTAGAGCGTGCCCGCGGCAAGGCCTTTCGCCCGGTGCGGTCGGATCGGAGGCGGGTGCCGCTTGTGGCCGCCGCGCTCGCCGCTGCCGCACTTGCAATCGCGCTGTTCGCCATCAGCTCGAGAGTGCAGATTGGCCGCCTGCAAGATGAGCTGGGCGACCTGCAGGCCTCTGTAGAAGAAAGATACGGTCCCAAGGGCCATCCCCTGCAGACCTTCGCCCTCGACGGGCCGGAGGCGTCGGCCCACGGGGAGCTCGTCCACTTCCGCCACGACAACTACCGTCTGCGGCTCGAAGCCGACAACTTCCCGCGCACCCCGAGGGGCCACCACTACGAGCTGTGGCTGACGAGAGACGGGGGAGAGGTGTCCCTCGGCAGCTTCAGGGTGCTGCAGCCGGACGAGGTGACTTTCAACTTCGCCATCGGCGTCGACCCTGCCGAATTCCCAGGGGTGGAGCTGACCCTCGAGCGGAACGACGGCGACCCGGCCAAGTCCGACGAGGTCCTTGCCCGCGCCCGCCTAGACCTCGATGAGGTGCGTCACGGCTCCTACAACAAGTGAGCCGTGACGCGCTTGCTTGCTACGGCAAGGTCACGAAGTCGTCGAGGAAGTTGCGGGCCGACCGGGTGTCGAGCCGGTAGGTAACGTCGGTCGCCTTGCACACTGCGTCGCCGGTAACCGTGATCGACACGATCCGATTGGAGTCTCCAAGGAAGTGGGGCCCACCGGAGTCTCCGTAGCAGGTGCCGCCGTCGCCGGTCGCCTGGTTCATCGAGAGCTTGAGCCAGCTCTTGGTGAGGGCGTTGTAGGTCTGCGTCGCGAAGCGACGTTCGTCGTTGTCCACGATGCCCTGATAGGCCTTCTTTCTGGTGTGACGCACGGTCCCGTAGCCCACCGCCGTGTAGTAGCGGTCGTCGATCGTGTGGTTCGCCTTCAACTCACCGAGAAGGTTCCGTGTCGGAAGCCGCGCCGGAGTCCTGCTCACGGCCCTATCCAGGGTCACGACGGCGATGTCCTTGGGATCCGACTGGTCGTGCCCATAGTCGGGGTGTGAGTGGTAGGTGCCCGAGATGAGCGGCGAGTCCTGGTCGAAAGTGGGGTCGAAGGTGACCCAGACCTCATCGGGTCCGATGCCGATCGACTCCAGATACACGGTGCAGTGGGCGGCGGTGAGAAAGACGTCGGCGTCGATGAGGGTCCCGCTGCAGAGGAGGTCTTTGTGCCCGGCTTCCCGGTACTCGGCGACGAGCGCCCCAACCTGCGGATGCCGGTTGCCGTCGAACTGGCCGTAGACGATGGCGTTAGCAGGCGCGGCCACCAGAGCCGCGACCAGGCCCACGACGAGCAGTGCTACAGATCTTGGCTTCATGTGGAGCGCCCCTTTGCTAAGTGAATAAGACCGGCGGCAAAGACCCGAGAGAGGGCACCCGGAGCAGGAAGTAGACATAATGTGTATTATGGGAGATGCCCGGCGGGGTAGAAGAGCCTCTTTTAGGCGTCGGCTCGCCGACCCCCCGTGCCCCAGTAAAACGGCCCTTCCCCCTGCACCGTGATGCTCCAACCAAGCTTGGCGAGGCGCGCCTGAAGCTCCTCAGGGGCCCAAAAGACCTTAACGGCACGGTGCGTGCTTCCGTCGCTGAGCCGGCGCAGCACCAACGATGGGTTGTCGTCGTCCGGGAGCGGTTCCTCGAACCAGTGCTCGTGCCGGCCCTCGTCGACGAAGAAGACCCGGCCACCGCTGCCCAGAGACCGGTGAACGAACTCCCAAAAGGCGTCGAAGCGGTCAGGTGGGACGTGGGACAGCCAGAAGGCGAAAAAGACGACGTCGTAGGCTGCGTCAGGCTCCCACGAGAAGACGTCGGCCAGCACATGCCGCACCCGGTCTCCAGCAACCTTCTCCCGATTGCGCTCCAGCATGCGGGGCGACGAGTCGAGCGCCGTGACTCGATCGGCGAACTCGGCCAGCAGAGCCGTCCACTTGCCGGTGCCGCATGCGATCTCGAGGACGTCGCCGCGCGGTTCAAATGCTCGCAACTCGTCCCGCAGTCTCTGTCCGTGCTGGGCGACGGGATCTGGTTGCGGAACGCCCGTCTCGTCATACTCGAGCGCTCTTGCGTCGTAATAGGCGATCTGTTCTTCGATGACCGACCGGTCCCGATCGTCTGATCCGTTAGAGGGCCCTCGCATCGCTAGCGGATGAGACGCGACAGGCGGCGATCGGCGAGCACCCGGCCCCCGGTTTGGCAGCTCGGGCAGTAGGTCACCTCGTGGCTCTCGTGGGACACCCGTTGCAGCTGCTCACCGCAGCCGGGACAGGGCGTCCCGAAGCGTCCGTGGACCCTGAAGCGCTGGTCGAGCTTGGCCGGCAAGCCGCCGCTTCGCTGCCTCTCCCGTTCGAGCGCGTCGTGCAGGACGCCATGGACCGCTTCGATCAGCCGCCGCCTTTCGTCCTCGTTGAGCTTTGACAGCGAGACGTAGGGCGAGAGCCGTGCCTCGTGCAGCACGTCGTCGCTGTAGCCGCGACCGATCCCCGCCACCGTGCGCTGGTCCCTCAACAGGGTATGGACTCGGCGGGTGTCGGAGCCGCCCTGAACGAGCGCCTCGAACTCGGGCGATAACGCTTCAGGGCCGAGGCGAGCGAGTGGTCCGTCGTTCCCCTCGGCGAGCGTCCACCAGCCGGCTTTGCGCTGGGTTCCGTACTCCTTGACGAGGATGGAAGGGCGTCCGTCAAAGGCAAACCGCACTACCCCACCTTTGGGCCGCGTGGTCTTGGGGGGATCCTCGACGTCGACCCTGCCCCCTTGCGAGAGGTGCACCAGCACCCGGTCGCCTGCGAAGTCGAAGACCAGATACTTGCCGCGCCGGCCGACTCCTTGAAGCTGCTTGCCGACAAAGCTGTCGATGGGAGGCTCGAAGGTCTTGGCCGCCGAGAACTGCAACGGAGTCGCCCCCGCGAACGGCGCACCGGCTAGGACGGCGTCCAACCGCTCGGCGAGGGCCTGCATCTCGGGTAGCTCGGGCATGCAGCAGCCCTAATCGAAGCCGGGTGGAGGTTCGAAGCCGCCGATCTCGCGCGTGATGAGCCGCGCGACATCGATGGTGGTGCGGTCCTCGAGATAGGGGCCGATGATCTGCACTCCGACCGGGAGCCCTTCAGAGGTCTTCCCCACCGGCGCCACGGTGGCGGGTAGGTGCCCGAGCGTTGCAAGGCCCGCCCACACGACCTGGTCCCAGTAGGGCCGCGACCGTCCGTTCACCGTGATGGTCCGCGGGTCTGTTTGATCGTGAGGCAGCGCGGCCGTCGGAGTTATGGGGCACAACAGGAAGTCGTGGTCCTCGAAGAACGAGGCCCACGTTCGTCGCACGCGGGCACGCTGCTCGTTGAGCTCTAGCCAGCGGCGATGCGGCATCGTCACGTCTTTCACATAACGTGCCATCGGCGTGTCGTCGCCGGCTTCGCCACTGATGGCGGCTTGCTGCAGCTCGGCAAACTCTTCTTCGGAAGTGCCTCGGCACAACGCCGCTTGCAGCAGGGCGGTGTAGAGGCGATGCGTCTCACCGAGCCGCAGGTCGGGCCGAGCGTCGGGATCGACCTTCGCTCCGGCCCCCGAGAACGTCGATCACCTCTGAGAGGACCTCCCCACCTCGGAGTCGATCGGGCAGAAAGGGTCGTCGAGCCATGCGGCTCCCCTGTAGTCCTGTAGAGACGACCCCCTTGCGGGCGGCAGCCGAAGTCTGTATGCGGCGTCTTCCGGCAAGGGCCCCGCAACGGCATCGAGGGCAAGCTCGAGGTCGTCTGCGTCTCGAGCGAGGGGCCCGGCTACGCCAAGGTCCATCTCTGCGAGGGTTCCAGGAGGGCCGGGGATGTGACCCCTAAGAGGGACGAGTCCGTAGCTCGGCTTGTGACCGAACACGCCGCAGTAGTGAGCCGGGTTGCGTATCGATCCTGCGATGTCGCTGCCGAGCTCGAGCGCCGTCAAGCCGGCAGCGAGCGCGGCTGCTGCGCCGCCGGAGGAACCGCCCGGCGAACGCTCGGTCGACCACGGATTGTTGGTGGTGCCGAACAAGTCGTTGAAGGTCTGGACGTCACTCGCATAGCTAGCGAGATTGGTCTTGCCGAAGATGATCGCCCCCGCCGAACGCAGGCGGGCAACCGCTACGGCGTCCTTGGCCGGAACATGGCCCGCTAGCTCGCCGGCCCCCGAAGTAGTCAGCATGCCCTCGGTTTCGAGCGAGTCCTTAACCGTCATCGGAAGGCCGTGCAAAGGCCCCACCTCATCGCCGCGCGCAAGCGCCTCGTCGGCCCCCTCCGCCTCTGCTCGGGCTCGCGCTGCGTCAACGGTCACGACCGCGTTGATGCGTGGATTCAGCTTCTCGACGCGTTCGAGGAAAAGATCCAAGAGGTCGCGGCTCGAGACCTCCCCCTGACGCAGCCTGGCGGCGAGCTCACCGGCGGAGGCAAACGCGGCGTCCATCACCTCAGCAGCTTATGCCGCGCAGCCAACAGCAGGCCTGCGATTGAGACTGCCATCGACCCCCAGGGCAGCCAGTCCCCCGTCCGCGCATAGAAGGTACTCCCCTCGGCGAACCGAACCTCGCGCACCAGCGTTGTGGCGGTCCACAGAGGGGTCGACGCCACCACTGTTCCGTCGGGCGCGATGAAGGCCGAGATGCCGCTGATGGCGGCATGGGCCACCCACACTCCGTTCTCTGCAGCACGCACCTGGCTGAGCGCGACGTGCTGCGCGGACGCCGCCGAGTAACCCCACGTCGATGTGTTCGTGGCAACGACCAGCAGGCGCCCTCCGAGCGCTATTCGTTCCCGCACGAGCGACCCGAAGTCACCCTCGAAGGAGATGACGGTCGCGACCTTGCCGCCGGCAACATCGAAGAGCGTGGGCTCGTCCGCCGGGATGGCGTCGCGGGGAACCTGATCGAGCAGCGGGATGAACCCCAGGAGATCACGGGCTGGGACGTACTCGCCGAAGGGAACCAGGTGGGTCTTTTGATAGGAGTCGACCACCTGCCCCGAGGGCGATACCTGAAACGCCATGACCTTGTACCTCTCGCTGCCGACGTCGAGGTTGCCTCCGATGATCATGGGGACACCGACCGCGCGTGCCGCCTCTGTGATCGTCTCCACCGCGTCGGGGTTGCTGATTGCATCCAGTCCCACCGCGCTCTCCGGCCACACCACCAAGTCGAGGTCCTGGGAATCCAGCTTCTCGGTAAGCCGCCGGTGGCTGTCCATGATCGCCAGCTCCTTGGCATAGCCGGACCCCGAGAAGTCGCGGGGGACGTTTCCCTGGACGATCGCAATACGCACGGGCGCGCCGCCTGCGAAGCTCGCCGAAACCAGGACGGGTGCGGCCAGCACGGCAACCGCTGCCGCCGCCCACGCAGCTACCGCTCGCCGGCCCCCAGAAAACCAGGAGCGCCAGCCCTCTGCCAGCAATGCACTTGCCAGCACGAGGATGAACCCGATCGCCCACCCTCCCCCGATGGAGGCCGCCTTGAGCATCCATGTGACGTTGTGCTGGCTCTGCGCGAGGTGGCCCCAGGTGAATCCACCGAGCGGCCAGATGGAACGAAGGAACTCCACCGCAACCCAGAGAGCGGGGGCGAGCACCAGCCGCAACCCACGGTTGTCGATGCGAGAAGCAAGTGCCCAAGCCATGCCGAAGAGGCCCAGGAACGCCGCTTCCAGCATCACCAGCAGGGCCCAACCGATCCATCCGATGTAGCTGATCCACACCAGCAAGATCCCGAAGAACCCGAGTCCAAAGCTGACGCCGAGGCCCAGCCCCCTGCGGACGGGGACGCGGCAGGCGGCCACCAGAAGAGGGGCGACCGCGACCCAAGCGAGTGGAGCGAGATCGGCCTCCGGGTATGCGAGCGACAGCGCGGACCCGGAGAGGAAGACGATGCCGTAGGCCCGAGCGGCCCCTATCCGTGAGGAGGCTCGGTCGACGTTGCTCGGTTGCTCTCCAGGTCTCAGACGCAGTCGCGGCACAGGCAGCGTGCCGAGTCCGCCAGCTGGACCTTCGCTTTGACGAGATGGCATCTGTTGCAGACGAACTCCTGACGATCCTTCATGGGAGTGACCTTCACCGTTAGTCCGGTATCCGCGGCCACCGCCATGCTCGAGAGCGCGAGGACGTCCTCGTGGTCGTCGGGATCATCCGAGCCGCTTCGAGCGGCCAACCTTTCGTCGAGAAGCTCGTCGAGACTCTCCTGCTCCGAGTCGTCGTCCGCTACTGCGGCCGGTTCCTCGGCGAGCCCAGCATCGTCGGTGTCTTCTGAAAGGTCCTCTTCGTCGTCATCGAGGTCGATGATCTCTTCGTCTGCAAGATCCTCGATGCCCTCTTCCTCATCGGACGGTTCTTCTCCCAGCGTGTTGCTTTCATCGAGGGCCACTCGATCCAGCTCCTCTCGGCACGGGCCTGCGTTGGCGATGCCAACCCTAAAGGAGCATGCGCCGTAAGAAGAGGACAAGAAAGGCCCGAGTGGTCGTTGGGGCCGCTCGGTAGCCGGCGGACCGGTTATTGGAGCGTTGTCCTCGGACCTCTCGGGCCTTCCTAGATCAAAGTCCCAAGCAACCTTCGGTGCCACGCGCCACCCTGTGGTGGGCCCTCGACGAGTCCCCGCGGGAGCGGGCCCCGTCCGAGAACCCCGGCTGTCGCACATCGGTCCGGTTGCCCGAACCCGATCTCGACGCCGGCCACAGCCACCCGGAGCTCCGAGAGCCTGCGGCCTGAACCGCCGGCTCTTTCCCGTCGCACGAGGCGCCGGGAGGTTCCGGGGGCCAGTCGCCTCCGAAGAGGTTCCTGGGTGACGCTGCTTGCCGGTAGCTGCTTGGGACGTTGCCCAAGCTAAAGGGGCCGCCGGCCGCAGTCAATACGAACCTGGCATGAACCTCGCCGAACGCGAAAGTTTCTTGTGCATCCCCACCGCCCCCACAGGATGTCCCCAGAGATGTCCCCAGCCGGCTACACCCGTTTGCCTACAAGCGCCACAACGGCGACCATTCCCTGGTATGCGCACTCATCAGGAGGAACGATCGACCACGACCGAGCGCGCCCCGGACTTCATAGACATAACCGAGGAGATCCAGGACGCCCTCGACGCGTCGGGCATCAGCAATGGTCAGGTGACGGTGTTCTCGCCTCACGCCTCCTGCGCCATACTCGTGAACGAACGCGAGTCGGGTCTATTGGAAGACATCAAGCGGACGCTGGATCGTCTCAGCTCCAATGGGTCGAGGAGACGGTACGGGCTCATCGGCTCCCCCTCGATCGTCTTGCCTGCGATGTTCGGACGGCTCGCTCTGGGTACTTGGCAGCGTGTGCTCCTGGTCGAGCTCGACCAGGCAGGCGCCCGCTCAATCGTCGTGCAGATCGTGGGTGAGTAGGTTGGCGAAGGGGCGGCTCCCAAAACAGAGCGAGGACTTCCCTTCGTGGTACGTGGAGGTCGTCAAACAGGCCGGGATGGCCGAGCACGGTCTCGCCAAGGGCACCATGATCATCAAGCCCCACGGTTACGCGGTGTGGGAATACATCCAGCGGGCCCTGGACGATCGCTTCAAAGCTACGGGCCATGCCAACGTCTACTTCCCGCTGTTCATCCCCGAGAAGCTGCTGGCCAGAGAGGCCGAGCACGTCGAAGGATTTGCCCCGGAGCTCGCGGTTGTGACGCACGGCGGTGGCGAGGTGCTGGAGGAGCCACTGGTCGTCAGGCCCACCTCGGAGGCGATCATCTGGACGACCTACGGCAAATGGATGCAGAGCTATCGCGACCTGCCCCTTTTGTACAACCAGTGGGCCAACGTCGTCCGTTGGGAGAAACGAACCCGTCTGTTCCTTCGGACCACGGAGTTCTTGTGGCAGGAGGGCCACACCGCGCACGCGACCCTCGACGAGGCGCAAGAGGAGGTCCTGCGCATGCTCGACGTCTACCGCGAGGTGGCGGAGGACGTCTGTGCGGTCCCTGTGCTTGCCGGGCGCAAGACCGCGGCGGAGAAGTTTGCCGGGGCCGACACGACCTTCACGATCGAGGGCCTGATGCGAGACGGAAAGGCGCTGCAGTGCGGGACCTCTCACAACCTCGGCCAGAACTTCTCGAAGGCGTACGACGTCCAGTTCCTCAACCGAGACGGTGAGCAAGAATACGCGTGGGGAACCTCCTGGGGGCTTTCGACCCGCATGGTCGGCGGCGTGATCATGACCCACGGCGACGACAAGGGCCTGCGTCTGCCTCCGGCAATTGCGCCCGTCCAAGTCGTCGTCGTTCCCATCTACAAGTCGGACGACGAAAGAAGCGGTATCCTCGAGGTCGCCGGCAAGATGCGCGACGCACTGGCGGGCAATGGGGTGCGCGTGCGGCTCGACGACCGGGACCAACACCGGCCCGGCTTCAAGTTCTCCGAGTGGGAGCTCAAGGGGGTGCCCATCCGTATCGAGATCGGCCCTCGCGATGTCGCTTCGGACCAAGTCGTGTGCGTCGACCGAGTCGTCGGCGACAAGCGACAGTTGGCGACGTCCGAGGCGATCGCCTCGATGGCGTCGCTCCTCGATGGTGTGCAGCGAGCCCTGTACGAGCAGGCAACTGCGTTTCGTGAGGCCAACACGCACGAGGTCTCGTCCTACGACGACTTCACCGACGGCATCGAGGAGCAAGGCGGCTTTTGGGTCGGCGGCTGGTGCGGCGATCCCGCGTGCGAGGCCAAGGTCACCGAGGACACCAAGGCCACCATCCGACTGCTGCCAATCGAACGCGAGGATCCCGGCGAGGCGTGCCTCGTCTGCGGCAAACCGGGCCTCGAGCGGGCAACCTGGGGCAAGGCCTACTGAGGTTGCAACTGCTGCGCGAGCACACGCCGCTTGCGCTCTTCTCGCTTGCATACCTCGTCGCCTTTGGGTGTACGGCGTGACAACCGGCAGCCCTTCGACCGTCGTCTATTTGATCCTCATGGCCCTCGCCATGGTCTTCGTCGCTTCCATCTACCCACGCGTCAACTTCAGCAGAGGCGTTCTATGGGGCCTTGCAATCTGGGGCTTGCTGCACATGGCCGGCGGGCTGGTGAGCAGTTGAACGGCGATGTCCTGTACCACGTCTTCCTCGTCGGCCGTGTGGTTCGTTTCGACCAGGCTGTGCACGCCTTCGGATTCGGGTTCGGAACTGTGGCGGCATGGCAGGCCCTGCGCCTCTGGATCGACAAAGACCGACGCATGACTGGGGGCATCGCGGTGGTGGTCGCACTTGCCGGCATGGGGATCGGCGCTTTGAACGAGGTATTCGAGTTCGCCGCCTCCCAGCTGAACCCCGAAAGCAACGTCGGCGGTTACCTGAACACGGGTTGGGACCTCGTCTACAACACGCTCGGTTGCGTGCTGGCCGCTCTCTACGTCTTCCGCAGTGAGCGGACGAGACTGCGCGATGTTGACGGCAGGGTCGAAGGGACCGAACGCCGATCTCTGAGGTAAGGCAGTTTGTTGGGCCCTGAATCAGGCCAGGCCCAGCACCTCGAGTAGCTGCGGATGGCGGTCGAGGACTATGTCGGCCTCGGGGGCATCGGACTTGTCGTCGTGCACACCCCTGAAGCGCGCTGCGTGCATGCCGATGTCGCGGGCCCCCGCGATGTCCGTCCGGCGCAAGTCGCCGATGTGTATCGCCTCGCGCGGCCCGGCTCCCACCTCTGCGAGAGCCTTGGCGAAGATCTCGTTGCCCGGCTTGGGCACGCCCACCTCATCCGAGAAGCACAGCACCTCGAGGTAGGCCAGCAAGCCGGCGTCGTCGAGAAGGCGCCGAACGACCCGGCCCGGCGTGAAGCCCGTGTCGCAGACGAGCGCCAGCCGGATGTTGGCCTCGTGCAGCGCTGCGAGGGTCTCCCCTGCCCCATCGACGGCCTCGACGCCTGCTTTGAGGCTCGCTTCCTCGAACTCCTGAGTGAGCTGGGCGATGGACTCGTCATCGGAGATGCCGCGCCTCGAGACAGTAGGCAGCCATCCGTCCCGGGCCGAAGGTCTCGACCTGCTTCCCGCGTCGTCGTGCTTCGCCCACGCCTCGACGAGAAGGTCGTGGGCCTCTTGTTCGTCGAGATCTACGAAACGTCGAAGGGCGCCTGCACGGTCGGCCATGGCGCCCTCCCAGTCCTTGTCCTTCAGAAGCGTCCCCCAGCAGTCGTAGGTGACTGCTCGGATGCCGTCCACTCTCTTAATGGCCCATCACTCCCCTCCAGCTCGTCTCTGTCGATCCCTCTTCACGACACAAGTCCCCGTTGCCGTGGCAACGAGCTCCGGCTCATCCAGCAAGTCGGCGGCGGAGTCAGAGACATCCGGCCGTGGCCGAGCGTACCTGACGATCTCCAGGGACATCTCGCGAGAGGTGTTCCCGGTCCTGGTGATCTCTCCTCGAGCCTCGATGAAGTCGCCGGCGTAGACGGGGATCAAAAAGACCACAGAGGAGTAGCCGGCAAGCAGGCCCTCGTCCCCGTCGGACCTGATCGCCAGCTCGGTAGCGACGTCGCCGAAGATCTCCATGAGCCGCCCGCCCGCAACGAGGTCTCCTCCGTAATGGGCGTCGGCCTGCGACAGCCTGAGCCGCAAGACGGCGCTTACGGGCCGATCGTCATCCGTTGGAGGCATCGCTGCAGGGCACGCTGCAGTTCCCCAGAAGTCCTGCTCGGGGCCGGTCGATGCAAGTCAGTGGCGATGGCGGCATGCGGGCTGGCCCGAGCTGGGTCGTACCGCGTGCCGTCGGGCCTGAACCATTTAGCCGTTCCCGGCACATCACCGAGCTCGACGCTCCAGCGGTACTCGTGCAGCAGCTTGTGGTGAAACGTGCACACCAGGACGAGGTTGTCGTGTTGGTCTCCCCGCCCTTGATCCAGTGCTTGATGTGATGCGGGTGCAGGAACATCTTGAAGTCGCAGCCGGGGAAGGTGCACCGGCCGTCCCGGTACTTGAGCTGACGCCGGAGCCAGCGGGGCGGCTCGCGGGACGCCCGCCAATCCCCACGGCTTCCCCAACATCGTTGTGGAGCACGACCTCGAGGCGGGCATCGCAGCACAGCCGGAGGGCGACCTCGGGGTGGATGACGGACCCGTCTTCGATGCAACACCCCCCATCGTCGCCCTTAAGGGCGCTGAGGTCGGCGTGGACCACCACGGTCGCCCGGTCGGGATCGGGTCGTTTGCGATCTGGCCGGACGCCAGCAGGAGCAGCGCGCCGGCTCGCCGTGCATCGATGCCGTCGGCGAACCGATCGGCTTCACGCTCGGGGTCTTCCGGCATGACCGGAATGCGTTCGGCGAGGCGGTCGAGTGCCTTTTGGATGACCGCGCCCTGATCGGCGGGCCAGGAGCCCTCGAGTCCGAAGCGCCTTCCCTCGTCGAACCACCAGTGGTTCAGGTAGCGCGTCTCGTCCGCCTCTTTGACGTCCTCAAGCGCAGGTCGGTTGGCGATGTCGGCCTTACGCCTGATGCAGGCCACGGATACTCGCTTTGCCCACTGGATGAGGTCGTCTTCGGTTTCGGCCGATGCGAAGCGGGCGAGTTCCACGACCTTGTCGAGGCTCAAGGTGCCCCTCTCGAAGGCAGCAGCGATGCCCGGCAGGTATTCGAGTGCATGGGCCGCATGGACCCATCGGTTGGCCGCCCAGTTCGAGATACCGACACGGCCCGAGACCCACTGCCCCATGTCGCGGCACCCGTCTCTGCGCCACACCTCTCGCCGGTCGCAGGCAGCGATGGAGCGAAACAGCCGCCGCTGAGCTGCAGCCACGGCACGGTGATTGCTCTTGAAGTCCTGGATCAGGTCGATGTCGGGAGGAACCAAGGAGTTGGTCATTGCGATGCCCAGCCCTGGAGATCCTCCCGGCGGCCACAGCCGATTATCCGTCCGCGACACCGTGGGGGCGTTTTCAGGTCACAGCCGGGATGGTGAAAGCCCCCGCGCGGGACTCCACAGTCCCCACATACCGAGGCCCCCCGTCGCCGGCTCCCGCCGTGGCAAACTCGCCTGTAGGAGCCGTCGAAGAGAAAGAAGCGATCGACCGTGCAGGCCTCACGATCAAGCATCTCCTGACGACGCGACTCGCAGACCGCCATCTCCACATCACCCCTTAGAAGCGACGAAGAACACATAAATCAGGCCACCGCCGTTCTGTGGACGGCGATCCGAACATATGTTCGATCTTAAGGGTGGTAACGACATGCTTCTGTGGCAGGCGCCACTTTCAACGGCAACCGTCGGCCTTCGGGTCACCTGCATCCGAAGTCAACCTGGTTGCCGAAAGTCGCTGTCCGAGGTTGACCAATGTTTCTGGAGAGGGGCGCTCCGGGGACGAGTGTCGTCATTGGGGGTCTGGCTAGCACTCACAGTCTACGAGTGCTAGCCTGTGCACGAGGCCCGAACTACAATCATGGGATTACGGATCGTACAGGGAGCCAGCCAGCTCCGACAGTACCGGCAACAATGTGAGCCTAGCGTTCTTCTTAGGACATCCAGCGCCTGACCCAGGAGGCTCGTGTAAGGAACGGGCAGCGCCCGACGGATGGGTTGGAGAGCAGTCTGAATTCGCGGAGAACGAGAGGTCGACTGAGCTGGATACAGACGGACCCGCACAAGAGCGCATTCGTGAGGACGAGCGCCTTCTGCGCTCGCTGGCCCGCGCCCGTGAACCGGGCACCGAGGACCGCTCGGCACAGCGTGAAGCTATTGCGAAGCTAGTCGGATCCTATGACAGTTACATCACGCGCCTCGTCGCCCTGAAGGTATTCGACGCAAACGATCGAGAAGACGTGGCGCAGTGCGTTCGCTTCCGGCTTGTACGCAGCCTGCTTCAGCAATCGAGCTTCAATACGCCATTCTTCACTGTTGTTCGGCGGAGTCTGAATAACGAGGTCATCGACTACATCAGGCGTCACAACAGACGGGCAGAGGAGCCGGTTGATCCGCAAGACCCCACCGGTGCATTGCGGGATGAGGCGCGAAGCTTGGTGCCCGATCCTGCATCCGGTTTTGAGGTTGTTGAGGACGGGCGGCTAAGCGATGCTTTCGCAAGCTTGGCACAGCGAGACCGGGACCTCTTGAGAGCAAAGTTCTTCTCAGGCTTAACCGGTCCGGAGATCGCCAATAGGTTCGACATGACAGAAAGCAACGTCAACGTCCGATTTCATCGCGCGTTCAAGAAGTTGCGGCACCTTCTAACCTCAGATGTAACGAACAAGCGGAATGAAACGGAATACGACTGATGAAGGAATCCCTGTATCGGATTGATGCCTCGCTCGCAACCCTCGACTACAGCGAGGTGGAGGCACTTTGGCGCGAAGCTGTGGCAAGCAACGACCAGAAGGACCTTCTAGTGCTTGCTCGTCAGTTGGCGCTCCGCTCCCTACCGGTGATCGAGCAGACGTGTCGGTTGTGTGGCCGCCGGGTTGGGCTTGATGAGTGGGCTTGTGTGCTCGCGGTTGAGGAGGCTTCGATCAAACTAGTGCTCCGACTCCTCCATGATGTCCGGTGGTCCAGTCTCGGAGCGATCGCCGCCAGCGTGGCCAGAACCGCGATCCAAGAAGTTCGTCCACGCGGAAACGGCAGGGCAGTCGTGCCGCTGAGGCCTGCGCGTCGGCTCGTGCCCCTTCCCATACCGGGCTTTGGACAGGACCAACGCAAAGACACTGAAGAACGACAGTCGAAGGAGGAAAGACCATGAATCTTGAGAAAGCATTCTTGGTCGCCGTGGATGACCTGAATGCCGGTCGTGCGAAACCGGTAGAGCGATATCTTGAATTGGTATCCCGTTCTGAGCAGGAGGAACTTGCCGACCTGCTCGCGATGGTGTTCGCTAACCGCCCACCTACGAAGGCCGACACCCCTAGCCTCGATTCGCCCAGCTACAAGCGCGCGCTTGCTGCACTTGACGAGGTTATTGAGAATGCGGGTCAAACTGGGATACTCCCAGGCACCCTTGTATCCCTGCGGCGCGTGCGCGGACTGAAGAGTCAGCACGTGACAGAGGCTCTTGTCGAACGCTTCAAAGTTGGCGGGCAAGCACGCCGCCTATTGGAGTGGTTTTACCATCGGCTTGAGGCTGGCCAGCTGGCTGGCGGGCAGCTCTCGAGACGTCTATTAACTGCTCTCGCGGAGATCTTTGGCGTGAGTCCTGAGGACTTTGTATCAGCGAGCGAACCGATTCAAAGCGGGCCGCCTCGGTTCCCATCACCTGTAATGGCGCGGAGCACGCGGAGGACAAGCAGCGCTGCCCCACCGGCAAAGAGTGAAGCACCGACTCTTGAACAGCCAGGTCCGGACGCAGAGCTAGTTCGACGCCTCTTCCAAGGAGGGCGCGACGCCTAAGCCGGATACGACCGCGGCACAGATCCTGGCCGAGTACGACAGATGCTTCGGCTTGTCATCCGCGCCACCGGTTGACGTCGAGGACATCGCCCGATCGCTACTCCTCCTCTGGATCGACGAAGGGAGTGATCTTCGGACCCTGCCGGGAGCTCCCGCAGAACTCGGTCGGCTGTCCGGCTTACTCATCCCGAATGACTTGACAATTTGGATCGATAGCAGCGAAGCGACCCGTAGCGCCGCTCGCCGACGGTTCACGATCGCGCACGAGATCGGTCATTTCGTCCTACACGCGAGTCGTTCACAGGCGAGCGAAATGATTCACTGCAGAGGCGAGGACCTCGAACGTAGCGACTCGAACGAAGGGGAGGCGAACCGTTTCGCGGCTGAGCTATTGATGCCCGAACTACTAATAGACCAAGAGGCAACAAATCGGGGCTGCAATATCCCGCTGTTGGCGCAACTGTTTGGTGTCTCGGTGCCAGCGATGCGACTGCGTTTGCTGACCTTGGGCCTTCTTCCACACTGGATGCGATGAGAATCGCGCACATCGCCGATACACATCTCGGATACCGCCACCTCACGCGGACAGACGAGACCGGTCGCAACGTGCGCGAACAGGATGTCTACCGCGTGTTCGACGAAGCGATCACCTCTATCATCGACCTCAGACCGGATGCGGTGATTCACGCAGGCGACCTATTCGACAGTTACCATCCGACAAGCCGCGCGCTCGCCGTTGCGCTCGATGCGCTGAGTCGACTGCGCCGGGCCGGCATCCCGGTAGTTATGATCGCAGGCAATCACTCAACACCGCGATACGCCCACGTCGGGCACATCTTCGAGGTGCTGGAACGTTTCGGTGGGGCACATGCGGTCTGGCGGGAGCCTGAAACGATCCAGCTCGGTGATCTCGTCATACTTGCGATTCCCCATCACCCTGACCCACGGGAACTTAGCCGTACCATTCGCGCCGCCAGGCCACGGAGGGGAGCGGCAAATGTACTCACGTTTCATGCGGGCCTCGAGGGTTTGAGCAAGCTGGGGGCGGGCGAGGCGGCCTCGATCTCAATTGATGGGGAGTCGCTTGAGACTGCGGCTGACTTCGACTACATCGCGCTTGGTCACCTGCATACACGCCAAGGTGTTCGCGTCAATGCTTGCTATGCCGGGTCTTTGGAGCGCCTTAGCTTCGCGGACAAGGAGGCCCGCAAAGGATTTATCGAAGTAGATCTCAGCCAGCCCTGGGACGACCCTGGCCGTGTGCGCTTCCACGATGTCAGCCCACGATCAATGGCGACGATCGGTCCGATTGATGGTGGACTCGAGGCCGACCTAACCGACCAAATCATCGACACATCAAAGGACGTGGATCTTGAGGGGGCTCTCCTTCGCTGTACCCTCACCAGTCTCGATCAAGAGCAATTCCGGTCGCTAGACATGCCCCGCCTGCGCCGCCACTTTGCGCCCTGTCTACATTTCGAGCTTCGACCAGAGTTCACGCATACCCCCCCAGGATTCGGTGCGCCCCTCGACTTGCGTGCCTTTCTGGCCGCGCGGGGAGGCCGGGGTCTGCGACTCGAGGAATTGCTCGAGCGCGCCGAGCAGCTACTGTACGAAGTCGACGCCGTCACCGCTTCATGAAGCTCCTCAGCCTCACACTCGACAACTTCCGCTGCTTCGAGAACTGCACGCTCGACCTGAACGTCGATGGGCTCATTGGGGTCATCGGCCCGAATGGTGCCGGGAAGAGCACCCTGTTCGGAGCAGTCGACTGGGCGTTCTACGGAAACCAACGTGGTCCCGGTGCACTAACTCCGATTCGTGATGGCGCGGCAGGGTGCCGCGTCGAGGTGGACTTCTCCCTTGGCGAGCATCGATATCGGTTATGGCGAACAAACAGAACCGCCGAACTGCGACTCATAGACACCGGTGTTGTCCTGGCTAACGGAACGACAGCAACCAGCGCTGAGGTCGCTGCCACCCTCGGCATGCCACGCGCCACATTCCTGAGCACGTTCTACGCACGACAACGAGAGATACAGGCCCTTGATGTCCGTGGCGACACAGCGCATCGCCGCGCGCACCTGGAACGATTGCTCGGAATCGAGCGACTGCGCCGCGCTACTGACTTGGCACGTGCACAAGCCAAGGAGCAGAGGGTGCTCGTGAGGGCGATCGAGGAACAGAAACCGGATCTTGATGAAACGCTGGGTGAACTGAGAAGGCGGGAGGACGAAGCACGCCTCAAGGCTCCGGCCGTCGAAGCCGCTCGCGAAAACATCCTCAAGGAGAAGGCCCGTCGGAAGAAAGCTCGGGCCACGCTTGCTGATGTCCGAAAGCGCGCAGAAACCGGTCGAGAGCAAAAGGGGAAGGCCACGCTGGCCGTGGCATCAGCAGATCAAGCACAACGAGAAGTGGGACGAATACAAGCAGAGGTTGAGGCTGCCAATGAGGCGAGTAAGGCACTTCAGACACTCACCCCCATCGCTGCGCGCCGCGCTGAGCTCGGAGCGCGAGAAAGGGAGTTGGAACTCAGACGTAAAACCTACGAGAGAGCCCGCTCTCTTCGAGAACAATGGCACGCTGCCCAGGCGCGGGTTGCCAAGGTTGCTGACGAGCTAGCATCTGTTTCCGACGCGGGCTCTGCGGTCGCCACTCTAGGCGAGCATGTCACTGAACTCCGAACCAAGCTCGACGTCACGACGTCCGAGCTTCTAGAAGTCATCGATGAACTCGCAGAAGTGGAGAAGCAGAAGCGAGATCTAGTCGCGCTTCTTCAGATCACCAGGCGCGCACACGAACTTGACCGGGCGCTCATCGAGCTTCCCGAGGTTGCTCGCATAGCCGAGAGGACTGCTGCCGCGTTGGTTGACCTTCAAGCGGCTAAGACAGACCTGAATCGGAAGATTGCCGAAGAATCCAGCCATCTGGCAGCCGTGCAACGCGACGGGACGGACGCTGAGTGCCCACGCTGCAAACGAGCCTACGGCGACGACTACGAGACGATTGTCGGGCGACTCACCGTTGATCTCGACCGTCTAGAAATCCAGGCAAAGCGTGTGGAAACCGAACTCAAAGTGGCCGAGCGGCTCCGGCGGGACGCGAGTGCCCGCCTTGCCACGCTGCGCGCTCTCGAAAGCGAGCGCGCCTTGCTCCAACCAGCCAAGGATGTCGACAAGCTCGAACAGGAGGCACATCGTCTAAGCGCGCTACGCGAGAAACGAGCAGATCGTCGTCTCCTAGTTGAAGCGAAACGCGGCGAACTGCAGGCGCAATTGGATCAGGACTCTGGGCGGCTGCGGAAGTTGAAGGAGCAGGACATGAAGCGTGGACTTACCAGGGAACGGCTAGCTCAAGCGCAATCCGAGGCAAGAATTCTTGACGAGCAGCTCACAGCCGTCGGCCCTACCGACTACAACGCAGCTGTCCACACACAGATCAGGAACGACCTCGCCGAAGCCGAAGAAGCTGAACGTCAGTGTGCTGTCCTTCATGCTCTCGCAGACCAACTGCCTATTGTCGAGCGACGCTATTCGCATGCCGCGGCGCAACTAGCGTGCGAGGAGGCGGAGGCAGCGCGCCTTTCTGCTGACGCCGCCAAACTGGCTGTGACCGACGAGGTCATTGGGACCGTGGAGGAGGAGGATCGTGCAGCTGAAGTCGCCCTTCAGGCCGCATTCGATGCCTTACACGCGGCAGAGCAGGGCGCACTGCGAGAAGATGCTGCAGTCAGTGCCGCTCGAGAGAACCTCGCGCGCGCGCAGGAACAGGCCCGTCGTCTCAAGACCGAGCGACGAGAACTTCGGTACCGCGATGCGGTCCATGCGGCGCTTGAGGATTATCGCGCCGACGCTTCTCGGCGAGCCCTCCCGACCCTTGAGCAGGAAACTGCTTCACTGCTTGCTGCCGTCACCCGGGGCCGATTCACTGATGTTCACCTCTCCGATTCGTACAACCTCGAACTGCAAGACGGACCAAACATCTTCGGGCTCGGCCGCTTCTCCGGGGGGGAACAGGACATTGCGAACCTTTGTTTACGGCTTGCGCTCTCCAGGGCACTCGCCCGTCAGAGAGGCATCGAAACAGGATTCGTGATTCTCGACGAGATACTCGGAAGCCAGGATATCGATCGGCGCGCTGCGATCATGGGTCAGTTACGGGAACTCCTCAGGGATTTCCGCCAGATACTCCTCGTTTCACACTTCGAAGACATCGCTGATCAATGCGACCTCCATATCCGCGTTAGTCAGAGAAACGGGGCGGCGGCGGCTCAGATACACCTTTAAGGACCCTCGCGTGTAAGAGCTCGGGTGCCTCCATCGGAACACCGACTGTCAGGCAACATCACGCAGCTTTGCTTAGTCCTCTAAGTAGACCCCTCGAAGGAGGTGATTTTCAAGGTGGCTGATCGGCGTGCCGGGAAGATCCCCCATGTCCCCGAGCAAGGCGGAGGCAAGCAGCCCCGCGACCGTAACAAAGACGGCTCTTGGCGAAAGAAGCGGAGCGATGCCAAGCCCAAAAAGCCAAAGAAGTAACTGCTAGAGCCGGGATGGCGACGTGAGAAGCCATCCCGGCATCAAGAACGGGAGGGAAGAAATGGCCCTAAGCCCCATGACACCGGTTCCGATCTCTTGGCAGAACTGCTTAGTAGATCTTCAGCCGACCAACCAATTTGGTGCTGACCACGACACGGCGATGATCAACACAACACTGGTACTCCAGGCACCCAGTACCGAAGAGGTCGTCTTTGTTCTTCCGATGGCCGAGGAGTCAGAACAGGCGCCACTCATGCGCGTGATTGCGGACGCTCCACAAGAACCCCAAGAGTTCGAGCCAGCTACCTTCGACGACGTTGAGTCCGAGCTGGCGGCGGCCTTCAAGAATGCCCAAGACGCCGACCTTGCCTTCTGGGAGCTTGTAAAGGAGAATGCCGCCGGAGGTGTCGGTCGAACAAAAGTCAAGATCAAACAAGGTGACCGGTTGGTGCGCTTCTTCTATCCGCAGAAGGTTCCCCGGCTGGATGACGGGAGCTTCGAGTTCAGTGTCCTCGCTCCCCTTGCGTCGTTCGTCCTGGCGACCGGGGGGAGCTTGTCCTTCGCAGTCGGATTGCCCCGGATCCACGGTCGAACGATTTTGCTTCAGCAAGCTGTCGCCGAGAACCCTCCGGGAACCTCAGTCGGAGACCTTGCTGAGCGGCCCGTACTCGGTCAACGACAGTTCATCGCACACTTCCTACAGAACGACCCTCTCTACAGGATTCGCTACTCGTACGCCTGACGGGCGGGCGCCCGGTCGCAACCGAGTAGCGGGCCCCGGCTTTATCCGGCCAGACATCCTCGACCGCTGAACACCGAGCGGTCACAGCTGCTCTAGTGTTCGATGAAAAGCAAATCACAGTGGTCGAGAGACAGACCTAATCCTCCAGTCGCCCCCAGGAAACAACAGGCCTGCAGAGTTCGGTGCATCCCCTGAATGGACCAGGCTGATCTCGCCCTGTGCGGCCCCCCCGAGCAAACGTCCACCAAACCCGCCGGGGAGTGAACCGCCCCGGGTTTAGTGGAGGCTCCTGATGTTGGGAGGATGGAGCCATGCCAAAGACCCGCAGGTACCCGCCAGAGATACGCGAACGCGCAGTACGGCTCGTGTTCGAACACGAGCATGAATATCCCTCGCAGTGGTCGGCGATCCGATCGATCGCCGAGAAGTCAGATCTCAACAAAGAAACGCTTCGCCAATGGGTCCGCCAGGCCGAGCGCGACCACGGACATCGGCCCGGACTGAGCACCGACGAGCGTGAGCGGTTGCACAACCTCGAGCGTGAGGTCAAGGAGCTGCGCCGCGCAACGAGATCCTGAAAGCAGCCTCGGCTTTCTTCGCGCGGGAGCTCGACCCGCGACCGCCGAGATGACCGCGTTCATCGACGAGCACAAGACCAAGTGGGGGGTCGAGCCGATCTGCAGGGTCCTGCCGATCGCCCCCAGCACCTACTACGCGGCCAAGAAGCGCCCGGCGGCGTTGCGCACGCTGCGCGATGACGACCTCAAGGTCGAGATCGAGCGCGTCTGGGAGGACAACTACAAGGTCTACGGGGCGCGCAAGATCTGGGTCGCCCTCAACCGGGAAGGCATCGCAGTCGCGCGCTGCACCGTTGAGCGGTTGATGCGAGAGCTCGGCATCAGGGGCGCCGTGCGGGCAAGACCCGCCGCACCACGTGGCCGGCGGACGACACGGTTGGGCGCCCTCGCGACCTCGTCGAGCGCGCCTTCAGCTCGCCAGCGCCCAACCGGCTATGGGTCGCCGACATCACTTACGTGCGGACATTCTCGGGGTTCGTCTATGTCTGTTTCATCATCGACTGCTTCGCCCGCATGATCGTGGGCTGGCAGATGTCGCGCTCGCTCAAGAGCGATCTGTGTCTCGACGCGCTTGAGCATGCGGTCTGGGCCCGTGGCGACAAGAGGCCCGACGGCCTCGTCCATCACTCGGACAGAAGCGTGCAGTTCCTGTCGATCCGCTACACCGAGCGCATCGCCGAGATCGGCGCCGTCACCAGCGTCGGAAGCCGCGGGGACAGCTACGACAACGCGTTGGACGAGTCGATCATCGGTCTCTACAAGACCGAGTGCGTGCGCAACCGCGGCCCGTGGCGGGGCTTCGACGACCTCGAGCTTGCAACCTTGGAGTGGATCGATTGGTGGAACCACCGGCGTCTGCTTGAGCCGATCGGGATGATCCCGCCGGCCGAAGCGGAAGCTGCGTACTACAGTCAGGGAGTTGCTGTCACCGGGACCGCGACTCAAGTAAACGAGTCTCGATGAACCCCGGGGCGGTTCAGAGATGAGATCGTGCGGCACGCCAAAGGGCGCACAGTCAAGATGGCCGGTCTCTGTCGTAGACCTTTAGGACTTCGTCGCCGTAGTGGTTGATCACTTTTACGGCGATGTGGCCGGTGGTCGGCTTGTCGAAGGGGCGGCTCAGGGTTGAGTAGAGGGAGGACCATGCCGCCTCGTCGATCTCTGCCTTCAGGGCCCGCTTGAGCTTGTCGTAGGGGCGGTCGGCGCCGGTGAAGTAAGCGTGGCGGACGAAAAAGCTCTCGCCGTTGTAGTTGGTGTCGATGAACCAGCAGGCGATGTCGTCGGTCGAGTTTGAGCGGATCTGGCCGGTCGTCGGGTCGTAAACGTCCACTCCCCGGACCTCCACGGTGACCTGGCCGCCCTCCTCCTTGATGAGTACGTCGGGCTCACCGAAGATCATGAAGAGATTGCCGGCGCCCGTCTTTTTGAGGAGCTCGTCCCCCATGCTCAAGTCGGGATTCATCCGCACCGGGAGAACCGTCAGCTTGCCGTAGCGCTTGGCTTCTTCAGAGACGCTCGGGTCGAGGGCAAAGCCGCACACCAGCAGGAGATCGAACCCGAGGCCCTGCACCGCCTCTTTGGCCGCTTCCTTTACCTGCATCGGGCCCACTGTGCCTTGCTCGGGGCCGAGTGACACCGCGACCCTTTGCACTTTGCCGTCCTTGTCGGTGAACTCACCCTCGGCCTGGATCCACGTGCCGGCATAAGGCTCGAGGCGGTCGAAGCTGAGCCGTTCGCTCTTGACCGTGTTCTGCACGCCGGCCTTGCGGAGGTTGTCGAGAATGGTGGTCTCGTACGAGCCGGCCTCGGCCTGAGGGTCCGTCACGACCTCGGATATCGGCCGCTCCTCCGCGTCGGAGATCGTGCGGTGAGGCGAGAGGCTCTCGACGGTGAAGGGGCCTGTGACTCGCAGACGCTTGGAGTCATCGTAGGGCTGGTCGTACAGCACTTCTTTGTCGGCGTGGCGAGCAATCGCCGCGTCGATCTCCTCCCGGCTCATTCCTTCTTTGATGTCCGGGTTGTTGGCGATCGACTTGAGGGTCACGTGCGGCACGGTCTTGTAGGCGAAGCCTCTGCGGACGTCGTTTTCGGTCGTGACCGAAGGAGGCACGACGCCGTCGAGCTCTGCCTGCTTCTTGACGCCCTCGGATGAGTCGGCCAGAAGGTAGTAGGCGAAGCGCCCCGACATGAGCCGCGTCCGAGCAAGGGCCAGCGCAACGCGGGACGTGTCGATCGTGATCCAGCGCCTTCCCCACTGCTCGGCAGCGTAAGCGGTGGTGCCTGAACCGCAAGTGGGATCGAGCACCAGATCGCCGGGATCAGTGGTCATTAGCAGGCAACGTTCCACGACTCGAGCCGCTGTTTGGACCACGTACACTTTTTTGTCTCCGAACCCGCTCTGACGAGTGTCATCCCAGATGTCGTTGTGAGTCTGGTAGATGAAGTCTTCAAAATAGCGAACGTAGCTAAGGGTGTTTCCCTGGGGAATGAGGCGCCGGGCTTGCGCCAGTTTGTTCATCCCAGCTTCATTGGTACTCCACCCGCGCTTTCCCGGGGAGAACACTTGTCCCTGGAATTCGTATGAGAAGGCGATGGTGGAGCTGGGCGTCTGCGACGTCAGAGGATTCGTGCGGAAAATGCGAAAGTCAGTGGAGAGTTCGTCCAGAGTTGTTAGCTCACTGCTGTTAAGCGAACGCCGGGTTCCGTCGGGCAGCTCGACGTAGCGAAAGTTCGGGTCATCGTGAACCGAGCGTTCAAAACGAGTCGGGCGAAACTTGGCCTGGTCTCGCGTTTTGGCGTACCAAAGCAGAACGTCGTATGTGTTGTCGAGTAGTTCGCTTGCCTTCCCGGTCGTCTTTCGGAAAACGATCTGGCCACAGAAGTTCTCGCTCCCGAATACCTCATCCAGTAGCGCTCGTACCAGGTGGACGTTTTCGTCGCCTATCTGGACGAAGATGCTCCCCGATTCTGTCAACAGGTCACGGGCCACGGCGAGGCGGTCTCGCAGGTAGCTGAGATAGGAGTGGATCCCTAGCTCCCAGGTGTCCCTGAAGGCCTTCACTTGCTCCGGCTGGCGCGTGGCGTCCTCGACTTTGCCGTCCTTGACGTCGCGCTTGCGGGTCGAGACCTGCCAGTTGGAGCCGAACTTGATGCCATAGGGCGGGTCGACGTAGATCATCTGGACCTTGCCCTTTAGGCCCTCCTTCTCCGCCAGCGATGTCATCACCATCAGGGAGTCGCCGAGGATCATGCGGTTGGCCCAGTTCTGCTCGTGCTGGTAGAAGTCGACGAGCTCGTCGAACTCGATGCCGTTGAAGTCGTCGAAGAGGGTAAGCTCCGGCTCCCGCTCCCCTGCCGCTGCCGTCTGCCGCAGGTTCTCGACGATCGCCTTGGGGTGGACCTTCTCCTGTATGTAGACGGGGACGACCGGGACGGCGAGGTCGACCGCGTCTTGCTCATCCTTGCCCTTCCACACAAGCTGTGGGTCGAGCGAGGGGTCGCGCGGGTAGAGCATCTTGGCGGGGGCGCCCTCGTCTGACGCGACGAAGTCGCGCAATTCCTGGGTTGGGATGTTGACCCGCTTGTCTTTGTGGACCGTCGCCTCGACCGGCGTGGCCCCGGCCGTCTTCTTCGGTGTCACTCCGCCTCGCCTGCTGTCACCTTGGCTTTCCCTCTACTTGAACGCGCTTCCAACGACTTTTATCAAAAGCATGAGAAGCAACCACGCCAGAACTGCGAGCCCCACGACGATCAGTGCCGCCACAATCCACATCAGTCAGAGTCCTCCTTGTCCGGCGTCTTCACGTTTGGCTGCCCCCTGGTGTCCCGGCCGGGGCCGTGCTCCCCCGCTGCTTCGGCGAGCTGCGCCCTTGCGGTGCTCGCTGCATCCCACGGGTCGGTGATCTCGATGAAGTCCCACCGTCCGAAGCCTCCGTGGTTGTTGACCGCAGGCACCCACAGCGTCCTCGCGGTGGTTACCTTGGCCTTCTTGTCCTTCTTGGCCTGGCCGGAGACCTCGATGATGAGGTTCAGCGGCTCGTCGGCTCCGTCGGCGATCCGCACGATGAAGTCGGGCATGTAGCTGCGCTCGACTCCGTTCAAGGTATAGGGGATGGTGAAGCCGAGGCCGTGGTTCTTGACGTAGGCGACGACCTCGTCCATGTCCTCGAGCGTCTCGGCCATCTTGACCTCCCAGCCCGAGTCGGCGACGACGTGGGAGACGTGGCACTTGTCCGCTCTGGTCATGTAGGTCGTCCGGGTGGTGTCGAAGTCGACCCAGCGGGTCGAGCCCAGCGGCTCGTAGCGGTGCAGGATCGGGCGCAAGAGCGGCGCTGCCGAGTGCGAGGCGGTGATCGCCTTGTAGATGCGGTCCGGCGCGTCGTGGCCGTGCTCGTGAAGCAGGAGAAGTTGCGGAAGGTGTTGTCCTTGAGCGTGACGCACTCATCGATCCAGCGCTTGCTGATGCGCAAGAGTTGCGGGAAGAGCCACGGCTTGACGCCGCCGTCCCCATCGCCGAAGTACTTCTCGAGGACGAGCTTGGCGAGGAAGAAGACGACCTCCTGCTCGCGCCGTCGCTCGAGGTCGTCGAGGTTGTCGATGGTGATCTCCCCAACTATGGGCCTGAGCTCGGTCTTGGTGGGCACGTCCTGGGTCGAGAGGGCGAGCAGCGAGTCCTCGTCGAAGGTCGCCTCGAGCCTGCCGTCGGGGATCTCGTAGCGATAGCCGGTGAGCCGAGGAAGGTGATCTGCGAGTCGATGCGGTCCTCGAGGGCCCGCACCCGCGTCACCAGCCGCGGCGGTTTCGGGTTGGGGTTTGTGCCTGCGCTCGGGATGAACGAGAACGGCACGCCGTAGACCTCTGCGTATTCGGGTTCGAACATGCCGTCGTCGTTGGGCACGTAGCTCATTCGCCGCAGCCCTCGGCCGACGACCTGCTCGCACAGAAGCTGCGTGGAGAACGCCCTGACGCCGAGGATGTGGGTCACGGTGTTGGCGTCCCAGCCCTCGGTGAGCATCGAGACCGACACGACGCAGCGCACGCGCGCCCCAAGCTTGCCCGGCTTGCCCACGGTGTTCATGACCTCTCGGAGGAGATCCTCGTCGGCCAGCTCCTCGGGGTCCCTGCCGGGGAAGCGGATGCGGTACTCCTGCTTGAACTCCTCGATCTCCCTCCCGGCGACCTTCTTGAAGGCGTCGCTCATCGACTCGCCCGACTCGAGCTGCCGGCTGTCGACCAGGATGGTGTTGGGGCGGTTGCTCCAGGCGCCGTCTTGCGTCGCATTGCTGAACAAGTCCAGCGCGCCCGGCACAACCGTTGTGCCGCCGTCCGGCAAGCCCTTCTCGAAGCCGGCGATGTAGTCGAACACCAGCTTGGACACGTTGGTGTTGTTGCAGACCACGATGAAGACCGGCGGCGTGGCCCGATCGGAATCCATGAGGCCGGCCTCTTGCCAGCGCTTGTAGGACTTGACGTAGTTGCCGTAGAGGCTGTGGAGAGCGGCCTGGAGCTCGGCGGGGAGCTTCGGGGGCCCCTCCAGCGCGTCGGTCTTACGGCCCCTCCTCGGAAGGTCTCCTCTGATGCGGAGCCACAGGTCACGAAACACCGGACCGTCGCCGGTCATGGTGTCGTCTGACACGGGCACCCGAGGGACCTTGACGATGCCGCATTCGATGGCGTCGATCAGCGAGAAGTCGGACACCACCCACTGGAACAGGGTGCCCTCTGGGTAACCGGAACCCTTGAGGAAGAAGGGAGTCGCCGACAGGTCGTAGACGACCTTGACGCCGAGCTTGCGCTTGACCGCCTCGAGCCCGGAGATCCACACCCGCGCCTCTTCCTCTCGGGTCTCCACCTCCTTGCGTTCATCGCCGGTCAGCCTCTCGGTGTCTTCGGCCGCCTTGCGCCGGTAGCAGTGGTGAGCCTCGTCGTTGAGGACGACGATGTTGCGCTTTGCGCCGAGCTCTCTGGTCACTCGCCGCACCATCTGCTCGGGGGTCTCGGCGAAGGCGCCCGCCTTGCCGCCGTGCAGGATCGACTTGGCGAGCTTGCTGGCGTCGGTCAGCTCTCGAGTCTTGAAGGCGTGGAAGTTGGTGATCAGGACCTTGGCCTTGTTGAGCTCGGCCATGAGATCGTGCGGGAGGAGGTCGAGCTCGCGGTAGTAGTTGTTGGGGTCGTTGGGAAGGAGCACTCGGAGCCGGTCCCGGATGGTGATCCCCGGCGTGACGATCAAGAAGGCGTCGGAGAACCGCCGGTCGGATGGGTTGGCCAGCTTGTTGAGGGCCTGCCACGCCATGAGCATCGCCATGACGACCGTCTTGCCGCTGCCCGTGGCCATCTTGAAGGCCATGCGATAGAGGCCGGGGTTGGCCTTCTCGTTGTAATCGCGCAGATCGTTCTCGATCCATTGGGCGCCGTCCTTCTTGGCGACCTCGGTGATGTAGATGGCCGTCTCGAGGGCCTCGATCTGGCAGAAGAAGAGCTTTCTCTCCCGCTCCTCGCGGGTCCAGTAGTCAAGCAGCCTGCGGGTCGTCCTGGTGACGCCGGGGCGGCCGTTGAGCCGCCAGCGGTTGACCTGGAAGCGGATCCTGTTGGTGTGTTTGCTCTCCTCGACGCGGTCCTGGGTCCATTCGGTCTCGAAGGCGGCTTGCTTGCCCTTCTTCTTGGAGGCCGCGATCGGCACGAAGTAGGAGCTTGCTCTTCGCTCCTCGACGATCTCGTTGGTGATGCCCTCATCCGAGAAGCGGAAGTGCCGGGCCGGCTCGCTAAACGGCGAGTTGATGACTGGGTTCTCTATCAGCACCGGTGGCACGACGCCCTGCCTCCCCTGATTGGCTCGCCGCCAACTCTACTCAGGGCCTGGGACGAAAACCCACGGACTTGCCCATTGCCGATGCTGCCCCGGGTTGACTCGCCCTTTGGTAGCAGCTGGGTACCTCGGCGGGAACTAAGGTTGCCGCTCGTCGACGGGGGGTGTTCGGTCGCGCTGCTCAGCGGCCCTCAGGTGGCTCAACTCTCTAGTTGGCCGCGTACCGCTCCGTCTGGTAGCTGCTCGGTGTGGACGTTGACGTAGTAGTCGGACGGGTTGTCGAGAATGTCCTCGAGCACGCCTTCGTCGACCCCATCGACACAGTCGTCGGCCCCGGAGTCATCCCCCGTATAAGCGAGGTCGACGACTACATCACCGACCTCACCTTCGGGGGCCTCATGGATATGGGATGCATTTGTGCCCTCGACTCCCTCGAGGTCGATCTCGTAGCAGACCTCGTTCTGGTCGGGATCGATCGTCACCGTTGCAGAGCCTGACCCCTCTCCTCCGCAGGCATCCGGGTCGTCGCACACTTCGTTCTCCCCCGTCAGATCGACGTTGAATTCCCCACCCTCCCCGTCGCAGGCCGAGGCCGACAGCAGCACCAACACAGCGAATGCAAGAACGGTCCTGGTCCTCAATGTCCTCTCCTTCCTTCATGCGCCCGTCGTTCCCCTAGGTTACTTCGACCAGTCGTGTGATGCCGTCCGACAAGCCAAAGTAACGGCCGTCCGTCAACGGGAATTGACTACTGGATTGTCTATCAGCACCGGTGGCACGACGCTCCGCCCTCCCCTATCTGGCTCGCCAGCAACTCTACTCAGCGCCTACGACAAACTCTGCACCCGCACGTCGGGCATGGGGAAGTGCTTCACATTGTGAGTAACGAGCACGGCGCCGTGCGCACGAGCGGTTCCCGCTACGAGCGCATCAGGCGTCGGAATCGTCAATCCCTTTGTAGCGAAACTAGACTGATAGCGTCCCGCCCGGCCCGCGGCCTCCCGCGTGGTGTCAAGGTAGCCCAAGCGATTCAGCAGGGCGCGAGCAGCCTTTCGCTCGTGCGGCCGCACTCCAGCTTCGACCTCGGCCACATTTACGCACGAGGCGTGGAGCGAGTTTCCTTCGCTGAGGCTGCGAAGGATGAAGACTGCGGCGCTTTCGTCACCTCGCAAGTGAGCTACGAGAACCGACGTGTCGAGCAAGAGCCGAATCAGTGAGCCCGCTCGCGACCGCGGACCTTGTCCAGCCATTCCTCGGTCGCCTGCGCGTCCTTCCAGTGCTCGTAGCCCGGTCCCTTGGCGATCCCCTTGGTGGCCAGGATTGCCTCCGCCAACTCAAGTTTGGCGAGCTTCTCCCTGGCGGCCTCCTCGAGGAAACGGCTGCGACCGCGCTGACCTACGACCTCGTCGATCGCCTTGAGTAGCTCATCCGACATGACAACGTGTGTGCGGGCCATCTGCCCTCCTAAATCCCACTGGTGGTCCCACTATACAGAGCGGGAGGAGTCCAGCGGCGCACCACCAATATGGCGTCGCTTCCCGCCGCCCTGAATAATTGGCCAGTGGAACTAGACCCCGCAGTGCGTCGGTACTACGAGAAGGGCAACGAGGTCGATCGCCTCAGCGGAGGTTCCCCTTCAGGTCCTCTCGAACAGGCGCGCACGCAGGAGATCATCCTGCGGTTCCTTCCTTCGGAGTCACTGGAGATCCTGGATGTCGGAGGAGGTCCAGGGGTCTATGCCGCGTGGCTCGCCGAGCAAGGGCACCGGGTTCACGTGGTCGACCCGGTCCCACTTCACGTGGATCAAGCTCGAGCGGCTCATCCCGAGGTTACGGCGGACATCGAGGACGCCAGAGACCTTTCGCGGCCGGCGGCGTCGGCCGACGCCGTCCTGCTGCTGGGGCCTCTCTACCACCTCGTAGAACGACGGGATCGATTGCTCGCCCTCCGGGAAGCGAGGCGAGTGCTGAGGCCGGGCGGTCTGGTCTTCGTTGCTGCGATCTCGCGCTTTGCGGCCCTCCTCGACTTGCTCGTAAATTTTGATCGGCTCCACGAACCAGAGGTCTTCCGGATAGTCGAGGAATCGGTGCGGACCGGGGTTTTTCGGGGGCCGGGGGAAGCTGGTCTATTCACGACCGGGTACTTCCATCTCCCGCGAGAGCTCTCTGAAGAGATGGCCGAGGCAGGTTTCGAAGCGGTTGAGGTCCTCCAAGTGGAAGGGCCCGGCTACCTGGTCGGCGATCTCGAAGGGCGCTGGAGCGACCCGGCTCGGAGGGAAGCGCTGTTCAAAGCGGCTCGGCTAGTGGAACGAGAGCCGGAGATGCTTGCGGCTTCCAGTCACCTGCTGGCGGTCGCTCGGAGAGAGGAGGCCTAGG
>JAUJNI010000002.1:746126-750486 GCA_030446465.1 Actinomycetota bacterium
GGTCGGACTGCTTTCGACTCGGTCGAAGATCATCAAGGTGCACGTAAGGAATCTCCTTGACCTTCTTCCAGCGAGCGTCGTTTCCAATGACTGCCTCGGCGTCCGTGATGAGGCCGGTGGCACAGACGATGGCGTCCGGAGTACGCAGTCCGTAAGTGGATCGAATCGTTGCGGCGGCCTCTGCAGCCTCGACATCGACCGGAACAGGGACACAGAGCTCGTAGAGGAATAGTCGAGCCTTGGCCTCGGCGACCAGGTCGCCGCTTCGCAACGGACCCGTCAGGAGCTCGGTGACGGTGAGCGCTGAGACGAAGAGATCCGTGTCGCCCGCTTCCGCAGCTGCAACCAGTGGCTCTATTAGCCGGCGTCGGGCATCAGACCGAGACCCCTCGAGGAAGTAGATGCAAGTGCTGGTATCAAGAACCGCGGCCCCGTAGCGCCTCAGCCCCACTCGCGCCGCTCGGCCTCGATGTATTCGATGGCGTCTTGGTAGGTACCCGCAAGTGATCCTGCAAGCTCGTCGGTAAGAGAGTCCGGCCGCCGAAGCAGCATGATGCCTCCGTGGACCGGGACCACCAAGAGCTTTGCCCCGGGCTCGATCTCAAGCGCACGGATCAATTCTGCGGGGATTGTGATCTGACCCTTGCTGGATACCGTTGCCGACCGCATCTCTAGAAGATAGCATTATACCAAGCGGATTGCTGGCGTTGCTTGGTAGAACCAAACAGTTCGCTTCCGATTAGCCCCGTGGCGGGCGGGCGCGTGATGCTAGCTTTACGGAGGCGACGAAGACGGTCACGGAGGCAGCGGCGATCAGGGGGCCCGTAATCATGTAGTCCCATGCCATCGAGAGAGCGAACGAGATCACCAGCAACACGAGGGCGCCCCCTAGGGATAAACCAAACGCTCCGAACGCTTGTAGAGGTCGGGAGCGAAAGAGGCCAAGCAGCAGAACCACAGGGCTCAACAAACCGAGTGCCAAGACGCTGAAACGCAGGTTTGCGATCCAACTCGGTCCCTGCACGGATGTGGGCGTCAGCCCAAGCACGGGTCGTCGCTCCCACTCCCCTGAGAGCTCACGGTGCAGCACGCCCTGACTGCCCATTGCCACAACGACATGGGTGGAGTCGTTGTAGCTCACCAGCGCCACGGCGTTGAACCCATCCTCAAGCGAGCTGCACGACCAGTCGGTTCGAAGCTTCAGCCTTCGAAGCTCCTCCTCGCTGAACTCGAAAGAGGGCCTCCACGGCTCTCCTGGTGATTGCTCCTCCACGCGACGACCTGGGATCACTCGAAAGCAATGTTGCTCCGGTGTGCACACCTGACGCATCTCCTCAGCGCGTTCGGGTGGCCTCTGTGGCGCAGGTTTCCAAGTCAGACCGCCGTCGGGACTCATCGCCCACCGGTCATTCCGATATTCATCGATTCGCGCAAACAGCGAGTTGCCTTCGGCGGCGAATCCCTTGACGGCGGGGCCGGGACTGCAACTCGTTGCAGTCATCGAAAAGAGAGCGACCGCCGCCGAAGCCGCGAACAGAAGCACGAGAAGCGGTGGGCGACCCACGACCTTGTCCGACTGACCGCGCGGCCAAGGAGTACGCCGGCCATAAGACAGCGAGGGCCAATAGGTCCGTAGGATCCTGGCGCGTGACTCCACCAATGATGGGCGCCACCCACTCGGCGGCATCCATCGAAATCTTGATCGCCAGGAACCCAACGCCGGTTAGAGCGGCCGCTAGCCGAGGCCGGCCGGTCACTACCGAGAGCACTATGGTGAGGACGAAGACACCGGCCAGGTCGCTGAGCTTTCCGGTGAGCCATCCCGGCGCATGTCCTTTGAGCAAGTGGTCGTTAACTGCGAGCACTGCCACGGCGCCTGTAAAGGTGGGGTGGAGTAGGAGATAGCGATACCGCACTCGAGTCGTTGCAAGCACGACCACCATTGTCCCCGAGCCAACCTAATCGGATAGCCGCTGGCTTGGTATGGCCCAAGGAGCAGGGACGAGCCTCTTACACCGCAAAGGGCACTACAGAAAAAGGGGCCGGAGTTCCGGCCCCTTTTGCTGTGACTATTGGTGCAGGTCAGTCGTTGAGGCCCGTCTGGCCCGAGGTGTCGCCGGCGGTGGTGCCTGCTGAGTTGTCCCGGCCACTGTCGCCGGTCAGCGCAGTCTGGCCCGAGACGTCGCCTGCGGTGGTGCCTGCTGAGTTGTCCCGGCCACTGTCGCCGGTCAGCGCAGTCTGGCCCGAGACATCGCCAGCGGTGGTGCCTGCGGAGTTGTCCCGGCCACTGTCGCCGGTCAGCGCAGTCTGGCCCGAGACGTCGCCTGCGGTCGTGCCTGCGGAGTTGTCCCGGCCACTGTCGCCGGTCAGCGCAGTCTGGCCCGAGACATCGCCAGCGGTGGTGCCTGCGGAGTTGTCCCGGCCACTGTCGCCGGGCCGCGTCAGTCTGGCCGAGACATCGCCAGCGGTGGTGCCTGCGGAGTTGTCCCGGCCACTGTCGCCGGTCAGAGTCTGGCCCGAGACGTCGCCAGCGGTGGTGCCTGCGGAGTTGTCCCGGCCACTGTCGCCGGTCGCCTGGGTGTCGGCAGAGACGTCGCCGGCCGTGGTGCCTGCGGAGTTGTCCCGACCACTGTCACCGGTCGCCTGGGTGTCGGCAGAGACGTCGCCGGCCGTGGTGCCTGCGGAGATGTCGTCGGTCTCCTCGTCATCCGGGTCATCGCCACCGCCGTCGCCCTCAGGATCGTCGTCCTGCTCTTGGGCTTCGATCTGTGAGCTCACGGCTGCGACTGCGGGGGACGAGCGCACCACCAACAGCACGAATGCTGAGGCGAAAGCGAGCGCTATGAACAGCCAGAACAACCCGTCGCGCTTTTTCTCGTATTGCTCATCCGCCACCACAGGGCTGTAGTAGGCGGCTACGACGTTTCGGTCCATCTCTGCCTCCTTCGGCAACTGGGCTATCTCGGATTCCCGAGACCCCTGGTTTTGCGCCCCCGCCTCACGACGGGTTTGCCTTTTCGGGACTACAAGTGCCTTATCGGCAGAAGGTCGAAAAAAGTTCACGGTTTTGACGAAGATAGTTCAAAAATCTTGGGATGCCGGGCCCGGCGGCTCAGGGTCGGGTGCACGAGTGCCGATTGCGCTTTCATGGAAGAGGATACGACGTGCCGGAGCTAGACGAGTTAGTCGAGGAACAAGAGAAGCGCCTGCCGGTCGAAGAGCTCAGCGAGGCCGACCCGACTCGTTGGGGGTTCGACGAGGGCGACGAGATCGCGCCCGGACGCTTCGCGCTTCGGCGCTTGGGAGGGGGATCCGACTACGAGGCCTACCTCGCATGGGATGACGCCCTCTTCGCACTGGTAGTCGCCAAGTGCCTGCGCCCGCACCTCGTGAGCGACCGGCACGCGCTGTCGGCGCTCGAGCGGGAGGGCCGCTATCTCCTGGAGTTGCGCCACCCAGTGGTGGTGCGCGGATTCGACGCCGTCTCGGTCGGAGACCGCCCTCACCTGGTGATGGAGCATCTCGAGGGCCCGAACCTCTCCCGGCTGCTTCGCCGGCACGGCCCCCTCGCTCTGGAGCAGCTCCTGCCCTTGACGCTCCAGATCTGCTCCGCAGTCCACTACCTCGGCACCCAAGGGGTCATCCACCTCGACATAAAGCCCCGCAACATCATCATGGGCGCTCCTCCCCGACTCATAGATCTCAGCGTCGCCCGGACGTTCTCACAAGCTCTAAAGATCTCGGGGCACGTCGGCACGGACGCGTACATGGCACCCGAGCAGTGCGACCCGTCCGTAGAGAAGCCCTCGGCGGCCGCGGACGTGTGGGGGCTCGGGGCGACCCTCTATCATGCCGTCGCCGGAGCGGTGCCGTTTCCCCGGCCCGGGTTCGACAAGGAACGAGACTCGGCGAATTTTGCGGTGCGGTTCCCACAGCTCAAGGGCGACCCTCGACCCCTTCCCCGCGACGTACCGCCTCAACTTGGCGAGATTGTCTTGGCCTGTCTAGCGAAGGATCCTGGCGAGCGCCCTACGGTCCGAGAGGTGGTGGCCGCGATCGAGCCGCTGGTGGCGACGCTTCCAACCAAACCGGTTCTGCGCAGGAGTCGCCCGGGCAGACGCCGCTAAGCAAAGAACCCCCGGCCGGCTGCCTTCAGGGCTCGGCCACGCGGCCTCGGTGACAGCTTCGCGGGAATGTCGCACCACCTCTCTAGCATGAAGCCATGGAGAGGCTGGGTTCCATTGATGTGCTGTTCGAGGAGGTTCGTGTCCAGCGCGAGCTCCAGATTCGGCATTTCGAGGGACTGGACAGCAAGGCAGGAATCGTCCTTGGGTTCGCGGGCGTAGTAGTGGCGATCGCC
>JAUJNI010000002.1:750586-792876 GCA_030446465.1 Actinomycetota bacterium
CCGTCGCCTCACTTGCCGCTGCCGCGGTCTTCATCACCGCCGCTATGCTGGGAATCTAAAGGAGGTAAGAGTGACCGAAGAAGAGCAACAGGAAGTCCAAAGACCCGCAGGTTTCGATCAGGAACCCCCTCCGCCTTACGAGCCAGACCCTGAGCTGATTACCCACCTCGAAAGAGGTCAGGGCAGCGACAAAGAGCACACGGCCCGCATTTCCGACCGCCGGAGGGACTGAGAGAGGCACTCGACCGGGCGGCGGCAGCCACTGGATCGCGGCGTCGTCGCGGCGGTCAGGCATGTTGCTCCTCCGCGGCTTGGGGCACGGCCCGGTTCACGACCGCCCACGCAAGGTAAGAGGCCACCTCTGAGGGCCTCGTGCCGCGGCCGAAGATCCTGTCGTAGCCGAGCTCTTCGGCCTGGTCGGGAGAGAAGCGAGGGCCCCCACCGACGAGGATGAGGCCCCGACGCAAACCCGCTTCCTCGAGGGCCTCGCGCACTTCCTTAAGGTGAGCGATGTGGGCGTCCCGCTGCGTTACGACTTGGGACACCAGCACCGCATCGGCCGACTCCCGTTGCACCGCCTCGACAATCTCGTACGGCTGGACCTGGGACCCCATGTTGACGACTCGCATCTCGGGGAAGTACTCGAGACCGTGGTCGCCCGCAAACCCCTTCATGGAGAGAATGGCGTCGAGGCCAACGGTGTGCGCGTCGGTCCCCGTGCACGCTCCGACCACCACGAGCTGACGCTTCAGTTGCTCGCGGATGATGCGGTTGACTTCACCGTAGGCAAGCTCGGGGAACTCTCGCTCCGGGACCACGAGGTCGTCCGGATCGACTGTGTGCTGCGTGGCCCCGTAGACGATGAAGAAGGTGAAGTCGGGCCCCATGCCCTTCATGTGCACGACTTGGGGGCGTGTGAAGTTCATCTTCCTGACGAGCTCGAGCGCAGCCTGCTTGGCTCTTTCGGACTCGCGGATGGGAAGAGTGAAGCTGAGCTGCACGAGGCCGTCGTTGGTCGCGTCCCCATAGGGCTTCACTTGCATGGAAGGACTCCCAGCTTGGCGCTCAATCCATCGGCGATGGGGTTGACGTAGGCGGAATCACGAGCCACGACACCGTCGAGGCCCTTGCCCCCCGTCCGGGTGCGCACCGTGTCGGCGAACATCCCAGCTTCGATTGCGGCAAACATGCCGATGTCCGCGACCTTGGCGAGCATCTGACGGCATTCCTCGAGCACCTGCGCGGCCCTGCGTTCGACTGCGCCCCCCTCTTCGAAGCGAAGCTCACCCGCTAGCCCCGCGGCACCCCCGAAGATGTAGTTGGCGTTCTCCAGGGCGAGATCCCGATCCGACAGAAAAGGAGTGTGGATGCCCTCCGTCATCATCCCCAGAAGGATGATGTCTTGACCCGTGAGCGCGCCCACGAGGTTGAACATGCCGTCGTAGAGGAAGCCCTCGAACACGTTGCCGGTCATGTGCTTGGTCGGCGGCATGTACTTGAGCGGTGCGTGCGGAAAGCACTCGCGGATCAGCTGCGCGTGAGCAAGCTCAAGAAGGATCTGATCCGGCACGGCGGGGTCAATCTCGAACGCGTGGCCGAGGCCCTGTTGCTCCTGTGGCAAACCAGCGGCCAGAGCAAGCCGCTCGTTCAGGAACTGTGACGCGAGAACCGTGTGAGCGCTATCGATCGCGTTGGCGGTCGTCAAGTAGTTGTCCTCGCCCGTGTTGATGACGATGCCTGCAAGCGAATGGATCATGCGAGAGAAGTGCTGGTCGATAAAGGTCCGCTGCATGTTGATGTCCCGAAAGATGATTCCGTACATGCAGTCGTTGAGCATCATGTCGAGACGCTCCATGGCGGCCATTGCGGCGATCTCCGGCATGCAAAGCCCGCTCGCGTAGTTGGTCAGGCGGATGTAACGGCCGAGCTCCTCCCCCACCTCGTCCAGTGCGGCCCGCATCAGCCGGAAGTTCTCCTGCGTTGCGAAGGTGCCGGCGAAGCCATCGGTGGTGGGCCCGAACGGCACGTAGTCGAGCAGGGATTGTCCGGTTGAGCGAATCACCGCGATGACGTCGGCCCCCTCGCGCGCCGCCGCCTGCGCTTGCGGTATGTCCTCGTAGATGTTGCCGGTGGCGACGATCAGATAGAACCAGGGCTTGCTCGCTTCGCCTGCCGCGGCAATGGCTCCTTTGCGCCTGGTAGTGGCGGACTGAATCCTCGTCACGGCAGCGTCGGCCTCGGCTTCGGCGCGCTGCCGAGCGAGGTCTAAATCGGCGCCCCAAGGCCACTCGGGAATGACCTCGCCTACAGCGATCGCACCGGCGGCCGACTGGATGTCTCCGCAGCCGGACTCGACCGCGTGAAAGAAAGGAACGAGGGCGCCCCGCTCGAGTCCGATCGTCTTTCTGATCTCGTCGACCACTCGATTTGGTATCGGGGCGGCTTCCGTGCCTTCTCCTTCAACGCCGCTCACGCCGACGAGCCTCAAGCACGCTCGCTCGATGGAAACGGTCGTGTGGGTCGCAGCAAGCTCCTCAACCGGACGAGCGATCTCCGCGGCCAGATCGCGGCACTCGATCAACGACGCTTGGTCGATGCGAAGACGGCCGGTGGGCCGGACGAACTCTTTCTTCGTCTTCACTCGGCCTCCGCTTCGGCGTCGGGATGAACCCGCCGGCCTCCGACCCAGGTTCCGAGGACCTCGGTGCTCTCGAGGTCTTCCGGGCCGGTCGCCACGGGGTCTCGATCCAGCCACGCGAGGTCCGCGAGCGCGCCCACCTCGATGGTTCCCCTGTCCCGCTCCTGCCCCGCCATGATGTGCGAACCGAGCGTGTGGAGCCTGAGTGCAGCTTGTCCGTCCAGCCGCTGTCCCGCGACGTGGTGGCTTCTGAGCGCCTTCATCTGCAGGAAGGGGTCGAGCGGCGTAACCGTCGAATCCGATCCCACTCCCAGGGCAAGGCCACCGTCCACCATCGTCTTGAAGCGGTTCATCTGGGAAGCTCGTTCCCAGCCGATTCTCTGCGAGTAGAGGCCGGATTCTCCTCCCCAATAGGCGTCAAAGGCGGGCTGCACACTGGCGCGAAGGCCGAGTGCAACCGCCCGCCGGATGTGGTCATCACCGGCACACTCGAAGTGCTCGATGCGGTGTCGACGCGCCCGGACTTCCGACGCCCCCACCTTTTCGGCGACGCGTTCCCAGGTGACTATGGCTTGCTCGATGGCCGCATCCCCGATTGCATGCACCCCTACCTGCAGCCCCGCATCCTGAGCCGTCATGAAGAAATCGAAGAGATCGTCGTCCTTACGGTACGCAATACCGTGAGGAGGAGAGCCGGCGGGCGGAGGTGACGCAAAGGGCTCTTTCATCCACGCGGTGTGTGAACCGAAGGAACCGTCCAGAAAGTAGTCGCCGCCGATCCGATCCATGCCGAGCCCCGCCACCCGGTCGACCTCGTCCGTCCCGAGATAAGTGACGACGTTCAATGCGCAAGGTTCGACCGCTTCCCTGAAGACGTCGTAGGACGCCCAGCCCCGCCACTCGACAACGAACATCTCGTGCAGGGACGCCACGCCTTTGGAGTAAGCCAGCTTGACGGCCGCCCGGATGGCGTTGATCTGCTGGTCGCGCGGAAGGCTCGTCTCGAACCAGCTCCACGCACCACACGCCGCTTGCTCGCGCAGATAGCCCGTCGGTTCGCCGCGCTGGTCTCGGTCGACGCCTTCTATGTCGCGCAGGTCCAGTTGCCCGAGGAGTGCGCTCGACACGATGCAGGAATGAAGGTCGGCGCGCGAGCATCGCGGGCCGCTCCCCCACCACTTGGTCGAGGTGCGTCCGGGTCAGGGGCTTGTCCAGTGGGTCCTCGAAGTTTCCGCCGAAAAGCACCGAGTCACTCGACGACGCATGCTTCGAGAAGGCGTCCAGAATGGCGCCGGCCGAACGCTCCCCCGGAAGTCCATGCCGCCCGCGTACAGGCCGGTGGCCGGAAGGTGCACGTGCGCGTCACAAAAGGCAGGGATGAGCGTGCCAGCCTGAAGGTCGATCCGGCGATCGACATCCGCCGGTGGCTGGCCCGATCCAAGTGCGACGATGCGATCGCTGGCGCTGACCGCCCAGTCGAGCTGGTCGAACGACAGGCCGGCGCGGACGACGCCGCCGTGGAACAGCGTCCTCATTGCGAGAACCTTTCCAACAAGCGGGGTTCGCTCCTGACGAGATCCAGCGCTAGTTGCGCGTGCCCGGGAACGTAGCCGTTGCCGATGGTCATCTCGCAATACTTGCCGAGACCTTCTGCGGTGAGCGCTGCAGTCGTGAAAGAGGTCGCCATCGAGAAGAACACAACGCGGCCCTCGTCGTCACACGCAAGGAGGGCACCTCCCTCACAGCCGGGCACGTTGGCGCAGACGAACACGAGGTCGGCGAGGTCACCCTCGAACGCCTCGATCACCGCCGACGACACCGCTACCGGATCGGTGCAGTCGACGGCAAGGGCCTCGGCTCCTGCGTCTTTGGCCGCGGCGACAGTTTCCTGCGGCCAGCAGAGACCGAGCACTCTGCCCGTGGGGCCCGCGGAGCGCGCCGCCTGCGCGCTGACGAGCATCCCGGACTTGCCCCCCGCTCCGATCACGACGACCCTCATACCGGACTGCACCAAGCGGGCGGCCCACGCGGGTGCGCCGCAGACATCGAGAGCGCCCAGCGTTACCTCGTCGTCGAGGTCGTCCGGTACCTCTGCGTAGATGCTGGAGCCGAACAAGATGGCGCGTCCTTTTACCTTGACTTTTTCGGAGGCGGGATCGAGGTGAACGATCTCATCCAAGCTCAAAGGAGTCAGCGTCAGGGATACAAGCGATGCGATGCGGGTGCCGACCGACGGCTCACCTCTGTGCGCGCCGACCTCCGATACCCGCCCCACCAGCATTCCCCCGGAGCCGGTCACGGGATTGTGCATCTTGCCCGCAGTGGCAACTATCTGCTTGATCCGGTCGGCCATAGCCTCTGCGGAGCCACCGCTCTCGTGGCGCAACTGGGCCCACGACGCCGAGTCGATGTTCAGGTACTCGACCTCGACCGCCATCTCGTCCTCTCGCAGGGGGGACGCGGCATCCAATACACGCGCTTGCTGGGGCAGGACACCGCGAGGCTCGATCGAGCGATGAACTCCGAACAGATCCATGGCTTGTCCTACGCGGTTGCCGGCTCGACTGCGCGCTTCCGCCAGTAGTCCTGGCCCTCTTCCGGCAAGGTGTAGATGGGGTCGTAGTACTCATGACCTCTTGTGAGGGCATCGGGGTCGTCGAACTCGATGCCGGTGCGGTAGTTCTTGGTCCAGTAGGAGATCCCCTTGGTCCTGTCGTAGGCATCGACCTGGTGCACCCACCTCTTGCCGACAAAGGGCACGTCACACACGATGCGAGGTGTTGCGAACCCCGGCATGTAGCCCATGATCGAATGCTGCAACTGTTGGGCTTCGTGCACCGCCAGCCGCCAGTGTTCCGAGTTCGGGATCATGTCGCACATGTAGAAGTAGTACGGCATGATCTTCGCGTTATCGAGCAGTGCGAAGCAGAGGTCCAGAAGGGCATTCTGTGAGTCGTTTACGCCCCTCATGAGCACTCCCTGATTGCGCACGTCTCTGAAGCCCATGGCATGCAGCTTCTTGACGACTTTTGCAACCAGCGGAGTGATCGACTGAGCATGGTTGACGTGCACGTGCACCGCGAGGTCCACATCACGATCGACGGCTTTAGTGGCGAGGCTCTCGAGGCCACGCAGAACATCGTCCTGGAGGAAGTGCTGTGGCAGGCCCATCAGTCCCTTGGTCGCCAGTCTGATGTCCCTGATGTTGTCGATGTCCATGAGGGCCGACACGAACTCGACGAGGTGGTTGATGGGCAGGTTGGCGACGTCGCCTCCGGACACGACCACGTCCCTGACCGAAGGGGTCCGGCGAAGGTAATCGAGGATGGCGGCGTAGCGGTCCCTTTGCTTTGACTCGAAGCGGTACTTCAAGACCTGAGGAACGCTGTTGCCGACGAGGTCCATGCGGGTGCAATGCCCGCAGTACTGAGGGCAGGTGGACAGCAGCTCGGCGAGCACCTTGGTGGGATAGCGGTGCGTGAGCCCTTCGACCGCCCACATGTCGGCTTCGTGGAGGCTGTCGCGCTCGGCCAAGGGATGACTCGCCCACTCGGGGTGCCGGTCTCCGAACGCCGGGATCATGTAGCGCCTGATCGGATCGACCCAGAGGTCGTGCTCGTTCATCGTGTTCAGCATCTGTGGGGGCACCAGCATCGACATCGTCGCTCGCTCGGCCTGATCCCGCTTTATTGAGTCGACGAGGTCCTGCGGGATGAGGTCCTGATAGACCCGCAGAAGCTGGTCGAGTGTCTTTACGGTGTGCTGGCGCTGCCACTTGGCGCTGTTCCACTCGCCTCCCGTTACGTCTTTGTAGCCGGGGAGGCGCCGCCAATCGGGCTCGACGAAGGCACGCTCGGGCGGATAGCGGTACGGCTGGGGGCTCGCGTGGGCCTTGGGAGTCCTATGCGCTATGGAGGTGGTGGGTGTCGTCATGGACGTGCTCCGTTGGTTGCGTTTCTTCCCCCTGTACCTAATGCTATTAGGCAGATCATCACTATACCGGAAGGACATTCGGAGTGGATGCCAAGAGTCGCATGATCGCGAGTCTCCTCGAGCAGGACGATCGGCTCACTTACGCTGAGATCGGCGGCCGAGTGGGACTGGCCCCCTCGTCGGTCCACGACCGCATCAGAAAGCTCGAGCGTCAGGGCGTCGTCAAGGGGTACCGGGCCGAGATCGACCTCGAGGTCGCCGGCTTTCCGATCACCGCGTTCGTGAGCCTGGCCCTGCAGCCGGCGTCCCCCGCAGACGTCCCGGCCAAGATCGCCGAGTTCCCACTGGTCGAGTCCTGCTACTCCGTGGCGGGCGACAACTCCTACGTGCTGTTGGTCAGGGCCCCCAGCACCCAGGCCCTGGAGGAGCTGCTCGACGCGCTCAGGGCCAAGCTCGAGGTCACGACTCGGTCGACCATCGTGCTATCGCGGCCTTTCGAACGAAGGCCGATGCTGTCCATGCCCGAGGGGTAAGGGCTGCGATCTGGGGGGCCCGGTACGCCGCCACTATGGTGGTATGGCAAGATGGCTCTATGGCGAAGGTGAAGACAACCCTCTCGATCGACGAGAACTTGATGCGCCAGGTCAGGGTCCGGGCCGCCCGGTCGCATCGCAGTCAATCGGATGTTCTGGAAGCAGCCCTAAGGGAAGGGTTGGGTGTCGTTGAGCGGATCAGGTCGAAAGCTCGGCTGGATGAGGAGGAAGCGCTGGAGCTCGCCTCCATGGTCGTCCACGAGGTTCGCGCGGAAAGCGGCCGCAAGAGAAAGCCTTAGCTATCCAGATCGTCATTGACGCCGATTGCCTTATCGCAGGCGCGCTGACGCCCTCGGGAGCCACCTCTAAATTGCTCGATCTTTGGTTGGAGGGCGAGTTCGAACTCATAGTTTGCCCTCAACTCATTGATGAAGTCATAAAGGCCTTATTGCGTATAGGGGCAAGTACCACATCACCCCGGAAGAAGTGGAAGGCTTCGCCGCTCGATTGGCGGAAGAAGGCTTGCTCTTCGACAACCCCGAGAATCCGGCTCGAGTGGTCCCCGACGATCCCAAGGATGATTACCTGATAGCCCTGGCTTTGCAGACGAAGGCCGATCTCCTTGTTAGCCGAGACCGCCATTTCGAAAAGGCCGATGCAGGGAACCTCCCGATTGTGACCCCAGGTATCATGGTCCGCCGTCTCCGGGATGTCTAACTGGGCCCCTGCAACGCCCTTCCCGGCATGGCGTCACCTTGAAGCCTGGGAGAGCGAGCTCACGGAAACTTAGATGGCAACGTAACGGGCCGCGCGCTGCGGTTCCGGGACCGATTCCCCGTGAGACCGAAGGCTTTCGATATGCAATGCCACGGCTTCGGCCATGAGTTGTTCGACCTCTTCTGGACTGTCACCCGCGACAACGCAACCGGGGAGGTCGGGAGCAAAGGCGGAGAATGAATCTCCTGATCCCTCGATGACGACCAGGTATTCGTTCATGATGGACGGTCCCCCTTCAGGCCTCCCTGCCGCAAGATGCTGGCGAACGTGCCTCGCTTCAGATCGTTTCCGAGTTTACCCACCACTGTGACGGTGCCCGGTTTATCAGGATGACGGAACTGTCGATGGCCAAACTGCCCGACTCGGAGGCCTGGAGCAAACGGACGCTTCCTTGACGGCCCTAGCGGCGGATGTGCGCTGCGATGTGAGAGAGGAGGCGCTCGGCTTGTTCACTGCACCGCGAGGGGACATGGACGTCCTCTTCTGGCGCGCCACCCACGTAGCGCTCGGAAAGAAGCTGTTCCCTCGACAAGCGAGCGATCAACGCAAGCTTTGTTTCCACTCTTGACACCTCCGGAGGCAGGCGCATGGCCAAGACGTCCAAGGAATCAACCTTCGCCGCTGGATAGCGCGCGAGAATCCGTCCGACCTCGGGATCCGGGTTGTGGAGATGGAGCCAGGCGCGGGTCGCGGGATGCATCCCCGTAGCGCCCACATAGATGACTTTGCGATCTCCACTCGCCTGTAGCCATGCGTAGACCCACGATCCGCCCTCCAAGATTTCGCCAGCACGGACGCGCAGCAGGAGGACGTCTTCCTCACCGGTAGCCATTGGCTTAGGTGAGGTCAGACTTGCTCAGGCGCTCGAGAGCGGCGCGTATTCGGAACCAGTAGGCGACTCCTGCGAGGAGTGCTACTGGGAAGAACAGAAGTTGCCGCCACAGGTCTCCTGTGATGGTGAACACGACGCTGCCCATCAATATCGGCTGGGCTATTAAGGTTGCGGCGAGGGCCGCCAGCGTCTTGCCTACTTCCTCGAGAGAGCGCGGCAGTGCCTGGGGACCGAGGAGGCTCGATACCTGAAGCCGCCGAGGCACCAGCCTCTCGGCACTGCTTTCTGGGAGGACCGGAGGCGACTCCTTGATGCTCTCGAACCGCGCTCGGACCCGGCTCGGGTCGAAGGCGTAGAAGCCGAAGAAGAGGAGCGACAGGCAAGAGAAGGCCAGCGCGCCGTAAGTGACCGCGTCCGGGCCGTTGCCCGAGTCGAAGCTGCCCTGCAAGAAGAAGGCAAAGAGGCCCATCACCACCCCTGCCGCCGCGACGATCGTGAAGTACTTCTTTCGGTAGGCAAGCGCCTGCTGCACTTCAGGCCCCCGTGAGACGCCGGCCGATCACGTAGCGCTGGATCTGGTTCGTGCCCTCGACGATCTGCAGGCCCTTGGCCTCTCGCATGAACCGCTCGACCGGGTACTCCGTGATGTAGCCGTAGCCGCCGTGGAGCTGAACGGCATCGGTCGTCACCTTCATCGCGACGTCGGTGCAGAAGAGCTTGGCCTGCGCGGCCTGGAGGCTGTAGTCCTCGCCCGCGTCCCTCAAGCGCGCCGCATGCCGGTACAGCCGGCGTCCGGCCTCGATTCCGGTCGCCATGTCCGCCAGCATGAACTGAACTCCCTCGTTGGCGGCCACCGGCCTGCCGAACTGCTCACGGTCGGTGGTGAACGCGAGCGTCGCGTCGAGCGCGGCCTGGGCCAGGCCTATTCCGCACGCCGCGATGCCGAGCCGGCCGGAGTCGAGCGAGGCAAGGGCGATCTTGAAGCCGATGCCCTCGTCCCCCAGCCTTCTCGAGTCGGGCACCTCGACGTCGTCGAGCGTCAGCGACCAGGTCGGAGAGCTGCGCCAGCCCATCTTGTCTTCCTTCTTGGCCCCGTTGAAGCCGGGCGTTGCTTTCTCGAGCAGGAAGGCCGTGATGCCGCGTGCTCCCTCCGGGCCGGTGCGCGCCATCATCAGGACCACGTCGGCCTCGGCTCCCCGGGTGCAAAAGACCTTGCCCCCGTTCAACGAGTAACCGCCGTTCGAGCGTGCCGCCTTGGTCGAGAGCGCCGCGGCGTCCGAGCCCGAGCCGGGCTCGGACAGCGAGTAGGCGCCGAACCACTCCCCCGTCGTGAGCCTGGCCAGCACCTCTTTTTTCTGGGCGTCGGTTCCGAATTGGTTGACTGCGAAGGCGCACAGGGTGTGCACAGAAAGGCCGATCGCCAACGAGAGGTAGGCGTGGGCGAGCTCTTCGATGACGAGAAGGTAGGTCGAGTAGGACTGGCCCGCGCCTCCGTGCTCCTCGGGGAAGGGGATCCCGGTGATGCCCAGCTCGGCCAGCTGGCGGTACAGGGGGGCCGGGTCTTGCTCCTTCGACTCGAAGTCGTGGCTCTGGGGGCGGGCCTCCCGATCGCAGAACTCACGCACTAGCCCGACGAGCGAGCGCTCGTCGTCATCGAGGAGCCGCAGGTCGGCCGGCATGTGCGGGAGAATAACCGCGAGCAGAAACGACTACGAAAGAGACGGGCATGAAGATCGAAGACCAGCGTGGCAATCCGCTGCCCGAGGCGACGGTGTCGGTAGGAGACGAGGAGATCATCGATCTCCTGCAGGGGCTCGCCGACGTCATCGAGGGCAAGCGGGATCACCTGCACTTCAACCAGCTCGGGGGGCCACAGCTGGTGGTTCGCCACGAGTCTGAGGGCCAGTCGGAGGAGCCTCTGCGACGGCAGATGGATTGGTGGCTCGGCCCCCTTGTTCTGTTCGGGGCCGTCTTCGTGCTGATCGGCCTGGTCACGGTGGTGCGCTGGGCGATAGGGCTGGTGCTGTGATCACTGGAGGTCTGGGATCGCGGGACAGGGCGCTGGGGCGCCTCGCCGCCTCCCGCCGGGGCCCCCTCGACCTGCTGGTCGTCGGTGGCGGGATAACGGGAGCCGGGATCGCCCTCGATGCGGCCTCGAGGGGCCTGCGCACCGGCCTCGTCGAACGCTTCGACTTCGCTTCCGGGACCTCGAGCAAGTCCTCGAAGCTGGTGCACGGGGGCCTGCGCTACCTCGAGCAGCGAGAGTTCTCGCTGATCCGGGAGGCGTCGACCGAGCGCGAGCTGCTCGGCCGACTTGCGCCGCAGCTGGTCGAGACCATCCCCTTCGTCATCCCCATATCGGACAGGTGGCTCAGAGCCAAGTTCGGGGTGGGCCTGTGGGCCTACGACGCCCTGGCGAGCTTCAAGAACACGAGCTTGCACCGCTACGTCGACCAGTCGAGGCTCGAGGAGCTGGTGCCTCCGCTGCCGAAGGGCAAGCTCCGGGGAGGCCTTACCTACTACGACAGCAAGACCGACGACGTGCGGCTAGTCATGGAGGTCCTGGTGCAGGCGGTGCGCCTCGGCGCCACCGTGGCCAACTACGCAGCAGTGCGGGACCTCGAGGGGTCTGACGAGATCTGCTCTGCGCTGGTCGAGGACACCGTCACGGGAGAGGTGTTCGAAGTCAGGGCGAAAAGAATCATCGTCGCCGCAGGGGTGTGGGCCGATCGCCTGGAATCGATGGCCAAGGACGGGGCCGCCCCCCGCCTGAGGCCCAGCAAGGGCATTCATCTCGTCTTCCCCAAGGCATTGGTGCCGATGGGAGGTGCCGCCGGCTTCATCCCCGACGCCGAGCGCAAGAGAATGCTGTTCGTCATCCCGTGGCTGGACAGCGTGATCGTGGGCACGACCGACACGCCGTACCGGGGCGACTTCGACCATCCCTCGGTGGAGCCGGAGGATCGCCGCTACTGTCTCGAGGCGCTGAACTCGGCGTTCGAGCTGAGCCTGACCGACGACGACATCGCGGGCGCGTGGGCGGGCCTTCGGCCCCTGATCGCAGCAAAGGCGGGGGCCACGGCGGACCTGTCTCGCAAGCACGCGGTCTACGACATCGCTCCCGGCATCGTCGGCATCACGGGAGGCAAGCTCACCACCTACAGGCGCATGGCCCAGGACGCGGTGGGCCGGGTCGCGAACGACCTGGAGGCTCGGTCGAAGTCACGGACTCGCTGGATCAGGCTTGGCTGCAGCAATCTCGGCGCATTGCAACTCGCGGCCGGCAGGCGAGCTCAGCGCATGGGCATACCGAGCGATGCGGCGGCAAACCTGGTCCGCTGCTACGGCGACCGGGCGCTTGCGGTGCTCGACGTCGCGGCCGAAGAGGACCTGGCCGGCCCGCTGGTCCCCGGCCATCTGCCGCTCGAAGCCGAAGTCCTCTACTGCGCGGGGGCCGAGATGGCGGTGCAGCTCTCAGATGTGCTCGCCCGAAGGACCCGGCTGTCGCTGATCGATCCGGCAGGAGGGATCTCGCCGGCGAGCCGGGCCCCCGAGGTCATGGCTCGCGCTCAAGGCTGGTCGGAGGAGGAGAGAGTCCGGCAGGTCGAGGCCCACAGGATCGACCTCGAGCGGGAGCGGGGCATTGCTCTCGCCAGAGGCTTCGTGCCGCGCGGGCTCCCCACCACCGGAACCGGATGAGCCTTCCCCTGCCCAAAGATGGGCGGGACCTCGTCACTTCCTTCGACGGCACCGCTATCGCGCCGGTCTACGAAAAGGACGGTTCGGGGACGCCGCTGGTTGTCGCAAACGCGGTGGGCACCAACCTAACGGTGTGGCGTCCGACTCTGTCCGCCATGCGCGTCGCCAGGCCGCTGGTGAGTTGGGACCTCAGGGGTCAGCACGGCTCGGGCCCCCCCGCCTCGGATCGCCGAGATGCAAGCGCCCATGCACAGGACGGGATTGCGGTTCTCGATCACTACGGCATCGAGCCCTTTGCTCTGGTGGCATGGAGCTCTGGCGCTCGGATCGCGGCCCAGATCGCACACGAGCACCCCGATCGAGTCCGCTCTTTGGTTCTGGTGTGCGGTGGCACCGGGCGCGGCGTGACGCGGGCGCTCCGCCATCTCGAGGTGATGTCGTTGCTGCCCTCTGTCGTCGGCGTCGCCAAGCACTTCTCCGCCTACCTGGGTGGAGCGTTCAGGACGGTCACGCGCCGGCCGGAGCTTGCGGGTCTCGTGCGCCAGTCGGGGATGATCGGGCCGACCGCCGACATCCCCGTTCTGGTCGAGATGTTGAAGGACATGGCGTCGATGGACATGCGGGAGTTGCTTGCGAGCTACGAAGCGGTTGCGGGGGATGCGGCTCCGGAGCTGCTGGGGACGATCCAGGCGCCAACGCTACTGGTGGCCGGAGAGCGGGACCAGTTCACTCCTCTTCGAGTGATGCAGGACATGGCCCGCGCGATTCCGGGGGCCGAGCTCGAGGTCTACGACGAGGCGACTCACTACCTCCCTATCGAGTTCCCCGACCGCCTCGCGCACGACCTCCAGCGCTGGCTTGGCAACACGAGCGGCTGAGCTGCCCTAGACCTTCAGCGAGATGGCGTCGCGCAGGATCTCGAAGGTCGCCGGGGAGTAGCCGAGGACCTCACCGTCGGCCTCGACTCGCAGGGGCCTGTCCGACGCGATCGATGCCTTGACCCTCTTGGCTTCGAAGATGTCGGGGTGCGGGACGTGCTGGCCCTTGTAGACCCTGGGCATGATGGCGATCGCCTCACGCTTTCTTGCGTGCTCTATCTGGATGTCGAGCAGCCCATCGGTGGGGGCGGCCTTGGGAGCGATCTTCATGCCCCCACCGAAGAACTGCCCGTTGGCGACCACCAGGTTGTTCATCGGCCCCTCGTACTTCCGGTCCACGAGATCGACCGTCACCTGCGCAGCTCTGTGCTTGCGGATGGTGAGCCAGAAGGCGAAGAGGTAGACGGTGGGGCCGAGCCAGCGCGGAAGGGTCTGAGCGCGCGCCACGACGTCGGCGCCAATTCCCACCTCTGCGACGTTGGCGAAGTAGCGCACGGCGTCGCGGCCGTCCTGCGTAAAGGTGATCTTGCCGATGTCGATCGTGAACGCTTCAGGGCCGTCGAGATGCACCACCGCGTGACTCGGCGTGGGGGGGATCCCAAAGGTCTTGATGAAATCGGATCCCGTGCCCGCGGCGACGACTCCCAGGTGAGCTTCTGGGTTGAGCGCCTTGTCGTTGTCCATCATCCCGTTTACGACCTCGTGAATAGTGCCGTCGCCCCCGACGGCGACGACGAGCTTGGTTCCCCCTTCGATCGCCTGCCGCGCCAAGAGCGTGGCGTGGCCCGCCCCCTCTGTATGCAGCAGGTCGTACTCGAGATTGCGTTCCTTCAGGTACCTCTCGATCTCAGGGAGGGACCTCGCAACGCCACCGCGCCCGGCCTTGGAGTTGCAGATCAGAGCCATGCGTCCGTAGGGCGAGCTCACAGGCCGAGAGCTCCCGGGTTCATGATCCCGTGGGGATCGACTGCGCGCTTGATCGCATGGAGCAGCTCCGAGAAGCCGCCGAGCTCCCGTTCCAGCCACTTCGCTTTCAAACGACCTATCCCGTGATGATGGCTGATGGTCCCGCCGGCCCCCAGGCACGTTTCCATTCCGGTGTCCCACCAGAGCCCGAGCTGGTCGCGCGCTGATCATCGGAGGAGCACGCAGAGGCCATCGTGAAATAGAGACAGGCACCGTCGGTGTAGACGTGCGAGAGGTGGCAGCCCACGAGGTCGGCGTGACGACCGAGCGCGTCTTTCATCAAGTGGTAGAGCTCACGCAGCACGGTCCAGGTTCCCGCCACCTCCATGGTGTCGACCAAGGCGTGGGGGCCGAGCAGGCCCTCCCCCGCCATCACCTTCCTGAACTCGGCCACGGCGTCGTTGCGATGCTCCCACCAGTGGGCCGCGAAGCGTTCGTCGGTCACGGTTGCTCCCGTCATCTCGACTGCGCGATCGGCTCGCTCCTCGGCGCGCGGCCCGTCGAAGGCGACCAACAGCAACGGTCCACCGGGCGGATCCTTAAAGTGCCTGAGCAAGATCATCGTGTCCTCACGGTCGTAGAGGCGAACCAGCGTCGGACGCAACTCCGACTGAGCAAGCGACCTGCACGCGGCCACTCCCTCGGACATGCTCGCGAACAACAGGGCCCTGCTGACCCTTTCGGTCGGGACGGGCGCCAGTCGCAGCGTCGCTTCGGTGACGATGCCGAGGGTGCCCTCCGAGCCGATCATCAGGGAGGCGACATCAGGGCCCGTCGCCCGTCGAGGCGCGGTTTTCGACCTCACGACACGCCCACCGGGCAGGACCGCTTCGAGACCCGCCACGAGGTCCTCTATGCCTCCGTAACGGGCGGACAGCTGCCCGCAGGCCCTGGTTGCGATCCAGCCTCCAACGGTCGAGATCGACATCGACTGGGGCTCGTGTCCGAGGGTTAACCCCTCGGCCTGCAGGCGCCGCTCCAAGTGGGGGCCGAGAACCCCGGCCTGGACCGTGGCGAGCCGGCTCTTGGTGTCGACGTCGATGATGGCGTCGAGACCTCGAAGGTCGACGACCACGTGGCCGTCAGGCTCTATGCCACGGCAGACTCCGGAGCCGCCTCCGAACGGGACCACCGGCGTGCGCGTGTCGTGGGCCCACGCGAGCAGTTGGCTCACTTGGTGGACAGAGCTAGGCCCGACTACGCAGCTCGAGCTGCCGTGGCACGGCCTTGCCTGAGGTCGAGCAAGGCGCCGGCCGACCAGTCATGGCTGTGGTCGAGCGCTTCTTGTGGGCCGGTAAGGGTCGCGCCGTCGCCGAGAAGCTCGGCAAGCTCCGCCGGCGGGTTCACACTCGTTCGACGATGGTGGCGATCCCCTGCCCCACACCGATGCACATGGTTGCGAGCCCGTAGCGGACCTCCCGGCGCGCCATCTCGTGGACCAGCGTGGTGAGGATGCGGGCTCCCGAGCACCCGAGAGGATGTCCCAGCGCAATCGCGCCACCGTTGACGTTGACCTTCTGGGTGTCGAGGCCCAGCTCCTTTATGCATGCGAGCGACTGGGCTGCGAAGGCCTCGTTCAGCTCTATCAGGTCGATGTCTTCGATGCCGAGGCCGGCACGCTCGAGCGCCTTGCGGGTCGCGTAAACCGGTCCGATCCCCATGATGCGCGGCTCCACGCCCGCTACCGCCGTGGTGACGATCCGGGCCATGGGGCTCCAACCCTGGCGCTGGAGCATCTCGTCGGTGCACAGCAGAAGTGCCGCTGCCCCATCGTTCAATCCGGCGGAGTTGCCTGCGGTTACGGTCCCGCCCTCTTCAAAGGCGGCTTTCAGTCGCCCGAGCTTGTCCATCGAGGTGTCAGGCCGCGGCGGCTCGTCGGCGTCGAGGATCAGGGGATCGCCCTTCTTCTGTGGGATCTCCACCGCGGCGATCTCGTCCTTGAACCGTCCTTCGTCGCGCGCCTCGACCGCCCGCCGGTGACTGTTCAGCGCAAAGAGGTCCTGCTCCTCGCGGCTGATCCCATAGTCGCGACCGTTGATCTCGGCCGTCTCGCCCATCTGGTGCGCGCCGTAGCGGGCCTTCAGCTTGGGGTTCGTGAAGCGCCATCCCAGGGTGGTGTCGTGCATGGCGACGTCGCGACCCCAAGCCGAGTCGGATTTGGACAGAACGAAGGGGGCCCGGGTCATCGACTCTGAGCCTCCCGCGACCACGACGGTTCCCTCGTCGGCCCGCAGGGCGCGGTAGCCGCAGTTCACCGCCTCGAGCCCCGAGCCACACAGCCGGTTGACCGTCGCGCCCGGAACGGTCACCGGGAGCCCGGCCAGGAGGGCCGCCATGCGGGCGACGTTCCTGTTGTCCTCGCCGGCCTGGTTGGCGGAGCCCCAATAGACGTCGTCGATGCCCTCGGGGGGCACCGAGTTCCGCTGCACCAGCGAGGAGATTACGTGCGCGGCGAGGTCGTCGGGGCGGATGGAGGCCAGGGCCCCCTTGTGGCGCCCCATCGGAGTCCTTACTGCGTCGACGATCCAGACATCTGGCATACGAGCAATCCTCACACAGCCAAGCTGTTCGTGACTCGTCTTCGCTGAATGGGGAGGGTTCCCCCTTGCGGTGATCTGGTCAGACGCTAAGGCATCGTTTAAGAAGTTCCGAAGGAGGTAAGGGCGTGAATGCCGTCACGGTCGCTCTATCCGAAACACGCCGCCGCGCCAGGCAGCGTCAGCGGCGAGCTCCATGAATGGAGCCAAGTAATTAACCATTAGTGGATCAGGAACTAGCTCTCCGATGAATGTAAGTTCATCCCGGAGGACGGCGACTTGCCGGTAGTCCAGCGAGAGTATGTCTGCGGTCCCATCAAGCAACGGCAGGATGTGCAACCCGTACGCCGCCGCTATTAGCCGCATGCGGTCAAACAACCGCTCCGGTATCCATATCTCCTTACGCGGCTCGCCCACGAATATGCCGACCTTCGGGTCGTTGGCGTAGGTCGCCTCATTGAACCTGTCCGGGTTCAGCCTCTCAGCAGTCACATCTCGATTGTGCCGTGGCTCTTGCAGCTTCGGCTCCAGGCACGGAGGGCGTTTCCGGGCGCTTTCTCTTCTTTGGAGCCGCTAATGGGGACTGTCATAGGACTTAGCCCTCCACGTTTTCCGTCTTGAGAGTGGCGAACCAAGTAAGGCAAACGCCCGGAACGGCCCCCTCCCGAGAACCCACCGCGGGTTCCACTGCTGCCTCCCTCTGCCAGTCTGGAGCCTATCCTTTGTCTGATGCCCAAGAGCAAACAGGCGAAGCTCACCCCCTTCGAGTGCTTCGAGGAAGTCTCCAAACGCGTCGTCTCGGTGTCCAAACACGAACTCGGAAAGCCTGGGCTCCAACAGAAGAAAGTGCGAGTAGGCCACAAAGTCGAGGGACCCAAGTAACGAATGCCTGTGTGGCTAGGGGCCTCGCTCTCCTGGATCGCCGTAGCGCTCGCGTTATGGGTAGCGGTCGCAGCCGCGTTGCGAACCCGACGACGCGTTCGTCAGTTGGGTTGGCGTAGCTACCGATCGCCTCGCGGGCTGTTCACCATCGCCCTCGCGAGTTCCGAAGTCGTCCTTTGGTACCTCGTCCTCATCATGATTGGTGGTGGGATGACCGATGATGATGCGGGGTGGCCAATGGCGCTTTTGGCGGTTCCGACCTTAGCGCTGGCGCTCTGGTTGCGACTCTTGCGTCTGCGCATCCGTCCACATCTTGCTGAGTCAACCCGTTCGGTACCGTAGGAAGTCGTTCCCCCTTTAGCTTCAACACGAACACTCCTTCCTGTACCCTGCATCAGCCCGAACCGTCGCGAGCTTTACTTGCGCTTCGCTCGGAGTAGGGTCCCCTTACGGGTCAGCCCTGCGGCGGGACGGCATCACGCGAGCTGGCTCGCCCTTGGCCTTGGGGAAATGCGGGGGCCAAGGCGCATCGCCGAGGCCCTCACGCTCGTCGTTCTCGGCGAGCTCCAGCAGTGATTCGATGCTCGCCGTCGAGCGCTCGATTCCCTCCCACGGGTCGCCGGTCGACTGGAAGCGTTGGGGCACGGTGTCGATGCGAAAGGCGGTCGGATCGAGGTCTTCAATTTCCTCCCATGCCAGCGCGCACGACACTCGAGCATCCGCTACCGGCCTTACCGAATAGACGCCGGCAATGGTGCGATCGCGTGCGTTCTGGTTGTAGTCGACGAACACTCCTCGTCGTTGCTCCTTCCACCATGCGGTCGTCGCAATGCCGGCCATGCGCCGCTCGACCTCGCGCGCCAGCGCTAGAGCAGCCTTCCTTACCTCGGTGAACGACCATCTCGGCTCTATGCGCACGTAGATGTGCATGCCGCGCTTGCCCGAGGTCTTCGGGTAACCAGTGAGCCCGTGCTCGATGAGCACGTCTTTCACCACAGGCGCTACGCGCACCACGTCCGAGTAAGGGATGTCTGGAGTCGGATCGAGGTCGACACGCAGCTCATCGGGGTGGTCGACATCGGCGCGGCTGACAGGCCACGGATTGAGGTCGATGCAACCGAGGTTGACCGCCCAGACGATGCTCGCCGTGTCTGCGATGACCAGCATCTCGGCGGCGCGACCGCTTGGGAAGGTGATCGTCGTGGTCTCGAGCCAGTCCGGCCGTCCCTTGTCGCCGACTCGCTTCTGGTAAAAAGCGTCCTCCGGCTTGTCGACGCCGTTGGGCCAGCGATAGAGCGTCGTCGGGCGGTCCCTGGAGCCCCGCAGCACCCCGGGGGCGACCGCCAGGTAGTAGCGCACGAGGTCGCCGGTCGACTGGAAGCGTTGGGGCACGGTGTCGATGCGAAAGGCGGTGGGATCGAGGTCTTCGATTTCCTCCCATGCCAGCGCGCACGACACTCGAGCATCTGGTACCGGCCTAACCGAATAGACGCCGGCGATGGTGCGATCGCGTGCGTTCTGGTTGTAGTCGACGAACACTCCCCTTCTTTGCTCCTTCCACCATGCCGTCGTGGCGATGCCGGCCATGCGCCGCTCGACCTCGCGCGCCAGCGCAAGAGCGGCCCTCCTTACCTCGGTGAACGACCATCTCGGCTCTATGCGCACGTAGATGTGCATGCCGCGCTTGCCCGAGGTCTTCGGGTAACCGGTAAGCCCGTGCTCGACGAGCACGTCTTTCACCACGGGGGCTACCCGCACGACGTCTGAGTAAGGGATGTCAGGAGTCGGATCGAGGTCGACGCGCAGCTCATCGGGGTGGTCGACGTCGTTGCGGCTGACGGGCCACGGGTTGAGGTCGATGCACCCGAGGTTCACAGCCCAGATGATGCTCGCCGTGTCGGCGATCACCAGCATCTCGGCGGACCGACCGCTTGGGAAGGTGATCGTCGCGGTCTCGAGCCAGTCCGGGCGCCCTTTGTCGCCGACTCGCTTCTGATAGAAGGCGTCCTCCGGCTTGTCGACGCCGTTGGGCCAGCGATAGAGCGTCGTGGGCCGGTCCCTGGAGCCCCGCAGCACCCCGGGGGCGACCGCCAGGTAGTAGCGCACGAGATCCATCTTGGTGACGCCGACCTGCGGAAAGAAGACCTTCTCGGGGTTGCTCACCGCTACTTCGCGGCCGTCTACTTCTAGGATTTCTTTGGGTGTGGGCACGCGCCCAAGTATCGCAACAACCGAGCATGGGTCTTGGTTCTCCTGCAGGGTTATGGACGAGGGGCGCTGCGTGCGAAGTAGGCAGCGTTGGTGGTAAGGGCGTACAAGACGAAGCCGTTGAGACCAAGTCCAAGGAGCTGGGAAGGGTCGCCGCCAAGAACGGCAAACGCCGCCAAGAAAAAGCCGATCGCCGCCAACACAATCCCCAGAATCCTGCCCGCGCCCTTCCTCAGTAGGACGGTGACCCCCGCGACGGCCTGTAGGGCTGCCACCACGAACGAGAAGATGGCCAGCCCGGTGCCGAAGTCGCCGGTTGGCAAGCCGGTAACCCCGGCGAGAGCGGCGATCCCGAACAAGAGGTTGATGGCCGCCAGCACGAACAGCACAACGGCGGCGGCAGTTACCTGGGGCGGCCGTTGTGGGGCGGGAGCACCGGCCCAGGGCTGCTGCTCGAAAGGTGGGGGTGGTGGCGGCGGTGGTTGGTAAGACGGGTGGTTCCTCGGGTCGTCTGCGTCGCTCACTGGCCCCCCTCAGCTTGGCGCTCGTAGTGCCCTAGGACTCGGGCGGGTGACGAGTCTTATCCTTCGCCTTCCTCTGGAGACTTCCTCTGTGAACTCGATCTCCTGCTTCGCGGACCGCCGAGGTTAAGTGATCAGTGGGGGCGCTGGCGTGGTGGGAGTTGCTCGAAGGTGCACTCGAGTGGGGGCTTGTCGGGTCTCCAGCGCAGCCAGCGGGCTCCGTGACGAAAGCGATCCCCCTGCATGTAGTCGAACGCCACCTCACAGACGAGCGAGGGCTCGAGTGAGATCCAGGAGACGTCCTGGCCCCGGTTCCACCGACTCGGGCCCCCGGGTGTTCTGCCCGCCCCGAAGCTCTCCCCTCCCTCGAGCGGGCCGAGTATGTCGAGCAGCTCCTTTCTCTGCCGGGCGGGGAAGGCGGAGGTGAAGCCAACGTAGTGAAGGGTGCCCGACGAGTTGTAGAGGCCGAGCAGCAGGGAACCAACGCCGTCCCCCGACTTGGCCAGCCGGTAGCCGCCGACCACGCAGTCGATGGTGCGCTCGTGCTTGATCTTGACCATCACGCGCTTTCCTGCGACGTAACGCTCATCGAGACGCTTGCCCACGACACCGTCAAGGCCCACGTCTTCCAGCTCTCGGAACCACTCCAGCGCGGTGTCGGCGTCGTTCGTCTGTGGCGTCGTGACGAGCGAGGGTCCCTGGGACGACGCGATGCCGGCCGCGTCGGCAGGCGGTCCCGAGATGTCCAACAGCCGGGCCCTGCGGTCGTGAAGAGGCTGCTCCCTTAGGTCTTGGTGTCGCTCCGCGAGTACGTCGAACGCCACGAAGCTCGCAGGGGTCTCGGTCGCAAGCTTTGCAATGCGCGACGCTGCCGGATGAATGCGCTGAAGCAACGAGTCGAAGGCGAGGCCGTCGGCGCGAGCCAGGATGATCTCTCCGTCGATCACGCAGGGCCGATCGAGGGCCTCCGCGAGAACGGTGGCAACTTCGGGAAAGTAGCGTTGCAGCACTCGTCCGTCGCGGCTCTCGATGTGGACGTCGTCGCCGTCGCAGAACGCCATGGCCCTGAAGCCGTCCCACTTGGGTTCGTAGACCCAATCGCTTCCCCTAGGGAGCTCCTTCTCGAGCCTCGCGAGCATGGGCTCTACCGGGGGGCCGAAGGGCAGGTTCATCGACAGCTCGGGCCCCCTACTCCCGCGTGCCGAAGCTCTCGCGGTCGGCCGCGCCCTCGGAGTCCTCGACTCCGTCGGTACCTGAGAGATGCACCGCGGCTCTCTTCTCCTCGCCGGCCACTCCCCTCACCTCCGAGGCCTGATTCATGACCTGGTCGAGACAGTTGGGGCACAGCTCCTTGCGGACGCGCTCCTTGTCCTCTTCGTACATGACCTCCTTGAGCCTCTCGCGCGGAAACTCGTTTCCGCAGCGGTCGCACGTGAAGATGTCGGCCATTGTTTCCTCCCAAGTCGTGATCGGTCTGCCATAAACCGTGATTCCAGGGAACATTAAGGGCTACCGTCCCGTCATGACCTGAGGAGAGCCTCTATGAGCAACGACAAGTACCTCCACATCTATCTCAACGATCACCTCGCCGGCTCGACCGCCGGTGTCGAGCTCGCCAAGCGGACCTACGCCAACAACAAGGGCGGGGAGCTCGGCGTTTTCCTTCAGGATCTGGTCCGAGGGATCGAGGAGGACAAATCCATCCTCGAAGGGATCATGCGATCCGTCGGCGCTCGAAAGGACGCGGTGAAGACGAGGGCGGCGTGGGCCGCGGAGAGGGTCGGACGGCTGAAGCTGAACGGTCAGCTCAAGGGCTACTCACCGCTCAGTCGCGTCCTGGAGCTCGAGGGCCTGTCGGTCGCGGTCGAGGGCAAGCACAGGCTGTGGAGCTCACTGCGTGAGCTGAATGACCCTCGTCTGTCGTCGCTGGATCTAGAGGGGCTCATGGCCCGGGCAGAGGCTCAGATCGAGGAACTCGAACGACACAGGATCGACGCGACCCGCACTGCCCTCGCCGGAAACTAAGCCTGACTGAGGCTAGCCGTCGCCGGCCTCAGGCTTGGGTAGCTTGGCGTTGCGGTCCTCGGGGTCCTTGTCGAGTGGTTCCTCGGTCAGCTCACGAAGCTGCTCGGCTCGATCGTCGGCGTTGTCACTGAGCTCATCGGGTCCTTGCTCCATTCGGTCCCCTCTCGGTCGAGATGCGTCTGTGCGGGCATTATCGTGCACCGCGTGAAAGCTGCCGTCTAAGGGAGGCACTACGGGATGCGCGTAGTGGTGGTCGGTGCAACAGGAAACGTCGGGACCAGTCTGCTGTACGCGCTGGCGGAAGACGAGACCGTGTCGTCGGTCCTGGGGGTGGCAAGGCGCGTGCCGAACCTCGACGTGCCCAAGGTCACCTGGACCGCGGCCCACATCGCTCGAGACGATCTCGCTCCCCTCTTTAGGGACGCGGATGCGGTGGTCCACCTAGCGTGGGTCATTCAGCCCTCGAGAGACGAAGCGACTCTTTACGACACGAACGTCACCGGCAGCCGGCGCCTGGTCGATGCCGTGGCGGACGCGGGCGTACCTGCATTGATCTATGCGTCCTCTGTGGGGGCCTACTCCCCCGGGCCCAAAGATCGTCCCGTGGACGAAAGCTGGCCCACGGGCGGGGTCCAGTCGTCGTTCTACTCGCGCCACAAGGCCGAGGTGGAGCGGATCCTAGATCGCTTCGAGGGCACGCATCCACAGGTCAGGGTCGTGCGGCTGCGGCCCGGTCTGATCTTCAAGGGCGAGGCTGGATCGGGAGTCAGGAGGCTCTTCCTCGGCCCCTTCGTCCCCAACCCGCTGCTGCGCAAGTCATGGATACCCGTTGTCCCCGAGGTCGAGGGCTTGGTGTTCCAGGCGGTCCACTCCCTCGACGTCGGGGAGGCCTATCGGCTTGCGGTCACCCGGGAGGTCCGGGGAGCGTTCAACATTGCGGCCGACCCGGTGCTGGACCCAGACGAGCTAAGCCGGGCTCTGGGGGCGAGGAAGATACGCCTCTCGCAGCGGTTCGTGCGCTCGGCCGCGGCGCTGACGTGGCGAGCCAGGCTCCAGCCGACGCCCCCCGGCTGGGTCGACCTCGCGCTTCAGGCACCTGTGATGACGACCGATCGAGCCCGCAACGACCTCGGGTGGACGCCCACACACACCTCGGTCGATGCGCTGCTCGAGCTGCTCGACGGCATCCGCAGGGGGGCCGGCGTCGCTACTCCCCCGCTGCAGCGGGGCACGGTGCGCTCGCGCCTCCGCGAGATCGCGACCGGCGTGGGAGCGCGCGACGACGCCAATCAGCCTTCTTTCGCCCGTGGCCGGGGGCAGGCGGTAGCCCAGGGGCGAAAGAACGGGTTAGATGGATGAGTAGGCCACGATGCCCCGGTGCAGGCGGTCGATAGCGGACTTGATGCCGTAGCGGACCTGGTCTGACTCGACCACTTCTTGCATCTGGCGCAAGAGATCGACGAGCTGTTTGGTCGAGCGGACGAAGTCGCCCGCGGGGTCGTCCTCGCCGAGCACCTCCTCGAGCTCGGCCCCCGACGCCCACGCATAGGCGGTGTCTGCGAACCCCGGGTCAGGCTCACGGGTCAAATCGAGGCCGCGCCGGTCCTCGTCGCTCTTGATGTTGCGCCAGAGACGAAGGAGCCTTATCCACGCGGCTCGGGTGGCGTCGGTCGGCATACCCGCGGCCGCGTCGGTGTCCGGCCCCCTCGGCTCGTAGACGAGGCTCGAGACGAGCGCGGCGATCTCAGGGGGCTCCAGATCGTGGAGCAGGCCCTGTTGAAGCGCCTCGACCACAAGAAGGTCGGCCTCGTTGTACACGCCCGTCAAGGTCTCCCCCTTGGGGGTCAAACCCCAACCGCGCACGTAGCCAAGGTGCTCGAGCACCTCGAGGACGCGGTTGAACCGGCGTGCCAGGGTTGCAGTCCTGCGGTTGATGCGCCTCTCGATGCCGACGATCTCCCTCTCGAGCCGGGCGGCGCGCTCGGCGAAATGGAGGTGGCGGCCAAGCTCCGGGCATCCGTGGCACGGATGGGACTCCACTGCGTCGGCCGCGGCCCGCAGCTCCTTCGACTCTCGATCGGAGCGAGCACGAACGTCCCTGACCTTCCCCTTCCCATCCGGTTCGACGTCGTTGAGGCGCCGCGCCAGGTGTCGGCGCGAGCGAGCGTCTCTAACGTGAAACCCTTGTGGCAGGGTCAGCCGCGCCAGGGGCGTCGGGACGCCCCTGAAGTCGGAGGGGCCGAGGCGGACCATCGAGCGCTCCTGCGACAGGGCAAGGACGCGAGGCCTTCGCTCGGAGGGCCGCTGAGACACCTCGAGCACTGCATAGCGCCCTCGCCTGCGGCCACCCTGTATGTCGATCACGTCGCCCGGACGCAGCGACGCGATCGCCTGCGCCATGGACGCCGCCTTGGTGACTGCAGAGTGGCCGTCCCGAGACTCGAGGGACTTCATCCGGCGCGTCAGCTCCCGGTACTCCTCGATGTCGCCAAGCTCGCACGTCATCCGCTCGCGGTAGGAGGCGAGGTAGGCGTCGTGGCTCTCCTTCCTCTGCTCTAGCTGCACGACGTCGCGGTCGGCTTGGAACTGCGCAAACGATGAGTTCACCAGGTGCTCCGCGTCTGCCCGCTCGTAGTTGCGCACCAGGTTGACGGCCATGTTGTACGAGGGCTGGAAGGAAGACTGCAATGGGTAGGTGCGGGTCGAGGCGAGCCGGGTGATGGTGTCGAAGGGAGTGAAGCGCTGGCGCAGCACGACGCTGTGCCCGAGCTCATCGAGTCCCCGCCGCCCCGCCCGGCCCGACAGCTGCGTGTACTGCCCCGCCGTCATGAGCTCGTGCTTCTCGCCGGTGAACTTGGTGAGGCTCTCCACTACGACGGAGCGAGCCGGCATGTTGATCCCGAGGGCCAGGGTCTCGGTTGCGAAGACCACCTTCACAAGACCTCTCGAGAAGAGCTCCTCGACCGTCTCCTTGAAGGGCGGGATCATGCCCGCATGGTGGCTCGAGATGCCACTCAAGAGCCCCGCCAGCCACTCGTCGTAGCCGAGCACGTCGAGCTCTGACTGCCCGAGGTCTGCAACCCTCGTCTCGGCGTACTGGTTGATGATCATTCGCTCCTCCGATGTAGTGAGCCGGAGGTGCTCCCTCAGACACTGCTTGACTGCCTGGTCGCAGCCTCTGCGGGAGAAGATGAAGTAGATCGCCGGCAGCATCCCCTCGCTGCGCAGCCGCTCGACCACGTCCGCGCGAAATGGCGTCTGAGCACGCTTCTCTGTGGTGCGGCGGGCCCCCCTTTGAGGCCGGGGGCCGGCTTCGGCACGTCCCTGATGCCGGCGGCGCCTCTCCAGCTCACGGGCCCGGGGGTTCGGCAGCAACTCACCCCCCGCAGACCTGACGAACATCGGCAACAGCTCGTCACCTGCGAAGTACCAATGACGGATCTCAACCGGCCTCTGCTCTTCGATGATCACCTCGACGTGTCCCCGTAGCGTCTGTTGCCACGCGGCGAACTCCTCTGCGTTGGACACGGTCGCAGACAACGACGCCGTCTGAACCTCGACTGGGAGGTGGATGAGGACCTCCTCCCAGACTGCGCCGCGATAGGGGTCCTGCAGGTAGTGCACCTCGTCGAGCACCACGTAATGAAGTCCCGCGAGCGCGGGAGAATCCTCGTAGATCATGTTTCGCAGAACCTCGGTGGTCATCACCACGATCGGCGCGTCGCCGTTGAGTGCGTTGTCTCCCGTGAGGAGGCCGACGTTTGAGACGCCATGGGCCGCGGCGAAATCCCCGTACTTCTGGTTGGACAGCGCCTTTATGGGAGTGGTGTAGAAGGTCTTGCCGCCGCGTTTGAGGGCGAGCCACGCGGCGAACTCACCGACCACGGTCTTGCCCGCGCCAGTCGGCGCCGCGACCAGCACCGAGGATCCTGCTTCCAGCGCATCGCAGGCCTTTCGCTGGAATGGGTCGAAGGTGAAGCCGTAGGTGTTCTGGAAGGCGTCGACGGTGCTCGCTCGAGTGGTCAGTGGTCCGCCCGGTGCTTCAGTCGTCCCCGCCCTTGTCGCCGCCTCCGGGCTTGTCCCCGTTCTTGCGGCCCCCGTCGTCGCCCCCGGGCGAAGGGCTCGGCGTTGCTTGGGGCGGAGGTTGGGCGCCGGCCGAGGGCTCGCCGGGTGAGCTGAGGCCCGAGGGGGCGAGGCCGGCTTCGCTTCTGGCGGAGTCGAGCAGGCTCACCCCCACCTGCCAGAAGGCGGTCGCGTGATCCCGTTGAGCGGCTGCTCTCAGAAGAATCGGTTTCTGCGAGGCCTCATTGGCGAGCGCCGCATCGGAGAAGGTCCTGGCGGCGTCCACGTAGAGCGCCGTCGCTTGGGCAAAGATCCGCTGGGCCTCTTGCTGACCGGAGGCGGGGGGGATGGCCTGCGCCCTGGTGGCGGCCGCCTCGAGCTCCTTCACCCAGCTCTCGGCCTGAGTAAAGAGCTCCTCGGGCGGTGGCCCCTCGGTCGGAACCGCCACCATGGCGGCCACCGGCGGCCTGACCGACTCGAGCAGCGACCTTATCTCCCCCGTGTACCGGGTGAGCGAGGTCCTTAGACGCGACGACTCGGCCGCGGTGGTTCGAGCGTTCATTACCCCGTAGATGACGAGGCCGACCGTGACTAAGGCGGCGATGCTGCCGAGGAGCACGCCGGTTTGGGTCCTGTACCAGGGCGTGCGCCGACGGCCGGCCACCACCGGACGTGGCGCCTGAGCCGGACGTCTACGCCCCTGGCTACCTCTGGCTTGAGACTTCTTCTTTCCCTTGACGGCCATAGTCGTCGGACAAACTACCCCGCCGCCGCCCGGGCTCTACGCCTCATGACGACCCGGAGCACGATGATGGTCAACTCGTACAGCAAGTACAGGGGCACGGCCATGAGCAGCATCGTCAAGGGGTCCTGGCTCGGGGTGACCACGGCGGCGAGAACCGTGATGGAAACGATTGCAACCCTTCTTTGCTTGCGAAGCTGATCGACGGTGATGGCCCCCGCCAGCCCGAGGAAGATCAAGACCATCGGGAGCTCGAAGGTCACCCCGAAACCCAGCAGCATGAGCCCCACGAAGTTGAGGTACTCCTCGGCCCCCAGCAACGCGACGACATCGGGGCCACCGATCTGCACCAGGAAGCGCAAGGCCGCCGGCATCGAGAGGTACGCGAAGGTCGAGCCGACGAGGAACAGCGTCACCAAAGAGGCGATGAAGGGCGCGGTGTAGCGCTTCTCCTTGGATGTCAGCGCAGGAATCACGAACGCGTAGATCTGGTAGAGCCACACCGGCGCTGCCGCTGCAACGCTCACCAGCGCGGCCATCTTGATCCTGAAGGTAAAGGCGCCCGTGACCCTGGTGACGATGAGATCGCAACCCTGTGGCATGCGCTCCAGGATGTCGGTCGGAAGCTGGCAGAGGGGGCCTCGGAAGAAGGCCAGAATCGGTTGGTAGGCCAAGAAGGCGATCAACGCAAACCCCAGGAAGGCCGCGGCCGAGATGACGAGACGGGTCCTCAGCTCGCCGAGGTGGCCCATCATCGTCATGGCCGCGTCGGTGCTTCGCTTCCTGCGGCGTCTGACGAAGCGCCTGCGCCGCTCGCGCAGGTTGGTCTCGGCCCCCATCAGGACTCGTCCGGCCTCGTGGCGGCCGTTCCGGGACCGACTGCTCCGGCTTCCGGCTTGTTCGAGATCTCGGGGGCCACAGGCCCATCGTCCACCGGCGTCAGCTTCTCGTCGGCGTTCTTAGTCAGCTCCTTGTCCGCCGCGATGGCCTGTTCCACCGGATGCTTTGGAGCTTGGCCGTTGAGGTTCGGCGCTTCTTTGTCGTCCTCGACCTCAAGGCCCTCCTTGAACTCGGCCTGGATGTCGGAGGCCACTCGTCTCAACTCTCCAATGGTCCTTGCAACGGTGCGCGCCATGTCCGGCAGCTTCTCCGGTCCGAAGACGATGAGGGCGATGACCGCGACCATCAATATCTCGAGCGGTCCGATTGAGGGCATGGCCGCAGTCTAGTGGGGGTGGGCTAGTAAGGGCGGGTCATCTGACCCCTAGGAGGTGCGCCCCTTTAGGTCCTCGAACCACTCCGAGGTCATCAGGTGCTGGTGGAAGTCGATGAGGTCGTCCATGGTCAAAGGGGGCCCGAAGTGAAGCTCGAGGGCCTCGGCCGGGACGTGCACCGGAACCGGCACGACGCCGCCGGAAAGAAGAAGTCTGACGACGCGGTCGTCCGCCTGCTTTTCGACGAAGTCGCCGCAGCTCGGGCAGGTGAATCCGTAGGTGTTCGCCGTCTGGACTGCCCCGATGCGAAGCAGGATGTCCTCGGTGCCGAGGTCGACCTCGCCGCAACCCGGGCAGGTGGCCTTGATCGTCGTCATGTGCAGGTTCCCATTCCTTCGTCGATGTGCCTCTGCACACTTATCGGCGTTGGGGGAACAAGGTTTAGCTTTCGCGGCCTCAACTCTTCTGCGGAACCGCGGGGTGATGATCAGCTGTAGTTCGCGGCGATGTCGCCGGCCAGGCTGCGCGCCTCTTTCATCACCGACTCGGGTGTGACCGACCGCACATCGGGGCCGAGCCTCATCACGAGCGTCGCGGCCCACCTGTCACCACCGGACACGAGCTCCGCTCTTTTCCACCCGTCCTCGAGCGGGCTCGAGCTAACCACCGGGTAGTAATCCTCGAACCAACGGGCCGCCGATGGCGATATCTCCAGAGTCAAAGTGGTCGAGCCGGCGCCTCGGAAGGCGCCTCGATAGCGATCCGGGTCGAAGTCCGCGGGCACCTCCGCAGCCTCCTCGGTCGACTCGACCTCCTTGATGCGGTCGGCCCTGAACATTCGCTCATCTGACTGCAGGTGATCCCAGCCCACGAGGTACCAGTGGCCCAGCGCTGCAATGAGCCCCCACGGATCGACAACCCGTTCGGTGAGCTGGCCCTTGGTTGCCGAGAAGTACTCGATCTTTACCCTCGTGCCGTCGGTGAGGGCCCGCTGGAGCTTCTCGAGGTGCTGTGGCGCGCCGGACTCCATCTGGATCTCTATCCCTGCGGGCGCGTGAGGGCGGTCCGCACCGATCGCCTGACCGAGCTTTGCAAGTGCGCGCTTGAGAGCGTCCGCCTGCTCCATCCCCGGCAGAGTCGCCAGGGCGGCCGCCCCGGCATACAAAGCAAGGGCCTCGGCGGGCGTCATGCGCAGCGGCTCTTTGAAGTAATCGGCCATGTCGACGTAGACGCGGTCCCCGTCGATCGCGACCTCGATCAAGTCGCCGGGCCCGTAACCGGGCAGCCCGCACATGAACACGAGGTTCAGGTCCTCGATGAGGTCTCTCTTCTTGACCCCGAACCTGCTCGCCAGCTCGTTGACGCTCACCCCCGGGTTGGCGATGACGTAGGGAAGCATCACCAGGATCCGGCCGAGGCGCTTGCCCAGGCGTCCTCGCGGGCTCTCCGTCACGACCGCCCCTCCAATAACGGCTGAAGTCTTTGGAGGACCCGGTCCCTGGCTGCCGCAGGAGCGAGGATGGCGACCGAGCTTCCGAACCCGAGCACCCACGAGACCAGGGCGTCGACGTTGGCGACCGTGAGGGTCACGTCCAGAGCGCCTTGGGGAGCCTCCTTGGTGTCAAGCGCGGGCATGTTCTGCTCGATCCACCACCGCATCGACGAGTTGAAGCGCAACACCGCGGACACGGGCTCCTCACCGATCTCCCACGCGTCCTGCGGGAGATGGCTCTCGGCGTCGAAACACGCGGGGATCTCGTAGCTGCCCTCGAGGGCCTCGACCCTGCCACGCACCCTCGACAGCCGGAAGGATCGCTCTGCGGAGCGATCGACGTCGCGGCCTACCAAGTACCAGTGCCCCCGCCGGTTGACGAGCCCGTAGGGCTCGACCGTTCTGACCGACTCGTCACCCGACGCCGGCAAGTAGGTGAAACGGACGGGGCGTCGTTCGAGCTGCGCCTCGTAGAGCGGTCCGAGGATCGGCTGGTCCGTGTCGAAATCGGCGCCCCAGACCACGCGGGGGCCCTCGAGAGGAGCGGCCGTGGCGTCGACCGACAGCTTCAGCCAGCCCGACGCCGCCTCCTGGCCGGAGCCGAGCACCGCCTCGGTGGCGATGCGCAGAGCAGCCAGCTCGTCCGGCTCGAGGTCGAGCTGCGGAAGGTAATACCGGTCCTTGGGAATGATGTAGCCGTCGGAGTGCTCGTCGAGCGGGTCGATCTTCTTGACCACCAGGGGCACCCCCATCGCCCTCAGGGCCTCCTTGTCCCTCTCGAAGGCCCGGCGAAACGCGTCGAAGCTCGGCTGGTCGTAGCCGGCGATCTTGGTGCGTATGTCGTCTGCCGTCAGGGGCAGGCGAGTCTCCAGAAGGGCGATGATGAGGTTGATCAGCCGCTCGATCCGCCGCATCAAGGGAGAGTACGGCAGCGTTGCGGCTCGGGTCACTGGTGCTGTCTAGCGCGGGGCCGCCCGTTTGCTCGTGGCGCCCGTCACAGTCGCTCGGTGGCGATTGCTCCGGCGGCCGCGGCGGCAAGAAACAGCTCCTGGATCTCATCGAACTTGCGTCCCATGGAGGTCGGTTCGATTCCGTGGGATCTCAGCATGCCGATCCCCGGACCTCCGTCCGCCTCCACCACATTGTGGCGTCGGTCGATGCCCGCCGCAGCGAGCTGGACCCGCACCTGTTCCAGCCACTGGTCCTGCAGGCCTGGGACCGCGACGACCGCTCGCTCGCGCGCCGCGATGGTGAGGGCCGTCAAGCTGTGGTGGCTCACTCCCCTGTGACGCTCACGGTCGTCTGCAAACGAGATCCGGAGACAGGCAATCGAGTGGCCACCGAGCGCGGTCACTGCATCCAGCACCTGGCCCTGCTCCATACCCGTGAACCCCAGCCGCGTCCCCGTTCCCACGATCCCCGGCCCCATCGCCGCAACGACGATGTCCGCTTCGGCCACGTGGCGCAACGCGACCAGCCCGCTGAAGACGTTGACGGACTCGAGGTCGCCTCCGGAGGCGTGTCCACTGGTGCAGGTCACGTCGATGAGCGCTTGGTCCTTGAGTTGCCGTACGAGGTTGCTCCAGGCCAGGGGAAGAGCAGCCCCGTCGGTCATCAGGTAGCCAACTCGTGCGTCCGGTTTCGCAGCCTTGATGCCCGCAACCGCCGCGGCCATCTGAGAGTGCAGGCTGCACACCACTACCGGCATGCCGTCGAGCGAATCGGCGCGCACCAGCTGGTCGTGATGGGGGCTCTCCGGCGCCTCGGCGGCCAGCACCTCGGTCTGCCACGGCGTGTAGCGCATCTTGACGATGTGTCCCTCGCCCGGCTGAGGCAACGCCTTTGAGTCGAGGTTCCACAGCACGAAGCCGAAGCCTCCAGTTCCAAGGTCGAGGTCGAGCCCGGTCGTGTTGATCACGAGCATGTCGCCGACCTCTATGGATCCGACCATGGAGGGAAAGGCCGCCACCGCGACGTACTGACCGTCGACGTCGACCCTCGCTCGAAGGAGATCAGGACGCTCCTCGAGGATCTCAGTGACCCTCCCCTTGCGCCAGGAGGCCATCAGGGGACGCCCACTACAGCGATGCGATGAGCTTTGTGACGCGCTCGTCGTGCGAGCGGAACGGGTCTTTGCACAACACGGTGCGCTGAGCCTGGTCGTTGAGCTTGAGGTGCACCCAGTCGACCGTGAAGTCCCTCCTCTTGCGTTTTGCGGCGCGGATGAACTCGCCGCGCAGCTTCGCCCGCGTTGTCTGTGGGGGTTCTTCCGTCGCGCGCTCGATGTCCTCCTCGTCACAGATGCGTTCTGCGAGACCGCGTCGCTCCATGAGGTAGTAGAGGCCGCGCTTTCTGTTGACGTCGTGATAGGCGAGGTCCATGAGGGCGACGCGAGGGTGAGCCAGCGACAGGCTGTGCCGTGCGCGATAGGTCTCGATCAGCTTGCGTTTTGCGATCCAGTCCACTTGGCGCTCGAGGCTGTCTTGATCGTGCTCGAGACCATGGATCGCTTGCTCCCACATGGCCGCGATTTCTTTGAGCACCGGATCGTCGCGCTGCTCGACCCACCTGATCGCCTTGTCGAGGTACTCCTTTTGCATGTCGAGGGCAGAGGCCTCCCGTCCGTTTGCCAAGCGCACCCTGCGCCGGCAGGTGGTGTCGTGCGAGATCTCCCTGATCGCTCGGATCGGGTTCTCCAGGGTCATGTCGCGAACCTGCACGCCCTCCTCGACCATGCGCAGCAACAGCGCGGTGGCTCCGACCTTCAAATAAGAGGTCCACTCGTTCATGTTCGAGTCGCCGACGATGACGTGAAGCCTGCGAAACTTCTCCGCATCGGCATGGGGCTCGTCGCGCGTGTTGATGATTGGACGCGACCGCGTGGTGGCAGAGGAAACCCCCTCCCAGATGTGCTCGGCGCGCTGCGAGACGCAGAACAGCGCCCCCCTGGCCGTCTGCAGCACTTTGCCGGCCCCCGCAAAGATCTGACGGGTGACGAAGAAAGGGATCATCACCTCTGCGAGCCGCCCGAACTCGCCGTAGCGCGAGACGAGGTAGTTCTCGTGGCTCCCGTAGGAGTTCCCGGCCGAGTCGGTGTTGTTCTTGAACAGGTAGATGTCGCCGGAGATGCCCTCCTCGCGAAGCCGCGCTTCCGCCGCCCGCAGGAGTCCCTCCAGGATCCGTTCGCCCGCCTTGTCGTGCACGACCACGTCGTAAACGGTGTCGCATTCCGGGGTTGCGTACTCGGGATGGGAGCCGACGTCGAGGTAGAGGCGCGCCCCATTCTCGAGGAAGACGTTGGACGACCGGCCCCACGAGACGACTCGGCGGAACAGATAGCGCGCGACCTCGTCGGGTGACAACCTGCGCTGGCCTCTAAAAGTGCAGGTGACTCCGTACTCGTTCTCGGTTCCGAATATCCTTCGCTCCACTGATCAAAGGATACGTGCGGGCCCTGCCGGCAAGGTGCAGGCCGCGCAGGCTCGAAGACCAAGGAGGTATGGGATGGCAGTGGTGGAAGCGGTGGTTCGCCCCCAACCGATGGAACCCGACCCGGTGGTGACGCCGGATGACGACACCGGGATGGAGCCGGGCCCCGAGCCGCTGCCCACTCCCAGCGGCAACCCTCCGACCGACGACCCGGTCCCCGGTGACAAGGAGGGGCCGGGGGACCCGAATCCGCGGACAGCCTGACGCTAGAGCTCTTGCGCTAGGGCTTTAACCCAGGAGGCTCTCAAGCTCCGGATCGTTCAGCCTTCTGAACTTCCGGCGGGCGCGGGTTCGATCGAGCACTCCGAGCTCGAGGTCCGTCGCGGGCAGTTCGCGCTCTCCGACGGAGGTAAGCGCGGTGTGACCCAAACGAGCTGCGGCGGCGAGATCTGGAGCGTCCTTAGGGAAGTCCTTCGGGTAGTTCTGTTCGAGGTGGGCGTTGAGCGCATCCGACTGGCCCCCCATGGCGACCCACCTGGTCCGATCGGTCACCGAGCCGTCGAAGAGGATGTGGAACAGCTCGTTCTGCTCGGTCGTGTCCCCGACCGACGCAACGAGCACCTCGCACTCGTAGGGCTTCACCTCAGACGTGAAGATGGTGCCGAGCGTCTGCGAGTAGGCGTTGGCGAGCCCCTTCGCGGTGACGTCCTGGCGGGAATAGGCGTATCCCTTCAGGTCTACGAGCCGGATCCCGCCGATGCGGAGCTGCTCGTACTCGCTGAACTTGCCGACGCCGGCGAACGCGATGCGGTCGTATATCTCGGAGATCTTGTGCAGCGTTGCCGAGGTGTTCTCTGCGATGAACAGGATGCCGTCCGAGTATTCGACGGCAATCACCGACTTGCCTCGAGCGATGCCTTTGCGCGCGTAGTCGGCCTTGTCCCTCATCAGCTGCTCGGGAGACACGTAGTAACCGGGCATCGGCATGCCTCAGCCCTCCTCTCCGGGCCGGCGCACGTCGACGGTGTGTGACTCGTAGGTGAGCTGCTCCTGACGCTCGGAGATGAGTTCCTGGAACAAGGTGCGGACTTCTTCTTCCGGGAGCTCCACCATCCCCTCTGCCGAGATAGCGACGACGGTTGGGAAGATCCCGCGCAGGAGGTCGGGCCCCCCGGTGCCGACGTCTTCGTCCGCCGCGTCGAAGAGCGCTTCTATCGAGGCCTTGATTGCCTCGTCGCGGCTCATCTCGGGGGTGAACCGCTTCTTCAGAGATCCCCGCGCGTCCTTGCCGCCCGAGCCCGTCGCATAGAAGTCATCTTCCTCGTAGCGACCGCCGGTTACGTCGTACTTGAAGATCCGTCCACGCTGTTGGGCGTCGTCGTAGCCCGCGAAGATGGGGACGACGACCAGACCCTGCATTGCGGCCGGAAGGTTGTCTCGAATCATCTGCGAGAGCTTGTTCGCCTTTCCCTCGAGGGTCAGCCGCTCCCCCTCGACCTTCTCGTAATGCTCCAGCTCGGTCTGAAAGAGCCGGACCATCTCGACCGCGGGGCCGGCTGCGCCCGCGATCGCAACCGCCGACATGTCGTCCGCGGCAAAGACCTTCTCGATCGAACGGTGCGCGATCTGGAAGCCTTCCGTTGCCCTGCGGTCACCGGCCATGATCACGCCGTCTGCGTAACGAGCGGCAAGCACGGTCGTGCCCTCGGGCACATGTAGCTGCCCCGTAGCGCTGGTGCGCGGCAGCGTCTCGGGGGCCTCCCTTCGGAGCAACTCAGAGAATGACGAGCCCGGCCCGTTTACGGGGGCCCGCAGGACATCTCCGGGGCCCTGTCCTTTGAAGTAATCCATGCCTGCCTTTCGAGGTCGGCGCGAGTTCGTGGTGCTGTTCGTATCGTTCGACGGGCCAGCCTATCTTGGCGGGGCCGGGTGTTCTGGTGGCCGCTGGCACTTTTGCTGCCTCTTAGGCAGCGTGCGCGGCGAGGTAGCCGAGGGCCTTGCGGAGCAACGCCACGTCGTCGCCCAGCTTGCCCAGGCCTCTGTTGCAGTTGAAGCAGAGGATGCCCCGAACAAGCCCGGTCTTGTGGTCGTGATCGACATGCACCGCTGGTTTGGTACGGCAGATGGCGCAGACGCCACCCTGCTGAAGCTTGAGCCACTCAACTTGAACGGCGTCAACGCCATAGCGACGTTCCAGCCAGAACTGGCGAGTACTTCCGTGATGCTTTACTACGTTGTCTCGAGTGATCTTGTTGTGGCAGGGCTTGCAATATGTCATCCGACCGCTCTTGTTCGCTCGGTTGCGGGGGAACGCCTCGTCCGGCTTGGATTCACCGCACCGGGGGCAGCGGATGAGCTCAGGCACCGCTTTTCTCCAAGTACTCAATGGCCCGAGCAATGACTTGCGGATCGTCGCCGAACGCCCCAAGACCTGCATTGCAGTGAAGGCAGAGGATTGCTCTTACTCTTCCCGTTGCGTGATCATGGTCGACCTGAGTCGCGGGACGGACACCACACATCGCGCACATGCCACCTTGCGCCTCGATCAGCGCTTGAACCTCGGCCGCCCCCACGCCAAACCTTTGCCTGAGGTGATAGTGACGCGTGTTCCCGTGTCGCCGTCTAATGGATTCCCTGGTTCGAGCGTTGTTACAAGCCTTGCAATATGTGTGTCGGTGACCGCCAGGAAACTCGGCGAAGGGCTTCTCCTTCCTGCAGTCGCGACACCGGTGCAAATCGGACATAAAGGTCACTGACCCCCCTTTTGCACGAAAGCTCGCACAAAGTCCTCGGCGTTGGTCTCGAGAACCTCGTCGATTTCGTCCAGAAGGTCGTCCACCTCAGAAGTGGTGGACTCGGCCGTCGCCGTCTCTTCGGCCTGGGCCTGAACCTCTTCTTCGTCCTTCTTGGGCCTGGGTTTGCGGGTCTGCTCTGCCATCTCTCACCTCACCTTCCCGTTGAAGAATCCTACCCGTGGCCTACGACACCACTAGGAGTTCGCTTGCGACCCCGTGTACGCTGCTTCCATGGGACGGGAGAGTGGCCTCAATGAAGATGCGGTCAGCGGTGGGCTGGTGCGACGAGTCTACCCGCCCCCCTTTGAAACCCGCACGTTCCTCATGAGCTTCAACCACGGGGTTCACTGGGACAAGGCTCTGCGTATCTCAGCAGAGATAGAAGACGAAGAGCTAAGTCGCAGGCTATCGATGGGCAAGTGATCAGGCAAACGTAACAACGCAGCCAGCCGCTGCGGAGCGGGCTTGGCTGGGGCAACCCGCGGCGGGAGTGCTGGACCCTACCGATCGTCACCCGGCCGGCAGGTGCGGGCTCAGGCCCCCAGGTTGCGGATCAAGGATCCTGCGTCGGGGCTACTCTCCAGCAGGTCCTGGACGTGCGCCTTGGTGCCACGTGTCGGCTCCAGCGTCGGCACCTTGCGCAGCGGCTCGTCGCCGGTGTCGAAGATGAGTGCGTCCCAGGATGCGGCCATGATGCGGGGGTTGAAGCGGCGCAGGCACTCGCCACGGAAGTAAGCGCGGGTGTCCTCGGGAGGATGATCGACGGCGTAAGCGATCTCCTGCTCCGTCACAATCCGGTCGATCTTTCCAGACGAGAGCAGCTTGTAGTAGAGGCCCTTGGCGCGCCGCACGTCGTGGTACTGGAGGTCGATCATCTTCAGCTTGGGGTCGTCCCACGCAAGTCCGTCACGGTCCCTATACGCCTCCATTAGCTGCAGCTTCGCCACCCAGTCGAGCTGTCGCGCCAGTGACATGGGATCCGTCTCGAGCCCTTCCAGGACTTGCTCCCACAGTTCGATGACATCTCGGTCGACGTCGGTTGCGTCGTTGTCCTTGGTGTACTTCTTGGCAAGGCGGAGGTACTCCCACTGAAGGTCCACTGCGGTCAGCGCCCGGCCCTCCATCAGCTCTATGGCGAGCCGGCAGGATGGGTCGTGCGACACCCTGCGCATCGAGCGCACCGGCTCCCGCAGCGTGAAGTCGTCGGTGATGAAGTCGTCTTCGATCATCTTCAAGATCAACGCGGTGGTCCCGAGCTTTAGATACGTCGAGGTCTCGGACATGTTGGCGTCGCCGACGATGACATGGAGGCGCCGGTAGCGCTCGGGATCCGCATGCGGCTCGTCGCGCGTGTTCATGATGGGTCGCTTGAAGGTCGTTTCGAGGCCGACCTCCACTTCGAAGAAGTCGGCCCGTTGTGAGAGCTGGTAGTCGACCGCATCGCTCGAGTTCTCGGCCCCCACCTTGCCTGCGCCGGTGAACACCTGACGCGTGACGAAGAAGGGAATGAGGTGCTTCACGAGTTGGGGAAAGGGAGTCTTTCTATCGACGAGGTAGTTCTCGTGGCAGCCGTAGGAGTTCCCCTTACCGTCCGAGTTGTTCTTGTAGATAAAGACCTGCTCTTGATTCGGGATGATGGCGCGGGCAGCGTCTATGGAGTCCTCGAGGATGCGCTCCCCCGCCTTGTCCCACACGACCACGCTGCGCGCGTTGGAGCACTCGGGGCTCGAGTACTCGGGGTGTGCGTGATCCACGTAATAGCGGGAGCCGTTCGGGAGGATGATGTTGACGAGTCCCGAATCTTCTTCCGACGTCGTCTCCACAGGACCCCGGTCGAAGCCCCGCGCGTCGCGCAGGGGGCTCTCCTCTTCGTAGTCCCACTTGACCCTCTTGAAAGCCGGTTTGGCATAGGCATTGATGAGCAGAGACGAGGTCAATATCGGGTTGAACTCGCCGGACCCTCGGATCGAGATCCCGTACTCGGTCTCGATGCCGCAAACCTTGGGGAACGCCATGGCTGACAGGCTACGCTGGCTTTGAGAAGCTAGAGGTACTGGCCGGTCTGAACCGCCTCGACCTGTCGGCTTCCCTCGCCGTCGGTGTGCTCTCCCACGAGCGTTCTGATGTAGACGATGCGCTCGCCCTTCTTGCCGGAGATCCTCGCCCAGTCATCGGGGTTAGTGGTGTTGGGAAGGTCCTCGTTCTCTTTGTACTCCTGGTGAATGGCGGCCACCAGATCGTTGCGTCCGATGCCCCTGCCTTGTCCTGCGATGGCTCGTTTGATCGCCATTTTCTTGGCACGCCGGACGATGTTCTCGATCATGGCCCCCGAGGAGAAGTCCTTGAAGTAGAGCTCCTCCTTGTCTCCGTTCGCGTAGGTGACCTCGAGGAAGCGGTTGTCGTCGTCGGTCGAGTACATCTTCTCGACTGTCTCCTCGATCATGGAGACGATCGCCTCGTCGGCCGAGCCCCGGGACGACAGCTCCTCCTGTGCTATCGGGATGCCGGTCGTCAGGTACTTGGAGAAGATGTCGCGCGCGGCCTTCTCGTCAGGGCGTTCGATCTTGATCTTCACGTCGAGGCGTCCGGGTCTGAGGATGGCCGGGTCGATGAGGTCCTCCCGGTTGGACGCGCCGACCACGATTACGTTCTTCAGGCTCTCGACGCCATCGATCTCGGCAAGCAGCTGCGGGACTATGGTCGACTCGATGTCGCTCGAGATCCCCGAACCGCGCGTTCTGAACAGTGAATCCATCTCGTCGAAGAAGACGATCACCGGCACGCCCTCGTCCGATTTCTCTTTGGCGCGTTGGAAGATGAGCCTGATCTGTCGCTCTGTCTCACCGACGTACTTGTTCAAGAGCTCGGGGCCCTTGATGTTGAGGAAGTAGGACTGCCGGTCGCTCCTCCCCAGCTTCTCGGAGACCTTCTTTGCAAGCGAGTTCGCCACCGCCTTGGCTACTAGCGTCTTGCCGCAGCCGGGCGGACCATAGAGCAGGATGCCCTTGGGAGGTTCGAGCTGATGCTCGCGGAAGAGCTCCGCGTGCATGAACGGGAGCTCCACTGCGTCGCGGATCTCCTCTAGCTGCACAGCCAGGCCGCCGATGTCTTCGTAGCTGATGTCGGGGACCTCTTCGAGGATGAGCTCTTCGACTTCCGGCCGAGGAAGCTTTTCGAGGACGTGTCCCGACTTCGCGTCGAGCAGCAGGCTGTCACCGGCTCGTATCGGCTCGCCCCGCAGCGGCTCTGCGATCTCGACGACGCGCTCCTCGTCGCTGCGTGCGATGACGAGGGCTCGGGTCCGGTCCTCGAGGACCTCTTTCAGCGTCACCACCTCGCCCTGGAGCTCGAACTCGCACACCCCAATGACGTTCAGGGCCTCGTTCAGCATCACCTCGCGGCCCCGTGTCAGCAAAGTAGCGTCGACTTCTGGTGAGAGGTGGACGCGCAGCTTGCGCCCGTTCGTGAACACGTTCACGGTTGAGTCGTCGTAGCTCTCGAGGAACACGCCGTAGCTGGACGGCGGCTTGGAGAGCTTCTCGACCTCTTCTTTCAAGACCATTAGCTGCTCGCGCGCATCACGAAGCGTCATTGCGAGACGGTCGTTGTTCTCGCGCGCTAGCTCCAGCTCCGCAGAGGTCTCGGCAAGGCGTTTCTCGAGGGTATGGATCCGGCGGGGCGCCGCTTCGAGCCGGCGTCGTGTCAGCCCGAGCTCATCCTCGAGCAGCTTTACCTGGCCCTGTAGCTCCCTGACCTCTCGGTCGTATCTGACAATGCGTCTTTCCCACTCGGCCTCAGTGACCGCGACCACCTCCCTGGTCGCAAGAGCCTACCCCGAGGCATATCTAAGAAGGTGCATTGGGTGCCATTGATCTAGCCGTGACCAGGAAGCCGGTGTGACCCACCATTCTGTGGTCGGGCCTTACGGACTGGCCCTCGACGTTCCAAGTCCGAACGAGTCCCTCGAGTGTCGTGATGAGCCCGAAGCCGTGCGCGCGCAGCGCTTCAACGATTTGTTGTACCTGTGGAATCGTCGGGAGGTAACAGCAAACGATTCCTCCGGGCGCGAGCGATCGAGTCGTCTTCTCGAGCGCGTGCCAGGGCTCCGGAAGGTCGAAGACCATCCGGTCGAACATCGTGTCGGTGATTTCCTCGAAGACGTCGCCGACGCGAAGATCGACGTTCTCGGGCTTGCCTCCGAGACTCTGATACCAAGCCGCTATGTTGGCGACCGCCTGCTCGTGGTGATCTTGGCGAGACTCGTAGGAGACCACCAGCCCGGTTTCGCCCACGGCGCGAGCGAGCGCGAGTGTGAGTGAACCTGAACCTGTTCCCGCCTCGAGCACGCGCGCACCTGGAAAGACATCCGCGTTGACGAGGATGAGGCCGATGTCCTTGGGGTAAACGACCTGAGCCCCGCGCTTCATCTTCAAGACAAAGTCGGCAAACGTGGGCCGGAAAACGAGAACTCTGGCGCCGTTGGTGGTCCTTACGGAGCGCCCCTCGGGCCCACCGATGAGGTCGTCGTGCTCCACGAGGCCGAGGTGGGAGTGCCACCGCTCGCCAGACTTCAGCGTGACGAGATAGCGACGATCACGGCCATCGATCAGCAGGACCTTCTCGCCGGCCTGGAGCGGCTTGGCTTGCATCCCGCAAGAGTAGTGGCGCTCAGATGTCGAGAGAGAGTCGTCCCTCTAGGTACCCGTGCCTCGGCGCTTTGTGTCGCGACCAGATCCCGCCTGCTAAGGACAGTTCCTGTACACAGCCTGGGAGACGCTTCGGTACGGTGCCGGCGTGCCTCGCCTATTGATCTCTGGCTCTACCCGGGACAGTCGATGAACTTAGGGGTGCTGGCGGCATACATGCGGTGCTGGATCTGGCCCGAGGCAGTGGTGACCCAGCCGCGTACCCGCACCCGGTAGTAGTCGTCCGCGTTGCACTTTACGGAGTTCAGAAGGGTAAGGCCCCGGGTCGAAGGACGTGAGTGGCGAACGCACTTAAGTGCGTAGAAGGAGTAGTTCGGTGGGCCTCCGAACCTGTCCAAACAAGTCCTGACGTGGACTCGGTGATGGACGCGTCGGGTCTCGATTCCTCCCCAGCCGAAGATATACGCCTCGCCGTCCCGGGTGTTCTTCTCGACTTCGCCGAGCAGGCGTTCATCACCATGGGCCTGTGCGGCGGGGACAACGGAAAGCAGCATGACCGACGCCAGACAGGCGGTCACCACGCACGACCAGGCTTTATTGCGCTTCATTGGCCTCTCCACTTCTATCCGCCCAAGTTTGGTGCTTACCGTCTCAACCCTATACCTGTATTTACCAACTCTGCGCGTTCGGGTGTGGTCCCTCTGGTGGGATATGCTGGCATACCACCATGAAGAGAACGACCGTGAAATTGCCCGACGAGCTCGACGCTCGACTTCGACACGAGGCCGAGCGCCGGGGGACCACCGTGTCTCAGTTGACGCGACAAGCAATCGAGGGGCTCTTGGGCGCCGGAGGAAAGCGACGTCTCGGTGCGGCTAAAGCCGGCCGAAGTGGCGAGGCCGACGTATCGGAGCGGATCGAAGAGATCCTGTCCCGCGAGGTCGATCGATAGCGCTCATCGTCGATTCTGGACCGCTTTACGCATACGTGGATGCCGATGACCGAAACCACCAACAGTGCCTCGAGCTGCTCGAGACCCATTCCGGTCCTCTACTGGTACCGGTCCTGTGTGTGACGGAAGTCGCGTCCTTGGTGCAGTCCCGACTGGGCCCGAAGGCAGAGGTTCGGTTCCTTGGCGACCTTGCAAGCGGCGTGCTCGTTCCCGAGCCGCCCGCCCCGGCTGATTGGCTGAGAATCGCCGAGCTGGTGTGGGAGTACCGCGATCTGCCCCTTGGTGCTGTGGACGCCTCAGTCGTGGCTGCCGCGGAAAGGCTGCAGCAAGCAGTGATAGCAACGCTTGATCGAAGACATTTCAGCGTCGTACGCCCTCGGGGGCTCGCCGCATTGGAGCTGCTGCCCTGAAGTACAAGACCTCGACACGATTGTTTTCGAGTTCCAGAGACCTCTCTCCGGGCCGGCCTCTCGTCCATTGTTGATCCGGCCCCGGTGACGGGTGTGGGACTCACATCGGACGGCCGGCC
>JAUJNI010000002.1:792976-813571 GCA_030446465.1 Actinomycetota bacterium
CTGCGCCCATTGTTGATCCGGCCCCGGTGACGGGTGTGGGACTCACATCGGACGGCCGGCCCTGCGCCCATTGTTGATCCGGCCCCGGTGACGGGTGTGGGACTCACATCGGACGGACGGCCTATTGTGCGAAGCGACAGGCTGACTAGTCCGGGAGGCGGGCGCCGAGCTCCACATCGACCTCGCGTTCGCCGCTGGGGCCGACGAGCGTGAGCGTTACCGTGTCGCCCGGGTCCTGCTCGGCCAGGGCCTCGGTCAGGTCGTTGCCCGACTCAATGGGGGTGTCGTCCACTGCGGTGATGACTTCACCCTCCTCGACGCCTGCGTCGTCGGCGGGGCTGCCTCCGAAGACCTCGAGCACTCCCGCCCCGGTAACGTCGGGGTCGACGTCGATGTCGGCGGTCGCAGCGTCACCAGGGCCCTCGATCGATGCTATCGAGACACCCAGCCACGCCCGCTTCTCCGCGGGCTCCTCGATGATCTGGCGGATCACCGGCATCGCCTGGTCGATCGAGATGGCAAATCCGATGTTCTCCGCGGTGCTTGCGGACGCGGCCGCAGTGTTGATCCCGACGAGCTGGCCGGCGCGATTGACCAGCGCGCCTCCCGAGTTTCCGGGGTTGATGGCGGCGTCGGTCTGCAGCACGCTCTCGAGGTGCTCGGCCTCTCCGACCGACCCACCGATGGTGATGGTCCGTCTCAGGCCGGAGACGATGCCCTTGGTGACCGTGATCCCGCCAAGGCCGAGTGGAAAACCGAGTGCGATGACGTCGTCCCCAAGTCTCAGGTCGCCGGACTTACCGATGGTGATGGAGCTCAGGCCAGTCCCGGCCGCGTTGATCACAGCAAGGTCCTTCTCGGGGTCGGTGCCGATGACCTCTCCTTCGATCTCCTCGCCGTCGGTCAGAACGACCCTGACCTCCGTCGATCCCTCGACCACATGGCTGTTGGTGACGATGATGCCGTTCGGATCGATGATGACGCCTGAGCCTTCCGATCTTTGCTGAGACGGGTTGCCAAGCGGGTCATTGCGAATGCCCGTGACCCTGACGTTTACGACCGAGTCCTTGACCCGATCCACCACGTCGGCCACCGACGAGTGCGGTGGCGAGTCCTCGCTCTGCTCCAGGACAACCGTCGGATCCGTCGATGTCTGGGGCTCTTTGTCGGCAGCGCCCGAATCGTCGCGCGAGACTTCAAGCGAGCACGCGGACATGGCGACCGCAGTGACTAGGGCGAGGATGAAGGCTCGTGTGCGCATGGTCTCAGGATATGTAAAGCGGCCTGCTAAATGCCTGCGGAACCGGGAACTCTTAGCAGAGTCTCATTAACCACAAAGCCGGCCTCTGGGGACTCTGTAAGGGGAAGCTCGGAGCCCTCAGCAACCGGCAGTGGTCAGTGTCACCGAAGTTGCCGGTGTGGTCAAACTCCTTAGGCTGTGCTGGCCTCCGCCGCCTGGTCGCGCTCGGCGGGCTTGGGGACCTTGATGCGCCGGGCCATGACGGCCACCACGACGGCAATCACCAGCAGGACGCCGCCCAAGAGCACCCACCTGGCCCCGTCGGGGGGGACGATGCTGTCGAGCACCCTGGTCACGCTCGCGGGGACGCCCGAGGGCTCGGCCTGCTCGTCCACCTCGTCGAGGTCGTACGGCAGTGTTCTTTTGTACTTGCCCCATTCCTCGCGGCGGTTGTCCTCGGGTACATCGGCAACCTTCGGCGGCTTGGGGGGCTTGGGGGGTTCCTTGGGCCGGGGAGCGCTCGGAAGACCGGGTGCGCGGGGGGCGGCATTGCCGCTGGGCCCGAAGAAGTTGCGGATCGAGCTCACGCCCGGGGGTCCCCCGGCTCCCCCGCCGGCTGCACCTGTCTTGCCAGAACCCGTGCGTGAGGGGGGAGGAGGCGCGGTAACGACCGCCCCGGCGAGTTGGGATGGAGCAGAGGCCGCAGCGCCGTCCGAGTTGGTGCTACCTCGCACGGCAAACACCCGGTAGCTGTAACGCCCGGGTGCGAGCTCCTCGGAGTATTTGGGTCGGCGGGTTCGTGCGCTTTCCCTGAACCCCTTGCCGGAGTTGCGCTCGACGATGTATCCGAGGAGGTCGGGCTCCGGGTTGGGCGCCCAGCTCAACGACGCCGTGGTGCCCCTCACCACCGCCCTGACCCGAGAAGGAACCACGGGGGCGTTGTCCGCCACGAGCTGGATCGACTGCTGGTCGGTCTGGTCTCCGGTCGAAACAGCCTCGACCGTGATTGTGTGCTCGCCGTTGGGCGCGATCTTGGAGGTGCCGGGAATGAGGTAGGTGTCCCACTCGTAGGTCACCATGACCTTCTGCTGCAGCTCCTCGGGTTCTACGACCGCCACCGTCTTGCCGTCGATCGAGATGGCCACCTTCTTGACCCCGGCCGGAGAAGACCCACGTCCCTTGAGGACCACCACCCCCGACAGCACGTCTGCGGCGACCGGGCGAACGAGCTCGGCGGTGACGAGCTTCTGCTCCTGCTGGGGCGTCTGCTGCGGTTGTGGGATCTGCTGGGCGTGCGCGGGGAGCGCCACCAGCAGACACGCGACTACCGCTAGGGGGGCGAACGCGCGCCTCATGCTGCTCCCTCGAGATGGCTGGTTCGGGTGCCCCCCACCGGCCCGACTCCGGCGATCTTCCCACTCGAGTCGACCAGCTTGGCCCTGACCACTATCCGGAAGTCGGCGCTGCCCTCCGGGTGGCAGGAAGTCAGCGTCAGAAAGGATCCCTTCTTGGGGTATTCGTCGATCAGAGTCCAGTCGTTAGGTTTCACCACCGCAGGAGCGCCGAGGACCTCGTAGACGTGGCGGCCGATCGGCGTGGTCAAGATGACCTCGTCGCCGGCCCCGAGCTCGTCGATCCGGTTGAACGGCTTGCTGAAGGTGGTGCGGTGACCCGCGATGGCGACGTTGCCCCGCTCCCCCGGCAAGGGGGTCTGCGGATAGTGACCGGCGCCCGCCCTCAAGGCCTCCAGCGTCGTGCCCTCCACCACGATGGTGCTGACGTCGATGGACGGTATCTCGAGCCTCGTGAGGGCTTCACCGGTGCTGACCTCGCGGGCCCGGTACGCGCCCGGGTTCATCTCGCCGGCAAGAGAGCTCTGGATTCGGTTGGCCCACAGGTCGGTGGCGAAGGGATATGCGATCAGGCCCGCTCCCCCGAGGGCGAGCAGGATCGCAGCCGCGATGAGGATTCTGCGCAGCGTCTTGGGGGCCGGCCGACGCAGCTTCATGTCATCACGAAAGGATCGTGTGGAGCCGGGCTACCGGCGGCCAAGCCGCCTGGCCGCCACGCCTACCGCTGCGGCCGCAACCAGCAGCACGATGGCGTAGGGCAGGTAGTCCTCCCCACCGGTCTCCGGCAGAACCCGCGGTTCCTCGGGGGGATTGTTCTGAACCGTCGGCTCGGGGGTTGGGGTGGGCGTGGGGTCCGGCGTATCGATCCGGGTAGCTACCGAAGCGTTGGCGCGGGCGGCGCCGATCACGATCGGTGGCGGGCCCTGCTCCCCCGCTTCGCCGGTTCCCTCGAATAGGTTGATCGACACACCCGCGGCCTCGGCCGTGGCGAAGTCGTCACCGACCTCGGTGCGCTTCCCGCCGACGAAGATGCTGCTCTGGATGGGAGTGCCCTCGGCGATAACCCCGGGGTCCGTGTCTTCCGCGATGGTTTCAGTTGTGCACTGGGGGGTTGGCTCCCGTGGGTCTAGCCCCGTGATCGATACCGCGGCGGCCGTTGTTTCGCCGGCATCCACCGTGCGACCCGCCACGTCGATGAGGACGGACGCTTTCGACTCCCCCACCTCGATCGAGAAGAGCCACGCGGTCTTTGTGCCGTCCTCCGTGGTTATGTCACAGCCCTCGTACAGTGCCGGTTCGGCGGCCTGCTCACCTTCGCCCGCCTCTTCTTCCTCGCTGACCGGCTGCACAGGCTCGGCCGGCACGCCGAGCAACCTGATGATCGGCCCCTTCGCCGTTGAGGTCACGGTGATGACGCCGGCGTCCGGGTCGATGTCGGAGCTGGACGGACCAAGCTCGATCTGACCCGCTTCCCCTTCCTGCAGTGCGGTCAGGATCTGCTCGAGGAAGGGTGTCAGTGGATTGTCCTCAGGCCCTTGCCCGATGATCTTTTTTATTTCCTCGATCAATTGGTCCTTGGCGTTCTCCACGGGTTGTCCCGGGCCCGGGGCTGCACTGAAGTCCAGGTTGATGTCGATGGGGCCTGCGGTTGTCTCATTTCTGGTAAAGGGCAACTGGTCCTCGAGGCCCGACATCGACAGGGCGCTTCCTCTGGTTAGCGAGAGGAACTCACCGATCGGGGCTGGAGGCTCCGGTTCGGCTCGGGTCCTCGTGTTGTCGCCCTCGTTTCCCGGATAGCTCGATTGCTCCGTCGCACTCGGCTCGCAGTTGGCGTTGCCTTCGGCGTCGAACTGGCACTCGGCCGAAGCAAGGCCCTGGGCAGTGGGGACGGAGTCTGCGTTCGACCTCGCAAACCCCAGGGACAGCCCGCCGGGGCCCACGCCGAGCCTGAAGGCGTCCGCGTCGCCCTGGAGCGCGTAGGCGAAGGTGCTGCCGTCGTCTGCCTGGGTCTGGTCTTGCTGGTTGGATTGCTGGGCTGCGGCCGGGAGCGCAAGCGCTACCATCATGAGGAGCGCCGCTCCCATAAGTAGAGGCCTTCTTATCCGCACGAGCAAATCCCCCTTGTAGATCTCAGCAAGCTGTGGCGGCGCGATGACGTAGCGCGTTGACCTCGTAGTCTAGTCGGAACTTCGACGGCAGTGTGGCCAGTCCTTCCCTCGGGGCCAAGTTTCCGCCTGCTGGGGGGATCCGACCAGGACAAACTATGGCTAAGCGGCTTCTTCCGCGGGTGCTTCGACCGCCTCGACCTCGAACTCGCCTCCCTTGACGCCGCCCAGAACGAAGACGAGCAGGTAGGTGCCTGGCTCAAGCGGGATGGGCTCGCGCACCTCCGTCACCAGCTCCGTCAGGGCCTGAAGGCCCCACATGAGCTCGGTCTGCTCGGGCCCCTCGTAGATGATCTCTCTGGTTGCGGGGTCGACCAGGTAGAGGCGCTCGGGGTAGTTGCCCGCAGGGGCCGACCACTGCCTCGTCACGACAAAGGGCAGGGTCTTCCCGTCCTTGAGTGCGATGCCGTGGCGGCCGTGCGAGACCCTTAGAGGCCGCACCGACACGGTCATCACCTTGCGCTGAGAACCCTTGATGTCTGCTTCCACGGCGTGAGGATATGACCTTCCGGCCGGGTCGACCCTAGAGGACCTCGAGATTCACGATCTTGAGCTCGCCGTCGCGCTCCGCCCACCGCGACGCCACGATGGCCTCGCCGCTCTCGCCGACGTAGCGGATGGTCGCTACACACTCGTCTCCCGAGGCGGCTAGCTCGGTGACCTCGGATGCTGTGAGGGGGCTCGGCATGCTCCTCATGACGCCGGGGGCCTGGGCCATGGCCTCGGACGTGAGGTCGCTGCCCGCCCGCTTGAGGTCTCCCGCAACGGTCGCCTGCCCGTGCGCCTCAGCGCGCTGCCTCACCAGGTTCTCGTCCATCGCTCCCCCTTGGCTCAGCCCGCCGCTCGGCGCAGCAGGTCGTCGTAGATTGCCGGGTCGTCTTTGTCCACGACGGGAAAGCCGCCCGGCTTCCGGCCTTCCCAGTGCATCTCGATACCGGGATTGTGGACGTCGCTCCCATCCGGAAGAAAGAGGTGGGGGCTGCCCTGCACCTCGGAGCGCTCGGCCAGCTCCTTGTCCTCGAAGACCCTGGAGCGGGCCCGCCCGTCCCTGAGGGCGCTGTCGACTTGCTCGGCGTCCACGCGGTCGCAGCCTCGTGCGACTTGGACGATCTCGTGGTGCATCGAGATGGTGCGGCTCTGCTGGTAGAAGGCGACCCGCAGGGCCCTGTCGAGCTGCTCGCTCGCCTTGAGGCTCTGTTCCTTCGCGGCGTACACGGCCTCGAGCGCCGGCAGGAAGCTGACGGGCCAGTGGTAAGAGGGGCTCGACCACAACTGCCATCCGGCCCCCGGATCGAGGCCTCCGGCCACGCAGATCTCGGCGTCGAGGATCAGCTTGGGCGTCGGCCGCTCGTTGAAGAGCTCGAGGGGAAAGGCCCTGACATCGAAGGTGACGTCGTCCTCGAGCTCGAGCCGCGCCCGGGTCGCATGAAGGCGATGTACGGCAAGGTGCGCCCACGGGCAGCCGATGTCGGCGAACACGGTGATGGTCTTCGACGCTACCTCGATCACCGGGCCAGGCTATCGTCCGGGCCCATGTGCGTGTTCTGCGGCATCGCTCGGGGCGAGAAACCTGCCCACGTGGTGCTCGAGCGGGATTGCTGTCTCGCCTTTCTGGATGTCCGGCCCCTGTTCGAAGGCCACTGCCTGTTGATCCCCAAGGACCACTACGAGACGCTTGCCGACGTACCCGATTCGCTGGTGACGCCGCTGTTCTCGGCCGCCCGACTGCTCGCGACGGCCATGGAGCGGGTGCTCGGGGCCGAGGGCTCGTTCGTGGCCATCAACAACAAGGTGAGCCAGAGCGTGCCTCACCTCCACGTCCACGTCGTCCCTCGCCGCCGCAAGGACGGCCTCAGGGGCTTCTTCTGGCCCCGCACCAAGTACGAGGACGAGCACGCCATGGCAGAGGTCGCCGCCAGGCTGCGCGACGGCGTGGCCGGGCTCGCCGCTGCCGATTCGTGAGCCGGTCCGAGCTGACCGTCTGGTCCCGCGACGGGCTTGCTCTCGAGGGGATCCTCGACCGGCCCGACGAGGTGGCGGGCGCAGTCGTCCTCTGTCACCCCCACCCGCAGATGGGCGGGACGATGTCCGCTCCCTTGCTGGTAGCTGTGGCAGAGGAGCTGGTCGGCAGAGGCTGGGCGGTGCTTCGCTTCAACTTCCGTGGCATTGGGGGTTCCGAGGGACGGCCCTCGACCGGGATCGATGAGGTCCAAGACGCAGAGGGAGCCCTCGATACCGTGAAAGAGCGGTTCCCCGGAGTTGCGGTTGCCATAGCGGGGTGGTCCTTCGGGGCCGCGGTCGCGGTGAGGGCGACTCTTCTCGATGCCTCTTTGAGCGGCTGCGTGGCGATCGCTCCGGCGGTCAAGAAAAAGCCGGGCGTGACCGAGGGCCTCCCGGAGCCGGGGGGCGTTACGTCTGGGGTGCCGCTCCTTCTGGTGTGCGCGGCCAACGACGACCTGGTCGCCGTCGAGGACGCACGGGCGTGGGCCGAGCGTGTCCCGGGGGCCAGGATCGAGGTGCTGGCGGGCGCCAATCACTTCTTCTGGGCCAAGTACGACGACCTGGCCACGACGGTCGGCGACTTCCTCAACCAGACCGTGTAGCCGGGCCTACCTCGCGGCGTAGAGCAGGATGCCCACGGCCACCGCGAGGTTCAGCGAGGTGGTCTTTCCCTCCATCGGGATTCGCACGGCCATGTCACCCCGCGCGACGAGGTCGTCCCCGAGGCCCTCCCCCTCGCTCCCGAACAGCAACAGCTTGCGCGGCGGATACTCGACCGAGCGGTAGTCGTTGGGGGCCCGGGCCGAGGTCGTGACGACGGCGACGTGGTTGTCCGAGCACCACGACAACAGGTCATCGACACCATCCACGGTGCACACGGGGACCGTGAACATGGCGCCCATGCTGGCCTTGAGGGCGTTCGGGTGCCAGGGATCGGTTGAGTCCCCCACCGTGATCACGCCGGCGCCTCCTGCACCGTCGGCGGTTCTCACGATCGTCCCCAGGTTCCCCGGGTTCCCAATCTCGTTCAGAGCGACGAAGGTCGAGTCGCCTTCGACGGCGAGATCCTCGAGGGTTCGGTTGCGCGTCGTCACGATCGCTGCGATCCCGGATGGGTTGTCGCGGTCCGCAACGCTGGAAAAGGCCTCCGAAGTGAACTGTGCGACCCGAGCGCCGCTCCGGGCGACGTCCTCGATGAGCGACTGAACGGCGGCGCTGGTAAGAAGCTCGGGGGCCACGAGCAGCACATCGATGGTGGTGTCGCTCTCGTGCGCCTGCCACACCGGGCCGATTCCCTCTACGAATGCAGCTCCTTCAGCTTCCCTTTGCTGGCGCCGGCGGAGCTTGCGGGCGCGCTTGAGGACGGCGTTGTGAGGACTGGTGATGACCTCGTCTTGCATGGGCGGAGGAGGCCTTCATAACGCGTTTTGCTGATCGCCTCAACACGCTAGATAGGGCCGCGAGATCGGTCCTTCGATGGGGGTTGTCACTTCACTTCGTGACACTCGAAGTCGGGCACGAGCTCATCCAATGGCCGTTCCGCCCCCGGCAGGCCTGACGCCATCGCCCCCCCGTCTCTCCGATCTTCCTCGGGCGGAGCATCATCGGCGACGCCATCGTGGATATCAGGTTGCCGGTAGACGATCTCTCCCGACCGGTCTCGGAGGACGATTAGGCACTCTTCCTTATAAGGGGAAGGCACGGGACCGGTCCAGAAGCCGTGCGCCTCGAATGGCAGCTCGCTATCGGTTCGGCGACTACTGGTGAGACGCACGTTGTACCAGTCGACCCCGTGGACATCCACGTCCTGGACCGGTTCGCTGTAGGCGCTAATGCGCTGGGCCTCGTCTTCGGTGAACGGACCGGCAACCCGATCGACGGTCATGCGTCCGTTGATCTGCTTCACCCACAGCTCTATCCGGTTGGGCCCACCGTCCTCGCGCGTCTGCCGTAGCTGCGTCTCGAGACGTGCCAGCTCTTCTTGCTCATCGTCGATGTTCTGTCGCCAGTTTTCGATGTCACGGCGTGTTTCGACGATTTGTCTTTGTAGTTTCGTCACCTCGTCTGCGTCCCCGTTAGCCCGGGCTTGGTCGAGGCGCTCGAGGAGCCGCTCGAGATGACGTTGGTCGTCCTCGAGGTAGGACCGAGCCTCCGGGATGAAGTTCTCACGAGAGCCGATGAGCTCCTCCAGGTCCTCCTCCGTCGGCCCGTCCAGAAACCAGACCCTCCATCCGCCCTCCACCACCTCGAAGTCCTTGTAGTCATATTCGTAGTCGTCGAGGTTGAGAACCAGGGTGTGGAACGCGAAGGTGACGGCCCGTGCGTCGTCGATCGACTCTGCGGGGCCTGCAGAACCGGCGCCCTCCGGCGCGGGGACAATGATGAGTTTCCTGTCGATTCCCCGCCGTGCCGGTTGATCGACCGGTAAGACGTCCTTGTCTTGTTGCAGGGACGCCACCTGGACCCACAAGTGCCCATCCAGCGACCAAGAGGGTCACCAAGGCACCCACACTCGCAGCGTGACGCACGATGCGCCTCCTGCGACCCTCTCGAAGAACCGAACGCAGGTCTTGCGGAGGGACCTGAACGTTCTCACTGCGATTCTTCAGCAGCGTCCCTAGTTCATCTGGCATCGCTCACCTCCGGCATTGTTCTGAGGGCCGCACGGGCCTGAGCGAGGTGTGCCTTAACGGCACCCTCGGTCACACCCATGAGATTGGCGACCATCGAAGGTGGTAGGTCGCCCAAGTAGTAGAGGACCGTCGCCGTGCGTTGGCGTGGGGGCAGACGTCGGAGGGCTGCGATGACGTCGAGCCGTCCTGGAGTTGGTCCTTCGACAGGTGCTTCTTGCACGTTTTCAATGGACACGTCCTGTTGTCTGCGCCTCGTCCGCCTGTATGAATTGATTGCGGTCGTCATGACCCAGCCCCCCGCCCACTCCTCACGAGACAGGCGCCTCCAGCGGACATAAGCGCGTTTGAAGGCCTCCTGCGTGGCTTCCAGCGCTCCATCTCGGTCTCCTGAAGCTAGGAACACAGCCCTGAAGACCGGTCCGAACTCCGCCCTATAGAACTCTTCGAAGGTCGTGGCGACCGCTCCTTTTCATGCGGGCATCTTCGGTGATACAAGGCCTGGGGCCTGACTTCAGGGTTAGTGCGTGAGGCTCAAAAATTGCCTGACTTTCCTGTTCCCGGCCGGGGCGCGCTTGAGGACGGCGTTGTGAGGACTGGTGATGACCTCGTCTTGCATCGGCGGCGGTGAGTCAGGCGTCGGGAGCAAGCTGCTTCAGGAAGTGGGCGCAGCGGGCGGCCTCCTCCTGCTCCCCCAGAGCGGCTGCGGCCATGCCAAGGCCTCTAAGCGAACGAAGAAACCCTCGGTTGGGCTCGTGGCTCCAGGGGACATGTCCCGCACCGCGCCACCCGGCCTGGCGGATGCGGTCGAGACCTCGGTGGTAGCCGACCCTGAAATAGGCGTACGCCTCGATGCTTCGGCCGTTGGAGAGCGCTTCTGCGCCGAGCGCGGCCCACGCCGCAAGGCAGCCCGGCCAGCGCGTCGCAACCCCGGTGACATCCTCGAACGAGTTGGCTTGGTCGAGCGCCTCGAGGGATCCGGTGGGCTCCTCGATCGTCGTCTCCTGCGGTTCAGCGATCGGGAAGCCGTTCATGAGCGAGCATCGTATCCGGGTCCGGCTGCCGGTTGTCAGAGAGAGCCGAACTGGCCCTCGGTCGGTTCCGCTCAGCAGAACCACGGCTCGGTGAGCCGTGGCCTCCCCTCCACCGACCCGGCTGCGATGGCAACCTGCTGTTCGAGAGGATCGCTCGAATGGCCCGCTGCCTCGAGCACTCGGCGGTAGATCTTGAGGAAGATCGCCCCGATGGGTTGCTCGGCCGCAAGCTCGCGCTCCACGAGCGCCGAGAGCTCGGTCTGCAGCTCATCCACCACAGGATGCGCCGCCGTCCACGTGTAGGTGAGGTGCTCAGGGTCGTAGGGCCCCAGGTGGGGCCTCATGTCGGGATGCTCCAGCAGCAGTGACCCCTCCGGCAGGAGCAGCCGGATCGTGTACTGGACCGGGTCGACGTTCTCTATCAGATCGTGCTCGACGACGAAGCTCATGATGTCGAGAAGGTCCTGGGGTGTCGTCCACGGAGTAAAGGGAAGCAACGAGGGCCTCACCTCGATGCCGTGAGCGCGCAGGAGATCTATTGCCGCGGACGCCTGTGCCGTGGTATGTCCCTTGTCGAGGCGCTCGAGGATCGTGTCGTTGACCGACTCGAGGGCCGACACAACGAACAGACACCCCGCATCTGCGAGTTGGTGCCACAGGCTCGGGTTGCGCAGGATGTGCTCGACCTTCGTGGTGCAGTCAAAGGTCAGCTCGGGCCAGCGGGCGTGCATCTCCTGCACGGTTAGAAGCGAGTGTCGCCAGCCATTAAGGAAGTCTGGATCGCCAAAGGTGATGTGCCTGGCCCCCATTCCGACGAGCTGTTCGATGTCGTCCAGCACGACGGGCCGCGGCACCGTCCTGATCCGTCCGTCATAGACGACCGGAACCGGGCAGTGCCGGCAGCGATGCGCGCAGCCGTGACTTGCTTCGACGTAGCCGACGAGGCGCTCCTCGCCCGCCACCTCTAGGCGGGCGTAGCGGTCGAGTGGGGGCAGAAGGTCGCGTGCGGGGACCGCAAAGGGGCTGCGCTCGAGCTGTATGAGGGAGCCTTCTTGGTCGACGCCCACCTGCTCCCGCTTGAGGGCATCGACCCATGCCACGAGGCCCGGCTCGTACTCGCCCGCGATGACTCGGTCGGCCAGAACGCCCACGGTGAGGTCCCGGCTTACGGGGGCATAGAGCCCGTAGAAGCAAGTGGGCACCTCGGGGCGCGCCGTGCGAACGTTTCTAGCGACCCGTATTGCGAGCCGCATGGCGGTGTGCATGGGAACGGAGAATCCGATCGCCTCGGCCCACCCGAAGTGTGCCTCGTCCATTGCTTGCGCCGAAAGGTCGAGGCAGCGGACCTCGTGTCCTGCTCGACCCAGCGCAGCCGCGGGCGACGCTAGATGGAGCGGCTGGTGGCCGAGCTCATAGGTCGACACGAGAAGGACGCGCACCCGGCAAGGCTAGTGCGTCCGCGCCCTTCCCCACTGCTGGAGGGGTTAGCCGGCGTCCTCGTACTTGAAGGACAGCTTCACCTTTGCCCGGTAGGTCGCCACGCTGCCGTTCTCAATGGTCATGTCGAGCTCGGAGACCTCGGCGACGCGGAGGTCACGCAGGCTTCCCGAGGCCCTCGCTATCGCCGCGCTCGCGGCCCTCTCCCACGACTCCGTGCTGGTCCCTACCAACTCGATGATCTTGTAGACCGTCTCTGCCACAGCTCCTCCTCGATCGATTCGAGCGCCCGTCCGGCGCTTCGAGCCCTCGATCATGACCGACCACGCGCAACGGCGCCAGGCGCCGGGTCAGGTGGGGAAAGCAGGTCCTTGAAAGTTCATTGAGCGTTAGTTCCGGTGTGCGTGGGCTTATCTGCCGGTTTTTCTTGCCCCGTCCCCTCGACTTAACCCCTAGCCAGCAGCTCGTCGACCGCATTGACCAGTCTCTTAGCGTGGCGCAGGTCGCTTGCGAGTGTCTTTTCGGAGATATGCCAACTCCCGTACTCGGCCCTATTGCGCTGCTTGCGCATCCGGTCCAGAGCGGCGGCATCCTCGACGTACTGGCCGGCGACGACAGCCGAGGCGTACTGCGCGGTGGCTTCGTGAGCGCCGAGCTTCCTCTTGCTTGCCCTGTAGCCATGAGCGAGCATGTGGGCGTCGATTGCCTTGCGCGCCGCGTCGTACAGCAACGAGTAGGCGCCCTCTGCATCGGAACCTGCAATCGCGGCCGCGGAATTCAGGTGACGCTTCGCCTCGTCCAGCTTGGCGCGAGCAGCTTTCGAGTCGGCCTTTACGACGCCCAGACGACCCTCAGCGACGAGCCGGGCGACAACCGTCATCCCGAGTGATGCTCGATGATCGGGACCAGCGGTTCGCTCTTCAACTGCTGCAGGAACCCGCTTGAAGCGCGCTCCCACTCATCGTGCGAGACGATCACGGAGTTTACTTCGGCGTGCAGAGGTCCTTGCGCTTGGGTCAGCGCATCTTCGACCGCGTCCGGATCTGCGTCGCCCACGACGAGGATGTCGATGTCGTTAGGTGGAGGCCCCAGCTCGCCGTGGTATCGCGTGGCCCACGAGCCAAAGATGAACGCCTCATGCACACCGTCTACCGCCGCCAGGGCTTCTTCCAGCAGCACCTTCGGGCCCAGTAGTTTGTTGGCGAGGCCGTGCAACTCCGGGAAGTAGGGTGAGTCCTGGTTCGCTTCGATTATCTTGCTGCGCCCAACAGAGCGCACCGAGACGAGCCCCGCGTCCTGAAGGCGCTTAATCTCGCGCCACACGGTGGGCTGGGAGACTCCCGTATCCCGGACAAGCTCTGGAACGGTGAAGGAGCGACCGGCGTGGACGAAAACCTGTCCCAACACCTTGAGTTGTTGCGGGGAGCGGAATAGCGGCATGAGGCCGGGGACCCTGGATTTCACACACTGAATATTACTATTCAGGTTGCGAATAGGCGACGCCGGAACCCGTTTGGCCGTCGCCGCTGCCTCAGATCGACATTCGCTCTCGGGCCATGAAGGGGTACGCGCAGGCGACAGTCCCCCCTAGCGCCGTCCTTTCGCGGGCTCGAGTCCGGTGAGGGATCGCCCGCTAGCCACGTGCATCTTGTTCCGCTGGTCGACGGAACCCACCGAAGATGAACAGCCACCCACGATCACGTCTACAGCATGCGCCTCCTCACGGCGGAACACGTCGAGAGTGACGATGGATACTGGGTCTGTGAAGTCGGTCATTACCTCAAACCCTGAGGGAATTTCATGGCGGGTGGAGGTCCGCTGGCTGCCCTGGTCGCCGCGCTGGCGAGGAGTGACCCCCGGACGGAAGAAAAAGGACGAGAGGGATCCGCGTTGGTACGACTGGCTCGATTGGGGCGACCCCCTAGCCTTCTTCGACGACGGCCTCGGTGGGTTCGTCACTGCGCTCACCGTGGTGGTTCTCATCGTCGTGGCGATCCTCTTTGTTCTCCCGGCTTTTTTGTTCGTGGTGGAGCTCGTGATCGTTGCTCTCGTTGTCATCCTCGGAGTGATGCTCCGCGTTCTGTTTCGAAGACCCTGGCTCATAGATGCTTTCCCTGTACAGGATCGGGCTCGACATCTCACATGGAAGGTCGTCGGGTTGGCAGAGAGCAAGCGAGCCGTAGAGCAGATCGCCCGGCAACTGGCTGCCGGGGTTGAGATTCCTAATGTGCCGGCCGCCGAGCTAGTCAAACATCCAAGTTCCACCTAGCCGATTCGTGTCGGAGGGGGGACTTGAACCCCCATGAGCCGAAGCCCACTAGCCCCTCAAGCTAGCGCGTCTACCAATTCCGCCACTCCGACGTGGCCGTTCTTGGCCGCGATTTGACACACATAGTGCGCTGAATGGCGGCGAGAATGGATTATAGGTTCTCGGGCCCTCATGGCGAGGTCACGAACCAGTCCTCTGCATTCCACAGCGGGCCCTCGAAAGTGGGGTTGGCCCGCACGCCCTCCAGGCCCTCGTTCCATGCCACGATCGTCTCCACTTGGGCCAGGGGAAGCGCCTCGAAGGCGCGGAGCGCCGAGCGACCGTCTCTGAGGCCTGGAGCCCCCGAAGCACGGACGATGACCGCCCCACCGTCAGGCGGCGGATCGAGGCCGGACGACGCCACCAGCAGCGTGTCCACGTCCAGTCCTGCACCGTCGAGGCGTTCGAAGATCGCACGCTGCAGCATTTGCGCAAGCTCGTCCCCGAAAGGGGCAGCGAGCCCGACAGAGGACGGGACGCTGGACGGCCCCCACGACCTCGACCACGGGCCGTCTGCACCGGCTGCCCCTGGCCCCGGGCGAGTCGTGTTGGTCAGACGGCCGTCTTCCCGTATGAAGAACGCTTCGATCTCGCTCCGGTCGATCAGGCGAGCAAGGCCCACGCGTTCGGCGCGCGGCAGGGCCGTCGAGAACTCGATCCGCAACGACTCCCATCCGAGCGCGTCATCGAACTGAAGGTCCGACTGCTCGAGACGTTCGTCCAGGTTTATGGATGACGGCAGCCCGGCTGCGTCGAGCTTCTTTTGCTCGAGGAGACCCAACAGCAAGCCGAGGCTGTCGACGAACCTGACCTTCAGGTAGTCGACGTTGCTCGTTGGTCTCCAGAAGTTGGTGTTGCGTGCGTAGACGGCCTGGAAGCCGGGCTCATAGGACTCGAGGATGAAGGGTCCCCCCGAGATCGCAGAGGACGGAGGCCGCCCCTTGGGCAGAACGAAGGTGAGCCGCGCCAGCCGCCGCTCCCAATCGGTTGCCCGTCCGCGGAACTCGACAGTGCTGCGGTCCACGCGGCGGACTCCTAGACCCGCGAAGCCCGAAGGTGGATTGGCCCTGGCCGCGCTGGCCACGACGTCTTGCGACCTGATCGGCCTTCCGTTGCTCCACCTGGCAGCCTCGAGGGTCAGGCGCGCCCCTTTGTCCGTCGGCACCAGCGACCGCGCCAGATAGGGCTCCGGGGTCCCGTCGGGCCCAAGCCGGTACAGAGACGGCCACACCGGCCGAGCAAGCGCGTAGGTCAGCTCGGATGCGTCGGGGTCATAGGGGTCGAGCGTCCGCGCCTCGCCCAGCACGCCGAAGGTGACGGTGCCGCCGCGCGGAACCGGCTGCCTCCGACCCTCCCCGACTCCCACGCTCTCCTCAAAAACGCCACCCCCAACGCACACACCGCCGCCCACGACGAGCAAGACGCCGGCCAGCCCGGCGACGAGGTAACGCGCGAGGGCGGTGTTCAGCTTCGGTTCAGGGAAAGATCGGCGGCGTCGAATCCACCGAGCACGTCGAACTGGATGTCTTCGACTTCCGGCTGAGCGGCCCAGTGCATGACAAAAGAGCCCAACGGCGCCAGGGGGGCGCTCTTCAGGATGAGCTGTTCCGCCCGACGGTACAGCCGAGCGCGCTTGTCGTCCGAGACCTCGGCCCGCGCCTTCACCAACAGCCTGTCCACCGCGTCCGAGCTGAAGCCTGAATGGTTATCGGGAGAGGCTGAGTTGAACAGTGACGAGAGGAAGACGTCGGGGTCCGGATACTCGGCCACCCATCCGAGGCGGTACATCGACTGGTCCCCGGCCCTCAGAAGGCGCAGGTACTTGGGGAAGCCGTAGGCCTTGGTCCTCACGGTGAGACCAACGCTCTCGAGGTCCGCTCGAACGGCTTTGGCAACCTTTGTCTGGGTCGGCTCCCGCGTGTACTCGAGCGTGACCGTGCGTGACTTCTTCGGCATCTTCTTGACCAGGCGCGTGGCGGCGGCGCGCGAGTAGTCACACAGCGTCGTGCAACGGTCTGCAGCGAAACCCGGCATGCCGCGTGGAACGATCCCTCGCGGCGGCTCTAGAGTCTGCTGGAAGACGGTCGTGGCGATCGAGTTCCGGTCGATGGCGCGATTGATCGCGATTCGCATCCGCCGAAGCCTCAACTGCTTGGCATCGATGTTGAAGCCGTAGTAAGAGCCGACCAGCAAGGGTCCAAAGCCCTGATCCCCGTACTCCTCCTCGGCCGCCTCGATGCTGCTGGTGGGGACCTCTGCGACGTGTAGATCCCCTCGCTCGAAGGGACGCCACGAGGCTTCTACCTCGGGGTACGGAAGGAAACGGATCCCTTCGATCGCAGGAGTCTCGGGCCACTCTTCAGAGGCCTCTAGAACGACCGGCAGGCCGATCTCGAACGGCTTGGCCATCTCGAAGGGCCCGTTGCCGACCGGCTCCCGCAAGAACTTGCCGAGGTTCTCTACCGACTTTTCCTTGAGCGGCACGAGGCTTGGATGGCTGAGGACGGCGGGGAAGTTCTGAAAGGGCTCGGACAGCTTGATCACGAGTGTCTCTTTGTTGGGCGCCTTGATGCCCGAGAGCTCCTTGCGGTCTCCCAGAGCGTTCACTTCTTCGAAGCCCCGCACAAGCTCCAGGAGGTACGCGAGGTCCGATCCGTTCTTCTTCAGGGCGATGCGGTTAAAGGCAAACCTGAAGTCCTGTGCGGTCACGGGGCTCCCGTCGTGGAAGGTCAGGCCCTCTCGAAGCTTGAACGAGAAGGTCTTGCCCCCGTCTGTGACCTTCCAGGTCGCCGCGGCGGGCTGAACCGTCTCCGTGGCCTGGTCCCACTTCGTCAAGCCCTCGTAGAGCTGACGGGCGATCAGTATCGAGCCCGGATCGCTGATCCGCATGGGGTCGAGCGTCGAGGGCTCCCCTATCGCCACTCTCAGCACCTTGTCGGGATCTTCGAAAACCGGCTCCGACGGTGTGCTCGCGAACTGTTTGGGGACCGGTTGGTTTGGAGTCTCAACCACTGCTTTCGGCGAGCTCTTCGTGGGGGCCGGTGCTCGAGCTTGCTCCTCTGGAGTGGGAGTGTCTGAGCAGGCGGTCGCCATCAGCACCAGAGAAGCAAGCCCAATGACGACACGGCTCGAAAACGCTTTTTTCATAAAAGAGCTTCGTTCCCTATTTTGGCTACGACAACCGGAAGGACAACAGAATGGTCGTCCCGGCAAAGAGGATCGCGGTGATGACGGTGATCCTGTCGAGGTTCTTCTCCATGACGGTGGACCCCATCGCCTGCGTCTGCATTCCGCCTCCGAACATCTCGGACACGCCGCCGCCGCGTCCCGCGTGAAGCAGGATCAGCGAGATAAGGAGCAGGGACACGACCACGTGTATCACGACCAGGACAAGCGTTACGAGCGGCAATTCGCACCTCTTAGTTCATTGAATTGGATCCCAGGGTAGCGAAGTCCCGAGGTTTACGCGAACCGCGTGATCGGTCAGCTTGCGTCCAGCCGGTAGACGCTGAAGCTCGGCTGCTGCAACAGTGGGGTTGCCTCCCCGAAACCGGCCCGCCCGTTCCATTGCAGAGTGGCCGGCTGGACCCCCAGCAAGGGCGACATCTTGTAGAGCCTTCGAAAATACCGTTCCACGTCCTTCTGCTTGAGGGTCAGATCGGCCCGCAACTCCGTCGAGCGAAGCAGCCGGTCGAGCTTGCTCGGGCGCAGACTCCGGGGAAGCTCGCCTTTCTTGACGTGGGGCAGCTCTGGCAGAGGCTTGATCTCGGTCGAAGGGTGCCACACGCTGTCGCCCGCGGTATCGGGCCGGCCGAGGACGATGGCGTAGGCCGAGTCCCGTGAGGCAATGTGGGCGCCGGCCTGGAGGCCCAGGATCGCTACGACGAGAGCGGCACACAGGTAGGCGCCCCGGCCCACCGGCCCCGCGCTGACGCGCCCGTCCGCCAAGGCAAGGAGATGCGTGACGCGCTGCTTGATCCTGCCTTCGGGGCGGACCAACGCGAGAGCCGCCTTCTGGGTGAAGTTTCGCTGCCCTTTGACGAGGCGGTAGATCTTGACCAGCCCCGAGGCTAGGCACAATGGGTCGCCGGTCATCAGGGCCGCCCGCCGGTCCGCCTCCAGCTCCCGATCGATCAGCAGTCTGCGCCACGCGACGTGGGCGATGGGATTCCAGGCCACGACGTCCCGAAGGAGGCCTGCAACGAACACCACTGGAACGTCCCGTGAGTCGAGGTGGGCGACCTCGTGGGCCAGGATGGCGTCCAGCTCCCTGTGGTCGAGGGCCTCCACCAAATCGGCAGAGATGAGGATCCGGTTGTGACGCACTCCGGTCGCAAAGGCGCCGGACACCCCTGGAGGCAGCATCAAGACCTCGGGCGTCTTCTTGAGGCCCGCCTGGCGAGCCAATGCCGCCACCGACGACAGAATCCGGCTGTGGCCACCGTCGATCGGGCTACACCGGCGAAGCAGCCTGTGGAGGACGAGGGACCCGGCCAACCTTCGGATCAGCATGAACGAGCTCACGCTCGCACCCACCAGGAGGATCCACAGCCCCGCCTCCCCAGTGAACGCGTACGGCGTCGCAACCGACCCGTCGGACAGCAACAAGAGATGGAGCAGCTCCCTCGGCTTGTCTCTCAATGCGGCGCCGATCGGCTTCAAGACCGCCACCTCGGGCAGCACCGCGTGCTGGTAGATCAGCGCGGCCAGCACAGGGAGCACTAGGGGCAGCGCCAAAAGCAGCCCCGAGGAGAACCCTCCCGGCCTCGAGATGAGACGCCGGATGACGACTGTGGCGATGAGCGTGATCAGCGAGACGGCGAGGATTACGACCCAGGCCGAGCCAACTTCAACAGAGAGAATCGTTGGTGACTGGTCAGACACCTTCGTCTTTTGCCTTGCGCTGCTCGATCGCCTCTGTCAGACGGTCGATGACTCGTTCGTCGTCCTCCCCTACACGATCGACGAGATAGGCAACAGCGGGATCCGGGAAGTGGCTCACGAGCCAATCGACCACGGACTTGACGGTGGAGCGAGCGTACTGCTCGCGGGTCACCACGGCTCTGTAGTGGTGTGCGGGTTGGTCCTCGATGCGCTGGAGCAGGCCCTTGTCGGCCAACCTGCCGAGCGTCGTCATGACGGTGGTGTATGCGATGGCACGGTTTGATCTGAGCGACTTGTGGACGTCTCGAACCGTCACGTCACGCTTGTCCCACACGACCTCCATGACGTCGGCCTCGAGAGGGCCAAGGACCTCGGCGAGCGTGTGCTTGCGTCTGGCGACCATTTCTCTGTCTCTCCCTCAAACTGCATCCGGTCGGCTCTCCATAGTACGCCCCTGCAGGGCTCTGTGCCTAGATCCCGGTCTCTCAGGTTCTTGCGAGCGAGACGAGGTTGGGCATGATCTCGGGGCCGAGCAGATGCCCCATGGCGCCCCGCTTCGACGCCGACTCGCCGAAGCTCTCTACGCCATCGGCGCTCACCGAGCCGCCGGAGACCAGCAGCGGGACGGGCGTGTCTGTATGCGCCTTGCGAGCGCAGCTGGTCGAGTGATCGGCGGTGACCGCGACGATGCACCGCCTGGTGTCGAGCGAGTCCATCAGTGGTGCAAAGAAATGGGCGTCGATGGCCTCGATGCTCTCGATCTTCTTGGCGTAGTCGCCGTCGTGAGCGGGCACGTCCGGCCCCTTGATGTGGATATAGAGGCCGTCGAAGCCCTCTATCGCCTCGAGGGCCAGCGCCGCCCATGCCTCGTACTGCTCGGCCGGTGGGATGCCGGTTGGGGCCTCTACCACCCCCATCCCCATGAGCCTTGCGATGCCGAGCTCGACCGGCATCTCCACGAAGCACCCCATGGCCGGACCGAACTTCTCCTTGAACGGGACCAGGTCGGGGACGTGGTCTCCGCCGTCCCGAGTGAGGATGAAGTTGCCGGGGAGCTTGCCGTGGGTCGACCGCTTCCTGTTGATCTCCGAGCGATCGAGCACCTCGTGTGACGCCGCGAGCCACTGGTTGGTGAGCTCGGCCCCCCGCCGGGCGGCTGGGTCGGACTCGTGTCCCTCGATGGGCTCGACATGCACCACCCGGTTGTCGAAGGTCTCCAAGGCGACGCCAAGGCTCCCGCGGCGCCCGTAGGCCGGGTCCGAGTTGGCGACCTCCGCGCTGAGCGGGCCCCGCTCGGACCTCAGCACCAGCACCCCCCTGTGCCCCACGGTCGCACGAAGCTCAAAGGAGGCGCCGTCGAGCTGGACGCCTGCGCTCACCTCGGCGGCCAGCGCGCGGGCCTCCTCGGAGCCGAGATCCCGTCCGACGCGGCGATCCAGGATGACCCAGCCGTCTTGATCCTTCTCGACGGTCGCAAAGTTGATCCTGTAGGCGAGGTCGCCGTCGTTGACCTCGAGGCCCGCTCCGACGGATTCCAGGGGGCC
>JAUJNI010000002.1:813671-818700 GCA_030446465.1 Actinomycetota bacterium
TCCGACTCCCCGAACAGCTCTCTTCGTTCCGAGTGCCCGAGGATCACGTACTTGACGTTGAGGGACTTGAGCATCGTCGGCGAGATCTCGCCGGTAAAAGCCCCCTGCATTTGGTGATGCATGTTCTGGGCCCCCAACGCAAAGGGGAGGTGGTCGGCGTCGAAGAGGGTCTGAAGCGTTCGAAGCGAGGTGAACGGCGCGCACAATGCGACCTCGACCGCATCGAATCTGTGGTTCCCGAGCTCGTGTCCGAGCTGGCGGGCAAGAACTATCGCCTCCAGGTGGGTCTTGTGCATCTTCCAGTTGCCCGCAATGAGCGGTCGCCTCATCTCCTGTCCCCTCCCATCGTCGTGGCTTCTCTCAGGGCTCGGATCCCGGGCAGGTCCCTGCCCTCCAGCAGCTCGAGCGAGGCGCCGCCTCCGGTCGAGAGATGTGACACCGCATCCGTCATGCCCAGCCGGTTCAAGGCTGCGGCGGAGTCGCCCCCTCCGGCCACGGTGAAGGCGCCGCGGCGGGTCGCGGCGGCGATGGCGGAGGCGACCGCGCTGGTCCCATGGGAGTAGTCGTCGATCTCGAAGATGCCCATGGGGCCGTTCCACAGCACGGTCTTGGCGGTGGAGATGACCTCGGCGAACTGCTCGGCGGACCGGGGGCCGATGTCGACTCCCATCCGGTCGCGTATCCGCTTCAGCGGCACCACCTTGTGAGGGGAGCCCACCTCAGGGCTGTCGGCCGCGACCACGTCGACCGGCAGGAGGATCGGCACGTCCCTGCGTGCGGCTTCCTCCAGCACCCCCTTGACCTCTTCCACCCGGTCTTCCTCTACCAGCGAGCGACCGACCTTCTGCCCGGTGGCCACCAGCAGGGTGAACGCCATGGCCCCCCCGACACAGATAGCGTCGACCCTGTCCAACAGGTTGGCGATCACGCCCAGCTTGTCCGACACCTTGGCGCCGCCGAGCACGGCGACATAGGGCCTTTCGGCGCCGTGCAGAAGCCGCTCCAGCTTGGCGACCTCATCCGCGAGCAGGTAGCCGGCTGCGCACGCAAGCCTCGCCGGCAGACCGGCGATGGAGGCATGAGCCCTGTGTGAGGCGCCGAACGCATCGTTCACGTACCTATCGCCGAGGCTCGCGAGCTCGTCCGCAAAAGCAGGATCGTTCTCCTCCTCTCCCGGCTCGAAGCGAAGGTTCTCGAGGAGCACCACCTGGATGTCCGATTCGCAGGCGGTTGCAGCCTCTTCTCCAACCACATCTCTCGTCTCCGTGACGGCGGTCCCGAGCAACTCACTCAGACGCTGGCCGACGGGGGCCAGGCGCAGGTCCTCGACCACCTTTCCCTTGGGGCGGCCAAGGTGTGAGCACACTGCGAGGCGCGCTCCTCGCTCGAGGAGTGCGCGCAAGGTTGGGACGGCCGCTCGTATCCGAAGGTCGTCGGCGATTGCACCGTTCGCCAAAGGAACGTTCAGGTCACAACGAACGACGACGCGCTGGCCCTCTGCATCGAGATCGTCGAGGATCGGCAGCCCACTGTGAACGCCGTTCATGGCCGCAGAGAGTACCGAAGTGCCTCCCGGGCCCGCTCGGCGATCGAGTCGACCTGCCGCCGGTCGAGGGCGCCCTCGCTCGCCCCGGCGCGGCGAGCCAGCGCCTCGTCGATGAGCCGGGGGTCTGCCCCGCGCCGCTTGGCCCACGCCGCAGCATCCTGCTTAGAGGAGAACAATCCTTCCTCGGCGTAGCGCCACGCTCGGCAGGCGTTGAGGGCCCGCTGGAAGCCGGTCGGATCCTGCCGCTCGTACCACTCGAGCGCCGCCCTTAGCTCCTTGGCGATCCGCTCGGGCGGAACCCCGGCGGTCACGTCGGCGGGAGGGGGGCCGTACAAGGCAATCCCCTGTTGCCTGCACACCGCGAGGTCTAGCAGGAACCAGTGCGCGGGCTGCTCCGAGGGGTCGACGCGGACGTCGTGGTTATTCCGTCCGGTGTCCAGGTTGAGCTCGTACAGAGACGAGGGCTCGAACGACTGGGCGGCGTCACGCGTGATGAGGAAGAACTCGAGGCTCGTAGCGGGACACGCCAGTCTTTCGTGCGAGAGGAGAGTGGCGATCAGCCGCTTCTCTTCGGCGGCAAGGCGCCGCTCGCACACCGCGGCAATGTCCAGGTCGCTGCGTCCCGCAACGTAACCCCCAAGCGCCCCAGAGCCGTGGAGGTAGACCCCGACCAGCTCCCCGCCGAGCGCGCCGACCAATCGGTCTCTGACCGCGAGGACGTACTCGGCCGCAGCGTGGTCGAGGTAGCCGAGTCGGCTCAGAAGGTCAGGACCTTGTCCGCCTCTTCGCAGAGCTTCGCCACGTCGGGAGGCGTGACCCAGGTGCCGCTGAAGAGCTCGAGCTGTTCATCGGCCGCCCCACGGGCAACCGCGCACGCCTTTCAGACGTAGATCGGAATCGAGTGGTCTCGCAGCTTCGTGACCAGCTCGCGGGCGGGTGGAACGCCCACCCCCTCCAAAGTCTGAAGCGTGTCGCCGACCAACAGCTCGGCTGCATCGCCGGCAATGACGACCGCGGTGTCGTGGCCGACCTCCACGGATCCGTTCGCCGCGAGATGTAGGGGAAGCGATGCTCGTGTGGCGTCGCTGCCGCCGGTCGTGGCCAGATAGACGAACTTCACGGCTCCTCCTTCTGCCGCCCGGTACAGACCCTACGCAAGCATTGCGACGGTTACAAGGCCGGCGTTCATCGCCGCCCGTATGTGTACCCGCGCCTCCTGGGAGCTGCCGACCGTGGGTTAGCCTGCCGCCATGGCGGGGGCCGCAGAGCGTGAAGAGGCAACCGGTATCGAGCGGCCGCCTTTCAGAGCATTCCTGAGGTACTTCTTGGGCTTGGGTACGTGGGGCTTCGGCGGGCCCATTGCGACCGTTGGGTATATGCAGCGCGACTTGGTCGAAAAGCGGGAATGGCTGCACAAGCAGGACTTCCTCAACGGCGTCGCGCTGGGTCAGACGATGCCCGGCCCCCTAGCTGCACAGGTGTGCATGTGGGTCGGCTACTTGCAAAGGGGGGCCCTGGGGGCCTTCGTCATCTCGATCCCCTTCATCCTCCCCTCGTTCGCGGTCGTCCTGGCGGTCGCCTTCTTCTACGTGCGGTACCAGGGCCTCGACTTGGTGCAGGCGCTCTTCTACGGGATAGCTCCGGGAGTCATGGCGATAATCGCGATCGCCGCGGTGAAGCTGTCCCGCCTGACCAACCGTCAGGACTGGCGGTTGTGGGGGATCTCGGCGGTCACCCTGGTCGTCACCGCGGTGACCCAGTCGGAGATCGCGGTTCTGTTCATCGCCGCAGGTCTGCTCATGGTGGTGGTGGAGGCGCCGCCCAAGTTCCTCCGGCGCTTCGGCGCCGGGCTCTATCTGTCACCCGTGCTCCAACCTGCATCGTTGGCCGTGGCGGCTACTCCAGAGACGCACTTGGCGCTCGCGCTGTTCTTCTTCAAGGCGGGCGCGTTCATATTCGGCAGCGGTCTGGCGATCGTCCCTTTTCTTCGGGAGGGCGTGGTGAACCAGTACCACTGGCTGTCGCCCGACCAGTTCCTCGACGCCGTCGCGATGGGTCTGATCACGCCAGGCCCGGTTGTCATAACCGCCGCCTTCATTGGGTATCTCGTCGGTGGCCTCCTCGGTGCGGCAATCGCCACCGTCGCCATCTTCACGCCGATCTACCTGGGCGTCGTGGTCCCGGGACGTTGGTTCATCCGCCACCAGGACCACCCCCAGGTCGGGGCGTTCGTCAAGGGGGCCACGGCCGCCGCCGCAGGGGCCATCGGTGGGGCAACCATCGTCTTGACCCGGCAAGCGGTGATCGACACCCCCACCGCCCTTGTTGCCTTGACCAGCCTTGCGGTCCTGTGGCGGTGGAAGGTGCCGGAACCCCTGATCGTGGTTGCGTCGGCCGCAGCGGGGCTCCTGCTGTACTGAGCCAGACGCTATTCAGAAGACTCTCAGAGCATCGACCTCGTCGCGTTCTCGTCGCGCGAGCGCTTGGAGCACCGCTCTGTCTCCGTGCCGCAACCTTGCGATGTCCACGAGGTTGTCGATCACGATCTCCAACGTTGTTGTCTCGAACCCAGGGGTCTGGATGCCAACGCTCACCGCCAAGTCGTCGGTATGCACCACGATCTCGATTATCCGCGTGACCAGGTAGTCGTCCAAGCTCAAGACCAGATCCTTGAAGACCCGCACGAGCCGTTGCTCTGGCTCTTTGGCAAGACGCTCCTGGAGCTCTCCTTGCGCTTGCTCGAGCCTGGCAATCAGAGCGTCGTACCCCTGCGCCGCCTCGGCCTCGCCCTTTTGCCGCACCTCTACATGCGTTTGAGCCGACAGGTCGAAGCTCTCCAGGGCTCCCACGTAGTACTCCGCGGGCCCGATGGGACTTTCGGTTGGCTCCGGTCGATCCAGATACCTGAGCACCGAGCCGGTTGCGCGCACGAGGTGGCCTGCGAGGGCCCGGACGGACATGTCCGCAAGGGCGCTGGGCCGATCCCAGGCCCTACGCACCTCCTCTCGAGCAAGAACGTCCCTCGAGGTCGCACTTGCCTCCAGAAACCTGCGCCTAACCGCTTGCATCTAGCTTTCTCTGCGACATGGTGTGCGTATAGCGCACATGGTGCAACAGAGAAAGCGCCAGCGCGCTGGACAACTCGGAACCACGTCGTCAGTCGCTTGCTGGAGAGGCATAAAGACGGGAGAGAAGGGAGGCCAAACCCAAACTTAGAAAGCCCAGCAAGAGCTTGATTGCGCCCGCCACTGCACCATTAACACCAAGGTAGTGGGTCGCCAAGCCCACGACGCCCATGCTCCCAAGAAAGAAAGGCCAAGTCAGCGCAGCGATAATTGCTCCCGTGAGGCCGGCAGCCGGGCGATCCTGGGTGCGCAGAGCTATCCAACTACCGCACCCGGCCCCAACTGGAAGCCCAAAGAACATGCCGATGAACCAGGCCGGATTTCTCCATCCAAGCCGAAAGAACCATTCGTAAGCCGC
>JAUJNI010000002.1:818800-841159 GCA_030446465.1 Actinomycetota bacterium
CGATGAACCAGGCCGGATTTCTCCATCCAAGCCGAAAGAACCATTCGTAAGCCGCGACGAGCAACGCGCCAACGAGGGCCAAGGCTAAGCCACCTGCGTACGCCCCAACCATCGTGACGACGTAAGAGCGCGGCTTTCTGGTCGCATCGCTCGCGTGGTCTTGCAATGCCTGACTCATCGTCGCTACAAGTCTATTTGGTTGCCTGAAAAGGTCTGTTTACCTTCTCCGACAGGTGGTGGCCCCAGACGTGTCCTGAATCGATAACACATCTTCAAGTTCGCTTCTGGCATCGTCCATCGCAGAACTTTTCATTCCTACGTCGTCCTCATATGGGAGGGCTGGTGTTGGAACGAAAGGGGATGGGGCCATGCGCGCTAGAGCTTGGAGGCCACCAGCTCCGTGATGTCCACCAGGCGGTTCGAGTAGCCCCACTCGTTGTCGTACCAGCCGAGCACCTTGACGAGGTTGCCGTTGGCCATGGTCGAGAGCGAGTCGAAGATGCACGAATGGGGGTTCCCGACGATGTCCGAGGACACGATCGGGTCCTCCGTGTACTCGACGATCCCTTTCATGCTCGCCGACTGAGACGCCTCCCGAAAGGCGTTGTTGACGTCGTCGACCGATGCCTCGGAGCCCAGCACGCACACGAGGTCCGTGATCGACCCGTCGGGAACGGGGACTCTGAGCGAGATCCCGTCGAGTCGCCCCTTCAGCTCCGGCATCGTCAACGAGGCGGCCTTGGCGGCCCCCGTGCTGGTCGGAATGATGTTGATGGCGGCGGCGCGGGCCCGGCGAAGATCGCTGTGAGGCAGGTCGAGGGTTCGCTGGTCGTTCGTGTAGGCGTGGCAGGTCGTCATAAAGCCGTTCTCGATCCCCCAATTGTCCTGGAGCACCTTCGCCAGCGGGACGACGCAGTTGGTGGTGCAGGACGCGTTCGAGATGATGGAATGGGCATCGGGGTCGTAGTCGGCGTCGTTCACGCCCATGACGATGGTGATGTCCTCGTCCTTGGCGGGCGCCGAGATGATGACCTTCTTGGCCCCCGCATCGAGGTGCTTCGAGGCGTCGGCTCGCTTGGTGAAGAGGCCGGTGGACTCGATGACGACCTCGACGCCGAGCTCTCCCCACGGAAGAGCCGCGGGGTCTCTCTCGGACAGCACCTTGATGTCGTCGCCGTCGACCGAGAAGCCATCGTCGGTCACCTTCACCTCACGATTGAGCTTCCCGAGCACGGAGTCGTACTTGAGGAGGTGAGCGATCGTCGCAGGGTCCGTGATGTCGTTGACGGCGACGAGCTCGAGATCAGAACCCTTTGCCTTCAACGCCCTGAACAGGTTTCTACCTATCCTCCCGAAGCCGTTGACTCCGATGCGGGTGGCCATCGACGATCCCTCCTCCAGTTCTTCAAGTCCGGAAGTTCATCCTATCGGTGCCAAGCGAAGCGAGCGCGGTCGCGAGGCGATCGGGGTCGTGGGGGCCATCGGGCGACGCGACATCCGCCTCGCAGACCTCGACACCGAGCGCGGCCACCGCGGCGGAGTCATAGGGGACCCCATCGTCGACAAGGACCGGGCATTGCACGACGACGGCGTCGACGCACCCCGGCCCGGTGTGCATGAGGACTGCCTTTACGTGAGCGGTTAGGTCGAGGCCCGAGGTCTCGCCTTTCTGGGCGCGGGTGTTCGCGACCAGGATTCTTTTTGCGCTGGTCTCCCGTACGGCTCGTCTGATGCCGGGCACGAGCAACGTGGCGATGAGACTGGTGAACAGGCTCCCGGGCCCGAGGACGACCTGATCGGCATCTCGTATGGCCCCCACCGCATCCGGGTGGGCGCTGGGGTGAGGGGGCTCCAGGTACACCGCCTGTATGGGGCCCTCGGCCTGGGCCACCGCCACCTGGCCTCGCACCACGTCGCCGTTGACGAGCGCCCGCATGTCGACCAGCTCGGTGGTCGCGGGATGCACCCTTCCGTGGGCCCCCACCAGCTCGCCGGCGCGATCGACCGCCGCAGCAAAGTCGCCGGTCATCTCCGTGAGCGCCGCAATGAGGAGGTTCCCGAGGGTGTGACCGGTCAGGGCCCCGCCCCCGAACCTGTGCTGATAGAGACGGGCGAGCTCCGACTTGTCGGCCAGCGCGACCAGGCAGTTGCGGATGTCTCCGGGCGGCGGCACGCCGAGCTCTCTAGTGAGCCGACCCGACGATCCCCCGTCGTCCGCAACCGTGACGACCGCGGAGATCTCGTCGGCGTAGGAGCGAGCCGCGGTGAGGGTCGCCGCGAGCCCGTGTCCACCACCGATCCCCGTGACCCTCACTGTGATTGTGTAGCGCGCTCCACGTCGCGATGTATGACCTTGGCCGAGTATCCCTTGTCCTGAATGAACGAGCCGATCTCTTCGGCCAGCACGACGGAGCGATGGCGTCCACCGGTGCAGCCGACGCCGATGGTCAGATAGTGACGGCCCTCGGCCTGGTATCCGGGCAACAGGACCGCAAGCAGGTCCTTCAGCCGGCTCATGAAGTCCGTGGCGAGGTCTTGCGCGAGAACGTAGCTGCGCACCGGCTCGTCTTGACCGGTCAGCTCCCGCAGGCCCTCGACCCAGTGCGGGTTCGGCAAGAAGCGCAGATCGAGCACGAGGTCGGCGTCCAGAGGGAGCCCGTACTTGTAGCCGAAAGAGATGAGCGTGGTCTGCAGCCCAGCCGCCTTTTCTCCGGCCGAGAAGTAGGTAGCCATCCGCCTTCTGAGCTGACGCACGGTCAACTCTGAGGTATCGAGGATCACATCCGCGCCCTCTCGAAACGGACGCATGAGCTCACGCTCTTGTTGAATTCCGGTTACGAGCCGATCCGACAGGGGATGCCGCCGCCGACTTGCCGCAAAGCGCCTCTCAAGGACATCGTCGGAGGCCTCGAGGAACACCAGCCGGAAGTTAACGAGGTCCCGCCTGAGCTTGGCGAGCTCCTTTTCCGCTTCGCCGAAGAAGGCGCCGCCTCGAGCGTCGATCACGAGGGCGATCCGGTCGATGTCGTTGCCGGGTCCCATGGCAAGAGACAGCATCTTGCGGATGAGCGCCGGGGGCAGGTTGTCGATGACGTACCAGCCGAGGTCCTCGAGCGCCTTGGCCGCCTCCGACCGCCCGGCCCCCGAAAGACCGCTGATCACCGTGACGTCGACCTCTTCGCCTCTCCTGCGCAGGTTCAAGACGCCCTCCTTTCGCCGGAGGCCGAGGATGCATCCCGGTCGTTTGCCCCATTGGGTGCTCCGGTGATGGTCATAGCTGCGTGAACCGCCTCGGCGACTGCCCTGGGCAACCCCCGGACCGCGTAGAGATCCTCGAGCTCCGCCTCCCGGATTCGCTTGACCGAGCCGAAGTGCTTGAGCAGCTTCTTCCTGCGCACCTCGCCGAGCCCCTCGATCCCGTCCAGCACGGAGCTGGTCATCCGTTTGCCGCGCTTCAACCGGTGATAGGAGATCGCAAACCGGTGCGCCTCGTCCCTGATGTGCTGCAGAAGGTAGAGGGCCTCCGAACCTCTCGGAACGATCACGGGGTCGGCCTGCCCGGGTACGAAGACCTCTTCCATGCGCTTTGCCAGCGACACGACCGCCACGCCGTCGACCCCCAACTCGTCCATCACCTCGACCGCCCGGTTGAGCTGTCCCTTGCCTCCGTCGATGACGACGAGGTTCGGCGGGTAGGCGAAGCGGGCCGTCTTTCCGTAATCGCTGACGGGAGACCCACGGTCGTCGACGTAACGCCGAAAGCGTCTGCGGATCACCTCTCCCATGTTCGCAAAATCGTCCTGGCCGGTGCTCCACTTGATCGCAAAGCGCCGGTAGTCGGAACGCTTGGGGAGCCCGTCCTCGAACACGACCATGGAGCCCACCGCCTCGGTCGGGCCGGTGTTCGAAATGTCGAAGCACTCGATGCGCAGAGGTGCGTCCTCGAGACCGAGGTGCTCCTGCAGCTCCCTGAGCTGGCGGGAGCGCGCCGCGAAGTCACTTGCCCTTTTGAGACGGTGCTGCGCGAACGCCTCCTTGGCGTTCTGAGTGACGGTCTCGAGCAGCGCCCTTCTTTCACCCCTGTGGGGGACCCGCACCTGTACTCGTGTCCCTCTCGAGGACGTCAGCCACTGCTCGATCAGCGAGCGATCTTCGGGCTCGACCGGAACGAGCACCTGCTTGGGGACCTCGGCATCGACGTAGAGGCGCTCGAGGAAGCGAGCGACCAGCTCGGGAGTGGCGAGGTCTTCGATCTTGTCGACGACGTAGCCCTTGCGGCCCGTCACTCGTCCGCGCCTTACGAAGAAGACTTGAAAGGCGGCCTCGAGGTCGTCCTCGACCAGTCCGATGACATCCATCTCGTCCTTCTCCGAGGACACCATCTGCTGCCGCTCGATCGCCTTGCGCACGTTGTCGAGCTGGTCTCGCATCTTGGCCGCAATCTCGTATTCCTCGCGGGAGGCGGCGTCTCTCATCCCGGCCTCCAGCCGCTTGATCACCGGGGCCGTGTTGCCGTCGAGAAAGCTGCACAGCTCGAGGGCGATCCTGCGATGCTCCTCCGCGTCCACCGCATGGACGCAGGGGCCGGCGCAGCGCTCGATATGGAATAGCAGGCAGGGACGGCCGCGCCTGCGGCAGCGCTCGAACACACCCTGCGAGCAAGTTCTCATGGGGAAGGTCCGCAGCAGCAGGTCGAGGGTGTCCCTGATGGCATAGGCGTGGGCAAAGGGCCCGTAATAGCGGACGCCCTTCTTCTTGGGCCCCCGCAACACACGTGCCCTCGGGTGCTCCTCGTCGAGCGTTATGGCGAGATACGGGTAGCTCTTGTCGTCGCGGTACCTCACGTTGTACCGGGGCCGGTGTTGCTTGATGAGGTTGACCTCGAGGTGAAGGGCCTCGATCTCGTTGTCGGTCAGGATCCACTCGAGCCCGGCCGCGGCCTCCACCATCGCCGCGGTGCGCGGGTGCAGGTCGGAGGCAAAGTAGTTGGACAACCGCGCTCGCAATGACTTCGCCTTGCCTACGTAGATGACCCGTCCGGAGGAGTCTTTGAACAAATAGACGCCTGGCCCGGTGGGGATGGAGCCGGCCTCGGGGCGCTCGAGGGTTCGCTTCACTCTCACAACCCCATTGTGGCCCACCTAGGGAGTCTTGAGCGGCACGCACCGGCGCACCAGCCAGAGCGCCGTCGGGCGTGCGGCAGGCCCTATGTAGTCACACGCCGATGCTAATGTGTCCACATGGATGTAGGAATCCGGACCCTGAAGGCCAATCTCTCCGGTTACCTCGAGCGGGCTGCTCGAGGTGAGGTGATCAGGGTGACCGACAGGGGCAGACCGAAGGCGCTTCTGGGCCCCCTCCCGGGCCGTTCGAGGGTCGAAGAGGGCGTGACAGAAGGCTGGATCCGGCCCGGCAATGGCCGCCGTCCGAAGCCGGTGAGCCGGCGATTCAAAGCCAAGCATTCCGTACGCGAGCTAATTGCGGAAGACCGAGGCGAGTGACCCTCTACCTCGATAGCAGCGCACTTCTCAAGAGGTACTTCGACGAACCGGACAGCGCCAGCGTCGAACGGTTCCTTCTCTCCGACACCGAATGGGTAACCGGACGCCATACCGCAATCGAAGTACGGAGAAACATCGCAAGGACGCTCGAGGGAGAGCATGCCGCCGTGGCACTCGAGCAGTTTGGAGGTGACTGGGATGCTATGGCCGTTGTTGAGCTGGACGAGACTACATGTGATCTCGCCGCGTCCATCGCCGAGACGACCGGCGTCAGAACCCTCGATGCCTTGCATCTCGGTGCCGCTCAGCGAGCGGGGGCCGGCATCCTGCCCTTCGTGACCTTCGATCTCCGTCAGGCGCGCGCGGCTCGCTCATTCGGCTGGACCGTGTTGGGCGGCTGAGCGCAGAACCCCGTAACGACGCCATGGCAGCGCGAGCCGTGATCGAGACTAGAAGCTCATTCCAGGAGGTCGGGGCGGCGCTCCCTCGTCGTCTTGGCGGCTTGCTCCCGGCGCCACGAGTCAACCGCCTGATGGTTGCCCGACAGAAGCACGTCGGGGACGCTGTGGCCCTCGAAGGTCGCGGGCCGCGTGTAATGGGGATGCTCGAGGAGGCCGCTCGAGTGGGACTCGGTGTCGAGGGACGCAACGTTTCCCATGACCCCGGGCACCAGGCGAGAGACCGCCTCAATGACCACGAGCGCCCCAAGCTCTCCTCCCGCGAGGACGAAGTCGCCGATCGAGAGCTCGCGGTCGGCGAGGTGGAGGGCGACGCGCTCGTCCACGCCCTCGTAACGCCCGCAGATCAGGATGATGTGGCCGTGATGGGCGAGGCGGACCACCTCGGCGTGATCGAGCCGGGCACCGCGAGGCGACAGCAGCACCACGTGTGACGACTCAGAACGGACCGCACGCACCGCGGCAAAGATCGGCTCGGCCATCAGCACCATCCCGGCCCCCCCGCCGTAGGGCACGTCGTCGACCGTCAGGTGGGGCCCAACCCCGTACCGGCGCAGGTCGTGCACACCGACCTCGATCAGACCTCTTTGGATCGCCCGTCCCAGCAGGCTGGCTCTCAGCGGGCTTTCGAACATCTGCGGAAAGAGCGTTATGACGTCGATCCGCACGGCTACCCCTCGAGCAGGCCGGGGGGAGGGTCGACGACGATTCGTTTGTGGTCAAGGTCGACCTCGACGACGATGGCCTTGACCAGCGGCACCAACCTGCCCCCGTCGGGGGTTGCCAGGTCGAGAAGGTCCTGAGCAGGCCCGGGTACCACGGCACGAACTTCTCCGACGCTGGTGCCCGAGCGGTCCTGTACCGAGCACCCGATGAGGTCTAGAGGCCAGTACTCGTCTGGCTCCAGCTCCCTCTTGTCGGCCGTGGGCGCGTAGATTTGCCCCCTCAAGCGCTCCGCCTCGTCGCGTGAGTCAACGCCTTCAAACTTCACCAGGAAGCGGTCGCCCTTGTGCGCCCTGCTCTGCGCCACGGTGAGGCTGCGACCATCCTCGTGGACCAGCCTGTCGCCTGCGGCGAAGCGCCCGGGATCGTCGGACAGTAGCAGCACGTAGACCTCGCCGGCGACGCCGTGAGGCTTGCCGATCTCTCCGGCAAGCACCTTGCCGGAAGAGTCGCTCAGTCCACCACCTCGATCATGATGTTGTGGTCCTGGCGCTGCCCTGCGGCGCGGGCAAGAGAACGCAGCGCGCGGATGGTTCGTCCCTGGCGACCGATGATCTTTCCCATGTCGTCGGGGTGGAGCGACAGCTCGAGCACGAGCGTGCCCCTTTCATCCTCGACCTCTTCGATGGTGAGCTCGTCTGGGTGGTCGACCAGCCAGGGAGCCACGAACTCGATGAGGGCGGTGGTCACGGACTTTCCTCGGACGAGGCGTCGGGCGCCGCGCCCTGCTGATCGACCGCCTCCGGCAGCTCGGCAGGCTCCTCGCCCTCGGGTGCCTCGGGCGTCTCGGCGACGGAAGCTGCAGGAGTCGCTCGCCTTCTGGCGGGCGCGGGAGCGGCCGAGGGCTCGGGCTGCGCCTCGCCGGTGAAGACGGACCAGGCCCCCGAGATGCGCAGCAACTTCCTTACAGCCTCGGAAGGCTGTGCGCCTCGCTGGAGCCAGTGCACCGCCCGGTCCGAGTCGATGACGATCTCTGAGGGCTCCTGGCGAGGGTGGTAGTGCCCGATCGACTCGATGATCCGGCCATCGCGCGGGCTACGAGCGTCGGCCACCACCACCCGATAGGACGGCTGCCTCCTCTTGCCGACGCGCATCAACCTGATCTTGACCATGCTTCTCCTTGGATCTGGGGCGGGACGACCATGGTAGCAGCCCCACGCGTCGCTTCTCGGCGACATTTGACCGACATAGTCGGCCAAAACGCGGCAAGAATGGGTCAGAGGCCCCCGAGGCCCGGGGGCAGCTTCATCCCGGTGGGCAACCGCCGCTTGGCCCCCTTGCCACCCCCGCCCGACATCGCCTTCACCATCTTGCGGACCTCGTCGAACTGCTTGACGAGCTTGTTGACCTCTTGGATGGAGGTCCCGGAACCCACCGCGATCCGGGCCCGGCGGCTTCCGTTCAGGACCGAGGGATTGTTGCGCTCCTGGCGGGTCATCGACTTGATGATGGCCTCGACTCTCGGCATCTGCTGGTCGAGCTGTGCGTCTCCAATGGGAAGCTTCGACATCCCGGGCATCATCCCGAGCACCTGGCTGAGCGGCCCCATCTTCTTGAGGGCCTGGAGCTGGCCAAGGAAGTCCTCGAAGGTGAATTCCGCCTTGCGGAGCTTCTCCTCCATCTTCTTCGCTTCGGCCTCGTCGAAGACGCGCTCGGCCTTCTCGATGAGGGTGAGGACGTCGCCCATCCCGAGGATCCGAGACGCCATCCGATCCGGGTGGAACGCTTCGAGGTCCCCCAGCTTCTCCCCCACGCCTGCGAACTTGATGGGGCGACCGGTGACGTAGGCCATGGACAGTGCCGCGCCGCCTCGAGCGTCTCCGTCGAGCTTGGTGAGCACGATCCCCGTAACGTCGACCTCCTCGAGGAACGACTCGGCCACGTTCACTGCGTCCTGACCGGTCATGGCGTCGCATACCAGAAGCGTTTCGGTCGGCTCGGCCGCCGCGGCGACCTCTCGAAGCTCCTTCATCAGCTCGGCATCGACGTGCATGCGCCCTGCGGTGTCGACGATCAGGTCGGAGAAGCCCTCGAGTCGGGCGTGGTCCAACGCTCTGCTTGCCACCGCCGGCGCCTCGTCCTGATTGGCGCCGGGCTCGGCGTGAACCTGAACCGAGGTCTGCTCACCGAGAAGTTGGAGCTGCCGGATGGCCGCGGGGCGCCTCAGGTCACAGGCCACGAGCAGCGGCTTGCGGCCCTGGCCCTTCAGGAGCCGCGCCAGCTTTGCCGCGGCGGTCGTCTTGCCCGAGCCCTGAAGGCCCGCCATGAGGATCACCCGAGGCGGACGCGAGGTGGTCCGCAGACCAGCCGCCTCCTTACCAAGAACGCCGACGAGGGCGCCCTGAACTAGCTTGATCACCTGCTGGGCGGGGGTGAGGCTCTTGTGGATCTCGGCCCCCTGAGCTTGCTCCCTCACCTCGGCGACGAACGCCTTTACGACCTTCAGCGAGACGTCCGCCTCGAGCAGGGCCAGCCGGATCTCTCTAAGGACCTCGTCGACCTGTTTCTCGCTCAACCGCCCTCGGGACCGAAGGCGCGTGAAGATGTCGTCGAAGCGGGAAGACAGGGAGTCGAACATCGCCCTAGCGTACGGCGCGCTGGAGGTCTGGGCCGACGCCCCGGTGGCTAGGTCAGCAGCGCGTCGACGTAGGTCTTGGGATCGAACGGCTCGAGGTCGCCGATGGACTCCCCCACCCCTATCAGTTTGATGGGGATCCCCAAGGTGTCCTCGATGCTGAGGGCGATGCCGCCCTTTGCAGAGCCGTCCAGCTTGGTGAGGATGACACCCGTGACGCCGGCCGCGTGGGCGAACTCGCGGGCCTGGACGAGCCCGTTTTGCCCCGCGCTTGCGTCGATTACCAGCAACGACTCGTGAACCTTTCCCTCCTTTTCTATGACCCGCCTCACCTTGGCGAGCTCGTCCATGAGCGGGGCCTTGGTGTGGAGGCGACCTGCGGTGTCGACGATGAGGACGTCGATCCCTCGAGCGACCGCGAACTTGTAGGCGTCGAACGCGACCGCCCCCGGGTCGGCCCCCGGCTGGTGCTTGACGATGCGGGCGCCTGAGCGCTCGGCCCAGGTGCCGAGTTGCTCGTCCGCGGCGGCTCGAAAGGTGTCCGCGGCAGCCAGCGCAACGGTGTGGCCGCGACTGGTCAGGTCCCCCGCCAGCTTTCCGATTGTGGTCGTCTTACCGGTCCCATTGACCCCGATGACCAGCCACACCGTCGGAGGCTCCGGAGCGAAGGCCAGGGCCCGGTCGCGTCCCGCCTCGAAGAGCCCGACGAGCTGCTGGGCCAGAAGGGACATGACCTCGTCCGGCTCTGTGGCCCGTCGTTCCCTTGCCCCCGCCTTGAGGTCACTAACGATCTTGGTGGCCGTGGACACTCCGATGTCGGCCTGGATCAGCGCCGCCTCGACGTCTTCCCAGGTCTCTTCCGTGGCGCTCTGCCCCAGGGCCTCGGCGAGCCTGCCGGAAAGAAGCCTGCGGCTCTTGGTGAGCCTGTCCCGCAGGGTCGGCCGGGGCGGAGCCTCGGCCGGTTTGGCCGGAGCCCGCGTGGCAGGGCGCACCTGGTCGGGTCGCGTGGCGGGCGGAGCCTCGACGCGACGAGCGGCTTCGGCCTCGGTGCCCGAGGGGCGTGGGGCGCGGGGCCCCCGAGTGCGCGCCATGAGAGCCCCGCCTCCGATCACCATGACGACGAGGGCGACGATGAGAAGTAGAGCTATCCCTTCGGGCACCGCGAGAGGCTAAACGACCGCGCTCGTGAGCCTTCCCGCCGCTCGAGGACCGTCAGACACCGACTTCCGCCATGCGCTTTGCGACCACATGGGAGATGCCGTCCTTCATCGTGACGCCGTAGAGGACGTCGGCGGCCTCCATGGTGCGGCGCTGATGGGTTACGACGAGGATCTGGGCCCGCTCCTCCAGCTCGTCGATAAGGGCGAGAAAACGCAGCAGGTTGACGTCGTCGAGGGCCGCCTCGACCTCGTCGAGCAGATAGAACGGCGAGGGCCGGGATCTGAAGATGGCGAACAGGAACGCGAGGGCGACGAGCGAGCGCTCACCCCCCGACAGCAGGGAGAGCTTCTTCACGTTCTTTCCCGGGGGCCGTGCCTCGACGTCGACCCCACTGGTGAGCAGATCGTCGGGGCTGGTCAGCACCAGCTTGCCGGTGCCGCCGGGAAAGAGCCGCTGAAAGACGACTTCGAACTCCCGGGCGACATCCTGGAACGCCTGCCCGAAGAGCTCCACGATGGTTGCGTCCACGTCCCGGACGATCCTCATGAGGTCCCGCTTGGAGGCCCGCAGGTCATCCATCTGGTCCATCAAGAAGCTCTCGCGCTCGGCGAGATCCGCGTATTCCTGCCCGGCACGAGGGTTCACGGGTCCCAGCCTGCGGAGGTCGCGTTCAAGGGCGTCGACCCTCTCGCGCGCGGGCTCCTCGCTCTCGGGCGGCAAGGTATCGAGCGACATGAGGTCCCGAGGGGTCAACCCCCATTCGTCCATGGCCCGCTCGGCGATGGCAGTGGTGCGGGCCCGCATCTCCGCCCGCCGCACCTCGGCCTCGTTGCGGCGTCCGGTGGCCCGCTCCAGCTGGACCTCGAGCTCACGCTCACGCTCCCTCAGCGACCCGAGCTCCTCTTGCGCCCGACGCGCTCGATCCCGGCTCTGGCCGGCGCGACCCTCTGCCTCGTCTCTCCAGGCCTCGGCTCTTCGAGCCGCGACGATCGCTGCCTGTCGCACTGCGAGGGCCCGGTCGCGCGCCTCCTGCAAGACCACTCTGCGTTCGGCGAGGCCCGCAAGGGCGCCGTGGGCATCGGCGATTCCTGCCTCCGCCTCCTCGGCGCGCAGGCGGGCGGCGAGGAGGCGCTCCCGGGCGGTCCTGGCCTCCATCGTCACGTCGGTGGCCTTTCGATTTGCCTCCTCCGCGCCGGCGCGGGCGGCGGTCGCAACCTGCTCGGCTTCCACCCGCCGCCTCTCGGCCTCCGCCAGCTGCCCTCGTCGCGCCGGAAGCCCGGCACGCTCTTCGGCGGCGGAACGCTCGGCCACGGCCAGCGCATCGCCCGCCCGGGCAAGCTCCTCGTCCAACGCAGCGAGCTCTATCTCCCGCGCCTCGAGCTGCCTCCGGCGACCGACCACTCGTTCCGCGGCTCCTGCCATGAGGGCGTCGAGTCGTCTCAGCTCCTCATCGTGGCCGGCGACCACAATCCACGCCCTCTCGATGCGAGCCTCGGACGCAGCCACTAGGTCCGCTGCCTCTTCCTCGCCCCTCGATGCAAGCCCGGCACGCTCGCGAGCAGTCACCAGCAAGGGCTCGAGGCGCTCGGCTGCGCGGGGCATGTCGGCGAGTAGCCCGGCGACCTCCTCGAGTGCCTCGAGCCGGGCCCTCGCCCCCGACCGATCGGCTCGTGCCAGAGCCATCTGCTCTCTTAGGGCTTCGCCGCTCTCCCGTTCCTGCTCCAGGCTGGCCTCGGCGCGCGCTGCCGCCTCGGTGACCAAGTCGAGCTGTTCTTCGATCGTCCTGACCTCGGCTTCGGCACCGACCAGCGCTTGCGCCTCCTCCACCAGCTCTCGCTTGCGGATCTCTCGTCGCTCGAAGGCGGCATGGGCTCTGGCCTCCAGAGAGCGGACCGTCGCCCGCCCCGCGGCCTCGCTGCCTTCCGCCCTGACGAGGTCCTGCGCTGCGGAGATCTCTGCGGCCCTGGCTTCCGCCAGCCGCTCTTCCGCCTTTTCATAGGCGCGACTTGCGTCGGCCGCTCGGCGCCCCGCGAGGTTCGCCCGGTCGAGGGCCGTCGCGGCAGTGGCCTCGTGAGCCCTGGCCTCGTCGGTCCACCGGCTCAGCTCCGTTTCCAGAAGCCGGATTCGCTCGTGGTAGCCCTGTTCGGTCTCGGACGCGAGCCGCGCCTCTATGCGTGCAACGCGCTCCTCCGCCAGGCGAGCGAAGCCGCCAAGTCGATCGGCGGCGCGTGCGATCCGATCGGCGACCAGGCGTTGGCCCTCGGCCTCGTCGGCCCTGACGTCACGGTCGCGGGCGACGCCTTCGAGCCGGGCCCGCACGTGAGCGATCTCCTCCGACAACAAGCGGGCCCGCTGCTCCTCGGCCGGGACATCGAGCAGGGCCTCGTCGGCCTCGAGACGCGTGATCTCCGTGGCGGCAAGGCGCTGCCGCAGGTCGCGTTGCTCCGCGATGATCTCGGAGTAGAGCGCGGCAGCCGACGCCTGCCGCTTGAGCGGCCTCAGCGCTCGCCGCAGCTCGGTGACGACATCGTTCAAGCGGGTCAGGTTGTCCTCGACCCGGTCGATCTTCCGCAGCGAACGGTCCTTGCGCCGCCGGTACTTACCGATCTGGGCCGCTTCCTCGATGAACCCCCTGCGCTCCTCGGGGCGGGCCTGCAAGACGGTGTCGAGCTGTCCCTGGCCCACCACCGTGTGAATGCTTCGACCGACCCCCGTGTCCGACAGCAACTCCATGACATCGAGGAGGCGGCAGGTCGCGCCGTTGATCCGGTACTCGGAGGCTCCGGACCGGTCGGTGCTGCGGCTGATGGTGACCTCGGCGACATCAAGCGGAAGCAGACGAGACGAGTTGTCGAGGGTCAGCTCGACCTCCGCGACGCCAAGCCGGGGGCGGGTGGCCGAGCCGGCGAAGATGACGTCCTCCATGGACTCTCCGCGCAGGGTCGAGGGGGCCTGAGAGCCAAGCACCCACGAGAGCGCGTCGGAGATGTTCGACTTTCCAGAACCGTTGGGGCCGACGATGACATTCGTCCCCGGTTCGAACTCCAGGATGGTTGGGTTCGAGAACGACTTGAACCCGGCGAGCTTCAGGCCCTTGACGTACATGTGGCTCAACCTAGCAGCGCGGTGCCGCCGGGCAGCGGATCTCGGGACCGCCTCGACCTTCTTGCGTGCAGGGCATTCTTGCCGTACTGCCCTTTAGTTTGGTGAGATGGCTCAACAAGGAGCGCGCTCGTAGTGGATGCACTCTCGGTAAGCATTCCCTCGGGTGATGTGGTGCTCGACGGCACCTTGACCGTGCCGCCCGAGCCCACAGGCGTCGTGCTGTTTGCGCACGGCAGCGGGAGCAGCAGGCACAGTCCCCGCAACCGTTACGTCGCAGGCGTGCTCGAGGAAGCCGGCCTCGCCACCCTTTTGATGGACTTGCTGACCGCCCCAGAGGACGCGGCAGAAGCGCGCGGCGCGCTGCTCAGGTTCGACGTTGCAGTGCTGGCTAAACGCCTCGTCGACGCCACCCACTGGCTGGACGGTCGCTGCACTGTGGCCGATCTACCCGTCGGCTACTTCGGCGCAAGCACCGGTGCGGCCGCTGCCCTGGTGGCGGCGGCGGAGCTGGGCAGCGGCATTGCCGCCGTCGTGTCCCGTGGAGGTCGTCCGGACCTCGCAGGAGATGCCCTCGCCCGCGTGACCGCCCCGACGCTGCTGATCGTGGGAGGCGACGACCACGCGGTCATCGAGATGAACGCGACCGCCTTGCACCAACTGCAGTGCACCAAGCGACTCGACATCGTTCCCGGCGCCTCGCACCTGTTCCAGGAACCCGGCACGCTGGAACAAGTAGCAGATCTAGCCCGGAGCTGGTTTACGGAAGCGACTACTTGATCTTGAAGGACTTCTCGTTCTTCGGGGGCTCGCGGTCGACCTGCACGCTTGAGACGGTCGCCCCATTGGGCCCGGCTCGGCACAGTCCCACGACCCTGTAGACCTCGTCGCGCGGCCCCTCGAGCACCGCCTCCACCCTTCCGTCGGACAGGTTCCTCACCCATCCCACGACCCCTTGCTCGTTGGCCTTGTCGGCGATCGCTTGGCGAAAGTCGGCTACCCCGAGGTCGCCCGTGACGAACACATGCACGCGGGTTCTATCTTCCAACCTCGATCCTCCTCGTGACTCTTCGCCAGTGGCTCATGACTGACATTGGGGACAGAAATAGGTGTACGCGCCGTCGTAACGCTCCTTGACGATGTCGTGACGGCAGCGTCTGCAAAACTCGCCCTCGCGCTCGTAGACCTTTAGCTCGAGCTGATAAAGGCCCGGATTTCCCGTGAGATCGACGAACGCGTGGTCGCCGTAAGAGGTTCCTCTCGACCTCACCGCGTCGAGAAGGGTCTCCATCAAAGAGCGATAGAGGCGTCTCACGTCCTGAGACGTGAGCTTGTGCGATGGCCGGTCATACCTGATCCCTGCGGCGAACAAGACCTCGTCGGAGTAAAGCGGGCCGAGGCCGCAGATGAAGTCGTCATCGAGCAGCAACTTCTTCATCTCCTCTTTACGATCTTGGAGGTAACCAGAGAACTGCTGCCACGCGAGGGGGCTCTGCAACGGATCCATGAGGAAGGACCTGAGCTCGGGCATGTTGTCGACCCGCTCCCGCGGCGCAACGAACACCTCGCCGGCGAGCTTCGGGTCGATGAAGCGAAGCTGGCCCCCAATGGTGAAGGAGATCACGAGGTGCGTGTGCGGCGCGACGTCGCCCGACGCGCTGGTCTTCAGGAGTTGGCCTGCAGGACCCATGTCGACGACCATGACGTGGTCGTTGTCGAGGTCCAGCAGTATGCGCTTGCCGAGGCGATTGACCCTCTCGAACTTGGTGCCGGCAAGGAGCTCCTGAAACTCCTTGCGTCGCCCGTGACGCGGGATGATCTTCATGGCGTTGGAGCCGGGACGCACCTCGACGTCCTTGATGCGCCGGTTGACGACCTCCTTCTCGAGATCGCGTCTGATCGTCTCGACCTCAGGAAGCCCTGGCATTGCGCTTCCCTTCTTCTAGAGACGATGCGAGGTCTTCCGGTCTGCGAGAGCCATCGGCGAACATTCGGGTCAGGGCCTCACGGGCGGCGTTCTGCTCGGCCTCCTTCTTGCTGCGGCCACTCCCGATTCCGTAGAGCTCGTCCTTCACGTAAGCCCGAGCGTCGAACCGCTTGTCGTGATCGGGCCCCGACGGCTCCACTCGGTAACTGGGCCTTACGCCGTAGATCCTGACCGCGGTCTCCTGCAGCGCGGTCTTGGGGTAGCCCGTGCCACGGTCGACCGCGTCCGCGAGCAGCTCGGCGAAGACAGGGACCAGCACTTCGGCGACGGCCTCCATCCCCAGCTCCAGATAGGCGGCACCGATCACCGCCTCGAGAGTGTCGGCGAGAACCGACGGCTTGTCGCGGCCACCGGACAACTCCTCTCCCCGGCCCAGCATTATGTGGGGGCCGAGATCCATCTCCCGGGCAAGCGCAGCAAGCTGCTGATTGTTGACCACCGAAGCTCTGAGGGGCACCATGGCGCCCTCGGCCGCATCGGGGTACCTGCGGTAGATGAGGTCGGAGACGATCACGCCCAGGACCGCATCCCCCAGGAACTCGAGGCGCTCGTTATGCGGCAGAGGCACCGGCTGCTCGTAGGCATAGGAGCGGTGCGTCACGGCAAGCTCGTAGAGGGACCCCGGCTCCGCCGGCAATCCGAGCGCGGCGAGGCACTCCACTCGGCTACTCGGTTTCGACAACTTGCCGGCCGGCGTAGTAGCCGCAGTTGGGGCACACGCGATGAGGCATCTTCGGCTCCCGGCACTGCGGGCAGGCCGAATAGGTGGGAGCGTCGACCCGCCAGTGGGCCCGCCTCATGCGCATCTTGGAGCGCGTCTTGCGTCGCTTGGGAACAGCCATCTCGTCCTCCTGTCAGCCTTCGAGCTGCGCCCGCAGGCGACTCAGCTCCGCCCAGCGCGGGTCGATGTCGTCGTCCTTGCAGTCACAGGCGCCGTAGTTGAGGTCGTGGCCGCAGCTCGCGCACAGACCCTTGCATTCCGAACGGCACAGGGGCTTCAGCGGCAGTGCAAGCACGACCGCATCCCGCAGCATCTGCTCCAGGTCGATCTCGACCCCGACGACTCGGTAGACGTCGTCCTCCCCGGCGGCGTCGTGGCCCGGTGTCACGAACAGCTCACAGACCCGTAGCTGCACGTCGGAGGAGAACTCCGCGAGGCAGCGAGCGCATTGAAGCCTGGTATCGCCCTGCACGGGGCCGGTGACGAGGATGCCTTCGACGACGCTCTCGATCCTCAGATCGGCCTCGAGCTCTTGGTCGTCGGCCAAGCGGGCCAGGGTGGTCGCCACCCCCGGCAGCCGTTTGTTGATGCTTATGTCCCGGTATTCGCCGGGGCGTCCGAGTAGCTCGGCGACCGAGACGGTCAGATCATGCACGCGTCGAAGCTCCCGCCTAGTGCGATGGATGTCCGGCCGAGACCAACTCGCGCCCGGAGAAGAAATGATACCAGAGGAAGCTCTTTGCCCTGGTCAGGCGTCTAGAGAGCGGGCTGGGACAGCTCCTGCGCGTCGAACGGGCCCTCCGGCACCTGCTCCGCAGGGACAGAAGACATGCGGATCGACGTCTGCCTCTCGCCCCTCAACTGCTCTCTGCCCCGGTCAACCGTCGTGAGTGTCTTGTTGAGAAGGATCTCGAAGGCAGCGAGCTTTTGGTCGATGTAATCCTCGGCTTCGAGTCGCATCCGGGCCGCCCGCTCCTTCGCCTCGTCGGTGATCCGCGCCGACTCCCGATTTGCGGAGTGCACGATCTCGGTTCGAGACAGCAGCCGATCCCGCTGCTCCCGGGCCTCGGCGATGATTCGCTCGGCTTCCTTGCGGGCCCGTGCCAGAAGCTCGTCCCTATCCCGTGCCATCCACCGGGCCTGCCTGATCTCGTCGGGTACCTCTTGCTTGAGCTGAGCGAGAAGCTCGAGGAACTCATCCCGGTTGATCACCGCACTCGACGACAGAGGGACCGACTTTGCTTCCTCTATCAGTACCTGAAGCTCGTCGATCCGTTCAATGAGGTCCATGGACTCCATCCTCCCGCGCCGGCAGCAAACTTGGATTTCCTAGTTCCACAAGGCTCTACACATGATGCCATGAGCACGGCGGCAAGGGGGAGATTGCCACGCCGCGGTCACCGACCGTAGCGATCGGCCACCGCCTTCACCACTCCTGTGGGAACCAGCCCGTCGATCGCTCCGCCATACCTGGCGACCTCTTGACGAGGCTCGAGGACAAGAACGACCACTCCGGCTTGGCCGCCACGAACATGGTGTCCAGCTCGGGGAGGAGCGTGGAGTTCATCTGAGCCATCTGAAGCTCGTATTCGAAATCGGACACCGCCCGCAGCCCCTTCACCACGATCCCGAGCCCCCGCCTCCTCGCAAAGTCCACCAGCAGGCCGTCGAAGCTGTCGATCTCGACGTTGTCGACACGTGCGCCAAGCCCTCGGCCAGCAGGTCTTTTCTCTGGTCGAGGGAGAACAGCGCCTCCTTGGACGGGTTGGCTATGACCGCCACGACCAGCGAGTCGAAATAGCGAGCGGCCCGCTCCACCACATCGACGTGCCCGTTGGTCGGTGGATCAAAGGAGCCCGGACAGAGGGCGACCGCCATCAACCTTCTTCTTCATGTGCAAAGACGTAGATGTTGCTCTGCCCGTAGCTGCGTTCCCAGGTGAGATTGAGGCCAAGAGGGCGAAGCCGGCTCTCCTTCACCTGCCGGTGCACGACCACCCTTCCCTCATCGGCGATGAACCCGCCCATCACGAGCGACTCGAGATCCCGCTGGACCGCTTCGACCGACACCGAGTAGGGCGGGTCGACGAAGATCAGATCCATCCGTTCGCCCGAAGGGCGCGCGAGTGCGGACTGGACGTCGGACCACAGCACCTCCGAGCGATCCTCGAAGTCGCAGGTTTGAATGTTTTGCTCGAGCTTCAGGATCGCCTCGCGGCCGCTCTCCACGAAGATCGCCTTCTTGGCGCCGCGCGACAACGCCTCGATCCCCAACGACCCTGAGCCGGCATAGAGGTCGAGCACGTTGAGGTCCTCGAGATCCCCCAACGCCGAGAAGAGGGACTCCTTCATGCGGTCGGCCATCGGCCGGGTGCCGCTCGTCGGCGACCTCAGCCGGTGTCCCTTGGCAGTGCCCGCGATTACCCGCATGGACCCAAGTTACCTAAGGAGGGGGCTGGTCGGCCACCCGCCCGCCCGCGCCCCCGAATCCCAAACTTGCCGACATTTGGCCTACATAGTCGCGCGAATGTCGGCAAGAACGCCTTCACTAGCCGGACTGAACGACGTCGAGAGCTCGCTCGGGGAAGCGGTCACGCATCTCTCGCTCGAGGGCTAGATGCTCGTAGGCCCTGAGCTCCGGATCCTGGTCGATGACCTCCAACGCCAGCTTGCGGGACTCGATGACGACCTCCTTGTGGCGCAAGACGCGCGCGAGCCTGAGCTGGGGCATCCCCGACTGGCGGGCCCCGAAGAGCTGGCCCTCGCCGCGCTGGCGCAGGTCCACGACCGCAAGCTCGAACCCGTCCGTGGTCGACTGAACCGCTCTCAGCCGCTCTGCGGCGAGGGCGATGCCGGGGTCCTCGTCTGCCCGGTCGAGATCCAGATCGGTAGCAAGCACACAGTAGGAGTCATGCGCCCCCCTGCCGATGCGGCCGCGCAGCTGGTGCAGCTGAGCCAGCCCGAAGCGCTCCGCATCCTCTATCAGCATCACCGTTGCGTTGGGCACGTCGACCCCCACCTCGACAACTGTGGTCGCAACCAGCACGTCCACGGCGCCGTCCCGAAAAGCCGTCATGGCGCTTTCCTTCTCGGCGCTCTTCATGTCGCCGTGCACGAGTCCGACGCAGAGCTCTGGGAACACCTCGGACGCAAGGCGAGTGGCCTCCGACTTTGCGCTCTTCAGCTCGAGCTTGTCGGACTCGTCCCGCAGGGCGTACACGACGAACGCCTGACGGCCAGATGCGACCTCTCGTCGGATCAAGTCGTAGGCCTTGGTGCGCTCGCCGTCACCACGTGCGAGCAGGGTTGTGATGGGGCGACGACCTTTCGGAAGCTCGTCCAGCACCGAAACGTCGAGATCCCCGTAGATGGACACAGCCAGTGTCCGCGGGATGGGCGTCGCGGTCATGACCAGGACATCGGGCTCCCCCACTGCCCCCTTCTCCCTCAGTCGCTTTCGCTGATGCACGCCGAAGCGATGCTGCTCGTCGACCACCGCCACACCAAGCCTGGCGAAGTCCACCGACTCCTCGATGAGGGCGTGCGTCCCGATCAGGAGGTCGACCTCGCCCGAGGCGACCCCCGCCACGATGGGGGCTCGCTCGGCTGCTGGTGTCGAGCCGGTGAGGAGCCGCACGACGGGTCTCTTCGAGACGGTCGCGAAGAGGTTCCTCGCCTCGTCCGCGCCGAACGCCCGGTCGAGGAGGTCCCTGACGGTGAGCTGATGCTGCTCGGCGAGCACCTCGGTGGGGGCCATGAACGCCGCTTGGTGGCCGCCGCCGATGGCAACCAGGCAGGCGTAGAGGGCCACGACGGTCTTGCCCGAGCCCACTTCGCCCTCGATCAGACGGTGCATGGGATAGGGCCTCGTCATGTCTACTGCCACCTCGTCGCAGGCCCTGCGCTGGCCGTCGGTCAACTCAAAGGGCAGCTGGGACACGAAGATCTCGGCCCTGGAGTCCTGCGCCGGCGCGTCGTGCGAGATCCCTTGCACGGTCCTCTCGAGCTTTCTCTTGCGATAGACGAGCCCGAGCTGGAGAGTGAAGAGCTCGTCGAAAACGAGGCGCCTCTGAGCCCGTTCAACGTCGTCCATGTCGTTGGGGAAGTGGTAGGTGCGCAACGCCTCCGACCGGCTCATGAGCCTCAGCCGGTTTCGAAGCTCGACCGGCAGCGGATCGAGGATCTCTCCGACGCGGCCCAACGTCTCCCAGATCAGCTTGCGCAGCTCGTCGCTCGAGAGGTCCGCGGTGGCGGGGTAGATGGGGATGATGCGGCCGACGTTGAAGGGCTCCCGGCCGGTACGCACGAGCTCGAAACGAGGCATCGTCATCTGCAGCTTTCCCCTGAAGACCTCGAGGCGGCCGAAGAAGAACGCTTCCGTCCCCGGCTTGAGGGCGCGGGCCACCCAGTCGAGGTTGAACCAGGTCACGGCGATGGAGCCGGTGGCGTCCCCTATTCGGCCTTTGATCAGCCGCTTGCCGGTTCTGGTTCGAATGGGACGGTCCATGTGAAGGACCTTGGCGTGGACCTGTACCTCTCCCGTCGCGGCGCCCTGGGCAAGCTGGCGGATGGTGTGGAGCTGAGTGCGGTCGACGTGGTAGCGGGGATAGTGCTGCAGGAGGTCTTGGACGCTGTCGATCTTGAGCTTTCTAAGCGCCTCGGCTTTCTTTCCCGCCGCGGTCAGGGGGGCCCTGCGGTGCAGCGGCGCAAAGAGCTCCAATCCGCGCGGCGGCGCGGCGACGACGTCTGCCATGCCTGCAGAGTAGTGCGGGGCACCAAGCAGGCGTCGGCATTTGGTACCCTCGTGCGCGATATGGCCTCAGTCTGTGACATCTGTGGAAAGACCCCCGGCTTCGGGAACAACATCTCTCATTCACACCGCCGCAGCCGCAGGCGGTGGAACCCGAACGTCCAAAGAATCCGCGTCATGATGAATGGAACGCCGAGGCGAGCGGCCGTGTGCACCAAGTGCCTCAAGGCCAACAAGGTAACCAAAGCACGCTAGGCCGGGCCGATTCCCGGTCTGTCGCTCACCTAGCCACAGTGTCAATTCCCCTCGATCGCAGGGCCGGTCAATGGCGTTGAGCTCGGTCAAAGAGCTGGCGACTAGAGGAAAGGTCCAGGTCCAGCGGGCCAGGGCCCGCTATGACGTCATCGACGTCACCGTGCAGACCTTCAAACGCCACTCCGAGGACGACGGCGGTTACTACGCGGCGACGCTCACCTACTTCGCCTTCTTCTCGGTCTTTCCGCTGCTGCTGTTTGCTACCGCGGCCCTCGGCTACGTGTCCTTCATCGACGCCGAGGACCGCCGAGACCTCATCGAAGCAGGCAAGGGCACGTTCCCACTCCTCAAGGAGATCCTCAAGCCGAGAAACCTAAAGAGCATCGAGCAGGGCCGCGGTGTGCTCGCGCTCATAGGGTTTGCACTCGGTCTGTATTCCGGCTCGGGCGCGGTGGCTGCTCTCCAGCACGCGCTGAACCGCATCTACAGGATCCCCGATCGAAAGAGCGCGATTGGGAGACGCCTCGACGCAGTCCGATGGCTGATGGTCTTCGGCACCATTGCATTGCTCTCCGTGGCACTCGGTGGGGTCGCCGCGTTCTTCGGCGGCACTCTCGAAACGGTGCTCTCGCACGTCGGTGGTTTCGTGGTGAGCTTGCTGCTGTTCATCACGGCGTTCAGGTTCCTGCCGAATCGAGACCGCTGTCCGTGGCGTGACGTCGTTCCTGGGTCGATATTTGCCGCAGCGGTATTCGAGGCGTTGAAGCTCTTCGGCTCCCTCTTCGTTCTGGCGAGTGAGGGGCGAGAAACGACGTTCGGAGTAGTGTTCGCCGCGGCAGCATCGCTGCTGATTGCGTCCTATGTGTTGAGTCAGGTGACGCTCTTGGCGGCGGAGCTGAACGCCGTGATGGCCGAACGACGAATCACACGAGACTTCTCTTTGGCGGACGAGGAGGAGATAAAGGAGGGGTTGTGAGGGGAACCAGTGAGGCGGCCTCGGACGCCGGGGTTCCCCCACATCGGAAAGCGGGACGCCCGCTTGCGGGCAGCCCGGTTGGAGAAGGAAAACAACAGGAGGGGTTGTGAGGGGAACCAGTGAGGCGGCCTCGGACGCCGGGGTTCCCCCA
>JAUJNI010000002.1:841259-844968 GCA_030446465.1 Actinomycetota bacterium
AGGAGGGGTTGTGAGGGGAACCAGTGAGGCGGCCTCGGACGCCGGGGTTCCCCCACATCGGAAAGCGGGACGCCCGCTTGCGGGCAGCCCGGTTGGAGAAGGAAGAAAAAAGGAGGGGCTTTGAGCGATCAACCGACGACGAGCGACTTGTTCCGGGGGTCGTCCGCCCCAGGGACCGCGCCCCGAACGCCATCCCTCGAGACGCCGCCGCGACCCGCGGGCTCGCAGGGCTCACCAGTCGCCACCGCGTCGGGCGCAAGCACCGGGAGCGGCGTCTCCGCCGGCCCCCGGCCGAAGTCCCCCGGTCAACTCGTCAAGGAGATCACCGAGGACTTCTCCACCCTGGTCCGCAAGGAGATTGACCTCGCCAAGCAAGAGATCGGCAGCTCCGTCGCGGTCAAGGCAAAGGGCGCGGCGATCGTGGCGGTGGGGGCACTCTTCGCCTTGTTTGCTCTCATCTTCCTGCTTCTCGCGCTAAGAGACGGCCTCGACGAGTTCTTGTGGACGTGGCTGGCCGATATCGTGACCGCAGTCATCTTGCTGGTTATCGGAGGGATTGCCGTGCTGGTTGCAAGAAAGAAGCTGGCGGCGCCGATCTCTGCCGACCTCACCAAGCAGACCGTCAAGGAGGACATCGAATGGGCGAAGACCCTCGGCAAACGGTAGAAGAAATCGATCAGACCCGAGACGACATCGCTCGCAAAGTCGATGAGCTGGTCGACCAAGTCAACGATTACGCGGGAGAGGCGGGCAAGAAGCTGGCCGTGGGGGCCGGAGCCCTCGCCTTGTTGCTGCTGGTCGGCACGATCGCCAAGCGCCGAATCCGCAGGTAGCACTCGCTAGCCAGTCGTCCGTGGCCGAACACCCTGCCGGGCGCATCGACCTCCCCAGGGAGGTCGGGTTCGGAGACTTCCTTTCGTTGTCGTGGCAGCTCTACGTGCGGAGCTGGTCGCGGCTAATGATCCTGTTCCTCCCGGCGATCGTTGGCATCTACCTAGTCCCTCCGGTCATCGGTTTCGGACTGCGCAGCGTCGAGCTGGGGAAGGGGGCCGAGAGCCTGGCGGTCCTGATCGCCATCGCGCTGGCGGTGGCGGTGCCGACCATGCTGGGAAGCGGGCTGTTCGCAGTTGCACAAGTCCTCATGGCGGACGGCATCGCCGGACAGCGCAGGAGGATCTCGGAGGCAGCCCGTCAGTTGCGTCCCCTGAGCAAGGATTTGCTGCAGGCGGCGTTGTTTGCGACGGTGCTGGCCGCCGTCCTGTCGCTCTCCGGTCTGGTTCGACTGGTCGGAGCCGTTGCCTGGGGCCCACCGGTGGTCGGCCAGGTGATCGCCCTCGAGAGAAGACCGTTTGGCGTGGCCTGGAACAGGGCGAGGCGGCGGCTGGCGGGAAACTCTGTGAGGGTCATTCTCTATCTGGTTGTCGTTGCGCTCGCCGTCGGCGCCGCCAGCGTGATCCTGTTCACTCCTCTCGCCTTCGTCCCCTTGCCCGAGGGTCCGGCGGGGCAGCTGGTGGCCGCCGGCCTGAGAGGTCTGGTCGGTGCCATCACGCTCCCCTACCTGGCAGCCGCCATGCTCGTCATCCACTTCGACCTGCGGGTGCGTACCGAAGGATTCAACCGGGAGCAGCTGAAGGAGGAGCGGGTAGCCGCACAGTAGCGACCGGGATGAGCTAGTCGAGGCACCCCGTCGTGACGCGGGCGACGCCTACCACCTCCGGCTTGTAGGCGTCGACGAACCGCCGCGCTTGCTCCTGCGTGTGGAAATAGAGTGCGACGGCGACGTAGTTACGCCCCGCGGCGAGCCCCAAGGCCTTCTTCGCGCCGCGATCGCAGTTGACGTCCCCCACGGAGGGTTCAAAGCCCAGCCCCCTGACTGCCCGAGCGGCCTGCGTGATTTTCCCTTTGCGGGCATCGGTTCCTCGGACTACTTCGAAATAAACACCGAAGTAGGTTCCGCCGTGCTCGAGGTCCGCAACGGGTGGCGGGTAGCGCGGTGGATCGAGTGAGCCAGGTGGGGGCGTGGTCGGCTTGGGGCGCGGCGATTGCTCGACCTGCCCGGCTCGTCGATCGTCCGACGACTCAGACTGCGTCGGCTTGGGGGCCACAGGATCGATTCGCGAGGGAGCGGCCGTCATCGATCTCACTCCAACGAACGCCGCAACTGCAATCGAAAGCGCGAGAGCTCCGGTAGCGGCCGCGACCGCGCCCTGGCGCACCCGAGCTCGCCGCACAGTGCGTGGCGACAGCGTGCCCGAGGGCTTCAGCCCGCGCGCTCTGGCCCGCAGCAGGGATTGGAGCTTCCGCTCGAGATCAGTCATCGTTCCTCGTTTCGATCTGCGCCCTGAGGCTTTCCATGCCGCGAGCTACAAGGGACTTCACGGCCTGAGCCGAGCACCCCAGCACATCGGCCACCTGCTGCTCCGACAGGTCCTCGTAGTAGCGAAGGGCGACGGCGGCTCTTTGCCGGTGGGGTAACCGTTGGAGAGCGGTCCAGAGAGCGTCTTGCTCCTCGGTGTTGGGCGGCGCGGTCCACTCGGGGGCCTTGCTTGACCGCTCGCGAACCAGGTACTTGCGCTCCACTAACCGTCTGCGCCAGTGGTTCCGCGACAAATTGACGACCGTGCGGCGGAGGTAGGCCTCGAAGGATTCCGGCTTCCGCAAGTGCTGGAAGCGCCCCGTCACCCGAACGAAGGCGTCCTGGACGAGATCCTCAGCAAGGAAGCGGTCGCCGGTGAGCAGATACGCCAGGCGGATGGCCTCCGGGGCGTATGCCCCGTACAGATCAGCAAGCGCCGCTGCGCGGGCCGATCTGTCCGCCTCGACCGCGTCACCAACGTCCGCACCATCCATCGTTTGCATGTCAGAGTAAAGACCCGCTGCGTCCGATTTAGGTATCGGTGGTGATGCATCGGCGACTCTCACTGCTACCGGGGCCTGAGCGCCACGCTTGGTGCCGGGACGCGCTCTAGAGGCTGAGGCGCCAGCCTGGGTTCACGGGCCCGAAGCCCTTGCCAATCCTGATGCCGTGCTCGATGGCCCCTGAGACGAAGGCCTTTCCCGCACGAACTGCAGTGATCAACTGGTCGCCGTGGGCGAGCCGGGCGGTGATCGCGGCTGCCAGCGCGCACCCGGTGCCGTGAGTGTCCTCGGTGTCGAAGCGGGGCCCCTCTATGGTGTGCAGCTCGGCGCCATCCCACAGAAGGTCGACGGCACGGTCTTCCTCGAGGTGCCCGCCCTTGACCAGCACCGCCTTGCTCCCCAGCGCGTGGAGGGAGCGCGCCGCCTGAGCCATGTCCGCTCTCGTTTTGATCTCGCCGCCGCCCAACAGACCCTCGGCCTCGTAAAGGTTGGGGGTGATGAGCAGCGCTAGAGGGATCAGCTCGGCCTTGAGCGCACCGACCGCGTCCGACAGCAGCAAAACGTCTCGATGCTTGGAGACGAACACCGGATCGATCACCAAGCGGTCAATGCCGTGCGCCTGAACCGCGGTGGCGGTGGCTTCCACGAGCGCGGTAGAGGCAAGCATTCCGGTCTTGGCGGCGTCGACACCGATGTCGGTGGCCACCGCGTCGATTTGCGCGATGAGGAAGTCCGGAGGCACCTCGTGGATGGCGGTCACCCCGACGGTGTTCTGAGCCGTCAACGCGGTGAAGGCGCTCATCCCGTGGCAGCCAAGTGCAAAGAAGGTCTTGAGATCGGCCTGGACGCC
>JAUJNI010000002.1:845068-881172 GCA_030446465.1 Actinomycetota bacterium
CGCTCATCCCGTGGCAGCCAAGTGCAAAGAAGGTCTTGAGATCGGCCTGGACGCCGGCCCCCCCGCTTGAATCCGAGCCCGCGATCGTGAGGGCTCGCGGCAGACCGGTTACCGGTTGCGCAGGTGTTGCCATCCTTGCTGCCTCCATGTCGTGAGATCGTCCCGACCGATCAGCCTCCCCGATTCCACGGTCGCGCCGATGCGAGTTACGGCTGTCCCAAGCTCCGCAAGACCGGCCTTCACGTCGTCGAAAAGCCGTGGCTGAATCGTAAAGAGGAGCTCGAAGTCCTCTCCGCCCGTAATGGCAGCCGTAAGGGGGTCGATCGCGTCGGGCGCTTGCCCCTCGAGCCACAAGAGGTTTGGATCGACCGGAATCGCCTCCGCTTCGATCCTGCAGCCGACCGAGCTCGAGGCGGTGAGATGGCCGAGGTCGACGGCAAGGCCATCGGAGAGGTCGATCATCGCGGTTACTCCCGCATCGACAAGAGCGGCGGCCTCTTGGACCCGAGCCGTGGGCCTTAGCTGACGTGCGATCAGTGCCCGGGCGGCCGGCTCATCTTGGGGAATTGCCTGCTCCAGAACCACCAAACCACCGGCTGCACCTCCCAAAGAACCCGTCACACAGACCGCCTCACCGGGGCGTGCGCCCGAGCGCAGGACGGGGGCGTTACCGACCGGAGCCCCGAGCAGAGACAGCGAGACAACGATCTCCCGCCCCTCACTGATGTCACCTCCCACTAGATCGATCCCCCACCGCTCTGCCCCGGCCGCCATCCCGGTCATGACGTCATCGACGAACGACACCTTGGTTGTCGCCGGCAGGCAGAGGGTCGCTACCGCGTGGGCCGGCCTGCCGCCCATGGCGGCGATGTCCGAGGCGTTGACCGCAACTACCTTCCAGCCGACGTCTTCTCCCGAGCAATAGGCGAGCCTGAAGTCCACGTCTTGGACCATCGCGTCGGTCGTGAGCAACAGCCGGTCGGACGGCGCAGGAAAGAAGGCGGCGTCGTCCCCGGACCACACCTCGTTGGCGGGTGCCCGTGGCAGGCGCCCACAGATGTGCTCGAGCAGCGCCAGCTCCCCGAGCTCCCCTACGGTCGTGGCGTCTACGGGGATCCCCGGTGCATCAATCGGCCGCAGGGCCAGCCTTGACGACTTCGGGCGGAACCGAGTCCTTGAAGGTCTCGAAGTTAGCGGCAAACATGCGTGCGAGATCGCGTGCCTGCTCCTCGTATGCATCCGCGTCCGGCCACGTCGACTGAGGATCCAGGATGCCGTCGGGCACTCCCTCGCAGGAGACGGGGACGTCCAGGTTGAATATTGGATGACGCCTGGTCTCGACTTCGTCGAGCGCTCCGGAGGTAGCCGCCCTCACGAGCCCGCGGGTGACGTCGAGGTCCATGCGCCTGCCCACTCCGTAAGCACCCCCAGTCCAGCCGGTGTTGACCAGGAACACTCTCGCTTTGTGCCTAGCGATGCGCTCGCCCAGCATCCGCGCGTAGGTTCCGGGGTTCAAGGGAAGAAACGGCGCCCCGAAGCACGTGGAGAAAGTCGCCTCCGGTTCCGTGCCCAGGCCTGCTTCCGTCCCCGCCAGCTTCGACGTGAAGCCCGAAAGGAAGTGATACATCGCCCCCTCCGGCGACAGCCGAGAGAGCGGCGGGAGCACACCAAAAGCATCGGCCGTGAGAAAGAGGATGGTGTCGGCGTGTCCGGCGCGGCCCGCGGGAATGAAGCCCGGGATGAAGTCGAGGGGGTAAGCGGCCCGGGTGTTCTCGGTCAGGGTGGCGTCTTCGAAGTCGACGATGCGCGTCACTGGATCCATGACCACGTTCTCGACCACCGACGCGAAGCGGATGGCCCTCCAGATCTGTGGTTCCTTCTCTTCTGAGAGATTTATGCACTTCGCGTAGCAGCCACCTTCGAAATTGAAGATCCCGCTGTCCGACCACCCGTGCTCATCGTCGCCGATCAGTCGTCGCTCCGGGTCTGCAGAAAGGGTCGTTTTGCCGGTTCCCGAGAGCCCGAAGAACAAAGCCACATCACCACCCGCCCCCACGTTTGCCGAGCAGTGCATCGGAAGAACGCCCTGGAGAGGAAGCAAGTAGTTCGCCGACGTGAACATCGACTTCTTGATCTCACCCGCGTAATGCGTGCCGCACACGAGCACCTGCTTGCGCTCGAGGTCGATCCCAATGAAGGCGTCCGAATTGGTCTCGTCTCGAGCCGGAACAGCCTCGAAAGTCGGAGCCGACACCACTACGAAGTCCGGCTCCAAGTTGTCCATCTCTTCGGGTGTCGGACGACGAAACAGTTGTCGCGCGAACAACGCATGCCACGCGAGCTCACTCACCACGCGCAGCTTGATCCTGTGATTGGGATCCGCTCCGACGTACCCGTCGACCAAGAACAGCTCCCGCTCCTCCAAGTGATCCCGTACGCGGTCGAGCAACGCGTCGAACACCCGCGGCTCGACTGGTTGATTGGTTTGTCCCCAGTGAATCCGTTTTGCAGAGTCCCCGTGACTTACGAAGAAGCGGTCGTTTGGCGAACGTCCCGTCCGCCTCCCGGTGTTCGTAACGACCGCTCCGTCATGGCTCAGAAGCGCCTCTCCGCGCGCGATGGCGAGCTCTATGAGCGCGGAAGGACTCGGATTCAAGTGCACTTTCTTTGAACTCTTCATCCCGGCCATGGCCTGCGCCACCGCTGCTCTCCTCCAGCTCGCGTGAGCGAGCAGCCTACCCTCGCGTGATGGCCCCTGATAGACTGCGGCCTCCTTTCGAGTAGGAAACCAACCGGTCGGAGTGGCCAGCTAAGGAGGCGCAACGGTGGCTGAGGTCCAGGCGTACATCCTCATTCAGACCGAAGTAGGCAAGGCTGCGCAGGTAGCCAAAGAGGTCAACGACATCGATGGAGTCGATGCCGCGGAGGACGTCACCGGACCCTATGACGTGATCGTGCGCGCAAGCGCGGGCAACGTCGACGACCTCGGCAAGCTGGTCGTTGCAAGAATCCAGGCAGTGGAGGGCATCACGCGCACGTTGACGTGCCCAGTGGTTCACCTCTGAGCTCCCCCAACTCCAAAGACGCCCCCCGCCGCGGACTCGCCACCCGCGCGGTCCATCCCCCTGAGCTTCAGCCCCAAGGAGGCCGGCCGACGGCCCCCCTACTGGATCTGTCGTCCACCTATTCCTTCGAGGACGCAGAGGAGTTTGCGCGCGCGTCGCAAGCGAAAGTCGGCGAAGGATACGTCTACGCCCGTTGGGCCAACACCACGGTCGATCTCTTCGAAGCAGCGGTCGCCGATCTCGAAGGCACGGAGGAGGCAGAGGCATTCTCGAGCGGCATGGCCGCGATCGCGTGTGTTTGTCTCGCCCTGTGTGATGCGGGTGATCGGATCGTTGCAGCGCGCCAGCTCTACGGAACGACCTTCGCGCTCCTTTCGCAGCGCCTTCCCCGCTACGGCATAGAGACGACCTTCTGCGAGCTCGACGATTACGACTCCATCGCAGCGGCACTGCCGGGGTCGAAGTTGCTCTACTGCGAGACCATCGGGAATCCGCGCATCCAGGTGGCCGACCTCAAACAGCTAGCGGCCCTGGCAGCCGAAGCGGACGTGCCGCTCGTGGTCGACAACACCTTTGCCAGCCCGGTGCTGTGCAGACCGGCTGAGCTCGGTGCGCAGGTCGTGTTGCACTCCGCGACCAAGTTCCTCGGTGGCCACCATGACCTTCTCGGGGGCATCGTGTGCGGCGACTCGGCGTCTGTGGATCGAGTCCGCGCGGTAGCGAGAGACGTCGGCCCGACGCTCGCTCCCTTCAACGCATGGCTCGCTCTGCGCGGGTTGGCGACGCTTCACCTGAGGGTGATTCGGTCGTCGGAATCGGCGTTGGTTATCGCTCGAGCACTGCACGATCACCCTGCGGTAGATGCGGTCCATTACCCGGCCCTCCCGTCCGATGTCCACAGGTCGCTCGCGGAGAAGCAGCTGTCCGGCATGGGCGGAGGCACGCTCGGCTTCGAGGTCGCCGGAGGCAAACAGAGGGCCACGAGGTTCCAAGAGGGCCTGAAGCTCGTGCAGCCTGCTGCATCCCTTGGCGGGTCACACACCTTGCTGGTTCACTCCGCGAGCGTCACGCACACGCAGCTCTCCGCGCAGGAATTGAAGGAGGTCGGTATCTCACAGGGGTTCTACCGGCTGTCGGTCGGTCTCGAGGATCCGGGCGACATCTTGTCCGATCTCACCGCCGCGCTCGACGCAACCGCCGACCTCTAGGAGCTGTTTCCCTCGGGCAGGTGCATGAGGTACTCCTCGACCCCGGCGAACTCCTGTTGGATCCCCTGGGTCAAGAGTTCCTGAACGACGTCCTCGACCTTGTGTCCCTCGTGGCAGATCTTGACCATGGCGTGGGTGATCGGCATCCAGACACCGGCTTCCTGACCGAGCTCGAAGATCGGCTTACAGCTCTTCACGCCCTCGGCGACCATGTGCATCGAACCGAGGATGTCCTCGATGCTCTCGCCCCGCCCGAGCCTGATGCCCACCGAGTGGTTGCGCGACTGCCTGCTGGCACATGTTGCGATGAGATCCCCGACCCCGGCAAGCCCCAGGAAGGTGAGGGGATGAGCACCCCAGCGAACTGAGAAACGAGCCATCTCGGCGAGCCCGCGGGTCATGACCGTTGCCTTGGCGTTGTCGCCGAACCCCAGACCGTCCGCGATGCCCGACGCGATCGCGAGCACGTTCTTGAAGGCGCCGCCGATCTCACAGCCGACGACGTCGCTGTTCGTGTAGCAGCGAAAGGTGTCCGCATGAAAGGTCTCTTGAAGTCGCCTCGAGGTCGAGTGGTCTTTGCACGCGATCGTCGATGCGGCTGGATAGCCCTGAACGATCTCCTTGGCCAGGTTGGGGCCCGTCAACACCGCGATCCGCGAATCGTCGATCCCGTCGATCTCATCGGCGAATACTTCGGACATCCGCTTCTTGGTAGCGACCTCTAGGCCCTTGGTGAGGCTGACAAAGCACGCGGTGGGGGCTGCCACCGAAGACACTTCTCGAAGGACATCCCGAAAACCGTGGGACGGTACGGCCATCACGACCGTCTCGGCTCGGTCCAGAGCCTCCTCGAGATCGCTGGTGGCCAGCAGGTCCTCTGGAAGCGCGATGTCGGGGAGGTACTCGGGGTTCTCGTGGTACAGGTTGATGGTCTCGGCAAGCTCGGCGCGCCGCGCCCACAGGATCGTCTGGTCGCGATTCTTGTTGGTTACGAGGGCCGCAACCGCCGTCCCCCACGACCCCGCGCCGACGAACGCGATCTTGCTCACGCGGCAGACCTCTTCAACGGGCGCCTTCGATCCGGCACCGCGGGCATGAGCCCCGCAACCAGAAGAGAGATCCGCTCCACGATCTGGTACGACGCTTGCTGCCAGTCCTGCGGTGAGCCTGTCTTCGTCGACAGCATCACCGGCTCGCCGACTCGCACGAGGACCTCCTGTCGAGGCGGCCACCAGTGTCTCGCATAGTCCTTCGGCCACAGGTTCTGAGTCCCCCACAACGCCGCCGGGATTAGGGGGGCGCCGGAAGCAAGCGCAAGCCGAGCGGCACCGGTCCTTCCTGCCATCGGCTTCAGCTCAGGGTCCGTGGTGATGGTCCCCTCAGGGAAGACCACGACGACCTGGGCATCCCCGAGCACCTTCATGGCTTGGTCGAGGGCCACGGGGGCCGCGCGACTGCCGCGCCGTACTTCTATCTGCTTGGCCCCTTTGAGGATCCAAGCTATCCGCTTGTCCTGGAACAACTCAGACTTCGCCAGAAAGCGCACGCGGCGCCCCGCAAGGTCGACGACGTAGGCCGCGACGAAGGGGTCCAGATAAGAGATGTGGTTGAACGCGATGATCCCGGGGCCTCTGCGTGGGATGTTGTGAAGGCCCTCGACGGACACGCGCAGCCACGAGGCTACAAGCGGCTTGATGATCGCCTTCGCCAGCAAGTAGATCGGCTCCATGCGGCCCTAGCTCCTCCGATCATCGTGCCTGTCCTCCTGACCACCGAACCTTAGCTCGCAAGCTGCCGGCGGCGGGCTTCGTTCGTCCAGCTGTGGTAGAGCTTGCCGTACACGCTGTCCCGGTCGCGTACGAGCTCCGGGTGAGGCCCTCGTTGCACGACTCGGCCCTGGTCAAACACGAGCACCTCGTCGGCCGTTTCCGCGGTGGAAAGCCGGTGGGCGATCGCGACGGTCGTGCGACCCCGAGTGAGTCCCTCCAGTGCCCGCTGCAGGCGCACTTCGGTCGCGGGGTCGACCGCCGAGGTCGCCTCGTCGAGAAGCAGAAGGTCCGGGTTGGCGACGTAGGCGCGCGCCAGGGCGACCAGCTGACGCTCACCGACCGAGAGCATCTCGCCCCGCTCCCCCACCCTCGTGTCGAGCTCTTGGGGCAGAGCCTCGAGCCACTCGGCAAGCCCCAGCTCGGAGAAGGCGAGCTTGACGTCATGGCGCGACATCTCCGAACACCCGCGCCGAACGTTGGACAGCACCGAGTCATCGAACAAGAAGCCGTCCTGGGGCACCATCACGATGCGGCGCCTCAGCTTGTCGAAGCCAACCTGGTCAAGCGGAACTCCGTTTACGAGGACCCGTCCCTCGATCGGATCCATGAGGCGGGTGAGCAGCTTGGCAAAGGTAGTCTTGCCAGAGCCCGTCTCCCCGACTATTGCGACGCGGGACTGGGCCCTGATCTCTTGGTGGATGCCACGCAGGACCCAGCCTCCGGTCGGATACTTGAAGCTCACGTTCTCGAACCGCACCGCGATGGGCCCCTTGGGAATGTCCACGCCGGCGCCTTCCCCGGCGGTGGGGTCGGCGACGTCGGGAACCGTGTCGAGGACGCCGAGAATCTTGCGCCAGCCAGAGATTGCGTTCTGGGCCTGGTCGAGCACCTCCGTCAGGATCTGCACGGGCGCGACGAACAGGCTGACCAGGAACAAGAAGGCAACCAGGCGTCCCGCCGTCATCCCTCCGCCGAGACCCATTTCAATCCCGACGACCACGACCGCAGCCGTGGCGAGGGCCGAGAACAGGCCCCCCGTCGAGAACATCAACGCCGCGGTCCTGCCCGCCTTGTAGCCGGCGGAGGCGTAGTTCTCGACCGTGTCCCGGACGCGCCGGTTGGCGCGCTGCTCGATGCCGTAGGCCCTGATCACCGGAGCCCCCATGACGGTCTCGCTGACGGCAGTGAGCATCTCCCCGACCCGCTCGCGGACCACGTCGTAGAGCGCGCTTAAGCGCGCCTGGAAGCGGCGGAGGATGTACACAAGCGGGGCGAAGGACAACAGCACCACGAGGGTGAGCTCCCAGCTGTAGATGAACATGACGACGGTGGCCACGAGTAGCTGGCCCGACATGACGATGAGACCGATGCCGCTCCACTCCATGAACTGGCTGATGGTGTCGACATCAGCGGTCACTCGTGCGACGAACGCCCCTCGGTGCTCGGTTGCGTGGTGGAGCATCGAAAGGTCGTGGATGTGCCTGAAGGCCCTGACCCTGAGATTGCTCAACGCGGTCTCGGTCGCGCGGAACAGCCTTCGCTGCATCAGGAAGGCAGCCGCGGCGGTGACGACGATGGCCGCGAGCGCCATCAAGCCGAGCTGCACCACACGACCCGGATAGGGACCGCCCGGAGCCAGCAGAGCCCGGTCGATCGTCAGCTGCACCGCTATGGGGACCACCACCGCCCCCGCGGTCGACAGCACTGCGAGCAACAGGGTCAGGCCAAGGCCGTGCCTGAACTCGGGGCTCAGCTGCAGCCCCCGCACGAGCGTGCGCCAGGCCCCCTCTGGTTCGGCCGACAGAAGTCGCTGGTCGCTCATGCCTGGCTGGGCTCTCTAGCGGAACCGTCGGGGTCGTAGGCGCTGATGAGCTTCACGTAGGCGTCGTTCTCGGCAACCAGTTGATGGTGGGGGCCGCGCGCCGCGATCGTGCCGCGCTGCAGGAAGACCACCTCGTCTGCAAGCGCGATGGTTGCCCGCCTGTAGGCGATCACCACGACGGTGAAAGGAAGCTCGGCCTCTTTGAGGCCTCGCAGGATGTCCTGCTCCACCGTCGGGTCCACGCTCGAGGTCGCATCGTCCATCACCAGTAGCCGCGGCCTCTTCACGAGGGCGCGCGCCAGGGCTACCCGTTGCCTCTGGCCCCCGGACAACGTGGTCCCTCGTTCCCCCACGATGGTGTCGTAGCCCTGCGGCAGCGCGCTGATGAAGCGGTGGGCCTGGGCCAGCTTGGCAGCGGCCTCGACCTCTTCGTCGGTGTAGTCGTCCCCGAGCGTGATGTTGCCTCGCACTGTGTCGTCGAACAAAAAGGACTCCTGGAAAACGAGGGCAGCACTCGAGGGGATCACTCCTTGCTTGAGCTCGCGCAGGTCTTGGTCATCGAGCTTCACCGCGCCGACGTGCGGATCGGCGAGTCGCAGCAGCAAGTTGGCGATGGTGGACTTGCCCGAGCCGGTCGGCCCCACTACGGCGATCGTGCGACCCGGAGTGACGTGGACGTCGACGCCCTTCAGCACCTCGCCGTCCTCGTACCCAAACACCACGCCGTCGACGCCGACCTCTGCCGACGCGCCGTCGCCGCTCAACCCACTGGTTCCGTAGGGCAGCCGGTCGGACGCGTCCAGCACCCTCTTGACGCGTTCCCATCCAACGACGGCCCTGGGCATGTCACCGAGGATCCATCCGACGGCCCGTACGGGGAAGGAAAGCTGTGTGAAGAGATAGCTGAACTGGACCAGCTCACCTGTGGTCAGGTCCCCGCTGCCTATCCTGGCGGTCCCGGCGAGAAGGACGGCCAGCACTGCGATGTTAGGCAGCGCCTCGAGCAGCGGATCGAACACGGCACGGATCGTCCCCAGGTGAATGAGCTCGTCCCGAAGCCGGTGCGACTTGTCCCGGAACCTGGCCGTTTCCTCGCTCTCCAAACCGAGCGTCTTGATCACGAGGGCGCCGTCAAAGCTCTCGTGTGCCACACCTGAGACCTCCGCCCGATACTCCTGCGCTCTCGTCGCAACCGCGTTGGCCCTCTGGTTGTAGAAGTGGCTAAGCATCACCAACACGGGGATCATGAACCCGCCGATGGCGGTAAGGACAGGGTCGGTTGCGATCAGCAGTCCCAACGAGATGACGACCATGAACATCACTCCGCACGCCAGTGGAAGCGGGGCGATTATCCAGAAGGTTCCCTCCACATCCGAGTTGGCGTTGCTGAGAAGCTCACCCGTCGGATGCCTGCGGTGCCACTCCATCGAGAGCCGCTGATACTGCTCGGTCACTTCCTTGCGGAAATGGGCCTGGAGCCGGTATTGCATTGCAAAGGCGCCGGCGCGCCGGAATATGACGCCGGTCCCCTTGAGCAACGCGACCCCGAGGATTGCGCTGACTGCAAGGACCAAGGTCCCCGTGGTCGTCGAGCCGCGCGCGAATGCGGGCACGATGACCTCATCGGTCACGCGCCCGAGCACGACCGCCTCGGCGACGGTCATGGACGCATAAAGCGCGGCGCCAAGCAGCCCCACTGCGAATGGCTTCGGCTGAAGACGTATCGACATCTTGAGGATGCCGAATCCGCGCCGGATGACACGGCGATCGGATGTCGTTGACACGAACTCTCGATGCTAAAGGACGAAGGCCCCTCGTCGAACCGTTCTTTTCCCCTCTCACGCGGCCACTATCGCCGTCAGGGGGGAATTGAGCGGTTTACGGGGCGGAGTTTGCTTCTGCGCGCGCCGCCGCGAGGGCCTGCTCGCTCACCCACCGCGCGTTCGCGTGGGGATCGAAGGGGTCGATGCGCTCACGCTGCTTGCGTGCGAGGCGGTCCATCACTCCGAGCGCGCCCGGCTCCTCTTCGGCTGGGCGCAGCTCGAGCACTCCGGCGGCGGTGGCTCGGTTAAGGAAATCCTCGCCCGTGGCGGAGCGCACCAGGATCATCGTCCAGCCCTCCATGCCGAGGCCCCCGCACGAGATGTCCGCATGCTCGGCTGCAAAGTCGGGGCAGTGGTGGCACCACTCGTTCGCATAGGGACGGGCGTCCTTCAGTGGGATGACCACGTCCTCCCCGCTCTTGAGAGTCACGATGACCTTGCCCTTGACGTTGACCTTGGTGATCTCGTGCAGAGGGATGCCCATCTCCTGCTCGACTTTTCCGATCATGAAGGCGTCGTAGTCGAACGTCTCGCAGCACATAAGCCCGATCACGAGCTTGACCGGGCGGACCCAGCGCTTGATGCCCTCGGCCGCGAGTTGGCGAACCGCGGTCGACTCACACGACACGCCCACCAAGGCAACGTTCTTGCACTTCGCCTCGGCCGCCTTTTTCAGCCCAAGCGGAGTCGAGCAGTAGGTGTAGCGGGAGCCGGCGGTGGCGAGCAGCTCCTCTGAGCTGCGCACCAGCTTCGGCTCGTCGAGCCACGGCACCTGCTCAGAGGGCGCGGCCACCAGCGCCCCGTCGAGCTCGCCCTGGTCGAGTGCCCAGGCGAGCAGGGCGGTCACGGCCCCCCCATCCTGTCCCCGCGCCAGAATTCGGGGGTCGGTGGCTCGAGCAAGCGTCTTGGAGCGGTAGGCGCCCTCTGCCTGGTCGTCGGTCCGGCGGGCCCCCCACACGGCCGGCTCGATGACGTCGAGGGCCGGGCCGAGGCGCAGGCAGGCCATGGCGCACAGCGAGCAGCCCTCCTCTCCATGAACGCAGTTGTCGAAGGGCGAGTTGCCGTCGTTCTGCAGGGGGTCGAAGTCGCGTAGCTCGAGGACCTTGTGGGGGCACGCCACGATGCACGCCGAGCAACCGCAGCAGATCTCTGTAGCGACGATCTCCGCGTAGAGATGCTTCCAGTGCTTGCGCTCGGCCTGTACCATCTTGGCTCCCCGACTGTGCAGCTAAAGAGTGGTCTCCGCCCTGCGCGACCTTAGCGTGCGCTCGGCGTAAGCCGCGCGCAAGGAGTCACCACTACAGTGCACGCATGGATGCGGGACTTCTGCCGGTGAAACGCCTGGAGCGCGCCAAGCAACGACTGGCCCCCCACTTCGACGACGCCGCCAGGGTGCAGCTCGCCCGCGCGCTCGTCGAGGATGCATTGGATCTCTGTGGGTCGGCCGACTGGCTGAGCTGGTGGGTCCTCACCGACGATCCCGAGGTCGAGGACCTCACTCGCGCCCGGGGCTTCGGCACTCTCGAGGACAAGGGGGACGGCCTCAACCCCGCGATGACCAGCGCCATGGAGGCCCTTACGAACAGGGGCGCTGACTCGGTCACGGTCATCCCCGTCGACGTGCCGCTCGCCTATCGCGATGACCTAAGAGACCTCTCGGACACCGGCGCGACCTCCGACATCGTGGTGGTTCCCTCGGAGGGCGACGGGGGAACCAACGGGCTCTATCTGGCCCCCCCTGACCTCATCGACCCCAGGTTCGGGCCCGGGAGCCTGAAGGCGCACGTCGACTCCGCCGCGGAGCGGGGCCTCAGATGCTCGATCTTGAATCTGCCCAGGATGGCCCTCGATATCGACACGCTCGAGGACGTCGACGCCTACCTCAGTCGTCCCGCCCACGGCCACAGCCGCACGAGGAAAACCCTGGAGAAGCTCCGAGCGAACAACCTCTAGTCAACAGGGGTTGACACCTGTCGGGGCGTCAATGTATGTTGACCCTGTGAGAGAGACGACGAAGCTCGCAAACCAAGCGAGCAGCAAGGACCCGGCCGTCGGCTTGCGCGCCGTCGCGTCCCTTCGACTCCTCGTCGAGCAGTTGCAGGACCTCCAGGTCGACAACGCCCGCGAGCAGGGCTGGTCGTGGCAACAGATCGCTAGTTCACTGGGTGTCAGCAAGCAAGCGGTTCACAGAAAGTATTCCAGTCGCCGATTCCTCTCGGGCAGGGGGTGACGATGTTCGAACGTTTCACGGGCGAGGCACGACGTATCGTCGAGCTCGCCCAGGACGAGTCCGCCGCGCTGAAGCACAACTACATCGGAACCGAGCACATCTTGCTCGGCGTGCTGGCCGAGGGACGCGGGCCAGGGGCGCGGGCCCTCGCCGGGCTTGGTCTCGATCGAGAGTCGGCCCGCGCGGCGGTCACCAGGTTGCTCGGCAATGGCATGCCATCGCAGCCCGACGCTGAGGCCCTTGGAACCATCGGCATTGACTTGACCGAGGTTCGCAAGAAGGTGGAGCAGGCCTTCGGCCCCGGAGCGCTGGAACGACCCGTGACCACAAGGAGGCGATCACGAGGCCGTGGCCGGCGGGCCTGCCGCGAGCCCGGCCGGCCAGGGTTCAGACCCTTCACGCCGCGGGCCAAGAAAGTGCTCGAGTTGGCCCTAAAGGAGGCGCTCAGCCTGAATCACCGTCACATCAATGGAGGACATGTGGTGCTCGGGATCCTGGCGGAGGGTCAGGGCGTGGCGGTGCGGCTGTCACAGGAGACCGGCATCGACACCACGGCGGCCAGGATGAAGGTGCTCGAGGAGCTCAATCGGGTCGCCTCCGACTCCTGAGCGAAGCGCTCGCTGTCAGGCCCTTGGCTCAGAGGCGGCCTCCTCGGCTCTCTTGATGGCGGTGGTCTCTGCCCGACCCGCCAGCTCATCCAGCTTCGCCGGGGTCGGAATGCGCACCGTCTCGGGCCCCCCCTGGAGCAGCAGCGCCGCGCCGAGGGCGCCGGCGCCCAACAAAGCCAAGACGATGGTCTGGGTCGCCGACGGCTTTCGGGGCGCGCCGAGGTCATCGGACCTCGTTCCCGCCTCGTAGCCGCTCGACCGGCCCCACGAGTAACCGGCGAAGAGCAACAACCCCGCGGCGATGGCGACGAGCAGTAGCTGGGTGAAGCGAATGGCCCTGCGCTGGCGCCTCAACCCCAGGGGGCCCCGGTAGCTGCCGCCTCCCATCTGCCGCTTCATGACCCCCACCTTATGAGATGGGATGACCCCGGGCCCCGCGTTAGCCGGTTATGAAGAGGGTCCGTGGGGAATGAACCCCGGCACGATAACGTCGTCCCTGGCCCCACACCGGGAGGATGCTAGACGTGTCGTTCGTCATCAAGCTGCTGTCACGCCTATTCACGGGGGTAATCGTGTTCCGAGCACTTAAAAACAGAAACCCGAACGGAGGCGCGGCCTCCTCGACGGGCAGGTCATCGTCCACAACTGCAAGCTCCTCGGGAGCCGATGCGACCGCGGACTCGGAACGGCCCATCGAGTCGCAGAAAGGGGGCCGGGGGGCGCCTGACTCCCCTCTCGACCTCAAGCCCATGGACTGGAAGTCGACGCTCAAGCGGACCCTCAAGGAGATCAAGGAGGATCGCGTCACGCTCACCGCGGCCGGGATGGCCTACTACGCGTTTCTCGCGGTCTTCCCCGCGATCATTGCCGGGATTGGCATCCTGGGCCTGGTCGGGGCGAGCAAGTCGACGATCAACGACATCACCGGCAGCATCACCGAGACCTTTCCCCCAGCAATTAGAGACGTGTTCGTTGAACCGATCAAGGGCGCCACCAACGCGTCGCAGGGCGCCGCGACCATCGCCGCCATCGTGGGGATCCTGGTCGCCCTGTTCAGCGCATCATCGGCCTTCGTAGCTCTTCAGTCGGGGCTGAACATCGCCTACGACGTGCCCGAGGACCGTAAGTTCATCGGTAAGCGGGCGGTCGCGCTCGCACTCATCATCGCGACACTGCTGCTCGGCGGTGTTCCCTCGCCGTTCTTTACCTTCGGCGACCAGTGGTACTTCACGGCGCTGGGCTGGGTCCTCACGATCGTCGCAGTTGTGGTGCTGTTCTCGATCTTCTACTTCCTCGGTCCCAAGAGGGAGCATCCCAAGTGGACCTGGGTGACGCCGGGGGGAATCGTCGGCGTGGTGCTGTGGCTCGCGGCCTCGGCCGCCTTCTTCTGGTACGTGACCAGCGGACTGAGTGCAGGGTACGGAAAGACCTACGGAACGTTCGCGTCCGTGGTCCTGCTCATCCTGTGGTTCTTCCTGAGCTCGCTTGCGATTCTCATTGGAGGCGAACTCAACGCGGAACTCGAGCGTCAGGCCGAGGCCCGCACCCGGGGCCGCTCCTGACCCGCTCGTCCATCGGACGTCAGCGCACCGAAGCGGTAGGCAAACGTCCATCAGACAACAAGGGGCCCCGGCGAAGCCGGGGCCCCTTGTTGCAATCCAGTGTTAGCTGCGCTTGCCGGACACCGTCTTCTTGAAGGCGGCGCCTGCCTTGAACACAGGAACCTTTGAGGCCTTTACCTTGATGCTCTCGCCGGTGCGAGGGTTACGGGCCGTGCGGGCGCCTCGTTGACGGCGCTCGAAGGTCCCGAAGCCAGGAAGGCTGACCTTCTCGCCCTTCTTGACGTTCTTCTGAACCTGGTTGATGAGCTCGTCGACGACGTTGCCGACGACCTTCTTGCTCTGGCCGGTTCCCTTGACAACCGCACCAATCAATTCGGTCTTGTTCAAGCCATCTCCTCCTCTGAAGCCGAACACCATTGACGCGCTAAGCCTATAAGTCAGGCCGTTTCCCAATACGGCAATGGAGCCGAAAAAACGTTGCTATCTAAGGGTTCTGGCTCCGTACGTCGCCTCCAACCGGCTCGGCTCGCGCTACGACGGCAACCGGGAGACCGCGGATTCCAACCAGGGACAAGAAGCTCGTGGACGCCTCGTCCCGAAGGTTGACCTGCACTGCCGAGGCGTCGGCTATGACTGAGACTTGTCCGTCGATCCCCCGACGCTGCAACAGCTCTAGCGCAGCCCGGCGTGCAGCATCAGGGTCGAGAACGATGCGCCTGCCTCCGCTCGAGTAGTAGGAGCTCGAGTCGAGCCCTCCAGAGCCTGCCAGAGCGGAGGCATCCGCTGCATTCTGAAGTGTTCTTCTGAGCAGAAAAGCTCGGGTCCCATCGACTGCCAGCCCAGCGACCGCAAACGTGACAACGGCAAGCCCCAGCGCCAACAGGGTTACCTGCCCAACTTCGGAGCGTATGCCCCTCACTCATCGCTCCTGAAAGGATCGATGGGTGCAACGTGCTCTGCGTTGACTGCGATTGAAGGCCCCGAAAGCCTTCCGATAAGCGGAGCTTGCGCCACCAGGACTCGATAGGAGACGCGCACCTCAATGACACCGCCCCGCGTCAAGCCAGAGGGTGCAGCCCATTCCAATTCCGCTTGGGTCGGATCCAGCCCGTGGTCGACAAAGGCTCTAGCCACCGCATCCTCCACCGCACGGTCCGCGGTGGTGAGATCAACGGACCGAGCTGCATCGAAGCCCGCTTCTCTCACGGCGGCAGTCGTTGCGAGTGCGCCGCGATGAAGGTCGGCGAGCACCGACAGGCCCCACATCAATGGAACAAGAAGAAAGAGCCCGAGTACAACGGATTCGAGGACGGTCTGTCCGGACTCATTTCGATGTATCAGGGAACCTCACCGGGCCTTACGGCGCTCGCAACGACATCTACGGGAAGCGGAAGTGGGAAAGGCCCCGGGACATTAAGGCGCCCGGTCAAGCGAACCCGGAGAAGCTCGTTGTTGCCGACTTGCTCTGTCGCTACAGCTATCCGCAGATCATCGATGAGGCGCCCCGCGGCCCTTTGGACGGTCCGCTCGGCGATCACAGCTCCCTCAGTGGCATCCCGACCGAGCTCGATGGCGGCCCTAGCCCCCTCATGCGCAGACGAGATGGCAACATTTCTTCCATATAGAGCCAAGGCGACTTGGACCACTCCCAGGGTTAGGAGTAAGAGGAAGACGATGGCGAAGACCGCCTCGAGCGGAGCAGCTCCCCGATCGCACCGAACCCGGGAGTGAGTCAACAACCCAGGCCGCTGCACACCGAGTTGAGCGCACTAGAGACGATCGAGACCAACCGGTCGCGAGCCACGCCCCAAATAGCAATGACGAGGGCACTCGTCATCAACACGATAAGAACCCACCCTGGGACATCGCCCTTTTCATCGCTGAGCTTTGCGGACAACCAGGCGTAAAGAAAGGTACTCATCTGACCTCCTTCTCACGGCACCAATAAGTCGAGCGATGCAAGTCCAGGTAGAAGGGCAAAAACCACGACCACGGGCATGATGAGAAAGACCACCGGCACCAGCATCAGGACCTCACGTCTACCACCGAGCTCGATCAGGTAGCGCTTCCGAGCCTCTCGACCGTCATCGGCTTGCGCTCGCAAGACATCTGCGAGAGGCGAACCGCGTTCAATGCCGGTAACAAGGGCATCGACGAAGCGCGCAATCCCTTGCACCGGCACTCTGCGCTTTAGTTCCTCGAGCGACTCGACCGTGGGGGCCCCGGCCCTGATGTCCGCCACCACCGCTCGGAACTCGTCACCGATCCCAGACTCGAGGATGCCTGAAACTCGCGCAAGCGCGGCAGGTACCGATTCGCCCGCCATTATGGAAAGGGTTATGAGGTCAATGGCTGTGGGCAATTCCTCTTGAAGCCTCGCCCGGCGGGCAGCTACTTGCTTTCCAAGCCACCAGTCACGGGCCAAAAAGCCAGCGGCAAAGGCGATCACGGTAAGAAACGGCAAGGCGCGTACATCGACGTCAAAGCCCGCCGATGCGCCGGCCGTCATCAGCGCCCATGAACCGACCATAGAGGTCACCGCCCAAACGACCTGGTCGAGGCGGTAGGCGGCAGGGCCCATGGTCTCTCCGGCTGCTCTCAGGCGCTCACCCAGGTATCGATCCCCGGACATACCGAGCCGGCTCGTTCGACGTTCGAGCCAATGCTCGGCCGTGCGCCACCTAGAGGTCCCGGGGCTCACGAGCAATCTGCTCCGCTTGCTCTGCAGTCCGCTCAAGTACGGCTCGACGCGTGCACTCATCCGTCCGGCTCGGACGGCGGGGATACCGAAGAATGCGACGAGCAAGCCCGTTGCTGCTAGGAGGGGCGCCAGCGTTGTCATTAGTGCAACCGCCTCTGCTCAGGGAGGCGAGCAGCTCGCAACATGAGCCGATATCCCGCGATCGTCGCGACGGCGCCGACCACTATGACTCCTATTCCGCTCGAGGAGCTGTAGGCGGCGGAAGCCTCCGGCTTGGTCGACATCATCAAGAGGACGAGCCAGGGCGCGGCAGCGGCGACGCGCGCTGCCGTAACCGTCCACGACCAGCGAGCCTCGATCTCCTTACGTGTGCGCAGGTCTTCGGCCACAAAGTCACCAACAGTCCTGAGTACGCGCACCAGATCGGTACCACCAACCTGATGCGCGAGCGTCAGGGCGGCTATAACGTGATCGGCCACAGGGTCGGACAAACTTTCCCGTAGACGCTCTAACCCTGCCTGGAAACTGCCGGTCGCTCGGTATGACGATGCGAATGACTTGAAGCTGGGCCGGAGGTCTTCCGGCCCCCGCTCCGCCAACGCAGAGCAAGCCTCGGGAAGCGAGATCCCCGCGCGCACTCCGGACACGAGCACCGCGATGGCATCCGGCCAGGCCTCGCGAAAGCGACGACGCCTTCTGTTGCGGCGCGACCGCAGCACGGTGAAGGGAAGCACTGCTGCCCCAAGAAAGAAGGGGGCGCTGACTACCAAGGAAGACGTAACGCCGGTCACCAGTATCCCCGTAGCGACCGCGGCCGCGCCTGATGCAACTACCAGGCGCCCTCCCGTCATTTTTGGGGATCCAGACTCAACAGCTAGCTGATCCAAGCGGCGAAGCAACGACCGTGACCGGGGCTCGGAGGATCCCGTCAACCCCTCATACAACAGCAGAAGACCAAGGGCTCCGAGGGTCGATACGAAGACGGTCATGGAATCAGCTCGTTCAGGGCGATGCCGGCAGCTCGAAATCGCTCGGCGTAGGGAGGGTGCTGTCCCGACCACCTAAGGACCTCTCCATGCCGCTCCCACAGAGAAACCGTCTCGATGCGACTACCTTCCACCCGTCCCGTGAGGCCGCGAATCTCCGACACCACCCGGCCTCGCTGATCCTGCGTCAGGTGAACAATCAGGTGTATAGATGACGCCACGGTCGGCACGACGAAATCGTGAGTCACGTTCTTCCCGGCGAGCAGAGGAAGCGTGCAAAGCTTGGCGACCGCTTCTAGGGCACTATTGGCGTGGATGGAGGTCATCCCCGGCAATCCAGAGTTGAGCGCGACCAGTAGATCAAACGCCTCATGTTGACGGACCTCTCCCACGATCATGCGGTCGGGCCGCATGCGAAGGGCCTCGACGATCAGACGTCGGAGGTCGATCTCGCCTCTTCCCTCCAAGTTGACCTGTCTTGTTTGCAGCGAGACCACGTCCGGTAGGGGTACTTGCAGCTCGAAAACCTCCTCGCACGTGATCACTCGCTCTCGGGCGGGAATTGCAGCCGCAAGGCAATTCAGCATGGTTGTCTTGCCGGTCTGTGTGCCTCCGGCGACGACGATGTTCAGGCCGGCTCGCACTGCTGCTTCAAGGAAGCGTGCAGTGGCGTGGTCGAGGGATCCAAGTCGCACGAGCTCGTCAAGTCCATGTGCCCGAAGAATGAACTTCCTGATGTTGACCGCCCAGTGATGCCGAGTGATATCCGGGATTGCAACGTGAAGTCGTGATCCATCGGCGAGCATCGCGTCAACGAAGGGGGTCGAAAGGTCCAAGCGCCGGCCACTGGTTCGCAGCATCCGCTCGACCAGATCCCGAATCTCGTCGGAGCTCAATACCACGTTGGTTAGAACATGGCGCCCTTCACGAGCGCAAAAGACCTTCCCCGGCGCATTGATCCAAATCTCCTCGACATGGGGGTCATCCATGAGGGGCTGCAGTCGGCCGAACCCGGCGATCCGATCAACAAGCGCCTTACGTAACGCCCGTCGGTCCTCGATGCGTGGTAGGTCGGTCGTCTGCATGCGGCGCTCATAGTCGACGAGCACCTCCTCGATCAGTCGTTCGACACCCGAGTGACCGGTCCGGGAAGGATCAACGCCGCGCTGGCGGACCAACTCCTTGACCTCATCCTCGATGATGCTAAGTGGGCGCATCACATCGATCTCGTTCCCGCAAGCCGCGACAGAAGCCCAACGGTCTTGACGCGACCACCGATGAATGCCGCTACGTCGCGAACGACCGCCCTCACATCCGAGTTAGGACGCTCTTCGACGAGCGAGCAGCCATTGTGAACAGCTCTTGCAAACTCCTGTGGTCTATCGGGCACCGCTGCAATAGGTCGCCGACCGAGGTGTCTGTAAAGGATGTCGGTTACCTCCCGCCGCTCGGATGGACGGACGCGATTGAGGACAATGGACACAGCTTCGGGATCAGCGAGCTCAACTACGTCTCCAAAAGACCAGATGAAGTTCTTGATACCGATCGGATCGGCTCGGCATAGGGCGATGACCCTGTCCGCCGCCGTCAAGGTAGCCCTCGCCATACGGTTGCGACCACCTCCTGACGGTGCATAAGGGGAGCTGTCTGCCTCTATGCAGAAGCCGACGTCACAGACGGTGTAGGCGAAAGAAGCGCGACAGAAGCTCAGCAGCTCTCGCCACCCGAGGTCAGAGATCTCTGCCCACAGGTCGGAGCGCGGCAGCCCCGGCAGGACGATTGGTCCATTCGGTGATGCCCGTCTGAGATTGCCGAGGAACTCCTCTTTCTCGAGCGAGTCCCTGGCCGCGAGCGTTGAGGCCCACAATACGGTTGGCAACTCCTCGACAATGCCCAGCAACTGAAGAACATCCCCCCCATAGGAATCGCCGTCCACCAGAAGCACCTCAGCTCCGCCCCCGGCGAGCTCTACTGCAAGCTCGACAGAGATGGTCGTCCGGCCGGGGGATCCTTTGGGACCCCAGACCGCAATGAGCTTGCCGTCCGCCTGGCGGCTTGCTACAGATGCAGCGGTCGCGGCACTTGGCTGCACGGTAGCCCGGCACGCTTCTAAGACCACATGAGCCGAGACGCCGGCCTCGAGAACTCTGCCTCCTAAGCGCTCCAGCCGCTCGTCCTCGAGGGCATTGTCGGCGAGACCGACTAGACGTATCCCCTTCGCCGCCGCCTCCTCGGCCGTTTGCCTGTCGAGCCAGCCGGGGGCTCCTATAGATACGATGGCGTCGAGGTTCCCACCGCGAACCGCCGCCAGAACCTCCACCCTGTCAACGCACCTGAAGACGAGGTCTACGTCGTCCATCGCGCTGAGCTGCGTCGCGAGCGCCGCCTCTCTCTCGGGATCGCCCGCAAGCGTGACCAGCCGAATCCGCATCACGGGAAGTCACCGGCCCGCACGGTTACGTCCGACCCTTCATTCGCATCTGCGTCGACGCGGACGATGTCAAGATCGGCACTTCGAATCGCGAAGGCGAGTCGAGCTGCTTCCTCCGGAGTAACGGACACGGTCACACCCACGGCCGCCTCTTCCTCAACGACCAGACCGCCCGATTTCACTATGTCGAGTACCGAGACTGCCCTCACGAGCAGGAGCGTCCTCGCCCGAGCATCCCCCGCATCAAAAGTTCCAAAGACGTCAATCCGATCACCCGGCCGGAGTGCGCCACCCACGGCATGCTCTGGGGCCACGGGGATTGTCATCGAGCGGCCGGCCCCCGCCAGCGCCTCATCGGCGACCGAACCGCTGGAAACAAGCTCGCCCTGCATCACGGGACGCGTGAGCACCGCACCCTCGAGGTCAGTGGACGCCATCAGGTAGTGGTCCATTAGCTCCGGCGGAAGGTGTACGGCTTTGGCGACCAAGTCGCCGGACTCCAGCTCCTGATCCTGAGGGAGATCGCGTGCCGCGGTCCACACGTCAACCGTGCTCTGCGCGTCCTTCAACACCCGCTGTCCCGCTAACAGTGCGGCGCAAAACAGCAGCAGGCCCAACGCTGTGCGCAGGTTCGCCCAGGAGGGACGACTGACGCGAGCCGCACGTCCAACCTCCGCCACTGTCACCGGTCCACTCCTCCAGAGCAAAGGCGTGCAAATGAAGCCAAAGCCATGGAGCCGACACTAGTGAGAGTTATCCTGGCACCATGTCTCCGACCGTGGAGGAACCCGAGGACCGGCGCAGGACTCCGGGGATCGAGCCCCGCCTGCTCACGCTCGAGGACGTAGCCACCTATCTCAACGTGCGAGTCGCCCAGGTCTACGCGCTGGTTCGATCCGGGGACCTGCCCGCCCTCAAGATCGGAGGTCGGGGGGTTTGGCGGGTGGACCGGACGCAACTCGACGCCTACATCGACAAGCTTCATGAGGACGCAGAAGCAAGGGCTAAAGCTCACCGGCTGAATCCCCGCTAATCAGTCGAACTTGCCTCACTCCGCCGCGGCCGACGACGAAGCGCCCGGCCGGGGCATCGAGGACCAGATGGTCCGGCGTCGCGTGGACCAAAACACCGTTATAGGAACGGCCATCTGCCTCCACCGCAACGCTAGCGCCGGCTCGAGCCCATGTCCTCATCACGGTTAGCAAGGATGTTGCTGCCTCGCGGGGAGGCCTGTAATCACCGCCCGTGACGAAGGTTGCGTACGCCGAGGCAACCAGCCTCGGAGGGTCTCCCGCGATGACGTAGTCGGCCCCAACTATGGAGACCGGTATCGCTGCTCCGTCTTCTAAGAGAAGGCGAAGAGGTCCACCGCGAAGAAGTACTTCTTGCAACGGCTGGTCCTGCCCCAAGCTGAACGCCAGGTCGGTTGCGGCCTCTTCCTCCTCGCGATTGACGGCCGCCTCGAAGGTCACCTCGAGAGAGGAGAGCAACCTGTCAAGTTGAGGGTCCGCCATCCCTTGCCCCCGCTAGTTCGACGCCCGCCGCGACACTGCCACATTTCTTGAAGCAAGTCAAAAGCAGGCTATTGACATGCGCACGCGCTTCTTATATCTATATCACGGCAAATGAACGTAAATGGACTCAACGGGAGGCTTTGTGGAGACCGAAGTTGGGGGGTCGTGGGCCGTTGTCGGGCCGGCCGCACAAATCACCCTGCTCATATCCCTTGCATATCTGGTCGCGAGGGGCCTGAGATACCTCGGTGGCGAAGCGATACGCCGGGGGTGGCGGCCAGCGTCCCTTCACCGGCTTGCACTTCTCGGCTTCGCCATCGCGTGGGCCTGGGCGCCGGCCACCCGGGCGGTAGGTCAAACGCCTGCGATCTCAGAGCAATCTGATTCGCCTAAGCCGCCTTGGTCGGGATCGGGTGGGTCCCCCCCTCCTCTCCCACACGTCCCGACCAAGGGCCCGTCATCCCGCGGGGACGGTCCGGTGGTGCATCCGGCCATCCACGCCCGGCGTCAGACATCCAACACCACGTCTGCGCTGTTCCCGCGGGCGGGAAGGAAATCGGTGCACGGCGAGCGGCTCTCGAGGTCGGGACCGGCGGGAAACGATCCGGCGGAGGAGCGTTCCGAGCCGACCTCGCCGCTGGAGCGGCACCCCGAAGATCCGGCCTCTTGTTGCTCCCCCCGCCGCTACGTCGTGCGCTCGGGGGACACCCTGTGGGACATAGCAGCAGAGGTCCTGCGCACAGACAACCCTCGTCGCATCGCTCGTTACTGGCCACGCATTCACCGTGCGAACCGAGCTCTAATCGGCTCCAATCCACATCTCATTCGACCCGGCCAGGTTCTCGAGTTGCCAGAGCAAGCGGATAAGTGAACGGTTTCCTGCGGGTTGCCACTCGGAACGGCCCCGGGAGCGCGGCCCAGAGCCACCAGGTGGCGACCCTGCAGGATGTCTAGAAGAACGAGGAGCCTCGTCCTCATTGCCACGATGATCTTTACAGTCGGAGTTGTCGGCTTCAGGCTCTTGCCCGGAGCCACCGGATCCGGTGACATCGGTCTGGAAGGGGAACCCCCACTCGCCAATGCCGATCTAGCCACGGAGTCGCGATCAACTCCGGGGTTAGCACCAACGGTCGAGTCAGACGGGCCCGGGGAAGGTCAGCCCTTAGCGAGCGAGGTGAGCACCCTGAGGACCTATGCCGTCGCGTCCCCGGAGTTGGAGGGATTGCCGCCCGACCCCCAACCGGGGACAGAGCTGGAGCTGTGGGTGGCGTGGGAGCCTCCCATAACCAAGGGGATCCGCTTCCAAAAGCTTCTACCGAGCGTGACCATCCAGCGCGTGCTCCCGGGGCTCACGCCCGAAGAGCCCAGTACGGTGCTGCTGGGGATCAAGCCGTCCGAGGTCAGCGACCTGCTATATGGCGACCGGTTTGGGTCGCTCAGCGTCGTGATGCTGCCGGCGCCTCCCTGAGGCGGGCCGCACCTAGAGACTGTCGCCCAGCTGGCCGCGGACCGCTCCGGCCGGGAACTCCTGGTTGTGGATGTTGACGTAGTAGTTCTCGGGGTTCTTCTGGATGTCTTTGATCAGCTTCTTGGAGACACCCTCGACGCAGCCGCTGACGCTTTCGCCCGAGGGCGAGGAGAACAGGGTCACGACGACGGGACCGGCCACTCCCTTGGGGGCCTCGTGGATGTGGCCGGCAAGCAGCGGTGTGGCGACGTTGGAAGTCGTGATGCTGAAGCAGATGGTTCCGGTCTTGCGGTTGAGCTCGAGGGCCGCGGTGCCGCTTCCGTCGGGGTCGCCGCACTTCTGGGTGGGGCTGCAAACTTCCTCGGCGCCGCTCAGTGTGGTGGCAAGGGTCTCGACCTGGGGCCGGGCGACGGCCGCCGTCGCGGACATGGCCGCAGCAATGAGTCCCACCAGGGCCACCGCTAGGACGTTTCTCAGACTTGATTTCCGCATAACCGTCTCCTCTTCCCCGTCACCTCGAACGCCCAATGCGTACCACTGAGTTCGAAGGGCGTGCCGGGAACGGATTGTCCGGCGCACTCCTTGCTCAGGAGTCGCGGTCACTCCGGCCCCCAGCCGCCGCCCCCCGGCGTGACGATCGTGACCTCGTCTTCCGCGTTCAGCTCGAGATCGACCTTGGCCGGGACCTCTGCGCCGTTCACCCGGTTGGCGCCGGGGTCCCCTGCTTGGCCTCCGCGCAAGCCCTGGGGGCCGCGCCGCCTGCGGTCGGTCAGCAGCGACAGGGTCGCGTCCTGCAGGACCCGCACCGATCGCTCGATGCCGTCGCCGCCCCTGTGCTTGCCGGCCCCACCCGAGCCCCGAGCCAGCTGCTGGCGCTCGACCCTCAGAGGGAACTCGAGCTCGAGCGCCTCGACCGGCGTGTTGAGGGTGTTGCTCATCCCCACGTGCACGCCGGAGGGGCCGTCGCCCGCGCTGCTCGCCCCCTGGCCCCCGCCGATGGTCTCGTAGTAGGTCCATCCGGCCCCGCCCATGACGACGTTGTTCATGGTGCCCTGGCCCTGCGCCGGCAGGTCGACCGCCTGGGCAAGTGCCATCAGCACCGTATCGGCGATGCGCTGGCTGGTCTCGACGTTGCCTGCGACGACGGCCGAGGGCGGGCGCGCGTTCACGAGGCTTTTCTGCGGGGCCTCGATCCGAAGCGGCGCATAGGCGCCGAGGTTGGTCGGGACGTCGTCCGGGAGCAGCACCCGCAGCGCGAAGTAACAGGCGGAGCGAGTGACGGCCAGGGGGCAGTTGACGTTTCCGGGCACCGCCGGCGAGGTGCCGGCGAAGTCGAAAGTCATGTGGTCGCCCGCGATCGTCACTGCCACGCTGATGGGGATGTCGTCTTCGGTGACGCCGTCTCCCTCCATGAAGTCGGTCGCCGGGTAGACGCCCTCCTCGATTGCCCCGATGACCGCCCGGCTCCTTCGCTCGGCGTAGGCAATGACCTCGTCGAAGGCGGCGCGCACCGTCTCGAGCGAGCGCTTCGCCACGAGCTCGCGCAGACGCCGCTCCCCCACCGAGTTCGCCGCCATCTGCGCCCTGAGGTCCCCCCGCCGCAGGTCGGGCGTCCTGACGTTGGCGAGGATCAGGGACAGGACCTCTTGCAGCTCCCGGCCCCCTTGCACCAGCCTTACCGGAGGGATGATGAGTCCTTCCTGGAACACCTCCCGGGAATCGCTCGGCATCGACCCGGGACGCATTCCACCCACGTCGGAGTGGTGCGCCCTCGTGACCGCGTAGGCGATGACCTCGCCCTCCTCGGTCGAGCACGGCGACACGAGCGTGATGTCCGGCAGGTGGGTCCCACCCGAATAGGGGTCGTTCACGACAAAGACGTCTCCGGGCCGCGGCTCCTGTTGCATCACCGCGGCAACCGCCTCTGGCATCGCGCCGAGGTGAACCGGGATGTGCTCCGCCTGAGCCACCAGCCGCCCCGCCGCATCGAACAGCGCCGCAGAGCAGTCCCTGCGCTCTTTGATGTTGGAGGAATAGGAGCTGCGGATGAGCACCGCGCCCATCTCCTCGGCGATGCCGGCGAGCGCGGCGGACAGGACCGAGAGGGTGATGGGGTCGAGAGCAAGCGTCATCGGCGGCGAAGGACCAGGGTCCCGTGGTCGTCTATGCGCCCGCCCCACGAAGGGTGGATGACGGCCGTCGACTCCTGCATCTCGAGGATCGCGGGCCCGGTCACCTCGTCGCCGGGGGCCATGGCGTCCCGGGCCAGAACGCGCGCCTCGGTCCAGTCGCCGCCGAAGCGAGCCGAGCGGGCGGTTGCGGTCCGTTTCTGGGCGGGGGCCGGACCGGCCATCTCGAGGGGCGGCGTCGGGACGGTGGCGATCACGCGCAGGGCGACCAGCTCGACTGCCTCGTTCGCCATCGAGTATCCGTAGCGCCGTTCATGGGCGTCGTGAAAGCCGGGAGCCAGCTCCTCCACAGGCCCCGCATCGATGGTCAGCTCGAACGACTGGCCCCTGTAGCGGAGATCCGCCCTGCGACGGAACTCGGGATCGGGGAGGTCGGCCGCCGCCGATGCCTCCATCGCCTCGAAGGCGGCCTCCAGCCAGCTCGGCGTCAGCGATTCCACTTCGGCGAGCAGCGGGCTCACGTAGTCGCGCCTGATGTCCGCTATCGCAAGCCCGAGCGCGCTCAGCACGCCGCCCGCCTCGGGGACCAGGACGGCCTCCATGTCGAGCTCCTCGGCGAGGGCGCAGGCGTGAAGCGGCCCCGCGCCGCCGAACGCCACCAGACCGAAGGAGCGCGGGTCGAGGCCCCGCTCGACGCTGATGATCCGCAGGGCCCTGGCCATCTCGGCGTTGGCAACGTCGACGATGCCCTGCGCCGCCTCGACAGGATCCAGGCCGAGGTGCGCGGCGAGCTCGCCGATCGCCTCGTGCGCCGCCGAGCGGTCCAGCTTGATGTCACCTCCCAGCGTGGCGCCGTCCTTCAGATACCCGAGCACGAGGTTCGCGTCCGTCACGGTGGGATCCTTGCCTCCCTTTCCGTAGGAGGCGGGGCCGGGGTCGGCGCCGGCGGACCGGGGGCCGACGTGCAAGGCGTTGCCCTCGTCGACCCAGGCGATGGAGCCTCCCCCGGCTCCGACCGTGTGGACGTCGGCCATGGGCAGCTTGATGGGGACCCCCGCGATGGTCGCCTCGGTCGTCGTGCCCGGTTCGCCGGCCATGATCGGCGCCACGTCGGTGCTGGTGCCTCCCATGTCGAAGCTCAGCACGTCGGAGAAACTGCTTCGACGCGCTATCTCGGCGGCCCCCACGACCCCTGCGGCAGGCCCGGACAGCACGAAGGAAGCCGCCCGACCCGCGGCCGTGGCCACGTCCACCACTCCCCCGGAGGACTGCATCATCAACGGAGCAGGCACGCCTCGCTCCTCACAGCGTCGCACCAGCCGCCTCAGGTACCCGCCGAGCTTGGGACCCAGATACGCGTCCGCCGCGGTGGTCGAGAAGCGCTCGTACTCGCGGAACTCCGGCAGCACCCCGGATGAGAGCGATACGTGTGCCGCGGGCAGGGCGTGTCTAAGCGCGGCGCCGACCTGCGCCTCGTGCTCCGGATGCAGGTACGAGAACAGCAGGCACACCGCTACGGCCTCCACGTCCGCAGCTGCGACCGCCTCCACCGCGGCCTTCAGGCTGTTGTCATCGAGCGGCGTGAGCTCCCCCTCAGGGACCATGCGCTCGAGGACGGTGAAACGAAGCTCCCTCGGCACCAGCGGCGGCGGCCGGTTGCGGGTGAGGTCGTACAGCGACTGTCGATTCTGGCGTCCGATCTCCAGGACATCCCGAAAGCCTTCGGTGGTGACGAGTGCCGTTCGTGCGCCCTTGCGCTCGAGCAGCGCGTTGGTTGCAACCGTGGAGCCGTGCGCCACAGTGGCGCCCTTGACAGGGCCGATGCCGGCCGCCTCCAGCGCGGCGATCACACCCTCGGATTGGTCTGCAGTGGTCGGCACCTTGGCGGTGACGATCCGGCCGTCGACAAGGGCGACGAGATCCGTAAAGGTGCCGCCGACATCAACGCCTATACGAAGCACACAGCCGTCTCGCGAGCAAAGAGGACCGCGCTCCCGTACTGGGGGTCACTCGATGGCGCAGATCGAACTTCCGAAGTCCTCATCACTGGGTCTCACCCTAGCGGCGCGAGGCCCGGCATCCCGGCGGCGATACGCAGCGGCCAGCGGCAAGCGCACGAGCCAACCATCCGGCTTTGCTCATTGCGGCAGCTCTCGGGTCGAGGACCTGTCGCTCGCGATCTCTATCGCGGCGGTGTGAACGTTGGTCTTTCCCTTTTGCCGAGAGAGCAGCCGGTGCTCCGCCTGGTCCCCTTCCAACCGGAGCAGGCCGATGTTGTTCTCACCCACCAGCATCGAGGAGTCGGGACCCTCTACCCGGACATAGCTCCGCTCCTCTCGGTATCGAGGAGGCTCGCTGATCTTGAGCTGGTCGAGGAGCTTCGGGTTAAGGAAGATCGGGGAGTCATCGTTCCACTCGTCCATGTTGGGCACGCGGAACATGAGCCTCTTCCTCAGCACCGGGGAGCAATCCGTGTCGGGTGGCTCATCCCACCCCACTCGCTCGTGCTCCTTGCTGACTATGCGGCCAAAGAGCGTGAGTGCGTGCTTGCTGAGGCCGCCGCTGTGCTTCTGGGCACTGCTGACGAATTGCGCGGCCATCAAGACCTTGTCGCCGATCGTGAACGACGCGCGAGCGTTGAGACCGTAGTGGATGTCGCCGGAAAGAAAGATCCCGAAGGACAGCCCGAGCTCCTCGATTAACAGATGCATGAAGTCGAGGTGCCCCCTGAGGTTCGAATGCCATGCCTCGAAGTCGATCTCGTAGGGGCCCACCTTGTCTACGAGATATTTCTGTCGCCGCTCCTGCACCTCGAGTCCGAAGACCGGTACGGCCGACACGAGGATCAGCCTCCGGCCCGGAACGTGGCCGCCCTCCTTGGCCAGTGCAGCCACACGGGCGCGTCCGGTCGGGCCGAGCAAGCGCGCAGCCCCCTCAGGGCTGTCGAAGCTTCGTTGCGTGCGAGTGTCGAGGACGATCACCGGAGGGTCGGTGGGCGCCCGGAAGCTCCAGTGGTCGAACGACCACAAACGCGCCTCGAAGGGGTCGTCTCGTTGCGCTTCCCGAGCGATGTAGGCGGCGACGTCTCTCTTGAAGGATTCGTCGTATACGTCCGGGTCGTTGCCCCATCCCTGGAAGGCCCAAAAGGACGCCAGAGCGTTGCTGATAATCCGCCGGCCGGTCGGACTTGCTTGAACGCTTTCACGCCACTTCTGGGTGAGGTTCCAGTCGTCGGTCACGTCATGGTCGTCGAAGATCATGTAGGTCGGCACGTTGGCAAGCACCCGCCGCACTGCGGGCAGGGCGGCCCTCGCGCGCTCGAGATGACCAAGCTCGTGGCCGTACTTGGAGCGCAGCCGGGCAGTCGACGTCCTCGAACCCTCACCCCGTACCGCCTCCTGCGCGGGTGGGAAGTGCGAGGGCCAATTAAGCGAGTTCCATGCCATGAGATACATGGCGGCGAACTCGCCAAAGCTCATCAAGTGGTTCTCGGCCTTGGCCGAGGTGAACTTCCCCTTGTCCTTCACGGTCGCCGCCCGTCCGTAGATGGGGATCTCGGACAACGGTGGCGTGCCGGGAACGGAGTGCTCGTCTTGGGGACCAACTAGCTCCCTGGCGACGTCGGTCACATGACGAATAAGGGGGCCGGCGACTTCGTCTGCATAGACCTGATCTCCGGTGAGAAACAGCGCGCTCGGACGCTCGCCCGGATCAAGAGCCGTCTTAGCAATCTGCTCGTCCGCCGAGAGCATGGCGTCCTCGCCCCGTCCGTGCAGCAGGCGGCAGGAACCGTGCATCACATTCAACGCAGGAAGACTGCTCCGGATAAAAAAGGTCGGCAACGGCAGCCGCCCGTAGGTGATGCGCTGAGCACCCTTGAGCAGGCCCAGCTCGGCGAGCCCGCTACCTCGGCCTGTTTCGCCCTCTTTGGTTAGTCGGAGGTCGTAAGCGAGAAGCTCGTCGACGGGGAACTGGTCTTCGTTCGGGTGCGCCTGGATGAGGTGGACGAAGAGCCTCTTCGCGAGCTGGATCGATTCGGCGTCGCCTGAGCCGACCCGCCGCAACTCGGACCCGTCGAACCGGTAGACCTCTCCGGTGACGCGTGCCGACTCACTGGTGGCGAGCCAGATACAGACCCTGTCGCGTTCCACTCTGCGAACGATGGGCCCGGCCAGCAACATGTTCAGTGAGATGCGAGGCTTTGGGCTCATCCTCAGCCGACCCCGCGACCGCGCCGCGCGCGCGCTCGGCCCTTCGTTCCGACGACAACCTCGCTATGCGAGGACGATGCCGGTAAGAAAACGGAAGCTGCTCGGCGCCTTTTCAAGGGACGAACTCTATAGGCGGATGCCCGCCACTTAGCAAGCGAGCATGTCTGAGCCTAGCCGCCCCTACGAATCGGGGAGGTGGACGGAGAGCTTCTCCGCAGGCTCGATGGATCCTGAGTCGTCCCAGCCGACCCGCCGCGAGTCCGATCCCTCAATCTCTAGAGGGGTGGGAGAAGTGCAAGCGCATGCAACGCCGAACTATCCCTAGGAAATCGAGAAGCAAGGACACCACGCTTTGCTGGGTCAACTGCCTACTTGAAGCGCGAACTCTTGATGCGATGCAGTGGCAACGTAAAAACGCCAGTAGTCGGGATCAATAGCAACGCTGGGATTATGGATCCTGCCGCATCCAATCCCGAGCCGTCTTAGAAAGAACGCTACATCTTCGAGGTCCGCGCGATCCTTTTGTACAAATTGAACGTAAAAACGGGCCTCTGCCCGCCGCGGCACGCCGCCTTCCGCATCGAAATAGCCTGGTACGAACGCCCTCACTGCGTCCAGGTCAGCCAGAATCGGCGGTTGGGGCAGGTGCGATGTTTCAAGAACCCATAAGGTCCTGTTCTTGCCCTCCCGATATATCCAGCTTCTCGCTCCTAGTCGACTCACCATCAGCTGCAGCGTGGATAACCAACATAGGTTCGCCTGGCAGAAACGGAACGTGTTATGGATTCTGCTGAGTGTGCCGTCTCGGCTGGCGCCAGCGAGGTATGCCTCCAGACTCGCCTGATCTGTGGCGTTTACCTCTTCGATGACGACAGATTCGTCGCTCATCACACACGATAACGAGGGCCTGCGACAGAAAAGGGTGGCCCGATGGGGCCGCCGCGCTCTTTGAGCGCTGAACAGTGTGCCTGCCGTAAAGACCAGTGCCTTCAACTAGGAGCTGATAACTCCTTAGAAAGGAGGTGATCCAGCCGCACCTTCCGGTACGGCTACCTTGTTCGTGTGACTCCCCCTGTCGCCAAGGGGCACGGACTATATCTTCATCCTGGTCTCGATCACGAGTGGCGACGCTTCCTCTCTTGTCGAGTTTCTCAAGCGTCGTTTCCAGGAGCTCGGCGTGTAGTCTCTGAGGGGTCAACCTCACCAAGTGAGAATCCGGTGAAGCGACTTCCCTGCTGATTGTCCGCACCGGATGCATTTTCACCGCCGTCTTTCCGCACAAAGCTCCGCTATACGCGTGCTGTTGCGTAAAGAACGATCGGTAGCACCGGATACACGGGGTTTCCAGCAAACAGCCGAGTTTTTCACTCGCCGTTACCGGCGAGGGTCGCAACGTTGCTTACGACTTCACCCCAATCGCAGATCCCACCTTCGACGGCTCCCTCCCAAAAGGGTTGGGCCACCGGCTTCGGGTGTTACCTACTTTCGTGGTGTGACGGGCGGTGTGTACAAGACCCGGGAACGTATTCACCGCGACGTTGCTGATCCGCGATTACTAGCGACTCCGACTTCATGGGGTCGAGTTGCAGACCCCAATCCGAACTGAGACCGGCTTTTTGGGATTCGCTCCACCTTGCGGTTTCGCAGCCCTTTGTACCGGCCATTGTAGCATGCGTGAAGCCCTGGACATAAGGGGCATGATGACTTGACGTCATCCCCACCTTCCTCCGAGTTGACCCCGGCAGTCTCCTACGAGTCCCCGGCATTACCCGCTGGCAACATAGGACAAGGGTTGCGCTCGTTGCGGGACTTAACCCAACATCTCACGACACGAGCTGACGACAGCCATGCACCACCTATCGCAGGCCCCGAAGGACACCGTATCTCTACGGCTTTTCCTGCGTAGTTCAACCCAGGTAAGGTTCTTCGCGTTGCATCGAATTAAGCCACATGCTCCGCCGCTTGTGCGGGCCCCCGTCAATTCCTTTGAGTTTTAGCCTTGCGGCCGTACTCCCCAGGCGGGGTGCTTAATGCGTTAGCTTCGGCACGGAGCGGGTTGAAGGCCGCCCCACACCTAGCACCCAACGTTTACGGCTGGGACTACCAGGGTATCTACACGTCTGTTACTTTCCCTCGCTGCAATCGCAGCAAAGTACCGACCAAGTTCCCTTGGCGGGCCCCCATTTCTGAGAGCCTCTCGTTGTTACCAACGAGGTCGGACTGTGTCATCACCCTCGTGCCGCAACACGAGGGGCCGGCGTGCAGTCTCTACGGGGTCAAAGATCACCACGATCTCGACTTCCCTCGGCGTTATCCCCAGAGGGACGTTCGCCGATACAGCCAGTTTAGGCATCAGGGTTACCCCTGAAGAGGACCGATACCAATCCTGTTTGCTCCCCCAGCTTTCGCGCCTCAGCGTCAGGTAAGGCCCAGAGAACCGCCTTCGCCACCGGTGTTCCTCCTGATATCTGCGCATTTCACCGCTACACCAGGAATTCCGTTCTCCCCTACCTACCTCCAGCTATCCCGTATCGAATGGCCTCTCAGAGTTGAGCTCCGAGCTTTCACACCCGACGTGGATAGCCGCCTACGCGCGCTTTACGCCCAATAAATCCGGACAACGCTCGCCCCCTACGTATTACCGCGGCTGCTGGCACGTAGTTGGCCGGGGCTTCTTCTGCGGGTACCGTCACCGTGAGGCTTCGTCCCCGCTGAAAGAGGTTTACAACTCGAAAGCCGTCATCCCTCACGCGGCGTCGCTGCGTCAGGCTTTCGCCCATTGCGCAAGATTCCCTACTGCTGCCTCCCGTAGGAGTCTGGGCCGTGTCTCAGTCCCAGTGTGGCTGGCCACGCTCTCACGCCAGCTACCCGTCATCGCCTTGGTAGGCCATTACCCCACCAACAAGCTGATAGGCCGCGGGCCGATCCCAGACCGAAAAACTTTGCCCTGCATGGCATGCGAAACGCAGGGGTCATCCGGTATTAGCAACGGTTTCCCGTTGTTATCCCGGAGTCCGGGGCACGTTACCCACGTGTTACTCACCCGTTCGCCGCTTTCAGGCAGAGTGGTTACCCACTCTGCTTTCGTCGCTCGACTTGCATGTATTAAGCACGCCGCCAGCGTTCGTCCTGAGCCAGGATCAAACTCTCCGTAGAGATTTCAATCCTTCAACGAACGCTAACGAATCGAAGATTCGAAAGCGCTTGTGTCGGATTTATTCATAAGTACTGCCTGTCAAAGGGTTGCTCGGACACAGAGGTCCGTCTCATCTCTTTGACGAGGTCGCACTGGTCTCCGATCCACCTCTTAAGAGGCTTCTCGGCAGGCACACTGTTCAGTTCTCAAAGAGCGACTTTCCGGCCCCCGGGCAAACAAAAACGCCGGTGGGTCACCGGCGTCACCACAACCTGAGGTTCTCACTTCAGGGCGATATAGGCGACTCCGGCTCTCATGCGCCAAGACCTGCGGCGCTCCGACATTTCAAGCCCTTCGGGCCGTGGGACAACATACCAGTCAACAGGCTTCTTGGTCAACCTATTCCACGGTGCATGGCCTGGGGAATGACAATTTTTCGCGCCTACGAAGCTTCTTCGAGCGAGGAGGTCTTTTGCTATATCAGACGGACGAAACGTCTCTTTCCCACCTGCACCACGGACCCCCTCAGACGCTCGACCTGCACCTGCTCATCCACCACGGTCTCGCCGTCGACTCGGACGCCCCCCTGGGCGATCAGCCTTCTTGCCTCCCCGCGGCTGGAGGCGAGCCCCAGATCCGACAGCACACCCGGGAGGTAGACGCTCGACCCGTCGACCGCCCCCGCGGGAAGGGTTGCCTCGGCCATCTCCTCCGGGGCTTGATGCTCCTTGAACTGGCGGTCGAAGGCGGCCTCGGCCTCCCCCGCCGCGTCGGTCCCGTGATAGAGGCCGACGACGGCACGGGCCATCGCCCGCTTGGCCCTTCCTGCCCGCGGCCCCCCGATACGGGAGGCCTCCTCCAGCTCGGCCACTCCCTCGTTGTCGAGATCGGTGGCCAGGGCGGCGTAGCGTCCGATGAGGCCGTCCGGAACGCTCATGAGCTTGCCGAACATCTCTGTGGGCCGGTCCCGGATGCTCACATAGTTGCCGAGGGACTGAGACATCTTCTGCACTCCGTCGAGGCCCTCCAGCAGCGGCATGGTCAGGGCGATCTGGGGACGCTGCCCGTGCGCCTGCTGCAGATCCCGGCCGACCAAAAGGTTGAACAGCTGGTCGTTGCCGCCAAGCTCCACGTCGGCCTTGACCGCGACCGAGTCGTAGGCCTGGCACAAGGGGTAGAGGAACTCGATCAGTGAGATCGGCCGCTGCTCTTTGAAGCGGGCGGCGAAGTCGTTGCGCTCGAGCATTTGGGCGACGGTGAAGTGGGACGTGAGGCCCAATATGTCTTCCAAGTCGAGGGGTTCGAGCCATTCGGAGTTGTAGCGGACCTCCAGGTGATCCTCACGAAGGATGTCGAGCAGCATGGTCACGCAGGCCTCGGCGTTGGCGCGCACGACCTCAGGGCTCAGGCGAGGCCTGGTGATCGACCTCCCGGAGGGATCGCCGATGCGAGCGGTGAAATCCCCCACGATCAAGACCGCGGTGTGGCCCTCGTCCTGAAACTGCCTGAGCTTTCGAAGGGGCACCGCCCATCCAAGCGTCACGTCGTGTGCGGTGGGATCGAGACCGAGCTTCACTCGCAGCGGACGGCCCTCCCTCAGGCGCTCGAGCAAGTCGTCTTCGGGAACGACGTGCTCGGCGTTCCGAATAAGCCTTCTGAATTGCTGCTCGAGAGCGTCGACCGTCATTGGGCCGGATGCTAGTCCAGTTGAAAGGTTCGCCCTGTAGGCGCCGGTCCGTAGCTATGCTGAGCATCTGATGGTAACCAGCTCGCGCACCCTTACGGTTGTCCTTGCGGCACTCTCGCTGCTTGCCGCCTCGTGCGGCGAGTTCACGCGGGATCTTCCCGAGCTCCGCAGGGCGGACCTCAGGTTCCATCCGCCGCAATCGTCCAAGATCTATGCCTTCGACGGGACGCTCATCACAACGCTCCACGGCGAGCAGAACCGCACGATCATCCCCCTGCAGAAGGTCCCGCGTCACCTGCGTCACGCGGTCATCGCGATTGAGGATCAGCGTTTCTACGACCACGGAGGAGTAGACCTCAAGGCCATCGTCCGAGCGGCGCTTACCAACGCCTCGAGCGGACGTATCGAGGAGGGTGGCTCCACCATCACGCAGCAGTACGTGAAGAACGTGATCATCTCTCCCGGCCAGAGCGCAGAGAGGACTCTGACCAGAAAAGTCCAGGAAGCCGCGTTGGCGCGCCAGATCGAGACGCGCCTCTCGAAGAGCAAGATCCTCGAGCGCTACCTCAACACGATCTACTTCGGTGAGACTGCCTACGGGATCCAAGCCGCGTCAAAGACCTACTTCGGCAAGCCGGCGGGAAGCCTGGATCTGGCCGAAGGCGCCCTTCTGGCGGGTCTCATCAAGGCCCCCGGCGACTACAACCCCTTCAAGCACCCAAAGGCCGCGAAGAAGCGGCGCAATGTCGTCCTCAAGAAGATGGCCGATCTCGGCTACGTGGCCAAGAAGCGCGCCGCTAGGAACCGTGCGAAGGGGTTAGGCCTGCAGGCCCTCGTGGACACGGACCGGTATGCCGCTCCGTACTTCGTGGACTACGTCCAGAAGCTCGTCACCTACGACCCGCGCTTCGAGGTGCTGGGGACAACGCCGAGGCAGCGAGCCAGGCGGCTGTTCCAAGGGGGGCTGCGCATCTACACCACGGTCAACCTCGGCATGCAGCGGGCGGCCGAGGAAGCGGTCGACGGGGTGCTTCCCTACGAGACCGACCCGCACGGCTCTCTGGTCGCCGTCGACCCCAACAACGGTTACATCAGGGCCATGGTGGGGGGCCGCGACTACTTCGCCAAGGGCAAGGACAGCTTCGCCAAGCTGAACCTGGCAATCCTGGCCGAGCCAGGCGTCGGCCTTGCCACCAAGAAGACAGACGGCGTCGCCGCAGGAACCGGCCGGCAGGCGGGCTCCGCGTTCAAGCCATTCGCCCTTGCCGCCGCTGTGGAGCAAGGCATTCCCCTGTCCAAGCGTTACGAGGCAGGGTCTAAGATGACGTTTCCGAACGCCAACAACGGCGAGCCCTGGGTTGTCAACAACTACGAGGGCGGCGACTTCGGCAAGAACCTCTCGCTGCTCGAGGCAACGGTCAACAGCGTGAACGTCGTGTACGCCCAGCTGATCCTCGAGATCGGGGCCGAGTCGGTAGTCGAGGCCGCCCGCGACATGGGCATTCGCACAAACCTCCAAGCGGTCAACGCCGCGGTTCTGGGGGCCAACGCAGTCAACCCGCTCGGCATGGCGTCTGCCTACGGCACCTTCGCAACGAACGGAATGCATCACCCACCGGTCGCCATCACGAAGATCGTGGACCCGAGCAAGCACGAGGTGATCTACGAGGACGAGTCGGAGTCCATCCAGGCGATCGGACCCGGCGCCGCCTACATCGTGACCACCGCCCTCCAGCAGGTGGTGCAGCGCGGCA
>JAUJNI010000002.1:881272-976755 GCA_030446465.1 Actinomycetota bacterium
CCCGGCGCCGCCTACATCGTGACCACCGCCCTCCAGCAGGTGGTGCAGCGCGGCACGGGGTACGCGGCGAACATCGGCCGACCGGTGGCAGGAAAGACGGGAACGGCTCAGGAGTACCGCGACGCTTGGTTCGGCGGCTACACCCCCGACCTTGCCGCTGCAGTGTGGGTGGGCTACCCCGAGGGGGAGATCGAGATGAAACCATCGTGTGCCGACTCGGAGAGTCTCTGCAGGCCCACTCGCATCGACCAGACCGGCGTGACCGGGGGCTCCTATCCTGCCGACATCTGGCACGACTTCATGGTCGAGGCGGTTGCGGGCACCCCCATAACGGACTTCGAAGCCCCGGCGGGGCTCGTGACCGTGACGATCGACACGCGTACCGGGTGCCTGGTCGGAGAAAGGACCCCCGACGAACACAGGAGCACCGCAACCTTCGTGCCCGGCACCGAGCCGACGACGAGCTCGGGGCCGGAATGCAAAGTTCCAAAGGAAGACGTGGCGGTTCCGGACGTCTTCAGCTTCCCGGTCGACGACGCGGTCGAGACCTTGGAGGGCGAAGGGTTCGTAGTGATCCAGGTCCAAGAAGAGTCATCGACCTATCCCCCCGGGCGAGTCATCGACCAGAGCCCTCCGGCCGGCGAAGAGATCCCCGAGGGCGAGACCGTGACCCTTACCGTCTCCGACTAATCCTGGGCCCGGGCGAAGGCCCGTGATGGTCTTTTGTATGCGTTCGTTGTGTCTCTCGGCAACCCTGTACATTCCCGCTCTTCGAGAACGAGCTTTCGATCGGCGGGATCGATGCGCCGGTCGAAGTCGAATGCGTTGAGCATGTTGCTTGCCAGATGATCACGGCGAGCAAGCGTGTCGAGATCGTAGAGGTCCTCCATAAACCTGACGACCGATGAGAGCTCATAGACCGTGTGGTCGATGTAGCCCTTCTTAGCCCACGGAGAGATAACGAGCAACGGGACGCGGGGCCCCAAGCCCATAACGTCATAGTGAGGGGGAGGGACGTGATCGTAGAAGCCCCCGAAGTCGTCCCATGTCAGAAAGATCACGGTGTTCTCCCAGTACTTCGACCGCATGATGGCGTTGATATAGGCGACCGCCCAGTTCTCGCTCATGCACACACTTGTTCCAGCACCGGGATGATCGTTGAATCCAACGGGAGGGATGACCCACGACACCTCTCGTAATCGCTCCTCTTGCACGTCTCGTATCGCTTTTTCGGGTCCAACCACGTTAGGGCCCCAATACTTCGAGAACCTGATGTGCCTGATCGCGTGGAGGGCATTCCTCCAATCGCCGTCGTTGGCGTAGTAGCGCCACGAGATCCCCGCATCGTTGAGCTCGTCGGGGAGGCTCCTGAAGTCGAAGCAGGGCTGGGCAGTCTCGTAGAACTCCTCTATGCGCTCGATGTCCGCTCTTTCCTCCGCATCAATTAGCTCCTTTTCTTCTTCATCGTCGAGTGCCGGGAAACGACTGACCTTCTCTCCCGCATCGGTGCAGTAAGAACCCGGACGCCCGTTCTTCTCCATGGCGTTGAATCCCACGTTGAGCTTGTTACTAGTGACGCGTCCGCCTTGCGCTGCGACGGTGTAGAGGTGTGCGGGAAACGTCGGCCCGTACATCGGCGAAAACATCCGATCGCCGAGAACGAAGTTGTCGGCATACGCCCAGTAGTTCGGGATTCCGTCTCTCGTGAACGACGTATAGCCGTCCAGAGACTTACCGCCTATGGGGATGAGGTCGAACTGATCCATGCGTCCGCCGTTGATGGCCGTAACCCCGTCCACGAACTCGTGGCCGAGATCGTGCGTCAGGACGTCTGCGGCCACCCTGAGACGCACTCTCTCGCCGGTCGAGAGGCGGCCGTGGGTGGCGCCGTCCGCTCCCGGATAGCGTCCGAAGTAGTTGTCGAACGTCCGGTTCTCTTTGATGAGATAAACGACATGCTTGATGTGACGCGATGCCCGATCAGAAGATGACTGACGTTGCGGCGCCGTAGGAGCGCCCGGTTGCAACCCAGGACGAGCCGACTTCTCCTCACGGATCACCAAGTAGGTGCCGCCCGCTACTCCGGCAGTCAACAACAGCACAACGACAGTAAGTCGTCGGATCGAGTCTGGGTGCGCCATGGGGCTTCTCATACCATGCGGGACTGCTCCAGCGGAAGGCGGGCAGTCGACTGCTTCCATCCACCCGAAGTCGCTTGGGGCGGCCGGCGAATAAATTACCGTCATGCCAACTATGCGAGGCCGCCTTCTTCCCCTGCTCACGGTCGGCCTGATGTTTCTGCTCGCGTGCGTTGAAACGCGTGAGGAGGGGGGCGTCGTCTGATCGCTACTAGCCGAGGTTGGAGCGCTTGTCCGACTGAACAGCGGCTTCGTCTGCCGGCCCCCAGCGACTTCCGTAGTAGCGCCACATGCTGTAGGCCACGAGCAGGCAGCTAGCGATCACTATGAATCCGAACCCTCTGAGGGTGATCGACTCAGAAGTCGTCGGGTCGGCCCAGTCGGTCACGCTGTCGAGAAGGAATCCGAGGGTCGAACGACCTATCCGAAGGTAGGTCCCCGCTCCCAGATCCCCCGCGACGAATCCGGTCAACGCGACGCCGACTAGAACCAGCATCAGGGCAACCTGGAGCGGCTCCCACGCGATCCGTGTCGCCACCCCGAGACGTGCCTTTATCGAGGCGCGCCCCTCACCCTTCAGCAGTCGAGCTGCGATCCATGCGAGAGAGGAAAGTACGACGACTGCCGGGATGAGCAGAAAGACGGCTCCCATCGCCGCGCCAGCGAGAATCCCCCTGGCCACCTTTCAAGTCCGCCGCGACGCGAACGGGTTGCCTGCAGCCACGAAGCGCCACGGCAGATCGTCGCCCCTTCCTTGGGCCAAGCCGATCCTGACCGTTTGTGAGATCTCCCTCGTGTGATACCCGTCGGTTGCCGCGTCTTCTGCGCACCAGAAGGATCCACCACGCAGAAGGGTTGCGCCGTTGTGCTCGGGCCCTATCCCCATCGCCTGCGTAAGACGGGCGGGGCCGGCGGCCAGAAGCCGGTCGTTCGCTATCTTGGGACGGTTGGCCCTCATCAACTCCACGCCCTCGAGCGGCTCGCCCGCTCGCAGCAGGACCGCCTCACACCGTCCCTCCTCGGCGCACACGATGTTGGCGCACCAGTGCATACCGTAGGTGAAATAGACGTAGAGGCGGCCGGGAGGCCCGTACATCACCTCGGTGCGAGGGGTCTTGCCCCTGTAGCCGTGCGATCCGGGGTCGAGGACACCCCTGTACGCCTCGGTCTCGATCAAGCGCACCGCAATACGCCCCGAGGGACCCTCGTGGACAAAGACGCACCCGATCAGCTCCTTGGCGACCGCCACCGCGTCCCGGGCGTAGAAGGAGCGATCCAACCGTGGCACTCGGAGTCAGCTCAGAAGCCAGGCAAGCAGCGCCTTCTGTGTGTGCAAGCGGTTCTCGGCCTGGTCCCACACGACCGAATGAGGGCCGTCCATCACCTCGGCAGCGATCTCCTCACCGCGGTGGGCCGGGAGGCAGTGCATGACGATCACGTCTTCGTCTGCAGCCTCGACGAGGCGTTGATCGAGCTGATAGTCACTAAACAGCTCGAGCCGCTCGGGAGCTTCGCCCTCTTGACCCATCGACGCCCATACGTCGGTGTAGAGGACGTCGGCTCCTCTGGCTGCCTCCAGAACGTCGTTCGTGACCGTTAGCTTCCCACCGGTCTCTAAGTTGATCTCGTTGCACCGCTCCACGACCTCTCCGAGAGGCTCGTAGCCGGGTGGCGTCGCGATCCTCACGTCCATCGACGTCTTAGCGCCACCGAACATCAGTGAATGGGCGACGTTGTTGCCGTCGCCGACATAGGCGAGGGCCAGGCCGCCGAGATCGCCCTTGCTGGCTCTGATGGTCTGGAGATCCGCGAGGCACTGGCACGGGTGTGAGTAGTCGCTCAGGGCATTGACCACAGGTGCGCTGCCGGACTCGGCGAGAGCGGTGAGGCGCTCCTGGCCGAAGGTCCTCACGACGATCGCATCGACGTAGCGGGACAGCACCCTGCCGGTGTCCTCGATGGTCTCGCCGCGGCCGAGTTGCAGCTCGTCTCCTCTCAGGACTATTGGGTGCCCGCCCATGGAGGCGACCGCTGCCTCGAACGACACCCGGGTACGGGTGGACGGCTTCTCGAAGATGAGCGCCACCTGCTTGCCGGCGATCTGTTGCGAGTACTGATCGGGTTTGCTCTTGACCTCATCGGCCTTGTCCAACAGGGCAACGAGCTCCTCAGACGAGACGTCGTCGATCGAGAGGAAGTCCCGCATGTCTATGTCCTCAACTTTCCGCCGGTCCGCTCTTGCACGGCCGGCAGTATCCGGTCACGCACCGCCATGGCCTCCTCGTCGGTCATCGTCCTGTCGGGACGCCGGAGCTCGAGGGCGAAGGCAAGGCTTCTGCTGCCCTCGGGGAGCTGCTCGCCGACGTAGACGTCGAAGAGCCTCACCGAGACGACCTCGGGGGCCCCCGCCTTGCGGATGACCTCTTGCACCGCGCCCGCCGCCACCCGTTCGTCGACCACCACTGCAAGGTCGATGAGCGTGGCCGGGTAGCGGGACAGCTCTTGTGCCTTTAGCCGGCCGGGCAACGCGTCGAACAGGGGGCCGAGCGCCAGCTCGAATCCAACCGCCCCGGGCTCGACCTCGAACCGTTCGCAGACATCAGGATGAAGCTCGCCGACTGCTCCGAGCGCCGTGTCCCCCAGCATGACCGAGGCCGCCCGCGTCGGGTGAAAGGGCATGACCTTCACGGACCTGAACCTCGGGTCCTCGAGCCCCAGCGCGGAGAAGGCGGCCTCGAGGATCCCCTTGGCCCCATAGAAGTCCCACCGCCGGGCCGAGCCGAGCCACCGCTGCGGCACCCGCCGGCCCCCGAAGACCGCGGACAGCACGAGGCTCTCGTCGGCAAGCAGGTCGTTGCTCGCCAGGTAGACCCGGGCCACCTCGAACAGAGCGACGCCTTCTGCTCGCTGCGCCTGATTCAGGGCCACCGCTTTCAAGAGACTGGGAAGGAGCGTTGTCCTCATCACGCTCTCTTCCTCGCTCATGGGGTTCCAGATCCTCAGCGCCGCGCGCGCCGGATGCTGGGCGGCGAGGCCGAGGGCGTCGAGATCGCGCGGAGCGATAAGCGATGGCGTCCACGCCTCCCACACCCCCAGATCGGCGAGGATGGACCGAAGCCTTCGCTCGGCCGATTGAACGACGTCGAGGCCACCGGCAGGGCCAGAAGGAAGAGTTGAAGGCAGCTTGTCGAGGCCATGGAGACGGGCAACCTCTTCGACGAGATCGATCTCCCTTATCAGGTCGGGTCTACGCGTCGGGACCGTCACGGCAATCGTTCCATCGCCTTCCTCGACCTCGAGGCCGATTGAGCGAAGGTGCCACGCCTGCTCCTCGGCAGGCACCGTCACACCCAGGATCGAGTCGGTGCGAGCGGGCCTCAAGGCGATGCTTGCCCGCTCGATGGGGCGCGGATAGTGGTCGTGCTCCTGATCGGCAACATTCCCGCCGGCGACTTCGGCCATCAGCTGGGCGGCGCGCGCTGCGGCGAAGGGCAGCACCTCGGGATCGGTGCCCCGCTCGAAGCGGGCGGAGGCCTCCGTCCTGAGCTGATGGCGGCGAGCCGTGAAAGCGATGCTCGAGGGGTCGAAGTAGGCGGCCTCGAGGATGACGCTGGTGGTGGTGTCCCCGACCTCTGAATCGGCGCCTCCCATCACGCCCGCCATTCCGAGCGCGCGCTCAGGGTCGGCGATGAGCAGGTCTTCTGGATGGAGGTCGCGCTCCCGTCCGTCGAGTGTGGTCAGTCGTTCGCCGTCGCGGGCCCGACGGACGACGATGGTGTCGTCGGCTACCGAGGCGCGGTCGAAGGCATGGAGCGGGTGGCCGAGCTCCAGCAGCACGTAGTTGGTGACGTCCACCACGTTGGAGATGGGACGCAGGCCGCAGGCGAGCAACCTCGTCGCCATCCACTGAGGAGACGGTGCGACCGACAGGTCGGTCACGTAGCGCGCCAGGTACCGCGGGCACCCGTCAGGGTCCTCTATCACGACGCGAACCGGCGATGCGAGGTCGTCCGACGGCTTCAGCTCGACGTGCGGGAGCTGCAGCCCCTGACCGAGGAGCGCCGCGATCTCGCGGGCGACGCCGATGTGGCTCATGCAATCGGGCCGGTTGAGCGTGATCTCGAGCTCCAGGATCGTGTCGTCCAACCCCAGGCTCGCGACGACGTCGCTTCCGAGCGGTGCATCCGGAGGGAGCACGAGGATGCCCAAGTGGTCCTTCGAGACGCCGAGCTCCATCCCAGAGCACAGCATCCCGCGGCTGATCTGCCCCCGGATCTTGCGCTCGCTAACCCGCAACCCGGGAAGCTGCGCCCCAACCGTCGCGAGCGGGACGCGGTCGCCCACCGAGAAGTTGCGGGCGCCGCAGACGACCTCTTGGGTCACGTCGCCGTCGAGCCTGACCTCGACCATCGTCAGGTTGTCTGCGTTGGGGTGGTCTCTTATCGCAAGGACCTCGGCGACGACCACGCCGCGGACGTTCCGACCGGGCTGATGTACCGCTTCGACCTTGGTCCCGGACAGATCGAGCAGCTCAACGAGTCGCGCCGAGGTGACGTCGATGTCGACGTAATCGCGTAGCCACTCGAGCGAGACCTTCATCCGCTTCCTCGGAACTGCGTGAGGAAACGAAGGTCGTTGCCCCACAAGAGCCTTATGTCTGAGATGCGATGTGACAGCGCGGCGAGGCGCTCGACTCCCATGCCGAACGCGAACCCCGTGTATCTCTCGGTGTCGTAGCCAACCCACTCGAGGAGGGCCGGGTCGACCATCCCGCAGCCGAGCAGCTCGATCCAGCCCTCGTGCTTGCAGAGCCTGCAGCCGGACCCCTTGCAAACGAAGCACTGCACGTCCAGCTCCGCAGAGGGCTCGGTGAAGGGGAAGAAGTGGGGCCGCAGGCGGATGTCGAGCTCGTCGCCGAAGAACGAGCGGGCAAAGAGCTCGAGCGTGCCCTTGAGGTCTCCCATGGTTATGCCCTCGTCGACCGCAAGCCCCTCGATCTGCGCGAAGCCCGCCACGTGTGTCGCATCGGCCGTGTCGCGCCGGTAACAGCGGCCAGGAACCACCACGTATACCGGTGGTTGTTGCGACTCCATGGTTCTTACCTGGACCGGCGAGGTCTCCGTGCGCAGGCACACGTCGACACCCCGCCCTCCGACGAAGAAGGTCTGCTCCGGCGAGCGCGCCGGGTGCGCGGGAGGCATGTTCAGCGCGTCGAAGATGTAGCGCGACAGCTCGATCTCCGGGCCCTCCGCCACCTTGTAGCCGAGCCCCACGAAGATGTCGACGAAGGCCGAGATCGTCTTGGTCAAGGGGTGGATCGAGGCGACCGGCGGAGCGTCGCCCGGCAGCGTCACGTCGATGCGCTCGCGCTCCCATCTCTTTTCCATGAAGGCCGCCTGGAACGTGGCGCGCTTGGCGGCGATAGCGGCCTCGAGCTCGGCATGCACCTCGTTGGCGAGACGCCCTAGCTCCTTGCGGTCCTCGGGCGGAACTTGCCTCAGATCGCTGCGCGCCCTCGACAATGCCGCCTTCCTACCGAGGGCGCGGACCTGCGCTTCTTCGAGACTTGCCAGGTCTTGTGCCCGGGCGATGTGGTGAAGCCCCGAAGCGCGCGCCTCCTCTAGGCGCGTTCTCAAGTCAGCCTGGGTCATGCCGGTCCCTTGGCCGGAAGTCGCATCGTGAAGATCGATCCGACGTTTGGCATGCTCAACACCGAAAGCGAGCCGCCTTGGAACTCGAGGAGCCGGCGCGCGAGGTTAAGGCCAAGGCCGGTGCCCTTGGGGGTTGCGATCTGCCCGCGAGGGCCCGGGCCGAACAGCACGTGGGGAAGCCTGGCCTTCTCGATGCCGATCCCGTAATCACGCACCGCAATCTCGACCCAAGCTTCCTCGGCACGTCTTGCGGTGACGCTTATGGGCCCCTGGGTAGAGAACTTGAGCGAGTTCTCGACGAGATTGGCGAGATCTCTCTCCAGCCTTTCCTGGTCGGTCCACGCGGTCAGGCCCTCGGTGACATCCACTGCCACTCGATCGACCTCGGGATAGGCGCCAAGTCGATCGAGGGCCCTGGACACCACCTCGTCGATCTTTACCTCGCTTTGCTGAAGCTCCAGGGTCCGCGCCTCCAGCCGCGCAAGATCGAGCACCTCGGACATGATCCGTGCCAACCGCTCGGCGTCTGAGCTGATGGCGCCGACAAACTGTCGTCGCTCGTCGTCGGAAAACCGGTCCCACCTCTTCACCAGCGTGTTGGAGAACCCCTTGACCGAAGTAAGCGGCGATCGCAGTTCGTGCGCCACGAGAGAGATCAACTGGGCAAAGCTCGGCTGTTCGCTCATAGGGGGCCGAGGATAAACGTTGCTATGGCCGCGCCCGCCGCTGGCGCACTGCCTCGAACAGCAGGATCGATCCTGCTATGCCGACGTTGAGGGATTCGGCAGGACCGGGCATCGGGATACCGACGACCTCGTCGAGCAGTTGGTGCGACGCCTCGGGCAGGCCCCAGGACTCGTTTCCGACTACGAACGCAACGGGCCCCCGCATGTCGATGTCGTCGAGGGCCGTATCGGCGTGGGCCTGAGCTCCGACGATCCTCGTGCCCGCCGCCCGGAGGCGCTCGCACACCTCGGTGAGAGTGAGGCCTGCGATCACCGGAACGTTGAAGAGCAGTCCGGCGGACGCCCGTACCGTCTTTGCGTTGAGGGGGTCCACCGATCCCTTGACGAAGACGATCCCGCCCGCGCCCGCGGCAACCGCCGAGCGGATGAGCGTCCCCGCGTTGCCGGGGTCTCGTACCCCGGCCAGAACCACGACAAGGTCGGCCCGGTCGAGAACGGCGGGGGCCGCTAAAGGTGTGGTCGCGACCGCGACGACGCCCTGAGGTGTCGTGGTGTCGCACAGGGCTGCGATAACCGCTGCGGTGACGAGATGGACCGGCACTGCTTCCTTTACCGCTTGCCGGACGGTCTCTTGACCCGGCCACGCCTCCGTGTCGACGAATATCTCGACTGCCGCGTTCGCAGCCAGCGCCTCACGTACCGCAAGCGGACCCTCGACGAGGAAGCGCTTGTTCTGCTCTCGTTCCGAACGTTTCAGCAGCTTGCGCGCCGCGAGCACGCGGGGGTTCCTAAGGCTGCTTATCGGCGAGCCAGCTCCGGGGGCTAGCTCCACTGTGGAATCGTGAATCAGGCGGTCTTGGCCAAGGAGCTCTTGGCAAGCTCGGCGAGCTGCGCGAAGGCCTGAGGCTCGTTCACCGCCAGCTCGGCAAGCATCTTCCGATCGATCTCGACCTCTGCTACTCGAAGGCCGGCTATCAAATGGCTGTAGCTGATGCCGTTGATGCGCGCCGCAGCATTGATCCGCTGAATCCAGAGTCGCCGGAAATCACCCTTGCGGGCGCGACGATCCCGGTAGGCGTAGACGCCCGAATGCAGCAGCTGCTCGCGCGCCTTTCGCACGTGTCTGCCGCGCGCCGAGTAGTAGCCCTTGGCCTTCTTTAGAACTTCCCGGCGCCTCTTTCTGCTGGGCACACTGCGCTTGACGCGTGGCATTCGTCACTCCTCCTTAGTTACTTCGTAAGCATGCGCCGGATGCGTTTTGAATCCGGTGCAGACACCTGAGCGTCCGACGCGTCGATCCGCCTCTTGCGGCTGGACGACTTCTTTCCCAAGATGTGATTGCCGAAGGCGCGGCGACGCCTGATCTTGCCGGTCGGCGACACGTGGAAACGCTTGGCCGATCCGCGATGCGACTTCATCTTTGGCACGTCAGCCTCCTTCCGCTCTGGTGATCTTTATGGGCCTCGCCGGCTTCGCAGGCCCGTTCTCGACCGCTTTCTCGGCCCCGGGCTCCACCTCTTTCGGTCGGGCGGCCCGCTTCGGCTTAGGAGCTTGTTGTTTGGCCGAGGCATTGTCTTTATGGGGGCCGAGGACCATCGTCATGTTGCGCCCGTCGAGCTTGGGAGGCGTGTCCACCTTGGCCAGTTCCGTCACATCCTCCGCAAGCTGGTCGAGCAACCGCCGTCCGAGCTCCGGGTGAACCGTCTCACGACCCCGGAACATGATCGTGACCTTCACCTTGTCCCCGTGCTGGAGGAAGCGGACTACGTGCCCCTTCTTGGTCTCGTAGTCGTGGCGGTCGATCTTCGGCCGCATCTTCATCTCTTTGACCACGATCAGGGACTGCTTCTTGCGAGACTCCTTCTGCTTGACGGCTTGCTCGTACTTGTACTTGCCGTAGTCCATGATCCGGCACACGGGGGGGTCGGCTTGGGGCGCGATCTCCACGAGGTCGAGGTCCTGGTCTTGAGCCATCCGAAGGGCGCTGTCGATGTCGATGATGCCCACCTGCGACCCGTCGGCCCCTACGACACGCACCTTCGGGACACGGATGCGGTCGTTGATCCTCAGCTCCTGTTGTGCGATACCACTCTCCTTTTCTCCGGCCCCCACCCGCGGGATCCACCCGGACAGCTGCTGCGCCGGCGACCTTCGCCGGGACGCGAAAAAGCCGATGACGCCAAGGAACCGGACGTCACCGGCCCGGCGAGGCCGCGCGTGGCTACGCTCGTCTCGCTCTCAACCCCGCGGCTCGGCCGAAGTCTCGAAGACCTCGTGCATTCACCGGGAGGTGAGGGGCAATCAAGCCCCTTCTTGGCGATACATCAACGAAGGAAGTATAAAGCCCCCACATGACCCATCACGAGCACGACCCCGAGGAGGAGGCTGAGGCCCGCCGTCCGAGGGTGGTGGACAAGCGCATTTCAGCCCGAGGCGCTGCACCCGAGGGACCCGCGGCTCAGCCCGTCGCGGAGCCCGCAGCTCCTTCGGGCGAGCCTGCGTCCGAGAGCACCGCACCCGCCACCGACCCCGCTCCGTCCCCGCGGCAACAGGCCCCAAGCCGCGAGGCGGATGACCTGTGGACCCCCGAGCAGGAGGCGCAGGCGCGCAAGATGGCAGAGGAGATGGCTCAGGTTCCAAGCCTCGATTGGGTCATCAACGTGGCGGTGAGCCTCGCCAACGCCGCAGGAGTCAAGCTCAACTCCCGCCAGCTCGAAGACGCCAGGCTCGCCATCGACGCACTCGCCGGGTTGATGGGGTCTGTGGGCTCGAGGCTCGAAGACGCCGAGACGCCTTTGCGCCAAACCCTCGCCGAGCTCCAGATGGCCTACACACAGGTGGCCAGCGCGCCACCCCCTCAGCAGCCCGAGGCCTGACAGTCTCGCGTCCTACCTCCCACATGTAGCGAACGCCTTGCCGGCGAGGTTGGAATAGGACTGTGGTGGTTCGATCCTCTTAGTAACTCGCGCCCCCCTGTGGGCCAGGACAGCGGTCGAGAAAAGTTGTCGGTGTGGGGCCGATGAAGGAGTTTTGTGGGCTCTCCACGAGGGTTTGCGTCGTAGGCCAGCAGTACTATCGAACTTATGTTCGAACAGATAGCCGAAGCCAAGAGGCTTCTTAAGGAGCTGGTAGCGCAACTCCAGCCCGAGACCTTTGACGGTGCCGCGGCCGCACAGCTGGTCGAGGAGTTCACCGCAATCGAGCGGATAGCGGCGGCCGGAAAGGCGCTGAGCGCCGCGCGGGTCGCTCAGTCCGGGGTATGGCGTCGAGAGGGCGACCGCTCGCCGGCGCGCTGGATGGCACGCACGACCGGGACCTCGGTGGGTCACGCTCTCGGCGTGCTCCAGACCGCCGAGCAGGTCGCGCAGTTGCCCACGACCGAGACCGCGCTGCGCTCTGGGGAGCTGTCTGAGGTGCAGGCAAAAGAGATCGTCGCCGCAGCAGCCGCAAGCCCTTCATCCGAGCAGGAGCTCTTGGCCACGGCCAAGACGGAAAGCGTCTCGGAGCTCAGAGAGCGGTGCGCCAAGATCAAGAGCGCGGCTTGTTCGGATGAGCTCGAGCGCTACGAAGCGATCAGGGCCCGCCGGCGTCTGCGGCACTGGCGCGACCCCGACGGCGCCTTCCACCTCGACGCGGTCCTGACGCCAGACGCTGGCGCGGTGGTGGTGGCCGCGCTAACGCCCTACAGCGAGCGGATCTTCCAGGAGGCTCGCAAGCAGGGTCGACGCGAATCGCACGACGCCTATGCCGCAGACGCCCTGGTGGAGCTCGCCGAGCACACCCGCGGCTGCGACAACGACTCCTCGCGCCGGGGCCCAGGCGCGGTGGTGCATGTGCTGGCCGACCACCAGGCGCTCCTGCGGGGCTCCACCGAAGACGGCGAAACCTGTGAGATCGCCGGGGTCGGTCCGGTTCCGGTGGCGACCGCGCAGGCGCTTGCCGGCGATGCTTTCTTGCGTGCGCTCGTCACCGACGGCACCGACGTCAAGGCGGTGTCGCATGCCGGGCGCACCATCCCTGCGCGCCTGCGCACCGCCTTAGAACAGCGCGACCGCACCTGCGTGGTGCCGGGCTGCGACGTCCGCCGCCACCTCCAGATTGACCACATTCGGCCGGTGCCCCAAGGAGGGCGCACTTGTTTGGCGAACCTAGACAGGCTGTGCCCGTGGCACCACTATCTAAAAACCCATCGCGGCTACCAGCTGCACGGTCCTCCGGGGTCGTGGCGCTTCGAGCCGCCCGAGCGGCCCCCGCCGCGAGAGGGACCGGACGGCACTCTGCAGATCTAGGGCAAGCGTAGCCGACACGTAGCCCGGGCCGCGGACCCGAAAAGGTGAGAGCAGCGGTCTGATCCTGCGGATCGTCATCTACCTTCGATCAGCTACCCACCCGCCGCTCAGAGGTTGGTTTGGGGCTTCGGTAGGGACGCGAAGAGGTTGGCCATCTCGATTGCCGCGGCGGCGGCCTCGAAGCCCTTGTTGCCCATCTTTCCCCCGGCCCGCTCCTCGGCCTGAGCCGCCGTCTCGGTCGTCAGGACACCGAAGGCGATGGGCACCCCCGTGTCGAGGGCGGCTTGTCCGATGCCGTGCGCTGCGTGGCCTGCGACGTAGTCGAAGTGAGGGGTGGCGCCCTTGATCACGACACCGAGGCACACCACCGCGTCGAACTCTCCGGAAGATGCCACCCGTTTGGCCGCGCTCGGCAGCTCGAAGGCTCCCGGCACCCACGCGACCCAAACCTCTTCTGGGGGTATGCCGTGGCGTATCAGGCAGTCGAGCGCGCCGTCGAGCAGCCGCTTCGAGATCGTCTCATTGAAGCGGGCGGCGATTACCGCCACGCGCAAGTGGCGAGCGTCGAAGCTTCCTTCATAGGTGGGCATCACTGCACCTCCGTGGTTTCCTCGATGGTCTCGGTCGCGGTCGCTCCGATCGACTCGAGCAGGTGGCCGAGCTTGGCCCTCTTGGTGCGGAGGTATCCGATGTTCTCGGGGGTCGGTTCGCTCTCCAGAGCGACGCGCTCCGCGATCTCGAGCCCATAGCCCTCGAGCCCCGCTCGCTTGGTCGGATTGTTGGTGAGCAGTCGCATCCTCGAAACGCCGAGGTCGACAAGGATCTGGGCCCCCACCCCGTAGTCCCTGGCGTCGGGTAGGAACCCCAGCTCCACGTTCGCGTCAACGGTGTCGAGACCACCGTCCTGGAGGGCGTAGGCGTCGAGCTTGTGGCGGAGCCCGATCCCTCTTCCCTCGTGTCCCCGTATGTAGACGATGACGCCTTCCCCCGCCTCGTCAATACGCCTCATCGACTCGGTTAACTGCGCCCCGCAGTCGCAGCGGGTGCTGGCGAGCACGTCGCCGGTGAAGCATTCGGAGTGAACCCGGACGAGCACGGGGTGCCCGCCGCCGGGATTGCCCTTCACGAGGGCGACATGCGTCCGCCCGTCGTGCGACTCGTAGGCGATCGCCCTGAACGAGCCGAACATGGTCGGGATGCGGGCCTCGGTCACGCGCTGCACGAGGCTCTCTTGTCGGCGTCTGAATGCAATGAGGTCGGTTATCGAAACGATCAGGAGATCGTGCTCGCCTGCGAACCGTTCGAGGTCGGCGAGACGCGCCATGCTCCCGTCTTCGTTGACGACCTCGCAGACCACGCCGGCGGGACGAAGGCCTGCAAGGCGGGCGAGATCGACCGATGCCTCGGTGTGGCCCGCCCTGCGCAACACGCCACCTTGGGTGTAGCGCAGCGGAAAGATGTGGCCCGGGCGAGCGAGATCGCCAGGGCCAGACGCAGGATCGATGAGCGTCTCGATCGTCTTCGCCCGGTCCGCCGCAGAGATGCCGGTGGTCGTGTGGTTCCGGGCATCGACGCTGATGGTGAAGGCGGTTCCCTGTGCGTCCGAACCGTGCGGCGCCATGAGGGGGAGCTGCAGCTCATCGAGGCGCTCGGCCTCCATCGGGACGCAAATGATGCCCGAGCAATGCCGGACCATGAAGGTGATGTGCTTGGGCGTGACCTTCTCGGCCGCAAAGACCAGATCGCCTTCGTTCTCCCGGCCCTCATCGTCGACAACGATGACCATGTTGCCGTTGCGGATCTCTTCCAGCGCGTCGGGAATCCCCGAAAGAGGCACGGTCATCTCCTTTCGAGAAGCTTCTCGACGTACTTGGCGAGGACGTCGACTTCGAGGTTCATGACCGAGCCGACCTCAAGCTCGTTGAAGTTGGTCACCTCGAGGGTGTGTGGAATGAGAGCTATCTCGAAGCTCGACGGTCCGACCTCGACCACCGTCAATGAGACTCCATCGAGGGTCACCGAGCCCTTGGGGACCAGGTACTTGACTACTTCTTCGCTCGCTTGCAACCACACTCGTCGGGCTCCGCCTTCTTCTTGCATACGAACGACCCGCGCCACTGAATCGACGTGGCCCTGGACCAGGTGTCCCCCGATGCGATCGGACAGCTTGGCGGCGAGCTCGAGGTGCACCACAGAGCCCCGCCGGAGAGATCCGAGGGAGGTCCTGTCAAGCGTCTCCTTCATCGCCTCGGTGGAAAACCCGCGCCTGGACGCCTTCGTGGCGGTGAGGCAGACGCCGTTGACGGCAACCGAGTCCCCCACCTCAAGCTCCCGTGCGATCGCAGCCTGGATCCCAAGCTCGAGAAGGTCGCCTTTTCGCTTTGCTTTCTTGACGGTCCCGCGTTCGGCGACGATGCCGGTGAACATCAGCGCGTCCTCTCGTAGGCGAGCAAGACGTCATCGTCGAGATGATCGAAGTTCGTGAGCTTCCAGCGTCCTGCCGTCGCCATGGACGTAACGCCGAGGTCGCCGATCCCCGGCCCCCCCGACCCAATAGACACCGGCCCGTAATGAAGCTCGAGGCGATTGACTAGATCGGCCTTGAGCAGTGAGGTCGCGAGCCGAGCGCCCCCCTCGCAATAGACCTCGAGAAAGCCCCGGCCGCCGAGGAAGCGAGCCAGTTCAAAGAGATCGATCCCCTCAGGCGAGCCCGCCAGCACGACGACCTCGGCGCCGCGCTCCTTCCACGTGGTAGCCGCCTCGTGGGCCACCTGATCGGAAGTGACGACGATGGTCGTGCCACTGTCGAACACCGCGGCGCCGCCCGGGATCTGTCCCCTCGAGTCAAGAACTACCTTTGTCGGTTGATGAGGGGCAGGCGCGTCCCTCGCGGTCAACCGGGGATCATCGGAGACCACCGTCCCCGCGCCCACCATGACCGCGTCGACCGCCGCTCGGCGAGCGTGAACCGTACGGCGGCTCCGGGGGCCCGTGATCCACCGTGCCGACCGGTCGGGTGCTGCCAGCCGGCCGTCGAGGCTGAGCGCCAGCTTCAGCGATATCCAGGGGCGACCGGTGAGGCGCTGATGCAGGTAAGGCGCATTGATGCTCCACGCCTCGTCTTCCAGGACTCCCAACTCGACGGCTACCCCGTGACCCAAGAGATAGCCGATCCCACGGCCGCAGACACGATCGTCGGGGTCCTTGGCTCCGATCACGACCCTTCGGACACCCGCCTCCACCAGCGCGGGAGCGCACGGTGGCGTTCGGCCGTGGTGAACGCAGGGCTCGAGGTTCACGTAGGCGGTAGCGCCGTTAGGGTCCGCGGCGGCAGCCAGAGCAACCGCTTCGGCGTGAGGATGCCCCGGGCCCTCGTGATAGCCCTCGCCGACGATCTCTCCATCTCTTACGAGGACGGCCCCGACGCGGGGGTTGGGAGAGGGGAACACGGCGCGGCCGGCGAGCTCGATCGCCCGCCTCATGAAACTGTCATCACCCCGCACCGGCACGCTCCTTCGCCGGCCGACTGCTCATTGCCGACCCATATAGCGCCACCAACCGAGCACTCGGCGACTCTGGGAACTCCGCGGGGCATGCGTACCCTGCCGCGGCGCGTCCGCGCCGCGGCCTGCCTCTTCTCCCATCCGGGCTTGTCGCCGTAACACGGCGATTCACCGTCGGCCCCGGAGTTCCACCGGATCAGCCCTCCGTGCTCGACGCCTGGAGGGGTCGCGGGCTCTAACCGCCGGCCGGGAGTTTCACCCTGCCCCGAAGAGGTTCCTTTGTTGTCCACTGGCACCGGTATGCCGGTTCCAGATCAAGCAAGTATACGACCGCCAACCGGCGGTGGGCAGCCCGGTTGGTCCAACCACCCGGGCGCAGGGGTCAGCTTCCGGCAACGCCAGTCTGAGCCGCCTCACCCTCCCTCGGTTCCTCTCCGTCAACCGGCGTGGCGCGGCGACGATCGATGGCATAGGAGGATCCGTGGTCCTTCTTGGCGACCTGCTTCATCTCCGTGGCGATCTCCGAAGCCTCCCAATGGCTCGAGATCGGCCGTTGCTCGGTTGTCGCTATCCCCACGCTCACTGAGACCAACGGGAAGTGATGGATCTCGCTGCGCCTGTCTGCCACGACGATGTAGCCCCTCTCGACATCCAGAGGGTCGTACAGCTCGATGATCGAGCGATCCCAACATTCGCAAATGTCCTTGGCGACTCCCTCGCAGGCTGGAGGCGCGACGATCGCCACGAAATCGTCGCCACCGACATGACCCACGAATGCGCCGTCGCGGCCATGGTTACGAACCGACTCGCCGATGCATCTCGCAAGAAGCTTGATGACCTCGTCACCACGCAAGAAGCCGTAGTGGTCGTTGAACGACTTGAAGTTGTCGAGGTCCACGTACATGAGGGCGAACTCGGCTTGCGCATCGACGCGAGCGATCACTTCTTCTTGGACCTGCACGTTGCCCGGGAGCTTCGTGAGCGGGTTTAGGTCTCTCATCTCACGGGATCTTCTGAGGGCCGACTTCACTCGGGCGACCAGCTCCAGGGGGTCGAAGGGCTTGATGATGTAGTCGTCGGCCCCCCTGGTCAGCCCCACAACTTTGTCCGCAGACAATGACTTGGCCGTGAGCATGACCACCGACATGTGTCTCGTGCGTGGATCGCTCCTCAACCGCTCGCAGACTTCGTAGCCGTCGAGTCTCGGCATCATCACGTCGAGAAGGACGAGATCAGGCAACATGTCATAGGCGGCCTGGAGCGCCTGCTCACCGTTGTTGGCGACTGCGACCTCGAACCCTTCGAGCCTCAGGTTCACTTCAACAAAACGTGCGATGTCCTCGTCGTCATCCGCGACCAGCACTAGATCCCGCCTAGTCATGCCCTAGCTCTCGCAATCTCTCTTTGAGCCTGTACGCCGCTGCCGGAGCATTCAATCCGTCGAACAGGGCGCTCCCCGCAACCAGCGAGTTGCCCCCCGCCGCAACCGCGCGGCCCACTGTATCTAGGTTGACGCCGCCATCAACCTCTATATCGGCAGCCCGCCCTGATTGATTCACGATTTCTCGAGCTTCTTTAATCTTGGGGAGGACCTCCTCGAGAAAGGCCTGGCCCCCGAAGCCCGGTCGCACGGTCATCATAAGGATCACGTCCAGGGCCTCAAGGTGGGCGCGCACCTGCTCAAGCCCCACGTCCGGGTGAACCGCGACGCCAGCCCCGGCCCCCGCCGAACCAATTGCGTCGATTACCCCGGCGGGGTCGTCGGTGACCTCGGGGTGAAACGAGATGCGGTCAGCCCCGGCCTTGACGAAGACGTCGACGTACTTGGCGGGCTGCTCGATCATGAGGTGCACGTGCAGAGGGAGGTCGCAAGAGCGTCTCACCGCATCGACGATGGAAGGTCCGAAGGTCAGGTTGTCGACGTAGTGGCCGTCCATCACGTCGAGGTGGAACCAGTCGACGTAAGGCGCCACCGAGCGAATCTCCTCGCCAAGACGGGCGAAGTCGGCAGTGAGTATGGAGGGTGCGAGCTTTAGCTGAGACATGGCCGCGAGAACCTACTCAAAACGCTCGGCCTCGACCAGATGAAGGCCTCGGGCGAGCTCTGCGCCGGTCATTCTGCGCCTGCCTTCCATCTGGACCTCCTGGAGAAGAAGGGTCGAGGTCCCGGTTCCGGCCACGAGACCATCCTCTTCACAAAGGGCGCCCGGGGCCAGCGCGCTCTTCTGCTTATCGCTGTCCGCCGACCAGATCTTCACCCTCTTGCTGCGCAGGATCGTCCACGCGCCGGGGGCGGGGTTGAGGGCCCGGACGTGGTTGCGAATCGCCTCGGCCGGCGCGCTCCAGTCGATGCGAGCTTGCTCGGTCGTGATCTTGGGAGCGTAGGTGGCGGCGGAATGGTCCTGTGGTTCTGGCTCGGCCGTTCCCTCGACGTAGGCGATCAGGCTTCGCACCAACAGACCGGCCCCCCTGCGGGCAAGCCTCTCACCGAGCGTCCCGGCGGTGTCATTCGGTCTTACCTCCTCCTGGAGGCGAGCCAACACCGGTCCCCCGTCCATGCCCTCGGTGAGGACCATGGTGGATACGCCCGTCACCGTCGCGCCATCCATGATCGCCCGCTGCACCGGCGCCGCCCCGCGGTACTCGGGAAGCAGTGAGAAATGCAGGTTGACGAACCCCCTGGCCGGCAGATCCAAAAGGGTCACCGGCAGGATCTTTCCGTAGGCGACCACCGCGGCGACATCGACGTCCAGCTCGGCGAGGCGTGCGTGAATCTCGGCGTCTCGGACACGCGCCGGCTGCAGCACCTCGAGCCCGGCCTCGAGGGCAAGCTCCTTGACCGGTGAGGGCTTGCGCTCCAGCCCCCTGTCGGCGGGTTTGTCCGGGTTGGTGACCACTGCAGCCACCTCTATCTGCTGCGAGTCGAGCAAGCTACGGAGGCTCGGCACGGCCCAGGAAGGCGTGCCAAAAAAGACGGTCCTCAGAGTGAGCTTTCCGTCGCCGGCAGCCCGTGGTGGCGTGAGGGGCTTGGCGGCAGACCCAGCGCTTGGTCGGCGAGGGTCCGCCGAGCTTCACGCCTGAGGCGGGGCGGCAGGTGATCGATGAAAAGGATCCCGTCGAGATGGTCCGTCTCGTGCTGAAAGACTCGCGCCAGCAACTCTCGGGCCTCGCGGTTGACCGGGTTGCCGTGCTGGTCGAGGCCCTCGATCGTCACCTCTTCCGGTCGCTCGAGCGGGTAGAGGAGCCCGGGCAGCGACAGGCACGCCTCCTCGGCCTCGACCGTGGTGTCTGATCGAGTGACGATGCGCGGGTTGATCACGACCCCGTGCTCGCCATCGACCTCCCACACGAAGATGCGCTCGAGCACACCGACCTGGGTGGCCGCAAGCCCCACCCCTGGGGCCTCGCGCATGGTGTCCAGCATGTCGGCGATCAGCTTGTGGTGCATCTCCGTGACCCGCTCGACCTCGCGGGCGCGCTGCCTGAGGGCCGGGTCGCCGAAGGTTCGAATCGTCAGAACTGCCAAGCTCAACTCCTCAACACGTGGCGTTCAGTGGGGATCGACGTCCACCCGCAAACGGTTGCCTGCAGGCACCGACGCCAGGATAGCGCGCAGGGCCACGGCCACCGGCTCGGCGTCGGGACACTTGACCAGGATCTCGAGGCCTTCTTCCTCTGCGCCCGAGCCGGTTCTCGAGGTCACCGGGATGGGCCCCAGGACCCGGCCCTCGGCCCGGGCGATGCCGGCGGCACGCTCGATCAGCCCCGCTCGGCGCGGCCCGGTGGCGATCACCCTGATGAGTTCAGAGAACGGCGGATACCCAAGCTCCTTGCGCTGGGCGAGCTCTCGCTGCAAAAAGAAGTCGTAGCTTGCACGGGCTAGCGCCTGGACGACGTAGTGAGAGGGCTCGGCCGTCTCGACGATCAAGCGGCCGCCGGCGGCAGCCGGTCCCGCCCATTCGGCCATCGCCACGAGAGCCTGGTAAGCCCTTTCCGTAGCTCGCCAGTCCGGCCGCCGCAGCAAGGCGTCGGCGTCCAGTACGCCGACCAGGGAGACCGGGGGCCTGATGGTGGGCTTGGTCCCTATCCACGTCGTCACGTAGATGTCGACAGGTTCGTCTCCAGCACCAGCGCCATCGATTAGCTCGGGGTCCATGCGCACCACCCTGGCACGGGGAAACGACTTCGCCACCTGCTCGGCCAGCCGCTCGCTTCCCGCCCCCATGAACCTCAGACCGGCTGCACCACAGCTGGGACAAGAAACCGGCGTCGGCGCCTGGAATCCGCAGCGGCCGCAGCGCACGGTCCGCATCGCGGGCCCCCCGTGGAGGCCCCTCTCGCACCGGGGGCACCTGAGCGATCGCTGACAGCTAGGGCACCAGACCGAGCGGGCAAAGCCGCGCCGAGGGGCCAGCAAGGCCACGGCGCGGCCTGCGTAGAGGGACTCCTTGATCCTGTCGTGAAGGGTGTGTGACAGGATCCTGTTGGAAGGGGGCTCGACCGTCTCTATCACCGGGAGAGATGCCCGCCCCGCGGAGGGCTCCTGGTCGATCACCTGGATATCGCCCCTTCTGCCCGCAGGCGCCAGCTCGACCGAGGGAGTGTGGCTCATGAGCACGCACACCGCCCCCTGGCGTTCGGCCCGCGCCATGGCCACCCTGCGGGCGTCGTAGCGAGGGCTGCGATCCTCCTTGTAGCTCGGGTGCTCCTCCTCGTCGAGCACGATCAGCCTCAGCGGCGAGGCGGGGGCCAGCACCGTCGCCCGGCCCCCCATACCGAGACGGTGACCAACCGCGAGCTGAAGCCAGGACCGAGAGCGATCCCCATCGCTCTGACTCGAGTCCACCCTCGCCACGCCGGGCCACGACTCGGCCAGCGCCTCCAGGACACGGGAGCCGAAGCGCACCTCGGGCACGGCCACCAGCGCCGCCCCCTCGGGGGCCCGAAGCGACGCCGCAACCAGCTCTGCAATCAGAACGCCGTGGTCCTCGCCCCACGCGGTCCGGAAACTGTAGATGCCTCCGGTGCTGGACTCGATTGCCCGGATGAGCCCGTCGCCTCCTCGGTACTGCGCCAGGCGGCCGCCGACGGGAACGCCTGCCGGGGCCTCGGGGGCAGGAGCTTTGACTCTTACCCGTGGGGGCACGCAGCGATCCAACGCCGCTCCCAGTGGAACCGCGTAGCGACGGGCGATCCACGCCATGACCTGGTCGAGGGGCGGGGGGGCCAGCGGGGGTTGCACGATCAGGGCCGCTATCGCCTCGAGCTCTTCCTCCGCGGCTTCCTCCACCAGCTCTGACACGATGCCCCGGACCCTTCGCCCTCCCAACGGTATTCGCACCAGGCACCCGAGTTGCAGGTGCGGCGCCATGTCCTGCGGGACGCGGTAGTGAAAGGCGCGGTCCAAGCGCCAGGCTGGGACGAGCGGGACGACCGCGGCTACGGTCAGTGCGTCACGTTGTCAGGCGAACGAGCTCGTCGACGAGGTCGATACGCTCCCAGGTGAAGTCCTTGTCCGAGCGCCCGAAGTGTCCGTAGCTCGCGGTGTTCTTGTAGATCGGCCGCCGCAGGTCGAGGTCCCGGATTATCGCCGCGGGACGCAGATCAAAGACCTGGTCGATGGCGCTCTCGATCCTTTCCGGCGCGACCTTTTCGGTTCCGAAAGTCTCGACGTTTACCGACACTGGACGGGCGACTCCGATTGCGTAGGCGACGTGGACCTCGAGTCGTTCGGCAAGGCCGGCCGCGACCACGTTCTTTGCGATGTACCGGCACGCGTACGCGGCGGACCGGTCGACCTTGGTCGGGTCCTTCCCCGAGAAGGCGCCGCCTCCGTGACGGGCCATGCCCCCGTAGCTGTCGATGATGATCTTTCTTCCGGTGAGGCCGGTGTCGGCTCGGGGGCCGCCAATCTCGAACACCCCGGTGGGGTTAACGAGGACCTTCATGTCGCTCGTATCGAGCGAGTGAGGCACCAAGGGCTCGATAACGTGTTGGAGCAAATCCGGTGCCAGCAGGGTGTTGATGTCGACGTCTGGTCGATGCTGGGTCGAGCACACGATGGTGTGCAGCGTCCGGGGCTTGCCGTTGTCGTATCCCAGTGTCACCTGGATCTTGCCGTCCGGTCTCAAATACGGGACCACACCGGCCTTTCGAACCTCGGAGAGCCGCTGCGCCAAGCGGTGCGCAAGCCATATCGGCATGGGCATGAAATCGTCGTTGTCCGCGCAGGCGTAGCCGAACATCATCCCCTGATCGCCCGCGCCCTGGCTGTCGAGGCCGTCTGAGCCGGCGCCCGTCCTCTCCTCGAGGGCATGCTCCACGCCCGCAGAGATGTCGGGGCTCTGCTCCTGAATCGAGACGGTGACCCCGCAAGTCGCACCGTCGAAGCCGATCTTGGACGACGTGTAGCCAACGTCGGTGACGGTCTTTCTGACCACCGCGGGGATGTCTACATAGGTCGAGGTAGTGATCTCCCCCGCGACCACCACGAGGCCGGTCGTGACGAGGGTCTCGCACGCGACCCGCCCGAACGGATCGTCCGTGAGGATCTCGTCGAGCACTGCATCCGATATCTGATCGGCGAGCTTGTCTGGATGCCCCTCGGTGACCGACTCGGACGTAAACAGGTGAGCTGGTTGGCCGCTATTCATTTACGGCATCCTAATGCTCCCCTACACGCCCCAACCGTTTCTGAACAGTCCCCGGACGAGGGATCGTCAAGGCCCGATAGTGGGAACTTTGGCGCGCTCTCACTATTTTTTTACGCTCGGTCTTCCAGTCTAGATATCCGCATGGCAGACTTCTCCCGGGCGACTCTGGCGGGCCTCTTGGGTGACATGTTGCGGCATCCGCCTGCGTCGCCGTATGAGACGGGATGGGGAAAGGGGTGATGTGTGAGCCGTAAACATGTAGCTCTGTGGCTGTCTGTGTTCATGGGAGCCCTGGCGTTCGGGATTGCGCCGGCCGCATCAGGTGGGCACTACTGGTATTGCAGCGGTTCGACGCCGTGGAAGTACGCCAACTACTACATCAACTATTACAACGGCGCTGGCGGCGACTACTACAACATCTATCAAGAGGAGTCGAAGACCGATTCCAATGCGTGGTCGCCCTACACCGACATCTATCTGAACCAGGTGTCGGCTGCAGGCAGCACGGATCATCTCAACACCTATGCGGGTTCCTACGGAGCAACCGGGTGGCTCGGGCTCGCATCAATCGAGAGCAATAGCGGATGCACGATTCTGAAGGGCACCGCCCGCCTCAACAAGAGCTACCTGGACAACGGTAGCTACAGCCGCACCAACAAGAAGCACGTTGCGTGTCAGGAGGTCGGCCATCTCTTCGGCCTCCACCACACGTCGGGGACCACGTGCATGAACGACCAGATTCTGAACGCGCCCTATCCGAACAGCCACGACCGTGACGCGGTCAACGCGATCTATTGAAGGTGGTGACGATGAGCGCAATCAACACAAAAGCTAGAGTTCTCGCGGTCGCCGTCGCCCTGGGGGTACTCGGGCTCGCGGCCGCTAGTCTGATCGGACCCGCCCGCGGCACTAGCGGACCAGGTGAGACCATCGAGAGGGCCGTTCACGCGAGCTGGGCGAACTACTACAAGCGTCCCGCCGCCCTGGCGCGCGACGTTGACGCAATCGTGGTCGCACGCCTGACCGGCACATCTCCCGGACGAGTCGCCGTTGGGGACAGCCCCCAGGACAAGGTGCCGTTCGAGCTGGCTCACTTCAAAGTCGAGCGCGCGCTGAAGGGCTCAACCGGTCCGACCGTCGTCGTGGAACGAGTCGGCGGGGTGGTCGAGGGTCAGCGCGTGGTGTTCCAGTCGGACGGCGGACCCTACGTGGTCGGCCAGCGCTACGCGCTATTCCTGAAGAAGCAGCCGGCAACGGGGCTCTATTACCTCATCAACGACCAGGGACGCTACTCGCTCGGCTCTTCCGGGCTGAAACCGGTTGCCGAGTCGGGACGCGTGACCGAAGCTTTTTCGGGCAAGACCCTGTCCCAGTTCACCTCGATGATCGTCCGTTACCTGAACCACTGATCCACAGAGAGGGGCGGCGCGCACGACGCGCGCCGCCCCTGCTCACTTGGCAGTCCCGAGTCCGGACGCTGGTTCTTGGTAATCCGAATCCGCTCCCTGGTGCTCACGCGTTTCCCTGTTGGCAACTTCCTCCAAGACCTGCTCGGTCCAGCGAATCTCCGCTTCGGCGTGGGCCAGGCCTTGCTTCAGGGTTAGATAGGGAAAGAAGAGGGACTCCTGGTCCTTGATCGACTGCTCTATAGCCAGGAGCTCCTCGAAGTGTGCCCGAGCGGCGCGGTGCATCTCCTTGACCTGAGCCACGAACGACTCCCTGGGCATCAGAGCTCCGAAGAAGACCTTCAGCGTAAAAACGCTCTTTATCTGCTCGGGGGCCACCTCGGCGGTCTCGAGCCAGGTGCGGAGGGCGCGCTCTCCCTCCGGGGTGATGGAATAGACGCGTTTGTCGGGCCTTTGCGCCTGCTCGACCTGGGTCTCCAAGGCGTAGCCGTGGTCCCTGAGGCGGCGAAGCTCGGCGTAGAGGTGGCTCTTTGCGGGGCCCCAGAAGTAACCGATGCTCTTGTGGGCAAACTTCATCAGGTCGTAGCCGGATTGCTCTCCGAAAGTGAGCAGCCCGAGCACCGCGAAAGACGTAGTGGGCAGCTTTGGTTCCTGTTTTGCCGGTTCGGCCGCCATAGCGCTACGCGGTGACCAAGCCGACGCCGAGCGAGACAACGCCCACCGCCAGGCAGATGGCCCCTACATAGAGCACCCCGATGAACCGGTTGGGCTTGGTGGTGCCTTTACCGAGCGACGAGAGAAAGAACCCGGCGGACATGAGCACCGCTGCGAGGGGGATGCCGCTGCGTGCCAGAGTGGACGGCAGACCGCTCATCCGGGCAGCGTCGACGAAGATTTGCGCAACCAGCGCCAGGATCACAAGCACACCGGCATGAGCATGCCCGGCCCGGGCGAACGCCTTCTGGAACTCGGTAGCGGGCTCGCGGCCCCTGACGATACGAAGAAGGTAGAGCCCGCCCCACTCGATGGTCACGATTGCCAACAGCAGCACGCCGGCGGTGCTGAGCGACTCGGGAGACAGCAGTTGCTCCATGAAGGCTCCTTAGTTCTAACCGATCTAGTTCCCATAGAACTATCGCCTCCGACGCTGGTTGTCAAGGCTCCGAACCGGCTGCCTCTCCAAAGTTCTCTCGCGGCGCGGGTCGGAGTCCGCCCTTGAGCGGGAAGGAATCTCCTTTCTGGGGTCAGCTAGCGCAGGCGCTCGGCGATGGTGTCGACCAGAGCCGCCGCCAGCGCATCCTTGGTCACCAGCCCGATGTCTGCGACCCCTTCGGACGAGGCGATCACGGCCCGGTTGGTGCGCGACCCGAAGCCAGAGTCGTTGCTGCCGACCTCGTTCGCGACGATGAGGTCGGCGCCCTTGGAGCGGAGCTTCTCGACTGCAAGCTCCGACAACCGGCGGGGGTCCTGTTCGGTCTCCGCCGCAAAGCCGACGAGGAGACTCCCCGGCTTGCGCAGGGAAGGCGTCGAACCAAGCTCGGCGAGGATGTCGGGGGTCGGGACAAGCGAGATATCGGGGGGGCCGGCCGCTTTCTTCAGCTTGCGATCCGAGTGCTGGACCGGCTTGAAGTCGGCGACGGCCGCAGCCTTGATGACCACGTCGGCGTCGGCCGCCGCCTGAAGCACCGCCTCACGCATCTCGTCGGCAGTACCGACTGAGACGACATCGACACCTCCCGGAGGCGCCAGGTTGTGGGGGCCGGCGATCAAGGTCACCTTGCCCCCGCGCCGAGCCGCCTCCCGAGCGATGGTGAAGCCCATCAGCCCCGACGAACGGTTTCCGATGAAACGGACCGGGTCGATTGGCTCCTGGGTGCCCCCGGCGGTCACGACCACTCGACGCCCTTCGAGGTCGCGCGCTTGCTCCAGCACGGAAGCAAGGACGGCCACGATCTCGTCCGGCTCGGCCATGCGCCCCACACCTTCATCTCCAGACATCAGGGAACCGGCGTCGGGACCAACCAGCATGACCCCGCGCCGCTCCAGCTCCGCCAGGTTTGCTCCAGTCGCAGGGTGGTCCCACATCTCGGCGTGCATAGCGGGGGCGACGACCACTGGGCAACGCACGCTGAGAAGCGTGGCTGAGAAGGCGTCGTCGGCGAGACCGGCGGTCATCTTCGCCAGAGCGTTGGCCGTAGCGGGGGCCACAACCGCGACGTCGGCCCCTCGAGCCAGCTCGACGTGGGGGGCGAAAGGAGCATCGGTGAACAGCTCGGTCACCACGGGGTTCCCCGTGACCCCGGCAAAGGTCTGTGCACCGACGAATCTCTGTGCGGCTTCGGTCATTACGACCCTGACGTCGCCGCCCAGCAGGGTCAGCGAGCGGGCCAGGTATACCGCCTTGTAGGCGGCGATTCCTCCGCTGACGCAGAGGATGACCTTCTTGCCTTGGAGGGCGACGGCGACCTGCGCCTGCCTATCCGGCGACGAGCCCTCCGAGCCCATGAGCCCCGGGCTTACTTGATGCCGTCTGCGGTCCGCTCGTACGTGACCGTGCCCTCTGAGATCTCCTGGAGAGCGATGGACAACGACTTGGGGGCCCGGTCGGCCCTAAGCGGGACCTGCGGAGGCGTGTACTCGGCGGTGCCCTCGCCCAGCTGCGTGAAGTAGGCGTTGATCTGGCGGCTTCGCTTCGCCGAGAGGATGACGAGGGTGTACTTCGAGTCGACATCCTCGAGGAGCGTTTCGATCTTGGGTTCGATCACTGAGGGGACCTTCCTGAAGCATCGCTATTCTTTGCGGGACGACTCCAGTATACGGAGGACCTCGGCTACGGCGTCCTCGAGCTTGTCGTTGATCACGATGTGGTCGTATTGGCCGGAGCTCTTGATCTCTTCGTAAGCGGCCTTGACCCTCGTCCTCATGGTGTCGGGATCCTCAGTGCCTCGCCCTCTGAGCCTCGATGAGAGCTCGTCGAGCGACGACGGCTCGATGAAGATCAGGATGGCGTCCGGCCGTGACCGCTTCACCGCCAGAGCGCCCTGGATGTCGAGCTCGCAGATGACGTCGCGGCCGGCCTTCAAAGCATTCTCGACGGGCGCCCGCGGCGTGCCGTAGAGGTGACCGTAGACCTCGGCGCTCTCGAGAAAGTCCCCGCGATCGCGTCCCGAAATGAACTCCCGTTCGGGAAGGAACCGGTAATTTATCCCATTGCGTTCCCCGCGGCGCATCGGTCGGGTCGTGGCTGAGATCGACAAGAAGATGTCCGGACGCTGCTCGAGAACCTGGCCCACGACCGTCCCTTTGCCTGCCCCCGAGGGCCCCGAGACGACGAAGAGCCGACCTCCGCCGGAAGCGAGGGCGGCCATCAGCGGCGTCCGGACGGTCCGACGACGAACCTGGGATCAGGTGGCGGCACGTTGGGCAACGGGGGCCCGCCTCTAGCGCCGGGCGAATTCGTCCAGCAGGTGCTCTTTCTGCTTGGCACCGAGCCCCCGCATGCGCCTCGAGTCGGAGATGTCAAGTCGCTCCATGATCTTGCGGGCGCGGACGCGGCCAACCCCGGGCAGCGACTCCAGCACCGTGGAGACCTTCATCTTCCCCACCACCTCGTCCCTGGTGCGGTCGAGGAGCTCCTTCAGCGTCGTGCGTCCGCTCTTCAGTTGCTCCTTAAGCTCGGCCCGCTTTTTGCGGGCGGCGGCGGCCTTCTGAAGCGCGTCCTTTCTTTGCTCGTCGCTGAGGGGAGGTGGCAAGGGCATAGGGCGTCCTCCTTGTGGTGCTTCGCTCGAAATCGGAGATTAGTCGGCCGGAGGCACGGGTCGGTCGTTCGCCTCCGCGGACCGTGCCGGAGTATAGGCACCGACGGCGCCCCTCGCAACGCTACGACAACGTCATCGTCGGCTGCCACAGCGTTTCTGCGGCTCTGGAAGGAGCGGACTGGGTCTCTTGTGAACTGGGCTGAAGATCTCCCCTCTAGTAAGTCACGAAGCCGCCGCACCTGAATTCGTGGAAGCCGCCCACGCGGCGATCATCCTTGCGGCCCCGATATTCGAACGAGCCCGTCACCTTCTCTCGAAAGAGCACCCTGAATCCCTCCCACTCGTAGATGTCCTTTTTCCAGGCATGACGGCTGCCCTGGGCCGAGTGGACTTCGAACAAGACGAGTTCCGGATTACCGTCGCCGTCCACGTCCTTGCAAGCCCCACCGCTTCCGAAGTCCGCCGGCCCACCCACATCGATGAGCAATGGGCCCTCACCGGCCTCTTCTACCTGGATCAGTTCCGATCCCGTCAGTGCAAAGACGCCCATGAAGTCGTTTGCGGCTCCTCGGCTGAGGCTGACGAACGCTTCCTGCAACCCGTCGCCGTTCGCGTCTGCGAGTCCCCTGAGCGCCATGTGCGTCTCCGAAAACCCGGAGGCCTCTCGAGATCGATGTCGACTGAACCTCCAGGATCGAGGGCCGCCCGTCCAGTCCATCGAAGTGGAAAGCCTCGTTCGTCAAGAGTCGCGAAAACGTAGAAGGTGTCTCCCCCACCGCGTCCGTCGAGGTCGCCTCGTGCCGCCGACACGCATCCGGCCCCCTCGGGGACATGCGGGTAACCAACCGCTCTCGGGCACGGTTGGCCCTCCTGGACCCCCTGGATGTAGAAGCTCTGGGACCTATCGGGGGCTGGCACCAGCCCCCACGCGAACCCCTTTAGCGCAGCGGGTTGGACGCCCCTTGCCACTAGAGAGAAGTCACAGTTCCGGTAGCTGAAATTGACTGAGTAGCCGTCGGCGGTTTCGCCGAGGGACCCTCTCGAGTCGAGCACGCTGATCCGCCGTGTCGTAGCGGGGATCTGGTCGACGTGGGTGCCGGTCACCACCTCGATCCCCACGGCGTCCGTGCCGTAGCGCAGAAAGGCAGGTGCTTGCGCAGGTTGTGGCTCAGCACCGACGCCGCGGGGAAGAAAGCTGGGCTCGACGGTGTACTTCCTCACACAGGAAGGGTCGGCCGAAAGCCGAGACGGTGTCGGATGTGGCGTCACCGCCGGCGGGGCGGGCGGCGGCTTGTCGGGCTCACGTGTGCCTATCCAGCCCCCGCCAATGAGGCCGAGCAGCAACACCGCCATGCCCACGCCGTTAATTGCCCGCCGGCGGCGCACTCTGGCCAGCACGCGCCCCGACAACTCGGGAGGGGGTGTCGCCGCGACTGCAACTCGCTTTAGGAGGTCACGAACTTCATGGTCCAGGTCACTCATGAGCAGTCGCCTTCAACTGCTTTCTAAGGGTTCCCATCGCTCGGGACACCAGGGAATTGACGGCGCCACTCGAGCATCCCAGCACCTCCGCGGTGTGCTCTTCGCTCAGATCCTCGTAGTAAGGAAGGACCAGTGCAGCCCTCTGCCGGTGAGGCAACCCCTGAAGAAGCCTCCACATGGCATCACGCCCTTCCAGGTCGGGGGTGGGGAAAGCATCGGAGTGGCGAGAAGCCTCGCGCCGTGCAAGGTCTCGCTCGATGCGTAGCCGTCGAAGTGCTCGTGGTAGAGCCGTTCGAACCCCAAAGTCCGCCTCTTCACCCCTTGCCCTTCGCGCCACTGTGATCGACTCGGTTGTGCTCACGCTACTTAGACGCGTGAGTGGGGGTTCTGACTGCGCTCGGGCGAGGTTGCGTGACCGTGCCGAGGGTTTAGAGGCGGCGACTGCCGGGGTCGGTGATGGGCTCTCCTGCAGCACACAGCGGGCACTCGTCCGGCGCCCAAGCCGGCGCGTCCACGTGCACCAGAGCCTTCAGGCGGGCGCCGAGGTCTAGAGGATCGGCGCGCTCCGACCGGTCGATCAGGGTACCCACACCCACCGGTTCGCCGCCCGAAAGGCTGACGAGATCGACGACCTCCTTGGCAGACCCGCCGGTGGTGACCACGTCTTCGACGACCAGGACGCGTTCGTGAGGCCCGACCTCGAATCCACGTCTAAAGCTCAGCGTGCCGTCGACCCGCTCCGCGAAGATGAACCGGGCGTCGGCTTCCAGGGCGGTGGCGAAACCCAACACGACTGCGCCGACGGCAGGGCTCGCCACGACATCGAACTCGCAGCCGAACGCTTGAGCTATCGCCCCCCCAAAGCTCTGTGCGAGCCTGGGACGCTCGAGCACCCGGAACTTCTGGACGAAGGTGTCGGAGTGGCGTCCCGAGCTGAGGCGAAAGTGCCCGGTCAGCACGGCGCCGTTGCGCTCCAAGACGTCCATCACCTCGGCGGGGTTCAGCTCAGCTCCTCGAGCAGGTCCGCAGCCGCCGTGGCCGGGTCGGGGGATGCAGTTATGGGCCGTCCGATCACCAAGAGGTCCGCCCCCGCGTCAAGCGTTGCGCGCGCGTCCAGGGTCCTTTTTTGATCGTCGGAGCTCCACGTTCGGGGACGTATCCCAGGAACGACAAGCAGTGGGCCGCCTCGGTCTCTCGGTCCGAAGCGACTCCTGAGCGCGGCAACCTCGAGCGGGGAGCACACCAGCCCGCTCGCCCCGGCTTCGAGCGCTCGCTCAGCAAGCCTCACGACGGTGTCTTCGGTCGATCCGGCGAAACCGAGATGCTCCAACTCGGCGTCGTCGAGGCTGGTGAGAACGGTTACCGCAAGGACCGTGAGGGAGGCGCCGGCGGCGGAGCTCGCCGCCTTGACCATGTCGTAGCCCCCCGCCGCATGCACGGTCACGAAGCGGGGGCCCATAGCAGCGATCGCGGTGACCGCCCCCTCGACCTGGGCGGGGATGTCGTGGAGCTTCGCGTCCAAGAAGACGGGGCGCTGGGCGCTGAGTTCCCCGACCATTCGGGCCCCCGTCCCGTAAACGGTTGTCAAGCCGATCCTCAAGACCCCGGCGTACGGGGCGGTCGCCGCCGCAATTCTTCTGACGCTGGGAGCGTCGGGGAAGTCGAGCGCGACGCACAGAGGTGAGTGGAATTGCATAACCTCGGCTCCGCACATCACCCTTCGAGCTTCACCATGCCGACGAGATCCACCACGCTATCGATGTCGTGACTTTGCATGTAGGAAGCGATGCCCTGCGCGACATCCACAGACGCGCGGGGGTTGACGAAGTTATGGGTCCCGACTGCTACCGCCGAGGCCCCGGCCATCATGAGCTCGAGCGCGTCCTCCGCGGACGTGACCCCGCCTTGCCCGATGATTGGAACGTGGGGGAAAGCGCGGTGCACCTCATGGATCGCGCGGACCGCTATCGGCTTGATGGCCGGGCCCGAAAGGCCACCGACAACACCGGCTAGCTTGGGGCGCCGAGACTCCACGTCGATCGCCATGCCGAACAGCGTGTTGATCAGCGAGAGCCCGTCGGCCCCTGCCTCCAGCGCGGCTCCGGCAATGGCGGTGAGCGAAGTGACGTTTGGGGAGAGCTTGGGCCAGACCGCGACGCGCGGCAGAGCCCGCTTGACCTCGGATACCACTTCGGCAGTCGCATCGGGCGAATGGGCAAACATGTTGTTGCGGTCCTCCAGGTTCGGGCACGAGATATTGAGCTCGACCGCCGCGAGCTCTCGGGCACCGGTCCTCAACTTGTCCGCGACCTTGACGTATTCGTCCACCGTGTTGCCGGCGATCGACGCGATAACAGTTGCTTTGCTGTTGAGCAGCCAGGGCAGGTCTTGGGAGACGAAGTAATCGACCCCCTTGTTCTGAATGCCGATGGCGTTCAGCATGCCCGAGGGCGTCTCGCACATCCTGGGTGTCGGCTTCCCCTTCCATGGGACCAGGGTCATCGACTTGGTGATGATCCCGCCCACCTGGCCGACTTCGAGGAAGTTAGCGCCCTCTCGACCCGAACCGAAGGTGCCGGAGGCGACCAACACCGGGTTCTTGAGCTCGACGCTTCCAACGCGGACCGACAGATCGACAGGACTCATTCGACCGTCACTAGTTCCCGGGGGGCGCATGCTCGTCACCGCTCGTATCGACGAAGCTCTGCCTTACGGGGACGCCGGTCGGAGAGAGCTCGGACTGGTCCTTGGCGACGGCCTCCGCCGCTCCGTTCCACAGCACGGCGGCACCGTTGAACACGGGACCCTCCGTGCAGGACCGCGCGTAGATCACTTCCTCTTCGACCTCGTCCTTTCCCCTCCTCCTGGAGCGCACCGGCATGACGCACGTCATGCAGACGCCGTACCCGCATGCCATCAGCTCTTCCACTGCGACCTGAACGGGAATCTCCTTGTCGACGCACACCTTGGAGACCGCCTCGAGCATGGGGTGAGGGCCGCAGGTGTAGATGATCTCCGTTTCACAGCGCTCCATCATTTCCTCGAGACCGTCCGTGACCCGGCCCCTCTCACCAGCGCTGCCGTCCTCAGTGGTGATGCGGCTAATAGATGCCAGACGGCGGACCTCGATGGGATTTAGCAACATCCTGGTGCTGCGAGCACCGAGGACGACATCGACGCGATGGCCGTCGTTGCGCAGCTCATCGGCCAAGAAGAACAGTGGCGCGGCACCAACCCCGCCTCCGACCAACAGGCAGTGAGCGCGACGGGTGGGAAGCGCGAACCCACGTCCCAGGGGACCTACAAGGTCGACGCTGGAGTGCTGACGCAACTGCGACAGATGCCGCGTGCCGGCCCCCCTGATGTCGAAGACGATCTCGATGGTGGACGCCCAGCCCCCTCGCTTGTGGACCCGGTAAACGGAGAAGGGCCGCCTCAGGATGTGGGCGCTGCCGTCGCCGCACTTGATGTTGACGAACTGCCCGGGAGTTATGCGCTCCCCGATTTCGGGGGCCACGATGGTCAGCGAGTGGTAGTGCTCCGAATATCTCTTGTGGCCCAGCACCTCACCCCGCGTAAGCAGCATCACTCGCCTCTAGCTCCTCGTTGTTCTATGTCGCTGAGGAAGTCTTGCAGAGGTCGCACGCTCAGGTCACCATCGATAAGCGCCTCGATGGCATGGACCGCCGCAGCCATCCCGGCCATGGTGGTGACGCAGGGGACGCCTGCCTCCACGGAAGCCGTCCTGATGAAGTATCCATCGGTCCTCGCGCCACGCCCCAGGGGCGTGTTGAACACCAGGTCGATCTCGCCGGAGGCGATCTTGCTCACGACGTCGGCCCCATCCTTGGCAGCAGAGGACGCCAGCTTGGGCACTACCTTCACGTCGACGCCCACCCGCCTCAACACGGCGGCGGTCCCCGCGGTCGCCATCAGGTCGAAACCGAGGTCGTGCAGCCTCTTCGCAGGGAACACGACACCACGCTTGTCCCGGTTGCTGACGGATATGAACACTGTGCCCTTCGAGGGCAGCGGGGCGCCGGCCGCAGCTTGTGCCTTGGCAAAGGCCACGCCGAAGGTCGAGTCGATCCCGATGACCTCACCGGTCGAACGCATCTCGGGGCCCAGGACCGTGTCGACGCCGGGGAAGCGCTCGAACGGCATGACCGCGACCTTGATTGCAACGTGGTCGATGCCCTCGTGACCGACGGAACGCTCGGTCAGGAGGCCCTCGGCGCGCAGCTCCGCGAGCGAGGAGCCCGCCATGACTCGAGCCGCCACCTTGGCCAGCGGTACGCCGGTTGCCTTCGACACGAAGGGAACGGTCCGAGACGCGCGCGGGTTCGCTTCGAGGACGTAGACATCTTCGTCCTTCACTGCGAATTGGATGTTGATCAGCCCTCTGACCCGAAGAGCGCGTGCGATCGCTTCTGTATGGTCGATCACCTGGGCGACTTGTTTGGCGCCGAGCGTGAACGGCGGCACCACGCAGGCGGAGTCACCGGAATGGACCCCCGCCTCTTCGATGTGCTCTAGCACCGCTCCGACATAGAGCTCCTGGCCGTCGAAGACCGCATCGCAGTCCACCTCGACCGCGCTCTCGAGAAACCGGTCGATCAGCACGGGGTGTGAAGGAGAGACCAGGGCGGCGTTCTTCATGTAGGCCTCGAGGGCGCTCGGTTCGTAGACGATCTCCATCGCGCGGCCCCCGAGAACGTAGGAGGGCCGGACGACCACCGGGTAGCCGATGGACGCCGCAACCGCCGTGGCTTCCGCTAGAGACCGAGCGGTGCCGTTCGGAGGCTGGGACAGTCCGAGATCTGCAAGCAGGGCCCCGAATCTCTCCCGATCCTCGGCCCGGTCTATGTCGCTCGGCGAGGTCCCGAGAATCGACACCCCCGCTTCGTCAAGCGCCCCGGCCAGCTTCAGGGGAGTCTGTCCCCCGAGCTGGACGATGACACCCTCGGGCCGCTCCCGTTCGATGACGTTCATGACGTCTTCGAGCACCAGCGGCTCGAAGTAGAGGCGGTCGGAGGTGTCGTAATCGGTGGACACGGTCTCGGGGTTGCAGTTCAGCATGATGGTCTCGTAGCCGGCGGCCCGCAAGGCAAAGGACGCATGCACGCAGCAGTAGTCGAACTCGATCCCCTGGCCGATGCGGTTCGGCCCCGATCCGAGAATGAGCACCTTTGGCCGCTCAGAGCCGGTGACCTCGTCCTCCTCTTCGTAGGTCGAGTAGTAGTAGGGAGTGTGCGCCTCGAACTCAGCCGCGCAGGTGTCGACCGTCTTATAGGTGGGAGCGATACCCAGGAACAGGCGCTTCGTCCTGACCTCGGCTTCCGAGCAGTTCAGGATCGCGGCAAGCTGGGCGTCGGAGAAGCCCATTCTCTTGGCGTCCCTTAGCCCATCGAGGCCCACGACCTCGAGCGAAGCCAGCTCGGCAAGCTCCCTGCGCAGACGGGCCACGCGAGCGATCTGATCGACGAACCAACCATCGATGCCGGACGCGCTCGCCACGCTCGGTGGGTCGAGACCCCGGCACAGCGCCTCCTCGACCAGGTGGAGCCGCTCTTGGGTCGGAACAGCCAGGCGCTCGAGCAACTCGCCGGCCGTGCCGACCTCGTCTTCGACGGGCTCCACGCCGTCTCGCTCCAAGGAGCGGAATCCCTTCTGGAGCGCCTCGATAAAGGTCCGGCCGATCGCCATGACCTCCCCCACCGACTTCATCTTCGTTCCGAGGACTCGATCGGCGGCGGGGAACTTCTCGAACGCCCAGCGAGGAATCTTCACTACCACGTAGTCGATGCTCGGCTCGAAGCTTGCGGGGGTCTTCTTCGTTATGTCGTTGGTGATCTCATCGAGCGAGTAGCCGACCGCCAGCTTCGCCGCGATCTTGGCTATCGGGAAGCCGGTTGCTTTGGAAGCCAGTGCGCTCGATCGAGAGACGCGCGGGTTCATCTCGATCACGACGCGTCGACCGGTGTGGGGATGGACCGCAAACTGCACGTTCGACCCACCGGTTTCGACCCCGATCGCCCGCATCACCGTCGCACCGTCGTCGCGCATCCCCTGATACTCGACGTCGGTGAGCGTCATCGCGGGGGCAACGGTTATCGAGTCGCCGGTGTGGACGCCCATGGGATCGAGGTTCTCGATCGAGCACACCACGACCACGTTGTCGTTGCGGTCGCGCATCAGCTCAAGCTCGAACTCCTTCCAACCCGAGATCGACTCCTCGATAAGGACTTCCCCGATGGGCGAGACGCGAAGGCCGCCCGCCACCACACGCTCGAGCTCTGTCTGGTCTCCGACGACACCCGACCCGCCGCCGCCCAGCGCATAACTGGGACGGACCACCACCGGGTAGCCAAGATCCTCTGCGATGCCGACGGCGTCCTTGACGGAATAAGCGAAAGAGGACTCCGGGAGGTCCAAGCCGGCCTCCTGCATCGTCTGCTTGAAGAGCCTCCTGTCCTCTGCCCGCCTGATGGTCTCCGGAGTCGCGCCGATGAGCTCGACCCCGTACGCGTCCAACACTCCGCTGTGGGCAAGGTCCATCGCCACGTTCAGGCCGGTCTGGCCGCCGAGAGTGGGAAGGCAAGCGTCCGGTTTCTCCCTGGCGACGACCTTCGCTACGTATTCGGCGGTGATGGGCTCGACGTAAGTCGCATCGGCGAACTCGGGGTCGGTCATGATCGTGGCCGGATTGGAGTTGATCAGCACCACGCGGTAGCCCTCCGCACGCAGCACTTTGCACGCCTGGGCGCCGGAGTAGTCGAACTCGCAAGCCTGACCGATGACGATGGGGCCGGAACCGATGACGAGGATGGTCCTCAAATCGGTTCTCGCCGGCATCTAGCCGTTCCCCTCCGCCTGATCGAAGGCGATCAGCTCGATGCGGTTGCCCGCGGGGTCACGGGTGAAGAAGCGGTGCCTGCCTTCCATCGGATGGGCCTGCTCGATGTGGCACCCCGAATCTCTCAACCTGTCGATGACCGCGTCGAGATCGTCGACCACCACACCGAAGTGGGCGCACTTGGGCGGATTGTGCTCGTCGAGCGCCACGTGAAGCTCTCCTGCCCGAGCTTGAACCAGCCGCCCCTTCGCCCGGCGCCCCCGGCTTATCGAGCGCCTCCAGACCGAGGCAGCTCCCGTACCACTCGAGAACCTGCTCCTCGAGCTCCTCGGGAGTCGTCACGTTGACGTGGTCGAGCCGGACTACAGAAAAATCAGAAGCCATCGGTGTGAACTACCTCCGGGCGCCCGACTTCGCCTCGGCGCGTCGCTTCTCGCGCTCCCTCTTTTTGCGCTGCCGGTCCTTCTTCCAACGAGTGCTCTTACGGTCTCCGCGTCCCACGTGTCCTCCGTTTCTCTTCCTTCTCCGAGCGGGCTCTCCGCGAGCGGAGGTCTCGCTCTGCGAACTCGGGGGGAACCCCGGCGTCCGAGGCCGCCTCACTGGTTCCCCCGAACCCCCTCCTTTCTCTTTCCTTCGCCGCCTCACTGGTTCCCTCGAACCCCCTCCTCTACCATCCTGCGGAAGCTGTCGAACAGGTAGCGCGAGTCGTGCGGCCCTGGGGCCGCCTCGGGATGGTACTGGACGCCCATGCACAGCCCGGGGACCTCGAGCCCCTCGACGGTCTGATCGTTGAGGTTGACGTGGGTGAGGCGGGCCTCGGTGGACGCAAGAGACACCGCGTCGACCGCGAAGCCGTGGTTCTGGCAGGTGATCTCTACCTGCCCGGACCCCACGCGCAGCACCGGATGGTTTGCACCTCGGTGACCGAACGGCAGCTTGTAGGTGCGAGCCCCCAGCGCCAGGGCGAGGATCTGGTGACCGAGGCAGATCCCGAAGATCGGCAATCGCCCGAGCAACGCCCTAACCGTCGCGATGGCATATTCGACGGGATCGGGGTCTCCTGGCCCGTTGGACAAGAAGACGCCGTCGAAGCCGCCGGCAAGGACGTCTTCGGCCGTCGTGCGGGCAGGGACAACCGTGACGTCACTGCCCATCGACGCGAGCAGCTTGACGATGTTTGTCTTTATCCCGAAGTCAAAGGCCGCGATCCGCAGCCGCGGCCGCCCCTTGCCGGCGGGGCCGGTTGCCGGGCGGGTGTAAGGCTCCTTGGTGCTCACTGCTGACGCAAGATCGAGCCCGACCATCGCCGGTGAGCTGCGAGCGACATCAACGAGCTCGTCTGCCGCTATTGGAACACTCGACAGAGCCGCACGCATCGCCCCGGCCTCGCGTACGTGCCGCGCCAGCCTGCGCGTGTCGACCCCCGAGACCCCCGCGGTGCCATGGCGGGACATGTAGTCATCGAGCGGCTCCTCGGCGCGCCACGAGGAATGGGTTCGCGACAGCTCCCTGACTACGAAACCAGACACGCGGGGGGCCGCGGACTGATCGTCGTCTGCATTCACTCCGGTGTTTCCGATATGGGGAGCCGTCATCGCGACGATCTGACCGTGGTAGCTCGGGTCGGTCAGAACCTCTTGATAGCCCGTCATGGAGGTGTTGAAGCAGATCTCTCCGGCGACCACCCGGCCTGATCCGAAGCCGACACCGGTAAAGGTGGCCCCGTCCTCGAGGGCGAGCAGCCCGGTCCCCCCGGTCACACCGTCGCCCCGACCAGCACCTCGCCGTCGCGCACGGTGTGGCGGCCCTCGAAGAAGGTATGCCTGACCTTGCCCGTGACGGTCCTGCCCGCCAGGGGCGTGTTGCGGCTTTTGGACAAAAAGGCAGAGGGATCGATGGTCCAAGTAGCAGCAGGGTCGAACACCACCAGGTTGGCAGAGGCCCCCACCGCCGGAGGCACTCCCTGGTGTTCGAGGCCAAGGATGCGGGCGGGGGCAGAGGACATCCGGACCAGCACGTCGGCAAGGGTCATGTGTCCTGGCGCGACCAGCTCCGTCACTGACAGAGCGAGGGCCGTCTCCAGCCCGAGCATCCCCGGCGGCGCGTGGCCGAACTCCTGGTCCTTCTCCTCATGCGCGTGGGGGGCGTGGTCGGTCGCAATGACGTCGATGGTGCCGTCCGCCAGTCCCTCGATCACCGCAATCCGGTCCCGCTCGGTCCTAAGGGGAGGGTTCACCTTGGCGTTGGGGTCGTAGCCCTGGAGCGCCTCCTCGGTCAGCGTGAAGTGGTGTGGCGTCGCTTCCGCAGTGATGCACACGCCTTCCGCCTTGGCTCTGCGAACCAGCGCGACGGTGCCGGCGGTCGAAACGTGAAGAAGGTGCAACCGACAACCGGTCAGTCTCGCAAGGGCGATGTCGCGTGCGGCCATGAGCTCTTCGGCTTCGGCCGGTATGCCCGTGAGACCCAACGAGGCAGAAATCTCGCCCTCGTTCATCTCACCCCCGGCCGCGAGAGACTGGTCCTCGCAGTGCTCGGCGTAGACGGCGTCAAAGGCAACGAGGTATTCCATCGTTCTGCGAGCGAAGAGCGCGTCCTGCACGCCCTTGCCGTCGTCGGTGAACATCCTGACGCGGGCGAAGGAGCGCGCCATCTCCCCGATGTCGGCCATCTGCCTGCCCTCGAGGCCGCGACTCAAGGCGCCGGCGACCCGCACGTCCACCAGGCCCGCTTCCCGGCCGAGAGCCCAGACCTTCTCGACCACCGCCGCGTTGTCCGCCACGGGATCGGTGTTGGGCATCGCGCAGATTGCGGTGTAACCCCCCGCGGCCGCGGCGGCCGACGCAGACGCGATGGTCTCTTCGTCCTCTCGCCCCGGCTCTCTCACGTGCGTGTGCATGTCGACCAGGCCCGGAGCAACCACGCATCCCGAGGCATCGACTACTTCCGCCCCGTCCGGAGAGGCGGCGTCCGCGCCGACTTGAGTAACGAGCCCGCCGGCGACAACAACGTCCGCCAGTTGCTCGCGGCCGGTGGCCGGGTCGATAACCCTGCCCCCTCTGATGAAGTACGGGCTCACTCGAGCCCACCCTCTTCGCGGCCCCCGAGCATCAGATAGAGGAGGCTCATCCTGACGGCCAGTCCGTTGGCGACCTGATCCAGGATGATCGATCGGGGTGACTCAGAGACCTCTGCCGCGATCTCGACACCGCGGTTCATGGGGCCGGGATGCATCACCAGCGACTCGGGCCGCATGCGCGCGAGACGGCGGGAATCGAGCCCCCACAACGCCGCGTACTCCCGCAAGCTGGGGAACAGTTGCTCGGACTGACGCTCCTGCTGAACCCGCAGCAGGTAGCAGATATCCACGTCTTCGATGACCTCGTCGAGGTCGTAGTTGATCGACGCGCCCCACGTCGTTGCCTGGCGTGGGATGAGGGTCGGAGGGCCCACCAGGGTCACGTCGGCCCCCAACGTCACGAGGCCCCTCACGTTCGAGCGGGCGACACGCGAGTGCAGGATGTCGCCCACGATGGCAACCCGAAGACCTTGGAAGTCCTTGAAGTGCTCTCTTATCGAGAAGAGATCGAGCAGCGCCTGAGTCGGATGCTCGTGGGACCCATCTCCTGCGTTGAGGACACTTGCCTTGACCCATTGGGCAAGCTGGTGCGGCGCCCCGGAGCTCGAGTGCCGAACGATGATCGCATCGACCCCCATGGCTTCGAGCGTCCATGCGGTGTCCTTGAACGACTCTCCCTTGGCGACCGCCGACTTGGAGTCCGCCGAGAAGTTGATGACATCGGCGGACAACCTCTTGGCCGCCAGCTCAAAGGAGATCCTCGTGCGAGTGGACGCCTCGTAGAACAGGTTGCAAACTGTGCGCCCCCTGAGAGTCGCCAACTTCTTGATCGGCCTGTCCGTCACCTGCCGCAGCGAGTCTGCGGTGTCGAGGATCCGGATGATGTCTTCGGCAGCGAGCTGATCCATCGACAACAGATGCTTGATCACGTGTTGCTCCCCTCCGTCGAAGCCGTCCGGTACCCGCCAATCAGGACCGCGTCTTCGCCATCAATCTCGGCCACGTGAACCTTCACGACCTCGTGGGCCGCGGTCGGAAGGTTCTTGCCGACGTGGTCCGCCCTGATCGGAAACTCCCGATGGCCCCGGTCGACAAGCACCGCCAGTCGGATGGCGCGTGGGCGCCCGAGGTCGAGGACCGCGTCGAACGCCGCCCTGATGGTCCGCCCGGTGAACAGGACGTCGTCCACCAGCACGACTATCCTTCCGTCGAGGTCGGGGGGAACCGTGGTCGCCTCGAGATTCCGGGGGCCGCGCAGAGCGACATCGTCTCTGTACAGGGTGACGTCGAGCGCGCCGGAAAGAATGTCGACTCCCTCGAACGATGCAATCGTTGAGGCGACCCTCTCTGCAAGCGGCGCCCCTCGGGTCCTTATGCCGACGATGACCAAGTCGTCGGTCCCCTTGTTGCGCTCCACGATCTCGTGCGAGACGCGCACCAGCGCTCGGCGAACGTCATCCGCCTCCATGACCCTGGTCTTGGTGACGAACTCGGCTCGGGCCGCCCAGGCGCCACCCGCCCGGTGGCTGAGGTCGTCGCCCGAGGGACGCATGGCCGCGGCCATCAAAAAACGCCTCCCCCGGCGGAGGAAGCGTGCGCGTGGTGCATATGAGTGTCTCTACTCCTTTCCGACCTCTCGGGGCCGAGTTAAAGGGTTGACCGGAAGCAGGCTACACGAATCGTGGCGACAAGCGGGCGATTTCGGCCACTGTGGTGGCGATCGTGTCATACTGGCTTGTTGCTTGTGTGGGCATTGTTGCTTGTGAGGCTGGGTGACACCTTGAACATCAACCGGTTCCTGACCGTCACGGCCACCGTTGCCGTCTTGTCGCTTGCCATGGCATCCACAGCACAGGCGGAACCCACCTGCGACGGCAGAAGCGCCACCATCGTCGGAACCAGCGGACGGGACCGTATCGAGGGAACGCCGGGATCCGACGTCATCGTAGGGCGAGGCGGCGACGACGTCCTGCGGGGCGCCGGTGGAGACGACGCCATCTGCGGGGGAGACGGCAGGGACCGCATCGTCGGGGGCGGTGGCTCGGATGCAGCGTTCGGCGACGAGGGAGGCGACCGGCTGAGAGGCGGGCGGGGGGCCGACCATCTGAGAGGCGGGACGGGAAGCGACGAGGTCCTGGGAGGCTTCGCCGACGATTCGATGCTGGGCGGGGCTGGACACGATGTGGTTTCTGGCGCCGGTGGGTTCGATGTCATCTTCCTCGACGCAGGGAACGACCTTCTCTCGGGCGGGAACGGGCGCAATACTCTGCGAGTGGATCGTCTCCGCAGCGATCTGCTGGTCGATCTGCCCAGGGGTGTCGCGGTCGGGTGGGGCACCGACACCCTGGTCGATGGAACCATCACAAACGTCTTCAACTTCACCAAAGAGCCGAGCACCGTAGTCGGCGACGCGCAAGACAACTGGCTGATCGGCGGCAGCGCCGACGACGACCTTTACGGCAGAGGCGGCAAGGACCGCCTGACCGGCAGTCGAGGGCAGGACAACCTTTACGCCGGTCGAGGCGACGATGCTCTCAGCGGTGAGCGCGGCGACGACTCCATGGTCGGCGGCGGGGGCGTCGACCTGGTCAGCTTTGAAGAGAGCCCGAGGGCCGTGAGCGTCGATCTCGTGGACGGATTTGCCACCGGCGAAGGATCCGACTCAATCGCTGGCATTGAAGACGTCAGGGGCTCTCACTTCGAGGGTGACCTTCTGATGGGAGATGGTGGGGCCAATGTCCTCGAGGGCAGCCATGGGGGCGACACGCTCATCGGGCGTGCGGGAGACGACAAGCTCTACGGTTGGTACCGGCCCCCTACGTCAGAAGACATGGGCGGCGACGATCCTGGTGACCTCCTGGACGGTGGGCTCGGGCACGACGAGTGCCTGCAGGCCGAGAGAGCCTACAACTGCGAGTCGACCGGGACGGGTTGAGGACGAGTTACTCAGACCTTTCCTGCTCGACGATCTTGCCCAACAGCCCGTTGACAAAGCGCCCCGAGTCCTCGGTCGACAGCTCTTTGGCCAGCTCGACCGCCTCGTTGATCGCGACGGGCACCGGGATGTCGTTGCGCCACAGCAGCTCGTAGAGAGCGATCCGCACGAGAGCCCTGTCTATGACCGGCATCCTTTGAATCGCCCACCGGTCGGCGTAGCGGGCGATCAACGCATCGATCTCCGCCTGGTGTACCTGGACGCCCCCGACTAGACCACGGGCGTAAGCGATCGCATCTGGGGACCTGATCCCATTCGTGTTCGCGCCGGCAGGTTCACCCGGCTCCCCTTCGCTCGCCGGTTCTTGCCCATCCGGCTGTTGGGCTGCGGTCCAGGCCTCCTCCGGGAGCTGGTCGCGTATCTCCGCCTGGTACAGGACGTCGAGGGCGAGGCGTCGGGCGGCGCGCCGATCCTTCATCCTCCGCCGGTTGCCGAGAACCGCATCACGCCCTCGAGATGTAGGTGCCCGAGCGCGTGTCCACCTTAATGCTCGACCCGCTCTCCACGAACAGCGGAACTTGAACAACCGCTCCCGTCTCCACCGTCGCCGGCTTGAGCGCACCAGAAACCCGGTCCCCCTTGAGGCCGGGCTCGGTCGCTACCACCTGGACGACCAGCGTATTGGGAAGCTCCGCGCCCACAGGTGTCCCCTCGTAGACCGGGATGAGACAGGTGGTCCCGTCCTTCAGAAAAGCCACCGACTCGCCCAGCAGCTCGGGGTCGACATGGACTTGCTCGTAGCTCTCGTTGTCCATGAAGACAAGCCCTGCGTCATCGCGGTAGAGGTACTGCATCTCTCGCTTGTCGAGGACCGCCAGGTTGACTTTCTCGTCGGCCCTGAAGGTCCTGTCGATGACGGCCCCCGTCTTGACATTCTTTAGCTTTGTCTTGACGAAGGCTTGCCCCTTGCCCGGCTTGACGTGCTGATAGGTAGTGATCGTGAACAGCGTCCCATCCAAATCGAGGTTCTGTCCGGGCCTCATGTCGTTGGTGGAGATCATCACAGCTCGATCAGCTCCTGCTTCGGCGCCGCGCTGAGGACCTCGGGGCCGGACTCGGTTACCAGGACGAGGTCCTCGATCCGAATGCCCCCCGACCCCACCACATAGATGCCCGGCTCGTTGCTGACGACGTCGCCCGCCGCCAAGGTGTCTTCCGAGATCCGGCTTTGACTCGGAGCTTCGTGGACGTCGAGACCAACTCCGTGGCCGAGGCCGTGTCCGAAGTCATCACCATGCCCTGCCTGCTCGATGACCGCGCGCGCGGCGCGGTCGACCTCTTTGCCGGCGCCCCCGACCCTCATGGCGTCCAACGCCGCTGCCTGAGCCGCAAGGACGATGTCGTACTGCTCCCTCTGCTCGTTCGTCGCGCCACCCAGGACCACCGTGCGGGTCAGATCGGAGCAATAACCATCGACCCTGCACCCGAAGTCGAGCAGCACGAGGTCCCCCTTCTCGAAGCTTCTGTCGCTCGGGCTGTGGTGTATGTGAGCCGAGAGGGGCCCGGAGCCCACGATGGGATCGAACGACACCTCGTCTGCCTCGCTTTGTCTCATGTGAACCTCGAGCTCGAGGGCTATCTCTCTTTCTGTCTGACCCGGGGCCAGCCGCTCGACGATGTACCCAAAGGTCTGGTCGCCGATGGCGATCGCCGTTCGCATCAGGGCTATCTCGGCTTCGCCCTTGGTCCTCCTGAGCTTTTCGACCAGGCCGGAAGTGGAGGCAAGCTCCACGCCCTCGAGGCGCTCACCAAGGTCGTCACGCTGAGCAAGAGTCATCGTCTTCGCCTCGACGCCGAGCTTGTCGATGCCGGCCGACCTCAGATGATCCACGAGCACGTCCGTAAGGCGAGTGAGGTAGACGTTGATGTCGACCCCCGAGACCAGGTCCTTGGCGCGCGCCGCGTAGCGACCGTCGGTGAAGAACTGCGCCGTGCGGGGGCCGACGAGCACCTGTCCGTTGGTCCCCGAGAAGCCTGTGAGGTAGCGAACGTTCGTGAGGTTGGTAATGAGCACCGCGTCGACGCCCTCTGTCGCCAGCTCGCCCTGCAGCTTCGCGATCCGGCCCTCGTAATCCATCACTGCACCATTCCTTTCAGCAGGGACAACGCAGCACCGTAGGAGTGTGCGCCGAACCCTGCAACTATTCCTCGTGCAGCCTCCGCGGTGACGGACCGACGGCGCCACGGCTCACGAGCATGGATGTTCGACAAGTGGACCTCGATCACCGGGTACGGCACCGCCCTGATGGCGTCCGCAATTGCACGGCTCGTGTGAGCGTACGCCGCAGGGTTCAGCACGGCACCGTCCGCGTCACCAATCGCCCCATGAAGAAGCTCGATGATCTCTCCCTCGCGCGCCGTCTGGTGGATGTCGACGTCGATCCCGATGGCGGCCGCCTCTGTGCGTATGACCTCGTTGATCTCGGCCAAGGTCTGTGGGCCGTACACCTCCAGCTCCCGAGTTCCAAGCAGGTTGAGGTTGGGGCCATGCACAACGAGGGCCCTCACGACGCCATGCTCGCAACCATTTTGAGCAGAGCTTCGCGGGGGACGGCGATGCCCGCCTCTGCGTCACCAATCGCGCGCAAGAGCACGAAGCGAACCCCCTTTCGATACTTCTTGTCGTGCTGCCACGCTTTTTCGAGCACCTCGATGTCTAACGGCGCAGAGGTTGGCAGCCCCACAGAGCTCAGGACCTCTCGATGGCGGTCCACGACCGAATCGTCGACGCGGCCGAGCTCACGAGCGACGTGAGCGGCGGCCATCATACCGATGGAGACCGCCTCGCCGTGGCGCATGCCGTGGTAACCGGCAGCCTGTTCCAGAGCATGAGCGAAGGTATGACCGTAGTTCAGGATCGCTCGAACACCGATGTCTTGTTCATCGGCAGAGACGACCTCGGCTTTGATTGCGACGCAGCGGGTAACGAGTTCTATAAGCACCCTCGCGTCACGGGCCAGGATCGCATCGACGTTGTCTGCCACCAGGTCGAGTAACTCGGGACTCCGGATGAGCCCGTACTTGATCACTTCTGCGAGACCGCTTCTTAGCTCGGCTTCGTCCAGGGTTCGCAACAAGGCGACATCGCAGACCACGCCGACCGGTTGATGAATCGTCCCCACGAGATTCTTGCCGGCATCCAGATTCACCCCGGTCTTGCCCCCGATGGCCGCGTCGACCTGGGCCAGAAGCGTTGTCGGGAAGTGCGCCACCCCAATACCCCGGTAGTAGGTCGACGCCACGAACCCCGCAAGATCGGTGACCACTCCCCCGCCCAGGGCGATGACGAGATCGTCCCGGCGTATGTTCCCCGCGGCCAGCTTGTCGTACAGGGTCGCGGCCGTGGCCAGTGACTTCGACTCCTCGCCCTCAGGGATCGGTGTGGTGACGACCCTGAGACCCGCGGACCGAAGGGTCTCGATCAAGGGAGCCGCCAGCTCGACAAGCCTCGGGTGGGTGATGACGAAAGCGCTCTCCGCATCCTTGATGCCTGGGAGCAGCTCAGGGGCGCGGGCGGCCGTCCCCTGTCCGATGTGGACCGGATACGACCTCTCCGCGAGGTCCACGGTGACGGCCCGGGACGGTTCCTTCGACTCGACCGCCGCCGCGATCGCCACCGCGACCTGATCCGGCGAGCGTCCGTCGGTGGCGACCACATCTGTTGCGACCGAGCGATAGAGCTCGGCGCGCTCTTCGAACAGCCCCCTCGGCTCCCTCGACCGGAGCATGGGACGCTCGCCACCCACTCGCCTGAGCGCCTCCTCGAAACCGACCTCTAGATGAACCACTCGAAACCCTCGCAATGCTGCCCGGGTACCCGGGTCCTCCAGCGCGCCTCCGCCGAGAGCGACGACCCCGGGGGCCTCCGCCAGCGCCTCTGCCACCACCTCGCGTTCGAGGGCCCGGAAGGTCGGCTCCCCAGCAGTGGCGAAGATGGCCTCGATGGAGGCGCCGGCGCGCTGCTCGATCACCTGATCGGTGTCCATGAACGAGAGCCCCAACCGGTCTGCGAGCAGCGGGCCGACCGTCGACTTGCCCGCCCCCATGAAACCCACGAGAACTATCACCGCTCCAGGCGCTGCGACGTCCGCCGCAGGTAGCGCTCGTGCGCCGCCACCAGATCGTCCATCGTGTCACCACCGAACATCTCGAGAACCGCGTCGGCAAGGACCAGGGCCATCACTGCCTCGCACACGACTCCGGCCGCAGGCACCGCGCAGACGTCGGTTCGCTCCTGAAACGCCTCCGCCGGCTCCCCGGTCGCCAGGTCGACGGTCGGCAGGCGCTTCTTCAAGGTCGACAACGGCTTCATTGCGGCCCGCAGACGAAGCTGGCCCCCTATCGTCATGCCGCCCTCTGTTCCCCCCGCTCGGTTGGTCGACCTGGTGAGATCGGGCTCGATCGCATCGTGCGCAACCGAGCCTCGCCGAGCCGCAGATGCAAAGCCGTCGCCCACCTCCACGGCCTTGATCGCAGGAACCGCCATGAGGGCTCCCGCAAGACGCCCATCTATCTTTCGGTCCCAATGAACGTGCGAGCCGAGTCCTGCGGGCAGGCCGAACGCAACCACCTCCACGATTCCCCCCAGCGAGTCCCCGTCGGCACCCGCGGCCTCGATCTCCGCAACCATCCCGTCGGTTGTCGCCTCGTTGAAGCAGCGCACCGGGGATGAGTCGATGGACTCGAGGTCGCGGGGGCCGGGGGTGGGTGCGTCGAGGGGAACCGCCACGGTCCCGATGCGAACCACGTGCGAGATGACGGTGACGCCGATGCGAGCAAGCAGCGCCTTGGCTAGAGCTGCTATCGCGACGCGGGCGGCGGTCTCTCGTGCGCTGGCGCGCTCCAGGACGTTCCGTGCGTCGTCGAAGTCGTACTTGAGCATCCCGGGAAGGTCGGCGTGCCCCGGGCGGGGACGCGTCAGCTCCCGTCCTCCGGGACTGCCCTCGACCGCCATCACGTGAGACCACTTGTCCCATTCCGAGTTGGCGATCGTGATTGCCACCGGGCTTCCCAAGGTGAGGCCCCCTCTCACCCCCGCGACGACCTCGAGCGCATCCTTTTCGATCTTCATGCGGGGCCCCCGGCCGTAGCCCGCCCGCCGCCTGGCGAGCTCGTCCTCGATGGCCTTGATCGAGACGGGGAGCCCCGCGGGCAGGCCCTCGAGGACTGCGACCAGGGCCCGGCCGTGCGATTCCCCCGCGGTGAGATACCGAAGCCTGTTCATGGAGCAATCCTCGCACCCTGTGGGGGCCACCGAGCATTTGAACCGTTCGGGCCGGTGCGTCGCCGCGTGAAGAAGGGGCGCGTTACTTGTTCGCCGATTCGCCCTCGCACAGGGTGAGGCTGGCGCCGCGCCGGTCGATCGATGCACAGTCGCCCGAGGACGACATCACCCGGAAGCCATCTGCGAACGGCTCGCCGCGCCCACGGTGTAAACGGTGGTGTTCACTGAACGCGCGGGCCCTCCCAGAAGGCGTGGATGATCTTTGCCTGCCAGACACGGTCGGTGATGTTGAAGAGCATCGATGCAGGGAGGGAGTCTATGTGCGGGTATTCAAGGGACACTTTCCCCGCCTGATTCAATGCCTCGTCGTATGGCTTGAGCGCGATTCTTGAGTGACTCTCACTAAGCCCTTGAGAACGTACGTCACTACGAATCCGATGACCAGAGCTGCCGACACGATGGCAAGACGCGGCTTCTGAGCAACGATGGGAGGCAGCGCCGCCAACAACGCGCCGATGACAAGACCAAGTGGCAGTATCACCAGGAAGCGCCACGAGTGTTTGCGTAAGAGCCAATCTAACCCTTTGAGGATGCCCACGGTTCCCAAGAGAACTACGAGAAGCGTACCCGTGAACTTAAGCACCTTGACCAGTCTGCCCTCTTTAAGAGCACGCCTGAACCGCCGAAACGACGGCTGCAGCCACGGAACTGCCGGCAATCATCATAAGCAGTGCGCCTCCAGCAATAGCCAGTGAACCGGGCCCGGTTCCTTGGACAACTTCCTGACCTTAACCATCATGCTGCCTTGCTCTCCATCGCGGCCGCGTAAGCCTCGCGCGGTGTGCAGTGTCCGTGTCGCTCGATGAGCCACTGCTCGTTGTATCGACGGGTGAACTCAAGCACTGCCTGGCGGAGGTCCTCGATGTCTTCGTAGAGGCGTGCCCACAAGCATTGTTCCTTGAGCGTCCGGATAAAGCGCTCGGCGCAGCCGTTGCACGGCGGCTCGCCGGCGAACGCAGGGCTGTCCTCGATCCCGAGCCAGGTGATGGCCCCTTGGAAGTGGCCCGAGGTGTATTGCGGTCCCCAGTCATGGCGCAGCGCGATGCCGCGGGCGACGTCGGCGTCGACGCGGCCGAAGCGGTCGGTGACCGCGTCGTAGATCGGCTCGAGGCAGGCGAAGCGGTCGCCCCGCTTGGCAACCGAGGTCCACGCTTCGGCGGTGAAGTGGTCGACACAGCAGAAGGCCCACACCCAGCCGTTGTTTCTGGTCCAGGCCATGGTCGCGTCCGTTCCCCACAGAAGATCGGGGCCCTCGGGGATGATGGTGCCGTCGTGGGGTCGGGCCTTACGGCGCTTCTTGTCGCGTTGAGGAGCCAGCAGGCCATTGGCTCGCATGATGCGCAGGACCCGCTTGCGGCCGACGTGGACCTTCTTGTTGCGCCGTAGATAGGCGGTGATCTTGCGATGGCCCTCACCCGAGAAGGGGCTCTCCTCGATCACCTCACGGATCAGCTCCAGCAAGCGCTCGTCGGAGATCTGGGTGCTGGGGCCGCGCTTGGGGAAGCCGATCACCACACCGCCCTCGTCCCGGATCGCGGCTGCCTCGCGGGCGTAGATCGTCGAGCGCGGCGCGCCGAGGACGTCGCACACTCGCTTGCGCGCGAGGTCGAGCTCCACGGCTATCTCGGCCGCTTCCGCGGCGGGATCGAGAGCCCCCTTTTTCGGGTCGCCGCCCGCAGCACCTCGTTCTCGAGCGTCAGCTCGCCGATCTTGCGTTCGGCCTCTTTGAGCTTGCGGTCCTCCGGCTGCAACGGCTTTGCCTTCAACCCCTCTATGCCGCCGGCCAGAAACTCGTCCCGCCACGCCTGCAGCCTGTGCGCTTCGACACGCAGCTCGCGGCTCAGCTCGTCGAGGCTCTCACCGCGCAACAGCCGAACCACCGCGTCGGCCTTCCTCCGTGCCGACCAGCGTGACTCCGCCGGTCGTTCGTCACGCTTCGGTGTCGCCACCGCAGACCTCCCGTGTCCCACGGATCACCTCCTCCGCGGACCATCATCATGTCCGCTTATCGGGTGTCCAAGGAAATCGACCTTCTATGTGTGTCAAGCGGCGATCGCGAGCTCCCTCAGCTCGGGCAACATCTGGCGGTAGACGACGTTGGAGAGGTGCCGCTTCAAGCACCGAAGCGCTTCCTTCTTTGACTTGCCTTCGCCCGTTCGCCGCGCGACATAGGCCCTCGTGTCTGGATCCGTGCGCAGGCAGCTGACCGCGATCATGTGCAGAGCAGAGTTCAGCTGTCGATTGCCTCCCCGATTGAGTCGATGCCGGTTGGTGGCTCCCGACGACGCGAGCAACGGCGCGCTCCCATTGAGCATGGCGAAGGCGGCCTTGGATCGGATGCGTCCGATGTCCCCAACCTCTCCCAGGATCTTGGCTGCCAGGACCGGTCCGACGCCTCGCAGCTCCGTCAGCGTCGTCGCGGACTCCTTGATCTTGAGTGCGATCTGGCCCCTAATGACCTTCAACTCGGCATCGAGGCGACGGAGCTCACGGACATAGGAGCGGATTAGCTCCGCGCGCACGCTGTTGTTACCTCGGAGGAACCTGAGCACGGAGGCAATGTGCTTGGCGGCCGTGAGATTGGGAATGCGCTCGTGATAGGCGGGGTCGAGCGCCACCAGACAGCGGTGCGTGCGGTTGGCGGTCTGGTTGCGGGCCCGTTTGAGCTGGTCGTGGTGGTCGCTTAGGAGCTTGAGATCCTCGAGAATGGGGCTCCTCTGGACGGAGAAGAGCGGTTCTTCCCGCGCCACCACACGCGCGATCGCGATTGCATCCGAGGGGTCGGACTTTCCCTTCGAAGGCCGTTTCTTGCGCTCCCTGTGGGTCAGAAACGCCGGCACTTCCCGAACGTCGTGGCCGGCCAGCAGGAGATGACGACACGCGCTTGCTCCGTAGCTCCCGGAGCCCTCCACTCCGATCCTCGACACACCGTGGACGCTCGCCCATGTGTCGAGCTGCCTGTGTCCCGCGTCGCTGTTGGTGAATTGTGCGACGTCGAGCACTCGACCGAGCTCGTCCACGGCTGCCGCGGCGAGGGTCCGCTTGTGCGAATCGATTCCACCGACCACGTTCATGACTGGCCTCCTTCTCTGGACCGGGCCTACTATGTGGACCTGCGGAAGGACAACCGGGCGTCGAGACTCAGCGTCAGCCTTCTATCAAGTCACTTCCGCAGATCCGGTCCCGGCCGAGGAGACCGTCGATTTCAAAGTCAGCGCCACGGTGCTGGCGGCGACAGGGTGCGGTGGAGTCATCCCCGGCCGGTACCGGACACTCTCGTTTAGAACCAGACTCCACCCGTGGATTCATACGCCCGGGTGCGGTGGACCAGTAGGTACTTACCCAACCAGCTCACCCAAGCCGGAGACGTTGGTGGTGACTGGGTGAAAGCTTCCCTCGACATCATGAAGCACGGGGTTCTTAGAGGACGTGCCTGAGGGTCGGCCACGCGGCAAGCAGGAGGAGGGTGACCAGCGACACGCCAAGAATCCAAAGCCGGGTCCGCAGAGGGATCTGGATCAACAATTTAGGGTTAGTGACCTTTGCGGTCTTCGATATCCTGTCGTCTATCTCTAAGAGCACTAAGACAACCAGCGAAGCAAACATCGTAAGGAAACCTTCCCAGAGTCCCTGTACCAAGAACCACGCGCACAGGCCAGCAAACACGGCTAACGCGGTGCGCCGAAAGATCCGAATCACCTCGTGCATCGTCATTTGTGGAGTTCCCCCGGTTCAGTGGACAGTTTCTAGTTGAGGCCTGCTGATCTTCTCGTAGTACCTCCTTTCGTACTCCACCGGCGGCCAGAGGTGCTTCAGTCGTTGTTGGTGTACTCCTTGACGTTGCTGTTGCAGGTGTAGCTGGTCGAGCGACGTTGCCCTTGGCGTCGATGGCGGACTAGGAGGTTGAGATCCTCATTTACTCCTTCGGCGTTCTACCAATAACCAGACTGCGGAAGGGCCCAGTAAAGCGATTGTTGAGAAAGGAAGAAATTCAAATCGCGTGATCGTACCGCTAAGAAGCAAAATAGCACTGATGAGGATGATCACCGCAGCCATCACGAAAGCTACCTTGACTGCGACGTGCATGCGATATTCGTCTCTCCCGACAACTTGCGATGCCTCGGACCCTATGGCTTCAAGACTTAACCCTATTCTTCTTCCTCACAGCCATAGCTTATTGCTGCGCCTGCAATCGCAAAGCCCGCGCCGAATGAGGTTGTGATGCCAAATGTTGCTCCTCCTAGACCCATGAGCGCTCTGGTTGCAACGCCCCAGAATCCCCCGATCGTGCTTCCTGCGGCGCAATGCGAGCGACCGCTGCGATCCAAGTGATTGACCGGTCGCAGGCAGCGTACAAGTACTGATTCAACACATTGGGCTGGACAGCTGGCCCTTGACCGGATCCGTCTGTGTCCACCGCAGCAGGCCGGGGTCGTAGTAGCGGGTGCCGAACTTGTAGAGGCCGGTCTGTTTGTCGAAGTAGCCTCCTGCGAAGCGCCACGGGTTGTCGACCAGGGGCTCGTCGCTGATGAGCTTGCATACGGATCGTACCGGTACCGTGCGACGACCTCTCCGGATGCGTTGGTCAGGCCCACCACCGAACCGAGCGCGTCGAACAGGTAGTAGTGCCTGCCCGTGGGCGTCCGCTGGCTGATGAGCTTGCCGTCCGGGTCCCGCGTGTAGGAGGTCACGGGCGGTGCCTTGACCCCTCCGACCGGGGGCTGCTCGACTGCGACTCCGAGGAGGTCGTAGGAGAAGCCCTTGTTGCCTGCGGTGATTCGTTCGTCCTGGCTCGCGTCCGCCTAGGTCATGTCGAAGGGCACGCCCCCAGGCGGCGTGATGGAGGTCGTCTGGTCCTTGGCGTTGTGGACAGCTTCATCCCTGTGAGCTCGAGGTCATGTTGCCGTTGGGATCGTAGTCGTACGTCACATCGCCGGACTACTCCATCTCACCGGGCGCTTACTTCCGGACCATCTCGCCCTCGCACAGGGTGAAGCTGTCGCCGCGCCGGTCGATCGATGCACAGTCACCCGAGAACGACATCACCCGGAAGCCATCTGCGAACGGCTCGCCGCGCCCCACGGTATAGACGGTGCTGTTCACCTGCACGCGGGCCGCTCGGGAGCCTTGGCGATCGAAAACATCGATTAGCTTCACTTCCCTGCCGGAGACGATCTGGGTCCCATCGCCCGCCGCGTCGCCCTCCTGGGCGCCCGTGCTCCCCGAGTCCCCCGAACCGCTGCCGTCATCCGTGGTGTCGCCGTCACCGGTGCCGGTCCCATCACCGGTGTCGCCGGTTCCCGTGGTGTCGCCGGTTCCCGTGGTACCGCCGGTGCCCGTGGTGTCGCCGGTTCCCGTGGTGTCGCCTGTGTCGGTCGTCCCTGTCCCCTCGTCCGTGGCGCCGGTCGTCGCGCCGTCACCCCCTCCGGTGGTGTCGACGAGCGGCTCGAAGGGGTCCCGAGAAGCGAAGACGTCGAAGCTCTTCACCTTCTTGTCGTCATTCTTGCCTCCGGGGATGGCAGGGGCGGTTGGGGATGGCGTAGCCGTCGGCGCCGCAACCGGAACGTCGGCCTCCGCCGAGGTGTCGTCTCCCCCACCACCTCCTCCAAGGAAGGTGACCGCCAGGACGATCAGAAGGACGGCGAACAGAATCGCCACAATGATGAGCTGGCGCTTGGACGCCGACCCACCCAGAGAACGAGACGAAGTCGACATCGCCTAACCCGTGGGGCTCGGCGCCGGGCTGGGGGCCGGCGCGGTGGTAGTCGTCGTCGCGGGGGTCGTGGTTCCCTGGAAGAAGATGCGGGCGGTCGCCTGGAGGTCGATGGTGGTCGCGCCCCCGTTGGGATCCTGCTCACCCGTCATGGTGAAGTTGTCGATCCTCAACGCCCGCTCGAGCTCGTAGAGGCGGCGCATGAAGTCCTGAACCGCGAAGTAGCCGCCCTTGGCGCCGACCGTCATCCTGACCTCGGCCACCGCCGTTGTCTCGGGCGGCGACTTGGGAAGCTCCGGGGTGATCTTCACGAAGTCGAGGCCCGCTTCGACCGACGCCTGCTGGACCTGGAAGATAAACTCGGGAATGTCGTAGTCCTCGGGCACCAGCTTGGTGAACTTCTGAAGCGCCGCCCGCAATTGCGGCGCCTGCTTCTCGAGCGCTCGCAGGCGCGCCAGCTCGGTGGTCAGAACGGTGGAGCGATCCTCTTCCGCCGCAATGTCTTTGTTGACCTCGGTCAGGTCGCTCTGACGGCTCCTGATCAAGAAGAAGTAGGTAGCCAGCAGTACGAGAAGCACCGCTACCAACGTGAGCACCATCCGGGCGCGGGCGCTCACTCCAGACCCTCGAGGAAGGGATGGAAGGCGGCAGCCTTGGCGTTCAGCTCGAGCGTGCTGTCGAAGTCAACCACCTCGCGGCCACCCGCTTCGGTCGCTTCGGTCTCCGTTGCGTCGTTCAAATAGACGCTGTCGAACTCCTTGACGGTGTCGAGACTCAAGAGCCACTTGGCGACTCCGGGCTGAGACAAAGAGGAGCCCTGGAACTGGATGCGACCGTAGGCGACCTGATCAGAGATCCGCACCGGCGCGGTCTCGGTCCCCACGGGCGTCGCACCCTCGGTCGCGCCGGCCGATGCGGTCATGGAACGCAGCCAGATCTCACCGGGAAGGATGCTTGAGATGTCGTTCAGGACCGAGGGCCACGCGACGTCTCCTGCCAGAACCGCCTGCAACGCGGCCCTCTTCGAGGTCACATCTGCTGCCATGTCGGAGTAGACCTGCAACTCGTCGACTTGGCTCTGGAGCTCGTCGTTGCGCGCCCGGGCCGCGGCGAGATCCTCATTGGCGACGGAGAGACGCCCCCCTAGAAGGAACCAATAGAACAGCAAGAGGCTCAGCAAGACCGCTCCACCAATCAAGATGCCGGTGAGAACACGCCGCTCGCGCTGCCTCCTCGCATACATCTGCGGCAGGAGATCGATGCGTCGGATCATCGGCCGTCTCTTCCCAGCGCCAATCCGACGGCCGCGGCGGCAACGGGCTCCACCTGGGCGACCTGCTCATCGGTGAGCCCTGACCTCGTGACGTCGACCTCCGCCAGAGGTGCCGCCACCTCGACCGACTGTTCCAGCGCTTGCTCGAGCTCGTCGAGCAGGCCGGGCGTGAGTGAGCCTCCTCCGGTCACCAAGACCGAGGACACCGGCTCGCTGTCCTCTTGTGAAAGGTAGTAATCGATCGAGCCCCGGATCTCCTGCACCAACCTGGTCACCGGGCCCGCCACGACCCGCCGGGCATCCTCCGATCCGAAGCCTCCGGCGAGGTCGAACTTGGCAGCCTCGGCGTCCTCGAACGACCATCCCATCGCCTGCTCCAGAGCGTGAGTGGCGTCGTCTGCCCCAATGACGAGGATCCGAACGAAGCGGGGCTCGCCGTTGTGGTGAACCACGATGTTGGTCACTTCACCGCCGATGTCCACGATCGCCTCGGCCCCCGCCAGACCGACCTCGCCCCGCGCCGCGGGACTAACTGCTCTGGCGATTGCAAAGGGGGCCAGGTCGACTCCAACGGGCTGCAGGCCTGCGGCCGCGGCGACGCCCACGAACTGTTCCACCATGTCGCTCGAGGCGGCGACGAGCAGGACCCGCATGACGCGGCCCTGATCGGCAGACTCGTAGTCGGCCAGGATCTCATAGTCGATTTCCGCCTCGTCCACGGACAGGGGGATGTGATCGGCGATCTGGAAGCGCAGAGAGGACCTGAACTCCTTCTCCTCCAGGTACGGCAGCTCGACCTGACGCACGACAACGCGCTGGTTCGCCACTCCAAGGACTGCCTTCTTAGACCGCAGCTTGGCCCGCTTCCACAGCTCTGCTATGGCCTCTGACAAAGACCCCTCGTCGCGGATCTCGCCTTGCGCGACGACTCCTGGAGGCAGAGCGACCTGGGCGAACTTGACCAGCGAAGGGCCGGACCTCCCGGAGGTGATCTGGGCTGCTCTGACCGCGCTGGTGCCGATGTCCAGACCGACCACAGGGGCCGATCCGATACCCACGGCCTACCTCTCCGTGTAGACCGCTCGCTCAGTCAGATAGCGCTCGACATCCCGTCGCCGGATCCTGTAGTTCTTGCCGACGCGTATGGCGGCAAGCTGCCCGGCTTTGATAAGGCGGTACACGGTCATGTTCGACACGCGCATGATCTGGGCGACCTCGGCCACGGTGAGCAAGTGCTCATCGAAGTCCCGTACGGCCATCCCAGCCTCACCTTCGGATAGATGTCGACCATTGGTCATCCCCGCCTTTTGGGCGGGAACACATTGAACAATGGTGCACAACAGCGGTCAAGAGCAATATCGGCACGCACCACTGGCCCTTTACCGTCTGGGCAACATTCCTCTAGGCACATTCCGTGGAGCTGCTCAGCGATCGAGCTCGCTCCAGTGGGTAGGGACGACGTCGAGAAAGGGGCCCGGCATGTTCTGCACCCAGCATTCATCGAGCTGGAAGGTCGCCCCTCCAACCACGTTGAAGCGATCGGCTATGACCGTCCCGTTGATCGTGGCGCCACCCGTGTACTTGATCTCGCCGTCCAGGATGACCGCGCCGTTGACCTTGACGTTGGAGTTCAGGTCCGCCCCGCCGTTTCTAACGACCATGACCACCGACTTCGTGTTATCGGGGTTGGCGGCGTCACAGCTCCAAACGTCCGCATTCCATCTGATCTCATTGGAGGTCGGGGTGCCGGTGAGGAAGTCGAAGTAGGCGACGAAGTTATTGATGCCTTGGCCCTGCAAGGGCGTCGAGACTTGACCGGTCTGCCAATTCGACGACGCCGTGATGGGTGCGCCGGCCAGCGTGCAGCTCGAGGTCGAGCCACTGATCGAGCAATAGAGCCCACTTGCCTTGGCGGCCTCTTTCAGGAGCTGGTGATCCTGCTCGTCGAGCAACTTGGGCCTCGCCGTCACGAGGTCGTTCGCGGAGAAGCGTGACGACAGCGGAAACCCCGTCTGGCCGTCGCACCCGCCGGTGATCGGACCGGATCCGGAGGAGCCGTCGCTGTCCCACAGCGACTGTGTGCTCCCTGTGCCGTTCGGCTTGCCACTCTTGTTCGCGCCGCAGTTCTTGGTCCCCTCCGCGCCACCCGTGAACTCGGGGACGCTTCCGTTGGATTGGAGAAATATTCCCTGCGCGGCGTGGGCGGCAGAGGGAACCTGCTCGGTCATCGAGCGGCCGCTGACCCCCGACGTCGAGAAGAAGTCACTCATCTTGTAATAGGGGTCGATGCCGGTGAATTCGAGTTGCTTACGGCCGGTGATCACCGTCTCCGACACCATGCTGGCACCGATGATGCTTGGCGTCCCGTTGCCCTCGATGCGGTTGGCGTAGATCCCAATGGGGAAGCCAAGTGGCTTTACGGCGACGACCTGGCGGATGACCCGCTTGGCGTCGGGTTGAACGGTTGGAGAGTTGCTCGTGCATGTCGGAGTCGGGATCGCGCATCCGGTCGCGGTGATCGCAAAGTACGCGTTGCGGTCGTGAGCGCTGAGGGGGGGACCCCCCGTCTCGGGGCTGCAGGTCTGAGGGGGGAGCTTTCCCGCAGGAACGGACGCGTCTGGGTTGAAAGGAACCAGCTCGGCGCTGAAGCTTCCGCTTCCTATCTTGCCGGTAGGAATGGCAAGAGCGGGCTTGCCGTTGCATCCCGCGGTACGCAGCTGCGCATAGGTGAACCGCCCGCTTCTGATCAATTGAATGAACCGGTCGATGCCCGCCTCTGCGTACGACAGCGCCTCTGTTGCCTTGCGATCCTCGCGCCCGGCCCGCAGCTCCTGGATCGTCGTCAGCGCTGCCACCGAGGTGACCGCGGTGAGCGCGGCGCCGACGAACAGCACGGTCACCATCGCAACTCCCCTCTGGTTCCCAATCCGGTTCATCGCTGGTTCCTCAGCTGCACTTGGGTGAAGAACTCGCTCGTCGCCTCGTCCTCTGTGACCTGCATCGCGATGGTCACCTCCGAGATGAAGCCCAGCTCGTCGCCGTCGAGCGCCCCGTTGTTGTTGCCGACGCCGGGGGCCTGGTCGATCTCGCCTGCAGACACCGAGCCGTTCTTGTTCGAGTCGTATTCCAGTCGCCCGCTCGAGTAGGTGAAGACGGGTTGACGGCAGTTGCCAGAGCCGTCCCGCAGGCAGTCGACCCCGCGCATGAGCACCTCTCCGTTCAAGGTCACAGTTCCCCTGCGGTTACTCGACGGATTGAACTGGAACCTCACGCGCTCGTAGTCCCCGGACGGATCGGCCGGCGTTGGCTGGATGCTGCCGTTGCCGTTGAAGTCGATGTCGACCGAGTAGGAGCTCGACTGCGCGCTCCTCAGGGCCTGACCCTCCCGCGTGTCCCTCACCAAGCGGTTGAAGCCGAGGCGGGCCTCCTGGGACACGCCCGACACCGACGTCGTCCTGTCGGAACCCGAGGACACCGAGAACATCACTGTGTAGAACCCCACCGACACGACTGCGAAGAGCCCCATGGCAACGAGCATCTCGATCAACGTGAAGCCGCGCTGGGAGTCGGTAGCGAAGGAGCTAGGCACGCTTGTCCACCGCCTCACAAGAGAGCTTGCCGAGCGCCACGTTCAGCGAGGTGTTCGGGTCCTGGGGATCGGTGGGGGCAGTAATGATGCCGATCGCCGAGTCCAGGGAGGCCGAGGTCGCACCTGTCGCCTCGACGATCGCCTTTGGGCTGGTCGTTGTGAAGCTGTCCAGGTAGCCGTTCTGGAGGACGTTCCCGGTGGAGTCGGTCACTCGAAAGAGATGGACATCCTCTTGGTCGGTTAGCCCGTCGAACACGATCGGGTTCGTGGACTTCAAGTCCGCGAGGACCGTCGCCGCGTTGTCCGAGTTGAACGGTACGTCGACCGCCTCGACCACCGGAATACCGCCATCCTGGAGGTTGGCGTCGCGGTAATAGCGCAGCGTGCTGCTCCACGTCGCGGAGGCGGTCGACGTCGAGGCGCTCCCGGTCGACCGGCAGGTCGTCGCGGCCGCAAAGTTGAACAGCGACAGGACGGCCTTGTCCCCAGGGATGAAGGTCGTCGGCAGCAGGAGCAGCCTTCCAATGGAGGCGGAGGCCGCGGTCTCGACCCTTCGAAGAGACGCCGGAACCGTGGGAGTGGTCTCCGCCGACGAGCTCCCGCTTATCTTGCCGCCGCCGAAGGGCGCAACGGACAACACGTGAGCGGTGGGGTCCAGCTTGAGGGCGGCCGTGGTTCTCGTGTCCGCTTGATTGTTGACCCAGAAGAGCTCGCCCCCGCCCGTGAACTCAAAGGGGCCCGAGGTCTTCGGGAGCTCGTTGACGACCTCGGCCCCCGGATCGTTTACGAGGGTGGCGTCGGCAAAGGCGACCTGAGCCGCCGGCACGAGGTCCGTGTTGATTGCGGCGATCGAACCGGCCGATGCGTCCGGCGCCGGAAAGCTGTTGGGCGGCGCCCTCAGGACCACCGAGGCCCCCGACTCGTCCACGAAGGTCGAGCCCGGCGTCCCCTCGAACTCCCCCCGCGTCAGGGTGAGCTGGGCGGCGCGCACATCGGTCTCCGCCGCAGCGGTCGCCTGGATCTCCACTGCGGAGGTCGAGCGCCCTGCGGTCGCCACCAAGCTGCTGGTCCGGCCCAGCGGGTCGGTAAAGGAGGTGAAGGCTTGCACCGCGTAGTCGGTGCGCGCGGTAGCTCTGAGCTTGTCGGGGGTCAGCCTGCGGGGGCCGATGAGGCTTGCGAGCGAGAACTGCTTGGTTCTTCCTCCCAGCGCCCACTCGGCGGTGATGTTCAGCCGGAGCAGCTGCGAGGGGGGAAGCTCCGTTGTGACCGAGCTCCAGCTGTAATCACTCGGCGGCGGCGTGACCTGAAAGCTTTGCGGCGTATCCGTAGTCACCGGGGACACGAAAGCTGCGCTGTAGGTGAGCGTGTAGCCCTGCGGTAAGCCGGCCGATCCGTCGCTCAGGTTGATCGGACATGCGAGCGTCGCACTGGCGCTGGGCTGCTTCGACGAAGCGGAGCACACGGTCTTGAAGGTCCCGGCGTCGTCTCCCGACGATATGTATCCAGCGCCGCTGCCCGACACCCTGTCTGGGAAGTACAGATCCAGCACGTCAACGCGGGCCGGGGTCGTCTGGTTCTTCACCGATTCGAAAAACGGCAGACCTCGGACCCGCTCCATCGCCTGCACCGCGACGCTCTTGCCGCGGGTGAACGACCTCGACAGGTTGGAACCCCTGAGCGAGCTCGCAAGCAGCGGCACCACTCCGAGAGTGACGATCGAGAAGACCAACAGGGCCGCGAGCGTCTCGATGAGCGTGTAGCCGGCGGAGCCTTTGTCGCGCCAGACGCTCACTGCAGCTCAACCCTTCCGGTGATGGGCGTCACCTCGACCGTGCGTGAGCGGTCGATTGCATCGACGGTCACCTCGACCTCGCCCTGAGTTGCGGTCCCCCTCGCATAGAAGAAGACGAACTGGCTTGCCGTCGATCCGGGAAACTTGGTGGAGCACAGCGGCGTAACTCCGGGGGCCGGCTGAAACGAGACGCTCGTCACCGTGGCCGAACCCTCGAGGCTTCTCGTACCTATTGGCGAGCAGACGTCGTCGTCCGAGGTCGACAAGCTCTTGGGGTCGTAGCGAACCAGCGAGTAATCGGACGAGCCGGCCACGAACCTGGCTCCGTAGACCAACGGGTGCGATTGCGATGTCGAGAGCACCTGCAGCTGGCGAAGTTGACCGACGACTTCATCGGCGGACCCGGTGAGCTGCCGCTGCAACCAGTAGTGACGGACCGCACTTCCGCCCAAGGTCAAAAGGATGGCGGCAATAGCCATCACAACAAGCAGCTCGATGAGTGTGAAACCGTCGTCCCTGTGCATGAGGGTCCTTAGTGGGGCGTGGAGAAAAAAGAGGAGCGGGGAAGCCGGTCCCCGCCCCTCCTACAGTGATGCCTAGATCGATCAGCCGGTAGGACCGGTGCAGGCCGTGCTCTGCGGCGAACCGACACCCGATGCGTACCACCGGTCGATGCTGGTGTCGTTCTTGGACTCCGCGTGCAGGCAGTAGCCGTCGGTCGCCGTGGCGCCGGCGGCCGGGTAGATGATCTTCACGGTCAGCTCGCTGGCCGAGTACGTGAACCCTTCCTTCGACGCTCCTTGAAGATCGGACAGAGTGCCCGTGTATTTGCCGTCATTGCCAGTTGCATACGACTCCTGAGCCGTGGCGAGGTTCTTGACGGCCGACTCCGCTTGCGACTCCCAACCCTTCTTGCGCTGGTTCAGGAAAACCGGGATTGCGATCGCCGCCAGGATGGCGATGATCAGGATCACTACGAGAAGCTCGATGAGGGTGAAACCGCCCTCACGCTCTTCTCTCATGCTGCGGAATCGCTGGAACATCCAGCACCTCCCCCTTCTTCGTGTCCCCGCAGCCGGTCCGGGGACATCTACAGGACTGTTCGGTTGCTGCCTGCCTGTGGGGGGGTCGCTGAAGGACCACCCTGTCGCAGGTAGCCCGGCTGGCCTCGAGGGCCCCGTGGCTTTGCGTCCCCGCCTCGCGACGGGTTTGCCTTTGCTGTGCTACAAGGTTCCGGCTTGCTACCAGATTTATCGGCGAACGGGAAGGCCGCCTTTAGCTGCCGGTTCTCCGCAAAACTACCCAGCGAGCCACTCGGATCACTTGATCAGGTCGAAGATCTTGAACATGGGCATGTAGAGAGCGATGACCATTGCCCCCACGATGCTGCCGAGCACCGCGATCATGACCGGCTCTATCAACGAGGTCAGCGACTCCGTCGTGGATTCCACCTCTTGATCGTAGAAGTCGGCGACCTTGTCTAGCATCGCGTCGAGGGCGCCGGTGTCCTCCCCCACCGCGATCATCTGGATGACCATGGGCGGAAAGATCTTGTGGCGGCCGAGCGGCGCGGACATGCTCTCGCCGCTGCGCACGCTGTCCTTGACGTCCTGGGAAGCACGGGCCAGGACCTCGTTTCCGGTCGACTCCGACACGATGTCGAGCGCCTGCAGAACCGGCACACCGGCGCGCAGAAGCAGGCCGAGGGTTCTCGTGAAGCGCGACAGTGCAACCTTCCTGAAGAGGTCCCCGAAGACGGGGATCTTCAACTTGGCCTGGTCGAACTTGAGCCTTGCCGCGGCATTGCTCCTACGAGCACGCTTGTAAGCGATCGTCCCCGCGATTGCTACCAATACCAGAATGGGCGTGATGATCTTGGCCTGCGCGCTGATCGCCACAAGGATCTTCGTGGGCAAGGGAAGCTCTCCGCCGAGGTCGTCGAACATATTGGCGAAGGTCGGAACTATGAAGATCAGCATGATCGTCAACAGCATCACCGCGATCCCCGCGACCACCACCGGATAGGTCATCGCCGACTTGACCTTCTGCCTTAGCTTGTAGTCGGCCTCGAACGTGTCGGCGACCCGCATGAGCACGGTGTCCAGCTGGCCACCGGTCTCACCAGCACGAACCATCGAGACGTAAAGGGTGCTGAAGACCTTGGGGAACTTGGTCATCGCCGCCGACAGGCTGGAACCACGTTCGACGTCCTCGCGCAGGGACCCAAGCGAGCTCGCTAGCAACTTATTCTCCGTCTGCTCGGCCAGGATGTTGAGCGCCCGTAGAAGCGACAAGCCGCTGTTGATCATGGTCGCAAATTGACGCGAGAAGATGGCCAGGTCCTTCAGCTTCACCTTCTTGGGCAGAAGGTTGATCTCCATCTTCATCGAGACCTTCGACTCTTTGGTTATCTGGATGGGAACGAGCCCCTGGGAACGCAGGCGCGACGCCACCGCCGCCTCGCCGTCGGCCTCTATGTTTCCTGTGACGAGCCGTCCTTCCTTGGTCCGAACGCGGTATGCGTAAGAGTCGGCCATCAGTGTCTGCCCGCCAGGCGGTTGAACTCCTCGACATGGTGGCAGCGCTCGAGCGCCATCTCGTACGTCACCTTGTTCTTCTTGACCAGCTCGGCCAGGTGCTGGTCCATGACCTGCATCCCGTACCGGCCCCCAGACTGCATCGAGGTGTAGATCTGGTGCGTCTTCCCCTCCCGGATGAGGTTTCTGACTGCGGGAGTAGCAACCAGCACCTCTGCTGCAACCGCTCGACCCGCGCCGCCGGCGAGAGGCAGGAGCTGCTGCGACACGACGCCCGCAAGGGTGCCGGCGAGCTGAACCCGGATCTGCTGCTGCTGGTGAGGGGGAAAGACATCGATCACACGGTCGATCGACTGGGGCGCGTCCTGCGTGTGCAAGGTTCCAAAGACGATGTGACCCGTCTCGGCTGCGGTCAGTGCCGTCGAGATGGTCTCGAGGTCTCGCATCTCGCCCACCAGGATGACGTCCGGGTCTTGGCGAAGCGCATGCTTGAGGGCGTTTCCGAACCCGTGCGTATCGACGCCGACCTCTCGCTGGTTGACCACCGACTTCTTGTGGCTGTGGAGGAACTCGATCGGGTCCTCGACCGTCATGATGTGCTCCTGGCGTTCGGAGTTGATCACGTCGACCATGGCTGCGAGCGTGGTCGACTTCCCCGAGCCGGTCACGCCCGTGACGAGGACCAGACCCCGCCGGAGGTCGGCGAACTCCCTCACCGAGGGAGGAAGGCCTAGCTGGTCGAGCGTCTTGATCTCGAAGGGGATCATTCGCATCACCGATCCGAGCGAGTCCCGCTGCTGGAACACGTTCACGCGAAAGCGAGCTTTACCCGGAAGCGAGTAAGAGACGTCGAGCTCGAGATTCGACTCGAAGGTCTCACGCTGGCGCTGCGTGAGCATCGAATAGATCATCTCCTGCAGGTCTTGGCGGCCCATCTTCCGATAGCCCTCGAGTGGTTTCAGAGCGCCGTTGACTCTGACCATCGGGGGCCGGCCTGCGGTCAGGTGGAGGTCCGAAGCGCCGCCGTCGATCATCTCCATGAGGAAGGCTCCGAGGTCGGGCTCCCTCTCGGGCACCGTGACGGTGCCGGTCGCGCCGTAAGGGCGCTCGACCACTGCGTCGTTCAACCTGTTCGTTTGCATGCGCTTTCCTCAGCTAGTAGGCCTGCGTTCGCAGGGCTCCCGTCGGTTATCGGCGGGCCAAGCGAAAAGGTTCAGCCCCAGCGAGGAATTCGACGAAGGAATCAGACGACGACACGCAGGATTTCCTCTATCGAGGTGATGCCGGCCTTGACCTTGGCCATGCCGTCGTGGCGCAGCGTGATCATGCCCTGCTCTATGGCCAGCTTCTTGATCGTCTCCGACGAGCCGTTCTCGACTATCAGTTTCTGGATGCCCTCGGTTACCGGCATGACCTCGTGCAGAGCGCTTCTGCCCTTGTAGCCGGTTTGCCCGCAGCTAGAGCAGCCCACGGCCTTGTACAGCTTCGGAGGCTCTTCGCCGGCAGCCACAGGAAACTGCGCCGCCCTGAGCTCCTCATCGGTCGGCGCGTACGGTTCCTTGCACCTGTCGCACAGATTACGAGCGAGCCTCTGGGCCACCACGCAGTCGAGGGCGGATGAGACCAGGTAGGGCTCGATCCCCATCTCGACGAGGCGCGTGAGAGCCGAGGGTGCATCGTTTGTGTGCAAGGTGGACAGGACGAGGTGGCCCGTGAGCGCGGCCTCTGTTGCTATTTGGGCCGTCTCTCTGTCCCTGATCTCGCCGATGAGGATGATGTCCGGGTCGGACCTGAGAATGGATCTGAGAGCGGAGGCAAAGGTCAGGCCTGCCTTTGGATGGGTCTGGATCTGGTTGACGCCCGGCAAGCGGTATTCGACAGGGTCCTCGACCGTGATGATATTGACCTCGGGTCTATTGAGGATGTTGAGCGTTGCGTAGAGGGTGGTCGACTTGCCCGACCCCGTGGGCCCGGTAACCAGAATCTGGCCGTAGGGCTTGCTGAAGGACTCCCTGAACCGCTCGTAGTTGTGCTGCAGGAAGCCAAGGTCGGACAGCTTCAGAAGAACGCTCGACTTGTCCAACAGCCGGAGCACCAGCTTCTCCCCGTGCACGGTTGGGAGGGTCGCTACCCGGATGTCGATCTGCTTGCCCTGAACGACGAGGCCGATGCGCCCATCCTGGGGAACGCGGCGCTCCGCAATGTTTATGTCCGCCATGATCTTCAGGCGGCTCGTGATGCCCGCCTGCACCGACTTGGGTGGGGTCATCACCTCGTGCAACACGCCGTCCACCCTGTAACGGATCCTGAGCACCTTCTCCTCCGGTTCGATGTGGATGTCGGAGGCCCGGTCGCTCACCGCCTGAGTGATCAACAGGTTGACGAGCTTGATGATCGGAGCATCGTCTGCTCCCGCCGACTTGACGGCATCCTCGAGGCTCTTGTCCTCTGCCTCTTGGACCGCGGCCGCTTCCTCGGCCAGGCTCTCCGCCGCCGAATCCATTCGGTAGAAGCGGTTGATGGCGGAAGAGACGTCGCTCTTGGTGGCGACGACGATCTCGATGTCTCGCTTGGTGAGCGCCCGAAGGTCGTCGATCGCTACGACATTGGCGGGATCGACCATGGCAACGACCAACCGGTCCTGTTCGAACCGAACCGGGATGCAGTTGTGCCGCCGGGCCGCCGGCTCGGGGACCATCGCAACCGCCATGGCATCGACGCTCGACTCGGTGAGGTCGATGAACGAGAGCCCGTACTGCTCGGCGAGCGCGACCGCCAGGCCTTCGTCGGTGACGAAGCCGAGCTCGACAAGCGCGCGTCCAACCGGCCAACCGCGCAGCGCGGCCTCGCCGCGCCCGAGCGCCAGCTGGTCTTCGGTGACGAGTCCTGCGAGGAGCAGCTCGTCGAGCTGTCTGGCGCGTCCCATCGCACTCTTCATGGTGATTCCTGTCCCCGGCGTCAACGAATTGGTCCCTGGTGGGTTATCGGCCCCTCAGGGCCGGACTGAAGAGGAGGGGTCGGCCGGTCTAGGCCTGCGTTATCGCTCGGAGCGCAGCAGCCGACATCGTGTCGAGGGGCGCCTCCTGTCCGGTCCAGATGCGAAACGAGGCGGCAGCCTGACCCAGCAGCATGCCGAGGCCCCCCCAGGCGCCTGCGCCCGCCGCGCGGGCGCGTTCGACCAGGCGGGTTGTCGGGGGCCGGTAGACGAGGTCGACGACGACCTGGTGGCGGTTGAAGGTGGCACCTGGGAGTGCGTCTTCGCCGTTCATCCCAAGAGGCGTCGCATTGACGATGATGTCGCTGTTGGCTGCGGCGTCCCCTGCCTCGCTCCAGGTCGCGGGCGTGACGCCCTCGGGGTAGAGAAGCTCGAGCTCGGAGCTCTTGGTCGGGTTGCGCGCGGCCACCGTCACCCCGGCCGCCCCGAGGTCGGCCAACGCCTTGACTACCGCTCGGGCGGCGCCACCCGATCCGAGGACCAGGGCGTTCCTGCCGACCGGATCGCACCCCGCCTCCTGCGTGAGGAACTGCGAGAACCCGTCGATGTCGGTGTTGTGTCCGACCAGGGCCTCCCCGAGGCGCTCGACGGTATTGACGGCTCCGATGGCCAGAGCGTCCCCCGAGACCTCGTCGAGAAGGCCAAGCACGGTCTCCTTGTGGGGCATCGTCACGTTCGCGCCCATGGCACCGAGCGCCCTCAGTCCCTCGAGGGCGGCCCCGAGGCGCTCAGGAGGCACGGGCCACGCGAAATAGATCCAGTCGAGGCCGAGGCTTCGGAAAGCGGCGTTGTGAATAACCGGCGACAGCGTGTGCTCGAGCGGCCACCCCAGCACCCCGACGGCGCTGGTCGATCCGGCTCTCAGCAAGACAGCGACTGGTAGGCGGCCTTGTCGGCGAGGAAATCGTCGTAGTCCACCGAGAAGGCGTGATGGCCCTCGCAGTCTGACACGACGTAGTAGAGCCAGTCCCCCGGGGTGGGTTGAGCGGCCGCCCGCAGCGAGGCGGCACCGGGGGCCCCAATGGGGGTCGGCGGCAGGCCGGTTACCTCCCTCGTGTTGTAGGGCGAGTCGATGGCCAGATCCGACTCCGTCAAAGAGGTCTTGTGCTCCCCGGTGGCATAGATGATGGTCGCATCGATGCCAAGCGCCATCCCCTGATCCAAACGGTTGTAGATGACCCTCGCGATCTTGCCGCGGTCTTCGTCGACCCGTGCCTCGGCCTGGACCATCGAGGCGACGTTGACGACGTCGTAGGGGGCCAGACCCATCGACTCGGCGCCCGAGAGGTCGAGCTTGCTCACCTCCCGTTCCATCTCTGCCACCAGCCGCTGCGCGAGCGTCTTTTCTGTCTCGTTGGCGGCCACCTGATAGGTCGACGGGAACAGCAACCCTTCGAGTGTGTCCACTCCCCGGGGCAGCAGAGAGGACTTGACCCTGCCCTTCGCAACCAGGTTCAGGAACTTGTCCCCATTCAGATCCGTCCCGGCGTCCACTCTCTTAGCGAAGTCGGTGAGCCACGACCCCTCAGGGAAGGTCACCGTCACGAACTCTGGCCCCTTAGGACCCTTCGCCAACGCATCGAGAGCGTCGCGTGCCGACAGCCCGGTGGTCAGGCGGTACTTCCCCGCCTGGATTGCGTCGGTCCCTCCTTCGAGATAAGAGGCGACCCTGAATCCGAACGAGGAGGCGACCACGCCCCTGTTCTCAAGGAGCTCCCCGATCTCGCTGATGCTTGCTCCCTTCGGCACCTCGACGGTGACCACTCGCCCGGGCTCACTGTCTTGCAGGACCCCGATGGAGCGCAGGTACAGCGTTCCTCCGATCGAGGGGATCCCCAGCAGGACCAACAGGAATCCAAGGGTGAAGACGAGCCTGCCGCGCCGGGTGAGCTTCATCGAGTCGAGTCCAGGTAGCCCTGCAGCATCACCTGGGCCGCAACCGCGTCCCGCTTGGCCCTGCGAACGCGCGAGGACGCGCCCGAGGCAATCAGCGCCCGCTCCGCCAGCACCGTCGTGAAGCGCTCGTCGAACTCGGCCACGTCGACCGCGACCTCGCTCTTGAGCAACTCTAGGAACGACCGCTGGGCCTCCGCCGCCGGGCCGTGCCGGCCGGACAACCCAACCGGTCGACCAACTACCACGCAATCGACTCCCATCGTCACCACCAGCTCCTTGATTCGAGCGATCGCATCGGAGGTTGTCCGATCGATGACCTCGAGGGGCCGGGCGAAGCGGGTCTCGGGGTCGGCCACGGCCACACCCACCCGCCGCTGGCCGGGATCGACGCCCAGGATCATGGCTGGAGCGCAGCACGAGCCGCGCTCGCCACCGCCTGGATGGCCTCCTCGATCGCCTCGGCATTGGGCCCCCCCGATATCGCCAGCTCCGGCCTCCCGCCGCCGCCTCCTCCGAGAACCGCGGCCCCCGGGGCCAGAAGGTCCCGTGCAGAGATGCCTCGCTCGGCAAGGTCTTTGGTCACGGCTCCCACGAGATTGCCCCTGCCCTTTCCTTGCGCGCCCAGCACCACGACCGCAGACCCGAGCCTGCCCTTGAGCGTCTGCGCGAGCGATCGCAGGGCGTCCACCTCCAGATCGCGGCGCGCCACGACCAGCCGCGTCCCGTCGACGTCCAGCGCGGCCTCCGCAAGCCGACCAGCATCCGCCTCGGCGGAGGCGCGCTCGATGGCTTCCAGTCGCTTGGCCATGTCCTTTTGGGTGGCGACCAGCCTCTCGACGCGCTCCGCCACCTCCTCGGGGGCAGCCCTGAGCGTCGTTGCCGCCTGCTCGAGAACCTCGGCTCTGCGCCTCAGCCAGCCGATCCCTTCCCTGCCGACGAGCGCCTCGACGCGCCGGAGGTTGGCCCCCACCGATCCCTCGCTGCTCAGGACCACCACGCCGATGCCGGCGGTGTGGGGGACGTGGGTACCGCCGCACAGCTCCTTGGAGTAGTCACCGACCTCCACGACGCGGACGAAGTCCCCGTACTTCTCGCCGAAGATGGCCATCGCTCCTATCGACTTGGCGTATTCGAAGCTCGTCTCGTAGGCGCGGACCGAATCGTCGGTCAGGACCCGCTCCTGCAGCTCGCTAGAGATGTCGGCGATCCGGCCGGCGCCCAGTGCCTCGAAGTGGTTGAAGTCAAAGCGAAGGCGGCCCGGCTCGACCAGGGAACCGGCTTGGGTCGCGTGGTCTCCCAGACGGTCGCGCAGGACCCAGTGGAGGATGTGGGTGGCCGTGTGGGCTCGCTCAGACCCCGACCGCCACGCAGGGTCGACGGTGGCTTCGACCTCGTCCCCGACTGCGATCTCGCCCGCCGTGACCAACACGCGGTGACCTGTGACGCCCGCAACGATCCTGTGGGTGTCGATCACCTTGGCCGAACCCGAACGGCCGAGCATCACCCCACGGTCCCCGACCTGGCCCCCACCCTCCGCATAGAAGACGGTCCTATCGAGAACCACATCCAGCTCGTCGCCCTCCGTCGCCACCTCGAGGCTTCTCAAGCCGTCCGCCAGACCCCTCACCAGGGCGTTGCAGCGGAGGTGCTCGTAGCCCAGGAAGTCGGTAGCGTCCTGCCCCTCCAGGGCAACTCCGGCGGAGGAGCCGGTTGTCGCGGTGGAGCGGGCGGCCCTGGCGCGGGCGCGCTGTTCCGACATGAGCCTCTGGAAGTCAACTTGGTCAACCGCCAATCCGGCCTCCCCGGCGATCTCGGTGGTCAGGTCGACGGGAAAGCCAAAGGTGTCGTGGAGCCGGAAGGCGACATCGCCGGCCAGTGAGGTGGCGCCTGCTGCGGCGGATTTAGCCACCTCTTGCTCCAGAAGCGCCAGCCCCTGCTTGAGCGTCACCGAGAAGCGTTCCTCTTCCCTGCTCGCAACCTCGACGACGAAATCTCGCTTGGCCCGGATCTCCGGATAGGCGTCGGCCATCAGCTCGACACACCCGTCCACCAAGCCGGGCAGCACGCTTGTCTCGAGCCCTATGAGCCGCGCATGCCGAATGGCTCGCCGCATGATTCGGCGCAGGACATACCCCCGTTCTTCGTTCGAAGGAAGCACCCCATCCGCCACCATGAAGGTCACCGCCCGTCCGTGGTCGGCGAGTATCCGGAGACCGACGTCGGTGCGCTCGTCGGAGCCATAGCGCTTGCCTGCCAGCGCCGCCGCGCGTTCGACCATGCCGGTCAGCACGTCGGTATCGAAGACGGTCGGCACCCCCTGCAGCACACGAGCAAGTCGTTCCAGGCCGGCGCCCGTATCGATGTTTCTCTGGGGCAGGTCTCCAATGGGTTGGATGTCCGCATTGCAGTCGTTCTCCATGAACACGAGGTTCCAGAACTCGAAGTAGCGGTCCTCGTTGTCGGCGGGGCCCTGAGAAGAGGCGGGCCCGTAGGCGTCACCTAGGTCGAAGAAGATCTCGGAGCTGGGTCCGCACGGCCCCGCTACCCCCATCGACCAGAAGTTGTCGGACTTGCCCCTTCTGATCACCCGCTCGGGGCGCACGCCCACTCCATCGACCCAGACGTCGTGGGCTTCGTCATCTGATTCGAAGATGGTCACCCACAGGCGAGCGGGATCCATGCCCCAGGCATCAGTGACCAGCTCCCACGCCCACGCGCACGCGTCTGGCTTGTAGTAGTCGCCGAAGCTGAAGTTGCCCAGCATCTCGAAGAAGGTGAGGTGCCGCCCGCTCACTCCTACCTCGTCGATGTCGTTGTGCTTGCCGCCGGCCCTCATGCATTTCTGTACGGTCGTTGCTCGGTCCCAGGGCGGAGTCTGCTGCCCCAGGAAGTAAGGCTTGAACTGGTTCATCCCGGCGTTCGTCAGCAACAGCGTGGGGTCGTCCGGCACGAGGGATGACGAGGGAACGCGGGCATGACCGCGCTCGTCAAAGAACGAGAAGAAGCTGTCGCGGATCGCCCGGGAGTCCATATCCCTCAGGCTACCGTCGCCGGCCCTGTTGGTCTGGATGGAGAGGGTGTTCGGGGAATGCGGTTAGATGTCCCCTCCGCCTGAGCCCGGCACCGCTGCCGCTCGCGCACGGCTTTGCTCCAGCCGAGCGTTGGCGGTGTCCAGCAGACGGCCGGTCACGGCACTCGGCCTGAACTGAGCCTTGCGCTTCTGGAACCATTTATCTGCCTGCAGAGCACCCGCGGCTCCGACGGCCACCCAGAAAAGTCCCTTGATCATGCCGAGACCCTACCGCGTGCCGTCGTCTCCAGCGCCGTCCCCGGCTGAACCGGGCGGCGCAGACCTCCTTTCATCCAGGTCCTCGGCCAGCTCCCGCTCGCGGCCAGTGATCGGGCGGTAGTAACTCCGGTCCCTCAGTGCGTCCGGCAGGTGCTGTTGCTCGACATAGCCGCCGAACGCATGGGGGTAGCGATAGCCCCTGCCCGCCCCCGTCGAGCGCGACGCCGGCGAATGCGAGTCTCGTAGGGCACCGGGCACCGGAAGGGGGCCGAATGCTCTGACGTCCTCCTCTGCGGCCCACAACGCCGCAGCCGCCGCGTTGGACTTGGGGGCCGAGGCAAGATAGGTGGCCGCCTGCGCGAGATTCAGCTTGGCCTCCGGCAAGCCGGCGAACTCAAGAGCGTGATGCGCGGCCACGGCTACTTGAAGCGCAGTCGGGTCCGCGTTGCCGACATCCTCGCTCGCGAAGATGACCATGCGGCGTGCGATGAAGCGAGGATCCTCACCGGCGTCGAGCATGCGGGCCAGCCAATAGACCGCTGCGTCGGGATCTGATCCGCGCATCGACTTGATGAAGGCCGAGATGACGTCGTAATGCCAATCCCCCGCCTTGTCATAGGGAAGAGCTCGCCGTTGAAGGGCTTCCTCCGCCGTCGCCAAATCGATCCGCCCGCTTCCCGAGGTGGCGATCATGGTGGCGGCCTCCAGCGCGTTGAGCGCGGCCCTGGCATCACCTCCAACCTTGGCTGCGATGTGATGCAGCGCATTCTCGTCGATCGTCACGTCGAGGCCGCCGAGGCCGCGCTCGGAGTCCGCGAGCGCGGCTTTCAGGATGGCCGCGATGTCCTCGTCTTCCAGGGGCTCCAGCCGAAACAGCAGGCTCCTCGACATCAGCGGCGAGTTGACCTCGAACGAGGGGTTTTCCGTGGTGGCGCCGACCAGGGTGATCCAGCCGTTCTCCACCGCCGGCAACAGCGCGTCCTGCTGCGCCTTGTTGAAGCGATGGATCTCGTCGAGAAACAGGATCGTTCTCTTACCTTGCTGGCTGAGGCGGTCCTGGCCGGCTTTTATCTGCTTGCGGACCTCGGCGACTCCGGCAGACACTGCCGACATCGCTTCGAAGTGTCCCTCCGTCACCTCGGCGATCACGCCGGCAAGGGTCGTCTTCCCTGAGCCCGCCGGCCCCCACAGGATGACGGAGCTCGGCTCGCCCGACTCGATCAGCGTTCGCAGCGCACGACCCTTCCCGATGAGGTGGCGCTGGCCAACTACCTCGTCAAGGGTGCGGGGCCGCATGCGGGCGGCCAAGGGCGCGTAGCCGGCGAAGTTGGCCTCGAGCGCGTTGTCGAACAAGTCCACCAAGCAATGCTGCCACGCGAGTGACCGGGGCCACATCCCCGCCCAGCCGCTTCTTGGTGCAATACGCGCGACTATGTCGGCCAAATCGCGGCAAGAAGCTGCTGAGCTCGTGGCAACAGTCCTTAATCGCCGCATGCCAGTGGGCTGGCGACGGAGCGACAGTGTCTCATCGATCCGCAGCCTTGCTGTGGGGGTTCTGCGAATACCAGCACCGGTCGTGGAGATCTCCGCCCCAGGCAAGCTGCGCGGCCGCCCCGGTCTTGTGGTGCACGGGCGCGTGAAGCTCGAGCAACGAGAGAGGGTGATGCGAGGGCCCATCCCGGCCACGAACGCGCTCCGAACGCTTCTCGACCTCGGCGCCGTCGAGCGCCCCTCGATCGTTGAAGAGGGGCCGAAAGCGTCCTGCTCGCAAGCCGCTTCGAGCGACTCCTGCTCCGGCTACTCGAGACCGCGGACCTTCCTCGCCCGGTTCTTCAGTACGAGGTCTGGTGCGAGGACCGATTCATTGCGCGGCCCGATTTCGCATATCCCGATAAAAAGGTGGCCATCGAGGCAGACGGCTACACATATCACTCGGGCAGGAGGGCCTTTCAGCGAGACAGAACTCGCATCAGCGAGATGGCGGCGTGCGGCTGGCGCGTGTTGCCTTTTACGTGGCAGGACCTGACACAGCGAAAGAGCTACCTGATCGCGACGGTCTCACGGGCGCTCGCCTGACCCCTCCTCATTCTTGCCGCGATTTGACCCACTATTTGCGTTGAATTGCGGCGAGATTGTGGATCTCAGGTGCAGGGCCCTCAGTTGGTCCTCATCCACGGGGGTCGGGGCGCCGGTTAGCGGGTCACCCGCGCTCTGGGTCTTGGGAAACGCGATGACCTCTCGGATGTTGCCCTCGCCGGCAGCCAGGGCCACGATCCTGTCTATTCCGGGGGCGATGCCCCCATGGGGAGGGGGGCCGAACCTGAATGCGTCGAGCAGGAAGCCGAACTTCTCCTCCGCCTCCTGCTTGGAGATCCCGAGGGCGTCGAACATCCGCTGCTGCATCGACACGTCGTGGATTCGGATGCTCCCGCTGGCAAGCTCCCATCCGTTCAGAGTGATGTCGTAGGACTTGGAGAGCACCTTGCTCCGGTCGGTCTCGAGATATTGGAGGGTGTCCTCCACGACGCCGGTGAAGGGATGATGTATGGGATCCCACTGGTTGGCCTCGTCGTTGTAGTCGAACCACGGGAAGTCGACGATCCAGGCGAATCTCCAGGCCTCTGCGGTGGAGGGATCGGTGTCCGGAATCAACGAGAAGCGCTGCGCGAGCCGGGTGCGCAACGCGCCGAGCACCTTGTACACGACGCGATCACGTGCATCGGCAACGATCAGGACGAGGTCACCTTCGCCCGCCGAGCTCGACTGAAGGAGTCCGGCCTTCTCTTGATCTGTAAACAGCTTGGCGAGCGGCGACTTGAGTCCCTCGGAGGTCACCGCCACCCAGATCAGGCCCCCGGCCCCCAGCGCCCTGGCCTCGTCCACCAGCCCGTCCAGCTCCTTGCGGCCGAGCCCAGCCCCACCGGGCAGCACAATCGCCTTTATCGATCCCCCCCCTTCGAGGACGGAGCGAAAGATCTTGATTGCCGATCCGGCAAACGCCGGGGAGAGATCGGACAGCTCCATGCCGTAGCGCAAGTCGGGTTTGTCGGTGCCGTAACGCTCCATCGCCTCGGCAAAGGTGAGTCTGGGAAACGGATCGAGCTCCACCCCCATGACCTCCCGCCACACCTGGGTGAACATCCGCTCGGTTATCTCGAGCACGTCCTCGGCTTCGACGAAGCTCATCTCCATGTCGAGCTGGGTGAAGTCAGGCTGGCGGTCGGCCCGCAGATCCTCGTCCCGGAAGCAGCGGGCGATCTGGTAGTAGCGATCGAGGCCCGCCACCATCAGCAGCTGCTTGAACAGCTGCGGGGACTGCGGCAGCGCATAGAAAGACCCCGGATGCACTCGGGCGGGGACCAGGTAATCGCGCGCCCCCTCCGGCGTCGCGCGCGTGAGCATGGGGGTCTCCACCTCCACGAACCCCTCCGAGTCGAAGAACCTGCGGATCGAGCTGATGATGGCGTGCCTCAGCTTGAGGTTGCTCTGCATCCGCTCTCTTCTGAGGTCGAGGTAGCGATACCTCAGTCGCAGGAGCTCGTCGGTTTCCTGCAAATCATCGATCTGGAAGGGCGGCGTCTCGGCAGAGGACAACAGCTCCAAGGAATCCGCAGCCACCTCGATCTCGCCCGTGGCCAGCTTCGGGTTGAGGGTCCCCTCTCTTCTGGCTCGCACTTGTCCTGATACCCGTACGCAGTACTCGGCCCGAAGGTCCTGAGCGGCATCGTGCGCACCGCGAGAAGTTTCCGGATTGAAGACGATCTGAACCAGGCCGCTCGTGTCGCGCAGGTCGATGAAGGTCACGCCCCCGTGATCGCGCCGGGCGTGGACCCAGCCACACAGCTCCACTTGTCCTCCGACTTCACGAGCGGAAAGCACTCCGCACCTGTGCGTTCTGAGCACCCCTACGACTCCCCCTCCAGGACGATTTCGGCTACTCGATCGACCGCAACGCGGCGCTGCTCACCGCCGGCCAGGTGCTTCAAGGTCACTTCCTTCGACTCGAGCTCCTGCTGGCCGATGATCGCCGCCCAGGTGGCCCCCGAACGCACCGCGTCCCTCATCTGGCCTCGCATCGCGCGACCCATGAGGTCGAGATCCACACCAATGTCGCGCCGCCGAAGCTCCGTCGCGAGCCTCAAGGCGGCTCGCCCGGCTTCTGTGCCAAGGGCCACGACGTAGACGGCGACAGGAGAACCAACCGCGCCGCCCTCCCTATCTCCTGACGCGAGCACTATGCGATCAACCCCGAGAGCGAAACCGATGCCCGGCAGCGGCGGACCTCCCAACGACTCGGACAGACCGTCGTAGCGGCCGCCTCCTCCCACTGCGTTCTGCGAACCGAGGCCGCCGGCGACGTACTCAAATGCGGTGCGCGTGTAGTAGTCGAGCCCGCGGACGAGTCGAGGATCCAAGGTGAACTCGATGCCGAGGTCCGTCAGCAGAGACCGGACCTCGTCGAAGTGCTTGGCACACGCGTCACAGAGGTGGTCGGAGATCACGGGCGCCTCGTCCATCACCAGCCTCGTCGCCTGCTCCTTCGAGTCGAAGGTGCGAAGAGGGTTCGTATCGATGCGACCACGGTCCTCGGGCGCAAGGTCGTCCACTCGATCGCGCAGGTAGACGGCGAGCGTCTCGAGGTAGCCGCCCCTGCAAGAGCGTTCGAGGTGGCCGATCGAGTTGAGCAACAGGGTGGGCGTTACTCCCGTGCGCACCAGGTAGCGAAAGCCGATCTCGATGACCTCGGCGTCGGTTGCGGGATGGTCGGAGCCGATCGCTTCTATGCCGAGTTGCCAGAACTGCCGGTACCTCCCCTTCTGGGGCCGCTCCTGGCGAAACATGGGGCTGGCGTAGGCCAGCTTTACGGGCAACGGTCCGCGCTCCAGACGGTGCTCGAGCAGCGCCCTCATGACGGGCGCCGTGCCCTCGGGCCTGAGAGTCAACGACCGCCCGGCCCGGTCCGGGAAGGTGTACATCTGCTTGCCCACAACCTCGCTGCCGGCGCCCACCCCGCGCTCGAACACCTCGGTGTGCTCGAAGATCGGCGTCTCGATGGGGGCATAGCCGGCAGCGGGGAAGACCTTCCCCATCGCAAGCTCCATTACTTCACGCCACCGCCACGAGTCGGGCGGCAGGAGGTCGTTGGTGCCCTTGGGCGCGCGAAAAGCGCTGGTTGCCTCAGCCATCGGCACATCCTACGAGTGGGAGGCCGGGCGAGAGTTCGACCCGCCCCGGCGTACGGCGACTGGCGGTAGCTCGCTGTGGTTGGATACAAAACGGGGCGTCAACAGCATCAAAGAGCCCCTAACAACACAACTCCGGCGTCAGGGAGGTTCGATGCCACAGACACGTCCCGCGGAACGATCAGAGCTGCCCGGTATCGCCCAGCGTCTCCGTCGCCACATCGTTACATCGACGACCGCGGCGGGTTCCGGACACCCTTCCACCTCGCTTTCCATGGTGGAGTTGCTGACCGTGCTCTACTTCGGTGGGGTCCTGCGCTACGACCCGAGCGACCCGCAGGATCCTCACCGGGACCGTTTCATCCTTTCCAAGGGGCATGGCGCCCCCGGGCTCTATGCCGTCCTGGCCGAAGCCGGCTACTTCCCCACGGAGGAGCTGTCGACACTGCGCCGGCTCGGCTCCCCGCTCGAAGGCCACCCCAACATGTGTCGTCTTCCAGGCGTCGAAGCGTCAACGGGCTCACTGGGGCAGGGGCTCTCCATAGGGCTCGGACACGCATTGGCGGGCCGCCTCGACGGAAGCGGCTACCGCGTCTACGTCATGCTCGGTGACGGAGAAAGCGAAGAGGGACAAGTGTGGGAGGCGTTCATGTACGCGGGCAACCATGGACTCGACAACCTGACCGCAATCATCGATCATAACGGCTATCAGCAAACCGATGCGGTCGACCAGGTCCAACCTCTGGAACCCCTGACCGAGAAGCTCGCGTCTTTTGGATGGGCCGCCCGCACGATCGACGGGCACTCCTTGGACGAAGTCATCGAGGCCTTCGAGTGGGCCCGGACCACCAAGGGGAGACCACAGGCCATCGTCGCGCGGACCACCAAGGGAAAGGGTGTCTCTCTGCTCGAGAGCGCGCCGGGTAAGTGGCACGGCAAGCCATTGCCTCCCGATGAGGAAGCAAAGGCTCTCGAAGAGATCGGAGCGGCAATATGACCCTCGGACTGACTCGGGTGGACCTCCCCAAGGGCGCCGCCACAAGAGAAGCGTTCGGCGACGCTCTTGCCGAGGCAGGTGGCGCCGACGATCGGATCGTCGTGGTCGACGGAGACGTCAACAACTCGACCTATACCTACAAGTTCAAGGACAAGTATCCGGAGCGCTTCTTCAACGTCGGCATCGCGGAGTCGAACCTCATAGGCGTCGCCGCGGGCTTGGCGGGGGCCGGCAAGATTCCGGTCGCTTCCTCGTTCTCGGTCTTTCTTTTGGCAAACGCCTACGACCAGATCCGAATGGGGGTTGCCTTTCCCAACCAAAACGTCAAGCTCGTCGGAACCCACGCCGGAATCTCGATTGGTGAAGACGGTCCGTCGCAAATGGGGATCGAGGATGTCTCGCTGGCGTGCTCGCTCCCGGGCTTCACCGTCATAGTTCCCGCAGACGGTCCCAGCACGGCTGCCGCCACGGCGGCGATGCTCCAGCGCGAGGGTCCGACGTTCCTGCGCTGTGGCCGCCCGAGCGTTCCCGTCGTGTACCCGGGGGCGGCGGACGTGCACATCGGCAAGGCCAATACCCTGCGGGACGGAGACGACGTCACGATCATCGCGAACGGGATCATGGTTGCCATGGCGCTCGATGCGGCCGAGGGACTCGCCGAAGAGGGGGTCGAGGCCCGAGTGGTCGACATGCACACGGTCAAGCCAATCGACCAGAATGCGATCGAGCTGGCCGCCCGAGAGACACGAGGCATCGTCGTCGCCGAAGAGCACCTTGCCTACGGGGGCCTGGGGTCGACCGTTGCCATGGTGGTTGCGGAGCACCGGCCCACGCCCATGGCATTCGTCAACATCGGCGACACCTACGCCACCTCGGGCACCCCGGAGGAGTTGCTTACCAAGTTTGGACTGACGCCCGATGCCATCCTGGACGCGGCCAAACGAGTGCTCAAGGACTAGCTCCGAGCACCGAGCTCGATCCCGGCTACTCGAATCGGTAGGTGAGCATGACGAAGTCTCCCTCGTCCAAGCGGCCGCCGGTCGTCTCGTAAAGGCGTATGGCTGCGGCATTCGACTTTTCCGTAAGGACGAACATCTGCGGGCACCGACGCGCTCGAGAGATCAACTCGAGCTCTCCTATGAGGGCAGTTGCAACGCCCTGTCTGCGATAGTCCTCATCCACCCCGATCTCATAGAGGAACATCTCCCAACCTTTGTCCGGATGGACCAGCTCGACACCGGTGACAAAACCTGCGGGCCGCCCGTTGACGTATGCAATGAGAAGGTGGTTCCGGTCGTCGCCCAGGAAGTCGGTAATGAACTCGTCGGTGACCGGGTCATCAAAGAGGCTGGCGGCGTCGTGGACGCGCTGCTTGTCTTGCACGGTCAGTCTCTCGATGCGCATTAATGGAAAGGCTAGACCGAGGTCTAGAAGGTCTTGTCGCTGTCCAGCAGGAGGGTCACCGGACCGTCGTTGACGAGCGCAACTTGCATCGTCGCCCCGAACTCTCCCGTCGAGCAGGAGATCCCACGCCGGCTGAGTCCCTCGACGACTTGTGCGTAGATCGACTGAGCGTGAGGGCCCGACGCCGCACGCACGAACGACGGACGCCTGCCCTTGCGTACGTCTCCGTAGAGAGTGAACTGGGACACAACCAGCACTTCCCCTTCCACCTCGGCGACCGAGCGGTTCATCTTGCCCTGCTCATCACCGAAGAGCCTCAGGGTTGCGACCTTGTCGGCCATCCACTGAGCGTCCGACTCCTCGTCGGTGAACGCCACGCCGAGCAAGACCACCAGCCCTCGATCGATCGCCCCCACGACGCGCCCTTCGACCTCCACCCGTGCGGTGGCAACTCGCTGTACTACGGCCCTCACTTATCTGTGAGCGGGAGCACTCGTACCAAGATGTCTCGTGTGAGGGGCGCAGCCACCTCACCGCCGATGCCGCCGTACTCGGAAACCACGGCCACCGCAACCCGCGGCCGTTGCACCGGAGCAAAGGTGATGAACCACGCATGGTTCTTTCTCTTGCCGTCGACGTCGACCTCGCCCGTACCTGTCTTACCGGCGACACGGACGCCCCTAATGCGCGCCTTCACGCCCGTGCCTCCCTCCACCACGTCTTCCATCAGCCGCGACAGCGTCCGTGCGGTCTTGGCGGAGAGCACACGGGCGGCGTCCTTACCGTCGTCGATGGAGGCTCGAGGTTCCACGCGCACTCCTCCATTCGCGACGGTTGCCGCCACGGTCGCCATTTGGAGGGGGGTGGCGAGGTCCTGGGCTTGTCCGATGGAACCCCACATGAGGGCGTAATCGTCTTCGGGGAACGGGAATGACGACTTGGCCGCGTCCAGTGCCATCACCGGCTCTCTATTGAAGCCGAAGTCGCGCGCGTAGGAGAGCAGACGCTCGGCCCCCAGCTTCTGGGCGACTTGTGCGAAGGCGGTGTTGACGCTGAACTTGACGGCCGTTGCGAAGTCGAGCGACTTGTAGGACTTCGACTCGAAGTTGCGAACTCCCTGATACTCCCTGGGTCCGGTCAGCCGCGTGCTCGGCTTGACGACTCCGGTATCGAGCGCGGCGCCTGCGGTGACCACCTTCATGGAAGAGCCGGGTGGATAGAGGCCGGACAGGGCGCGGTTGAAAGGATTCACCTCGCTCGCGCCCACTAGGTCGTTCGGATTGACATCGTACGCGGTAACTGCCGCCAGGATGTCACCGGACCGGGGCTCCAAGACGACGGCTCCGCCGACCGTGTCACCGAAGGCGACGCTGCTCGCCTGCTGCACTCTCGCATCGAGGCTCGCCCGGACATCTTCCCCGGCTCGGCCCGGCTTCTCCCCCACCACCTGGAGCACCTTGCCCCCCCTGCCCACCACCGCAAGCTCGGCCGACGGTGTCCCTGCCAGCCGCTCGTCGTAGGCGGCCTCCAGGCCCGAAGCTCCGACGAGATCACCAGGCTGGTGGCCGTCGGCTGCCCCGGCGAGCGTCTTCTTGGTCAGCGGCTCGAGGTGCCCAATGGTGCTTCCCGCCAGCGCGTCCAGTGGATATGACCGTCGTTGTCTCGACCCGCGCGCAAGCACACGTCCGTTGCGGTCGAGTATCCGGCCCCGCTGGAGCCACCGAGTGGTCACCTTGAAGCCGGTCGCCCCCTCTATGCCGGGCCACAGCCGGGATCTGTCGAACCGAACGCTCCACTCGTCGGCCTCTGTGGAGTAGGTCATCTGAAGGGTGCCGTCCAGGGTCACCGGCTCGTCCGCTGCGTCGGAGGAGTAAGTCAGGGCATACCGCACCGGCGCGGCGATGGGGCCTTCGGCGGCGTCGATCTCCTCTTCGGTCGGCACCGGGACGTCACCGGTACGCTCGACCTCATAGGACTCGATAGCCCCCTTCTCGAACGAGCGCTTGAGAAAGGTCTCGAGCTCCGAAACGCGCCACTCATCGCTCGAGGCTCGGTCGAAGGCGGATCTCATCGCCTCGCCGTCCTGGGAGTTCCACGCGGCGATGAAGGCGTCCGCCGCATTTACCGGCGACGCGATCTCGGGAGCCTGCGTGCACGCGCCGGCAATTAGCGCGACCGCAGCCATCCCGGCCACCGCCAACCGGCGCGACGCGCGTCGGCGCGTGCAGACGTCCATCATGGGAACGGGGCCTTAGGTCCGCGCCGCGGAGGGCACGGTGCGGTAAGCATCGAAGACCGAGTCGACTCTCCTGACGCTTTGGATCACGTGCTCGAGATGACCCGGGTCACCGAGTTCGAAAGTGAACGACAGCGTCGCAATCCCGTCGCGACCAGTACGGGTGCTGGCCGAGAGGATGTGAATACCTTGATCCGAGATCGCCGAAGTAACGTCTCTCAGAAGCTTCGTCCGATCGAGCGCGTCTATCTGGATCGCAACGATAAAGGTCCCTCTTTGCTGGGGGCCCCACCACACCTCGATCATTCGTCCCTGATCGACCGATTGAAGCGCCACTGCATTGGGGCAGTCATAGCGATGCACCGACACGCCGCGTCCGCGCGTAAGGAAACCGATGATTTGGTCGCCCGGCACCGGGGTGCAGCAGCGTGCGAGCCGTACGAGCAAGTCATCGTGACCGGAGACGATCACCCCCTTGCCGCGAGGAGCCGCCGTCCGTCGCCTCGGTTGTTCTATCGACACGGCCTCCTCTTCGGAGTCAGGCTCGAACAGGCGGATGACTCTCGAGGTTACGGACTGTGTGGACAACCGTCCCTCGCCGATCGCCACGTGCATCGCGTCCAGGTCCGTGTACTTGAGCTCGTCTGCGATCGTCGCCAGGAGATTCTTGGAGATCTTTTGCACCGGTAGACCCTGTCGCCGCATTGCCTGGGTCAGAGCCTCACGCCCCTGCACGAGCGCGTCTTCACGCCGCTCCCTCGCGAACCATTGCCTGATCTTGTTCTTGGCGCGTGGCGTCTGGACGATCTGAAGCCAGTCCCTAGAAGGAGACGCGGGCCCCTTGGACGTGATGATCTCGACCGAGTCACCAGAGACAAGCTCACGCGTTAGAGCGACCAAGCGCCCGTTGACCCGTGCACCTACCGTCCTATGACCGACCTCGGTGTGAATCGCGTAGGCGAAGTCAAGCGGCGTCGCGCCGCGACTAAGAGCAATGACGTCGCCCTTGGGAGTGAAGACGAAGACCTCGTCGGAGTAGAGGTCGATTTTTAGCGATTCCATGAACTCGCGGGGGTCGGCCGACTCGCGTTGCCAATCCATCATCCGCTGCAACCATGCAATCTCGGCTTCGGGGATCTTTCCGCGCTGCTGTTCCTTGTAAACCCAGTGCGCGGCGATCCCGTACTCCGCAGCTTTGTGCATCGATTCCGTCCTGATCTGGATCTCGATTGATCTGCCGATCGGCCCTATGACCGTCGTGTGCAGCGACTGGTACATGTTGAACTTAGGCATTGCGATGTAGTCCTTGAAGCGTCCCGGCACAGGGGTGAACAAGGTATGTATCGCACCCAACGCCGCATAACAGTCCCTCACATTGTCGACCACCACGCGAATGCCGGTGAGGTCGAAGATCTCGTCGAACTGCTTTCCTCGAACGATGATCTTTTCGTAGATCGAGTAGAGATGCTTCGGCCGTCCGGAAACCTGCGCCTTTATCTTCACGTCCCTGAGCTTTTGCCGTATCTGGCGGCAGACATCATCCAGCAGGCGCTCTCGCTCCGGCTGACGCTGCTGCACAAGGGAGGAGATCTCCTGGAACCTCTTGGGGTGCAAGGTTGCGAACGAGAGATCCTCGAGCTCCCACTTGATCGCGTACATTCCGAGTCGATGCGCAAGCGGGGCATAGACCTCGATCGTCTCGGTCGCAATCAGCCGCTGCTTCTCTCGGTCGAGGGGAGCAATCGTGCGCATGTTGTGCAGGCGATCCGCCAGCTTGATCAAAAGCACACGAACGTCTCTCGCCGTGGCGATGATCATCTTCCTGATGTTCTCGGCCCGGCTCTGTTCTGCAGACCTGAAGCGAATCTTCTCGAGCTTGGTGACCCCATCGATCAGGTTGGCGACCTCGAAACCAAGCTCTCTTTCGACCACCACCAGCGACAGCTCGGTGTCCTCCACCGCGTCGTGCAACAGCGCCGCCGCAACCGTCATCTCGTCGAGGCCGAGCTGGGCCACGATCGCGGCCACCCCGAGGGGGTGAGTGATGTACGGGTCGCCGGACTTCCTCAACTGCCCCCGGTGGGCGGCGTCGGCCATGGCGAAGGCATGCTCGATCACCTTGAGGTCGGGCTTGGCGCGCTTGGTCTTGACCTCTTTGAGAAGGGGGTCGAGCGCCGGAGCAAGCGGCTGCCTGACCGGTCTCACCTTCTTCAACACCGCCTTGACCCCGCGCGGCGCAAGCTCCTGGTCGGAAGGTAGGGGTTGAATCGTTTGGGCTCGCTCTGTCATCCGGTCACTTTTCATCCAGGCCTTTGATTCATTGTAAGAGGGCGCTACCCCATAAAGCCCAGTTTGGAACAACCGGATCCGCCCCTTTATTGACAACTGTCGATGAATCTGCAATCCTTTACATCGACGATCATCGATCAAAGGAGGGTGCCATGGTCAGCGTCAAGAGCCCTGCGCCACCGGCCGCGTGTTGCTCGCCGCTGGCGGCCCCCGCCATGTCAGAGGGCGACGCGGTGACAACCGCTCGGGTGTTCAAAGCCCTTGCAGACCCTCACAGAGTCCGCATCCTGAACTTGCTGGCCAACAGCCGGGACGCCGTTTGCGTCTGCGACATCACCGACCGCATCGATCTCGCCCAGCCGACGACCAGCTTCCATCTGAAAAAGCTCACCTCGGCGGGCCTGCTCGAACGCCAACAGCAAGGCACATGGGCCTATTACTCCATCAACCACGAGGTCCTCAACCACCTGAGAAGCGTGTTCGAGGTAAAGGAGGCTCGGCGATGAGCGATGTCAGAGAAGAAGTCCGCGCTCGCTACGCAGAGGCGGCGCGGGCCGTCGGCGAATCTAAGGCGGCGTGCTGTGGACCGGCCAACCGCGAGGCCGAGGACTCGGCGGGCGCCCGCTGCTGCGGCCCAGAGCAGGGATTCGGCGCCGGCCTCTACGAGCAGGACGATCAGAAGGGCCTGCCAGAGGCGGCGTTGTTGGCAAGCCTGGGATGCGGGGATCCGACCGCCGTTGCCGAGCTGAAGGAAGGCGAGAAGGTTCTCGATCTCGGCTCCGGAGGAGGGATAGACGTGTTGCTGTCGGCCAGAAGGGTGGGGCCGACAGGCAAGGCATACGGGCTCGACATGACAGAAGAGATGCTTGCCCTCGCCAACGCGAACAAGAAGAAGTCGGGACTGGACAACGTGGAGTTCCTCAAGGGTTTCATCGAGAGCATCCCGCTCCCCGCCTCCACGGTCGACGCCATTATCTCCAATTGCGTGATCAATCTCTCCGCGGACAAGGACGCCGTCTTCCGGGAGATGCACCGGGTCTTGACTCCCGGGGGACGCATCGGCATCAGCGACGTGGTGGCCTCTTCGGAGCTGTCGGTCGAGCAGCGGGCCGAGCGCGGCAGCTACGTGGGGTGCATTGCAGGCGCCCTGTCGTTCGCCGAGTACGAGGCCGGGCTGTCACGGGCGGGCTTCTCCGAGATCTCGCTTACTCCCACCCACGAGGTTGCCGACGGTTTCTTCGCGGCCACCGTGAAAGCGACCAAGCCGGCCTCCATAGGGAGGACCCGTGGTCAGTAAGAGATCAAGCTGAAGAAGTCGTATTCCGCGAGCCGCCGCCGGCCCCCCAAGAAGCCCAGCTCCATGATCGTCGCGATGCCGGCCACCTTGCCCCCGCAGCGCTCGGTCAACAGAGCGGTAGCCTTGGCGGTGCCGCCGGTCGCAAGCACGTCGTCGACGATGAGGATCCTCTCCCCCGGCTCGATCGCATCCTTGTGGATCTCGAGGTAATCGGTGCCGTACTCGAGCTCGTACTCCTGCGCTTCCACCGACCATGGAAGCTTGCCCTTCTTTCGCACCGGGATCAGCCCGGCCGTGAAGCGATAGGCGAGGGGCGCAGCGACCATGAACCCGCGGGCTTCGATCCCGAGCACCTTGTCGACCTCGTCGCTGTCGAAGTTGTGGGCCAGTGCGTCGATGGTGTAGCTGAACGCCTTCTTATGGGCCAGCAGCGGCGTGATGTCCTTGAACACGATGCCTTGCTTGGGGAAGTCTGGGATGTCTCTGATGTGTTCCTTCAGCCACTCGTGGCTTGCTTCTTGGATCACCGGCGCGTCACCGCTTCCTTCTGCGTTTGGCCTTCTTGGAGCCCGGTCGCGGCTTGTTGGTAGCCCGAGCAGTAGCGCCAGAGCCCGTGGTGATCGCGGCAGGCGTCCTGTCACCCTCGTCTACCCTGCCCGACGCAGTCGCCGGCACCGGCGCGAGAGAAGGCCTGGCCGCGGTCCTCTTCGCGTCTCTCAGGACCTTCTCCCTCACGTTGCGGAACTTGGGCTCGCGCTCCTTCAGAACCGCCAGGAGCGGGGTCGCGAAGAAGATCGATGAGTACGTCCCGCTCAGGATCCCCACGAACAGCGCCAGTGCGAGGTCCTCGAGCGTTCCGGCCCCCAGCAGGCCCGCTCCAATGAAGAGGAGGGCTGCAACCGGCAGCAGAGTGGAGAGCGAGGTGTTCAGCGAGCGCATGAAGACCTGGTTCATCGAGAGATTGGCTGCGTCGGCATAGGTGGCCCGGCCGGTTGCCGCGAGCGCCGCGGTGTTCTCCTCGACCTTGTCGAACACCACCACGGTGTCGTACAGCGAGTAACCGAGAATCGTGAGGATCGCGATCACGGTCGAGGGAGTGACCTCGAAGCCGACGACCGAGTAGACACCCGCGGTGATGATCAGGTCGTGGAACAACGCGGCGATGGCGGCGACCGCCATCTTCCACTCGAAGCGCCACGAGATGAACAACAGGACGACGACCAGGAAGACGAGCAGCGCCCTGATCGCCTTGTCGGTGATCTCGCCACCCCACTTGGCGCTGATCGACTCGCTTGTGGTCTCGGCGGTCGACGCCCCGGTCGCCTCGCTCACTGCGTCGACGAGCTTCTGGCGTTCCGCGGGGCTCGAGACCTCGCGCGTCTGAACGAGGATTCTGCGCTCGCCATCTGAGGTCTCCACCTGGATTTGAGCGTCCGCGGCGCCGAAGGGTTCGAGGCTTGCGCCGATCGAGGAGATGACCTCGAGGTCTGGGGTGTCTGCGAGCGGGCCGTCCTCTGCGATGGGAGCCGTGATAGACAGGCCCCCGTTGAACTCGATGCCGCAATTGAGCCCCGAGGGCAGAGGCGAACGACAAGGATCTTCGGTCGGGCGAGCGAACAGGGCCACGAGGCTACCGATCACGAAAAGGGCCGATATCGCAAACCAGATCTTCCTGCGCCCGATGAAGTCGACGTTGGTCTCACCTCTATAGAGGCGAGCGAGCCTGCCGCTCACGCCCTCGCCCCCAGCGCCTCTCTCATGCCGACGAAGCGGCCGGAGCCAAACAGCTTGGTTCGGCCGAGAAGGGTGACGAGCGGTCGGGTGAAGAAGAATGCGACCGCGACATCGACGAGCGTGGCGAGGCCCAGGGTCAGCGCGAAGCCCTTCACGGGGCCAACCGCCAGGAAGAACAGGATGACGGCTGCCGCGGCCGTGACGAAGTCGGCCACCAGGATCGTCTTCAGAGCCCGGGCGATGCCGCGGTCGATCGACGCCCGCATGCTCTTACCTGAGCGGATCTCGTCCTTCAAGCGTTCGAATGCGACGATGTAGGAGTCGGTCGTGATCCCTATGGACACGATGATCCCGGCCACGCCGGCGAGGCTCAGGGCAAGGCCCGACGTCTCGCCGAGAATCGCCAGGATCGAATAGAAGAGGAGCGTAAAGACGACCAGCCCGGCCCACGCGACCAGACCGAGGCCCCGGTAGTACACCAACATGTAGAGCAACACGAGGCCGAGCCCGAGAGCGCCCGCCTGCAGCCCGGCATTCAGCGAGTCCCGGCCGAGCGTCGGGGAGACCTTGGAGACCTGCTGCTGCTCGAGCGTGATCGGCAACGATCCGTAGCGCAGCACCAGCGCCAGGTTCTTTGCCTCCTGCTCGTCTCCGACGGTGATCTGGCTGCTTCCACCGGTGATGCCCTGGCCGCATTCGACCCCGCCACCGGCGGACTCCCCTGGGCTTTGCATACCGGTGGCAGTCTCGACCTTGCCGTCGAGCACGATCGCAACCTCGCTCTTGACCAGCTCGTTCTTGTCCCTGAGACAGGCGAGCTCGGAGGTGAACTTCGCCCAGACGTCCGCCCCTTCGTCGTTCATGTCGAGGGACACCGACCACCGGTTGCCCGTTTGAGTGTCTAGCTGCGGCTGGGCCTGGGTGATGACGTCTCCGGTCAGCTTCGCGGGGGCCAGCGTGTAGATCAGTGACGGGTCGTCCGCAGAGGGGTAGACGACCTTCTCGTCGTCGACCGAAGGTCCTTTGGGCTTGGTGATCTCCGGAACCTTGGCCTTGGGGTCGTTGGTGCTCGTCACGGCTTGGACCTGACGGAAGGTAAGCCTCGCGGTCGTGCCAATGACCTGCAGCGCTCTGCGCTCGTCCTCGACGCCCGGAAGCTGAACGACGATGTTCTCGTTGCTGGCGGTGATTTCCGGCTCCGCCACTCCTATGGCGTCGACGCGCTGCCTGATGATCTCGACGGTCTTATCGAGGCTCTCCTTGCTAACGGCTTCACCTTCGCCCGTAGCACTCAAGATAACGCTGGTACCGCCCTCGAGGTCTAGTCCAAGGCGGGGGCTGGTGCCCGTGAAGAACACGGCAGCGGCGCCGCCCAGCGCGACTACCAACATGACCGCCAGGTAGACCTTGTATCGCTTTACGACCATCTCTTCATCCCTGCTTTCATCGCTCTCTTAGAGCAGCTTCGCCCCGTTGATCTCTATCTTGAACTGAGATTCGAGATGCTCCGCCGCGCGCCTGCACATGATCATGCGCGACAAGAAGATCTCGAAGTACTCCATGACCCCGGCAAGCTCTGTATCGATGGTGAGCTCGAGCGTCAGCGTCCGCTGCTCGGAGTCCACCCGCAAGAACGAGTGCTCGACCGAGTGGTTCACGCGGTCGTGAATGTCGAACAGAGTCGGATCCTTCACCCGCACCCTCGACCGGTGGACGTCGGACTTGTCGGCGACGATGAGGGCGGCCCCCACCGGGTTCACGGGAGTGCCGAACTCCTCCTCGTGGTTGCCGATGGCGGCGAGGATGACGCCGACCTCCTTGTAGCTCATCCCGAGATCCCGCAGAAGGTCGTAGGTGATCGACGCGCCGGTCTGCGAGTGAAGGCTGCGGGACACGAAGTTGCCCATATCGTGCAGGTAGCCGGCGATCGCGGCAAGCTCCGCCATCCTGTCGTCGAAGCCCAGCCTGTGGAGCACGTTGAAGCCGATCTTGGCGACGAGCCCTGCGTGGCGAAAGCCGTGCTCGGTGTAACCGATCTCGCCCAGGTACTTGTCCGCGAGGGAGATGAAAGTCTGCACGCCTTCGTGGCCCTGGACCTCGGCAAGGGTCACCTGAGAGCTCGGCCGGATCTCCTGCGGCTGCGACGGGGGGTCGGCCGGCACGGCCTCCTTGGCGGTACGCCCGAGCTGATCCCGAGCTTCTTCTACGGCCTTGACTCGTGTGGCAGTTCTGCCCCTGCCTGCTGGATCAGCGGCCGGCTTCGCCGCCCGGCTCATGCCCCCTCTTCCTCCGACGTCGCCCCGACCTCTTGGTCGTCTTCGACCTCCTCGTTGACGCGACGAGCGATCGCAGACTTGACGAAGCGCAACGATGTTCCGGGGGCAACCTCCACGACCAGGTCGTCCTCGCCGATCGACTTGATGGTGCCGTAGAGGCCTCCGATGGTGACGATCTCATCCCCAAGGTCGAGGCTCTCGATCAGCCCCTGATGCTGGGCGACGCGCCGCTTCTGCGGCCGGATCAGCATGAAGTAGAAGATCACGACCAACAGAACCGGAAAGATCAGGGCAGAAAGTCCCTCCACTTGAAGTCACGTCCTTTGCTAGGTCGGCGGGTTGCTGGCCCGCGGAAGCCGAGCCGCGCGGCAGCTCCTCGAGCGCCAATCGTAACTCGCAGCGGGATAAAGACGGGGGTTCTCAGGCCCCGAAGAGTCTGGCGTCCGGCTGGCTCAGACCGAGGTGCCGGAAGGCGGCCGCCGTTGCGACCCGACCACGAGGCGTGCGCCTGATGAAGCCGAGCTGCATGAGATAGGGCTCGTAGACGTCCTCGAGCGTGTCGGGTTCCTCCCCCACCGCCACCGACAGGGTCGAAAGCCCGACCGGGCCCCCGCCGAAGCTCACGACCAGGCTCTGCAGGATCGCCCCGTCGACCTTGTCGAGACCACGCTCGTCGATCTTGAAGACGGCGAGGGCCCGCTCCGCAACGTGGCCGTCGATGACGCCCTCGGCCCTGACCTGTGCGAAATCACGCACCCGCCTGAGCAGGCGGTTGGCAATGCGCGGCGTTCCGCGCGACCTTCTTGCGATCTCCCGCCCACCGTCCTCGTCGATGGCGACGCCGAGGATGCGCGCCGAACGCCTGATGATCTGCTCGAGGTCCTCCACCGGGTAGTAGTCGAGACGCTCGAGCAGCTCGAAGCGGCTGCGAAGCGGCCCGGTGATCAGCCCGGCCCTGGTCGTCGCGCCTATCAGAGTGAAGCGAGGAAGGTCGAGCCGAATGGTGTGGGCGCTCGGCCCCTTGCCGATGACGAGATCGAGCTGGTAGTCCTCCATCGCCGGGTAGAGGACCTCCTCGACGGTCCGGGGAAGACGGTGGATCTCGTCGATGAACAACACCCCCGCATCCTCGAGGTTGGTGAGGATGGCGGCGAGGTCTCCGGCGCGCTCGAGGGCCGGCCCCGAGGTCTGACGCAGGGCGCCGCCCATCTCGCGAGCAACGACGTGGGCCATCGTCGTCTTGCCGAGACCGGGAGGCCCGCTCAAGAGGAGGTGGCCCACGGGTTCGCCGCGCGCCCGCGCCGCCTCGAGCACGATGTCGAGGTGCTCCCGCAGCTCGGGCTGCCCCACGAACTCGTCCAGCGACGCAGGCCTGAGCGAGCTCTCCGCCTCCTCCTCGAGGGGATCCGCGATTAGGGCCAGGACCTCTTTGTCGCTCATGTCCCGGTCACGCGAGCACCTTGAGGGCCGAGCGGACGACGTCTTCCACGTTGTCAGCCTCAGGAGCACCCACCTCGGCGAGGGCGACCCGCACCTCGCCCGCCGAGTAGCCGAGGTTCTCGAGCGCGGACCTGGCCTTGGTGAGGGTGTCGCGTCCGGAACCCACGATCTCGAGGTCCGGCAGCTCCATCTTTTCCTTGAGGTCGAGCACGATCCTCTGAGCCGTCCTCTTGCCGATGCCCGGCACGGCGGAGATCCCCGCGACGTCGTCCGTCACGAGGGCCCTCTTCAGCGCATCGGGGCTGAACGAAGAGCACACTTGCAGGGCGACCTTCGGACCCACGCCGTTCACGCCGATGAGGAGCTCGAACATGTGCTGCTCTGCCTCTGTGGCGAATCCAAACAGGGCGAGGGCGTCCTCCCGGACGTGGACGTGAGTGAACAAGCGGACCCTTTGTCCGTGACCCGGCAAGGCCGCAACCGTGGTGGTCGAGCAAGTCAGCCTGTACCCAACGCCGTTGACGTCGAGAAAGCAGCCGTCGACGGTCAGGCCCGCGACCGATCCGTCAAGGAACCCAATCATCCCAGCGCACTTTCGATGGCCCGCCGAAGCCCGGCCCGGTTGAGGTGGCAGATCGCGAGGGCGCACGCGTCGGCGGCATCCGCAGGCTTCGGCACCCGGTCCAGTCGCAAGAGCGCGGCGACCATCGCCTGCACCTGGCTCTTGGACGCGCCCCCGTAGCCGACTACGGACTGCTTGACCTCCAGGGGGGTGTAGTCGGTCACGTTCAAGCCGCGCTCGGCCGCGGTCGCAAGCACGACACCTGACGCCTGACCGACGGCCATGGCGGTCTTTGCATTGGCATTGAAGAACAGCCGCTCGACGGCCGCACCATCGGGTCGATGAGCATGGATGATGTCAACGAGCGAGGCGCGCAGGCCAGCGAGACGGATGGCCTGGGAGTCTCTGGGGGAGGTCGTAATGACCCCGAAAGTGATCCCCGCCAGTCCACTGCCGTCGCGTTCGATCACCGCGTAGCCGGTCCTCGCGACCCCCGGATCAACGCCGAGGACCCTCATACGGGCAGTTCCCATATCGAACCCATGTTCGAAGCAGCCTACCGGAGGGCTGGGACACCTACATGGATTGCCGGTCACGGGGACGGCCAGCGTCTGCCCGGAGCCGGTCTCTTCATTTCCCACCTCCTCCCACTTCGCTAGACGTCAAACCTCCACCGGTGTGGCATGGGGTCCCCGAACGCGGGCGTAAAAGATGATCGTGGAGGAGACGAGCACGCCCGCGGATAGCCACAAAGGCGCCCGCAAACCAAAGGCGCCGGCGATGAGTCCGCCAAGAAGCGCTCCGAGGGGGAAGGCGCCTATCCCCAGCAGCCTGTAGACACTCGACACACGACCTCGTAGATGGGCAGGAACCTCACGCTGGCGGTACGAAATTGTCACCACCGACCACACGGCCGCCCCCGCCCCATCCAACGCCAGCGCAAGGCCGAACAGGAGCGGCACGCCGGTGGAAGCCATGACGAACATGGACCCGGCCCACAGCGCCATACAACCGGTGGCAACTGTGTCAACCCGAAAGCGCTCCCGCATCCTGCTCGCAATCCCGCTGCCGGCTACCGCACCGAGCGCCCACGAAGCTAGCAAAAAAGCAAAGCCGGTCTTGTCGAGTCCGAGTTGCTCGAGGGCAATAAGAACCAATACTCCCTTTACTGCTCCACTGGTTGCGTTGGTTATGGCGAGACCCGAAGCAAGGTTGCGGAGCATCCGATGTTGCCTGAGCCATACAAGCCCCTCTTTGACGTCATCTACAAGCGAGGCCCTCACGTCTGCTCGTCTCGTCTTGGTGCCCGGAAGGGTCAGCAGTATTGAACCGGCGACGAAGAAGGAAGCCGCATCCACCAGAAACAGGGACTCAATAGAAAAGGCAGCGATGAGTCCGCCCATGATCACTCCAAGCAGTTGGTTGCTGGTCATCTCCGTAGCGAACAGCCAACCGTTTGCTTTCTCCAACCGGTTGTCGGAAACGAGAGAGGGCAACAGCGCCTCGGCGGCAGAGTCATAGACGGGCTCCAACGTGGCGAGCGCCATTGCTGCAAGGTACGCCAGAGCCAATCCGGCGCCTCCATACATCAGCGTCAACCCAAACAGCCCAACGATTGCTCCTCGGATCAACGCTGCGACGATCATTGTTCGCTTTCGGTCGAAGCGGTCTGCCGTCGCGCCCCCCAACAAAGACGTTGCGATCCACGGCAGGAACATCGCGGCGGTCATGCCCGAAACCAAGAAAGGCGAAGAGGTCAATTGCGCTGCCACAAGAGGGAAACCCACGAGGGCGGCGCCGTCGCCAACATTGGACACGGAGCTGGCGCCGAAGAGTCGCCAGAAGGCACCGCCTAGGCCCTTGCCGTTCGACGCCACTTCCCCCCACCGACTTATCCGCGACTACCGGCCAACTAGAGTGATCCTGGTTCATGGGCGGTCACATTGTCAACGAGACCCACACCGACATCGTGCCGCGCCAGCGCCTCTCGGGGCCGACCGGCGCCGGTGCACCTCGACGGGCGCGCGATGGAGTCTTCTAGAGGCGGGTGACTGGAAGGGAGCCTGCGTCGCGCTTCGCTTTGGCATCGGCGTCGGGCAGCTCCTCGATCGCCCGGTAGGTGACCGTGTCCGGGTCGAGCCCCAACCGCTCGGCGTCCTCGTCCATCAAGTGCTCGAGCAGCGACTTGGATCCGAGGACCTCGCCGTCGCGAGCGGATTGCTGGATGCGAGCGCATTCGTTCACCCGGTCACCCAGAGCCGTCACCTCGAGCCGTCCTCCGGTGACGAGTTGGCCCATGTAGAGCATCCCTCCCCAGTGGACGCCGACGTTGACGACGGCGTCCTCCGCAGCGAGCAACCCGTTCAACTCTTCTACTTGAGCCACTCGCTCACAGACGTTACCGATCTTGCGGGCTGCTTCTATGGCGGCCCGAGCGGCCGCGGAGCGAGAACCGAGATCGTCGGCCAGGAAGAACGCGGTCACGCCGTCGCCGGCATGCTTGCCCACGATCCCCTTGTGCTCGATGACGATGTCGTCGATCGCAGTCGTGACCGCGCGAATGATCCTGAAATAAGCGGCGCTCGGAAGCCTGCGCGACATCACGCCCGAAGACTGCATGTCGGCAAACAACACCGCCGCTGCATGCCGACCCGGGTTCACCAGCCTCGCCATTCGCTTGAACATCTCGGCGTCCCCGCGCGCCACGAGATTGAGGGTGGTCGCCGGAAGCCCCGGCGAGTAGATGACCGCACGACCCAAGATCTCGTTCTCGTCGGTGAGCCGGGCGACCACGAAATTGACGGGCACTGGAGGGAGGTCCTCCTGCACGAATTCGAGCGTCGACGCCCACAGCGGCGGAGGCTTCATCGGCGGGCCGGCGCGCGCGGTGTCGAGCTGCTCCCCCTCGATTGCTTCCAGCATTAGCTCGAGGTGCTGCGGAGCCTCATAGAGGATCAACGGGGCTTGGTTGACAATGACGTCCAGCCTGCTCTTCTCGGTCACCCTGGAGCTCCACGCTTCGAACATGAATCGCTCGAAGAGGAACCGTCCGTAGCCGAGCTTGTCGCGGTCGTCCTCTCCGACGAGCGCTTTTATCTCAGACGACACCCAGACGAGCCGCCACTCCGCATCGAAGATCTCTGCAGCCCAGCCGCCGTTCTCGAGCAAACGCGCGACCTCCGCGAGGCGGGGATCGAGGGTCTCGTCGATCAAGGCGCGACGGAGGCGAGCACCTCGTCGGGCACATCGAAGTTGGCGAAGACCTCCTGGACGTCGTCGAGCTCTTCCAGGGTGCCGACGAGATTCACGACCTTCTTGGCGTCGCCGCCGTCTACTCGCACCGTCGACTTGGGGACGCGCGTGACCTCGCTTGTCTGGACCGCTATGCCACTTCCCTCGAGTGCAGCGCGGACCGCATTCAGCGTTTCAGGTGCGGTTGTCACCTGAATGATGTCATCGTTGAGGTCGACGTCCTCGGCCCCCGCGTCGGCCGCAACCAAGAATACTTCCTCTTCACTGGTGTCACCCGCCGGTACCGTAACGACGCCCTTCTTCTCGAACATGAAGGACACGGCGCCGGGCTCGGCAAGCTTTCCGCCAACCCCGTTGAACGCACTGCGCACGTCCTGAGCCGCCCGATTGCGGTTGTTGGTCAAGCAGTGAACCAGTATCGCGACACCGCCGGGCCCGTAACCCTCGTACGACGCCTCCTCGTAGGCCTCACCCGCGAGCTCGCCGGTGCCCCGCTTGATCGCGCGCTGGATGTTCTCAGCGGGGACCGAGGCCTCTTTCGCTTTCTGCACCGCGGAAGCAAGCGTCGGATTCGCGTCGACGCTGCCGCCGCCCTCTCGGGCCGCAACCTCGACGAAGCGGAGCAGCTTTCCCCACATCTTCGACCGCTGCGCGTCGGCCGCGCCCTTCTTGCGCTTGATCGTCGACCACTTGGAATGACCCGACATCAGTCCGCAACCATCTTCACGAACATCTCGTGGACCCTTGGGTCCCCGGTCATCTCCGGATGAAAGCTCGAGGCCAGAAGCCGGCCCTGCCGGACCAGCACGGGCGCTCCGGCGCGCTCCGCCAGGACCTCGACGCCGTGGCCCGCTGCCTCGATGACGGGGGCCCGAATGAACACTGCCCGATAGGGCTGGTCGAGCCCCTCGACGTCGAGGTCACACTCGAAGGAGTCGACCTGCCTGCCGTAGGCATTTCTTCTGACCGCGACATCCAGCAGGCGCAGCCGATGCGGCGCATCCTCGTCGCCGACGATCTCGTTCGCCATGAGGATGAGACCGGCGCAGGTGCCGTACAGCGGCATGCCGTCGTTCGCCCGCTTGCGGATCGGTTCGCTTAGTCCGAAGCGATCGAGCAGCTTGCCGATGGCCGTGGACTCGCCACCCGGCATGATGAGCCCGTCCACCGCCGCGACGTCCTCTGGATGCTTGACCACAACCGGGGCAGCCCCCGCGGCTTCAACGGCCGAGAGGTGCTCGCGGACATCGCCCTGCAAACCGAGAACCCCGACCTTCAATGCGCAGTTACCAGCCTCTCGCTGCGAGGCGCTCCGACGCGGGGATGTCGGCGATGTTGATGCCGACCATTGCGTCGCCGAGCCCTCGCGACACCTTGGCGATGATGTCGGGATCGTTGAAGTAGGTGGTGGCCTCGACTATCGCTCGTGCCCGGGTTGCGGGATCGCCGGACTTGAAGATCCCCGACCCGACGAAGACCCCATCGGCGCCGAGTTGCATCATGAGAGCCGCATCGGCGGGAGTGGCGATCCCTCCTGCCGTGAACAGAACGACCGGGAGCTTTCCCGTTGATGCCACCTCGCGGACAAGCTCGTAGGGGGCCCTCAGCTCTTTGGCTGCAGTCATGAGCTCCTCGGAGCCCATGGTGGTGAGCGACCTCAACGACGATGCAATCGCACGCATGTGGCGAACGGCCTCGACGACGTTTCCCGTCCCCGCCTCACCCTTCGAGCGGATCATGGCCGCGCCCTCTCCGATCCTGCGCAGCGCCTCTCCGAGGTTGGTTGCGCCGCACACGAACGGAACCGTGAAGCTCCACTTGTCGACGTGGTGCGCCTCGTCGGCTGGAGTAAGCACCTCGGACTCGTCGATGTAGTCCACTCCGAGGGACTGAAGGACCTGTGCCTCGACGAAATGCCCAATGCGACACTTCGCCATCACGGGGATGGAGAC
>JAUJNI010000002.1:976855-982366 GCA_030446465.1 Actinomycetota bacterium
TCGGCGATCTCCAACCTCGGAGACGGTGTCCGCTGGACTGCGATGCCCCTCCTCGCCGCGACGCTGACGCGCGATCCGGCGCTGGTGGCGGGCATCTCGATCGCAGGCTTTCTACCCTGGCTACTGTTCTCGTTGATCGCCGGCGCCATCGCAGATCGGGTGGACCGGCGGGGGCTCATGTGGTCGGTGCAGGTCTTCCGCATGGCGTTGATGGGGCTGCTCTCTGTGGCAATCCTGCTGGGCTGGAGCGACCGGCCGCTTCTGTTCCTCCTGTACGGAGTCGCGTTCCTGCTCGGTACTGCCGAGACGCTCTTTGACAACGCAGCGCAGGCGATCATGCCGTCGGTCGTCGCAAAGGAGCACCTCGAAAAGGCCAACGGGCGGCTCTACGGCGTCGAGATGCTGGCAAACAACTTTGTGGGGCCCCCGCTCGGAGGTTTCCTCTTCGCAGCGGCAGCGGCCGTTCCCTTCTTGTTCGACTCCTTGTCCTTCGCCGTCGCCGCCCTCCTCATTTGGGCGATCTCCGGCAGCTTTACGCCGGCAAGGAAACAGAGTCCCAGCAGGCTCCGAGCCGATATAGCCGAGGGACTGAGATGGCTCTGGCGCCACCGACTGCTCCGCACGCTTGGGGCGATGGTCGGCATCTCGAACCTCGTCTCCACCGCGACGTTCTCGGTGTTCGTGCTCTTTGCTCTCGACATTCTCGAACTCGACGCGGTCGGCTATGGCGTCTTGCTGAGTTCGCTTGCGGCGGGCAGCGCGGTGGGAAGTCTGGTGGCGTCGCGTATTGCGAAAGTCATCGGGACCGGACCGATCTTGTTCCTTTCAAACTTCGCGTGGGGAGCCTCCTCGCTAATCGTAGGTCTTAGCTCCAACGCAGTTGTGATCGGCGCCATGATCTTCATCGCTGGGTTCTTTCTCATCCTCTGGAACGTGATCACCGTGTCCCTGCGCCAGTCCATCGTCCCCGACGATCTGTTGGGCAGGGTCAACAGCGCCTACCGCTTGCTCGCATGGGGCACCATTCCACTCGGCGCGGTGGTCGGAGGCTTCATGGGACGGACCTTCGGCGTGAGATCTCCGTGGTTTCTCGCCGCCGGAGCCCTGATGGTCATGGCGGTGGCAGCACTTCCGGTCGTGAACAGCAAGTCGGTGGAGGAAGCCCGCGCCCAAGCCGCGTAGACGAGCTTCTTGCCCTGTGACGGCGACACTGGCCGCTCGATGGAAAAGAACGGTCAGAGGTCGAGGAGCTCGGCGGCACGCTCCTCTGCGACGGGGTGGCCTGATGCCTCCCCCACCAGATAGAGGGGGGAGAACCGCCCTCGTTGAGGCTCGCACTTCCGCAGGGCGCCGGCGAGGGCGGGCGGATAGCGGGTCAGATTTGCGGCGGCGACATCCTCGTCTTTGATATGGGCGCCGGCGTGGTCGGTGCGCCCCAAAGCAATCGCAAGCTGTTGGCGTCGCAGGCGCCGCCCGGCCACCCGAACGAGGCAGTGAGCCACCACGGCTTCCAGCTCGGTCCTGCTGAAGCTCTCGAGAACAGCTGGGGAGACGGCGACACACGGCCCCGAGGAGTAGCAGACGAAGGCGTTCGGCCCCCCCGCCTCGAACACCCACAACTGCGGCATCCCGAGGCCCAGGTCGCCCGCGAGACCCCGGACGAGGCTGACCAGACGGGGAGACTCCCCAGGAGCAAGCGGTCGGGCGGCTGCGGCCCGGAGCGCGAGGCGTCCCTGCATCCTGACCCAGGCCCCCAGCGCGACCGCCACGACGACGAGGGCCGCGACGAGCCACACCAGTCCCAACGCCATGGTCAGGTGGCCTCCATGGCCCGCCGGTAGATGGATTCGACGTCTGCGGCAAGGCGGGACCAATCGAAGCCCTGGGCGATGCGCCGGCCTTCCACGCCCATTCGTCTCGCTTCCTCGACGTCGACCAACACGCGCCGCAGCTGATCGGCAAGCCTGCCGGGGTCACCCGGCGGAGCCAGGAGGCCCGCGCCGTCGACGACGGCGCGGAAACCCGGCAGGTCAGAGCAGACGACCGGGGTACCGGCCGCCATCGCTTCTATCAAGACGATTCCAAACGACTCGCCCCCCATCGCAGGCGCGCAGTAGACGTCGGCAGACCGGAAGATCCCCGGCTTGAGATCCTCATGAACCGCTCCTAGAAAACGAGCATCGACCCGCAGCCGCGCGGCAAGGGACCGGCAAAACCGCTCTTTCGGGCCTGCGCCGGCCACAACCAGCAAGGGGTCGAGATCCCGCAGCCTTGCCAACGCCTGGATCAGAACATCAAGTCCCTTGCGCCGCTCCAGCCGGCCAAGGAAGAGCACGGTGGGCCGGGCTTCCCGATCGGGGACACCGGCCGGCGCGAACCGCTCGATCTCTACGCCGTTGGGCGTTAGCTCGTATTCACCAGGAAAGTAGCGCGCCACAAGAGCCTTTGCCGGCTCGGACACCGCGGTGGCGGCCTGCAGCCGGCGCCGCGCCGAGGTGAGGAGGGGCCGCGCCGCCGCGTAGCCGAAGCTCTTGTCCGCTGCAGCGTGAAAGGTGCCGACCGCGGGGGTGGCGACAGCCCGCAGCGCGAGCAACGACAAGCTCGGGATAAGAGGTTCGTGGACATGCATCACCTCGGGCGACCACTCCTTCAGTGCGTTCGTCACCCGAGCCGCCACCAGGGGGCCAAAGGCGATCGGCGCGACCGACCCGTTTGCCGGTACCGGCAGCGATCGCCCGATGATCGTCACGTCTTCCGAGCGCTCGCGGGTTTCACTCAAAGAGCCGGGGGCCAGAACCATCACCTCGTTTCCGCGTCCTTTGAGCGCGTCCGCAAGCGCTCGCACGTGCGACTGAACCCCGCCGAAGCGATCCCATGAGTAGGGGCACACCAGAGCGATCCTCATGTGGCGCTCGCGCTCGACCGATCGGAGGGCCAGAACGGCTGGAAGACGTGCCACTCCTCGGGACGGCGGGCCACGAACTGCTCGAGGAGCCGCGCAACCTCTCTGGTGAGATCGCCGAGCACCTCGGGGCCGCGCTGCTCGGGGAGCTCGATCGGCGGCGAGAACACCGCTTCCCATCCGCGCCGGCCCGAGGTCAAGGTGCGGCCGTAGACGCCCGCCACCAGCAGCGGCACGCCGGTCCGCAAGGCGATCGCAGCAGCCCCGGCGGGCATGGTCGTGGGCGCCCCAAAGAAGTCGACGACCGGGCCGTTGCCCTTGAGGTCCCTGTCCCCGAGGATGGCGACCACGGCCCCCTGCTCCACTGCCTCGGCCAGCTTCGCCGTCACCCCCTTCTCGGCGGCAAAGATCTTCATGCCGAGCTTTGCCCTGTGCTCGACGAAGAAATCGAACATCCGGCGGGGCCTCAGGACCTCCGCAACCGTTACCAAGAGGTTGCCCCTGGCCCCGACCCACGCCCCGGCTGCGTCCCAATTGCCGAGATGACCCACCACGACTATCGCTCCCTTGCCGCGGCGCAACACCTCGTCCAGGTGCTCCTCATGGACCCCCCGGAAACGCTCGAGGAAGAACTCTTTTCCTTCCCGTACCAAGCGGAAGGTCTCGAGCCAGTAGCGGGCATAGGAGCGAAACGCCTCGACGACGAGCCTTTGCACCTCGGGGGAATCGGGGGGCCGGCCGGTGATGCGAGCCAGGTTGCGCGCGACCACAGCTCGTTTGCTCGACAAACGCGCGGTCATCGAGCCCAAGAAGTGTGCGAGCGAATAGGCGACTCTCTCGGGAAGCGCCAGGGCAAGCCTGCTGCCGGCAACGTAGACGTAATAGACGATTTGGAGCAGGCGTCCCTCTTGGGACGGCCGCGAGCGCGCTTTAGACGGCACTGTTGGCCTGCCGGCGCACGTGCAAAATCCTTTGGAGCAACGTGACCAAAGACGCGAGAGCCAGAAGACCGAGCGCAAGTGGCAGAACGGAGCTGAACACCAAGCCGATGATGACGATGATCAGACGCTCGGCTCGCTCGATCAAACCAACGTTGCACTCGAACCCCAGTCCCTCTGCGCGCGCCTTCACGTAAGAGACGAGAAAGGAGAGCACGAGCACCGCGAGCGCGAGTCCACCCACCCACTGTTGGTCGTTTGCAGCAGCCGTTGGGGAAGCGAGGAAGAGCCAGGCAATCGGCCCGAACACCAGCGCATCTGCAAGCCGGTCGGTGGTCGAGTCCATGAACGCCCCAAACTTCGTAGCAAGCCCACGCGCACGCGCCACCGCTCCATCGACCGTATCCAGGAGCCCTGCAACTATCGCCACCAACCCGGCGACCAGTAGTCGGTCGATCAGGATGAAATAGGCCACCACCACCTGCACTGCGACGCCGAGGTAGGTCACCATGTTGGGGGTCAGCCCGCTCCGCCCCAAGGCGCTTCCCACCGGCGTCATCACTTTGTCCCAGACGCCGCGCAGCTTCGTATTGAGCACGCCGGGCATCCTAGAAGAAGCCCATCTCGGGGGCTCGGTGTGGGCCGCGCACCAGCGCGGGCCACCGACGCCTCGCATTACGATGGCTCCCTTCGCTCACTCAAGTACACAGGGGAGGCAGGCGTGAAGAGCTACCCAACGGAGAACATTCGCAACATTGTCCTGGTCGGCCACGGGGGGGCCGGCAAGACCTCCGTCGCGGAAGCGCTGCTGCATCGTTCTGGGGCGACCACCCGCGTGGGAAAGACGACCGATGGCAACACCGTTACCGATTTCGACGAGGAGGAGATCCGCAGGGGCATCTCTATCTCGACCGCGCTCGCTCCGGTGGAATGGGACGGGCACAAGATCAACGTGCTCGATGCTCCCGGCTATGCCGACTTCATAGGCGAGATGCGTGCGGCCATGCGCGTCGCCGATCTTGCTGTGTTCGTCGTGTCCGCGGTGGAAGGCGTCGAAGTGCAGACACAGGTCGCCTGGAACTACGCCGAAGAGCTCGAGCTGCCGCGCATGATCTTCGTCAACAAGGTCGATCGAGAGAACTCGTCATTTCGTCGCACCCTCGATCAGATGAGGGAGCTCTGGGGCAAGGGCGTCGCTCCCATCAACCTGCCGCTCGGCCGGGAGCACGACTTCAAGGGTGTCATCTCGGTCATCGACGCAGAGGCGTACACCTACGACGACGGCGGTAAGGCAACCTCAGAGGAGATCCCTGCAGACCGCAGAGAGCGCCTCGAGGAGGTCCGCACCGATCTCCTCGACTCGGTCGCGGAGACCGACGACGAGCTGCTCGAGCGCTACCTCGAAGGCGGAGAGATAACCCGCGACGAGATCGTGCACGCGCTGCACGAAGGCGTCGACGATGCCACGATCTTCCCCGTGCTGGTGGGATCGGCGACCAGGCTCATTGGCGTCGACCGTCTCTGCGACGTCATCGCAAAAGCGGGTCCTTCGCCTTTGGACAGGCCCCCCATCGAAGCCGCGGACGGGCAGACAAGAGAGGCCAAGCCGGACTCCCCCATGTCCGCACTCGTGTTCAAGACGATCACCGACCCCTATGTCGGACGAGTCAG
>JAUJNI010000002.1:982466-1037556 GCA_030446465.1 Actinomycetota bacterium
CCATGTCCGCACTCGTGTTCAAGACGATCACCGACCCCTATGTCGGACGAGTCAGTTACTTCCGCGTCTACAGCGGCATCCTCAAGGGAGAAGGATCGCTGCACAACGCCACTCGACGCACCGACGAGCGGGTTGGGCACGTTTTTACGATGAGGGGCAAGAACCAAGAGCAGCTGCCGGAGGTCGTCGCGGGCGACATCGGCGCGGTAGGGAAGCTTGCCCACACCGTCACCGGCGACACCATTGCGGACAAGTCGGCGCCCGTTGTTCTTCCGAGCATCGAACCGCCGGAGCCTCTCTTGCCGAAGGCAATCGCTCCGCAAACGAAAGGCGACGAAGACAAGCTGATGATCGGCCTTCAACGCTTGATTGAAGAGGATCCGTCTCTACGCCTCGAGCGCAACGACGAGACCCGCCAGACCATCCTGTGGGGCATGGGCGACGCTCACCTCGACGTCGTGATGCAGCGACTCAAGAACAAGTTCTCGGTCCAGGTCACCGAGGTGCCCTTCAAGGTCCCCTACCGCACCTCGGTCCGGGGCAAGGCCGAGGGGCTCGGCCGCCACGTCAAGCAGTCGGGGGGTCACGGGCAATACGGCATCTGCAACATCCGCATGGAACCGCTGCCGCGCGGCGAGGGCTTCGTCTTCGAAGACAAGATCTTCGGTGGCTCGATCCCAAACCAGTTCATCCCCTCGGTAGAAAAGGGCGTGAGGGCCGCCATGGCTCAAGGAGTGGGGACCGGCTTTCCGGTGATCGACATCAAGGTCGAGCTCTACGACGGCAAGTACCACACCGTCGACTCGAACGACTTCGCGTTCCAGATGGCGGGATCCCATGCGGTGAAGGACGCGGCCGAGAAGGCAGGGATCTCGGTGCTGGAGCCGATCTGGTCCCTCGAGGTGCTGGTGCCGGAGGAGTTCACCGGCGACATCATGGGCGATCTTCAAAAGAGAAGAGGGATCCCAGAAGGGATCGAGCCGGCCGGTGGAGGCCGTCAGATCGTCAGGGCGAAGGTCCCCTTTGCGGAGGTTACCCACTACGCGACCGACCTGCGCTCACTCACCGGGGGCAAGGGCACGTTCTCGTGGAGCTTCAGCCACTACCAGGAGGTCCCGCACGACCTCGCAAACAAGATCATTGAGGCGGCCAAGCAGGAGGCCCACACCTAGCCACACCCGTTCTTTTGCCCGGCGAGTACCTCCTGACCGTGCTCACGGGCGAAGGAAAGAATTGAAGAGGGGGCGGAGCTTCGCGTCGGTGTCGGCGATCATCTCGGGCAGCACCTTGGTCTCGCCGACCACCGGCATGAAGTTGGTGTCCCCGCCCCAGCGAGGAACCACGTGGACGTGGACGTGCCCCGGGATGCCGGCCCCCGCAACCTCTCCCAGGTTGATCCCGACGTTGAAGCCGTGAGGCTTCATTGCAGTGCGAACCACCTCGATCGAGCGCGACGTCATGTCCATCAGCTCGGACCGCTCATCGTGGTCGAGGTCCACGATGTCGCCGACGTGCCTCAGCGGGGCGATCATGAGGTGACCCGTGTTGTAGGGGAACGCGTTCAGGATCACGAAGGTCTTCTGACCTCGATAGAGAATGCGTGCTGCCTCGTCGTCGCCCTCTGCGAGGTGGTTGCAGAAGACGCATCCTTGCTCGCTCCCGGTAGCGGTCACGTAGGCACTGCGCCAGGGACTCCACAACCTCTCGATGGCGTGACCTACAGAGACAGCTCGAGGCGTCGCTCGGCCACCTCTTCGGCGAGTCCATTCACGAAATCGTCGAGAGGGGTCCCATGCGACGCTTCACCGGAACGGCGACGGATGGAGACGGTCTTGGACTCGACCTCGGTGTCCCCCACCACCACCATGTAAGGGACCTTCTGCAACTGCTGGTGACGGATCTTGGCCCCCATGGTGTTGTCGGAGCGATCGACCTCGACCCGCAAGGACCGCGCCGCCGACGCCGCTGCTACCTCGTCGGCGTACTCGAGATGGCGGTCGGCGATCGGTATGACCACAGCCTGCACCGGCGACAGCCAGGTCGGAAAGGCGCCCGCGAAGTGCTCCACCAGCACGCCCATGAAGCGCTCGATTGCCCCGTAGAGCGCGCGATGGATCATCACCGGACGCATGCGTTCGCCCCTCGCGTCGACGTACTCGAGCCCGAAGCGCTCGGGGAGCTGAAAGTCGACCTGAATGGTGCAGAGTTGCCAGTAACGTCCGATCGCATCGCGCACATCGATGTCGATCTTGGGGCCGTAGAAGGCGCCGTCGCCTGCCTCCACCACGTAGTCGATGCCGGCGTTCGAGTGCCTCAGGAATCGCCGCCTCGGCAAGCCCCCACAGATCATGTGAGCCGATCGCGTCGTCGGGCTTGGTCGAGAACCTCACCTTGTCGGGCCCCAGTCCCACGGTGCCGTAGAGCGACCTCAGGAAGTCGATGACGCCGATCATCTCGTCGACCACCTGGTCGGGACGGCAGAAGATGTGCGAGTCATCCTGGGTGAAGCCCCGCACCCTCAACAGGCCATGAACCACTCCCGAGCGCTCGTAGCGGTAAACCGTCCCGAGCTCTGACAGCCGTATCGGCAGCTCTTTGTAGGAGCGGGTCTTCGACTTGTACACGAGCACGTGAAAGGGGCAGTTCATCGGCTTGACGAAGTACTCGGCTTCCTCGAGTTGCATCGCCGGATACATGCTGTCGCGGTAGTACCCGAGATGGCCCGACGTCTCCCACAACGCAGCCTTTCCGATGTGGGGGCTGAACACGGGCTGGTAGCCGCGCTCGAGGTGCATCGAGCGCGCAAGGTCCTCCAACACGGCGCGCACGGTCGCACCCTTCGGATGCCATACCGTGAGACCCGGGCCCCACCTCGTCGGGCCATGAGTAGAGCTCCAGCTCTCGGCCCAGCTTGCGGTGGTCGCGCTTGGCCGCCTCCTCGAGCCGGCGCAGGTAGTCGGCAAGTGCGTCCCTGGACTCCCACGCAGTCCCGTAGATGCGCTGCAGCATCGGGCGCTTCTCGTCACCGCGCCAGTAGGCCCCCGCACTCCGAAGCAGCTTGAACGCCTTGATCCTGCCGGTGCCGGGAACGTGGGGGCCGCGGCAGAGATCGACGAAGGCGGGCTCCTCTTCGCCGGCCGCCCGGTTCGAGTAGATGGACAGGACCTCCCCCTCGGCCCCCTGCTGCTCGAGCGCCTCGGCCCCCGCTGCGACGCCTTCGATGATCTCGATCTTGTAGGGCTGGTCGGCAAAGAGATCGACCGCCTCCTCCCGCTCGACCTCACGTCGCTCGAACCGCTGGTTTGCCTTGACGATCCTGCGCATCTCCGCCTCGATGCGCTCGAGGTCCTCCGGCGTGAACGGATGCTCGACGTCGAAGTCGTAATAGAAGCCGTCCTCGATGGGCGGGCCAATCGCAAACTTGGCCCCGGGATAGAGATTGAGAACCGCCTGTGCCAGGACGTGCGCGGTCGAGTGCCTAAGGATGGTCCTGCCCCGGTCCTCGGTCATGGTGAAGACCTGTACATCCGCGCCCGATCCGGGGACGAATGCAAGGTCTCGTTCTCTGCCGTCGACCAGCAGGGCGACTGGAGAGCTCACGGAAGCGGCCCGAGCGAGCTGGAATCCGTCGCTTACGCCATCAGCTCTTACAGAAGCGGTCATCCTTCGAGACTATCTGCCCATCTCTTCTCGAATTCCCCGTACCCGATCCCAATGGTCTTCTTCAGCACCGCATCGACGTGATAGCCCGACGTGCCTGGGGCAACGTCTATCGCGCCCAACCGGTTATAGAAGCGCACGAACTTCCTCATCCCCCAGGTCTCGATGAAGAACTGGATTGCAGAGTGAGACTCTTGATAGGTGAGGAAGATGTCTGTTGCGGTGCCGGTGCTGAAATCGGAGTCCTGAGGGATGACTCCGTCGAACTCCCCGTTAACGATCGCCGATTGCAGCAGATCGAGCGCATCTGGGTCGTCGGCGCGGCCCGCATAGTCGGCGAACCCCTCCTCCACGAACAAAGGGTGAACCGCCCCGGCGCGGGCCGAGTTGCGACGTGAAGCAGCTCGTGCGTCAAGACGGACAGCACCGACTCGTCGGATCGTCCCTCCAGCGACGGCGGGTTGACCACGATCCTCGGGCTCGAGCTTCCGAAAGCGAACGCAACGAAGCTCGAGACATCGAAGGTGACGCCCAGCATCCGCTGCAGCTCCTCCTCGGAGGAGGGAACCAGCACCACGACGTGCTTGGACCACGGTGACTTCCAGTAAGGCCTGACGCGACGCAGGGCTGCCTCGGCCTGCGACAGGAGGTTGTCGGGGATCGACACGCATCCGACCTTCGCTGCGCAGGTGTGCTGAAGGAGCAGGAAGTGGCGACTGCGCGTCGCTACCAGCGGCCCCCGTCCCACAGGTGACGAACCGATTGGAAACCAAAACGTTCGAGATCGGTGTCCTCCGCAATACTCCACTCGCCGTCTCGTTTGACGAACGTATAGAAGAGCTCCTCAGACTGAGGTTTCTCGTCGAAACCCTGGATTCGCAGGCTCTCATCTGTGACGGGCAGCGCAATCGCCTCGGCATCGCGGTAGTCGCCGACCTCGAAGCCTCCGGCCAGGTCACCGTAGCGCTCCCAAACCGCCTCGAGGCGATAAGAAGCAAAGTCGAGTTGCTCCATGGATCGAAAGAGGCTTCTCTGGCGGGCGACGAAGGCCGGTGAGTCACGGCTGATCGTGCTCATGAACGCCGCCTCATCCCCGGCCACCACCGCCTGCGCTCGTTCCTGTAGGAGCCGCTCGATGCCCTTGCGGGCCGACTCGGATGACGACGGGCCAGACCGTGCGGCGTCACCGACGGGCGGGGTCAGGGCCACGCATGCAAGCAAGGCCGCCAGAGCGCGCTTCATGCCGTAGAAGCTAAGGCCCAGATGCTATTAAGCGGCGGGAGCTTGCTGCTCCATCTCCTCCGAGTACTCGCCGTACCTGGCGGCGCCGTTGCAGCGCGCCCGATGGGCAAGGGCCTGCTGACCCGCTTCGATATTGCTCCGATCGCCCTTCCACGCTTTTAGGGCCGGCGCCTGCAGCGCTCGCCCGTACGAGAAGCTCAGCTCCCACGGGTTGCCCCCGAGCCGGTTCATCGCACTGAGGTGGGCGGTCGCCTGCTCGTCCGTCTGCCCTCCCGACAGGAACACCACGCCGGGCACCGCCGCTGGAACGGTACTCCGCAAGCACCGAACGGTCACAGACGCGACTTCTTCGACGCCGGCACGCTGGGCCGCCTCTGTTCCCGACAACACCATGTTGGTTTTGAGCAAGAGGCCTTCCAGGAGAACCCGGTGCTCGAGCAACTGAGAGAAGAGGCGGCTCAAGGTGCGGGCCGTAACCTCGTAGCACCGATCGATCGAGTGGGTTCCATCCATGAGCACCTCAGGCTCGACGATCGGGACCAAGCCGGCCTCTGCAGAAAGGGCTGCATAACGTGCGAGAGCGTGCGCATTGGCGTCGATGCAATAGTCGGTCGGCAACGCCTCATCGATCTCGATCACCGCGCGCCACTTGGTGAAGCGCGCCCCCAGCTCACGGTAGGACTCGAGACGAGCGCGCAACCCGTCGAGTCCCTCCGTCACCTTCTCGCCGGGAAAACCCGCCAGTGCCTTGGCCCCCTTGTCGACCTTGATCCCAGGAATGATGCCCTTGGAGGCCAATAGCTCGGGGAAAGGAGCCCCCTCATCGGTGCTCTGGCGCATCGTCTCGTCGAAGAGGATGACCCCGCTGATGAACTCCTCGAGGCCTGGGGTCGTGAAGAGCATCTGCCGGTAAGAGCGGCGGTTCTCCTCGGTGGACTCGATGTCGATGCTCTTGAAACGCTTCTCGATAGTGGGGTCGCTCTCGTCCGCGGCGAGGATGCCCTTTCCCTCGGCGACCAGCGCTTTCGCGGTTGCTTCTAGTTCTTGCGCAGACATGGTTCCCCTCTCCATCCAACGTGGCTGTCCGAGGCCAATCGTAATCGGTCACCCTTAGCGGGTGTGAGGCAGGGACGGCCTGTGATTCGATACCGGCATGACCGCCCCCAACGTCGACCTCGTGAGGCAGTTCCTGAAGGGCCAGAACCTCGAGCAGGTCGGAAAGGTGGACGAGGCCGTGGAGCTCTACGAGCTTGCCCTCGCCAGCGACTTCGACTCGTCAGGCCCCTACGACCGTCTCATCGTGATCTATTCGAATCAAACGCGGCACAAAGACGTCATCAGGGTCGCGGAAGCCGCCCTCACGCACGTTCATACCTACGAAGACAAGAAGGCGTGGTACGAGCGCATGCGCGGCGAGGCGCAGCGGGCGCAAGACAAGCTCCCACGGGCGGTCCCCAAGAGAACCCGGTGAGCGAGCTTGCCGCCCTGCTGCGCGAGCGCATCGGCGCAACCGGGCCGATAACCTTTGCGGAGTTTCAGAACCTCGCGCTCTACCACGCCCAGTTCGGCTACTACTCGGCAGGCCTGCAGCGAACCGGCTGGCGCGGGCATTTCGTTACGTCCGCCGAGATCGCGCCGGTGTTCGGCCGGCTGTGGGCACGCGCCTTCGAGTCGATGTGGACCGATCTCGGCAGGCCTGCTCAGTTCGACCTCGTCGAGGTGGGGCCGGGCGAAGGGGGGTTTGTCGAAGCGGTGCTGGGAGCCTGCGCGGGGCGGTTCGCCGACGCGCTCTCGTACCGGCTGGTCGAGCGCAGCCCCCCGCTGGTCGAGCGCCAGATGGAGCGCCTCAGCAGCTTCGACAACGTGAGCTGGGTTGCCTCGCTCGAGGAGGTCGGCAGCGCCACCGGGTGCCTGTTCGCAAACGAGGTGCTTGACAACCTCGCGGTTCACGTGGTGGAGCGAACAGGCGCCGGGTGGGTCGAGCTGCTCGTGGGCCTGCGGGGAGACCGGCTGGCTCTTGAAGCCGGCCCACTTTCTGACCCGGCGCTGGAGCGCTACCTCGAGGACACCGGGCTGCAGCCGCCCAAGGGGCATCGCGTCGAGGTGGGTCTCGAGGCGGTAGAGCTCGCTCGGCAGTGCGCCAGGACGGTGACCAGAGGCGCGGTCGTGTTCGTGGACTACGCCATCGACGCCTCCTCCATCACGAAGCGACCGGCCGGAACGCTGCTCGCCTACTCGGCCACGGGGGCCGACGAGGATCTCCTCGACCGCCCCGGACACAAGGACCTCACCTCGCACGTGAACTGGACGGCGGTCGCGACGGCGCTGGTCGACTCGGGGATGACGGTGTCGGGGCCGCGCTCCCAAAGAGACGTCCTCGCGGCGCTCGGGGCCGCCGAGATGGACGAATTCTTGAAGGAGGCGCATCGAGCGGCCCTCGCAGGGGGCCGGGGGGTGGACGCACTTCGAGCCTTGTCCCAAAGGCAGGCCCTGGGGGTGTTGCGTGACCCCTCGGGCCTCGGTGGACTGCAAGTGCTCGCGGGCCTGAGGGGAGTCGCTGCGCCGTGGGAGCTCGCTACATAAGAAGAAGCCGGCCCAGAGGGGCCGGCTTCTGGTGACACGGGAGTGTCGATTAGCTCGACAGAGCGTTCTTGTCTCCTACCTCGATGGAGATCTTCTTGGGCTGCACCTCTTCCGCGTAGGCAACCCGCAGCTCCAGCACGCCGTTCTCGTAGCGGGCGCTGATCTGCTCGGTGTTGAGACCCTTACCGAGGCTCACCCGCTGCGTGAACTCGCCGTAGAAGGATCCCCGGCGCACGAAGCGGACCTTGTCGGCCTCGTAGGGGAACCTGCGCTTGCCGTTGATCAACAGGACGTTCTCCTGCACGGTCACCTCGACGTCCTCCGAGTTGACGCCGGGAAGATCCATGCGGATGACCAGGGCCTCATCGGTGTGGAACACGTCGGTGGGAACCTCGTAGCCACCGGCCGGCCACGTCGGGGTCCTGAGGTCGAAGAAGCGGTTGAAGAGCTCGTCCATGTCGTTGGTCCGGGTAACGAGATTTCCGGAACGCATCTGCAGCACCTCCTCTTTCAGTTCCCTATACCTATGTGTCTTTATAGCAGGTACCTACTGGACTTGTCAACACCTAATCTAAGTGTTTATCACTCAAGTCCTAGTACCCGAGGGATGGGTCGACCAGGCCCTCCAGAGGCTGGCCCGCGCCGAACCTGGCAACGTTGCGCTCCACCATGGCCCGCAGGGAAGGGAGGGCCATATCCCAGGTGTTGGCGACGTGGGGCGTGATGATGACGTTGTCCAGATCCCACAGCGGATGGCCCTCAGGCAGTGGCTCGGGGTCGGTGACGTCGAGGGCCGCCCCTCCGATCGATCCCTCAGTGAGGGCGTTCACGAGGGCGTCGGTGTCGACCAGGCCCCCGCGCGCCACATTGACCAGCCACGCGTCCGCTTTCATCCTGGCGAGCAGCTCGGAATCGAAGAGACCTCTGGTCTGCTCGGTGAGCGCGGCGGCAACGACGATGAAGTCTGCCTCGGGAACCATCTCGGGCAGCCGGTCGGTCGTCCCCGTCCGCTCGGCCCCCTCGAGCGGCGCCCCCGATCGGTTCACCCCCGCGACCCGCGCTCCCAACAGGCGCAGGAGGCGGGCGAGCGCCTTCCCGATCCCTCCCGTGCCGACGATCAGCACGACTGCTCCCTCGAGCGTCCGTTCGGGAGCTCCCAAACCGTCGCGCTTCCAGGCGCGGGCGCGAGCATGGACGTGGATCCGGCGGGCGGCGGCCAGCATCAGCGCCAAGGCATGCTCGGCGGTCGATGGACCGTAGGCGCCCTTGGTGCAGGTCCAGGTGAGGTCCGGATCGATGACCCCCGCGGCGAAGAAAGACTCGATGCCCGCGAACGGGAGCTGGACCCATCGAGCCGGCGACTGAGCGAGTGCCTCCTTGAGCCCTTCCGGATCCCGCGGCTTGGTCCAGATGAGCCCGTCTGCCTCCGAGGGATCCGACACCGCTCCCCCGCCTGCTTCGACGGCTTCCCGCAAGCCCTGCTCGACCGACGGCAGTATGGCGATCCGAGGGGCGCTCACAGCAAAGGCTCGGTGGCGTCGACGAGCTGGTCGCTGGCACAGCTAGGGCAGAGCCGCCGGTCCTCTGCGTGCAGCGGAAAGGTGTCGCCGCACACCGTGCAGCGCATCACCACAAGCTCGACCATGGACATCATCGTAGCCAGCTCCCAACTGCACTCGCTGGATGTGTGGTCGACAAATCCTTGTTAAGCGTCATGGTCATCAACTAACCGATAGTGAGGCGCCACCTCGGCGTCGAGGAACCTGGCGATGCCCACTACTTGTTTCTCGACTTCCTCCCGTTGCCCTGGCGTCAGGCGGACGAACGGGACTACCTGCACCACAACCCGCTCAGCATCCCCGTCGGCGCTCGGTCCCATATTCCGGCGACGAAGCCGTCGATTAGCAGCCACGAAACCGCGGCAGGGCCCTCGATCCGTTTTCGGATCGCGCCCCTTGGAGTGGTCCAGCAATGCGGCGACGCGGCTTCGGGCAAAAGGTGATCACGCTCTCTGAAGCCCATGATGTAGCAGTCGTACTGAGGCAGCAGCCGCACCGACCCTTGCCCGTCGGGCGACCTCGGAGTCGGTACGTAGGAGCCAGGCGCGGCTTGGCCCTCGACGTCGACCTCCACCAGCTCGTCGTCCGCCCATGCTCTCGAACACCCGGCGACGAGCGTCCGCCGGCCTGAAATGGCGGGAGGTGAACCACTGGGTGAACTCCCGATGCTTCGTGGTCGCCGGCCCGTAGGCGCCGAGATAACGCCGGGCCACCTCCTCAAGCGCTTCCTGAGGGTCGACCTCGTCCGCCACCCGCCGATCCACTGATCGGCCCTCACGAAGGTGACCTTGGTGCCCCGAGGGGGGGCCGTGGCACAACTTTCCGGTGAACGTCGCGGGCTCCAAAGAGAGACCCCCAGCCCGACATCATCCCCTCTCGCGCCGAAGGGCCGACTCGACGGACCACCTCGTCGGCGAGCTCTTCCCTGAGAAGGCAGCGGCCGTCGAGGGCGTCCGCGATCGCCGCCAGCACCGCCTCGCCCTGCGACGGCTCCAAGTGACCCTCGTACCACTGCTCCCTGGGGCCGACGACCGCACGCCTCGCCGCCATCCACAGGGCAAGCTCATTGGCCGGATGGAGATGGAGCGTCCCCCGAAGGCTCCAGACCTTCACGAGGCTCCGGCGCTCCCACAGCTCTGCCCGAACCTCCTGCTGCGTGACGCCGGTGACCCTTGCAGCGATGGACAGCTCGGCGGCCGACATCACCTGGGCGTGGATCCCGCCGACCCCGCTCACCACGTCGACGATCCGGCCGGGCGCCGCAGGCCCGACCAGGAAGCTCTTGGCCACACGTCGCGCCCGGACCTGATCCCAGGACGCCGACCTCATCGGGCCGGGAGCACCTCCTTAAGCGATGTTAGGCCGCCGCCGCGGCCGCCTGCGCCTTGGTGAAGGTGAGCTCGTCGCCGTCGACGCCGACCTCGATGGTGTCTCCGTCCGAGAAGGTGCCATCAAGCAGCTTCAGTGCAAGGGGATTCTCGATCGCCCGCTGCACCAGCCGCTTCAGTGGCCGCGCTCCGTAAGCCGGCTCGTAGCCCTTCTCGGCGAGAAAACGGCGAGCGTCGTCATCGATGGCCAGGTTGAGGTTGCGCTGGGCAAGCCGTCTCCGAAGGCCCTCGAGCTGGATGTCGATGATCTTCGCGAGGTGCTCCTGGCTCAGCCGGTGGAACACGATGATCTCATCGACCCGGTTGAGGAACTCGGGCTTGAAGTGATCCCGCACCGTCACCAGGACCTTCTCCTCCATCGAGGTCTCGGTCTCATCGGCAGAGAGGATCCACTGGGAGCCCAGGTTCGAGGTCATGATCACTACCGTGTTCTTGAAGTCGACGGTCCGTCCCTGGCCGTCGGTCAGCCGGCCCTCGTCGAGGATCTGCAGCAGGACGTTGAAGACGTCAGGGTGCGCCTTTTCGATCTCGTCGAGCAACAGCACCGAGTAGGGCCGCCTGCGGACGGCCTCGGTGAGCTGGCCCCCCTCGTCGTAACCGACGTAGCCGGGCGGTGCGCCGACCAGCCGGCTCACGGTGTGCTTCTCCATGTACTCGCTCATGTCGAGACGAACCATCGCCCGCTCGTCGTCGAACAGGAACTCGGCCAGCGCCCGAGCGAGCTCGGTCTTTCCGACCCCTGTCGGGCCGAGGAAGATGAACGAGCCGATCGGGCGATTGGGATCGCCCAGTCCCGACCTGGCCCTCCTGATGGCGTTGGACACCGCGCTTACGGCCTCGTCCTGTCCGACCACCCTGTGGTGCAGGCCCTCCTCCATCTTGATGAGCTTCTCGATCTCGCCTTCCATCAGCTTGACGACGGGGATGCCGGTCCAGCGCGACACGACCTCGGCGACGTCCTCCTCGTCGACTTCCTCCTTGAGGAACTTGCGCTCGCTCTGTAGCTCCGCGAGCTGCTCGTTGGCCCGGGCAAGCTCTCGCTCGCGCTCCACCAGGGTTCCGTAGCGAAGCTCGGCCGCCTTCTGCAGGTCGCCGTCGCGCTCGGCCCGCTCCGCCTCGCCCCTGAGTTGCTCGATATCGGCCTTGAGGGCGCGGATGGCCGCGATCGCCGACTTTTCCTGCTCCCAATGAGCCTTCATGCCGTCCATCTGCTCGTGGAGCTGCGCCAGCTCCTCTTCGATCCGATCGAGCCGCTCCTTGGAGCCTCGGTCCGTCTCCTTGGCGAGCGCCGCCCTTTCGATCTCGAGCTGCTTGGCCCTGCGGTCGAGCACATCTATCTCGGTAGGCATCGAGTCAATCTCGATCCTGAGACGAGAGGCCGCTTCGTCGACGAGATCGATCGCTTTGTCGGGAAGGAAACGCCCGGTGACGTAACGGTCTGACAGAACCGCCGCAGCAACCAGAGCCGCGTCTTGGATGCGGACGCCGTGATGGACCTCGTAGCGCTCCTTGAGGCCCCGCAGGATGGCGATGGTGTCCGAGACCGCCGGTTCCCCGACGACTACCGGCTGGAACCTTCGCTCGAGAGCCGGGTCCTTCTCGACGTGCTTGCGGTACTCGTCGAGGGTGGTAGCGCCGACCATGCGCAGCTCACCCCGGGCGAGCATCGGCTTGATCATGTTTCCTGCGTCCATGGCACCTTCCGCGGCGCCGGCACCCACGACGGTGTGGAGCTCGTCCAGGAAGGTGATGATCTCGCCCTCTGAGTCGGCGATCTCCTTCAACACCGCCTTGAGGCGCTCTTCGAACTCGCCCCGGTACTTGGAGCCGGCCACCATGGAGCCCATGTCGAGCGACACCACGCGCTTGTTCTTGAGCGACTCGGGTACGTCGCCCGCCACTATGCGATTGGCGAGGCCCTCCACGATGGCGGTCTTGCCGACGCCGGGCTCGCCGATCAGCACCGGATTGTTCTTCGTGCGTCGAGAGAGCACCTGGATGACCCGCCGGATCTCGTCGTCGCGGCCGATCACCGGGTCCAGCTTGCCGCGGCGGGCGGCCTCGGTGAGGTCTCGCCCAAAACGCTCGAGGGCCTGGTACTTGTCCTCGGGGTTCTGGTCGGTCACGCGTTGGGAGCCGCGGATGTCCTTGAGGGCGTCGAGGACGCGGTTGCCGTCAATGCCCATCTCTTTGAGCAGCGCTCCCACGTCGTCCTTCTGCGCAAGCAGCGCCAGAAGCAGGTGCTCGGTCGAGACGTACTGGTCGCCGAGGGACTCGGCCTCTGAGAACGCCGACGCGAGGGTGGAGCGAAGCCCCCCGGAGAGGTAGACGTCGACCTGCCCGTAGACCTTCGGGAGCCGGTCGAGGACCTGCTGCGCCCTCGAGCGCAAGCTTGCCGGATTGGCGCCGAGCTTCTGAACCAGGGGCAGCACAACACCCTCGGGGTCGGACAGCAGCGCGGAGAGCAGGTGAGCGTTGTCGACCTGCTGGTGGTTGAGCTCGCCGGCGAGCCGCTGCGCCGCCGACAGTGCTTCCTGCGACTTGATGGTGAGCTTGTTGGGATCCATCGGTTCACTCCTGCTGTTGTATCGTTAGCTTATCTAAGTCTCCTATTGTCAAGTCTATTCCCGGACTTGTCAACGGCGAGGGCAGAAACCGCTCCAGTTTTCAGAGCGACCGTCTCCATCTAGCCTGGGTCGCCGAACGAGGCGCAGGCGTCGGCTAGGTGCGGAGCTGCTGCATGTCGGGGTGGAGCAGCTCGTCGGTCTTGGACGGGCCCTCGTCCGCGGCGGCGTCTGGCTCCCCGAAGTAGCCGTCCAGCTCTTTCTTTCCGATGCTTTCCTTGTCGAGCAGCAGCACCGCAAGATTGTCCAGGTCGGCGCGGTGGCCCCGCAGCACGGCCCTCGCCTTGTCCCGTCCCTCTAGCAGGATGGCCTTCACCTCTCGATCGATGGCGACCTCGGTCTCGTCCGAGACGTCGTCTCCCCTCCTGAAGGCGGGGGAGAGGAAGCGGCCCCCCTGATCGGCGATGTTGATGGGCCCTACCTTTTCCGACATGCCGAACTCCATCACCATGCGCCTGGCGATCTCCGTAGCCCTCCTGAGATCGTCCTGGGCCCCCGTAGTGGCGTAGCCGAAGACGAGCTCCTCTGCCGAGCGCCCCCCGAGAAGGACCGCGATCATGTCCCGCAGCTCGGGCTCCGACATCAGGTAGCGCTCTTCTTCCGGAAGCTGCTGGGTGTAGCCGAGAGCCCCTATGCCGCGCGGAATGATCGACACGCGATGCACCGGGTCGGCGTGCTCGACGAAGCGGGCAACCAGCGCGTGCCCGAGCTCGTGGTAGGCCACCAGCCTCCGCTCCTTGTCGCTAAGCACCTGCGACCTGCGCTCGAGGCCGGCAAACACCCGATCGATCGCCTCCTCGAGGTCCTGCATCCCGACCTGCTCGCGCCCTTTGCGCGCCGCCAGCAGGGCGCCCTCGTTGATGACGTTGGCCAGCTGCGCGCCGGAGAAGCCAGGCGTTCGTCGGGCCAGGACCTTGAGGTCGGCGTCCGGACCAAGCTTCACGCTGCGGGCGTGAATGAGAAGGATCTCCTCGCGGCCCTTGATGTCGGGGAGGTTCACCTGGATCTGCCGATCGAAGCGCCCAGGACGCAGCAGCGCGGCGTCGAGCACCTCGGGGCGGGTCGACGCCGCGACGATGATGACTCCGCTGTTCGGCTCGAAGCCGTCCATCTCCGTCAGGAGCTGCTGGAGGGTCTGCTCCTGCTCCGAGTGGGAGCCCATCTGGTAACCACCGGCGCTCGAGCGAGCCTGACCGATGGAGTCGATCTCATCGATGAACACGATCGCCGGAGCGCGCTCACGAGCCTGCTGAAAGAGATCCCTCACTCGGGCGGCCCCCAGGCCCACGAAGAGCTCGACGAACTCGGACGCCGAGATGTAGAAGAAGGGTACCTCGGCCTCGCCGGCGACCGCCCGCGCCAGCAGCGTCTTTCCGGTGCCGGGGGGGCCTACCAGCAACACTCCCTTGGGGATGCGGGCACCGACCTTGGCGAACTTCTCGGGCCGCTTCAGGTATTCGACCAGCTCGGTGAGCTCTGCCTCGACCTCGTCGACGCCGGCGACGTCCTGAAAGGTCGTCTTCATGTCCGTCCGGTCGTACAGCTTGGCCTTGTTCTTGCCGAGCGACAGGGGCCCTCCCGTCCCTCCCAGCGAGTTACGCATCCTGCGCATGAACAAGAAGTAGAGGCCGGCAATCAACAGGAACGGGAAGAAGAAGCTGAGCAGCCCCAGCCACGGGCTCGGTTGAGAAGCCGACACTTCGACGTCATTGGCGCGCAGTGTGCGGACCAGCTCGTTGGTCTCGTAATTGACCGGGATGGTGGTCGTGAACGCCTGCTCGCCCTCGCCATCCTCGGCCGAGAAGACGCCGGTGACCGAGGTCTCGGTGATGTTTGCCTCGGTGACCCGTCCCTCCTCCACGAGGTCGAGGAAGGGGGAGAACTCGAGCTCCTCTTGGTCGGGGCCCGCGAACATCTGCACGACCGCAACCAGCACGATCGCCGCGATGAACCAACCGATCGTGACGTTTCTTTGCCGCTTGGGATCGGGTGCACCCGGCGGTGCCCCGCGGCCCGCAGGACCCGCGTTCCGTCCGGGCCCCCGCGCGGCTGCATCCCCGCGAGGCTTCAAGGGATTCCTTGGGAAACGGCTGCTCATTCGACTCACCCTACCCAGAAAGAGGGCTTACCTCGGAGTGGTTGACCGCCGCATAGCGGACAATCTCTGCATGGACGAGAGGCGCACGGTTCTGCTGGTTGGGGGTGACCTGATGGCCCGAGCGCGCCTCGAGGCCGCCGCCCGCGAGGCGGGGGCCGAGCTGGTTATAGCCTCCCGCGAGACGTTGGAGGCGGAGCTGGTGGAAAACCGCCCGGCCATGGTCGTACTCGACCTCGACGCCGGCGGCGACCGCTTGCTGGCTGCGCTCGGGAGGGCGCGGGCACGCGGCCTCGTACCGGAGCGAGTGGTCGGTTACTTCTCGCACGTCGACGCCGCACTGGGTCAGGCGGCGGGTGCGGCAGGGTGCGAGGCGATGCCCCGAGGCAGGTTCTGGAGAAGCCTTGCAGAGCTCCTTCGGGGCGCCGGCTAGGTCGCCGGCAGCGCGTCGTCCAACTTGCTCAGCTCTTCCTCGATGAAATGAGCCAGCGAGCGGGCCTCCGTCTCGGGGATGGACAACACGCACTGGGCCTGCTCGCCGTTCCAGATGCTGAAGCGCACGTGGTGGCCGGGGATAACGACCGATCCCTCCGGCGTCGAGAAGGTCTGCTCCTTGAGGTAGCAGGACACGCGCAGGAACGCGTTGGCTGAGTCACGGTCGCTCACCTTGACCCCAGCAAAGAAGCGAGCTCGCTTGACGGGCGCTTGCTCGAGGAGGTGAGTCGGAAGGCCGTGCCCGCACCGGACGCAATAGGCATGGTCGATGGGCTGCTGAAGCCTGCAAGAGGGACAGAAGATCCGTTCCATGGCACCTCCCCTGATGCGACCCGTGTCGCTTCACCCTACCGCCCTGGATCGCAGCTCAACGCCCGGCCGCGTAGCCCTGCATCCCTCTCGGGTTGGCGGCGGCCTTGAGGAAGCCGGTCGCATGATCGACGCCCGCGGCGCTGACACGGCCGAGAGACCAGTCGTCCTCGACCGCGAGCCGGTGCCCGCGCCGCCTCAGCTCGTCGAGAGCTCGATCGCCGACGCGTGGCTCGATGACGAGCTCCCCAGGAGTGGCGGCGCGTGGATAAAAAGAGCTCGGGAAGTGGGTCGTGTGCCAGGTCGGTTGGTCGATGGCCTCCTGGAGGTTCATCCCAAAGTGGACGTGGGCCAAGAAGAAGTTGAGCGTCCATTGATCCTGGGAGTCGCCTCCTGGGGTGCCAAAGGCGAGGTAGGGCCTGCCATTCCTGAAGGCCAGCGAAGGGGACAAGGTCGTGCGCGGGCGCTTGCCGGGGGCCAGGCTGTTGGGCAGGCCCTCCTGGAGCCAGAACATCTGGGCACGCGTGCCCAGGGGAAAGCCGAGGCCCGGCACGACCGGAGAGCTCTGGAGCCAGGCCCCGCTCGGTGTCGCGGCGACCATGTTCCCGTGACGATCCACGACGTCGACGTGGCAGGTGTCTCTCGACGGCTCCCGCAGCGAGGCGAAGGTGGGCTCTCCCGAACCGGCCGAGATGGTATCCACGGAGGGAATCTCCGGGAGCACGGGCGTCCTGCCTCCGGGCGAACCGGGACGGAGATCGAGCCCTGCCTCATTGCCGATCAAGCCCCGTCGCTCGTCGGCGTAGCCGCGAGAGAGCAGGCCCTCCAGCGGGACCTCGGCGAAGCGCGGGTCCCCGTAATGCGCCTCCCGGTCGGCAAACGCGAGCTTGGCGCACTCGACGATCGTGTGGATGTAGTCGCCGCTGTTATGTCCCATGGCAGGCAGATCGAAGCCTTCGAGAAGCTTGAGCTGCTGCAGAAACACGGGGCCCTGGCCCCACGCACCCGTCTTGAACACCCGGTAGCCGTGATAGTCGGTGGCAACCGGCGCCTCAACCCCGGCCGACCAGCCCGCCAAGTCGTTGCCGGTCAGCAGCCCTTTGTGCCGGGTGCCCGTCGAGTCCATGACCTCGGCCGCCCCAACGAACCTGTCGATCGCGTCGGCCACGAAGCCCTCGTAGAAGGCTTTCCTGGCGGCGTCGATCTGGCGATCCCTGCCGGCCCCGGCGGCCTCTGCCTCGGCAAGGATGCGCGCGTAGGTATCGGCCACAACCGTGTTCTTGAAGCGGGACCCCGGTCTCGGGGGCCCGTCTCCGGTGAGGTAGACCGAAGCCGAGGACGTCCACTCGTTGCGAAACAGCTGCTCCACGCCGCGGATCGCATCGCTTATCCGAGACAGCACCGGGTAGCCCTTGTCCGCCAATTCGATTGCAGGCGACATGACGTCACGGAGCGGCAGGCTTCCGAACTCCTGCAGCAACCTCATCCATCCACCGAAAGCGGATGGGACGCATGCGGGAAGAAGACCCGTGCCCGGGATGAGCCCTAGGCCCAAGCCCTCGAAGTGCTCGATCGTGGCGGTTGCCGGGGCCGGCCCCTGGCCGTCGATCACGAGCACCTGGTCCCGCGCCGCGCTGTAGAGGATGATCGGCGCCTCTCCCCCGGGGCCGTTCAGGTGAGGCTCGACCACCTGGAGCACAAGACCAGCGCCGACCGCTGCATCGAAGGCGTTGCCGCCTTTCTCTAGTATCGCCATCCCTGTTGCCGACGCTAGCCAGTGGGTTGAAGCAACCATCCCAAAGTCCCCGAGCAGCTCCGGGCGCGTAGTGAACATGGCTCTCCTTCGCTCAGTCCTGTGAGTCCACTGCGACTTTGAAACCGATGAGAACCAAGAGGTTTGACGTGAAGAGCCACAGCGCCAGCAGCACAATGCCCGCCAATCCGCTGGTCGCATAGTGCTCTTTGAAATTGGCGCCAACGTTCAGGTAGATGGTGAAGCCGAGAGACAGCAGCGACATTCCGGTAGCCGCGACCAAGGTGCCTCGTAGCATCGAGCGCCACGGGAGCCGTTCTCGAGGAAAGATGCGATAGATCAACATGACGCCGATGGAGGCACCTGCGAAACCAGCCAAGAGACCGAGGACCCATCCGATAACCAGGCCGATTCCCTCCTCCCCCAGAACGGCGGTGCCCGCGTAGGAGCTCACCAAGCCCCCGATGACCAGAGTGGGGAACAGCACGAACACTGCGAGAGCCCTGCCCTTCAGACCCTTGAGCTTCCGGTCCGGGTGGGTGGACAACCTGTCGAACGCCCTCACCAGCCCCGCGCCGTAGGAGCTGGCGGGCCAGATCGCTGCGACGATGGATACGAAACCGATGTGGGAGCCGAGCTTGGCTACCTCCGTGAGGGCCCGATCGGCTCCGATGCTTGGGGGGGCCACTCTCTCGAGGGCCTGTGCGAAGTGCTGAATGCGTTCGTCTCCCAAGATCGCGCTCGTAATCCACATGACCACGATCACAACCGGGGCTATCGACACCAGGGCGTAGAAGGCGAGCCCTGCGGCGAACAAGGGGAGATCCTCGTCGCCGTCCCTGCCGAGCAGGCGCCGCAGATCAGGAAGGTGGATCTTGGTCCTCGTTGCGGTCACCATGAGGGAGCACTATCGCGCCGTCACCGCCGGCGCGTTGCCGCATGTGCCCATGTCAATCTAGGGAGATGCCCGTCGCGAAACCCACGTCCGGGAGCCTGCCCTTCTAGCTTCGAGGACTCCAGGCTTAGAGGAAGCTTCTTTACCTCTAGCAAGGAGAACAGATGAGCTCACTTGGCGAGCTGGTGGAACAGACGCCCCAAACCAGAGACCGCTACGTTGATTTCTTGAGAGCCTTCAGCATCACGGTGGTCGTGCTGGGACACTGGTTGCTTGCCGTAGTGGTGTGGGAGCCGGGCCACATCTCGGGAGACAGCGCGCTCGACCTGATCCCCCCCACGCGAGCCTTGACGTGGATCTTGCAAGTAATGCCGCTGTTCTTCTTCGTCGGGGGCTTTGCCAACTACAAGACCGCGCAAGCGATAGCCCGGCGCGGTGGCAACTACACAGAGTTCCTTCACGGCCGCGTGACCCGGTTGATGCGCCCCACCGCCGCATTCGTAGCAGTGTGGATCGTCCTTGCGCCGCTACTCGACCGCTTCTTCCATGTCCCGGCCGATGTGCTGACTCCGGCGACGCAGCTGGTCGGCGTGCCACTGTGGTTCCTGGTCGTCTATCTCGCCGTCATCGCAGCCACCCCCGCGATGCTCGAGCTTCACCGCCGCTACCGAGGGCTCGTCCCGGTGAGCATGGTCGCCGGGGTGGCCCTGATCGACCTCGCTCGGCTGACCCTCGACGTTCCTTACATCGGGCTGCTGAACTTCGCGCTGGTGTGGCTCTTCGGGCACCAGCTGGGCTTCTTCTACGCCGACGGGACCTTCGAGCGTCTCGGTAGAGGCTTCTTTGCAACCATGGCGGCAACCGGCCTCGTGGCAGTGGCGGTCCTGACCTTGGCCGGTCCCTATTCGCCGAGCATGGTCGGGGTGTCCGACGGCAAGGTCTCGAACAACTCCCCGCCGAGCATCTGTCTCATTGCCCTGACGGCATGGCTGGTGGCATTGGCCATGCTGCTGCGCCCCTACGTCTCCAGGTGGCTTCAACGACGAAGGCCGTGGAGCGCAGTGATCGGCCTCAACTCGGTGATCATGACTGCGTTCCTGTGGCACTTCACTGCCTTGCTGCTCGTCGTTGTGATCGTGTACCCGATGGGGTGGCCGCAGCCGGACGCAGGAAGTGCGCTGTGGTGGGCGCTCAGGCCGGCATGGATCGCGCTGCTCGTTGCCTTCCTGGTCCCCCTAGTCGCCTTGTTCGGACGCTACGAACGTCCCGACCTCGGCCCCCAGAAGCAGCCCCCGCCTGCACGCCTGGCCTGGCGCGGGCTTGCTCTCCGAATAGGAGCGATGCCGGCCTCGGCAGCCACGGCCCTGGCTCTGGGGGGCGTCTTCCTTCTGGTAATCGGCATGCATGGGTTCGCGGTGGCCGGCTTTTCTGGGGTTCCTTCTCCAGGGACCGACACTGCAGTGGTCCGGGGAGTCGAGCCGTGGCAGAACGCGCTTCTTCTCTTTATCGGCTGGGGGTTGATAACGGGGGCCGCACGCCATCGGGCCACGGCTCCGAACCGGGTCACCGCAGCCGAGTCGGCCCTCCAACGTCCACTGGACGTCTACCCACCGTTCCCGTAGGTCAACGTCCTTTGGACAAGAAACTGTCGGTGCTCGAAGCTGCTCTCGAGGGCTAGGCCCTTATTCCAGCAGAGTCACATGCTGAGTAGCCGCCCAAGAGCCAGCCTCCTTTCTGAGCGGGCGAGTAGGAGTGCTGAGCGCGCAACCTGCTCAGTTACTCCCTCAAAGAAGTCCAATCCGAAGCCATTGAGCGAGACCACCTCCGCCGCCCTGTTGTCTACTCGAATATGAACGCCATCAAGCGACGCTTGGACCTGTTCGTTCCTTAACTCTGTCGAGCCATCTTCATGGCAGACGATGTCGAGGCGTGTAGGGATTCCGCCCGATGGTGATTGAACAGCTCGAGAGACCGTCGCCTCGGGACTCCCGCATGAACCGAGCACGGCCGGCCAGATCATCAGGGCAACCCACATTCGTCTCACCGACATTTTTCGACTGATACAGGCCCACTCGCTGTTCCCTCCCGCTCTCTTAGGTGGACACAGTTGCATACTTGACGCCAGTCGAGTGTGCGTCTCCTGTCTCCCGGTCCAGAGGCTCCGGCGCCGGGGTTCGGGGGCCACGCAACACTGGTAAACGCCTTCGAGGCGGGGGATGGATATGGGCGTCGACACAACCTCAGCAGTGCACGCGACCTTCGATCGGCTCGTCTCCCGAGCGGCTCGCATCGCCTATCTGCTGACCGGCGACCGCGGGCTTGCAGAGCGACTGGCGGTCAAGAGCTTCGTGCGCGCCCTCGGGACCTGGCAGCACCTACGCGGCGGCGATGCGCTCGAGGTGAGCGTTCTCAAGGGCGTGATCAACGGCGCACGCCGTCGCTGGATGCTTCCTCGTCGGCCGGGCGACGGCTCTGTGGACGACCTGCGGCTTCGCTTTATCGGCCTTCGACCACGTCAGAAGATCGCTCTGGTTTTGAAGCTGTACGAGTCCATGGAGGACCACACCGCCGCGGACCTCCTGCAGTGCTCGACCAGGACCCTGGATTCCCTCTTGACCTCGGCCCTCGGGCGACTGGCGGCCGGAACGAAGACGTCGGAACCCGAGCGGATGGTGGGGCTCGCTCTCGACCGCTGGGCGCAAGAACCCACTCTGCGACCGGTGTTGACGGCACGAACGAGAAGGAGCGTCTGGATTCGACGGTTGGCGGCCTCTCTCGGCGTCCTTGTTTTGTTGCCTCTGGCCGGGGTCGGGATATACGCCGGGGCCAAGAGCCTTGTCGCCGTATCCAAAGCGGACGACCTCGCCGGCGACGACCCTCCCGGATTGGCATCGTTGCCGACAGAAGATGGGAGCAGCGCAGGGACGAACCGGGAGGCCAAGTTCTTGGCTGCCTGCCCCCTGCGTCGTGTAGCACTGCCGATCAACGACACAGCCAATGAGGAGGCTGCAAGCGTCGCTCTTGCCTTCAACGATGCGCTCGTGGCACGAGATCTGGGACGAGCAGGTCAACTGGCGGCTCCGGGCAGCATCCACGGATGGGGCCACACCGACGACTCGAAGAAGGTCGGGGTGATCGCGAGCACCCCTGGGATCTCCGACGAACGTGTCATCGAGATTTGCGGCCGCGCCGTCGCCGAGCGCTCTTGGAAAGTCGTCCTCCATGACTCCAACGCCACAGGGACGAGCTTTGCGACCTTCTATCTCGCACGCTTGAAAGACGAAGGGTGGAAGGTGTGGGGCTCCTACACACCTCCTGGCTAATCGTTTAGGAGCTTACCGAAAGCGAGACCTTAGCCGCGGTTCTCACTTCCACCTCCACGACCGCAGGATTTCCTCGAAAGCGTCCGCCTCTGCCCTGTAGACGTGTGGCGTGGCCGCGAACGTGATGAGGTGGAGCTGATTGTTCCTGAGGACGGCCACCTGTCGCTCGACCAAGGGTTCTGCCCTTCGCTGAAGTCTGATGGTGAAGCTGATGGCTCTGTGGCCGTCCACCCTCATCAGCTTGGGCTTCCCGACCGGAACGGGGTTCTCGTTGCGGACGACCAACTGCTGCAGGGTCACGTCGGGCAACCGTTCGAGCGGCACTCCCACGAGCGGGCCCGACTCGATGGTTACAACGGCAGTAAGGACATCCCTTTTTGCCTTGGTGAGGATGAGCCCGTCTTCCGTACCGTTGCCTGAGCGACTCCGGTGCCATCCTTGTGGAACCCCAACGCGGTAGCTGCGTGCCTCCGGCTGGTTGGCTTCGGCCTGTGGCGTGGTGCGCGACTGCTGCGGAGAGGGATCGGGCGTCGGCTCCGTGTGCCCGGACGGCTCCTGCCTCCCCTCCGCGCCGGTCGTCTCAGCAACGTCTCGCTGGAGAGCGGACCACACGACTCCTGCCACCAGCACAATGAAGACCGCGGCGGCAAGAGCCACGAGCAGAGGCTCTCTGCGCCTATTGGAGATAGCCCTGTCCGATCACGAGAAGAAGGACGCACAACGCTACGACTCCTACGACCAGAATCATTCCGAACGCCCCCTGGCTGAGGCGTCCGGTCCTTACCATCTTCCGGTCGAGCATGAACAGCATTCCAACGAAGCCAAGGCCTATGGCGGCGGCCACGAGCAAGACTCCCCACTTGACTCCACCGGGTGCGCCGAACAACGCGGTGATGCCGGCGATGCCGCTGCCGATGCCTGCGATGGCCAACCACTTGTCCGTCGAACCGTCCCTCGCCACGCGGCCATCTCCATTCCTCGAGTCAAACGAGCCGGTCGGCCGGTCTCGATGCCGTGACCAAGGGCTCGCAGCCGGGCTCGTCATCCTGCTCTAGTCCCAGAAGCTAACGGCGTCCGCCACGTCCCCGGCGACGTCTCCGGCTGCGTCGACTGCATCTCCGGCTGCGTCGGCCACGTCCCCGGCGACATCTCCAGCCGCCTCGGCGGCATCCCCGGCGAAGTCGGCTGCTGCGTTGGCCGCGTCTCCGACCATATTGGCAGCGTCGCTCGCCCGGTCCGCTACCCATCCACCGGCGGCCTCCGCAGCTCCACTAATGCTGTCCCAGTTATCCACGATGAGGTTCCCAAGACCCCACGCCGCCGCGCCGATACCGGCGATGGCCGCCGGGATGGCGATGACAGGAGCCGCCACCGCCCCGACCCCGAGAAGAGCCAGGGTCCCCACCACGCCGGCGCCGACTCCGGCCACGGCCGCCACGCGGTCGCCCACACCGCGCCAGCCATCGTGCGGAGTGGGTTGGGTGAAGCTGTAGAGACTGCCGGCCAAACCGATGGGGGCGAGAACCTTGCCGACGACTCCGAGCACACGGCCGGCGGTGCTTGTCGGGGGGACTTTGACGCCGACCGACTTGAGAGATGGTGCGATGGGCGCACTCTGCGACGTCAACTGCTGCCATCGCATGTAGGTGCGCAATGTGATCGGCTCGTCCGGGCCGTACTTGGCTGCGATCGGTGCGACGATCCGGTTGTAGAGCCGCCAGGCGGGGATCGCTCCGATGCTGTCACGAAGGTTGCGAGGGCCGGTGGCGAGGCCAAAGAGCGAGGTCCCGAGCTTCCACCACGGGTTCCCCAGCACGTCGCCCGGCAGATTCGACGGGTCGAAGCCGCCTGGGCCTGGGACTCCGGCTGGGCCTGGGACTCCGCCGCCGGGATTACCGCCGCTGCCTGGAGCTGCCGACGTTCCTCCGGTGCCGCTTATCAGTGAACCGATCTTGTCTGCGATGGCCCCGCCGATGCCAGGAGCGGCAAGCACCAGAAACACCACAACTGCTGCAACCAGGGCAATCATGCCGACGTATTCGGCGGAGGTCTGGCCTCGCTGGCTCTGGGTGGCCCGGTGGAAGCGAATCAACATGGACCTACGCTCGCATGGGCCTCAGTGCGTGGGAAGGGTCCGAAGGCCCAAACAACCCCCGCCCAAAGGGCCCAAATCACCGTGGGCCGGCCCATGTCTCCGTGGGCCCCCCTTGGAGGGAGCGGGCCCCAGGGATAGGCGCCGCAGAACCGGGGCTCCGTTTGCCCCGGCTTCCGTCGCCCACCGCGGCCCACCTCTCGAACCGTCGCGGCGAGCTACTCTTGGGATGGATGCGAGGCCGAGCCTCGCACCACTAAGGGTCACAAGGCCCGCGGAGCCCCCTCTACAGAAGGTCGCGAGGAGGAAACATGCCCGACCGCGTTCCGGTAGCTCACCACAACGTGGTTGCTGCCTTCCCCGAGCCTCGAGGGGCCGAGGCCGCAGTGGAGCAACTTCTGGCCGACGGCGTTCCTCGCGCGGCAATCTCGACCAATACGAAAGCCGACGCCGCCATCATCGCGGACGCCGAAATGCGTTCCGAAGCCGAGTCTTTTGTGGGGGCCCCGGCTTGGTAGCCACCAAGAGCCAGAGCAAGGGAAGCCTCTTGGGCGTGGCCGCCGGTGCTGTGCTCGGCGGGTTGATCGGGCTCGGAATCGGTGCGCTCCTCTTTGGAACGTTGGGGATGATTCTCACGGCGGCGATCGGCCTTACAGGTGGTGCCACCGTGGGAGGCACGGTAGGTGGGTTTCTCAGGCCTCGCAGGAAAGAAGGTCCCAGGCGTTCGCTCGAGGGCTATCAGGCAACGGTAGGGGTCCACGGCGACGCGGATCAGGTGGCAAAGGCCGAGTCGATTCTCAAAAAGGCCAACCCGATACAGATTCAGACTTTCGGGCCCGACGACGAGCCGTTCCAGGTCCCCCTGACGCCCCCGGAGCCGTCGGGCAATCGGACCGACCAAGCCACGGAGTAACGGCCGAGCCGAACTCGATGCTCCGGGCCCCTGCCGCTGGTCAGTGTGCCAGCGGCCCTCGGTGGAACAGCTTGTCCCAACCGTCGTGGGCCACTCCCCCAAGGCCCGAAATGGCCAACTTTCTTATGAGAACGATTACGGCCGCGACCGCAATGGCTTGCCACGAACCCCGGCTCGCCGAAAGACGAAGGAGGCTTGCCCCGAGCCACAGCTCCAGTCCGCACGCCAGCGCTACCACAACCGGGATGCGCCTGAGGAGTGCCCCAACGCTTACCAGGATGCCCGCCGCGACGAGGAAGTTGCCCGCTGCCTCGAGAACCGTGCTCAAGATGACTGAGCCTTACGTCTTTCGCCTTCTTGACGCTCCTCGCCCTTCATCTCCTGACTCAGGAAGTAATTGAGCAAGGTCCTGATCGCAGCGATTGCCGCTAGCTTGCCGATCTCCTCGAACGACGGGGCCACGGCTGTGCTGAGGATGTCCGGCGCGAGCTGGAACTCGAGACCGAGCGCCAGGAACCGGGCCACCAGCAGACGCGTCGAGGTGAACTCTGCGATCTGTCGCCGGTAGAGATTGCGCAGAAACATGGCGAAGCCGACGATGGCGCCGACAAAGATCACTATGGCGCCCGCGATCTCGACGATGCTTATCAGCACAGAAACGGCGGAGCGAAGGGTCTCTTCGTTCATCGGCCGGTCACTCTACTAACCGCTTCGAGGCTCGGTCCCTCGTTTCCTCGAACGCATATCTCCAACCCCTTAAAGTATGGTCGCCTCAGCATCAGCAATAGCGGAGGAGGATCACACCAATGATCGGTTTCATCATTGCCGGACTCATAATCGGCGCGCTCGCTCGAATGCTGTTGCCCGGCCGCCAGAACATCGGCCTCATTTGGACGCTTCTTCTAGGTGTCCTTGGCTCGATCGTCGGGGGCTGATCGCGAATGCCCTTGGAACAGGAGGCCTCTTCGAACTCAACGTCCTGGGCTTCATCGTCGCTGTGGTGGCGTCCATCGTCCTACTGCTGATTGCCGACCGCACCGGGATCTTCGCAAGGAGGTAGGCGGCCACAAGCCCCACATTGTTAAGAGAAGGGGCGGAAGCAACCGATTGCTGGTCACCGTCAAGCCACCAGCTTTCTAAACTCAACCCGCATGACCGTACTGGCTTGGCTGCTCGATTCGGACCCCGCCATCCGCTGGCAGGTGTTGCGCGATCTGGTCCATGGACCGGCTGAGGACGTCGCGGCGGAACGTGCACGGGTCGCCACCGAAGGCTGGGGTGCCGGACTGCTGGCGTTGCAGGGCGAAGACGGCCAGTGGGCGGGAGGTGCGTGCTTCACCCGCGCCCAGCTTCAACGACTCCGGCGAGAATCACGGCCAGCCCTGGGTCTCCACGCTACCAACGCTGCAGCTGCTGCACGATTTCGGGGTCGACCCGGGCTCTGACCGCGTGCGCAGGGCCGTGGCGCTGGTCAGAGACCACTGCCGTTGGGGGCATGCCGGGCAGCCGTTCTTCAGCGGAGAGGTCGAGCCGTGCATCAACGGCAGGACCGTCACCTTGGGGGCACCTACTTTGATCAAGATGTGGATGACGTGGTCGCCCGACTACTTGGCGAGCAGCTCGAGGAAGGCGGATGGAACTGCGAGGTGAAGAACGGTTCCGTCCGCTCCTCGTTCGCCACCACGATCAACATCCTGGAAGGACTGTTGGCGCACGAGCGCACAACCGGTGGCTCTGCGGAATCCATCGTCGCTCGGCGCCGGGGTGAGGAGTACCTCCTCGAACGAAAGCTGTTCCGACGTAAGAGCACCGGCGAAGTCGTCAACCCAGCCTGGCTGCAATTCTCGTTTCCGATCCGCTGGCACTACGACGTCCTGCGTGCCTTGGAATACTTCCGCTCGGTCGGGGATGTGCCCGATTCGCGGATGGACGAAGCGATCGATTTGCTCCGATCAAAGCAGCAGACCGATGGCACCTGGCTGCTGGAGAACACGCATCCCGGCAAGGTCCACTTTGCGCTCGAGGATGGCGACGGTCGGCCCAGCCGGTGGAACACGCTGCGGGCGCTGCGTGTCCTCAGCTGGTGCGAGCACTCCGCTGCCCTGCACTTATAGAGGTGGGCGGTACTGGGATCGAACCAGTGACCTCTTCGGTGTGAACGAAGCGCTCTCCCGCTGAGCTAACCGCCCGAGCACTCCATGATAGCGGGGCTCTGCGCCTGGCCCCCCCGATGGTTCTTATCCCCTACCCCTATGACGGCGACTATCGCCGGCCACCGGGGAAAGAACGGGGATAGGGTCTTCGTTCGTGGGCTCGGTAATCCATCTCTCGAGCGACAACAGGCGCAAGCGTCGCAGGCCCCCCGCCGGTTCTCGGGGCGGCATTGGGATCGCCCTGGTCCTTGGCGGCGGCGGCATCACGGGTGCCGCCTATCACCTCGGAGTTCTTAACGCCCTCGATGGGCTAAGTGAAGAAACCTCGGTCAATGACTTCGACCTCTACGTCGGCACCTCCGCGGGCGCGGTGATCGGGGCGGCGCTGGCCAACGGCATCACGCCCGAGGACCTGACCCGGGCCAACCTAGGCCACGAAACACCGGCCCCCAAGAGAATCGGAGCAGACGAGATCTTGCGTGTCGACCGCAGAGGGATCATGCGCTCGATCGTGCGCTGGCCCCTGAGCCTGCTCGGGGCGCTGCGGAACTACGCGGGGCACCCTTTCACCACGCGCCTTATCGACACGTTCGGCGCCCTGGCCGAGGGCCTTCCACGCGCCTTTTACACCACCGACGGGACCGAGCGCTACCTGCGTGAGCTGTTGGAGGCCCCGGGCCGCTCGAACCGCTTCGACGGCACTCGCCGCAGACTACTGATCACGGCTACGGACATCGACACCACAGAAAGAGTGGTCTTCGGCGAGACGGAAACGAGCGATGTGGACATCTCCGAGGCCGCGGCGGCCTCCACTGCCATCCCGCTGCTCTACGCCCCCCGGCAGATCGGGGGCCGGCAGTATCTAGACGGGGGCCTCAGCTCGATCACCAATATCGAAGTTGCGATCGCTCACGGCGCGAAGCTCATCATCTGCGTCAACCCACTCGTGCCTTACGTGCACCAAGCCGGCGAGCTCCTGCCGACCGCGACGGGGCTCCCCGCCCGCCACCTTGCTCAAAAGGGCTTCGCTCACATCGCGGCTCAGACCTTCAGGATCATGGTGCAGGCTCAGCTCGAGAAGGAGCTGGAGGTCATCGGCCATGCCCATCCCGATGTCGACATCATCCTGATCGAGCCGCGCCGGGACGACGAGCATCTCTTCGTCTTCAACCTCATGGACTACGGCTCTCGGGAGCGCGTCGCGCGCCATGCGTTCGAATCCGTCGCGATCGATCTGGTTACGCGCCTGTCGGATTACCGCAAGGTCCTCGGACGCCACGACATCACCCTCAGCAAGACTCGGCTGACCGAGCAGCTTCAGAGCATCCTGGAGGGCAGCGAGCCCCGTTTTCTAGAGAGAACCGAGGCAGCCGGAGCGACCGCACGACTAAGAGCCAAAGGAACTGCTACCTCGACCTGATCGACGAGCTACTCAGCTCGCGGCGCTTCCTCTCCCGAGGGCTGCTCGATGCGCACGCGGTCGTCGGCCCGCTCGTTGCTGTCGTAGCCGGGTTCTGGGTCTGCCCCCGTATGGGTGAGGGGATTCTGTAAGCCGTCGTCGGTGCGCTCTTTCTTGTCCTCGGACATGAGCCGCCTCCTCTTCTCGGACGCCAAGACCATAACGACACTCGCGTACTTCAGGAAGCCGCAGGAATGACCATTGTGAAGGTCGAGCCGCGCTCGGGGGCGGTATCGACCTCGAGTGCCCCTCCCGAAGCCTCGAGGACCTGACGCGCCATGTACAGCGAGAGGCCGAGTCCTTCAGCACGGCGAGTAGTGGACGAGTCTGCTTGAACGAACGGCTCATCCAGCAACCGCTTCAGGATCGCCTCGTCGATGCCGGGGCCCTCGTCGGTGACGCTGAGACAAGCGCGCGCCTTGGTGGCAGTCACCGTCACGGCCACCGATCCCGAGGTGAACATGAGCGCGTTCTCGATCAAGGCAACCGCGACTTGCTTGATGAGATGACGGTCGCCGCGAGCGCGCACCTCGTCTGCCTGCAGAAGCATGTCGCGCCCTTCAGATCTGGTGCTCACCCCGGCGAGCGCTTCCCTGGCCACGTCGTCGAGCGCGAACACGCTCGCGTCGAGCGCGAGGCCCCCCCGGATGCCGGCGACCGTCACGATCTGAGTTGCCATGCGCTCGAGCCGGTTACATTGCCTCGCCATCGAGCTGAGCAACCGGAGCTTCAGGTCCTCGTCGAGATCATGCCAGCGGTCGCGCATGAGCTCGACCCCCCCACTGATGGTCGTGAGCGGCGTCCTGATCTCATGCGAGACGATCGATATGAACTCGCTCTTCATTCGGTCGAGTTCCGCCAGCGCGGCCGCGTGATCCTTTTCCTTCTTGTACAGCTCCGCCATGTTCTCCATGACGCCGTGTGCAACTTCGTTGGCGATCGCTCCCTGGCCCCCCACCACCGAGCGAAGGGACTCGATCAGTTCCTTGGAAGGCGCGCCCTTGAGCAGGTAGCCGTCCGCGCCCGCCTTGACCATGCCCGAGACATGCGACATCTCGGCATAGGCGGTGAGGGCCAGGACCCTCACGTCCGGATGGCTCTCCTTGATCCTTTGCGTGGCTTCGACGCCGTTCATCACGGGCATGTTCATGTCCATGATCACGATGTCGGGCCGGTGCCGTTCCACGCCGCTGATCGCTTCGACGCCGTTCGAGCCCTCGCCGACTACCTCTATGTCCCTCTGAATCTCAAGCAACTGGCGCAGGCCCGACCGGACCGGATCATTGTCGTCCACCAAGAGAACCCTCATCAGGTTTACATCGGCCCGCGCGAGGGGCGAGTTAACCAAAAAAGAAGTGCAGCTAGACGGCGCCGTCCCCCGTCGCATGCAGCCGTGGGTCTCCTTCGGCCTCCCTGACCCCAGGCACCAGCAAGAACACGAGGATGAGGATCGCGCCGAGGAAACCGGCACCAATGAGTGTCATGTCGGCCCCGACGACCTCGGCTAGGGGGCCGGCGAGCCCTAGAGAGACGGGAAGGAGGCTCATCGACACGGCGAAGTCGAGGGCCGAGACGCGGCCGAGGAGCCCCGCCGGCACCAACTTGTGCATGAGGGTCGCCCACACGATTATTCCGATCGAGAAGAGGCCCAGCATGAAGAAAGAGGTCAGCATCAGCTGCCACGTCTCCTCAGCGACGGCAAAGCCCAGCAGAAGGAAGGTGCCGATCGACCAACAGAGATACATGACCAAGATGGGTCGCTTCGGCACTCCCCTCTGGCCCATAAGGATCGCCCCTGCAACAGCACCCACGCCGCCCGCGCCCATGACGAGACCGAATGCGCCGGCCCCTGCTCGCAAGTCATGCTCTATGACGTACGGCAGCAAGACTTCGAACGGCCCCCAAAACGCAAGGAGGCCGAACGCAGCCGCAACGATCGACGCCCACAACCACGCCTCCGACTTCACGAAGGCGAAGCCCTCCTTGATCTCACGGGTCGCAGAGAATGACTGCTCCCCAACCGGGCGACGCTCGGGGCGCTTCTTGATCAAGGCGACCGCGACCGCAGAGATCCCGAAGGTCGCAGCGTCGAGAAGGAACCCTGTACCGGGACCGAAGGCGGCGACGATCACGCCCCCGAGCGCGGGACCGGCGAGCCGAAAGGCAAATGGCTTGGCGAACTGATTCAACGAGTTTGCTTCCACCAGCAGGTCCTGCGGAACCAGATCCGGGATGATTGCTTGGAACGTCGGTACGAAGAACGCTTCCCCGATCCCGTAGATGACTCCGAGCCCAATGAGGTGCCACAGCTCGAGCGCGCCCGTCACCGACAGCGCGCCCATGACGCCAATCGAGATGAGCCGTATGAGATCGGCCGCGATCAACACCCGGCGGCGGTCGAGCCGGTCGCTGACGACTCCGGCGGCAAGAGAGAAGAGTGTCTGCGGCAAGGCAACCGTGAAGACGACGGCCGAGAGGGCAATCGGCCCGTTCGTTATGGCAAACACCTGGAACGCGATAGCGACCAGGAAGATGCCATCCCCGAGCAGGGACACCGTCACCCCGATCCACAGGAATGCGAAGTCTCTGTTGCGCAGGGGTCTGAGGATGCCGATGCGTCCGCGCGACGGCGTTTCCTCGACAGAGACGGCAGGGGCTGCAGTGTCGGGGCCCGCGGAAGTGATCACGACCGGTTCTGGCGCTTCCTGCGCCTCCACTTAAGGCCCCTCCCCCGTGACGAGCTACGTATTTCGTAGAGACAGGAAATCTAGTCGGGGTTCGGGCTTGGGGCAATAGCCGTAAGCCAGATCCCTAGATTCGGTCGCTGCGCTCCTCGGGATCCTTGGGCTTCGGATGGCTGGATCCGCCTTCTTCCCCGCGGTCCGTGTAGCTATAGGAGTCGGCGGAGCTTCCCGTCCCTGCTACGCGGTGGCCCGATCCCCCGGGCTCGTCTTCCGTCGCGCCTTCCTGCTCCCTGAACTCCTCGACGTGGCCCTCCTTGAGCGAGCGTATGAGGGGCTCTTCTTCCTTTTTCAACTGGTCATCGATCTTGGGGCTCTTGTCGCCGCCTCTTTCCATCCATGTCCTCCCGTATCGCTCGCGTTCCGGCCAAAGGCTACGGCAGCAGAGGAACTTGGTGCGCAGATGCGCAACCGAGCTCCTCAGGGACGGCTCACCGACGTCAGTTGCGCGGAGGCTCTGGGACGCGACCGTGCAGCCGCCACCTCTTTCTTCCTCGGGAGCCTCTCTTGAAGAAGTCCACGGAGGAAGTCCCCGGTGTAGGAGCCGGCTGTGGCCGCCACCTCCTCCGGGGTGCCGACCGCGACGACCCGACCGCCTGCGGAGCCGCCTTCGGGACCAAGATCGATGATGTGGTCGGCGGTCTTGATGACCTCGAGATTGTGCTCGATGACGACAACGGTGTTGCCTGCGTCGACCAACCTGTGAAGGACGCCGAGGAGCTTGGAGACGTCCTCGAAGTGGAGTCCGGTGGTCGGCTCGTCGAGGATGTACAGGGTCCGGCCGGTCGAGCGCTTCGACAGCTCCGAAGACAGCTTCACACGCTGCGCCTCCCCTCCAGACAGAGTGGGGGCCGGCTGGCCGAGCTTGATGTAGCCCAGACCGACGTCCTTGAGCGTGTTCATGTGGCGCGCAATCGGCGGGATGGCGGAGAAGAAGTCGCACGCCTCCTCGACGCTCATGTTCAGCACCTCGCACACGTTCTTGCCCTTGAAGCGAACTTCGAGCGTCTCGCGGTTGTAACGCTTGCCCTTGCAGACTTCGCAGGGGACGTAGACGTCCGGAAGGAAGTGCATCTCGATCTTGATGGTCCCGTCGCCCGAGCACGCCTCGCAGCGGCCCCCGCGCACGTTGAACGAGAAGCGCCCTTGCTGATAGCCGCGCCGCCGCGCGTCGGGAGTCTTCGCGAACAGCTTGCGGACGTGGTCCCACACCCCCGTGTAGGTCGCGGGGTTGGACCGTGGCGTGCGCCCGATCGGGCTCTGATCGATGTCGATGACCTTGTCGATGAGTTCCAGGCCCTCGATCGACTTGTGCTTGCCGGGCACCAGACGCGCTTGCCGGTTGAGGCTCTGGTGCACCGAGCGATGCAGCACCTCGTTCACCAGGGTCGACTTGCCGGAGCCCGACACCCCAGTCACCGCAACGAAGTTGCCGAGGGGAAAGGCTACGTCGATGTTCTGGAGGTTGTGTTGACGCGCGCCTCGAACCACGATGGACCCCTTGGTCGCCGGCCTCCGTCTCGAGGGCAACGGGATGCTCCTGCGGCCCGCGAGGTAGTCGCCGGTCAAGGAGGAGCCGTGAGCGAGGAGTCCCTCCACTGCTCCGGAGTAGACGACCTCGCCCCCGTGGTCGCCGGCGCCCGGACCGATGTCGACGACGTGGTCCGCCACCCGAATCGTCTCCTCGTCGTGCTCGACAACAATGAGCATGTTCCCCATGTCGCGGAGCCTCAGCAGCGTCTCGATGAGGCGCCTGTTGTCGCGCTGATGAAGGCCAATGGAGGGCTCGTCGAGCACGTAGAGCACGCCCACGAGCCCCGAGCCGATCTGGGTGGCCAAGCGGATCCTTTGCGCCTCGCCACCGGCAAGCGTCGCAGAGTTGCGCGACAGCGATAGATAGTCGAGGCCGACGTCGAGCAGGAACCCGAGGCGCGCGTGGATCTCCTTCAACACGCGCTCGGCGATGGTGGTCTCACGATCGTCGAGCTCGAGCTTTCTGAGGAACTCGTCGGCCTCGCCGATCGGCAACTCGCAGACCTCGTGGATGTTCTTGTCTGCCAGCGTGACCGCGAGCGACTCCGGACGGAGCCTGGCCCCCTTGCACTGGGGGCAAGGGACTTGGCGGAAGTACTGCTCGTAGCGTTCCCTCGCGTAGTCCGAGTCGGTCTCGTCCCGCCTCCGCTCGAGCCACGTGATGATCCCCTCGAACACCGTCCAGTAAGAGCGCTGGCGACCGTAGCGGTTGCGGTAGCGGACATGGATGTCCTCGTCGACCGAGCCGTAGAGGACGATCTCCTGCGCCTTCTTCGAGATTCTCCTAAACGGCACGTTGGTCTTGAACCCGAAGGTCTTGGCCGCCGCCTCGACCAACCGGTAGAAGTAGTCGCTCTTACCCGCCCAGGGCGCGATGGCGCCCTCTTCGAGCGACAGGTCGGGGTTGGGGATGACGAGCTCGGGATCGACCTCGAGCCTCGTGCCGAGCCCGTCGCAGCGGTCGCACGCACCGTAGGGAGAATTGAACGAGAAGTTCCTCGGCGCCAGCTCGTCGAAGCTGATCCCGTCGAAGGTGCAGGCGAAGTGCTGGCTGAACAGTATGTCCTCGGCCGCGTCGTCGACCAGGTCGATCGCTGCTATGCCCTCTGCGAGCTTGAGAGCCGTCTCGATGGAGTCGTTGAGCCTGCTCCGGATGCCCTCCTTGATCACGAGCCGGTCGACGATGACGTCGATGTCGTGCTGGAAGTAGCGGTCGAGACGGATCTTCTCGGAGAGGTCTTTGACCTCGCCGTCGATCCTGGCGCGCGCAAACCCCCGGCGGGCAAGATCCTCGAGCAGCTGGGCGAACTCGCCCTTGCGGGTCTTGACGACCGGTGCGAGGACCTGGAAGCGGGTCCCCTCCGGCATCTGGAGCACCTGGTCGACGATCTGCTCGGGCGTCTGGCGAGCGATGGGACGGCCGCACACGTGGCAGTGAGGCCGGCCGATGCGAGCGAACAGCAGGCGCAGGTAGTCGTAGATCTCGGTGATCGTTCCGACCGTCGAGCGAGGGTTCTTGGGGGCCGACTTCTGGTCGATCGAGATGGCGGGAGACAGGCCCTCGATGAAGTCGACGTCCGGCTTGTCCATCTGGCCGAGGAACTGCCGGGCGTAGGCCGAGAGGGACTCGACGTAGCGCCTCTGCCCCTCGGCATAGATGGTGTCGAAGGCGAGCGAGGACTTACCGGAGCCCGATATGCCGCAGAAGACGATCAGGGCGTCGCGAGGCAGCTCCAGGTGGACGTTTCTGAGGTTGTGTTCACGAGCGCCATGGATCACCAGGCGCCCGGAGGGGTTCAGGGAGGTCGGCAGAGACATCGGGAGCCATGCTAAACGACGCGCATGTAACTAACTTGTCCGATCAAGCAAGAAGGGCCCGTCTCTCAGCGAGCCCTTCTCAGCTCATTGCGACTGCTAGCTCTTGGCGATCGCCATCCCAAGGAAGAGGCCGACGACCAGGCCCGCGAATCCCGCCGCCATCGTGGCCCACGTACCCGCTTGCATGGCGGCCTGAGTCGTTTGAGCGCCTGCGAGAGCCGCCGCCTGTGTCGCCTGCGCGGTCTTTAGATCTTCTACTTCCTGCTTCAGGTCTTCGGGACTCGCCCCCATCTCGTCTCCTATCCTCGGCGTCGTGTCGGGGTGTTATCCCCGCCGCCCGGCAGAGCAAACGTCTCCGTTAGCATCGACTGGCGAGAAGCCAGCGCCTCTGCCACGTGCTCGACGCCAGCGGTTAGGTTGTGGCTATGAGCGACCTTTCCGCTTATCGAAACGAGTTCCCCGTGCTGAACCAGCGCACTTATCTCATTTCGGCGTCGCTCGGCCCCCTCTCGGTGCGCAGCAGAAGGCTCGCCGAGGAGCACCTCGATCTGTGGCAGCGCCTCGGTCCCGAGGAGCTATGGGGCGAGCATGGACTGCCGCGACTCGAGCGCTGCCGCCGGCAGTTTGCAGAGCTCATCGGAGCCGACCCGAGCGAGATAGCGATCGTGCCGTCGGTGTCCTCGGGGCTTTCTTCCCTCGCCACCTGCCTCGACTTCGAGAAGCGGCCCAAGGTCGTGCTGACCGACATGGACTTCCCGACCAACCACTACGTGTGGCGGGCTCACGAAAGACGGGGGGCCAAGCTCGACGTCGTGCCGTCGCCCGATCGCATCCGGGTCGAGGCAGGCGACGTGGTCGATCGCATCGACGACCAGACCCCCATCGTCAACGTCAATCGAGTCCTATTCGAGTCGTCGTGGATCATGGACCTGCCGCCGATCATCGAGGCCGCGCACGACAACGGTGCATACGTCGTCGTGGACGACTTCCACGGCGCGGGGGTCGTGCCGATCGATGTGCACGAGCTCGGCATCGACTTCTTGCTCGCAGGAGTGCTCAAGTGGCTGTGCGGGGGCCAGGGCCTCGCCTTCCTCTACTGCCGCAGCGACCTCATAGAGAAGCTCGACCCACTGGTCGTCGGTTGGTTCGGAACGATGGAGCCCTTTAACTTCGACCGCTCGGGCCTTCGGCTGCGCGGCGACGCGGGACGCTTCGAAACGGGGACCTATGCGCTTCCCCAGGCCTGGACCGCCTCCGGAGGACTCGAGATCATCCTGGAGGTCGGTGTCGAGGCGATCAGGAAGCGCAGTCAGGAGCTCACCTCCTACGTCGTCGACAAGGCGCAGGAGGCGGGCCTGGAGCTTCTGTCACCCGGCCACGCCGAACGGCGCGGGGGCCTGGTCAGGATGCGCGTTCCTGGGGGCATGGAAGGCGCCAAGCGAATCCTGCGCCAGCTCTTCGACCGCGATGTGGTCCTTGATCAACGTGGCGATGCCCTTCGCATCTCGCCCCACTTCTTCAACACCGAGGACGAGATCGACCGTTGCTTCGAGGAGCTGGTGAAGCTCGTCTAGGCCCTCCGGCGAAGCGGCCCACGCCGGTCACGGCTCGCCCGATCCGATGGTCCAGAACGCAGGCGACTGGCCGGCCCCGGTCCTGCCCCTCTTCGAGCAGGCGCTGGTGTGCGAGTACGCGTCCGTGACCGGCGGTGGGATGCCCGTGACCTGGCCGGTCACCCCCTACCTCGCCGAGGACCGCAAGAGCATCGGGGTCGCTACGGGGCTCGCCTGGCCGGCGAAGGCGGAGAGGGCACGCCGCAACCCCAAGGTGGCCCTGCTGTTCGTCGACCACGTCGGAGTGGAGCTCGCGACTCCTCCGGTCGTGCTGGTGCGGGGCATTGCGACGGTCAAAGACGCCGATCTGCAGGCCAACACCGACCGCTACGTCAAGGAGTCGTTCGCAAAGCTGGGAGGCAGCTATCCACAGCTCCCGTGGGGCGTCGTGAGCCGCATGAGCTGGTACTGGGCGAGGATCTGGATCGACATAACCCCCGTGGAGATCACCTGGTGGCCCCGTGGCGGTCTCGACGACCAACCTCGGCGATGGGCCGCTGCCGACCCCGAGGTGGCTCCGTCCGATCCTGCGCAGGAGGGCACTCCACCCGGTCCCTGGCAGGACAAGCCGCAGACGTGGAGGGAGCAGGCGGTCCACTGCATCTCGAACCTGGGCAAGCCCGACCTGACCGTCATGGATAACGGATGGCCGTTGCCGCTGCCGATGAGACGAGCGAAGGCAGCTCCCGACGGCTTCTTGTTGACGCCGTTCGACGGCCTTCCTTCCTTACGGGAGGGTCCCGCCTGTCTCACCTTTCATGGTCACGACCAGACGCTCGCCGGGCACGAGAGCCACGTCTTCATCGGTCGCGCTGCGCACACCGACAAGGGCGTTCGTTTCCACGTCGAGCGACGGCTCGGCGACTTCTCCGTGCCCAGCTCACCGTGGCAGCGCAGGCGTCGATTCCGCGCTTACGGACGGCGGCTCCGGCCTCGACTCGACCATGAGCTGGCGCGCCGGGACCTCCCCATGCCGGAGTTGCCCAAGCCCACCCGACCACCGGTTGGTAACTAGCGCTTACCTCTGCAGGGCCCAACGGCCCCCGCGCCAGCGTCGCGGTGGTCGCGGTTCTGAGCAGCAGCCACAGGGTTGCTCCCGCCGCAAGTCCCGCCGTGCCCCATGACAGCTTCAACGAGGCAACCGCCACGGCTGCATAGACGAGCGAGGACACGACCATCGCGCCGGCGAGGAAGCGAGTGTCGGAGGCTCCGATCAGGATCCCATCGAAAGTGAAGGCAAGCGATGAGAGCGGCTGCACCAGCGCGACCCACCCCAGCAACGATGCCGACGCGGCGATCACCTCGGGATCGTCGCTGAAGATACGGGCGATCGGGCCCCGCAGCAGGAACAGCAGTACGGCCAGCACAACGCCGAGGCCGAGGCCCCACTCCAGAAGCCTGCGTCCGACCGCCCGCGCCTGGTGCGGCGATGTCGCGCCGAGGTGGCGGGCGACCAGCGCCTGTCCCGCTATGGCGACCGAATCGAGCGTCAGGGCAAGCAACAGGAAGACCTGCTGGGCGATCTGCCACGAGTCCAAGGCGACGAGGCCCATGCGGGCGGACACCGATGTGGCGAGTGTCATCGCCCCGAGCAGAGCCCCGGTGCGAACGACCAGCTCCCCACCAATGCTCAGAAGAGAGCGCGCGACCGCGCGATTGAAGCGCAGCGCGGCCGCCCTCAGGCGCGGACGCAACACCGCTAGGAACGCGATGGCGGCAGCGGTCTGTGCAATGAGGGTCGCCCACGCCGCCCCTTGAAGCCCATGCCGAGGGGATAGATGAAGACGTAGTCGAGCGCCACGTTGGCCGCCGCTCCGGCAGTGGCTATGTACATAGGGGTCCTGGCGTCGTGCGCGCCCCGGAGCCACCCATGACCGACGTTTGCTATCAGCACGGCCGGCGCGGAGAGCACCCGGATCCGCAGATAGGACTCCGCCAGTCCGCTACTTGGGAGTCTGCCCCAGCGCCCGCACCACAGGTCCGGCCACCAGCAACCCCAGCAACGTGACCACAAGGCCGATGCCCGCTGCCATCCCGAGAGCGTGGACGCCGATGCCGGCGGCCGACTCGCGATCGCCTGCGCCGAGGGCCCGAGCCACCCTCGCAGTCACCCCGTAGATGAGGAAGGAGAACAGCCAGAACGAGGCGGTAAAGGCGGCGCTGCCGATGGCGACCGCCCCCAATTCCGGCGGGCCGAGGTTGCCGACCAGGGCCGTATCCACTAAGGAATAAAGGGGATCGGCCGCCAGCGCCGCCAGCGCCGGGATGGCAAGCGAAAGATCGCCCGGTCGTCGGGATGACGTCCGGGTCCATAGAAGCGAGCTCCTCGCGTCGTCGTCGACATCGAGGTCATTGTGTCCGAGGCAGGAGGTCCGTCGCTCATAGAATCTGACGCAACGGTGACGGAGGGGGCGGACGCAAGCATGGGTGCTAAGCGCAGGGTGGCGTTAGGGGTGGCGGTCATCGCCCTTGTTGGGTCTGGCTGCGCCAAGGACGACACCTCGTCCGCCCCCAAACCCAGTGCGAGTGAAACACCGGCCAGTCAGGCGCTGTCCGAAGAGGAATATCTCCAGCGGGTTGACGTGCTGTGCGGCAAGCAAGGCTACGTCGTGGAGGACATCAACAGCTCCGACACCCCTGCCGAGTTCGTCAAGAACCTCGAGTCACACTTCGACGAAACGGTGACCTTCATCGAGGCTCTCGACGAGATCGACCCCCCAACCGCTTTCAAGAAGGACCACCAGGCCTTCGTCACGCACGAGGAGGAGATCCAGGAGGTCGACGAGCTCCTCAACCAGCTGCCCCGGTCGGATCTAGGGTCGGTCCTCGCCGCGCACGCGCGCAGAGCGGAGCTCGTGCAAGAGCTCCACTATGTCGTTGAGTTCTCCGAGCTCCCTGAAAGCTGCCGGTTCGAAAGCGAGGCCCTCGTACTCACCATTGGCTTCTTCACCAAGGCCAACCTGAGCTGCTTTGAGTTCGCCAACGACCTCGTCACGCTCTTTCAGCAAGAGGCAGCGGCCGGCCCGGAAGATCGCTTCGGGGCGGAGTTCATCGGCGTGGTCAAGGAGCGAGCAGAACAGCTCATCACCGATCTCGATACCGCGGTCCCAGACATCGGGGGCTTCAAGAAGATCTTCAACATGATCACGCTGTACGCCGAGGCGGTTGAAGCCCTCGACGAGGTCGAAAAGGCCCTTGCTCGGGGCGATGTCCCGCTCGGAACCGCAGCGATGAAGGACTACGACCGGGCGACCCTCGAAGGAGACCGCCTAGCGCACGACCTCGAGATAACTTGTGAGGGCGCCATGCACATTGACTGGAGGCCGGTGAACGAAGAGCGCGTCAACTAACGTCGCGCAGCTCCCGTTTCAGATCCCGGACCTCGTCGCGGATCCGCGCCGCGTACTCGAATCGAAGATCCTCGGCCGCTTGATGCATCTCCTCCTCGAGCTGCATGACGAGACGCTTGAGCTCGTCCGGGCTGCCCCCGAACGGCTCGCTCCTACGGCTTTTGGACTTGGTGGGCACGGTCTCCTTGCGGGGGCGCCCGAACAGCAAGATGTCCGACACCGCCTTGCGGATGCTCTGCGGATCGATACCGTGGGCGGTGTTGTAGTCGAGCTGGATCTGGCGGCGTCGCTGGGTCTCCGAGATCGCCCTGCGCATTGAGTCGGTGAGCTCGTCGGCGTACATGATGACCTGGCCGTCGACGTTTCGAGCCGCGCGCCCGATCGTCTGGATGAGAGAGGTCTGAGAGCGCAGGTAGCCCTCTTTGTCTGCATCGAGGATCGCGACGAGCGAGACCTCCGGCAGGTCGAGGCCCTCTCTCAAGAGGTTGATGCCGACTAGAACGTCGAACTCGCCGGTGCGGAGGTCGCGCAGTATCTCGATGCGCTCGACCGTGTCTATGTCGGAATGCAGGTAACGGACCCTGATGCCGGACTCGAGCAGGTAGTCGGTGAGGTCCTCTGCCATCTTCTTGGTGAGCGTGGTGACCAGCACGCGCGCGCCGGCTTCCGTTCGCCCGCGTATCTCCTCCATGAGGTCGTCGATCTGCCCTTTGGTGGGGCGCACCATGACTTCGGGATCGATCAGACCTGTGGGCCGAACGATCTGCTCGACGGGGGGGCCGGACATCCGAAGCTCGAAAGGACCAGGCGTGGCGCTCATCATTACGATCTGGTTGACGGAATCGAGGAACTCGTCGAAGCGGAGTGGGCGGTTATCGAGCGCGCTGGGGAGCCTGAAGCCATGCTCGACGAGCGTGCGCTTGCGGCTGAGGTCTCCCTCGTACATGCCGTTGAGCTGCGGAACGCCGACGTGTGACTCGTCGATAACTACAAGGAAGTCCTTCGGAAAGTAATCGATCAGCGTGTTCGGCTTGGAGCCTGGGGGCCGGCCCTCGATGTGACGCGCGTAGTTCTCGATGCCGTTGCAGAAGCCGACCTCACGAAGCATCTCGAGGTCGTATTCGGTGCGCATCCGCAGTCGTTGCGCCTCGAGCAGCTTGTTCTGACCGGTTAGCTCCCGGAGGCGCTCGCCGAGCTCGATCTCGATCGCGGTGATGGCGCGCTGGAGACGTTCTTTGGACGCGACGTAGTGCGACGCCGGGTAGACCGTGACGTGATCGAGCTCTCCCGTGATCTCGCCGGTCAACGGGTCGAGCATGATGATCCGGTCGACCTCGTCGCCGAAGAGCTCGATGCGCACGGCCTTCTCCTCGTAGGCCGGAAAGATCTCGATCGTGTCGCCGCGCACCCTGAACTTGCCGCGGACGAAATTGACGTCGTTGCGCTCGTACTGGATGTCCACGAGCCTGTCCACGATGAAGTCGCGGTCGGCCGTGCCGCCTCTTGCGACATCGACTACCTGATTGAGGTACTCCTCTGGGGAACCGAGGCCGAAGATGCAGGAGACACTCGCGACGATGAGGACGTCCTCTCGTTGCAGCAGGGCGCTGGTCGCCGCGTGCCTCAGGCGTTCGATCTCGTCGTTGACCGAGGAGTCCTTCTCGATGTAGGTGTCGGACGAGGGGACGTAGGCCTCGGGCTGGTAGTAGTCGTAGTAAGAGACGAAGTACTCGACCGCGTTGTTGGGAAAGAACTGCTTGAACTCATTGCAAAGCTGAGCCGCGAGGGACTTGTTCGGCGCGATCACCAGCGTCGGCTTCTGGATTTGCTCGAGGGCCCAGGCAACCGTCGCCGTCTTTCCCGTACCGGTCGCTCCGAGAAGCGTGGAGAAGTGCTCGCCCCCGAGAACGCGCTCCGCCAGGCCCCTTATGGCGTTGGGCTGATCTCCTGCCGGAGCAAAATCGGCTTCGACCTTGAACGGGGGCATAGGCCCAGTTTAGTGACCCCTAGTGACGTTCTTTCGCCGATGAGCGGGGTCGGAGGGGGGTCGTAGGGCTAAAGAACGCTGGGCGGGTGCCGGTGGGCCCAGGGACGGGCCTCTTCGACCTGGGCCGAGACGCGGAGCAACGTCGCCTCGCCGGCCGGTCCCCCGATGAGCTGAGTACCGATCGGCAGACCGTCCGAGCTCCACTGAAGAGGGAGCGAAACCGCGGGCTGGCCCGAAGCGTTCGCCGGCGCGGTGAAGGCGACGATGGTCGACGCTCGAGCCAGCTGGGCCCACGGGTCCGCCTCCTCGAACATCCACCCGACCGGCCGGGGAGTCACGGGCATGGTCGGAGTGAGCAGCAGCTCGTAGCGGTCCCACAGCGACATGATCCTTCGGACCGCGCCCGACAGGGCTGTTCCGGCCCTCAGGTAGTCGATCATCGAAGTCGACCTCGCGGACTCGGTAAGCATGCGGTTGAGCGGCTCGGTCTGCGCCACGTCGAGATCGAGAAAGTCGGCGGCAAGGCCCTGAAAGATCGTGATGAAAGAGGCGGACAGCGTGGGATCGAACCAGCCGGGGTCCGCCTCCTCGACGGTGTGGCCGAGTGACTCCAGCAGCTCGGCGCTTTCGGTCGCCGCTTGCGCGACCTCGGGCTCCACCTCGGCCTCGATGGCGGGCTGGAGCGTGAAGGCGATCCTGAGGGGGCCCGGGTCTGCGCCGACCTCCTCGATGAAGGGACGCTGGGGCGGGGGGGCCCAGTGCGGGTCGCCGATTTCATAGCCTGACATGACGTCGAGGACCGCTGCGGCGTCCGCCACGGTTCTGGCTATGGGGCCGTCCGTTGCAAAGCCGAACAACGAGTCTCCCGCCGGCGCATGGGAGATGCGACCCCTCGCCGGCTTGATCCCGAACAGACCGCAGCAGGAGGCCGGTATGCGAATCGAGCCGCCGCCGTCGCTGCCTTGGGCCACGGGACAAAGACCCGCAGCAAGCGCAGCGGCCGCTCCCCCGCTAGAGCCGCCCGGGGTGCGATCCAGGCTCCACGGATTGCGGCAGACACCGTTCAGCTCCGACTCGGTCTGAGGGACCGTCCCGAACTCGGGGGTGTTGGTCTTGCCGATCAGGATGAAACCGGCGTCTTTGAGGCGTTTGACCATAGCGGTGTCCTGGGCCGGCACGTAGTTTGCGTACTGCTTGCAAGAGAAGGTGGTGCGTATGCCGGCCGTCTCGTTGAGGTCCTTTATCGCGATAGGCACCCCGTGGAAGGGAGGAAGCTCCTCCGTGGTCCCGATGCGCTGCTCCGCCTCTCGGGCCGCGGCAACCGCCGAATCGACGACGGTGACGTAAGAGTTGAGCGCGGGATCGAGCCTGTCGATGCGCTCCAAGTACAGCTCCATTAGCTCGACCGGCGAGACCTCTTGCTTGCGAACGAGATCGGCCTGCTCGGTGGCCGGCATGAAAGCGATATCGGACATCGGCGGAGTGTATCCCCGAGCCTTTCCCCTTTGTTCCTACACGTTCCTCGCATAGCAAGGCTCCCGTAGGAAAGAAAGACGAACGGCGACCCTGAAGGATCGCCGTCCCATCCGACATCTTCCTCTCGGTCACGCCGCAGACCGATAGACGCATCGGTCACTTGTCAAGTTGCGTCCGGCCGCGCCGGATATCAAGGTGGTTGCAGCCATGGAGGAGCGACTGAAGTCGGCCGCGGCGCAGGCAATCGGGTTCATGCCAGAGCACGAGGGGCTCGCGCTCTATCGCGCCGGAGTGCAGGCTGCCCCCAACGGCCCGCTGCTCGAGATCGGCAGCTACTGTGGCAAGTCGGCCGTCTATCTTGGCGCCGCGGCGAAGGAGCACGGAAGCGTGCTCTTCTCAATCGACCACCACAGGGGCTCCGAGGAGCAGCAACCGGGCCACGACTACTTCGACCCGCGTCTGGTCGACGAAGACAGACGCGTGGACACGCTGCCCGCGTTTCGTGCCACCGTGGAACAGGCAGGCCTGCAAGACACGGTTATCGGAATCGTCGGCTCGTCGGGGGTTGTCGCATCACAGTGGGCAACGCCGCTCGCCCTTGTCTTCATCGACGGCGGCCACAGCGAGCGGGCGGCGCAGGCCGACTACGACAGTTGGGCCCCCCAGGTAATGCCCCAAGGGCTGCTCGTCATCCACGACGTCTTCGAAGACCCGGCGGCGGGTGGCCGCGCGCCGTGGAACGTCTATCGCCGAGCGCTCGACTCCAGACGGTTCGTGGAGGTCGCCGTCGAAGACACTCTGCGCGTCCTGCAGCGGGTCGAGTAGCGGAGCGACGGCAGCTCGAGGGTTCGGCCGAGAGACGTCCCGGCCCCGGCGGCGGGGCCCGCATCACCGAAGAAGGCAGAGGTGGGGCCGGAGCCTTGCAGCACGTCGGCCGCGAGAACCACAGCCGCCGCGCTCCAGGTCGTTCGTTCCACAGGCCAGCGCGTGCCGTCCGGGAAGGTGGCGCCCGTCCAATAGGCGCCGTCCTCGCCGCGCAGGTGCTGTACCCATCTCAACAGCAGAGTCGCATCCTCGTACCGGCCCACTGCCGCAAGCGCGATGGCAAGCTCACAGGTCTCCGCCGTCGTTACCCACGGCCGATCGGACACGCATCTGGCCCCCAGCCCCGGCACCACGAAGGTGTCCCATCGTTCGTCGAGTCGCCGGACGGCGGCCTCTCCCCGAACCCCTCCCCCTAGGACCGGGTAGTACCAGTCCATCGCAAACCGTTTCTTGGGCTCAAACGATGGAGGCGTCCGAGTGAGGGCGTCCGACAACGCGCCGAGGGCGAGCTCCCACTCCGGTTGCGACTTTCCGACCAGCTCGGCCAGCGCCAGCGCGCAGCGAAGGCTCAAGTGGATGCAGGAGCATGAGGTCACCAGGGCGCGGGGCCAGGCGCGCAGCTTGGAGTCCCGGGCCCAGTAGATCCCGCCGTCGGCGCTCTGCAGCTCGAGGACGAACCCCATTGCCTGCTCGATCATCGGCCACATCTGCGCCACGAAGGCCTCGTCCTGGGTGGCGAGGAAGTGGTGCCACACCCCCGCGGCGCAGTAGGCCACGAAGTTGGCGTCGAGGGTCGGATCGAGGACCCGGCCCTCCTGCAACGAGGCGGGCCACGCTCCGTCGCCTCTCTGGGTGCGCGCCAACCATTCGTAGGCCCGTCGCGCCTCGGCGTGAAGGCCCCCGACGTCCAGCGCCATGGCGGCCTCGACGTGGTCCCACGGATCGACGTGGCGGCCCTCGCTCCACGGGATCGATCCGTCCGGTTGCTGCTGCTCGCCGATCCACTGGACGGTGCGAGCGACGTCGCGTGCCGATAAAGAGCTCACGCGGCAACCTTGGAGGTGCTGGGTGCGGCGACCTTTGAGGCATAGAGGACGAGGCTCTTTCCGAGAATCGGGTTCAGGATCCGCTCGAGCGCTCGTACGGCCCGCGGCTTGTTCATGAGGTCCCACACGAGAAAGCGGTGATAGAGGGCCGGCACCCTGGCGGTGTCGTTGTCGATCCCGAAGAGGCACTTGAGCCACCAGTAAGGCGAATGGAGGGCGTGGGAGAAGTGCGTGTCGACGACCTCGAAACCAGCCTCCCGCAGCTTAGAGATCAGCTCGGGGGCACGGTAGATGCGCACGTGGCCGCCGGGAACCGAGTGATACCGGCGCGACAAGGCCCAGCACACTCGCTCCGGCCACCAGCGAGGAACGGTTACGGCGAGACTGCCGCCAGGCTTGAGCACGCGGCCTATCTCGGCCAGCGCGTCGCGGTCGGCGACAACGTGCTCGAGCACCTCGGAGGCGATCACTAGGTCGAAGGCGCCGTCGGTGAAGGGAAGCGCGCAAGCGTCTGCCTGGGTGAAGAGCGAGTGGGGAGCCGGCCGGCGGCCGGCAGTGAGGAGCGAGACAGTGTCCGCGGCCTCCTTCAACGGCGCGAGGTTCACATCGGCGGAGACCACCTTTAGGCCCCGCAGCAGCGCCTCGAAGGTGTGGCGGCCTGCGCCGCAGCCAAGGTCCAGGACCAGCTCTCCGGGCCGGCCCCCCCAGCGGTCGAAGTCGAGGGTCAGCACCGCTCCAACACCTTCCTGTACTCCTCCACCGTCGCCCGGGCTGTCTCCCTCCACGTGAAGTGACGAACCCGCGCACGGGTGCGGGCTGCGGCCCCCATGCGCTCGCGCGCGGACCGGTCCTCGAGCAAGCGTCCCAGCCCGCCCGCAAGGGCTCCGGCGTCGCCCGGAGGGACCAATAGGGCCGTGTCGCCGTTGGTCCCCGCGATCTCCGGTAGAGCACCGACGTTGGTGGCGACCAAAGGGAGACCACATGCCATCGCCTCTATGGCCGGGAGTGAGAAACCCTCGTACAGCGAGGGCACCAGAGCGACCTCCGCCTCGGCAAAGAGCTCCACCAACCGCAGAGAGTCGACCCGCCCCTCGAAGCGAACCGCCCCTTCGAGACCGAAGCGACGAACCGCGTCGCGCGCTGCAGGACCGTTGCCCCCTTTCCCCACCACAACGAGCTCCGCATCAATTTCTGTGCGGAGCTTGGCCAGCGCCTCGATTCCGACCACGAGCCCCTTCATCGGCGCGTCGGAGCTTGCGAGGGTGATCACGCAACCTGGTCGGCGCGCAACCCCCGACAACGGGCGGAAGAGGTCGGTGTCGACGCCGTTGTGCACGAGCGCAACACGATCGGGCACGACGGCGAGCTCCCTAATGACATCGTCACGGGCGGACTCGGAAACGGTGAGGAGCCGGGGCAGCGCCCGGGCCACGCGCCCCTGCATACGCGTGAAGCCGTACCACCGCCGCAGCGCCAGCCTCTTCTTCCGGTTCGGCGCCAGCGCCAGCTCCAGGCGCCGGTCGATGGAGATGGGATGATGCACGGTGGCGACGACGGGCAGGCCGGCGCGGCTTAACCGGAACAGCCCGTAACCGAGGCACTGGTTGTCGTGCACCAGGTCGAACTCGTCCGCTCGGTCGGCCAGCAGGCGCGCGACCCGAAGGCTGAAGGTCAGCGGCTCGGGAAAGCTCGCCGCGCACATCGCTGCGTACTCGAGCAGGTCGGTGGGGCCTCGGAGCTCCCCTCGGGAGGGCCTCCTAAAGGGATCCTCCGGCCGATAGAGGTCGAGGCTCGGCACCTTGGTAAAGGACACCGCGGAGTCGAGCTCTGGATACGGCTGCCCCGAGAAGACCTCGACGTCGTGCCCCAACTCGACCAAGGCCCGGCTGAGGTAATGGACGTAGACGCCCTGGCCTCCGACGTGAGGATGCCCCCGATAGGTCAACAGCGCTATTCGAAGAGGTCTCTTGGAGTCGGTCACCGGCGCACGCACACAAGCAGTGAACGAGAGACGAAGTGTGCGCCTTGCCCTTCTCCGAAGCGGTTCAATCGCGAGGCTGCAGCAATGCTAGGCCGTCGGCCGATTACAGGGGTAAGAGAGCCTCATCGCTCTTGGCGAAGGCGCTGTGCCGTCTTCAGCGCCGCAAGCGCGAGCCAGGATCCCACGAGCGCGTACAGCCCGGGGTTACCGGTACCCCGCAAAAGGATGAGCCCGAGTTCCGGATCCAGGAAAGGGGGGGGTCGGCCGCCCACTACGATGCCTACTATCAATACGAAGCTAGCGGCGAATAACGATGCCCCTGACCAGTACAGAAGGGCGGTAGTCAAGAAGCCGATGAAGAGGGTCATCAGCATTGGTGCCGTCGCAGGGCGAAGATCGTTCGACAAGTCTACTGCTTCAACCTGAACCGGATCCAGTATCCCCCAAGTTAAGACAGCCACTCCGGTACCCAACAGAATGTTGGTGACGACCCGCAGCTTCTTTTCGGTCCCCCCACGACGAGCTTGACTCATAAATCACCCGCGTACTGAGTTCGACTCGCTTTATGGATAGTAATAGTCGTGAATGTGCGTGTAGAGACCGTTTTGGCTGCATGGAGGGTACGCAGTGCTGTAGGATCCCTCACCCGACTGTCCTTTGAACTTATGTACGTAGCCAGCGGGCGTCCTGTCATAGCCACAGTGAAAATGCTGGATCCAGCGGGTGCGCCTTCCCCAGTACACTGACGGAGTACGCCGATATCCGCAGCCCTCGGAGGCCGGTCCACAGTACACCGTTTCGTCACGGATCGAATCGCTATGATCGCCGCTTGGGGACACCCTAAATCTGACGTGGATGTAATCTACTCTTTCGTCGGCGTCAAGCCATGCATATGCCCCATATCTGTCGTTAGAAGCGTTCCAAATCCTCCTATAGTGGCTCCAACTGTGCGCAGCGGCCGGGGGAGCGAATCCGACAAAAAGCCCCGTAAGAAAGAACCCAATGGTGAGGGCCCCCACGCAGAGACGCCAACTCTTGATCAAGGTCTCGACCCCCCTGCTTCGTTCCCACCTAAAATGATCCCGTGAGACAACGTACTCCCGCCCCTCTACTGCAGTCGGTAGGGTTCAGTAGCTTTCAACAGCTCAGGCCACAGAAGTAAGGTAGAAACCTCACCACTATCAGACCCCGCGACAATATCGGTCACTCGATTCGCGGCAACGCCTTGAACGACCCCCACGACGGCGTGTGGGGAGTCGATGTAGCTGAGAACTATCCCTTGACTCTCGTACGTCGATGAAAGATATCCATGCCACTCTTGGTAATCGGGCGCAATATCGGCGCGGGGCAACAGCAGCCACACGGCCACGAGATTCCCACCTTCGTCGGTGAACTCTAGGAATGCGCCATCAACCACGTTAGCAACGTTGTCTTCTAGGCATGTCCAATTACCTATGTTGAATCGCTTGCCCACAAGAGGACCCGGGATAGTGATCTGTTTTCCCAAACCCGACGCTGCGAAGCCATCGTCAGAGAGACCTAAAGCCAGCCCGTTCACTATGGGCGCGCAGGGTGCATCACTCGGGACGGTAATGGCTAAGGGGCTTGCCGGAGCTGGTTCGACATCTTCCGCGACATAGGGATCTTCCGTGTTGCCAAGGACGGACGATGAAGAGAAGCCTATCAAAAGCAGCGCCGCGACGAAGAAGCAGGACGTTGCCACACGTAGAGGTTGCACTTCTAGTTATCTCCTTCTGTTCCGGCGGTTCTAAGCATGACGAGGAACTCCCTATGGGTAATAGTAGTCATGAAGGTGACCGTAGAGACTGTTCGAGTTGCATGGGCCGTAAAGCGCACGAGGTGTCGTGTCGTTAGCCCTTCCGAGGAACTTGTGCACGTAACCAGCAGGGGTCCTGTCGTAGCCACAGTGCACGTGCTCTATCCAGCGCGTTCGTCTTTGCCAGTACGTTGACGTAGTTCTCCGGTATCCGCAGCTTTCACTCGCCGGACCACAATAGAGCCCTTCTTGCCGAATAGGATCGTCCGAGATGCTGCTCTTGACCCTAAAACTGACATGCATGAAATCAACCCGCTCGTCGGCATCAAGCCATGCGTATCCGCCGTATCTGTCGTTGGAAGTGCTCCAAATCTTCCGATAATGGCTCCAACTGTGGGCAGCAGCCGGTAAAGCGACTCCTACAGAGAAAACCGAGATGAAGGTCGCAACGATGACCGGCCGCACGGCAAAACGACAATCGAGCCGCGTACTCAAGCTTAGACTCCTACTGGGTCGCCTTATTGGTTCAGCCAAATCGGCTTCGGACGCTTAAGGACGAACGCGTCACGATCGCCGAATGGTATGATCCACACCTCCTTTTATCACGCTCCCCCGTCGATTACAAGCCTTCGTCAACGTACCTCGAGCTACAGGGAAGCTTCGTCCTGGGCGACCGGCAGAGTGAAGTAAAAGGTCGAACCCTCGCCGACCGTCGACTCGAGCCACATGCTGCCGCCGTGCCCTTCGACGATTCCCTTGGTGATGTAGAGCCCCAGCCCGGTCCCCTTGGGGATCCAGGCGGGCTTCGGAAGGCTCACGAACTTAGAGAACAGTCGCTTTTGGTCCTCGGCCGAGATGCCGATGCCTTCGTCTCTCACCGCCACCTGCAAATTCTCCTGGTCGTCCAACACTCTGGCCTCGACCGTCACAGACGTCCCCTCGGGCGAGTATCGGGTCGCGTTCGTCAGGAGGTTGAGCAACACCTGGCGGATCCGGTCCGCATCTCCTTGAACCTTGGGCAGGGTCATGGGCAGGTCCAGCCTGACCTCGTGTTGGGCCGACAGAGAGCTGTGCACCGAGACGATGCTCTCCACCAGCTCGGGCAGCGACACCGGCCCAAAGTCGTAGCGGAGCGTTCCCGACTCCATGCGCGACAGGTCCAGCAGATCGTTCACCAGCCGGGCAAGCCGCCCGACTTCCTTGGTGACGATCCCAAGGATCCTGTCGCGTTTGGGATCCTCGAGGTCGGGCCACTGCCTCTGGAGGATCTCCCCGAAGCCAGAAATGGTGGTGATCGGACCCTTGAGCTCGTGGGCCAGCATCGACACGAACTCTGACTTCGTCTGGTCGGCCTCCCGCAGGCGCTGGACCAGCGCGTGCTCCCGCTCACGGGCATAGCTGGACTCGATGATCCCGCTGAGACGGCTGGCGAGAATGGATGAGAATCGAAGGTCACCCTCGTCGAAGAAGCCCTTTCTGACATTGATCAGCTTGAGCACTCCAATCGGTCGGCCCCCCGTTGCGAGGGGGACGACCAACAGCGACTCGATGCCAAGGAGCTCGCGAAGTCTCTTGCTGACCCACGCGTCGTTGGCCGCATCGTTGGTAATGAGCGGCGCCCTCGTCCTGAAGACACTTCCCGACAAAGATGGCTCGGACAGTGGAAGGCGAACCTCGGCGGCGTCGCGCTCGCTTATTCCGACGACCTGTGGAAGCGCCCGCAGCTCACCCGTGTCGTTGTCGTGCAGCAGGATCGCGACCTTCTCGCACTCGACCAGATCGGCCACTATGCGGACGGACTCGCCTATCAGCTCGTCGGCGCCGGAAGACGAGGTCAGCAATTGCGAGAGACGATGCAGCCCCTCTATCTCCTGACCCTGGCGTTTCAGGGTAAGTCGCAGGCGGGCGTTCTCGAGTGCGACCGCAGCCTGATGGCCCAGCATGCCCATCACCGTCAGGTCGTCCTCGCAGAAAGCTCCTCGAAGGGAGTCGGCCGCGCCGAGCACTCCCACACATTCGTCCCCGAGGCACACCGGCGTGGCCACCACTTGCTTCGCCCTAATGTCGTCGGCAAGCAGCGAGCTGAGGTCTGGGTCGGACACCACGGCATTGATGACCTCACCTCTGCCGCTCGCATAGATCCGCCTGATGATGCTGCGCTCTGCCATTGGCATCCGCTTGGGATCCTGGTCCCGCATGAACAGGGTGAACTGCTGGCTGTCGGGCTCGGCCAGAAACAGCAAGGGCTGCCTGCAGGGGACCAGCTCCCACACGACCTGCAGGATCTCCTCGATGACTCGGTCCTCGTCCGCCTGGACCGCGCCGACGGAGGCGAGGCGCGACAGCGCGTTCAACTCGGCGAATCGCCGATCGACGCCCTGCGCTGGCTGCTCCACAGTCACACCTCGTCTCTAGAAGCCCGACGATTTAGAGCTTCGAGACTAGAGGGGGCAATTCCTCCATGGACTTGATGGTGGCTGTGTCTAAGTCGGGATAGCGGCTCACCCGATCGATGAGGACCGTGTGCATCCCGACCGACCTCGCCGGGGCCACATCGAGCCGGGGAGAGTCCCCTACATGAACGGCACGCTCCGGCTCCACCCCGGCCCGCTCTAAGGCGAGCTCGTAGATCCTCGGGTCCGGCTTCTCGATCTGCACGAATCCGGATATCACCGACGTGTCGAACAGGGGGCCGACCTCGAGCTCGACGAGCCGTTCCTCGAGCCAGCCCTCGAAATTGCTGATCAGGCCGAGCCGGTAGCCGTCCTCTTGCAGTCGTTGCAGGACGGGAAGCACGTCGTCGAACAGCATGTAAGAGGACCTGTCGGAGAACTTGGTCCTGAGCGCTTCGGCGAGGACATCGTCCTCGATCCCCCACTCTTTGAGAAAGCGCCGGTACAAGAAGCCCCAGAAGATCCTGGAGTCCTCATCCGAGAAGGAGGGGTTCTTCACTCCCGTGTCCTCCGCCAGGTCGATCAGGTGGGGGGCGAGCCTGTCTTGGACCTCCTGCACCTGCTCCGGAGCGATGCTGACTCCGCTCTCGGCGCACACCTGTGAGAAAAGGCCGGCAAAAGAGGGATGGGGATGTAAAAGCGTGTCGCCTGCGTCGAAAAAGACAATCTCGATCAAGGCTTGGCTTCCCTCCTGCGAACCAGCTCTGGCCAGATCCGGTCCGCCGCCTCTGCCAGGTCCTCGAGGGAGCGGTCGTTTCTAACCACAAGGTCCGCCCTAGAGATGAGCTCCTCGGTGCTGATTTGGGAAGCCATTCGGGCCCGGATGTCGCTGATCGTCATGCCTCTGTCCCGGGCGAGCCGCTGCCTGCGCAGCTCGTCATCGGCTACCACCGCAACCACAACGTCGACGCTCTCCTGGAGCCCGACCTCGAGGATCAGCGCGGCGTCCAGAACCACAATGGCATCGCTCTCAGCCAACCTCTCGAGTGAGTCTGCGATCCCCTTGAAGATCACCGGGTGGACGATGGCATTGAGGGCCGCCAGCTTGCGGGCATCACCGAACACGATGCCGGCCAGTCGCTTCCTGTCGATCTCCATGGAGCCTGCGGAGAGGACCTCGTCCCCGAACTGGCCCACAACCGAGTGCCATGCGGGCTGGTCGGGCCTCAGTGCATCGCGACCCAATGAGTCGGCGTCGATCACCTGAGCGCCCCGCTCGGCGAGCAGCGCCGCTACGGTCGACTTTCCGGATCCGATGCCGCCGGTGAGCCCGACTACCAGCATGCGATCGAGCAGGGACCGGCGCCTAAGACTGGCCCCGTTCCCGCTTCAGGTCCTGGACTATGGATTCGATCGATTCGTCTGCGAGCCCTTCGGTCGGGTCCTGTGGTTCGGCGGACTCCGCAAGAGGGCCGCGACCTTCGCTTGCAGCGATCTCCTCGACCGCCTCTCCGGGGGCCGGACCGTCCTCGACCTGCTCTTGGGCGAGGCGCGCGTCGAGATCGGTGCCGTCACGTTCCGCGGCGGTTACGCCCTCCTGGTCGTGAAGAGGAGCATCGGGCGACGTAAAGGCGGTCATCTCGGCCTGTTCGTGCTCTTCGCCCGGCGCCGCATCCGCCGCGGCCTGGGTGTCGTCGGTCGCTTCTGGAACGACCGGCTCCGCGACGAGCTCGGTCATCTGCTCGGCAGCCGAGGCGATCTCCCGGGCGCTCTCGGGCCGCTGACTCGAGTCCTCTGGAGCTACTCCCGCCGCCTCAGAGGACGCGCGCGCCTCCACTTCCATCTCGGCGTCTTGCGGCTCGAGCTCCATCTCGGGAGAGGGGGCCTCGGTGGGGATGTCTGGGGCGTCGGGGGCCGCGGTGTCCTGGTGGAGCGCTTGCTTGCGAGAGAGGCTGATGCGGCGACGGTCGAGATCGACGTCGATGATCTTGACCGAAATCGGATCGTGCACCCGGACCTCGTCCTCGGGCTTCTCGACGTGGTGATTCGCCAGCTCCGAGATATGGACGAGGCCCTCGATGGCGTCGTCCAGCTCGACGAAAGCACCGAACGGCACCAGCTTGGTGACCCTGCCCTGGATGACGTCGCCGACCTCGTGGCTGCGGGCGAACTGCCGCCACGGATCCTCTTGGGTCGCCTTCAGCGACAGCGATACGCGCTCACGCTCGAGGTTCACGTCGAGGATCTCGATGTTGACCTCTTGGCCGACCTCGACGACCTCACTCGGGTGATCGACGTGCTTCCAGCTCAGCTCGGACACGTGCACGAGCCCGTCGACTCCGCCGAGGTCAACGAACGCGCCGAAGTTGACGATCGAAGAGACCACTCCGGTCCTGACCTCGCCCTTCTTCAGTGAGGTCAGGAACTCCTGGCGCTGCTCTGCCTGCGACTCTTCGAGGAACTTGCGGCGGGACAGCACCACGTTATTGCGGTTTCTGTCGAGCTCGATGATCCGGCACTCGAGCTCCTTGCCGACGTAGGGCTGAAGGTCTCTGACCCTCCTCATCTCGACCAACGAGGCGGGAAGGAAGCCGCGCAGGCCGATGTCCACGATGAGCCCGCCCTTGACCACCTCGATCACCGGGCCGCTGACGGTCCCGTCGCGGCCCTTGATCTCCTCGATCCGCCCCCACGCGCGCTCGTACTGAGCCCGCTTCTTGGACAGGATCAGGCGGCCGTCGGCGTCCTCCTTCTGAAGAACGAGGGCCTCGATCTGCTCCCCTATGTCGACCACCTGCGAAGGGTCGACATCGTTTCTGATGGAGAGCTCGCGCCCAGGGATCACGCCTTCCGACTTGTAGCCGATGTCGAGGAGGGTCTCGTCCTTGTCGATCTTCACGACGGTGCCGGTGACGATGTCCCCCTCGTCGAACGGCTTGATGGTCTCGTCGATCGCCCGCATGAGCTCCTCTTGGGAGTCTCCGACGTCGTTCTCGACGATCGTCCCGCCGGCATAGGCCGCGCCCGAGGTGGAGGGGGCCGTGCGCGTTATGACACCGCCGCTGCCGTCGGGAATGGTCTCTTCGCCGGCAGCTCTGGGCGGCGCCTGAACATCTTCTTCTTGCATCATCTAGTGGGGCTCACCTCGCAGCAGAAAATAGGCCCCCGAACCGAGGGCCGAAGAAGTATACGGGGTGGCCCTGCTAGCTGCTCAAACGAGCCAGGCCCGCCGGAACCGCCCCTACAGTCTGTGCCCTTACGCTGGTCGGCGTGGGGCGGTCGAAGGGGAGGGGGCTGAAGAGAGACCTACTGATTGTGCTCGGGCTCTGCCTTGCAATCGGCGCAGGGATATATGGAGTCTCACATGTGGTGTCGCCCGAGTTGCAGGCGCGCTACGGGGACCCCGAGGCGTTCGCCTTTCTCAATACCGACCCGCTAACGGACGAACCGGTTCGCTACAACCCGTGCGAGGCACTCCATTACGTCGTCAACCTGAAGCACGCGCCGCCGGGCGAGCTAGAGGACGTCCAGCGCGCCATGGAGATGACGAGTGAGGCGTCGGGCATCGAGTTCCTCTACGAGGGGGAGACGTCCGAGTCCCCGACCGCCCGGCGCCCCCTCTATCAACCGAGGCGCCACGGCCGTAGGTGGGCGCCGATCTTGATCGGATGGCTTCCCCAACGGGAGCTCGGGCGCACGATCTCGTTCGAGCACCCCGCAGGGCGCGGGGGCAGCGGCTATGCCCGCAATGAGGACGGCGAGCTGGTCTACGTCAGCGGCCAGGTCGTCCTCAATGCCGACGTCGATCTGGACGCAGGCTTCGGGCCCGGCAACAACTGGGGGGACGTGCTCCTTCACGAGGTCGGCCACCTCATGGGACTCGCCCATGTCGACGACCGATTTCAGATCATGTACCGCTACATTCAGGACGACTCGACCGAGTGGGGGCCAGGAGACAGAAACGGCCTTCGCCGATTAGGACGAGAAGCGGGCTGCTTGACCCCGCC
>JAUJNI010000002.1:1037656-1046104 GCA_030446465.1 Actinomycetota bacterium
ACGTCGCTCCCGTCGCGGTCACGCCCGCCGCCTCCGAAGCGTCCTCCGCCGAAGCCTCTACCTCCTCCGCCAAAGCCTCGGCCCCCGAAGCGCCGGCCGCCCCCGTAACCACGGCCACCCCCGAAACCTCGACCGCCGCCTCCGCCAACGCGGCCCCGGCCCCCGCCTCGTCCCCGACTCAACGCAGACACGATGAGCAGCAACACGACGACCCCAATGGCTATCCAGACCCAGATTGGAATGTTCTCCATGGCGGTCTACCCCCTTCGATCGGTACCGGCGCGACCAACGGCTGACTGCTGCCGGTTATACACCCGCCGGTCGGAGGCGGCGGCTGAGTTCGGTCGCCCCCGCCCGTAAACCTTTCGGCGCGATGTGCCGATAGGAAGGACACGAAAAGGCAAACCCGTCGCGAGGCGGGGGCGCAAAGCCACGGGGCCTCATTGGGAGGCAGCCCAGCTACCGAAAGGACGGTGCGCATGCACCTAACTCGAGTTGCCGGTAAAAAGCCGGTCCGTATCGCCTCAGGGGCCATTCTGGCTCTCTACTCCTGCACAAGCCTGTTCATGGGCGTCGCCTACGCCGGCAGCGGCGACAGGGACCGGGACGGGATGCCCAACCGCTGGGAGGTCAACCACGGCCTCAACCCCGACGTCGCCAACGCCGACGGCAACCCCGATCACGACCAGCTGCGCAACCTCTCCGAGTACCGCCACTCGACCGAGCCGAAGGACGAGGACACCGACGACGACGGCATGGACGACGGCGACGAGGTCAAGGAGTTCGACAAGGACCCTGAGGACCCCGACCAGAACAACAACGGCGTTGAGGACGGCGATCAGGACGCAGACGACGACGCCATCGACAACGAGGACGAGGACGACACCGAAGAGAACTGCCGGGCAGATGACGACGACTCGGACGAGGACGGGCTCGACAACGAGGACGAGAACGACTTCGGCACCGATGAGGACGACTCCGACTCGGACGACGACGGCGTCGAGGATGGCGACGACGACTCTGACAACGACCTGGTTGACGACGAGGACGAAGACGATGAGGCCGACGACGACTGCGACTCGAATGACGAGGACCAAGGCGACGAGGATGACCTCGACGACATCGACGACATCGAGCTTCCGTAACCGCTAGAAAGAGCTGCATCTGGAGGGCGGCCGCGCGGCCGCCCTCCTTTTTGTTCTTCTCAGTCCCGGCGTTCTGTGAAGCTCAGGATCACCAGAGTCGCATCGTCTCTGAGGGGGCCGGCCGAGTGGTCCCTGACCGCATCGAGAACGTCGCTAACCGCGGAGTCGACCTGCTGCTCGGCCGCCAGCTCTCTCTCGATGAAGCTACGCAGGCGGTCCAGCTCGAAGTTCTCGCCATTGTCCGAGCGCGCCTCCACGACTCCGTCCGAGTACAGGACGACGCCGTCTCCAGGCTCCAGCGTGATCGCATGCTCCTCTGCGAAATCCGGTATGCCGAGACCCAGAGGGCAGCGCGGTGCAGTTGCAAGCTCCTCGGTCACCCGGCCCCCGCGCAACAACAGCGGCGGAAGGTGCGCCGCGTTGACCCAGCGGAACTCGCCGGTGCCGCAATCGAGCCGGCACAGCAGGCCCGTGATGAACCTGCTCCCCCCGAACTGCTCGATGAACGCGTCCTCGAGGGTGTCGATCATCTCCAGAAGCGACTGCCCCCGCCTCCTGCCATAGCGATATGCCTCCACGGCTTGGGTGCTCAAGAGGGCGGCTTCGAGGCCGTGCCCCATGGCGTCGAGAATGGCGAAGTCGAGAACCCCCTCGTTGATGGAGTAGTCGAATGCGTCGCCACCGATCTCGTAGGCCGGCTCGATGTCACCGGCGATGGAGATGGACGGGCCGACGTAGCTCATCGCGGGTTGGATCTCCCAGTGCATCTCTGCCGCCAGGTTCAGTGTCTGCCGGCGACGCAACAAGTCGTAGACGTCGGTGTAGCGATGAGCGGAGACGAGGAGGTGGCCGAGCAGCACACCAACGTCTTCAGAAAGCTGACGCACCTCGTCGTCGAGCTCCCCCACTTCGAGCTCGAGGACCCCAAGGCACTCCGATCGTTCGCTGATCGGCACCCGCAGCCTGAAGGTGCCGCCCTCAGAGCTCTCGATCGGACGGCGCTCGAGATAGACCCGACCGACCTGACTGTCCTCGACCGGGTGAGGCTCGTAGGCGCCCACGGGCGGGATGCATCCGGGCACCGGCTGGAGATGCGTACGCCCATAGTCGAGGAGGTAGATGCCGACGCCCTTGACCCCCACCCGAGACAGCGCGTTGTGGACCACTGTGGGCAGGGCATCGGCCGCCGAAGTATCGGCCTCTTTCAGTACCTCTCTCAACGCTCGAAACGACGGACTCACAGGCGAATCTTCCCCCAGCGCGCTCGTAGCAAAAGCGTCATTGATCCGTCCTAACCACCTAAGCCTGCGGACAATTCAAAGTCCCGTTCGGTGTTTCAAAAGTGAGCCTGACCCACATCCAGGGCGCATGCCATTCGGCAGTAAAGTAACGGCCCGACGGAACCTGCCCACAGCTCTGAGACACGTTCCTTCGGAAATTAGTGAGTGCCTCCCTCGTCGTCGACCGCAACCGGGGCGGGTTGATCAGCGCGGCGGTCGGCAGCTTCCACCGTCGCGGCGGTCCCTTTGGGAAGCGCTCGGGCTGAGCGGCGTACGTGGCGGGAAAGAACGCTTGGCGCCGGACCTGTAGCTCCCGAGCACGGCCGTAGTGCATCGCGGCAGGCGTCATCATCCCGATCCGGGAGTGCCGGTGGCCGTCGTTGTACCAGCGAAAAAACGACATGCAGAATGCGGCGCGCGTCCTGTATCGAGCGGAACCGGTTGGGGAAGTCGGGGCGGTATTTGAGCGTCTTGAACTGCGACTCGGAATAGCAGTTGTGGTTGGACACGTGCGGGCGCGGAGTGCGACTTGGTGGCGGCGAACTCGACAGCTACTCCGGCCAGCGTCGCCAGGACTAGAGACAAGGATTCTTGGAAGCAGGAGTCGCCAGAGCAGACCGACCTGCGCCAACGAGCGTGCCGGTCCGCTCGTGCCAAAAGCGGATCACTCGATCCCGTGCCTCTCAAATACGTCGTCGTTGAGCGACTCTCGTTTCGAGGGGTCGAACTCGACCTCGCTCACCGGGATAGTTCCGATGAACTCGCCGAGTGCTGACCCGCCCTGCCACGAGGTCTTGTCCCTAAGATCGCGGGCTGCGGCCAACGACAGGCGATAGATTCGGAACACGTCGCTGTACTCGTCTGCGTCCTCGTCGAATGGCGAATCAAACAGGATTGCTTTGCCGGCCCTCTCGACCAGAATCAGCCGCGGTACGTCGTAGAAGTCACGGTATTCGAACGGTAGCCAGCGTTCCGCAGTCATCGGATGCGCCCCGCCTTAGGAACGGGATTGGGAATGAGCGGCCCAAAGGGGCACCCGCCTGGGCCTAGGCACGCGTCAGCTCCCGGAAGAGTTCAACTGAACCGCCAGTCGCTCGTATCTCCCCAGCAGTGGTGGCACGGATCTGGCCATGAGGAACACCGGCTGCTGCATCACGGAGATAGCGGCCCGCTGCTCCGGAGAACACCTCGCCGGAAGGAGGGAGATCCTTCGTCCCACCGCGGACAACGGTGAAGTCGTCAGGGACTCCCCTTGTGGCCTCGTCAGCGTGCGATGCGACTTCGCCAGCCTCGTCGCCAAACTTGAGCATCCGCACCGCGTCGGGGATCTTGCCGAGCTTGCCAGGAATGGCACCTGCACAATGGCTCGCTCTATCGGACGAGTCAGCGATACAGCGGATTCCCTCGGTGAGAGTTCCAAGGCCAGGGGCCCAGCTCAGGATGTCGAGGAGCTCGCCTCCGTAGTCTCTGTCTGGAACCCACTTGGAGCGCGGCTCATCGGGATGAAGGCCGTAATAGTAGTTGGGGTTTCGCTTGACTTGTACGTCCGCGTGGGTGGTCCCCGGCATGTCTTCGACGATCCACTCGGGGTTGGCGGTGACGCCTACTTCCTCCTGTCCCATCCAGGCGTTGCCGGCGACCTCTCTGATCCGTTTGGTGCTGCTGCCGTTCTTGCGCGCTGATTTGGCGGAGCCGTAGCCGTTGAAGTAAACGGCGTGGCCGTCGGCCTCGACGAAGCTGACCGGGTTGCCCCCTGCCAGGGCATAGCGGTTCTGGGTCAGGGGGTCGGTCGAGAGCGAGAGGTCGGACAGGGCCCCCCGGTAGAGGTCCGCCTGGAGGAAGCGGGAGGTGTCGGGGCTAAAGCGCCGGGCCCCCATGTCAATCGTCTGTGAGCCGGTGTCGTAGCGCTTGGCCGAGTAGCGGAACGGGTTGGTGATGTTGACGTCGTTGGTCGCGGGGTCGCCCTTGGTGAGGGTCGTGTCCTCCTCGCCGTAGGGGTCATATCCGTATGGCGCGCTGGTCTGGCCGTCGTTGCCGAGCAGCTGGGACACCGAGCCGTGGACGTCGTAGCCGTAGGTGTAGTGCTGGGGGTCGGTGGCGTCGGGGTTGCGGGTCATCGCGAAGGCGCAGGCCCGAGGCGTCGTAGGCGTAGGTCTTGGTGACCTCGCTTCCGGTCGTGATGGTCTCCTCGCTCTGGGCCCCGGTGAGCCCGAGGTAGGACAGCCTGGTCGTCTTGTCCCCAGAGCCGTGGTGGAACTCGTGCTCCTTGGTGACCCGGTCCAAGGCGTCGTAGGTGTAGGTCGCCGAGTCGGTCTTGGTCCCGCCCGAGTAGGCGCGGTAGGCCGCGAGGCGATCGAGCGAGTCGTAGGTGTAGTCGGCCAGGACCGAGGAGGCGGGGGTCTTGTTGTTTGAGGTCGAGCAGGTCGGGCGGTTCTGATCGGTGGTGACGCAGTCGAGGTTGCCGAGGTCGTCGTAGGCGTAGTAGGCGGTCGGCGACGGCGCGCTGGCCCCGTTCTCGGTCACCGTGGTGGTGACGTTTGCGAGCTGGTTGCCCTCGTAGTGGTTGACCACGGTGGTGGTCTTGCCGCCCGCGACCGTCTGCTGGGTCGTGATGTTGCCGGCCCTGGTGACCGAGGGCTCGAGCTGGGCGGCTCATCGAGGGTGTAGGTGATGGCGCTGTCGGTGCCGCCCGGGATGGTCTTGCGGTAGTCGGTGGCGCGCTCGCGGGCGTCGTAGCTGTAGGTCATGGAGCAGGGCGTGTGGTCCGTTGCCAGCGACGGCTCGCACTTGGTCTCTTTGCTGCTCGGGCCTCTGAGGCCGAAGTCGTCGCGGGTGCGGTTGCCGTTTAGGTAGATGGTGTCGGTGAGGTAGGAGACGTCGTGGGCTTCGACCACGGCTCCGGCGCCGTTTGTGATCCTGAGGTTCTTCAGCTTGGAGTTGAGGAAGTAGCCCCACGTCGTGGTCTGCTTCTTGTCCCAGCTCGAGCACCTGCCGCCAGAAGGGCTCCCGGTGCCTCGCTTGAGGATGCGCTCTTTCTCGAGCCCCAGGTTGGTGTAGTCGTTGTGAACCTTGAGGTCGTCGCTGCAGCGGTCCGACTTGTCGCCGTAGACCTCCTGGAGCTCGAGCCAGTTTGCCCGGTCGTAGTGAAGTAGCTGGTGCGCCCCGAGCTCGCGGTGCCCTCGGTCTGGTCCTGGATCCGTTTGATGACGTTTGAGTTGAGGTCGTAGTTGTAGCTGGTGAGCTCAAAGGGGTTGGTCCCGCCGACGCCCTTGCGGTTTCTGACCTCGGTGGGGCGGTCGAGCCAGTCGTAGGCGGCGCTCAGCTCGATCGGCTTCTCCGAGGGGTTTGACGCCGTTGCTGTCCGGGGGGTCGTTGGACATCGAGATCCTGAGGCCGTAGGCGTCGTAGCTAAAGCTCTTGGTGGTCGTCTCGGTGCGGCTCTCCTCGGTCGCCAGGTTGGTGAGCCCGAGCTAGGGAAGGTCGTGGTCTTCTCCGCCGCGGAGCCGTGCTCTTCGATCTCCTTGGTGACCCGGTCCAAGGCGTCGTAGGTGTAGGCGGCGCACCGTCGGGTTATGAATGTCCCTAAATCTAGGGACTGAACTTGCCAGACTGGTACAGGATGCCCCCGATCTGATACAGAGCTTCCTGTTTGGGAAAGTAATTGGATTCGCAGTTGGAACGTAGCTCAGCTGCAAACCGACGAACCAGCCCCTCTCCGACCTTCGTCGGCTCCCCTTTAAACCCTCTCGCTGCCTTTAGTACATGCCTAGCAACGCCGAGTTGTGCTGAACCCCGGGTCCCGTTCAGCCATGTGCTGCAGGTGAGAGACCTAACTCGCCGGGGGACCAACTTGGTGTACTCGCGAGGGACGCCGCTGATTCCAGACGCTTGAGGATCATCCGCCGGACGTCCTGGCACGACTGCAGTCTGCGCGAGCGACACGTCTGGATTCGAGTCGGTGCACCTTCTGGAGATCTCGGATTGGAATTGACTAACCGCTGTGTCGCTGAACTGGCGATCTACATCTGACCTGTCCTGAAGGGTCCTCGCGATGCGCTCGGCAATGTCCCCCCCTTGTCTTTCGATCTGCCGAAGCTCCTCCCGAGCGCCAAGCAATTCCTCAGCGGCCGTCAACCGCTGATCCGCCGTCATGTTGGTGAGCCAATCCCCACAGGTCGCTCTTAGGTAAGTTCTCGCCGATGAGGGGTCGGAACTCTGATCGGACGGCCTTGCGTCACCGCAGCACTGCACGCTGCTGCGACTACCGCGATTGTCAGGAAGAGTCGCCCCTTGCTGAAAGGCCCGGTCTTCCTCGCCCCTGTCGTTCTCGGGTTGAAGAGCCTCCAGCCCCCACGGTCAGAAAGGTGTCCAGGGAACCCGGACCGGTTCACAAGCGTTCCTTCAGCCGTCTGTCCACCCCCCTCCTGGTGAGTTTGCCGACTCTTGATCGGAGCCTACGTCCGCCGCCGTTTCAGGCCCGGCTTTTATATCGGAGATGGGTCGCTACCTTCTTGCCTGAGGCCCCTGTTCTCGCGCCCGGAGCCGGGTCAGTTGCCATTTGTTAACCAGTGAAGTCAGCGCCCCTGTGCGGCTTGCTGACCTCAACAAAACGCCAGAGCCGCCCGACGAAAATCACGTACATCTTCGAAATCCTCACCATCTCTATAACCCTCGATTCGCTGTGTTTCGAGATCGTCAAATCGGAACGTCCAGCCAGCGTAATTTTGATCTGAGGAATCCACTTCAAAATGCAACTCCTTATCCAAAGGTAACGCCTTTTTAAACTGGGTTGCTGAGTCGAATCCACGAGGGGTCTTTCCGACGGTAAAGATCTCCTTCGTCGAACCCTCACTCGACACGATTTTCCACAGGACAACGTCGTCTCTCAAATCCGCGAGGTCGTTGGGTATGTAGACTTCAACGGATCTCACAACCTCGCCCGAACACAGTGCATAGTGAATCTGAACGTTCCCCGCGCTTGTCAAGGAGATTCCTGATCTAGAGAGCGCGGGATAAGAGTCACACGCTGACAAGAGTACGAGCACCACAGCCGTGAACAAATGCAAGCACGAGATACCCGAACGTCGCTCCGAGCTCGTCGAGTCCCCCGTCAATGGAAGAGCTTTGCCCACATCCGAACCTACGAGCCTAGAAACCCAATCGTGCTCTCCTTCTTTTCCTCCGTTTGGCACTGTTGCCTTCAATGGCACTTCCGACTCCCGCGATTCAGGAAGGAAACTAGTATCCGGACCGCTCAGTTGCGTCTCTCTCGAATTCGTTGCATACGTACTGGTCTCGTAGAATGCATCGTTGCATCGAAGATGCGTAGAGCGGCAACATTGCGATGTCAAAACGCTCCCACTGCTCAACGTGGACAAGTTCATGCTGAAGCACACCCTGGTCGATCTGACCTTCCCAGAACACATAGTGCCCCAGGGTAATCGCACCTCTCCCTGGCGGGACGATTTCAGGCGCGTTGAGGACGCATGTCACATGTGGAGCGCACTCCTCCGTCTCGTTCCCGGCCGAGGCGCTTTCAGCCCACCGGTCAACAACCGATACTCGGTCACCAGTTATCTCCGCGGGGCGTCCCGTGCCTAGGCCTCGAGGAGATTCCAGCTCGATGAGCCCTCCCACTCCCAGCGGGAAGACGTAGTTCCTCCATGATGAATCTGTTTCTTCGGGTTCTTCCTCGTCAGCATCTACTGTGTCACGTGCCACCTCAAGCAATTCCGAACGTGTAGGAACAACTACCGCCCTGTCCTTTATGAGTTCGACCCGTGGGCTTGATTCCGGATCTGACTGCCGAGCCATGAAATCGGCTCCCAGCTTTTCCTCCGTCTGTCTCGCGTCTCGATCACGCCGGTTCTTGGCTCGCTCGTTGATGACTGCGGTCTTGGCAGAGCCGTAGCCGTTGATTCCGACCACATGTCCGTCGAGCTCGACGAAGCTGACGGGGTTGCCTCCGGCCAGGGCATAGCGGTTCTGGGTCAGGGGGTCGGTCGAGAGCGAGAGGTCGGACA